>NZ_CP084992.1:0-3914210 GCF_044793635.1 Virgibacillus necropolis
TGGTGTTGCTACTGGAGAAAGTCGTGCAACTGAAGCTGCGAAAAAAGCAATATCTTCTCCATTATTAGAAACATCAATCGATGGTGCTCACGGCATACTAATGAACATTACCGGTGGAGATAATCTAAGTCTATATGAAGTGCAAGAAGCTGCCGACTTGGTAACTTCTGCTGCAGATAATGAGGTAAATGTTATTTTCGGTTCTGTTATTAATGAAAATTTGAAGGACGAAATAATTGTTACGGTTATTGCAACAGGATTTGATGAAAATCAAAAAGCTGATGAGACGTCAAAACAGCGACCGATTATCAATCATAAACAGCAGGCTGCGACTAGACAGTATGATGAAAATCCTAGAGAAATGCGCCAACAGCAACAGCAACAACAACCGCAGCAGCAACAGCAACAACAACAACAACAACCTCAGTCTAATCGCGTAAAACAAGAAGAAGATACTTTAGATATCCCAACTTTCTTACGCAATCGTAATCGAAACAGATAGTAAAAGAAATAAAAGATAATGAAAGCAAACATTCTGGAAAGTCAGGATGTTTGCTTTTTTTAATGCTTAAATAATGTATAAAATGTTGAAGTTGAATTTTTCGTAACTATGCAGGGCCGCGTTCAGCTCCAGCGACTATTGGATTTCCTTTACCTCCTTACGATAACAGTTCGACATAGTCGAAAGTCCTTAATCGCTGGAAGGTCGGCTAAAACCAGGCTTGCGCTCAGGCGTTGGCATACCCCTATGAAGGGGCGTGTTTCCTTTTCACTTCATCACAGCATAAGATTCACTTTGACTTTCGCCATCACTGGCGATAAGTCAAGTTCAACTAATCTCAAAAGAAGGAAGGAGGTTCGATTAAAACCGCCACAAAGCATGAGCAACATCGAACTACCCACGTTGCGTGGGCACAATCCATAGGTCGCTAAACGGGCGCTTGCGCTTTTGTATATGCCTTGGGGTGTATAAAGAACACTTTTATTTTTGGAAGTTTTTCCTGAATCTATTTCTCCGACAATCCCCCCGATAAGAAGTTAAAAATAGCCCTTTTTTGCTTACAAGAACCGACAGACTTTTTTTGCAAACTCCCTTATACTTCTAATTATTCAACTAATATAGAGATATTAATTAGAGTGGAAAGGAAGGGAGAAGTGACAATTTATGTTGATGTAATATGGCTGCTCAATTTTTTATTTGACATGATGCTCATTATGCTAACTCTGATATTGGCAAAGGAAATTACTAGTAAAAAAAGAATCATTTTTGGTTCGTTTGTTGCTTCAATGATAGTTCCTATTTCTATTTATTTTCCAGATTCATTGATTACCAGTGTAGTTGGAAAATTTATGTATTCACTTTTAATTATTCTGTGTGTTTGTCGTTTTCGATCAATGTATCATTTGTTTCGTTTACTTTTTTTATTTTACTTTGTAACTTTTACTATCGGTGGTGGATTAATAGCCTTACACTTTATGTTGGATAGCCCGTTTGGTGTTTCATCTAATGGAGTTCTAACGTTTAATAAAGGATATGGTGATCCAATTAGCTGGCTATTTGTAGTTATATGTTTTCCCATTGTTTGGCATTTTACCAAAAGGAGTATGGACAAGCACGCTGTAGAAAAGATTCGTTATGATCAGTTATGTCCTATAACATTACAGATCAATAAAAAATCTTTATCGACAACAGGTTACATTGACAGCGGAAATCAGTTGGTAGATCCATTAACAAAAAGCCCTGTTGTTATCTGTGATGAACCTTTTTTAAAGCAATGGTTTTCTGCGGAAGAGTGGGAAGAAATTAAAAAAGCATGTGAATTACTGGACTTTGATGCTATTCCTAAAAAGTGGGAAGGCCGTATACATATCGTTCCGTTTCAAGGTGTAGAAGGTAAGTCTTCTTACATGATGGCTATCAAACCAGATAATATAAAGATTTTGTATGAGCAAGATGAAATTATTACCAATAAATTATTAATTGGGATTCAGTTTTCTGATTTAACAAAGGATCAACGTTATCATTGTTTACTACATCCTCAAATTATAAAATTAGCAGCTGTTCATTCAGCGTAACGTAAAAAAGCGGAGGCGAGTACAAATAGATAGGAATGTGAAAGTACGTTGAACTTTATGTACCTTTCGACAGGACTACCTATTGGCTAGTCGCTAGAAGCCGTAGTTGGACCAGAGAAAAGTGGGGGCGCTGAGGCTAAGACAGATTAATGAAAAGGGGCGATTAACATTGAAAATGTGGAAACTTCGAGTACAGTTATGGTGGTATAAGCTATTAATTAAACTCGGTTACAAAGCTGATGAAATATACTATATAGGTGGCAGTGAAGCATTACCACCACCACTATCTAAAACAGAAGAGGCATCATTATTAAAGCGGTTACCAACCGGTGATAAAGCAGCTCGAGCAGTGTTAATCGAAAGAAACCTACGTTTGGTAGTATACATTGCACGTAAGTTTGAAAATACAGGTATCAACATAGAGGATTTAATTAGCATTGGGACAATTGGATTAATTAAAGCTGTCAATACATTCAAACCTGAAAAGCAAATTAAATTAGCTACCTATGCATCAAGGTGCATTGAAAATGAAATATTAATGTATCTACGAAGAAATAATAAATTAAAATCTGAGATATCATTTGATGAACCACTTAACATAGATTGGGATGGCAATGAATTATTGTTGTCAGATGTTTTGGGGACAGATGATGACATTATTACTAAGAATTTAGAAAAAAATGTGGACAAAGATTTATTGAAAAATGCCTTATCCCATCTTAACAATCGAGAGAAACAAATCATGGAATTGCGATTTGGATTAATTGGTCAGGAAGAAAAAACACAAAAGGATGTTGCGGATATGTTAGGTATTTCACAATCCTATATTTCCAGATTAGAAAAAAAGATTATCCGCCGTTTGAAAAAAGAATTTAATAAAATGGTATAGTCCTACAACCAGTTGAAATGCACTCCATTTTTCACATTTTTTGTCATATTCGATTTGCATAAAAAACCTTCTACGCGGAGATACTGTCCATGAACAGCATCGCTAACTGGGAGGGCAGAATCGATATGATTAGACATAAGGTTGAGATATGTGGTGTTGATACATCGAAGTTACCAGTATTAAAAAACGAAGAAATGCGTAAATTGTTCGTGAAAATGCAAAGTGGAGAATTATCCGCAAGAGAAGAATTAGTAAATGGAAATTTACGTTTAGTCTTAAGTGTTATTCAACGGTTTAATAACCGTGGTGAATATGTAGATGATTTATTTCAAGTAGGTTGTATTGGTCTAATGAAATCAATCGATAATTTTGATTTAGGTCATAATGTTAAATTTTCTACGTATGCAGTACCTATGATCATAGGTGAGATTAGAAGATATTTGCGAGATAATAATCCGATACGTGTTTCCCGATCATTACGTGATATTGCATATAAAGCATTACAGGTTAGAGAGAGCCTTGTTAACAAAACATCTAAGGAACCTACATCAAAAGAAATCGCAGAAGAATTAGGAATACCACAAGCTGACATTGTTTTTGCATTAGATGCTATTCAAGACCCTGTATCATTATTTGAACCAATTTATAATGATGGTGGTGATCCGATTTTTGTGTTGGATCAATTGAGTGATGACACGGATAAGGATTCTACATGGGTAGACAAGCTATCTTTGAAGGAAGGTATGCACCAGTTAAATGAACGTGAAAAAATGATTGTAAATAAAAGATTTTTCCAAGGGAAAACACAAATGGAGGTTGCAGATGAAATAGGCATTTCACAAGCACAAGTGTCACGCCTAGAAAAAGCAGCCATCCACCAAATGAATAAAGAAATGTTTGAATAAAGAAAAGCGAAGGCGACTGTTCAGCGACGTACAAATAGATAGAACTGATGAAAAGTACGTTGAACTTTACGTACATTTCATCGGGCTAACTATTTTCTAGTCGCTAGGAGCCGCAGCTAGACAATAAAGAAAAGCGAAGGCGACTGTTCAGCGTCGCAAGCCGGGTAACCGGATCAAAATAGGAAATAGTATAGAAAGAACAGATATAATCGTATCTGTTCTTTTTTTTGGCGTTTTTTATGAAAAATTTATCATAACCCTGCATATAGTTTTAATAAGGCAGGTGATTATAATGATAAAACTTTCAGAGCTTCAAATGAAAGAAATTATTGTCATTGAAGATGGAACACGTTTAGGACATATATCTGATTTGGAAATCGATGCTGTGAATGGGAGAATACTTGCATTAATCATACAAATAAAAGAAGGAAAAAATGGAATGTTTGCAAAGTCAGATGAAATGGTAATTGGTTGGAATCAAATAACCACAATTGGAGCAGATGTCATTCTTGTAAAACTAAAGGAAAAGCCCCCGCTTCTTTTAAGTAGTAATACAACATTTGATTAACTTTTCCAGTAATTATGATAAAATGAGACAACGACTTTTATGGAGGTATGCAAGTTGGAAGCCTTTTTTCAAGAAAGTGAATCATTTTTGATATTAAAAAGCTGGAAAGACATTGAGCCGACTTTACAGGTTGGTTTCACAACTCGACAGGGAGGGGTTAGCAGCTCTCCATTCGAATCGTTTAATTTGGGATTACATGTACCAGATAGCAATCAGGACGTCATCAGTAATCGTAAATTTCTTGCAGAAAAGATAGGGATGAAGATGGAACAATGGGTCAGTGGTGAACAAACCCATGGCATAAATGTAGAAATCATCGATGATCGTGTACAGGGAAAGGGTGCTTTTTCTTATAAAGATTCGTTACCGGATTTAGATGGTCTAATTACGAATCAAAAAGGTATATTATGTACCGCTTTTTATGCTGACTGTGTTCCTCTGTTCTTTTTTGATCATCAAACGGGATATATCGGAATTGCACATGCAGGGTGGAAAGGTACGGTCAATGGCATTGGCACAAAAATGGTTGAGAAATTGATTCAAGTTGGAGCTAACATTGAAACATTAAGGGTAGCTGTAGGTCCATGTATCTCACAGAATGCATATGAAGTGGATGGGCAGGTTATTAAAAATCTTACCGACAGTCAAATAAATAGCACAACACAAAAACAAAATAATAACCATTACCTACTGGACCTGAAAAAATTAAATGTGGATATCCTTTTACAAAGTGGTGTTTTACGTCATAATATAGATGTAACAAATTATTGCACATATCGTGATGAAGAACTATTTTTCTCACATCGACGAGATCATGGTAAGACGGGGAGAATGTTAGGATTTATTGGTTTTCAATCATGATTAGCTTTGAAAGGGGACCTAGTAGTTGTGCCAGTAGCAGATAACTTAACAAAAATACAATCTACCATAAAAAAAGCTTGTGATACTAGTAATCGAGAGCAGGATGAAATAACCATTATCGGCGTTACGAAATATGTTACAATAGAACGAACAGAGGAAACGATTAAAGCTGGAGTCGAGAATCTTGGCGAAAATCGTTTAGAAGGTTTTCAGGAGAAGTATGGTCATTTTAAAGATAGAGCGAAATGGCATTTTATTGGAACCTTACAGTCAAGGAAAGTGAAGGATGTTATCGATAAGGTTGATTTCATTCATTCATTAGATCGAATTTCGTTAGCAAAAGAAATAGACAAGCGTTCTACGCGTCCTGTCGACTGCTTTATTCAAGTAAATGTTAGTGGTGAGGATTCAAAGCATGGAATCGCATTAAGCGATGTAGAGGATTTTATATCTAAGCTCGCGAATTATCCAAGCGTTCGCATTGTTGGTCTCATGACAATGGCACCGCATACGGATGATAAGAAAGTATTACGCCAAACGTTTAAATCTCTCAGGGAAAAACGGGATCAGATAGTGAACGTAAATCACTCCCATGCGCCATGCACCTATCTGTCGATGGGAATGAGTAATGATTATGAAATTGCTGTTGAGGAAGGTGCTACTCATATACGCATTGGTTCAAAATTAGTTGGATCAGAAAACTAGTGAGGTGTAAACATGAGTATAAAAAACAAATTTAAAACATTTTTTACGATGGATGATGAATATGAATATGTAGAAGAACATGAAGAAGAGAGTGTGTCTACCTCGAATCCTGATCAACAACACTCAAGGCAAAACGTTGTGAATTTAAAAAGTATGCAACAAGCATCATCAAAAGTTGTTTTAAGTGAACCAAGGTCGTATGGAGAAGCACAAGAAATAGCAGATAACATTGTAAACAGAAGGGCTGTAGTTATCAATTTGCAAAGAGTTGACCGTGTGCAAGCCAAGCGAATTGTTGATTTTTTGAGTGGGACAGTTTATGCCATTAATGGTGATATACAAAAACTTGGCGCAGATACTTTCCTATGTACTCCTGATAATGTCAATGTGTCTGGTTCAATTACTGATACGTTAGTAGAAGAAGACGAATTTGAAAAAGGATGGTAACACATAATGAATCAATTGTTTACATTAATTTACTATGGTTTAGAAATATATAGTTTCGCTATTATCATTTACATCTTTATGTCATGGTTTCCTGGATCACGCGAAACTGCAATTGGAAAATTCCTAACTAATATATGCGAACCTTTCCTAGAGCCTTTCCGCAAAATTATTCCTCCACTTGGTATGATTGATTTATCACCAATTGTAGCGATTTTTGTTTTGTTTTTGGCCAGAGATTATGGATTACCAGTATTTTTTAATATGTTAGCAGGTTTATTTTAAAAAATGGATATTTATCAGCATTTTAGGAAAGAAGAACACCCTTTCATTGATCGTGTATTATCATGGAAAGAGCAAGTAGAGAGGTCGTATCAGTCAATCTTAACAGATTTTCTGGATCCAAGAGAACAGCAAATTATCACCATGTTAATTGATACCAATGGCAGTGATCTGACCATGCAATTATTTGGAGGAGGCACTTATTCGGAACGAAAGCGTGCCATAATTGCTCCAAATTATGAGGGAATTATACAAGAAGATTTTGGTGTTACCATTTTACAGGGAACCTACCATGAAAAATTTATTTCATTATCTCATGGAGATGTAATGGGGTCTTTTTTATCACTTGGTCTTGAAAGGAAAAAACTTGGCGACATCGTCGTTAAGGATGGATTAATACAGATTTTAGTCGCAGATGATATTTGTACATATGTTTTGGCAAATTTAACAACCATTAAGAAGGCTACTATTAAGCTTGTTACAAAACCAGTGAGTGCTCTAGTAGAAAAAGAACTAAATTGGGTTGAAGAAGACAAGCTTGTTTCATCGATGCGATTGGATACCATTATAAAGGAAATCTACTCTATCTCAAGGCAGAGTGCTGTAGATAGTATTACGAAAAAGTTAGTCAAGGTAAACTACCGAATAGTTGATGATCGATCGTTTTCTGTTCAAGTGAATGATTTAATTTCTTTCAAAGGCAAAGGAAGAAGCAAGGTGGATCGCATAAACGGTAAAACAAAGAAAGAAAAATGGAAAATTACCATCGCAAAGCTAAAATAATTTGATAAACATGCAGGATTTCTGGGGAAAAGTGTCGAATTAAATGTATAAAGATCAAAAGCGCAAGTGCCCGTTTATTGCCCTAAGAGCTGAACGTGGCTGATTCTGTTATTACATGTTTTCTAAATTAAGTAAGGAGGTGGCCCTTGTGCCATTAACACCACTAGATATCCATAACAAGGAATTTACTAGAAGTTTTAAAGGTTATAATGAAGATGAGGTAAATGAATTTTTAGACCAGGTAATTAAAGATTATGAAATGGTTATTCGGGAGAAAAAAGATTTAAAAGAAAAAGTAGAGCAGTTAAACGATAAACTTGGACATTTCACTAACATTGAAACTACGTTAAATAAATCGATTCTGATTGCTCAGGAAACTGCAGAAGAAGTTCGTGGTAATGCAACGAAGGAATCTAAATTAATTATCAAAGAAGCTGAAAAAAATGCGGATCGAATTATTAATGAGGCACTTAACAAGTCCCGTCGTATTGCAATGGACGTTGAGGAGCTTAAAAAGCAAGGTAAGGTATTCCGTACGAGACTTAGAATGCTTGTGGAAGCGCAACTAGAGATGATTGGAACGGAAGATTGGGATCAAGTATTCAATACAGATTTAGGGGAAGAACTGGAATTAGCAGAAAATAAATCTTAGTTCTTGACGTTTAACGCAATATTACATAATATGATATAATAACCTTAATTATAATAAAGCAACATACATGGATGGAGACAGTATAATTGTTTAATCTGTTAAAGCGAACTAGGAAATGGTGTAAGCCTAGTACAGAAAACTTTTGAAGATCACTCCTGAGTATCCAATCGATTCTGTTCAGAGGAGAATTGGACGTGTCGTTCACGTTACGAACTTCGAGTGAATTTAAATTTGAAATCAAGTTTAAGTTTATAAGGGTGGTACCGCGAGTCTTCTCGTCCCTTTTTGGGATATAGAGGGCTTTTTTTAATATCTTTTAAACGATAACGATATGGAGGAAATAAGTTATGGATTATAAAGAAACACTACTAATGCCGAAGACAGAATTCCCGATGCGAGGTAATCTTCCTAATAAAGAGCCACTTCGTCAACAACAATGGGATGAAAATAATATCTATGAAAAAGGTCAAGCACGTACAGAGGGTCGACCATCATTTATTTTGCATGATGGCCCACCATATGCAAACGGCGATTTACACATTGGGCATGCCTTAAATAAAATCTTAAAGGATTTTATCACGCGTTATAAATCAATGACCGGGTATTATGCACCGTATGTTCCTGGTTGGGATACACATGGTTTACCGATTGAAACGGCGTTAACAAAAAAGAAAAAAGTGAAACGTAAAGAGATGAGTATTGCTGAATTCAGACAAAAGTGTGCAGAGTATGCAATGGGACAAATTGATAACCAGCGTACACAATTTAAGCAACTAGGTGTACGGGGTGATTGGGATAACCCATATATCACATTAAACAAGAATTACGAGGCTGCACAAATTAAAGTCTTTGGAGAAATGGCAAATAAAGGATATATCTATAAAGGGTTGAAGCCTGTTTATTGGTCTCCTTCATCTGAATCAGCACTTGCTGAAGCAGAAATTGAGTATCATGATAAACGCTCTCCTTCTATTTTCGTTGCTTTTGACGTAACAGATGGGAAAAATGTACTTGATGGTGGGGAAAAATTCATCATTTGGACTACTACACCATGGACAATTCCTGCTAACCTTGGAATTAGTCTACACCCTAAATTTGATTATGTCGTTGTACAGGAAAAGGGAGAAAAATATGTAGTGGCACAAGATTTACTTGAAGCCGTATCGACTGAACTAGAATGGGAAAACCCAGAGGTAGTTAAAACATTTAAAGGTCAAGAAGCGGATAACGTTGTTACAAAACATCCATTTTATGATAGGGATTCTATTGTAATGTTAGGTGATCATGTTACAACTGAAGCTGGTACTGGTTGTGTTCATACTGCTCCTGGTCATGGTGAAGATGATTTTTACGTAGCAAAAAAATATGGACTGGAAGCTTTATGTCCAGTTGATGATAAAGGTGTCTTTACGAATGAAGCACCTGGTTTTGATGGTCTATTTTACGATACAGCAAACAAGCCGATCACGGAAAAGCTAGAGGAAGTTGGGGCGTTATTAAAGCTTACATTCATTACCCATTCGTACCCACATGATTGGCGTACAAAAAAACCAACTATCTTCCGTGCGACTTCTCAATGGTTTGCATCGATTAAAGATTTCCGTCAAGATATTTTAAATGAAATTAAACGTATTAATTGGTATCCAAGCTGGGGTGAAACACGACTTTACAATATGGTTCGGGACCGTGAAGATTGGTGTATTTCCCGTCAACGAGCATGGGGAGTTCCAATTCCTGTCTTTTATGCAGAAGATCAAACTCCAATTATTACAGAAGAAACGATTTCGCATATTTCCAAGCTATTTAATGAGCATGGTTCTAATGTATGGTTTGAAAGAGATGCGAAAGATTTATTACCAGAAGGTTATACATCGGAGCATAGTCCGAATGGTACGTTTACAAAAGAAACAGACATAATGGATGTCTGGTTCGATTCAGGTTCTTCACACGAAGCAGTATTAGTTGGTCGCGATGATCACAGGCGGCCTGCAGATGTTTATTTAGAGGGAAGTGACCAGTACCGTGGATGGTTTAACTCATCTCTATCTACTTCTGTTGCAGTTACTGGAAAGGCTCCTTATGAAAGTATTATTAGTCATGGGTTTGTTTTAGATGGTAATGGTCGCAAAATGAGTAAGTCATTAGGAAATATTATGAGTCCATCAAAGGTTCAAAAACAACTAGGATCTGATATCCTTCGACTATGGGTTTCATCAGTAGACTATCAAGCTGATGTGCGTATTTCACAAGATATTTTAAAACATGTGTCAGAGGCATATCGAAAAATCAGAAACACATTCCGTTTTATGCTTGCTAACTTAGCTGATTTTAATCCGGAAACAGACCGTATTGATACGAACGATTTACAGGAAGTTGACCAATATATGCTTCATCGCTTGCAACAATTAAATAAAGATGTTCGATCTGGCTATGATAAATATGAGTTCTCAACTATTTATCATCAAATTCATAACTTCTGTGCAGTAGATCTAAGCTCATTCTATTTAGATTTCGCAAAAGATATTTTATATATCGAAGCTGCAGATAATGTACGTCGTAGAAGTATCCAAACAGTTTATTATGATATCCTGACAACACTTGTACAGTTATTAACACCGATTATTCCACATACAACAGATGAAGTGTGGGAATACATTCCTGGAACGAAGGAAGAAAGTGTTCAATTAACAGATATTCCCGAACCTCAGGTGATTTTTGAAACGGAAGAACTTGAAAATAAATGGGATCATTTTATGAGTGTTCGCGACGATGTGTTTAAAGCACTAGAAGAAGCACGTAATGAAAAAGTAATTGGTAAGTCCTTAGAGGCAAAAATAACGATTGTTGCTAAAGACGAGAAAACAAAAGAAGTATTAAGCCAAATTCCACACCTTCATCAATTACTAATTGTTTCAGATGCAGAGTTAAGTACTGATGCTGACGGAACAACTGCATATCGTTATGTAGATGTGAAGGTTGAGAAACACCCAGGTGAAAAATGTGAACGTTGTTGGATCGCATCAGAAACCGTTGGAGAAGATAAAGAACACCCTGATTTATGTACCCGTTGTGCAGGAATCGTTAAAGAGAATTATACTGCATAACTGGTATTAAAATCCTCCTCTTGAAGCAGAGGAGGATTTTTTATGGTAAAATATTTATAGATTATCTGAATCGGGGGAAAACCAATGTACGTGTATTACATAATTGCAGGAATCCTAGTCGTGATCGATCAGGTTACCAAATGGGTTGTTGTTAAAAATATGGAATTATATGAGTCAATTACAATAATACAAGACTTCTTTTATTTCACTTCACATCGAAATAAAGGTGCTGCCTGGGGTATTTTGCAAGGGAAAATGATCTTTTTTTACATCGTTACGACGATTGTTGTAATAGGGGTTATTTATTATATGCAAAAGTATGCGAAGAACGATAAACTCCTTGCTATTTCGTTAACTTTTGTTCTTGGTGGTGCAATTGGTAATTTTATTGATCGTATATTTCGTGGAGAAGTAGTTGATTTCCTGGATTTTATTATTTTTGGCTACGATTTCCCGATTTTTAATGTTGCTGATTCGTCATTGGTAGTTGGGGTTACGCTTGTGTTACTTGCAACATTTATTGATGAGAAGAAAAAGAAAGGAAATAAAACCGTATGAATGTAAACCAATATGAAGTACAATCTGATCAAAATAAAATGAGAATAGATAAACTTATGGCTGATATAAATCCGGATAATTCCAGGTCACAAGTACAGACATGGATTAACGAGGGTTCCGTAAAGGTAAATGGTGAAGAAATTAAAACGAATCACAAATGTCAGGAAGGTGACGTTATAGAATGGTCCATTCCTGAACCAAAACCATTAGAAATTGAAGCAGAGGATATACCACTTGATATAATTTATGAAGATGCAGATGTCATTGTGGTAAATAAGCCTAAAGGAATGGTAGTTCACCCATCTGCAGGTCATGCTGGAGGTACACTTGTAAACGCATTGCTATACCACTGTAATGACTTATCAGGGATTAATAGTATTGAGCGCCCGGGCATTGTTCACCGAATTGATAAAGATACAAGTGGGTTATTGGTTGTTGCAAAGAACGACCATGCTCACACAAGTCTCGCAGAACAATTATCAAGTAAAAAAGTGGAACGCAAATATGAAGCAGTAGTACATGGTATCATTGAACATGAAACAGGCATGATTGATGCACCAATTGGTCGTGATCCAAAAGACAGACAAAAAATGGGGATTGTTAACGATGGTAAACCAGCCGTTACCCATTTTAGTGTTTTAAATCGCTATGAACGGTATACGCATGTCGAATGTCAGTTAGAGACAGGTCGGACCCATCAAATTCGTGCCCATTTCCGATATATTGACTTTCCATTAGTTGGAGACCCAAAGTATGGTCCGCGTAAAACTTTAGATGCAGACGGACAGGCTTTACACGCAAAATCATTAGGATTTACCCATCCAAGCACAAAAGAATGGCTTCAATTCGAGGTAGAGCCTCCACAAATCTTTAAGGATTTAATTGAACAGATTCAAAAAATGTATTGACACATTTTCTTTAGTTTGTCATAATAAAACAAATGAATAAATGAACCTTTAAAGATAGTCCCGTGAGGCTAAAAAGGAATCGGACATACATGTATAGCTATAGGTCTATGCATAACGAAATCCCTTTTTTCCTCATGGAGAAAAGGGATTTTTTAATAGAGGTAGGTGCGACAACATGAAAGAAAAGACAATTGTATTAGATCAACCCGCGATTAATCGTGCATTAACTCGGATTGCACATGAAATAGTTGAAAAAAATAAAGGTGGAGAAAATCTTGTCCTAATAGGTATTAAGACTCGTGGTGTACCAATCACGAAAAGGTTACAGGAAAAAATTAAACAAATAGAAAATGTGACTGTTCCTATTGGGGAATTAGATATTACCTTGTATAGAGATGATTTAAAGAAGAGCGCGCAATCAAATGAACCGGAATTAAAAGATACTAATATAGACGTAGATTTAATGAATAAAAATATTATATTGATCGATGATGTTTTATTCACGGGTCGTACGGTTCGTGCTGCAATGGATGCGGTTATGGATCTTGGAAGACCATCACAAATTCAATTAGCCGTCCTGATTGATCGGGGCCATCGTGAACTACCAATACGCGCTGATTATGTTGGTAAAAATATTCCAACATCTGATAAAGAGGTAATTGTTGTTAAGTTGGATGAAACGGACCAACAGGATCAAGTTAGCATTTTTGAAAAGTAAATAGTAAACCTTTAATTTAATCCAGAGAGATTTAAAAGGTTGTCAATGTTATGTGTCGTTTGTACACGTATACCTCTTTGCAGCCTTTTGCAGAGAGGCTTTTTAATAGGGGAGGGTGAATAATGAAACATTTTATATCTACAAAAGATCTGACAACAAACGAAATGTTTACGATATTAGAGCAAGCAGAGCAATATCGACGGCATCATCCTAAGTTTCAACATCAGTTATTTGCAGCAAACCTATTTTTTGAAGCTAGTACACGAACAAAAATGAGTTTCCTTGTGGCAGAAAAAAAGCTGGGAATGGAAACCTTGGATTTACAGATGGAATCATCGAGTGTAACAAAAGGTGAGTCATTATATGATACGGCTAAAACGTGTGAATCTATTGGTGCTAACCTTCTAGTCATACGCCATCAAGTTGATGATTGGTATCAGGATCTTGTTGAACGCCTTCCAGTTCCAATAATTAACGCAGGAGCAGGGAAAGGTGAGCATCCAACACAGTGTATGTTAGATCTCCTTACCATTTATCAAGAGTACGGATATTTTAATGGATTAAAGGTCGTTATCGTCGGAGATATCAAGCACAGCCGGGTTGCAAGGTCTAATGCTCAAGCCCTTCATACGCTAGGGGCAACGGTGTTTTTTGCAGCCGCACCTGGGTTTGAGGATACCACGCTTGAATTTCCATATATAACAATCGATGAGGCTGTTGAAAAATGTGATGTTTTGATGTTACTACGTATTCAACATGAACGTCATGATGGTGGACAATACGAATCTGAATCCTATCATGAAAAATATGGACTCACGATTGAGCGAGAACAAAAGATGCAAGATCATGCGATTATTTTACATCCAGCTCCTGTAAATCGAGGAGTTGAAATAGCATCAGAATTAGTAGAATGCAACCGTTCAAGAATTTTTAAACAAATGAATAACGGTGTCTATATACGAATGGCAATCATTACAACATTATTAAAGGAATGGGGAATGTATGATGACAATCTTACTAAAAAACGCAACACGCCTAACGGAATCAAATAACACAGAAAAAGTTGATATTTTTATAGAGGATAATCGCATAAAAAAAATTGCTACTAATCTTTCAAACGAGGCTGAACAAGTGATTGATTGTGAAAACAATATGGTCTTCCCAGGATTTATTGATGTACACATACACTTGCGGGAGCCTGGCGGGGAGCATAAAGAGACAATTGAAACTGGTACCAAAGCAGCTGCAAGAGGTGGATACACGACAGTTTGTTCCATGCCAAATACATCGCCGGTTCCAGATAACGAGGAAACCGTTCAAGCATTGTTTGATAAAATTAACGAAACCGCTGTTGTTCGTGTACTGCCATATGCCGCAATTACAAAAGGACTTAAAGGAACGGAATTAACAAACATTAAGAAAATAGCAGATATGGGTATATTCGCTTTTACGGACGATGGTGTAGGCATACAAACCGCGGACTTTATGCTACGCGCAATGAAGGAAGCTGCGGCATGTAATGTTCCCATTGTAGCTCATTGTGAAGATAATTCAATTGTATATGGTGGTGTAGTTCATCAGGGAAATGTAAGTGAACGAATGAATTTCCCTGGCATCCCATCGTTAAGTGAATCGGTACAAATTGCACGGGATGTTTTATTAGCTGAAGCTGCGGGAGCCCATTATCATGTTTGTCACGTAAGTACAAAAGAGTCAGTTCGTGTCATCCGTGATGCAAAAAAAGCAGGTATTCATGTTACAGCAGAAGTAACTCCACATCATTTATTACTTAATGAAGAAGCAATAACGGAAGATGATACGAACTTTAAAATGAATCCACCGCTTCGAAGCAAAGAGGATCAGGGAGCGCTTCTGGAGGGATTAATCGATGGAACTATTGATTTCATTGCGACTGACCATGCCCCACATGCAGCATCTGAAAAAGCATTAGGGTTCCTGCAATCTCCATTTGGAATTGTTGGGTTGGAAACAGCCTTTTCACTTCTTTATACGTATCTAGTAAAAACAAACAAAATTTCACTAAACCAATTAGTAGATTGGTTAACCATTAAACCCGCCCAAGTTTTCCAACTGCCATACGGAAAGTTGGAGGAAGATGCAATTGCAGATATAACAATTGTAAACCTAGATGAAGAAACACAAATTGACAAATATCAATTTCATTCAAAAGGTAAAAATACTCCATTCCACGAATGGAATATTACAAGTAAACCAGTTATAACGATATCAGACGGAAAAGTAGTTTATAAGGAGGATATTCATGACTAAGCGCCAGTTAATTTTAGAAGACGGAACTGTATTTATCGGTGAGGGATTTGGAAGTGATCGAAAAAAATCGGGCGAGGTCGTTTTTAACACAGGGATGACTGGTTACCAGGAAGTAATTACTGATCCTTCTTATTGTGGCCAAATCGTTACCATGACATATCCATTGGTTGGCAATTATGGAATCAACCGTGATGATTTTGAAACGGTGACACCTTTTATTCATGGCTTTGTGGTGAAGGAAATCTGTGATTATCCATCCAATTTCAGGAGTGATGAGAGCCTTAGTTCTTACCTGAAGGCAAACGATATTCCTGGAATTTCAGGAATTGATACTAGAAAGTTAACGAAGATCATTCGAAAGCATGGAACGATGAAAGCGTTGATTGCTGATGCAACTGAATCTAAAGATGAGCTCTTATTCGAATTAAATAACCAGCCGTTGATAACCAATCAGGTACAACGGACATCAACTGTAAAACCATATGTGGTACCCGGTCGTGGGCACCGTATTGTGTTAGTGGATTTTGGAATGAAACACGGCATATTACGCGAACTAACTAAACGAAATTGCCATGTAACGGTTGTTCCATACAATTACAGCGCAGAGAATATTTTACGGTTGAAGCCAGATGGAATTATGCTGACGAACGGCCCGGGAGATCCAAAAGACGTGCCGGAAGCAATTGAAATGGTTAGTGAGGTTCTCGGTAAAATTCCGTTGTTTGGAATTTGCTTAGGTCACCAATTATTTGCTTTAGCATGTGGAGCAGATACAGAAAAAATGAAATTCGGACACCGTGGTTCGAATCATCCTGTGAAAGATTTAGAACTAAACAAAACATATTTAACCTCACAAAATCACAGCTATGCGGTTAGACCTGATACTTTAAATCAAACGGATTTAGTTTTAACACAGGTAGCATTAAATGATAATACAGTCGAGGGAATTAAGCATAAAACATACCCAGCATTTACCGTGCAATATCATCCAGAAAGTTCACCAGGTCCAGAAGATACGAATCACTTATTTGATAATTTTATGACGATGATTGAACAAGTTCACGCTAAAAAAGAGGAGGAGACTTATGCCTAAGAATACAGCAATAAAGAAAATCCTAGTAATTGGATCAGGCCCGATTGTTATTGGACAAGCAGCAGAATTTGATTATTCAGGAACACAAGCATGTCAAGCACTGAAAGAGGAAGGTTACCAAGTTATTTTAGCGAACTCCAATCCTGCAACGATTATGACCGATCATACAGTGGCAGATAAAGTTTATATGGAGCCACTAACAGTTGAATTTTTGACAAAAATCATTCGGAGAGAACAACCAGATGCTTTACTTCCAACACTTGGGGGGCAAACTGGATTAAATCTTGCGGTAGCGCTTGAAGAAACTGGTATTTTAGCAGATTATAATGTGAACCTGCTCGGAACATCACTAGAAGCGATACAAAAAGCAGAGGACAGAGAGTTGTTCCGTTCATTGATGGGAGAACTTAATGAACCTGTTCCTGAAAGTCAAATAGTAAATACAGTAGATCAAGCGATAGACTTTGCAAATGAAATAGGTTTTCCACTCATTGTAAGACCAGCTTACACATTAGGTGGAACTGGTGGGGGAATGTGTTATTCGGAACAAGAATTACGCGACATTACTCGAAACGGATTAGCTTTATCACCGGTTAACCAATGCCTAATTGAACGAAACATTGCAGGCTTTAAAGAAATCGAATATGAAGTAATGCGTGATAAAAATGACCAGGCAATCGTCGTATGTAATATGGAAAACGTTGATCCTGTTGGAATTCATACTGGAGATTCAATTGTCGTAGCACCATCACAAACACTAAGTGACCGGGAATACCAGTTATTACGTAATGCATCACTCAAGATTATTCGTGCGTTAAAAATAGAAGGTGGATGTAATGTTCAACTAGCACTGGATCCAAACAGCTTTAATTATTTTATTATAGAAGTTAATCCACGTGTAAGTCGTTCATCAGCACTGGCATCTAAGGCAACTGGTTATCCAATTGCAAAAGTTGCAGCAAAAATCGCAGTAGGATTAACGTTAGATGAGATCCTAAACCCAATTACCGGAAAAACTTATGCTTGCTTTGAACCTTCTTTGGATTATGTTGTTACGAAAATACCACGGTTTCCATTTGATAAATTTATTACAGGGGACCGTTATTTAGGAACACAAATGAAGGCAACAGGCGAGATTATGGCAATCGGTCGAAATTTTGAAGAATCACTTTTAAAAGGTGTTCGTTCCCTTGATATAGGAACAGACGAGCTTTGGTTAAAATCACTAACTAAATTGTCACTTGAAGAACTAACACATCGTTTAATAAAAGCTGATGATGAAAGGTTATTTGTTCTAGCTGAAGTGTTTAGACGTGGTATGACTGTTGATGAAATTTTTGAACAAACAAAAATTGATCGTTTCTTTCTTATGAAAATTCATAGGTTAATTGAATTAGAACAAGAACTAAATGAAAATAGAAACGATGTCCACTTGTTAGAAAAGGTTAAAAAGCTTGGTTTGTCTGATGCTCACATTGCGCGAATTTGGGAAACTTCGGTTGATGAAATATATGCAATCCGAATGCAAAATGAGCTAGCACCAGTATACAAAATGGTTGATACATGTGCTGCTGAATTTGAGTCTGAGACACCATATTTTTATAGTACCTATGAAGATGAAAATGAATCAATTAAATCTGATCGTAAAAAGATCCTTGTACTAGGGTCAGGACCGATACGAATCGGACAAGGTATTGAGTTTGATTATGCAACAGTTCATTCGGTTATAGCGATCAAGGAAATGGGCTATGAAGCAATTATTATGAACAACAATCCTGAAACTGTTTCAACCGATTTCAGCATATCTGATAAATTATATTTCGAACCATTAACCCTTGAAGATGTGATGCATGTTATTAACTTAGAAAAACCTGAAGGCGTCATTGTACAATTTGGTGGACAAACAGCTATTAATTTAGCAGACGGATTACAAAGACGCGGTGTGGAAATTCTAGGGACAAACTTAGAGGCTATAGATAAAGCAGAGGACCGTGACAAGTTTGAACAACTATTAAATGACTTAGATTTATTACGTCCGAAAGGTAAATCTGTTATAAAACTTAATCAAGCACTTGAAGTGGCAAATGAAATTGGTTATCCAGTTTTAGTTAGACCTTCCTATGTAATTGGTGGTAGCCGGATGGAAATTGTATATGACGATGCTGAATTAAACGCATATCTGGCAAAATCAAACGACACGGATGATAAGCATCCAATATTAATTGATAAATACATCACTGGGATTGAAGTGGAAGTTGATGCAATAAGTGATGGGGAAACAACGATCATTCCGGGAATCATGGAACATATCGAACGCGCAGGGGTACATTCTGGAGATTCAATTGCTGTTTATCCGCCACAACGAATAAGTGAAGTGGTTAAAGATAAATGTCTTGATGCATCGACAAAAATTGCCCAGGAATTAAACGTTAAAGGGCTAATCAATATTCAATTTATCATTCGCAATGATGATGTATATGTATTAGAAGTTAATCCAAGAGCAAGTAGAACGATTCCTTTCTTAAGTAAAGTTACCGGCGTTACGATGGCAAACCTTGCAACACGATGTATTTTAGGAGAATCGTTAAACTCAATGGGGTATACCTCAGGAATTTTACCAGAACAAGCTAGCGTATCTGTTAAAGTACCGGTATTTTCTTTTGAAAAGTTACGAAGTGTAGATACAATTTTAGGACCAGAAATGAAATCAACTGGAGAAGCGATTGGTCATGACAAGACGCTAGAAAAAGCGTTGTATAAAGGTCTTATTGCTTCGGGTCTAAAGGTTCCACAGGAAGGCTCGGTACTTTTAACAGTTGCCGATAAGGACAAGGCGGAAACACTTGAAATTGCAGACCGTTTCCATCAGCTCGGATTTCAATTATATGCAACGTCCGGTACTGCGAGCTATGTTCAACAAAATGGTATTCCAGTTACCGAGGTTGCAAAGATCGGATCAGATGAACCAAATGTGTTATCCATCATTGAAAGTGGTAACGTACAGTTCGTCGTAAATACACTGACTTCTGGTAAAAAACCACGTTCAGACGGCTTTATGATTCGCCGACAAGCGGTTGAACATGGTATTGCATGTCTCACAAGTCTTGATACTGCGAACGCTATTCTAAATGTAATAGACTCAACAACGTTTAGTGCAAAACCAATGGCAGATAAAAAGGTTGTTCTGTCATGATGAAGAAAGAAGAACTAAGGATCGTTAAATTGACTGAAATTGCACGTGAGACAACGGAAATGGTTCTTCAAAATGCTTATATCAGTAAAACGGCAGAGCCTGGTCAGTTTTTGCATATCGGCGTGGAAGGTCATACGTTACGACGTCCAATATCGATTGCGAACATTGATAGGGAGAATGAAACGATTACTGTTTTGTTTAAACAACTTGGTGAGGGTACCAAAGCACTTTCTAGGTACCAGGTAGGTATGAAAATTAATGCATTAGGTCCAAGTGGTAATGGTTTTACTTTTGATAACAAGAAGAATAAGACCATCTTGTTAGTAGGTGGGGGAATTGGTATTCCCCCATTATACTGCCTTGGCAAAACGCTAGCTAAACAAGGTGTGAAGATAATATCTGTCTTAGGATTCCAAACGGCTGATAGTGTTTTTTATGAAGAAAAATTTAATGATCTCGGTGAAACGTTTATTACAACAAATGACGGAACTTATGGTCACCATGGTTTTGTAACAGATATATTAGATGAGGTAGGCGAGTATGATTGTTATTATTCATGTGGTCCCCTACCAATGCTGCAAGCTGTCACAACTAAACTTAAAGGCCAACAAGGCTATATATCATTAGAAGAACGGATGGGTTGTGGTGTTGGTGCATGTTTCGCTTGTGTAATTCCAACAGACAATCAAGGCGGGTATAAAAAGATATGCAAGGATGGTCCAGTTTTTGCAGCAAGTGAGGTGGCGTTATGACTGAATTAGCGGTAAATCTACCAGGTCTAGAATTGAAGAATCCAATTATGCCAGCTTCTGGATGTTTTGGATTTGGTCGTGAATACAGTGATTTTTATAACCTTGATCAATTAGGTGCCGTTATTATGAAGGCTGCTACAGGATCTAATCGTATCGGAAACAAAACACCACGTGTTGCAGAAACCTCGGCTGGAATGCTGAATGCAATTGGGTTACAAAACCCAGGCGTAGATAAAATTATTGAAACAGAAGTACCGTTCCTGGCTAAGTATCAGATACCAATTATTGCAAATGTAGCTGGAAGCACGATAGAAGAATATGAGAAGGTCGCGGAAGCATTTAATCATACAGATTCTGTTCATGCACTTGAGTTAAATATTTCATGTCCAAACGTCAAAGAGGGTGGAATTCAATTTGGTACTGACCCTGAAATGGCTGCGAATGTTACAAGAATCGTAAAGAAGGCTAGTAATCTACCTGTTTATGTGAAATTATCGCCGAATGTTTCAGACATTGTAGCAATGGCTAAAGCAGTAGAAGAAGCTGGGGCAGACGGCCTAACCATGATTAATACGCTATCTGGAATGCAAATCCATTTACCAAGCAAAAAGCCATTATTAGCCAATAAAACTGGTGGATTATCTGGACCAGCTATAAAGCCTGTTGCCATTCGGATGATTTACGAAGTAAGCCAACACGTTTCTATACCAATTATAGGAATGGGTGGAATCTCCAACGTAGACGATGTAATTGAATTTTTATTAGCAGGGGCAAGTGCAGTTGCGGTTGGAACAGCAAACTTCCAGAATCCATTCATCTGTCCAGAATTGATTGAAGAATTACCAAATGCATTGAAAAAGTATGGTTTTAAATCAGTTGAAGATGCGATTGGAAAGGGGCATGAAGTATGAACACAAATATGTATCTATCTTTAGATTTTCCAACATGGGAAGAGGCAAAAGGGTTTATTGATACACATGAGTTTCATGGTGTGCCAGTGAAAGTCGGCATGGAGTTATTTTACCGTGAGGGGCCACAAGTGATTGAAAAACTAAAAGAAAACAATCATGCCATTTTTCTTGATCTTAAATTACACGATATCCCTACTACTGTAAATAAAGCAATGAAAAATATCGCTAAGCTGGAAGTTGATATGGTTAATGTTCATGCGCTAGGTGGAAGTGAAATGATTCAGCGTGCTAAAGAAGGATTGTTATCGGGTTCCATTTCCGGCCACAAGACAAAACTTATTGCTGTGACAGTACTTACATCAATGGATGACGAGGCATTGAAAAATGAATTAAGATTACCACGAAATTTACATGACAATGTGCTTCACTTTGCAGACTTTGCCAATCAAAATGGTGCAGAAGGAGTAGTTTGTTCTGTACATGAAGCAAAAGCAATTAAAGAATTATGCGGTTCCTCATTTTTAACAGTTACACCTGGAATACGATTAGATGATTCAGATGTAAATGATCAAAAACGAATTGCAACACCAACGTTTGCAAGGGAAAACGGATCCGATATTCTTGTGCTTGGACGTACGGTTACAAAAGCAGCCAATCCAAAAGCGGCATACAATAAAGTTATCGAGGAGTGGGGATATGGGATTAAATCATGAAATAGCGAAAGATCTACTGGATATTAAAGCGATTCAAATTAGAACTGAGGATTATTTTACATGGACTTCGGGTATCAAATCACCAATTTATTGTGATAACAGATTAACCATGTCTTATCCAGCTATACGTAAAAAAGTAGTTAAGGGATTTGTCGAATTAATTGAACAAATGGATGTAAAACCAGATGTGATAGCAGGTTGTGCTACAGCTGGGATTCCACATGCTGCCTGGCTTGCT
This sequence comes from Virgibacillus necropolis, assembly GCF_044793635.1. GTDB lineage: Bacteria > Bacillota > Bacilli > Bacillales > Amphibacillaceae > Virgibacillus_F > Virgibacillus_F necropolis_A. The sequence continues at coordinate 22,643 of NZ_CP084992.1, forward strand.
GATGAGCTTAATCTGCCAATGGTATATGTTCGATCAAAACCAAAGGGTCATGGTAAAGGCAACCAAATTGAAGGTCATTTTGAAAAAGGTCAAAAAGTGGTAGTGATTGAGGACTTGATTTCAACAGGAGGATCTTCAATCGACTCGGCTCAAGCACTTATGAATGAAGGGGCTGAAGTGTTAAGCGTCCTTGCCATTTTTACATACGGATTAGAAAAATCTGTTGAAAAGTTTTCTGAAGCAAATTTAGCTTTTGATACGATTACAAATTATGAAGAAGTACTAGCCCTGTTAGTGGAAGATGGAACAATAAGTGGGGCTGAGAGTGAGAAATTGCAGGCATGGAGAAAAGAATTATAGAAAAGAATTAAGAGATCAAATCGTATGCTGATTTGGTCTCTTTAACATATTCCGAGCTTGGCGGACTTCATCAGTTCCGTTATTTGTGGAAAAATGGGTTAATTCCTAATATTCGCGGACATAGGTTCCGCTATTTTGTAAAAAAGCAGTAATTTCCTTATGCTTTTTCGTAAATAGAGGACTCAGGGTCCGCTTAGCCCTTGAAATAGGGTCAATTAATAAAATAACGTACTCAATGTCCGCTTAAAATATTACATTAAAAATATTAATCATCTTTCAAACAAATTTCACACATAACCATCCACTCATCAATAGCAAACGATTGTAATTGATCATCCTTAATTTTCACTTGAAAATATTCTCGAACATTTTCCGGTGCATTTTTCATATAAGAAGTAACTTCACGTTTTATCCCTTCATCTTCCACCATGCGATTCAACCACTCGTTATATGGCAATGTTTTCTTTCTCGATTTTTCTTGGAGCACGGATAATTGGTAGGTGGTCAATAATTTTTTCCATTCAGATATAGGGAGTGACCGAACATGACTATAATCTCGCATCTTTTCAAACGTATTTACAAAATTATCAAGTGTTGGGTCTTCAGGTGCAATGTTATCAATAAGTACAAATTTTCCACCAGGCTTCAAAATGCGCTGAACTTCTTTGATGAATTTCTCTGGATTTGGAAAATGATGTGCCGCAATTCGACATGTAACGATATCAAAAGAATGGTCATCAAACGGTAATTCTTCAGCATCTGCAATAGTATAGCTGATATTTTCATATTCTTTCAGATGTTTTGCGGTATTTGTTAACATTGCTTCGGTTAAATCGGATGCGGTTACTTTCGCAACGTGGTTAGAAAGTTGTTTAGCGACATGTCCACCACCGGTTGCAATATCGAGAGCTATCATCGTCGAATTTGGCTTCAACCATTCAATCATTAATGGTAAATCAATACCAGTTGCATGTGTGGAGCTTGTAACATAGGCGTTACTGTTTTTCCCAAAAGACCTTTTTACATTTTCCTTCTCATTCATAAACATTTACCTCCTTCGATTATGTTGTGTATATGGTTATCATATGTTTAAAGATGCAATAAGTAAAATACTAGTTTATAATCGATAGTAATAATAAATACTTATCAAGTGAGGGTTGCAAAATGAAAATTGATGATTATATTTTATTATTAAAATTAAACGAGATTGGAACCATTCGTGGAACAGCCAAAATCATATTAATATCGCAGCCGGCCGTAACACAACGTCTTAAATACATAGAGGAATACTTTGGTCAAACCATTTTTATTCGTACATCCAAAAAGCTAATGCTTACACCTGTTGGTGAAATGATAATCAATCATGCCAAGACTGTGGTTGAAGGAGAAGAAGCGTTGAAAAACAGTTTGCTTGAGTCTAGTGAAGAGGTTCAAGGTACGTTATCTATCGCATGCTCTTCGCTCATTAGCCAGCGTTATTTACCTGCTATGCTCGCTGAATACACCAGTGCGTATCCGAATGTTGGCATTGATCTTGTCACGGGTATTAGTGAAGACATCAAACGTGATCATAAAAATTATCATGTTTGTATAATTCGTGGTGAAAAGTTAAGGGAGAGTATGTGTTCTTGTATATTTGAGGATCCATTATATATATTTGATACCGAACCATTTCCAAAAAATAAATTAAAAGAAAGACCATTAATTTCGTTTAAGAGCGATGACAGTATGCATGAATTAGTTGATAATTGGCTGTACCATCATCAACATCATATTAAGCCACTTAAAACAATCCGAGTTGATCAAATCGAAACCTGTAAGCAGTTTATGAAACAAGGGCTAGGCATGGCGGTTTTACCAAAAAGCGTTTCCGATACAATGATGGACGAATATCCACATGTAGCATTAACATTAAATAAACGGAGTGTTACAAAAAGTACATGGGTTTGTTATCAGGAAGAGGTAAGGAAATTGCCACAGGTAGAAAAATTCCTTGATACGATTTTAAATAAGGACTATATATAATTGTTTCTAAATGTTTGTTGTTATTAAATGAAAAGTGTTGCTGTGTAGGATGATAAATGAGTATCAGCAGTGGAAATATGCGAGACTCCTGCGGGAAAAGCAAGCTACGCAAGACCCCTGAGGCGAGGTACGAGTTGAGGAGGCTTGCGGCTGCCCCGCGGAAAGCGAGTATATTTCCACTGCGGCATTATACAAACAACAACCTTTACTAAAAGAGTCTATATATAATTGTTTAGTAAAGTAAACTTAGTGGAACAGTATTATATATTCAGATAATAGAGGAGTGTTAGATATATGAGCAAGGTAATCTTTACATCAAAAGCAACTGCGAAAAATGGCCGTGATGGTCATGTTAAATCTGAGGATGGACTAATTGATTTAGACTTAGTAAATCCTGCAACGAATAAGGAAGATAAAGGATCGAATCCTGAGCAACTTTTCGCTGCAACCTATTCATCATGTTTTGATGGTGCATTAAATCTGGTAGCGTCAAAACAAGATAAAAAAATCGACTCTGAAACTACTGCAGAGGTTAGTTTTTGCAAAGATGAAGAAGATGGTGGATTTAAAATTGCAGCAACGTTGAATGTTTCTGTCAAAGGTGTCAGTCAAGAAGAAGCAGACAAGTTAGTGGAAGAGGCACATAAGGTTTGCCCTTATTCCAAAGCCACCCGTGGTAATGTTGATGTAACCTTAAATGCTAAAGCTGTATAGAAAAGCGTAAGCACCTGGTTGCGGAAAGTAGACTAAGATAAAGGCTGTATTCTCAAGGGTTGTTGGTTTATAAGAGAATAGATATAAACTCCTACGACATAACTTATATCTAAGTTAGATCTGTAGTACTGATAATGGAAACAAGTTACTAAGGCAGCTGCAACCCGTATACACTTCGCTTTTCGCGGGTGGCTGGTGAGCCTCCTTGTGCTAACGCACTGCGTAGTCTCACCGATGCCTTTCCTCCCGCAGAATAAGGAAGGCTTCTTGAAAAGGCATCGCACGAAGAAAAAGTGCTTTTCTTTTTCGAGGAGTCTACGTGTATACGGGCTGCTGGTATAACAGCTGCCAATAACAGTGTTCATTAGTTGAATGAAATGACAAAGAATGCTTACGTAATTAGCTTTACCAGTCCAGGTGAGTGGAGGGCGGTGACTCCTGCGGGAACAGCACGTGTCCGAAGACCCCGCAGAGTGGTCTTCTCGAGGAGGCTAAGGCCGTGCCCGCGGAAAGCATCCGCCCGGAGCGATCCTGGACGGCAGCAATAACACATGTCTTTGGACATAAACCTTAGTTACGTCGTAGTTTATCTCACTATGAAGATGAAAAGCATCAATGCGTACGAAAAGAGCCAAGATAAAAGAAACGGATGACTCTAATTATAGAATCATCCGTTTTTTATATTACTTTTTAATGTTTCAGTAATAGTTTTGTCTGGTGTTACAAAAAGCGTTTTTTGGTTATCATACGTCACAAACCCAGGCTTTGCACCATTTGGTTTCTTTACATGTCGAATGGTTGTGTAATCAACCGGTACAGAAGAGGACTGCTGAGATTTACTGAAGAATGCTGCTAAATGAGCAGCTTCAAGCAATGTCTCTTCACTAGGATTTTTATCTTGAATAACCACATGTGAACCAGGAATATCCTTTGTGTGTAACCATACATGATCACGATGTGCTAGTTTATTTGTAACATATTCATTTTGCTTATTATTTTTCCCTACTAGAATCTGAGTTCCATCAGTTGCCTGGTATGCATCCGGCTTAGGCAATCCTTGCTTATTCTTTTTCTTTTGCTTCGAACGTTGTCTTTTTAGATAGCCTTCATCACGTAGTTCTTCCCGAATGTCTTCTACATCTTCCTCTCGAGCTACATCAATTTGTTGGAGTAATTGGTCAAGGTAATTAATTTCATCTTTCGTTTTACTTATTTCTTTCTCAACTACTTTTTTTGATGTTTTTAGCTTTTGATAGGTTTTGAAGAATCCTTGTGTATTTTCACTTGGTGTTTTGTTTGGATTTAATTCAATCGTAAGCTCCCTTTGTTCAGGATCATAGTAATCTGTTACAACTACGGATTTATCACCTTTTTTTACAAGATGCATATTTGCTGTTAACAATTCACCTAAATGTTGAAATTTATCTGCGTTATCCGCTTTTTTTATGGTTTGATTGTGCTTTTTCATTTTACGTTCGTTTTTATCTTTCTCATTTTTAATAAAACGATAAAGATCTTTGGCTTGTTGTTTGACACGATCACGTTCCGCTTTTCCAGAGTAAAAAGCATCAAGCATTTCGTTAGTGGTAGCAAACGCTTCTTTATCACCATCTACAGTTTCAAGTGGTAATACATGAAAATCTTCTTTTTTATTTCTATATATAGCAGGTTTAAAATCAAAGTTTTGAATGGTATGTTGTAAATCAGTAAAAACGCTCATATACGTCTGCTGTGATCCAAGTTTAGCCCGTCCTACTATCTCACGAGCAACTAAGGGTGATACACCACTAAGGGTTTGGATAATTTGATTTTCTATTTTCCCTTGATTGAAGTCAATTTTCCGGATGAATTCTTCCGCGTTTATTGTTAATATATTTAGTTTATCTTGATGTGGTGGAAGAATGTATTCATGACCAGGTAATATCGTCCGGTGACGGTTCTGTGCTAATGATACATGTTTTAGGCTATCGATAATATGTCCTTTTTCTTGATCAATTAGCATCAAATTACTATGTTTCCCCATTAATTCAATCACGAGTGATTTGTGAGTGATATCCCCAATTTCATTTCTCGTTTTAAAAGTGAATGTTATGATTCGTTCCATTCCATCCTGTTCGATCGATTCGATGACCGAACCTGATAAATATTTTCGAAGAATCATACAAAACATTGGAGGTTCTTTCGGATTTGTATACGTATCATTTGTGATATGTATTCTAGCGTACATCGGATGAATAGAAAATAGTAATGTATGATTTTTTCCATTGCTTCGTATAGTGAAAACAATCTCAGTATCTGTTGGTTGATAAATTTTATTTATTTTGCCAGGAACAATTTGTTCGTTCCATTCATTTGTTAGTGCTCTTGTTACAATTCCATCGAATGGCATGCAATCACCTCATGCGCAATTATAGCATTTTTCAGGACAAGTCTGCATACATATCGTTAAGAGAAGGCTAAAATTATCAATTTCTTGATAAGAAATGGGGCTAAACTGGAGGGGTGTGTTTTGCAGTGGTATCAATTAGACAAAGAAACAATTGAACAAAAGCTACATGTTACAACTGAGCGAGGGCTTACATCAAAACAAGTGGAAACTAGACGAAAGCAGCATGGGGCAAACGAATTGGATGCAGGGAAACAGACTGCAAAATGGTTAATTTTCATTAAACAGTTTCAGGATTTTATGGTGTTAGTTTTATTGGCGGCGACTTTAATTGCGGGACTACTCGGCGAATATATTGATGCAATAGCAATTATGGTTATCGTTTTTGTGAACGGGTTTATTGGATTTTTTCAAGAACAAAAAGCGGAAAAATCATTAGCTAAGTTAAAAGAACTATCCGCTCCTTTTGCTTATGTATTAAGGGATAAGTCCTGGGAAAAAAGACCATCAAAAGATATTGTTGTTGGTGATGTAATTCAAGTCAGTAGTGGAGATAGAATTCCTGCAGATTTAAGAATAGTAGATTCAAAAAGCATGGAAACAGAAGAATCTACCTTAACGGGTGAATCGCTTCCGGTAATGAAACATGCTAATTCCCTTAATAAAGAAGATTTAGGTCCACAAGACCAAACAAATATGGCTTTTATGGGAACATTGGTAACACGTGGATCGGGGACAGGTATTGTTGTCGGAACAGGCATGAATACGGTGATGGGACAAATTGCATCACTAATGGTTAAAACGAAGAAAATTATTACACCATTAGAACATAAGCTTGCAGAATTAGGAAAGATATTAATCATAATCGCCCTTATTTTAACTGCATTAGTTGTTGGTGTAGGAGTCTATCAAGGGCATCCAGTCTATAATATGTTTCTGGCAGGGGTCTCATTAGCTGTCGCTGCTATACCAGAAGGACTTCCAGCAATTGTAACGGTTGCATTGTCACTCGGAGTACAACGAATGATTAGAAAGAATGCGATCGTACGCAAACTCTCAGCGGTTGAAACGCTTGGTAGTGCATCAGTTATTTGTTCCGATAAAACAGGTACAATGACTGAAAATCAAATGACGGTTAAAGAGCTTTATTTAAATGATAATAATTTAGTTGTAACGGGTGATGGATATGACCTACTAGGCGATTATTATTCCAATAACAAAAAGGTAGATGATCAATTTCCTCACTTAAAATCAATGCTTTTATATGGAATGCTTTGTAACCATTCATCCCTTCTAGTGAAAAAGGGGAAAAACTTTATTAATGGTGACCCAACAGATGGAGCGCTTCTTGTTGCTGCAAGGAAATTGGGCATCACACAATCTGACGGGGAATCGTATCGTATTGTCAAAGAAATACCGTTTGATTCAACTAGAAAACGGATGAGTATGGTCGTGGAAGATGAGAACAAACGTCAATTTCTTATTACGAAAGGGGCTCCAGACGTACTGTTGCCAAGATCGACCTTTGTAATATCGAATAATGAAAAACGATTGATGAAATCCGCAGATAAGAACAGAATCAATGATGAGATTAACAAAATGGGTGAAAAAGCACTAAGGACAATTGCAATTGCGATAAAACCGCTCACAAATAGCGAGCAGAGTGACAGTTTGTTAGAGAATGACTTAACATTCATTGGTTTATACGGAATGATCGACCCACCTCGAAAAGAAGTGAAAGCGGCGATCGAGGATTGTAAAAAAGCAGGAATTAAAACAGTTATGATTACAGGTGATCATGAGAAAACAGCTCGTGCGATTGCGACCAATTTGAATTTATTACCAGAAAATGGACTAGTTCTCGATGGCTATCAACTAAATCAAATGTCAACAGATGAATTGGAAGAAATTATAGACCGCGTTTACGTATTTGCCCGAGTTACACCAGAGCATAAGTTAAAAATAGTTGATGCTTTTCAACAAAAAGGTCACATTGTAGCCATGACTGGTGATGGAGTAAATGATGCGCCTGCTATTAAAGCAAGTAATATAGGAATAAGTATGGGACGTAGCGGTACAGACGTGGCGAAAGAAGCGTCATCTCTTATTTTAATGGATGATAATTTTGCAACAATTAAAGCTGCAATAAATGAAGGAAGAAATATTTACGAAAACATTCGTAAGTTTATTCGTTACTTATTGGCTTCTAATGTTGGTGAAATTTTAGTAATGCTATTCGCCATGTTATTAGGACTCCCATTGCCACTCGTTCCGGTACAAATTTTATGGGTTAACTTAGTTACAGATGGACTACCAGCTATGGCGCTAGGACTAGACCAACCGGAAGCAGACGTCATGAGCCGTAAACCACGTCATCCAAAAGAAGGTATTTTTGCAAGGGGACTAGGTTTTAAAATAGTTAGTCGGGGTCTGTTAATCGGATTAGTTACGTTAGTTGCGTTTATGATAGCCTATCAGGACAATCCCGATAATTTGATTTATGCACAGACGATGGCATTTACTACTCTTGTCATGGCACAATTAATTCATGTATTTGATTGTCGAAGTGAACGTTCCGTATTTTCACGGAATCCATTTGGCAATAAATATCTAGTACTCGCAGTATTATCATCACTTGCCATGTTGTTATGTGTCATTTATTTTGAACCATTACAACCGATATTCCACACTGTTTTCTTGAGTATACGAGATTGGATATTCATACTTGCACTAAGTGCAATACCAACCGTATTTTTTGGATTCACAAAAAAGTAAGAAGAAAAGTAGAAAAGCGAAGGCGACTGTACAGCGACGTACAAATAGATAGAACTGTGAAAGTACGGTGAACTATCCGTACATTCATCAGGACTATTTATTTGCTAGTCGCTAGGAGCCGCAGCTAGACAAGAAAAGCGAAGGCGACTGTTCAGAAGCGGACGCATAAGAAAGGGACCGGAAAACGCCTGGTTTTTGGCGTTTGGAGTGTCAATTGCTTATGACGGCAGCTTCTAGGAGCCGCAGCTGGACAAGAAAAGCGAAGGCGACTGTTCAGAAGCGGACGCATAAGCCAAAGAACGCTAGAAACAATCAATAAAATGAAAAAAACTTCTTTCCTTCATTTTTTTCAGGGAAGGAGTTTTTCTTTTGGTCCAAGGAAAGAAAGTATAAAGCTTTGGCGTTAATCTGTCTAGCTCCAGCGCCTAGCCCCTCGAGGTTTTAAGACAAATCTCTTTGTGATAAAAATCATCACTAAGAGATTCGTCTTAAACTTGTCGGGGCTGACCAAGGCGCTTGCGCTTTTCTTAACAAAGTATGTATAATAGATAGAGTTAGTAATGTTAGGTTTTAGTTTTGCAATCCCTTTTAAATATACTATACTTAATCAAAGATAATAATTAATATCAGACGTAGAAATAGGCATGATCTGAGATACATATAAGGGGGAACCAAGTTGAGTTTAAGATTAATAAATATAGGGTTTGGTAATGTAGTATCTGCCAACCGAATTATTTCCATCGTATCACCAGAATCTGCACCAATAAAACGAATTATTACAGTAGCAAGAGAAACGAACAAATTAGTTGATGCAACATACGGAAGACGTACAAGGGCTGTTATTATTACGGACAGTGACCATGTAGTCTTGTCTGCTGTTCAACCAGAAACAGTTGGTCAGCGTGTATTAAGTCATGATGAGGTTTCAGATGAATAATAGGAGGTACTGCTTTGATTGATCAGAAAGGGATATTATTTATTCTTTCAGGCCCGTCCGGTGTAGGAAAAGGAACTGTACGAAAAGAACTTTTTGAACAGGATACGGAGTTGAAATACTCTATATCTATGACAACAAGAGATGTGCGCCCAGGTGAAAGAGATGGTATTGATTATTTTTATAAAACAAAAGAAGAATTTGAGGCATTGATTAAACAGAATCAACTGTTAGAATATGCTAAATATGTTAATAATTACTATGGAACACCACGTGAATATGTTGAAAAGACCTTAGCAGAGGGAAAAGACGTATTCTTGGAAATAGAAGTACAAGGAGCATTACAGGTTAGAGAGAATTTTCCAGAGGGCGTATTTATCTTCCTATTTCCACCTAGTCTTGTTGAACTTAAGAACAGAATTGTCAACCGTGGAACGGAATCACAGGAGCTTGTGTTAAATCGTCTACGTGAAGCAAGGAAAGAAATTGAAATGATGGACGCATATGATTACGTGGTCGTTAACGATCAGGTTGAACATGCTGTCAGTAAGGTTCAATCTATTATTCAAAGTGAACATTGTAAGAGAGAACGAATTGAAAAACAATACAAACAATTACTGGAGGATGAAATCTCATGATGTTAGAACCGTCAATCGATAAGCTTCAAGAAAAAATTAATTCTAAATACACACTGGTAACATTATCAGCACGACGCGCAAGACAAATGCTCGATACGAATTCCATTTTAATTGATGACCCTAAATCATATAAACATGTGGGTATCGCATTAGAAGAAGTGTTAGCTGATAAATTGTTTGTAACGGAGAAGTAAGAAAATAGACCCCTCGCATAAATTGCGAGGGGTTTTGATTGTTTTTGAAGTAATGTATTTAGAATTGTGTCCATTATATGGTATAACTGAAAGAGAAAGTAATAAAAGGGGCTTAAAAAAATGATGAAAAATAAAAATATTCTTTTAGGCGTTTCTGGGGGAATAGCTGCATATAAAGCTTGTGCATTAACAAGTAAACTAACACAAGCAGGAGCGAATGTTCGAGTAATGATGACAGAAAATGCCTCGAAGTTTGTTTCTCCTCTTACATTTCAAGCTTTATCAAGAAATCCTGTTTATACAGATACCTTCGATGAAAAGAATCCCCAAAAAATAGCACATATTGATGTTGCAGATTGGGCAGACATTGCGATTATTGCTCCTGCGACTGCAAATATTATCGGTAAACTAGCAAATGGTATAGCAGATGACATGCTATCTACAACCCTACTTGCTACCCAAGCTGATGTTTATATTGCACCAGCAATGAATGTTCATATGTATGCACATCCAGCAGTAATTAAGAATATGAAACAGCTTGATGACTGGAATTATCATTTTATCGAACCTGGTGCGGGATTCCTGGCATGTGGTTATGTGGGAAAAGGTCGATTGGAAGAACCAGAAAGTATTATCGATACGGTAATTCAACACCAAGACTCTAAAAAGGTCAGTGCTCCCTTAAATGGCAAAAAGCTATTGATTTCTGCAGGTCCAACACGTGAAAAAATTGATCCGGTTCGTTTTTTTACAAATCGATCAACAGGAAAAATGGGATTTGCGCTTGCGGAGGCTGCTGCAGAATTGGGTGCGGAAGTTACACTAGTGAGTGGTCCGGTGAGCTTAGAGGTTTCAAACTCTACTATAAAACGAATCGACGTAATAACTGCTGAAGAAATGTATCAAGCGATGCATGATAACTTTTCAGATAGCGACATTGTAATAAAATCAGCTGCAGTCGCTGATTATCGTCCAAAACATATTTTTGATGATAAATTGAAAAAGCAAACTGGTGAATGGAATGTGGAAATGGAAAGAACTCGGGACATTTTACAGTCGTTAGGCGAGGAAAAGGAAAATCAATTTCTAGTTGGATTTGCCGCAGAGACGTCTAATCCATTAGAGTATGGTGTCAAAAAGCTGCAAAAGAAAAACTTAGACGCAATCATTATAAATAATGTTTCTACACATGGAGCTGGATTCGGGAGTGAAACAAACATCGCAACCTATGTAAATAAGTCTCTAGAACGAGAAGAAATGCCACTGTCTTCCAAAAAAGACATGGCGTTACAAGTACTTGGATTGATTGAGCGTGATATGAAGGATGAAAAATCGTGAGTGTTGCAAAAGTTATTGTAGATGTCCCAGCAAAACAAATTAACCAGACCTTTGATTACGCAATTCCAAGTAAGCTTGAACATGTGCTGGTTCCAGGTATGCGAGTTATTGTTCCATTTGGCCCACGAAAGATCATGGGTTTTGTTATTGAACTGACAACCACTTCAACCCACAATAAATTGAAAGAAGTTATAGATGTACTTGATCTAACACCTGTTTTGACAGAAGAGCTATTGAAACTGGGACAATGGCTTGCTGAGAATACGGTTAGTTTATATATTACCGCTTATCAAGTTATGTTACCTCAAGTATTAAAATCACAATACAAAAAAGAACTAGTGCGAATGACAGATGAAGAACTTGAACCAACTATGGAATCGTTATTTGCAGGTCGCGATGTTGTTCCATACACAGAATTCTCTCAGTCAACAATTCGTTATCCTCAACTATTGAAAGCAATTAACAATGGGGATGTTTCAGTAGATTATCTAGTGAAATCAAAAATTACCAAAAAAACGGAAACGATGATTAAACCAGGAATTGACGCGCATTTGTTAGAAGAAGCGTATAATGATATGTCAACTAAAGCCAAAAAGCAACGGGAATTGCTGGCATATTTCATTCAATACCCCGAGGCAATTAATAAAAAACAGCTAATGTCTAAAATAGATACAAGTAGTTCTACGATTAAATCATTACTGGACAAGAAGTTATTGGTTTCAACAAAGGTGGAAGTGTACCGGAACCCTTTTGATGACTCCGCAATAGTACGAACGGCTCCACTAACATTAACTGTCCAACAGGATCAGGCTATTACACCTATTAAACAAACAATTGCAGATAATACACATGATGTATTTTTATTGCATGGTGTTACCGGGAGCGGAAAGACCGAAATTTATCTTCAAGCCATTAAAGATGTAATCGATAAGGGACAAGAAGCAATCGTATTGGTTCCCGAAATTTCACTTACGCCTCAAATGGTTCATCGATTTAAAGGAAGATTTGGATCAGATGTTGCTGTAATGCACAGTGCGTTATCAAGTGGTGAAAAGTATGATGAGTGGCGCAAAATTTATAGGAAAGAAGTTAAAGTAGTAGTCGGAGCTAGATCCGCTATTTTTGCCCCATTTGAAAATTTAGGTATCATCATTATTGATGAAGAACATGAAACAAGTTACAAGCAAGAGGATCAGCCTAGGTACCATGCGCGGGATGTTGCAATTGAAAGAGGAAAAAAACATCAATGTCCAGTAATTTTAGGTAGTGCAACACCTACACTTGAAACGTATGCTCGAGCAAAAAAAGGTGTTTACAAACTTGCGACATTAAGTAAACGGACAAACGAGAAAGATATGCCAGAAGTAAAAATTGTTGATATGCGCAATGAATTGCACCAAGGAAATAGAACTATGTTTTCTAGAAAGCTAAAAGAAAAAATAGAAACATGTATTGAAAAAAAGGAACAAGTAGTCCTTTTATTAAACAGACGGGGCTATTCGACATTTGTAATGTGTCGTGATTGTGGTCATGTAAAGGAATGTCCGCATTGTGATATTGCGCTTACCTATCATAAAAACTTAAATCAATTAAAATGCCACTACTGTTCTTATGAAGAACCAATGCCAACAATCTGTCCAGAGTGTTCAAGCGATCTAATCCGTTATTTTGGGACAGGGACACAACGGGTTGAGGAAGCATTAACACAACTTATTCCAGAAGCAAGAATTGTTCGAATGGATGTAGATACAACACGAAGAAAAGGTGCACATGAAAAACTATTAAGTCAATTTGGAAATGGTGAAGCGGATATTCTGCTAGGGACACAGATGATTGCTAAAGGATTAGACTTCGAGAATGTTACTTTAGTTGGTGTATTGACAGCTGATTCGATGTTACATTTACCTGATTTCCGTTCATCGGAAAAAACATTCCAGCTACTAACTCAAGTTAGTGGACGAGCTGGTCGGCATGAATTACCAGGTGAGGTCATTGTGCAAACATACACGCCAGATCATTATAGTATTGAACTAGCGAGTCAATATAACTTCAATGATTTTTATTTAAAGGAAATGGCAATGCGGAAAACGTTTCATTATCCACCATATGTATTTCTAGCTCTAATCACCATTTCTCATCCTAACCAGGTGAAAGTTGTACAAACTACACAAAAAATTGTTCAATCGTTATTTGACTCTGTTAAGGAAGAAACCATAATTTTAGGACCAACACCATCACCAATGGCACGTATCAAGGATAGGTATCGTTATCAGTGTATGGTAAAATACAAAAATGAACCAAATCTACGAAATATAATACGAAACAGTATAAATCAATTTGAAGCAGACATACGTAAAGACGACTTATTAATATCAGTTGACATGCAACCATATCAGATGATGTAGGCGAGTTTGGACCAGGCGCACGTGCCAGACAGAAGAGAAAGTGGGTTATAATGATGAAAAAAATTGTATTTATGGGGACGCCGGATTTTTCTGTGCCAATTTTACAAGCACTTGTTGAGGATGGCTATGACATTGCTTTAGTTGTTACACAGCCAGATCGTCCTAGAGGAAGAAAGAAAACGATGACACCTCCTCCAGTTAAAACGGAGGCAGTTAAGCGGAATATACCAGTGTTCCAACCAGAAAAGTTGGCAGACGATTATCAACAAATTATCGATTTACAGCCGGATTTAATCGTAACTGCAGCGTATGGTCAATTATTACCGACACCGATACTTACTGCACCACCATTCGGTTGTATCAATGTACATGCTTCTATATTACCTGAACTTAGGGGAGGAGCACCTATTCACCAGGCAATTTTGCAGGGGAAAACAGAAACAGGAATAACGATTATGTATATGGTGGAAAAACTTGATGCGGGAGATATTTTGACACAAGAAAAAGTTGCAATCGAAAATCATGACAATGTAGGAACGATGCACGATAAATTAGCAGCAACTGGCGCGACACTACTAATGGACACATTACCCAGACTTTTTAGGGGAGAAATTACACCAGTTGAGCAGGATCATGCGAAGTCTACATTTGCAAGCAACATTAAACGGGACCAAGAAAAAATTAATTGGCAACGAAACAATAATGAGATCTATAACCAAATTCGTGGACTAAATCCTTGGCCTGTCGCTTTTACAAAGTATCAAGGAAAACCAATGAAAATTTGGGTGGCTGAACTAGATAATCATGAATACAACGGAGAACCTGGTGAAATAGTAGATATTATAAACAATGAATCCATGTTAGTGGTTTGTGGCAATAAAAAAGGATTAAGGATTACGGAAATGCAACCCGCTGGTAAGAAAAGAATGACAGTAAAAGATTATTTACTAGGCTCGCCAGATCGGTTGAAAATAGGAACAGTATTGGGTGATTCACTTGAATAATAACTTACGAGAGACCATATTAGATTTATTACTTAAGATTGATGGGGATAGTGGTTTTAGTCATTTAATTATTGACCATGAAATTAAATCTCATAAAATCACAGAACGTGATGCGGGTTTATTAACTGAAATCGTTTATGGAACATTACAACGAAAACTAACTTTAGACTATTATCTCGATCCATACATTAATTCAAATAAAAAAATAAAGCCTTGGGTGACGATGTTGTTACGCATGTCTGTCTATCAAATGGTTTTCTTAGATAAAATACCCGATCATGCAATCATTCATGAAGCGGTTGAAATTGCGAAAAGAAGGGGGCATAAAGGTATTTCCGCATTAGTAAATGGCGTCATGCGAAACATTCAGCGGAATGGATTCCCAGATACTTCTACAATTGAAAGCCCATCAAAAAGGATATCAATTGAAACCAGTCATCCGGAATGGCTCGTTATGCGCTGGATAGACATGTATGGTATAGACACAACTAGACAGATGTGTATAGCAAATCTTGAACGTAAGGGTACTTCAATTCGCATTCAACCAATGAAGATAACACGAGAAGAAGCAATAAATAGTTTGGAAGAACTGGACTTTGATGTTCAAGAATCTAAGTTCTCCATGCAAGGAATCGTTGTAGACGAAGGAAATATTTTAAAGACATCGTTATTTAATGAAGGGTATGTAACCGTTCAGGATCAGAGCTCGATGTTGGTTGCGGAAATGCTCAACCTTAAAAGTGATTTGTCGGTATTAGATGCTTGTAGTGCACCCGGAGGTAAGGTAACACATATTGCGGAAAAAATGAACGACCAAGGAAAAATACATGCTTATGATTTACATGCCAAAAAGGCAAGACTAATTCATGATAAAGCAGAAAAGTTAAACTTAACAACTATCGATGCAAAACAAGCAGATGCAAGGAATTTACAGGACGTGCATGATGCTGAAAGCTTTGATCGTATTTTAGTTGATGCGCCATGTTCGGGCTTTGGTGTAATTCGAGGTAAACCGGAAATTAAGTATAATAAACAAGAATCAGATATTCATAATTTAGCACAGATTCAATTTGACATATTAAGCGGTGTCGCACCGTTATTGAAAAAAAATGGTTATTTAATGTATACAACATGTACAGTTGATAAAGAAGAAAATAATCAAGTAGTAAATAAGTTTCTAGAAAGTCACCCAGAATATACAGTAGATCAGACATTTTTTGATGAACTACCATCTTTCTTAACAAATAGTGAGGGTATTTCAAATGAAGGATTACAACTATTTCCTCATACATACCAAACAGATGGATTTTTTCTTACTCGTTTCATAAAAAAATAATTGTAGTAGTTCTTCATTATTAGTAAGCTTCATGTAATAATAGAAAAAAGATATTTTGTATATGAATAGCAGGGTCTTATTTCAAATAAGGCGTTTACGCTTTTCTACAAGGGGTGAAGGGATGAAAGGGAAATTTATTACAGATCAAGGTCGTGTTCGAAATCACAATGAGGATGCGGGAGGTTTATTTATAAATAACGCCAATCAATATTTATCTGTCATTGCAGATGGTATGGGTGGACATCAGGCTGGTGATGTAGCAAGCCAAATGGCTACAGCTATCATCGAAGAAAAGTGGCTTGAAAGTAGTGAAATAAATAAACCTGAAGAAGCTGAGACGTGGTTGAAAACAGTCATACTCCAAGTGAACAAGGAAATATACGCAAAATCTATTAGCCAAAAAGAATGTAAAGGTATGGGTACTACTGTTGTAATGTCGATATGCACGTCAGATTTTATTACAGTTGCACATATAGGTGATAGTAGATGCTATATGATAAATGAGGATGGCTTTAGTCAAATCACCGAAGACCACTCCCTGGTAAATGAACTTGTGAGATCTGGACAAATAACTCATGAAGATGCAGAACATCACCCACGAAAAAACGTATTGTTAAAGGCATTAGGAACAGAGGAAATTATTTATCCAGACATCCGAACAATTTCTTGGGAAGCAGGTAACATGATTCTACTTTGTTCAGATGGTTTATCGAATAAAATTTCCGACCTTGAGTTACAATCGTTTTTGGAAACTGATGAATCCATAGAAGACACATCTAAAAACTTGATAACCTTAGCAAATGAACGTGGTGGAGAAGATAACATTTCACTCGTTATCGTACATCATGAATTGCATACAAAGGAAGAAGGTGAACCTACGTGTTAAACGGTCGCCTTTTGAATGAGCGCTATAAGATTAAAAATACCATTGGCGGCGGTGGTATGGCCAATGTTTATTTAGCAACAGATACTATCTTAGAGAGAGATGTCGCTCTGAAGGTCCTCAGGTTGGAATATGCGAATGATGAAGAATTTATTGCTCGCTTTGATCGTGAAGCACAATCAGCGACAAGCTTATCTCATCCTAATATCGTGAATATTTTTGATGTTGGAGAAGAAGACCATATTTTATACATGGTAATGGAATATGTGGACGGGATGACTTTAAAAGAATATATACAAAAGTATGGACCAATTAATGTTGACGAAGCATTAGATATAATGAAACAAATAAGTTCAGCTATTGGTCATGCGCACGCTAATAATATTGTACATAGAGATATAAAACCACAAAATATATTAGTTGATTCTTACGGACAAGTTAAAGTAACAGACTTCGGTATAGCGGTTGCCTTAAGTGCTACTGCATTAACGCAAACAAACTCGATTCTGGGTTCTGTTCATTATCTATCACCTGAACAAGCCCGTGGTGGGATGGCTACAAAGAAGTCAGACATTTATTCACTTGGAATCGTGTTATTTGAACTTTTAACAGCTCGATTACCCTTTTCTGGACAATCACCTGTTTCCATTGCTTTGAAACATTTGCAAACAGATACTCCATCTGTAAGGCGGTTTAATCAGGATGTTCCACAAAGTGTAGAAAATATCGTTCTAAAAGCGACTGCAAAGGATCCATTTAATAGATTTGATACGGTATATGATATGGAGGATGCACTGGCGACGGCCTTAGATCCTGAAAAGTTAGACGAAGATAAATTTGTTCCACCTGTAGGAGTAGGAGAAGAAACAAAGGCTATACCTATCATTACAGATGCTCAAATGCATGAAAATACTAATCAAAACACAATCGTTCATCAAACGAATGGTGCTACAAAATCATTTGTGGCTGATGATGCAGAAGAACCAAATAAGAAGAAAAAAGGAAAGAAAAAAGAAAAGAAGAAAGTGAAGAAAAAAGAGAAGAAAAAAAGTAAAAAGAAAAAGGTATTATGGATTACAATTCTATTATTTATATTATTGGCCTCTGGGGTTGCTGCATTATTTATTGTGCCAGATCTTCTGCAACCAGATGACGTTACGGTTCCAGATGTAACAGGCATGGACTATGAGGAAGCAGAAGATGAATTGCAAAAGCTAAATTTAAAAACCGAAAAGGAAATGGCCTTTTCTGATGACATAGAAGAAGGAAATGTTATTAGTACAAATCCTTCTCCAGATAATGTAGTGAAAGAAGAATCGACAGTCACACTCGTAGTAAGTCAAGGAAAAGAAACCGTAACATTTTCAGATTATATCGGTAAAGATTTTAGTCAGACAAAACAGATTTTAGAAGATAAAGGATTTAAAGTAATTGGTTACGACAAAACTTCTGATCAGACTTCTGGTGAAATTATTTCCCAAATTCAGCCTGCACCTGATTCAGATGTAGTGCCAAGTGATACAACTGTAATATTTGAATACAGCAGTGGACCAGAAGTAATAATGCTAAATAACCTTCAGGGTATGACTAAGGAAGAAGCAACAAGCTATCTTGAAGAGCAGAATCTTGTTGCGAATGTTGAAGAAGAATTTTCAGATAGCACACCAGAAGGAGAAGTGATTCGTCAGAAACCAGAATCGGGTGCAGAATTGGTAAAGGAGGAAACCGTAACTATTTACGTTTCTAAAGGACCAGAAGAAAAACCACCAGTTTCAGAAACTGTTGAATTTACTGTAGCATACAATCCTGATCAACAAACAGATGACGGTGATCAGTCAACAGATGATCCAAATAAACCAGATGAACCTGAGGAGCCAGTTGAGCAAACCGTCAGGATTTATATAAAAGATAAGGAACATTCTATTTCAGAGGTTTATAAAGAGGAAACTATTACAAAAGACAAGAAATATACCATAACATTAACAATCGAGCCAAATCAGGTCGCAGAATACAAAGTGTACCGTGATGACGAGGTTGTATTTAATAAAACAGTTGCATATGAAGAAGGTGAATAAATGGCAGAAGGCAGAATTATAAAGGCACTTAGCGGATTCTACTATGTACAATCTGATGATGGTATTTATCAATGTAGAGGGAGGGGCTTGTTCCGAAATAATAAAGTTACGCCCCTTGTTGGTGATTTTGTTGACTTTGATATTAGGAACGATATGGAAGGGTATCTGATTAACATAAAACCAAGAATTAATGAATTAGTACGTCCACCAATCGCAAACGTAGACCGTGCATTCATTATAAGTTCTGCAGTAGAGCCATCGTTCAGTACTTTATTATTAGATCGATTTCTAGTGTTAATCGAATCAAAGGATATTGAACCAGTTATTATTATTTCGAAAATAGATGTTCTACCAGAAGAAGAAAAAATAAGTATAGATAATTTCGCACGAGCATATCAGGAAATTGGGTACAAGGTTGAACAGGTATCATCAAAAGAGCCATTTGACATACAAGGCATAGAAGCATATTTTAATGATGGTGTTTCTGTAATTGCTGGTCAATCGGGTGTCGGAAAATCATCCTTGTTAAATGCACTTAAACCAGAGCTGCAAATTAAAACAGATGATATCTCAAAAAGTCTTGGACGCGGAAAACATACTACGCGGCATGTTGAGTTAGTTCAACTATTTGGTGGTTTAGTTGCGGATACACCTGGATTTAGTGCACTTGAATTTAACGAAATTGCGTTGGAAGAGATAGGCGATTATTTTCCAGAGATACGTGAACGAAAAGGGGACTGCAAATTTCGGGGATGTATGCACAACAAGGAACCAAAATGTGCAGTCAAGGAAGCAGTTAAGCAAGGAGAAATTTCACAATTTCGATATGATCATTATCTAACTTTTTATGAAGAAATTCAGTCAAGAAAGCCGAGGTATTAATATGATTAAAATAGCACCTTCTATTCTTTCAGCCGATTTTTCTAAACTTGGTCAAGAGATTCAAGATGTTGAAAAAGGCGGAGCAGATTATATTCATGTTGATGTTATGGACGGGCATTTTGTTCCTAACATTACAATTGGACCATTAATTGTACAAGCAATAAAACCAATTACGAATTTACCGTTAGATGTACATTTGATGATTGAAAACCCTGACGACTATATTAAAGCATTTGCAGATTCAGGTGCCTCTATAATTACTGTGCATCAAGAGGCATGTCCACATCTGCATAGAACAATACAGTTAATAAAAAGCTTTAATGTAAAAGCAGGAGTTGTTTTAAATCCTGCTACACCAGCCCATACGATAAAAGAAATCCTCCCTGATGTTGACATGGTATTACTGATGACAGTTAATCCAGGGTTTGGAGGACAATCTTTTATATCGAATGTAGTGCCTAAAATTACCCAGATTGCTAAATGGCGCTCAGAGCTTGAACTGTCCTTTGAAATAGAAATTGATGGTGGTGTGAATGTAGATACCGCTAAAACATGTGTTGATGCAGGTGCAGACGTTCTAGTTGCAGGAAGCGCTGTATATAATAAATCAGATCGAAAGCAAGCAATGCAAGCTATTATTCAAGCAACTGAAACTTCGGAGTAGAAGTTATGAAAACAATAGGCATTGTAGCAAATGGTCCAGAGGAATTAATTCCGGACTTAGATCAATATCAAGAAAAAATTGATATATGGATTGGCGCTGATCGAGGGTCATTAACAATAATTATGAATGGTATTAAACCTGATTATGCACTTGGAGACTTTGATTCTATTAATAAACAAGAAGAAATAACAATAGAAAAGGGATCAAAGTCTTTTACTAAATTTCCAGTAGAGAAAGATCAAACAGATATTGAAATAGCGATTGAAAAAGCATTGGAACTTAACAGTGATATTATCTACTTTTTTGGTGTTACAGGTGGTAGGTTAGATCATGGGCTTATTAATATTCAGATGTTATACATGCTATTAAAGCGAAAATGTACTGGAATAATAATTGATAACTCAAATCGGATTGAGGTATTTGAACCTGGTTCTTATCAAATTTTTTCCGAGAAAGAATTTCCTAATATATCTTTTGTACCTTTTTCAGAAGATGTAAAAGGCTTATCATTAAGTGGATTTTACTATCCATTACAGAATTATCATTTATTTTGGGGTTCAACTCGTTGCATTTCAAACAAGCTTCTTTTAAATAATGGTACTTTTTCTTTTGATGAAGGCATACTATTACTTATAAAGAGTCGTGATGGATAGGATAGACGATTCCAATTTTAAGCTGTGTTTGTTAATGGAGGAGGGGGAACTCATGAAATTTTATACTATTAAGCTCCCAAGATTTGTTGGTGGATGTGTCAGGGTAGTAATAGGCATTTTTAAGAAAGATAAATAATGACTCTTAGCTTTTGTCAGATTAATGACAGAAGCTTATTTTTTTATAGACAAGTTAAGTTAAGAAAAGCGGAGGCGACTGTTCAGAAGCGGAAGCGTAAGCAAGAGACCGAAAAACGCCTGGTTTTTGGCGTGTGAGTGTCAATTGCTTACGACGGCAGCTTCTAGGAGCCGCAGCTAGCCAAAGAAAAGCGGAGGCGACTGTTCAGCGACGTACAAATAGGAAGGACTGTGAAAGTACGTCGAACTATACGTACCTTTCAACAGGACTATCTATTTGCTAGTCGCTAGGAGCCGAAGCTAGCCAAGGAAAAGCGGAGGCGACTGATCAGAAGCGGACTAGAAAATGTAAAAAAGCACCCTTCAAAAGGGTGCTTTTCAAACATGTACTAATGTTAAGTTGTACTTAAAAGGTATATTATACGCGCTCTACTTTACCTGACTTAAGGGCGCGAGCAGAAACATAAACTTTTTTAGGTTTGCCGTCTACCATAATACGTACTTTTTGTACATTAGCTTTCCAATTACGCTTGCTGGAATTCATAGCGTGAGAACGTTGATTTCCACTGTGAGTTTTACGTCCAGTTACAACACATTTTCTAGCCATGTTAATCCCTCCTACTCATACAAATGTCATTTTACTACTTATATAATTTATCATAAGAACGCGAATAACGCAATGAATCTCGGACAATTCATCAAGAAAAATATCTTGACAGAGCAAAGGATTTCGTCCATTGTAATAAGGGGCTATATGCGCTAAAAGCAACTGTGCTTTAAAAATTTGCATGTTTATAGTAGAATATCCTTATCAATAATGGGTATTAAAGGAGGATAACTATGTCCATAGAACTTAATACAAATGATGGCCATGTAACAATTACAAATGATGTAATCGCAACAATTGCCGGTGGTGCAGCTGTTGAATGTTACGGAATAGTAGGAATGGCTTCTAAAAATCAAATTAAAGATGGAATTTCTGAGATTTTACGAAAAGAAAACTTTGCACGTGGTGTGCTGGTACGTCAAGAAGATGATCATCTTCATATTGATATGTATATCATTGTTAGTTATGGTACAAAAATATCCGAAGTAGCTCACAACGTACAATCACAGGTTAAATATACATTGAATAAATCATTAGGACTGTCCATTGACTCAGTCAATATTTATATTCAAGGTGTACGTGTAGAAAAAGATTAACCTTTGTTTATTTGTAGTGAAAGAGGAGGAAGAATAGTGACAGTAAGAACGTTAGATGGCACAGTCTTTACACAAATGGTTCGCTTGGGAGCTCACCATTTAACAAACAATGCCAAAAAAATTGATGCACTAAATGTATTTCCTGTACCAGATGGAGATACAGGTACGAATATGAACTTATCGATGACTTCTGGAGCAAATGAAGTAAAGAAACTTGATAGTTCCAACATCTCTGAAGTAGCCCAAGCTTTTTCTAAGGGCTTATTAATGGGTGCTAGAGGTAATTCAGGTGTGATTTTGTCCCAAATATTCCGCGGTTTCGCAAGAGGAATGGACAAAAAAGCTGAGTTAACAACTGAGGATTTAGCTCAAGCTTTTGATATGGGAGTTTCTACTGCATATAAAGCTGTTATGAAGCCAGTTGAAGGTACAATTCTGACTGTGGTTAAAGATGCTGCAAAAGCTGCGGTAGAGGCATCGAAAAACGAAAAAGATGTAATCGCTTTAATGGAAACAGTTCTAAGGGAAGCAAAAGCATCATTAAAACGCACACCTGATTTGCTTCCTGTTTTAAAAGAAGTAGGTGTAGTAGATTCAGGTGGACAAGGTCTTGTTACTATTTACGAGGGATTCTTAGCAGCACTTAAAGGAGAAGAACTTCCAGAAGGTGTTACATCTGATGTTGAAATGGAAGAAATGGTGAATGCAGAACACCATAAGATTGCGCAGGATTTTATGGATACAAGTGAAATTGAGTTTGGTTATTGTACTGAATTCATGGTTAAGTTTGATGATGTAAAAATAAAAGCAAACCCATATAATGAAGAGGAATTTCGTAATGAATTGAGTGAAATTGGCGATTCACTATTAGTCGTTTCAGATGAAGATGTTGTAAAGGTTCATGTTCACGCGGAATACCCTGGTAATGCGATGACATTAGGTCAACGCTATGGCAGCTTAATTAATATGAAAATAGAAAATATGCGTGAGCAACATACAGCTATTGTTGGTGAAAAAGAAGCAGTACCTAAGGAAAAAGTTCCGTATGCTATTGTGACAGTTGCGATGGGTAAAGGCTTGAAGTCATTACTTGAAAGTTTAGGCGCTTCAGTTGTTATTGAAGGTGGCCAAACAATGAATCCAAGCACACAGGATATTACAAATGCGATAATTGAAGCAAACGCAGAAAACGTTCTTATTTTACCAAACAATAAAAATATTATAATGGCAGCAGAACAAGCAGCTGAGCTTGCAGAAGTTAATGCAGCTGTGGTTCCTTCTAAAACGATCCCACAAGGTATAAGTGCTGTACTTGCATTCCACCCGGACTCTGAAATTAACGAGAATAAGGAAGCAATGCACGAAGCATGTGGTCAGGTTAAGACTGGACAAGTTACCTACGCAGTTCGTGATACACAAATTGATGGAATAACGATTGAAAACGGACATTTCATGGGAATTGCAGATGGAAAAATTAAAGCGACACATAAAGATAAATCAGAGACTGTGAAATTACTGTTAGAAGGTATGATCACGGAAGATGATGAAATCCTTACGATTTTGCAAGGCGAAGATGTAAGTGATGAAGAAGTAGAAGAGTTAGTAAAGTATATAGAAGAAACATATGAAGAAGTAGAAGTTGAAGTCCATAATGGAAATCAACCGATTTATTCGTATATTTTTTCAGTAGAATAGTAAATGTTAGAAAAACTCGGCATTCGCCTCATCCTTAATAGCGAATGCCGAAGTTTTACTTATACCGGCGTTTCCTCAAAACGTTTATACTTTCCTTACGTGTAAAAAAGCAAAGAGCGCTTGTCCCTTTGCTTTTTTATTATTAGTTTATTTCGTCACTTAATTTATTTGTCAGTTTATTTAATTTGGGATGAAAAAGGAAATATAGTGAAAAACCAACATATCCTGTCCCAGCTACTAGTAAAACGAGTGTGCCTGAAGTGAATTCTCCAAGGATACCCCCAACAAAATATCCTAAAGGACTTAAACACCCAAGTAGCGATGAAATAAAGGAAAATCCAATGCCTAAGTAGTCTTCGGGTAAGTTGACCTGTATTAACGTCTGTATATAGATACTTATTATCCCTATACCTACCCATGATAAGCCAAATAATACAAACGGCATGAAAACTAGGTCAACAGTGATAAACGACAGGATCCAAAATACACCTGAAAGCATGGGTACAATTGGCATAACCCGGTTAAGAGGTATTTCCTCTAACCTACTAGTAATTACAGTGCCGATCAGTGTTCCTATAGACATTGCCGTTAGCCAAAAACCAAATTCAACTGAGGTAGACGATATAATAGGCAACATAGCAATTCCCATTGATCCCATGACGTTCATTGCTATTACCCCAAACATAACCGACAGAAGTAACTTTTGCTTTCTGACTACCCTAAATCCTTGAATAAAATCCTCTTTATACTGAGCAAAGAATTTCTTAGTTGAAGGATTACTTTCTTTTTTTGACTTAGGAATTTTCAAATAGAAAAAAAACATCAATCCTGTACCTATAAGCAATACTCCATTGGAAATGTAAATGACACCAATGCCAACAAAAAGGATAAGAAATCCTGATATTGCATCAGAAACAATATCCAGTGTTTGAAAGGAAAAAGCAAAGATAGAGTTTACTTTGGTTAAATTTTTACGGGATGATAATTTTTCTATCGAAGCACTCTCTGTTGGATAAGTTGCTTCCGATAAACTAAGAGCCAGGAACATTAAAAGAAATAAAATTGGTAGAAATAGAATTCCCGAAAAATAAAGAATGGAAATGATACTTACCAGGATTCCTTGTCCAATCACAGCAACATATAGAATTTTCCGTTTGGAAAACCTGTCAATGATTGGTCCATAAAGAAATTGAATAGTTACGGGTAGCATAGCGATTGCGCTAGTTAAGCCTACCAGGAATACAGAGTCAGTAACTGATTTGACATACCACAATGTGACAATCATATAAAAGCTATCTGCAAAGTTTGTTACAATTCTTCCTACTAATAAAATTATTAATTGTTTATTCATGTTTGATCCTCCTTGGATTTATAAAGGTTGATTATTCCTTATAAAATCGGAGGACCTCTAATTTTCCTGCAGCAGGATTAGGTATGGTAAATTAGCAGACGATCGATAATTCTCATTTTAATTAACTCCTTCCATATTGTGTAATTTATGTATTATCTCATTATTATTCTGAAAGTTCAATATACAATTGGTTACTAAAATAGACGAATTTCATGATATAATAAATCGAATTGAATATTTAGCTTTATGGTGACTTTGCGAAAAGTTGAAAAGGGAAGTTGGTGAAAATCCAACGCGGTCCCGCCACTGTATTGAGAAGAATCCGTTTTAAAACCACTGTTTCTAAAGAAATGGGAAGGGTAAAGGGATTCGATGACTCATGAGCCAGGAAACCTGCCATAAGGAAGTGCATTTTAACTTACGGGAGATAGGAGGATGTTTACGTTAGATAAATTTCATGCCAATGAAAGTTTATTTGTGTAGACCTAATCATCTTCTAATCGTAGAAGGTGTTTTTTTAATTAGAGGAGGTTTTTTATGGAAAATTTAGAAGTACCAATTTCAAAAACAATTCAAACTCGTTTGGTATTACCACCGGATACCAATCATCTGGATTCGATATTCGGTGGAAAAGTATTAGCATATATCGATGAAATAGCTGCCTTAACAGCGATGAAGCATTCAAGTAGTGCGGTTGTAACTGCATCAATCGATTCGGTCGATTTTCTTTCATCGGCTAAAGTAGGAGATTCATTGACGCTCGAAGCATATGTAACGTACGCCGGAACAAGTTCAATGGAGGTTTATGTGAAAGTAACCGCACATAATTTAATCCGAAATAAGGTAACACTAACGACAGAATCCTTTCTTACAATGGTTGCAGTAAATGAGG
Source organism: Virgibacillus necropolis (assembly GCF_044793635.1). Taxonomy (GTDB): domain Bacteria; phylum Bacillota; class Bacilli; order Bacillales; family Amphibacillaceae; genus Virgibacillus_F; species Virgibacillus_F necropolis_A. The sequence goes on from NZ_CP084992.1 coordinate 49,185, forward strand.
AGGGGAAGCCTGTTCCTGTACCAAAGGTGTCACCACAATCAGAAGAAGAAAAACAGCTCTATGCAACAGCTCCAGCACGAAGAGAGAATAGAAAAAGGCGTGCTGCTCTGCGATAATGACCTGATGATCGAAGCCGGGTTGAAGTGGTTTAAAAAATAAAATCTTTAATTATAAGGACTTTGTAAAAAAGAAAGGAACCTTCAATAAAAAAGGTTTCTTTTAGTTTGAGGCTGTTTTCGTAAAGATTGTTGCTTTTGAGAGAAAAGATATAACTATGCGCTACATGAATGACTGCGACATAACTTACCGCTACGGAAATAAACTGCGATGTAACAGAAACGTGATTTCCGCTGCGGGCAGTCGCGCACCTTAGGGTGGCTAGGAGCCTTCTCCATACTCCGGGGTCTCACCCGATGCCTTTCCTTCCGCAGCTCCAATGACTGAAGTTATGAGCTGACCCTAGCGAAGGAAAAACACGGAGACTCCTGCGGAAAAGCGAAGTGATGAGACCCCACAGTGAGCGTTCTTTGCGATCGAGGAGGCTCAGCGCAAGCCCGCGGAAAGCGTAGTGATTTTTGCGTAGCGGTCGCAGGGCACTGAACATGACTTTTGGTTACTTCGTTTATTTAAATCAATTTCACTTAAACAATTAAAGCAATCTTGGATAATCCCAAGCTCATCTTTAAGGGGTACCGCCAACATTTCGGAATGTTGGCGGTACCCCTTTAAATAAGGATATAAATATAAAACAGTACCTTGCATTGAACAGTAGTGTGTGGTATATTTTTTATTGTTCAGTACTATACATTATATAGTACTAGATAATAACCTATAGACCGCAAGAAGAGATGAGGTGTACAAATGGATGTACAATTTAAAAAAGGTGTGTTAAAGCTATGTGTACTTGTTTTACTCGATAAAAAAGATCGATATGGATATGAACTAGTCCAAAAAATTTCGAATCAAATTGAAATATCTGAGGGATCTGTTTATCCATTACTAAGACGCTTAACAAAAGAAGAGTATTTTACTACGTACTTAAAGGAATCCAAAGAAGGACCTTCGCGTAAGTACTATAGATTAACAGATAAAGGTAGAATCTATCTGCAGGAATTAATGCAAGAATGGAAGGTTTTCTCAAATGGTGTTAATCAGTTAATAAAGGAGGGTGCTAACAGTGAACAATAAACAATTTATGAACGAACTTGAGTCAGCATTAAAAGGGCTTTCTGATGAAGAACGTCAGGATATATTGCGGGATTTTCAAGAGCATTTCAACATTGGATTAGCAGATGGCAAAACGGAAGAACAAATAGCGGAATCGTTAGGTTCGCCACAACATATTGCTAAGGAATTACGCGCAACCTATCATGTTGAAAAGATGGAGACAACAGCTTCTTCGGGTAACATATTTCGCGCACTTTGGGCAGTTATTGGTCTAGGATTTTTTAACTTTGTGATTGTACTTGGTCCTTTTGTTGCATTAACTGTATTCGTTCTATCAAGTTGGGCAGGTGGAATTGCATTTGTAGCTTCTCCAATTCTAGTTTTGGTAAATGTCATGATCCATCCTTCCACATTCGAATGGTTTGACATATTCTTCTCCATCATGCTTTCTGGAGCTGGACTATTAATTGTGATTGGATTGTATTTTGCCACAAAAGTATTAATCAATTTATTCGTACGTTATTTAAAATATAATGTATCACTTGTGAAAGGGGGATTGAAAGATGAGTAATATCAAGAAAATTGCAATCATCGGACTCACTCTGTTAGTGATCGGAGCTGTGGGAAGTTTTATTACATTTCAATCGATAGATAATTCCATATCGGTAGACGAAGAGCGAATTGTCAACAATAATGCGTTTACAGAAATAGAAATTAATGCGGATAACCAAAGGGTAGAGATTATCCCAACGGATGATTCACAGGCAAAAGTAGCACTCGAGGGAAGAAGTAGAGAAGATATGGAAAAACGCTTATCCGTTGATGTCGAAGGAGATAAACTGTCTATTGAAGTAGAGGATAAGAAGGTATTTAGTTTCTTTCACTTTATGGGCGCAGATTTAACATTACGGGTATCGTTACCTGAAAAGCAATACGAATCGTTACAGATTGATATTGACAATGGAACTGTCCATGCGGAACAACTAAATATAAAAGATATCCATGCAGAAACCAATAACGGACATCTTGAGTTGGAGGATATTCAAGCAACATCGGTAAAAGCCGAATCAGATAATGGAAAGATCTCACTTAAAAATGTTTCCGGTGAACTCTACGGGGAAACAAATAACGGTGAAATTAATCTTGAAACAACGAACTTAAATCGCCCGATTGTGTTCGAATGTGATAATGGTCGTATCAATATTGAAACGGACAAAGAACCAACAAATGCGACATTTAATGTACATGTTGATAATGGCCATATTAATATCTTTGATAAGTATAGTGGTAATGCAGTATTTGGAAATGGTGAGAATATGATTGAACTATCGACGAATAATGGTGAAATTACTGTTACGAACTGATAGTAAAGTGAAGGAGGAAATTAACAATGGCTTCAAAATTTATTAAGGTAGCTGTCATCTACTTTATAATTGGTGTTGGTTTAGGTATGTATATGGGAATTGGCAATATGTTTGTATTCACTTCAGCACACGCACACATTAACTTACTTGGCTGGGTATCCCTTGCTCTAGCCGGTGTCATCTATCAAGTGTTTCCAAAAGCAGGGGAAAGCAAGCTAGCTGCTGTCCATTTCTGGCTACACATGGTGGGGTTGCCGATTTTCATCGCATCCATGTTCATGTTTGGCCTAGCTAAACACGGAATTGCGGTACCGTTTAGTGCAGTTGGAGGAATTCTAGTTGCAGTTGGCGTAATAGTGTTTGCCATTAATTGTATCGTTAATATAACACCAAAACGGGGATAGTTTTTAGTCAAAATGAAAAGCCATATTCTACATAATTTTTGTAGAATATGGCTTTTCTATCCTATTTTCGAACATTATTCAAAAAACCTGTAAATAGTTGGATATTTCTTGCATGTTCTTATTATCGCATGTATAATGTTTTCTCCAATAGAAGAAGGAGGATGTTGTCATGACGGAATGGATTAGTATTGAGCATGCGAACGAACACAATTTAAAAGATGTTAGTGTGAAAATCCCAAAACGTAAATTGACAGTGATAACTGGTGTTTCTGGATCGGGCAAGTCTACACTCGCACATGATATTCTTTTTAATGAGTCACAGCGACAATATCTAGAGGCAATGGGAATGCAAGGCATTGAAAAACCAAATGTTGCACATATTAGTGGTGCTTCTCCCGCTATAAGTTTAAAGCAGCAGGAAACGTCATCTAATCCTCGATCTACAGTAGGAACAAAGACAGCCATGTACACAAGTTTACGTATGATTTATGAGAAGCTTGGTATTCGTTCATGCCCAAACTGTAATAAAAAAGTTAACCCTATTCAGGCCATTGAAGAAACAGAACATGTAGATGGCGATTTTACTGTTTTTCAAATTTGCCCATATTGTGAGCACAAGTATAAAAAGTTCACACGAAGCCACTTTTCTTACAACACAATCGAAGGCGCTTGTCAGAAATGTAAAGGTATCGGTAAAGTCATTCAAATTAATGAAAACACTTTATTTAATATGGAGTTGTCAATTGAAAATGGTGCAATTGCATTATGGACAGGCCGCTACTTAGAGTATCAGCTCGATAACATCAAAAGCACAATGAACTATTACAATGTGCCACTTGAACAAAATACGCCTCTTAAAAATTATAATGAATTACAAAGCGCTTTACTTTGTTATGGTACAAGCAGTAAAGAAGTTCGAAAACTCACTGATAAAAAGGAACCGAAAACAGTTGGTGATGGTAAATTCCAAGGTGTAATGACAAACCTTTGGCGAAAATATCAAGAAAAAAATGGAGATATGGGTAAAGAATCTATCTTTTTCTATAGTGATACATGTCCTGACTGTAATGGCACAAAATTAACTGTACATAGTCGTAATGTTAAAGTAATGGATCATTCAATCACAGAAATCTCAACGTTAGATTTAGATCAATTGTTAGAATGGGTCAATGACTGTAGCTTGAACTTAACTGGGGAGGAAATAGCGGCAGTTGATGTCTATATTCAAGATATAGAAACAAAACTTAAACGTATAAAACGTCTAGGTCTCGGTTATCTCACGTTAGAACGAGGGACAAACACTTTATCTGGCGGTGAAAGTCAACGCATCCGATTATCTGCCATCTTAGATTCAGACTTAACAGATGTTGTTTATATTATCGACGAACCAACAGCTAGTCTTCATGCTAAAGACACGGAAGGTATCATGGACATTATGAAAAAACTAAGAGATAAAGGTAATACGGTCCTTGTGATTGAACATAATACGGATGTCATGAGAGAAGCTGATTATTTAATTGAAATTGGACCAAAGGCTGGCCGATACGGTGGTGAATTAATTGGTACAGGTACATTAGGAGACCTTACAAATAATGAGCAATCCCTAATTAAATACTACATTTCAAACAGAAGTCAACCGAAACAAAACGTTAGAAAAGCAGGGAAAACGGCCATTCACATTCAAGACGCCACGCGTCATAACCTTGCTTCTGTAAGTGTTGCCGTTCCTACAGAATCCCTTGTAAGTGTAACGGGTGTCTCAGGATCAGGTAAATCTTCACTAATATTTGATGTCGTAGGAGAAGAAGCTAACAATGTCTCAGGATTAGACCAGTTTGAAGAAGTCATTACCATTAATCAAACAAGTATTTCAAAAATGAAACGTTCAAATGTTGCTACATATACCAACGTATTCACAGACATTCGAAATGTTTTTGCCAAACTCGAAGATAGCAAAGCGCAAGGAATCACAGCTAAACACTTCTCATTCAATACAAATGGTGGACGTTGTGAGACATGTGAAGGTCTTGGCTATGTTATGAGTAACATGTTATTTTTTAATGATATGGAAGTTGTATGTCCGACTTGTAAAGGTAAACGTTTCAAAGAAAACATCCTCAATATCACGTACAATATCTATAATATAAATGACTGCTTAGAGTGTTCAGTTGAAGAAGCATTAGATATTTTCAATAACGAATCAAAAATTTATAAAGTCCTCCAATTATTAACTGAAATAGGGTTAGGTTATTTAAAACTTGGTCAATCACTTACAACATTATCCGGTGGTGAAGGTCAACGATTAAAGTTATCAACTTCCTTAATGAAGAAAAATAAACAAAAGAGTCTTTTCTTATTAGACGAACCTTCAACAGGACTACACCCTTATGACATTCACTATTCGTTAGAATTATTTAATCGTTTAATTGATAAAGGTAATTCAATTATCATGGTAGAACATAACATTCATATGATCCATGCGAGTGATTGGATTATTGATTTAGGACCAGAAGGTGGTGTCAAAGGAGGACGTATTATTGCAGAAGGAACACCAAGTGACATCAGGGGAAATCAAACATCTGTGACAGGACAATATTTATAATAATTAAAGCCATACTACACAAGTTCTTATCCACTTGTGTAGTATGGCTTATTGTTTCTATTAAAACCCAATAATCTTCATCAAAAAGTCAAACAAAAACAGTGATGATATGATCACTAATGCAAATGACAGCTCTCTTTGCTTTCCAAGCGCTAGTTTTACAATTGGGTATGCAATAAATCCAAACGCCATTCCATCAGCGATACTGTACGTGAATGGAATCATAACAGCTATTAAAAACGCAGGTAATGCTTCTGATAAATCGTCTAAATAAATATGACGAATGTTTTGCGCCATTAGCACACCTACAATAATTAGAATCGGACTAATTGCTGTATTTGGTATGATCGATATCCACGGAATAATAAAAATTGTTGCCAGGAATAATAGACTCGCAGTGATGGCTGCTCTACCTGTTTTACCGTTCGACGCGATTACTGCCGCATTCTCTGCTGCTGAAACAGTTGGTGATGTTCCAAGAAAAGCACATGCGAGCGATGAAAATGCTGTAACATGATATGCTTTTTCGTAACGGTTTTCGCGTTTCAGCATGTCTAGTTGTCCATGTAACAATCCCATATTTTCAAAAATAAGAATCATCGCCAGCGGGAAAACAGCTAACCAGAATGACAGTTCATCGATTGCCGTAAAAGCTGGAATAAATATTAATTCCTCCGCATTCACGTTTACGCTACTAGTCCCTTTATCTAATATACCGAACAAATAAGCTAACACGGTTCCGCTAATCATTGTGATCAAAAAGTTTGCTGGTACATTTTTAATAAATAAAAATATCGCCAGGAATAATGTTAGCAGACTTACAATTACGGTTGGTGAAGTAAAGTCTCCAATTGCGATAATCGTATGTTCACCGCTAACAACTAAACCACTTTTTTCTAAACCAATTAAGATTAAGAAAAAGCCTAATCCAACTGTAATAGCATGCTTTAACGAATTAGGTATCGCTTTTTTTAGTATCAATCCTAATCGACTAATCGCTGTGATTAGAAATAATACCGAAGCAACGATGACTACCCCTAATCCTTCTTGAAAGGTAAGCCCTGTCCCTTCCACAATAGAATAGGCAAACAACGCGTTAATTCCCATTCCAGGAATCAATATCAATGGTAGCTTAGCATACAGACCCATGAACAGTGTTCCAACAAAGCTTGCTAGAATCGTAGCCATCATGCCACTTTCAACAGATATTCCAGCTTCACTTAAGATCGAACCGTTCACCGCTACAATGTATACTGTAGTCAGGTAACCAATCAGTCCAGCTATGATCTCCGTACGCCAATTACCTTTCTTTAGCGCATTACCCGGATCTTGTTTTTTATAAGGCATGAAATCTCCTCATATTTCCTTCTATCCCTCTCCCACCCGATTATATCAAGTATAATCCACAAGAGAATATTATAGATGGAATGGGGAGGGAAGTCAAATTTGATGATAAATTTCTATTAATCTCGTAGCCTAAAATTAATATTTATTTATGCTATTTAACATAGACAAAATAAATTTTAAAAAAACTTTCAAATTAATGCCACCAAATCCCACCTTCATACGATTATAGTATTAGGAAATGTTTTTATCCGATTAAATACGGTACATTTCACTTTTATCTAATCGTAAGAGGAGGGATTTTATTTGGAACGGCAGACTATAACAGTTAAAGAAGTGGCGAATTATCTAGGGGTGCATACGGATACCATTTATGCACTGGTTAAGGAGAAACAGATTCCACACATGAAGATTGGAACGCGTATTTTATTTACAATGCAATCAATTGATTTATGGATTCAAGATCAAGAGTACACAAGCCTACGTATCTAGCATGATACGTGGGTTTGTTGTGCTCTTCTTTTTTAACTTATATACCGGAAAGGGAAATGATGATGAATTATATTAAAGAATTGAATGCGTTTAAGAACTGGTTATTAATTAATGATCTACCAACAGGGGCGATTAGTTTATGGCATACGTTGATGGCCGTCAATAATGCTGCTGGGTGGAAGGAGCGATTTAATGCGCCAAATTCGACTGTCGGACAATTAACTGGCTTATCAAAGCAAGGAATATTAGATGCGCGAAAGATTCTTATGGAAGAAGGGTTAATTCAAGTTGAAAATGGTAAAAAGGGGAAGGCGCCGGTCTATAAAATGATTTCTTTTTTCCCAAATGCTGAGCCATCACTTGACCGATCGGCAGACCAATTAGTAGACGCATCACTGTGCCAATCAGCCGACCAATCCTTGACCATACCTAAAAAGAAAGTAAAAGAAAAAGAAATAGAAGAAGAGGAGGGGGAAGAAGCGCGCGTGAAAAAAGTTGTTACAATTTACGAAGAAAACATTGGGGAGCTTAGTCCACTTGTGAAGTGTGAATTTTTGGAATGGTGTGAGAAGCTTGGCGAAGATGTGATGCTTGAGGCGATTAAAATCATGGTGAAAAATAATGGGCGAACTTTTCGTTATTTGGAGAAAATTTTACAGGAATGGTGTACGGCAAATATTTGTTCGGTTGAGGATGTACAAGCATATGAAACACAGAAAAGTGCATCACGGGGAGATAATACGGTGCCATTTCGCAAAAAACCAAGCCCAAGTGGGATGTCCATTTTTGACGAATTACGAGCGGAGGCAGGGTTATGAATAAACAAGAAGCAATTAATGTGCTGGAAACAATCCGGGACATTTACCCAAAATTTGAAGTTACAAAGCGAAAAGCAAGTTTGCTGATTCCGCAGCTCAAGCAGATGGATTATCCGCTTGTGATGAAAAAGTTATCGGCATTTGTGGCGACCCATCCGTATGCCCCAACGCTTGCTGAGATTGCGGTTTATCCTGAAGAAGATAATGTGCATTTGGCCAACATTCATAAGTGGCGGGCTGAGGCTGATAAGGTACCAATCGAGCTCAAGCACGCTTTCCATGAGCGAATGGTGAAGCTGTTAAAAGAGAAGACAAATGGTCGGTCTAGCTAATTTTGAAGCAGAAATATCCTTGGAAGGGTCACTTTTCACGAAACTTGAGGTACAGGCAGAGCATTTTTACCATGCGGAACATCAGGTGATTTTTCGTGCATGAAGCAGGTTGCAGCTGCGGGACATCAAATTGATTTGGTCTCCGTTGTGACGGAATTGGGTGAATCGGGATGGATTCATAGATATACCATTTATAAATTCATGAAAGAATAATACAGACTCTTGGATTCAGGTTTACAAAATAGAAATTATTTTATCAAAACAGCGAAACGGTCCAACTGGAACAGTGAAACTTGGTTTTGACATGAAATCGCTCTAATGATCGATCGGGGATATGTTATCATAAATAGGGATAATTTATGTGTGTAACGAAAAGAAATAAGTTTGGAGCGAGGAAATGTTATGAGTGAAATCACAAAACACAAACCCAAAAGACTAAAAATCATTTTACGAGGATTAATGATTATTATTGGGGGGTTTATAACAGCATATGGACTAGAAGCGGTATTAATCCCGAACAATGTATCAGACGGTGGTGTGACAGGGGTGAGTATCGTTGCCTCAGAAGTATTTGGTATACCATTAGGCATTCTCATTGCCATCATGAACCTTCCTTTCGTTTGGTTAGGATATCAGCAGATTGGTAAAAGTTTTGCGATCTATTCGATTATCGGAATTGCATCACTAGCAATCGGCACTAGCGTCATGCATTACATACCAACGATTATTCAACAAGACACCATGTTAGTAACCGTTGTTGGGGGAGTTATTATCGGTTTTGGTATGGGTCTAGCTTTGCGTAATGGTGGCGCATTAGATGGAATTGATATGCTAGCAGTCCTACTTTCTCGAAAATTACCCTTTGGAACAAGTGATTTAATCTTATACTTAAACGTGTTTGTATTTATTATTGTTTCAACCGTATTCGGACTACAAGGGGCTATTCTTTCGGCAATTGCTTATTTTATTGCTTCAAAAGTAATAAATATCGTTGAAGAAGGTTTAAGCGGTTCGAAAACATTTAAAATTATCACAACCCAACCCGAGGTAATGGTAGAGACGATACGTGATCGATTAGGTCGAAGTGCAACGTATAAAGAAGCTTTCGGTGGTTATTCAAATGAACAATTCACGGAAATTACATGTGTCATCAACCGTTTAGAAGAAAGTAAAATAAAAGAGATTATTAACGATATCGACGAAAGCGCTTTTGTTACGGTATATGAAGTAGCAGAAGTTAAGGGCGGTAATTTTAGAAAGAATAATATTCACTAGTAACAATACGATCGTTTTATAAAAAATCACCTATTTCTTTTATGAAAAGGTGATTTTTTGAACGTTCGAACAAATATGGGTCACAGTCAATGCATCTAATTTAGGAAAAGATCTTTAACAAATCACGCTAAATGAAAGCAAGTAGATACATCCTCTACTATTTTTTAAAATCTTCATCTACTAAAGGTTTTCCTTCTTGATCAACCATAACGGTTAACCCGCCTCCAGCACCAGCATAATTCGACATATACAGAACCCCGGTCTCATTGTCACGAAGAACTTTAAATTGTTCTAGCTTTCCTTGAGTATAAATAGTTTCAAAACGTTTGTTACTCATTATCTCACTCTCCCTATATATTTTTTAATATACAACAAAAATAACTTAATTGTTCAACTATACTATACCGTTCGTTTAGGTAAGGCAACCTTACAATGGTCATAATCTGGAACATTTGATGAGTATTGTGTATTTCGCAGTACTCATTTATACTTTACTAATATAAGTATTTTAGGCAACATTTAAAATTATCAGTAGTTTTATAGGAGGAGCAAATATGAATCTAGGAGCATTTTCTGTAAGCTTAAATGTAAAAGATATCAATGTTTCAAAGTCATTTTACGAAAACTTAGGATTTGAATTCTTAGGAGGCGATATTACCCAAAATTGGCTTATTATGAAAAATGGAGATTGCATTATTGGACTATTCCAAGGAATGTTTGAAAAGAACATTCTAACTTTTAATCCAGGAATGAATCAAGAAGCCGAAAACCTCGACTCTTTTACGGACGTAAGAGAACTACAAAAACACCTTAAAGAAAAAGGAATTAAAATACTTTCTGAAGCAGATGAAACAAATGAAGGACCAGCACATTTTACAATTGAAGATCCGGATGGTAATCCTATTCTTGTAGATCAACATAGGTGAAGTAGCGGAAAAAGATAGATTTGGTTGATCAGGAGGATAACAAAAATGAGTGTTTTTGCTAAGCGGAGAGAGAAGAAATGGTTTCGTTATAAAGATAGATTAAAGTTCATAATTGGCGAAGAACAGCTTGAATTAGAACCCTGGCTTCAGAAATTAATCATGTCTATCGTTGAAAAGGAAGAACAAAAACACCGGAATGATGAAATGGCAGCATGGCTTGTAAAATGGGAGAAGGAAGGCGATCTGCCTAGCGATTTTAAGGATGAAGTGTTTTTGTCTACTATTCATCGAAATCATACGGAATGGGTGGAAGAGACAGCACAGTTTCATGCTGATGTAAGGAAAGCAGATTATGAATCATTGGAGTCTTTGATTGCAGATTTTGGTGAACCAATTACCTCGATGTCAACGAATGAACAAAAAACGTACATTGCTCTATGGGGAGAAATTTTAAATGCAATAAGCCAGGTGGAATGAAATATCGGTGGGAGTGGTTCTATACCCTAAAAATGTAAGGAATTTTATTCTAACGGTCAATCTCCATAAGTGATTGACCGTTTGGTGTTTATAATTCGTTCTAGATATCCAGCGTCAGTAATTACCTTTCAGACGCTAATGACGCTTCTTGAGAAGGTTGACCCTATTAGTATAAATTAAAAATAATCCCCATAAGTGAGTAAATAATTACAGTCGAAAATAGGACAGTCATATAAATAAGCGAAAAGATAAACATGGCTTTTGCCCATTTTTCAGATTCCATCCTTTTATAGCCAAATATACTTAAAATAATCCATATAATACCCAAAAGAAGCGCAACTAACATAAGACCTAGGCTTAAATATCCAAATAGAAAACTTACTGCAAATAAAACAATTAAGTAAATATTTGTCTGGAGATATGTTCGTCTAAACCCTTTAACGACTGGAAGCATAGGAACTTTTGCGGCCTTATAATCATCATGCTTACGAATAGCTATGGCGTAGAAATGTGGCATCTGCCAAATAACTGAAATCACAAAAAGACCGATAATAGCAGGGTGTGTAATGTCTGGATAAATAGCAGCCCACCCAATTAAAGGTGGAGTCGCTCCAGATATACTTCCGATTTCCGTATTATAAATTGTTCTCCTTTTACTCCACATCGTGTATGGAACAACATAAAAAAACAACCCCAATAACCCTAAGAAGGCTGCTAAATAAGAGGCTAATGCAAGCGATAGTATCCCAATTACAGACATGGAAAAACCAAGCCAAAATACTGTTTTAGGCTTTACTACACCTGTAACGGTTGGTCGCGTTTTCGTTCTTTCCATAATGATATCGATATCGCGATCATACAAATTATTGAAAGCTCCAGCTGCGGCCATTACTAAATACGACCCGATTAATGCAAAGATCATTTCCGGAAGTTTATCAAGTAGACTATAGTGATAGGTATACATAGCTAACGTCAAACCAGCAAACATTTGAATAAGATTTGATTTAACAATTCCGATTTTAACTGTCTTCCCAAAAATGTTTGACAGAGTTTGTTTCTCAGTTGTTTGTCTTTCTCGTTTTCGATTCATTTTTTCTGCCTCTTTACTAAGAATATTGATTATTAGACCTAACATGTTATTGTAGATTGTTATTTTCTACATAATGATGATCTCTATTCTGACTCGAATGTACCTATTATATCTTAAGCATGTCAAGAAAAGAACAACAGAAGATTCGGGATAAATGCAATCTAATAGTCACAAAGGTGATCAGTTGCTGTACGTAGCAATGTTTGTATATAAAATTGAAACTTTCGTGACATTTATTTCGTAAACTGTGGATAGTATATAGCTAATAAAAAGCGAATCAAATTAAGTTAGAAAGAAATAAGATCCTACTTACACCACTTTGTGATTTTCGCCACTTTTTTTGCCCCCTTTTTCAAACATATTCCTTAAGACAATGTACACAGGTGGATTAAATCTAGTACTAGTAACTTAGTCTAGACTTAATGAAGATGATTATTCCACCGATTTTTGTTATAATTTACAATAGAGAAGTAGGTTTACATTAATATACAGGTGGTGTTAGTTATGAAGTTTAATTCAGTATTCGATATAATTGGTCCTGTTATGATTGGACCATCAAGTTCACATACAGCTGGTGCAGCAAGAATTGGGAAGGCTGCACGTAATTTATTTGGAGAAGAACCTAAATGGGCAAAAATTCATCTATATGAATCGTTTGCTAAAACATATAAAGGACATGGAACCGATTTTGCAATAGTTGGAGGATTACTAGGTTTTGAAACAGATGATATACGCATGAGTAAAGCCTTAACTATAGCAAAAGAACGAAATATGGAAGTAGAGTTTATTGAAGAAAGTGGTGCATCTGACCATCCAAATACGGCAAGAATTAAGATTGGTAATGATAAAGAAGAAATGGAGCTCATCGGTATTTCCATAGGTGGAGGAAAAGTTGAAATAACCGAGTTAAATGGTTTTGAACTACGTCTTTCCGGTAATCATCCAGCGATTTTAATCATGCACAATGATCGCTTTGGTGCCATTGCTTCTGTCACTAAAATTCTAGCAAAATATGAAATTAACATTGGACATATGGAAGTAAATCGAAAAGATGTGGGTAAAGAGGCATTAATGGTGATCGAAGTGGATCAAAATGTTGATGACGCTGTTTTAAAGGAATTAGAAAATGCCAATCACATTATACAAATTGCTAAAATCGTAAGCTAATCATCATAGAAAGGGGTATATTTTATGTTCCGTACAGTTGCAGAATTAGTAGAAATTGCAGAAAAAGAAAATATATTGATTTCCGAGGTAATGATTCGGCAAGAGATGGATGTTAAGAATCTCTCTCGCGAGGAAGTCTATGCCAATATGGAAAGAAATTTAGATATTATGGAAAAAGCAGTAGAGGATGGACTGAATGGTGTTCAATCTGTTACAGGCTTAACAGGCGGCGATGCGGTCTTAGTTCAAAAATATATGAAAGAAAAGACCCCATTATCAGGTAATTTGATGATGGACGCTGTAAGTAAAGCAATGGGTACAAACGAAGTTAATGCCGCTATGGGTACAATATGTGCTACACCAACAGCTGGTAGTGCTGGATGTGTTCCCGGTACACTTTTTGCAGTGAAGGAGCAACTAAATCCAACACGTGATCAAATGATCCGTTATTTATTCACTTCAGGCGCATTTGGATTCGTCGTTGCAAATAACGCGATGATATCTGGTGCCGCTGGTGGGTGTCAAGCAGAGGTTGGATCAGCTGGCGCGATGGCATCTGCTGCTATTGTAGAAATGGCTGGTGGAACTCCACAACAATCATCCGAGGCGTTTGCTATAACATTGAAAAACATGCTAGGACTTGTTTGTGATCCTGTTGCAGGATTGGTGGAAGTTCCTTGTGTGAAACGAAATGCAGCTGGTTCGTCCCTAGCAATCGTATCCGCTGATATGGCATTAGCTGGTGTAACGAGTAGAATTCCTTGTGATGAAGTAATAGGTGCAATGTATAAAATTGGAAAATCAATGCCTTCTGCTTTACGTGAAACAGGAGAAGGTGGCCTAGCGGGAACACCAACAGGTGAAGAAATCAAGAAAAAAATATTTGGGATGTCTTCCAAGGAAGTGTGATTGATTTTGCTTAGTGAATCCGTATCTACCATCCAAGGTGTCGGTGATAAATTCGCAGAAGCACTGGCATTGGCTAATATTAATACAGTAGAAGATTTACTTTACTATTTCCCATATCGTTACGATGTTTTTGAAATAAAACCTCTTAGCGAGTTAATCCATGAGGACAAAGTAACAATTGAGGGAAGGGTAATCCATGATCCTTCCCTTTCTTTTTATGGGAAAAAGAAATCCCGGTTGACATTTACTGTTGAAACAGAAAGTGTGGCTATTAAGGCTGTTATGTTTAACCGCGCATTTGCAAAAAAGCAATTGAATGCAGATGATATCGTAACCCTTACAGGTAAATGGGATGCACATCGACTGCAAATCACGGTAAGTAATTATAAAAAAGGGCATGCAGAAGAACAGGCAGCTATTCAACCAATGTATCCATTAAAAGGCGAATTAACCAACTTCAAGTTGAAAAAAGTTATGAGTACTGCGATAAAAGAACATATAAATGATGTTGAAGAAATTATACCGGATGATTATTTAAAAGCGTATAAAATTCCAGATCGTAAACATGCGATCTTAGCTATGCATTTCCCAAAAAATCGGGAACTATTAAAACATGCCAGAAGAAGATTTACATATGAAGAGTTTTTGCTGTTTCAATTAAAAATGCAGTTACTTCGAAAAATCAAGCGTGAATCCACTACAGGTAATGCACAACATTATGACCCGATGAAAGTAGAAGAATTCATTCAAACCTTTCCGTTTGCCTTAACAGGAGCACAAACTCGTTCCTTGAACCAAATTTTAGCCGATATGAAAACACCATATCGCATGAATCGCCTTTTGCAAGGGGATGTGGGATCTGGAAAAACAGCTGTTGCAGCGATTTGTTTATATGCTACCATTTCGGCAAACCGACAAGGTGCGCTAATGGTTCCGACTGAAATATTAGCAGAGCAGCATTATCAGTCATTGTGTGACATGTTTGGCAATCGGGCTACGATTGTTTTACTGACTGGCTCCGTAAAAGGAAAGAAAAGACGAGAAATAACGGAAGCGATAAAGGACCATAAGATTGATATAGTAGTTGGTACGCATGCTTTAATACAAGATGATGTTGTATTTGCCGATCTAGGATTTGTAATTGTGGATGAGCAGCACCGATTTGGCGTAGAACAACGACGTGCATTAAGGAGTAAAGGCTTGCATCCAGATGTGTTGTTTATGACAGCTACTCCAATTCCGAGAACACTTGCTATTACTGCTTTTGGCGATATGGATGTCTCTATCATTGATGAAATGCCTTCTGGAAGAAAAGAAATCGAAACGTTTTGGACAAAAGAAAATACATTAGAACGCGTGCTGAACTTTATAGAAAAACGCATCTCCCACGGGGAACAGGCATATGTAGTCTGTCCGTTAATAGAGGAGTCCGATAAATTGGATATCCAAAATACCGTAGATCTTTTTCACCAGCTACAGGAATTTTACCCACCCAGTATTCAGGTAGGTTTAATGCATGGAAGATTGTCATCTAATGAAAAAGAAGAGGTAATGAATAAGTTTGCCGCAAATGAAATTCAAGTTCTTGTATCAACCACTGTTGTTGAAGTAGGCGTGAATGTACCGAACGCAACAGTTATGGTTATCTATGATGCTGAACGTTTTGGATTATCACAGTTACACCAGTTAAGAGGACGAGTTGGCCGAAGTGATAAACAGAGCTATTGTATACTAATCGCAGATCCAAAGGGTGAAGTAGGGAAAGAACGAATGAAAATCATGACCGAAACAAATAACGGTTTTGAGTTATCTGAACAGGACCTTAAGCTTCGTGGGCCAGGCGACTTTTTTGGAAAGAAACAAAGTGGCCTTCCAGAATTTAAAGTTGCTGATATGATTCATGATTTCAAAGCGCTTGAAACCGCCCGTAAAGATGCACAGGATATTATTGAATCAAACAAATTAGAGGAAGATAAGGATTATCAAAAACTTCAAATACTCTTAGAGAATGATTCCTATATGAGAAAAAAGCTGGATTAAAGGATTGCTTGCATAAATAATAATCCTATTATATATTACTATTAGTACCAAGTCATAAAAAACAATAGCCATAAATAGTGGATGGTGTGATAGATGAAACGGAATAAATTAGAGAGACAACGATCTTTAATAGAAACGATTGAGGAAACACCTTTTATAACAGACGAAGATTTAGCACAAAAGTTTGATGTTAGTATCCAAACCATCCGTTTAGATCGAATGGAGCACGCAATTCCAGAATTACGTGAACGAATAAAGTCTGTTGCTACTAACCAATGGAACGAGACAGTAAAAGCCTTGCCACTAGAAGAGGTAATTGGTGAGGTTATTGATCTTGAACTTGACACCCGTGCCATATCAATCCTTCATATAGGGGCTGAACATGTGTTTTCTCGGAATAAAATAGCGAGGGGTCATCATTTATTTGCTCAGGCAAATTCACTTGCTGTTGCTGTTATTAATGATGAACTTGCTTTAACTGCGAAAACGGAACTAACCTTCACAAGGCAAGTTAAAGAAGGGGAACGTGTAGTTGCTAAAGCATTTGTCGAAGGATTAAATGATAAAGGCTATACAGTTGTTCGTGTCTCAAGTTATGTTGATCAGGAAGTAGTATTTAAAGGGTTATTTTATATGTATCGGTCAAACCAACTTAAAGGGGAAAGCACAAATGAAATTAGCCATTGATGCTATGGGCGGCGACCATGCCCCAAAAGAGATTGTACTGGGAGCAATGGATGCTATTGAAGCTATCAAGGATTTGGAAATTGTTTTAATAGGTAATCAAGAGAAAATAAATCCCATTTTGACGAATCAAACAAGGATTAGTATTATACATACGGACGAAGTTATTACGAGTGATGATGAACCTGTACGAGCAGTTCGCAAAAAGAAAAATGCATCGCTAGTGTTAATGGCAAAAGAAGTGAAAGAGGGGCGTGCCGATGCTTGCATCTCAGCCGGAAATACTGGTGCATTAATGGCAGCCGGATTATTTGGGGTTGGTCGAATTACTGGTATTGATCGACCGGCATTGAGCCCGACATTACCTACAATTGACGGCAAAGGATTTTTATTACTGGATGTCGGTGCAAATGTAGAAGCCAAAGCCCACCATCTTCTGCAATACGGAATCATGGGGTCTATTTATACAGAGAAAGTACGAGGAATTAATAACCCAACTGTCGGATTGATGAATGTTGGCACAGAGGATGGAAAAGGAAACGAATTGACGAAGAAAGCTTTTGAGCTATTGAAAGATGCACCCATTAATTTTATTGGAAACGTGGAAGCACGTGATCTGTTAAGTGGCGCGGCCGATGTTGTGGTAACTGATGGATTTAGTGGAAACGTTGCATTGAAAACAATTGAAGGAACAGCAGAAACCATGTTCCATATGCTTAAAGAAACATTTATGTCTTCCTTTAAAACAAAAATTGCTGCAGGTATGATGAAGCAAGATTTAAAAGGATTAAAAGGTAAATTAGACTACAGTGAATACGGAGGAGCTGGATTATTCGGGCTCGCCGCACCGGTTATAAAAGCACACGGTTCTTCAAATCGACGAGCAATCCATAGTGCGATTAGACAAGCATGCCACATGGTTGAATTTAAAGTAACAGATACCATCAAGAACACCGTATCAGAAATTGATATAGACAAGGGGGAAAAAGAATGAAACGAGTAGCATTTATGTTTCCTGGGCAAGGGTCACAGGACATCGGTATGGGTAAATCTTTTTACGATGCATATCCAGAAATAAAAGAAATGTATCAAGAGGCTGATGACGTATTAAATTTATCGTTATCAGATATTATGTTTAACGGACCAAAGGAAACATTAACAGCGACACAAAACGCACAACCAGCATTATTGCTATCAAGTATTGCAGTACATACACTTTTATTGAAATCCGAGGTACAACCAGTAATGGCGGTTGGTCACAGCCTTGGAGAATACAGTGCATTGGTAGCTGCGGGAGCGATCTCTCTTGAAGATGCAGTTCAATTAGTTGCGACACGCGGTAAACTAATGGAAGAAGCTTTCCCTGCCGGAAAAGGTGCAATGGCTGCAGTTTTAGGATTATCTGAAGAAAAAGTGGAAGAGTCCTTGAAGTCGTTGGAAACAGAAGAAATTGTTGATTTAGCAAATATAAATTGCCCTGGACAAATCGTTATTTCAGGCACAAAAGAAGGTATTGATCAAGCGTCTGTTGCTTTGAAAGAAAGTGGAGCAAAACGTGTTTTACCATTGAATGTTAGCGGACCTTTTCACTCCAGATTAATGAAAGCAGCTAATGAAAATTTCGCTGAAAAGCTGGAGGCAACTTCTATAACAGATGCAAACATCCCTGTATATGCAAATGTTACAGCATCACCAGTTACAGAGCATGATGAAATTAAAGAGCTGTTAATTAAGCAACTTTATTCACCAGTTCGTTTTGAAGAATCAATTCGTAACATGATTGATAAAGGTGTTGATGCATTTGTTGAAGTAGGAAACGGGAAAGTCTTAAGTGGATTAGTTAAGAAGATTGATCGAAAAATGCTTACATTTGCTATTCAAGATCCAGAATCCATGGAAAAGTTTATTTCATGGTATAAGGAGGATGCGTAATGTTAAAAGGAAAAAGTGCACTAGTTACAGGCGCTTCCAGGGGTATCGGTAAAGCAATTGCACTAGAACTAGCTAGACAAGGTGCGAATGTGGCGATAAACTACGCGGGAAGTGAAGCGAAAGCTCAGGCAGTAGTTGAAGAAATTGAACAAATGGGTGTGAAAGCCTTTAAAATACAAGCTGACGTCGCTAACGAATCGAATGTAAAAGACATGATTAAAGAGGTTATCAGTCAATTTGGTAGTCTTGATATCCTAGTAAACAATGCTGGAATCACAAGAGATAATTTGTTGATGCGTATGAAAGAGGAAGAATTTGATCAAGTTATTAACACGAATCTTAAAGGCGTATTTACATGCACAAAAGCCGTTACACGCCAAATGATGAAACAAAAGAGCGGAAAAATTGTTAATGTTTCCTCCATTGTTGGTGTAAGTGGAAATCCAGGACAAGCTAATTATGTCGCAGCAAAAGCAGGTGTAATTGGTTTAACGAAATCGACTGCGAAAGAACTTGCATCCCGTAATATTTTTGTTAATGCGGTAGCACCTGGATTCATAGCTACGGATATGACCGATGAGTTGACGGACGAACAACGTGAAGGTATGCTAACCATGATTCCATTAGGAAAGTTAGGACAGGCAGAGGATGTAGCAAAGGTAGTACGTTTCCTAGCATCCGATGATTCCAGCTACATGACTGGCCAAACGCTACACATAGATGGCGGAATGGTGATGTAGTTAGAAAAGCGGAGGCGACTGTTTAGCGACGTACAGATAGATGGGCCTGTGAAAAGTACGGTGAACTATCCGTACGTTCAACAGGACCAACTATCTGCTAGTCGCTAGGAGCCGCAGCTGGACAGAAAGAAAAGTGTAGCGGGCTTGCATAGAGACGACAAGCATAGTCAAGAGACCGTAGAGCACATGGACTTAGTGCTCGGAGTGTCTATTGACTATGTCTCGAGTCTCTAGCCCGCGGAACTAGACAGAAAGAAAAGTGAAGCGGGCTTGCATTGAAGGGAGGTGAAGTATCGTGGCAGACGTATTTGATCGTGTAAAAGAACTTATTGTTGAACGTTTAGAAGTTGAAGATTCCAAGGTAACAATGGAGGCTTCTTTTAAAGAAGATCTAGACGCAGATTCACTTGACGTAGTTGAGTTAGTAATGGAACTTGAAGATGAATTCGACATGGAAATTGCTGATGAAGAAGCTGAAAAAATTAATACAGTTGGTGATGCTGTTAACTACATAAACAGTATTAAGTCCTAATAGATTTTAAAAAGAAAGTCTCGCTTCATGCGAGGCTTTCCGTATATTCAATATAGAAGCAGGTGACACAAAAATGAATGTTAAACAACTTGAAGAGAAACTTCATATTACATTTAACGACCATGGCTTATTAGAGCAGGCTTTTACACATTCATCGTATGTGAATGAGCATCAGGAAAAAGTATTTTCGGATAATGAACGATTGGAATTTTTGGGTGATGCAGTATTAGAACTTGGTGTATCTCAATATTTATATCGAAATAACGAAGAGATGCCTGAAGGAGAGATGACTAAATTACGTGCAGCGATTGTATGTGAACCATCTTTAGAAAACTTTTCTCGCGATCTTGGATTTGGTGAACATATTTTGCTTGGGCGTGGTGAAGAACGAACGGGTGGACGCGATCGACCAGCATTATTAGCCGATGTTTTCGAATCGTTCCTTGGTGCACTTTACCTTGATCAAGGTTATGATCAAGCTATTAGTTTTTTAAACGAATTTATTTTTCCGAAAATTAGTACCGGTGCTTTTTCGCATGCGATGGATTATAAAAGCCAGCTGCAAGAATTAGTACAGCAGTATAAAAATCAATCTATTGAATACAAAATAGTTGATGAAAAAGGACCTTCACACAGCAAAGAATTTGTTACAGAAGTATATGTTAAAAATCAAAAAGCGGGTACAGGAGTGGGGCGTACGAAAAAAGAAGCAGAACAACGCGCCGCAAAACATGCTTTAGATACGTTTAACGGATAAATGCTAAAAGGCTGTACTTCACGATGTGAAATACAGCCTTTAATTAACATGGTTTTACGCTTTTCTTACAGACCTTAATTCATCAATAAATGCCTGTGTTTCAGACGCGCTTAAATGACCTTTTTGTACTACCATATCATACATGAATTTAATGTCATCGTATTTTTCCAAATCATAATCCTCAGGATCCAAAAGGCTACGATTAGCAACCTTTAAGCGATCCGCTAACTCATCTAGCATATTTTTTAGGTTTTCTTCCGATGGCTGTTCAAGATTCATATTTACACCTCACAATTGTTTTATTTTTTAAAAATAAGAAAAGAATCTGTATGTATATCCGTAAAACCTTTTGTAAACCTTTTATAGTTATTACATTTATATTATCAAAAAGGTATAAATGAGTAAATAATGAAACTTTGTTTCTGAGATGTTTTTTGAAACTTTTCAATTGTTGATAGATCAACAAACTATATTTTAGGAATGTATTAATGGATGCTGTATAAAAAACGAACGTTTTTGAGATAAGAAATTAAGTTGTTCTGCTGTAACCAACGGGCCTTTAAACGGAATAACATATTGTGAAAAGTGATTGGAATTAGTAATAATTGTTATTAATCTAATGGGCGGGAGAGTTAAAAGGAGCTGTGAAAACAGCCCCATCCTCAATCCGTTCTATCCTATATCATAATAATCTTTGTACCAATCGATAAAATTACTTACGCCCTCTTCAATCGAAGTTTTCGGTTTATATCCCACATCTTTGATTAAATCTTCTATATCCGCGTATGTGGCAAGTACGTCGCCGTCCTGCATGGGCATAAATTCCTTTTTTGCTTTTATACCAAGTTTGTTTTCAATCGCAGAAATGAAGTCCATTAGTTTAACAGGTTTGTTGTTGCCAATATTGTAAATTTTATAAGGTGCATAACTAGTACCGGGGTCAGGATAACTTCCATTCCAATTAAGATTTGGAACTGGCTTTTTATCGATAAGCCGAACTATTCCCTCGACAATATCGTCAATATAGGTGAAGTCTCGCTGCATATTACCATTATTATAAACTTGAATAGGTTTTCCTTCTAAAATAGATTTTGTGAAACGAAATAGTGCCATATCAGGGCGCCCCCATGGTCCATATACTGTAAAAAAACGGATCCCTGTTGTTGGTAATCCATAAAGATGGCTGTACGTATGGGCCATAAGTTCATTAGCCTTTTTTGTGGCTGCATATAAGCTTACTGGATGATCGACATTATCATGTACGGAAAAAGGCATTTTTGTGTTTGCTCCATAAACAGAACTTGACGATGCGTAAATCAGATGATTTACCTTAAATTTACGACATGCTTCAAGTATAGTAATAAAACCTACTATATTAGAATTTATATAAGCATATGGATTTTCCAAACTATAGCGAACTCCAGCCTGGGCAGCAAGATCAATAACTACAGAAGGTTGATATTTTTCAAATAGCTTCTTCACATGCTCCCGATCTATCCGTTCTATTTGTTCGAAAATAAATTTTTCGTTCTTTAACCAATTTAAACGGTTTTTCTTTAATTCAACATCATAATAATCATTCATGTTATCGATTCCAATAACAGAATGACCATTATTTAGTAAACGCTTTGACACATGAGCTCCTATAAAACCTGCAGCTCCAGTTATTAAAATCATAGACTCACCTCAAAAGTTACTCTTGCTTTCCTTTCTTGTTAGTAGCGGATTTGGAAAAGGTTATGGAAGATTCATCACCGAAAATCCCATGAATTGTATCATCTTTTTGATCCTTGCCGATAAGCTTCGTTTTTTCTCCAAAAACGCTATCGGTTATTACATAAGGTATATTTGTTAAGCACGAGCCTTTTAATACAATGCTGTTTTTGATGATACATTTTTGTACAGTTGTATCTGATTCAATTGATACATAGGGTCCTATTACAGAGTCTTTAATTTTACAATTATCACCTATTTTCACAGGCGGAATGATAACAGAGTCTTGAACATTTCCATTATTAAATTCATCATCCCATTGATCACTATTTTGCTTAAGCATCCATTGATTAGCTTCTAACCATCGTTCCATTGTTCCCACATCAAAGGTAGGTTTATTTGCTTTCACGTAATTGATCGTGTATCCATGATCAATCATCCATTGGATTGCATCTGTAATTTCATACTCTCCTCGGGCGGAAGGAGAGATAGCATGAATGGCTCTAAAAATAGTAGGTTTAAATATATAGGCGCCAATGACAGCTAAATTCGATTTAGGATTTACTGGTTTCTCCTCAATGTTTATGATTTTATTATTTTTTATTTCAGCAATGCCATAATCTTCTGGTCGGCTGACTTCGTTTACCATCACAGTTCCGTGGATGTCTTTTTTATTGAAATGGTCCATTAACGAGTTTAAGGGATCCTCTATCAAGTTATCGCCTAGTAGTAAAACAAAAGAGTTGTTATCGATAAAATCCTCTGCTTGCTTTACAGCGTGGGCTATTCCTTTTTGTTCGTGTTGATATATATAATGAAACCGAATGTCTCTTCTAGCTTCCAACTGTATATACTTTTCAACTAGTTCCTTTTGGTCTTGTTGAATAACTAATCCAATGTCCCGTATTCCCAAGCTGTATAAACGGTCGATTCCATAACTAATAACGGCTTTATTTGCAACGGGCAACAAAGGTTTAGGTTTGGTATAAGATAATGGCCTTAATCTAGTTCCTTTTCCAGCAGTCAGGATTAATCCTTTCATTTTCTCCCTCCTTTCTTAACAAGACATTAGGGATAGCCTATGCCTTCATAATTAAAATTTAATTCATTCATTTTTCCAGCCTCCAGCATATTTCTGCCATCAAAAACAAAAGCATGGTGGACTATATTCCGTACCTTCGCCCAATCTAGTTCCTCATAGTGGGGCCAGTTGGTACAAATAAGGATTATGTCAGATTCCAGGGCAGCTTCATAAGGATCGCTGCATTGCGTAACCCCTTTGTCTAACCAATATTTTGAGAGATGAACAATCGGATCATGTACAACCACATTTGCTTTTTCATCTAGCAATTGCTTCATGATTGGAAAAGATACGGATTCACGCGTATCGTCTGTATGGGGTTTAAAAGACAACCCGAATACAGTAACTTTTTTTCCTTCTAGGGAATGAAAACTGTTTCTTACTTTTTCTAGGAAGTATTGAGGTTGTGTTTGATTAATCATTTCGACTTGTTTCAAAATTTGAAGTGGGATTTGATAAGATCCAGCCGTTCACAAAAGTTCTTTTACATCCTTAGGGAAGCATGATCCTCCATACCCTAAACCAGCCTGAAGGAAGGCAGATCCGATTCGGTTATCTAACCCCATTCCCTCCGAAACATCATGAACATTAACCCCGAGCGTATCGCAAAGCTTCGCCAATTCATTTATAAAAGAAATTTTAGTGGCTAGGAAAGCGTTTGAGGCATATTTAATCATTTCTGCTGCTCTTGGTGTAGTTTGTAAAATAGGACAGGTCCAGCTTTGATAGACTTTTTCTACTGTTTCAAGCGCCTCGGTATTGTTACTGCCTATTACAATTCGATCTGGATAAAGAGCGTCATGTAAGGCACTGCCTTCTCTTAAAAACTCTGGATTCATAGCTACATTTACTGGTAAACATTCATGGCTTTCTTGCGTAATCCACTGCTCGATTTTTTCCGTGGTGCCGATAGGGACAGTACTTTTTACAACAACAGTTTGTTCAGAGGTCCTAAACTGACCAATCATTTGTGCGACTTTTTTTACATAAGATAAATCGGTATTTCCGTTTGTTAGGGATGGTGTGCCTACAGTAATGAAG
This sequence comes from Virgibacillus necropolis, assembly GCF_044793635.1. Lineage (GTDB taxonomy): Bacteria > Bacillota > Bacilli > Bacillales > Amphibacillaceae > Virgibacillus_F > Virgibacillus_F necropolis_A. The sequence goes on from NZ_CP084992.1 coordinate 74,072, forward strand.
AGAATGTCATTAGTTGCAATAGCCTCTTTTGGATCCGAAGTAAAACGTATCCTTTGGTTTTGAAGTTGATTCATTAGCATCTCCTGTAAATTCGGCTCGTGAAAATATAATTCTCCCTTTTTTAAAGATGCTATTTTTTCCTTATCAATGTCTAAACCAGTAACTTCGTGGCCTGCATTTGCTAAGACAACTCCCATAGTAGTTCCAACGTAACCCATCCCTATAAATAAAATTTTCATGAGATTTCCCCTCTTTTAAACGAGCCGTACAAATAATATATTGTTTTCTATAAAATCAGTAACGGCATATAACATGAAAATACAAATAAAGGCGCACCACAGTCACATTTTGGTAGGCTTCTCTATCTATTTATTATTTAGTAAGTAATATAACCATACATTATAGCTATAGATGAATAGAATGTTTATACGGAGGTGAAAAAATGACTGAACAAATAAAACCATGGTCTCAAGAGAATGCACTAGACTCTCTCTATGTTCCAACCTATATCGAGGATATGGCACAACAAGTTTTAAAGTTTTATGATTTTGACGTTCACCAAATGACCGTTATGGCAATAAAAGACGTACAAGGTGGGGCCATATGGAAAATTGATACCAATAAAGGTCCTTTTAGTTTAAAGTTATTACACCGCAGGCCAACACGCAGTAGATTTAGTCTAGGGGCTCAAGAATATTTAGTGAATGAAAAAAACGCTAGGGTTCCAACTATTATCAAAACAAAAAAGGGACAAAATGATGTTGAAATGGGTGGAAAAGTTTGGTTTGTAGCAAAGTGGATTGAAACTTTACATGGGCTTCCGCAGGATTTAGAAGGGACAAAAAAACTTTGTTATGCCTTAGGAGAATTTCATAAACTATCAAAAGGATATGTACGTCCAGAAGGGGCAGAAAATGTCTCCCGTATTCATCGATGGCCGAGAACCTATGAGCGTATGGAAAAGAAGCTTGGCTGGTTTGGGGATATTGCGAACGCATATAATGAAATGCCTGCAAGCTCAACCATTCTTTCCGTTCTTGACATGTATCAGGAACAAGTACGTCAGGCCCGGAAACGGCTGGAAAGCTCTTCGTATAATGAGATAGTTTCTAAAGGAACACAAGAAGCAAGTCTTGTACATCAAGACTATGGATGGTCCAATGCACAAATGGCTGAAGATGGAATGTGGGTTATTGACTTAGATGGTGTATCCTATGACATCGCAATTCGTGATTTAAGAAAACTGATTATTGATCGCATGCATTTTCTAGAAGTGTGGGATATAAACTGGATAAGGGAAATGATTGAAGCGTATGATCAGGCAAATCCAATTACAGATGAAGACTATGAGATGTTACTAATAGATTTATCACTACCGAACTTGTTTTATAAAAATGTAAAACATATTATCTACTCTCCTACAACTTTAATGAATTCGGAGTTAGAGCAAGAGTTACAATTAATAATTGATCTCGAAAAACAAAAGTGGCCAGTTTTAGAGGAGTTAGCCAAAAATAGGAAAGGAGGTATTATCTAAATGAATGTTTTAATCATCTGCACGGAAAAATTACCACTTCCCCCCATCCGCGGAGGAGCCATACAAACGTATATTGACGGAGCGCTTCCAACATTACAGAAAAGGCATCAAATTACAGTCTTAGGGAGAAGTGATAAGTCATTACCAAATGAAGAAACGAAAAATAATGTTCGTTATATCCGAGTAGAAGGTGGGGTTTTGGAAAACTATCGTGAAAACGTTGTAGATTTTTTAAAAGCGTCTTCCGAAAAGTATGATTTAATTCATATTTTTAACCGACCACGATTAGTAAATGCGGTACGTGAGTTAGCTCCAGAATCTAAAATTGTTTTAAGTATGCATAATGATATGTTTAAACCTGAAAAAATTGATCCAGAAGAGGGAGCTTCAGCGGTAAAAAAAGTTGATAAAATAATTACGATTAGTAATTATATAGCCAAAACCATTGAGGATTTGTTCCCTGAAGCGTCACCTAAGCTACAAACGATATATTCAGGTGTAGATCTAGATCGTTTTGCTTCTTCTTACTCAGTAAATGTAAGAAAAATGAGAAAAAGTTTAAGGAAAGAGCATAATCTTACCGGTAAAAAAGTCATATTATACGCTGGTAGGCTTTCACCTAATAAAGGAATTGATGTTCTAATTCGTGCAATCCCTGAATTAACAAAAAAGCATGATAATGTAGCTTTGGTGATTATGGGAAGTAAATGGTTTAGTGATAATTCTTTAACTGATTATATTGCTTATGTTCGCGCTCTGGCAGATCGACTTCCTATTCAAGTTGTACAAACAGGTTTTGTCTCACCTGATAAAATTCAAGACTGGTTTGCTGCTTCTGATATTTTCGTCTGTACGTCTCAATGGCAAGAGCCACTTGCCCGAGTTCATTATGAAGCAATGGCTGCGGCGTTACCCATGATTACGACAGATCGTGGGGGAAACAAAGAGGTTATAGAGCCATATAAAAATGGAATTTTGGTAGAGAACCCAGAAGATACGGGAGAGTTTGTTAAACACTTATCCTATCTCCTTTCAAATCCGAAAATTGGTAAAGAAATGGGGGAGTATGGCCGGACCTTGGCAGAAAAAAATTATACGTGGGATAGGGTAGTAAACGATATTTTATCCGTTTGGGAAGAATTAGAGAATAAGAATGTCCAAGATGACGAAAACATGAATACCCATGGAAATTTTGAACAATCAAGTCATGAGAACGAACGTAAGAGTATCACCGGAAGAAAACTATTGGAGAGCAGAAGATTACAGGCTATTAGGGAAAAAAACAAAGCCCGTAACAAAAATACCAATGATGAGAACCAAACTAGTAATGAGGACAAATGCAAGAAGGGAACCAGAAAATTAAAGGAAAACAGAAATGTAGAGGGGAAAAGCGATTAAATACTTTTTATAGTAACTAGTAGACACGTTGTCGCCAAAACTTAGGTAAAAGAAAAATCAGATCTGAGCTAAAAGTCTGATCTTTAGGCGTCGAAGAAGCGAACTGATTGATAAGGATTCGTTTCTTCTGCCTAACTAGGGGGATTATTAAATGAACGCGTGGAAAACAGTTTATGAGAAGTGGAATTCATTCCAAAACTTAGACTCTTCCTTGAAAAAGGAATTAAACCATATTAAGGGTAATCAAGCAGCAATAGAAGATGCTTTTTATAAAGAATTAACATTTGGAACAGGCGGAATGCGCGGCGTTCTTGGGCCTGGTATTAACCGGATGAATATATATACCATTAGAAAGGCTGTTAATGGTCTTGCGAATTATTTAAAAGTAAATTGTGTCAAGGTAAATGATCGTGGTGTGGTGGTTGCATACGATTCACGTTACATGTCACAGGAGTTCGCACTTGAAACAGCTAAGGTTCTAGGGTCATATGGTATTAAAACATATGTATTTGACACAATTCATCCAACACCAGTTTTGTCATTTGCTGTTCGATATTTAGGAGCAGTTGCTGGAGTCATGATTACAGCCAGTCATAATCCACCAGAATACAATGGCTTTAAAGTTTATAATGAACATGGCGGGCAAATCGTTCCCGATGAGGCTACTGAAATCATTTCCTATATTCAACAAACTGAAAACGAATTGACCGTGCCTTTCTTGAAGCAAGCTGAGCTTGAAATGGAAGACCTGTTGGTTTGGATTGGTAGTGAAGTAGACAATGCATACTTAGTGCAATTGAAACAAATATCCAAACTTGAACAATCTGAACTTGAAAAGGATAAAGCATTAAACATCGTTTTCACTCCACTTCATGGTACATCCTATGATTTAGTCTTAAAGGGACTCGCGCAGCTATCCTTTCCGCATGTTCATGTTGTTGATGAACAAGCTATGCCAGATCCGGAGTTTTCAACTGTTGAATCACCGAACCCAGAAGAACATCAAGCATTTACATTGGCAATTGAAAAAGGAAATAAAGTAGATGCTGATATCTTAATAGGGACAGATCCAGACGCCGACAGATTAGGTGTTGCTGTCAGGGAATCTAATCAATCGTTTAAGGTATTAACAGGAAATCAACTAGGTGCACTTTTACTTGACTATATCCTGTCCCATAGTGACCCAGTCATTCTACCTAATGCAAGAATGCTTAAAACCGTTGTGACGACGGAATTAGGAAGGGCAATCGCAACCCATTATGGGGTGAAAACAATCGACACATTAACTGGATTTAAATATATTGGTGAAAAGATCCGTCAGTTTGATAAGACGGGAGAAAAATTCATTTTTGGTTTTGAGGAAAGCTACGGTTATTTGATCAGTAGCTTTGCAAGGGATAAAGATGCTGTACAGGCCGCCATGATAGCATGTGAAATGGCACACTTTTGGAAAAAACAAGATAAGACCCTACTTGCAGCATTAGAAAGCCTTTATGCGAAACATGGTTATTTCTTGGAAGGGATGTCCTCGTTCACACTTAAAGGTAAGGAAGGATCTGATAAAATTACGATGATAATGGAGGGTGTTCGTAAAAATCCATTGACTGATATAGCGGGCTTAAAGGTGAAAGAAATGGAAGATTATGCTACTGGACAACGCACGATTTTTGGTAAAGAAAATAAGCATGAAACAATGGATTTACCAAGGGAAAACGCAATCAAATTCATCCTAGAAAAAAACAGTTGGGTATGTCTTCGTCCCTCTGGAACAGAGCCTAAAATCAAATGCTATTATGGTGTTTGTGAAAAAATAAAAGAAGAAAGTGAAGCAAGTCTTAAATCATTAAAGACAGCTATGGATCAAGTCATAGAAAATATGTGAGGCATCGTTGTTAAAGAGAAGATCAACGTATGTCTAGTTTTATCAAAACATGACTATTCTTGTCTAAGCTATTTCAATTAAAACTAAAATCTTTCATAATGTTTCTATTGTGTCAAAAAAGAAAGAAAACAGGGGGATTCTTATTTTGAAGTTAGAAGAAAAGTTATTGCAGTATATAAACAAAAAAAGACAGGTAATGATTAAGATAGGAATGATTCAAGGAATGACAAGCAAAGAGGCTATAAAATGTAGTCAAGAGCTTGATTATCTGTTGAATTTATACATGAAAGCTTCACTGAAAACTGTTGCATAAATGTGAACAAAAGCCACATTGATATTGTTGTTAATTGTGCTATTATATCGTAACCATTATATTCATTAAGATTTAGAGAGGTTTTCATCAAGTTACTTAACTTTTTGAAAACCTCTTTTTGCTTTTAAGAGAATTTAAAATAAGATGATCCCTGATCAGGGATCACAACAGATAATAAAGGGCGTTGATACTATTTCTTTTTTTCCACATTTTTTACTGATGATCTTAATATAAAAGTACTTGCGGCTGAAATAACAGTACCTATTGTGGAAAGTATAATAATATCCGTAGTACGTTCTTTTTGGTTTTTCTTCATAATGATAACTCCTCTACTTTTTTTAATATCTTTAGTTAGTTACATGAACTTATCCGAGGTTAGTTATGGAAAAGAGGGGAGAATTATTTTCATTATCCCAGCCGATATTAGTTATTTCTGCCTAACTCTTATTAAAAAATGTATAATATAGTTATGTGTATACAAGAAGAACGGGGGAATGATGATGATGTTAATAAAGAAATTACAAAATATCATTTGCTAATAAATATAACGTATATAAGAGTTAACAGGTTAAGGATTGCTACAATAAGTTCCTAATTTCTAACCATAAAAGTATAAAAAGGTGTGGAAAATTATAGATTTTGTTCTTTTGTAGTAATAAATGCGCTATTCGTATACATTTGTACAAAAACATAAATGATAAAACATTATTATTATGATAAAATAAATGCGGTAAAAAGCCAAATTTATTTTAGAGATATAGAGAAAATAATGTTTGTTAATGGCACCAAGTGTCGGTTATGATTATCTCGGTTCAATTAGGAGAATGTGTTTATGTACTTAAAACGATTAGAAAGTATTGGATTTAAATCTTTTGCAGAACGTATACAAGTGGACTTCGTTCCTGGCGTCACTGCAGTAGTAGGTCCTAATGGTAGTGGAAAGAGTAATATAACCGATGCGATACGCTGGGTACTTGGTGAACAATCAGCTAAATCATTGCGTGGATCTAAAATGGAAGACATTATTTTCCAAGGTAGTGATACAAGAAGAGCATTGAATGTAGCTGAAGTTACACTCGTACTTGATAACAGTGATCAGGCAGTGCCGCTTGATTATGAAGAAGTTAGTATTACGAGACGTGTATACCGTTCAGGTGATAGTGAATTCTATATTAATAAGCAGACATGCAGGTTAAAAGATATTGTTGATTTATTTATGGACTCTGGACTTGGCCGGGAAGCGTTCTCCATTATTAGTCAAGGTAAAGTTGAGGAAATTTTAAGCTCTAAAGCAGAAGAACGACGAACAATTTTTGAAGAAGCTGCTGGAGTTTTGAAATATAAGCAACGAAAAAAGAAAGCGGAGTATAAGTTAGCCGAAACACAAGAAAATTTAAACCGTGTAGAAGATATCATCCATGAAATAGAACAACAGCTAGGTCCTTTGAAGGAACAAGCAGAGACAGCAAAGAAATACAATCACGCAATGGAACAATTAAAGCAACAAGAAATCTCTTTAATGATTACGGAAATAGAGCAATTACATAGTGAGTGGCAGCAACTACTTGAAGAATTAGAGAAAGAAAAAATGAATGATTTGACAATAAAAACAGATATTCAGAAAAAAGAGGCTATTCTTGAAGAAGAACGTAGCAAAATTAATGCTTTAGACGATGAAATAGAGCAGGTACAAGAAGCGTTGTTAGAAATCACTCAAAAACTAGAGCAGTTCGAAGGTAAAAAGCATGTGTTGAACGAACGGATGAAGCATTTTGAGGAGAATAAAACAAAGCTAGAAACAGATAAACAAGCAACGGAAGAACGAATCCATCATTTAGATGAAGAACTTAAAGAAGAAAAAGAAAAGCTTTCTTCATTATCAAAAGAACGAAATACGGTTAAAGAAAAAGTAGTTGATCTTGAAAAACAACTGACCGTAGATAAAGAGTCGATTGCAGATCAAATTGAAGAACTCAAATCAGAATATATTGAGTTTCTGAATAGTCGAGCTGCAAATCGAAATGAACAACAATCAATCGATCAGCAAATCAAACAAATTACTGTTAAGAAAGAAACGCAAGAAGATAAGAACAGTGACATCGTGCAGACAAGAGAAAAATTAGAAAAAGAGAAATCGAAAATTACTGAAACACTTCATAATTTACAAAAAACCTATTTGTCTAATGAAGATGAAGTTAAAAGATTGAAAGATACACTTAGCAAAGAAAAAAGTGAGTACCAGGAATTACAAATGAAGCTTAATCAAGGACTTCAATACATAGAGAAAATGAAGTCCAAGAAAGAAATGCTGGAAGAAATGAAAGAGGATTTCCAAGGTTTCTTCCATGGTGTTAAAGCCGTCCTAAAGGCAAGGGAAGAGAATAAATTAACAAACATCCATGGTGCTGTAATTGAGCTTATCGATGTGCCAAAGAAATATGTTAATGCTATAGAGACAGTGCTAGGTGGACAGGCCCAGCATATTGTTGTTGAAGCCGATCATGAAGCACGTGCGGCAATTAAGTGGTTAAAAGATTCCAATAAAGGCAGAGCTACATTTTTACCACTTAACTCCATTCAACCTCGATACATTTCTGAAAGTTTATTGAAACAAGTGAAAAGTCATGAAGGGTTCATTGGTGTTGCGTCGCATTTAGTGAAATGCGATTCTACCCATCAAAAAGCTGTTGAGCATTTAATGGGTCATGTAATCATAGCGAAATCATTAAAAGACGCAAGCGATATAGCGAAATTGGTCATGCGCAAGTTTCGGGTTGTTACACTTGATGGAGATGTAGTGAATCCAGGTGGTTCCATGTCAGGTGGAGCAGCTAAAAAAACAAACCAATCATTATTCACGCGTGACAAGGATCTACAGGAGATTACGCAAAAGCTAATTGATTTTCAACAAAGAACAGCGTTGTTTGAGAAAAAGGTACAAGCTGCAAAGGAATCAATTGACCGTAACGAACAAAAATTAGAACAAGCACAAGAAAAGACTGGTGCGAGTCAACAAGCACTTCAAGATTCGAAAACAAAATATAGTCAAGTAGATATGAATTTGACTGCAGTAAATGATAATTTAGCTTTATATGATCAAGATAAGAAACAATTTGAAGTAGAAGAAAATGAATTGTCAGTTCGCCGTAAGTTTTTATCGGAAGAGTTAAACAAAATCGAAAATGAAATTACAACCATACAAGAAAAAATTGATGAATTAGGTGAACAAGAGAACAAACTAAGAGAGAACAAAGAACAAGTTCAACATGATTTCCATAAAAGTCAGATCTTGTTGGCAGAACTCGAGGAAAGAGTGAAGAACCAGCGTGATAAAACGAAAGCATTAGCAGAGGATATTGAAGAAGAGAACCGACAGTTTGTAAGTCATAGAGATAAGTTACAGGAATTAATAGAACTGAAGGAAAATGAAGTTACTGAAACCCAAATTACCAATTATATTGAAAAATATCTTGCTGAAAAAGAAGAAGTCACGAATGATATACAAGAGAAGCGACGAAATCGTAGCAATTTAACGCAATTTGTTCAGGACTCGGAAAGAGAATTAAAAGAGCAAAATAAATCTCATCAGGCAATTATTAAACAAGTCCAGGATAAGGAAGTTAAAGCAAATCGATTAGATGTAGAGCTGGAGAACCATTTAACACGTTTGCAATCGGAGTACATGCTAACATATGAAAGAGCAAAAGAGACTTACGAAAAAACGGATGACCTTGCAAAAACAAAAGCAAGCGTTCAACAAATTAAGAAGTCGATTGAGGACTTAGGTAGCGTGAATATCGGTGCCATAGAAGAGTATGAACGAATTTTGGAACGTTACACCTTCTTATCTGAACAAAGGGATGATCTTGTTCATGCGAAAGAAACCATGTTTACTGTAATTGCTGAAATGGATGAAGAGATGCAGAAACGTTTTGAGTCTACTTTTACTCAAATTAAAGATGAATTTGCAATTGTGTTTAAGGAATTGTTTGGTGGAGGAAATGCGGAATTAAAATTAACCGATCCAAAAAACATCCTCGAAACAGGTGTAGATATAATTGCTCAGCCACCGGGCAAAAAACTGCAACATCTGGGTCTGCTTTCCGGTGGAGAGCGAGCATTGACGGCTATTGCTCTGTTATTTGCAATCTTACGAGTAAGGCCTGTTCCGTTCTGTGTATTGGACGAAGTTGAGGCAGCCCTTGACGAGGCAAATGTGATGCGGTTTGCTAAATATGTAAAGATGTATAGCGAGGAAACGCAATTTATCGTTATCACTCATCGAAAAGGAACGATGGAAAAAGCGGATGTACTATATGGGGTCACTATGCAGGAATCCGGGGTTTCCAGATTGGTTTCTGTTAGGTTGGAGGATACAAAAGAATTAGTGAAGTATTAAGGAGGAATTTTTCTAATGGGATTCATGGATAAATTAAAAAATAAATTCAAGCAAAATGATGAAGAAGAGGTATCAACGAAATATAAAGAGGGCATGACAAAAACCAGAAATTCTTTTTCAGGTAAAATTAATGATTTAATTGCCAAGTATCGAAAGGTTGACGAGGACTTTTTTGAAGAATTAGAAGAGGTATTAATATCTGCCGATGTCGGCGTAATGACAGTAATGGACTTAATTGATGAGTTGAAAATGGAAGTGAAGCGACGTAATATTAAAGATACAAAAGATGTTAAAGATGTCATTTCTGAGAAACTAGTAGAAATATATTATGGTGATGATGAAGCCGATATTGAAGAATTAAATATTCAACAAAATGATTTAACAGTAATGTTAGTTGTTGGTGTGAACGGTGTTGGTAAAACAACATCTATTGGAAAGCTAGCACATCAACTAAAATCAGAAGGAAAAAAAGTAATGTTAGCAGCAGGAGATACTTTCCGGGCAGGTGCTATCGAACAGCTTGAGGTTTGGGGCGAGCGCGCTGGTGTAGATGTCATTAAACAAGGCGCTGGCAGTGATCCCGCTGCAGTGATTTTTGATGGAATTAAAGCGGCAAAAACACGAAATGCTGATGTGTTAATTTGTGATACGGCCGGTCGCTTGCAAAATAAAGTGAATTTAATGAATGAGCTATCGAAGGTTAAACGTGTCATTGAACGTGAGGTTCCAAATGCGCCACACGAGGTATTGTTAGTTTTAGATGCAACAACAGGTCAAAATGCGATGAGTCAGGCTAAGACATTTTTAGAAGCAACGAATGTATCAGGAATCGTATTAACGAAGCTTGATGGGACTGCAAAAGGTGGAATAGTCCTAGCAATACGTAATGAGTTACACATTCCAGTTAAATATGTTGGTTTGGGGGAAAAAATGACAGACTTACAAAAGTTTAACGCCCAAGCCTTTGTATTTGGTTTATTTGCTGATATGCTAGAAGATGATAACGAGTACTAGTTGATGTCGCTTTTTTATAGTTGACAGGTAAAAACAATGTTCGTTATTATTGTAAAGAACTTTCACTTAACAAGGGGTGTTTGGGAATGCTAGAAAAGACTACACGTATTAATTACTTGTTTGATTTTTACCAAGCGTTACTAACACCTAAACAGCGTAATTATATGGAAATGTATTATTTAGAGGATTACTCGCTTGGTGAAATCTCTGAGTTATCCCAGGTTTCCAGACAAGCTGTTTACGATAATATTAAACGTACAGAACAGATGATTGAGTCATATGAAAAAAAGCTGCATTTGTATGATAAGTTTCAAACCCGGACGGAACTTTTGGATAAAATTGAGAAAGATCTTGCAGAAAATGCAATAACAAATGATACAAAAAGCATGCTTATAAAATTAAAAGAAATAGATTAGGGGGACACCTTCTATGGCATTTGAAGGATTGGCCGACCGTTTACAAGGTACAATTAAAAAAATCACTGGTAAAGGTAAAGTATCTGAACAAGATGTAAAAGAAATGACGAGAGAAGTTCGACTCGCGCTTCTTGAAGCTGACGTAAACTTTAAAGTTGTGAAAGATTTAATTAAGCGGATCAAAGAACGTGCAACTGGCCAAGAAGTAATGGAAAGTTTAACACCAGGTCAGCAGGTTATAAAGGTTGTAAAAGATGAACTATCCGAGCTAATGGGTGGAGAACAAAGTAAAATTGCTGTAGCGGATAAATCGCCAACTGTTATTTTGATGGTAGGTTTGCAAGGTGCTGGTAAAACAACTACCACAGGGAAGCTAGCTAATTTACTAAGGAAGAAACAGAATCGTTCGCCATTGTTAGTTGCTTGTGATATTTATCGTCCAGCGGCTATTAAGCAACTTGAAACACTTGGAGAACAGTTGGATATGCCTGTTTTTTCAATGGGAACAGAAGCGAATCCGGTTGATATTGCAAATAAAGCAATTGAGCAGGCAAAAGAAGAGCATAATGATTATGTCATTATTGATACAGCAGGTCGTTTGCATGTTGACAATGATTTAATGGATGAGTTACAGGGTATTAAAGCTAGCGTAAAGCCAGACGAAATTTTCTTGGTAGTCGATTCAATGACTGGTCAAGATGCTGTAAATGTAGCAGAAAGCTTTAATGAGCAACTGGATATTACAGGTGTCGTACTAACCAAGCTTGATGGGGATACACGTGGTGGTGCTGCATTATCGATTAAGGCAGTTACAGATAAACCTATTAAGTTTGCGGGTATGGGTGAAAAACTGGATGAATTAGAAGCATTTCATCCTGATCGCATGGCATCTCGTATTCTTGGTATGGGTGATGTGTTATCTTTAATTGAAAAAGCACAAACAAATGTGGATGAAAAACAAGCAAAAGCATTAGAAGAAAAAATGCGTACGATGTCATTCACGTTTGATGACTTTTTGGAACAAATGGGTCAAGTGAAAAATATGGGACCGCTTGATGATCTCATGGCGATGATTCCAGGTGCAGGCAAAATGAAAGGTTTGAAGAATGCGCAATTAGATGAAAAACAACTTGCACATGTAGAAGCAATTATTCAATCCATGACGAAAAAAGAGCGCCAGGAACCTAGTCTTATGAATGCTAGCCGCAAAAAGCGGATTGCCGCTGGATCTGGTACATCTGTTTCACAGGTCAATCGCTTATTGAAACAATTTGATGAAATGAAAAAAATGATGAAACAAATGACCAACATGCAAAAGGGTAAAAAAGGCAAAGGAATGAACGGAATGAAGTTTCCGTTTATGTAATACTCCAAAGCGTAAGCGCCAGCGCCAGTTTAGCGACTTTGAAGCTGGACGTTGGCTGATCCGCAACATATTTTTCATTGTGTAATGGAAAAACACTTTACAGACAAACAAATATCTGATAGAATCTAAAATTGAGTAAAACATTCTTATTGGAGGTGCAAGAAACATGGCTGTTAAAATTCGTTTAAAACGTATGGGATCTAAAAGAAATCCATTTTATCGTATTGTTGTTGCTGATTCACGTTCTCCTCGTGACGGACGTCAAATCGAACAAATTGGAACATATAACCCGGTAGTAAACCCGGTTGAAGTTAAGATTGATGAGGAAAAAGCGCTTAACTGGATGACAAATGGTGCAAAACCAAGTGATACAGTTCGTAATCTTTTCTCAAAAGAAGGCATCATGAAAAAATTCCACGACTCTAAAAATCAAAAGTAAAGTAGTGTGATATCATGAAAGCCCTAATTGAATCCATTGTTACACCACTTGTTGATTATCCGGAAGATATCGTTGTAACAGAAACAGAAGAAGAAACAAAAATTATTTTTCATCTTACTGTTAATAAAGATGATGTTGGGAAAGTTATTGGCAAGAATGGACGTATTGCAAAAGCGATTCGTACTGTTGTATATGCAGCTAAATCGGATGCAAACAAACGTATATATTTGGATATCATGTAGAGGGAAAGGGCATACCTTTCCCTTTTTACGCATTATTTTTTATACTTTAAGAAGTACCTTTAACGGTATAAAGTATAAAAAAATCTAAGGCTTTTATCTAAAGAGGTGTGATGCTCGGATGAAAATAATGAAAAAAGTGCTAGTTAAGCAAGTAATAACAGAAAAAAGTAAAGAGGAATTAAGACATAACTTCACAAATCATAAAATGCGGCTTGAACAAGAGTGTCAACAATTGTTGTTTGAACAAAGGAAATTACAGAATAAGTCAGGGGTATCTAAACAAGAGGTTTACCAGCGTTTTCAGCAGGAAATTAAAAACCGTAAAGAAAAAATGAAACTAGTTGACTTTAAACTGGAACAATTGGATATGTTAGAGATTGGCAGTGAAATTACGGAAAAAGAAGTTGAAGCTCTTGTTGAGGTTAAAGAAGGTTCGCATTGGGATCAAATTATGGGTGAAACAGCAATTATTGTAAAAGATGATGTTGTCATCCGAATCGATGAATAGCAGGTGATTGAATGAATGAAAAAATGTTTAATGTAGGTAAAATTGTAAACACTCATGGAATTCGTGGCGAAGTAAAGGTATTGCGCATTAGTGACTTTGAGGAACGTTTTTTTGTTGGGGAAACGTTATTTTTGGTAATGGAAAATAAACAGCCAATCCAGTTGGAAATATCCAGTCATCGTACACATAAAGGTTTTGAACTCATTACCTTTAAAGGTTTTGACAATATTAATGATGTCGAACATTTCAAAGGTTCCTACTTGAAGATTAATGAGGATCAATTAACGGATTTAGACGAAGACGAATATTACTACCATGAAATCATTGGTTGTGCAGTTTATACGAACAATGAAGAGAATATAGGGACTGTCAAAGAAATATTGTCACCTGGTGCAAATGATGTTTGGGTAGTTAAACAAGAAAAAGGAAAAGATCTTCTTATTCCGTATATTGATGATGTTGTACAAAAAATTGATATTGAGACTAAAAAAGTGGTAATAAATCCAATTGAAGGATTGCTTGACTAATGCATATTGATATATTAACACTATTCCCAGAAATGATAGAAGGAGTATTTAATTCTTCTATTTTAAAAAAAGCTCAGGATAAGAATAAATTTAGTTACAATCTCATTAATTTCCGAGATTACTCAGAGAACAAGCATAAAAAAGTTGATGATTATCCATATGGTGGTGGAGCGGGAATGGTTTTAACGCCCCAGCCTATTTTTGATGCTGTAGAAGCGATTACCAAGGAAAAGTCAGCCGAACCACGTGTTATTCTCATGTGTCCACAAGGTGAGCCATACAATCAGAAAAAAGCAGAAGAGTTAGCAAAAGAAGAGAATCTAGTATTTATTTGTGGTCATTATGAAGGCTATGATGAACGGATTCGGGAACATTTGGTCACGGATGAAATATCAATAGGAGATTATGTACTTACTGGCGGTGAGCTTGGTGCAATGGCTGTTATCGATAGTGTGGTACGTTTACTTCCCGATGTATTAGGTAATCAAGAGTCCGCACCAGAAGATTCATTCTCTACGGGTTTACTTGAGCATCCACATTATACTAGGCCAGCAGATTTTCGGGGTATGAAAGTTCCTGAAGTATTGTTGTCTGGAGACCATGCAAAAATTAATAACTGGCGAAAACAGGAATCACTAAAACGTACATTTGAGCGCCGGGAGGAATTGCTTCGTTCTGAAACACTTTCAGATGAAGATTTAAAAATCCTTGATTATATTAAAACTAGACAAGACGAATAGTCAATTGTTTTGTTTCAAAAACAGTTGAACTAGTCTGTTCTATATGGTATATTTATTGTTGTGCTTAAGTACGAGACTTAAGCTCTAAAAACGATGTTCCGCTGTCCCTTAGTGAGTTATGAGCATTGGTTTGGAAGGAGAGAAATATAATGCAAAAAATAATTGCAGATATCACAAAAGAACAAATTCGCGCTGATCATCCTGACTTCCGTCCTGGTGACACTGTTAAGGTACACGTGAAAGTTGTCGAAGGTACACGTGAGCGTATTCAGGTTTATGAAGGTGTTGTAATCAAACGCCAAAACGGTGGAATTAGCGAAACATTTACAGTAAGAAAAATTTCTTACGGTGTAGGTGTTGAACGTACATTCCCATTACATTCACCTAGAATTGCTCAAATTGAAGTTTCAAGACGTGGTATCGTTCGTCGTGCGAAGCTTTACTATCTACGTAATCTACGCGGAAAAGCAGCTCGCATTAAAGAACGTCGCAAATAAAAATGTTATGGTAAGAGAGCTTGGCTGTATGCAAGCTCTTTTTTACTTTAAAGTATCATACATATCCCAAATGTTTCGGAGGAAAGCCTCATGTCTAAACTAAAAAATGAATGGTTTGACTGGGCGAAGGCATTATTAATCGCTTTTGCTCTGGCCTTTATCGTTCGAATGTTCTTTTTTGCTCCAATTGTAGTGGATGGACCTTCAATGCAGCCTACATTACATAATCATGATCAAATGATTGTCAATAAATTTTTATATAATGTTAGCGATCCTGAACGATTTGATATAATTGTGTTTCATGCTACTCCGGAACAAGATTTTATTAAAAGAGTAATAGGATTACCAGGTGAACATGTAGCTGTAAAGGACGATGTTCTGTATATTGATGGTGAACCAATAAAAGAGCCTTTTTTACAAAAAATAAAGGAACAAAAAAAGCCTAACCAAACACTAACAGGAGATTTTCGATTAGAAGATTTACCAGGTGGCTATGAAACAATACCAGAGGGTTATGTACTTGTACTGGGTGACAATCGAAATAATTCCGCTGATAGTCGTGTATTAGGGTTGATTCCACAAGACACAATAGTTGGTAAAACAAGCTTTACTTATTGGCCGCTTAATCGATTTCATGTTTTAGACTTTTAGAAATGAAACTTTAGTACAGATAAAGTATAAGTAGAATAGGGTGATAACATGGCAATACAATGGTTTCCGGGACATATGGCAAAAGCACGCAGGCAGGTAGAGGAAAAGCTAAAACTCGTGGATTTTGTGATGGAACTAGTTGATGCAAGAGCACCATTATCTTCTCAAAATCCAATGCTTCAGCAAGTATTACAGAGCAAACCAAAGATGATAATTCTAATGAAAAAAGACTTAGCAGACCAGCGCGAGACAGACAAATGGATTGCTTATTTTCAAGAAAAAGATATTACGGCAATTGCAATTAATGTAAATAACAAAGGTGATATTCAAAAAGTTATTCATCTTGCAAAAGCACTTGGTCAAGAAAAAATGGACAAGCTTAAGAAAAAAGGGATACAACCGAGAGCTACTCGAGCGATGATAGTTGGAATTCCGAACGTGGGAAAATCAACATTAATTAATCGACTTGCAAATAAAAAGGCAGCGAAAACTGGAGATCGTCCAGGAGTAACAAAACAACAGTTGTGGATTAAAGTGAAAAAGGATTTTGAATTATTGGATACTCCTGGTATCTTGTGGCCAAAGTTTGAAGATGAAATGGTAGGCTTGCGGTTAGCCGCGTTAGGTACAATTAAAGATCAATTATTATCACTTCAAGATATAACGGTATTCGTCATCAGGTATTTTCAAGAACATTATCCTACATTACTTGAAGAACGCTATGAAATTGATCGTGATAGTACTGATATTGTAGAAATATTTGAAGCAATTGGAAAAAAACGCGGATGCCTGGAAAGTGGTGGAACTGTCAACTTTGATAAAGTTGCAGATGTAGTTATCCAGGATTTACGTACAGGTAGATTAGGAACAATTACATTAGAATCCGTAAAGTAAAAATTGGCATTTCATCTTAGGATGAATGCCATATTTTTTACTACCACTACGAAAAACTGTTAACTAAACCGATAAAGAAGGTGACGTATGAAAACTAAATCGATAGCTGAAATTAAACAATTAATAGATCATGATAATCTTTCAGATGCAGAAATCTCGAAATTACAACAGGATACCCGGAAAGGTGTCCAGAAGTTGTGGAAGATCTATGAACAACGTCTTCAGAAAATGAAAGACTTAGAATGTCAATTTTTAGAAATGAGCCAGTATGAGCACAAAAACTATACTAAAGGTTGCAACTATATAGCTGGAATAGACGAAGCAGGTAGGGGACCATTAGCGGGACCAGTAGTTGCGGCTTCTGTTATTTTACCTAGGGATTTTAAATTGTTAGGTTTAGATGATTCAAAACAATTAAACGAACGAAAACGAAATGAGTTCTTTTCAATTATTAAAGAACAGGCCATTAGTTATGGAATATCAATTATAAGTAATCAAAAGATTGATCAAGTAAATATTTATGAAGCTACAAAACTTGCGATGCACGATGCATTAAGCCAATTGGAACCTAGTCCAGATCATGTCTTAATTGATGCTGTTCCATTAAAACAACTTCCTTGTACATCTGAATCCATTACAAAAGGTGATCAAAAAAGTATTACGATTGCAGCTGCAAGTATTTTAGCAAAAGTTACCCGAGATACAATAATGAAAAAGATACATAATGATTTTCCATTCTATGATTTTGCATCAAATATGGGGTATGGAACAAAACATCATATGGACGCGATACAACAACATGGTGTTACACCATTTCATAGGAGATCGTTTTCACCAGTAAGAAGCTCTATTGTTCAATAATAGGAGGTGTCTCTATTGAGCATACAAGACGTGCTCTTTAAACGTTTGAACAGTGTAAAGGTTAATCATACACAGCCACTTTTAAAGCCAGGTCAAATCGTTCAAGGTAAAATTGTGAAGCTATATCCAAATAACAAGGCACAAATTCAAATAGGTTCACAAAAAATGGTTGCTCAATTAGAGGCCTCTTTAACGATTGGGGAAAACTACCATTTTCAAGTGAAAACAAATGCGAATGTTACGCATTTAAAGGTTCTTGGTGAACAGTTAAAACGTAACATGAGTAACAACATGCAGATGTTACTAAAAGAATTAGGTATTAAAGCAACAAAAGCAGATATACCCCTTATACAGCAGTTAATGCGAGATAAGGTTCCGTTCGATAAAGAACAGCTGGTTAAAGCTTTTCAACTGCTAGAGGGCGCTGCAAACAAAGCACAAGCACAATCAGTGGTTAAGGAAATGCTCGTACATAAATTACCCTTAACGGATTCAATCTTTCAGGCCCTGTATACAAAATCAACAAATGGAATCAGTGATCAGCTTAATAATTTATTGCAGCAGTTAAAGCAGGACACAAATCAAACACCGCTAAAGCAAACCTTAATCGAACGTTTGGCTTCATTAACTGAGCAAACAAACTCAAATAAGGGAGCATTAATTAAACATATTTTAACAGAAATAGAATCAACTAAGACAACTTTCTTTGTCGCTGCAAAAGCCACGGGTTTAGTGAATGAAAGTGTGGAATTATCTTCATGGAAAATTGATTGGCAAAGTTTTGCTAAAAGTAACTTTGGAAATGTCTCTGCTAAAAATATTACGATGTCCAGTCAACAAGTAAATTCTTTATCGCTGCCGTATAATATGAATGACACAGATGTGTTAAACATATTTAAGCATTTACTAGCAAATAAAGGCCACTTAATAACGCAAACGGAGGCCCTTTTACAGCAGTTTTCATCTGCTATTAGCAAAGCCAACATTCATCAAATTCCGATGTCATCCAGTGATTTTTCACAGTTAAAATCCCAAATCGAGAAAGAGTTATTACCAATAATGGCCAGTAAACAACAACAACAGCATGTAAGAACTCTTTTACAAAATAACACAACGTCATTAGATCAACTACATACGCTACTTAAAACACTCTCAAATGATCAAACATATACACAAATCGAGCAACTGGTAAATAGTACAAAGTCTGGAGACAACCTGTTGTTTGCTAAACCGCATGAACAATTGTTAGTTCAAATAAAAAAAGTGCTACAATCGACAGGATTTGCGCATGAATATAACCTTGCAAATGATTTGCCAGAACAACAGTCAACTACCATTAAATCAATGGTATTACAGCTTCTGCAGCAAAGTGATGGGTTAATAAACGATCGAGCACAGCAGCTACTTCAATTCATTAATGGTATGCAAATACAATCAGTAAACGATAATACGAACTTTTTACAGGCAAGCCTTCAGATACCTGGGGAAAAGCTTGGACTAAACAAAGATTTACAGCTTGAGTTTGAAGGGAAGAAAACAGATTCGGGCAAAATCGATCCTGCTTATTGTAGGATATTATTTTATTTAGATTTAGCCAATATGAAAGAAACAGTTATTGATATGAACATCCAGAAACGGGCAGTAGCGGTTACCATTTTCAATGAAAACACGTCAATATTAGAGCGTTCCCAAGCATTGAAACCAAAACTTAAAGACGGTTTAGATGCATTAGATTATCATTTGTCAACAATTACCATAAAACCATTAAAACAAATGGATACAGATAAAGAAGAAGCACCAAAAAAAACAGAAACTAATTCATATCAAGGGGTTGATTATCGGATATGAAAGAAAAAAGAACAAAAGCCGCAGCACTTCGATACGATCAGAGCAATGACCAAGCACCAACTGTAGCGGCAGCAGGTAAAGGAATCATAGCAGAAAATATAATAGAAAAAGCTAAACAAAATAATATTCCGATACAAGAGGATGCTTCTCTTGTTGAATTGTTAGCTGAATTAAATATAAATGAAACCATACCTGAGGAATTATATCAAGCAGTTGCAGAAGTATTTGCCTTCGTTTATCGAGTAGATAAGAAAGTAGATTCTCCTAAATAATGAAATTTTCGACAATAAATTTCGAAGTACGTGGCGTTCTTACTCGAACTGTTTTTTTGTACGCCACTAACAGTCGCCTTCGCTTTTCTATTGTCCAGCTACGGCTCCTAGCGACTAGCAGATAGTTGGTTCTGATGAATGTACGGAAAGTTCGGCGTACAATTCACAGACCCATCTATCTGTACGCCACTATCAGTCGCCTACGCTTTTCTTTAATCCTTGTTAATTTTGTCGTTTTTTAATACAATAGGAATGCAGTGAATTTTGATGGGAGGATGAAAGATGAACATTCATGAGTATCAAGGCAAAGAAATTTTGCGAAGCTATGGTGTAAATGTTCCAACTGGACATGTTGCATATACGGTAGATGAAGCTGTAGAAGCTGCTAAGAAACTAAGCTCTTCAGTAACAGTAGTAAAAGCACAAATTCATGCTGGTGGCCGCGGTAAAGCCGGTGGAGTTAAGATTGCCAAAAACTTAGACGAAGTGCGTACATATGCTAATGAGATTTTAGGCAAAACACTAGTTACGCATCAAACTGGTCCAGAAGGTAAGGAAGTTAAACGCTTGCTTATTGAAGAAGGATGCGACATTAAAAAGGAATATTACGTAGGTCTTGTTCTTGACCGTGCAACTTCAGCTGTTGTTATGATGGCATCAGAAGAAGGTGGAACGGAGATTGAAGAAGTAGCTGAAGAAACACCTGAAAAAATCTTTAAAGAAGTAATTGATCCAGTAGTAGGTTTATCTGGATATCAAGCTCGTAGACTAGCATTTAATATTAACATTCCAGAAGAATTACTTGGAAAAGCTGTTAAATTTATGATGGGTCTTTACCAAGCATTCGTTGAAAAGGATTGCTCTATTGCAGAAATAAATCCTTTAGTAACAACTGGTGACGGTGAAGTATTAGCATTGGATGCAAAGTTAAACTTTGATGACAATGCATTATTCCGTCAAAAAGACGTTCAAGAATTCCGTGACTTAGACGAAGAAGATGCAAAAGAAATCGAAGCATCTAAATACGACTTAAGCTATATTTCACTAGATGGAAATATTGGTTGTATGGTTAACGGTGCAGGACTTGCAATGTCTACAATGGACATTATTAAACATTATGGTGGCGACCCCGCTAACTTCCTCGATGTTGGGGGCGGTGCGACTGCTGAGAAAGTTACCGAGGCATTTAAAATCATTTTGTCCGATCCCAATGTAAAAGGAATTTTTGTTAATATTTTCGGTGGAATCATGAAATGTGACGTTATTGCTGAAGGTGTTGTGGAAGCAACAAAACAAGTTGGACTTGAAATTCCATTAGTTGTACGTCTAGAAGGTACAAACGTTGATTTAGGTAAGAAAATATTAAACGAATCAGGCTTAAATATTACTTCAGCTGACTCAATGGCTGACGGCGCTGAAAAAATCGTTTCAATGGTGAAATAAAAGCGGAAACGACTTGTTCAGCGGCGTATGGACTGTGCCCACGCAACGTGGGTAGTTCGAAGTTGCCACGCAAAGTGGCGGTTTTAATCGAACAATCCTTCCGGACGAGATAAAGGAAAGCCAAAAGCGATTTTTCTTTTGAGCTTGACTTATCGAAGTCATGAGGA
This sequence comes from Virgibacillus necropolis, assembly GCF_044793635.1. GTDB lineage: Bacteria > Bacillota > Bacilli > Bacillales > Amphibacillaceae > Virgibacillus_F > Virgibacillus_F necropolis_A. The sequence continues at coordinate 95,486 of NZ_CP084992.1, forward strand.
AGGAAGTCCAATAAGACGCTAGTCGTTGAAGCTGGATATTAATAACTGATTGTGATGAAAAAACGTATGAAGATTGCGTAGAAAGGACGGACGAAAATGAGTGTATATGTTAATAAAGATACAAAAGTAATTGTCCAAGGAATTACTGGTGGTACTGCTAGATTCCATACAAAACAAATGCTTGAATACGGTACAAAAATCGTTGGTGGCGTTACTCCGAAAAAAGGCGGTACAGAGGTTGAAGGAGTTCCTGTTTTTAATACTGTGAAAGATGCAGTTGATCAAACAGGTGCTAATGCGTCTGTAATTTACGTACCTGCTCCATTTGCAGCAGATGCGATCATAGAAGCTGTTGATGCAGGACTTGACCTTGCTATATGTATTACGGAGCATATTCCAGTAATGGATATGGTTAAAGTAAAACGCTATATGCAAGGTAAGAAAACACGCTTGGTTGGACCAAACTGCCCAGGTGTTATAACACCTGAGGAATGTAAAATTGGTATCATGCCTGGATATATTCATAAAAAAGGTCATATCGGTGTTGTTTCTCGTTCCGGAACATTAACATACGAAGCTGTACATCAATTATCTGAAGCAGGTTATGGTCAAACTACTGCTGTTGGTATTGGTGGGGACCCTGTTAATGGAACAGACTTTATCGATGTATTATCAGCATTCAATGACGATCCTGAAACAGAAGCGGTAATCATGATTGGTGAAATCGGTGGTACTGCTGAAGAAGAGGCTGCTGAATGGGTAAAAGCAAATATGAAAAAACCTGTAGTTGGCTTCATTGGCGGTGCAACTGCACCTCCAGGTAAACGTATGGGTCACGCTGGTGCAATCATCTCAGGTGGTAAAGGTACTGCAGACGAAAAAATCCGCATTATGAACGAATGTGGTATTAAAGTTGCAGAAACACCAGCTGTTATGGGTGAAACAATGATCAGTGTACTAAAAGAAAAAGGTTTACAAGATAAATGTAAAACTCATTAAGTAACAAAAGCGAATGCGCCTGGTCAGTGACGTATGGACTGTGCCCACGCAACGTGGGTAGTTCGAAGTTGCCACGCAAAGTGGCGGTTTTAATCGAACATTCTTTAATACAAAATATAGGAAAGCCAAAAGAGGTTTTCTTTTGTGCTTGACTTATTGAAGAGCAGGGAGGGAAGTCCACTAGTCGCTAGGCGCTGAAGCTGGAAAGAAAAAGGAACTCAATTCTAGTATTGAGTTCCTTATTTTTAAAGGAAAAGGAAGTGTCCAATTGGTATCATTACGAAATCGAATTATTCATCTCCACCGATGTAGAGGCATTACGAGGCGAACTATTACACGAATGCTAACTATTGATCCATCACTATCTTCAATTTATAACCTATCTTCGTCCCAGATCAGCCAACAATTTGCTATTCCTCAAAAACACGCTATATCACTTCATCAAGACCTTCATAATCATACACTTCAAAAAGAAATAGAAAGAGATATCAATTCCTACACTATTTTAACAGTAGTTGACGAGTCCTATCCCATTGTGTTAAAAACAATAAAAGATCCACCTCTTGTGTTATATACAATTGGTGATGTTTCATTATTAGAACAGATACCTGCCCTAAGTGTGATTGGCACAAGATCTCCATCGAGAAACGCCTTAAATAAAATGAACTTAATTTTACCAACACTTTTAGAAAAGAATTGGGTAATCATAAGTGGTATGGCAATGGGCATTGATAGTTATGCTCATCAGTTCGCCCTAAGGAAAAATGGCAAGACCATTGCAGTATTAGGTGGCGGTTTTCAACACATTTATCCCAAACAAAATGTCACTTTGTTTGACCAACTGAGCAAAAAGGGCTTAGTATTATCAGAGTACCCTCCAGGCCAACCACCAGAACGATTTCACTTTCCTGAACGAAATCGCATAATAAGTGGATTAAGTTTCGGAACTTTAGTTATTGAAGCTAAAGAAAGAAGTGGTACACTCATAACAGTTGATCAAGCATTGGATCAGGGTAGAGAAGTGTATGCTATACCCGATTCACCGACCAACCCTGAAGCAATTGGGTGTAATCGAATGATACAAGATGGTGCCAAACTGGTAATTTATCCAGACGACATTCTAGAAGACTGGGATAGGGCTAAAGAAATATGGATAAACCAAACCCAAGATATAAGAAATTAGAAAAAATTAGAAATAGCATGTTTGACAAATAAGGAGTATATATTTACTATTAGTGAAGATTTCAACTTAAAAAATACAGAGGACCTCATTTTTAGGAGGATGAATGAATGTCAGATTATCTTGTAATCGTTGAATCGCCTGCTAAGGCAAAGACGATTGAACGATACTTAGGAAAAAAATATAAAGTAAAAGCTTCCATGGGACACGTTCGGGATTTACCGAAAAGTCAAATGGGCGTTGATCCAGAAGATGAATTTAAACCAAAATATATTACGATACGCGGAAAAGGTGACGTACTTAAATCACTTAAGACTGCTGCTAAAAAAGCTAAGAAAATATATCTCGCGGCCGATCCCGACAGAGAAGGCGAGGCTATTGCCTGGCATTTAGCACACAGTCTTAACATTGATGTGTCATCCCAATGTCGAGTTGTATTTAATGAAATTACGAAAGATGCTATAAAAGAATCGTTTAAACATCCACGTTCCATTAATACTGACTTAGTAAATGCGCAACAAGCACGAAGGATTTTAGACCGCCTGGTAGGTTACAATATTAGTCCTTTACTATGGAAAAAAGTTAAAAAAGGATTAAGTGCAGGTCGTGTACAATCAGTAGCGGTTAAGATGATTATGGATCGTGAAAAAGAAATTGAAGGTTTTACACCTGAAGAGTACTGGTCCATTGAAGCAAATTTCATGAAGGATAAAGACACGTTTGAAGGTTCCTTTTACGGAATTGATAAGAAAAAAGAAGAATTAAAAACAGAGGAAGATGTCAAAAAGGTTATTGAACAATTAAAAGGAAAGAACTTTACCGTTGATAAGGTGAATAAACGGGAACGTAAACGAAATCCCGCAGTACCATTTACCACGTCTTCTATCCAACAGGAAGCTGCACGAAAACTGAATTTCCGGGCTAAAAAGACGATGATGGTTGCCCAACAATTATATGAAGGAATTGATTTAGGTAAAAAATCTGGAGGAATCACTGGTTTAATTACCTATATGCGTACTGATTCTACACGTATTTCTGAGACGGCTAAATCAGAAGCAAAGGATTATATTGAGGAAAAGCACGGTAAAGAATATTTAGGTAAAGCAAAACCTGCTAAACAAAAAGAAGGAGCGCAGGATGCCCATGAGGCAATTAGACCTACATCTGTTATGCGTGATCCAAAATCGATAAAAGCAATATTATCAAATGATCAATATAAGCTTTATAAATTAATATGGGAACGATTTGTTTCAAGCCAAATGGCACCAGCAATTATGGATACGATGACCGTTCATTTATTGAACAATGGAATTGAGTTTCGTGCAACAGGATCAAAAATTAAATTTAAAGGTTTTATGTCTGTTTATATTGAGGGAACAGATGATAATAAAAAAGAAGAAAACAAGTATTTGCCCGACTTAAAAGAAGGTATGGAAGTAACGGCTAATGATATCGATCCAAATCAACATTTCACACAGCCGCCTCCAAGGTATACCGAAGCAAGACTTGTAAGAGCGATGGAGGAACAAGGAATTGGTCGACCATCAACATTTGCTCCAACGCTTGATACCATCCAACGAAGAGGATATGTAAGTATTGATAATAAACGATTTATCCCAACAGAATTGGGTAGTATCGTGATTGACTTACTCCAAGAATTTTTCCCGGAAATAATCGATGTCGATTTTACCGTGAAAATGGAGGGTGATTTGGACTCCATAGAAGATGGAAAGAACAATTGGAAATCTATTCTGGATGGGTTTTATACAGATTTCAGCAAGCGTTTGGAAGTCGCAGAAAAAGAAATGGAAAAAATTGAAATCAGAGATGAACCAGCAGGAATTGATTGTGAAAACTGTGGACATGAGATGGTATATAAAATGGGACGATACGGTAAATTCCTTGCATGCTCCAATTTTCCTGAATGTAGAAATACAAAGCCTATTCTAAAGGAAATTGGTGTGAAGTGTCCTAAGTGTGAAGAAGGAAATGTAGTTGAACGGAAGTCAAAAAAGAAACGAACGTTTTATGGTTGTGACCAATTCCCAGAATGTGATTTTGTCTCATGGGATAAACCGATTTCAAGACCTTGTCCAAAATGTGAATCACTATTAGTAGAAAAGAAAAGTAAGAAAGAAACACAAATTCAATGTACCAATTGTGACTACAAAGAAAAGACGCAAAACTAAACACAATAACCAAGACAATGTAGAACTGTTCATTAGAGACAGTTCTTTTTTTGTTTTTAACCTCAGATAATGGGGTAAAGTCCCTAAGTAGGGAGGTATATGTAATGAATAGTAAAAAACAATATTTTGTAACGGTGGATACGGAAGATATTCGTACAATGTCAATACCTGATAGTGGGATTGAATACGAGGTTCATGCTAATGCCGATGAAATCAAAGAAATAGAAATGCTATTTGTTGAGAAACGAAAGAATGCTAAACAAGCAGTAAAATATCTAGGTAAGCCATTTGATGAATGGGGTGCAGATGATGAAAGAAACGAATATGATCATCATTTAATGAGGATTTATCAAAAAATATATGACCTTGGTACAACTACTACCAAAGAAAAAATTAAGGAAATAGGGTTATTTAAATAATTTTATGTCAATAAATATAGAAACTGCCTTTTACAAGTATTTAATCTTTAAAAACTTTTTAAAATACTTGGATTGTTGATGATTGACTAATATATTTTAAAAAGATATAATTATCAATTGGTAAGCTAATTTACTTGACAGTGGTGGAGGGAGTTTAACAATAGGCAATAATCCATTGGATATTTTTTGTCCATAGACTTCAAATATTCACTAAATGTTCACGCAATAAAATACAGAAATAACAAGTTAGACTCGAAGTGTATAGCGCAATGGGAACTAGGGTCAATTCTGAATTTTGTTACAATTGCGTTAAGTTTATTGCTTTACCTTTTGGAATGTGATATGATTTATTCGCTGATTAACGGGGTGACGTATTGTATCATTTAAAAGAATATAGCGAAGCATTCATGGAATATTTACAAATTGAAAAAAATGCATCTCCATATACTGTAAAATATTATCTGAATGATCTGGAAACTTTCGGCCAATTTTTAAACGGCGAAGCAATCGAAGACCTATCGGATGTTGATCATCGTACAGTTCGTGTTCTATTAACTTCTTTATATGACAGGAAATTAAGTAGACGTACTGTGTCAAGATTAATTTCCAGTATGCGCAGTTTTTATCGTTTCTTAGAACGAGAAGGTAAAGTTACAAACAATCCTTTTTTACAAGTTACATTACCAAAAGCGACGAAGCCAATTCCTGGATTTATGTATAAAGAAGAACTGGAAAAATTGTTTGAAGTGAATGATATGAGCGACCCTTTAGGTCAACGTAATCAAGCATTACTGGAAACTCTTTATGCTACTGGAATTCGGGTGAGTGAGTGTCAGGGACTACTGCTTCAAGATATTGATTTCACAATAGGCACAATGCTAATACGTGGTAAAGGTAGAAAAGAACGATATGTACTGTTTGGTCGCTTTTCAGAAATTGCATTGGAAACGTATTTAAATGATGGTAGAAAAACGCTACTTGAAAAGTCCAATGCAGCAACAAATGCTGTATTTCTTAATGCGAAGGGTAATCCATTAACTGTAAGAGGCATGCGCCTAATCTTGACAAAAATGGTAGAAAAAGCATCATTAACTATACATGTGCATCCACATAAATTAAGACATACATTTGCAACACATATGCTAAATGAAGGTGCTGATCTTAGAACCGTTCAAGAGTTGTTAGGTCATGAAAGTTTATCATCAACCCAGATATATACACATGTTACAAAGGACCAATTACGAAAAGTGTATATGAAGGCTCATCCTAGAGCCAATAATTAATTATTAGATTATGAGGTGATGCAGGTGTCAAATGAGATGCATGCAACAACAATTTTCGCTGTTGCACACAATGGTCAATGTGCAATGAGTGGAGATGGCCAGGTTACTCTAGGAAATGCAGTTGTAATGAAACATAAAGCACGTAAAGTACGTACATTATTTAATGGGCAAGTGCTAGCTGGTTTTGCTGGTTCTGTAGCAGATGCTTTTACACTCTTCGAAAAGTTTGAAAGTAAACTTGAAACCTATAATGGGAATTTAGCAAGAGCATCTGTAGAACTTGCGAAGGAATGGCGGAGTGACAAAGTATTACGCAAATTAGAAGCAATGCTTATTGTCATGAACAAGGAAAACATGTTTCTTGTATCCGGTACTGGTGAAGTAATCGAACCTGATGATGGTATTTTAGCTATAGGATCAGGTGGTAACTATGCTTTAAGTGCTGGCCGTTCTCTAGTGAGGTACGCAGAAAACTTAACTGCTAAAGAAATAGCACATGCAGCACTAACAATTGCTGGTGAAATATGTGTCTATACAAATGACCAGATTACACTAGAGGTACTTGAGTAATAAGGGGGCCTTATCAACCTATGGGGAATGATTATACTCCAAAGCAAATAGTGGAACAACTTGATCAATATATTATTGGTCAAAGGCAGGCTAAAAAGTCTGTTGCCGTAGCACTCAGAAATCGTTATCGGCGTATGAAGTTAGATGATTCGATTAAAGATGAAATTGTGCCAAAAAACATTTTGATGATCGGTCCAACAGGTGTTGGTAAAACAGAAATAGCTAGAAGGTTAGCGAAATTAGTTGGAGCTCCTTTTGTAAAAATCGAAGCTACCAAATTTACCGAAGTTGGATATGTTGGTCGTGATGTAGAATCAATGGTACGTGATTTAGTCGAAATGTCTATTCGAATGGTAAAAGAAGAGAAGATGAGTGAAGTAAAGGAAAAAGCAGAACAAGAGGCTAATAAGAAGTTAGTTCAGTTATTAGTACCTCAAGTGAAAAAGGATACAACTAGTAAAAATCCGTTTGAAATGCTTTTTTCGAATCACGGTTCATCTGATGATGATGATGAAGATGAAAAAGAAAGTGATACTAACGAAGAAATTAGAACTAAAAGACAGCGTACCGAACAAAAGCTGGCTTTAGGTGAGATGGAAGACCATATGGTTCAGGTCGAAATCGAGGAAATGCCACCATCTATGTTTGATATGCTACAAGGTTCTGGAATGGAACAAATGGGTATGAATATGCAAGATGCTTTTGGTCAGTTCATGCCTAAGAAAAAGAAAAAGCGAAAATTACCAGTTTCTGAAGCGAGAAAAGTTTTAACTCAACAAGAGGCACAGAAATTAGTAGACATGGAAGAAGCGGCACAAGAAGCAATTTCTCGAGCAGAGCAGTCAGGAATTATTTTTGTTGATGAAATTGACAAAGTGGCTGCTAAACAAGATAATTCAGCTAATGTTTCACGAGAAGGCGTACAGCGTGACATATTGCCAATCGTCGAAGGGTCCACTGTAGTTACAAAACACGGACCTGTTAAAACGGATCACATGTTGTTTATTGCAGCAGGGGCATTTCATATGGCAAAACCATCCGATTTAATTCCAGAGCTTCAAGGAAGATTTCCAATCCGGGTGGAATTAGAGAAATTAACAGTTGATGATTTCAAACTTATTTTACTTGAACCATCAAACGCATTACTTAAGCAATATCAGGCTATGATGAAAACAGAAGGTATAAATGTAATATTTACCGACGAAGCTGTTAATAAATTAGCAGAAGTTGCTTTTGAAGTAAATCAAGAAACGGATAATATTGGCGCACGTCGCTTACACACTATATTAGAAAAGTTACTGGAAGATTTATCATTTGAGGCTCCAGATATTACGATGGATAAAATTGAGATCACATCGGAATATGTCGAAAAGAAACTTAGTTCTATTGTAAAGAATAGGGATTTAAGCCAATTTATACTATAAATTAAAATAATGAAATGGAGGATTATTATGGAACTTTTAAATCGCGCAAGAAAAATTAATGCAATGCTACAAAAAGCAACAGGAAAATCGGTGGATTTCAACGAGATGTCTGCATCACTAAGGGATGTTATTAAAGGGAATGTTTTCATCTTAAGCCGTCGTGGTAAACTTCTAGGATTTGCAATCAATCAAGAGATTGAAAACGAACGTATGAAATCAATGCTGGAGGAAAGACAATTTCCAGAAGAATATACACAAGGGTTATTTTCAATCTATGAAACAACTCCAAACTTGGATATCAACAGTTCTTTCACAGCTTTCCCAGTTGAAAATCGTGAATTGTTTCAAAACGGTTTGACTACTATTGTTCCAATTATCGGTGGAGGAGATCGTCTTGGAACATTAGTTCTAAGTAGATTAGAAGAAAGCTTTAGTGATGATGATTTACTTTTAGCTGAGTATGGTGCAACTGTTGTTGGAATGGAAATCTTACATGAAAAAACAGAAGAAATTGAAATAGAAGCACGTAGTAAAGCGGTTGTGCAAATGGCAATCAGTTCACTATCTTACAGTGAACTTGAAGCAATTGATCATATTTTTGAAGAGTTAAATGGTAATGAAGGATTGTTAGTAGCTAGTAAAATTGCAGACCGTGTAGGAATAACTCGTTCTGTAATTGTAAACGCATTGCGTAAACTAGAAAGTGCTGGCGTTATCGAATCCCGTTCATTAGGTATGAAGGGAACTTACATTAAAGTATTGAACAACAAATTCTTAGTTGAACTTGAAAAACTTCGTTCAAGGTAAGGTAAATGATAAAAGGAAGGAATCAAAAAGGCTGTAAATTTCAGCCCTTTTGATTCCTTTTTCTTTGCACGTAAGGAAAGTATAAATGTTTTAATGAAATGCCGGTATAAGAAAAGCTTCAGCATTCGCTATTAAAGACGAGGCGAATGCCGAGTTTTTCTAATAAAAAAACTTCTCCATTCGCTAATAAAAATGAGGCGAATGGAGAAGTATTTTTATAAAATATAGTAGTTAGCAAAAAATGGTTATCATCATCTAATTCAGGTATATATACCTATTAAATTTATATCATATTTAGTGTAAAGTAGTAGAATTCGACAATTTAGGTACATAGTCCTGGTTATTATTAACTATTTTGATTTTCTGAGTCGTAATATGTCGAAAATTCATAGACATTACAACTCCTATAATTTACAATATTCGTAAGTGTTAATAGAAAGGTGTCCGTTAAAAATAATTTTTTAATTAGAATTAGAAGGAGGGATCATGTGGGTTTATTTGGAGGAACAATACATACATTAGAAAACTCGCTCGATTATGCAACGGCTAAAAACCGAGCTATATCAAATAATATAGCAAATGTGGATACACCAAACTATAAAGCAAAGGAAGTCACCTTCAAAAATGTGTTGAATGAGACCATATCAGGTTCGTTTGAAGCTAAACGGACAAACCCTAAGCATTTACCTTTTTCTATGGACTCTTCAAGTCATGCATATCAAATAATGACATCAAACAATACCATGTACAATCATAATGGAAATAATGTTGATATAGACAAAGAAATGGCAGAGTTGGCTAAGAATCAAATCTACTATCGCGGATTAGTAGATCGATTAAGTGGTAAGTTCAGTAGTTTACAAACTGTTATTAGAGGAGGTAGATAGAATGTCAATTTTTGGTGCATTAAATACAAGTGCAAGTGCACTTACAGCACAAAGATTACGAATGGACGTGGTCTCATCTAATATTGCAAATGCACAAACAACACGGGCAACTGTCAATGAAAATGGTGACGTTGAACCATATAGAAGAAAAATGGTTGTCTTCGAGCCAAAAGATGGTAGTTTTCAATCCTTTCTTCAAAAAGCTTCTAATACTTCTTCAGATATAAGTGGTGGTGTTAAAGTATCCAAGATTATAGAGGATGACTCACCATTTAAATCAGTTTATAACCCAAATCATCCTGATGCTAATGAAGAAGGATATGTACAATTACCAAATGTTGATCCTCTAAAAGAGATGGTAGACTTAATGAGTGCAACACGTTCATATGAAGCAAATGTAACTGCACTAAACGCAACGAAAAATATGTTATTAAAAGCATTAGAAATAGGAAAATAGTATAAAGAGGTGAATGTACCATGAGCACATTTATAAATGGAATATCCAATCCTATATTACCCGTTAGTACAAATGGAAAATCTATATCACCAGGAGAAGCACAGGCGAGTTTTGCAGATTCCTTAAAATCAGCGATAGAAAATGTGAATAAATCACAAATAACTTCTAGCCAAAAAACGGAAGCCTTTGCACGTGGTGAAATTGATAACCTTCATGATGTAATGATTGCAGCACAAAAAGCCAGCATTACGCTTGAAACATCCGTACAAGTTCAAAAAAAGGTAATTGATGCTTACAACGAAATAATGCGCATGCAAGTTTAATACTATGTGACATCTAGCTCCAGCGTCCATTGCCTAATGCCCTTCCGGCACCTCCTTACGATAAGTCAACATCGGTTCGCTTACGCGCTCCGTGTTTCCTTTATCTCAAAGGAAAAAGGATGTTCGATTAAAAACGCCACTTGAGTGGCAACATCGAACTACCCACGTTGCGTGGGCACAGGTCATACGGCAATAATCGGACGCCTGCGCTTTTCTTATTACAGGTCCTAATACATACTTTTATTTTTACGGAATTTGGCGGGGGAATATATGAAAGAAAAAATTTTAAAGTTGAGAGATTCAGCTAAATCTTTTTGGATGAAGCGATCGAAAAGCCAAAAAGGTATTTTTTTGGGTTCGATCGCAATTGTTGTCTTTTTAATTATTGGGCTGACATTATTCTCGAATAAAACAAATCTGGTACCATTATACAGCAGTTTATCCCTACAAGAAGTTGGACAAATTAAAACAGAGTTAGATACTAGAGGGATTCAATATTCGCTTGAAGATGGTGGAACTACCATAATGGTTCCGGAAACAGAAGTGAATAATTTATTAGTTGACTTAGCTGGACAAGGCATCCCAAATAGCGGTAATATCGATTATTCATTTTTTAGTCAGAATGCATCATGGGGAATCACAGATAATGAATTTAGTATGATCAAGCTGGATGCTATGCAAACAGAGCTTGCAAATTTAATTAAAGGTATTAAAGGAATAGAAGATGCAAAAGTGATGATTAACATGCCAAAGGAACCAGTGTTTGTAAGTGACACTGGCCAACAGGCGAGCGCTTCCATTGTCATCAATACGCAGCCTGGATATGAGTTCCAAGGGAATCAAATTGAGACATTATATCATTTAGTTTCAAAGGCAGTTCCGAAATTACCACAAGAAAATATTGTGATAATGAATCAGTACTTTGAATATTTTGATCGGAATTCAAAAACCGGCAATAATCAAGATGCTTATACATATCAACAATCAGTTAAAAAAAATATCGAACTTGACATTAGAAGAAGGTTGCAACAAATGTTAGGAACGATGGTTGGACCGGAAAATGTGATTGTATCGGTTACGTCAGATATTGATTTCACAAAAGAAAATCGAGTCGAGGAGATTGTGAAACCAGTAGATATTGAATCAATGGAAGGTCTACCAGTTAGCATTGAAACTGTGCATGAGACATATTCCGGTAATCCTGCTATGGGCGGAGTTGCAGGAACCGGTGGTGAGGATATCCCTGGATATCAAGCAACAGAAGGTGAAGAGGGCGAATACGAATTAGTAAAAGAAACGATTAATAATGAATACAACAAAATTAGAAAAGAAATAGTAGAAAGTCCATATAAAATTAGGGATTTAGGAATACAAGTTGCCGTAAATAATGTAAAAAGCCGTGAAGGCGAACAAGTTCAATATTTAACAGCAGCAGACATAACGGCTGTGGAAGAAGGGATTTCCTCAATTCTTAGTTCAATTATTACAACATCGGTTGATGCTGAGTATGGAGAGGTACAACCCGAAGAAAAGATTTCTATTGTTTTTCAGGAATTTAGCGAGACCACAAAACTTCCTGAAACTACAGCACCAACTATTCCTTTATGGATGTACATTGCTGGTGGAATCTTGTTACTAATTATCATCGTTCTAGTTGTGATGTTAATGCGTAATAAAAAAGAAACTGAAGAAGAAGTAGTAGAGGATACGATGGTTAAAGAACCAACTACCGAACTACCGGAAATGGGACAAGAGAAGGAATCAGAATCGGTTATACGTAGAAAACAATTAGAAAAAATGGCACAGGATAAACCAGAAGAATTTGCAAAACTCTTACGTAGTTGGATTGCGGAGGATTAGGAGGAATTTAAAATGGCACACGCAAAATCAGCATTAACTGGCAAACAAAGAGCAGCAATTTTATTAATTTCCTTAGGTCCAGATGTATCCGCACAAGTGTATAAATATTTGTCAGAAGAAGAGATAGAAAAATTAAGTCTGGAAATTTCATCTGTAAAAAAAGTTGAATCGAATCTAAAAGAGGATGTATTAGAGCAATTTCATCAAGTTGCTCTAGCCCAGGATTTTATTTCTCAAGGTGGAATTGGTTACGCAAAGACGGTTTTAGAAAAAGCTTTCGGTAAGCAAGAAGCGTCAAGCATCATTAATCGCCTGACTTCTTCCGTCCAAGTCAGGCCATTCGATTTTGCACGAAACGCTGACCCAAAACAGGTGTTAAATTTTATTCAAAGTGAGCATCCACAAACGATTGCACTTGTTTTATCCTATCTAGATTCCGAGCAAGCAGGAATCATATTATCTGCGTTGCCACAAGAGATGCAAGCTGATATCGCAAAAAGGATTGCCACAATGGACTCTACCTCACCCGAAATCATTAGTCAGGTTGAACAGGTTTTGGAACGAAACATTTCTTCTTCGTTAACGGAAGATTATACACAAACAGGGGGTATTCAAGCTGTTGTCGAGGTTTTAAATGGTGTTGATCGCAGTACTGAAAGAACCATTTTAGATGCTCTTGAGATACAGGATCCCGAGTTAGCAGATGAAATTAAGAAACGTATGTTTGTCTTTGAAGATATTGTAATTTTAGACAACCGTGCAATACAACGTATGATTCGTGAAGTTGAAAATGAAGACCTAAGGCTATCACTTAAAGTATCAAGTGATGAAGTTAAGGATCTTGTATTTAAAAATATGTCACAACGTATGGCAGAAACCTTTAAAGATGAAATGGAATACATGGGTCCTGTACGATTACGTGATGTTGAAGAGGCACAAATGAGAATTGTGGGTGTTATTCGACGATTAGAGGAAATTGGGGAAATTGTTATCGCACGTGGTGGAGGTGACGATATTATTGTCTAATAGTTATCAGCAGCACTCAAATAACAATAATCAGAAGCAAATAAAGATTCGTCCAATTGAATTCCCTAAAAAAAAGTCAAATGATAGCCATGCTACTGACACAATTGAAGAACAACTGATTGCTAAGCAAAGTAGGCTAGAAGAAATGAATAAAGAATTAGAACTTATTAAACAACAGAGTGAAAAACTAGTAATGGATACACAGGAAATGATTGAGCTTGAAAAGAAAAAATGGGATGAAGAAAAACTGAAACTTATTGCGGAGGCAAAGGAATTAGGGCATAAAGAAGGGTTTTCATCTGGAGAAGAAGAGAGTATGAATCAGTACGCTGAACTATTAAGTAAAACAAATGAAATTGTTAATTCTGCTACTGAAGACTATCACGCAACTCTTGAAAGTAGTGAAGATATCATATTAAAACTAGCTATTCAGTCTGCCGAAAAAATCATACAAAATAAACTGGATGAAAAACCTGAAACGTTTATTCACATTGTGAAGTCAGCTATAAAAGACATTAAGGAACAATCCATTATATCCATTTACTTGCATCCGGATAATTACCAGTTAGTTTTAAGTCAAAAAGACGAGTTAAGTAGATTGCTTGAATCAGATTCAAAACTCACCATTCATGTGAGAGATAGTATGAAAGTTAATAGTTGTTTGATTGAACATCCTTTCGGCCAAATTGACGCAAGTATCGATACCCAACTAAAACAATTACGCGCCCTTTTACATGAAGTGAATATGGAGAATAAGCAATGAAGTTAGAACAATATATAGAGGCAATAGAGCAAGCAAATACATATAAGCGGTTTGGAAAGGTATTGCGTGTCGTAGGATTAATGATTGAGTCTAAAGGTCCAGAAGCTAACATCGGTGAGGTTTGCTATATTCATAGCTCCACATCTAATAATAAGCCAATCCTTGCTGAGGTTGTTGGATTCAACAATGAAAAAATTATCCTTATGCCGTATTCAGCCGTGACTGAACTTGGACCAGGTTGCTTAGTGGAATCAACAGGGAAACCTTTAACAATTAAAATTGGACGGGGATTGATCGGCAAGGTCGTCGATTCAATAGGTAAACCATTAGATGAATCAAAATTACCCAAGGGATTATCTAACTTCACAACCGAACAAACACCACCAAATCCGTTATCAAGACCAAGAATCAGCGAACCTTTCCAGGTTGGCGTGAAAGCAATTGATTCTTTACTTACTGTTGGAAAAGGGCAGAGGATTGGTATATTTGCTGGAAGTGGTGTTGGTAAAAGTACGTTGCTTGGAATGATTGCCAGAAATAGTGGCGCAGATATTAATGTTATTGCCTTGATTGGAGAACGTGGTAGAGAAGTAAGGGAATTTATTGAAAAAGACCTAGGTGAAGAAGGTTTAAAAAAATCAATCGTAGTCGTAGCGACATCCGACCAACCTGCACTAATGAGAATAAAAGGTGCATACACAGCGACAGCGATTAGTGAATACTTTAGAGATTTAGGTTATCAGGTTAATTTAATGATGGATTCCGTAACCCGTGTTGCAATGGCCCAACGTGAGGTGGGATTAGCAACTGGAGAACCACCAACAACAAAAGGGTATACGCCATCGGTATTTGCTATCCTTCCAAAATTATTGGAAAGAACGGGTACCAGTGCTAACGGTACGATAACAGCTTTTTATACTGTTTTAGTAGATGGCGATGATATGAATGAGCCGATAGCTGACACGGTGAGAGGTATACTCGATGGTCATTTTGTGCTTGATAGAAGGCTAGCAGAACAAGGGCAGTTTCCGGCAATAAATGTCTTAAAATCTATTAGTCGAGTAATGACACAAATAGCAAGTAAGGATCATCTCGAAACAGCCCAACAGATTAGAACGCTACTCGCAACCTATGAAGAAAATAGCGAATTAATTCAAATTGGTGCATATAAACGAGGTACAAATCATGAAATCGATCGAGCGATTTCATTTCATCCAAAAATACAAGGATTTTTAAAACAAGGTACTTTGGAGCAATTATCCTTACACGAATCAATTAAGCGTATGCAAACTTTACTTTCAGGAGGCGTTGGTTAATGGCGAAAATTGTAGCATTATCAAAAATACTTAATGTAAGAGAAAGTGAAAAGCATAATGCACAAAAAGCCTACCAACAATCAATCGAATATTTTGAAGGTGTTGCAACGCAATTATATACGTTGCTCAAAAAAAAGGAAAAAGCTGAAGAAGTTCAAGAAGATTACAAACAAAACACAATACCTATTGATAAGATACGTGAGCAAATTACGTATATTGAAAACTTAAATAAGCAGATTTTACAACTGCAACAGGAAGTGCAATCAGCAAGAACTGAAATGGAAGCTAAGCAAGTAAAATTAACAGATGCTCATGTTGAAGTTAAAAAGTTTGAAAAGATAATTACCTATCGAAAAAAAGAACTAGAAGAGTTGAGACAAAAAAACGAAAACATATTTATGGATGAAATTTCCGTTCAGCAATACTTAAATCAAAAAAATAGGTGAATGAAATGGCTAAAAACACTAAAGATCAAACGAAAACAAAATCAAATCCTATCCTTTGGTTTTTATTTGCGATTGTTGTTCCGTTAATCGTAGCAATAACAATAATTATTATCATTTGTAAAGTAGCTGGTTTTGATGTAATAGATTGGGCGAAAAATACAGGCAATAATATTCCAGTTATATCATCAGTAATATCAACTGAAAAAGAAGAGAATGAAAAGCGTACGAAACAAACCTTTAAAGAAAAAATTTCTGCAAAGGACGAAAAAATAGATGAATTAAAATCAAATGTCACGAACTTGGAAGATATGGTTGATCAGTTAGAACAAGAAATTGTTAAGCTGGATAATATTGAAACAACACAATCCAAGGAGGAAAAAGCAGAAGAGTCGACGGTTGAGGACGAAAAGAGTAGTCAGTTAAAATCAATGATTGCATCTTTTGAACAAATGGACCCGGAACAAACAGCGCTTATTCTTCAAGACTTGGAAGAGGGCATGGCTATATCAATATTAAAAGGATTACCGGAAGATGTACGTGCAGGGATTTTAGAAGAAATGGAACCAGAAAAAGCTGCACAGTATACAAAGGCTTATCTTAATAGCAGTGAATAATTTTCCGAAAATTGAAAGGGGGTGAAAAAATGAATATAACCGGAATGCCGATCCAACTCCCTATGCAGACCCAAGCTGTAACACGTGAAAAGATACCAAATGAATTATCAAATGTATTTAAAGGTTTACTTCAAAATGTAAAGCTACCTAATGCAACTGTAGGGGAAACAGGCAATCAACAAAAGTCTCAAGCTCCAAAAGATTTGTTGAATCTACTTGCAAGTCTACCAAAAGAATTAAAAGAACAGCTTGCTACATTATTAAAGGGTACAGAAGAAAATCCTAATACATTATCAGTTGAATCAAAGGAACAAATTCTAACATTGCTTAAAGAGGCAGGCTATATCGAGCAAACGATAGATGGTTCGAGCCTGAGTGTAGACATGCTTCAACAGTTAAAGGAATTGCTGGGTAACATGACAAAGGCTAATACTAATAATCAAATAATAGTTGAAAAAGCAGGAGTCACACCAGTTATTGATACTTCAGTGGTACCGATTAATAAAAAAGAAATTGTGCAACAGCTCGTTGAAATAAGTAAGAAAGCTGAGTCACTCTTATCTGGAATAATGGATCAAAAAAGTATAGTAAAACTAGCGTCAGAAATCCAAAAACTGTTAGAAAAATGGACAGGTTTAGAAAAAAAGTTGAATGGTGTGCAGGTAGGTAATCAGACAAATGCAAACTCGACAAAGGCCGAAACAGTTTGGCGGGAATTAGTAAATGCTTATCAAAAAAGAAGTCAATTTGTAACTACACAGCAATACAATACGGATGCAAAAGTAACGAGCAGTGATGTTGCAAAATGGATTAATAATGCGTTAACAAAACAAAGCGTAACTGATCCTGTTTCAGTCAATCATGTAGGTAGTTCATCAATGCCGATATCTAAGGTAGAACAGTATGTTATTCACTTAAATCAATCACAAAATACTCAAAGTCAAGGACAACAACTGGTTGATAAATTTCAAGAAGTGATGAAAACAAGCAATTTCCTAACGATGAAGAATGGATCAACTCAATTATCAATTGCCCTACGACCTGCGAATTTAGGTGAAATGATGGTAAAGCTAACCCAAATCAATGGCGAAATGACAGTGAAAATTATGGTTGCATCAGCAGCAGCGAGGGATATGCTTGAGTCCAATATGCACCAGCTTAAACATATGTTCTCACCACAGCAGGTTATGATTGAAAAACAAGAGATTCAAACGCAGCAGTCACAGAACATGCAACAAGAAAAGGACCAACAATCAATGAATAGTGATGACCAAAGTCAGTCTGAACATTCCAGCCGGGATGAACAGAATCAATCAAATGATGATTTTGAAAAACAATTTCATGAAATTCTAATGAATGAGAAAGTGTAGGTGTTAAATATGCCGACAATCGACCCTTCGTATTATTTACAAAACCAGCCTACAAAAAGGCAACCAAGCCCAGAACTTGGAAAGAATGATTTTTTGAAGATATTAATGGTTCAGTTACAACATCAAGATCCAACAAAACCAATGGACAATCGTGAATTTATTTCACAAATGGCATCCTTTTCATCCTTAGAACAAATGACGAATATGTCACAATCAATGGATAGACTAGTGCAAAGTCAGTTGGTTTCGCCAGTCATTAAATACAGTCATATGATCGGTAAGGAAGTGACTTATCAAAATTATGATGAAGAAACTGGTGAAAAGTTAGATACTGAATCTAGTAATGTTATTGCAGTTAGTCAACAGGATGGATGGGGAATTCTTGAATTAGAAAATGGGAAACATGTTTACGCTGATGCTATTTTACAAATTAGTGATCCAAATGCAACAACTGATAATACAACGGAAGCTACGATTGAGGGGCCAGATAAAACAGAAGGAAGTGAGTAATAATGGATCACCGTATCCATCAGACACAATCACATGCCTTGCAATTTCAGAATGTAAAACAATCTTTAGCAAAACAACAAACACCATCAAGCCATTTTAAAGATATATTGGTAGATGCCCAGACTGTAAAAGTTAGTAAACATGCAAAAGAACGATTACAAGAAAGAAATATTACGATTAATGAAAAGCAATGGCAAGCAATTACTGAAAAAATGATTGAAGCAAAAAATAAAGGGATAACCGATTCACTTGTTGTAACGAATGATGCGGCACTATTAGTTAGCACGAAGAACCATACAGTTGTTACTGCGATGAATAAGGAAGAAGCAACAAATAAAATTTTCACAAATATTAACGGCACAATCTTAATTAACGAATAGGCTGGACCCAAGACTTGGGAGGCCAAGAAGCTGTTGACTGATTGATACAGCTTACTATTAGTACCAATGAAGGGATGAGAAACATGTTACGTTCAATGTATGCAGGGATTTCAGGTATGAAGGGGTTCCAAACAAAATTAGATGTTATTGGTAACAATATTGCAAACGTAAATACAGTAGGATTTAAAAAGGGTAGAGTTACATTCCAGGATATGATGAGTCAAACGATGTCGGGAGCACAAGGTCCGACAGCAACTCGCGGGGGAGTAAATGCTTCACAAGTAGGATTAGGTTCACAAGTAGGTTCGATTGACAATGTCCACACACAGGGATTTCGCCAAACCACAGGAAGACCACTTGATTTAGCGTTAGAAGGGGATGGAATGTTTGTTGTTGCAAGTGACTTAAAAAACAATGATGGTGAAGCAACTATGAAGAATATTAACTTAAATCAATCCAATGTTTCTTATACACGTGCAGGAAATTTTTATTTAGATGAAGAAGGAAGTATCGTAAATCCTCAAGGTCTTTACTTAATTGGATTTCCAGCTGAAACAAATGCAGATGGGGAAACAACTATTAATGATGCTAAGAAAAGTGTAATTAGTATACCTGATACAGCACAAAGTTTTAACATCCAAACAAATGGAACAGTAACGGTTATTGATAAAGATGGTAATACTAAAACTGTGGGACAAGTTGCGTTAGCAAGTTTTTCTAACCCTGGTGGTCTCCAAAAAGCGGGAAGTAACCTATTTTTAAATACTGAAAATGCTGGTTTATATGATAATGAAGATACAGATTATATAGATTTAAAAACTCCTGACACAGACGGTACCGCAACCATCGTCAGTGGATCACTAGAAATGTCCAACGTTGACCTTGCAACGGCCTTCACAGAAATGATTGTTGCACAGCGTGGATTCCAGGCAAATACTAGAATTATTACAACATCTGATGAAATACTACAAGAGCTTGTAAATCTAAAACGATAGATGAGGAGGTAGGGGATGTTGCGCTATAGTTTTCTATAGGCACATCCCCCCACCATATTATGATTCAATTAACTCGATTAAACGATGACTTATTCACGCTAAATGCTATCATGATTGAACAAATACAATCTCATCCAGACACAACAATTACCTTAATTAATGGAAAGAAAATTGTTGTAAAGGAGCCAGAGAAAGAAGTGGCAAGCTTAGTATCCAGCTTTTATCGTAAACTGGGGATTCGAGAATGCGTGAAAGAGGTGGGTGATGTAAATGAGTAGCGGCATAGTCAAAACAATGGTTACTACATTAGTTGGTTTAGTACTTGGTGGAGGTATTGCTTTAGTTATTGTGTTAAATGTTTCTGGTGACGAAAAAAATGGCGATGCTCAAACCATAGATGAAATTGTCGAACATTCCTATCAAACATCCGAAATAACAACAGATTTACAGGATGGAAGTTTTGTGCGTATTCAGTTTCAAATTGTAACAGATAGCGACGATGCAAAAGAAGAAATAGCAAAAAGGGAATTTCAACTAAAAAATATCCTTATCAAAGAACTTTCAGTAATGAAGGCAGAGGATTTTAAATCTGGGCTTGGAAATTTAGAAGATGTTATCCAATTGAAACTGAACGAATTAATGACAAATGGGAAAATTACAGATGTCTATACGATTAGCAAAATTTTACAATAATTAAAATTACTCCATTATGGAGGTGAGGTTTTTACGTGGAAGAGGTACTGTCGCAAAATGAGATTGATGCATTGTTATCGGCTATTTCATCAGGTGAGATGAATGCTGAGGAATTAAAAAAAGAAGAAAAAGAGAAGAAAGTTCGAGTCTATGACTTTAAAAGGGCGCTACGCTTCTCTAAAGACCAGGTTAGAAGTTTATCCAGGATACACGAAAATTATGCTCGTTTGTTAACGACGTTCTTTTCGGCCCAATTAAGAACGTATGTGAATATCTCTGTTGCATCAGTTGATCAAATTCCTTATGAAGAATTTATTCGTTCTGTCCCTAAGATGACTGTTTTAAATATATTTAGTGTGGCTCCCTTAGAAGGTCGCATACTGATGGAGGTTAACCCTAACATTGCTTATAGTATGTTAGATCGAGTCTTAGGAGGAAAAGGAAACAGCGTCAATAAGGTGGATAATCTGACAGAAATTGAAACGATACTTATGTCACAGCTCTTTGAAAAGGCGATTGTTAATTTACAAGAAGCATGGTCATCCATAATAGAAATTGATCCAATTTTGGAAGACTTTGAAGTGAATCCGCAATTTTTACAAATGGTTTCTCCTAATGAAACAGTAGTTATTGTATCGTTAAATACTACTATCGGAGAGTCAAGTGGTTTAATTAACATTTGTATTCCACATATTGTTCTCGAACCGATTATTCCTAAGCTATCTGTTCACTACTGGATGCAAACGACAACCAAAAATAGAGACCCAGAATCATACAACAAGCTTACAGAAAATATAAAGCTAGCAAAAATAGAAGCTAAAACAATATTGGGTCAAACATCTATTAGCATAGATGAACTATTAAACTTACAATCTAACGATATCATTGGTTTAAATCAGGCTATTGACGATCCGTTAACATTGCAAATTAATGATGAACCTAAGTTTTATGTACAGCCTGGTAAGGTAAGAAATAAAATTTCGGTACAAGTATTAGAAGAAATTGAGGGGGGAAACAGGGATGATGAATGATGGCATGCTTTCCCAGGATGAAATAGATGCATTATTGAAAGTAGGGTCAGAAGATGAGGATGAGATTGAAAATACAGCCAGTATCGATACGTCCAATTACCTGACTAGCTTGGAAGAGGATACACTCGGTGAAATTGGTAATATTTCATTTGGTAGTTCTGCAACGACACTTTCCACATTATTAAATCAAAAAGTGGAGATTACAACACCACAAGTTTCTGTGATCAAACAAGAGGATATTCGAAATGAATTTACCTTTAATCATGTAAGTGTTGAGGTGAAATATGTAGAAGGTTTTATTGGTCAAAACGTTTTTGTTATAAAATCTGAAGACGCATCGATCATTTCAGATATTATGCTTGGCGGTGATGGAACAAATCCATTAGAAGAATTAAATGATATCCATATTAGTGCTGTACAAGAAGCGATGAATCAAATGATGGGCGCAGCAGCAACTAGCATGTCTACGATTTTCGGTAAGAAAGTAGATATTTCACCACCAGTCATTAAACAACAGAATGCTGAAAATAGCGTGGATGCTGAAATAGATAGGGAAGATAAGGTTTTTGTTAAAGTTTCCTTTCAGCTTAAGGTTGGAACATTAATTGATTCAAATATTATGCAATTAATCCCAATTCCATTTGCAAATAAACTTGTTGATGAGTTAATGAATAATTCACAAGAAGAAACAAACGAAGAACAAGCTGCTGCTACAGTTGAACAGTCAGAAAGACAAAATAACAACGAGCAAAAGCAACATCATGTTCAAGAACCAGTTCAACAACCTAAACAACAACATTTAGGTGAAAATGTGAGCCAATCCTCAAATGATGTACATCAAGCTTCATTCTCTACATTTGAACAAGTGGAACTAAGTAAAAATGAACAACGTAATCTGGATTTACTATTGGATATTCCGTTAAAGGTCACAGTAGAACTTGGTCGTACAAAACGAACGATAAAAGATATATTAGATTTATCTTCAGGATCAATTATCGAACTGGATAAATTAGCTGGTGAACCTGTAGATATTTTTGTTAATGAAAAGTTAATAGCTAAGGGTGAAGTTGTTGTTATTGATGAGAACTTTGGAGTTCGTGTAACAGACATCATTAGTCAGTCAGAAAGGCTTATGAAACTTAAATAATAGATAATGGGGGAATAACACATGGGAAAACGTATTTTAATTGTAGATGATGCAGCTTTCATGCGCATGATGATAAAAGATATTTTAAGTAAAAATGGTTTTGAGGTAGTCGGCGAAGCGCAAGATGGCGCAGAAGCAATTGAAAGATATAATGAATTAACACCGGATCTAGTAACAATGGATATTACAATGCCTGAAATGGATGGGATTACTTCACTAAAGAAAATAAAAGAAACAAATCCTGAAGCAGTAATAATTATGTGTTCTGCGATGGGACAACAAGCTATGGTTATTGATGCTATTCAGGCTGGAGCAAAGGACTTTATTGTTAAACCATTCCAAGCAGACCGTGTAATAGAAGCGATACAAAAGGCTTTAGACTAAGAAGCGAGTGAGTATGTTGTTGAAAAAAATCAGTATTTATCTTTGTTTAGTAATGTGCTGTTTCGGTTTTGGATTTATTTCAGAGGTTTCTGCTGCGCCAAATGCGAAGGAATGTATCGATGGAAATATTGATTGTCAAGAGTTGGAAAATGAAAATTCTAAAGCAACGAATATAGATGCAAGTGAGGACAACAATGGATCTTTAACATTTGATTTAATCAAAATGTTTTTTGCATTACTTCTCGTTCTAGCACTTATTTATTTATTATTAAAATTTTTGAGTAAGCGAAATAAAATTTTTAATCAAGTAAAAGCATTAGAAAACATTGGCGGAATTTCAGTTGGGCAGAATAAATCGATTCAAATCATTCGTATTGGAAATCGAATCTATGTGGTTGGTGTTGGTGAAAATGTTGAATTGTTACATGAAATCACAAATGAGGATGAAAAAGAGGAATTATTACATAGAAATCAAACTAATGAATTCCAAGCTGGATCTTTGGTAACGTCTTTATTTCAACAAAAGAAAAATGATGAGGGTGCAACGAATCAAACAAAGAATGAATTTAAAAATCTATTCGCATCAGAGCTGGATAAATTAAAAAGTGGTCGAAAAAAAATGATTAATCACCATAAGCGAAAAGGTGAAAAGCATGAATGAATTTGTAAATATGTTTTCTGATTCAGATCCCTCATCTGTTGCAACGTCGGTAAAATTGTTATTATTATTAACTGTTTTATCATTAGCGCCAAGTATATTGATATTAATGACTAGTTTCACACGAATTATTATCGTGCTATCTTTTGTTCGAACGTCACTCGCAACACAACAAATGCCACCGAATCAGGTGCTAATTGGATTGGCTTTGTTTTTAACTTTTTTCATTATGGCACCAACATTTCAAGAGGTTAATGAAGAAGCTCTACAACCGCTTTTCAATGAAGAAATATCGTTGGATGAAGCGTATGATCGTGCAAGTGCGCCGATGAAGGATTTCATGGCATCCCATACGAGGCAAAAGGACTTAGCTTTATTCATGAATTATGCAGAAATGGAAAAGCCTGAAACAGTACAAGACATACCTATGACTACACTCGTACCAGCTTATGCAATCAGTGAGCTGAAAACAGCCTTTCAGATGGGTTTTATGATCTTTATTCCTTTTCTAATAATCGATATGGCTGTTGCAAGTGTTCTTATGTCCATGGGGATGATGATGTTACCACCAGTTATGATTTCATTACCATTTAAAATATTGCTATTTGTTTTAGTAGATGGCTGGTACCTCATAACCCATTCTTTACTAGAGGGATTTTAATGTGGAGTTATATATGGGGTGAAATAGTTTACCTCTTTACCAAGGAAATAAAGGATTTAAGTAAAAGAAAAATTTCTCCATGCGGAGGGTTTCTAAAAAGGGTTGGTTTGAATGAGTAGTGAGTTTGTTTTAACACTAGCAGAAAAAGGCGTATATACGATTTTACTCGTCACTGGTCCATTGCTTATATTGGCACTTGCGATTGGATTATTAGTAAGTATTTTTCAGGCAACAACACAAATACAGGAACAAACACTTGCATTTATTCCGAAAATTGTAGCGGTTTTTGTTGGTTTAATATTCTTTGGTCCCTGGATGTTAACGACAATGATTGAGTTTACAGCTGATTTATTTCAAAACCTAAATCAGTTCGTCGGGTAAATTATGTTAGATATTATTAATTTTGCAAGTCTACCTGTTTTTTTATTAATATTTGTTCGAGTTACAGCCTTTTTTGTTGCATTACCACTATTTTCATATAAAACTATACCAACGCATTTTAAAATCGGATTTAGTTTTTTTCTATCGTTCATCATGTTTTATACGGTTGAGTCATCCTTCATTCCGATTGATGGCACGTTTATTTTGCTGCTTGCAAAAGAGGCAATTGTCGGATTGTTTATTGGGCTTCTTGCCTATATTATACTAGCTGCAATTCATATTGCTGGTGGGTTGATTGATTTTCAAATGGGTTTTGCGATTGCGAGTGTCATTGATCCTCAAACAGGAACACAAACCCCATTAACGGGTCAATATTTTTATATTATTGCCCTACTCTTTTTATTATCGGTTAATGGTCACCATTTATTAATAGATGGAATCTTTTATAGTTATAATTTAATTCCCATAGATGCTTTTGTACCATTTCAGAATGGGTCCTTTGTTGATTTTATTATCGAAACCTTTAATAAAATGTTTATTATTGCCTTTCAAATGGCGATTCCGATTGTAGGTTGTTTATTTTTAGTAGATGTAGCGCTTGGAATTATTGCTAGAACTGTTCCACAATTAAATGTGTTTGTAGTCGGATTGCCATTAAAAATATTAGTTAGCTTTATCGCAATTATATTTTTCTTAAGTTTATATATGGTGTTGGTAAAGAGTTTATTCGAAACAATGTTTGATGCAATGCATGGTTTAATGCAACTAATGGGAGGTGCTTAACATGCAATTAAAATTGGATCTACAATTTTTTGCAGGTGAAAAGACGGAAAAAGCAACTCCCAAGAAAAGACAGGATTCTAGGAAAAAAGGCCAGGTCGCCAAAAGTCAGGATATTAATACTGCATTTCTATTATTTTTTTGTTTCTTAATTCTATTTATTTTTGGCGATACCATGGGAACAAGTCTAGAAGCATTATATAAAACGTCTTTTACAGAGTATATTCATTGGGATGTCACTGAAACCAGTGTACATCAGGTGTTTGTAGAGGGAACAATAGAAATGGCAAAAATCATAGCACCAATAATGGGAATTGCCATTGTCGCTGGTTTAGCAGCAAACTTCACTCAAATCGGGTTTTTATTTACAGCTGAACCGTTGAAAATGGATTTGAAAAAGTTGGACCCCATTCAAGGGGCAAAAAGAATATTTTCTCTTCGTGCTTTAGTGGAACTCGCTAAATCATTATTGAAAATCGTTTTTATAGGGGTAATTACGTTTTGGATAATTTGGTTATATAAAGACGAGATGATGATGCTCTCCTTTAAGACAGTGGAAATGTCTTTAGCCTTTTTTGGTAATAGTACAGTAATAATGGGATTTGCAGCAGCTTTCGCATTGTTATTTATTGCAGTTTTTGACTATGCCTATCAAAGGTATGATTTTGAGAAAAACATTAAAATGTCAAAGAATGATATAAAGGATGAACACAAAAATATTGAAGGTGATCCTTTAATTAAATCCAAGATAAAAGAAAAACAAAGACAAATGTCTCAGCGGCGTATGATGAGCGAGGTTCCTACAGCCGATGTAGTTGTTACCAATCCAACACATTATGCAATTGCAATTAAGTATGATGAAAGTAAAGCTAGTGCCCCCTTTGTTGTTGCAAAAGGAGTAGACCACTTAGCATTTAGGATTAAGGAAATTGCCAAGAATAATGGCGTTATGACAGTTGAAAATAGACAGTTGGCGCGAGCACTGTATGGGGCGATCGAGATTGGTAGTAGTATCCCTGAGGAATATTACCAAGCAGTGGCTGAAGTTTTAGCGTATGTATATCGGTTAGAGAAAAAAGTTTAGCAGTAATTGGTTTAACAGTAAAAGGGGTGACATCCATGAAGGCACGAGATTTATCGGTATTGTTAGGTGTAATTCTAATAATTGCAATGTTAGTTGTTCCATTACCGGGATGGCTATTAAGTATTCTTATTTTGTGTAATATTATTCTGGCACTCATTGTTATTTTAGTAGCTATGAATACTCAAGATGCATTACAATTTTCTATATTTCCATCCCTATTATTGCTGTTAACTTTATTTCGTTTAGCATTAAATGTTTCAACGACAAGAGCAATTTTATCCGAAGGCCATGCTGGAGGGGTAGTCGAAACCTTTGGTTCATTCGTAATTGGTGGTAATCCATTGGTTGGTTTTGTTGTATTTATCATCCTGGTTATTATTCAATTTTTAGTAATTACAAAAGGCGCAGAACGTGTATCTGAAGTTGCAGCTAGATTTTCTTTAGATGCTATGCCGGGAAAACAAATGAGTATTGACGCTGACTTAAATGCCGGTTTAATTTCAGAACAACAAGCCAAAGAACGCCGCGAGAAAGTAGAAAATGAAGCGGATTTCCACGGGGCAATGGATGGGGCCAGTAAATTCGTTAAAGGGGATGCAATTGCTGGAATCATTATTGTAATTATGAACATTATATTTGGACTCATTATAGGTATGGTTCAAATGGATATGTCGTTTCAAGAAGCACTAAATACATTTATGCGCTTAACGGTTGGTGATGGATTAGTTGCTCAAATTCCAGCATTATTAATCGCAACCGCAACAGGTATAATCGTAACTCGCGCCTCATCAAAAGGTAATTTAGGTAGTGATGTGTCCGGTCAGTTATTACAATATCCTAAACTGCTTTTTATTGCTGCTGGAGCTATTTTTTTACTTGGGTTAACTCCGATCAACTTTTTGCTAACTACTTCACTTGCAGGTCTTTTATCGCTTAGTGGCTATATGCTTCTAAAACAAGCTAATAAAGTTGAGGAACCTGATATAGAGGAAGAGGAACAATCAGAGAGTTCGTCGATGAAGGCTCCGGAAAATGTGGTAAATCTATTAAATATGGATCCAATAGAATTTGAATTTGGATATGCACTGATACCGCTTGTGGATGCGAGTCAAGGTGGTGATTTGCTTGATAGAGTAATTATGATTCGTCGCCAGCTAGCTATTGAGCTTGGTATTGTGATTCCTGTCGTACGTATTCGTGATAATATTCAATTGAATCCAAATGAATATCGATTGAAAATTAAAGGGAATGAGGTTGCCTTTGGTGAGCTATTACTTGACCACTATTTGGCAATGACACCTGGAATAGATGACGAGAGTTTAGATGGAATTGATACGAAGGAGCCTGCGTTTGGGTTACCTGCTAAATGGATAAGTGAAGAGGTAAAAGATGAGGCTGAGTTATCAGGGTTTACTGTTGTTGATCCTCCTTCTGTAGTCTCTACGCATATTACAGAAGTGATTAAAAAGCATGCACACGTATTATTAGGTCGTCAAGAAACGAAACAATTGATTGACCATTTAAAAGAAAGCTATCCGATTCTTGTAGACGAAGTAACACCAGAGCCATTGTCGTTTGGGGATGTACAAAAAGTATTAGCTAAATTATTAAGAGAAAATGTTTCTATTCGTAATCTACCAATTATTTTTGAAACATTAGCTGATTTTGCGAAAATGACCAATGATACGGATTTATTAGCAGAGTATGCTAGACAATCCTTATCACCACAAATCACGAAACAATATGCAGACGGTGACATGACATTAAAGGTTATTACCGTTTCTGGAGCTGTTGAAAAGATGATAGCTGAGAATATACAGCAAACAGAACATGGAAATTACTTGTCGCTTGATCCAGATTCACAGCAATCAATCCTTAAAGTAGTTAGTGCAGAGGTAGAGAGAATAGCGTTACAGGAAGATACAGCTATTTTATTATGTTCTCCAGCAATAAGAATATATATCAAACAGTTGGTTGAACGATTCTTACCACAAGTAGTTGTATTATCATATAACGAGCTTGAGCCAAATGTACAAGTTCAAAGTGTAGGGGTGGTGAATGTAGCATGAAAGTAAAAAAATATGTAGCAGCAACAATGCCCGAAGCGATGCATCAAATTCGTAAAGAGTTGGGTGCAGACGCAGTTATATTAAATTCAAAAGAGGTAAGGAATGGTAGCTTTTTTGGCTTTTTAAAAAAAAGGAATATCGAAGTAATTGCTGCACTTGATCCACAGCCAACGCAACCTAAATCAAAGCCCCAAAATGAACTACCGGATTTAGAATCACGTAATAAAATTCAGATGGATCAACCAACAACAGATAAGCATGTATTAAATGAAATTAAGCAGTTGAAGAAATTACTAGAGATCCAAAACCAACAAGTTGAGACTAATTTTAGTCCGCAATATAAAATTGTCTATCAACATTTAATAGACCAGGAAATTTCTGATTCATTGGCATCAGAAATTGTTCATACGGTTATTAACTTACACGCAAAAAATAAGGAAGAAGACCTGGAACAGCATGTCATTTTCAGGGATACAATGAAGGAGATTTCTAACCGACTTGAACCACTATCTTTTGAAGGAATAACTTATAACAAAAAAATTATTCACTTCGTTGGTCCAACAGGGGTTGGGAAAACTACTACAATTGCCAAGGTTGCAGCGGAAAGTATGCTGAAGGATCATAAAAAGGTAGCTTTTATAACTGCAGACACGTATAGAATTGCTGCCATTGAACAGTTAAAAACATATGCCAAAATATTAGATGTTCCTTTAGAGGTAGCCTATGATATTAAAGATTATAAGGATGCAATTGAGAAGTTTGCTAGTTATGATTTGATTCTTGTTGATACTGCGGGACGTAATTTTCGAGATGCAAAATACGTTCAGGAATTGAAACAAAGTATTGATTTTAATGACGAAATAGAAACATATCTCGTTTTATCTCTAACAGCAAAACCGAATGACTTGCAGAAAATCAGTGACCAATTTAAACATATTCCAATAAAAGAATTGATTTTCACAAAAATTGATGAAACGAGACAATATGGCAGTATGCTTAATATAGCACTTCGAGATGAAATTGGAATTGCTTACATGACAAATGGTCAGGATGTGCCTGATGATCTAGTTAAACCTTCACCTGTGAAGATTAGTGAATATATAGTAGGTGAATATCGTGAATAATGATCAGGCTATGAATTTGCGACGTAAACTACAACAATCTAAAGACCCGAGGCATGCTAAAACAATTTCTATTGTAAGTGGAAAAGGTGGCGTAGGAAAGTCTAACTTCGCATTAAATTATTCACTTGAGCTTATAAAAACGGGGAAGAAGGTTTTGCTATTCGATCTGGATGTCGGAATGGGTAATATCGATATTTTACTTGGTTTAAATGCAGGAAAAACGATTGTAGATATGTTTAATCAGCAAATAACGGTTCATGACATTATTGAAAAAGGTCCGAATAATCTAGCCTATATTGCAGCTGGCAATGGATTATCTGATTTTTTTACATTAGATGATACTAAAAAAGAATATTTTCTTAAACAATACAACGAATTGGTACAACTATATGATTATATTATTTTTGATATGGGAGCAGGTGCTACGCATGAAAGTTTATTTTTCATTGTGGCATCAGATGAGTGCATCGTTATTACTACTCCTGAGCCAACATCTATAACAGACGCATACGGCATGATTAAACATATCGTAAACAATCAGGGGAAAATGCCGATATATGTAGTAATGAATCGTTCTTTATCCTATAAAAGTGGTAAAAAAGCACTAGATCGATTTCAGCGCGTTATATCTCAGTTTTTAAATATTGAAATACATCAAATGGGTATCTTGCCCGATGACCGTACCGTGTCAAATGCAGTAATCAGACAAATACCATACAGTATTCTAAATGAAAATGCTGCAATCTCAAGAGCCCTGAAAGAAATCGTAGCCAACTATTCACAAAATTCATTCAGAATTAACAAAAAAGAGAATACTTCATTCGTTCGCAGGTTGAAGCGATTATTGGCTGAGAGGTGAATGTTATGCACCCGGTTCGTGTTTTAGTAATAGATGATTCTGCCTTCATGAGAAAAATGATAGCTGACCTATTATCAAGTGATCAGCAGATAGAAGTAATAGGAACTGCCAGAAACGGCGATGTTGGACTGAAGAAAATAAAAGAGCTGTCTCCCGATGTAGTGACTTTAGACGTAGAAATGCCTGTTAAAGATGGTATAAAAACGCTACAGTATATTATGGAAACAAATCCACTTCCAGTTATTATGCTTTCAAGTGTGACAAAGGAAGGGTCTTCTAAAACCATACAGGCGATATCTAATGGGGCGGTAGATTTTGTACAAAAGCCATCAGGATCCATTTCCCTTGATATTGAAAAAATAAAACAGGAACTAACAAGGAAAGTTATAACTGCGTCAAATGCTAAAGTGGCAACATATCATATGAATCCTGATAATAATCGCGAATCAATGGTTGATCAAACTTTTACAAAGGTCCATTCCCATACGCTTATTGCAATCGGAACATCTACCGGTGGTCCAAGAGCATTGCAACGTGTATTAACTGATTTACCCGATGATTTTACAACACCAATTGTCATCGTGCAACACATGCCAGCAGGCTTTACAAAGTCTTTAGCAGATCGTCTAAACACATTGACTAAGATACATATAAAAGAAGCATCACATGGGGAAATCATCCAAAAGTCAACTGTATATATAGCTCCTGGTAATTTTCATTTAAAGGTTAGAAAGATGGGGACGTCGTTTGCAATCGAACTATCAAAAGAGCCTGAACGTAATGGTCACAGGCCATCTGTTGATGTTTTATTTGAGTCTTTAGCTGATGTGCCAAATGTAAATAAAATTGCAGTTGTATTAACAGGGATGGGGAGCGATGGTTCGAAAGGGCTTACATATCTTAAGAGGAAAGATTCAGGAACTACCGTTATTGCTGAAAAAGAAGAATCGTCAATTGTGTACGGAATGCCAAAAGCCGCAGTGAAAACAAATACAGTTAACCATATTGTTCATTTACATCATGTAGGAGAAACGATTACGAATTTAGTGAAGAGATCAGGGGGGATGTAATATGGATACAACACAATATTTGGATGTGTTTATAGATGAAAGTAATGAACATCTTGAATCATTATATAAACAATTATTGGCACTCGAGAAGAATCCAACAGAGAAATCAATTATTGGTGAAATATTTAGATCTGCACACACACTTAAGGGTATGTCTGCCACGATGGGATATAATGATTTAGCAAATTTAACACACCAACTTGAAAATGTATTTGATGGAATAAGATATGAAAAAATCACAATTAAAACGGAAACCATGGATATTTTATTTGAAGCTGTTGATCATTTAAATGCAATGGTCGAAAGTATTGGAAGTGGCGGAGATGGTAAACGAAACGTAGAACAAATTATCGATTTTCTAAAAAAAGTGGAAAAAGGTGATCAAGCCGTTGCTGCAACAAAATCGAAGGCTTCAGAAAAAACTGAAGTAACGAATTCATTAGAGACTATTTCAGCGTTAGACGAATTCGAACTTTCGATATTGAATGAATCTGCTGAACGAGGATATACAAATTATGAGATAACCGTGCAGTTAAGAGAAGATTGTCTTCTAAAAGGAGCGCGTGTTTTTATGATCTTCGAGGTACTTGAAAAGCTTGGTGAAGTCATAAAATCAGAACCTCCTGTAAATGAATTGGAAGAAGAAAATTTCGAATATTCCTTCACTGTTTTATTTATATCAGAAAGCTTTAAAAATGATATTGAATCGAGTATTAATAAGGTTTCAGAAGTTGAAAAAGTAGTTGTTCATCCATTTTCAGTTCAATCATATAAAGAAAAGCAAACAGATAATGTCGAAGCGGAAGAACAAGTAAGCTCAGCTTTAGAGGAAAAATCAGATACACCGACAGTTACGAAGAAAAATACCAGCAAGACAATCAGAGTAAATATTGATCGTTTAGATATTTTGATGAATTTGTTTGAAGAACTGGTGATTGATCGTGGACGATTAGAACAGATTTCTACTGAGTTAAATCACAATGATTTACAGGATACGGTGGAAAGAATGTCTAGGGTTTCAAGTGATTTACAGAATATTATCTTGACTATGCGCATGGTTCCTGTTGATCAAGTTTTCAGTCGTTTTCCACGAATGATTAGGCAGCTTGCACGTGATTTAAGTAAAAATGTGGAAATTGAAATTGTCGGGGCTGAAACGGAACTGGATCGGACGGTTATTGATGAAATTGGTGATCCGCTTGTCCATTTAATTCGAAATGCAATGGATCATGGGATTGAAGCACCGAATGATAGAAAGAAAAAAGGAAAACCAGAACAAGGAACGATAAAATTACAAGCCTACCATAGTGGTAATCATGTATTTATAGAAATCTCTGATGATGGGGCGGGCATTAATAAGGATAAAGTTTTAAATAAAGCTATTTCAAATGATGTGATAACAGAAAGTCAAGCTGAAACCCTAACAGATCAACAAGTTTATGAACTTATCATGGCAAGTGGATTTTCAACTGCAGATACAGTTTCTGATATATCCGGCCGTGGTGTTGGTTTAGATGTGGTGAAAAATACTATTGAATCACTGGGTGGAAGTATTACAATTGATGCAAAACTAAACAAAGGGTCTACTTTCTCTATTCAATTACCTTTGACTCTATCAATCATGTCCGTACTTTTAGTAGAACTAAAAGATGAAAAATATGCAATTCCATTATCATCTATTATTGAAACGGCTATTATCCACAAAGATCAAATTATGCAGGCGCATAATAAGAAAGTAATTGATTTTCGTGGCCGAGTTGTACCATTGGTATTTTTAAATGATATTTTTTCAGTACCAAATGCGGCAGTAAATGATACGGACTATGTATCAATCGTTGTTGTAAAGAAGGGCGACAAGACAGCTGGACTTGTGGTAGATTCATTTATTGGTCAACAAGAGGTAGTTTTAAAGTCATTAGGTAACTATTTAACAAATGCATTTGCGATTTCCGGAGCTACGATATTAGGTGATGGACAGGTGGCATTAATTATCGATAGTAATGCATTAATTAGATAAAGCGCCATATACGAGGAGGAAGAAGAATGGAAAACCAAACTATTTTGGACAAAAAGGTAATTGTATTTCAACTTAATGATGAAGAATATGCTGTTTCTGTTCAACAGGTAGGCTCAATTGAACGTATGCAACCAGTAACCCGAGTACCACAAACTGCAGATTTTGTGAAAGGTGTAATTAATCTTCGAGGTGTCGTTACACCAATTATTGATTTGCGTATTCGTTTTGGTATTGTCCCACTTGATTTCCAGGATTCCACAAGAATTATTATTGTCTATATGAATGATATGGAAGTAGGATTAATTGTAGATGCGGCAAATGATGTAATTGACATTCCTGAGAGCTCTATTGAACCCGCACCTGAGGTTATTGGAACTGTTGACGTTGATTATATTGATGGTGTAGCTAAGTTAGAAAATCGTTTATTGATTTTATTAAATTTACAAAAAGTGCTTTCCCATGATGAAATGGATGCATTACGTAAAGTGGAAGGTTAATGCAACATGGATTTTAATAGTGGATTATCCAGCACACAATTGGATGTGCTGCAAGAGATTGGAAATATTGGCGCAGGAAATGCTGCGACATCGATGTCAAAATTACTAAATAAAAAGATAGATATGCATGTACCATCTGTCAAAATTATTGCCTTCGATGAGGTGATGGATATGATAGGTGGACCTGAAAATTTAATAGTAGCTATTCTGATTCGTATACAAGGGAACGCACCAGGGACTGTCTTTTTTATACTAACAGTCCCTGAAGCGGAGAATCTAGTTAGGCAAATCACTTCAGATTCACAGTTTAGGCTGTTTGGTGATCAACCACCGAGTGAACTCGCAATTTCCGCACTTCAAGAAGTAGGCAACATTCTAGCAGGTTCTTATTTGTCTGCATTATCCGACTTTACACGTATTAATATGCAACCATCTGTCCCGTCTTTAAGTATTGATATGGCAGGTGCAATATTGACGGTGGGATTATTGGAACTTTCTCAAGTTATGGATTATGCCATCATAATTGATACAACCATTAATGAAATGGAAACATCAAATGGTGTGAATGGTAAGTTTTTTCTGCTGCCAGATCCAGAATCGTTTGATCAAATCTTTGAATCATTAGGAATTAGTAACCATGAATGAAACACAAACAGTAATAAAAGTAGGAATTGCTGATTTAAAAATAGTAACTGCTCCGGATATTATACGAACATCAGGACTTGGATCTTGTGTAGGGGTTGTCATATATGATTTACAAAAGGAAGTAGCAGGCTTAGCACATGTCATGCTACCCGATTCAGCAATAGGTAAAAAGGACAATTTAAATTTATACAAGTATGCGGATACTGCAATTGATAGCTTAGTAGATCAACTATATGCATGTGGTGTACGAAAGAATGGCCTTCAGGCGAAGTTGGCTGGAGGAGCACAAATGTTTCAATTTACACCTTCTTCAGCCATGATGCGAATAGGACCAAGAAACATAGAAGCGGTTGAAGAAAAGTTGGTTCATCATCAGATACCTATTGTTTCATCAGATGTAGGGGGAAGTTGTGGTAGAACGATTGAATTTGATCCTGAATCAGGTAAACTTAAAGTACGTACTGTGCATAAAGGAGAGGCTTTTATATAGGCTGTTTTCGTAAGATTGTTGCTTTTAGAGAATAGATATGACTGCGACGTAGCTGCTATCTAAGTTAGATCTGTAGTACTGATAATGGAAACAAGTTACTAAGGCAGCCGCAGCCCGTATACACTTCGCTTTTCGCGGGCGGCTGGTGAGCCTCCTTGTGCTAACGCACTGCGTAGTCTCACCGATGCCTGTCCTCCCGCAGAAGTCTACGTGTATACGGGCTGCTGGTATAATATTTGCCAATAACTGAAAGAAATGACCAAGAATGCTTACGTAAATAGCTTTACCAGTCCAGCATCGTTCCGGGCGGTGACTCCTGCGGGAACAGCACGTGTCCGAAGACCCCGCAGAGTGGTTTTCTCGAGGAGGCTAAGGCCGTGCCCGCGGAAAGCATCCGCCCGGAACGATCCTGGACAGTAGCAATACACATGTCTTTGGAAATAAACCTAAAGTTAGGTCGCAATATATATCAACATGAAGATGAAATAGTAACAATGCGTACGAAAAGAGCTTTTATATAAAACCCCTTATGAAGACTCGGTATTCACCTTATCTTTATTAGTGAATGGCGAAATTTATTTTATACTTAATTCCTTAAAACTTTTATACTTTCCTTAAGTGGAACTAAAGGGAGGAGCACATAATATGAAAACGGATAAATCTCCTCTAGAGAAACAGCTATGGGACAATTGGTTAACTAGTCATGACCCGGATGCTGCTAATGAACTCATTAAAAATTATATGTATCTAGTGAATTTTCATGTAGAACGTATAGCAAGCCATCTACCCAAAAATGTAAATAAAGATGATCTGAAAAGTTTTGGCTTTATGGGATTATATGATGCACTCAAAAAATTCGAGCTAAGTAGGGACCTGAAGTTTGATACGTATGCTTCGTTTCGAATTAGAGGTGCTATTATTGATGGACTTAGAAAAGAAGATTGGTTACCTAGATCAATTCGTGAAAAAACCAAAAAAATCGAACAGGTTTCTGGACAGCTTGAACAAATTCACCAACGCAAACCTTCTTCTAGTGAAATTGCAAATGAATTAAGCATGACAGCACAAGAGGTTGAAACACATATAAGGGATTCCCTTTTCGCTAATATCTTATCTATAGAAGAGAAGCCAAAAGATGGTTTTAGTGATCATAAAGAAGGCATTGGATATTCAATTGCTGATGATACTTCGATATCTCCAGATAATCATTTAATTTCAAAAGAAGTCAATAAAGAACTAGCCACGAGTATAAAATCATTAAATGAAAACGAACAAATGGTTATAAGTTTATTTTATAATGACGAATTGACATTAACTGAAATTGGCCAAGTGCTGGACTTGACGACATCCAGGATTTCACAAATTCATAAAAAAGCAATCTTTAAGCTGAAAAACACGTTAACAAAAGTGCAAAATTAAATTAACTGTATGTTAGGAAGATTAATACGAGGAGAATCAACATGGAACGATTACAAACATACTTTTACATAACAGTCAGTGATGATCATCTTGTTGCTAGTTTGTATTGTTCAGATGAGTATCATGATGAAATAATGCTTCAGGAAGAAGATGTGTATCAATTTTTAAATGAAAACAAAATAAAGTATGGAATAGATAACGACATTGTTAAATTGCTTACCACCAAGCCAAATCAATCTGAATTTCCATTCACTATTGCGACTGGTTCTGATCCGCAACATGGAGTAAATGGAAGTGTGGAATATGAATTGAATTTTAGCAATGAAATTGTTAAAGCATCCAACTGGAACTTCCGTGATATTATGACAATACCAACTGTTAAAACTGGTCAAAAGATAGCTACCATGCACTTACCCTCAAAGGGTGAATCAGGTATGAGTATTTATGGTAATAAAATCCCAGCAAAACCTGGAAAGCCTGCAAGAATAAAAATTGGAAAAAACGTTGTGCTTCGAAAAGAAGACAACACGGTCTACGCTACTACAGAAGGCCAAATTAGTGTCTCAAATCTTGAAATACATGTCCATTCCGTATTTGAAGTAAGAGATAGTTTATCGATGAAAATTGGTAACCTCGATTTTATAGGCTCCATAGTAATTAGAGGAGATGTACCCCCAGGCTATAAAGTTAAAGCTGCAGGCGATATAAAAATTTTTGGTATGGTTGAAGCGTCCACAATTGAAGCGGGCGGGTCTATCTACATATCAGAGGGATTGGCTGGTATACAGAAAGGCTTGTTAAGAGCGAAGGAAAATGTGCATATAGGTTACATCAATCAAGGTAAGGTCTACACCGGAAAAGATTTATATGTTGAGAATTCAATTTTACATAGTGATTGTATAGTTGGAAAACAAGTCTTTTGTCAGAGAGGCAGTATCATCGGAGGAACATTATCAGCTGGTTCAACCGTAGAGGCAAAAGATATTGGGAACCGTTTGAGCAGCAGAACAGAAATTATTTTTGGTATTAATAAGTTGATAGATAACAAGGAAAAAGAGCTACTAGCTAAAAAGAAGGAAGTTTCGACTACTATCGAAAAATTAACCCTGCTTGGTGAAAAACTAAAAATAGAATCGAACCAACAAAATCCCAAGATTAGAATTATGCTTCTAAAACAACGTAATTCTCTTGAAAAAGCGAAAGAACAAGACATGTACATTGACGAGGAACTACGTCTTTTAGACTCTCATTTAGGTGATTTGGAATCCGCAGCATTGTATATTAGAGGTCAGGTACATTCAAATGTATTGATCACATTTGGTAAA
Organism: Virgibacillus necropolis; assembly: GCF_044793635.1. Taxonomy (GTDB): domain Bacteria; phylum Bacillota; class Bacilli; order Bacillales; family Amphibacillaceae; genus Virgibacillus_F; species Virgibacillus_F necropolis_A. The sequence continues at coordinate 133,638 of NZ_CP084992.1, forward strand.
TATAAACGGAAAATTGACAACACGCACAGCTACGTCCAGATGAAATTAATTAAAAATGAAATTGTCATACAAACAATGTAAATTTTTAAATGTGGGATGTCGTTGATATAATGAAGAAAATCAGTCACATATACACGGATAGGTGGATTACATGACATCATTTTTATTAATCATAAGTTTTTTATTACACATTGTTGCATTTATAGCAATTTACCAATTATATAAACAGGCCCAATTACCTAAACAGGAAAGCACATCCCAGGATATGATGGAACTTTTTGAATTGTATTTGTCAGAGATTAAGGAAGAAAATAAACGCCTGGAAGAGACGCTATTGGATAGAAGAGAATACAATCCAAAGGGTGAGACAAATCCAATTCCACAATTTAAAGAAAAACCAGAACATCAAGAACATATAGCAGATGATACATATACAGCTCCGGAAGTTGATGATGACGTTCAGTATGAAACATCGTTACAGGCTAAGGTTCTACAATTGCATGATCAAGGGTTGGCAAGTGGGGAAATTGCTCGTAAATTGAATAAAGGTAAAACAGAAGTGGACTTAATTGTAAAATTACATGCAAAAAATTAGTATTAGGACTTGCTAGCTTACAATCCTTATGATATATTAATTCATGGTGCAAATACTATGTTCACTATAGTTTCGTGAACATATAACAAACCACACACGTTTGTCGATTTATGTAAGAGGTGCCTTTGACGGGTCCTTATATAAAAGTGACACAGACGGAGGAAAAAAACCAATAGGAGGAATTTATTATGTCAGTAATTTCTATGAAGCAATTACTTGAAGCTGGTGTACATTTTGGACATCAGACTCGCCGTTGGAATCCAAAGATGAAAAAATACATCTTTACAGAGCGTAACGGCATCTACATCATTGACCTACAAAAAACAGTTAAGAAGGTTGATGAAGCATACAAATACGTGAAGGAAATCGCCGCTGATGGTGGTACAGTTCTTTTCGTAGGAACTAAAAAACAAGCACAGGACTCTGTTCGTGATGAAGCGACTCGTTCTGGTATGTACTTTGTTAACCAACGTTGGTTAGGTGGTACGCTAACAAACTTCGAAACTATCCGTAAACGTATTGCTCGTCTTAAGAGTATCGAGCGTATGGAAGAGGATGGAACGTTTGAAGTACTTCCTAAAAAGGAAGTTGTAGACTTATTAAAAGAAAAAGATCGTTTAATGAAGTTCCTAGGTGGAATTAAAGAAATGAAAAAGCTACCTGATGCTATGTTCGTTATCGATCCACGTAAAGAACGCATTGCGATTGCTGAAGCGCATAAATTAAACATTCCAATCATTGGAATCGTGGACACAAACTGTGATCCTGATGAAATTGATTATGTAATCCCAGCAAATGATGATGCAATTCGTGCAGTAAAACTTCTTACTTCTAAAATGGCTGATGCTATCATCGAAGTTAAACAGAATGAAGAAGCTGAAAGAGCTGCAAATGAAGAAGAAGCTGCTGAACCAGTAGAAGCAGACAAAGAATAGTAATGTAAATGACTAGGTGATAAGGGGAAAAAGCCTTTTATCACCTTTTTTAAAGAGGATATTTAATATATTTTAGGAGGATTAATGATGGCAATTACTGCACAAATGGTTAAAGAATTACGCGAAAAAACTGGTGCTGGAATGATGGACTGTAAAAAAGCACTAACAGAAACTGATGGAAATATTGAACAGGCAATTGATTACTTACGTGAAAAAGGCGTAGCAAAAGCTGCTAAGAAGTCAGATCGTATTGCTGCTGAAGGGTTAACACATGTAGAAGTAGATAACAACACTGCTGCATTATTAGAAGTTAACTGTGAAACAGACTTTGTTACAAAAAACGACCAATTTAAATCACTTTTAACTAAATTAGGAAATCACATCCTTACACATAAACCAGCAACAGTTGAAGAAGCATTACAACAAGACATGGATGGCGAAGGAAACAATGTAGAATCTTATATCAACTCAGTTATAGCGAAGATTGGTGAAAAGATTTCTTTACGTCGTTTTGTTATCTTTACAAAAACAGATAACGATTCATTTGGTTCATACCTTCATATGGGTGGAAACATTGGTGTTTTGACACTTCTTGAAGGTACAACAGATGCGCAGGTAGCAAAAGATGTTGCAATGCATGTTGCTGCAGCTAATCCACTTCATGTATCACGTGACGCTGTTTCTGAAGACGAAGTTAACCGTGAACGTGAAGTATTAAAATCACAAGCGTTAAATGAAGGAAAACCAGAAAAAATCGTAGAAAAAATGGTCGAAGGTCGTTTAGGTAAATTCTTTGAAGATATTTGCTTATTAGAACAAAACTTTATTAAAGATCCAGATCAAAAAGTTAAAAAATTCGTTGCTGATAAAGGTGCAACAGTTAAATCATTTGTTCGTTATGAAGTTGGCGAAGGAATGGAAAAACGCGAAGAAAACTTTGCTGAAGAAGTTAGAAATCAAATAAATAAATAGACAAGAAAAGCGTAGGCGACTGGTCAGCGACGTACAAATAGATAGGAATGTGAAAAGTACGGTGAACTTTCCGTACGTTCATCAGGACTACCTATTTGCTAGTCGCTAGGAGCCGAAGCTAGACAAGAAAAGCGTAGGCGACTGGTCAGCGACGTACAAATAGATAGGAATGTGAAAAGTACGGTGAACTTTCCGTACGTTCATCAGGACTACCTATTTGCTAGTCGCTAGGAGCCGAAGCTAGACAAAACTAACGCAAAATTTTATATTTGTATTAACACAAGATAAGGGGGACACATGTTGTTCCCTTTTTCTCAAAGCATAAATTTTCTTAAGGATTTAAACAAAAGAAAAAATTCGCCATATACTACTTAAGTCGTGTGAATGACGAATTTTCTAACAGCAATATAAAAATTAAAAATTTCTATGGAGGTTATTATGACAGCAGCACGTTACCGTAGAATTGTATTGAAATTAAGTGGTGAAGCATTAAGCGGAGACCAGGGGTATGGACTAGATCCAAAAATCGTTCAGTCTGTAGCAGAACAGATAAAAGGTGTAGCAGAATTAGGTGTTGAAGTTGCAGTAGTTGTAGGTGGAGGTAATATCTGGCGTGGTAAGGTTGGAAGTGAAATGGGAATGGATCGTGCTAACGCTGACTATATGGGTATGCTTGCAACAGTAATGAATTCACTTGCACTTCAAGATAGTTTAGAAAACATCGGAATACCTACTAGGGTTCAAACATCAATTGAAATGCGACAGGTTGCAGAACCATATATTCGTAGAAAAGCAATTCGTCACTTAGAGAAAAAGCGTGTTGTCATATTTGCAGCTGGAACCGGAAATCCTTATTTCTCAACAGACACAACAGCAGCGCTTAGAGCAGCAGAAGTTGAAGCAGAAGTTATACTGATGGCGAAGAATAATGTAGACGGAGTTTATACAGATGATCCTAAATTAAACAAGGATGCAACTAAATACGAGAATCTATCCTATCTTGATATGATAAATGAAGGATTAGGTGTAATGGATTCTACAGCATCATCACTTTGTATGGATAATGACATACCACTTGTGGTATTCTCTATAACAGATGAAGGCAATATAAAGCGAGTTGTGCAAGGTGAAGTAATTGGAACTACAATAAGGGGGAAACAATAATGTCTGATGCGATTTTGAATCAAACGCATGAAAAAATGGCACAAGCTGTACGAGCATTTTCAAAAAACCTAGCAACAGTAAGAGCTGGAAGAGCGAACCCATCATTACTTGATAGTATATATGTAGATTATTATGGTGCTTCAACACCATTAAACCAATTAGCATCTATTTCCGCTCCAGAGGCTAGAATGTTACTTATCTCACCATTTGATAAATCTTCAGTTGGTGATATTGAAAAAGCTATTCAAAAAGCAGATTTGGGTGTCTCACCTTCAAATGATGGAAGTATTATTCGCATTGCTATTCCTGCACTAACTGAAGAACGCCGTAAAGACTTAGTTAAAGTAGTAGGAAAGTATGCTGAGGAAGCACGAGTTCAAGTAAGAAATGTACGTCGTGAATCCAATGATCAGCTGAAAAAAGCTGAAAAAAATGGTGATCTTACAGAAGATGAATTACGAAATGCACAGGATAGTGTGCAAAAAGAAACAGATACTAACATCAATGAAGTTGAAAAAATAGCTAAAAATAAAGAAAAAGAAATTATGGAAGTATAACATTTACAAACAACATGATAATCCCCCTAATTTTAGGGGGTTTTTGTTTTTTTGCTAAATCGTTATAATAATAGTAAGTAAACATGATATAATGAAAACTTATCATATATAACTATAACAATCATATAATTCTTTTATCCGACATATTGATGAACATGGAAAGGATTGTATATACACAATCAATCGTATTCGGAGGACAAATTATGTCAATGAAACTTCCCTTTTTTAAAAATAAACAAGAAGAAACAGACGATTCATGCAAGGTAGAAACAACAAATATACCAAAACATGTTGCAATAATCATGGATGGAAACGGGCGTTGGGCTAAGAAACGTGGACTTCCTAGAATTGCTGGACATAAAGAAGGCATGAATGTTGTTAAAGAAATTGTGCGGTCTGCTACACATTATAAAGTTGAAATCCTGACATTATATGCTTTTTCAACTGAAAATTGGAAACGACCTAAATCTGAAGTAGAATTTCTAATGAAATTGCCCAAAGAATTCCTACATACTTTCTTACCTGAATTAATAGAAAAAAATGTGCGAATTGATACAATTGGCGAGTTTGATGGACTACCAGTACACACAAAAGAAGCAATCCAATATGCTAAAGAACAAACAAAGGATAATGATGGCTTATTGTTAAACTTTGCTTTAAACTATGGTAGTAGATTTGAGATCATGCGTGCAATCAAACAAGTGTATACGGATATGGAGAATTCGGATTTATCGATCGATAAATTGGATGAAGAAACTTTCTCGAAATATTTATATACAAAAGGATTATCAGATCCCGATTTATTAATACGCACAAGTGGTGAACAGCGCTTAAGTAACTTTTTATTGTGGCAATTAGCTTATGCTGAATTTTGGTTCACGGATGTATTATGGCCAGATTTTAGTGAGGAAATTTTTAAAAGAGCCCTCCATGATTATCAACAACGGAAGAGACGCTATGGAGGTATTTAAGGTGTTGAATAATAGATGAAGCAACGAATTCAGACAGCAATTTTAGCATTAATTGTATTTGTACCACTCGTAATAATTGGTGGAGATGCCTTTACCATTTTCGTTTATATAATGGCAACGATTGCTCTGATTGAACTATTACGGATGCGGAAAGTTGGTAAGTATTCTATACCAGCAGTTCTTTCAATTGGTTTATTATGGTTATTGTTACCCAATGTTATTGCAGATGTTTATACAGAAGTTTGGTTTTCCAAATCAGAAATAATCATGTTATTCGTTATGTTGCTACTAAGCTATACCGTGTTAATGAATAATAAATTTAATTTTGAAGATGCTGGGTTTATTCTTCTAACAACTGTATATATAGGTATGGGATTCTTTTATTTAATTGAAACTAGAGATGGAAATCAATTATCAGGCCTATTAAACATTTTTTATGTTTTACTTGTTATTTGGGCAACTGACACTGCTGCTTATTTCTTTGGACGAGCATTTGGTAAAAGGAAATTATGGCCCAAAATTAGTCCCAACAAAACGATTGAAGGAGCACTTGGTGGAATATTACTAGCAATAGTCGTGGGAATCGTATTTCAACTAGTAACATCATTTAGTGACTTTTCCATGATTGTCGTAATTGCTGTAACGATCCTTGTATCCATTTTCGGACAAATTGGTGACCTTGTAGAGTCAGCGTTTAAACGCCATTATGGTGTCAAAGATTCAGGGGACATTCTTCCAGGTCATGGTGGTATTTTAGACCGATTAGATAGTTTATTATTTGTTTTACCATTGCTGCATTTTATTCATTTCATATAACAAATAGACATTTGTACAAAATACTTGAATCAGTTAATAGGTAAAGGGTACACTTAATTGATGCAGTATAAATCGAAATGTTATCAACCTATGTTTATCAAAGGAAGGTGCTTTATTTGACCACAGTTATTGCGTTTATTCTTATGTTTGGTTTACTCGTGTTTATCCATGAGTTAGGTCACTTAATTTTTGCTAAACGTGCTGGAATGTTGGCTCGTGAATTTGCAATTGGATTTGGACCGAAGATATTTGCTTTTACAAAAAACGAGACTGTTTACACGATCCGATTACTTCCTATAGGTGGATATGTTCGCGTTGCTGGTGAAGACCCGGAAATAGTGGAATTAAAACCTGGTCATCATATTGGAATTGAATTTAATGATGAAGATAAAGTTAACAAAATCATTGTAAATAATAAATCTAAACACCCAAACGCTCGTGTGATTGAAGTAGAGCGTGCAGATTTAGACCATGATTTAATCATCGAAGGTTATGAAATAGATGAAGAAGAACGTTTACGATTTAACGTAGACCCTAAAGCATTCTTTATAATGGATGAAAAAGAAACACAGATAGCACCTTATGATCGGCAGTTTGCTTCTAAAAGCATTGGGAAACGGGCGATGCAATTGTTCGCTGGACCAATGATGAACTTTCTTTTAGCCATTTTCATCTTCTTTCTTTTAGGCTTTATTCAAGGAGTACCGACAGAGGAAGCAATGCTTGATGGAATTCAACCAGACAGTCCCGCTGAAGAAGCTGGGTTTCAATCGGGCGATGAAGTAATTGAAGTAGAAGGAAATTCGATTAGTACTTGGGAAGAATTCACCGAAATAGTTCAAGAAAATCCCGAAGAGTCACTTTCTATGAAGGTGGAACGCGAAGGGGAAATTGTTGATATTACCGTCGTCCCACGTGAATATGAAACACCTGCCGGTACCATAGGTCAAGTAGGTGTGGGCCATGCTTTTGAAAAATCGTTCGGTGGAACAATACAATATGGCATCACAAAAACCTATGAGATAACAAAGCTTATTTTGACTAATCTGGGGATGTTGGTTACTGGTCAGTTACCAATTGAAACGCTATCTGGTCCAGTTGGTATTTATGATGCAACAGACCGTGTTGTACAAACTGGTTTCATGAACTTCTTAATGTGGACCGCAATATTAAGCATTAACTTAGGTATCGTGAATTTAGTTCCATTGCCAGCACTTGATGGTGGTCGATTATTATTCGTCGGAGTTGAAGCTGTACGCGGTAAACCAATAGATCCACAAAAAGAGGGTATTGTTCATTTTATTGGATTTGCGTTGTTAATGTTATTAATGATCGTTGTTACCTGGAACGATATTCAACGATTATTCTTATAAGAACGAGGAAAAGCAAACCTATATTAAAGTAAAAGCAAACCCTTGTCTAACTAAATCAGGCAAGGGTTTTCAAACTTTGAATTTAGTCTGTCTGCTGTATGGGGGGAAAAGTTATGGATTTATCAAAAACGGAAAAAATGGACGTATTGTTAAAACAGCTTCAGCTATCCGAAGATTCTATTACAAATTACTTTAAAAGTAGTCAATTAGTTCGGCTTGAAGTATATAAGCAATTGAAAAAATGGCATTTTCATATACAAATTGAAAAAATGCTTCCTATCGAAGTATATCAAGTATTTACAACAAAATTAACAGATTCATTCAGCCAAATTGCAGAAGTAGATTGGACGATTTATACAGAAAATAATGAGAATAACGATGTAGTTATCTGTGATTACTGGCAGAACTTTTTGCAATCAATAGCAAACATATCTCCGGCATATAAGGAGCTAATCCATAATCAAGTACCTGCCGTTCAGAATAATAAGCTATCCATTACAGCCAGAAATGAGGCGGAGGCGGCAGCATTAAGAAAACGATTGGAAGCTGCTTTTAGGTTGTATTGTAGTAAGGTGGGGGCTAAAGCCTACCAACTAGAGATTAATGTTAAAACGGAAGATAAAGATCTACAGGAATTTCGTAAACAGAAAGCTAAGGAAGACCAGGAAATCATTTTAAAAACCGTGATTGAGAAAGAAAAACGTGAGAAAAATGGTTTGGAAAAACAAAATAAGCCATTTTCAATTGGCTACGGTATTCCTGATGAACCAATGGAGATGGAATTGATACAGGATGAAGAACGTCGTGTTACGGTTCAGGGGTATGTTTTCTTTGTTGATATTCGTAAGTTGCGTTCTGGTCGAAGTTTATTAATTGCCAAGGCAACAGATTACACCGACTCCTTACAAATAAAAATGTTCTCAAAGAATGATGAGGATGTAGAAAAGTTTGAACAACTCAAACAAGGTATGTGGGTAAAAGCAAGGGGAAGTATACAAACAGATATGTATTCGAATGAACTTGCAATGATGGCGAATGATATGCTGGAGGTAAAAGTTGAGACTAAAGCAGATACAGCACCGGAAGATCATAGACGAGTAGAATTGCATGCACACACAACGATGAGTCAAATGGATGCAGTCGTATCCCCTGGCAGACTAGTTGAACAAGCAGCAAAATGGGGGCATAAGGCTATTGCCATTACTGACCATGCTGGTGTACAAGCTTACCCTGAGGCACATGCAGCAGGGGGGAAACATGGAATTAAAATCATTTACGGGGTGGAAGCAAATTTAGTAGATGACGGTGTCCCCATCGCATACAACGAAATTGACATTAAGTTAGAAGACGCAACATATGTTGTTTTTGACGTGGAAACTACTGGATTATCAGCTGTTTACGATACGATTATAGAGCTTGCCGGTGTTAAAATAAAAAACGGAGAGATAATTGACCGTTTTGAATCGTTTGCTAATCCACATCACCCATTATCTGAAACTACGGTTAATTTAACTGGGATCACAGATGATATGGTTCAGAATGCACCAGAAATTGGTGATGTATTAAATGACTTTAAAGAATGGGCACAAAACGATATTTTAGTCGCACATAATGCAAGCTTTGACATGGGGTTTTTAAATGAAGGTTATAAAAAAATAAATCAAGATAAAGCATCAAATCCTGTTATAGATACACTTGAACTAGCACGTTTTTTATTTCCTGAGTTAAAGAATCACCGTTTAAATACACTTTGTAAAAAACTGGATATTGAACTCACGCAGCATCACCGTGCGATATATGACGCTGAGGCAACAAGTTATTTATTATGGAAAATGGTTCAGGAGTTATTGGAAAAAGAGATCACGAACCACAATCATTTAAATAAACATATGGGTGAAGGAAATGCATACCAACGATCACGACCACAACATTGTATATTACTCGCTAAAAACCAAGAAGGATTAAAAAACATTTATAAATTGGTTTCCCATGCACATATTGATTATTTTTATCGGGTTCCTAGAATCCCTAGATCAAAGCTACAAAAGCTACGTGAAGGAATTTTGGTAGGTTCAGCATGTGATAAAGGTGAAGTGTTTGAAACGATGATGCAAAAATCAAAAGAGGAAGCTGAGAAAGTTGCTGAATTCTATGATTATATTGAAGTTCAACCACCTGCTAATTACGCTCATCTGATTGAAAAAGAATTGGTGCAGAACGAAGCGCAAATTTTCGATATCATTTCAAATTTAGTTGATATGGGAAAACGGATGGACAAATTAGTAGTAGCAACAGGGAATGTTCATTATGTTAATGAACATGAGAAACTATATAGACAGATATTGATTTCTTCACAAAATGGTAATCCTTTAGCAAGACAGACTTTACCGGATACGCCATTTAGAACGACGAATGAAATGGTGGACAGTTTTCATTTTTTAAACGACGAAACGAAACAAGAAATTGTTGTTACGAATTCAAACAAATTAGCAGATTCTATTGAAGAGTTATCACCAGTAAAAGATGGTTTATATACGCCTACGATTGAAGGGGCAGATCAAGAAATCCGAGATTTAAGCTATAACCGGGCTAAATTGATTTACGGAAAAGAGCTGCCAGAAATAGTGGTGGAACGTCTTGAAAAAGAATTAAGTAGCATTATCGGACATGGATTTGCTGTTATTTATCTGATATCCCATAAACTAGTTAAGAAATCATTAATTGATGGATATTTAGTTGGCTCAAGGGGTTCAGTAGGTTCATCCTTTGTCGCAACCATGACGGAAATAACAGAAGTAAATCCTTTACCACCACATTATGTCTGCGAGGAATGCCATTATTATGAGTTTATTACAGATGGTTCGGCCGGTAGTGGATTTGACCTTTCTGATAAATCCTGTCCGAATTGCGAAGCAGAATTAAATAAAGACGGTCAGGATATTCCATTTGAAACATTTTTGGGCTTTAAGGGAGATAAGGTTCCCGATATTGATTTGAACTTCTCTGGTGCGTACCAACCTAAAGCACACAATTATACGAAAGAATTATTTGGAGAAGACAATGTATATCGTGCGGGAACGATTGGTACGATTGCCGAGAAAACAGCTTATGGATATGTTAAAGGTTACGCATCTGATAAACAGTTAGTCTATAAAAATGCAGAAGTAGACCGATTAGTTCAGGGATGTACTGGGGTAAAACGTACCACAGGACAACACCCTGGCGGAATTATTGTTGTACCTGATGATAAAGAAATATTCGATTTCACACCAATTCAATTTCCGGCAGATGATCGGAATAGTGAATGGAAAACGACACATTTTGATTTTCATTCCATTCATGATAACTTGTTGAAGCTAGATATACTTGGGCACGATGATCCAACTGTTATACGTATGCTTCAGGATTTAAGTGGAATTGATCCAAAAACAATTCCGACGGATGACGAAGGGGTTATGAAATTATTTTCTGGTACAGAGTCAATCGGTGTTTCGGAAGAACAAATCAATTGTAAAACTGGAACATTAGGCGTGCCTGAATTCGGTACAAAATTTGTTAGACAAATGCTAGAAGATACTAAACCGAAAACATTTGCAGAGCTTGTCATTATTTCAGGACTGTCCCACGGTACAGATGTTTGGCTAGGAAATGCACAAGAGCTAATAAACGACGGAATCTGTACACTTCCTGACGTTATTGGGTGTCGGGATGATATTATGGTTTACTTGATGCATAAGGGCTTAGATGCATCACTAGCATTTAAAATAATGGAGTTTGTTCGTAAGGGTAAAGGTTTACAAGATGAATGGATTACAGAAATGAAGAAACATGATGTACCTGATTGGTACATTGAATCATGTAAAAAAATTAAGTATATGTTTCCGAAAGCACATGCGGCAGCATATGTACTGATGGCAGTTCGTATAGCCTATTTCAAGGTCCATTATCCAGTTTTCTTTTATGCCGCATACTTTACCGTGCGAGCTGGTGATTTTGATTTGGATACAATGGTCAAAGGATCTAGTGCCATTCGTACGCGGGTAGAAGGAATCGCAATAAAAGGAAATGATGCAAGTCCAAAAGAAAAAAGTTTAATGACTGTATTGGAAATAGCTTTGGAAATGAATGAACGAGGATTGAATCTTCAGCGGGTTGACTTGTATAAATCAAGTGCAACTGAATTTATTGTCGATGGTGATAGTCTAATACCACCTTTTAACGCAGTAGATGGACTTGGTACCAACGCGGCGCTAAACATCGTAAAAGCTCGTTCGGAAGGAGAATTCCTATCCAAAGAGGATCTCCGGGAACGAAGTAAGATATCAAAGACTGTATTAGAGTACTTGGATAACCATGGCTGTTTAGAAGGCATGGCAGAAAAAAACCAGTTGTCTTTATTCTAGAAACCTATACTCAATCACGTGTATCTTGCTTAAAGTGTAGAAGTGTGATATAGTTTTATTGGTAAGAAATGATACGAACGGTTAAAAGAGTGGGAGATCCCCACTCTTTCTTCATACTACCAGCCCGCTTTTAAGAAATCCCCTTGCCTCATTAACCGGCAGGGGGTTTATTTTGAAAAAACATAAGGGCTTGAAATGAAAATTGGTAGTTTTGTTCATAATAAGAAATAACTACAACTGAATAGAGGAGGATTGTTTTGAGTTCCCAAGTGATTATAAATGCAGAAAACTTGTTGCAACCGATCCTGGAGGAAAAAAATCTGGAATTAGTCGATATTGAATATGTTAAAGAAGGTAAAAACTGGTTTCTACGTATCTATATCGATAAAGAAGGTGGGATTGATATAGCAGAATGTGGAGACGTTTCGGAAAAGCTTAGTGAAAAGTTAGACGAAACAGATCCAATCACAGATGCTTATTTTCTTGAAGTTTCATCACCAGGCGTAGAAAGACCTCTTAAAACAGAAAGTGATTTTGTGAAAAATGTAAATAAAAATGTTTTTGTCAAGCTATATGAACCAATTGACGGCGGTAAAGAGTATGAAGGAATCTTAATCGATTTCACCGATAATATTGCAAGTATAGAATACAAAATAAAAACAAGAAAGAAAGTCGTTGAAATTCCGTTTAATAAAATTGCTAAAGCAAGAATAGCAGTCACGTTATAAAGGGGGAAAAGAATAGTGAGCAGTCAGTTGTTTGACGCGATTGATTATTTAGAAAAAGAAAAAGGTATTAATAAAGAGGTTCTATTAGAAGCATTAGAAGCAGCTTTGATTTCTGCTTATAAGAAAAACTTTAAGTCTGCATCAAACGTTCGTGTTGATTTGGATGAAAATGCTGGAACCATGCGTGTATTTTCAAGAAAAGCAGTTGTAGAGGAAGTTGAAGATATACAAGAAGAAATCTCTTTAGAAGAAGCAAAACAAATAGATCCTAACTATGCTGTAGAGGATGTTATTGAAATTGAGGTAACTCCAAAGGATTTTGGAAGAATTGCTGCTCAAGCTGCAAAACAGGTAGTTACGCAACGAGTGCGTGAAGCTGAACGTGGTGTAATCTTTAGTGAATATGCAGATCGGGAAGAAGATGTAATGACGGGAATTATTCAACGCTTGGATCCACGGTTTGTATATGTGAATCTGGGTAAAGTTGAAGCGAAATTGCCTGAGGCAGAACAAATGTCTGTTGAAGAATACCATGTTCATGATCGCTTAAAAGTTTTTGTTACAAAAGTGGAAAATACAAGCAAAGGGCCGCAAATCTATATTTCCAGATCGCACCCTGGTTTATTAAAGCGTTTATTTGAAATGGAAGTACCTGAAATTTATGATGGTACAGTTGAGATTAGGTCAGTTGCACGTGAAGCAGGAGATCGTTCTAAAATCTCTGTATATGCCGGTGATCCGGAAGTAGATCCTGTTGGCTCGTGTGTAGGTCAAAGAGGACAACGTGTACAAGCGATTGTAAATGAACTAAAGGGTGAAAAAATTGATGTTGTAGAATGGTCAGAAGATCCTGTAGTTTATGTTTCAAATGCGCTGAGTCCTTCAAAGGTAGTCGAAGTGCTTGTAGATGAGGAAGCAAAAGCTACAACGGTTGTTGTTCCTGACTATCAACTATCACTTGCAATTGGTAAGCGAGGACAAAACGCTCGTTTGGCTGCAAAACTCACTGGTTGGAAGATTGACATAAAGAGTGAATCTGAAGCACTTGAAGAAGGGTTATTGAACCAATCTACTGATGAGAGCAGTACTTATTCTGACGATGATGAAGAAGACCTGTTTGAATAAGGAGGATGTCTAATGGCACAAACAAGAAAAATTCCTCAGAGAAAATGTATTGTAACAAATGAGATGAAATCCAAAAAAGAATTGATCCGCATTGTGCGAAATAAAGATGGAGAGGTTTTCGTGGATGAAACCGGAAAGAAAAATGGCCGTGGTGCATATTTATCAAGAGATATAACCGTAATTGAAAAGGCTGAAAAAAATAATGTGTTAAACCGACATTTAAATACACAGGTTGACGCATCCATTTTTGATGAACTAAAGCAAGTGATTTCAGGGAAAAACAATGAAAAGTAATTATTTGAATATGATTGGTCTGGCTGTCAGGGCTAGAAAATGTTCATTAGGTGAAGAAGTAGTAAAAGATATAAGAAAGCAACGGGCGAAACTTGTTTTATTGGCTAGCGATACTGGCCCACAAACAAGAAAAAAAATCACGGACAAATGTAAAACATATGAAATACCTTTACGAGTAGTAGATGACAAAGAGACATTGTCAAATGCTATTGGTAAATCAGAAAGAGTAGCAATTGCAATTTTAGATGCAGGTTTTGCCACTAAGATAAAGTCGTTACTCGATAATTCTATTCGGGGGTGAACGTATGACTAAAATGCGCGTATATGAATATGCAAAAGAAAAAAATACGACAAGCAAAGATGTCATTCAAAAGTTAAAGGATTTAAATGTAGAAGTTTCTAACCACATGTCTACTATTTCAGATGATATAAAAGGTAAGCTAGATGATAAGTTTAAACCTAAACAACAATCAAACTCATCTAATACCAATAAAAAACCTGAGAATAAAAATGTGAAAAAGCAAGAAAATAGAGGGAAACCTTCAAACAATCAACCAAATCAAAGAAATAACAGAAATCAACCAAATAAGCAACGTAATAAAAAAGGCAATTACAACAAAACAGCTCAAAAGCAACAACCAGCTGTAAAAGAAATGCCTAAAGAGATTAAGTATAGTGAAACATTAACTGTAAGTGAGCTTGCATCAAAATTGTATAAAAAAGAAGCGGAGATCATCAAAAAGTTAATGGGTCTTGGTGTAATGGCTACCAAAAATCAGAATCTTGATGATGATACTGTTGAAATGATCTGTGAAGATTTTGGTGTTGCGGTTGAAAAGGAAATTATTTTAGAAGATACTAATTTTGATAAATATATACAAGAAGAAAACGAAAGTGATTTAGTAGAGCGTCCTGCAGTAGTTACGATTATGGGACATGTTGACCATGGTAAAACTACATTATTGGATTCCATTCGTCATACGAAGGTGACAGAAGGTGAAGCAGGTGGAATTACGCAACACATTGGTGCTTACCAAGTAGAAAATGAAGGCAAAAAAGTAACTTTTCTAGATACACCTGGTCACGCAGCATTTACAAGTATGCGTTCTAGGGGAGCACAAGTTACCGATATAGCTGTTTTAGTTGTTGCTGCTGATGATGGTGTAATGCCACAAACAGTTGAAGCAATTAACCATGCGAAAGCAGCTGAAGTACCAATTATCATTGCAGTAAATAAAATGGATAAAGAAGGCGCAAATCCTGATCGTGTTATGCAGGAGTTAACAGAGTATGAACTTGTTCCAGAGGATTGGGGCGGGGATACAATTTTTGTTCATCTTTCTGCTGTTAAACGAGAAGGTATTGATGATTTACTAGAAATGATTTTGCTTGTCTCTGAAGTGGAAGAGTTAAAAGCAAACCCTAAATCAAATGCATTTGGTACAGTTATCGACGCTCAACTTGATAAAGGTCGAGGTCCAGTCTCAACGTTACTAGTTCAAAATGGTACATTACGAGTTGGGGATTCCATTGTAGTTGGAAATACCTTTGGACGAATTCGTGCAATGGTAAGTGACCTTGGTAAACGTGTTAAGGAAGCAGGTCCTTCAACTCCTGTAGAGGTAACCGGATTAAATGATGTTCCACTAGCGGGTGACCAGTTCCTAGTATTTGATGATGAGAAAAAGTCACGTCAAATTGGTGAAGCTCGTCAGCAAAAACACATTCAAGAAAATCGCGGAGAGCAATCAAAAGTTAGTTTAGATGATTTATTTGAACAAATTAAGCAAGGACAAATGAAAGAAATTAATATTATCATCAAAGCAGACGTCCAAGGCTCTGTTGAAGCATTAGCGGCCTCACTTCGAAAAATTGAGGTTGAGGGTGTTAAAATTAAAATCATTCATACAGGTGTTGGAGCAATAACAGAATCCGATATCATTCTTGCATCTGCATCTAATGCGATTGTAATTGGCTTTAACGTGCGCCCTGATGTTAATGCTAAAAAGACCGCAGACTCTGAAAAAGTAGAGGTTCGCCTACATCGGGTTATTTATAACGCGATTGAAGAAGTAGAATCTGCAATGAAAGGTATGCTTGATCCAGAATACGAAGAAAAAGTTATTGGGCAAGCAGAAGTACGTGAGATCTTCAAGGTGTCGAAAATTGGAACAATTGCTGGAAGTTATGTAACAGAGGGTAAATTGACCCGTAATTCGGGCGTGCGTGTCATTCGTGATGGTATTGTGCAATTCGAAGGTGAACTTGATACGTTAAAACGTTTTAAAGATGATGCCAAAGAGGTGGCACAAGGTTATGAATGTGGTATTACTGTCAAAAACTTTAACGATATTAAAGAAGGCGATGTAATTGAAGCCTACGTCATGCAAGAAATTGAACGCAAATGATCTTAATTGCGGAAGTAGAGTGTATGTTGTACAACACGCATTCATTGAAGGATAAACGTTCTGTTCTGAAAAGAATTATGAATAAATTGAGAAAAGATTTTAACGTAGCCATTACAGAACTTGATTATCATGATTTGTGGCAACGAACGAAATTCGGGATTGTTACTATTTCTACTAGTCATACACATGCAGAACAAGTTATCCAGGAGGTATTCCGTGTGATGGACGAATACTCCGAATTAGAACGTACCATTACGCAAGTTGAAAGAATTTAATTGTTTTACACTTAAGAAAAGTACAGTATAAGGAACGTTGATTATCGCTATGAAAGAGATATATGTAG
The DNA here is from genome assembly GCF_044793635.1 of Virgibacillus necropolis. Lineage (GTDB taxonomy): Bacteria > Bacillota > Bacilli > Bacillales > Amphibacillaceae > Virgibacillus_F > Virgibacillus_F necropolis_A. The sequence continues at coordinate 150,322 of NZ_CP084992.1, forward strand.
CGTTTCAAATTAAGAGGTGACTGTAATGAGTGAAGTGCGTGCGAACCGTATTGCAGAACAAATGAAAAAGGAACTCGGTGAAATTATTAGCCGGAAACTTAAAGATCCACGAGTAGGTTTTGTTACTGTTACGGATGTTGAGGTTACAGGTGATTTGCAACAAGCAAAAATTTTCATTTCTGTATTAGGAGACGAAAAGCAAAAACATGACACATTAGTTGGTCTGGCAAAAGCGAAAGGATTCATCCGGTCAGAAATTGGTCAAAGAATTCGATTACGTAAAACACCAGAACTTGTTTTTGAATTTGATGAAGCTCTAGAATATGGTAACCGAATTGAAACTATTTTACGTGATTTAAATAAAAAGTAACGATGACAATATGGAGATCTGACGCCTGTAATAAATAAATGCAGGGTCAGATTTTTCCTTGTAATATAGCGGAGTTTTTCAATGATAGGGAGGCAATTTCAATGAATGGCATCTTACCATTATGGAAGCCTAGAGGAATGACATCACATGATTGTGTAGCAAAAATCCGTAGATTATTCCGAACAAAAAAGGTTGGGCATACAGGAACACTTGATCCAGAGGTAGAAGGAGTTCTTCCAATCTGTATAGGACAGGCCACAAAAATTGTACCTTATTTAACTGAAACTAAAAAAGTATACATAGCAGAGCTTTCGTTGGGAACGTCAACTGACACAGAAGACGCACATGGTAAAGTTATGGATAATAAAGAATTTAAGCATATACCTTCACTTGAAGAAATAGAGACGGTATTAAACAAATTTAGAGGACAAATTATTCAAACCCCACCCATGTATTCTGCTGTAAAAGTTAATGGGAAAAAATTATATGAATATGCGCGCGCTAATGAAGCCGTCGAACGGCCAAAAAGGGAAGTAAGTATTCATCAATTACAATTTTTAGGGATAAATGAAAACCGTATCAAACTAAAAATTGTGTGTTCAAAAGGGACATATATTCGAACATTATGTGTTGATATTGGTCAATCGCTTGGTTATCCTGCACACATGTCAGATTTGGTTAGAATGGAAACAGGCTCCTTTACGAAGGAAGAAACTGTCACCTTTGAGCAAATAGAAGAAAAAGTTGAATTACAGGAACAGACAGATTTGTTATTACCAATAATTAGAGGTTTATCACACTTGGATCACTATGAAGTTGATGCGGAAACTTGTAAGAAAGTTCTTTTTGGCCAAAAACTTACAAGACCTATGATAAACTTAAAAACAAATCCATTTATTATTTTATATCAAAAGGAAATACTAGCGATCTACCAAATACATCCTGACAACAAGGATCAAATTAAGCCAGTTCGAGTTTTTCATAGTTGATATAGAAAAGTGTAGGTGAAAATAATGAGAACCATTGAGTTAACATATCCACACACGTTAGTACTAGAGGAACTTCCAAAAACGGTTGCTGCAATTGGATTCTTCGATGGCATACATAGAGGGCATCAAAAAGTAATTCAGACTGCTGTAACGAAAGCGAAGGAATCCAATATGGAAAGTGCAGTTATCACATTCCATCCACATCCATCGGTTATATTAAAAAAAGAAAAAGTACATGTACAGTACATTACACCAATTCGGGAAAAACAAGAAATTTTACAACAAATGGATGTTGACAGACTATATATTATTACATTTTCTAAGGAACTTGCATCCCTGAGCCCCCAGGAGTTTATTGATCATTTTATCATTGGGTTAAACATTCAGCATCTTGTTGCTGGATTTGATTTTACATATGGTCATAAAGGTGAAGGAAACATGAATATGATTCAATCACATTCTAGGAATGCATTTGATCATACTACGATAGATAAAATTGAGCTAGATGATGAAAAAGTTAGTTCCACTAAAATTCGATCTCTTTTATCAGAAGGAAATGTTGCCAAGGTAAATGAATACCTTGGCAGGAACCTCTCGGTGTATGGAACTGTCATAGATGGAGATAAGCGTGGGCGCGAAATCGGCTTTCCCACTGCAAACTTTAAGATCAATCCTGACTTTTTACTACCGAAAATTGGTATTTATGCAGTTAAAGTTATCTATAAAGGTGAGGAATATGAAGGCATGGCTAATTTAGGGCTAAACCCAACATTTAAGGATGGCGAAACAAAGCCAACATTAGAGGTTAATATCTTTGACTACTCTAATGACCTATATGGTGAAGAATTACAAATTGAATGGTGTACCTACATTCGTGAAGAGAAGAAATTTGACGGGGTTAATGACCTAATCGAAGCGATTAAAAATGATGAAAAAGAAGTTAGAAAGTACTTTTCCAGTTAATTTTAATCATTTAATTTTATAGTATCACTTGCAATTTTGTTAAATTAGATGTACGCTTAACAACGTAAAACCATTGCTTGGCAAAACGACACTCCGACGTTTGCTAGGGAATTGGGGCTATGAAATTATAATAGGAGGTGAACCTAATGGCTATCACAAAAGATCGTAAGAATGAAATCATTAATGAATATAAGGTTCATGAAAATGATACGGGATCTCCAGAAGTACAAATTGCTGTACTTACTGCTGAAATCACAACATTAAATGATCATTTACGTACACACAAAAAAGATCACCACTCACGTCGTGGTTTATTGAAAATGGTTGGTAAGCGTCGTAACTTACTTAACTATCTACGTAATAATGATGTTACTCGTTATCGCGAACTAATTAAAAGACTTGGTTTACGTCGATAATTTATTTAAAAAGCGGGAGAAATCCTGCTTTTTTTATATTCATTTGTCTAGTTTTGTGAGCTAATGAATAGAGACATAATTACTAGACAAACTGAGCCTTAAGACTACGGTCCTACGCGCTCTTGATTATGCTTTTTATCGCTAAGTAAGCCCGTTCCGCTTTTATTATTTACATACGAACATTTTATCGATAAAATGTACTATAGTAGCTTTTGAAAGGAGTACTCAATCTAATGGCAGAAAAACAATTATTCTCCACTGAAATTGCTGGTAATAAATTTACAGTAGAAATTGGAGAACTTGCAAAACAAGCGAATGGAGCTTGTATGATTCAATATGGTGATACATCAGTATTAACTGCTGCAACAGCATCGAAGAATCCTAAGGACTTACCTTTTTTTCCATTAACGGTTAACTATGAAGAACGTTTATATGCTGTAGGTAAAATACCTGGTGGCTTTATTAAACGTGAAGGACGTCCAAGTGAGAAGGCTATTCTTGCATCTCGTTTGATTGACCGCCCAATTCGACCGTTATTTCCAGATGGCTTCAGAAATGAAGTCCAAGTTATCAGTACTGTAATGAGTGTTGACCAAGATTGTACGTCAGAAATGGCAGCAATGATCGGTTCCTCTATTGCACTATGCATATCGGATATTCCATTTAGTGGCCCTATCGCCGGAGTTGTTGTTGGACAAGTTGATGGTGAGTTTGTCATCAATCCAAGTATCGAGCAGCAAGCGAAAAGTGATATTGAGCTCACAGTTGCTGGAACTAAGGATGCAATTAACATGGTTGAAGCAGGTGCAAATGAGGTTCCTGAAGAAATAATGCTTGAAGCAATCATGTTTGGACACGAAGAAATAAAGCGCCTTGTTGCATTCCAGGAAGAAATTGTTGCGGCTGTTTCCAAAGAAAAAACAGATGTTAAATTATTTGAACTGGATCAAGACTTACTTGCTAAAATTGAAAGTGAGTCAAAGGATAAACTAGTTTCAGCTATTCAAGTTCATGAAAAACATGCTCGTGAACAGGCAATTGAAGAAGTAAAAGCTGAAGTTGTGGAAGCTTACGAAGAGGTAGAAGATAGCGATATTAAACAAGTGAAATCTATTCTTGATAAGATGGTTAAGGATGAGGTTCGTCGTTTAATTACAAAAGAAAAAATTCGTCCTGATGGCCGTAAGCCTGATGAAATTCGCCCACTTACATCACGTATTGGTGTTTTACCAAGAACCCATGGATCAGGTCTATTTACTCGTGGACAAACCCAAGCATTAAGTATTTGTACATTAGGTGCATTGGGAGACGTTCAAATTCTTGATGGATTAGATTTGGAAGAATCGAAACGATTTATGCATCATTACAATTTCCCTCAATATAGTGTGGGAGAAACTGGGCCTATTCGTGGACCTGGTCGTCGCGAAATTGGTCACGGTGCATTAGGGGAACGCGCGCTTGAGAAGGTTATACCATCAGAAACTGATTTCCCATATACAATTAGACTTGTATCGGAAGTATTAGAATCAAATGGATCAACATCACAAGCAAGTATATGTGCTAGTACATTAGCAATGATGCACGCAGGTGTACCGATTAAAGCACCCGTAGCTGGAATTGCAATGGGACTTGTGAAATCTGGAGATGACTATACAATCTTAACGGATATTCAAGGTATGGAAGATGCTTTAGGTGATATGGACTTTAAAGTAGCTGGTACAAGTAAAGGTGTAACAGCATTACAAATGGATATTAAAATTGATGGTTTGTCAAGGGAAATTTTAGAGGAAGCACTTACACAAGCTAAACACGGAAGACAACACATTTTAGGTCATATGCTTGAAACAATAGATACGCCTAAAACTGAGCTTTCCGAGTATGCTCCTAAGATTTTAACAATGTCCATTAAGCCTGATAAAATCCGTGATGTTATTGGTCCAAGTGGAAAGCAAATCAATAAAATCATTGAAGAAACCGGCGTTAAAATTGATATTGAACAAGACGGTAGCGTATTTATTTCTTCGACTGATTCAACAATGAATGAAAAGGCGAAGAAGATTATAGAAGATTTGGTACGTGAAGTTGAAGTGGGTCAATTATATCTAGGTACAGTTAAACGTATTGAAAAGTTTGGTGCTTTCGTAGAGATCTTCAAAGGAAAAGATGGCTTAGTTCATATTTCCGAGCTTGCTGAAGAACGCACAAACAAAGTCGAAGATGTAGTTTCCATTGGTGATGAGATCATGGTTAAGGTTAAAGAGGTTGATCATCAAGGAAGAGTTAACCTTTCAAGAAAAGCTGTACTTGTCGAACAAAAGGAAAAAAGTGAGCAATCAAAATAAAAGTAGTAACAATGAATGAAGAGGCTGGAAAACCAGTTTCTTTTTTTATTGCCTTCATCCATCCCTTGCTTATGCGTCCGCTTCTGACCAGTCGCCTACACTTTTCTATGTCCAGCTGCGGCTCCTAGCGACTAGCAAATAGTTAGTCCCGTTGCAAGTACGTAAAGGTCAACGCACTTTACACGGGCCTATCTATTCGTACGTCGCTGAACAGTCGCCTCCGCATTTCTATTGTCTAGTTCCGTAGGCTAGCGACTCGAGACATAGTCAATAGACACTCCGAGCACAAAAGGTCGTGTGCTCTACGGTCTCTTGACTATGCTTGTCGTCGCTGAGCAATCCTACTCCACTTTTCTATTGTCCAGCTGCGGCTCCTAGAAGCTGCCGTCATAAGCAATGAACACTCTGAACGCTAAAACCCTTGTGTTCTTCGGTTCCTTGCTTATGCGTCCGCTTCTGACCAGTCGCCTCCGCATTTCGTAGTCATATCTTGTCCTTTTCTTTCATATTATTGAATGGAGAAGGGGGGATGAGTACGTATGTATAGATGGATTATCCAGGCGTTTGTTTTTTTCTTTTTAGTTGTTCTTTCATTTAATCATCTATCCAATCCTATTAATCCAAAAAGAATGACTACATTCTCTGATATACAGTATACAATGAAGGAAAAGGATCCATTGTACAACGAAATTACTGACAAAAGTTCTGCTTATAAAATTCCACCCCAGAACGCTGTAATCGATAAAGTGTGGAAAAAGATTCCCGGTTTAAATGGTAGGGCTGTAGATATAGATAAATCCTATAAAAAAATGAAAAAAGATGGGGTTTTTAATAAAAAGTTGCTTGTATTCGATGAAATTAAACCAACTGTTTCATTAAACGATTTACCACCGGCGCCAATTTACCGTGGAAATCCAAATAAGAGAATGGCTGCTTTAATGATTAATGTTTCGTGGGGAACGGAATACATACCAACAATTTTAAACATATTAAAAGAAAACCATGTAAAGGCGACATTTTTTATTGAGGGGAAATGGGCGAAGAATAATGCTGAGTATGTTCAAATGATAGCAGAACAAGGGCATGTAATTGGTAATCATGCATACAACCACCCTGATATGTCCCGTATATCGGAACAGGAAATAATGGAACAGCTAAAAAATACGAATGATACAATTCAGGCTGTTACAGGTGAGAAGCCGTCACTGTTCGCACCACCAAGTGGAAGTTTTACTGATCAGGTTGTAAAAGTAGCTGACAGTTATAACATGGAAACTATTTTGTGGAGTATAGATACCATCGATTGGAAGAATCCATCCGTATCTGTTATGATAAATCGAGTAACGCCTAAACTTCATCCAGGTGCAATGATTTTGATGCATCCTACTGAAGCTGTGGTGCGTGGATTGGAAGACTTAATTACTTCAATAAAAGAAAAAAATTATCAATTAGGTACAGTTGAAAAGTTACTTTCTGAGGATCGTTTAAATTAGAAATAACAACTTAACGTAAAAGTAGGAGGACACACCAGTGATTGAAAAACATACATGTAAAAATGGTTTGCGTATTGTACAGGAAAAAGTTCCTGCTGTAAGATCAGTAACAATTGGTGTCTGGGTACTAACCGGATCGCGAAATGAAACGGATAAGAATAATGGAATTTCTCACTTCCTTGAGCATATGTTTTTTAAAGGAACTGAGACCCGTTCGGCAAAAGATATCGCTGAAGCTTTTGATGCTATTGGTGGTCAGGTAAATGCATTCACCTCGAAAGAATATACTTGTTTTTATGCAAAGGTTTTAGATAATCATAAAGAATATGCGCTAGAGATTCTGTCTGACATGTTCTTCAATTCTTCTTTTGATGAAGAGGAAATGGAACGAGAGAAAAAGGTTGTATTAGAAGAAATTAAAATGTATGAGGATACACCGGATGATATAGTTCACGATCTTTTATCACGTGCATCGTATGGCGATCATCCACTAGGCTATCCAATCCTAGGAACGGAAAACCATTTAAAATCTTTTAACCCTGATACACTAAGAGGTTATATAGCTGATCGTTATACACCGGATAATGTGGTAGTGTCAGTAGCAGGGAACGTGGATGAGCCCTTTATTAGTAAAGTAGAATCACTTTTTGGGAATTTTGAATCGAATAAAAAACATGAGTCTTTAGTAAAACCTGTATTTCATGCAAATAACATGGAACGTAATAAAGAGACTGAACAAGCACATTTATGTATCGGGTATGATGGATTGCCAGTTGGCGATGAACTTACATATAGTTTAGTCATTATGAACAATGTGTTGGGCGGAAGTATGAGTTCACGACTATTTCAGGATGTCAGGGAGCAAAAAGGTTTAGCATACGCAGTGTTTTCCTATCATTCATCTTTCTTAGATAATGGACTTCTGACGATATATGCTGGTACAGGTAATGAGCAGCTGCCATTATTACGGGAAACGATTTCAAGTACCGTAAACGAACTTATTTCAAACGGACTTACTGACAAGGAATTAACAAATAGTAAAGAACAATTGAAAGGGAATTTAATGTTAAGCCTTGAAAGTACGAATAGTCGTATGAGCAGAAATGGAAGAAATGAGTTAATGCTTAAACGCCATCGTACAATGGATGACATGATAAAAGAAATTGATGCTGTTGATCATGGAACGATTCAAACTGTAATCGAAACTATTTTTAAATCAAAATCATCGACAGCTCTAATCGCTCCAAAATCAAATTAATAACGATAAACAACCTATGTCATTGACATAGGTTGTTTTTTAATACATATATTTATAATACGTTCATTTTATTAAAATGAGGTGAGTAGGATGCGTTATAAAGATATAAGTGGGAAAGAAATTGTTAATGTTAGCCATGGTTCGAGGCTCGGTGTTCTAGGTGCAACCGATTTAGAAATTGATGAAAAAACGGGTCAAATCAGATCATTCATTATTCCCAACTACAAATGGTTTGGCTTAAAAAAAGAAGGTGCAGAAACGAAAATTCATTGGAAATCAATAAAAAAAATCGGAGAGGATATGATTATGATTGAAACCGAGTAAGAACCTTAATATGTAAGGAAACTAACTGCTGGCTAGTATCTAGAGATACTAGCCTTTTTTTATTTTTCTCTTTTCTATTACTCACTTACCTCAGTGAAACACATAAGCTATAAGGAAATGATTTCAAAAAAGGATTTTGTATAGCAAGGAGTGCATAACGCATATGGGTTATTTAATAGCTGTAATAGGTGGGGATGCCAGATATATCGAATTAATACGGCAATTACAACAACTCGACAATACCACTATTTGCTTAATCGGATTTGATAAATTAGACCAAGGTTACACCGGGTTAAAGCAAATGGAGTTTTCTGAATTAGAGCCGGATCAATTAGATATGGTTATTCTACCTGTCACAGGAACAGACCAGGATGGGATGATTAATCCTGTTTTTTCTGACCAACCGATTCACTTAACAAAAGAATGGGTTCAGCAATTAAAAAGTACGGTTTCAATTTTTACTGGAATCGCAAATGATTATTTAACATCTATTACTTCTGATGCGAATCGCCGGTTAGTTAAGTTATTTGACAGAGATGATATTGCAGTTTATAACTCTATTCCAACCGCTGAAGGAACAATCATGATGGTAATTGAACATACTGATTTTACAATCCATTCCTCGAATGTTCTTGTAGTTGGTTATGGTCGAGTAGGTAAAACAATTGCTAATAAATTCTCTGCCCTTGGTGCGAAGGTTTCGGTGTGTGCTAGAAAAACTGAAGACTTGGCACGTATTACTGAGATGGGGTTTCAAGCCATTCCATTCAATCAACTTTCCAGTAATACGGTTGATTGTGACATATTAATTAATACCATACCTACCCGTGTAATTACGAAAGAGTCTATTCAATATTTACCATCACATGGATTAATCATTGATCTAGCATCTAAACCAGGTGGAACTGACTTTGAATATGCAAAGCAACGGGGAATTCAAGCAATCTTGGCTAAAAGTTTACCTAGTATTGTTGCACCTAAAACAGCAGGTAGAATTTTAGCAGATGTAATTAAACAGTTTATTACTAGCAAGGAGGAAACAGAATGACCTTAGAGGGTAAACGAATTGGATTTGGAATTACAGGTTCACACTGCACATATGATCAAGTTTTTCCGCAACTTGAGAGATTAATGAAAGAGAAAGCAGAGGTTGTACCAATTGTAACGTATACGGTTCGAAGTACAGATACAAAGTTTGGTAAGGCTGAGGACCATATTGAAAAAATCGAATCCATAACTGGTAAGCGGGTAATTTCCACAATGCCAGAAGCCGAACCACTAGGACCAAAGGAACCACTAGACTGTATGGTTATTGCTCCACTAACAGGTAATTCAATGAGTAAATTTGCGAATGCACTTACAGATTCCCCAGTATTAATGGCAGCAAAAGCAACGATGAGAAACGGGAAACCAGTAGTACTAGGTATTTCCACAAATGATGCATTAGGACTTAATGGAGTTAATCTAATGCGGTTAATGGCTAGTAAATATATTTACTTCATTCCTTATGGGCAGGATGATCCTTTTAAAAAGCCAAATTCACTCGTGGCACATATGGATTTGCTAGCTGATACCATTGAATCCGCCTTGCTGTTTGAACAAATTCAGCCGGTTATTATTCCCTACCAAAATAATGACGGTAAAGATTAAGAATGCTCTCAGAAACATATAGACAAATCGCACAGCGATTAATAAAAAATAAAAGGTTGTAAAGTGGGGGTATTTTAATGGCAATTTTAGTTCAAAAATTTGGAGGTACCTCATTACAATCACCAGCTAGTATCTCGAAGGTCATTTCCCATATTAAACATGCTAAGGAAGAGAACTACAAATTAGTAGTCGTTGTTTCAGCGTTGGGGCGGATGCCGGATCCTTATGCAACAGATACGTTATTAAGTCTAATTGATAGGTCAACCCCATTACACGCGAAACGGGAAACCGATTTATTAATGTCATGTGGGGAAACAATTGCTAGTGTGGTTTTGTCAAATGAGTTGCAGAATAACGATATACAATCCATTGCACTTACAGGTGGTCAAGCGGGCATTATTACGACCTCAGATTTTACGCAAGCTAAAATAAAAAGTGTGAATACTACCCGTTTATTAGAAGAATTAGATAATTATGATGTAGTGGTAGTTGCAGGATTTCAAGGACAAACGTCTACAGGAGAGATTACTACAATTGGCAGGGGTGGCAGTGACACAACTGCCGCCGCTATCGGGGTAGCACTTAACGCAGAAAAAGTTGAAATTTTTTCGGATGTTAATGGAATCATGACAGCGGATCCGCGAATGGTAAAATCCGCCAGGCAATTAAAAATTGTAACATATACGGAAATTTGTAATTTGGCTTATCAAGGTGCGAAGGTAGTTCATCCAAGAGCAATTGAACTTGTTATGCAAGCTAATATACCTTTACATGTGCGTTCTACCTATTCAACAGAAACAGGTACATTGGTGACAAATTCAAGCATCAAAGAAATACCGGATCAATTAATTACAGGTATTGCGCATATGTCATCCATTACCCAAATTAAAATTACGAATAGGGAGGAAATGCATCGTCTTCATTCAGAAGTTTTCAAGGTACTAGCAGATGCAGGTATTTCAGTTGATTTTATTAGTATATCTCCAACTGGTTTGCTTTTCACCGTCCCGGAGGATTATACACAAACTGCAGTGGACCTCATAACAAATTTAAGTTTTCACCCACAAGTAACAAAGAGTTGTGCAAAGGTATCAGTTGTCGGAGGTGGCATGATGGGAGTTCCTGGTGTTGCATCGAAAATCGTGCAGGCACTTACTGAAAAGGGAATTCAAATCTTACAATCGGCAGACAGTCATACAACCATTTGGGTATTAATTCACGAGAAGGACATCAAGGGTGCGGTTAATGCATTGCACGATACATTTCAATTGAGTCAAGTGATTGATCAAGGTATAAAGTAGAATTTTTAATGAAAGAAAAGGTGATGATCAATGAATTTTGGCAGCGTACTAACGGCAATGGTAACTCCATTTAATCAGCAAGGTGATATAGACTACAAAGAAGTTACAAACCTAGTTGAATATTTAGTGAAAAATGGAACGGAAGGGCTGGTAGTAGCTGGAACAACTGGGGAATCACCTACGTTGTCCTCAGAAGAAAAGGTTGCATTATTCACCCACGTTGTGAAAATTGTCAATAAACGTATACCAGTGATTGCAGGGACAGGAAGTAATAATACAGCAGGGTCAATAGCATTGACGAAACAAGCAGAATCAAGCGGCGTTGATGCGATCATGCTGGTTACACCATATTATAATAAACCAAGCCAAAAGGGACTATATCAACATTTTTCACAAATTGCGAATGCAACGAAACTACCTGTTATGCTTTATAACATTCCTGGTAGGTCTGTTGTAAATATGACTGCAGATACAATTATTAAACTTAGTCAAATTGAAAATATTGTTTCTGTAAAAGAAGCTAGCGGTGATCTAGATCAAGCTTCTACAATCATTGAAAACACTTCTACTGATTTTAGTGTATATAGTGGTGACGATGGGTTAACATTACCGATGCTTTCAATTGGAGCTGAAGGAATTGTTTCTGTCGCTTCGCACATAATCGGAAGGGAATTAAGACAAATGGTTCGCGTATTTAAACAAGGAAATGTAAAAGAAGCCGCAGCACTTCACAGAAGGCTACTTCCTGTTATGAACGGGTTGTTTTCTTATCCATCTCCAACACCGGTAAAATATGCATTGCTTCAAAAAGGAATTAATTGTGGTGGTGTTCGATTACCACTTGTTTCACTTTCTAAAGAAGAACAATTAGTAATTAACGAAATAGTAAAGGAATTATAAGCTGCCAACAAATTGTTGGTGGTTTTTTTAATAGTAAAGAAAATATAAAATGTGTACCTTGAATTTCTTGGCAACCATGCTGGGCCATGTCCAGCTCCAGCGCCCAGCGACTATTGGATTTCCTTTACCTCCTTACGATAACAGTTCGACATAGTCGAACGTCCTTAATCGCTTACGCTTATCGTGTTTCCTTTATCTCAATGGAAGGAGGTTCGATTAAAACCGCCACAAAGCATGAGCAACATCGAACTACCCACGTTGCGTGGGCACAATCCATACGTCGCTAAACGAGCGCTTGCGCTTTTGTACATAGAAAAACCTTCATTTGTTCATACTATTTCTTAGTAGGATTAAAACAAGAGGAGTGTCTGTATATGAACAATGAAACATCAACTGAAAAAGATAAAAATCAACAAGATGATAACAAATCATCCTTAGTGGATAAAATACAACAACTAGGTCAATCGAATGTTCCACAAGTCCCAGATTCAAATGTTCATGTTCTTACAATTATTGGTCAAGTGGAAGGACACGTTCAATTGCCACCACAAAATAAAACAACTAAATACGAACATATCATTCCACAATTAATTGCGATTGAACAAAACCCAAAGATTGAAGGGGTTGTAATTTTACTGAATACTGTTGGTGGTGATGTTGAAGCAGGGCTTGCAATATCCGAAATGATTGCTTCTTTATCAAAGCCTACCGTATCAATCGTATTAGGTGGTGGACATTCAATTGGCGTTCCAATAGCGGTTGCTACAAACCATTCGTATATCGTTCCAACTGCTACCATGATTATTCACCCGATTCGTTTAACAGGAATGGTAATTGGTGCACCACAAACCTTCGAATACCTGGAAAAAATGCAGGACAGGGTAGTTGACTTCGTAATAAATCATTCAAATATTAAAGAAGAGAAATTTAATGAGCTCATGTTTGCGAAAGGTAATTTATCCAGAGATATAGGTTCGAAATTGGTGGGTATTGATGCAGTACAAAATGGATTAATTGATGCTGTCGGTGGTGTTAAGGAAGCAATGGGAAAGGTAAATGAACTTATTGGTAAGTCTAAATTAAATGATGGCTCTACTGAGTAAAATACGGTTCAAAATTGCTAATAAATCCGGAAACATTTTAGATAAGAATAAAAAAGGTTGGACATTGTAGGCCTAGCCCAAAAGACCTGATAGATCCACAAGTCTAACCTGGCTTTATTCTATCATCACATTAAATTTATCTGAGATTCCAGATACAATCTATGCTATAATAGCCTTAGATACATGGATATTATTGTTAAGACCCTTGTCAAAGTTTGTGGCAGGGGTTTCATATTCAGTTATATCTGACGGTATGTGAGGTGAAATATATGGCTAAAAAACGAAAAAGAAAGAAAAAGAGTCAGTTAAAGAAACAAGTAAAATATGAATTGCTAGGATTACTGTTTATATTTATTGCTATTTTTGGTAGCGGAGCTCGCATTATTAGTGATGGAGCAATTCCGGGTATTTTAGAAGGAATATTTCAATTCTTTTTTGGAATTTGGTATTTTATAGCCTCGTTATTGTTACTTTTAACAGGTCTATTTTTAATTATTAAGAGAAGGTACCCTGACTTTTCTCATAAGAAGATGATTGGATTTTATATTATATTTATGGGGATTTTACTCTTAACTCATATTCAAACTTATGAAATGTTACTGTTTAGATCAGAAGATACATCTATCATCCGAGCAACATGGAGTAGATTTTTTACGTATGTAAATGGACCAGGTGAATTAACGCAAACTGGTGGAGGTATGATTGGAGCAATCATGTTCTCCTTTTGCTATTATTTATTTTCATCGATTGGAGCCAAAATTGTAGCTATCTTTTCTATAATGATTGGAATCATATTTTTGACGGAGTTCTCCTTAGGTGATTTTTTCGGGAAAATATGGTCAAAAGTGAAAACATTCCTGGAAAATACCAAAGCGAAAGTGAAAGAAAATAGAAAAATCAAAAATGAAATTGAAGAAAAACCAGTGAGTAAAAAAGAAGAACCACAGCAACCTGAAGTAGACCATGAGGAACCTGTCATACAGGATTTCACTGATGTTGCTTACTCTTTTGATCAACCAGAGCAAACTCAAACTGAATCTAAACAACAAAAGAAAGAAAAAACAAATGAAAACGAAAATGATAATGAAAAAGAAGCAGATTTTATAAACAACATGCCTATGACGGAACCTGAAAACCATGAATATGAATTGCCATCACTTAACTTACTAGCTGAACCAAAACATAATTCACAACAGCATGAAAGGTCACACATACAAGCCACAGTTAGAAAATTGGAGCGAACATTTACTAGCTTTGGTGTGAAAGCAAAAATTACAAAGGTTCATGTGGGTCCAGCAGTTACGAAATACGAAGTTTATCCGGAGGCGGGTGTGAAGGTAAGCAAAATTGTGGGTCTTCATGATGACCTAGCACTTGCTTTAGCTGCGAAGGACATTCGTATTGAGGCACCAATCCCAGGTAAGTCTGCTGTAGGGATCGAAGTTCCTAATACGGAAATAGCAATGGTATCCTTGCGTGAAGTAGTTGATACAACATTGACAAAACAATCTTCAAAACTGTTATTTGGTTTAGGACGAGATATATCCGGGGATGCGGTTGTCTCAGAGTTAAACAAAATGCCACATTTACTAATCGCTGGTGCTACGGGTAGTGGTAAAAGTGTTTGTGTAAATGGGATTATTACTACTATCCTTATGCGAGCTAAACCACATGAGGTTAAAATGATGATGATTGATCCGAAAAAAGTTGAGTTGAATGTCTACAATGGAATACCGCATTTACTAGCACCGGTTGTTACGGATCCGAAGAAAGCATCGAGAGCTTTGAAAAAGGTTGTATCAGAAATGGAAAGAAGATATGAGCTCTTTTCAGACACAGGTACAAGAAATATTGAAGGATACAATGAGTATATTCGAAAATATAATCAGACCATAGAGGAAGAGGAGAAACAACCAAATCTTCCTTACATTGTAGTACTCGTCGATGAATTGGCGGATCTAATGATGGTTGCATCCAGTGATGTGGAAGATGCCATTACTAGATTAGCACAAATGGCACGTGCAGCAGGAATCCATCTTATTATTGCTACACAAAGACCTTCCGTTGATGTAATTACTGGTGTCATTAAAGCAAACATACCATCAAGAATTGCATTTAGTGTTTCATCACAAACAGATTCAAGAACTATTTTAGATTCTGGTGGGGCTGAAAAATTATTAGGACGAGGCGATATGTTGTTCATGCCTGTTGGTTCATCCAAACCAACGCGTGTGCAAGGTGCATTTTTATCGGATGAAGAGGTTGAACGAATTGTAGATCATTGTATCGAGCAACAAAAAGCATCTTATCAGGAAGAAATGATTCCTGAAGAAAATAGTGAAGTCCAATCTGAAGTTGACGATAAACTATATGATGATGCTGTTCAACTAATAGTAGAAATGCAAACTGCTAGTGTATCTATGCTACAACGTAGATTTAGAATTGGCTATACGAGAGCAGCGCGACTAATAGATGCTATGGAAGATAGAGGTATTGTTGGTCCATACGAAGGAAGTAAACCAAGATCAGTACTAATTTCCCAATCATCAGAAGAAAAGCTTTCCTAAATTTTGGACAGCAATAGTTCATCAACTATTGCTGTCCAATTTTGATGTAAAAGGTAAATTATAAGAAATAAATGATAGAAAATGAGGAAAATAGTAAAATATTTTTAAGAAATTTGACCTATAGTGTTTATTTATTATTTGAAAAGTGTTATATTAATTTCGGACAAAAGAGTCATACGTCAGATGTCAGATCTCTTTTTTCAAAAGTAAAGATTGTATTACAGGGGGGCACTATGTCGATCAAAACCGATTCACGCCATCTATACTTACAAGTTATTGAAGAAATTAAACGCGATATTCAAGTGGAAAGGTATAAAGAAAAAGAAAAACTTCCGTCTGAATTTCAACTTTCAAAACAACTGGGAGTGTCACGAGCTACTTTACGGGAGGCATTACGTATATTGGAAGAAGAAAATGTTGTGACACGTAAACATGGTGTTGGAACATTTGTAAATCCAAAGCCGATTTTTTCATCAGGTATTGAACAATTAAACAGTGTAACATTAATGATTGAAAAATCAGGCAGGACTCCTGGATCACAATATTTATCTACAGAACTACTTGAACCAATGGAAGATGATAAGGTAAGATTTTCTCCAAAAAAAATACATACTCTTGCACAAATTGAACGGGTAAGAACTGCAGATAATGAACCAGTCGTTTTCTGTATTGATAAGATTCCAGAGGGAATAATACCATTAGACCGCGTACATAAAGAGGATTCTCTATTTAAATTGATAGAAGAATACTCGCATAAACGAATTACCTATGCGGTTACCTATATCGAACCAATTGGATATCATGATCGCATTTATGACATTCTAAATTGTAACCCGGAACAATCATTATTACTTTTGAAACAAATGCATTACACAGAAGAAGATGAACCAGTTTTATATTCAGCGAACTATTTCAGATCTGATGTATTTAGCTTTCATGTTTTAAGGAAGCGTATGTAAGGGGTTTCATAGTTTTAAGAGAAAGTTAAAGTTTTAACATTACGCATTTCTCTTAGGGAGGTGGTTGTTAACGCAACTGAAACGTGTGTTCAATTATTAGTCATAATTAACTACTAAAATAGGGGGTATTTAGAATGAAAAATCGCAAATTATTATTGTTCGCTTTGTTGTTAAGTCTAGGAATGATCTTAGCAGCATGTGGAGGTTCTGATGAAGAATCAAAGGATTCTGGGAAAGATTCTGAAGGTGAGAAATCAGAAGAATCTGGTGACATTAAAGTAGGTATGGTAACAGACGTTGGTGGAGTAGATGATAAATCATTTAACCAATCAGCATGGGAAGGTTTACAAGCATGGGGCGAAGAGCACGGTTTTAAAAAAGGTGAAAACTATGACTACATCCAATCAAATGAGGATGCAGATTACTTACCAAACATTACACGTCTTGTTCGTCAGGATTATAATTTAATCTATGGAATTGGGTATAAATTGAATGATGCAATTAACAAATCCGCTAAACAATATGCAGATACAAAATTCGGAATTGTGGATTCTGTTGTAGATCAACCAAACGTTGTAAGCATTACGTTTAAAGAGCATCAAGGGTCTTTCTTGGTTGGCGTTGCTGCAGCAAAGAAAACAAAAACAAATAAAATTGGTTTCGTAGGTGGAACTGATTCAGAACTAATTAACAAATTCGAATCTGGTTATATTGCTGGTGCAAAATCAGTAAATCCAGATATTAAAATCGATGTACAATATGCTGGTGCATTTGATGCTCCAGATAACGGAAAACTTATTGCTTCAAGTATGTATAACGATGGTGTGGATGTCATCTATCATGCATCGGGTGCAACTGGTAACGGCGTATTTGCTCAAGCAAAAGATATTAAACAAAATGATTCAGAACGTGAAGTATGGGTAATCGGTGTTGACCGTGACCAATACGAAGAAGGTCAAATTGGTGATTATAATGTGACGCTTACTTCTATGGTTAAACGTGTTGATATTGCAGTACAAGACGTTGCTAACCAAGTTATGAATGGAGAATTCCCTGGTGGAGAAGTTCTTGCTTATGGTTTAGAAGATAACGGTGTATCTGTAGCAAGAACGAATAAAGAAGCTTTAACTGATGAAATTATTAAAGCTATTGAAAAGTGGAAAGAAAAAATCATCAGTGGTGAAGTTGAAGTTCCAAAAACACGTGAAGAAACAAAAGCATTTGTCGATGCTTTATAAAAAGTGTAAAAGGCTGGATATTCCAGCCTTTTATCACGGTTATAATGATTAAAAATTGAAAATCCTCAAATGAAGAGGAAAAAGTTCCGGCCCTTTTCATTTGGTGACTTTTCAATAATAAATTAATAATAGATTCATGTTTAATAGGGGGAGTGAAAAATTTGGATTACGTAGTAGAAATGCTAAATATTCGAAAAGAGTTTCCAGGCATTGTTGCTAACGATAATATTACAGTACAAGTTAAAAAAGGTGAAATTCACGCATTGTTAGGTGAAAATGGTGCAGGTAAATCAACTTTAATGAATGTATTATTTGGATTGTATCAGCCGGAAAAAGGTGAAATTCGTTACAATGGTGAAAAAGTGAGCATTACAGATCCAAACGTTGCAACAAAATTGGGGATTGGGATGGTTCACCAGCATTTTATGTTAGTTGATAATTATACGGTTACAGAGAATATCATTTTAGGCAGCGAACCTACTAAAAATGGAAAGATAGACATTAAAAAGGCGCAAAGAGAAGTACAAGAACTATCAGACAGATATGGATTAAAAGTAGATCCAACTTCTAAGATTCGAGATATCTCAGTGGGGATGCAACAGCGTGTGGAAATTTTAAAGACATTGTATCGTGGTGCCAATGTTTTAATTTTTGACGAACCGACAGCAGTATTAACCCCACTAGAAATAAATGAACTAATTGAAATTATGCACTCCTTAATTAAAGAAGGTAAATCCATTATCCTGATCACACACAAACTAAAGGAAATCATGCAGGTTTGTGACAGATGTACAGTAATTCGTAAGGGTAAAGGTATTGATACAGTTAATGTAAGTGAGACAAATGTAACTGAGCTTGCTTCTTTAATGGTTGGTAGGGAAGTTAATTTTTCAACTGAGAAGAAACCCGCAGAACCATCCAATGTTGTTTTGGAAATCAACGATTTAAATGTGAAGGATTCTAGAAATGTAAATATAGTAAAGGATTTAAATCTAGAAGTTCGAGCAGGTGAGATTGTTGGTATTGCAGGTGTAGATGGTAATGGACAAACAGAATTAATTGAAGCCATTACAGGATTGACAAAGTCTCAAAAAGGATCAATAAAAGTTAATGGGAAAAACATCACCAATTTTAAACCGCGGAAAGTAACTGAAAGTGGTGTAGGACATATTCCGCAGGACCGTCATAAATATGGTCTTGTTTTGGATTTTCCAGTAGCAGAAAACATCGTGCTACAAACCTATTATAAGAAACCATATTCTAAAAATAAAATTCTTAATTTTAAGGATATCTATACAAAGGCTAAGGAATTGGTTGAGGAGTATGACGTGAGAACTCCAAGTGTTTATACGAAAGCACGAGCACTTTCCGGTGGAAATCAGCAAAAAGCCATTATTAGTCGTGAAATTGATCGTTCTCCAGATTTACTAATAGCTGCCCAGCCTACGAGAGGTCTTGACGTAGGTGCGATTGAATTTATTCATAGTAAACTAGTAGAAGAACGAGATAAAGGAAAAGCAGTTTTACTAGTTTCTTTTGAACTTGAAGAAGTGTTGGATGTTAGTGATCGAATTGCGGTAATGTTTGATGGTAAAGTAGTTGCGGACGTTAAACCTGAAGAAACAAATGAGCAAGAATTGGGTCTGCTTATGGCAGGAAGTACGAAAGCAGAGGCAGGTGATAAGCATGACATCTAATAAATTATTTAATATTTTAGTGCCAGTAATATCTGTACTACTAGGTTTAATCTCAGGTGCTATTCTTATGCTGGTTTTCGGCTATAATCCGATAGAAGGCTATCTTGCACTTTGGAATGGTGCATTTGGTGATATGTACTTTTTAGGTGAAACAGTTAGACAGATAACACCATACATTTTAACTGGACTGGCCGTAGCTTTTGCCTTCCGTACAGGATTGTTTAACATCGGTGCTGAGGGTCAAGTAATTGTAGGGTGGTTAGCTGCAATATGGGTTGGACTTGCTGTAGATGCCCCAATTTATATTCATATGCCACTAGCAATAGTTGCTGCTGCAGTAGCAGGAGGCCTTTGGGGATTCATCCCAGGTATACTCAAAGCTAAACTTGGTGTCCATGAAGTTATTATTACAATTATGTTGAATTACACAGCTCTATATGTAGCAAATGCTATTATTCGAAACGTATTAACAGATTCAAAGGACTCTACTGAGACTATTCCGGCTACTGCTTCTATGGCATCGGAATGGCTACAGCAGATTACCTTTTACTCACGGATGCATTATGGAATTTTATTAGCATTGTTCGCGGCGATTATAATGTGGTTTATCATCGAAAAGACTACTAGAGGTTACGAGCTACGTTCTGTAGGATTTAATCAACATGCATCTAAATATGCTGGAATGAACGTACAGAAAAATATAATTTTATCTATGGTTATCTCAGGGGCTTTCGCTGGACTTGCAGGAGCAACTGAGGGATTAGGTACATTTGGTTATATGTCTGTACAATCAGGCTTTACCAATTTAGGATTTGATGGAATAGCAGTTGCACTACTAGGTGCAAATACTGCAATTGGTGTTATTATCGCGGCTTGTTTATTTGGTGTTTTAAAAGTTGGCGCTTTAAATATGCCACTTGCAGCGGATGTTCCCGCAGAATTAGTTGATATCATAATTGCACTAATCATATTCTTTGTAGCATCAAGTTATATCATTAGATGGGCTATTCTACGCTTTAAAAAGGAGGGGAAATAAATGAACATTGTAGATCTACTGCAATCAATTATTCCACCTGCATTATTCTTTTCAGCACCCCTTATTTTTACGGCGTTAGGCGGCGTGTTTAGTGAACGTTCCGGAGTAGTTAATATCGGGCTTGAGGGTTTAATGGTTATGGGTGCATTCGTAGGGGTTGTATTTAATCTTACTTTTGCTGACACGTTAGGAATGTGGACTCCTTGGGTTTCCATTCTAGTAGCAATGATTGTTTCAGCTATATTTTCGCTTATTCACGCGGTTGCATCTGTTACGTTCAGAGCGGATCAAGTAGTAAGTGGTGTAGCAATTAACTTCCTTGCGCTAGGTCTAGGAGTATTTTTAACGAAACAATGGTATGATAAAGGTCAGACAGACATGGTGAACAAACCATTCTATACAACAGATATTCCTTTTTTAAGTGATATCCCAGTTTTAGGACCAATTTTATTTCAAAATATTTATTTAACATCTTACTTAGCAATTGCACTCGCTTTTGTTGCTTGGTATGTATTATATAAAACACCATTTGGGCTGCGGCTACGTGCGGTAGGTGAACATCCTATGGCGGCTGATACAAATGGAATTGGTGTTTATAAAATGCGCTATATTGCAGTAGTATTATCAGGTGCAATGAGTGGTTTAGGCGGATCCGTTTTTGCTTTAACCATTGCACTAAACTTTTCACACGCCACAATTGTTGGGCAAGGTTTTATGGCACTTGCAGCTGTAATATTTGGTAAATGGCATCCGTTAGGAGCTATGGGTGCTGCACTATTCTTCGGTTTTGCACAAAGCTTAAGTGTTATTAGTGCAGGTATTCCATTATTGGAAAACGTTCCACAGGTATACTTATTAATCGCTCCTTATATCCTAACAATTCTGGCATTGGCTGGATTTATTGGAAGAGCAGAAGCACCGAAGGCAAATGGTGTTCCATATATTAAAGGTAATAGATAAGAGATTTTCAAACTGGCTTGCTGAATTATTACAGCAAGCCAGTTTTTTCAAATATAAATAAGACAAACGGTTAATACTATGAAATAGGGTTATTTTTATCAAAATATAACAGTCTGGAGATGTTTTAATGAATCAGGTGAATGAACAAATAGTGGAATCGGGTGGAATTAACCTTCACTTAGTGCCCAGCAAAAAGTTTAAGACGTTAAACTTTGTAGTCAAATTTAAGGCGACCTTGGATCCATCTACTATTACAAAGCGCGCTATCCTTCCGTACCTTTTGCAACAGGGTACTAATAAGTACCCGAGTCGTAGTGAGTTGCAACAAAAATTAGATGATTTGTATGGTGCGGTTTTATCAATCGATGGAACTAAAAAAGGAAACTTTCATATAATTACTTTTCGGATGGAAATTCCAAATCAACGCTTTTTAGAGGACGAATCTGAACTTATTGAAGAATCAATTGCGCTGTTAAATGAAATAATATATCAATCAAGAGCGTCTGGAGAGAGTTTTGATTCATCAATAGTGGAACGGGAAAAAGAAACATTAGAACAAAAGATAAATTCTATAATGGATGATAAGATGCGTTACGCCAACATGCGATTAATTGATGAAATGTGTGAAAATGAGGTATACAAAACTCATGTCCATGGTTATTTAGATGATTTACCTAATCTAGATGGTAAAAATTTATTTACATACTACCAGTCATTACTCAAAGAGGATAGAATGGATTTTTATGTGTTAGGTGATTTTGATGAAATGAAAATGAAAAATTCGATTACAACTGTTTTCAAAAAAGACCATGAAATAAGCGAGTCTAACCAAACAGCTGAAGAAGGAAATAGTAAGACAGAACCAAATACCATTACGGAAAAGCAAGCTATACAACAAGCAAAACTTCATATTGGTTATCGTACAAATTGCACCTATAGAGATAAATTGTATTTTGCGTTACATGTATTCAATGGCCTGTATGGAGGGTTTCCAAACTCCAAACTCTTTATTCACGTCCGCGAGAAACATAGCCTTGCTTATTATGCCGCTTCTCGGCTAGAAAGTCACAAGGGCTTATTATTTGTCTTTAGCGGAATTGCTCCGAAAGACTTTGAACAGGCAAAAGAAATTATGGATCAGCAGATGGATGCAATGAGAAATGGGGATTTTACTGAGGATGAGATAAGTTCAACAAAGGAATTAATTGTGAATCAGTTACTGGAAACACTGGATCATCCTCAGGGTATTATTGAAATGTTGTATCAACAGGTTGTTGCAAACCATACATTAACACCTGATGAATTAATAGCGAATATTAAAAAGGTTAGTAAACAGGATATTTTAAATGTAACGAAACATATTGAAGAAGACACCACATATTTGCTTACAAATAAGGGAGAGGAGTAAACAAATTGACCAAAAAAAATTATGAAGCTATAAATGAAACATTAATAACAGAACAGCTTTCCAATGGTTTAAACGTTTTTTTGTTACCTAAACAAGAACTTTCCAAAACGTTTGCAATATTTTCGACGAATTATGGATCTATTGACCATTCCTTTGTTCCAAGAAATAAACAGAATGCTGTTACTGTTCCAGAAGGAGTTGCTCACTTCCTGGAGCACAAATTATTTGAAAAAGAAGATCATGATGTATTTGCAGAATTCAGTAAACAAGGTGCTTCCGCAAATGCTTTTACTTCCTTTACCAAAACAGCATATTTATTTACAGCAACTAATTTTATTGAGCAAAATGTGAAGACATTACTCGATTTTGTACAAGCACCTTATTTCTCTGATCAATCGGTTGAAAAGGAAAAGGGTATTATTGGACAAGAAATTACGATGTATGATGATCAACCGGATTGGCGTGTTTTTATGGGCACTATACAAAATTTGTTTCATCACCATCCGGTTAAAGTCGATATTGCGGGGACAATTGAATCAATTGCTTCTATTACAAAAGAGGATCTTTATGAATGCTACGAAACATTCTATCATCCTGATAACATGACGTTGTTTATAGCTGGTAATTTTGATGAGAAAAAGATGATGGAACTTGTAAAAGAAAATCAATCAGTAAAAGAATTTCCTCCTTCAGATGAAATAAAACGAATAATGCCAGATGAACCAAATGATGTATATAAAAAGGAAACCACGATTAACATGCCGGTTTCTATCCCAAAGTGTTCTGTTGGAATTAAAGGCCTGGTAAATGAAACTGACAGTGATGCTTTTTTATTGAACGATCTTGTTGAAAGCATGATTTTAGATTTTTATTTTTCAGAGGGTGGATCATTCTATCAGAAATTGTATAAGGAAGGTATAATTGATAATAGTTTCTATTTTGAAACGAACATTGAAAAAGGATTTGGTTATGCAATAATAGGAGGTAATACCTCGAAACCAGAAAAATTCAGTAACCTCATTCAAGAAATGTTACTGAGTATAAAAGATAAAACGATAAGTGAAGCTGAATTTGAACGGATGAGAAAAAAACAAATTGGACAATTGCTACGTGCGATGAACTCGATTGAGTTTATTGCAAAAAAGTACATTCATTATCATATAATGGGAATTGATTTCTTAGAGATAATTCCAAGGTTACAATCACTAACCTATGATGAAGTATCTTTATTTTTAAAGGACTGGATACAGGATGAGCAACTAACTACATTTATAATTAAAGCAGAATAGGGAGATACAATGGGGAAAAACGTATTAATTATTGGAGCAAGTGGGGATATTGGACTGGCCATTGCCAAACAATTGGCAAGTGATGGATTTCATCTGCTTCTCCATTTCAATAAACATAATAATGGGTTTAAAAGCTTAAGGGAAAATATAAATGATGAATGCATTTTGACTGAGATCAAGGCGGACCTTAGTCATGTGGATGGAATCAGGTTTTTACTAAGCCAATTGGTATTCCCGGTAGATGCAATTATTATTGCAAGTGGAAGAGCACACCATTCACTTTTTCAAGATAGTGTAGAAGACGAAATGGACGAAATGCTAACGTTGCATGTAAAAGCTCCTTGGATGATTGTCAATCATCTATTACCACCTATGATTCAAAAGAAAAAAGGGACAATTATTTTCATCACATCAATTTGGGGGGACGTTGGTGCGAGTAATGAAGTAATGTATTCATCAGTAAAAGGGGCACAAAATAGTTTTGTTAAAGCGTTAGCGAAGGAAGTAGCAATGAGTGATATATCCGTTAATGCAATAAGCCCTGGATTCATTGATACAAAAATGAATCATCATCTATCTGAGGAAGAAAAGCAGGCAATTGTGAGTCATATACCGATGAATAGAGCTGGTTCCCCCGATGAAATTGCACATACCGTTCGATTTCTAATGGATGAAAAATCAAAATATATTCAAGGTGAAATTATTAATATTAACGGGGCATGGTAAACAGTCCAGTCCATAGGCGCTAACCAGGCGCTTCTGCTTTTCTCTTAACTTACATGTATAAAGTATTTATATTTTCAAATACTATCTATGTAAAATAAGTTTAAAGGAGGATGTTTGATGTCTGTTTTAGATAATTTTGATACATGGAAAGCATTTTTGTCGAACCGTTTGCAACAAGCTCAGTCAGAAGGGATGAGCCAACAGGCGGTTAATAACGTAGCATATGAAGTTGGCGATTATTTGTCAAAGAGCGTGGATGCTAAAAATAATGAAGAGGCTGTTTTAAGAGAGTTATGGAACGCTGCTTCTAAAGAAGAAAAGCAAGCATTAGCAAGTACAATGGTTAAACTTGTTCAAAATCAAGGGAATACACAATAATATTCCATGCTATATTAGATGTAAGAAGCTGATGCGATGTTTCAGCTTCTTTTTTTATAGGGAATAATATACCATTTACAAATATTCTTCTTTTCACTGGACTGAAAATCATTTATTATATTGTATAGATAGATTGCATTTACATGATGAATTAGGTAACATTAAATCAGCATGTAGTAAAAGGAGCTTATTATGGAAAAAACAGAATGGTACCTTGAATATGAAATTCAATATAACCGTCCTGGTTTATTAGGTGATATATCTTCTTTATTAGGGATGCTTTCCATTAATATTATTTCAATTAATGGGGTGGAAAACTCAAGGAGAGGCATGCTTTTGTTATCTAAAAAGGATGAACAAATTACTCGGTTAAGATCGATTTTAGAAACAACGGATACGATCAAAATTACCAAGCTTCGTAAACCAAAATTACGAGATAAATTAGCTGTGAGACACGGTAGATATATTCACAGTGATGTAGATGATAAAAAAACATTTCGATTTGTACGTAATGAATTAGGACTATTAGTTGATTTTATGGCGGAGTTATATAAAAAGGAAGGTCACAAATTGATTGGGATTCGTGGAATGCCGCGAGTTGGAAAAACGGAATCGATTGTTGCTGCAAGCGTTTGTGCGAATAAGCGCTGGTTATTTGTGTCGAGTACATTATTAAAGCAAACGATTCGAAGCCAATTAATTAGAGATGAATACAATAGTGACAATATTTATATCATTGATGGAATTGTATCAACACGCCGTGCTAACGAAAAGCATTGGCAATTAATCAGAGAAATAATGGCACTACCGGCTATTAAGGTAGTGGAGCACCCAGATATGTTTGTGAAGTCAACAGAATATGAATTGGATGACTTTGATTACATTATTGAACTGCGAAGCAATGAGGATGAAGAGATTACATACGAACCTATAGAAAAAGAACATACATCAAATGAAAGTGGTTTTTCGATGTTTGATTTTTAAATTGGATGGTGTTACTTATGGAAATTGGAACTAAATTAAAGGAAGCACGTGTAGCACAAAATTTATCCCTTGAGAGCGTTCAAGAAACAACGAAAATTCAAAAACGATATCTAGTTGCTATTGAAGAGGGCAATTTTAATGTGTTACCCGGAAAATTCTACGCCCGTGCTTTTATTAAAGAATATGCTACAGCTGTTGGCCTGGATCCAAATGAACTTTTGATTGAATATAAAGAAGAAATCCCGGCAACGGAAGAAGAAAATACAGAACAATACACACGAATCCAGCGCTCAAGAAGGGATACAAATTCAGCAAGAAGTCCGATGCTGTTCTCCCTGTTTCCAACAATTATTGTTATTTTACTTATAGTAGGCATATTTTTTGCGGCTTGGTATTTTATATCAAATTCATCATCAGATAATCCTACTGACCCTGTAGAAAAAACCGATGATACTGAAATTATTTTTGATGATCCTGGAGATGCAAAGGACGATCAAACATCGGGCGAAGAAAATAAATCAACAGATGATACGACAACAAACGAAGAACAACAAGATGCAACTACCGAAGACACTACTGAATCAGAAAAAGTTGAACCTACTTTAGATTTAGTTGAAAAAGGTTCCGGTGCAAGTCCGTCAACTTTTGATCTAAACAATGCCAGTGAAGAAGTGATAATCGAGTTGGAATCTGACGGGAAATCCTACTTACAAATAGAAAATGATGATGATAAACAGTATTATGCTGGACCTTTTACCGCTGAAAATTCTCCACATGAAATAAATGTTTCAGGCGATAAACGGATCTATTTTAATGTGGGTTATGCACCAGATTTACAAATTACAATAGATGGGGTTAAATTAGAATACCCAGTTGAACCATCAGACAAAATGCATCAAAAAATTTGGATCAACATAAACCCTAGTGAAGAATAAAAATGCGTTTAAAACCCTTCCCTACATTATTAGGAAGGGTTTTAAGGCTTATAATCACAGCATTTTCAGGAGGAAAAAAGATGAATATACCAAATAAGATTACGCTATCCCGAATATTTTTGATTCCCGTTTTTATTGTATTATTATCTGTTCCCTTTGAATGGGGACAATTAGAAATTGGCGAAGCGGTACTGCCTGTATCACACTTAGTTGCTGCTTTATTATTTATCTTTGCCTCGGCAACAGATTGGGTAGATGGATATTATGCGAGAAAGTATAATCTCGTCACTAATTTAGGGAAATTTTTAGACCCCCTTGCGGATAAGCTACTAGTATCAGCCGCTCTGATATTGCTTGTTGAATTAGGTCTGGCACCTGCCTGGGTCGTTATATTAATTATCAGTAGAGAATTTGCTGTTACGGGTCTACGTCTAGTTGCTGCAGGAGAAGGTATTGTTCTGGCGGCTAGTCAAATGGGTAAATTAAAAACATGGATTCAAATTGTTGCTATCTCAGCGCTGCTTCTTCACAATTTTCCATTTTCATTTATAGGCTTTCGATTTGACATTGTTGCCTTGTATGCAGCATTAATTATTACCGTAGTATCTGGTTATGATTATTTTGCTAAAAACTGGAATGTTATGAAGGATTCGAAGTGATGAAACAAATTAATGCAGAAATCGTTGCTGTAGGAACGGAACTTTTACTTGGCCAAATTCCAAATACAAATGCACAATGGATCTCACAAAAACTCGCCTTATATGGAATAAATGTACATTTTCATAGTGTGGTAGGTGATAATTTAACACGTGTACACGATCAATTTTCCCAAGCTGCAAATCGCGCAAATGTCATCATTGTTACGGGTGGTTTAGGACCTACAGAAGATGATTTGACCAGGGAAGCTTTTCAACAATTATCAGGTTTAAATATAATGGAGCATAAACCTTCAATGGATAATATCTCTCAATATTTTGATAAACAACAAAAAACAATGACTCCAAATAATAAAAAACAGGCACGAGTCTTTGAAGGTGCAACCGTTCTTGAAAATAAAGTTGGTATGGCACCTGGCATGATTCTAACCCATGATAATAAAGTATGGGTTTTTCTACCGGGTGTCCCAAAAGAAATGAAGCAATTATTTTCAGATGATGTATTACCATATATCCAAGGTTTGTCTGGGGAAACCACAGTCATAGAATCTACCATGCTACAATTTATCGGTATAGGCGAAGCTCAACTAGAATATGAGTTAAAAGATATTATAGCGGCACAAACTAACCCGACGATAGCACCACTTGCTCAAATTGAGGGCGTTGCTATTCGTTTGACAGCAAAAGCCAATACGATAAATCAAGCACGTGAGTTAATAGCTGAAACACAACTCAAAATTGTTGATAAGGTTGGACCTTATTTATATGGGATTGATGACGAGACAATTGAACAAAAAATTTCCCAATTATTAAAAGAACAGGGTAAGACAGTAGCTGCTGCAGAAAGTTTAACTGGTGGATTGTTTACCGATAGGTTGATAGGTGTAGAAGGTGCATCACGTGTATGCCCCGGTGGGATCGTTTGTTATGATACTACCGTTAAAGAAAAACTTTTACATGTACCAGCGCATATTACGAAGAATAGTGGTGTAATTAGTGAGGAATGTGCAGATTCTTTAGCAACTAATATACGCTCGTTACTAGGAACCTCCATAGGAATCAGTTTTACCGGTGTTGCTGGGCCGGAAATAGTCGAAGGTCACCCGGTTGGGACTGTATATATTGGGATTGATGACGGGTCAGGCAATAAACAAATAGAGAAATTTCTTTTCCACGGTGATCGTCAATCAATCAGGAAAAAAGCAGTTTGGAAAGGCTATGAACTTTTATTTAATAACCTAAAATAAAAGTTTCATTATCAATTAATAGTGGAAAAACGTATTTTAGTATATCTTTCTATAGTCAAATATTAATTATATAAAATTTAACAACTTAAAAAAGGGAACATTTATTCGATTTTAGTCTTGGCAAATAAAATAAAAACATGTATGATAGATATAGTTAGTTAAAGGAGGTTGTTTCGTTGAGCGATAAAAAACAAGCATTAGATATGGCTTTAAAAAACATAGAAAAACAATTTGGTAAAGGTTCCATTATGAAGTTAGGTGAAACAGCTGAACAAAAAATTGCGACTATTCCAAGTGGATCATTAGCGTTAGATGTAGCATTAGGAATTGGTGGGTACCCACGTGGCCGTGTTGTGGAAATATATGGACCAGAATCATCTGGTAAGACAACTGTAGCCTTACATGCAATAGCAGAGGCCCAAAGTAAAGGTGGACAGGCAGCGTTTATAGATGCTGAGCATGCCCTTGACCCAAGTTATGCAAGAGCATTAGGGGTTGATATTGATGAATTACTTTTATCACAACCGGACACGGGAGAACAAGCACTAGAGATCGCGGAAGCGCTTGTTCGAAGTGGTGCAGTTGATATTATCGTTGTTGACTCTGTTGCAGCGCTAGTTCCAAAGGCAGAAATTGAAGGAGAAATGGGAGACGCACATGTTGGGTTACAAGCGCGTCTTATGTCACAAGCGCTAAGAAAGCTTTCAGGTGCTATCAATAAATCAAGAACTACTGCCGTTTTTATAAACCAAATCAGGGAAAAAGTCGGTATTATGTTTGGTAATCCAGAAACAACTCCTGGTGGACGTGCACTTAAATTCTATTCCTCAGTTAGACTAGAGGTTCGTCGTGCGGAAACTTTAAAGAAAGGCAACGATATATTTGGTAATAAAGCCCGAATTAAAGTGGTAAAAAATAAGGTTGCTCCACCATTTAAAGTCGCTGAAGTAGATATCATGTATGGCGAAGGGATCTCTAGAGAAGGAGAACTCGTAGATATAGGTTCAGACTTAGATATCATTAATAAGAGTGGCTCATGGTATTCCTATAATGAAGAGCGCATTGGCCAAGGACGAGAAAACGCTAAACAATTCTTAAAAGAAAATACAAATGTAATGGCAGATATTAAAGAAAAGATACGTAATCATTATAATTTAGATGCCACACCAGAGGAACCTGCTGAAGCAGGGCAGGAAAAATTGGATGTATAACAACCATTTCATTATGTAACATATCTAGTAAACCCTCATTCTACTTCCAAAGAATGCGGGTTTACTTTTTATCTATTATAAGGTCATTTTATCTGCTTTTGAAGAGGTAATCTTGATATTCTATGCATCTTTGATGAAACTATATTTTTTAATTTTTACGATTCCTTGACAATGGTAAATTTGACAATTAAAATTAAGATGTATAATTATTTTAATAGCGTTATACAAATATTGATATTTTTAGCGAAATTTGGTACATGCCGACAATAATGAATTGTACAACTTTATAGCAATAGGAGGTGAAACCGTGGACATTATTACATTAATCATCTCCATTTTGCTTACCCTAATCGTCGGTATTGTTGTTGGTTATCTGATTCGTAAATCTATAGCTGAAGCTAAAATTTCCAGTGCAGAAAAGTTAGCCAAGCAAATAGTTGATGAAGCACATCGAAATGCAGATGCTTCGAAAAAAGAAGCACTTCTTGAGGCGAAAGATGAAAATCACAAACTTCGCCAGGAAACAGAACAAGATTTGCGTGACAGACGAAATGAAGCGCAAAAACAAGAAACTCGTCTAATGCAAAAAGAAGAAAATCTGGACAGAAAAAGTGAAACGCTTGATAAGCGTGAGCTCTCGTTAGAGAAAAAAGAAAATTCACTAACAGAAAAACAACAACAAATTGAAGAAATGGAAAGCAAAGTGGAAGCTATGATACAAATGCAGCAAACGGAGCTTGAACGCATTTCAGGATATACAACTGACCAGGCTAAGCAGATTATATTAGAACGTATTGAACAAGAAGTAACACACGAATCGGCATTAATGATAAAAGAGGCTGAAAATCGTGCAAAAGAAGAAGCTGATAAGAAAGCAAAAAGCATTCTTTCTTTGGCGTTACAGCGTTGTGCAGCAGATCACGTAGCAGAAACTACTGTATCTGTGGTTAATCTTCCTAATGATGAAATGAAAGGGCGGATAATTGGACGTGAAGGTCGTAATATACGTACATTAGAAACCTTAACTGGTATTGACTTAATCATTGATGATACACCAGAAGCAGTTATTTTATCTGGTTTTGATCCAATTCGAAGAGAAACTGCTCGTATGGCATTAGAAAAACTTGTACAAGATGGTCGTATTCACCCTGCTCGAATCGAAGAAATGGTTGATAAGGCTCGTCGTGAAGTTGATGAATATATACGGGAAATTGGAGAAGAAACAACGTTCGAAATTGGAGTACATGGACTACATCCAGATCTTGTTAAAATACTCGGCCGTCTAAAATATCGTACTAGCTATGGACAGAATGTTTTGAAGCATTCTACAGAGGTTGCTTATCTATCTGGATTGCTAGCTGCAGAGTTAGGTGAAGATGAGAAATTAGCACGTAGAGCGGGTCTCCTTCATGACATCGGTAAGGCGATTGATCATGAAGTTGAGGGAAGCCACGTAGAAATCGGGAAAGAACTTGGCATAAAATACAAAGAGCATGAAGTTGTTATTAATGCAATAGCTTCCCATCACGGTGACGAAGAAGCTACTTCTGTCATTTCTGTATTAGTGGCAGCAGCAGATGCACTATCAGCTGCACGTCCAGGTGCAAGAAGTGAAACACTAGAAAATTACATCAAGCGATTAGAAAAACTAGAAGAAATTTCTGAGTCATTTACAGGTGTCGAAAAGTCATTTGCAATTCAAGCAGGTCGAGAGATTCGAATCATTGTTAAGCCAGATGAAATTAATGACATTGAATCAGTTCGGGTTGCTAGAGATATTCGGAAGCAGATTGAAAATGAGCTCGATTATCCTGGACATATTAAAGTAACTGTTATTAGAGAAACTCGAACAGTTGAGTATGCGAAGTAAAAGCGGACATAGAGCCGCTTTTATTTTTTTTACATAAGGGAAATATATAATTGTAAGGAATAAGAGTTAAAAAGAATGTTATAAAACACTAATCTTACTTTAAGAGATAGGATGATACATATAATGAAAATATTATTTATTGGTGATGTTGTAGGCTCTCCAGGTCGAGATATGGTAAAGGAGTATTTACCAAAATTAAAAGAGAAGTATCGGCCAAATATGACAATTATTAATGGGGAAAACGCTGCAGCAGGAAAAGGAATTACAGAAAAAATTTATAAAGAATTTCTAGAATGTGGAGCTCAGGTTGTGACAATGGGTAATCATACTTGGGATAAAAAAGAAATTTTTGAATTTATCGATAGTGCAAAGAACATGATTCGCCCAGCTAACTTTCCAGAGGGGACACCTGGTAATGGAATTGTTTATACAAATATAAACGGAAAAGAAATAGCTGTTATTAATATGCAAGGGCGTACTTTTCTCCCACCGCTTGATGATCCATTCCGTAAAGTGGATGAATTAATTGAAGAAGCGAAAAAGCGTACATCCATCATATTCCTGGATTTTCATGCAGAAGCAACCAGTGAAAAACAAGCAATGGGATGGTATGTAGATGGGCGAGTAAGTGTTGTTGTAGGTACGCATACGCATACACAAACTGCTGATGAACGTATTTTACCACAAGGAACCGGATATATAACTGATGTAGGAATGACAGGCCCCTATGATGGAATTTTAGGGGTAGAAAAGGATGCTGTAATAAAGCGCTTTTTAACAAACCTACCTGTACGTTTTGAAACGGATAAAAAGGGAAGAACTCAATTAAATGGATTTTTAGTGACAATAGATGAAAAAAGTGGAAAGGCTTCCCGTGTAGAACGTATTTTGATAAATGATGATCATCCTTTCTTTGGTTGACTATTTGAATGTTTAGAATCTTTAATGCATAATAGGGTAATAAGCTATCATCTCCAAGAATATAGTAGTAATAGAACTACATTAGCCAATAAGGGAGGTACTAGTAATGGATGTATTAAAAGTTTCAGCAAAATCAAGTCCAAATTCAGTAGCGGGGGCACTTGCAAATGTACTACGGGAACGTGGCTCAGCAGAAATGCAGGCAATTGGCGCTGGTGCGTTGAACCAGGCCGTTAAAGCTGTAGCAATTGCTCGAGGTTTTGTAGCACCTAGTGGGGTCGATTTGATATGTATCCCAGCATTCACAGATATTATGATTGATAATGAAGAAAGAACAGCAATAAAACTTATAGTAGAACCTCGATAAAATACAATTATCCTATCGTTATAGTGCTATACATGCAAATGTGTAGTGCTATTTTTTATGGCGAAAATAGGAACTTTTTTCATATAGAATGGATTTTATTTGCTCAGAGGCCCTGCTCTATTGTTTAATTTGTATATAGGCTTTATACTGTAATAATGAAAATCTATACACCTGTGTGTATGTTAAGCAGATAATAAAGTATAACTACTTTATTACTGCATAAGTGCAACTAAGGCTTTCGCCATTAAAGCTTGGCGATAAGTCAAGTTTTCTAATAATGAAAGGAGCTATATATATGAACGAGCAACAACGAAAAGAAATGTCCCAAATCAAGCAAAGTGATGCCGCGGACAGAAAATCCGGCCAGGACAAACCTTTGCATGAGAAAACAAGTGATGATTTTGCAAAATACTTTGAGACTACCTATGAACCTCCAAACCTGAATAAAGCTCGAAAGCGTGGACGTGATAAAGTAAATGTTCATTATGACTTTGGTATACCCGAAGACATTGAAAATATTGGAGTAGGAAAGAAATTTTTGATCCGTACATATGGCTGTCAAATGAATGAACATGATACAGAGGTTATGGCTGGTATTTTAACAGAATTAGGTTATGAATCAACCAATAATACTGAGGATGCCGATATTATCCTGTTAAACACATGTGCTATTCGAGAAAACGCTGAAAATAAAGTGTTTGGTGAGATAGGTCATTTAAAACCACTAAAATTAGAAAAACCAGACTTAATTTTAGGTGTATGTGGATGTATGTCTCAAGAGGAATCGGTAGTTAATCGTATTTTGAAAAAGCACCCACAAGTCGATCTCATTTTTGGTACACATAATATTCACCGCTTACCTCAATTAATTAAGGAATCATTCTTCGGTAAGGCAAAGGTTGTTGAAGTGTGGTCTAAAGAAGGAGATATTATTGAAAACCTTCCTAAAGTTCGTAAGGGTAAGATAAAAGCTTGGGTAAATATCATGTACGGTTGCGATAAGTTTTGCACGTACTGTATTGTACCAATGACTAGAGGTAAAGAACGAAGCCGTAGACCGGAAGATATCATACAAGAAGTACGCCATTTGGCTGCGCAGGGTTACCAGGAAATAACCTTATTAGGTCAAAATGTTAATGCATATGGGAAAGACTTTGAAGATATAGCGTACGGTTTCGGCGAATTGATGGATGATATACACAAAGTCGACATTCCTAGAGTTAGATTTACTACTTCACATCCAAGAGATTTTGATGATTATCTAATCGAGGTCATAGCCCAAGGTGGCAACCTTCTTGACCATATCCATTTACCTGTTCAATCAGGAAGTAGTGACGTATTAAAATTAATGAATCGTAAGTATACGAGAGAACAATATTTAGAGTTAGTAGGAAAAATCCGTAAAGCAATACCAAATGCCACGTTAACTACTGATATAATTGTTGGTTTCCCTAACGAAACAGAAGAACAATTTGAGGAAACGATGACTTTGATGGAAGAAGTAGGGTTTGAAGCTGCTTATACGTATATTTATTCACCGCGAGATGGCACTCCAGCTGCGAAAAAGAAAGATAATGTGCCGATGGATGTGAAAAAGCAACGGTTGTATCGTTTAAATGACTTAGTAAACAAGCAATCTGCCGAGTCAATGAAACGTTTAGAAAATCAGGTAGTAAAAGTCCTTGTAGAAGGTGAAAGCAAAAAAAACGCAGAAGTTTTAGCAGGATACACGGAAAAGAATAAACTTGTAAACTTTAAAGGACCAGATTCTTCAATTGGAAAAATTGTTGAAGTTAAAATAACAGAAGCAAAGACCTGGTCATTAAATGGTATTATGGTAGAAAATACAGTTGAGGTGAATTAAATGGCTGACTATACACGTAAACAAATATTAGATGAGGCAAAAAATTTAGCACAAATGCTTGCCAATACAGATGAAATTGATCGTTTTAAGGAAGTTGAAGCGAAAATTAATGAGAACCAAAAGGTACAAAAACTAATAACGAAAATAAAAGCATTACAGAAACAAGCTGTTAATTTCCAGGCATATGAAAAAAAGGAAGCTTTAAAACGAGTGGAAGAAGAAATCGATCGCTTGCAGGCAGAAATAGATGATATTCCTATCGTACAAGAATTTAAAGAAACGCAAATTATTGTAAATGATGTTCTGCAGCTTGTATCAGGAACAATTGCTCGCGAGGTAACAAATGATGTAATTCGTTCTACAGGTGGCGATTTATTATCGGGTGAAACTGGTTCAAAATCGAATAATGGCTCATCCTGCAGTCACTAATTAAGTGTCCAAGTAAGAAATAATTATTATTTCTTACTTGGATTTTTTGCCTTCATAAACCAGTCTAGGCAACCTTTCCAAGGGAATAATTTTCATCTCCTTTTGTTTTCATGGTTTTGCTATGCACTTTAGGTATTTGTCTTGCATAAAATGACTATGAAAAAAGAGGAGGTAAACGGAATTATGACATTTCTTGATCAAGAATATAGAGAAATCATTACCAAAGCCGTTTGTGGGAAGGGTCGTAGGTTTGTTGAAACAACACATTCAGTAGCAGCATCCCATAAACCATCCAGTATTTTAGGGTGTTGGGTAATTAACCATTTGTATAATGCTAAGAAGAAATCAAAAGATACTGTTGAGGTGAATGGTAGCTACGATATCAATATTTGGTATTCATATAATGATAATACCAAGACAGAAGTGGTTACAGAAAGAATTACGTACAGTGACAATATTAAACTATCTGTAAAAGATGATCATTGTATAAATGATGATTATGATGTCGTTGCAAAGGTCCTTCAACAACCGAATTGCCTTGAATGTAAAATTACAAATCAAGGTAATAAAATTGCAGTTGAGATTGAAAGAGAATTTTTAGTTCAAATAATAGGGGATACAAAAGTATACGTAAAAGTAAATCCAAGTGGCTTTCACCAAAATGACGATGATGACGATTGGGATTATGACGTTAGCGAGGAAGAACTTGATGGGATCAATCCTGATTTTTTAAACAGCAAAGATAAAGAATAAATAAATTACGAGGGAAATTTCTCTCGTAATTTTTTTTGGCCAAAATACGTCAGGTTGTTACAGCAACCATCACTAAACAAATGAATGTGCGTAAAGTTCCACGCACTTTCACATTCCTATCTATTTGTACGCCACTAAACAGTCGCCTTCGCCTTTCTTGATCCAGCTACGGCTCCTAGCGGCTAGCAAATAGATAGTCCTGATGAATGTGCGTAAAGTTCCACGCACTTTCACATTCCTATCTATTTGTACGCCACTAAACAGTCGCCTTCGCCTTTCTATATATGCTATAATCGGGGGAGAATATTTTGGTTTTTGGAGGAATAGGCATGTCGAAACATACACCAATGATGGAGCAATACTTAGGTATAAAAGCTGACTATAAGGATGCTTTTTTATTTTTTCGCCTTGGCGATTTTTATGAAATGTTTTTTGATGATGCAGTGGTGGCTGCCAGAGAACTTGAAATCACCTTAACGAAACGTGATGCAGCGAAGGATGAACCAATTCCTATGTGTGGGGTACCATACCACGCCGCCGCAAATTACATAAAGAATTTAATTGAAAAAGGTTATAAAGTCGCTATTTGTGAGCAGGTAGAAGATCCTAAACATGCAAAAGGTGTGGTGAAACGTGAGGTTGTTCAACTAATCACTCCAGGAACCGTAATGGAATCGACTATGTTAAGTGAAAGCGAAAATAACTATATTGCTAGTCTTTCTTATTTTAATGATGGATCATATGTGATTGTTTATAACGATTTATCAACAGGTGAAAATAGCATTGCACTTGTGTCAAATGGGTGGGATGCTGTTATCCATGAGCTTTACAATCAGCCAATAAAAGAAATTGTAGTATCGTCCAAACTTCCTGATGATCATAAACAACAGCTCAAGGAAAAACTAAACGTCACGTTGTCCTATCAAGATGAAATATCGTTTAATGGAGAATATAGAAGTTTATTTGACCATTTACATGATGAACGTTTAGTTAAGGCATTCAGCAGATTGTTAAATTATGTTCAACATACACAAAAGCGATCCCTTGATCATCTACAACCGGCACAAGTCATTGAGCTACAACAATTCTTAAAGCTTGATATGTACTCTAAAAGAAATTTAGAATTAACGGAAACTATAATAAAAAAAGGTAAACATGGTAGTTTACTTTGGGTTCTTGATCAAACAGTTACCTCGATGGGATCAAGGTTATTGAAAAAATGGATTGAACGTCCATTATTAAATAAAAAACAAATAGAAGAACGACTAGATGTAGTAGAAACATTTTATAATGGATTTATGGAACGCGATGCACTTAGGGAAGGTTTAAAATCAGTGTATGATCTTGAGCGTTTAGCGGGGCGTATTGCATTTGGAAATGTAAATGGCCGTGATTTAATTCAATTGAAGCAATCTTTAGCTAAAATTCCAGAGTTAGTAACGATTTTAAATCAATTTAGATCCAAACAGATTGATCAGATACTAAAGGAAATACATTCTCCAAATCAATTAGTAAACCTTCTGGAAAATAGTTTAGTTGAAAATCCTCCAGTTTCCATCAAGGATGGGTCATTAATCAGGGATGGTTATAACGAAAAATTGGACAAGTACCGTGATGCATCTAAGAATGGTAAACAATGGATTAAGGAACTTGAGCAGAAAGAAAAGCAGGAAACAAAAATAAAATCCTTAAAAATCGGTTACAATCGAGTTTTTGGCTATTATATAGAGGTCACAAAAGCAAATCTTCACCTCTTACCTGAGGGAAGATATGAACGGAAGCAAACATTAACAAATGCAGAAAGGTATGTAACACCAGAATTAAAGGAAAAAGAACAACTAATTCTAGAAGCTGAAGAAAAAAGCGTTGAATTAGAGTATGAACTATTTATTGCTATTCGTGATCAATTAAAAACGTATATACCTGAATTGCAAAAACTGGCCGAAGTAGTTAGTAAAGTAGATGTGTTGCAGTCATTTGCTACTGTAAGTGAAAGCAACAATTATAAACGTCCAAGTTTTGTCAAAAATAATCTTTCTATCACAAATGGTCGACATCCAGTGGTTGAAAAAGTGATGAAGAATGGTGAATTTGTTCCAAATGATGTTTTTATGGATCAAGATTCAGATGTTCTATTAATTACAGGGCCAAATATGTCCGGGAAAAGTACCTATATGCGCCAACTTGCGCTAACGGTACTAATGGGGCAAATCGGATGTTATGTACCATGTGAGCGGGCTGAGTTAACGATTTTCGATCAAATATTTACTCGTATCGGTGCAGCGGATGATTTAGTTTCTGGTCAAAGTACGTTTATGGTGGAAATGCTGGAGGCAAATCATGCAATCTCAAACGCTACCAAAAATAGTTTGATTCTTTTAGATGAAATTGGACGAGGAACCAGCACGTATGATGGGATGGCATTAGCCCAGGCTATCGTAGAGTATATTCATGACCATATTCATGCCAAAACGCTTTTTTCAACGCATTACCATGAGTTAACAACTCTAGAACAATCACTATCTAGGTTGAAAAATATTCATGTTCGGGCAGAAGAATATGAAGGAAACGTTGTCTTTCTGCACCAAATAAAAGAAGGTGCGGCAGATGAAAGCTATGGCATTCATGTTGCGAAACTGGCTGAACTTCCCGATCAATTGATTAATCGAGCAACATCTATCTTACATGACTTTGAAACTAAAGATGAAAAAGTGAGTAAAGTACAAGAGGACAGCGCCAGTCAGTTATCTTTTTTTGCTGCTGCGGAACCAGAAGTTAAAGCAAATAGATCACACGAGTCAATAATAGTCGATCTAAAAAAAATCAATCTTTTTGATATGACTCCACTTGATGCGATGAATGAGTTAAATCGGTTGCAGAAGAAGCTACGAAAATAGGGGTAGAAAGGTATTGTTTTGATGAAAATATTCCAAATGTCTGATGCGCTTGCAAATAAAATAGCAGCTGGTGAAGTTGTGGAACGACCAGCATCTGTCGTAAAGGAACTTGTGGAAAATAGTATAGATGCTAATAGTACATGGGTGAAAATTGAAATTGAAGAAGCAGGTCTAAAGAAAATTAAAGTAACAGATAATGGGAACGGTATGTCTGAACCTGATTGTGTTAAATCATTCTTACGTCATGCTACTAGTAAAATTAAAAATGAAGACGATTTGTTCCATGTTAAAACACTTGGATTCAGGGGTGAGGCACTTGCTAGTATTGCTGCGGTTAGTAAATTAAAGGTAAAAACCTCTGAAGGTGAACAATCAGGTACATGTATCGAACTTGAAGGCGGAAAAATCATTAATCAAACTAAAAGCGATGCGCGCAAGGGGACGGAAATTCTTGTTGAAGAATTATTTTTTAATACACCTGCAAGACTAAAATATATGAAAACAATCCATACCGAGCTAGGTCATATTACAGACTTAATGAATCGAATTTCATTATCACATCCAAGTGTTCGGTTTGAGTTAACGCATAATGGGAGACAATTATTTAAGACGACAGGAACAGGGGATTTGCTTCAGGTTATATCACAGGTATATGGAATGAATGTGGCAAAGAAAATGGTCCCCGTTGAAGAGAAAACATTGGACTTTCAAATTAATGGATTCATTGCCAAACCTGAAGTAACTAGAGCCGCTCGAAGTTATATTTCTACCATAATAAATGGAAGGTTCATTAAAAGTATTCCGTTATCTCAAGCAATCATAAGGGGATATCATACACTGCTTCCAATTGGAAGAATGCCTGTTGTAGTTTTGTCGATCACGATGGATCCAATTTTAGTGGATGTAAACGTACATCCTACGAAACTAGAAGTTAGGTTTAGTAAAGAAAAAGAGTTATTTCAGATGATTGAACAAATGATTCGGCAAACATTTCGCCAAACATCACTAATTCCTGAGATGGAACAACCTGAACCAAAAAGGCAACAATCTTTTCAGCCATCGATAGAATTTGATAAACCAAAACAAGTGAAATCTGAACCGAATTTCCAAC
This sequence comes from Virgibacillus necropolis, assembly GCF_044793635.1. Classification (GTDB taxonomy): domain Bacteria; phylum Bacillota; class Bacilli; order Bacillales; family Amphibacillaceae; genus Virgibacillus_F; species Virgibacillus_F necropolis_A. The sequence continues at coordinate 190,934 of NZ_CP084992.1, forward strand.
CAACAGCAAATCAGGAACAACAACCTGATCCGGACCTTATTAGTGACGCACAGTCAGGTTTTCAAATTAACGAAAAAGAGCTTCCTCCTTTTGATAAAGAGGTAATAGAAACCAATAAACAAACACAACCCAAAGCGGATCGAGTACCAATTATGTACCCAATTGGACAATTGCATGGTACTTATTTATTGGCGCAAAATGAGAATGGTTTATTTATGATTGATCAACATGCAGCTCAAGAACGGGTGAAATATGAGTTTTTCAGGGATAAACTTGGGAAATCAGAAAATACCCTTCAGGAATTATTATTACCGATGACATTTGAATTTTCTAAGCAGGAATCCATCTTTATCGATCAATATGAAGAAGAGTTTCAAAAAGTTGGATTGTTTTTCGAGGAATTTGGTAACCAGACGTATATCATTCGATCACATCCTGTTTGGTTCCCGAATGGCTATGAGGAAGAGGTTATTCGCGAAATGGTTGATCAAATAATGGCTGATGAAAAAGTAAATATCGAATCAATTCGTGAAGAAGCGGCTATTATGATGTCTTGTAAGGGGTCAATCAAAGCTAATCATTATTTGAATGAGAAAGACATGTTTCACTTATTAGAGGATTTACGAAAAACTACCGATCCTTTTACATGTCCTCATGGTCGGCCAATAATTGTGCATTTTTCTTCCTATGAACTGGAGAAGATGTTTAAGAGGGTCATGTAATTAGGAGGATATTATGAAGCAGAAAGTTATAGCAATTGTGGGACCTACAGCTGTAGGGAAAACGAAATTAAGTATAGAAATAGCAAAACAATTTAACGGAGAAATCATTAGCGGAGACTCCATGCAAGTATATAGAGGGATGGATATTGGAACTGCTAAAATCACAGAGGAAGAAAAAGAAGCCATTCCTCATTATATGATTGACATAAAAGAACCAAGTGAAACTTTTTCTGTAGCCGATTTCCAACAAACTGTTAAAGGTCATATTGAAAAAATTTCAGCATCTGATCATTTACCGATCATCGTTGGAGGTAGCGGACTATATATTCAATCAGCATTATATAATTATAATTTTGCCAATGATGCTAGGGATCCTGAACGAACAACACAACTAGAAAAAGAATTGGAGGAATTAGGTTCCTCTCAATTACATAACCGTTTAAAAGAGATTGATCCAGAACAAGCTTCGAAAGTACATCCTAATAACCATAGACGTCTTATTCGTGCAATTGAAATTTATGAAACAACTGGCAAAACAATGTCAGCTTACCAGGCTGAACAAAAAGAGTCCGATTATGATCCAATTTTCATTGGGTTAGAAATGGATCGCGGGATGTTATATTCCCGGATAAACAATAGGATTGACAAAATGATGCAAGATGGATTACTTTACGAAGTACATCAGCTTTATTCTAAGGGATTTGGAAATCACCAATCTATGCGGGGAATCGGTTATAAAGAGTTTATCCCTTATTTTAAAGGGGAATATCCACTTGAAGAAGCCATCGAGTTATTAAAACGCAATTCACGACGCTTTGCTAAACGTCAGTACACGTGGTTTAAAAATAAGATGGATGTTACATGGTACACTGTAACACCCGAAACAATTGATGAAAAATTTCGAACTATTTTATCGGATTTAGCAGGAATGTTGAGATAAAAGTAGAAGTAAATATATATAGATAGAAAAGGAGGAAACGGGATGGCACAATCGGTAAACATACAAGAACAATATTTAAACCAATTACGTAAAGATCATATTTCTGTTACTGTATTTTTATTAAATGGATTTCAATTAAGAGGAGTCGTTAAAGCATTTGATAACTTTACTGTCTTATTAGAGTCAGATGGTAAGCAACAACTTATATTCAAACATGCGATTTCAACTTTTGCACCTATTAAAAATATATCGCTAGATAAAGAATAAAAGCGGAAAGGGACACTCGATTAATTTGAGCGTCCCTTTTTATATTGCAAGGAAAGTTTATACTAAAGTCTGTCTAGCTCCAGCGCCTAGCCCCTCGAGTTTTTAAGTCAAATCTCTTTGTGATAAAAATCATCACTAAGAGATTGGGTGTTTTTGCCCATCCCCTCGAAAGGGGGGAATAGTAAAAGCAGCAATCCATTTTGAATTGCTGCCAAACGGTTAAAGACTTGATTCGTATTCTTTTACTCTTCTATAAAATGTGTTGCTTTTCATACCTACTCTTTTCATGGCCTCTACAGCCGTTATTTTATTTTGTTTCCATTCAGGATAGACGGATTTAAATGTTTCATTTATCTCCATCTTTTTTCTACCAAATTTAACCCCATTCTGAATAGCAGTCCGAATCCCTTCTTCCTGCCTTTCCTTTATTCTTTTGCGTTCATCTTCTGCCATGTAACTTAGTAATTGTAGGATTAAATCAGAGATTAAGGATTCAATACCGTTTAAATCCTTATATTTCGTGGTATCAAGAAGGGGCATATCTAATACCGTAATATCAATTTTTCTTTCCTTAATCAATTCCTGCCATTCGTCCAATATCATTTGCTTATTTCGCCCTAGCCTATCTAGTGACTTAATATATAAAATGTCTCCGTCCCTAAACATTCGCTTCATCAATTGATATTCTGGCCTTTTAAAGTCCTTCCCACTAGCTTTTTCTATAAATATGTACTCTTCTGCAATACCAATTTCTTTGGCGGTAGAAATTTGCCGTTCTAAAGACTGATCCTTGCTACTAACTCTTGCATAGAAAAAATGTCTCATAGGTATCCCCTACACTTTCTGTAAATTGATGATTATTCTGTTTCGATGTATTCAGTCTATCTATTCCATAATATATCTATTATATTTCTCTTTCAAAACGTATACAAGGTTACTGCAATATTTCAAATCTAATTATGTTATACTTACGACATACAAAAGTCGCGGCAAACAGGCTATTTCAAAAGGTTTACTTTTTGAAAGGGCTTGTTAGACAACAAAATATCAATCTAGTTACATGAAAGGGCAGATATGGATATTGAAAAAAACAGAACCGAACAAAAACGTTTGAGAATTCTAGGTGAGGTAGAAATAAAAGCTATTTTTGGTAGACCGCGCTTCACATATGAAGATCGGTGTCATTATTTTTCTCTTTCACAGCCTGAGGAAGAATTGCTATATATGTTGCGTTCTCTCAAGTCAAAGGCTTATTTTGTTTTGCAACTTGGCTATTTTAAGGCCAAAAACCTGTTTTTTACATTTGATCTCCGTGAAGTCGAGGAGGACCTTCAGCATGTTCTGAGGTACTATTTCAATAACAATAAAATGGAGGATCTAAGTTCAATTGATAAGTTTACTAGATTAAAACAACAGCGTTTGATTCTTGAACTATTCAGTTATCGTAATTGTGATACAGAAGAACGACAACAGATGGAGAAAAAGGCTCGTAAGGCTGTCACGTTTTGTAGTAAACCGATCTTCATCTTTCGTGAAATCATGAATGATTTATCCGAGCAACGCATCGTTGCGCCAGGTTACAGCTTTATGCAAGAAACGGTAGGGAAGGCCATAACATCCGAACAAAACCGCCTAATCCAAATGATGCATCATCATTTAGAACAGCCTGATATCGAATCCTTGAAACAACTGTTAAAAGATTCTCAAGGGTTGTATGAAATTACACAGCTTAAACGGGAACCAAAAGATTTTAGTGTTAAAGAAATAAAACGTGAGATGGATCGAGGTAAACAAATTCAGCCTTTATATCGACTTGCCCATACATTGTTACCAAAGTTAGGTATTTCTAATGAAAGCATCAAATATTATGCCTCATTGGTTGGCTATTACTCCGTCTACAAGCTTAAAAGACTAGATGAATGGGTCGTTTACGTTTATTTATTATGTTTTGTCTACCACCGCTATCAACGAATGAACGACAATCTGATCAATACGTTCATTTACAATGTCAGGCACTACATAGATGAATCGAAATCTGTAGCTAAAGACCAGGTGTATGAGAGCTACACAGAAACCAACCAAAACATGAAAAGGGCTGGGCAGGTACTAAAAATATTTACCGACGATACCATTGCAACGAATACACCTTTTCAGGATATCCAGGATCGGGCATTTGCTATTCTGGAACGCCAAAAGCTTGAAGGTCTAGCTGATCAGATTGTCACAAATACGAAGTTGGATGATACAGCCCTCCAATGGGAACACATAGATAAGTTAGCTGGGCAATTCAAACGGCGTTTACGACCTTTGTTTCTTATGGTTGATTTCGCAGCACCTTCGATGAATGATCCGCTGATTGAAGCCATCCATTTTATGAAGCTGGCTTTTAGTAAGAATAAATCATTAGGACAATATCCCTCTGATGATTTACCCAATCAATTCATATCAGACAGTATAAAGCACTACATCTATAAACAGGAGTTATTGGTGGATCGCTATGAATTTTTAATCTATCGCCTTTTACGTAATCGCTTAGAGGCAGGTGATATTTTTTGTCGTGAGAGTATTCGATTTCGTAGCTTTGAGGATGACCTAATAGATGACCATCAATGGCAACAGAAAGAAAAATTGATGGCCGATGTCGGCCTATGCGACGTCAGTCTGCCTATCCGCGATCATTTGGCGGATCTTGTGCAGAGACTTGAAGCTCGCATTATAGAGGTTAACCAACGTATTGCATCAGGAGATAATGACCATTTACAAATCAAAAAACATGGTTCACACAGCCGTTGGACACTCCCGTATGCCCGGGAAACCGAGTCCGCCAACCATTCATTTTTCGATGTGTTAAAGCAAATTGATATTGGAAGTATTTTACATTACGCTAATCAACATTGTCAATTTATTGAGGCGTTTGAGCACATTTTGGGGCGTTATGCTAAACAGAACAAGGAAAGCAAAACCCTTGTCGCTTGCCTGATTGCCTGGGGAACCAACATGGGTCTAGGTAGGATGGGAGAAATATCCGATATCGACTATCCCTTGCTTTCAACCACATCAGATAACTTTATTCGTCTGGAGACCCTAAAGGAAGCCAATGATCGTGTCAGTAATGCAATAGCCAAGCTTCCCATTTTTCAACATTACGATATTGATGACGTCATACATTCCAGTAGCGATGGGCAGAAATTTGAAACGGGAATCAATACGATTAATTCGCGCCATTCACCCAAATACTTTGGACTTAAAAAAGGGATTGTTTCTTATACAATGGTAGCTAACCATATTCCTGTTAATGCCCGGATAATCGGCGCAAATGAGCATGAAAGTCATTACGTGTTCGATATTTTATACAACAATACAACCGATATTCAACCTAATGTGCATTCCACCGATACCCATGGGACCAATGAAGTTAATTTTTCCATCCTTCACCTTTTCGGTTACCAGTTTGCACCACGTTATCGGGATATATATGATAAAGTCAGCAAATCCCTATATGGATTCAAACACCCAAGCCAATACGGGGAAGAATTGATCAAGCCAGTCCGAAAAATCAACACCAATCTTATTGAGGAAGAGTGGGAAAATATTCAGCGTATTGTATTATCACTTGCTCTCAAAACAACAACACAGAGCATTATCATAGGAAAGCTCAGTGCTTATGCACGTAAAAACAAAACCAAACGTGCTTTGTGGGAGTATGATAACATCATAAAGAGTTTATATTTTCTGGATTATATTGATTCTCCACCACTGCGTCAAAATGTGCATCGAACACTAAATCGAGGCGAAAGTTATCATAAATTACGTAGGGCGGTATCCCACTCCAATTTTGGTAAACTACGTTTCAAAACTGAACAAGATCAACACATATGGGGTGAGTGTAGCCGTCTGCTTGCCAATTGCATTATTTATTACAATGCCAGCATTTTATCTAAGATGCTGATTCACAGAGAAAAAGAGGGGCAAGATTCAGATGTACTGAAACGGATTTCCCCCGTTGCATGGCAGCATATCAATCTCTACGGCCATTATGAATTTAATAAAAGCCAAGAGTCTATTAACATAGATGCCATCATTCGGGAACTAGCCCAATTAAAGTTATCCCCGGATGAATAAACGATGCGTAACCGGGCAATTTCAATACTCCAAAAGGAAGGGAAGAATACACATGTCACCGGAACCCAATTGGCAACCCATACGTCATTTACCGATGATTGCAAAGATGATCGATGGACAACTCGAGCATGCACAAGAACAATACCTCAATTTATTAGAAGCTCGGTCAACACCGCATGTGTTAGATGACGACACGGTACACAGTGTCATCCAATCCTATACAGAACAGCTTGAATCTGTACCCATCTATGAAAAGCAACTTGAAAGATGGCAAACGGAAGCGACACCCGATCAACAGCGTGAAATTCAACTTTTGCAAAAGCAAGTCAGAAAGTGGAAACAGGTTATAACCGATATTTTGGATTTGGCGGATGAACTAAAAGAGGGAACCAGTGAAAAGGTCATGTCAAAAAGTGACTTGGAACTCGGTATACAAAGCTTTAAAAAAACAGATCGTTGATAGAGGATACAATCAAATTAAACTCGCTTTGTAAAAAAAATATCGGAGCATGCTGCCGATATTCAAGAATCGATCCATTTTGTTGAAGATCACTATGAAATTTTGAGGAGGAAAACAAAATTTTGTATGTTGGAAAATATTCAAACCACCAAAACTAGTAGAATTATTGAAATCTAGTTTATTGTAAACTTAAATCGATAAGTGGTAATAAAAACGACACCTTCTAAACGAGAAAGTGTCGCTTTTTCACATACCTCTATAGAGTTTATTAAAGGTTAGTCATGCCATTCTACTTGGATTTTATCTACAACGGTAGAAGATTTCGTAAATTTTAAATACAATTCTTCATTACCAGCTTCAGTATTTACGCCAGACCATGGAACACAGACATCTCCTGAACCAATTGTTGTTTTATCAACAAAATCATTTTTAGAAAGGTTATCATGTTCCCAAAGCTCTATACCATAACTATAAGCTTGATCATAAAAACATACCATTACACCACCACCAGAAACAGATTGAGGTTCAGTAGTAGTGAGGTTATCTACGTACCAAATGTCTGTTGCAATGTGCTGCCAACCTGGAGCATCAGATAGTAATGGTATCTGATCATCTGATGTCATTTCTAGGTTCATTTCTGGTAGTACTATTTCTTTAACAACTTCAGTTCGTTGTGATGTTTCTTTTTCCGACGCCAGAGAAAGTGTAGGAAGTGCAAGCATAAATATTAATGTTAGCGCTATCAATGTCATGAATTTCTTCAACCCAACCGCCCCCTTGCTATGATTTGTTATTCGTTTCTATAAAGGTATGTCTGTATATATATTCGACGAAAATAATTAAACTCCTTTTTAAGAGTAATCAAATAAATCTATGAATTTATCTTAATAAATATGGTATCATTAGAATTAATACATTGCATTATTGAGTAATTTAATTCATAGTTATTAATGTGGAGGTGGAAAGGTTGGAAATTAATAAAGAGGTTTTAAAAGGGCATATTGATATGTTAATCCTTTCTCTTTTATTAAAAAAGGATATGTATGGATATGAGTTAGCTAAATTAGTTCGAAAAAAAAGCGATAATCAATTTGAATTAAAGGAGGGTACCCTCTATTTATCTTTAAAGCGTTTAGAAAAAAATAAATGGATTAAATCTTATTGGGGTGACGAACAAGGCCCTGGTGGAAGACGTAAATATTACAAATTAACTACATTGGGTGAGACCGGTTTTGATGAGAAACGTTTAGAATGGAAGTTTGTTAAAAAAATAATTGACTTGTTTATTGAAGGAGGCGAAAATAAGTGAATAAAATTGAATCATTTATAGAAAAGGCTTATCAAGGCGCAAATGGAAGTGATAAAAAGATAAGAGAGTTAAAATTAGAATTAAAAAATCATTTGTTAGAGACAGTTTTTGAATTGAAGTCAGAAGGTAAATCTGAAGATGAGGCAATAGACATTGCTATTGATCGTTTTGGTGGGGAGGAACAAATTCGATCAATTTTTCCTGAGTTATTTCGTGTAAAAAAAATGTTTGCGAAAAAAATACTTTATATTGGATTAGTGTTTCTTATGTTAGCGGTTATCACTTTAGGAGTAAGGTTTTTTAGTAATATAAATAACGCTAATTTAACAGAAGAACTTACAGTCGAGTTACATCATAAATTAGGAACAAAAAATATTGAAATAGCCGATACGAAAGAATATATTGAATCAATTGTTGAAGATAGTATGTACATTAATGGTATAGAATTAAAATATAAAGGTTCAACTCCTCCTACTACTTATGAATATAAACAGGATGTTTGGATACCCGATATTTTGCAAACAGATTTTCAAATTAATTTTGATAAATGGTATGTCGATATAGATACAATTCGAATGGATTCAATCGCTTACGGAATTTTCTTTTTAGCTTTTCTAAATTATTGGGTGTTATTTGCAATTTGGGCAATCGTTAACGCATATCATCAAAAAAGATTAAATTTCGGCTGGATTCTTATTTTTTCTGTGTTAAATGTTGTAGGCTATATGATATTTAGATTGGTTGGTGAAAGTAAAAATCGATTTGAATATATTTAAGTGCTTGTAGTGCTTATGTATGCGTTAGCTTATGAACTTGATTTGACTATATCACAATACGATCGGGCGCTTTTCTTGAATTGAAGGGAGCGCCCTTTTCTCATTCTGCATTGGGGAGAATATACCTTATTCCACCTTTCCGAGGGGATGGGCAAAAACACCCAGATTCGTCTTAAACTTGTCGGGGCTGACCAAGGCGCTTGCGCTTTTCTTAATTGTCTATCTCCATCTCATTCGCTTCTCTAATTGGGCGTTTGTCACAACTTTTTCAATTCGTGCGTATACTAAATTGACTAAGGGGTGATGATTTGGAATCGCAAAAGATGCAAAATAAAAATGGGCAAATTAATATTGTTTTATATGATAAAGAAGGCGTGAAGGTTGAACCTGACCAACGTCAACGTATATCCTATAATGAAAGTAGCCCGTTTTATCGTATTGACCAAGAATTCTCATCATTCGTAGGAATGGACTATCTAAAGCATTCTATAAAAGAAATATATGCCATGATTACTATTAATGAAAAACGTAAACAAGTGGGCCTTAATTCCTCTAATCAAGTGCTTCATATGTTATTTAAAGGTAATCCTGGTACTGGGAAAACAACAATTGCCAGGAAATTAGCTTCTGTTTATTATGATATGAATATACTTTCAAAAGGGCATTTTATCGAAGCAGAACGAGCAGATTTAGTTGGCGAGTATATTGGGCAAACAGCTCAAAAGACACGTGCTATCATACAAAAAGCGGCCGGAGGCATATTATTCATTGATGAAGCGTATTCCCTTGCACGTGGTGGGGAGAAGGATTTTGGTAAGGAAGCAATTGACACTTTAGTGAAACACATGGAGGATGACCATGATGATTTTGTGTTAATTTTGGCAGGTTATCCATATGAAATGGAGCGGTTTTTATTATTAAATCCAGGTTTAAAGTCCAGATTTCCTTTCATCCTTGATTTCCAGGATTATGCTGTTGATCAACTACTGCAAATCGCCAAAAAAATGTTGCAAGAGCGAGAATATCAATTAACAAATGAGGCCGAATGGAAGTTGAGGGAACAGATTATATTAGAAAAAAATCATTCTCCACATAATTTTTCCAATGCGCGTTTTGTCAGAAATGTTATTGAACAATCCATTCGAAAACAGGCTATGCGTATACTGAAACAGAATAAAATTTCTACGGATACATTGATAACCCTAACTAGGCAGGACCTGGTCTTTGATAAATTGTCTAGTTATTAGGTAAGCTAAGTAAACCTTATCATACAAATTGTGATAAGGTTTTCACTTTGCTATGATATATTTATGAATGAAGAAAGAGGTCTGATAATAATGCAGGAACAAATATTAGTTGTAGCAGTTAAGCATCAAGATCAAACAGATGAGCATTTCGAATCTTCTTTGGAAGAATTATCCTCATTATGCAATACAGCAGGGGGTATAGTTAAGAAAATTGTTACGCAAAACAGAAATCGTATACATCCTGCAACCTATATTGGTGAAGGAAAAATTGAAGAGATAACTCAGTTTATCGAAGAATTTGAAATTGACATTGTTATTTCAAATGATGAACTATCTGCGGGACAAACGAGAAATTTATCCGATCGTTTTGGTGTTCGTTTGCTTGATCGAAGTCAGTTAATACTTGATATTTTTGCTATGCGTGCGAAAACCAAAGAGGGTAAACTTCAAGTAGAGCTTGCGCAACTTCAATACTTATTACCTAGACTTCATGGACAAGGAACCCAATTATCACGCTTGGGTGCAGGAATCGGAACAAGGGGACCAGGAGAAACCAAATTAGAAACAGACCAGCGCCACATAAGACGCAGAATTTATGATATTAAACGTAGATTTAAAGTAGTAGAAAGCCAGCGCGCGCAATACCGCAAACGAAGAAAAACAAATCAAGCATTTCAAATCGCAATTGTTGGTTATACAAACGCTGGGAAATCAACATTGTTTAACAAAATTACAAAAGAACAATCTCTCGAAGAAGATCAATTGTTTGCGACACTTGACCCTTTGACGAGACACTTTCAGTTCCCTTCCGGATTTCAAGCATTGGTTACAGATACGGTTGGATTTTTACAGGATCTTCCTACATCACTTATCGCTGCATTCAAGTCGACATTAGAAGAAGTGACGGAAGCAGATTTTATTATACATGTAGTAGATGGTTCACATCCCGACAAGGAACAACACCAGGAAACCGTTCTTAAGCTACTCCGAGATTTAGATGCAACGTCCATACCAATTCTAACGGTATATAATAAAAAGGATAAAATGAACGAAGAATTTATCCCTAATAATCATCCATATATCGTAATAAGTGCATTCGATAAAGCAGACATTACTAGACTATTTACAAAAATTGAATCGCTATTAGAATTAGAATGGGATTGGTATTCAACAGTTTTGGAACCTGATGAAGGGAAAATGATCAACAGGCTAGAACATGAAACCATAATGAGAGGAAGAGAATTTGACGAGGAATTAGATAAATATAAAATAAATGGCTACATTAGGCAAAACCATCCAATACAAAACATATTAAAGGAGCAATAATCGATTCATGATAGAAAAATTAGCAAAAGAAGCCGAATCAGATTGTAAAGAACAACACGAAAAAGTATCTTCCATCGTAGAAAATAATCAGAAGCGTGTGCTGGATGCATTTAAAGGCAATCGTGTAAGTGATAGTCATTTTAACGCAACAACTGGTTATGGGTATGATGACTACGGGAGAGAAGTAATTGAAAAAGTTTATGCGGATATATTTGGTGGAGAGGATGCCCTGGTCCGCCCGCAGTTGGTTTCGGGGACACATGCCATTTCGACAACTTTATTTGGGATACTACGCCCATCTGATGAACTTATGTATATTACCGGTAAACCATATGACACATTAGAAGGTGTTATAGGAAAACACGAAAATGATAATGGATCGTTAAAAAATTATAAAATTACTTATAAACAAATTGACTTGTTAAATGGTGGTAAAATAGATTTTGACCAGGTAAAGAAGTCAATATCAAACCATACAAAAATTATTGGTATACAGCGTTCTAAGGGATATGCGGACAGGCCATCTTTTACAATTAAAGAAATTGAAGAGATGGTCCATTTCGTTAAAAACATTGATGAATCTATCATTGTATTTGTTGATAACTGTTATGGAGAATTTGTTGAAGAAATTGAGCCGCTTCACGTTGGGGCAGATATTATTGCGGGGTCTTTAATAAAAAATCCCGGGGGTGGAATTGTACGAGCAGGCGGATATATCGTTGGAAAAGAAGATCTTGTGGAAAAGTGCGCACATCGATTAACCGCTCCAGGACTTGGTAAAGAAACAGGAGCTACATTAAACATGTTACAAGAAATGTTCCAGGGATTGTTTTTAGCTCCACATGTTGTTGGCGAAGCATTGAAGGGTGCTATTTTTACAGCTAGACTACTCGAGCTTGCAGGGTTTTCATCAAATCCCCATTATCAAGCAAACCGAACTGACCTGATACAGTCCGTAACATTTCAGACCGCTGAGCAAATGATAGATTTTTGTCAAAAAATTCAACAAAACTCTCCTGTAAACTCGTTTGTTACGCCATATCCAAGTGAAATGCCTGGATATGATAGTGAGGTAATCATGGCAGCGGGGACGTTTATTCAAGGTGCAAGTTTGGAATTAACAGCTGACGGACCAATACGTGAACCCTACACCGCATTTGTTCAAGGCGGTTTGACGTATGAACATGTAAAGATTGCATTAAAGGAATCTATAAAAACTCTCATAAGTTAGGGTTAAAATTTGTCTAAATAGGGTAAAAGAAAAAGGGTTACGGTTGTGACTCTTTTTTTATTGTGAGGAAAGCTTACATTGATTTGACAAATAACCTTACATAGTATATAGTTAGATTATTAAGAAAGAAGGAGGGTGTCCTATGAATGATCAGGATCGCCGTTCGATGCCCTTATTTGCAATAGGGATTGTTATAAAGTTAACAGAATTAACTGCCAGACAAATTAGGAATTACGAGGATAATGACTTGATTCAACCGGAAAGAACAACTGGAAATCAACGATTATTTTCATTTAATGATGTAGACCGTCTCCTGGAAATAAAGAACCTTCTAGATAAAGGCGTAAATTTGGCAGGTGTTAAATTAATGCTGGATCCATCTACGAATGCTGAAATTACAGAAGATAAGCCAACTGAAATAACAGATCGCGAATTAAGAAAAATGCTTAAACATGAATTGCATGAAGCAGGGCGATTTGGTAAATCAAGTTTACGACAAGGTGAGTTATCCAGATTTTTTCATTAAAATACATGCATTTAATCCAAGGAGGATGAACGATGAGTTCAGAAATGACGAAGGAAAATATTTATAAGATTATTGAGGAAGAAAATGTAAGATTTATCCGTTTGCAATTTACGGATATGCTGGGAACAATTAAAAATGTCGAAATTCCATTAAGCCAACTAGAAAAAGCATTTGAAAATAAAATGATGTTTGATGGTTCTTCTATTGAAGGTTTCGTTCGAATTGAAGAATCGGATATGTACTTATATCCTGATTTAAGTACATTTGTTGTGTACCCATGGACATCAGATAAAGGGAAAGTTGCACGTTTTATTTGTGATATTTATAATCCAGATGGCACACCATTTGAAGGTTGTCCAAGATACAATTTAAAACGCAACCTAAAAAAGATGGAGAAGTTAGGTTTTACTGCATTTAATATCGGAACTGAACCTGAATTTTTCTTATTTAAACTAGATGAAAAAGGTGAACCTTCTTTAGAATTAAACGATAGAGGTGGTTATTTCGACCTTGCACCTACAGATTTAGGTGAAAATTGCCGACGTGATATCGTACTTGAGCTAGAAGAAATGGGATTTGAAATTGAAGCATCTCACCATGAAGTAGCCCCAGGACAACACGAAATAGACTTTAAATATTCAGATGCGGTTAAACACGCTGACGATATTCAAACATTTAAATTAGTTGTTAAAACTATCGCTAGAAAACATAATTTACATGCTACCTTTATGCCAAAACCATTATTTGGCGTCAATGGATCTGGAATGCATGTAAACATGTCCTTATTTAAAGGAAGCGAAAACATGTTCTATGATGAAAAGGGAGATATGGAGCTAAGTGATTTGACGTTCCAATTTACAGCAGGAATCATCAAGCATGCAACGAATTTCACCGCTATTACAAATCCAACGGTAAATTCATATAAACGTCTAGTCCCTGGTTATGAAGCACCATGTTATGTAGCGTGGTCAGGTCAAAACCGTAGTCCATTAGTACGTATTCCATACTCAAGGGGATTAAGTACACGAATAGAAGCTCGTAGTGTGGATCCTGCCGCAAACCCTTATATGGCAATGGCAGTTCTTCTTGCAGCTGGATTAGATGGAATTGAAAATAAACTAACTCCACCTAACCCAGTTGATCGTAATATCTATGCTATGGATAAAGCTGAGCGCATTAAAAATGGAGTGAAAGATCTTCCAGCAACGTTAATGGATGCTCTTAAAGAACTTGAAGAAGATGAAGTTATTAAAGAAGCGCTTGGAGATCATTTATATGAGCACTTTATAGAAGCGAAGGAAATTGAATGGGATATGTTCCGCACGACTGTTCACCCTTGGGAGAGAGAACAATATTTAACTAGCTATTAACGTTGATTTAAAAGGTTAATATCGTGGGTGAGATATAAAATGAGTATCGAAAAGTAATGTTCATCCACGAAATACCTACAGAAAATATATAAAATTAATTTACTTTAAAATATCGTCCATGTAAGATTTTGGGCGGTATTTTTTTGTTCCATTTTCTTTGATCGTGAGAGTATATACATCGGCAATATCGTATGCTGTAACGTAGAATACTGGGAAACTGTGTCAATTTAAATAAAGATGATTTTGCCCATCATATTAACCAGCTAATTGCAACAGATCCAAATGCTTCTTTTGTCTTCGTAATGTGATAGGTTATAGAAAGTTTGTCAGCCTGAAGGAAGAAGGTATGATGTAATGGATAGACATGTTGCACATAAAAGCAAGAAGCAAGGTCGCGAAGGTTGTCAGATAAATTCGGTAAAGATTTATATTGATGAATACAATTATTTTCAAACCATTTATGTTTATCTTCGTCAAAATAGAAATAAAAAAAATGATTCCGCCCAGGACATACGGTGATAAGCAGGGCCTTGCGTTTTGTTCCGGGAAAGGAAAGTATAAATGAAACTCTGTCCAGCTCCAGTGCCCAGCGCCTATTGGGCTTCCTTCACCTCCGTACGATAAGTCAACATCGGTTCGCTTTAGCTCACCGTGCTTCCTTTATCTCCTTCGGTTCAGTCCAGTCCATACGCCGCTTAACGGGCGCTTGCGCTTTTCGTACGATAGTTCGTTTTACTGCCGGCTTTAGGTAGTATATAATGGGTTGTCAAAGAAGAAGAAAAGATGTGAAGTGACTATGAATAAAAAAAAGAACAGCGTATATAAAGAATCGGGAAAAAAGCAACGCTATCGATCTGAAAAACAGTACGGGAAACAGCACTCAGCGAAGGGGAGTCGAACGGACGGCAAATCCAAAGGCAAGCATACGGCAAACGATGTGCGACAGCGTAGCCGGAAAACCATAACCGCAAAGGTGACCTGTTCAGGCCTGACCAATGACGGTAAGGGCATTGCCCAGTGGGAAGGGAAGCAGCTGGAAGTAGCGCATCTGATGCCTGGTGAAACGGCTGAGGTGAACGTATCAACAAGGGGACGATATGTTAACACGGAGCTGAAGCGGGTGATCAACCCGTCTAAAGACCGGGTCAAGCCATCATGCCCGTATTTCTACGAGTGCGGAGGATGTCAGCTGCAACATATGAACGAGCAGGCGCAAATGCGTTTCAAGCAGGAAACCATAGATACACTCATGAAGCCGTTCGGAAATCCGGAAGCCATTTTGATCATGGACCATCCGTATGATTACAGGAACAAGAGCCATACGACATTCGGTCTGAATAAGCAGCGGCAGGTCATTGGTGGGCTGTACGCCCAGAACACCCATCGGATCATACCGATGGAGCGGTGTCAAATTCATGATCCGAACGCGGACGAGATTGGGCAGACCATCAAGGGCATGATGAAGTCCTTTAAAATGCAGCCGTACAACGAAGACACCGGACGGGGCTTCCTGCGGCACGTGCTGATAAAGGTCGGCAAGGTCAGCGGTGAAATCATGGTGGTGCTGGTAGTAGCATCACCTGTGTTCAAGGGCAGTAATAATTTTGTGAAAGCACTAAGAAAGGCACACCCAGAAATTTCGACCATCCTGCTGAACGTGAATAACCGGGACACCAGCATGGTTCTGGGCAATCAGGAAAAAGTGCTGTTTGGTAAGGGGACTATAACAGATACCCTCTGCGGACTGAAGTTCGATATCTCTGCTAAATCCTTCTATCAGATTAATCCGGTCCAGACGGAAAAGTTGTATGCAAAGGCTATTGAAATGGCAGAGCTGACTGGAAATGAAACCGTGGTGGATGCGTACTGCGGGATTGGTACGATCGGTCTGATTGCCAGCCAGAAAGCCGGAAAGGTCATTGGTGTGGAGCTGAATAAAGATGCAGTTCGCGACGCTATCCACAATTCAAAGCGCAACGGCGTGAAAAATGCCCGATTCTATCAGGGGGACGCCGGGGAGTTCATGGTGAAGATGGCAGCACGTGGAGAGAAAGCCGATGTGGTGATTATGGATCCACCACGGAGCGGGAGTGACGAAGCTTTCTTGTCCAGTGTGGTAAAGCTGCAGCCGAAGCGGGTAGTGTATGTGTCCTGTAATCCGGTGACGCAGGCACGGGATTTGAAGTACTTGGTGAAGAATGGCTATGCGGTTGAAGGTATTCAGCCGGTGGATATGTTTCCGCAGACGGTTCATGTAGAAGCAGTCACAAAATTAGTGCTAAAAGTGTAGCCCAACATTAGAAACGTGCTATTAACAACATTAACTTGTGAAATCTCCCTTTTTTGATAATAAAAACGTGTGAAAAGGCGTGAGAAAAGGTGAGTCGTAAGTTATTAATTTTACTGAACAAAAAGTGTCTAACGAACAAAAGCGCAAGCGCCCGTTTAGCGACGTATGGATTGGACTGAACCGTATGAGATTAGATGAACTTGACTTATCGCCAGTAATGGCGAAAGTCAAAGTGAATCTTATGCTGTGATGAAGTGAAAAGGAAACACGGTAAGCGTAAGCGAACCGATGTTGACTTATCGTAAGGAGGTAAAGGTAATCCACTAGTCGCTGGGCGCTGGAGCTGGACGTGGCCCTACATGGTGACCAAAATAATCAATGTTAATATTTTATACATTCTTTACGTGTAAAAAATACCCTTGGTACTTAAAAGCAACTATGATCCACTTTTAGAGAAAAAGTGTAAGGGGTTCCGATTCAGGTTATGTTTGGAGGGGAATTTAAAATGAAAAAGTTTGGACTTTATATTTTCACTCCTATTATTTCTTTTTTTTCAGGCTATTACTTTTATGCTTTATCAATAAACTTTCTTTTAGGTGGGTCAATAGATGGCGATGTTGACGCTGTTCTGTTTTGGGGAGGCCAAGCCTACTTTTTGTGTGGGGTTCCTTTTTATTTTTTAATCATTTACTATATTGATAAGACATTCTCTCGTTATAAGATTCTTCTTTACCCACTCGGATGTGTGATAGGATTTTTAATCCCTGTATTGGCTATAATGATGACTTGGGGATACGAGGGATTATTTTCGCCAGATATAGTGTCTTTTTATTATTTTTTCATAGGAGCAGGATTGATTTTTGGATTATTTAACTGGGGGTTTAAAAGGGTACTCGACTAAGTAAGTTAACCTTAAGGTTCCAACACCACTTTTTTAGGGTCAAATAATCCCTCTAGAGATTGGGGAATCATAAACAGACATGAAAATACTTACTAAATTGTTGTGTAAGGGTTACTCCCAAATGTCGGCCATGTACTTTTTGTACTGGTCGATTTTTTTGCACACATTGAACAAATAAAAAACTAGAGTTATACAATTTAACCCTAGATAAAGAAGATAGTTGAAATTTAATTTAGCAGGTTAATCACAGATATTCCTAAAGGTGTCCTTTTATTTTTGTTTCTTCTTAATTAATGAAGCCAGCCAAATTGTTTGCAATAAAGAAGTAGTCATACCTACAGTCATCATAATCGTGTCAATTTGTTTCTTCTTCTTAAACATTATAATCATTCCTTTATTAGTTTATAGATAGTATTCCGACTTATTTCGTTACTATTCATAATGTCTGGGAATTAAAGGAACCTGCTAATATAAGAAAAACACCGTAATTCGCTCCGTTTTAATAGCGAATTACGGTGTTTTTCCAAACATCTTATTTAGTTGGGAGGAATGATTGTTCGCACGGTTAATTCGCAGTTAGTTCGTCAACCTTTCTTTTTAGCTCTTCTAGGATTCTATCTGCTTCAGCTTGGATTGCGTCAGCGTGCGCATTCATTCTATCTGTTTGCACCTGATCAAGCTTCTGTTTCATATATGCCTGAGCCTCATCTAGCACTCTTAGGCGTTCAGTTTCTACAAACATCACCATGTCGTGGTGTACCTGCGTTCCTATTTCTTCAATCCGTTCCTGGTACTCCTTTTCAATTTGAGCCTCCATCTGTCCTTGCTGGTTTTCAAGCATTTTTGCATAATAGTTCGTTGCTGCAAAAGTCATGCTACCCCCGATAAGAAATGCAATTACTGTTAACGCAATAACCTTTTTTTTCATTAGTTGTTAACCTCCTTCTATCGGTCTTCACTAATATATTTAGGGCAAATTTTTGGTATTAATATAATTTATTATATTAACTTTCCTATAATTTAGTACCAAAAAAACCTTGAGCAGTTAATTCTGCACCAAGGTTTTTTAAGTGATTAATGAATATTTCGATATAAACCTACTACTTTACCTAAAATGGTTACATTTTGATAGATTAAGGCTTCCATTGTTGCATTTTCGGGTTGTAAACGAATGTGATCTTTTTCTTTAAAGAATCGTTTCACAGTGGCTTCATTTTCATCCGTCATAGCAACGACTATTTCTCCATTTTGAGCGACATTTTGTTGTTTTACGATTACCATGTCTCCATCCAGTATGCCAGCCTCTATCATGCTTTCCCCCTGTATAATTAGTACAAAAATATTATCGTCAGGTGATGATGAAGAGCTAGGTAATGGAATAAATTCCTCGATATTTTCAACTGCGGTTATTGGTATACCAGCGGTTACTTTACCTATAACAGGTGCATATCGAACTGCCTCTCTTGGAACATTGCTTTCTAATGATAGATCCATTACTTCAATTGCCCTTGGTTTTGTTGGGTCTCTTCTAATATACCCTTTACTTTCTAATCTTGATAAGTGCCCGTGAACGGTTGAACTAGATGCAAGACCTACTGCTTCTGCTATTTCTCTTACGGATGGCGGATAACCTTTTTTGTTTACTTCATCTTTAATATATTCAAGAATTGTTTCTTGTCTTTTGGATAGTTTTGTCATCTATCTAACACCTCACGCATAGGATTTATTATTGATAGTTTACCACTATTATCTTAAAAAAGCAAACATCCGTTCGAAAAATAGTTGACAAGACCATATGTTCGATGTATGATTCTAATCAAAGGCGAACAAAGGTTCTTAAAATAGAAAGGGTTGATTTTCATGTTTGATAAAATAACTAAAACTGATGCATTTTATTTAGTAGCTTTTGCATTAACATTAGGATTTTTATACTTTTCTATGATTACGAGTGCTTAATTCAAAAATCAATAAAATTAATTCCTGGAGCGTATGAATAGTGAACACTATAATATATTGTCGAGTAAGTACCGATAAAAAAACACAAGAAACTTCTTTAGTAAGACAGGAAAAGGAAATGATACAGTTAGCCCAGATGCATGGAATGAACGTGGTAGATATAATAAAGGAGCAGGCTAGTGGCTATGAAATAGAACGGGATGGAGTCTTTCAAATGCTAGAACATTTCGCTAATCGAAAAGCGGAATGTTTAATAATACAAGATGAAACACGTCTGGGTCGGGGTAATACTAAGATTGCACTTTTCCATCAACTAAAAAAGCTGCATGTATCTGTCTATACAGCGATTCACAACGGAGAATTAGAGTTATCGGAATCTGACTCAATGGTTTTGCAAATAGTGGGCATTGTAGAAGAATACCAACGTAAAATCCATAACATTAAGATAAAAAGAGGGATGAATAAAGCGATTGAGGAAGGTTATAATCCCGTGGAAAATTTATCGAATCGTAATAAGGCTACTGGTAGACAACGCACGGATTTTCCTATCGAGGAAGTTGTCAGGCTACGTGAAAACAAATTAACATTTGAGGAGATCACAAGAACTTTAAATGGTTTAGGATATAATGTGTCAAAAGCAACCGTGAATCGAAGGTATCGAGAATTTCATAATGCTTGAATTAATGAACATGGAACGGTAATATAAAAAAGCAGGAACTAGTATAAGGTTCCTGCTTTTTTATATGTTAAGGAGGTAAGTAACATGATTTCTAAAGAAAAATTAGAACGGATTAATATACTTGCAAAAAAGGCTAAAGCCGATGGGTTAACTGAAGAAGAAAAGAAAGAACAAAAAACCTTGCGCAGGGAATATCTTGATAATGTTCGTTCATCTTTTAAAAATCAGTTTAAAACAATGACAGTAAAGGACCCAGAAGGAAATGATGTAACCCCGAAAAAAGTAAAAGATCTACAAAAGAAGGACAAGGACAACTAATTTTGGCAATAGTTGATAAAATGGTACTTGTTACAACTTGTTTTTCATTATAGAATTGAATAGGATTAATACTAGATTTGACATGGAAGGGGAATTTACTACATGACAACTAATGTAGAACAACTATCAATAAATACCATTCGTACCCTATCGATTGACGCTATTGAAAATGCAAATTCAGGTCATCCGGGTTTACCAATGGGTGCTGCTCCAATGGCATACACATTATGGACAGACTTTATGAACCAAAATCCTAAAAACTCAAAATGGTTTAATCGTGATCGTTTTGTCTTATCAGCAGGACACGGATCTATGCTGTTATACGGATTACTTCACCTAGCTGGATATGATGTAACAATGGATGACCTAAAAGACTTTAGACAATGGGATTCTAGAACTCCAGGTCACCCAGAGGTTCATCATACAGATGGAGTTGAAGCAACAACTGGGCCATTAGGACAGGGTCTTGCTATGTCAGTTGGTATGGCGATGGCAGAATCGCATCTTTCTGCTACTTTTAATAAAGATGATTTATCCATTATCGATCATCACACATTCGCACTAATTAGTGATGGTGACTTAATGGAAGGTATATCCCATGAAACAGCGTCACTTGCTGGCCACCTTGGTTTAGGTAAATTAATTGCATTATATGATTCAAATGACATTTCATTAGATGGTGACTTAGATCAGTCATTTTCTGATAATACAGAACAGCGCTTTAAAGCATATGGCTGGCAGGTAATTCGTGTCGAAGATGGAAATGATGTAAGCGCACTTCGAGATGCAATCAAAGAAGCAAAGGAAAATACGGATCAACCAACATTGATAGAAGTTAAAACAGTAATTGGTTTTGGTTCTCCTAACAAATCAGCTTCTTCTGCTTCACACGGGGCTCCACTTGGTTCTGATGAGGTTGTACTTACAAAAGAAGCTTATAAGTGGACACATGATGATTTCCATGTTCCTGAAGAGGTTTATGCTGATTTTAATGAAAAAATCGGTAAGAATGGGGAAGAAGCTGAAGATAACTGGAATCAATTGTTTGCAAGCTATAAGGAAAAGTACCCTGAAGATGCAAAAAAATTGGAACTAGCAATTAATGGCGAACTACCAGTTGATTGGGATAAGGAATTACCTATTTATGAACCTGAAAAAGATAAGTTAGCAACCCGTGCATCGTCGGGTGAAGTGCTTAATGCTATTTCTAACTCAGTTCCAAATTTATTTGGAGGTAGTGCTGATTTAGCTGGTTCAAATAAAACAACTGTAAACAATCAAACTGATTTTTCTCGTGAAAATTATGCTGGTAAAAATATCTGGTTTGGTGTAAGAGAATTTGCAATGGCTGCTGCACTAAATGGTATGGCACTTCATGGAGGACTTAAAGTTTATGCAGGTACATTCTTTGTCTTTAGTGACTATTTACGTCCAGCTGTACGTTTATCAGCAATCATGAATGTTCCAGTAACTTATGTGTTTACGCATGATTCTATTGCAGTAGGGGAAGACGGACCTACACACGAACCGATTGAACATTTACCTGCATTCCGTGCAATGCCTGGACTATCACTAATTCGTCCTGCTGATGGTAATGAAACACAAGCTGCATGGCGTTTGGCGTTAGAATCGACAAACAAACCAACTGCTCTAGTGTTAACTAGACAAGGATTGCCAACATTGGAAGGCACAAAGGAACATGCATACGAAGGTGTTAGAAAAGGTGCTTATGTAGTAAGCAAAGGAGAAAAAGAAACACCAGATGCATTATTACTTGCAACAGGTTCAGAAGTTCAATTAGCAGTATCAGCACAAAAAGAACTTAAAGAAAAAGATATCCATGTTAATGTTGTAAGCATGCCTTCATGGGATCGTTTTAACGAGCAGGATAAAGCTTACCAAAACGAAGTAATTCCACCACACGTGAAAAGTCGTCTTGCTATTGAAATGGCATCACCATTCGGCTGGGAACGTTATGTAGGGGATCAAGGAGCAGTGCTTGGGATTGATACCTTTGGAGCGTCAGCTAAGGGTGATAAGGTTATTGAGGAATTCGGATTTACAATTGATAACGTAATAAAACATGTAGAGAAATTAATAAAATAAAGAAATGAGAGCCTCAACATAATGTTGAGGTTTTTGTTTTTATTCGACAAAACTAGTGGTAATATGTAACTCGTTTTGACATTCTTTTGAAAATAGAATACGTATAATAATAATAATAAAGGGAGTGATATTGTTGAATACGTATTCTATTTATCCTATTAAAAAAGAATTTGCACGACGTTATTATTATAGAAGCGATATTCTCTATCGTTTTTTAAAACAATACCACGAAAATAATAAAAATCAGGTGATAAATGATCAATTTAAAGAAATTACCTGTTTTTTTTCTACAAAAGAGTTGAATACTAAAATTAAATCATTGTATAATAACAAGGCTATAGTGAAAGATGGTAATAATTCAGTAGAAATAGAACAAGATAACCACTATATCTCTTTACATATTAGTGAAAAACAGATTGACTTTCGTTGTGATATGCTTCAAGATGCAGAAGTGTTGTTATTTCCTATTTTAAAATTATTCCATCCTTCCTTATTTGTATTGGATAATAATTATAATAACTATGGTTGGATTTCTCCAGTAACAAAGTTGAAGGATCATTTGAGTGAGCAAGTATTGTATTCTACTCTTTGATTTACTATACTGTATGAGAGACAACACGAAGGGGGAAGACTTGAATGGATACGATTTGGGTCGTATTAATTGGTATATTGGCTCTTATTGTTGGAGTAGCTCTTGGTTTCTTCATTGCAAGAAAATATATGATGAATTACTTAAAGAAAAACCCACCAATTAATGAACAAATGCTGCGGACAATGATGATGCAGATGGGTCAAAAACCATCACAGAAAAAGATCAATCAAATGATGCGTTCAATGAACAACCAGCAGAATAAGTAATATGTTCTAACACCTTAATGCACGGTATTGCATCATACCCCTTAATACATGGTAGTATTAAGGGGTATTTAAAATAGTTGTTTTATTGTCAAATTCCGCATGATAATTACTGTTCTCTTTCTGTTAAACTATATGAAGCGAATGGTTTTTAGGAGGATTACTATGTCAGAAATTAATATATTCCTTGCATTTGGAGCGGGATTTTTATCGTTTATTTCACCATGTGTCTTGCCACTATACCCAGCATTCTTATCCTATATAACAGGTATGAGTGTTAACGAAGTAAAAGAAGATAATGTTATGTTAAATCGTAAGAGCTTGTTACATACTATATTTTTCTTGCTTGGGTTTTCCTGCGTTTTCATCATGTTTGGTTTTACCACTTCTTTTTTGTCTGAATTTTTAGCTGCAAACAAAGATATAATTCGACAAATTGGAGCCATTTTAATAGTGTTTTTCGGTTTAGTAATTGTGGGTGTATTTAATTTTGAATTCCTAATGAAGGATAGAAAAATAACGTTTAAAAATAGACCTACCGGGTTTTTTGGCTCTTTTATTATTGGAATGGCTTTCTCTTTAGGATGGACACCATGTATAGGACCAATTTTAACAATCGTATTTTCGTTAGCCGCAACAAACCCTGATCTTGGAATGGTCATGATGATAAGTTATATTCTTGGTTTTTCATTACCGTTTTTGATCCTATCCTTCTTTATAGGAAAATTATCTTGGATTAAACGTAACAGTGTAAAAATCACAAAAATCGGTGGGTATATTATGATTTTTATGGGTATTGCTTTATTTTTTGACTGGATGACCAAACTTACTTCCTTTCTAGCAGGAGTGTTTGGCTTTACTGGGTTTTAATGGATTTATTTCAACATTTGTATTACTATATAAATTAAAGGAGTATTTTGATGTATAAACCGAATGATCTCATACTTCGAACAACCACATCACTTATAGCTTTTATCCTATTTGGATTTGCGATTTACTTATTATTGGCGGGGCACAATGCACCAGGTGGCGGATTCGTAGGTGGATTAGTAACCTCAGGGGCAATTTTATTAATGTATATGTCATATGGAATAGAAGTGGTGGATAAAGTATTACCAATCAATTTCCGTACATTAATTCCAGTAGGTTTGCTTATAGCTTTGTCAACGGGAATTGGATCGTTTGTATTTGATGTTCCATTTTTATCACAAACATATGGTTATTTCACTATTCCTATTTTTGGTGAAATTGAACTTGCAACAGCTATGATATTTGATTTAGGGGTTTTTGTAACTGTTTTAGGTGTTACAGTGACGATCATTTTGTCTATTGCAAATGATCAATAACTATTATTGGGGGAAATAATAGATGACAAAGGTTCTAGTGGTTGATGATGCGAAATTTATGCGAGTTACACTTTCAACAATGCTAAAAAATGAGCATTATGAAATTGTTGGCGAAGCTGAAAATGGAGAAGAAGCTATTAATCTTTATAAAGAGTTAAAGCCAGAAATTGTTACAATGGATATTACTATGCCTGTAATGAACGGTATTGAAGCTATTAAAGCAATTAAAGAATTCGACCCTCAGGCGCTAATTGTTGTTTGTTCTGCGATGGGACAACAAAAAGTGGTGGTTGAGGCCATCGAAATTGGTGCAAGTGATTTTATTATTAAACCATTCGATGAAAGTCGTGTTATTGACACAATTGGGCGAGTTTTACATAAGCATGAATCGAAAATTAACATAAACAGCTGAAGATAGTGAAAGAGATGGTTATCATGTTTTGGATTATTTTAAGTACAATAGGTGCTGCCTGTATGGCGACTTTAATGATTATTTTACGTTTAAAGTCTGCCAAAAAACCAGCTTCTGTTAAGAAAATTATATTACCTCCATTATTTATGAGTACAGGAGCATTTATGTTTATTTTTCCAGTATTCCGAATTGAATGGAGTCAAGTTTTCGAAGCGCTGGTTGTTGGAGTGGTTTTTTCCATTATCTTAATCATCGGTTCAAAATTTGAAATTAAGCAAAATAATATTTACTTAATACCATCTAAGTCTTTTGGATTTATTTTGTTTGGACTATTGATACTACGAATTATTTTGAAATTAGTATTTAGTGGATCCATTTCGTTATATGAAACCAGTGGTATGTTCTTCTTATTAGCTTTTGGAATGATTATATCCTGGAGAATTGCAATGCTAATTAAGTATAAAAAGTTAGAAAAACATTTAAAGTATTCTGAAGCACGATAAAACGAGCTACTAGAAAAATCTAGACAGCTCGTTTTTTGATTTGGCTTATTTTATTCAAAAAAAGCTTCATAAGGTGTGACGTCGATTTCTTTTTCAGCAAGTTTTTTCCGTAAAAATTTATGATCTCGTTTTGGTGTTGCTACAATATAGCCTTCAATTAAAACATCTTCTGTTATTTTACTTCTTCTCTTTTTAAGTGCAACCTCACCAATCTTGCTTGCTATTTTGTGTCTAGCTATATCGCGGAATAACTCTGGAACAGGTGAAACCAATTCTTCTAGGAGTGCTTTTTCCTTCTTTCCCCACATATGACGCGTTTCATCCATGTAATATTCTTCCCAGTCCATATTAGACTTTCCATCCTCCTTTGGTAGTTTTTTTAAGAATTTACGGAACATAAAAAAGCCACCAATTCCCATCAGTCCAATTAATAAAAAGCCCCACAATATAATTAAAGATTCGACAAGAACTGACATATAATCACCTATTTCTATTTTTTCTTCGTTTAAATTACACAAAAGATTTATTTTTTACGTTAAGTATAGTAAAATAACTAATAATTACTAATTTTTTTTCAACAATTTTTTCCAATTACATATATACATATACTATCATTATAAAAGTACAAAGGGTTTCTTACAAGTGACATATTTTAAATAATAAAGTCATATAAGTAATTATATACAATATTTATGTTGGAATCTGTAACTAGGGGTGAAGCGATGAAATTTAATTCTTTTATGGAGCACACGGATGAGAATGATAGAGATAATTCTTGCTCTGATAAGACGAAGATTAAACAAGGAATCTATTCGGATATGAGTGAACTTCCACCGTATATAATTACCTGGATTGAAAATAACAGTAACGAGTTAATCACTATTTGGGATAAAGCCGGAAAGATTATGTTTATATCCAAATCTGTCGTACGCATTTTAGGGTATACAATTAGCGATTTAGAAGAAATATCCTGGTACGATTTAATCTCTCCAGAAGATGTGACACATATTATGAAATATTATACTGACGCTAATAAAGACCATAATAGTCACAAGTTTAATATAAACATTCGGAACAAACATGGAAAATATATTTGGACGGAATGTGCGGTATCTAAATTATTGGACAGTACAAATGACAATTACTTTTATATCGCCATGCTTAAAGATATCTCAGATAAAAAAGAGGCTGAGGAAATGATGATCCGTTCAGAGAAAATGTCTGTTGCTGGGCAATTGGCAGCTGGCATAGCACATGAAATTAGGAATCCACTAACTTCGTTAAAGGGATTCATGCAACTCTTACAAGCGGGTGTAAACCGAAAAGAAGAATATTATAAAATCATGATAGATGAAATCGAGAAAATGGAAACCATCACTTCAGAACTTCTATTTATTTCGAAACCTTTAACAAATAATAAAAGGGAAGAAACTGTGGAAGTAATGGTTCATGAAATTGTAGCATTATTATTACCACAAGCCCGTTTAAAAAATGTCGACATTAGATGGAGCAGGCAAGATAAACATCGTGTTTTCTGTGATCGATCCCAAATCAAACAGGTTTTAATTAATATAATGAAAAATGCAATTGAGGCAATGGACAATAAAGGTACGATTGAAATTATTATATCAGCAAAAGATTCAAAACTTGAAATTGCAATCATAGATGATGGTCCGGGAATTCCGGAAGAAATTATTCATAAATTAGGAGAACCTTTTTTCACAACAAAGAAGAGCGGAACAGGACTTGGTTTAATGATTACAAACCAAATTTTAGAAAAGCATGATGGAAAATTAGAAATAGAACAAAATGCAAACAAAGGAAGTACATTTAAAATCATTCTTCCTAAACCCAATGAATGAAAATGTCATTGGGTATAATTTACATATACATTATTATATTTAATGTATAACTATTAGTTATCACTTTACATAAAATTTTAATATACACGAAATGGCATATAAAATTTGTTTTATATGCTTTTTTCATTTAAGATAATAAAGTGAGTTTATTAGATTTGTCCTGGATTTGACTGTGAGAATAATATAAATCTTCGACAAAAAGAGTGAGAGGAGTAATACATAATGACACAAAATGCATTTCAAGCCAAAAAACAATTTGAGTTAAATGGTAAGACGTATAACTACTATCAATTAAAAGCTTTAGAAGAAGCCGGCATTGGTAATATTGCAAGACTACCATTTTCAATCCGAGTTCTATTAGAATCTATTGTCCGTCAACATGATGGTCATGTCATTAAAGATGAGCATGTAAAAGGATTAACTAAATGGGGAACGAAAGAAGGCGAAGGGGTAGATGTACCTTTTAAACCTTCACGTGTAATTTTACAAGACTTCACTGGAGTACCTGCTGTTGTAGACCTTGCTTCATTACGTAAAGCAATGGTAGACATGGGTGGGGAACCTGACAAGATTAACCCTGAGGTACCAGTAGATCTAGTAATTGACCATTCCGTACAAGTAGATCAATACGGTACACCTAATGCATTACAAGCTAATATGGAATTAGAATTTGAACGCAATGGTGAGCGTTATGAATTTTTAAACTGGGCACAAAAAGCATTTGACAATTATCGCGCTGTTCCACCAGCAACTGGAATTGTTCACCAAGTAAACCTTGAGTATATTGCAAATGTAGTTCATCAATTAGAAAATGAGGATGGAAGCTATAATGCATTTCCTGATACATTATTTGGAACAGACTCACACACCACCATGATTAATGGACTAGGTGTACTTGGTTGGGGTGTTGGAGGAATTGAAGCAGAGGCTGGAATGCTAGGTCAGGCTTCTATTTTACCAGTTCCAGAGGTAATTGGTGTTAAATTTACAGGTAGCTTCCCAAATGGTACTACTGCAACTGATTTAGCTTTGAAAGTAACCCAAGTTCTTCGCGAAAAAGCAGTAGTTGGAAAATTTGTAGAGTATTTCGGTCCTGGTCTTAAGGACATGCCACTTGCTGACCGTGCTACAATCTCTAACATGGCACCTGAATATGGTGCTACATGTGGATTTTTCCCAGTTGACGAGGAATCATTAAATTATTTACGATTGACTGGACGTAAAGAAGATCATATAGATTTGGTTGAAAAATATTGTAAAGAAAACAGCCTATGGTATTCATCAGATCAAGCTGATCCTGAATATACAGAGCTTGTAGAAATCAATTTATCTGAGCTTGAGCCAAACTTATCTGGTCCAAAGCGCCCACAAGATTTAATTGCACTTTCAGATATGAAAAAAGAATTTAATAAAGCTATTACAGCTCCGGCTGGAAACCAAGGATTTGGTTTAAATAAATCAGAGTTTGATAAAGAAGCTACAGTTGAGTATGCTGATGGATCAAAATCTGTTATGAAAACTGGTGCACTTGCTATTGCAGCAATTACATCTTGTACGAACACATCTAACCCATATGTAATGTTAGGTGCGGGACTAATTGCTAAAAAAGCCGTGGAAAAAGGACTTACTGTTCCAGATTATGTTAAAACATCTCTTGCACCAGGATCAAAAGTAGTTACACGCTACTTAGATGATTCCGGATTAACACCATATCTTGATCAATTAGGATTTAACCTCGTTGGCTATGGTTGTACAACTTGTATCGGTAACTCTGGTCCACTTAAAGAAGAAATTGAAACTGCAATTGCAGATAACGATCTAACTGTTTCTTCCGTGTTATCAGGTAACCGAAACTTTGAAGGACGAATTCATCCACTTGTAAAAGCTAACTATCTTGCATCACCACCATTGGTTGTTGCATACGCATTAGCTGGTACTGTTGATATTGATCTAGTAAAAGAACCATTAGGTAAAGATAGCGCGGGCAATGATATCTACATGAACGATATTTGGCCAACAATGGAAGAAATTAAAGAGCAAGTAGAACAAACTGTTAAACCAGAAATATTCCGTAAAGAATATGAAAATGTCTTTGCTTCAAACAAGAAGTGGAATGAAATTGAAACAACAGATGAACCATTGTATAAATGGAATGATGAATCAACATACATTCAAAATCCTCCATATTTTGAAGGATTGTCAAAAGATGCTGGTTCCGTTAAACCGTTAAACAAGCTTCGTGCTATTGGTTTATTCGGTGATTCAGTAACGACTGACCACATTTCTCCTGCAGGGGCAATAGCTAAAGATATGCCAGCAGGTAAATATCTACAAGATAAAAATGTGTCACCACGTAATTTTAACTCTTATGGGTCACGTCGTGGTAATCATGAAGTAATGATGCGTGGAACGTTTGCAAATATTCGTATTCGTAACTTACTTGCACCTGGAACTGAAGGCGGCTATACAACTTTCTGGCCGACAGAAGAAGTTATGCCTATCTATGATGCTGCAATGAAGTATCAAGAAGCTGGTACTGGCTTAATCGTTATGGGTGGTAAAGATTATGGTATGGGTAGCTCACGTGACTGGGCTGCTAAGGGTACTAACCTGCTTGGAATTAAAACTGTAATTGCTGAAAGCTATGAGCGTATCCATCGTTCAAACTTAGTAATGATGGGTGTATTACCATTACAATTCCAAAAAGGCGAAAGTGCTGATAAATTAGGATTAACTGGTAAAGAGTCATTTAATGTAGAAATTGACGAATCAGTTAAACCACATGATTTAGTGAAAGTAACTGCTGTGGATGAACAAGGCAAAACTACTGAATTTGAAGTAATGGCGCGCTTTGATAGTGATGTGGAAGTTGATTACTATCGTCACGGTGGAATTTTACAAATGGTTCTACGTAATAAAATGGAAGCTTAAATTATAGTAAATGAAAAATTCTACACCATAATAAATGGTGTAGAATTTTTTTGTTGAACGTTACATGAACTTTATTGCTATTTACTTTACATTTAAACTTTTCAACTCTACTATTAGTGTTGAGTATATATCTGTTTTTAGATAGAGGAGAGTATGCATGATTAAAAAGGTATTAGCAACTGCAGTATTAATGCTTTTAATAGGTCTTCTAATCATAAATGTCACGGATAAATCTAACGATGATGAAGGTGCAAATGTAGTTGATGTAACCGGAAACACAAATGTTGATGGTGTCGCAATCAGTTCACCAGGAAAGTCTGGATTAGAAGTAGGCAAGCAGGCTCCAGATTTTGAGTTAACAACGTTGTCGGGCAAAACTGTACGGTTATCTGATTTACGAGGGAAAAAGGTATTTATAAATTTTTGGGCCACTTGGTGTCCACCATGTAAAAAAGAAATGCCCGAAATGCAAGAATTCTATGAAAAATATTCTGATGAGGTTGAAATTCTTGCAATAAATGCAACTGGGCAGGAGAACAGTATGAAATCTGTACGAAATTTTATTAATGACTTTAATTATACCTATCCAATATTATTAGATAAAAAATTGAAAGTTGTTGAAAGTTATATGGCATATGGCCTTCCTACCACATACTTTATTGGTACTGATGGTGTTGTCCAACAACCAAGGAAAGTTGGACCGATGACATACGATTTTATGGAAGAAATGTTAAAAAAGTTACAATAGGTATATAAATTTTCAATTATTTGGGAATACTTCTTTAAAAAGGAGTGGATTTCTATTTCTTTAAAAAGAAGGCTTTCCTATAATGAGTTAGTAAATGAAAATCGAAAGGAAATTATGGAAGACGAGTCAGTTCTGGAAAAAATCGAGTCAAAGTTTGAACTGAAATACCAGCAATTACATGATAAAGAAGGTTGATTAAAAAGCATTTCCATCGGAAATGCTTTTTAAATTCATTTATTTTATGAAAATTAGATGGTTATGCTAAACTGTAAATGGTACAGATTGGTAGTAGGGGGAATAAATTTTGAGTATTGTAAAAACAGATATAGACGTAAGGTATCAGGAAACGGATCAAATGGGAGTTGTATACCATGCAAATTATTTAGTATGGTTTGAAATTGGTCGTACTAAATTTATCGAGTCTTTAGGATTTAACTATGCTGAGATGGAAAAGAGTAATGTTGTATCACCTGTTGTGGATGCACAGATTTCGTTTAAAAAACCAATTCGGTATGGTGAAATGGCAACAGTCGAAACATGGCTTGATCAATATGATGGCTTAAGAACGGTATATGGGTATCGAATATTAAATGGAGAAAACAACATCGCTATAACTGGAACTACAAAGCATGTCATTGTAAAAAAAGACAATTTCCGCCCATTATCACTGAAACGTGCATTTCCAGATTGGCACAATGCATATAAAAAGGTAATTGAAGGTGAATAGGAATGGCTTTTGGGCTTAAACGTGAAGAATTGAACCAATGGAAAAGCAATGTGAAAAGTGGAGAAATCTCTTTTTTAACCCATTACTGGCAGGATAAGCGATTCCCAGGTTGCTACACAGTTACAAAAGTAGGGTGTAGTGACTTAGATAAGTTAATTGAGTGGGGAAAAGTGTATCAATTACAATCAAATTGGATTCATTTAGATAAAGACTTCCCGCATTTTGATCTATTTGGAGAAAAACAAAAAGAAATATTATTCAAGGAAAATCAATTGGAGCAACTAGAAAAATTCAGCCTATGAAAAAGGCAGTTCACATTGAACTGCCTTTACTTTTTTTTTCTCTTTTTTCAGGAACTAAATCTACACCACCGGCATGGAAGGGGTGACACTTTAATATACGCTTAATTGTTAAGTAACCACCTTTAATTGCTCCAAATCGTTTAACAGACTCTAATCCATATTCGGAACAAGTAGGGTAAAATCTACATGTAGGTGGTTTAATGGGACTAATTACTTTTCGATAAAATTGAATGAGCGTAATAAAAATTAACTTCATAATGTTCGATCCCTCTACTGTGAGATATAATCCACCTTATCTATCGTAACAGATGCAACAGCATCATGCATGTGAATGGATTCTTCATTACGACATGCTACTTTAAACTTGGTTACAAAAGGCATTTCAAATAAATCAGCAGCCACAAGTCTTACCATATCCTCAACAAATCTAGGATTTTCATACGCTTGTTCAGTAATTATTTTTTCATCTGTTCGTTTTAATACTGGATGTAACCGTGCGCTTGCATTACTCTCTGCTGCCTCTAACAGCATCTCTTTCCAATCTATTAGATCTTCGTTAAAATCATCTACAATTGTAATATCCATGGAAACAGAACCACGCTGGTTATGTGCACTATATTCACTAATTTCTTTAGAACAAGGACATAATGTTGTGATTAATGCTGAAAGTGATGCACGAATAGAGAAGCCTTTATTGATATCATAGGTAACTGTTAGGCTTACATTTACATGATTCATTCCTGGTATATTTGACTGTGGACCAGTACGTTCATAAAACCAAGGGAATGCAAGTTGAACCTCCGCATCATCCTGTTTAAGGCGTGACGCAAGCTCTTTTGTAAATACTTTAAGTGTGGATAAATTAGCAACAAACCCGTTTTGATGATAGGCACTCAATTGTTCCATAAAACGACTCATGTTCGTTCCTTTACTAGTCTTTTTAATAGACGAGGTAAATGTAAAGGTTCCTATAGTCGATTGTGTTAAAGGTGTAATATTGCTCTCAACAGTTATCGGATGTTTTACATTAGCAATACCTACTTGATCTAAGTCAAATAAAAAATCCTTTTTTGTATTTTGTAAATCAACCATGTTCTCTTTTTCCACTGGTTTTGTTCTTGGACCCGGGGATACAGAACCAAATAGTTGATGTCGTTTATCTTTGTTTGGTAAGTTTACGTTAAGGGATGTTTGTGTATTATTCATGACAGTGTCCCCTTTCCTGCTAAGATTAGTAGTTAAAATTATACGCAATTATATATTTTTATTCAATATTTTGGTTCGTTAGATTACATTGATAAACGAAACGTCGCTTGTGCTTTTTGAGCTTACATCCAAGTAATTTTAGGTTCTGTACCATTTCGAATCCGCTTTATATTGTCTTTATGTCGATAGGATACGAAAATAGCTAATACACAGGATACGATAATTAATCCAATATCTTCTTGTAATAAAACTGCAGCAACCACTGTTACTATACCAGTTATGATTGATGATAAGGAAACATATTTAGAAATATATAAGGTCAGTAAAAAAGCAATTACTATACTTAAAAATAAAAATGGACTAACACCTAAAATAATTCCACCAGATGTTGCTACCGCTTTGCCTCCTTTAAATTTAGCGAAAAGTGGATATGTATGGCCAA
Organism: Virgibacillus necropolis; assembly: GCF_044793635.1. GTDB lineage: Bacteria > Bacillota > Bacilli > Bacillales > Amphibacillaceae > Virgibacillus_F > Virgibacillus_F necropolis_A. The sequence goes on from NZ_CP084992.1 coordinate 224,814, forward strand.
CAACAGCAAAGAGACCGATTACTAATCGATAAATATCTACATCAACCAGTAGTGGGATTAGCGTTGCGATTGTTCCTTTTAAAATATCTGTTAATGTTACAATTATACCTGCCTTTATACCTAGTACACGGAATGTATTTGTAGCACCTAAATTTCCACTTCCGTGTTCACGTATATCAATCTTAAATCCAACTTTACCAACGATAAGCGCAGATGGAATTGATCCTAATAGATATGCAATGATTGCAAATAAAACGTATTCCATGTACTGTCCTTCTTTCTATTATAATCTCATAATAATAAACTTATCTTTATTTTATCATGAAGTTATAGGCGAAAGAACCTAAAAAAACGATATATACCCTTTAATTTCTGGAAGGGATTTGAATTAACGTTTCTAAAATAGTGATTAGGGGTAAATACCTACGTGATTTTTATTATTCTACTTTACTTAGAAATAGATGTAGCCACCCGTGACTAAACGGGAATAAATTAACAAAAGGACGAGATACATGATCGAATTTAAGAATGTTCGAAAGGTATATCCTGACGGTACCGAAGCATTAAAGGACTTTTCTTTAAAAGTGGAAAACGGGGAACTTATGACTCTGATTGGACCTAGTGGTTGTGGGAAAACAACTACAATGAAAATGATTAATCGTTTAATAGAACCTACATCAGGATCTATATACATAAATGACAAAGAAATTAGCGATTACAATATTCATGAATTACGCTGGAATATTGGATATGTTTTACAAGACATAGCGCTCTTTCCGCATATGTCAATTGCAGAAAATATTGCAGTAGTACCTGAAATGAAAAAGTGGAGGAGGAAAAAAATCCGTGATCGAGGGATCGAATTATTGGAAATGGTCGGGCTCGATCCATCAACCTATCAACGAAGGATGCCAAGCGAACTGTCGGGGGGTCAACAACAACGTATTGGTGTAATACGAGCGCTCGCGGCTGATCCAGATATTATTCTGATGGATGAACCTTTTAGTGCGTTAGATCCGATTAGTCGAGAACAGCTGCAAAAAGACATTCGAGTACTCCAAAAGGAAATCAAAAAAACGATTGTTTTTGTAACACATGATATGGATGAGGCAATGGCAATAGGGGATAAAGTATGTTTAATGAAGGAAGGGCAGGTTGTTCAAGTCGACACGCCACAACAATTAATATTGAATCCAAAAACACAGTTTGTACGCGACTTTATTGGCGAAAGAAAATCTCCATGGCAAACTGCGGTTGATGTTATTGCGGATCAATCACAATCACATGTCATATTCCTGTCCGATTATGAACAAGGATTATACAATCAATCTGGAATGTATGCCATAAAAGACGAGCACAACATGTATGTGGGTGCCGTGAATGACGGAAATAAAGTTGACATAAAAACAATAGATAATGATATACCTTTATTTCAAGCAACAGAAGTCATTCAATCCGATGAACAAGTTATTCTACCAGTATTAAAAGAGCAGAAACTAGTAGGTATATTAACAAATAAGGACATAATTGCATTTTTAAGGAGTAAAACCAAAGTGGAAAACGGGGTGGTTCAGTAATGAATGAATTCATCGATGTTTTCCAGAAAAGACAGGACGTTTTGCTTGAAACGATATGGGAACATTTGCAGATTTCCTTAATCGCATTGATTATCGCGATTATTATTGCAGTTCCGTTGGGCTTATTATTGACACGATACACAAAAGTTGCTGAGCCAATTATTGGCGTTACAGCAGTCTTGCAAACCATACCGAGTCTTGCGGTATTGGCGTTTCTAATTCCGTTTTTCGGTATCGGAACTACTCCAGCAATTATTGCGTTAACGGCTTATGGCTTGCTACCTATTTTGCGAAACACATATACAGGAATTAAGGAAGTAAATCCTTCGTTAAAAGAAGCTGCTACTGGTATGGGAATGAATTCATTTAAACGTCTTACAAAAGTAGAACTTCCAATTGCAATGCCTGTTATTATGGCGGGTATCCGAACATCTATGGTTTTAATTGTTGGAACGACGACAATTGCCGCTTTAATTGGAGCTGGTGGATTAGGTGAATTGATATTACTTGGAATAGACAGAGGTGCTGATATTAATCTAATTTTATTAGGCGCTATTCCGGCTGCATTATTAGCAATTATGTTGGATATTATTCTTCGTGGCTTTGAATTTATATCAAAACGGTCAGGATTTAAATCCTTTGTTGCAATGTTGATTATCGCTGTTTTAGTTGTTGCAACCCCATTCATGTTCAATGACGGTAAAAAAGCTGATATAGTTATTGGTGCAAAACTGGGATCTGAACCAGCAATTTTAATTAACATGTACAAATTATTAATAGAAGACGCGACTGATCTAGATGTGGAATTAAAAGCAGGTTTAGGAAAGACTGCATTTGTATTCTCTGCACTTCAGGAAGGAAGTATTGATATATATCCTGAATTTACGGGAACTGCAATCGTAACGCATTTAGGTGAAAAAGCTCAGAGTAATGACCCTAAGAAAGTATATCAACAAGCAAAAAATGGCATGAATGAAAAATATGATATGGCATTTTTAGAACCAATGAAATTCAACAACACATATGCTGTAACAACAACAAAAGAATTAGCCGAAAAATATGATCTTGAATCGATTGGAGACTTGAATAAAGTCGAGGATCAATTCACAGCCGGATTTACATTAGAATTCAAAGATCGATATGATGGTTATGTTGGAATGCAGGAAGTGTACAATCTAAATTTTGCTAATGTCGTAACCATGGAGCCAGGTATTCGCCAAGAAGCGCTATCAAATGGAGAAGTGGATGTTATAGATGCTTATGCAACAGACAGTTATATGGTCAAATTTGACTTAGTAGTGTTGGATGATCCAAAAAATTTATTCCCGCCATATCAGGGTGCTCCACTTCTAAGACAGGAAACATTAATGAAGTATCCTGAGTTAGAAGAAATATTAAATCAACTTGGTGGCAAAATAACAGATAATCAGATGCGTCAGATGAACTATCAAGTTGATTATGAACGTAAGTCCCCAGAATCAATAGCAAGAAACTATTTGACTGAGCAGGGACTACTTGATTAAATAAAAGGAGTGTTCAAAATGGCAATCGAAAATCCGTCAAATGAAAAGGTTAAACAGGTGTTGCAAGAATCAAAAAACTTAGCCGTGGTGGGTTTATCAGACAATCCCAATAGAACTTCCTATCAAGTTTCAAAAATTATGCAGGATAAAGGATATCATATAATTCCTGTCAATCCGATGGTAGATGAGGTATTGGGTCAAAAATCATATGCATCATTGAAAGATGTTGATGAGCCTATTGATATTATTAATGTGTTTAGAAGGTCAGAATACTTACCTGCCATTGCTGAAGAAGCAGCCGGAACAAAGGCAAACGTATTTTGGGCACAATTAGGTATTGAAAATGAAGAAGCATATGCATATCTGAAAGACCGGGACTTTACAGTGATCATGGACACTTGTATCAAAGTAGCGCATTCGATGTTAATTAAATAGAGTTTCCAGCTTTATCTCTTATCATCGGAGATAAAGCTGTTTTTGTGTTTAAAATGTGTACGGTTTTCATTATAGTAGGATTAATGCTATTATTTATCTTCTATACAAGCAGAAATTAATTGTAGTATACTTATAAACAGAATCTGCACAGCAGGTATATACATTTACAATAACAAACATTTGTTCTATTCTTATAGAAGACACTGAAGTATGGAAATTGATTGAGAGCTAGAAAGGAGTAGATGGTAATTGGTTAAACAACCGTTAAGTTATACCGATGACTCTATTCAGGTACTTGAGGGGCTTGACGCAGTCCGGAAAAGACCTGGTATGTATATAGGGAGTACTGATAATCGTGGATTACACCATTTAGTGCATGAAATAGTCGATAATGCTGTTGATGAGGCACTAGCTGGCTATGGGAATACAATAAAAGTCAAAATACATAAGGATAATAGTATTTCGGTCGAGGACAGTGGTAGAGGAATACCAGCTGGAATGCATAAATCTGGTCGACCTACAATTGAAGTAATATTTACTGTTCTACACGCAGGAGGTAAATTTGGACAAGGCGGTTATAAGACTAGCGGTGGGCTACATGGAGTTGGTGCTTCTGTAGTTAATGCTTTATCTGAATGGTTAGAGGTTACAAGCTACCGTGATGGACAAGTATATTTCCAGCGATTCGAAAATGGTGGCAAACCTGCTGGAACCATGGAAAACAAAGGATCTACTAGAAAGAAAGGATCCATAATCCACTTCAAGCCCGATCCCACAATATTTTCTTCTACAGTCTATAATTTTGAAACATTATCCGAAAGGCTTAGAGAAGCGGCATTTTTGTTAAAAGGATTAAAGATTGAATTAGTTGACGAGCGGGATAACACAAGTGAAGTATATGAATATCCCGATGGACTGGAGTCGTTTGTAGCTTACTTAAACGAGGAAAAAGATACTTTACATCCAGTTGTTTCGTTTGAGGGAGAACAGCAAGATATAGAAGTAGACTTCGCCTTTCAATTTAATGATGGATACTCAGAAAGTATGCTTTCCTTTGTTAACCATGTTCGGACGAAAGACGGAGGAACTCACGAATCCGGTGCTAGAACAGCCGTAACGCGAACGTTTAATGAGTATGCTCGTAAATCTGGAGTGTTAAAAGATAAAGATAAAAATCTAGAGGGTACGGATATACGAGAAGGCTTTACCGCGATCGTATCTGTACGAATTCCAGAAGAAAAATTACAATTTGAAGGGCAAACGAAAGGGAAATTAGGAACTTCTGAGGCAAGATCTGTAGTTGATGCTGTTGTATCAGAAAAGTTGTCCTATTTTCTTGAAGAAAATCCTGATAGTGCAAGTCTGCTAACTAAGAAGGCAGTCAAAGCAAAAGAAGCTAGAGAAGCTGCCAGGAAAGCGCGTGAAGATGCTCGTACTGGAAAGAAAAAACGTCGTAAGGATTCTTTGTTAAGCGGAAAGCTAACTCCCGCACAATCAAAAAACCCTAAAAAAAATGAACTCTACTTAGTTGAGGGAGACTCTGCCGGGGGATCAGCAAAACAAGGCCGTGACCGCAAATTTCAAGCGGTTCTGCCACTGCGGGGAAAAGTAATCAATACGGAGAAAGCAAAATTAGAAGATGTCTTTAAAAATGAAGAGATTTCAACAATCATCCATACCATTGGTGCGGGTGTTGGCGGTGATTTTGATTTAGAAGATGTTCAATACGATAAAATTATTATCATGACTGATGCGGACACTGATGGTGCGCACATCCAGGTCCTATTGCTAACATTCTTTTATCGTTATATGAAATCTTTAATTAATGCTGGAAAAATTTATATTGCATTACCACCATTATACAAAGTTTCAAAAGGTAAAGGAAAAAACGAAAAAATTGTGTATGCATGGGAAGACCATGAACTAAAAGATATATTGAGTCAATTTAAAAACGGCTACACAATCCAACGTTATAAAGGTCTTGGTGAAATGAATGCCTCACAGTTATGGGAAACTACAATGGATCCTGAAACCAGAACCTTAATTCGCGTGACATTAGAAGATCTTGCGAGGGCTGAAAGACGTATTACCACGTTAATGGGCGATAAGGTAGCACCTAGAAGAGAATGGATCGAGGGACATGTTAAATTCGGCATGGATGATGATGAAAACATATTAGAAAACGATAAAATTCATACGTAATTAAGGGGGGGACTTTTTTGTCACAACCAGAAAAATATTTAGACCTTCCACTCGAAGAAGTTATTGGCGATCGTTTTGGGAGATACAGTAAATATATTATACAAGAGAGAGCATTGCCGGATGCACGTGATGGACTAAAGCCAGTACAACGTCGTATTTTGTATGCAATGTATGAAGATAAAAATACACATGATAATCATTTTCGTAAATCTGCTAAAACAGTCGGAACGGTAATAGGTAACTACCATCCACATGGAGATTCCTCCGTTTATGAAGCCATGGTTCGGTTAAGTCAAGATTGGAAGGTACGAAATGGATTGATCGAAATGCATGGTAACAATGGTAGTCTTGATGGGGATCCACCTGCAGCAATGCGTTACACGGAGGCAAGACTTTCTAGTATTTCTTCCGAATTGCTTCGTGACATTGATAAACATACAGTGGATTTCATACCAAACTTTGATGATACAAACGACGAACCATTAGTATTACCAGCAAAGTTTCCTAATCTTTTGGTTAATGGATCAACTGGAATATCAGCTGGATATGCTACGGATATTCCTCCACACAATTTAGCTGAAGTTATCGATGCAGTGGTCATGAGAATTGATAATCCTTCTGTAACTGTACAGGATTTGATGACAGTAATGAAGGGACCAGATTTCCCTACTGGCGGGATTATTCAAGGTGTAGATGGAATTGTAAAAGGATATGAAACTGGAAAAGGAAAAGTAATTGTACGCGGTAAAGCTAATGTAGAACAAATTCGTGGCAATCGCGAACAAATCGTTATTGATGAAATTCCATTTGAAGTAAACAAAGCAAACATGGTTAAAAAAATTGACGAGTTACGAATTGATCGGAAGGTAGAAGGTATTTCCGAAGTCCGTGATGAAACAGACCGCACTGGACTTAGAATAGTTATTGAGCTAAAAAAGGATGCAAACAGTGAAGGAGTACTTCATTACCTATATAAAAACACTGATTTACAGGTAACCTATCACTTCAATATGGTAGCTATTAAGGATAAAACACCGAAACTATTGTCATTACCACAAATGCTTGATGCTTATATTTTTCATCAGAAGGAAGTAGTGACAAGACAAACAACATATGAATTAAAAAAAGCAAATGAACGCTCTCATATTTTAGAGGGCTTAATAAAAGCGATATCTATTTTAGATGAATTAATCGCAACCATCAGGTCATCTAAAAATAAGGCGGATGCTAAAAAAAGAATCATAGAAGCATATGATTTTACTGAACCACAGGCAGAAGCAATTGTTATGTTGCAATTATACAGATTGACAAATACAGATATCACATCACTTGAAAAAGAAGCGGAGGAACTTAGGAAGAGAATTGCTGAGTTGGAATCCATTCTTGCTAGTGAAAAAAAGTTACTTCAAAACATTAAAAGCGACTTGAAAAAAATAAAAAAATCGTATGCAGATAAAAGAAGAACAACTATAGAGAACGATATTGAGGAACTAAAGATCAACATCGAGGTCATGGTTGCAAGTGAAGATGTATTGGTTTCTACTACTCGGGATGGTTATATTAAGCGTACAAGCCTACGATCTTATGCAGCCTCCAATGGGGAAGATTTAGCAATAAAGGACGAGGATCATCTTGTAGGTTTATTTGAATTAAACACAACAGATAAGATATTACTGTTTACAAATAAGGGTAAATATTTATACCTGCCAATTCATCAATTGCCAGATATAAGATGGAAAGATATCGGCCAACATATTTCAAACATGGTAACATTAGAAAAAGATGAAACCATTATAAATTGCATACCAGTTAGAGAGTTCAAAAAAGACCAATTTATCATTTTCTTTACAAAAAATGGGATGGTAAAACGCAGTGAATGGGCACTTTATGATGCTCAACGTCACTCAAAAGCACTAGTTGCCTTGAATCTGAAAAAAGATGATGAAGTTGTTCACGTTCATTTGACTAGTGGTCATTCAGATGTATTTGTTGCTACAAACACCGGATATGGCTTATGGTACCATGAATCCGAGATAACTCCAGTTGGTCAACGGGCATCCGGGGTAAAAGCAATACAATTAAAAGAAAAAGAACATGTTGTTAATGGTCAAGTTTTTGATGATTTAGCAGAGCCGTCATTAGTTGTCGTAACACAACGAGGGGCATGTAAACGTATGAGATTAAGTGAGTTCACGAAAACCAGTCGAGCTAAACGCGGACTAACAATGTTACGTGAGTTAAAGAAAAAGCCCCATAGAATACAAGGGTTCTTTGTGATTAACGAACAGGATACCATTGCATTTAAAACGGATAAAGGGGAATTGCAAAATGTTTTCCCATTAGATTTATCGTTAAGTGATCGTTCAAGTAATGGATCATTTGTAATTGATACAGATAATCAAGGTGAGGTAATCGAAGTTTGGAGAGAAGCTAATTACGTAAAACCGTTTGATGAGTAAATATAGTTAGTTAATTGGAGTAGAGACAGCTTTCGATGAAAGCTGTCTCTACTTCTCTTTTCAAGCGTATTAATTTATCCCTTTATATATTCTGAAAAATATGATAAGGTTAAATTGGTAATTATGTGAAGGAGGGTTTATAACGGAACTACGTCAAAAGATAGTTCAAGCATCCTTACTTTTGTTTGAGAAACAAGGCTTTCATGGTGTAACGGTTAATCAAATTGTCGAAGATGTTGGAACGTCAAAAGGTGGATTTTATCATCACTTTAAATCTAAGGATGAATTGCTATTTGTAATTCATGATACATTTATTACATATGTACTAGAAAAAGCTATAATTGCCAACAAAACGTATGACTCACCAACAAAAAAGTTACAAGCAATTATTAAAGATTTTGTTAAAGTTTTTGATCTTTATAAGCCACATATTTCTGTTTTTTATCAAGAAACGATATATTTGAAACCTCAATATGAAATTTTAATTAAGAAAAAACGTGATCAATTTAAACAAATTATTACAAGAGCAATTTCTGAAGGAAAAGATGTAAAAGAATTTCGTAGTAATCTACCAGTGGAAATTACTACCATGGCAATATTAGGTATGGTAAACTGGACATACAAATGGTATAAACAAGACGGAACCAAATCAATAGATGAGATTGGTGACATATATGTAGATCTTATTCTGCATTCCGTTTTACAGGTTGAAACTTTGCATAATGCATCGTATAACGATGTACTTATAGAAAAGTCTTTTTTTACAACATGAAAGTAATCGCTTTCATTTTTTAATTACCTACACAGACCAACCAGTCGGTCTCAGTGATAGATTACTAGGGGGAAAATAAATGAATTTCGAATTAACAAAAGAACAACTAATGATTAAAAAAATGGTTCGTGACTTTGCAGAAGATGTGATAAGACCAAGAGCTATCGACATTGATGTAAACGCTGAATTTCCTGAGGATATTTTTAAACAAATTGGGGAACTAGGGTTATTAGGTATCCCATTTCCAGAAGAGTACGGGGGATCTGGTGGAGATACCGTATCCTATGCAATAGCAGTTGAAGAGATTGGCCGCGTTTGCGGAAGCACAGGTTTAAGTTATGCTGCAGCGGTTTCCCTGGGTGCAAGTCCAATCTATTACTTTGGAACAGAAGAACAAAAGAAAAAATACTTGACTCCTTTGGCGGAAGGTAAATCATTAGGTTCATTTGGATTGACTGAGCCTAACGCTGGGTCTGATGCAGGCGGAACAAAGACAACAGCAGTATTGGATGGCGATGAATACGTAATTAATGGTGAAAAGTGCTTTATTACTAATGCAAGCTATGCGGCTACTATTATTGCAACTGCTGTTACCGGAAAAGATGATCGCGGTAAAAACATAATTAGTGCGATTATTGTCCCTACTGATTCAGATGGGGTAACCATTACAGATAATTATGAAAAAATGGGCGTGCGAGGATCAAATACAGCTGAAATTGTGTTCGACAATGTACGTGTACCTAAAGAAAACTTACTAGGGGATCCGGATAAAGGCTTTAAGCAATTTCTGCATACATTAGACGGTGGTCGTATTTCAATTGCAGCTTTATCATTAGGAATTGCACAAGGTTCGCTAGACAAATCATTATCGTATGCAAAAGAACGTAAACAATTTGGCAAATCTATTTCAGATTTCCAAGCCATTCAGTTTAAACTTGCTGATATGTCAATGGAAATAGAATTAGCACGTAATATCATTCATAAGTCTGCATGGTTAAAAGATCAAGGAAAAGCCTTTACCAGAGAATCAGCATACGCAAAACTTTTTGCAAGTGAAACTGCAACTAGAGCAGCTAACCATGCAATTCAGATTCATGGTGGTTATGGTTACATGCGTGAATACGAAGTAGAACGTTATCTGCGCGATGCGAAACTTATGGAAATTGGTGAAGGTACTTCTGAAATACAACGTTTAGTAATTGCGCGACAATTAGGTCTTTAATAAACAGTTGAAAGGGGTAAATTCGTGACTTTATTAGATCTAACCGTAGGAGAATTATTAGAGAAACAAGTTAAATTGTATCCACACCAAGAAGCTGTTGTATACCCAGAGTTAAATCTGCGCAAAACCTATAAAGAATTTGATGACATGGTTAATCAAGCTGCAAAAGGTTTTATGTCACTAGGTATTCAAAAGGGTGAAAATGTAGCTATTTGGGCTGATAACAAACCCGAATGGATTACATCGCAATTTGCTACAGGTAAAATGGGAGCAGTTTTAGTAACTGTTAACACAAGCTATCAAGCAAAGGAATTAGAATATTTATTGAAGCAGTCTGAGTCAACTACTCTTATAATGGCTGAATCATACAAAGGGACATCCTATCTGGATATTTTAAAGCAGATTTGTCCTGAACTTGACCATTCTGGGAAAGGTGAAGTTAATTCACCAGTACTTCCAAATTTAAAAAATGTCATCGTTCTAAGTGATGATACATTTGATTTTGGATATAACTGGAATGAAATTATACAAATGGGTGATCAGGTATCAGATGATGAATTGTTAAAAAGACATAAATCCTTACATCATCATGATGCTATAAACATGCAGTACACTTCCGGAACAACCGGATTTCCAAAGGGTGTTATGCTGACTCATCACAATATCGTAAACAATGGTAACCAAATTGCCGATTGCATGAGGTTAACAAATGAGGATCGTTTATGTATCCCAGTTCCATTTTTTCATTGTTTCGGATGTGTATTAGGTATTTTAGCCGCTGTATCAAAGGGTGCTACGATGGTTCTTTTGGAGCAATTCGAGGCTGAAAAAGTCATGAAAGCTGTCTCGGATGAAAAATGTACTGGATTACATGGGGTACCTACCATGTTTATTGCAGAGCTTAATCATCCTAAGTTTGATTCGTTTGACTTTACCCACCTGCGGACTGGAATTATGGCTGGTTCCACTTGCCCTATGGAAGTGATGACCAATGTTATGGAAAAGATGGGGGCAAAAGAAATTACAATTGCCTATGGGCAAACAGAATCTTCTCCAGTAATAACACAAACAAAAACAGATGATCCAATTGAACTGAAAGTTAGTACAGTAGGAAAACCCCACCCAAATGTTGAAGTTAAAGTGATTATTCCTGGTACTGATGAGGAACAAAAAATTGGCCTAACAGGTGAGTTGTGTACAAGAGGTTACCACGTAATGAAGGGTTATTATAATAACGAAGAGGCAACCCAATCAGCGATTGATCCAGATGGTTGGCTGCATACTGGAGATTTAGCTGTTATGCATGAAAATGGTTACCTTGAAATCACCGGTAGAATGAAGGATATGATAATCCGTGGTGGTGAAAATATTTACCCGCGTGAAATTGAAGAATTCCTTTATCAACACCCTGATGTACTAGATGTTCAAGTAATTGGGCTACCTGATAAAAAGTATGGGGAAGAGATTATGGCATGGGTTATTTTAAAAGATAATAGCAAGACATCTGTTGAGGACATCCGAACGTTTTGTAACGGAAACATATCTCATCATAAAATTCCTAAATATATCGAATTCGTTGATGAGTATCCAATGACCGCTAGTGGTAAAATTCAGAAATTCAAATTAAAAGAACTAGCTATACAACACCTGGAATAAGATGCAAATGCGTGTACAAATGTACAAATAGGGGGAGAGACGATGATTAAAAAAATTCTAATCGCTAATCGTGGAGAAATTGCTGATCGTATTATCCGAACGTGCAAAAAAATGGACATTCAAACTGTTGCAGTTTACTCAGAAGCAGATCAAAAGGCTCCATTTGTTGAAATGGCCGATGAAAGTTTCCTAATAGGTCCACCGCGGGTGAATGAAAGTTATCTAAATGTGGACAAAATTATTAGTATTGCTAAGAAATCAAAAGTAGACGCTATTCATCCAGGATATGGCTTTCTTAGTGAAAGTGGGCAATTTGTTGAGAAATGTGATGACGCAGGAATTACTTTCATTGGACCGAAAAGTGATGTAATGGAAATGATGGGAAGTAAAATCGAAGCTAGAAATGCAATGAAAGCCGCAGGAGTACCTGTAGTTCCTGGAACAGATGGTGTGGTAGCATCTGCGGACGATGCTCAAGTTATAGCTAAAGACATTGGATATCCAATTATGCTTAAGGCCTCTGCCGGTGGTGGCGGGATTGGCATGCAGGTTGTACAATCTGACGAGGAATTATCAAAGGCGTTTGAAAGTAATTCGAAGCGTGCACAAACATTTTTCGGTGACGGTTCCATGTTTATGGAAAAGAAGCTTGAAAATGCCCGGCATATTGAAATTCAATTATTAGCAGATCAGCATGGTAATGCGGTTCATTTATTTGAACGTGATTGCTCAATTCAGAGAAGAAACCAAAAGGTTGTAGAAGAAGCTCCTTCTCCTTTTATCTCAGATGAAACACGTGAAAAGATGGGAAAAGCCGCTACAGATGCTGTAAAATCAATCGGCTATACAAATGCAGGTACAATTGAATTTTTGGTTGATATGGATGAAAACTTTTATTTCCTTGAAATGAATACACGTATTCAAGTCGAGCATCCTGTTACAGAAGAAATTACTGGTTTAGACATTGTAAAAGAACAAATCAATGTAGCGAATGGAAAGGCGTTGACATTCAAGCAAGATGATTTATCTATCGATGGTCATGCTATTGAAGTTAGGATATATGCCGAAGACCCAGTAACATTTTTCCCATCACCAGGACACATTTCAACACTAAATGCCCCAACTGGGGAAGGTGTACGTAATGAACTAGCTGTTACAAGTAACTACGATGTTACACCATATTACGACCCAATGATTGGAAAGCTAATTGTAAAGGCTGATACAAGGGAACTAGCGATTTCAGCAATGAAACATGCTTTATCTGATTATCAGATTGATGGAATCAAGACAAACATTCCAATGCTAAAAGAAATTATGAATATGGAAGCATTTATCGAAGCAAAAACAACAACAGCTTTTGTTAATGATCATTATTTACCAATGATGAAAGCAAAGACAAACTAAGGAGGAATTAAAATGGAAGAAGTAAAAGCATCAATGGCAGGAAGCGTATGGAAGATAACGGTAGCAGAGGGTGACAAGGTAACAGATGGTCAAGACGTCGTTATTTTGGAATCAATGAAAATGGAAATACCAATTGCGAGTGAAAGCGATGGAACAGTAAAAGAAATTAAAGTTTCAGAAGGCGATTTTGTCAATGAAGGAGATACTATTGCAGTAATTGAATAGTAAGGTGCAAGCATTTTTAAAATAAATGTAAAAGTTAGGAGGGTTGTATTGAACTTTCCAAAAGGTGTATCCATAAATGAGGTTGGCCCGAGAGACGGCTTACAAAACGAATCGGAAATGGTACCAACTGATGCAAAAATCGAATGGATTAACATGCTATCAGATTCTGGAACATCCTATATCGAGATTTCGTCGTTTGTGCATCCAGACTGGATACCACAGTTGAAGGATGCAACAGAGGTAGCAAGAAAAATTAAACGTAAACCAGGTGTTACATATGCAGCATTAGTCCCGAATAATAAGGGACTAGAGCGTGCATTAGAAGTCAACATCGATGAAGTCTGTTTATTTTTATCAGCAAGTGATACGCATAACAAAAAGAATATAAATAAAACGATTGAAGAAACGTATCCAATTTTAGAAAGTGTTTCCACTGAATCCAAAAAAGCAAATAAAGCGATTAGAGGATATGTTTCAACGGTTTTTGGTTGCCCATATGAAGGCGATATTGATACAAATAAGGTTATAGCGGTTTGTGATAGGCTTTTCACAATGGGTGTTGATGAAATATCGATAGGTGACACAATTGGTGTAGCTGATCCAGCACAGGTTGCTAGAGTACTAGAACAATTATTACGCTATTTTCCAAAAGATAAATTGGCAATGCATTTTCACAATACAAGAGGAACTGCTCTAGCAAATGTCCTTGCAGCAATGGAATATGGAATTACTAAATTTGATAGTGCAGTTGGAGGACTTGGTGGTTGTCCATATGCCAAGGGTGCTTCAGGGAATCTAGCTACAGATGATCTTCTGTATATGCTTCATCGAATGGGGATAAAAACCGGAATTGATGAAAATAAAATCATCAATGCAGCGTTATATATAGAAAAGTATGTTAAAAATCTATCAAGTCACCAAATGAAAATTTTAAAAAGCGAGCGCTAAGGAAGGAGCTTACTTATGTCTGAACTTATAAATTTTAATAAATTAGATGATCATATCGCCCTTCTAACGCTTAATCGTTCAGATGCCGCTAATGCGATGTCAAAAGCATTACTAGATGAGTTAAATAAATATATTGTAGAAATAGAACAGGATTCTTCTATCCGTTGCACCATTATTACAGGGGATGGCGAAAAAGCATTTTGCGCCGGTGCCGACCTTAAGGAACGGAAAGGTATGACAGAGGATCAGGTAATTCAAGCAGTTCGTTATATTGGTGCATCAGTATCGAATGTAGCAAAAATGAAGATGCCGGTAATTGCTGCCATTAATGGTGTAGCTTTTGGTGGAGGTCTAGAACTGGCGCTTGCCTGTGATATACGAATTGCAGTAAATACTACGAAACTTGGACTAACAGAAACGTCACTTGCAATTATTCCTGGTGCTGGTGGTACACAACGACTAACGCGTTTAATCGGACTTGGGCAGGCAAAACGTCTGATTTTTACAGGTAAACCTGTTTCTACTGATGAGGCAATAAATATTGGCTTGGTTGAACAGTTAACTGATCAGGAAAATCTATTAAATGATGCGATTGAGGTTGCTAACCAAATAGCAAAAAACGGTCCAATCGCCCTAAAGCAGGCTAAGACTGCAATTGATAAAGGTATACAAGCAGATATAGAGACTGGATTATCAATTGAACATTTATGCTATAAAGAAACCATTCCAACTGATGATCGATTAGAAGGGTTAAAAGCGTTTAAAGAAAAAAGAAAGCCTATATATAAAGGTGAATAAGAGCAGGAGGTTGCACATGTCATTTGTAGATGATTTACAAAAACGAGTGGAAAAAATCGAAAAAGGTGGTCTGGAAAAGTATCATCAAAAAAATGAAGAAAAAGGCAAATTATTTGTTCGTAAACGCTTAGAACTTTTATTTGATGAAGATATGGATGTAGAGGACGCTTTTTTCGCTAATTGTATGGATGATTCTTTACCATCTGATGGGGTAGTAACAGGAATTGGTCGTATCAATGGTCAGGCAGTTTGTGTAATGGCCAACGATTCTACTGTTAAAGCAGGATCTTGGGGAAAAAGAACGGTAGAAAAAATTATTCGTATTCAAGAAACAGCTATGAAATTAGAATTACCTATGTTTTATTTAGTGGATTCGGCTGGCGCTAGAATTACCGATCAAATCGAGATGTTCCCTGGAAGAAGAGGAGCAGGAAAAATATTTCATAATCAGATCAAACTTTCTGGTCGCGTACCACAGGTTTGTCTATTATTTGGTCCATCAGCCGCAGGAGGGGCATACATACCCGCATTTTGCGATATCGTAGTAATGGTTGATGGAAATGCTTCGATGTACTTAGGATCACCTCGTATGGCTGAAAAAGTTATTGGTGAAAAGGTTACGCTAGAGGAAATGGGTGGAGCTAAAATGCACACATCTGTTTCTGGATGTGGAGATGTTTTAGCAAAGACTGAAGAAGAAGCAATCACATATGCTCGTAATTATATCGGATATTTCCCGGCGAGCTTTAAAGACAAACCAAAAGTAATGGATAAAAAAGAAGTAAAAGAATTTGAGAAATCAATTACAGAATTAATTCCAGAAAATCAAAATGCACCATTCAATATGCATGATTTTATTAATCGTATTATTGACGAAGATAGTTTTTGTGAAGTGAAGAAGAAATTTGCGCCAGAACTAATCACTGGTCTTGCACGAATTAATGGTAAATCTGTTGGAATAATTGCGAATCAGCCTCGAATGAAAGGTGGCGTATTATTCCCTGATTCTGCAGATAAAGCAGCAAAGTTTATTCAGCTTTGTGACGCGTTTAATATTTCATTATTGTTCCTAATGGATATCCCCGGGTTTATGATTGGAACAAAGGTTGAACGGGCAGGTATTATACGTCATGGTGCAAAAATGCTAGCATCCATGAGTGAAGCAACTGTTCCTAAAATTTCGGTTGTGGTTAGAAAAGCATATGGGGCGGGTCTATACGCAATGGCTGGACCAGCATTTGAACCTGATTGCTGTCTTGCATTACCAACTGCTCAGATTGCAGTAATGGGACCAGAAGCAGCGGTAAATGCAGTCTATGCAAATAAAATTGCTGAATTACCTGAAGAAGATAGACCAGCATTTATTAAAGAAAAACAAGATGAGTATAAAGACAACATTGATATTTATCGTTTAGCATCTGAATTAGTTGTGGATGCAGTAATCGAACCAGATAAACTGAGAGGTGAGCTGGTTACACGATTCGATATGTACGAATCAAAAAACGTTACTTTTACTGAAAGAAAACATGGAGTATATCCAGTATAATTAACGAAATGAACCTTGATAGCATATATATGTTATCAGGGTTTTCTTATGTTTTAATGTATAGAGTTAATTATAATTTTATTATGTAAACAAGTGATTTGAAACAACTTAATTCATATTTTATTACTTTAATGATATTCTGAATAAATGTTATAGAAAGGAAGTGGGCATACATATGGATACTCGTTTATTTCGTGATACGATGGGCAAATTCGCTACTGGCATCACGATTGTAAGCACTGATTATAAAGGCGAAATGATGGGAATGACTGTTAATGCATTTATGTCCGTATCATTGGATCCTAAACTTATTGCTATATCAATAGATGAAAATGCAAGAATGTATAATAAATTACAAGAAACAAAACAATTTGGTCTAAGCATTTTACGCGAAGAGCAAAAAGAACTATCCATGATTTTTGCAAAACAAATGGAAAAGGATCGCGATATTCCATTTGTAATTCAGGATGGTGTACCAGTAATAGATGGTTCAATAGCGACTTTATCCTGTCAGGTTATGGACACAGCTAAAGCAGGGGATCACATGATATTTATCGCAGAAGTAACAGATATAAACTCAAATGAGGGAGACCCCATTTTATTTTATGGTGGTAACTATCGAAATATAAAACCAGAGTAAAAAAGGAATTCAGCAATTTTATATCGAATTAATAAATATGTTCCTATTGTAAAAAGGATGTGATGACTTTATGAATATCAAGGATTTTATGATAGCTGATGCAATTACTGCGACTAAAACCATGTCGATAAAGGGATTATTGGAATTACTCGTTAAGAACAGAATCGGCGGCGTACCTGTAGTTGATAAAGACAATAATTTACAAGGAATGGTTAGTGATGGTGATGTCATCCGATATCTCCAACCAAAAGGAAGAACCGTTTATGACATGTATGCATTGGTTCTAGTAAGTGAAAAGGAAAATATAATGCATAAGCTGGATTACGCTATTCATCATGAAGTTGAAAAAGTAATGTCTAATAAAGATATTTTCACCGTTCATCCTGACGATAAACTTGAAAATGCACTGGCAATATTTTCTAAACACCACTTTAAAAAGATACCTGTTGTAGATGATGATTATAAAGTAGTTGGGGTTGTAAGTAGAGGAGATGTTATTCGCTATATCTCAACAACCTTAATTTCAAAATCTGACGGAGATTAAACGAAAAACTATTTGCCAATTTAAAGGTAAATAGTTTTTTGTCAGTTTTTCTAGAAAAAGCAGCACATAATCCGTATAATGGTTGTATAAAGAATTGTTTGTCTAGAAGGGAATTGTAAGACATTGCCATTATTAAAAGATCAACATAAACCTATTACAAGGGATCAGCTTGTATCCCTATATACATTGTTAGTTAAACATGGTGATAGCAAACAAGCTCAAAATTTGCTTGATCTATATGAAAAGTTGAATAAAACGGAATTAGTTATCAGCTTTGCTGGTCACTTTTCTGCTGGGAAATCATCCATCATTAACGAATTGTTAGGGAAATCACTTCTACCACAAAGTCCGATACCTACAAGTGCTAATTTAGTGAAAATATGTTCAGGTGAGGGATACGCAAGAGTTTATTTCCATCACGAAAAAGCGGTTGAATACAGTGAACCTTACGATATCGATTTAATTAAAGCCTATTGTCAGGATAAAGATACAATAAAGAAGATTGAAATAAGCTCGTCTGAAGCTATTTTACCTCCTAACTCGGCATTAATGGATACACCTGGGATAGACGCAGCAGATGATGCTGATCGACTTATGACAGAGGGATCACTACACCTTGTAGATGCTATGTTTTACGTGATGGATTATAATCATGTGCAATCCGAAGTGAACCTAGAATTCTTACAGGCCATACAAGAAAAAAATATCCCTTTCTTTTTAATTATCAATCAAGTTGATAAGCATAACGACAGTGAACTAGCGTTTTCGACATACAAGGACAAAATTAAACAAACGTTTGATCAATGGGATATATACCCGGAAGAAACCTTTTATACATCCCTATTAGATCAATCAATTAAACACAGTCAGCTTGATCTACTAAAAGAATTCCTCACTACCTTAGTGACAACAAAAAAAGATGATTATTATTCAATTGAACGGTCTATAACACAAATTAGTGAGGATCATAAGCGATTTGTGGAAGATCAGTACAATGAAGAAATAGAGATGATAAAAGCCGAAACTGATGATTATGAATCAAATACAGCACGAATAGAAGAAATAAATAGTATGGTTGCCCACCTGAAGGATAGGTCAACTCAATTTGATAAGGAATTTCATCAAAATATAAATACTACCTTGAATAATGCTTATATAATGCCTGCTACATTACGTGATCAAGCATTAGCTTACTTGGAATCACAGCAATCAGATTTCAAAGTGGGATTGTTCGGTTCTAAGAAAAAAACGGAAGAAGAAAAGGCAACACGGCTTCACAATTTTCTAAAACCATTACAAGAAAATATAGAAAAATCGATTCAATGGAAGCTCCGTGATAAAATTATTCAGCAAATGAAAAGTTATAACATTACAGATCCTGGTTTAATCCAAAAAGTTCAAGACCTTTCCATTGAATATACAAGTGTTGACCTGGAATCCTTGATTAAGACTGGTGCAAGAGTAAACGGAGAATCTGTTTTAAATTATACAAAAGATGTAAGTAGCAATATTAAGGAGAAGTTTAAAAAAGAAACGATTGACATAAAAGACGAAACTTTAGTCCATATAAACAAGCAAAGTTCAGAGAATATCTGTTCCTACCAGAATGAATTAACAAAATTGGAAAAAGCGGAAAACGCCACTAATCAAATCATGGACCTAGTAGACCAACGTGATCAAAAAGTAAATAGGTTATACGATACTTTGCTAAGCTCAGATCCTTCCGATGATGATTGGAAAATAATTAATCAAAGTCTTATAGAACGGAATGATATAAGTAGGGAAAATGCACCTCAGCTAAATGAAAACACAAATGAACAGGTAGATTATATTCAACGTAACGAACCGGATAAGGAAGAAACATCTTATACCGTTGATGACGTATTACAAGGAATTAATCAAACAATCGATGTAGTAGATACTGTTCCGGGATTTGATCAAATTATAATGGATTTGAAAAATAAGCAGGAAAAATTAGCCGAGCGTTCCTTTACCATAACCCTGTTTGGGGCATTTAGTGCTGGAAAATCTTCCTTTGCGAATGCATTAATTGGTGAATCTGTATTACCAGTTTCACCGAATCCTACTACTGCAGCAATTAACCGAATTGCACCTGTTACAAAGGATAATAAACACGGTACAGTAGTAGTTACAATGAAAGATGAAACAACAATTATTCAGGATACTCTCGCTCTATTAAAAAGCTTTTCGCCTAACAGTGATAGTATGGAAAGCTTGTATAAATGGCTAATAAATACAGATATTCGCTCATTAACCAAAACCCAACAACACTATTTACAAGCAATTATCAATGGTTTCGAAATAATGAAAGATTATATTGGTGGCCAAATTCTAACAAATGTTGATGACTTCCCCGTCTACGTCACGGATGAGACAAAAGCTTGTTTTGTAGAATCGATTGATTTGTATTATGAATGCTCTATAACGAAACAAGGTATAACACTAGTAGACACACCTGGAGCTGATTCAGTTAATGCTAGACATACAAATGTAGCATTTGACTATATCAAACATGCGGATGCGATATTATATGTAACATACTATAATCACGCACTGTCCCGTGCAGATAAAGATTTCCTTATGCAATTAGGCCGTGTAAAAGAATCCTTCGAGCTAGATAAGATGTTCTTCATCATTAATGCTGCCGACCTGGCAAAAGATGATAATGAACTTTCATTGGTGCAAAACTATGTGAACGAACAATTGTTGCAATTAGGAATACGGTTTCCTAAATTGTTTCCAATTTCAAGCCGGGCTACACTTGCAGATAAACTAGCGAAAAAGACGTTAAACGACAAAATGTATCATTTTGAGGAACAATTTTACCAGTTTATTAATCATGATTTAACAAAGCTTAGCGTTGAGTCCGCACTATGGGATATGAAACGTGCCTACAATGCTATTTCAGGTTATGTAGCATCTATTAAGATGTCAGAACAAGAAAAGATGCAACAAAGAGATAGCTTACATGACAAGAAGAAGGAAGCTTTTCGGGTGATTAACGAGTTAGATAAAGATTCGTACACGAAGGCAATCTCACAAAAAATAGATAAACAGCTGTTTTATGTATTAGAACGTTTATCAATTCGTTTTCACGATATGTTTAAAGAAATGTTTAATCCAACTACAATTCAGGACTCAGGAAAAGCAGGTAGAGACCAGATTGAAAAGAGTATGCAGGAACTGCTAGACTATGTTGGATATGAACTATTACAAGAACTACGTGCTGTATCATTACGAATTGAGGCTCAAATACGTGATCAAGTTAATGAAATCGGAAAAATACTAGGGGATAATGTAAATACAATCGATAACAATTTTGCCTTACCTAATGACATTGAATTTGACCTGCCCTCGCCAGATTTTAATCAAGCATTTGTAGAGCTGAATATTTCGATATTTTCCAAAGCATTATCTGCTTACAAAGGCACTAAATCCTTTTTTGAAAAAAATGAAAAGGAACAAATGAAAGAAGCAATTTATGCAATTCTTCACCCATATGCGGGAGAATATATTGAGTCCAACAAAATAATAATGGATGATGGATATGTCGAACAATGGAATCAGATAATGAGGCAAACAAAAAAAGTGTATATGCAAAGTATTGAATCGTATATCGATGGATTACTTCGTATATTATCAGATACGGACAATCAAGAAGAACTAGCTAATAAAGAAAATAAGCTTGCATCCATTATGAAAAATTATGATAATAGGTAACAAAAGGGAGGATTACGATGGGTAAACCAACAATTTTACTTGTAGACGGCATGGCTTTATTATTCAGAGGTTTTTTTGCGACCTCATTTCGTGGCAATTTTATGCGTAACAGTGAAGGTATTCCTACAAATGGCATGTATCAATATTTAAAGTATATGCTGAATGCAATTGAAACGTTTAATCCAACACATGTAGTATGCTGTTGGGATATGGGCAGTAAAACGTTCCGTACTGAAATGCTGCCTGCTTACAAAGCAAATCGGTCAGAACCGCCAGAGGAATTAATTCCACAATTTGACCGTATCAAAGAAATCATGGACATCTTTACTATTCCAAATGTAGGACTCGTTAATTATGAGGCAGATGATTGCATCGGTACGCTAGCAAGAGAATATTCCGAAGCAAATGAGGTCATGATTTTAACCGGGGATCACGATATGTTACAACTTGTAGATCCAGGAATTCAGGTTGCAATCATGAAAAAGGGACAAGGTAATTACGACGTATTTACACATGAGAATTTCTTAGAGAAAAAAGGCATTGTGCCCAAACAAGTAATTGACATGAAAGCATTAATGGGAGATTCTGCGGATAATTATCCTGGAGTAAAGGGAATTGGTGAAAAAACAGCACTTAAGCTTGTCCAGGAATATGAAACCATTGATAATATGCTTGAAAATATAGATCAATTACCAAAAGGTGTACAAGCCAAAATAAAAGCAAATATGGACATGTTACATCTATCAAGGGAATTAGCGGAGATAAAGTGTGATGTACCAGTCAGCTGCGCATTAGATGAAGCGCTTTGGGATTGTGATAAAGTTTTAATAGGAGATAGACTTAAAGAATTAAACTTTACAAATTTAGCTAAATTAGTATAGTTAGGAAGTTAAAAGATGGGGAATTAACCTCATCTTTTTCTTATGTGTAAGGAAAGTATAAAATGTGACATTGAATATTTTGGTCACTATGTAGGGCCACGTCCAGCTCCAGCGCCCAGCGACTATTGGATTTCCTTTACCTCCTTACGATAAGTCAACATCGGTTGTTAGAAGGAAGGAGGTTCGATTAAAACCGCCACTTTGCGTGGCAACATCGAACTACCCACGTTGCGTGGGCACAATCCATACGTCGCTAAACAGGCGCTTGCGCTTTTGTTCTGGATTCTTATCATTGGCTGCTAGGTTTTGATGAAATAAGCGTTTTATACATATAGGGGGTATGTATATTTTGGGTACCTAGAGGGGGTATAATGCATACCCCCTCTAAAATCATTTCATGAGTATGGGGGTATATTTAAATTTAAATTATTTGGATAAAAAACCCTTTGTTTCCTGCGATTTTTCACTATAATAAGGGTAGTGATAGTAATAAACGCGGGGTGGAATAATGCCGAAGTTATTTGTATATGGAACGTTATGCAACGGGGATCGAAATCATTTCTATTTAACTACAACAGACCGACGATGCTAGTTATGTTTATGGTGAGCTTTATGAAGTTACACAAGAACAATTGGAAAATATTGATCAATTAGAGGGATATGTTGAAAGTGACCCAGAAAATTTATACGATCGTGAATATGTCAGTGTTTTCAATGATAAAGGGCTGGAACTTGAAGCCTTAGCTTATTTTGGTGGGGAAAGTTTATTAGCTTCAGATGATTGGATTGAAACCGGTGATTGGAATGTCCATACCTACCTAAAACAAAAAATCATTCTTTATTTTGCTTATGGATCCTGTATGGATAATGAACGATTCATACTACGAGGTGTAGACCACCATTTTAATAATGCTGTAGGCTGTGGCTTACTAGATGAATATGAGTTACAATTCTCCAGAAGTTCTAATGATGGCGGAAAAGCGGATATAGTAGAAAACGGTCATGAAAAAGTCGAAGGAAAGGTTTATCAAGTACCACTAGAAGCTATTTCTTACTTATATAAACGTGAAGGGGTTTTCGTTAATGCTTATCGTCCTACTATCATTAATGTTTTCATAAATGGTGAGAACATGCGTGCAATAACATTTATTGGAACCCAAAAAGAAACAGAAACTGCACCAACTGTTAACTATGCAACAGAAATTATTCGTGGTAGTAAAGAATTTTTAAGTGATTCATATGTAGATAAACTTCGGAAAAAAATAAACTTGCTACTTAAACAATAGGATATAACATCATAAAATAACGCTCAGGGTCCCTGAGCGTTTTGCATTACTGGTTTACTGGCTGGTAAATTGAAGCTATTGTTTGAGTTGCATTTTGCGGTGCAGCCATTAGTGGATAATACCCTTTTTTAGTCATGTATTGCCACATTTCATATGCATGGCGACTGCTGTTCAGGAAAGCGTTCTCTAAGAATGTTCGTAAATCCGGATTGGCACACTCGGTAACTGCTGCTGCATAATTTTTTGCTGATCCTTTTTGATTCAGCAAATAAGCTGTTGCGATTTCACGATCACTTTGTTGACCTGTATTGGTTCTTGGTGTTACGGATGAAAATTCACTAACAGGTGCCTGTGTATAGGAATTTAATCCAGGTTTTAGTTCAGCAGGTTGAAACTTAGAGATATCGGGAGTGGTTTGGCTTTGTACAAATTCAACCTTTAAATTATAGTCTTGAACATGTAAAGGGAAATGTTTTTGAAGTAACTCCTTAAGTTCGGGATCTCGGGCTTTACTAATGGAATCTGTCATGCAAGTAACGGTGTTATAACAACCAGCTATTAGTTCACTCAATTCATTTAATTCATGTGCTGCTAATTGCATAGATATTAATCCTCCTCTGTTTTGAAAACATACGAACGTTCTTTTCGTTACATTCTTTTATCAAAGAGTTGTCGTTGCTCATTTTTGTCAACTAGATCTATCTCACTAATAAAATCTTTTCGTTCGCTTGCAAATTCCACATTATCCAGCTTTTCATTTTGATTGTTTTGCTTTCGCTTTTTTCGCTCCATTCTTTGCTTTCCCATATAAAAACACCTCTTTTTTGTTTTATTTTTTTCATCTATATAGCTATTTTGTCCTTTTTAATAAAAATATCCATAAAAATTTCCCTCGAAAAGTGAAAGAAAATTGAAACTTTTTGATACTTTAAGCGTATTACATAGTAGATCGGACTTTATATAGTGGAGGAGAGCTTAAATGACCATTCTAGGATGGATTTTTTGGGGTGTTATCTTATTTCTCATATTGCTGGCAGTGGTTCTACGTCGTTTTGGGGTAAAACGACCAGATGAAAAGAGTGAAACACAACTCCGAGCAGAAGAACATGCAAGAAGCTTATCAAACCTAAACCATTTTGACGGTGGCAATTCATAGTAAACAACACGTAAACCATAACATGGTGTGAATATGTTATGGTTTATTCGTGGTTAATAATAGCAAATAAGGAATACTAACGTTATGTATAATGAAAGGTAGTGAACAGCTTGGTATTTTCACAAGATGATCTAGATAAATGGCAACAAACCTATCCTTTATTAAATAAAATTATGAATTTAGACGCCGTTTTATGGCTAAATCCAAGTATGAAACTTATGAAGGATTTACCTGGAATCCCTATTGATAAAAATGATATAGAAGGTGCTGAACAGTTATGGCAGCGATTTGCTCCATTTTTAGCAAAGGAATTTCCTGAAACAAAAGAAACGAATGGTATCATCGAATCACCGCTAAGAAAGATAGATAAAATGAAAAAAGAATTAGAAAAGGATCATTTTTCATTTTCAGGTGGTGATTTATACTTGAAATGCGATAATGAGCTGCCGATTGCTGGATCGATAAAATCACGAGGTGGTATATATGAGGTTCTGCATTATGCTGAAAATCTTGCAATTGAAGCAGGATTAGTAACCATAAATGACAATTATGAGGTATTTTCAAGTGAAAAATTTAAACAATTTTTTAACCAATTTTCAATTGGCGTTGGTTCTACCGGGAATTTGGGATTAAGTATCGGTATTGTAAGTGCAAATCTTGGTTTTGATGTCTATGTTTATATGTCGGCTGATGCAAAACAATGGAAAAAAGACTTACTTCAAACAAAAGGTGCAAATGTACTTGAGTTCGCAGGTGATTTCAGCGAGGCGATAAAAGCTGGACGAGAAAAAACCATTGCAGATCCTAAAGGATATTTTGTTGATGATGAGGATTCTAAACACTTGTTTTTAGGATATAGTGTCGCAGCGCTCCGTCTGCAAAAACAGTTGGATGATCAGAAAATCCGCGTAGATTCTGAGCACCCTTTGTTTGTCTATTTACCATGTGGAGTAGGTGGATCACCAGGAGGGGTTACATTTGGTTTGAAACAAGTATTTGGCGATCATGTACATTGTTTTTTCGTAGAACCAACCCATTCGCCATCTGTATTAATTGGACTATTGACTGGCAAGATGGAAAAAGTAAGTGTTCAGGATTTTGGTTTGGATAATCGAACAGAAGCTGATGGTTTAGCGGTTGGACGACCATCGAAGTTCGCCACTTCAATTAGCAATCATTTAATAAGTGGGATTTATACAATAGAAGACGATTTATTATATAAATTACTTGCTACGCTTGCGGATAGTGAGAATATTTATCTAGAACCTTCAGCAACAGCTGGTCTGTGGGGTCCAAATAGGGTGTTACATTCCGATTATACAATACAAAAGAATTTAAAAGCTGAAAACGCAACACATATCGCTTGGGCAACTGGCGGAGCGCTTGTACCAGAAGAGGACATGAAGCAATTTTATGAAAAAGGAAAGAAATTAACCAGATAATATACAGAGCTAAATGATTTCAAGGATCATTTAGCTTTTTTCAATTTACCAATATTTTGTAAAATGATAGTATTAAAAGTAATAAAGTACTAAATAAATTAATGGGTGAAGATATGAAAACAATATACATTATAGTAAGCACATTACTTACTTGTGCTCTATTAGCTTTTATCGGACATAACTTTGAAGTAAATTACGTTATTAAAACCGGCTTTAAAATGGGCTTTTTTCTACTTAATATTTGGGTTTTCATTATGTTATTTAAAAGCTTTCATTTCAAAGACCCAATAAACATACATAAAATGGCAAAAAAAGAATGGATGCGATTACTTGTGCTAGGGATCGTATCAGCAAGTATTGTTTTGATTGCCTATATATTTTTACAGCCGTTCCTGGACATGAATAAAATTAAAGCGGACTTGGTAGATAGATTGGGGATTACACCAGTAGGATTCATATTTGTAGGACTCTATGTATCTTTCGGTAATTCATTTCTAGAAGAATATTTTTTTAGAGGCTATATCTTTTTCAATTTGCCAAGAAAATGGGGGTACATGTACAGCCCACTTATATTTTCTGCATATCATATTCCAATGATCATGTTATGGTTTAGTCCTATATTAATTTTTGTGTGCTTTATAGGTTTATGGGTTATTGGTCTAGTATTTCACAAGGTAAATGAAAAAAATAAAACAATCTGGGCATCTTGGATTATACATATATGTGCTGACATTATGATCATTTTAATTGGCTGCACGTTATTTTACTAAATTAAATCAAAAGGAGGCAAAGGAATTTGAATCTTGTAAAAAAATTAATTCATTTATTCGAAGCTGAACGAAATGAAGAACAAGCAATTCCAATGAAAAAATATATGAAGGGCCAGTTTCCTTTTTTGGGCATAAAAACACCTGCAAGAAGTCAGTTAATGAAGCGGTTTAATAAAGAAACTGGTATTTTAAAAGAGCCCTTGCAACAAGAATTTATAGTATCTCTATGGGAAAAAGAAGAACGTGAGTACCAATATGCCGCTCTTGACTACATAGGGAGATCGTTGAAAAAGTTTGAGAAAGACGATCTTGTCCTGATGGAAAAGTTGATAACATCCAAATCATGGTGGGATACAATCGATATGCTTGCGCAAAAACCAGTAGGAAATATAGCAGCAGAATTTCCAGAAGTAATCCCTGAAACAATAGACGGCTGGGCATTTGGAGATGAAATGTGGCTACAAAGATCTGCAATCCTTTTCCAATTAAAATATAAAGATCAAACTGATGAAAAATTACTATATACGTACATAAGTCAAAATGCAGACAGTAAAGAATTCTTTATACAAAAAGCAATCGGCTGGGCTTTAAGGGAATACTCTAAAACAAATCCAGAGTCAGTTAAACAGTTTATTGAGAAAAGCAAGCTTGCGAAATTAAGCGTTCGGGAAGGCAGCAAATATTTGAATAAGATTGCATCAAAATAATAGATAAGAAAAGCGCAAGCGCCTTGGTCAGCCCCGACAAGTTTAAGACGAATCTCTTAGTGATGATTTTTATCACAAAGAGATTTGACTTAAAACCTCAGGCGGGCTAGGGAGCTTGCGCTAGACAGATTAACGCCAAAGCTTTATACTTTCTTTCCTTGTGAAAAATACCCGTTTTTCTTTTAAAAAAGAGAGCGGGTATTTTTATAACAAGTGGCTATGATAGATAATAGTAGACTTTGAATGATTGGGGCTAGGAATAATAATGAATATTATGTATTTGGCTTGGGAATTAATTGCAGGTTTTATTCTACTATTTGTGCTTGTAAAGTTGCTTGGAAAGAAACTGATAAACCAAATTACACCTTTCACATTTATCGCAGCAATTGTATTAGGTGAATTGTTAGGAAATGCTTTATATGATG
This sequence comes from Virgibacillus necropolis, assembly GCF_044793635.1. Classification (GTDB taxonomy): domain Bacteria; phylum Bacillota; class Bacilli; order Bacillales; family Amphibacillaceae; genus Virgibacillus_F; species Virgibacillus_F necropolis_A. Next base: position 253,173 of record NZ_CP084992.1, read on the forward strand.
AAAAAATAGGTGTAAGGTATATCATTTTTTCGATGACTCTATGGGCACTGTTGCTGTTTGCTGTAGAGGTCTTAGGGCAAAAGTTTTTAAAGTTACGTAAAGCTTTTGAAGGGAAGCCATCCGTATTAATACGAAACGGTATAGTGAATAGAGATCAGTTAAAGAAAAATCGAATGAACATTAACCAACTGCAAAGCCTTCTGCGACAATCTGAAACTTTTTCGATACGCGATGTAGCGTATTGTTATTTAGAAGCAAATGGTTCTATTAGTTTACTGAAAAAATCCTCTAAACAAAAGTTGCAACAAGAGGACATAAATCTACCGGCACAATCTGTGTACGTTCCAGTTACACTCATAAGAGACGGAGAATTATTGCGCGATGAATTAGTTGATATCGATCAGAATGAAGAATGGTTAGTGAATCAGCTACAAATGCAAGGTGTTGATGACTATCGAAATGTCTTTCTCGCGGAATGGTTGGAAGGTGACGGGCTGTTTCTTCAGACTTTTGAACAAGTATCTCGGTGATAAGCAGGGCGCAAGTGTTTATGCTGCTTTTTTATCATCACCATTTCCTTCGTTCATTTCCTTTAAATTTTTATGTTTAACGTCCCAGTAATAAACTCGAGGAAATCCCCAATAAATCCAATAATCATGTGCTAAAGAAGCTCCCACAAACAAAATCATTTGCCAATCTAAATGCCTCATAACAAAAACCTCCAGTCGTTACTAGTTATATTGACTAGAAGACTTGTCTAAGAACTAAATATCTTTTTTTGTATGGAAAAGTTCAGATCAAATGGGTAATGGTTTATGGTTACTGGGAAACAATAAGATTAAGATAATTGCTTTTCCAGGGAGGACAGAAAATGCCAGAACTACCAGAAATGGAAACCTACAAAACACTACTTAATCAAAAGATCGGCGGGAATACAATAACAGACGTATTCATAAATCGAACAAAATCAATTAATGTAGAGCCAGAAGATTTTATTAGGATAGTTAAAAATCAAAAAATCGAAACTATCGAAAGAAGGGCAAAGTATTTACTCTTTCATCTTAAAAATGGCTATATTTTAGTACTGCATCTTATGTTAGGTAGCTGGATGTATTATGGAAAAGAGGAAGAAAAGCCAGATCGTACCATCCAGATACAGTTATCATTTGGTAAACTACACCTCTATTTTATTGGCCTAAGGTTAGGATATCTTCATCTTTATTCGCGTGATAAGGTGGAGCAAAAGTTAACCGAATTAGGCCCAGAGCCACTTGATGTAAATTTTTCACTCGATTCTTTTCTAGACCTTATCAACAGTAGAAGGGGTAGAATTAAAACAACCCTGGTGAATCAAAAATTCTTATCAGGGATCGGAAATCGTTATTCTGATGAAATCGCTTGGCATGCACAACTATTGCCGGAACGTAAGATGAATGAACTTAAGGGAAACGAGAAAGTTCAATTTTACAATTCCATACGGATCGTGCTTCAAGAAGCAATCAAATATGGTGGTTACATGGATCAACCCTTATTCAAAGGAGATACCAAAACTGGTGGCTATGATAACAGGACATATGTGTATGGACGTGAAGACGAAGCGTGTAAGAGTTGTGGTGGATCGATTATTAAAGAAAAAATCTCATCACGAAAAACGTTTTACTGCAAGCAATGCCAGACTTAACTTTTGAAGGTGAAGGTGATTTCATGAAACTCGGTAGTCATGTTTCCATAAGGAAAGGCTATTTAGGTGCTGCAAAACAAGCAGCATCCATGAACGCATCTGCATTCCAGTATTTCCCCAAGAACCCTAGAAGTTTATCTGTCAAAGAATTTAGTAAAGAAGATGCACACTTATGTAAGAAGTTTTCTGAGGAGCATGCCCTTGAGTCTATAACCCACACTCCATACCCTACAAATTTAACATCAACGAATGAGAATAAAAAGAATAAGGTTATCCAATCTTTATTAAATGATTTAGAGATTACCGAAGCGTGCGGCTCTATCGGTGCGGTAGTACATTTTGGAAAACTAATTAGCCACGATGAGCCCCTTGCCAGTTATCAACTCATGATTGAAATACTGAATGATGTTCTACGTCAGTGGAATGGAAATTCTAAAATATTACTTGAAAACAATGCGGGAATACCTGGTTCAATCGGAACCACATTGGAAGAGCTTGCCCAAGTCCGTAATTTATGTGAACAACCTGGAAAGATAGGTTTCTGTCTCGACACATGCCATGCTTTTGCTAGCGGACTATGGAATGGTGAAAATTGGAATGAAATCTTAGAAAAAGGAATGGAACTTGGATACTTTGATCATTTAGACGTAATCCATTTTAATAACTCAAAATATGAGACCGGATCAGGAAAGGATCGTCATGCTAATATTTTGGGACCGGGATACATAACAGAAGCACAATTTCACCAGCTAATAAAAACCCCACAATTAGAAGATATCCCATTTATCTTGGAAACACCAAAGGATGAGATATCACATAAAGAAGAAATAAAGTTATTGCTAGAAAAATGGGGTGGATAGATATGTTTTAAAAATGACGAATGACACAATTATACTGAATATCTAAGTCAATGACACAAAAATATTTAAGATGTTAGTGTTGAATTTTAATATATAACCTTTAACTATTGCTTTAGAGGCTAATATTCCATATCTTCATACCTGTTGTCTTGTTAACATCAAAACTATTTCTTTATAAGCTAACAAAAAACTAAGAGTACAACCAATGTGAATTGTGTTAGCAATGTCTGAACGAAGCAATCTGATTCTACATTTCAACTTGCATACACATAAAAATACTGAATGAATTGGAATAGTTGGAACGCCGTATGCGATGAAAGTCGCACGTACGGCGTGGGCAGAGGGAAAAGGGGACGATAATTTCAAATCCTTACCTATCTGCATAATAAGACATATGGAGCTAACGATGCAAGTTTGTTTCAAGGGAACTCCTGTTATTGAATTGTATGGACCAACACATAGGCTAGTCAACCTGGGCTTTATATTCTCTTGAAATAAGCTTGTTAGATTATCTTACATAAAAATAGTGTTGCATTGAAAAGTCTTGTATAATCATGGAAAGAGCAAACGTGAGGTGAAATATGACAGGTGAATCTTCCTATAAAGACAGAAAAGTAATAACAATAGGAATAGTCAGTGAATTAACTGGACTAACAATAAGACAAATTAGGTATTATGAGGAGAGAAAGCTAGTTTTTCCAGAAAGATCAGAACGGGGTAATCGGAAATTTTCCTTTAATGATGTAGAGCAACTAATCAATATTGCTGACAAACGAGAAGAAGGAGTGCAGACTTTTGAGATTCGTCAGGACATGTTGAAAGCGAAAAGAAAGAAAGGTGACACCCAATTAAGAGACGAAATGCTGCGTGGGCAAATTAATGCCCAGTTTGGAACAAAGAAAAGATAGATAGATCCTTCCTTCCCAAAATTTTTTCGACCCTTTCATCTTGTAGCCAAGAATTGTATAGGCTGCATATTTTTTCGTCTCATGTTCATTTCGAATCGCTTCGATTTCACCAATAGAACAACCACCCGATGATATTTATTTTATTCCATCAAAAAAATAAACTGTGAAGTAAGAGCCATATATTCTCTCACTTACACAGTTAGTTTATACTCCTTTTGTAGCAGTCATTTGCTTTTATCGAAATGTTTTCTGTTTAAATTTTCCAATCTGAACATTTACCCTAGAACATAAAATTTCTTAAGCACTGGATTTATCATGCGATTGAGGGATATTCTCTGGGTACCCGTAACCACCGTGTTCACTTAAATCAAGACCAACAATTTCTTCTTCTTTCGATACACGCAGGCCACCCATGACTTTATCCATCACTTTAAGGATGATAAACGCTACTACGAACGCATAAAGGCCGCTGGTGACGACACCCAATGTTTGAACGCCCAATTGTGTAAATCCGCCGCCATAAAATAAACCGGCCTGTCCAACGGTGGCTAATTGAGGTGTTGCAAATAGACCATTTGACAATGTTCCCCATACACCTACCACACCATGAACAGATAAGGCAAAGATAGGGTCATCAATTTTAGCTTTATCAAAGAATCTTATACTAAAGAAAACAATTAGTCCACCAACTAAACCAATTAAGATTGCTGCCCAGGGTTCTACAAAAGCACATGAAGCGGTAATGGCAACGAGCCCTGCTAGAGTACCATTTAACGTAGTAGGAACATCTACCTTTCCTGTTACAGTCCATACCACAAGTACCGCACCAATCGCACCCGCACCTGCAGCCAGTTGTGTATTAAGAGCAACATAGCCAAAAAATGCATCAGCAACCCCAAACGTACTTCCGGCATTAAATCCAAACCAGCCTATCCAAAGAATAAGCACACCTAAAGCACCGAATACCTGATTGTGACCTGTTACTTCATTGGAAGTACCATCTTTATTATATTTGCCAATACGCGGTTTTAATATTATCGTCGCAGCTAATGCAGCCATAGCCCCTGTAAGGTGTACAACGGTAGAACCTGCAAAGTCTTGTTTTCCGTGGTCAGCTAACCATCCGCCACCCCAGATCCAGTGGGCAACCACTGGATAAATCAGAATTGAAAATAACACTGCGAAAATAACATAAGCGGATAGCTTTGCCCTTTCAGCAAAACCACCGAATGCAATAGTCATAGCAATTGCAGCAAACGCTAATTGGAAAAAGAAGTCAGTAGATCCGGCTAAACCTTTTCCCATTGTTGTTGCATCACCATAAAAGAAATTTGACAAACCTATGAATGCATTTCCTTCACCATAAATCAGTCCGTAACCGAATGCCCAAAAGATTATAGAAACAATACCCACTGTAAATACGGTTTTACTTGCAATATGGCCGGCATTTTTCATTCGTACCGAGCCAGCCTCAAGTAAAATAAACCCGCCCTGCATCAGTAAAACTAAAATTGTACAAATGACAACCCACACATTATTCATTAGAAAAATTGTATCCATATAAACCAAGTCCCTCCGTGTAATGTTAAGTAAACCTTTTGCTAAATATAAAGTTACCAAACTTAAAATTTTCAGGCAACTACCTTGTGAGATAACCTAACACGGTATTTTGAAAAAGGAAATGGCAATTAATCCTGATAGAAACTTGGTATTGAAAATTTGCGTTCAACTTTTATAAAAGGGTTTATTCCTTCCCAATAAATATATCTATAAAAAAAGAACCGGAAAACATCTGGCTCTGTGAATAAAATAATTTGCCTAATATATAATTGGTGTAATATTGGTAGTGAGGTGATTAAAATGTATAAGGATAAGAAACAACGTAATTATGCAAAAGTGCAGGAAAAAGTAAAAGAACTTCCGTGGTACGTTGGTGAGTACATAGATAAAAAGCGACGAAAATTGTCATCCGCATCACTATTAAACTATTGCCACGATTTCAATATTTTCTTTGACTGGTTATTGGCCGAAGGTTACTCTAAAGGTTCACGTAAGGAAGTCCCACTTGACGTACTAGAAAAGCTAACCGTTCAACAACTGGAAGATTTCTTATCTTTTTTAGAGTTTAAACTTGAGAATTCACCAATAACCATCAATAGAAAATTGTCTGCTTTAAAATCGTTGTACTGCTATTAGGATCGGGACTTAGACTAGCTGAAATTACTGGTCTGGATTTGGATGATATCGACTGGAAAAAGAACACAGTTCGAGTTATAAGAAAAGGAAATAAAGAACAGTATGTTTATGTTAGTGATCAAGCCACATTTGATTTAAAAGAATATATCACTATTCGTAAAGAAAAGTACGAGGTTAATAAAAGCATCAAAGCCTTATTTATTGTCTCTATTAATAAAAGTAGCTTAATTCAGTATTTTTGTGTCACTCGTCAAAAAAAGAAGTTATAACGACTTTATTTTAATTTATTTCTTCTAGTTTACATAATCTTTCTTATAGGAAGTCATATAAAAATACAAATTTACTGTCTCATAACTAAGTATACTTGTGATATTGAGATAATCAAAAAAATCTCATGCTACAACTTATAACTCATAGCATGAGATTTTTCATCTAATTTCCAATATATTTCGCTGCTGGTCTGAAAATCGTATTGTTTTTTGTTTGTTCAATTACATGTGCAGACCATCCAACAACTCGGCTGGAGCTAAATATAGCTGTAAATAATTCTGGATCTATATTCAACGATTTCATAATTGCAGCTGCATAATATTCTACATTTGTGTATAACTTTTGATTTGGTTTGTATTCTTTCAAAATATTAATCGTTTGTATTTCCGTTTCTAATGCTAATTCGATCCATTCAGGTATATTCTTTAGCTTTAAAATTATTGCTTTTAAGGCTTCTGCACGCGGATCAACTGTTTTGTAAACACGATGCCCAAATCCCATTATCCTCTCTTTATTTTCAAGTTTCTTGTGAATTATTTCACATATATTTTCTTTTGTTCCAATTTCATAAAGTAAATCAATAACACCAGATGGTGCACCACCATATAATGGTCCTTTCATGGTACCGATTGCGCTTGTAATTGCTGATATAGGATCACTTTGAGTAGATATGGTGACTCGTGCTGCAAATGTTGATGCATTTAATCCATGTTCCATTGTCATGATTAGATATGCTTCAAGCATTTTCACATGTGTAGCATTTACATCACCTGTAAGCATATACATGAAATTTTCTACATGATTTAGATTATTATTAGGTTTCATGAAAACTAACTTTCGTGATTGTCTATAACGATACGCGATAATCGTAGGCATTACTGCGATTAGTTGAATAGCATTTTCAAGATTATTGCCTTGTTGTGGTGTAACGGAAGATATGGCTGTTCTCAATACATCCATCATTGTTTGCTCCGTGGGTAATTGATCTATGATATGTTGAACAGTAATTGGTAAATCACGATATTTTTTCAATTTAGCTCGAAATTCTTCTAACTCTTCGTGAGATGGAATTATACCATGCAATAAAAAGAATGCAGTTTCCTCAAAAGTATAATTTTGAACAACTGACTGAATCTCCATGCCACGATAAGTTAAGATGCCATTTTCTCCATCAATCTTACATAATTCAGTTTCAACAGCAACTACACCTTTTAAACCTGGTTGATACATAACAAACTCCCCTTCCCTATCTAATTCAAGTATAAATGACATAAATGATGATTAAAATTTAATTATATTTAGTATAATAATAAGTAAATTTTATTAATGGGGTGCGACAATGGATACGAACACGTTGCGAACATTTATATTAGCTGCGGAACATGAAAATTTCAGGGTAGTTGCAGAAAAAATGGATATCACCCAACCTGCAGTAACCTTTCAAATACGGCAACTTGAAAAAGAACTAGGAGATAAATTATTTATTAAAAATGGAAGGAATATAGCTTTATCTGAACTTGGTAGATTGTTTTATTTGGAAGCAAAGGAACTTGTTGCACAGTACGAAAAAAGTATAAAGAAAGTTATTCGGTATCAACAGGGCTATCATAAAACAATACGTATAGCAATTTCGCCTTTGCTGGCGGATACTATTCTTCCAAGCATTTTACGGGAATATACGAGAAATTATCCGTCCGTTGAAATGTCTATTCAAGTGCTGGAATCAAACCAAATATCTACAGTGATTGAAAAAGGAGAAGTTGATATAGGGCTCTCCTGTTTAAAGGGTTCTAGTATGATAAATTCAACCAAGTTCCATGAGGAATCAGTAAGTCTTGTTTGTAGTCATGATGGATATGATTCAGAATCAGGTCCAATTATTGACGCACAAGAGCTATTAGAGAATAAAATTATTTTTTCGGATAATCACCCAGTATACTGGAATGAATTTAAAGAACAGCTTAAGGTTAAGTTAACATCCTATAAATTCATGCGTGTAAATCAGTCTCATATAACCAAACGATTTGTATTAGAAGGTATTGGAGTAAGTTTCTTACCCAAATCAATTATTAATCGTGAATTAATAGAAGGCAGATTACTTGAAGTTCCAGTTCCTTTTTTGAAATTACCGCAAGCTAGTATGTATATCCTTTATAAATATGAACATCAAATTGAAAATGATTTTGTAAAGTTTGTATCGAATTACCATTTTGGGTGATCAACTAAAAGTTCACTTAAAAAGAATGCACCATGGATTTTCCATTAATCGGTGATTTACATAAATTACACTTTTTAGTAAATAATAAACCTATCTTGTACTGTCAAGGAGGTTATTTTATGAAGGAAGAAAAGAAAATTTATCTAACATCTGCCGAAATTGCTTCTCTTTGGACTGCGTATATGAATGATAGTATGTCTAAAACTGTTTTAAGTTTTATGCTAAAACATATTAAAGATCCAAACATAAAACCAATTATCCAAACCGCCCATGATATTTCATCCAATCATCTGGAACAATTACATGTTATTTTCGAAAATGAAGACTACGCTGTTCCAAATGGTTTTACCGAACAAGACGTAAACATGAACGCACCATGGCTTTTTTCTGATTCATTTTGTTTAACGTATGTAAATCACATGACAAAAGTGGGAATGTTAGGATACAGTGGGTTTGTCGCTATGAGTTCTAAAGAAGAAATACGAAATTATTTTATACAAGGTTTATCAGAAACAGTTAATCTTTTTAATCAATCGAGCGAAGTCGCCCTTTCAAAAGGAATAAATTCTAGACATCCTTATATTGAAGTACCTAAAGAAACCGATTATGTGGACAGCAAAAAATATATGGCTGGATTGAATCCATTTAGCGAAAAACGACCATTAAACGCTATTGAAATCTCTCATTTGTATATGAATGTACTTACAAACGAAATGGGAGCAAAATTGTGTCTATGTTTTGCTCAAACCTCTCCACTCAAAGAAGTACAGGAGCATATGATACGGGCAAAAGAAATCTCACAAAAACATATTAAAATTTTTGTTTCTACACTGATGAAGGACGATATTCAAACACCACATAGTCCTGATGTAAGTATAAGCGACTCAACGACGCAAACATTCTCAGATAAGTTATTAATGTTTCATATCTCGCTCATCAGTTCATCAGGAGTAGGAAACTATGCCACTTCCTCGTCGGCTAGTCAGCGAAACGATTTAGCGGTTAATTATGAACGGTTATCGTTAGAAGTTGCTAAACTTGCAAAAAGCGGGGCTGATATCATGATTAAACACAATTGGCTTGAACAACCACCAGGAACAAAAGATCGAGAAAAGTTAGCCAGAGAAAAAAGCTGATCGACTAAGGTCAGCTTTTTTCTATCCTTTATAATCCTATATAATGGCTTAAAAACGTTTATTCCGTATCAACTTTATTTAATGGCCTTTCAGCTGGCCCTTCTACAACTTGGCCAGTATCTACTGAATCACGCCAATATGGCTCAGGGAATTGAGGCATTTTTGTATGTTCTGTCATATCATTATTCTCCTTCATTCACACAAGTATATATAGGTTTAGCACTCTACTCTCCTATTATTCATCGCGTAAAGAAAGGAATCATTATTTTGAGCTATCATCATGGCACGGGATATCAAATGCGCTAGTAGCATTTCTAACAGCATTCATCACTGCATGTTCAACAACCTGACATGCTAACATACTTAAGACATTTAAGTCTGTTGTAACTTGATTTGTTGTCAAAGTAAAAAGCGTATCACCATCTACTAAGGTATGGGATGGTCTAATTGTTCTGGCATATCCATCGTGTGCAATCATTGCAATTTTATTTGCTTGGGATTTCGTTAATTTGGCGTTTGTCATAATAGAACCAATTGTCGTATTACCTGAAAAACGATTAGTGGAATTACATTCTAGCTGTGCAAGCAATTGCTCATCACTTTTCAGAAAAATTCCTTTAGATCGATTGTAAACTCCAGCGAGTATTTGGTTCTTTGTAGGATCAATAACATCACCAAAAGCATTTACAGCAACTGTGGCGCCTATCTGTAAATCGCCAATTTCCAAAGCATAACTTCCAATCCCTCCACGCATTACATAATCATAACCTAAACATTTCCCCACAATCGCCCCTGTTCCCGCCCCGACACTTCCTTGACGAAATGGTTCATTGGAATATGCATTAACACATGCCTCATATCCCATTTTGAGATCAGGTCGTATCGCAGGATCTCCTGGATATAAATCAAACAAAATTGCTCCAGATACGATAGGAACCTTTGTCACTTGGACGTCAAAGCCAATACTTTTCCCTTCTAAAAATTGCATCATACCAGTGCCGACATCAAGTCCAAACGCACTCCCGCCTGACAGAAAAATTCCATGTACTTCTTCCACAAGATTATCTGATTTTAGGGCATCAGTTTCACGTGTTCCAGGAGCTCCACCACGAACTTCAACACCACCAACTGCACCATTCTCACAAATAATAACGCTACAACCCGTTAACGCATGATCATTTTGTGCGTGCCCAAATCGAAATCCTTCTAGTTCTTGGATATGAATTTCTTTCATCTTTTAACATCCCTTCTGCGTTTTAATTAATAAATGACAGGTAATATGACATATACAGGCCTAAATCAAGGAGTGATCAAATGGTAAAAAGCATCATAGTAAGTGGGATTGTTCAAGGTGTGGGATTTCGCTACGCAACAAAACAGAGTGCCGATGTTCTAAACCTTAAGGGCTGGGTTAAAAATAATGCAGATGGCACGGTGCAAATACATGTTGATGGAGAAAGTGACCAAATTCAAAAGTTTATTATAGCGATCAAAAATAACCCCACGCAATTTGCCCAAGTTAACCATATTCATGTTACAGAACTTGATAATAAAGAAACTTATCAGGATTTTACAATAAAATAGTATATAAATATAGCCGCTATTATCAAATAGCGGCTTCATTATTATCGGTCTTCAAAAAATTTACGGTTCATTTCAATGTATTCATTTTCTTCTTCCGGAGTTTCATCCTCCATATATATAGCCTCAACAGGGCAAACAGCTTCACATGCTCCACAATCAATACAAATATCTGGATCTATGAAAAACATATCTTTTCCTTCTTCTATACAATCAACAGGGCAAACTTCGACACATTCGCCTGCTTTTTCATCTTTGCAAGGTGATGTAATAACAAAAGCCATCACTATTTCCTCCTCTATGGTAATAAATTCTTTTTTATAGGAATAAACATATCAATGCAACTAATAAAGGGTGCAATATAGTTGTGATGATTATGTACGTATGATAATTGCATTCCTCTTTATCATATAGTCATTATTTTACAGAACAACTTGTATTCTTTCAAGTTATATTCGTAATTGGAAGGAGAAAATACTGATGCAAATTATGATTCGTCAAAGCGACACACTATGGTATTATAGTCAATTATTCGATGTTCCACTTGTGTTAATAGAACAGTCAAATCGTGGATTAAATCCCCAGAATATGTCTATTGGTCAACAAATACAAATTCCTGGATTTATCTTAAATCAACACACGATAGAAGCAAATGATACGTTTTGGCAACTTTCTTCCCAATATAATGTTCCTATGGATGCCTTATTACTCGTAAATCAAACAATCAATCCAACAAAACTCGTAATAGGATCGACTGTTTCTATTCCTTATCGTGTGCGCGATCTTTTGGTACAAGATGTTACGAACTACACATATGAAAAAATGGTTAATGATATTGAAAGGTTATCTTCTGTATATCCGTTTCTTGTCGAGCAGAATATTGGAAACTCTGTAATGGGAAAAAATTTAATAGAATTGCGTGTAGGAATTGGACCAAAACGTGTTCATGCAAACGGTTCTTTCCATGCAAATGAGTGGATCACAACTCCAATTATTATGAAGTTTGCTAATGAATATCTATTGGCATTAACTAATAGCAACACCATTCGTGGAATGAATATGCTGCCGTTTTTTATGGAGACCTTTTTTTCCATCGTTCCTATGGTAAATCCGGATGGTGTGAACTTAGTATTAAACGGGGTCCCCGAAGAACCTTTTTTTGCGGAACAAGTGTTAGAAATAAATAACCAGAGTCGGGATTTTTCAGGATGGAAAGCAAATATAAACGGTGTTGATCTAAATAACCAATACCCTGCACTATGGGAAATCGAAGCGAATAGAAAACCCTCCAGTCCAGCACCTAGAGATTATCCAGGACCATATCCATTGTCAGAGCCAGAGTCTACTGCATTGGCTGAATTAACAAACGCACGCAATTTTGCACGGGTTAACGCGTTTCATACACAAGGGGAAGTAATTTATTGGGGTTTTGAAGGACTAGAACCTCCTATTTCTGAAGTGATTGTAAACGAATATGCACGTGTTAGTGGGTATGAGCCAATTCAATATGTAGATAGTTATGCAGGTTATAAGGACTGGTTTATCCAAGAATACCAGAGGCCTGGTTTCACCATTGAGCTAGGTAGTGGCACAAATCCACTACCAATCAGTCAGTTTGATGAAATATATGAGGAAAGTTTAGGAATCTTTCTAGCTAATTTATATCTATAAAACAATGGTATTAATCCCATAAACAAGTAATAGAATGCTTGTCTCCACTCGATTCTATTAAATATACGTCGGGATTATTTAAGTTTTTCCATTCATCAAATCCGATTGTCTGATCAAATCTTTTTAACATTAACGAGATTAGATTACCGTGGCTTACTAGGATTACATTATTCATGTTTTCATTTTGATTTACAGATTCAAAAACAGCATTACCTCTTGTAATAGCGTCATTAGCAGATTCGCCCCCGGGTAATTTAAAATCTAATTCGTTGAATGACTGTTCTAAAACTTCCATCCAATCATCAACTGGTTCATTGCTTAAAATCCGTTCTTGTAATCGATCATCAATTTCTACTTTTAGGCTATTTGATTCCGCAAAAGGTTTGATACTTTCAATCGCACGTAAATAAGGACTAGAAATTATGCCATCAATAGCTACATTTTGTCTATCAAAAAAACGTGAAAGCAATACTGCTTGTCGCATCCCTACAGTAGTCAATGGCGAATCTTTATGTTGTCCTTCCGCCAGACAATGGCGTACTAGAAAAATTTTTTTCAATGCGATTCAGCCCCTTAATAAAAATATTTTAGCTTTATAAACACAAATTATTGAAAATAGTAAGTAAATTATATCATTAATAGAATAAATATTATATAACTTTATCAAAATAATTGTCGATTATATTTGAAAAACTTCACTTATTCCAACGTTCTGATGAAGAAAACCTTAGTTTCCATATAATTTATACCTTTATGTGAAAATAACAGGGATATCCCCTGTTATTTTGTTTCGGTAAAATAATTTTTAAAAAAGCCACCAATACGATTGCTGTTATCGATAATAAAATAAAACTCATCTGTTTCGTTTTTTACATCGTAAACTTTTCCCGGTGTTAATTTATTATGAACGATGAACTTTTTTGCATCTGCATGAACACATTTAATTTGTTTAATAGTATTTCGATCTTCCCAGTTTTTGTGAATCATAACGTACCCCCAAAATTGTTTTGTTTACATAATATTTTACAGTTATTTTCTAGTTAAATAGATGTAAATAATTCTCGTAGCCTTCTTCATTCATTTTTGCTTTTGGAATAAAACGCATAGCAGCTGAATTCATGCAATATCGTAATCCACCTTTATCTTTTGGTCCATCATTAAACACATGACCGAGATGTGAATCAGAGGTTTTACTTCGAACTTCCGTACGTCGCATACCTAGAGTTGTGTCCGATTTCTCATCTAGTTGATAGTTGTCAACGGGCTTAGTAAAGCTTGGCCAACCACAGCCAGCATCAAATTGTTCTTTTGACGTGAATAAAACTTCACCAGAAATTATATCAACATATATGCCATCCGCTTCATTATCCCAATATTCATTTTGAAACGGTCTTTCTGTTCCATTCTCTTGTGTTACTTTATATTGAATTGGTGATAATTGCTCTTTTAATTTAGTTTTATCTTTCTTTGGCGCCCAATTGCTTTTAATAAAATCAGCTCTTCCTGATCCTTTTTTGTATAACCGATAATGAAATGAATTTTTCTTATAATAATCTTGATGATTTTCTTCTGCCCTATAAAATGGTTCAGCAGGTAAAATCTTAGTTACAATTGGTTTTGAAAATCTTCCACCAGATTCTAGCTTTTGTTTAGATTCTTCCGCAATAAGACGTTGGTTTTCGTTATGATAAAAAATAGCGGTTTGGTAGGACTCTCCACGGTCATTGAATTGACCACCTATATCAGTTGGATCAATCTGTTGCCAGAAAGTTTCTACAATGCGTTCATATGGCATTACCGAAGAATCGAATGTGATCTGAACCGCTTCCACATGTCCAGTAGAATTGGAGCATACTTCCTCATACGTAGGATTTTCCGTCCTACCTCCTGTATAACCAGAAACAACCTCTTTAATACCTGGACGTTCATCAAACGGTTCTACCATACACCAAAAGCACCCACCTGCAAATGTGGCTAGTTCATTTTTTGAAGTCATGACCTATTCCTCCAATCCTAATATAACTCTCTCTATTTTTTCCTTTTTTATAAAAAAAATCAAGTGTTCGGCTTATATTTTTAAATATATAATTTCGGTTTCGATTGATTAGCTCGATTAGCTCGATTTGATTTATTTTCATGCTTTGTTTCTTTAACAGATTCGTCAGATTGTACTGGTCGTCGTTCCTTTGTATTAGTATGTGTGTCATCTTCAGTTTCATCCGATTCATTTAATGCCTTCATCATTTTAATCATCGCTGGTAAGTTTTTCACCATTGGACCGTATTCTTTGATCATAGGAGCTGCTGATTCTACCATATTCATCACTTGCTGAACATTAGCGAGTGTTTTTGTTAATCCTCCATTGCTAGGATTTAAAAATGATGCAATAGATGCAGGGATGGATGAAGTTGATCTTGGAGCTGGATACATATTAGATGATCGATTAGGCCGCATGCTAAATGGATCATTCACTCGTCTTTGTGGTACTGGTGGACGATTATTTGTAGGAAACACTTTACATACCTCATTTCTATATGATTTGTCTAGATAGTTTACGTAAAATGCTTAAATTGGTGTAGGCTGTTCATGCATAACAAAAGCCTTTGTCTCATTATAAGACAAAGGCCCTTCTTAGTTGACTTATATTTAATTGAAATATAGAAATATTCCTATAAGTATTTCCCGGGAAAGCGCAGGATATAACATTTATTTTGGATATGGCTGCAGTTTTTGACGAATTTTATCATTTATTCTATTACCTTGTTGCAATTTATATTTGCCCGAATTGAAATCCGAATTTTGATCCACTGTGTGATGGTGATATTTGCAGCTTGGCATGAATTTCACTTTTTAGATGTGGTACATGTGAAATAATTCCCAGTAAACGATTGCTTTGTTGTAAATCTTTTAAACAGTCAATTGCCTGCTGCAGGGATTCCTCGTCTAATGTACCAAAACCTTCATCAATAAATAATGTGTCTAACTGTACACCGCCCGCATGCGTCTGTACAACATCGGCTAAACCTAATGCTAAGCTTAGGGCAGCCTTAAAGCCTTCTCCACCGGATAACGTCTTTACTGATCGTTGTTGTCCGGTATGGTGATCCAATACTTCCAAGTCTAATCCGCTCTGAGCCCCTCTTTTTGCAACTTGCCCACTTCTAATTAATTGGTAACGATGATTACTCATACGATCCAGTCTCAGGTTTGCCTGTAAAATAATTTCATCTAGGAATGAAGCTAATACATACCGTTCAAACGAGAGTCTTAATGAATTATTACCTTGAGCTAGATCAGCCAAATCACCGATTGTATAAAAATCATTTTCCAGTTTCTGTTGATCGCCAAGTTGGGTTGAAACAGCTTTATGAATTTGTTCATCATTATTTATTTTAATACGTAGTAGTTGGAGTTTTTCACTGATCTGATCCAATTCCTTTTGCTTAAGATGCAATTCGTTTTCTAGTTTTTCAATCTCTGGCCGGGTTTTATCTTGTATTTCATGCATAAGTGTCTTTAACGTATAGGCGATTTCCTCACATCTTTTTTCGTATCTTTGAACTGTTTCTTCTAAGTTGAGTATCTCCCCTTCTGTAAGACTTGCGAATTGATACTGTTCGATTGAAGTAAAACCACATGATTCGACCTGCCGTTTAAAAAGATTTTCTTGTTTAATGAAATTTTCATTTGCTCTTATTGCTGTTTTTTGTCTTTCTTCTAAAATGGTTTTCTCCTTTTGTATAGACTCACGAGTATCCTGATAATCTTTTTTCAATTTCTCCCATGCATTTACCCACTTATTGTATTCTTGCTCTTTTTTAGAAATTTCCATTTGGAACTTCGTTGGATCTGTTACATGATCGGGTATGTTATTTTTTAATTCTTCAATCTTTGATTCATATTTAAGTAGTTTATCATGTGTGTTTTGGTGGTCTTTAGAAAATTGATCAAACGTTTGTTTAACTTTTTCTCTCCTCACTTTAAGTGCTGATTTATTAGTCTTTATCGCCTGGAATTCTTCAATTTGTTTATATAATGCATCGCGTTTTTCATGGAATTGTTTATCCTTCTTCTTCCAATCGTTAAACGTTAAAGCAATATTATCTTTATCAAAATCAAATACTTTTTCTCTTATTTCTTCTTCTAGTTTATCAACTAAAAGTCGTTGACTCTGCCCTTCTGACTTGCTTTCTATATATGTTTTTTGAAAATCTTCTACTGCTCGTTCATGTTGATCGAGCTTCTGTTCAGTTGCTTTCATTAAAGTTGTATCTACCGAATGTTCATGAGTTGTAGCCTTGGATGGATGCTCATGCGACCCACATACTGGACATGGCTTATCATAATCTAATTGCCCTGCTAGAACGACTGCGTACTCTTTCTTTTGTGCTTCGTCTAATTTCCGATATTCTTCTTTAAGGCTACTCAATTCCTTCTGTTTCTGTTGAAAAGTAGTTTCTATCTGTTTATAGTTGGTACGCAATTTTAACAATTTCTTATTTTCATTATCAAATCTAGTAAGCTGTTTAATAATAAAAGTTGCTTTCTCGCATTTTTCTTTCACATCATAGTATTGCTTCGTTACTTCCTGTTCATTTTGAAGAATTGCATCAGTTTTTTCGATATCACGATCAATATTCTCTATATTCTTTTGTGTATTGGTCAACTGTTTGTTTAATTCATTTCGCTCTTTTGTTATTTCCATTGTTTCTTTGTGTAGTTTCACGTACAGATTAACATATTCTAGTTGCTGCTTTTCCTTACTGATTGTTTCTTTGAACTGATCGCGCACGTCTTCTTGTTGTAGCTGATGATTGTACGATTCAGAGATTGCCTCATACTTACTTTGTAATGCAGCTACGAGATCTTGTTGCTTTTGTAGCCCATTTTGTTCATCCGTCCATTCTTTTTTACGTGCCTTCATTTGTTCTTCAAATGGAGAAACTTTAGAAGCACTTGTTGCTGCTTTTAACTTTTCTTTCGTTTCTTTTATTGAAGCTTCACTTTGTTTCAATTCCTTTTGTTCCTGCTCCAGCTTTTCTTTTTGTACAAACTTTTCTTCCAACATTTTTGCATCCTGCAGTGCTTGTTGCATTTGTTGAACAACTTGTTGTTGCTTAACTCTTTTCTTATCTTCATTCGCATCTAATTTGTGGGTCTCAGCAATTTCATTTGTTAATTTTTCCAGAATAAATGGAATGGTATCTGCATCTTCAGGAACAGTATTCGTCCATTCAATTTTACTTAGTTCTTGTTGAATTGCTTGTTCAATAAAAGCTATCTTATCCTTTAATGTTCGAGCTTCTGTTTTCAACTGATCAGCCATTCGTTCATAAAAATACGTATGGAAAATTTTTTGTAGTACTGCTTCACGTTCTTTACTGTTTTCCGAAATTAATTTCCGAAATTCACCTTGTGGTATAAGAATCATTTTACGAAACTGTTCATAATCAAATCCTAATTTACTTTCTAATGTTTCGTTTACCTCTTTTATACGAGAATAAAGCAATGTTTTTTCCCCATCTTTTATTTCATATAAAATTGCCTTAGGAGGGTCATCTGTATATCCATCACCACGTTCTTTTTTCTTATACTGTTTTGGACTACGCGCAACGATATATTCTTTTTGATTCAGGGCAAAATGAAATTGTACTTCGGTTTGATCATCCATTGTTGCAAAATGACTCCGTAATGAATCCTGGTCGCGATCAGATCCGCTTGCACGTCCATATAAGGCATAACAAATAGCATCAAAAATAGTAGTCTTTCCAGATCCAGTTGGACCTGTGATGAGAAAAATAGATTCACCACCTAATTCATTAAAATCTATTGTTTGTTGATCCCAATATGGTCCGAACGCTTTTACACTTAATGAAATTGCACGCATTCTATTCACCCCTTTCGTCAGTAATGAGTTGATCTACGACTTTTTCAACATGCCGCATACTTGTATCAGAAATTGGTTCACCTTTTATCTCTTCGTAAAATTGAGCAAATAATTCTGTATGTGATTTCGTTTGTTGTTGTCTAATTTTTTGAAGGTCTATTAAACTCTTTGATGATGTTAGGGATGTACGCTCTAACCGTAGTATATTCGGATAAATTTTGCGCAGTTTATTCATTGGATCAATTATTTGCCCGTTATCTAGCAAGCTAATGTGTAAATAATCCTCATTATTTTCCAGTGGTTGATTGATTAGATCATCAAAATAACCTTCAACCACCTGCATATCATGTCTCGCTTTTAATGGAATGTAAGTCAAGTCACATTCTCCATCGTTCTTCATATCCACCATCGTTATCGATTTTTTATGGGTTGCTTCTGAAAAGGTATATTTAAGGATGGATCCACTGTACCGAATGACATCACTTTTTATACGTTGTGCCTGATGTAAATGCCCTAAAGCTACATAAGAAAATTCTTGAAATAAGCTGGCATCAACATATGGACTTCCACCGATCATAGATAAGCGTTCCTCCGATTCTGATTCCATTCCTCCTGCAATGAAGGCGTGTCCTATAAAAATATGTCGTTCATTCATGTCATATTTTGTTTTTATTTTATTGATGATTGCTGTCATCGCAGTATGGTGCGAATGAATCGAATCATCTTCAAATAATCCCCTTACCTCAGCGGGTTCTACATAAGGAATTAAGTGGAAATGAACAGGTCCATGTTCATCTTGAATTACTATTGATTCTAAATCTATATCAAGCTTTGATTTTATATAAAGCTGCTGGGAACGAAATAACTGTGTACCGAATTCTAAGCGGTCCGGGCTATCGTGATTACCGGCAATAGCCAAAACAGGAATTTTCAAATCTACAATTAATGTTGTCAATACTCTATTTAGTAATTCTACCGCTTCCTTTGGTGGTACGGCCCGATCATATAAATCACCTGCGATAATAATAACATCTGGCTGCTCATTACGTATCACTGCGATTAATTCGTTTAAGATATAATCCTGTTCATCTGTCATATGTACACTATTTACGATTTTCCCCAAATGCCAATCTGCTGTATGTAATATTTTCATGAATATTCCCCCTCGCTTCTTCTATTTTATCATAATTTGATCTATTTCTTGATTAAAGAACGTTTGTTCGATTATACTAGAGGTGAGGTGATTCTTACAATGTCAAATGATCGAGGTACAATTAAATGGACATCATTAATGCTTCCAGAGCATGTAGAACTATTAAAGCAAATGTGGCAGGAGGATAAAAGAGAACGTCAGCCAATTATGGATCCCCAAGAAATAGAATTAATTAATCAGCAAGTAGTTGAGTCGTACGAGAACCAAATCGTAATCCTACTCACCTATTATCAAAATGGCCGAAGACATGACGCTATTGGTCGTATCAGTAAATTACATCCTCAAACAAAAAAAATAAGTTTAAAAACTGCGGACTCATGTTTAGAGATTTCTTTTTCCTCCATTTTATCCATCAGCGTTCGTTAAAAAAAGCTCTGGTATGCGATATACCAGAGCAATCTTACTTTTCTTTTATCAAATATACATCCCAAAGTTCATCAAACACTTGTAATGCATTTGTGAAGGGACTGTTCCATTCTAAATAATTGCTAATTTCATCATAATCCGTTGAATGTTTCGGAAAACTACTATCGTAAAAAACGAAATCTGCTAAACGGCTTTGATCAGTGGGTTTCTTTTTCCCTCGATATGTCAAAATAAAATGATAAAATGAACGCATCCATGCACCTCACTTACTCAATTGTGTCTTTTTCCATAAACTCCTGATGTTTTTTCAACTTTTTTCTATAAACAGCTTTTGAACAATAAATACTAATTTCATACAAAAGAATTAGTGGAATAGCTACTATTGTTTGTAGTATAAAATCTGGTGGTGTCACAATGGTTCCAATAATAACTAAAACGAAATATGCGTATTTCCTTACCTTTCTCATATAATCCGGTGTAATTACACCCAAACTAGTTAAAAACATAGCTATGATTGGTATTTCGAATAGTATAGCAAATGGAAGAGTTACATGCAGCATAAATTTAAAGTACTTATCTACGGTGAAAAGCTCGTTAAACATTCCATCATTTAATGATAGAAGAAATGGTAAAATGAGCTCAACAAAAAGAAAGTAACCAAACGCTAAACCAATTAGAAACAAAATAAAAATGGCTGGTATGTATGCTAAAGATGCTTTTTGTTCATTAGGTGTTAATCCAGGTTTAATAAATAACCAAATTTGCAAGCATAGAATAGGTATGGTAACTATTAGAGCAACAAGACCTGCCATCGTAAAATAAATCCATATGATATCACCAGGACTAGTTACATTCAATGTAAAATCGAGATCATTAACAAAAAAGCCATAAATCTCTTTTACATAAATAAACCCTACGATAAAAAACCCCACAAAAAAAATTGCCGTAACAATTAATCTATTTCTAAGTTCAGATAAATGTCCTGTGACATTCATTTCTTTTTCAAGCTGATTTTCTTGTTCTTCTGACATTATTTCACTCTCCTAGAGCTTAAGCACAAAAGAAGATGTAAGGCAATTCCCCTACACCTTCCAACATTAGTTTGATGATTTGTCATTTTTGTCTTTTTTATCGGATTCATCGTCACTCATAATATCTTTTGTTGCATTTTTAAATTCTTTTAATGAACTACCAAATGATTTTCCTATCTCTGGTAATTTAGAAGGACCAAAAATGACTAAAGCGATTACGAGGATAATAATTAATCCAGGTACACCAATGTTACTTAACATATAAAATCACTCCGAAAGATATTATTTACTTTCTTCACCCTTAACAATAGCTTTTACCTCTTTTATATCATCTGCAGCATCACCTGTTAAATCACGTGCAGAATTTTTAAATTCACGTAATGTTTGACCGGCAGCTTTTCCAATTTCCGGCAATTTTTTCGGGCCAAAAACAACTAGCGCTACAATAAGAATTAAGATCAATCCTGGTACTCCAATACTTGATAACATGTATAACACCTTCTTTACTAGATAATCTCATTATACTTCAATAAAAAATTCATAGTTATAAATTTAAAAAATATCACACAAAGTTCAAAATCAACTATTCTACATTATTCGCTTATAGTTTAACATGGTTATCGTTCAGATAACAAGCTATAATCGTTTCGCCTCTTCATATTGTACGGGATTGTTCATGTTAAAAAAGTGCTTCTCTAGTTCCTTATAAGGAATGCCTGGGAACTCGTCTACATATTTTACATGAATATGTTCAAATAGCAATTTTACCTTGCGTTCCCCCGAATCTAATTGGCTTTGAAGTTTGTTTACTATATTTCTACAATAAACACCAGATAGAGGATGCATTTTCTCCTTATGGATTGGAATAACTGCATCAAACCCTTCCAATTGTTCAAGCAAATACAAATATACTTGTTGATTTACAAAAGGAGTATCACACGCACTAATGAGGAAGACATCTGAATCTACTTGGGAAAGGATCGCCTCAATGCCTGCAAGTGGACCTTGATCTTTATACCGATCTTCAACTATAGGTAATCCAAGGTAAGAAAATAAAGATGCGTCATTCGAATTGATAACAATCTCATCACTTATTGATTTCATTTCATCCGCAATATGCTCAATAACCGTTCTGTTATGTAATGGTAGCAGTGCCTTATTCGTACCCATTCTAGTGGAATGGCCACCTGCTAAAATCACACCACACCTATTCATATTATTGTTTCCGATCATATTGCAGGAAGTAATAATCATATGGATTCTTCTCGTTTTTCTCCCCTTTTTCCTTACTCGTTAAAGTCCATTCATCTTTAGAAAAAGCAGGAAAATACGTATCACCTTCAAAGGATTCATCGATCCACGTAATATACATACGATCTACAAAAGGTAATACTTGTTCAAAAATCGTTGCCCCACCAATAACCATAAACTCTTTTTCTGGATTTTTTTCGTTCCATTCTTTTATCGTATTAATGTCATGAATCACTTCAACTTCCTCGGGGTATGAAGGATTTTGACTTGTTAATACGACACTTTTTCGGTTTGGTAAAGGTCTACCAAGTGAATCATACGTTTTCCGCCCCATAATCATAGTATGTCCCGTAGTTTTCTCTTTAAAAAACTTTAGATCTTTTGGCAATTGCCATGGTAAATCATTATTTAAACCTATTACACGATTACGGTCCATTGCGACAACAAATGATAGCATAATGAATCCCTCCTAGGACAGTATTATACAGCTATTGGTGCTTTAATAGCCGGGTGTGGATTATAGTCCTTTAATTCAAAGTCGTTCATATCAAAATCAAATATACTTGTTTTACCTTTATTTAAGACTAGCTTTGGAAATGGTTTACTATCTCTCCCGAGTTGAATGTTTACCTGGTCAATATGATTCGCATAAATATGTGCATCTCCAAATGTGTGAATGAATTCTCCAACCTCTAGATCACATTCATGTGCTATTAAATGGGTTAGCAGAGCATAACTTGCGATGTTAAATGGTACTCCTAAGAAAATATCTGCACTTCTCTGATATAACTGACATGATAATTTGCCATCAGCAACATAAAATTGAAATATTGTATGGCATGGAGGTAATGCCATGTTAGGGACATCCTCAGGATTCCAAGCTGAAACAATATGCCTTCTCGAATCTGGTTTATTTCGGATAGAATCAATGACTTCTTTCAACTGGTCTATCGTTTCATTTTGGGAGGTTCTCCAGTTACGCCACTGCTTTCCATATACAGAACCTAAATCCCCAAATTTTGCTGCAAACGCATCATCTTGTAGAATGCTTTCTTTAAAAATTGTCATTTGTTCTTGGTATTGTTTATTAAATGCATCATCTGTTTGACATCGATTTCCAAAATCTGTCATATCTGGGCCGGCATATTCTGTGCTTTCTACCCAATTTTTAAATGCCCATTCATTCCAAATATTATTATTATTTTCCAACAAAAAGCGGATATTTGTATCCCCTTTAATAAACCACAATAATTCACTTGCAACTAGACGAAACGGAACCTTTTTAGTAGTTAATAGTGGAAACCCTTGACTTAAATCAAAGCGAATTTGGTGTCCGAAAACAGAATACGTACCTGTATTTGTTCGATCTTCTTTTTTATTTCCATTGTCAAGAACATGCTGACACATGTCTAAATATGCTTGTTCACCATTATACATTTTCTTGCCTCCGCACTTTAATAGGATATTCGTAACTTATTGTAACATAACCCGATACTCCATACGAACGAAATCTGGGTGTTTAAGTTACTATTCTTTCTTCCAGGTTTACTATTAAAATGCAGTTACAATAGCCAAGTTATTGTGACAGCCCCGTATCTTATATGTTAGCCTGCTGTAACCTAAACGTAACCTCGTTGGGTCATATAAACAATTATTTTGTCATAAATCTGTTAGAAGATTCTTATTTAGAAAGGGGATAGTTGTGTGTTAAATGCTACTGTAGAAAACGTAGTAAAACAATCGTTCCTGTACAGCTATGTGTTAAGTCAGCCGTTCGCTGTTTATGTAGATTCGTATCCCATGGTGCAGAGCAAAATACTGTTAGAAGCGGAATATTTGAAATACGGTGAACATGGAGAGTCCATTCGGGTACTACAGCAAAAACTAAATAAGTTATCCTATTTTGATGATGAAATTGATGGGGATTTCGACATATTAACTGAACATGCATTAAAAAGATTTCAAAAGGAACATGGAATTTTTGTCACTGGTCAGGCGGATATGCAAACCCTGCACATCATTATACAGGCAGAAAAAGAAAAATATCTTAATCAGTTAGTTGACCTATCAGATTCCATTTCACGTGGTATGGTAAGCGAAGATGTTAAGATTGTCCAAGAAGCACTACAATATTTTGGTTATTATAAAGGTGAAATTGATAGTAGTTACGGACCGCTAACGGCAAAAGCGATAAAAATAGCTGAGGAAAAACACGACGTTGATCTAACAAAAGAAGTAACCGAAACACACCTTCAGACCCTACATACTGCTGTTGATCAGAAACTCGATGAAAATAAAAAGGAAAAGATCGAAAAGGAGCCAAAACAAGAAATAGAATCGGATACAAAAGAAGTTGAAGTCATACAAAAGGAAGAAAAAGCAAAAAAAGTGAAAGTTCAAGCCTCTGCAAATAATGGAGCTGTAAGTATAGCACGTTCATTAATTGGTACTCCATACGTTTGGGGCGGTGAAACTGTTAATGGTTTCGATTGTAGCGGATTTATACAATATATCTTTGAAAAGCAAAACATTAACGTACCAAGAACAGTTAGTGACATGTGGAATTTTGCTACCCCTGTTGGAAACCCCTCTGTTGGAGATTTAGTCTTCTATGAAACGTATAAGCCAGGCCCATCCCATATGGGTATTTACATCGGAAATAATAAATTCATTCATGCAGGTTCAAATGGTGTAGAAATAACGGATATGAGCTACGCTTATTGGCAAAATAGATATCTTGGTGCTAAACGAGTGAAATAGATTAACAAAGGCCCCTTGGATCAACCATGGGGCTCAATATAATTACTTCATTTATACCTGTAATTACTAAATTTCACTAACTGAAAAAAGTAAACGGGAAAAACAACCAATAGTCATCAACATAGAGAACTAAAATAAGACCAACCATTAATCCTACAATCACAAATAATGTTAACTGCAGATTATTTTTAATTATGTTAAATGAATATCCAACAGCTAGAAATATGAAAACAAACGTTAACCCTACCGTTATTTGACCAATTGAAAAACCACCTATAAAACTAAAAATGTATGTAAAAAGCGCTGCAACCCAATAAAGCTGATGATTGCCTTTTATAGCTAGAATGGTAGTTATTACAGTAATGAACAAGGCTGCATAAAAGACGATAGTAAAGAACATTTTTATCTCCCCCATACTTCCGTGTTTTAATTCGCTAACTTAGCCTTTACCACAAAGCCTCTTCCTCATTTGTAATTTCATAATAGACGGGCATTATCAAAAAAAGTGCTAGGAATGCAATCACTACATAACTAATGATGAAAACTAAAGACACCTGAAAAAATACTAATAAAAACCATATAAACGTAAAAGGCATAGACATAAACGAGGATAGCTTTCTTGATTTGGCAGCAAGAAATTGTGTTTCCCCACAATATGGACATTTTAATCTCATTCGGAAAGTAAACATGGTGCGTATTGTGGCTTTCGAACTCCATGTACGTTGACACTTTTGACACGTTGGCAATGTAATCCCTCCTTCGCTATGGACTAGTCCTTCCACTCACGAAAAAACTGATCTAAATAAGCTTCCATAAATGCGTGACGCTCCTGTGCTATCTTTATAGCAGTTGGGGTATTCATTAGATTTTTCAACTTTAGTAATTTATCGTAAAAATGCTGGATAGATGTATTTTCTGGATTTTCATCATGATAAATGAGTTGCTCTTTGGTTCCACCGTATGCAAACACCCGTGAAATGCCTATTGCGCCAATTGCATCTAGTCTGTCCGCATCCTGAACGATTTCTCCTGCTAGTGTTGCCGGTGTTTTACCTTTACTGAAGGAAACATCTTTGATTGCTTCATAAATTAGTTCAATCGAATTCCTATCAATCTCTATTTTTGTTAATATATCATCCATTTCATTTCTGGCTTGTTCAGGGTTTGTAAATAATTTCTTATCTCCAATATCATGCAGCCATGCAGCCGTTTCACAAATAAATGAATCGGCTCCTTCTTTTTCTGCTATAGTTTTAGCCATTCGTGCAACACGTTCCATATGATAATAATCATGTCCTGTGGCATCATTATGAAATAGCTCGAAGACATAGTCGCGAATTGTTTGAAGCTGGTCTTTTTTTCTATCCATTAAAACAACCCTATTATTTTTCCGTCTTCTGTTACATCCATATTATATGCAGCAGGTTCCTTAGGTAATCCTGGCATTGTCATCATTTCACCTGTTAACACAACGATAAATCCAGCACCTATTGATGCATGTAATTCGCGAATCGACACAGTGAACCCTTCAGGTCGGCCAAGTAAAGTTGGATCATCACTTAAGGAGTATTGTGTTTTGGCCATGCAGATTGGTAACTTGCCCCATCCTTGTTTTTCATAAAAAACAAGTTGTTTTTTTGCTTTTTGGGAAAACTCTATATCGTCTGCACCATAAATTTTTTGGGCAATCATTCTAATTTTCGTTTCTAATGTTGCATTAACATCATACGTATATTGGAAATCACGCTCATTTGAAGCGGTTTTACCAATAACTTTATCTGCTAGCTCTATTCCACCTGCTCCACCTTTTGACCATACATCTGTTAGTGCAACTTCTGCACCATTGGATTCACACCATGTTTGTATAAAATCTGTTTCAGCTTCAGTATCTGTTGGAAATTTATTAATAGCGACGACATATGGCAAACCAAATTGTTCAATTGTTTCCATATGCTTTTTTAAATTAGCCATCCCATTTTTCAATGCCTTAACATTTTCTTCTTTAAGGTTATTTTTATCGACACCCCCATGCATTTTCAAAGCACGTACTGTTGCAACAATTACAACTGCAGAAGTATCAATATCTCCAGCTCGTGACTTAATATCAAGAAATTTTTCTGCACCTAAATCGGCACCGAAACCAGCTTCTGTTACGACGTAATCCCCGAGCTTAGCTGCTGTTTTTGTTGCCATAATACTGTTGCATCCATGAGCAATATTAGCAAATGGCCCTCCATGGATAATTGCAGGAGTGCTTTCGGTAGTTTGAACTAGATTTGGTTTTATAGCATCTTTTAAAAGTAATGTTAAAGCTCCCTCGATTTTTAAATCTCTAACAGTAACTGGCTCTTCATCGTATGTATAGCCGATTACAATTCGTGAAATGCGCTCCTTTAAATCTTCCAATCCAATTGATAAACATAATATAGCCATAATTTCAGATGCTACGGTAATTGTAAATCCATCTTCACGTGGAACTCCTCGAAGCGGTCCTCCCAGTCCAACAACAATTTGTCTTAGCACTCGATCATTCATATCCATTACACGCTTCCATTCCACTCTTCGTGGATCAATATTTAATTCATTACCACGATGAATATGATTATCAATGATGGCAGACAATGCATTATTTGCACTGGTTATGGCATGAAGATCCCCTGTGAAATGTAAATTTATGTCTTCCATCGGTAATACCTGTGAATATCCTCCACCAGCGGCCCCACCTTTCATACCCATTACAGGACCAAGTGAAGGTTCACGCAATGCGATAATTGCTTTTTTATTCAATTTATTTAACGCTTGTCCTAAACCAACTGTTACCGTAGATTTACCTTCCCCAGCTGGAGTAGGATTGATAGATGTTACAAGAACAACTTTACCATCAGGTTTATCATGTAATTTTTTCAAAAGATTATCTGATAGTTTTGCTTTAGTATGACCATATGGTTCAAAGTCCTCTTCAGTTAAATGAAGGTCCTTCGCAATATCTCCTATTGGTTTTAGTTCTGCTTCTTGCGCAATTTCAATATCTGTTTTCAATACTACATCCCCTTTCATTTATCAATATAACTAGTGTACATTAAATTGGAAAAGAGTTATATGAAAAATACAAAAATAAGGTAAAAGGTAATAAGAATATAGGTTTTTTTCCTTGACTGAATAGTCTAAATAAGCTATATTGGACACAAGCAAAGAAGATGTTTTGAATCATGAATAAGTAGTGATATCGATCTGCTTTGTATTAACACGTTTGACGTGAAAGTTTTTAGGAGGATTAATCACATGGAAAACGGTACAGTAAAATGGTTTAATGCGGAAAAAGGCTATGGTTTCATCCAAGTTGAAGATGGAGATGATGTATTTGTACATTATTCAGCTATCCAAGAAGAAGGATTTAAATCATTAGAAGAAGGTCAAGCAGTTTCATTTGAAATTATCGAAGGTGAACGCGGACCACAAGCTGCAAACGTCACGAAAAAATAATGGATAAATATATGAACCGGTAATCTAAAATGATTACCGGTTTTTTTGGTTTCTAGCTCCAGCGCCCATTGCCATATTCGTGCGCTTGTGCGTGTATACTCCCTTGCATTAGATATGAGGATTCCGTATAATGAATTTTGTTGATTTTTTACCGCGGTTCGCAAACTCCCGCGTTATCAAAACTAAGGAGGAAATTATGATGTCCAATGAAATAATATGGATTCTGTTTGCAATTTTTAATTTTTCTTTACTAATTATTTTTTACCGTATATTTGGTAAGATGGGGTTGTTCGTCTGGATTGGTATTGCTACGGTTATAGCAAATATACAGGTACTCAAAACTGTTGAACTATTTGGTTTAACTGCTACGTTAGGTAATATCATTTACGGTTCTGCCTACCTGGCAACGGATATATTAAACGAGAAATACAGTAAAGATGATGCTAAAAAGGCTGTTTGGTTAGGGTTTTCAACTTTAATTGCGATGACTGTTATGATGCAGATTGCATTAGTATTCGAGCCAGGCCAAAGTGATTTTGCCCAAGGTTCTCTAGAAACCTTATTTGGTTTAATTCCCCAAATTGCTCTAGGTAGCATGGCTGCATACATCATTAGTCAATATTTCGATGTTTGGATCTATGATAAGATTCGGAAGGTTCTACCACAAACTAAGTATTTGTGGATTCGGAATAATGTCGGAACAATGTTGAGTCAATTGCTTGATACTATCGTGTTTTGTAGTATAGCTTTTTATGGCCAATATCCATTCGATGTTTGGCTAGAAATCTTCATTACAACCTATGTAATAAAATTTGTAGTCGCATTAATTGATTCGCCGTTCATGTATATTGCAAAATTCATGCACAAAAAAGAGTAGTTAATCTATAATCATATTGCTAGAGGCTGGGACATAACTAGCCAAAATTAACTTAAAAATGGTTCCGATCATCGGTTTTTGATGATCGGAACCATTTTTCGTTGGATTATTTTCATTATCTTTTCGTTGATTTATCTTCATGGCGGTGTACTTCCTCAAGTTTACCGCCATGAATGCAAATCCTAATTCATTTTCTACCTTCTCTTCACCCCTCACAGACATACGAGTGAAGCACAAATTAGCCTTCAGGAATCCGAAGACTGGCTCCACATCGATTTTACGATTGCCGTAGATTTCACCAGTTTCCTCTTCCGAAAGCAGCTGCCTAATATATGCTTTTTGGCGTTCCCATTTTTCATTGTAATAAATTTTTCGATTATTTCCTTCCTTCGCTTTGGTGCATTGGGAACGCAATGGACAATCTGAACAGTCCTCACACTCATAGACTTTAAACGTTCGTGTCAGTCCGTATTTGTCTGTTCGATTGGACACGTGCCGGAACATCAATTGTTTTCCATTTGGACAGGTAAACGTATCGTCTTCCTTGTTATATTCCCAATTGGCTGTATGGAAAACGTTATTTTTATGTTTCTTTTTCTTCTCTTTTCGATACTGGTTATAGGTAATCAGCGGGGTGCGTTTTCGATTCTCCATGACATCTTCGTAGTTTTGTTCACTTCCGTACCCTGCGTCAGCGACAATATGCTTCGGCAACTTAAAGAAATTGTTCTCTATGTTATCCAGAAATGGAATGAAGGTGCGTGTATCTGTCGGGTTTGGGAATACATCATAAGCGAGCACATATTGTCCTTCCGTCGCAGCCTGCACATTGTAACCTGCTTTTAGTTGACCGTTCTTCATATAATCATCTTTCATTCGCATAAAAGTGGCATCATGATCCGTCTTCGAGTAACTGTTGCGTTCTCCAAAGACTTCCATGTCGTTTTGGTATTTTTGTTTACGCGCCACAAAATCTTTAAATTGTTTGCGGTATTGTTTGGGTGCTTTGCGCTCCGATCGAACTTGTTTTCGTTCGCTACCGACCTCGCTCGCTTCTATTTTTTTGTCGTAGGTCATTACCTCGTCATCAAGCTGTTTCACGACTTTTGTGAGTTCGTCAGTGGAAAGTTCGTCCGAACTTTCGCGTTCAATGCCTGGAATAATTTCTTTTTCCAATAATTCATCATACATTTGGTTGGACTTTTCCACCAAATTAACACTGTACCTTTCAATCGATTTACGCCATACAAACGTAAATTTATTAGCATTCGCCTCAACCTTGGTTCCATCAATAAAAATCGCTTCTTCATCAATCTGTTTTTCTTTCACCAACTGACAACGGAATTGCACGAAACACTGACGGAGTATTTCTTTAACCTCTGGATGCACACGAAAACGATTGATGGTACGATAACTTGGTTCATATCCTTGCGCTAACCACATCATACGCACACTGTCTTTGAGTAACCCTTCGATTTTTCTTCCAGAAAAAACCGACTGCGTGTAGGCACACAAGATAACTTTCATCATCATTTGCGGGTGATAGGCTGGACATCCAGTTTCACGAGAAAAGGTAGCGAATGCTTCATCCGGAATCTGTGTTACAACATCATTTACCGCATAGGCAATATCATTTTTGTCCAACTTTATTTCTAAATCTAGCGGCAAAACAACTTGATTTATGTTATAATTTTTAAACATAAGAATCCCTCCGATAGTTATTGTGTAGTTACTTTAATTCTATCAAAAGGGGTTCTTTTTGTTTAGTGAAAATATACGATTATATAATAAAAGCGCGGTATTTCACCTACACGGTGAGTACCACGCTTTTATTTATTTACTGAGTTTTGTCCCAGCCTCTTTATAAACTTACAATTTTAGGTATTTCAAAGTCAAAGTTCATTATCAAGGAATTTTTATATATCCTTTTTACAAAATCATATTCGTTTTCAGTATATGACTTAAAATCCCTTTTTCTACTCAATAAATAGAAAGCTTGATAGATTTCAACAGTTGTATTAATTGTCAGTGATGGATATTTTATAAGTTCGTATTTCACCCTATCATATTCCTCGAACTTAAACTCTTTGTTAAATATATAAGAATTTTCCTTATAATAATTAAATTCCAGCCTAAAGGCTTCCTCTAATTCTTGTAATAATGCTATGTTATATTTTATTTCATTCATTAAAAAAGTCTTAACAACCTTAACATTAAGTCTTTCAGCTTCTTTCTTTTCATCATTAATTCTATCGCTCTCCACTTGAATTTGTTTTTTTGCAGAATGTGAGGTTATTATCCCACCAATTAAAGCACCTATAAAACCGGATGAGGCTGTAATAATTGACATCCACAGTTCAATCAACATAATCCCTCCCTATACGAACTCTAAAAGCTTTTCGGATTTTATACTTATATGTGTACTTTAGCCATCCCTACAATCAGCTAAGGATACCTTTCTAATTGTCATCCTATTTCCACCTTTCAATATCTGTCATATATATTAAAATTTGTTTAGGAATATGAAAAGAGGCGAAATACTTATTGTATATTTCTACTGCGCTTCAACAAATAATACGGAATTTAACCTGGTTCTTATGTAAGGAGATATCATTAGTAAAATCCCAATTCTCTCATTGTCATAAATGAGAAATTGGGATTTATTTAAAATATAATCTGTATAATACGTTTATTTGATTTAAACTCAGTGTCAATCCGAGGCAAGACTAGAAAGTACCGTTGATCTCGGATTAATTCCGACCAGCTTTTTGTCACTCAATATCGCGAACGGTTAACTGGATTTTGTTGCTTTATCCTGCTTATACAAACAAACTCCGTCCATACTAAATACACAGTCGCTCCTAAAGAAAAAAAGAATACTGAACTTAATAGTCGACAACAAAACTAGTTAACATATTGTTATCCTTTTTCCATAGAACGAATGTCTGCTAGTGCTTTATCTTCAATTGGAAGTCGCCATTTAATGAGTAAAAAGATGTGTACTAAAGGAAAAGTTATTGCCGTAATCGGTGCACCGATAAGTAATGGAATCACAAATAATTCAATCCCGACTATTAAATAATTTGGATGTTTAATATAATTATACGGGCCAGTTGTACGCAAAGAAGCGCCTGGTAAAATAATAACTTTTGTATTCCAAAATTTACCTAAACTTGTAATACACCAAACCCTTGCTAACTGAGTGAGTATAAATATACTAAACAGAAAATAGTTTATCGATTCAATAGGATTATTTCTAAGTAAACATTCCACTATTATGCTGATAAAAAACAAGGCATGTACAGCAACAAACCACTTATAGTGTTCCGCGCCTCGTTCTACTCCACCTTGACGTAGCATCCATTCTTCATTTTTTCGTGCTATAACTAATTCAATCAAACGCTGACAAATTACAACTGCTAATAGAACCCAGATCCATGTTGTCAATTGCACCACTCCAAAAGTAATAATTCCGAACTAAATCCTGGCCCAAGTGAAGATAGTATACTTAACTCATTTTCGGCAACGTCTTCTTTCATCCATTCATTGAGTACAAAAATTACTGTGGCAGAAGACATATTTCCATGTTCTTTGAGCACATGATAGGAATGAAGTAATTTCT
This sequence comes from Virgibacillus necropolis, assembly GCF_044793635.1. Lineage (GTDB taxonomy): Bacteria > Bacillota > Bacilli > Bacillales > Amphibacillaceae > Virgibacillus_F > Virgibacillus_F necropolis_A. Next base: position 286,184 of record NZ_CP084992.1, read on the forward strand.
CACCTGATAGCTGTAGAACTTCCTCCATTGCCTCTATCACCTTTTTTCCGCCTGGATGAGCAATAAACGAATGAATAGTCTCTTTAGTTAGCTGATTTTCAGATAAAAAGTTCGTTATGTGGTCTTTCCATAAGGTGTTAACAAGGCTAGGAATACTTTTAGAAAAAATTACTCCAAGACCATTATTCGTTACGTCCCACCCCATAACAGACAAAGTATTCTTTTCTATGTGTGAGCTACTTTTTTTTACTTTAGGCATGGTTTTTTTATTATAACTACGGTATGGTGATTCCTCTCCTATTAATAGTGCTGCACCGACACCATCTCCAAAAAGTGCAGTTCCAATTAAATTACTTTTGGATGCATCATCTTTTTGGAACGTTAAACTACATAATTCGCAACATACTAATAAAGCTGTCTTTGTTGGGTGTGCTTTAATCCAATCAAATACTCTGGCTATTCCTATAGCACCACCGGCACAACCCAATCCCCATAATGGCAGACGCACAACATCCGGTCGAAACGGGCGCTTATTTATAAGATGTGCATCCATTGAGGGTGTAGCAATTCCTGTACTTGATACAAATGCTATCATATCAATCGCCTCATATGGAATTGTATCTTTTAAATGAAGCTCATTCGATAAGCATTGATCCATCGCCTCAAGTGAGTATTCTAATGCGTATTTTTGATATAAATCATTTTTTTCTTTAAATGTATGTGAATTCTTAAACCATTCTGCATCAACCACAAGTTGACGTTTACTAATCATGGCATGATCATAAACTGGCATTAATCTCTCTAATTGTTTTTCGTTATAGGGAAATATATGTTTTACAAGTTGTTTAACTTCATTTTGACGTAATTCATGTTTAGGAATACCAAGACCAACAGAACCAATATATGCCACTCTATCACCTCATTATCTTTCATATAGGATGCACGTTTATGAAAAAATAATACCTGTAAGAAAAGCGCAAGCGCCTTGGTCAGCCCCGACAAGTTTAAGGCGAATCTCTTAGTGATGATTTTTATCACAAAGAGATTCGCCTTAAAATCTCGAGGGGCTAGGCGCTGGAGCTAGACAGACTTTCGTTTATACTTTCCTTGCGTGAAAAAACAGGACTATGTAGGGTCCTGTTTTTGGTTTAAAGCTTATAAATGTCCGTATATTTTTCTGTTAAATAATTCACTAGATAGTCAGAGTTGAGTTTTTCATTTGTTACATCTTCAACAATCTCGAGTGGCTTCTTCATTTTCCCATACTGATGGATGTTTTTTGTTAACCATTCTCTTATTGGTGTGAAATTACCTGATGCAATTTGCCGATCTACATCCAATTCTTTTTGAAGCGTATGATTGAATTGTGCGGCATACATATACCCTAATGCATAAGAAGGAAAATAACCAAAGTCTCCCCCAGACCAATGAATATCCTGTAAAACTCCGACACGATCGTTTGGTGGAGTAACTCCTAAGTATTCTTGCATCTTTTCATTCCACAGACGTGGTAAATCTGCTACCTTTATGTCCCCATTAATCAAGCCTTTTTCAAGCTCATAACGAATCATGATATGGAGCGGATACGTTAATTCATCTGCTTCAATTCGAATAAACGATGGTTTTACTTCGTTTACAGCACGATAAAAATCATCTAATGGAACTTCCTGCAAATTCTTTGGTGCAAATGATTTAAATAAATCATAATGAGAATTCCAGAATGATTTAGTTCGACCAACAAAGTTTTCCCAGAATAAAGATTGAGACTCATGTATTCCCATTGACGTTCCATCAGAAAGTGGTGTATTCGCCAAGCTTTTACTGATATTTTGCTCATATAGAGCATGTCCGCCTTCATGTATCGTGCCAAAAACCGCTGTACGGAAATCAGTTTCATCATAATTTGTAGTCACACGTACATCATTTTGATTTAAAGCAATTGCGAACGGATGAATAGTTTCATCAAGACGTCCGGAAGAAAAGTCATATCCCATTTTTTCTAAAATAGCTAAACTAAATGCTTCTTGTTTTTCTTTTGGAAAATGCCCTTCTAAAACGGACGGATCTGGTTTAACAGAGCTAGCAGAAATTTGATCCAATAAGCCCGTTAAAGACTTTCTTAAATCTGGAAAAACCTGATCTAATGTTTTCACAGTAACACCAGGCTCATAGTTATCTAGTAATGCATCATAAATATGGTCCTTATATCCCCAATAATTCGCAAACTTTTTATTATATTCAACTAGTTGTTCTAAATATGGTTGAAACAAAGAAAAGTCGTCTTTTTCCTTAGCTTCTTGCCAAATGGATTCTGATTTGGATTGAAGCATGACATATTCTTTAAATTCAGCGGATGGAATTTTACGATTTCGTTCGTATATCTCTTCACATTCAGCCACTGTTTTCTTGATAAAATCGTCCTCTGAATGCTCCTTTAATACATCGATAAAGTTTTTCATTTTCTCTGATGTTTCAATCTGGTGTAATTTCTCTGACAAGAATCCAACCACTTCTGATCGCTGTTCCACGCCTTTTTTGGGGATTTTCGTTCTCATATCCCAATGTGTCAACATGATTGTCTCTCTGTAAGCATTTTGTTCTTTTAATAACTCTTTAAAATCTTTTTCTGCTTGTGCTACATTATCCAAAACTATTTCCCCTCGACTTTCTTTCCAAAGTACTGATAGTAATCTGTTCGAATGAATCCATTGAATAGTTTTCTTTTTTTGGTTGCCTTTTCCCCGTATTGCTTCTCGAAGTCTTCATAGGCCGTAATAATATACACACTCCAGCTCGGATGGTTCTTCATGATTGTCCCTAAGTCCTTATGCATTTTAGCGATTTCTTTCCGATCACCAATCCGCTCACCATAAGGAGGATTGCTAACAATATATCCATTTTCATTACGCAGGAACAAGTCTCTTACTTGCATCTGTTTCCAGGAAATTAAATCCCCTAAACCTGCTTCTCGTGCATTTTCCTTTGAAATTTTTATCATGTTATGATCAATATCAGAACCGATTATCTGTAGCTTTTGATCATAATTTGCTTTATCTTCAGCTTCTTCAAAGGCTTGGTCCCAATATTTATTTTTTACAAAATCCCAGTCCTGAGAGGCGAAATCTCTGTTAAATCCTGGTGCGATGCTTTGACCAATTAATGCTGCTTCAATTGCTACGGTACCTGATCCACAAAAAGGATCAATTAAAGGGTATTCTGGTTTCCAGTTTGTTAATTTAAGTAAAGCTGCAGCCATTGTTTCTTTTAAAGGCGCATCCCCCTGCCCTACCCTGTAGCCGCGCTTATGTAATCCGCTTCCAGATGTATCCATAGTCAGCGATACCTTATCTTTAAGAATGGCAACTTCTATTCGATATAAGGCTCCAGTTTCGGGCATTTTTGATGCTAAACCATACTTTAACTTCAATCTTTCTGCAACCGCTTTCTTTACAATGGCTTGACAATCAGGCACACTGTACAGTTTTGATTTAACGGATTTACCACTGACAGGGAATTGACCATCTTCTGTAATAAAAGACTCCCATGGTATTGATTTGGTTCCTTCAAATAGCTCATCAAACGATGTTGCCTCGAATTCACCTACAAGCACTTTTATTCGATCGCCTGTTCTAATCCATAAATTACATCTAGGTATTGCAGAGATTGGCGCATCAAAGATTACTTTTCCATTTTCTACGTTTACCTCGTAACCAAGTTCCTTAACTTCATTTGCAACAACTGATTCTAAACCCATAGCGGCCGTTGCGATAAGTGTGACATTCTGAGCCATTTTTTCGTTCCTTTCTGATTAAAACTAAATTATGTATAGTCTACCACATAATAGATAGAGATTTGAAATAGAAACAGGACATTAAAGAAAAAACCCTTTTAAAAGCTCTAGATACTTTTAAAAGGGTTTATTATGTAGACCATTAATACTCAGGTAAGCCATGTTCTGTACCGTTGTACTCAAGTGGTGGTCAGCCTTGTACGCAGGTTGTAATCATCTATCTACAAGTAAATAACTTGTCCTTTTTTCGGTTCATTTCCCTAATCAAAGATGCCCCTACCATTATTTGGGTTGCTCACTCGTGGGGTTTACCTCGTTCCACTTAGACCGTTTCCGATCTAACTCCGTCACTGTGGCACTTTCAAAGATCGTATCCCATATCGTCAGACTTAGGGAGTTCCCTTGCCGTTAACCAATTTGGTTACCTTGACTTATGATTTCGTCAAGCACGAACACTACAAACATCACAGTTTGTGCGAGCATGGACTTTCCTCTACATATTCAAAGATATGCAGCGATTACATGAGTATTTAATTTTTAACTACAATAGATTATAACATATTATACTTAATTTAGTAACAGGTGTTTATTCTGTTTCAGCAAACTTTTTACCGAATACAGCTTTTTCCAAGTTGGATAATCGTTTTAAAACATCATAATTAACCTGATGATTAGGAGTTGTCGAACGTGTTCTCGTTTGATCAGATTGCGTCTTCAGTCTTTCGTTTTCTTGTTTTAATCGATCAATTTCTTGTTGGAACGTATCATAGTCTTGTATTACTGAATCTAGAAACTCATCTACTTCTTCTTGATTATATCCACGCATCGCCGTTTTAAAATCTTTTTCAAGTATGTCTTTGCCACTCAAATTGATACGATTTAAACTCATTTTATAATCACCTCATATCTTCTACAAAGTCTTTTTCATTTTTTCAAACAATTACCGAAATGTCAATTTTAACTATATGTGTCTAGTAGTGGATTATGAGTTACATATTTATTATACCATTTTGTAAATCTAGGCTTCTGTTCAAGCTTTCCTAAGTAAAAAAGAAGCTGGAATCTCGGCTTCTTTTAGGATTTCGTTAGGTCATGTGGTTGAAATGAAAATGGTAGTAGTTCTTCCATTGTAACAGTTTTTAATTGATTATGTAAATTGGTCAAATGAATGGTAGTCTCTGGTTTAAAAAATTCACTCATAACCTGTCTACATGAACCACATGGTGGCACTGGACGATCCGTATCAGCTGCCACTGCTAATTCAGCGAACTCTGTCTCACCATCTGATACAGCTTTAAAAATAGCTACTCGTTCCGCACATAAACTCACAGGATATGCAGCATTTTCTATATTGCAACCCGTATAAACTTTACCAGATTTCGTGAGCAAAGCAGCTCCAACTGGAAATTTAGAGTACGGTACATATGCTTTACTACGTATTTCAATTGCTTTCTCCATTAACTGTTCTTTTTTCATGCATGTTCTCCTCTCACACATTGTGGAAAATTAGTATAAAAGATTCGCTACTAATTGTAAAGAAGGTTCTCGTTCTATTACAAATCACGTAGTAATTGATCAAAAATATAGAGAACGGAATGATTTAATTCCATGTAACGTTTACGTTTAGCATCAATATAAAAACTATGCATTAGTAACAATTCCATGTTTTCTCTGGTTGATGTGATCTGGTGGGGATGAACATCCACTTTTCTTTGTTTTACAATTTCCAGCGCATCCGTTTCCCACGTTTCTAGCATTGTATAAATAGGTTCTGTCTTATTTTTTACATATGTGAAGAACGTCATATCTTTTTTATTTTCTGGCGGATCATTTTCTTCATAATTATCCTTTAGCATTTGAAGTTGTTTTTTCAACTCTATCGTTTGTTCTTTGATATCCATTCTTGTATTACGCACCTTTCTTACCTATCACCTCCTACTTTATCATTAAATTAACAAGATTCCTATTAAGAAAAACACAAGCAGCCTGATAAATATGATTAAAACTTATCGGTCGTGAAGCGAACAAACCATGCGACTTTTTTCTTTCATTGCTTCATTTATCTGTTTATTATGACGTTGAAAAGTATCAAGGATAGCATGGTCAACTTGTAGATCTAGAACATGATCAATCATTTGTAGCTGATCATAAATATGCTGAAGTGAATCAATTGTCCCCTTTTGATTCAGACCGTCACCAACAATATTAATTTCCTTTCGTACTACACCCATATTATTTATCCTCCCTTTCCCATACTCTTATAACATATTGTTCGCCATCAAACATGCAGCACCTTTGTGTTCGACAAAACTAGTGGCATTTAGTACATTAAAGAAGTTATTAGACAAATTATTTAATGCAATAACGTTTCTTTTACAGATACATAGGTAAATAAAATTGTTCTTTTTCTATAGAAGGATTCACCTATATTTGTTTTTAAACTTGACTTAGTGTGATCAGTCCATTTCTTTTTGATACCCCTCCATTTATACCAGTCATTTCGAATAATGTCTTGATGTGTGATAGGTGGATAAATCTTTTGAAGTGCTGGACTTTCAGGAAAAGGGAAATTCAAATATTTTTCATAATCCCATCTAGAACCTGTGTGACTTTCACTAATTGTAAAGTCAACTAATTTTGAATAATACGTTGGACTATAAATAGTAGTTGCTAGATGCTTCCCTAATGCTATACGATTGGAGAGGTTCGTGAAGTTATGAACATAAGCCCCATACAGAGGCAATGTTTTAGAAGGTAATATCACAGCATTCATGTATAACAAATTTTGTAATCGATAAGGTAATTTATCAAATACATGAAAACGAAAAAAAGATTGTTTCAAAACTGGTTCATGGATGATATTTTGTTCATTAATAATTAAAGCAGTCATTAACCGTTCTTTATCATGGTATTTCCAAAAATATTTCCATTCTTCTTTCATATAGTTGGACACATGTAAATCAGAAAGTAAATGAAACATTGGCTTATTTAGTTTACAGGACAGCTTGTAGGTTAATAATTGAGGATATGCATCTGAAAAAATCAGCCAATTTGCACGCTCGTATGTCATAAATAATCGGGTTCGTTCAGTTTTACCTAGAAGTTTTCGATACGGTCCCAATTCAAGATCTGTCATATTCCAACCAGCGTTCCGTGAAACAATACTAGCTACAAATGCCCATTTTATTTCCGGGAAACGAAAGTAAAAGTTTTGATATGCATGTGTTCGGGTAATATTATCGATATTATGTGTTTTTGTTTGTTTTATAATATAATGTAGATAGTCTTCTTTTTTAAAAGTTATGTACATACTTGTACCTACTCTCACAATCATTTTTCTGTTATGATACTTAAATATGTTAGGGGGGAAAGCGATGAATTACCCTAATGGAAAAAAACATGCAAGTACAAGATCAAGTGCAGTGACTAACTCAGATAATGCATACAGTAATCGAGGAATGACATTAGAAGATGATATTAATATAACGAATTCCTTCTATTTAGATTCAAATATTGCTGTTATTCATAAAAAACCTACACCAGTACAAATTGTAAAAGTTAATTATCCAAGACGAAGTGCTGCAGTAATCACTGAAGGGTATTTCAAACAGGCATCAACAACCGATTACAATGGTGTATATCGGGGAAAACATATTGATTTTGAAGCAAAAGAAACCAAAAACAAAACACGATTTCCATTGGCAAACATACATGATCATCAGCTTAATCACATGCGTGCTGTGGAGAAGCATGGTGGGATTTCCTTTTTACTTATTCGATTTTCCCAATTTGATGAAACGTATCTTTTTCCGCTTGAGAAACTTTTTCCTTATTGGGACGACAAATTAAATGGTGAAAGAAAATCCATCCCTTATCAGGATATTAAAAACGACGGATATCTAATCCCTTTTCATTATCAAAAGAGAATTGACTATTTAGCAATTATTGATAAGCTTTATTTTTAGAACGGAGGCAGATGTAGAATGGCACAAGATAGCCAATCTCGAACAGCAAGACGCAAACAAAAGAAATCACAAAAGAAACCATTATGGAAACGCATATTATTAATAGCGAGTATTCTAATGCTAGCAATGATCATTGGTGTAGGTGCACTATTTACTTATTATATTGCCACCGCACCTGAAATTGATGCAGAAAAACTCTCCACCCCATTCTCATCTCAAATATATGATAAAGATGGAGAATTAATAGCGGAGTTAGGGAACAAGCAACGAACTAAAATCAGTTACAGCGATTTACCACCTGTTCTAATAGATGCTGTTATCGCAACAGAGGATTCCCGCTTTTTTGAACATCCAGGAATCGATATCTGGAGAATCGGTGGTGCAATAATTGCAAATATCACCGAAGGATTTGGTTCCGAGGGCGCAAGTACAATCACACAACAGGTTGTAGAAAAAGCCTTTTTATCACACGAGAAAAAAATTAGTATTAAAGTACAGGAACAATGGTTAGCGTTAAAGTTAGAACAAAAATACTCTAAAAAAGAAATCTTGGAAATGTATTTAAATAGAGTTTATTACGGAAGTGGTGCTTATGGCGTAGCAAAAGCTGCAGAGACATACTTTGGGATTACTGACCTAAGTAAACTTACATTGCCTCAAGCAGCAATTTTAGCAGGCTTACCACAACGACCATCTGCTTATAACCCTTTTGAAAGTCCTGAATTAATGAAGGGTAGAATGGAAACAGTATTGAATCTTATGGTTATGCATGGCAAAATTTCGGAAAAGGAAGCGGAGAAAGCGAAACAAGTAGACATCCCTTCCCTATTAAAGGAATCAGAACCTGATAAATCTTCCTATGCAGCATTCATGCAAAAAGTGAGAAAAGAAGTTGCAGCAAAAGTAGATGGCGCTGATATTTATACAGATGGACTTAAAGTTTATACAACTATTGATACGGATGCGCAAGAACATGTAGAACATTTAATGTCTAGTGATGAAAATAACCCTATTCCATACTATGATGAGGAAATGCAAGCTGGTATGGTAGTACTGGATACTCAAAGTGGAGCTATTCGCGCGATTGGTGGTAGTAGGTCCAGTCTGGAAAATGACGGTTACAACTATGCACTTGATATTAATCGTCAACCTGGTTCTACTATAAAACCAGTCACAGTATACGGACCGGCCATTGAACACTTGAAATGGTCCACTTATCATCAGATTAACGATGACAAACCATATGAAGTAAAGGGAACAAGCCCAATCAGAAACTGGAATAGAGAATATCAAGGGTGGATATCAATTCGCAAAGCGCTTGCGGAATCATTAAACGTTCCAGCTGCAAAAACGCTAGAGGAAGTTGGCTATGATAAAGCTAAGCCATTTGCCGAAAGTTTAGGCTATGAGATTGATAGCATGGGGATTCGGGATGCAATAGGTGGTTCAGATACAAGTACTTCTCCACTAGAACTAGCTGGAGCTTACCGCGCATTTGCAAACGAAGGTATCTACAATGAACCATATTCCGTAACAAAAGTTGTATTCCCTGATGGAAAAGAAGTGGATACTAAACCAGAACCTGAGGCAGTGATGTCCGATTATACGGCATATATGGTAACTGATATGTTAAAAACAGCTATTTCAGAAGGAACCGGTAAAAATGCCGACATTCCAGGCCTACCAGTTGCTGGTAAAACGGGAACAACAAATGTAGTAGGAAAAGATCGTGCTAATAATTCATGGTTTAGTGGATATACAACAAATTATACAATCTCGGTTTGGACTGGGTATAACAAAAACGAAAGAACATTAGAAAGTACACAGATTCCACATGCATTATTCAAATACACGATGATGGAATTATCGAAAGACAAAGAAACAGCCGATTTCCAAAAACCTGATTCAGTAGTAGAAGTGGCTGTCGAGGAAGGTTCAAGACCGGCTAAGTTACCAAGTGACTATACACCAGAGTCAGAAATTGTAACAGGACTTTTTGTTAAAGGTAATACGCCAACTAAAACGTCTGAAAGGTACGATGAACTTGATCCAGTTAGTGGTCTTAAAGCAAAATATGATAAAGATTCACAATCCATTCAAGTCAATTGGGGTTACGATTCAAATGATGTAGAATTCCAAGTAAGTGCTAGTGTTGACGGTGGATCGATGCAAGAGCTCTCCTCTACAGAAGAAAAGTCACTAGAAATTTCGAATGTTGAACCAGGATCAGAATATGAAATTCAAGTTATTGCAGTGAGCAAGGGTGATTCTGCAAACACTAGTGAAGCTAAAACTACCGGTGTTAAAGTGCCCGGTGATAAAAAAGAAGATGATGAAGAAGGCGAAGAAGAAAATGAAGGCGGAGAAGACGGCAACCAGGATGAAAAAGCGGCCGCAGAGCCTGTAAAAGGACTAAGAGCAAAATATGATAAAAGAGGAAATGTAATTAACGTTTCTTGGCAATATAACAAACCATTTTCCGCCTTTGAGGTAACGGTTACTCCTAGTGGTGGATCACCTCAGACACAACAAGTTCAATCAAATGGTCTTGTTATCGAGGGCGCTGGTGTTCAGCCAGGTCAATCGTACACGATATCAGTTGTAACAATTGATGAGGCTGGTAATAAAAGTGATCCTGCAACAACATCAGCACAAGTTCCACCTGGGGAACAAACGGAAGCTGACCCTGAAGGAGAAAATGAACCACAACCGTAAGAAGAATAACTAGAAAACTAAAATACAAAAAATAAGATCACTCAATTAAATGAGTGATCTTATTTTTTAACGTTTTTTCATTCTTTTTTGCCCTTCCCTACATATATCCAATAAAGGACATTCCGGACAATTTGGATTTTTAGCTTTGCAATGATATCTACCAAAGAAAATTAACCGGTGGTGGGTTGCAGTCCACTCTTCTTTTGGAACCTTTTTCATCAGCGTTTCTTCAACTTGCGTCACAGAATCCTTCCAGCGGCAAATTCCTAATCGTTTCGAAACACGTTCCACATGCGTGTCTACTGCTATTGCAGGTTCTCCGAATGCTACTGAAGCAACTACATTTGCAGTCTTGCGCCCTACACCCGCTAATTTTACTAATTCCGACTTCGTATTTGGAACTTCCCCACTGTACTCGTCTAGTAAAGATCTACACAACTTTTGAATGTTCTTAGCTTTATTCCGATATAATCCAATAGATCGGATATCCTGTTGCAGCTCATCTAATGGGACCGCCAAATAATCCTCAGGTGTTTTATATTTTTGAAAAAGGGATTTGGTGACTTTGTTGACAAGAACATCTGTGCATTGGGCCGAAAGCAAAACGGCAATTACTAACTCAAACGGGTTTTTATGAATAAGTTCACATTCCGCATCAGGAAACATTTTTGTTATTTCATCCAAGGAGTACCTTACCTGCGCTTTAGTTAACAAGGTTCTAGTCCTCCTCTTCTAACCAATTATAATAAAATGATGTATCTCTTTTTTCCGTGTTTTTGCTAGGTGTTGTTTGCTTTTTGTGGAAGTTCTTACTTGATTCCCTTGCTTGTTCAACTGTTAAAATGCCCTTCCTTTTCCACTCGCGAAGGATTCGATCTATATATTTAAAATTTAATTTACCCATCAATACAGACTCTCGTAATGCGGCTTTTATTAGTGATGGCTCCAGCTTATCTTCATCTAACCACACGTTAATTGTTTCTATTTCAAACGGAGAAATAGGTCGTCCAAACTCTTGTTCGAACAAAATAAACAATGTCCCATCTTCTAATTCAGACTTTTGCTTTTGTTCCGTTTGGTTGAAAATTTTATTCCAAAGTGGATCTAATGAATACACTTCAGATACCCTATCTTCATCGTTTTGTTTTTGTTGAATGGATAAGTAATCTTTTTGAATTAGCTTTCTTAATGCTTTGGCACAATCTTGTTCACTTAATGTTAATGTCAAAGCTAATTCATATGGTGTAGGAAACTCATTTTTCTCATATAAAAATCGATGTAATTGCAAAATCAGCATTGCATCCGTTTCATCCAAACCAAGAGATTTATACGTCGTTAGTAATTTTATCGGAATCGTTAATTGGTCAATTAACAGGTTTTGATATTGAACAGATTTAGTCATAATTAATTTACACCTCATTACTAGTATAGCACGAATACTTCTCTGAAAAGCTTTAGAAAAACCCGGTAGTCGCCTAGTCATTAATAGCTGATGTTATACTGGCGTCTCCTAAAATACTTTCCTTACGTGTAAAAAACCCCTTGTAAAAGAACTGACAAGGGATTTTTTCATACGTATTATGTGTCTGGCTCCAACATCTCCTCTCGAGATCTTTAAGTCAAACCATTGTGATAAAGAATTTGCATTAAATGTGTCGAGGCTGTTTAAAGCATTTGAGCTTTCGTTTATGGATATAGTCGGTTCAATAATCGTGGGAATGGAATTGTTTCCCTTACATGATCCACTCCGGATAACCATGCCACAGTTCGCTCTAGCCCCAAACCAAATCCTGAGTGTGGTACACTTCCATATTTACGTAATTCCAAATACCATTTATATGCTTCACTTGTTAGCCCATGCTCTTCATACCGTTTTGTCATTAATTCCAAATCATCGATTCGTTGTGATCCACCGATAATTTCCCCGTACCCTTCAGGTGCAATTAAATCTGCACATAATACAACTTCAGGTCGTCCTGGCACTGGTTTCATGTAAAACGCCTTTATCTCTGCAGGATAATTCGTGATAAATACTGGTTTATCAAAATGCTCAGCAATTGCGGTCTCATGTGGAGATCCGAAATCTTCACCCCATTCGATATCATCAAAGCCTTTATCTTTTAATAACGTAATGGCATCATCATACGAAATTCGAGGAAATGGAGCTTTAATCATTTCAAGTTTTGTTGTGTCACGTTCTAATATATCTAATTCAAGTTTACAATTTGATAGTACAGACTGTGCGACGAAGCTGACATATTGTTCCTGAATTTCTAGACTTTCTTCGTGATCTACGAAAGACATTTCAGGTTCAATCATCCAAAATTCGATTAAATGTCTTCTTGTTTTTGATTTTTCAGCCCTGAACGTTGGGCCAAATGAGAATACTTTACCAAAAGCCATTGCTGCAGCTTCCATATATAACTGTCCGCTTTGAGATAAATAGGCTTCCTCTTCAAAATACTTCGTGTGGAATAATTCCGTAGTACCCTCTGCTGAAGATCCAGTTAAGATAGGTGGATCTATTTTCACATACTCATTTTCATTGAAAAATTCATATGTTGCGCGAATTATTTCATTCCGAATTTTCATCACAGCATGTTGGCGTTTCGAACGAAGCCATAAATGACGATGATCCATTAAAAATTCCGTGCCGTGTTCTTTTGGCGTGATTGGATAATCAGTTGCTTCGTGAATTAATTCGATATCGCTTACCTGCATTTCATACCCAAATGGTGATCTTGTATCTTCAACGATTTTACCAGTTATGTACATCGAAGTCTCTTGTGTCATATTTTTTGCTAATTGAAATGTTTCTTCTGATACATCGCTCTTCGCAACTACTGCTTGCATAAATCCAGTTCCATCTCGTAGTTGTAGAAAAGCTATTTTACCGCTTGAGCGTTTATTAGCAAGCCATGCTCCTATAGTAACCGTTTGTTCTTCATTTTTTGGTGATTGTGATATCGTGATTTTCAATTAAATCCCTCCGTATTGCTATTATTGATGGTTGATAACAAATCGTTTGATTCGTTTTGCTGCTTCTGTAAGTAAATCGATTGAGGTTGCATAAGATAATCGTACATTACCTGGTGAACCAAATCCCGATCCTGGAACAAGTGCTACCTTCTCTTCTTCAAGTAAAGCAGTTACCCAAGCATCAGCAGATTCAAATCCATTACGCTTTACTGCTTCTTCAACATTTGGAAAAAGGTAAAAAGCACCTTTTGGCTTTTCACAAGTAATTCCAGGGATGTCAACAATTAAATCGTAAAATGTATCAAGACGTTCTTTGAATGCCTGCTTCATCTCTGTGATTGGATCCTCCAATGATTCATAAGCAGCAAGTGCTGCAAATTGTGCAATAGAGGTAGGATTAGACGTAGAATGTGAGGCGAGGTTTGTCATTGCCTTAATAATTGTTTTATCGCCTGCAGCATACCCTATACGCCATCCTGTCATAGCATGTGATTTTGATACTCCATTAATGATAATGGTTTGCTTTTGTAATTGCTCGGAAATTTGTGCAATAGAAACATGCTTATCCTCTGTATAAATCAATTTCTCGTAAATTTCATCTGAAATGATAAAAATATTATGTTTTACACAAATTTCACCTAAAGCTTTTAATTCATTTGCGTCATACATCATTCCTGTAGGATTACTTGGGGAATTAATGATGATTGCTTTTGTATTCTCTGTAATTTCAGCTTCCAATTGTTCAGGTGTTAATTTGAAGCTACTTTCCTCTGCTGCCTTGACAATAACCGGATTACCTCCAGCAAGTTTAATTTGTTCTGGATAACTCACCCAATATGGTGCAGGAACAATTACTTCATCACCAGGATTTATTAATACCTGGAACAACGTGTACAATGCATGTTTTGCACCTGTAGTGACAATAATCTCATCTGGTTGATAGCTTAGATTATTGTCATTATTAAATTTAGCGCAAATTGCTTCACGTAACTTCAATATACCACCAGATGGTGTATATTTAGTCATTCCATTTTCCATTGCCGCTTTAGTAGCTTCAATAATGTACTGTGGTGTATTAAAATCTGGTTCACCAGCACCTAACGCGATTACATCATGACCTTCTTCTTTCAAACTTTTTGCTTTTGCGGTTATTGCAAGTGTTGACGATGGTGTCAAAGTTTTTACCCTATTTGCTAATTCCATTTTATCACCTTTCTAATGAAAAATTGATTTAAGTCGGTATTTTTGTACACGTGTTCCATCATATATTGATAAATAATCAAAAATATAGCGGTCTGAATCATCTACATAGGTAACTTCCCATAACGGTTTATTGTTTTCCATCGCAGGGGTAATATCTATTAATTCACAGTTTTGACATTGCTGTTCCCATTGATCCTTAATTTGTTGCTTGGTAATAATTTTTGACCCATCAATAACGGTTGGTTTATTGCTTTTTTTATCCAGTGGGACAAAAATAATTTTATCATCACCACTTTTTGTTGTACCAAAAATAACATGAAATTGATGTTCTCCATTATATTTTGTAACATTTTCAATTTGTGACACATTTGTTTTGTCCAATACTTCTTTTTTTGTTTCTTGATAATTTGCTGTTCTACTTTGTTGAATATCACTATATAAGAAAAAAAGATAAATAAAACAAGAAATAAGCACAAAAATAAGACCAATTATTCCCCACCTTAACCAATTAGGCCTATTATTATGTACGGTATATCGTGAATTTTGCTTGCGCATTATTCTTTTCATCTAATGCTAATCCAAACATTAGATCATCTTCCTTTAAAGTTCTATTTAGTGTATCAACAATTTTGTATAAATCTGATGAATAGGCAATCTTTACGGTAGAAAGTGTTTCGTATTTTTTATCCATCAATTTCCCTCCGATTATAAATCCTTCTTGTTTTATCAATTTTTTCTACACATTTTACGCTTTGCTCCTGAGCATACTATAAATACCGCTTGAAAAACATTCACCATTTATTATAACAAGCATTTAGTTCCGTTTGTTGTATTTTTCAACAAAATAATTATCCTAACCCAATCTTTTTCACTGATGTACAAAATTGTACATCAGTCTTTTTTTTATTTTTAGGCTCTTTTCGTATGCATTGTTGCTTTTCATCTTCATAGTTGATATATATTGCGACGTAACTGCTGGTTGATTTCCGATGCGGACAGTTGCTTTCCGCGGGCACGGCTTCAGCCTCCTCGCGGAAGACCACAAGGCCACTGAAAAAGTGGTGGATTTTAAAAATTTAACTTTACAGCTTAACTTAGCATTTCGAATATACGGAGACTCCTGCGGGAAGCAAGAGGTCGGCGAGACCCCGCAGGACGGCAGTCCGAGGAGGCTTGACACTCGCCCTAAGGTGCGCGAAGTATATTCGAATATGCGATGGTGGATCCACATATTTAGTACTATACTTTAACTTTTTCAGTAGCCTCGAAGACCACCGCTGCGGGGTCTTCAGACTCGTTCTGTTCCCGCAGGAGTCAACTGTCCTCCGCTCCAATCAACTGCCATAGGTGAAAGAAGCCATATAGCACTGCTTCCAGTCACTATGTTAGCGTAGTGTATTTCCGGAGCGGTATGCTATGACACAGTTTATATCTATTCTCTTAAAAGCAACAATCTTTTGGAATACAGCCTATTTTTAAAACCATTCATTCGCTTTATCCATGAGCTCATGTGTCGAGGTATAACTTGTCGGTATATCTGGAATTGATTCTGTAAAATATTTGCTATATCGCGCTTTCATCATCCGTGCATCGCATACGAATACAATTCCTCTATCATTTGATGATCGAATCAGTCGGCCAAACCCTTGTTTGAAACGAATGACAGCATTGGGTAGTGACAATTCAAAAAAGGCATTTTTCCCGTGCTCTTTTAAATAGTTTGACTTGGCTTCATATACAGGGTGATTCGGTGGCTGAAAAGGAAGCCTGACAATCACTAAACAAGAAAGATCTTCTCCGGGAATATCCACGCCCTCCCAAAAAGAGCTCGTTCCCAATAAAATGGCTTTATCAAAGTTGATAAAATTTTTCTTTAACCTGGAACGACTACCACTGGAGATACCTTGAGCAATTAACATATATTGTGTATCTAGTATTTCTTTTAATAAATAATAAGAACGTTTTAACATGTCGTAAGATGTAAATAGGACTAACATGCGTCCTTTCGTAATCTCAGCTAATGACAAGATTGCTTCGCAGGTAGAATAAATAAAGTCATCAACATTATTACCCTTTACATCAGGAAAATCATTTGGAACCAAAAGTTGTACTTGATCATGATAAGAAAATGGTGATTTAATTTTATTTGTTAGTAGACGGTCTTCCGGTATTCCCAACCGTTTTTTAATAAATGAAAAGGATTGTTTCATTGTTAATGTTGCGCTCGTTAGAACAATGCTTTCTTTTTCACGAAATAGGTCTTTAGCTAATAAATTAGAAACTTCAATTGGTTCACTATACAAAAATGCAGCGTTTTTTGCACCATACGCTTCAATTTCAATCCACTTTACATGTTGTGCATGATCATCAATCAAAAATAAATGTTCGACTCGATCAATATACGATTGCAATGCCATAATGGTTACTAAAAAATCGTCTTGAGTTGATCTGTCTAATGCATCAATTTTTAATAGTTGCTGTTCCGTATAGGTAAGCAAGTGAATAAGATCACGAAGGTAAAAGGTCAACCTTGTCGCCATTTCTTTAATGGTTTGCCAATCCCTAGTAGTCTCTTTGTCTTTGTCAAAGCGATATTGAATTCGCCCAACATCACTCACCGCTCTTTGACTGCGATTCTGATCTGTCACAAATTGAAAAAGCATGCGAAATAAGTCGTCTATTTCATACTTAGTTAACGCGAATGTTTCATTCCATTCTGGTATATCGATATCATTATTACCTATAATTCGTGCTAGCCAATTCCCATCATCAGTTGCACCGATGTTGTTTAATGTGTATTGAAAATTAGTATAATCCAGTTTGAGTCCATAATGTTTTGACACTGTTTCTTCTAAGTGATGCGCCTCATCTACAATTGCTTTTTGATAAGAGGGAATAAATTGGAAATCATTAGACATATCCGTACAAAGCAATGCATGATTTGTAATAATAATATCGGCTTGCTGCGCATTTTTACGTGCTTTTTGATAAAAGGAATTTTTTGACCATGGTGATGTTTGATCATATACTCCTTCCGTTTCAGCGGAAATTCGTTTATTAAACATAAACCCCTTGGACGGTAATTGAATTTCCTCAAAATCTCCATTTACCGTTTCGGTTAACCAAACAAGAATCATTGCTTTTGTTAAGGTAATATCATAATTATCGTTCGTACCATCAACTAGTTCTTTTTCAAATTTCTCAAGGCTAATATAATGCTGCCTTCCCTTTAATAACGCTGTTTTAAAATCAAACGGAATGAGCTTTTTTACTAATGGAATCTCATTATCCAACAGCTGAGATTGTAGTTGTGTCGTATATGTACTTATCACAATTCGTTTTTTCGATGAAACTGATTCATATACCGCCGGGATTAAGTAGGCTAATGATTTTCCCGTTCCTGTTTCTGCCTCGATTAACGCATGCTTTTTCCCTTGAAAGGCATCATATATCTCCTCAGACATTTCCCTTTGCCCGATTCGTTTCTCATAATGATCCATCAAGTTATCCATTGATCCATTTAGTTCATAAATCGAATCCAAATACTCTCCAAACGAAGATTGAACTCGTAGTTTTTCGACTTGTTTTTCGTTTGCTTTTTTAAAGGCCAATCCTTTATAGGAGGTAATATCTGATTGTTCTTCCATTGAGAATGCTTGTGCCTCTCTCCTTGTGAAAAGAAGTTCATACAGATCTGATTTCAGCTTTTTTTCTAATCGTAGTAAATGGTCAATTGTCTCATATGGTAATGATGCAAGCTTTTGCTTTAAATTTAAAAATAATGAAGCAGTTACATATGCATCAGAAATTGCCCGATGAGGATCAGTATGTTGTATATCGGTATATTCAGCAAGCTGGCCAAGTTTATAGCTTGGTGCTTGAGGAAACAGAATCCGTGCGAGTTCAACCGTATCAATTACTGGGTTTTTTAATGGCTTTTTATTATTTTTAATAAGTTCAGCATTTAAGAAGCCTAGATCAAAGGGAACATTATGCGCAATTAGATAACTATCCTCAAAAAATGCCACGATTTCATCTGCCTTTTCTGAAAAGCTCGGTGCATCTTTAACATCTTCATCCGTAATTCCTGTTAAATTTGAAATGAATGCTGGAATAGATTTATCTGGATTTAGAAATGTACCATATTCCCCTATAATTTTATCATCTTCAATAATAACAATTCCTACTTCAATAATTTTATCATTATTTGTTGGTGAATGACCTGTCGTTTCAAGATCAATTACAACATACCTATTCATTACTCCACCTCAGTCACTTACACATTAAACAAAATTTATTAACTCGGGCGCTTCCACTTTTCATTATCTAGCTCCAGCGCCCATTGCCTAGTGCCCTTCCTTCTCCTCCTTACAATAAGTCAACATCGAATCGCTCCGCTCTTCGTGTTTCCTTTATTTCATACGGAGCCATCCAGGTCATACGGCAATTAACGGGCGCTTCCACTTTTCATTATATATGAAAAACTCTTATCATTCGAATATGATAAGAGTTTTTCTCCATTCACCGCAGTTTTAGGGGTATAAAACCCACCTTTAACCCGTGCAAGCTAATGTTAGTTCAACTAATATTCAGTGTGTAGAAAAAGAAAACCACACTAAATGAAGTTTCGCTTTATTCAAAACCTTTACATTTCCGTAAGTGGTGGTTCTTGTTCAATTACTTGTTCAATTTTATTATCTTCATTCATTAATGCAACTTTAGGTTTAAATGAGATTAACTCTTCATCAGATAGTAGTGCGTAGCTAACAATTATTACTGTATCACCTGTTTGAACTAGTCTTGCTGCCGCTCCATTCAAACAAACAACACCTGAACCACGCTCGCCTGGAATGACATAAGTCTCTAAACGAGCACCATTATTATTATTAACGATTTGTACTTTTTCGTGTGGCAAAATTCCCACTTTATCAATAATATCCTGGTCGATTGTCACACTACCAACATAATTTAAATTAGCCTCCGTTACTCGTGCACGATGAATTTTGGCTTTCATCATGGTGCGAAACATACGATTTCCCCCTACTTCAAACGTTTAGCTATTTCACCATTCTTATCAAACAACAGATTATCAATTAATCTTGCTCCCTCAAAATAAACAGCGGTTGCTAAGATTACTTGTTGTTCAATCACAGAAACTGGCTGTAAATCCGGATAACTTAATAATTCTACATAATCTATTTTACCACTTGTATAACAATTAATCGTATCCAGAACCTCTTTTACAACTATATCAGGATTTTTCTCACCGTCAACTACTAGTTGTCTTCCATTTTCCAAAGCTTTATAGATCCACGGGGCTTCCTCGCGTTCCTCCTGACGAAGATTAACATTTCGGCTGCTTTTTGCCAATCCATCTTGCTCCCGAATAGTTGGTAATGCAATGAGCTCCATAGGAAAATTTAAATCCTCAATAAGTGCATCAACAACAGCTACTTGTTGGGCATCTTTCCTGCCAAAATAGGTTTTAGTCGGCTGTATTATATGAAACAGTTTTGCTAATACAGTTACTACTCCTTGAAAATGTCCGGGACGTGACCTCCCACACATTACATTAACACGATCGGTTACATCCAAAGTTATTACCATTTTTCTTGGATACATGTCCTGTGTATCAGGGATAAACAGGACATCAGCACCTGTTTCTTCCGCGTGAATAATGTCTTTTTCTTCATCCCTGGGGTATTGTTCATAATCCTCACTTGGACCAAACTGTAATGGATTTACAAAAATACTGCTAACCACTATATCATTGTCTTTTTTAGCTTGTTCCATTAACGCTAGATGACCTTCGTGAAAAAAACCCATAGTAGGAACAAAACCAATTGTTTTATTATCAGTTAGCAATGATAATGCTGTTTCCTGCATTTCATGAACCGTACGAATAATCTTCATTTTTTCTACCTTCTTTTTTGTCTATATCTTTTTATAAAAACTCAGCATTCGCCTCGTCTTTATAAAACGTTTATACATCCCTTATCTGTGAAATAAAGCTATGCTTCTCAGTTGGAAATGTTTGACCAACAACCTCTTCACGATACGATTCAATTGCTTGTTTTATGGCAACATTTAAATCCACATATGGTTTAACAAATTTCGGCAAACGATCCACACCATATTTTAAAATATCATGATAAACCAATACTTGTCCATCACAATTTACCCCTGCACCAATGCCGATTGTTGGAATTGATAACGCGTCTGTGACTGTTTTTGCAAGCTCCATCGGTACACATTCCAACACTAATGCAATAGCACCGTTTGCTTCTAACTGCTTTGCGTCTTCAACTAATTTGTCGGCCGTTTTTTTGTCTTTTCCTTGTACTTTATATCCACCTAAAACATTTACGGACTGTGGAGTTAAACCTAAATGGGCTACCACCGGTATACCAGCTTCCGTTAAACGTTTGGTTAAGGTTAATAATTCTGTTGTAGCACCTTCAATTTTTAATGCCTGTGCATCTGTTTCTTGAAAGATATTACGTGCATGTAAAAGAGATTCTTCTAATGAAATATGATAGGACATGAATGGCATATCCACAACCATAAATGTATTAGGAGCACCACGTTTAACTGCTTTTGCATGATGAATCATATCATTTACAGTTACTTTAACAGTTGAATCATATCCCAAAACAACCATACCCAGAGAGTCCCCAACTAACAGCATGTCCATCCCAGCTTCTTCAGCTAACTTTGCTGCCGGATAATCATATGCGGTTAACATCGTCATTTTTTTCTTTTCCTGTTTCATAAGCTGAAGGTCAATTCTTGTTTTCATTTTTTTCTTCTCCTCCAAACCAATCAATTTCGGCAGAATACATTTTTTGGATCTGCCCGTCATCATTTTCTATTAATAATGCACCATCACTTGCAATCCCATTAAACCTAGCAATCCAAGACTTTTTCATGGTGTTTATTTTAATCTCTTGACCTATTTTAAAACCATAGCTTTCCCACTTTTTCTTAGCATCTGAAAACCCGTTCATTATATAGTGGTCATAAGCTGGTTCAATTGATTGCAGTATTTGTTGTATTAAATCCTTAATCGATCTTTCCTGGTTAGACGCTATATGTAGTGATGTTGCTTTTTCACTTAGTTCCTCTGGAATATCGTGGATTGAATGATTAACGTTAATCCCGATTCCAATCACAATATATTGAATTTGATCTTGTTCTGCCTGCATTTCAGTTAAAATACCCGCTGCCTTTTGTTGATTAATCAACAAATCGTTTGGCCATTTTATTTGGGGGGTAACCCCTAATTGCTTGTCAAAAACATCCGCGATTACAGTAGCTGTTAAAAGGGTTAATTGTGGTGCTAAGTAAGGAAGAATCTCTGGTCTTAGAATGATACTCATCCAAATGCCTTTATTTTTACTGGAATACCAAGAGCGATTCATTCTTCCCTTGCCTTCTGTTTGTTCATCAGCAATTACAACCGTTCCATGTGGTGCGTTTTCACTTGCTAATTTATGGGCTAAATGTTGTGTCGATGTTGCGGATGTCTTGTGAATAATTTTTTTTCCTAGCCAATTTGTTTGCAGTCCCCATTGAAGGGTATTCTCGCTAGTTTTAGCCGGATACTCAATAATTCTGTAGCCTTTTTTTGTTTTGCCTTCAATCTTATAACCGTCTTCTTCCAATTTTTTCATATGCTTCCAAATGGCCGCACGTGATATTTGCAGGTCATCAGACAGCTGCTGTCCGGAAATATAATTGGAATCATTTTCAGCTAATAATTTGATTAATTTGTTGCGGGTGGATTCCATTTTATCCAATCCTTTAATTCATTATTTTTATTGGGCACATGGTTTAGTACCACATGTTTTTCTATGTCATTTAAGATTTCTTGCATCCAGGGACCTCTACGTTTGTTTGGAAATAAAGAAATAAGGTCATGCCCGTTCACTTGCAATTCCTCCCTAGAATGGATGACAAGTGAATCATGAATGGAGATCACCTCATTTTTAGTGAGACGGTGGTTTGGGTATAGCACATTAATCAAACGTACGAATGCATCAAAGTATGATGCGCTTAAACAATAGACAAACCATTTATTAAGTCCATGCTCTAGATAATAATCTATTGAAGTTATTAACTGCTTAACATCCCGTTTTTCCTGGTTGGAACACTTCCATGCATCAAACCATTCCTTGATAGAAACGGATGGTTCTAAATAATGAAAAAAAACTACAACCTCTGAAAACCCTCCTAGTGGGCTGACCTTTATTGGAATTTCATACATTATATACGGATAGTTTATCATAACAGGAAGGTACTTATATATTTCTGTGCTTTTCAAATATTCAATTCCATTGTTAATATATGCCCCTCCAAAGAACTTAGTAATTTCAACACGCAGGCGTTCAACTGCAAGCTGTGTAATTTCAGGACTTATCGTTTGCATATCACTTAATGTATTGGGATTAATAACAAATCCTAGTTGACTTGAAAAACGAAGCGCACGTATAATTCTCAACGGATCTTCATGGAATCTCGCGCTACCTTTACCAACTGTTCGAATAACTTTTTGATCAAGATCTTTAATGCCATTAAACAAATCAATGATGGTACCTGAGTTATCCATCGCTAAGGCATTTATGGTAAAATCTCTGCGCTTTAGATCTTCATCGATTGTTTGAATAAATTCAACGTTGTCCGGGTGGCGGTTATCCGAATAATTTCCATCGATACGAAAAGTTGTTACTTCATAGGACTTATGTAAATGTCTAACAATGACTGTACCGTGCTCTAATCCGACAGGAATTACGTTTGAAAACATTCGCTGAACGTCTTCAGGTGGTGCAGAAGTAGCAATATCAATATCAGAAATTTTTCGTTTCAATAAAAAGTCACGCACACATCCACCTACAAAGTAGGCTTTAAACCCGTGTTCTTCTAGTTTATCTATGATATGTACTGCTTCTTGAAATGTTTGATCAAGCATTCCGTTCACCACTTTTTCTTTAGTTTCCTGTTAAAACACGATCGTATATATTTTGGTATTGTTTTACAATTTTTTCTGAATGAAAGTATTCCCTAGCACGTGTGTGTGCATTTTGTGAAAATCGTTTTAGCAATGCATCATTCTGTAATAATTGTAGCGCAAAATCAGCAGCTTTGTCAGTATCACCTACATCCACAAGATAGCCGGTTTCGTTATGTTCGATTACCTCTGGTATACCGCCAACAGCTGTTCCAATACATGGAACTTCACATGCCATTGCCTCGAGTAACACTAAACCGAAACTCTCTTTTTCCGATAAAAGTAATTTTAAATCAGATATGGATAAAAGATCACTAATGTTTTTTTGCTTTCCTAAAAATAATACGTCATCTTTAAGTCCTAATGAATCAACTAACTGGCATACGTTTGAGTATTCAGGTCCATCGCCAACAAGTAACAATTTGGATGCAACCTTTTGTTTAATCTTTTTAAATGTATGAATTACATCCTGGATCCGTTTTACTTTGCGGAAATTTGAAATATGTATAAGTACTTTGTCGTTCTCATTAATTCCATACTCTTTCTTTATGAAAGATATTTCTTTCTTTTTATATTCATTCTCATTTACGAAGTTATATACCACATCGATATTTTTGGTTACACCGAGCATATCTTTCGTTTGATTCACTAGACTTTTTGATACTGCCGTTACTGCATCGGATTGCTCGATTCCATGTTTTATCATCTTTTTAAATGTTTGATCTATACCTAATACTGTAATATCCGTTCCGTGTAAAGTAGTTACTATTTTAACGTCATGACTAGCAATATCTCTCGCTAGTATCGCACAAACGGCATGAGGCATCGCATAATGTACATGAAGAATATCGAGCTTTTCGCGATCGATTACATCCGCCATTTTATTTGCTAATGCAAAGTCAAAAGGAGGATATTGAAAGACTGGATAATGGTTTAGTTCCACTTCATGATAAAAGATTGATGGATTAACTTGATTTAAGCGAAATGGTAGGCTCGATGTAATAAAATGAATTTCATTCCCCTGTTCGGCAAGTAACATACCTAGCTCCGTTGCAATTACACCTGATCCACCTACAGTTGGATAACATGTTATACCTATTTTCATCATTTATCTATATCCTTTTGTTTATTTTGTTTTACAACTTCTCTCCACTGAAAATCCCCACGTTCCAAAGCACGGATTAATATTTCACCTGCAGCCAAATTAGTTGCTAATGGAATAAGATGGACATCACAAAGACGCATTAAAGCACTAACATCTGGTTCGTGTGGCTGTGCAGTCAATGGATCACGGAAAAAAATAACCATATCCATTTCATTATTTGCCACCATCGCCCCAATTTGTTGGTCCCCACCCTTTGGTCCAGATTGAAATCTATGGATTGAAAGATTTGTTGCTTCATTTATTAATAATCCTGTTGTACCCGTAGCAAATACGGAATGCTTCTTGAGTACATGACTATAAGCAATACTAAAACCGATTATTGCTTGTTTCTTCTCGTCATGTGCTATCAATGCAATATTCATGATTCTACACCTACTCTACAATAATTTATTATCATTTATTTATTTTTTAGTCCAACGATTTTTATCACGGGTCTCTATTTTATTAATCGATCGATTAAATGCATCGGATAAATCAATGTCTAGCGAATTGGCAAAACTAATGAGAACAAATAACATATCTCCTAACTCATCCTCAATGGCTTTCTCCTGTTCTGAATCTTTTTTTGGTTTCTCTCCATAATAATGGTTAACTTCCCGAGCCATTTCGCCGAGCTCCTCTGTTAATCTAGCCATCTGAGCTAAAGGGGAAAAGTAACCTGTTTTAAATTGTGAAATATAATCATCTACACGTTGCTGCATTTCAGTTGTTGTATATGTTTTTTTATTCGATGCCATCTATATTCCCCCTGAAAAATTATTAACTCCCTTCATGTTAGCTAATAGGCATTAATTTGACAAATTATTGACCTGTAAATACTACTGTATTGTTCATTTGGTTATAATTGGCTATAATAGGAAAAGTGCGCTTTTGTAAGATTATATCAACAGAAAAGGAGGCTTTCACAATGGTATTTGGGATAAAAATTAAAAACGTCATCTTTATTTTAATAGGTGCAGCAATCTTTTCTTTTGGCATTGTTCATTTTAATATGCAAAACAACCTAGGTGAAGGTGGGTTTACTGGTATTACATTATTAATGTATTTCTTATGGGGATGGGATCCGGCCATAACAAATATAATATTAAATGTTCCAGTGTTTTTTATCGGCTGGAAATTTTTAGGTAGGAATACATTTATTTATACAATCATCGGAACACTTTCGGTATCTTTATTTTTAGCAATTTTTCAAATCAACCCTATCCAAATGGATCTGCATTCTGATATGACCTTAGTAGCACTATTTGCTGGTGTATGTATTGGCGTAGGCCTAGGAATCATTTTCCGATATGGAGGAACTACTGGTGGAGTTGATATTATCGCTCGACTTGTCCACAAATATGTTGGTTGGAGTATGGGTAAAACTATGTTCATGTTTGATGCAGTAGTAATTACAACTTCTGTTATTACTTATTTGGAGTTAGTCGAAGGTATGTATACATTGGTTGCTGTTTACATAGGAGCACGTGTTATTGATTTCATCCAAGAAGGAGCTTATTCTGCGCGTGGAGCAACCATTATTTCAAGTAGAAGTGATGATATTGCAAAAGTAATCATCAAGGACATGGACCGTGGAGTAACAGTGTTAGCAGGAAAAGGAAGCTTTACAGGTGAAACTCGTGATGTATTATATTGTGTGGTTGGTAGGAACGAAATTGTACGATTGAAAAACGTAATTAATAGCATTGATCCTCATGCATTTGTAGCTGTAAGTTCTGTTCACGATGTTGTTGGAGAAGGATTTACTCTAGATGAAAATAAAAATCCAATTATTGATTAAGAAAAGCGCAAGCGCCTATGAACTGTGCCCACGCAATAATGTGGGTAGTTCGATGTTGCTCATGCTTTGTGCGGTTTTAATCGACATTCCTTCAACCAGAAGATTATATGAACATGACTATTATACTTTCCTTGCTATTAAAAAAGGATGGCCGCTTGGCCATCCTTTTTTTACTATTTTTCTTAGTCATTACTTACAAACATTAAGATGAATCGGATTAATTCTGCAAGTGCAACTAATGCCGCTGCAACATAAGTTAATGCTGCCGCATTTAGAACTTTTTTCGTTTCACGTTCTTCATTGTTATTAATAACACCTGTCGATACTAATTGTGTCATTGCCCGACTGGAGGCGTTAAACTCAACTGGTAATGTAACAAATTGGAAAAGCACTGCTGCTGCAAAGAAAATTATACCGAATAATACCAGATTCATCATTCCAAATATAAATCCACCAATAATTAAGAAGATTGACAAGTTAGAACCAAGACTAGCTACTGGTACTAAAGCAGTTCTAAATCTTAAGAAAGCATATGATTCAGCATCTTGTATTGCATGGCCAACTTCATGTGCTGCAATGGAAGATGAAGCCATTGACTTCCCATGGTAGTTACTACTAGACAAGCGGATGACTTTTTTTCTTGGATCATAATGATCGGATAAAAAACCACGTGTTTCTTCTACTTGTACATTATAAATACCATTATCATTTAATATTTTTCGAGCAACTTCTGCCCCTGTCATCTGAGAAGATGTTGCTTTCTTTGAATATTTCTTATATGTTCTCTTAACTCGAGATTGCGCCCAAAATGGGATGATTAATAACAAGGCAATATAAATGATATATCCACCAAGCGACATTTTCATTCCTCCAAATAATAGTATATCTATCTAAGGTCAATTTTAGTCAAAAACTTAAATTAAGTCAACTGTTTGAATTGTTTTTCTGGCGCTTTTTTTCTTCTTTATATTTAATCCAACTAACATAGGCCAGTGCAATAACGATAGTTCCACCTACTGCTGTGATAACCCAAAATAAGGAAGTCATGCTTTGAACGAGATTCACTATCGATGAATAAATTAAATTTTTCATATGTGATCAACCTCTCGCAAACATTTACTATATTAATTTATGTTAGCGAATGGGAGGTTATAACTACATCTGTTAAAGGCTTAGCTTGTTTTTATTTTGAATTGTTAACAGGTAGGCAATAAAAATTGATAAAATACTTAACCAAAAAGTAAAGTAGCCAATTTCATTCATATACTTATCTAGGGATGAGTAGACAGGCATCATACCGAATACATAATCAATTACATCATTATGTAATGTCCATATTGCAGCAAACACAATATGGCGTAACTTGATTCGATAATATGGTGCATACAGTAAACCCTGTATTGCCATAGCACCATGTGAAGCTATCAGCATATAGCCTTGCCAGCCAAGAAATCCTGTTTCAATTAAGGTGAGAAGGTTCATGACAACTGCCCAAACACCATATTTAAATAAGGTAATGATTGCAAGTGCTTCAATGTATGGGACATTTTTTTTGAATAGGAAAAAGAAGATTACAATCGTAAAGAACAGACTTGCGGTCGGGCTATCCGGAACAAATATCAGAAAAATATCTGGTGTAGTTGCAAGTTGGGATTCATACCAAATGTATCCATAAATCGTTCCGAATAAATTAATCAAAAACAATAAAAGTAAAAATAATTTATCACGCAGTATGTAATGGAACATATCAAAATTCCTTTCGTTGCAAGCGTCAAAACTTACTTTTTCATTTATATAATATGTAAAAAGACACCTTCACCAATTCAGTTGGCAAGGTGTCCTTTTATAACTATTCGTTATTTATTTTGCTTCTTCATTAACAGAAACAATAAAGTCTGCTAATGCTTCTAGCTCTTTGTCAGTCCCTTTGAAAATTCCGGCAGGCATACTTCCAGTACCTTCCTGTGCAATTTTCATAATTTCTTCTTTTGAACGATCAATCCCTATTAATGATGGTGCCGCTGGGCCACCTTGAAGCGAATCTCCATGGCATGTCATACAGTTACTTTCATAAACTGCATAGCCAGGATTTTCTTTATCAATTTCAGTTGTAGGGACTGGCTTATTAGCTTCCGCACGAGCTTCCCAATCTACATGAGAAGCGGATTCCCAAGTAAGTAACATAACAGATGCAAGACCTAAAATCATCATTGCAACAGCAATTGGTCTTTGGTGTGGTTTGCGTCCAGGTCCATTATCTAAAAATGGCGCTAGTAGTAAACCACCAAATGCTAGTCCCGGAAGAATAATGATACCAAATAAAGTATATGGTCCACTTGCAAAGTCATATTTTAAAAGTTCATATAGAAATAAGAAATACCAATCTGGCAGTGGTATATAAGTTGCATTTGTTGGGTCAGCTACACCTTCTAATGGCGAAGGATGCGCTAGCACTAAACATAAAAATCCAACTAAAAATACAGCACCAACTAACCACTCTTTTAACAAGAAGTTAGGCCAGAAAGCTTCCGTTCTACCGGGATATTCAGAATAATCTTTAGGTATATTCGGTTTACGGTCGGTAGATATACGTGAATCTCCGACAAACTTCATTCCTTTACCCTTATGCACGGCTTTCCCTCCTTTTTATAGTGGTCCAGAAATTCCTTGTTTACGAATTAGCATAAAGTGAGCTGCCATTAACCCGAACAATCCAGCTGGTAAAAAGAATACATGGATTGCAAAGAACCTTGTTAATGTTTGTGCTCCAACAATACTTGGATCACCTGCTAGTAACGTTTTTAACTGCTCGCCAATAAATGGTACTTGTTCAGCGATATTCAGTCCAACCTCTGTTGCGAAATACGCTTTGTTATCCCAAGGTAATAGATAACCAGTAAAACCTAGACCAAGCATTACAAAGAATAATAATACTCCAATCATCCAGTTAAGTTCACGTGGTTTTTTATATGCGCCTTGGAAAAATACGCGCAATGTATGTAACAAAAGCATTACGATAACAACACTAGCACCCCAATGGTGCATGCCTCGTACTATTTGACCATGTGCTACCTCTGTTTGTAGATAATAAACAGATTTCCAAGCGTTTTCTATATCCGGAACATAGTACATGGTTAAGAACATACCTGACAAAATTTGAATTACAGTAACAAAGAATGTCAATCCACCAAAACAATACACAAAAGCTGAAAAGTGATGTGCGGGATTAACATGTTCTGGTACCTCATGATCTGCAATATCACGCCACAAAGGCGTAATGTCTACACGTTCATCAATCCAATCATACATTTTCTGTAGCATTTGTTATTACGCCTCCCCTCTAGGATGTGCATTTCCTAAATACAACATACCATTTTCAACTTTTGATTCGTATACATCAAGTGGTGCTAATGGAGGTGTGTTCGGTACATTGATACCATCTTTGGTGTAACGTCCTCCATGACATGGACAATAGAATTGGTCTGGAAATTTTTCGCTACCTTCCCAAGATACTACACAGCCAAGGTGTTTACATATTGGGGAAAGTGCCACGATATCGCCTTTATCATTTTTATAGACCCAAGCCGATTTACTAACTTTCGACTCGTACCAAGCATCTATTTGTTCGACTTTCCAATCCACTCGTTGTGGTTTGTTTGTAATATCATCGGCGGCAATACCAGCATTCGCTAAATCTCCTGATGATGATTTGGTTAATATTGGATCAACAGCCATTCCTAACATTGGAACAAGCATACCTGCGGCCATAAAACCACCTACACCTGTAAGTGTATAGTTCAGGAATTGTCGACGGGATACTTGTTGCTTTTTTTCGCTCATGTTTTTCCCCCCTCTTTTCATTTAATCACGGACATTATTATTATAAATCAGATTACTAGGACATAACAATGATAGCGCAAACTGCTTGTTCGGTCAATATGTATTCAAAAATGTTAACAAAACAGATGCATTTAATGCTGGGAGATTTATTTGTTGTCTACTAGCAAATAGTTGGTCCTGTTGAACGTACGGAAAGTTCGCCGTACTTTTCACATTCCCATCTATCTGTACGTCGCTGACCAGTCACCTACGCTTTTCTTTACTGTCTAGCTACGGCTCCTAGCGACTAGCAGATAGTTGGTCCTGTTGAACGTACGGAAAGTTCGCCGTACTTTTCACATTCCCATCTATCTGTACGTCGCTGACCAGTCACCTACGCTTTTCCCTTTACTCCATTGTTTCCCAATAGGAACGTATTAATTCACTGATCTGTGTTACTTGATCTTGAATAACACTGTGCATTTCCTTCGAGTACAGATCACCGGATTGGATGCCTGGTAACCATAATAGAGTTCCATTTAATAAGGCTTCATGTTTTTTCCATGTCGAATCAAATGTAATAAAGAAAGTGTGGTTAAACGGCTGACTAGACATATCTTCTACCCATTCATTTAACCTTGTAACTTCTTGCTGCTTGTCCGATTTTTTTAAATACGTATAATTCGGTGTCAACATAACTCTGCCTGCTAAATCTTTTTCAATTTCATTTATGAATATGGATAGAGCTTCACCCTGAAACCCACTTTTAGCTAACTCCGTATCATGTGATAAATGAAATGGTATTAATGGAACGATAATAGTATCTACATATTCTTTTGCTTGTATGTATTGTTCTAGGTCTTTTTTTACCCATTGCATCTCCTAACGTCCTTTCTTTGCATGAATAATTAATAATCCTATTAAATATTATCTTATTTAGACAAAAAAAATCAACCTATTGATTTAACAATTTAGGTTGATTTTGATTATTGTTAGACTCTAGTATATGTAGTTTCTTCGTAAGTTTCATAAACATGTGCTGATCATTTATGTCAAGGCTATAATCTATAGCTTCTTGAATTTTTTTCTTTTCACGATCATATACTACTTTTTCTAACAACTGAGTGGCGGTTTCTTCATCACTTTTCGTTATATAATAATCTTCAGGTATAAAGGGATTATCCTCTACCACCGCAACATAGGATGCATTCTGTATGGAATTATGAAAATTCAACTGAACATAGAGCGCTTCTTCTCGATTCATCCGAATGTCATGAAAAGATTTTTCAGCATCTGTTGTGACTAAATGATTTTTGTAAAAACGAAATGGTGCATCATCAGAACATTGACTGGAGATTATAATACCCCTTGGACAGAATTTCGCTTCACGAATAAAATGTACATTATTTAAGAGGTTATCATGATTAACTAAATAATTTAATATCCAAACACTCTCACGTTTCTTTAGCTGATAATGATTTAAAAACCATTCAATAAATGTTTTTTTATCTTGAATGGAAATAGGAGCTTGCATATCATTTTCCTCCCTCATTACATCTATACTAAATCTCGGTAGATTGAATTAAGCGATCCAAATATTCTTCAACATCTGTATCTAACGGCTGAATTTCTATATATTTTTGAAAAATACTTATTGCAGTTTCCGTTCTCCCCTCCTCGGTTAAGAAATAACCATATTCTTTTAAGAAATCACTGTCGTCACTTAGTCTATTGTATGCTTCACCATACTGAATTAATGCATCTTTATATAATTCTATTTCATTTAGTGCACGGGCAAGTTCCCAATCATAAAGAGGGTCATCTGCACCAAGATTCTTTATCTCGACTATTAATTCATGTATTTCATCATATTTTTCCTGTGCTTTTAAAATTTCGATTAGGAAAAGAACTGCCTCTTTATAATCTGGATCAAGAGCAACCGCTTCTCTAATATATTTTTCACTTTCATCATTTTTATTGATTTGGTGCGCTAAATTAGCTGCGTAAAAATAAAGCTCTTTATTGAAATCATCAAGCTGTAATCCCTTATTGATGGTCTCATATGCCTCATTTGTACGCTCTTCTGTTTCGTATGCTTTCGCAAGTTCATAGTAAACGGAAAGGTAATGGGGATCAATCTCTATAACATGTTCCCATGCTTTTATAGCGATATCATTCCGATTAGCATGTGCTGCGGTAAATCCATACTTAAACAATGTATCAGGGTTTTCGCTTTCTATCTCCTGGAAATAGGTTAACGCAAGTTCATACTCTCCAGATGCAGCATATGCTTCAGCAAGTCGATCATTAATAGATACATTTGCTACTTCGTTTGTTTTTGGTAAAACTTTTTCATGATACGTTATCGCTTTTTGATATTCCCCTGTTGAGAAGGCTAGCTCACCTAAAGCAAAATCAATTAAAGCCTCCTCCGGCTCAAGCTGTTTCGCTGCTAATAACTTCTGTTCCGCAACTTCAAACAGACCTTGAGCTTGGTATAGATCTGCCAGTTGAATCAATGTTTGTATATAAGCTGGATCATCTGACTTAATTTCATTCAATAAATTAACCGCTCTTTCATCATCATCCAATTCGATATAAATATCTGCAAGCATGACACGTAGTTCACCTTCATCTGGGTACTGTTGTAATAAATCCTCTAGAATATAACTTGCCTCTGGATATATTCCCCATTGTATATATAGTTCTGCAATCGTGAACTTTTCATCCTCATCTGCTGTTGGTACATGGCTTTCTAAAAGTTCTATCGCTTCTTTTGTTTTATTATTTTCCATTAAATGGACTGCTTCCATAATTGTTTCCATACTGTTCACCCCTTCAACACGAACTTCTTCCTACTATGACTTCCTACTAGCTACGTAACTTTTCTAAATCCTGAAAGAATCCGGGATAGGAAATGTTTATGCTAGAATCGTCATCAAGTATAATTTCATCTTTGGTAATTAGGGAAGCAATTGAAGACATCATTGCTATACGGTGATCATCATAAGCCGAAACCGTTCCACCTGTTAGTGGCGTTTTGCCATGTATAATCATACCATCTTCTGTTCCTTCAATGGAGGCACCAAGTGTTGTTAAAACGTCAACAACTGCATGAATTCGATCAGTTTCCTTATACCGAAGTTCCTCTGAATCTTTTATTATAGTTGTCCCTTTAGCTTGTGTAGCTAATAGAGCAATGATTGGAATTTCATCAATTAAACGTGGAATGATATCACCTTCAATCAGTGTCCCTTCAAGTTCACTATAGGCAATGGTTAAATCTCCAACTAATTCTCCATTTACCTCATTGATATTAGTGACTGTAATAATAGCCCCCATCTTCTTTAATACATCGATTATTCCTGTCCTTGTCTCATTTAATCCAACACGCTTAATCGATAGTTTACTATCAGGAACTATAGCAGCACCTACAAGTAAAAAGGCTGCAGATGAAATATCCCCTGGAACTGTTACGTTTGTTGCGGTAAGAGACTTTTCATTTGTGATTGTGGTTGATAATCCATTTCTGACTATATCTGCCCCAAAAGCCGTTAACATATTTTCTGTGTGATCACGAGTAGGTGTTAGTTCGATAACTTCTGTTCTATTCTCAGCAAATAAACCAGCTAATAAGATAGCAGATTTAACTTGCGCACTTTTAACAGGTAATTTATATTGAATTCCAGATAAATGACCTTCTTCTATGGTTAAAGGCAATACACATTTATCATCTTTACATTCAATTTTAGCACCCATTTCACTTAAAGGTGAAGCAACTCGATTCATAGGTCTTTTGGATAATGATTCATCCCCAGTTACATTTGTTTGAAAGGGTAAACCAGCAAGAACTCCTAACATAAGTCTAGCTGTTGTACCGGAATTACCAAAATACAAATCATCGCTAGGCTTTTTTAAAGCTTTTACCCCTTTACCATGAATCCTGAGATTTGTTCCACTCTTTTCTATTGTTACACCCATTGATCCAAAAGCATCTATTGTACGCATACAATCTTCACCATCTAGAAAATTGGATACTTCAGTGATTCCGTTTGCTAATGATCCTATAATCACGGAACGATGTGAGACAGACTTATCTCCAGGTACCTCAATAACACCGGAAAGTATACTATTTTGCAGGGATAACGTTTTTTCAGCCATCATAATCACTTCCTATATTTTTGTCATTTTATTTATAAAGGTTTCCAGATAGTTCTGTAAATCTTCATCACTTAGTTCTAGAGTTACTGGATTGCCGATATCTTTTAATAACACTAATTGTATCTGATTATTTACAACCTTTTTATCTAATTTCATTTGATTGAATAGGCTGTCGATATTGATTTCTTTGATTAGTAATGGAAAACCATTATCCTTTAACCATTTATAAAGCAATTCTACAGGAAGGTTTTTGGAATAAATTGTGTTGCTTACTTCCATGGCAAACAGCATTCCAATTGCTACAGCTTCCCCATGTGCTAACTCACCATATCCGTATTTCGCTTCAAGAGCATGCCCCAGTGTATGGCCAAAATTAAGGTGAGCGCGGATCCCTTTTTCTTTTTCATCTGCTTGCACAAAGTGAGTTTTTATTTTAATTCCACGAAAAATATGGTCTTTCAAAGTATCGTTTGTTACCTGGCTTAGTTTTGTTTGCATAATATTATCAAAAAGACCTTTGTCAGCAATCAAAGCTTCTTTCACTATTTCTGCGTAGCCTGATCGAACTTCTTTTGCTGGTAACGTCTGTAATGTTTGGACATCATAAATAACAGCTTCCGGTGGATAGAAACTACCGATAAGGTTCTTTCCTAAAGCATGATTAATTGCAACTTTACCACCGACACTACTATCATGAGCTAAAATAGTTGTAGGAACTTGAATATAGTCAATGCCTCGCATATACGTTGCAGCAACAAAACCGGCTAAATCTCCTACAACACCTCCCCCAAGTGCAATAACAAGGGACTCGCGATCAAGTCCAAACTGTATTGATCTAGTGTGTAAGTATTCAAAATCGGCAACACACTTAGATTTCTCCCCTTCTTCAATAATTGAATGAAATACATGTGGATGACCTTCAAGGCTTTCCTTAAGATCATCTAAATAAAGATCAGCTACACGTTTATCGGTAACAATATGAATCACCGAATATTTTTTTGGTAAAAAGTGTTTTGTTTGATGGCGTATATTTTCATCCACGTATATAGGATAACTATTTACACTTGTTTTCACTTCCAGATTAACCATTAAAAAGACCTGATCTCTTCGCGGTAATCTATTATTGCTTGTTGTAATTTGGGAAATTGATCACAAGGGAATTGTTCTGTAATAGCCTTAGCCAATTCAAATGCTACGATATGTTCCATCACTACTGAAGCTGCAGGTACGGCACATGAGTCAGAACGCTCGATACTAGCATTGAAAGGCTCTTTTGTTTCTATATCAACACTTTGTAATGGTTTATACAGCGTTGGAATTGGTTTCATAACACCTTTTACTATTATCGGCATTCCTGTAGTCATTCCACCCTC
Source organism: Virgibacillus necropolis (assembly GCF_044793635.1). GTDB lineage: Bacteria > Bacillota > Bacilli > Bacillales > Amphibacillaceae > Virgibacillus_F > Virgibacillus_F necropolis_A. The sequence goes on from NZ_CP084992.1 coordinate 322,141, forward strand.
AAATCCACCTAAGTTATTCGTTTTTCTGTAATACCCAACTTCTTTACTCCAAGCAATTTCATCATGTACCTGACTTCCATTTCTTCTTGCAGTTTCGAAGCCTAATCCAAATTCAACACCTTTAAATGCATTTATACTCGCTACACTCCCAGCGATGCGTCCGTCTAACTTACGGTCGTAATGAACATAGGAACCGATACCAGCTGGCATCCCTTCTACATATACTTCTACTACTCCACCAATTGAATCCCCTTCTTTTTTGGCTTCATCAATGGTATCCATCATTATTTTTTCAACATTTTTATCTAGCGTACGTACAGGAGATTCTTGTGAAATCGTTTGACGCTCTTTACTAGTCAACTGGTCATTTTCTTCAGCTTTAATTCCTGCTATTTCTTTTACATAACCAGTTACTTCGATACCCAAATGCTTTAACAATGTTTTTGCAACTGCCCCTGCAGCTACTCGTGCGGCCGTTTCTCGTGCAGAAGAACGCTCAAGAACATTCCGCATATCACGATGCCCATATTTTAATGCACCATTCAAATCAGCGTGACCAGGTCTTGGTCTTGAAATTGTACGTCTGATTTTGGTCTCATTTTCTAATGGGTCCTCCCCCATAATATCTGTCCAATGCTTAAAATCATCATTATGTATTACTAGAGAAATAGGTGATCCTAATGTATATCCGTGTCGAACTCCACTGGTTACCTCTACCAGGTCTTTCTCAATCTGCATACGTTTCCCTCTGCCATGACCTTTTTGTCGTCGTAATAGAGAATGATTAATATCATCCTTTGTTAAAGGCATATGTGATGGCAAACCTTCAATAATTGTTGTTAATTGCTTTCCGTGTGATTCTCCTGCAGTTAAATAGCGCATTAGGAGCCCTCCTTCATGATTTTAATTTCTATCTATCATAACAAATTTATTAAGTAAAAAGGAATAAAAATATAAAAAGATTAGAAAAACTCTTGCCAAATGACAAGAGTATTATTATTTCTTTTGATAAAAGAACGTGTCTATTAACGAGAGGTTGTGTGTTTGAGGAGTGAAGATTTGTTCTGTGCTCCCAACAAATAACACCCCATTCTCGACTAATGATTTACTAAAATTTGAATAGATGATTTCTTTTGCTGTATCGGTAAAATAGATTAATACATTTCGACAAACAATCAAGTTCACTTTATTAGGAAATCGATCTGCTAACAAATTGTGCTTTTTAAATAGGATCATCCTTTTAAGCTTTGGATCAATATGGTAAAGGTCGTGGTGAACCGTAAAATACTTATTCTTCAATTCAGTTGGCAAGTCCTTTAACGCCTGTTCCTGGTAAATACCTTGCTTTGCCTTAGCCAATGCTTGTTCATCTATATCTGTCGCAATAATCTTAAATGTATGGTTTGGAAAGTACTCCGTAAGTACCATCGCCAAACTATAAGGTTCTTCACCGGTAGAACATGCTGCGCTCCAAATCGTGATTTCCTCCGTCCCTTGAAAGAGTAAAGGAAGTATTTTACTTTGAAGAATATGCCATCTTTTAGGATTTCGGTAAAATTCTGAGACATTAATAGTAAGCCTATCCACAAATTCCTGTAGTAATAGATGGTCCTTATTCATTGCAACTCCATATGTATGAAAATTAGTATATCCTCGCCTATCTCGTAACGAAGTAATTCGTCGTTTCATTTGGGTCTCTTTATATAAAGAAAGATCGACACCAAGCTTACGTTTAATTTGTAAAATAAATTCGTTATATTCCTCAGACATCTCCATACTCCTATTCAAAACAGCATTTTAGAAAACCCAGGCTTGGTGATAGAACTAATTACGAAAGCCTTACATTGTAAAGAAAGCCCCCGTTAAGAACGGAGGCTAAATTTAATCAATTAGTAAATCCAAGCGCTATCTTGTTTTGAATAAGAAGTTACTTCTTTTCCAGCAAAGAATAGATTAAGTTCTCTTTCTGCACTTTCTGCAGAATCTGAACCATGAATTATATTTTTTCCAACTGTCATTCCAAAGTCACCACGAATTGTACCAGAAGCAGCCTCTAATGGATTTGTTGCCCCCATCATATCACGTGCTGATTTGATTACATTTTCGCCTTCCCAAGCCATTGCGAAAACTGGACCTGAAGTAATAAAGTCAACTAATTCGCCAAAGAAAGGACGTTCTTTGTGTTCACCATAATGAGTTTTAGCTAAATCATCTGAAATAACCATAAGTTTAGCTCCAACTAATTTAAATCCCTTACTTTCGAAGCGTTTAACGATTTCTCCTACAAGATTACGTTGTACTCCATCTGGTTTTACCATTAAAAATGTTTTTTCCATTTCTTACACCTCTTCTATTATGTATAGTGATTAGCATTCAATCAGCCGTTAAAATTCTATCAAACATTTGGAAAAATAACAATGTATTTATCGCAGTGACAGATAGCATAACCTCTCAAGCTCCAAAATAGAGCTAAACTGATGGTATTAGATAACTATTCGTACAAGCTAAGATTTGCCAACTATCATTCAGTCTGGAAAAAAGCACCACAGAATAAAGCTTTACTTTATGAGCGGCGTCTACCGATATAAGTAGCAATTCCATTCAACGATTGTTTTCCCCGATTGTCTGGAAGCATATCTAAGGTGTGCAGTGCTTTTTGTAAATACATGTCACTTAACTGATAGGAACGTTCTATTGCATCTGTTTGTTTCAGTAAACGGATTAATTGATGCATTTGTTCGTCGGCTACCGGTTCAGACCCCTTAAACGTATTTCTTACTAATGTATTAAAGGATGGATATTCCATAGCATAAAGCACTGGTAACGTAATATTTCCTTGTAACAAATCATTTCCAGCAGGTTTTCCCAATTCTTTCTCAGAAGAAGTGAAATCAAGTATGTCATCAATTATTTGATAGGACATACCGATATAATACCCATACTTGAATAATCGATTAGCATCCTTTTCATTAACTCCAGCAACAATTGCACCAAGTTTACAGCTTGTAGCTATCAAAAGTGCCGTTTTCCTTCTGATTCTCCGTAAGTATGTGCGTATAGATTGGTCCCATACATGTTTATCTTTAATTTGTTCTATTTCACCAATGCAAACTTCCACTATCGTTTTTGCTAAAGTCTGATGTGCCTGCTTTTCTTTTAAGGTAGTAATGATTTCTAATGAACGGGCAAGTAAATAATCACCTGTATACATGGCAACTCGATTATCATATTGTTCCTTTATTGTCGGTTCGCCTCTACGTATTTCTGCATCATCAATAACGTCATCGTGAACAAGTGAAGCCATATGAATTAATTCTATGGAAGTAGCAACAATATTCATCCGTTCAATATCATAATTACCAAATTGTCCCCCTAAAAGGACAAAAACCGGTCGAATTCTTTTCCCGCCAGCTTTAAGCAGATGGGTCGATGCTTCTCTTAAAACGGGATGATCAGCTTGTATTATTTCATCTACAGCTTTCTCTATGTAATCTAGATCTTTTTTTAAATAATTATACGTTTTTGCTATTTTCATGCCATTCACCTTTTAACATTCGCGGACTTTTATTCATTATTTTTTTCTTTAAATCCCATATGCATAGCTGCCACACCGCCTGTATAACTTTTCACTCGAACATGAGAAAAACCTGCTTGGAAGAACATTTTTTGAAGTTCTTTTTTGTCAGGGAAGTCCTTAGCAGATTCATGTAACCATGCGTATTCTTTATAGCTATTTGCAATTAATCTTCCAAATAAGGGCATTACAAATCGAAAATACAGATAGTAGAGCTGTCTAAACCCAATCAATGTAGGTTGTGATGTTTCTAAACAAACTACTTTTCCACCCGGCTTTACAACACGGTACATTTCTTTTAATACAGTCATGTAATCAGGAACGTTCCGTAATCCGAAACCAATGGTAACATAATCAAATGAATTATCCTCAAATGGCAGTTCCATTGCGTTACCTTGAATAAATTCAAGTTGTTGTAAATCTAGATCAGCTTGTTTCTCCTTTGCTACAGATAACATATTATGACTAAAATCAAGTCCATATACCTTACCATCTGTACCTGACTCGTTCGCAATTGCAATGGCCCAGTCTCCTGTTCCGCAGCATATATCCAGTGCTTTGGATTTTTTAGCCACCTGCATGCGAGTCATAACATCTTTTCGCCAAGCTATATGTCGTTGAAATGATATGATAGAATTCATAGAATCGTAATTCGAATAAATTTTCTCAAATACATGATGTACACGTTCTTCTTTTGATTGCTGTCGCATTGTTCACCCTTCTTTTGCGATTGAAGTGTTATTTTCAAGCATGTCCCCTAAAATTCTTGTTACATCATTTTTTAATGTCACATACTGAATTGGAATCCGAGTAATATATTCTTCAATAGACTTGATTTTTCCTTCAATGATTTGATCCAATTTATCACGTAAATCCCGCTCATTGCCACTGAATATCAATAGGTTCTCAAATACCGGTGAACTTTCATTACTTATAAACAAATGCTTCTCACGTAATAGGATATTTAAAATAATAATGTTCTCAATAAGTGCTGGATCTGTTATTACTTGAACTTGATTAAGCATACGCGAGATTAGTAATGACTCAATTTTCATCAATAAATCAATTGCTTCTTCAACCGAATTTAGCTGATTATAAAAAAAGCTCATTTTATATTCATTTATTTCCCTAATCGCAGCTGCAAGAATATGTATAACTTCAAAGTCTTCTGTATCGGAAAGCAGCGAATAAAACAAACCACTGTAGTAATCACCAGCCAAGACCTTAAGTTGACGCTTCCGTTGCTCTGAACTGCTTTCATTTTTATTATTTTTAATTGGGACTATTTCATGTGTGTCTAAGGCCATCTGTACAAATATAGTAGATAATATATATTGCTCTATCTTTGGCTGTGGCAAATTAGATTGCTTCATGATGGTATATAAAAGTGCTAATTTAATATCATCGATTGCAGGCTTTTGAATAGTTTTATCTACATAAACGTGTTGTATTTTTTCTTCAATCAATGATCGGAGCTTATTAATCTCCACACTAGAAGTTGGCAACATAATCACCTAAACCTTTTCATACATACTTTATTCACATTTGATATTATAGCACACTTTACATGACCAATCATAGCAAACACAATGTATTCCAGTCAGCTTATTCGTCATTACTAATTTCACCATGACTTGTTTGTATGATTGCTTTACCCCTTACTTTAACTGCAGAGGTATGTTCTGTAAACTGTGCAATCATGACCTCGTTACGATCAAGCTTTTCAGAATGATGAAATCGGGTGTCAGAACCACGAGTTAAACCAATTACATTCACACCATCTTCCAATGCTTTAATAACAAAAAAATCATTCTTATCTACTGCGTTACCCATAAGAACCCTCCTCATTTTATGTCTTTATACTATCACTTAATTCAGTTAGTGTGTTAACGATTAAAAGATAAATTAAAAAAAGGATGCGAATGTACGCACCCTTTTTACCCTATGTAAAAGTAGAAATATTACTTAACACTTTCTTTTAGGGCTTTACCTGGTTTGAAAGCAGGTACTTTACTTGCAGGAATTTCGATCTCTTCTCCAGTTTGTGGATTACGACCTTTACGAGCTGAACGCTCACGTACTTCAAAATTCCCAAATCCGATTAATTGAACTTTCTCACCACTTTTAAGTGAATCCATGACAGATTCAAAAACTGCGTCTACAGCTTTGGTAGCATCTTTCTTAGAAAGTTCGCTTTTTTCAGCAACCGCATTTACTAAGTCTGTTTTATTCATGACATTCACCTCCTCCCAAAAATGTTTCATTCGACATTGGATAAAATAATGTTTATCTCATTATTTGACCAATTTGCCAACAATTATACTTTGTGCCAACATTTTCTGTCTGACAAGGCTTATATTAACCGAGATTGCCTTAAAATTCAACAATAAGTACGCAATTTCTCGATATTTATTTGCTATTTAGCCCATATTTACCATTAAATACGAAAAAAAATTCCATTTAATGTAAATTTGCTCAAGCCGTTGTTAAACCTTGATCAACGCGCTTTTCAATAACAAAATTTTTTGCCTATAAGATATATACGACACAAACTACTCTTTTCCTGCTGTTCATAGTGATTTTTTTTTAATTACTAGGTTTTTTTAGGGTGATCATATACCACGATGTGTTAGATTCAGTGTTTTTAAAAACAAAAAAAATAGCAGCCAAATTGCGCTGCTACAGGATTATTGCTATAAGACCACCAGAACCCTCGTTTATGATCCGTTCTAATGTATCTTTTAATTTATATCGTGCATTTTCAGGCATCAATGCAATTTTTGCTTGTATCCCTTCTCTTACGATGGAACTAAGTGACCTTCCAAAAATATCCGACTCCCATATTGATAATGGATCTTCTTCAAAGTCCTGCATCAAGTATCTTACTAGTTCTTCACTTTGCTTCTCAGTTCCGATAATAGGAGCAAATTCAGATTCTACCTCAACCTTTATCATATGAATCGATGGAGCGACAGCCTTTAGTCTGACACCAAACCTGGACCCTTGCCGGATTATTTCTGGTTCATCAAGTTCCATATCTTCAAGTGTTGGGGCTGCTATACCGTAACCAGTTTGTTTCACCATTTTCAAAGCACCTGATACATGATCATATTCTCGTTTTGCGTGAGCAAAATCTTGCATTAATTCCAACAAATGATCTTTACCTCTAATCTCTTCCCCTACAATTTCTTTTAAAATTTGATCATACAAATATTCTGGAGCATGTAAATCAATTTCAGCAACACCATCTCCAAGTTCCATACCAGCTAAATTAGCTTTCTCGATATATTCATATCCATCAAAATTCCCAACAATATGATCTACATCTCGCAGTCGTTTAATACTTTTAACAGTATCTTGGATGGCTTCTTGATAATTCGCTCGCAGCCAGTGGTCCTCATTTAGCACCATTACCCAGCTTGGAAGATTTACATTTACCTCTAAAACTGGAAACTCGTATAATGCTTCACGTAGAACATTGTTTACATCATGCTCTGTCATTGTCTCGATGTTCATTGCTAACACTGGAATATCATGCTTGTCAATTAGATCTTGTCGTAAGAGTTCCGTTTCTTGACTAGTTGGTCTAAGTGAATTTACAACCATTATAAATGGTTTTCCAACTTCTTTTAACTCCTCTACTACCTGGGATTCAGCATCCACAAAGTCATTGCGTGCTATTTCACCAAATGTACCATCTGTTGTAACAACTACACCTATAGTAGAGTGTTCTTGTATCACCTTTCTCGTTCCGATCTCTGCAGCATCATGAAATGGTATTGGATCCTCATACCATGGAGTGTGGATCATTCTAGGGCCATCTTCATCCTCGTATCCTTTTGCGCTATTAACTGCATACCCTACACAGTCCACAAGCCTAACATTAACGTCTAGACCTTCATCCACTTCAATACTTACAGCTTGATTCGGGATAAATTTAGGCTCTGTGGTCATAATTGTCTTGCCGGCAGCACTCTGTGGCAGTTCATCCTGCGCTCTTGAACGGTCATTTTCTTCTTGGATACTCGGTAATACAACCAATTCCATAAATTTCTTTATGAAAGTTGATTTACCTGTCCTAACCGCTCCCACAACACCTAAATAAATATCTCCGTTTGTCCGTTTCGAAATATCTTTAAAGATATCAATTTTTTCCAAACGATCCCCTCCCAATTTCCTTAACCAATTAATCATGAACAACATACGTATAATTGACATTACAAGTCTATGATGTTGTCCTATCAAATTATGACTTAAATCATTAAAAAGTTATTATGTATGTTGTAATGTAAAAAAGCGTAAGTGCCCGTTTATTACCGTATGACCTGTGCCGACGCATCGTGGGTAGTTCGATGTAGACTTATCGTAAAGAGGTGCCATGTTTATTGCGCCGAGTTTACGAGAAGCAGGAAGGTCACTAGGCAATGGGCACTGAAGCTGGACGCAGCTGGTTGTGCCCGTCAGTTATTCACAGTGTTAAAGTTTATAACCTAACCTAATGTACAAAAAATTGACTCACGTAAAATAAAAATAACCCCTTTTAGCAATCTATGCTTCAAGGGGTTAATTATGAACATTTTATTCTTTTGGACTCATATAAACTGGTTCTCCATTTTTTACTGTGTATGGATAGGAATACACTGGTAGAAATGGCGTATTCTCCGCTAAAATATAGCGAATATCATCACCCGTTTTATATTGATGATCGTATTTTTTTAGCGCCTCATATAAATCAGCTCGATAATCTACATACAAATTTCCGTCTGTATCCATTATGATGGGCAGGTTTTTTTGTGAATAAGGACTAACAACGTATGGTTCATGTTCAAAGCCAAGCTTTTTATAATCTATCTTATATAAATTATTTGTAATAGGCTGACCAAATGGTGGATATAGATACTCATTCCTGTATATTTGTAATTTAACTCCCACTTCTCGAAGTGCATCTGATACTCTCAAATCAATCAACTTCACACGCGGGTTTTGTTCCGGTGTAAGTAATGCATATTGATAAATCCCACCATTTTCATAGGCTGTTCCTGGTATTTCGGCCAATATACCTTTTTGCTTCAGTGCACTGAAATCAATTAAGTATTTACGAAATATGGGTGTATCCTTTTCTGCCGTTTTAATCGGAACTAATCCTTGTGTTTTCTCGCTATATGTATCTACTGCTGATTGAACTGTTTTCAATTGAAGCTTATTTGGTACTTGATTTTTAGATAATTCACTTTCGGGATATAAACAACCGCTAAGTAAAAAAATCATGAACACAGCACCAATGGCACGTACATATGTATTATTCATGTTTAAATCCTCCTACACACTATTTACCCGGTTGGTCCACTTAAAACAATATAAAATATAATGATACTACCTAATATCAAGCTAATGTATGCGATTGTTGCTACAATACCAGAAAGCCATCCTTTTAATTTATATCTACTAAGTAAAATTAGGCCAATTGCTATAATTAAAAGACCCATACCAACAAAAGATATATACATTTTCAGCATGGAAGTCGACATATCGTTTCCTCCTACTATTACGGTTATTGATTGCCAATCGTATTATAACATACGGAAGTGGTGTTCAATAGTAAATTGGTCACGCATTTGTGACTAAAATTAAACAAATAAAAACCGAGATGAAGAGGGCTGGCCCCATCTCAGTTTGACTAAATAATATCCTCAGCAACTTTATCCATGAATGCTTGTGCGATTTATTTTATGCGAGCAAGCGATTTTTTGTATCATCACTTGCCTATAAAATCTACTTTTTAAAAAGTTTATTTAACGATTGCATATCCATCGGCATATTGTTTTTAGTTATAGATTGTACAATTTTATCCTCTTTTTCTTTAGATATTGGTTTATTTGCCATTCGTGCAAGCTGCCTAACAAGATTCCTTACTGTTTTTTCATCAGAAAAATTGGCATGCTTCACCGAATCAGCAACTTTATAAATATCATCCTGCTTGATATTAGATTTCTTTTGTATATTATTAAAAAGATTATCCTTAAAATTACTCACACGCTTTCCTCCTTGCAATGTTTAGTCAAAATAGTATATGCAAGGGAAATGACTCATGTGCTACTTAAGAATACTTCTTGCTTAGTAAAACAGCTAAATCATCCATTTCTTCTCGTTTTGATCGGTTCATCAGTTGGTCAACTACTGTTTTAGGCTTCTCACCTTCAAATAAGATCCTATAGATCCCATTTGTAATCGGCATCTCGATTTGTTGTTTTTTAGCAAATTGGTGAGCCGCATTAGTTGTTCTTACTCCTTCTACTACCATCCCCATTTGATCTAAAACTTCATCCAGTTTTCTTCCTTTTCCTAATAAATTACCAGCACGCCAATTTCGGCTATGAACGCTTGTACAAGTAACAATCAGGTCACCAACACCTGGTAAACCTAAGAATGTAAGCGGATTCGCCCCAAGAGAAGTGCCTAATCTGGCAATTTCTGCTAATCCTCGCGTTATTAATGCAGCTTTAGCATTATCACCATATCCTAGACCATCAGAAATACCAGCTCCAAGGGCAATAATATTCTTAAGTGCCCCACCTAATTCAACACCTAAAATATCTGGACTTGTATATACGCGAAATGCCTCATTGATAAATAAATCCTGAATTATTTCTGCCTTATTTTCATTCAAAGATGAAACAGTAACTGTAGTTGGTTGACGTTTTCCAACCTCCTCGGCATGACTAGGACCTGATAAAACAACAATGTCATCATAAGCATAGTTCGTCATTTCTTCACTCATCATTTCAGAAACCCTTTTTAATGACTCTGGTTCAACTCCCTTTGATGCGTGAACGATTGCTATATCTTGTGAAATATATTTATTTAGCTTAGCACATACATCACGGATAGCTTTCGAAGGTACAACAACTACAACTGCTGAAACACCTTCAACAGCCTTGGCTAAATCGTCATAAGCTTTAATTTGCTTTGGAATCATTATTTCAAGATATTTTTCATTTTTATGCGTGGAATTAATAATATCTGCTTGTTCCGTACGATGTGTCCATAAACGAACATCATGACCGTTATCAGCTAGTACGATACTTAACGCAGTACCCCAGCTTCCAGCTCCTAATACAGCTACTTTACTCAAAATTAGTCTCTCCTTTACTGTCTTCTTCTTGCAAAGATTTTAATCGGTGTTCCAACAAATCCAAATGCTTCTCTAATTTTATTTTCTAAGAATCGTTTATAAGAAAAATGCATTAATTCTGGGTCATTTACAAAAATTACAAAGCTTGGTGGTTTCACGGCAACCTGAGTACCATATAAAACCTTTAAACGCTTTCCTTTTAGTGTCGGTGTTGGATTCATTGCTATTGCATCCATAATTACATCGTTTAATACGTTAGTCGCTACTCGTTTTGAATGGTTTTCACTTGCCACTTTAATTGCAGGTATTAACGTGTGTATCCGTTTTTTAGTTTTGGCCGACAAGAAAACAATAGGTGCGTAATCCAAGAATAAGAAATGAGCGCGGACCTTTTCTTCAAACTCCCGCATTGCTTTTTCATCTGAAGCAACGGTATCCCATTTATTAACCACGATAATTATTGAACGACCAGCTTCATGCGCGTAGCCAGCAATCTTTTTATCCTGCTCGCGAATCCCGGTTTCTGCATCAATTAATACTAGAACAACATCAGAACGCTCAATTGCCTTTAAGGCACGTAATACACTATATTTTTCTGTTGTCTCATACACTTTTCCGCGCTTTCTCATCCCCGCTGTGTCAATGATAACAAAATCCTGATCGTCTTTATGCAAATGAGTATCAATTGCATCACGTGTGGTACCTTCGATTTCACTTACAATAACACGGTCTTCATTTAGTAATGCATTAACTAATGATGATTTACCTACATTTGGGCGACCTATTAGACTGAAATAAACTGTGTCTTCATCTACAACATCTGTCTCTAGCTCTGGAAAGTTTCTAACCACTTCATCTAATAAATCACCTAATCCGAGCCCATGAGCCCCCGATATTGGGTATGGTTCTCCAAATCCAAGTGAATAAAATTCATAGATTCTTTCCCGCATTTCTGGATTATCAATTTTGTTTATACCGAGTACAATCGGTTTGTTCGATTTATACAAAAGTTTTGCCACTTCTTCATCTGCAGCTGTTATTCCTTCCCTACCATTAACTAAGAAAATAATAACATCAGCCTCATCAATAGCCACTTCTGCTTGATAACGCATTTGAACTAATAAAGGCTCATCACCAATTTCAATACCGCCTGTATCAATTACATTAAAGGTTGATGTTAACCAATCCCCTTCTGCATAAATACGGTCTCTTGTTACACCTGGAATATCTTCAACGATTGATATACGCTCTCCAACTAATCTATTAAAAATGGTTGATTTACCAACGTTAGGTCTTCCTACAATTGCTACTACAGATTTCCTCATGAAAGGAACATCCTTTCTCTTTTACCAAAATTTTAAATCGTACTTTGTTATAACTTTTATATATTCTAGCAAAAGAACCTGATATAAACAATTGTTTTCATGTCGACTCAACTGTTTATCCAACATTATTCTTCTGTTAATATATGAAAAGATTTTTTATATACATGAAGGATAGATCTGATTTTTACCCTCAAGGTATTCGCAACTTCTATCCCTACGAATAAGAAAACAATAATCATCACACTATCAAAAAATACATACCCACCAATGGGTTCCCTTATCGCATAACTAGATAAAATAAAACTATACATTGTTTCCCCACTACTAATTCCTAACAAAGCAATGGAAACCCTGCTATAGAAACCTTTAGAAATAAGTACAATAATAAAAACAATTATCAAAGGAGAAATAAATATTTTAGAAACCATCATCCAAATTGGAAAATAATTTTCCCATAACATAATCGCCATATATAATATCATGATCGTTAATGATGAAAACAAGTGATAAATTAAACGCCTGCTGTTTGCAAGCATGACTAAAGAACCAATGGCCAAAAATAAGTAGGATATTGCAAATTTATAATCCAAAATGGTTATATAAATGGATGAACCATTTATAATAAGAAGTATCCAGAACGCAAATAACGTCCTTCCCTTCCCTTTTTTCATCACAAATGTAACATAAATCCACAATAACCAACTGAACCAATAAAATAGTAAACCACTTGTCATGTTCATCACCTATCTCTAAGTATGACAAATTACTGACAAATTTAAACGAAAAACAGCACTAAAAAAACGTAACCCCATCTTTGAAAGGGGTTACGTTCCATCAACTTTCAATTAATTTTTATATTTATCGAGCTTGTCCCCAATCATATCACCTAATTGGAAACTTGATTGTTCATCATCTTTTTCATATTTCTTATATTCGGCAGCAGCCTGTTCTTGTTCAATTTCTTTAATACTTAATGACATTCGTTGTTCTTTTTCATTAATGTCAAGTACCTTAACTTCTATTTTTTGACCTATTTCTAATACCTCTTGTGGAGTACCAATATGGCGATTAGCTATTTGTGAAATATGAACCAAACCTTCTACACCCGGCTGGACTTCGATAAATGCACCAAAATTAACAAGTCGCCTAACTGTTCCCTCCAAAATATCGCCACGGGACACTTTCTTTTCAATATCCGTCCATGGACCTGCCAACGTTTTCTTATGAGATAAGGAAATTCGTTCATTATCACGGTCTACGGATAGAACAACTACTTTTATTTCTTGTCCTTCTGAAACAACATCTGAAGCTTTCTCAACATGTTGATGAGATAGTTGTGATATGTGAACCAATCCATCTATGCCACCAATGTCTACAAAAACCCCAAAATTTGTCATTCGTTGAACAGTACCTTCTAGTACTTGTCCCTCTTCCAATGACTGTAAAATTTCTTGTTTTTGTGAAGCTGATTCTTCTTCTGTAACTGCGCGATGGGATAATATTACACGATTCTGCTCTCGGTCTAAGTCGACAATCTTCACACTTAACGTCTTATTTAGATAATCCGAAAAATCTTCTACATAATATGTTTCAACTAGTGAAGCAGGAATAAATCCTCTGAGTCCGACATCAACAACCAGCCCACCTTTTACTACTTCTTTTATTTCGGTATCAAATAGTACATCATTCTTATACTTTTCTTCAAGTTCTACCCATGCCTTATCTGAATCTACTGCTTTTTTTGAAAGTACAATTTCATCATCATCCATTTTTTTCACCATTAATGTAAGCTGATCTCCCACATTAACGATATCACCGGAAACCTCAATATGAAGGTTGGATAATTCACCGATTGGAACAATCCCCTCAGTTTTATAGCCAATATCAACAAGAACTTGTTTATCTTCAACTTTTACAACAGTTCCTGTGACTGTATCACCAACATTTACTTTCATCATTTCATTTCCTGATTCACTCATCCTAAAAAGCCTCCTTATAATACATAAAACAACATATGTAAAACATTCTTTTTTATAACTTCTAATATTTACAATTATTTGTCAAGTAAAGCAGTCTATTCCGTATGATTTTTTATTAGGTTTTCAACTTCTGACATTATTGCAACGGCAGTATCATTTGCTGAAATTTTATTTTCTCGATAATACGCCATATCAACTGGCTTCCCATAGATAACAGTCAGTCTTCTAAACGGTTTATACGGACCGATAATCGCACATGGAACAATTGTTGCTTGTGAACGTAATGCGAAAAACCCAGCACCAGCCAGGGGCTTACCTATCTTACCTGTTTTACTTCTAGTACCCTCTGGGAAAAGTCCTAATACATTTCCATTTTTTAAAATCTCTAATCCCTTTCGTAATGCATTTCGATCACTCAATCCTCGTTTCACAGGAAAGGCCTGTATTCCAGGTAGCAATGTTTTAAGAACTGGCTTTTCGAATAGTTCACCTTTCGCCATAAAATAAATATCCCGAGGTGAGGTGATTCCAACTACTGGGGGATCAAAATTAGAGATATGGTTTGAACATATAATAACCGGTCCATTTTCAGGGACATTTTCTTTCCCAATAACCCGTATTCGGTATAAAGGAAAAAATACTATAGCTACGACTGTTCTCGCAAATATATAAAGACTCATATTCTATCCCCTTCACCTTCCCAACACTTTTAACGCTTCACCTAATATTTGATCAGCTACATCATCAATGGATAAAGAAGTTGTGTCAATTTCAATTGCATCATCTGCTTTAATTAATGGTGCAGATTCCCGTTTAGTGTCTATTAAATCACGTTGTTCAATTTCTTTTTTTAATTCTTCAATGTTAGAGGCAAATCCTTTTTCGATATTTTCATCATGACGACGCTTTGCTCGCTCTTCGACTGTCGCATGCAAAAAGATCTTGACCTCTGCATCTGGTATTACATGAGTCCCTATATCTCTTCCATCCATCACTACTCCACGTCTTTCAGTTAAAGCCTGTTGGCGCTTTACCATATCCCTACGTACACTTGCATGCTTTGCAACATGAGATACATTATTTGTAACTTCCAGTGTTCGAATTTCAAATGATACATCACGTTCATCTAAATAAACCTTTTGTCCCTCATTTGATTGTTTAAGTTCGATTGTTGTCGAGTTAAGTAACGTAGCTAAATCAGCTTCATTTTCTAATGATACATGTTGCTTTAGTGCCTTTAATGTTAAAGCTCTATACATTGCACCAGTATCAATATAAATATATGAAAGCTTATTTGCGACTAATTTAGCCACTGTACTTTTTCCTGCAGCTGCAGGCCCATCAATTGCTATTGCTATTTTACTTTCCGTCATTAATTCCATTCATTCCTCTCATCAATTAAAACAAGATTAAGTCCTATTCTATTTTACTAAAAAAACTTGGCAAATGCCAAGTTAGAAAAAGTGAATTACCTATAACTAAATATAACATACACGAGAATTATGTGGTTTATCTTTTTCAATTAATTACTTGAGTTCCTTTGTTCGTAGTTCTCGTTGTTTTTCAAAACAATAACGGATTATAACTTGTTGATCTTGCTTAGAAATAGTCGCAAACTTAATAGAGGCTGTATGTATATTACCTTTATCTGTAATCACCCGTACTACCGTTGATTGTGTATATATATAGTTATATTGACCATTTTGCATTTGCAATACAATCCATACATCCAAGTTATCATTTTCATTTAATGTATGATCCACAGGTAGAATAATCGACATCCCTCCACCACTTATATCTGAAGTAACTGTCGCAAAAGACTCTGAAACGGGCTTAGCACGATGGATTGAAACATCAACAGCAGTTTCAATGCGTACAAATGAACGACGTTGAATTCGTTTGATGTCTGTTTCCCTTGGAATGCTTATTGCTAATGCAGGAATATTCACATTTACTTTCGCAATAACTTTTGTGTTAAACGAATATACCGATTGGTTACTTTCAATGTATGATGTTTGAATATATGTATTTTTTGGTAATATCGCTGTTCTTTTTGTTTTTACATTTACAGGATAATCTATAAACAAATAGTGTTCATTTTTCTCGATAACTTTACAGCGGTATTTCGTATCTATACCCGTTTGTGGGTCAGTCACAGAAAGTGTAAGTGACGTTCCGATATCCATAAAATCCCCTCACTATCCCATCAAATAGTCCATACTATATATATACCTATTATTACAGAAAACTCAAAAAAGGGAAAGAAAATTCTTTCCCTATAACACTAAATCTAAATTAACTTCGGTGCCATTTAACTTTTCTATCTTCTCTTCGGTACCATCCATCGCATTGATGAATATTCGAAATGTCTCATTATTTAAGACTCCCAAAAATTCATAAGTTAATACTTCCTCACCAATGTCATTATCAATGACAGCTAAGTGTTGTTCCTGTATTTTTACACTAGGATTCACTTGTTTTTTTGCTTCTTTTTCGGAAATACCTGGAGACGGGATATCACGTTTTTTATGATTCATGAAATAGTTTCTGGCATTAAATCCTAGAATGTCACCATTATCTAAAGCAACTTTTACTTCTATTGCATCAGAGTATACTCGCACTCCGTTATCTTTATACAGAAATGCATATACACCGATATTACTATACTCATCGCTTTGAAAAATAACCATATTCTCAAAACCTTGTTTCTTTAAATAAGCAGATGCATTTTCAAGACCTTTGTTTAAACTGATATTATTCTGTGTGATAGGTCTATTAACTAAAAGCGATATGGGATGTCCACCTTGTACCGACATATCCATATAAGCATTCTTGTCTTTTCCACGATAAGAAATACTGTACATTGGAATATCGGCGCCCTTACCTGTTTTGGTTACGTTAACAGTTGCATCATTATTAATATCAAACAGGTTTTTACTTTTCTTTGCTGCTTCGTTTTTACTAATTTTGGATCCAGATAAGAATTGATACGAATGCTCCTCAGATGAGGTACCAATAAGCGTAGAATCTACATTACTTTCGGTAAATCCCTCCACCTTTTTTTCAACAGTTTCAAAACCATCAATAATCGTGTTATCTGATTGTTCATCTGAAGAGGCTAGAGCTAGTTGTACATCCATCCATCGCAAATTATTTTCTAACACTAAATGCTGAACTTTACGTAATTCTTTTTTTATTTCACCTGATTGTGCGTATAACTCCTCTAACCTTTTTGTTTCCTCTTTTGACAACGGCTTTGAGTCTAAATCTCTTACAGCCGTCTTATAAGTAAAATCTCCAATTTCGGAAAGAAACTCTTCCGTTTTGTTAAACGAAATTAAAGCAAGTGGTAATTGACCTACATCAGACAATGCCTGCGATGTTATCCTCCAAATCTCAACAAATTGTGGTGACAATCTATTTGATGAATTCATCGCCAGAGAGGTTCCGATCTTGTTATGAAGTAAATCCATATGATAGGTTAATTCATGAAATGCTCGTTGATAGTTATTTTCTGCTTGAATCAAGACTGCATTTTTTTCTTGATGCTCTTGAAAACCCCAAACTCCAACCCCTACTACACCTATTGTAAGAATGGTTATCAAAATCCATCGAACCAATGTGATCACACCTTTCTATTTACAAAATATATGTTTTCCTATTTTTTTAATTTGTGGCCTTGACCAAATCCAATCTGAGGTTGCAGTAACCGGATTAAAATAATATATTGCATTTCCGGATGGATCCCATCCATTAATAGCGTCAATTACTGCTTGTTTAGCAGTTTCATTAGGTGTTAGCCATATTTGACCATCAGCAACGGCAGTAAACGCTCTTGGCTCGAAAATCACACCTGATACTGTATTAGGAAATGATGGACTTTCCACCCGGTTCAAAATTACAGAAGCCACTGCGACCTGTCCGACATAAGGTTCCCCTCGTGATTCTCCATAAACCGCATTTGCCATTAACTGAATATCGTTTTGCGAAAAACCCTCAGGTACATTAATTGCAGTTGGAGCAGATGCATTATTTGTTTTTTTAGAACCTTGTTTATTTGCTGGTTGTTTATTTGCTGATTGTTTCTTGTTAGCAGCATTACCGTAATCATATTCCGTTGTTTCTACTAATTTTTGTCTAGTTTTCAAACCGGCCAATCCATCAACTTTAAGTCCGAATTCATACTGAAAGTTTCGTAATGCCCAATAAGTTCCCCATCCAAATACTCCATCAATTTCACCATTATAGAAGCCTATATGTTTTAACCTAGACTGCAACTCGATAACATTGTCACCCACTGCTCCATGTTGAATCACCTGATCGGTGAATGCAGACACCGAATGATCTGGATTAGTCGATTGCGCTACAAATGTCATACAATATATAATCATAATTACGAGCCCTATTTTTCGCAGCATTAATTTTCCTCCTGACAACTTATGAACTTCATAACTCTATTTTTCGAATATGTAGCCTTTTTATGCATTAAATCTTAGAAAAACTCAGAGATAGTTACTGACTGTTGGTGAAAGCCTTTGTTATTCAAGTACAAAAGCGAAACTTTAAATAAAAGAACATTAAAAAAATCCTTCGTTTTAGTAAACAAAGGATTTTGTTATATATTTTTATTTGGCAGTGTTGCATTTAATTTCGACGCATTTGCTACTTTTACCCTTCTGAGAGCGATAATCCACAAAATAATCATAAATGGAATCAATAAAATTAGCCAGTCACTTGTAACTTTAATCAATATATAATTATAGATACCATGTAGTAGAAATGGAATAGTTAGAGCAAATGTTAGATTCATTTTTTTATGTGAAGGCTCCATCTTAGCTCGACCAAAATAAAAACCCATAATAACACCAAACAAGGCGTGAGATGAAACAGGAAACAACGCTCTAGAAAAAGCGTATTCAATACCATTCGATAATAAGTATAAGGAATTTTCTACAGTTGCAAATCCTAAACTTATTGCAACCGCATATACAATTCCATCATAATGTGCGTCAAATGCTGTATGATGATATATCGTATAAATGAAAATAAACCATTTAAAGAACTCTTCCATAAATGCAATCACAAAAAAAGATTGAACAAAATCACCATTGCCAATCCCTTCAGTCTGCAATGCATATTGCATAAACATAATTGGAAATACTAATATTGCACCATATATAAAATTACGTATTATTAAATGTAATGGTTCTGTAAAACGATCCTTCAAATAAAAAAAAGACATTAAAGCAAAAGCGGGTGCAACACCAGCTGATAATATGGCAAGCATAGTCTAACCTCATTCCAAATAAGTTAGTTTAATACTAACATTAACTTGTTATGTTGAAAATACAAAGTGAACCACTGGGAGCGCGGAAAGAAACAACTTAGTGGTAAGACGGATCATATATCCGTTCTATATTAGGATATTCACTGGCTAGCCCAACCATGAGTTTAATCCTTGCTTTTTTACTATCGTAATCTCTCCCTAAAATTACACCATTTTTATATAGATCATATGCACTACCTGAATAATCATATGTGGTGTATACTTCGCCTTCTTCTGCCGATGTCGTTATAACAACTTTAATTCCCTTTTCCACACACCGTTTTATTTCATCAACCATTTTAGGTGATACTTGACCCCTTCCAACTCCTTCAATAATTAAACCCTTGATATCCGATTCCCTTGCAGTTCGAATATATTTATCATCCGAATCCATGTAACATTTAATAATATCTACTTCCGGTAATCCTTTTTTTATTTGAAAATATTCATTCGTAATTGGTTTTTGATGTACATGGACATATCCATTATCAATAATACCTATATAACCAAAGCCAAATGAATTAAAGCCTTGTATGTTAGATGCATGTTCTTTTTTAACATATTTGGAATGAAAAATTCGTTCATTAAACACAACTACTACGCCAACATCGTATAAGTCCGGACTGCAAGCAGTAAGAATAGAATGTTTTATATTCACAAATGAATCTGTACCTATTTCATTCGGAGACCGTTGTGAACCAGTAACTACAATAGGTTTCGAATGATTCGTAACCAAGTTAAGGAAGTATGAGGTTTCTTCTAAGGTATCCGTTCCGTGCGTAATAACTACACCATCGATTTCCGGTTTATTTAAATGAAAATCAATCCTTTGTTTTAAAAGCAATAAATCGGGATATGTTATGTGCATACTTGCTTTCTGGAATACAGATTCAACTTCAATATCTATGCCTATATCACTTGGAACATCGCATAGTTCCAATAATTCATTTCCGTCAATAACACCCGATTCAAGTAAACCTGAATCGATATTTTTTTTGCTTGCAATTGTTCCACCAGTTGTTAAAACCACTACTTTTTTCACGTAAAATCCACCCTCTTTACTATACAAATGTATTCAATGTCTATTTATAATTGCATCTGCTATTAATTTACCATGGTGTCTGCCATTCTCTATAAAAATTTTATTATTATTGTAACCAGCCGCTATTACTCCTGCTACAAAAACTCCTGGTATATTTGTTTCAAGGGTATTTTCATTAAATTGCGGCCTTCCACTTAGTCCATCAAATTCTATTCCTATCTGTCTTAAAAAATCATGATCTGGTTTATATCCAGTCATAGCAAACACAAAATCATTGGCAATGGATTTCTTTACACCTTTTACTTCATAAAAAACTTGTGTATCCGTTATCTCTGACACTTCTGCATTAAATTCCATCTTGATTTTATCCTTACGTACTAGTGCGTCAAATTCAGGTAGAATCCAAGGTTTTACGCTTTTGGAATATGTTTCTCCTCGATATAGAACCGTAACATTTGCTCCTGCTTTATGGAGCTCCAATGTTGCATCAACAGCTGAATTTTTTCCACCAATCACTACAACATTTTTCATAAAATACGGATGTGCCTCATTGAAATAATGCATAACCTTATCAAGATTTTCCCCTGGAACCTCCATAAGATTTGGTTGATCGTAATATCCCGTAGCTATAATTACATTCTGAGCCTGATAATTCTGTTGCACACCTGTAGATGATTCCGTGTGTACATAAAAAACATTGTCCATTTTTTTAACATTAATCACTTTTTCAAATGGATTGACCCGTAATTTTTTACGTTCAGCTACTGATCTATAATAGGCTAAAGCTTGATTTCGCACCGGCTTTTGCCTTTCCGTAATAAACGCAACATCTCCTATTTCAAGCTTTTCACTTGAACTAAAGAACATTTGATGTGTCGGAAAATTATATATGGTATTTACGATATTTTCTTTTTCAATAATTAATGGTTTTATGTTTTGATCTTGTAATTCAATAGCACATGACATGCCACACGGACCACCGCCCACGATAATGGTATGTTCCTTTTGCACTGTAATACACTTCCTTTACTCTATAAGTACACATGAAAAAAACTCCTATCTAACTATACATGATAAGAGTTTTTTCGTCATTAAATTCGGTTTCTTATAGTCCAGTTCCATCCCCCTAGAAGCTGCCGGCATAAGCAATGAACACTACGAACTAAATTTACCCCGTTCTTCGGTTCCTTGCCTATGCGTACGCTTCTGAACAGTCGCTTACACTTTCTGCTTAAACCCAACCGCGGAAGCGAGAAGCTTCAGCCGTTTTTCTTACACCAATCATATAAGCAGCTAAACGCATATCAACACGCCTTGTTTCGGCTGTATTATAAATTGCATTAAATGACTTAACCATGATTTTGTTAAGTTTTTCTTCAATTTCTTCTTCTTCCCAATAATAACCTTGATTATTTTGCACCCATTCAAAATAAGATACCGTTACACCACCAGCTGATGCAAGCACATCAGGAACTAGCAAAATACCACGATCAGAAAGAATTTTTGTACCTTCCAGTGTAGTAGGTCCATTTGCCGCTTCTACTACAATACTCGCTTTAATCTTATGTGCATTTTCATCTGTAATTTGGTTCTCTACCGCAGCAGGAACTAAAATATCACAGTCTAATTCAAGTAACTCTTCATTTGAAATTGTGTTGTCAAACAATTTAGTAACTGTACCAAAACTATCACGTCGATCTAATAGATAGTCAATATCAAGTCCTTCTGGATCATGAAGCCCGCCATAAGCATCGGAAATTCCAACAACTTTTGCGCCAGCGTCATGCAAGAATTTCGATAGGAAGCTACCAGCATTCCCAAATCCTTGAACAACTACCCGTGCACCTTTCATATCGATTCCTTTTTTCTTAGCTGCTTCATTAATTACAATTGTAACACCTTTTGCAGTTGCAGATTCCCTACCATGTGAACCACCTAAAACAATTGGCTTTCCTGTAATAAACCCTGGACTATTAAATTCATCAATTCGACTATATTCATCCATCATCCATGCCATGATTTGTGAGTTGGTGAAAACGTCTGGTGCAGGAATATCTTTGTTCGGTCCAACTATTTGACTAATCGCCCGAACATATCCACGACTAAGACCTTCTAACTCACGGAATGACATCTCACGTGGATCACACACGATACCGCCTTTCCCTCCGCCATATGGAAGATCAACAATACCAGCTTTTAAAGTCATCCAAATAGATAATGCTTTTACCTCTGTTTCGGTTACATCTGGATGAAACCTGACACCACCTTTTGTTGGTCCAACGGCATCACTGTGCTGGGCACGATAACCAGTAAAAATTTTCATTGATCCATCATCCATACGGACAGGGATTCTGACAGTCATCATTCGTATAGGTTCTTTTAATAGTTCAAATACCTCATCAGGATAACCTAATTTTTCCAATGCGGTCTTTACAACAGTCCTTGTTGAAGTTAATACATTGTTTTTGTTATTTTGTTCTTTAGTAGAATCTGCTGCTTTATCGGCTACCATGAATTTACCTCCTAGTAAATCTACTCATTATAATATATATAGCTGTACTCAGAGATTAGTATACACTTTCATCATAAATATGCAATAAAAGTAAGCTTTTTTCTGCAATTAATTTATAGAATTGAAAACGATGCCATTTTTTTCGTATTAAATCGTGCTGCAAAGTGGTTTAGAATACTTCCATATTAATAAAATTTATCAATTATTTGGTCAACTGCATCATTTTTCATTATTACCTTTCCATATTCATTTAATCTTGCCGACGTCACGATACTAGGTGAAGAAAACTCAGACAAAATTGCAATGACATTTTCCTTGTAAGACATATTTAATTCATCATCCTGTAATAAAAAGTAATATCGTTCGTTCATATAATATACCTTTCCACCAGTAATCGAAACATTAGCAAGATAAGTTGCAACTTGAATTAAGTCCTCAAATTCCTGAAAAGAAAATATTAATTCATTACTTTCATCTAATGTAACTTTCATTTCAATAAAATCCTCATCCCAATTGGTGTGTTCTATTTTCTGTGTTACATATACATGCATCCCTTGTGCTTGCATTAAATGTACATGTACAAGGAGCATTCCCTCTAACTCAATGCCAAGTTCACTGCTAGCTTCATACATCATTTCGCTAAATAAATTTCCCGCATTTTTAACATCATTCCACAGCTCATGTGTTGTGAATCCTCGTTCAATTAAATCATCAAAGGTTAAAAATATGGTGAATTGATCATTTGATACACGTTCAATACGCATTGTAGAAACCCCCTTCACACACTAGTATGCTCTGCACTTTTAAAATCATATTTAGCTATTACTAATACTATATGCAACGAAAGTGTATATTGCACATACTCTTTACGCTTTTTGTTTAAATGTTATAACATGGCATTCAGATTTTGTTCCTAAACGAAACGGTAGTCTAGTGTAACCATAACCTTCACTAACTAAAATAGAAGTTTTTCCTTCTTTTTTAAAACTTCCACTTTCGTATAAACCAAATCCAAATATCCGTATTTGCCCACCGTGAGTATGACCTGCTAAAACTAGGTGAGTATCCTCTTGTTCACTTTCAGGCATATCATAAAATGCACTTGGAGCATGTGTGACCAATATCGTATATTTATCTTCAACGTCTTTCATGGCTAGGTCAAATCGTGCCTCTTTATATCTACAGCAGTCAAGCCCAACCAAATTAAAGCTTTCACCATTACCCGCGACAATACTTTTCGTTTCATTCGCTAATATAATTACGTTTTCCTTTATTAGTAACTGATATAATGCTTCAGGGTCTTCTTCATAGTCGTTATTGCCCCATATAAAATAGATTGGTTTGTTCCACTTCTTTAACATTTCCAAATTCGTTCTTACTCTTTCAAGTGGTACACCTTTTTCCTTCAAATCCCCACCAATTATAATGAGATCAATGTGTTGGTAAATCTTATTTAACGTAGTTTGTTTTAACCCTCTACGGTGTATATCCGATATGAAAAAAATCCGAAAAAGATCAAACCCAGATGGAATTTCCTCATCCATAACAGTTTGATAATCTATTGTATCATGATGGGCCAAATATACCATATATATAATCACAATTAATAAACAAATTCCCAAAATCAAAAGATATATCATATATCACTTATCCTTTCGTTTCCATTGATTTAATAACATCATTATTTGTTAGGGTTGCAGAATAGGACAAATTATCGGTTCATACACATGAATAGATATGAATAACACAACGAAAGGAGATTCGTATGTTTACACAATTTAAATATTGGGAGCCATACATTAGTCCATATGATCCGTGCCCACCGATTAGAGTAAAAAGCTATTCTACTCCCCCACAATTATATATTACCTTTCAACCACCAGGATTATCACAATTTGATCCTGAATCTGCATTATTTCATGGTACATTATGGCCAGATTTGTCTAGTCCATGGCCAGATCCGAATCCAGTAAAGAGAGGTGACTCCGATGGATAAAACAATGCCTCCAGAATATTATCAGTTACTTGAAGAAATTCAAGAAGTCGATTTTGTATTAGTAGAATTAAACCTGTATCTAGATACGCATAATGATGATTTTGATGCAATCGAACAATTTAATTTAAACGTTAAGAAAAGTAAGCAATTAAAGAATGCCTTTGAACAAAAATTTGGACCACTTATGAACTTTGGAAGAAGCTATTCCAATTATCCATGGGACTGGGATAACACGCCATGGCCATGGCAGGTTTAATTATTTCGGATAGCAATTTCCATAGAACAGGAGGGGATTTTCTGTGTGGTATTATGAAAAAAAATTACAGTACCCTGTAAAAGTAAGTGAATGTAACCCTCGTTTAGCTAAATATTTAATGGAACAATATGGTGGTGCTGATGGAGAGTTATCCGCTGCATTACGTTACTTGAACCAACGGTATACTATTCCAGATAAAGTTGTTGGATTATTAAACGATATTGGAACGGAAGAATTTGCACATCTTGAGATGATTGCTACCATGATTTATAAACTCATGAAAGATGCTACTACAGAACAGATTGAAGAAGCGGGACTTGCAGCACATTATGCTAATCACGAGAAAGCACTTTATTATCAAAATGCAGGAGGCGCTCCTTGGACAGCATCATACATTGCGGCAAAAGGTGACCCAATTGCTGATTTATATGAAGATGTGGCGGCTGAGGAGAAGGCTAGAGCAACTTACCAATGGATCATTAATTTAAGCGATGATCCAGACCTAAACGACAGCCTCAGTTATTTACGAGAACGAGAAGTTATTCATTCAATGCGTTTCAGAGAGGCAATAGAAATACTGAAAGAGGAACGTGATCGCAAAAAAATATTTTAGTTAAAAGCTGTATTCCCAAAGGTTGTTGCTTTTTAAGAGAACAGATATAAACTGCGTCATAGCGTACCGCTCCGGAAACATGGTGTCTGGAAGTATGCTATATAGCTCCTTTCACTATTATGGCAGTTGATTGGAGCGGAGGACCGTTGACTCCTGCGGGAACAGCACGAGTCCGAAGACCCCGCAGCGGTGGTCTTCCGCGAGGAGGCTGAGGCCGTGCCCGCGGAAAGCAACGGTCCGTAGTGGAAATCAACCAACAGTTACGTCGCAATTTATATCAACTATGAAGATGAAAAGCAACAATGCATACGAGAAAAGAGCCTAGTTAAAAGAGTGTCACTGGTAAAACAGTGACACTCTTACCTTTATTGGAATTTTATTGGCAATTGTATGAGTTCTTCACCCCACACATAATATATAGCCAGGATTATAGCGATAATAGCTATAATGACTACACTTAAACGGACAAAAGGTCGACTAACTTTTATCTGTGTCCGCTTCTTTTTGTTGCCATGAACTTCCCTTCTCGGCGGAAGATTCAATATATCAATATTTCGAGTTCCACTTATCGAAGCATTTTCAGAAACGTAATCATCATCTTCAATTTTCTCATCGGTATTTTCTACCGGTAAAATACTAGTTTCATTTCCTTGTACCTCATTAAATAACTTTCTGAGTTCATTAGCTTGATCTTCCCGTACAGTGTCTTTGTCACTCATAAATTGCACCTCTTTTTTGAAAACGAATTACTAAACCCAAAATAAAATCGACAATAAAATGTGCCGTTATTGTTACAAGTAAATTTTCAGTAAGCATAAAAATATATCCAATATAAAAGCTCACAAATAAAATTGATACGAGTAAAATAGGTTTTTTTAAATATCGAAAATGTATGAGAGCAAACAATATACTAGCAGTTAGATAACCAAATGTTGTTTGTATTACTCCCCTAAATAATAATTCCTCTGAAATAGCTACCATAAGTGCTAAAAAGAAAATTCCTCCAACAGATCGACTTCGAAAGATTCGTTGATTTATTCCACCGTCATCATAATACTTTTTAGGGAAGATATACATGCAAGCTAAATCTATTAACACAATTAGTAAACCAGGAATTACGCCGTAGTATAAGATATCGTAATAAGATAGTTTAATATAATCTAACCAATCAACAAAAGAATGAAATAAAAAGTAGCTTAAAATGATACTAAGTAATACAAGTAATAATTGAGTTACAATTAATTGAACCTTAAGATCACGATCTGATAATTGTTTGATGATATCACTTTGTTTACGCATTCTTGCCTCCAATTGTAAATAAAGCCTGTAACTTATCTTCCCAAGAATGATGACTAGGCTCGATAATCAATTCTTGTATGTTCCAGTCTGATAGATTAAATCCACAATTGCTGCAGCATGATGCCTGTGGAACCGTGTAATCTGATTGAAACCCCTTATACAATTGTTCACGCAAACATCTATCTGATTTAATCCAAGCTATCATCTCACGTAACTTTTGTTCTTTCATAATGAGACGCTCATTAATAAAATTGTGTATGGAGATGAAGCTATGTTTCCATTTTTCTTTTTGATACACAATCTGATTTCCTTTTATCATACCACGGTTTTCAAATTGATAGTGTAAAAATCTCCATTGAATTTCACTTATATGAAATAATTGTTCCAGCTGATCTATATTGTATGGTAGACGTTTATTTTGTTTATATAAACCATATAGTTGTTGAAAGACAAATTTAAGATCATTCTCTTGTGGAAGTTCTTTTTTCACTAAATTTACAGGTAAATAGTAATCATGTTCAGAATAAAGTAACAGGCTGACACTTTCTTCACCATCACGTCCTGCTCTCCCTACTTCCTGAATAAACGACTCTAACTGTAGTGGAAGGTGATAGTGAATTATTAATCGGATATCTTTTTTGTTAATACCCATACCAAATGCACTAGTACAGCATATTACATCTAATTGATTATTCATAAATTGTTGTTGCACGGAAATACGATCCATGGTGTCCATACCGCCATGATAAAAAGCTACTCTTAACGACGAGTGTTGATTCAATAAAAACGCTGTTACCTGTTCTGTCGCTATTCTACTTGAAAAGTAAATGATTGTTGGAACGCGAATACGAGTAAATAACTGTTTTATCTTTTCATTTTTTTCATTATCATTTGCGACCTTTTCAATCGAAAAAACTATATTCTCCCGATCCATTGGATAAATGTGATCAATCATTTCTGGACTTCTTAAAATTTTCTTGATATCATGTTGAATTCCCTGTGTAGCTGTTGCGCTTAATGCTAATATTGATGGATTATTCAACTCAAGTACTACTTCACTTAGTCTTAAATAATCCGGCCTGAAGTCATGACCCCATTGCGAGATGCAATGTGCTTCGTCAATAACTAATAAACTAACCTCTAATTGTTTTACATGGTCAAGCAGTTCATCCTGCTGCATTAATTCCGGAGATACATAAATCAACTTATAGTCTGCTAAATAATGGTATAGTGTTTTCCGTTCGGTTGGATCTATAAAACTATTTAAAGCAATAACCTCTTTAAAATTAGAAGCTTTTAGCTGTTTCACTTGATCAATCATAAGAGAAATCAATGGTGAAACTACTATCGTTGTCCCGTTAAAAAGTTTCGCTGGCAACTGATAACAAAGGGATTTTCCCATACCCGTTGGAAGGATTCCTAACACATCTTTCCCTTGCATTACATCATCAATTATTTCTTTTTGTCCGGTTCGAAATTTTACTAAACCAAAATGCTTCTTTAATTCATGCTCTAAAGTTAAGCTTGAATCTACCCTATTATTCATAGTGTTCACCTACATGTTGCATAGTTGCCAGGACTAGCCGAATTTGAAAATAACTAATGCTTAAATCAACCATTTGCTTTATAGCTTTTAATTTATATGTACATTCTTTTGATACTGCCAATAGAATTTGTTGTTGTTGGTCTTCTGATACATAATTTGAAACGGGAAAATCATGTGTGAAAAGCGCAACTTCCACGACGTGATCATAAACTGTATTTTCTTTTAATCGCCTCATTTGACCGATTTCACTAATCGAATAGTTTTCTTGTAATAACTGATATGTTTTACTTGCTGAATTTGTAATAAACTGTTTGTTTCGGAGATCCGTTATCAGAAATCCAATTGCGGGAAATCCATGAGGATCTGAATAAATCTTATTCAACATAGCGTGGTTCATACGCTCAATAATAAAAGATATATCCAATTTGTCTTTTTGATAATCAAGTGCCAATTGATCCTTACTTCTTCCGTAATGGTTAAAACCCGAAAGGCGATCAACATAGATTGATGCCTCTTCATCGGAAAAGTCTTTTAATAATTTATGTAGATCAAACTGCAATTGATTAGAAAAGGACTTTTTATTTAGTTTTAATTGTTTAAAAGCAACTTTCACCCACTGTAAAATTGGTGTTCTCTCAATAACTGGGATAAATGAATAATGATTATTACAACTGTTGGATAACGTTTGTATAAGCAATAACAATCGATCATAAAAAATCGGTGCTGCAGTGTGATACTGTAACCCGTCATAATCATTTAGTTTCAAGTAGTGGTATTGTTCTTTTAACCAATCCTTGCCACTTGAGGTAACAGAACAACTCATGGATTCGTCCAACTCCAACAAATGATTAGAAACCAAGGTGTTAATTCTCCTATCAAATTCACGCTTATGGAAAGATCGATTAATTCCGTATAGATTTTTCAATTGATAGATGTGTGCATCTTGTACAGTTTGGATAGACTTTTTCCCAGTAATCAAGTGAAAGATAGCTGAACAAGTACGATTTTGATCGAAATGCAAGCTGCTTTTTAAAATAATTCCATCTGTTAACATGTCATAACTCCTAAAAAGAAAAGTTTAACGATTGATCATCATTTGTTGAATTGTGCTTACTTCCGTTTTACAATAGATAATAATGGAGGCTTTTGCTTACATTGGGAGGATTTATATGGCTAAATATACAATTGTTGATAAAGAAACGTGCATTGCGTGTGGAGCATGTGGCGCAGCTGCACCTGATATATATGACTATGATGACGAAGGCCTTGCTTATGTAGTTGTTGATGAAAATGCAGGAACAGGTGAAATACCGGAAGTACTTGAAGAAGATATGATCGATGCATTTGAAGGTTGCCCAACAGATTCCATCAAAATTTCAGAAAATAAGTTTAATGGAGATCCCTTAAAATTTGAAGATGAATAACACATTCTGGTCCTACTCTAAACAGAGGGCCAGTTTTTTTATCAACTTTTTAAATCTAATGGGCAATTGTCTCAATACACTCAATCACATCTTCCCCAATTACATTTTGAATAATTTCACTGCTCCGAAACAGTGCACATAATGCTACAATTGTTGTCCAATTAGCCTTAATACGACTTTTTTCAATTTGAACCAGTGTTTTTTTAGAAATACCAAGTACAGCCGCCATTTGATCCTGCGTGTAATCATATTCAACCCGAACTAATTTTACTTTACTTGATAACTTATCAATTACATTTACCTGATCCACTTTTGCATCATTCCTATTATTTAAGCGTATTTTAATTATCTTTTAATACTAGATTGTGTCCAATAGAAAGTCAAATTGAAGCATTTAAAGAAAAACTTCGCCATTTGCTACAAAGACAAAGCAAACGACGAGTTTATCTAAAATTACCGAAATGATTTTATTGGATTAACAGCAATCGGTACCTGAATTGGATCCGTTAAATTATAAGGGCCGATTTGTTCTTTATTTGTGTTATTGAATTTAACAGCATTATATCCATAGCTTTTAGCCGTCATTAATATGGCTTCCAGCATATTTTTATACTGTTTATTATCTTCCAAGGAAATGTCGTTCCGTAATGTTAGGTGAATTATATTTTCTTTTTCATTTATAGAGAACGATACATTCCCCGGAATTGATGGAATTACATAGGATTCGGCCTCAACGTTTTGCATTTCAAGTAAAGCACCTTTAAAGTCTGTATTCTCCTTTAATGTAATCGGAATTAAAAACTTTTTATTGCTATTAGTGTTCGTATATATTTTATAACCTGCTTTTTCTATAGGCTCACCGTTTACCTTTTGCTCATCTTTAAAAACTTCATTTCGAAAATGGCTCGATGGAAACATTTTGGACAATGTATGTTTAACCATTTTTATCTGGTCATCATAAAATTCATTTGTTAGCTCACTTGGAAGTACATAGGAAACTGGGATTACATACTCCGATTTCTCGTCCGTAACTTCTCCATGAACAATTGTTTCCTGATCATTAATTTCTTGTATAACCAGACTTGAATCAATGTTTTCATCGGTACTTCTTAGTTGATTCCCCTGATCTTTACTAGTAGATTGTTGAAAAGTTGAATATTCATGACTCGCTTGATCTGCAACCTTTTCATTCTGGACCGAATTATGCCCTCTGTCTACTACCAAAACAATAACTAATAAGGCAATAAAAATAGTGCTGAACGCAGGTATTAAAACCAATCGCCTCGATTTCTTTTTTGGTTGATTATTCTGTTGGGTAGAGATGCGCTGATATAATTCTTCTTTTTTTGAAGAAGGAACAATGTCAGGCATTTTCTGTAACGTTTCTTTGATGTTATCTTCCTGGTGTGACGCCATTATGCATCTCCCCCTTTCTGTTCTTTGCTGTATATTATATCTTTTAATGTTTTTAATCCTCGATGTTGTGTTGTTTTCACTTTACTTTGGCTAAAACCTAATATTTCTGCAGTTTCTTTTATGGAAAATGATTGTATATATCTTAAAATAAGTACACTTTTTTGGTCAGGAGTGCAATTATCCATGTAACTGTATATATTCTTGATATCTTCATTCTGTACGGCTATTTCCTCAGGTAAAGGTTCCTTATCTGGAAGTGTGGAACCTTTTTCAGTCCAATCAAAAAATTCATAGATACGATTCCTTTTTCTTTTTTGCGCACGAAAGTAATCAATCGTTATATGTCTAGCAATAGAAAATAACCATGTCTTCTCACTACTTTCACCCCGGAAGTTTTCATAGGAGTTAAGTACTTTAATATATATTTCTTGTACAAGATCTTCTGTTTGTTGTTTATCTTTTACCATGTAAAAAACAAACTTATACAGATCCTGATGATATTTATCGTAAATATCTTCAAAAATATCTTTCATTACGATTCTCCGTTCAACTAATTAGTCGTATCTATATATAAAACGTTACATAATAGTATAACGATAAAAGTAAAAAAAAAATACCAACCTAATTTAGTTGGTATTTTGAAGATTAAATCGACCTTTCGCGTATTTTTTAAAAAAATACGAAATGATTGGATAAAGCAGAACCATAAACACACCGTTTCCGATTGCATGTGCTGTATCAAACGGAAGACTTAATAAATAATACGGTAGGAATTCGCCTGCAATTGTATAGGTGGTTAGCGATAGGATAAATCCATATAAATAACCGCAAAATACAGCATAAACAGTGAGTAAAATTATTGAATGCTTTTTTCTATATTTTCCAATTAACCCGCTAATCAACCCAATTAAAGCCCATGCAACAATTTGCCAAATTGTCCATATTCCCATTCCTAAAAACATATTTGTTAGGAAAGTAGTTAATACTGCTAGGATCATCGCTGCCAGTGGCCCTAGAAACAATCCACATATGATGATGATTGCTGTTACTGGTTGTACATTAGGTATAAATGCAAATGCATATCTACCTACTACAGCAAGTGCTGCAAGTAAGGCAAGCAACGTTAATTTATAGGTACTGATTCCTCTATTAGTTTTCATTTTTTATCATTCCCAAGATTGTAAATCAAAGTTAACGGAATCTCCTGGAGATAATTCCAGGTCCTTTGCTCCAACGCTTCCCATCTCGCCATTAACAAAAAACATCCATGCCATTTGTTCACTTTTCTTAGCTTCGATTCCTTCAATAGCTGTAATATATCCTGCATCATCTTCTATTTTAAAGTTTTCTTTCATAACATCGTAGAGAATTGCCCCGTCTTCAATCGGTATCTCCATCTCTTTAATAGACTCTTCACCTTTGTTCTTTGTAATGGAAATCGTTACAATTTCTTCTTGATTTTCCGAAGTAGCGTTTTCGCTTGTTTCTGATTGCTCTTTAGAAGGGTTTGATTGATCGTTACTGGTTTCGGAACACCCTGTCAAAACACCGATAATCATTACTAATGATACGAAAAACAACTTAAACTTACTCATATTCCTAACCTCCAAATTTTAATTTGTGAAGATTTAGGCGCTAGATACCCGTATAAACATAGATGTATTAAAATCGTAAAGATTGTTGCTTTTGATAGAATAGATATAAACTGCGACATAACTTTAGGTTTACTTCCAAAGACATGTGCTAATGCTGCAGTCCAGGGTCGCTCCGGGCGGATGCTTTCCGCGGGAGTCACCGCCCTCCACTCACCTGAACTGATAAAGCTATTTACGTAAGCATTCTTTGTCATTTCTTTCAACTAATGAATGCTGTTATTGGCAAATATTATACCAGCAGCCCGTATACACGTAGACTCCTGCGGGAGGACAGGCATCGGTGAGACTACGCAGTGCGTTAGCACAAGGAGGCTCACCAGCCGCCCGCGGAAAGCGAAGTGTATACGGGCTGCGGCTGCTTAAGTAACTTGTTTCCATTGTCAGTAAAACAGATCTAACATAGATAGAAGTTACGTCGTAGTTTATATTAACTATGAAGTTGAAAAAACAACAATGCGTACGAAAAGAGCCAAATTAAAAAAGCTAACCCTTCGTTGAGAGTTAGCTAAATAAGACAATCGAAATTATATACATCCATTCTACTTTTCGGTTATCTCAATCGCTTTTATCCTCGAAGCATTGAAACATCAGAAAAAGGCAGGTCTACTGACTTGTGATATCAGCCTACTCTAAGCCCTTCCCATATGGTTACATACAGTGGATTCGCTTATTTCGTACATCACTTACAGTTGCGAGGACAGTCCTAGTCTTTCACTAGGTTCCCTATTAAGCACAAGCACCAATTTCATTAATTGTATTCAATTATTGTACAATTCTCATCCTATCAAACTATCTCATAATAAGCAATTTATTTATTACTTTTGTTCTTAAGAGGTATATGGAAGGTGAATGTTGTTCCTTCGTCAATTTTACTTTTTACAGATATCGTTCCCTGATGTGCAACAATTATATTTTTTGCGATTGCAAGACCAAGTCCCGTTCCTTTCTTCTGCTTGTTTCTTGTTCTAGACTTGTCTGCCTTGTAAAATCTTTCAAAAACAAATGGTATATCTCCCTCAGGAATCCCACTACCAGTATCTTCAATGGAAACTTGTAGTTCTTCATTATTAATTTCTGCAAATACTTTTACAAATCCATTCTCATTTGTATGTCTGATAGCATTATCAATCAGATTAGTAAATACTTGTTCCATTCGATCCGGATCAATATAAATGAATGAATCTGTAATAGTTGTTTGTAAACTTAAATCAATTTTTCTATCCTGTGATACCCCGTTAAATTTCTTAATAATACGGTTTATATACGTGTTCGCTTCTACTTTTTCAACATTTAGTTGAATGTGTCCTGCTTCCATTCTTGCAAGGTCAAGTAATTCATTTACTAGACGGCCCATACGCAATGATTCTTCATGAATTATTTTTGCTAAATCATTTTTATCTTCTTTGGTTTCTGCTACATCATCGACTATTGCTTCACTATAACCCTGTAACATCGAAATTGGTGTACGTAATTCATGCGAAACATTGGCAATGAAATCTTTACGTAGCTTGTCCAACCGACGCTCTTCCGTCATATCTCGGATTACAGCAACTGCCCCTCGCACATATGATTGATCGTATAAAGGCGTCATTATCATAACCCAGTTTCTACCTTGAAGACTTATTTCATGAATAGCTGCTTTTTCACTTTTAACTACATCCTGTAGAATTTCATTTAATTCTTCCGGTAGTTGATTATTAGCCTCCGTCACTTGCGTACTATTTTCATAATACCAACTATCAATAAATTGTTTTGCAGGTGGATTAGTAACAATCATATCCCCATTACGATTCAATGTTATGACCCCATCAGCCATGGAGCTAACAATACTGGATAGCTGTTCCTTTTCTTGCCGTAATGCATTAATATGAAATTTCAATTGTCTCCCCATTCGGTTAAACGCCATTGCAAGTTCACCGATTTCATCGTGTGTTAAAATAGGAACCTTTGTATTAAATTCTCCCCTTGTTAAATCGAATGCTGCTTCACGCATTTTAATTAAAGGGGAAGTAATTCTTGTTGATAGGAAGAATGCAAAAATAGTAGTTAATATAATAGCAATACCAGCAGCCAGAAATATGATTTCAGTAGTTTCGGCTTTTGTTTTGTCCACTACTTCTAAGGATTGATAAACATATACAGCGCCATTCCCATTATCAATAGGAGTCCCAACTATCATAACTCTGCTTTCACTGTTAGGAATAGTCATTTGTTTTTGTACTTGTTGATTATTCGATATAACCTTTGCAAGCCTGTCATCGTTTTTAATCCATCCTGGTTGAAGCTCAGGCAAATTATCGTTACTACTTTTTGAAACCCACAGTTTCCCATTATCAAATATAATAGCAACACGACTGGAATCATCTTTCAACTGATCAGTTGTCACATGAATGAGGTCTTCACTCCTGTGTTGCTCAACCATTTCAGAAACCTTTGTTGCAGTTTGCAGCAAGTCTTCTTCCGCTTCACCAATATGAAAGTTCTCAAAAAACTCCAATAAGAAAATAGTTAATATAAATAGTACAAAAGAAACTAGCAATAAAATGGTAACTGCTAGTTTCCCTACTACACTACGCCAAAACATTATACATCATCTACT
This sequence comes from Virgibacillus necropolis, assembly GCF_044793635.1. Taxonomy (GTDB): domain Bacteria; phylum Bacillota; class Bacilli; order Bacillales; family Amphibacillaceae; genus Virgibacillus_F; species Virgibacillus_F necropolis_A. The sequence goes on from NZ_CP084992.1 coordinate 357,835, forward strand.
TCAAATTTATACCCAACGCCCCATACCGTTACAATCATCTTGGATGCCTCGCTAGATACATTATTTAATTTTTCCCGTAATCGCTTTACATGTGTATCTACTGTACGTAAATCACCAAAAAATTCATATTGCCACACTTCTTTTAATAAGTGTTCACGATTAAACACTTTATCTGGTGCCTTGGCAAGAAAACATAATAGTTCATATTCCTTTGGTGTCAGACTGACTTCCTCTCCATCTGCAAGCACACGATGTGCATCATGATTGATTGATAAATGAGGAAAGACTAGCATATCTTTTGGTGGTGTATCACTTTCTTTAAAACTAGACTGTGATGATCTTCTAAGAATAGCCTTGACACGTAATACGACTTCACGTGGACTAAAAGGTTTTACAATGTAATCATCTGTTCCCACTTCAAATCCCTGCACACGATTAGCTTCTTCCCCTTTTGCAGTCAACATGATTACTGGTGTTTGTTTTTCTTTTCTTAATTCCTGACAAACTTCTATTCCATCCATACCAGGCATCATAATATCTAACAATATGACGTCATATTCATTTTCTAAAGCCAGCTCCAACGCATCTGACCCGTTATCTGCTTCTTCCACAATAAAATCTTCACGCTCTAAATACATTTTAATTAAATGACGTATTCTATCCTCATCGTCTACTACCAATACTTTTGCATTTTCATCCATGTGATTCCCTCCTCAAGTCTCTATATGTAAAAAACAAGGCACTATTAATCCTGATGAATAACAATGCCCTGTTTTAATAAAAATTATGCGTAAGAATGCAGTCCTGCTAAAACAAGGTTCACTGCAATTAAATTAAACATGATAATCGCAAACCCTCCAACTGCAAGCCATGCTGACTTTTCACCGTGCCATCCTCTTGATAGTCGTAGATGCAGGAATGCTGCGTAGAAAAACCAAGTTACTAACGCCCAGACTTCTTTGGGATCCCATCCCCAGAATCTATCCCAGGCAATTTGTGCCCAAATGGAAGCAAATATGATACCGCCTAGCGTAAATACTGGGAATCCAATCGCAACCGCTCGGTAGGATATTTCATCTAAAAGATCTGGTTTTGCTTTCATTAACGCTGGTTGTATTGCTGCACCAATTCTTTTACGTAAAATTAAACGTAACAGGCCATACAATACTAATCCAGTAAATACAGACCAAATTAATGTATTAAACTTTCTTGCTGCATCTACACCATGCATCCAGGATGGTGCCTCAAACCAAGGCTCCATTACACCTTCCGTCATAAGTGTGCCTTCATACGGTCCAGCAATTGCAGGTAAGTGATATTCTGATTCCAATGTTGTATTAGTACTTGTTGTGTATTCAAATGTTGCTTCATATCCAGCAACATTAAAGATCACATTTATCAAGCTAAAACCTATGAAAACAATCAGCGAGAATAATACAAGCTCAAGCCATGTTGTTCGCTTAGTGCTTTTTGATTGGTCTATTGTACGAATTAAGTATATCAATCCAACAACAAAGCTGATAGACAATATTGCTTCGCCCAATGATACTGTCGTTACATGTATATACAGCCAATGGCTCTGTAACGATGGTACCAATGGTGATATCTCAGTTGGGAACATGCTTGCATAAGCAATTACAATTAATGCGATTGGTAAAGCAAACAGACCCAAAATACTTACTTTGTAAATAAAATACAAAATAATAAAGGCAAATACCATCGCCATCCCAAAGAACGTTACAAATTCAAATAAATTACTTACTGGTGCATGTCCACTTGCCATCCAGCGCGTAATAAAATATACAATCTGTGCTAGAAAACCCAAAATTGTTATGGTGATACCAATTGTACCACCTTTTCCCTTGCCGCTCTTACTGCGTTTATCTCGAATTGTTGCGCCAAAGAAAAAAGTAGCAAATAAATATAAGAAAAATGCTGTATACAGCATTGTACTACTTATATTAAGTAATGTATCCATGAAAATCCTCCTTAAAACGATCTGGTTAATCAGGTAACTCTTGTTGATCTTTAACCATTTTGACATTGGTATCAGAAATGGCTAGTTCGATATCCTTTTTAACTCCATGCCAATTTTTATTCGTATGTGCAGCTACTAAAAGATTACCTTTTTTAGGGTGTATCCAAATTCTTCTATGTTGCCAATACATTCCTTGGATGACACCTATCATAAAGATTATTGCACCCACGGCAAATAATGGCAATGTATAGTCTCTTCGAACGGTAATTCCACTAACATCCCGCATCTCAAAATCTTGCAACCCTAATTTATATTCATTTTCCCCAGTAGCATCAATATTTTTGCGAATACCTACAAAACTAATTTCAGGTTTATCACTATTTGGTGGATAGACAAAGAATACAAATGCTGGATTTCTAGAATACTTGGATTTTGACCTAGGCTCTCCGTTATCCAAATAATACTCCGGATAGTATTGATCGATTACTACTCGAAAACCGTTGTCTAATTTATACTCCGACTTTGGCGATGTTAAATCAATGGTAAATGAACCAAGAGCGGTTTCATCAGAATCATCTGTTTCATGTATCTTAAATGACATACTTGTAAATTCATTCTTTTGATACCCAGCTTGATATAACGTATAACCGCCAAATTTCATTGGGTGATTCATTCGAATGCTGCCTTCTTTAACTTTTTCCAACTTAGGTTCAGCACCTGCGACCGATTCAGCCTTTTCTTTATAAATAACTAGTTCTGTTTCAAAGTTTTTTGCAACTACACCTTCTTCTTTGATAGCTTCCTCGAAACGTTTATTATCTTTATCATAGGTTTCTAGTATAAAGTCCTTATTCTTTGCATAATATTCACCATGGGTTCCAGGGATAACCTGTTGTTCACCCTCACGTAGCCACATGTATTCATCTATGTACATTGGTGTTGTAATACGGAGAATTGCTGCAATCAAAACGATTATTAATCCTATATGGTTAACGTAAGGACCCCATCTGGAGAACCTTCCTTTTTCAGCTAGAATATGACCCTTTTCATCACGAACCTTATAGCGCTGTTTCTTTAATGCTTGCACAATTTGTTGTTTTTCTTCATCTGTAATGTTTTCTGATTCACTATATAACCGCTGACGATTTAAGAACGTCTCATGTCTTTTGGCTTTTTGTGTTTTTAAAGCTTTATATAATGGTACAAAACGATCAATACTACAAATCACTAATGAAATACCAATAAGTGCAATCAATAACATGTACCACCATGAACTATATAAATGATAGAACCCAAGCTGGTAATATATTTGTCCAAAAATTCCATATCTATCTTCATAGAAAATTGCAGGATCTCTAGATACCGCATTCGCTGGAATGTATTGTTCCTGTGGAAAGATTGTTCCAATTGCAGAAGCAACCAATGCTAGAACGATTAGCCAAACCCCTACTTTTACCGAGGAGAAAAAATTCCATGTTTTATCTATGATAGACTTTTTGTATGTTTGTGAACGACGTGCACTCCCGTCGTATCGCATGTTTAAAAGCTTTGTTTTATCGTTCCCATCAATGTGTTGGTTTCCCTCAATTGGTTTCCCACATGCCTCACAAAGGACTGTACCCTCTGGATTTACGTGTCCACATTCACATTTAATTTTATTCATTCGTATCCCTCACAATAGTAGTGTTCGAAATTTATTCGGGTTGGATTTGTTTTAAATATCCTTCTAGGTTTTCTAATGATAATGCACCTTCCACAATAGCCTCCACTTCACCTTGTGGATTGATAAAAAACGTACTAGGAATAGGACCTACTCCGTATGCATCCATAACTACTTCATTTGTATCGTGCGGTATTGGAAAAGTTAAATCATATTGATCTATGAATCGATTGATTACTAATTCTGTTGCATCAAGGCTTACCGCAACAATTTCAATCCCTTTATCTTTATACTCCGGATACAATTTTTGCATGTATGGCATTTCTGCTTCACAAGGTTTACAGTATGTAGCCCAAAAATTCAACATAACGCCTTTACCTTCTAGATCACTTAATTTGATTGTTTCCAGTTCGTTATTTTTATTGATTTGTTCTAATTCGAAATCAGGCGCTTGTGATCCTACGTCTATTTTCGTTTTATCTTTAGTAATATTTGAAACTAGTGCATAAGCAACCGCGGCAAGCAGAATAACTAGCACAACTGTACGAAAGATTAATCGGTTTCGTTTTTTCCTTTTTTTGTTTGCTTTAATTTGATCTACATTCATGCCTCTCACTCCCATGCCATTATATCATGCAAACACAAATTCAAATTTGACTATTATTTAACAATTTCGCTGGCAATATGGCGCATTTGTTTTACCTCGTGAGGTGTTAACGGTCTCGCATCTCCAGGTTGAAGGCCTTGCAGGTTTAATACTCCGTACTTTTCACGCTTTAGCTTTTTAACTGGAAAGCCAAGTTGCTCCATCATTCTTCTAATATGTCTGTTTTTCCCCTCATTAAGGGTTAATTCGATGATGGAAACATTTTTGCTTTTATCTGAAGATAATATTTTATAACTTACTGCTCGTAATAAATCATTATCTACTTTTATCCCTTTGCGGAGAATATTAAGCTCACTTTTCTCAGGTATTCCACTAACTTTCGCTACATATACTTTATCGACTTCATGTTTTGGGTGCATGAGTAAGTTTGCAAAGTCTCCATCATTCGTTAAAAGAAGTATACCTGATGTATTATAATCTAAACGTCCAATAGGAAAAACACGCTCCGGTACACCATCCAAGAAGTCTGTGACAATCTTTCTATTTTTATCATCTTTCAAACTAGAAATAACTCCTCTTGGTTTATAAAGCATGTAATATACTGGGATTTCCTTTTGTAATGGAACACCATCAACTTCAATTTCATCCGTTGGAGAAGCTTTTGATCCCAGTTCTGTTACAGTTTTTTTGTTCACTCTAACCTTTCCATCAAGGATCATTTGTTCAGCCTTTCTTCTAGAAGTTATACCACTCTGGGCAATAATTTTTTGTAATCGTTCTAATGAGTTTGTCATCAAATCACCAAGTTTCCTATATTTTTTCGAACAATCGTTAACATAACAATAGCGTTAACAGAATGCTAACGCCACATGGTCATATCTTATCCAAATACAATCGTTACAATTACGATTGACGCTATTATACCAATTAAATCGGCTAATAGTCCAACCTTTAGTGCATAACGCATTTTTTTAATTCCTACTGCACCAAAATAAACGGTTAATATATATAATGTCGTGTCCGTACTCCCTTGCATGGTGGATGCCAATTGCCCAATAAAAGAATCGGGGCCAAAATTTTCTATTAAATCTGTTGTCATCCCAAGAGCAGCTGTTCCTGATATCGGTCGAACCAAGGCTAATGGAATTATTTCAGGGGGTACACCGATAAATATCAATACTGGCTCAATTAGATGAATAAAAGCTGTCATTGCCCCTGATGCTTGCAAAATTGCAATCGACACAATCATTCCCACTAAAAAAGGAAGTAGAGAAAATGCCAGTTTGACACCTTCTTTACCTCCTTCAACAAAAGTCTCGTAAGTGGGAATTTGTTTGTATGTAGCAGTTAATAAAACAATTAAAATAAAACAGGGGATAAGCCAGGCGCTAACTGTAGTTATGTAACTCATTTATTATCTCTCCTCACACTCTTATAATAATAATATCGATCGATGATAAGTGCACTCAAGGTTGAAATAATTGTTGCAATAATTGTTGTCCCTACTATTTCGGTTGGTGATACAGAACCATACTGCATTCGGATGGCGATAACTGTTGTAGGGATTAAAGTAAGGCTAGAAGTATTGATTGCTAAGAAAGTAATCATCGATCTTGATGCAGTATCCGTACCGCTCAGCACTTTCATCTGCTCCATCGCCTTAATACCCATTGGTGTGGCAGCATTACCGAGACCAAATATATTTGCCACTATATTCGATAAAATATAACCCATAGCTGGATGATCTCTCGGAATATCTGGAAATAGCTTTTCAACTACTGGTCGAAAAAGCCTTATTAAAAATTTTAATATTCCCGCAGCTTCAGCCACTTTCATCATGCCTAGCCAAAAAACAAGTACACTGATTAATCCAATCGACAATGTAACTGCACTATTCGCACTTTCAAACAAGGCTTTATTTACTTCTTCCATTGTGCCATTGAACATGGCGTAAATAATTCCAATCATGGCCATACAAGCCCAAATAATATTAACCATTTACATCTATTCCTATAATTTTTCTATATATAATTTCAAATCTTTCTAAAAACCCGCTAGAAGTTGAAATGGTTTCAGTTGTAGCTAAGGTCGTTTCATCCGCTTTCTCAAAGCCCCATTCATACAAATTAATATGATCAATCCAATCATCAGGGTCTTGCAATGTTACCACGATTAAATCCACACCTTCTTTACTGGCAGTAGAAACTAAAGTTCTGCCAGCACTTTTTGTATAGCCCGTTTTACCACCTGTACAATATTCGTAATAGGTTGTAAGTAGTTTATTTTTGTTTTTCCAGGCATAGTCCCGTGTATCAGATTTATACATTTCCGTCTTTGTAATTCTTTCAAATATTTTATTATCCATTGCATAGCGCATTAGTAACGCCATATCGTAGGCAGTTGAGTAATGTTCTTCACCATCAAGTCCACTTGGATTTTCGAAGTGTGTATTCGTCATTCCAATCCAACGGGCTTTTTCATTCATTAAATAGACAAATCCTTCCATACTTCCCCCAACATGTTCACTAATTGCCATTGCAGCATCATTACCAGAACGTAACATTAGTCCGTAAACAAGATCTTTTAATAGCATTTTTTCCCCTTGTTCCAAATAGATTGATGAACCTTCAGTATAAACTGCTCGCTTGCTTGCTTTTACCATTTCATTCATTTTGCCTGATTCAATAGCGATAATAGCCGTCATAATTTTAGTAATACTAGCGATTTTTTGTTTTTCATGTGCCTTTTTTTCAAATAATACTTCGCCAGTACGCTCATTCATTAATACAGCATTTATTGCAGAAACACTTGGCTTAGCCAAGCCGTGTAAAGGCGATAGTAAAATCAATCCGATTAATAAACAAGAAAAAACTGCCATTCGCATAAAAGGGATCCTCCCAAGAACTTGTCTAGCTACAGCTTCTAGCGCCTAGCCGATAGTTGTTTATAATGAACGTACGGCAGTTCACCGTACTTTTCACATGTCCATCTATCTGAACGACATTGAACTGTTGCTTCCGCTTTTTTTTATTCTGTATAGTCTATGCTTGGCCAAATCTGATATGAATATTTTTATAGAAAAAACCGTTAACAGATCAAGGTGATCCGTTAACGGTTAATGTATATTATTCACTTTCTAATCCCTGGTTAAATTTCTCAAAAAATAAATCAGCCTCTTGTTCTACACTGCTGTCCTCTGTATTCTCAGGTAGAGGTGGTAACTCTTCTATTGACGAAAGGCCAAAATACGTTAGGAATTCTTTACTTGTGCTAAATAATACCGGGCGTCCAATACTTTCTCTTCTTCCAACTTCTTCTATTAGTGACCTAGCAAGCAATGTTTGAACAGAACGATCGCTTTTCACCCCGCGAATTTCCTCAATTTCTGTTCGTGTAATTGGTTGCTGATATGCAATAATTGCAAGTGTTTCAAGAGCGGCCTGTGACATCCTATTCATTTTTGGATTTTCAAATAACTTTTGAAAATATTCGCTGTGCTGCGGTTTCGTTGTAAGGTGGAACGTATCATGCGATTGCATAATCATGATACCGCGATCCGTATGTTCGTAATCAAACTTTAATTCTTCTATTAAATATTCAATCGTTGCCTGATTTAGTTCTATAATTTTGGCAAGCTGTTTTATTGTAATACCTGCATCTCCACTTGCAAATAACAAACCTTCTACAATGGCTTTATGTTCCACATTCTCCACTATTTTTCCCCCATATAAAAAACCTGTAACGATTCAAGGTGTTTCTTTTGCTCACAGTATACTTTTTTTGTTTTCATTAATTCTAATACTGCTATAAAAGTAACCACTATATGTGCACGAGATTGATAGATAAACAGATCATAAAAAGAAATTCCTTTATTCGATTTCTTAACTGTATCTAATACCTCGTCCATTCTTTGTTCAATCGGAATGTCCATTTTTTTTATCTTTGTATCTAGAGGTTCACTCCACTTTTTACGCTCAAACAATTTATTTAGCGCACCTATCATATCATAAATAGATGTATCATCATTCAGCATAGGCTGGTTCAATTCCAAATGATCAAAATGAGCGGGTTCACGCGTGTATATTTCGTTAGAATCAACTTCCTTCTCCTTCAATGTTTCTGCAGCTTCTTTGTATTTTCTATATTCAATCAGACGATTCATTAATTCCTCGCGTGGATCTTCCATATACTCCTCGTTTTCTTCATCTATTGGTTCATTTGGAAGCAGCATTTGACTTTTCAATGCGATTAATGTTGCAGCCATAACTAAATACTCACTAGCTATATTTAGTTCCAAACGTTGCAAGGTATGTATATATTGCACATATTGTTCCGTAATCGTGGCAACTGGAATATCATAAATATCAACTTCATATTGCTTTATCAAATGAAGTAATAAATCAAGCGGGCCTTCAAATGTATCTAATTTCACCTGGTATGCTTGATTCACGTTATTTTCTTCCTTTCTTAGAAAAACTCTTCATTCGTCACTTCTATTACAGCGATTGGAACGTCGATTTTTTCACTAAATCCCTTTGAAATTTTATAAATTTTTGCGTACAAATAAATTATTAAGCATTATTGTCATATTCGCCTATACACAGTGACTCATCTAAACATAAGTTATTAACGTAAGCTAAATGTTATTAGCAACATTTACAAAAAGGAGGAATTTTATTATGAGTGGTTCTTATGGCGGTGGCTTTGCGTTAATCGTTGTATTGTTCATTCTTCTCATTATTGTCGGAGCTGCTTGGATGTAGTTTCCATCAAGCTAGATAAACAATAATTACTTTTTATTATACCAAAAGCCAGCCCATTTTCGTACTGGGCTGGCTTTTGGCTTATTTTTCCTCGTTTATAACCTCATCACATTTATTATAAAACTGCTGTGTTAGGTCATCTGCACAAACGGCATATTTATCTTGATAAACCTTATTTACCTCGTTTACCATCTTTTTACCAATACCCATGTTCCGGTGTGAAGGACTTACAGAGATATGTTGGATTACTGCGTTAATTTCATCCTCAATCCGTACCCCTATTGCACCTATGACATCCTCATCTTTCCACAGGTAGAGATGCCAATTTGGATTGGTTTCATATTCTTTTATTGTTTGTTGCAATTTCTTTACTTCCTTTTCTTCTGGCATAAAGGAAAGTAAGCCCATTGCGATTTTTTCTAAATTTTTCTTAAACCGAATTAACATAGATACCCCTCATTATGAAAATAACTTACCTACTATGGAGAGCAAAAAGATACATCCTACTACTTACTTAATCAAAACATAATATTTTGTCTTGTTTTGTACCTTTAACTCGTTGCTAAATCATCCTCGCAGGAGTTGTATATATAGTTATGCCTCAATCTACACTTTTTGTCAACTTTCAGTGCTAGACTAAAAAACAAATATAAGCCAATATGCTATACCCCAAATGCTGCCTATTATAATTAAAAGTGAGAATAAGATCCAATTTTTTTTACGTTCACTCAAGAGTCTCCATCCTTTAACAGCATTAACTGATTTCATTTAAATCATACTACTATTTTACTTATTTGTCATGATGTCATGAACAACAATTGATCATTAATCGTTAAAAACTTTCATTTCTTTCATTACATCGCCATTTTTCATTGCTTTCGCATGTTCAATTCCAGATGTAACTTGTCCAAATACAGTGTGAACTCCATTGAGATGTGGTTGAGCTTCATGTACAACGAAGAATTGACTGCTCCCTGTATCTTTACCAGCATGAGCCATTGATAATGATCCTTCAACATGTTTATGTGGATTTCCTTCAGTTTCACACTTTATTGTGTAACCAGCAGAACCTGTACCATTACCTTCTGGGCAACCACCTTGACTAACGAATCCATCAATTACACGGTGAAACGTTAATCCATCATAAAAGTTTTCATTTGCTAACTTTTCAAAATTTGCTACGGTACCTGGTGCTTCATTTGGAAAAAGATCAAATTCTATTTTATTGCCATTTTCCATCAAAATATATCCTTTTTTAGCCATTATTCTATCCCCTTTTATTCATTTGAAATTTATACAACCCTTATCTTATCACTTTATCAAATATATTCAAATACATACGAATAGTGGAACGCCATGTCACCCTAACAAGCTAAAGTCGAAGGGGGAGGTGTTTCAGTTTAACAAATCAATTTCTGTCATTCATAAGATAAGTCATTTTTACTGACATCCTGATAAGTTTCCCGTTTCACTACTAATTTATCTATCCCATTTTCCACAAATACAACTCCAGGATTTGGAAAACGATTATAATGATTTGCCATTGAATACCCATAGGCGCCAGTCGAAAACACAGCTAAAATATCATTTGATTTAACCTCAGGTAGCGGAAGGTCCCACATCAACATATCTCCTGATTCACAGCACTTTCCTGCAATAGAGCCTTTCGTGACAATTTCCGCGTTCGCTTTATTGGCAATAACTCCTTCGTACTTGGCTTGGTACAATGCAGGTCGTAAATTATCCGTCATTCCCCCATCCACTGACATATACGTACGAATTCCTGGTATATGTTTCATTGAGCCAATAGTATATAATGTTATACCAGCGTTTCCTACAATGGAACGCCCCGGTTCAATCCATATCTCTGGCATTGGAATATCTAATCTTTCAGTATGCCCTTTTATGGCATTTGTAATGGCATGCACATAATCTCCAGCTTCAAGTGGTTTATCCTGTTTGGTATAGCGAATACCAAAACCACCGCCAACATTTAATACACTGGGGATATACTGGTAATTTTCTTTCCACTTTGTAATCGTATCAAATAGGAGATCAATTGTTTTCATAAACCGATCTGTTTCAAAAATCTGGGATCCAATGTGACAATGCAAACCTTTAACATGTATTTTATTATGTTCATGTAACAGAAGAAACGCTTGTTCAGCTTGTCCATTATGTAAATTAAACCCAAATTTCGAGTCTTCATTTCCTGTCATTATATATTGATGTGTATTCGATTCTATCCCTGGTGTTACGCGTAATAAAACGTTAATTTCATAATTATTGTTTTGTAGAATTCGCTCAATTAATTCGATTTCATAAAAATTATCAACAACGATACACCCTATATTGTTTTCAATTGCCATTAAAAGTTCTTCATAGCTTTTATTGTTTCCATGTAAATGGATTCTTTCAGTAGGAAATCCTGCTTCTAATGCGGTATGTAATTCTCCCTGTGAAACAACATCTAAGCTTAACTTTTCTTGTTTAATGACCTGAAGCATGCCAATCGATGAAAAAGCTTTACTTGCATAGGCCACTTGAGCTTGTACACCCAGATCCTTAAATGATTGCAGAAACGCTCTGCAATTTTCCCTAATTAGTGATACATCGTATACATATAATGGTGTTCCATATTTTTCTGCTAATAAAGTAGCATCTATTCCGCCAATTTCTAAATGCCCAAGCGGATTAACCTGAAAAGGATGGTTTTCTATGATCATGGAGAGCCTCCCCTGTAAATGATAGGAATACTTTATCATATCAATGAACAAAAGCGCAAACAGTTAGTTACTAAAAAACGAAAGCACTGGCTGGGGTGCTTTCGTTTTTATCTTAGTTTATTTTTCCGAGGAGGTTGTCGATAATTATTTTTCGGATGAACAATACTTGGACGGTCATTGGATAATGGAACTGGCACACGAAAAATCACTTGTACCATTGCTTTTGCATTAAACGGCAACAAAGGCCATAGATACGGGGTTCTAATTGACTTTAAGCTAGTTATAAATAAGACGTACAAGGTAAAACCAATTGTGAATCCGATCAAACCGAATGTTGCTGTTATTAAAATCAATACCATTCGTGCTAATTTATTGGCGGCGCTTAGTTCATAACTTGGAGTAACATAGGATCCGATTGCACTGAGCGAAATATAAAGGATAACCTCAGGGCTGAACATCCCTACATCAATTGCAATTTGTCCGATTAATACCGCTGCAATTAAACCCATAGCTGTTGATAATGGTGTTGGCGTGTGTATGGCTGCCATCCGTAAAAACTCGATCCCTAAATCACCCATAATGATTTGAATATAGACCGGTATATTCCCTTCTTCATTCAAGCCGATAAATGACAATTGTTTAGGCAAAAGTGATGGTTCCATTACAAACAAAAGCCATAGTGGCAAAAGAAATAAGGACATCAAAACGGCAATATATCTTGACCAACGAATAAATGTTCCTACCGCTGGAGCCTGCCTATACTCTTCTGCATGCTGCAAGTGATGAAAATAGGTTGTAGGAAGAATAATCAAACTTGGTGATGTATCCACCGTAATTAATACATGCCCTTCCAAAAGATGATTCGCAGCTATATCCGGCCTCTCTGTGTATCGAACTAAAGGATATGGACTCCATTTCCGTTTAATAATAAACTCCTCTATTGCTTTATCTGCCATGGTTATACCATCAACTTCAATTGCCTGGATCTTTTCTTTAATCACATTTACAAGACCATCATCAGCTACATCCTGTAAATAACTCACACATACATCTGTTTTTGAACGTTCACCGACCTTTAACATTTCATTTCTAAGTCTAGCATCACGGATTCTTCTTCTTGTCAGTGCGGTGTTTTCAACAATATTTTCCGTATATCCATCTCTTGATCCACGAACTACTTGTTCTGAATCAGGTTCCGATGGTGCTCGGCCTGGGTAATTACGTACATCTACTACATAGGCTTGCTTTTCTCCATCAATAAAAATTACCGTCAATCCCGATAAAAGCTCATCCACCGCTTCATCCATCGTTTTCACAGGATTCACTTGCTGATGAACTAAACGGTTTTTAATAATTTCAGGTATTTTTTTCGAATTAGTTTCTTTATCATTTATATCTACCAATTTCTTTATTATTTCTAATATAACTGACGTATCACAAAGTCCGGTTAAGTAATATAAATGAATTTTCTTTTTCATAATGATTAGTTCTCGGAAACCGAGATCGTATGATACGCCTATACCTATTTGCTCTTTCATGAACGCTTCAACATCTTTGATATCTGCTGAAACAGGCTTTTTGTTAGATTGTGTCTTAGCCAAATGCACTCCCCCCATTGATCATTTTACAAAGAAGGTCCACTGAAAAATCGAACCAAATATCTTTCCAAACACAATTGCCATTAATAACCAAAGCAATTGTCTATCTACACCAATTCGTTTTGATAAAATAGGAAATACGTTCAACACCTCTGTCAATGCCGCTGCCAGCATTCCTGTAAATATTCCATGAAACCCACCCCACATTGCTAATAAAATGAGTGGCTGATCCCATGTAGTTGCAGTAAAGGACATATAAACACCAAATAACGAGCCTGCAATAACACAGGGACCATAAAGGTTTATTAATTTCATTGAACGGCTTAGTTGAATTAACCTTGGTATAATTCCCAGCACCATTAAAAATGCTATAAATCCCGATCCGACTGCAAGACCACTAGCAAGCCCAATAATCACCTCAACAATTTTAATCAGGAACATGCTTATCGTTTAATTTATTTTCATGATAGCTTACATACTCATCGAGATCCTGCTGGTAATTATAAATTTCTACTTCTAATGGGCTAGGTTCTTCATTAAAACGTTTTTTAAACCAGTGGTTAAAATAGAGTAACATTCCCGCCCCTAATCCTACTGAATAGGGTATCTGGATCCATAATGGAAAGTCGTTATGTTCACCCGTCAATAGGTAGTGTAATTTTTGTTGAACTGCCTGCATACTAACGTCATAGTGGAAGTTCATAATTGTCATTGCTGTCCCAATGAATAAAAGTAACCATACGAATGCAACAACCAAAACAGAGGTTTCCTTTTTATGTTTCTCAATACGAATTATTGACTGCTCTGGTCCTAGTAGTTGAAACTCCAAATTTGACCATGAATTAGATAAATGATCAATAATTAAAAAGCTATCGATTATAACAATATTTTTATCTTTTTGCGTGATTCGATAAATAGGTGTTTCCTCCAGCTGTTTCTTTATTTCAGTCGGTGCAGAGATATAGGCAATATGTTTTAATTTTACGTACTGTAATTTTTCAACATTTATACGTTTTTTCATTCGTAAGTAGACAATTTCCATAATCTGTCACTCACCTCTTTTTCGTGTGTAGTTCATAGTGTTTGTCAAAATGTTGTTTTTATCACGAAAAAAAAACACCACATAAAGTGATGTAAGATTAGTCCATTATTTTTTTCATTTCATCTAAAATCTTTTTCTCTAATCGAGAGACCTGCACCTGTGATATTCCAAGCCTTTCCGCTACTTCTGATTGTGTTTTATCCTTATAATAACGTAAATATACAATTAGCCGTTCTCTTTCATTCAGTCCTCGAATAGCTTCTTGTAGTGTTATTTTGTCAAACCATCGTGTATCTTGATCCGCGATTTGGTCCAATAATGTAATCGGATCTCCATCATTTTCAAATACAGTTTCATGGATTGAGTGTAATGTTTTTGTAGCTTCCTCAGCCTGAACTACTTCTTCAGGTGTAATTTCCAGTATATAGGCAATCTCATTCACGGTTGGTGAACGTCCAAGCTCTTTGGTTAATTCATCTCTCTTTTTTCGAATTTTATTGCCTATTTCTTTAAGTGATCGACTAACTTTCACACTTCCATCATCCCGTATGAAGCGTTGAATTTCACCGATGATCATTGGTACGGCATAGGTGGAAAATCGCACATTATAGGACAAATCAAATTTATCAATTGACTTAATTAAGCCAATACTGCCGATTTGAAAAAGATCGTCTGGATCATACCCCCGATTTATGAACCGTTGTACAACCGACCATACCAATCTGACGTTTCTTTCAACCAAAATATCCCTAGCTAATTTATCCCCATTTTGGCTTTTATGAATGTATGCTTTCACTTCTTTATCCGTTAATTGTTCTTCCCGTTTATGATGCTTTACATTAACATTCATAGGCATATCCCTATTTGCAAACCGTTTTATTTTTTGTTAATTGCTTTTTCATCATAACTGTTGTACCCTCTTGTACAGTTGAAATCACATTAACGGAGTCCATAAAGTTTTCAATTATCGTGAAGCCCATTCCGGAACGTTCCAGTTCAGGTTTGGATGTAAATAAAGGCTGGCGTGCTTCATCTATATCAATAATACCAATTCCTTTATCTTTGATTGTAAGTTCAATTTCATCATCGTACAATTTACATTCAATGGCTATTTTATGATCTGCTTCATTATTGTAACCATGAATAATTGAATTTGTTACTGCCTCTGAGACAACTGTTTTTATTTCTGTAAGTTCGTCCATTGTTGGATCAAGTTGTGCGATAAACGACGCGACTAACACACGAGCAAATGATTCATTTTCACTAATGCTTGAGAACTCTACATACATTTCATTGTTCATGAAGCCACCCCCAACGTAAATAGTGCACTGCGTTCATCATCTTCCAACCTGATAATCTTAAATAACCCCGACATTTCAAATAATCGTTTAATCGGTAATGAAATAGAACAAACTACCATTTCCCCTCCAAGCTGTAATATTTCTTTATATCTACCTAAGACGACACCTAACCCTGAACTATCCATAAATGTGACGGATTGTAGATTTAAAATGACATGCTTCACAAGATTTTTTTCAATCATATTTTTCCACTGGTTTCTTAACGCCTCTGCTTCATGATGATCTAATTCCCCTTCTAAACGCACAATTAGAACATCCTCTATTACTTCGAATGTAGAATTCATCCCCACAAATTCTCCTCCTTACTAAAAGTTATATAGTCTACTTTCTGCACGCTGAAACTCAATTCCTGCAAAATGTCAAAAGAAGAAGATATTCGACAAAACTAGTTGTATTTAGCTATCTTTTGTAAAGTCCGATTAAATAGCGTAAATATACTAGCCGGTTCTGCCTTCTTTTCAACAACTAATGGTGTTTTTGATAAAATTTTATCCCCGTTTTTAACGAATATTGTTCCAACCTGTTCTCCTTTTTTTAATGGAAGAGAGATTGATTCATTTAATTCTATTGATGTTGTAAACTTTTCAGCTTTTTCGCCTTTTTTATGAACGGTGCTTATTGGTTGTGATGCAACAATTTTGATATCACTCTCTTTCGCTTTAAGTAGGTTCAATTTAGCAACCTGTGCGCCCTTTTTATAGAGATTAGTGGTTTCAAAGTGCTGAAAACTATAATCCAACATATTTGATACAATTGAATTACGTACTTTGGGAGAATCGGCACCCATGACAACAGCTATTACACGCATATCGTTCTTTTTCGCAGTGGCTGTTAAACAATATTTTGCCTCATTCGTATATCCAGTTTTTAATCCATCAACCCCTGGATAAAATTTAACCAATTTATTCGTATTTACTAACCAAAATTCGTTGTCTTGTCCTTTTCTCAAATAGTCTTCATATTTAGATGTATATTCTGTTATATTTTCATATTTTAATAAATGTTGTGCGATAATAGCCATATCATATGCCGTTGAATAATGATCATCCGCAGGTAGACCCGTAGGATTTTGGAATTTAGTATCCTTTAGACCTAATTCCTTCACTTTTTCATTCATTTTTTTAACAAATGCTTCTTCACTTCCAGCTATACGTTCAGCTAGTGCAACACTGGCATCATTGCCAGAAGCAATCGCAACACCCTTTAATAAATCGTTAACTGTCATTTCTTCCCCTGCTTCTAGAAAGATTTGAGAACCTCCCATAGATGCAGCATTTTCACTAATACGGATCTTTTCATCTAATTGAATTTTTCCATTATCTAATGCTTCCATAATTAACAATAGCGTCATGATTTTTGTCATACTTGCTGGCGGAAGCTTTTCATGTGCATTTTTATCGTAAAGAATCGTACCTGTATCTTGTTCAAGTAAAAAAGCAGATTTCGCTTTTGATGCTAGATTTAATGAATCAGTCTTCTTATCAGAATCATTACCTTCCTCAGCATAAACTGGTATCGACACTCCTACAAAAACTATAAAAACAGTACAAAGTACAATGATCCAATTTTTCATAACTGTTACCTCCAACATTCTATTTATTTCTAGGTTTTCCAATATATTCTCTTTTTATAACTAAAATAGAATAATAAAAAACACCCAAATTTCGTTTGTACCGAAATTTGGGCGTTTAGCGTTTTTAGTAAATTATTTTGTTGTAATCACATCATAGATTAAGGATGGGGCTTTAACAGAATCAGTTGCAATCGTGATACTCTGGTATAATTTTTCCTTAACAGAATCAAGGTCTGAATCATTTGCATGAATGGTTAGGAGAGACTCCCCTTCTTTTACAGAATCCCCTACTTTTTTGTGAAGGATAAGACCAACTGCCAAATCGATTTCCGATTCTTTTGTTGCTCTACCAGCTCCTAGCATCATTGCAGCAGTACCTATATCATTCGCTACAATTTCTGAAATGGTACCTGAAGTCTTAGCGGGTAATTCTAGTTTATATTCAGCTTGTGGTAATAAATCAGGATCGTCTGCTACACTTGCATCTCCACCCTGTGCTGCTAGGAAGGTTTTAAACTGCTCAAATGCTTTCCCATTAGCAATATTCTCTTCTAGCATCAATCGTGCTTCTTCAAGTGTTTCTGCCTTTTCCGCTAACAGTACCATTTGACTACCGAGCGTTAAACATAAATCCGTCAAATCTTTCGGTCCTTTACCTTTTAATGTTTCGATTGCTTCTTTTACTTCTAAAGCATTACCGATTGCATTTCCTAACGGTTGTGACATATCAGAAATGACTGCCATCGTATTTCGTCCAACCCGATTTCCAATTGAAACCATAGCTTCTGCTAAGTTTTTAGCATCGTCAAAGTCCTTCATAAATGCACCAGCACCCGTTTTAACATCCAGAACTATCGCATCAGCACCTGAAGCAATCTTTTTACTCATAATCGAGCTTGCAATTAAAGGGATAGAGTTTACGGTAGCTGTAACATCACGTAAACTGTATAATTTTTTATCAGCTGGAGTTAAATTACCAGTTTGGCCGATAACTGCAACCTTATTTTTATTAACTAAATCGATAAATTCATCAGAAGTTATCTCCACGTGAAAGCCTGGTACAGATTCCAATTTATCAATTGTTCCACCTGTGTGACCAAGTCCACGCCCACTCATTTTTGCAACCGGAACACCTAGTGATGCTACAAGAGGCGCAAGGATAAGTGTTGTTGTATCGCCAACCCCACCAGTTGAGTGCTTATCTACTTTAATTCCAGCTATGTTCGATAGGTCAATGGTATCGCCTGAATTCACCATAGAAGATGTTAGCATTGCACGTTCATCTTCTGACATATCTTGAAAATAAATGGCCATTAGTAATGCACTTACTTGATAATCAGGAATTTCATCGTTTGTATAACCATCAATAAAGTACTGAATTTCCTCTTTTGTTAAATCTTTTCCGTCACGTTTTTTTTCAATTAAATCGTACATTCTCATGATAAAAACACCTTTACAAAGAATTTTAGAAAACTTGCCTTATCGCCAAGCCTTAGTAGCACTTATGCAGTAAGAAAGGATTTATACTTTTTTAAATGCTCAGAAAAACTCGGCATTCGCCTCTTCTTTAGTGGCGAATGCCTTTAAAACATTTATGCTTTCCTTATGTTTAAGAAATTGTTTGAATGATCTTCTTTACGAATTGTAAAAAGTTTTCCTTTACTTTTTCTGTTGTTTCCATTACCTCATCATGGGTCAATGGTTGATCGAGAATTCCAGCAGCCATATTAGAAATACAAGAGATTCCTAGTACACGTATACCCGCATGTCCTGCTACAGTCACCTCTGGAACAGTTGACATTCCAACTGCATCACCACCAAGTGTTCGAAGCATATTAATTTCAGCAGGCGTTTCGTAAATTGGACCTGTATTCCCTACATAAACACCCTTCTGAACCGCTAAACCAAGATCATTTGCACACGATTCAGCATGTGAAATTAGCTCTCTACTATATACTTGTGACATATCTGGAAAACGCACACCTAAACGATCATCATTTGGTCCTATTAATGGATTATCGCCCATGTTATTAATATGATCGCTTATTAGCATTAAATCTCCAGGATTGAATCCTTTATTTATACCACCTGCAGCATTTGTTACGATAATAGATTCAATACCTAATTCTTTCATTACTCGTACCGGGAATGTAACCTGTTGCATCGTATAGCCCTCATAATAGTGAAAGCGACCTTGCATAGCAATTACTTGTTTTCCTTCAAGTGTTCCTATTACAAGCTGGCCTTTATGCCCTGTAACAGTAGACTCTGGAAAATGCGGAATGTCTTTATAAGGAATTGTAATTGGGTTTTCAATTTCATCCCCCAATACACCAAGTCCAGAACCTAGAATTAATCCTAGACCTGGCTTGGAAGTTATTTTACTTTCAATAAATGTACATGCTTCTTGTATCTCATTACTAAACATAATCCTTCTCCCCCTATCGAATTTCTTTTAAAAAGCTTGTCCCATATTCAGGCATAGTGATGTTAAAGTTTTCGGCAATTGTAGCACCAACATCTGCAAAAGTATCCCTTTCTTTTATATGCGATCCATTGTTAATGTTTTTGTGATAGGCTAATAATGGAACAAATTCACGTGTATGATCTGTCCCCGCATGAACTGGATCGTTGCCATGGTCTGCGGTAATCAATAATAGATCATCATCATTCATTTTGTTTAAAACCTCAGGAAGTCTTGCGTCATATGCTTCCAGAGCTTTTCCATACCCTTCAGGATCACGACGATGTCCGTATTTTGCATCAAAGTCAACTAGATTTAAAAAACTAATGCCATGAAAGTCTTTATCCATTGACTCTACTATTTTAGTCATTCCATCCTCATTATCTGTTGTTCGAATGGCTTCTGTTACACCTTCCCCATCATATATATCAGAAATTTTACCTAGTGCTATAACATCATGATTGGTATCCTTCAACTCATTCATAACCGTTCTGCCGAATGGTTTTAGTGCATAGTCATGTCTATTTGATGTACGTTGGAATGCTCCAGATGTTCCGACAAACGGACGTGCAATTACGCGACCAACCATATACTTTTCATCTAATGTTAACTCTCGTGCAATCTCACAAATACGGTATTGCTCCTCGAGCGGGACAATTTCCTCATGCGCAGCAATTTGTAGTACCGAATCTGCTGATGTATATACAATAATTGCCCCTGTATCCATGTGCTCTTCACCTAATTCCTCCAGTATTTCAGTACCAGAAGCAGGCTTATTACCAATAATCTTTCGACCAGATTTTGTTTCTAACTCTTGTATTAGATCTGCTGGAAAACCTTCCGGAAAGGTGCGGAATGGCTGTTCAATATGCAGACCCATTATTTCCCAATGACCAGTCATGGTATCCTTTCCATTCGATGCTTCCTGCATTTTAGTATAATGTGCCAGCGGATTTTCTTTCTTTTTAATCCCTTTAATTTCACGAATATTGCTAAGGCCCAGCTTCTCCATATTCGGCATGTAAAGCCCATTCATATGATCTGCAATATGTCCTAATGTATCTGCACCTTTATCATTAAACTTTTCTGCATCAGGCGCCTCACCGATACCAACTGAATCCATAACGATTAAAAAAACGCGTCTAAAATTATTCATGCTAATACCTCCCGTATTTATATTCCCAAGTTTTCATTAATATATGTCATTCCATTTATGTTGTAGGATGTCAGACAACTAAAAATAAAAACTAACTTATGCCCTAGGATGAAATGCTTTATATACATCTTTAAGTCGGGACTTGGACACATGCGTATAAATCTGTGTTGTCGATATATCTGCATGACCAAGCATTTCTTGTACAGCCCTTAAATCCGCTCCATTTTCCAACAAATGTGTAGCAAACGAATGTCTTAAAGTGTGTGGTGTTATATTCTTCTCAATTTGCTTCTCTTTTGCTACAGCCTTAAGAATTTTCCAAAACCCTTGTCTGGATAATGGTCTTCCGTGCTGATTCACAAAAAGAACGTCCTCTTTTTTCTTTTTCAGGATTATGCTACGTGCATGTTCCACATAATCCTCTATTGCGCTTTTGGCCACTCCACCTAATGGTACGATTCGTTCTTTAGAACCCTTCCCTAAGCACCGCACAAATCCCATCGTTAAGTGAAGGTCGTTAATTTTTAATGTAATAAGTTCAGATACTCGTAACCCTGTAGCATAAAGCAACTCAAGCATGGCTTTATTTCGAATTTCAAGGGGTGTACGTCCGTTAATTGTCAGTAGTTTTTCCACATCATTTGATGACAATACAGATGGTAATTTCATTT
Source organism: Virgibacillus necropolis (assembly GCF_044793635.1). Taxonomy (GTDB): domain Bacteria; phylum Bacillota; class Bacilli; order Bacillales; family Amphibacillaceae; genus Virgibacillus_F; species Virgibacillus_F necropolis_A. The sequence goes on from NZ_CP084992.1 coordinate 379,434, forward strand.
CTTTTTTGGGTGTTTCTATATGTATGCTCGGATCATGATCAACGAGTTGCTCACGCAATAAGTATTGATGGAACAAACGAAATGTTGAAAGTGAACGTGCAATTGTTGCAGATGATTTGTGTTCATCCTTTAATACATGTAAAAATCCTACTAAATCAGTACGAGAAATAGTGTTCCAATCCTTTTTATGAAGTTCACTTTCCAGATAATTAACATATCGCTTTAAGTCACGTCGATAAGAATTGATTGTATTGTCAGAAAGCCCACGTTCTACTTGTAAATAATGAAAGAAATCCTCAATCGCATATTTAAGCATACACGTTACTCCCCTAGTCGAAAAAATAGATTAAAGCGATCCATAAAATCGTTTCCATCATCATAAACCTTTACAGCAGGTCCTTCTGGTGGATCGTACCGATGAAATTCTTTATACTCCGCATGCATAATGCGTAATCCAAAATAAAATAAAAATGTGCATGCAGTGAATATCACAAAAACTTTTAACGTGTCCCATAACATCCGCTTCATCTAGCATTTCTCCTTTAATAGCTTCTACTATTAAAAGATATGCCAAAAAACAGGAACAATATACGTAAAACTGTAATACTATAATTAAAAATTATCCATTTTAAAAGTAACCTATTTTCTAACATTTGTAAAATCATTAGAACAAAAAAGCCCTTTTTCGTATGCTAGCAGAAAAAAGGCTCTTACTATGTGTTGTTATCCCTAGTACCATCGCCTGCCTTCTCGAAGTCTTAAGCTTCCCTGAGAGTTTTCACTAAATCTTCTAGCGAATAATCACCGCAGGAACAACTAAGATTATTTCGATGGCGCTTGCGCTTTTCTTGAGAGCAAGGAAAGTATAAGCGAAAGTCTGTCTAGCTCCAGCGCCCAGCGCCTAGTGGACAACACCCACCTCCGTACGATAAGTCAACATCGGTTATTAGAAGGAAGGCCGACTAAAAGCAGGCTTGCGCTTTTCTTATTATGTTGATTTTACAGCTACTTTTTGACATTGTTTACAAATACCATGGAATGTTAGCCGGTGGTCTTTCACTTGAAAACCCCAATCATTTTCCACTATTTTTTCTACATCTTCTAATAAGTCATCTACAATTTCTTCAACTGATCCACATTCAATACAAACTAAATGATGATGAAAGTGTTCTGCCCCTTCTTTACGAAGATCGTACCTTGAAACACCATCACCAAAATTAATTTTGTCTACAATCTTCAATTCCGATAATAACTCTAATGTACGATATACTGTTGCAAGGCCAATTTCCGGTGCTTTATCTTTTACTAATAAATAAATTTCCTCTGCACTTAAATGATCTTCTTCTCGTTCCAATAATACTCTAACCGTTGCCTCACGTTGTGGAGTCAGCTTATAGCTCTGTGCATGGAGTAGCTTTTTAATTCGATCAATTCGGTGTTCCATGGCAAGTCTCCTCCCTCACTATTCCCACTTATATTATATGCACAGTTGAAACGAGTGTCAAAGTATAATTATTATAAATAACTAACAGTAACTATTATTATATAATATTTATTATTGTTTATAAAACGATCTGATCAAAGCTTCCATTGCTTCATTCGAAACATATGCCTCCATTAATGCAGCGAGTAGTGCTCCCGCCAATAATAATGTAAACACAATCGTATATTGACTAAGCGGCTGCATAATTGGACGCGATAGTCGCCTGGAAAACAATTTATTTAATAAGGTTAGGGAGAAAATCATCGATAAACTACCTGCTATAAGATAAATCGGTATGACCACCAAATTTTGTGGTGCAATAGATAATGATGCAAGGAATAATCCCTTAAACCCTAGTTGATTAACAATAAAACCAACAGAAAATCCAACGACCAATCCTTTTAAAAATAATAATACCCATACAATCGGCAAGCCAATAACCGACAACCCGAGAATAAATAATAAAAGCAAATATTTAGCGTGATAAAAAAAGCTATTCTTAAATATTTCACCATTATCAATTTCCTGACTACCAGCAATCTTCTCGAAAAAACGTTCGAGATAAAAGAATAGGTCCTGCTTCTGTATAACGTTCATGCTATTCACAATAATTGCACCAAAAATAACTCCTGTTAAGAACAGAACTAACATAAATAAGTAGATAGTTGCGTATTTTTTTACATGATCAACGATTAGCGTTTTATTTTGAAACATCGGAGTCCTCCATTCTAAGGGAAAATCGGCATTCGCCTCGTCTTAAATAGCGAATGCCGAAGTACTTAAGTCCTTTAAATTTTTATAATCCTTAAGTTGTACAAACTATCGTATACTTAAAAACTATGAGGAATTCCGAATAAAAATACCATAATCTACTTTTTTTATATTAATATTTTAGAATTAAGAAGGATTAATACTACCATATTTTCCGCCACCGCCTGCTGTAATCATTAATTCTCCATTTCGCATTTGAATAATTGCTTTTGCCAATTTTTCTGGGACAACCTCTTTCAAATTATCTAACGGTACATGATGAATAATATTCATTTCTGTATCAAAATTTTCTAGTAGTTTTTTGAACGTTTTTGGACCAAGTGATGGCAAATATTCAAGTGGAACCTGGTACATATATGGAGGCCGATTTACTTTTTTTCCATCTGCATTAGCTAGCTCTTGAATTCGATCAAAAACTCCTTTAACGATTTTTGTTGAACCACACGTTGGACAGACTTGATCGCTTGTTGTCAGGGGCTCATAGCATTTACTGCAAACAGTGGTATGGTATTTTCCAAGCTTAGGGTTCATTCCAAAATTACGGCTTACCTTTCTATCCTTTACTTGATGTAATGCCCAGTTGAACTCTTTAAATGATGGCTCTTCCATTTCAATTTCCTGATACTCCCTTGCAATTTTGCCTAAGGAGTGGGCATCTGAGTTCGAAACAAATGTATAAGCATGCAGTTCTTCTATTTGATCAGCCATATTGGTGTCTGAGCTAAGGCCCAGCTCGATTGCGTCGATTAAATCTGGATCAAAAACCTCTTCAAGTGACTGCTTCACACCTTTTCCATATGTACTCTTAAATGGCGTAAATACATGGGCTGGAATAAACAAACCATCCATTTCCTTCACTTTATACTGTAACGCTTTTGCTGACCCATAATAACGCTGTGAGCTCAAGTTAATATTTGTCATTTTAGTAGCCAACCACTCGGTAAACTCTTCCATTTTTGCTAGTGTTGGAAGATAACATAGAACATGTATAGGACCCTGGCAATTCTCATCATACACTTCAATCTCCGAGCCGAGAATTAAGGTCACATCCTCAAATCGAACGCCGCCACCTTCAAGTTCCCTGGCCTGATTATTAGCTAATAATTGTTTTAATTCCTGTTGAACATGTGGTGCGTGACTATCTATTATTCCTATCAAGTGGATGCCTTTATTTCTAGTCGATTCTAGTAAAATGTTTGTTAGTGTTAGGCTTTTAGCTCCTGTAATTTTTACTGGTTTATCATACATATCGCGGCCGATGTGAATATGTAGATCAGCAAAGAATGGTTGTAGCATTTATTACATCATCTCCAATGTCTCTAAGTAAAGAATTGCGTAATTTGTTTTCGCATCATGTATGCGATTTTCTTTCACATATTGTTTTGCTTCTTCAAGTGTTAGCTCTAGTAACTCTAAAAATTCATCTTCATCGCCTTCTATTTTTTCATTCAAGGGTTCGAGTTTATCGCTTATATATATGTGCATAAGTTCATCTGCAAAGCCAGGTGATGTATAAAATGACGCCACAAATTTTAATTCGTTTGTTGTATAGCCTGTTTCCTCTTCTAATTCTCGAATTGCTGTTGTCTCCGGCCCTTCGCCATGTTCTAATTTACCGGCTGGTATTTCAACAAGTGACTTTTCTAATGGCTTTCGATATTGTTCAACAAAAATGATTTTATTATCCTTTGTAATCGGAATGATGGCAACCGCTCCAGGGTGTTTGATAATTTCACGCTTGGATGTCTTACCATTAGGTAGTGTCACATCATCAACTTGTAAATGTACAACCTTACCGTCATATATTTTTTCCGATTGTATTGTTTTTTCCTCAAATTTCTTCATGAACAGCTCACCCTCTACTTACTTTTCCCCATTTTAACATAATTTAATAGTGAATTTATGACGAAATAGTTGTATTTACACAAACTAGTTTTTACACTATTTATATAGAGTGCAAAAAATTGGAGGCTAAAGAATGAACAAAAATCGTTTAGGAAAATCGGATATATATTTATCAGATTTAACACTTGGCTGTATGTCACTTGGAGCGAGTCCCAATAAAGCAAGCGAAATTATTGATGAAGCTTTAGATGCTGGAATCAATCATCTCGATACGGCCGATTTATACGATTTTGGAATGAATGAAGAAATAGTTGGAGAGGCCATCAAAAGTAAACGTAAGGATATTATTTTAACAACAAAAGTTGGCAATCATTTTGACCGCGCGAAAAAAGATTGGTACTGGGATCCATCAAAATCACATATTAAACAGGGATTAAAAGACAGCCTGCGACGGTTGCAAACTGATTATCTGGATTTCTACATGCTTCACGGCGGAACAATAGATGATCCTATTGAAGAAACAATTTCTGCTTTTGATGAATTAAAACAAGAAGGTGTTATTCGCGCATACGGCATTTCTTCGATTAGACCAAATGTCATTCATGAATATGTACAGCGCTCATCCATAGATGGCGTGATGATGCAATACAACATGCTTGATCGCCGTCCAGAAGAGGAAATATTGGATTTGCTGGAGCGACATACTATTAGTGTTTTAGCACGGGGGCCATTAGCAAAAGGCACGCTTACGGAAAAAGGAAATCAACAAATCGAAAAGAAAGCACAGGATGGATTTCTCGATTATTCTCATGAAGAATTAATTCAAATTTATCGAGAATTATCAAATAAAGTGGATGATTCCCAGCTTAGCAGTATAGCGTTTAACTATGTTTTACATCACCCTGCTGTTGCGAGTGCTGTGTTTGGAGCAAGCTCTATCAATCAAGTAAAAAATAATGTAGCTTTTAATACTGGAAGGCCAATGACTGATGAACTTTATGCTTCACTTCAGGCTATAACGAAACCAATTAAATTTGATAAACATAGATAATGAAATCCGGGGCGTGTCTAGCTCCGGTTTTTATTTGTTATTAGGATTTCCTCAACAAGCTTTGAAGTGGCTGAATTCAATTGGCAGTTAAAGACTATTCAAGGACATACTAGCCTTCAAAACACCCATCCGCCCTTTCGTTCTGAATTATGGAATAAATCAATAGAATTAATTTCCATTGATAATTGACTTGCTAATACATATAATAAGAACAAATGTTCCTATTATTGATGAGGTGAGAACAATGGATTACTCCACATACCCACGAAATGATTTACTTTGTATAGATATGCGTTCATTTTATGCAAGTATTGAAGCCGTTAAATTAGGGTTCGATCCAATGACGGTTCAACTGGCTGTTGTTGGCGACACAAATCGAACAGGTAGTATTGTACTTGCAGCTTCACCCGCATTAAAAAAGAAACATGGTGTCAGCAATGTAAGTCGATTTTTTGAACTACCAGATGACCCTGACATTCACATAGTAAATGCCCACATGGCCGATTATTTAACAGTTTCTATGGAAATCACAAAACTAATTAACCAATATGTACCGAAAGAAGCTATCCATCAATATTCTGTTGACGAGGTTTGGGTTACTGTAAATGGGCTTCAAAAGTTGTTTGGCGATCGATGGCAAGTTGCTACGTTAATAAAGCGAGATATCTTAGAAAACATGGGTATAACTTGCTCTATCGGTATAGGTGATAATAAATTTCTTGCAAAGGTCGTTATGGATTTACACGCAAAAAAAGCAGGGATAGCTGAATGTAAGTATGAAGATGTGGAAGAAAAGCTGTGGCCATTTCCAGTTCAGGATATTTGGGGAATAGGCCGACGAATGCAGAATAATCTAAACAGAATGGGAATCGTTAACCTTGGGCAGCTAGCAGGTTTCCCATTAAAACAATTAAAAAAACGTTTTGGAATTATGGGTGAACAGCTTTACTGGCACGCCTGGGGTATTGACCTTAGTCCTGTTTTAGGTGATTTTACCAAGACTGAGCAAAAAGGATTTGGTCATGGAATCTCCTTATTACGTGATTATTCAAAAGAAGAAGTTGCCGCTTGTATTCTCGATCTTAGCGAAGAAGTATGCCGTAGAGCGAGAACCGCTGGTAAAGCCGGAAGAACAATCCATCTTGGTATATCCTATTCGAAAATAACAGGTGGAGGCTTTAGTCGATCAAGATCAATAACATTCCCAACAAATATTACGATGGAAGTCTACGGTGTATGTATGCAACTATTTGATCAATTTTATGATGGTATCAGTGATATCAGACATGTGTATGTGACGTTAGATAAGCTCTTTGACAATGGAGAAACGCAATTGGACTTATTCGATGATAAACCAAAGAAAAAAGATATCGGCTATGTAATGGATTCAATTCGCGATAAATATGGGGCAACTTCCATACTTCGAGCTACCAGCTATACGAATGCAGGGATCACCATTGGAAGAAGCAAAAAAATAGGTGGTCACCAAGCATAGAAAACCCTTGCGCTAATTAAACGAAAGTTAAACAACTTTTCATGTTTATCTTTTCAGAAATATGATAATATTGTTTTATCGCATAAAAAGACAAATTGCGCAGCAGCAGAAACACGGGGGTTAAAAATGAATAGAAATTTAATAAGACAGCTGTATTGGGTTATACCTGGGATCATTATTGTTTTTGGATTGGCTTTATTATTTTATCAAAATTTCTCCAAGGTTACGGAACAACCTGCATCAGATTGGAGTAGAGGTCTAACAATTGGTAAAACGGATGTGAATAGGCTACCACCTATAAAAGAGACAAAAAATGGAGAATATATCATAACAAGTTTTAAAGATGAAAAATTAGCTACAACAACGATTACTGATGAATTCATTGTACAAGACATAAAAACATATGACATTCCAGTAGACAAGTGGACACAGGTTTACCAACAGGATGATCATCTTATCTATTTTGACTATACAAATATATACGATAAAAAAAAGAATGAAATTATCTCTGATGTTGAGCGGTTCTATCCTTTGAAAAACACCATTCTTTATATAAAAGAAAATGTATTATATCGGCTTTCTCCAGAAAATAAGGAATCAACAAAGATTATGGATATTGATTTAAATAAGCAGGATGTCATTGCACAACAAAACACAGACGGGATAAATATATTAACGTATACATTGGAACTCCAAAAGGTCAATATAAAGCTATATAAATTGAAAAACGGCGACGCTAACAAGATATATCAGACTGTAGTTAATGTAGAACCTGGGAAAATTGTAACAAATATAGCATATGCACTTGATGGTCAAAAATTCGGGGTAGTGCTTCAGGAAGAATTAGAAACATCTCAAGGAAAACCAGTATTTTTTAACTATTTTATGCAAACAACGATTTCTGAACAAAGTCCGCAACCTTTGCATGAAATAACGTTACATGACCCCGCAGGAAATAGTAATTTGACCGAGATTTCAAATGTCATTCTGAAATACAAAGAGGGCAAACCCAATTTATTATTCCAAGCAAATGGTCAAACCGAAACACAATATAATGATAGTACCGCCTTCAATATTTACAAAGCAGAAATACATGAAAATGGTACGACAACAACCGAACGACGTAGTAATAGTCCTGCAATATCAAGCGAACCACAATGGATTAATGATGAAACAATCGCATGGTTGGATATGGATTCAGATGGTAATGAAATAAACATTTCATCGAGTAATATTGCTGCAATTAGTCAAGCGGCTGGATTTGATAAAGATGACTGGATACGAGCACTTGGTAAAACGCTTGGAATGTTATCTTCATCTATTTTTGCTATTGCGATATCTTCCGTATGGTTTATATGGCCGATAGCTTTCATTGCTCTACTGTATTTCTTTAGAACGAGAACGATTGATTACGATCCGAGTTGGTTTTTTTACACCGGAATTGGAATATATGCTGTTGCAGCACTAGTATTGAAAAATCAATTTTTTGTAAACAACATTTATATGAATGCGCCAGATTATTTAATCTTTAATGGAAGCTCTTATTTCTATATGTTTTTATTTGCTGCCATAGCTTTTGGTATCGTGCAAGTAACAAAACGAGCAAATGGATGGGATGGCGCCGTAAGAATTATGTACTTTGTAGGTGTACATATTCTCCTATTAACAACATTCTTTGGTCCCTATATACTTTAAATGTTGCTAAATTTGTATAACTAATTGCACCGTTTTTTGTATTAAAAATAAAGGATCTCGGTTCAGTTAATTGAACCGGGATCCTTTTATATTTTTCAAATGCTTCCTCAACTAACGCTGCCCGTTGAAGGACAGTTCTTCACCATCTTCAGTTATTGTTTCTTTGCAATGATAATGTATATACCACCTGTCGGATATAACTTCTCTGTTACTCTCAGTCCTGCATTCGTTATTTCTTGTTCCATAATTGATGAGGCAATTCTAGGATGGCTATGGGTAGGATTATCTTTCTTTTCAATTTCAATACAAACGAAATATCCATCCGGTTTAAGCACTTGTTTAATTTGCTGTAATGAGTTAGATAATTTCTTTACCTCATGTAGAACCAATGAAGCTAATGCAAAGTCAATTGAATTGTCGGATAGCGGAATATCATCAATACTACCTTTAAGTGCTTTGACATTTGTAATATTTTCTTTTTTTGCCTTGGAATTTATAACCTCTAACATATTAGAATCTATATCCAATCCAAAAACCATCCCCTCCACTATTTTAGCAGCTGGGATTGTGATGTACCCTGTTCCTGCACCTAAATCTAAGAAATTACCAGCTTTCTTTACAGGAAGCATATTCAGTAGTTTTTCTGGCAGTATATCTCCTCTTCTTTCAGGGTTATCAAGGAATTCAATTTTTTTTGCTAAACGTTTCATTTCTATAGAATTGTGATCTTTTTTTTCCATATAATTAATTCTCCTTTTTAATAATGAGTAGTTTATCGCTTTTGACCTTTTAAAAATCTTCATTAACTAAGTCACTTATTATTTTATCTTCTCCCTTCAATTAAATACTTTAAAGACTCCTAATATCTATAATTAGTATAAAAAATAAATTGTAACAATTGTTAATTACAATTCATTTTTTGATTTGATTTGTTTTGCAATATCAATAATATATTTTTTGTTTAGTTCATTTTTCATCTTTTCTTCTGCTTTAAACATTACATTCTCAATTAAGCAATCTTCATTTCTAGATAGTTGTTCGTGTTCCAATGAACAACTGAAAAAAGTTGTCTTACCTTCAATAGCGTAAATTACATCTAAAAAAGACATATCATGAGATTGTCGTACTATACTATATCCACCATTAACACCAGGATTTGATTCGATTAGTCCTGCTTTAACAAGTTTTGTTAAAATCTTAGAAAGGTATGTTGGTGAGAGATTTTGCATTTTAGCTAACTGTTCTACTCCAATAGATTTTCCCTTTGGTGTTAAAGTTAAATATACCATTGTGTGTAAAGCATAATTTGTGGCTTTTGAATATTTCATTATATCCCTCCTAAAAGATACATTAAGGACCTTTAATATCCTTAATTGACTTTAAATTAAAATCAAATAAATGTCAAGATGTTTACCTTATTTCTTTTATTCTATAAGTCCTATCAAACTGTTCCTCTTGTTCAACTGCTTCGTTAGCACAAAAAGCGACTGCCCCTCTTGCAATCGCATCCGTTTGATTGTTTCTGGTATTCTAAGAACTAAAAGAACAAAAGCGCATAAAAAAAACGCGAATTCCCAATGGAATTCACGTGTGAAACATCCTACAGGTACATATGAAAAACAACTCTGTACTCATATTCATATAAATATAGGTAATTATTGTTTTTATTTAATAACCCGAAAATTCTTCTATCCGGATGTTGTTTTCGTCTACCCCCGTATCAACGAGCATTTGATGCATATCTTTGACCATATCAGGAGGACCGCACAGATAGTAAATCGGCGTGCTAATATCCGATACATTTCTCTTGAGCATATCGGCGTCAATCAAACCGCTTTCTCCACTCCATTCATTGGGTTCAGTATCAGTCATCACGGGCACATACGTAAAATTGGAGTTCTTTTCGGCAAAGCCCTTTAAATCGTCCATGAACGCTGAATCTACGGGCGTTTCATTGGAATACAACAGGGTGAGCTTGTGAGTTAGTTGGTCATGTGTAGCCTGTGCAATGATGCTCCGCACCGGCGTGATGCCGATACCTCCGATTATAAATACGGCCGGCGTCGTTTCGGTTTCGTGCAAGGTAAATTCACCGCGGGGCTCATCAAATTTCACCTCTGTACCAACCGTGAAATCTTCCAGCATCTGTTTAAATGCCGAATCGGATATACGAGTGGCCGTCATAACCTCTTCTTCATATGGAGCGGATGCCATTGAAAAAGCACGCTCTTTAGCTTCCTCGTCAGTCATTTTCGGTTTAATCAGTGTCATATCACAATATTGTCCAGCTTTAAATGTAAACCCCTGAGGCTTTTCCCAGTAAAAGGCCATCGTGTCATTCGCTATCTCTTCTTTTCTTCGTAATTTTGCTTTGTATTTCGGCAGCATTTGCTCCTACTCCCTTCCTCCGGTACTTATCTAACACTTCTTTATTTATATTCTTTACAACCTTAACGTGTAATATGTATCCGGAACTCGCAATTAAAAAGGAGCACAATCTCTTATTACTGATCTGCGCGCGCGCCCGATTTGATGTAGATCAATTTTATAATTTTCATTTCTTCTTATAGCATGTTCAAGTAATGTCATCCAGGTGAGGAACAAAACCAAGAATCACATTCCTCCAGGTCCACGATACCTATCTTTTTCAATAGCCCTTTCAACTTCTTTTTCCTGTTCTGTTTTTTCGCGATAAGGGGTATGGAATTTCTTTTTTTGTTTTCGTTTATCAAAGTAAACCATTAAAGTAATAAATAGAATCAAAAACAATCCCCATAAGATGTTAGAAAGCAAATAAATCCCTCCTAATGTTTTGTTAACCAACCTGCCATTTTAGCACAACTACGGTAGCCACTTATTAGTTTTTAATGTCAAAACATACAACTAGCAATTCCCTGTCCATTTTCACTCTATTTATAGTATTGACGATGATTTTATCCTCCACAGGAATGGTAGGATATCAATATAACTAGTCAATGGCATAAAGGCCTCTAGTATATTCTATGCAAGAGATAGAGCGAATAGAACCTATTAATCTTAATTTATTTTATTTGTAATCCTTGTCACCCTCTTTTAAACAAGCTGTAACCACAAATAAAGAGATACCGTGGTACGATTAGTTTGTCAATAAATAAAGGGGGACTACATAATGAAAAAGTTAGTATCTTTATTTGTAGGTTTATTTTTTATAGGCATTTCTGCAATATCCGTATCTGCAGCTGAATATGAAGTGCAAAAGGGAGACACTCTTTGGAATATTGCAATCAATCATAATACAAACGTGGAAGAGTTAATGGATATAAATGGATTAGACTCTTCTTTGATTTATCCAAAACAAGTATTGAAAATTAATGAAAGTAAAATAGAGCATTACATGGTACAAAAGGGAGATACACTGAGCCAGATCAGCAAAGATTACGGTGATGGCGTAACGGTCGCAAATCTAAAAGCGTGGAATGATCTTCCTACTGATTTGATCATAACCGGACAACAGTTGATAGTAAATGGGCCGGAAACTACACAACAGGAAGCAACAAAACAAGTGAAACAAAAAACTAATACAGATGCTCATGTCTCAAAATCCGAATCAGTCGAAGTGAAAGCAAGTAGGGATGTAAGTAAACTGGAAGAGAAAAAAGAGTCCAAGAAACAACAAACAAAAGTAGAAGGCAGAACATTATCTGTTGAGGCAACTGCTTACACAGCATATTGCACAGGATGTTCAGGGATAACCGCAACAGGTGTGAACTTGAGGGAGAATGCGAATGCGAAAGTTATTGCCGTTGATCCGAGCGTTATTCCGCTTGGCACAAAAGTTTATGTGGAAGGCTATGGGTATGCCGTGGCAGCGGATACCGGTGGTGCTATCAATGGGAATAAAATAGATGTCCATTTTCCGACTAAAGATCAAGCGTACAACTGGGGCAGAAGAATAGTAGACGTTACCATCATCAACTAATTGTGACATGGAAAGGTCTTTAATAGAAATACTTTCCCGGATACATTCCTAACTTCCTAAGATGTTTTACGAAAGAATAGAAATACAACCAAAGAATATAGCGAAAATAAAACAATAATTCCCCGTTCTTTTCGAACTCTAGTGTCATCTATTTATAAAGGCTTTGGAGAAAATTGCTCCAAAGCTTGACTTAATAATCCATTTCAATTTTTTTAAAATTTAATGGCTTATCATCTAGTTGTCATAAAAATACATCCCTGTAGGACTACTTTTTGAATGATAACCCTTTTGTCTGCAAAGACGCCCTAAGTTTAGGTATAGAGCTTGGTCCCATACCATGAAATTGTAAAATCTCGCTTTCGCTAAAGTTTGATAGCTGTTGTAAAGTTGATATTCCATTGTTCTCTAGCGCCCGTCTGGCTGGTGCTCCAAGTAGTGAAAGAAATCCGTCATTAGGTTTCCGTTCTTGCTCGCAAATTGGGCAGGTTGGACAGTCACTACTTTTATAATATTTGTGTCCTTTGTTACAAGTCCTTACATTTTTCTTTGAAGTAGTCATTTAATGACCTCTTTTCTCAAGAATTTTTAGCTTCCTTTCATCTTTTTCTGTATAGAAAAGTTTTAGCCTTATTGAAATTGAAATTGTTACACCCTATTAGAATACTTATATATTTAATTTAGGCAATATTGTTTTTAACTCAATTAAGTCATCTATTACCATATCAGCCTGAGAAAGTTCATCTTCTCGTGCAAAATCAAAATTACATCCTATCGAAACTAAACCATTATCTTTAGCCGCGTTTATATCAGATAGACGATCTCCGACCACTGCCGTATTTTTAATACTATACTTCTCTATAATTGTCTTAACTAAATCTGCTTTATCCATCGTTTGTATTTGTTGAATACTAAATGTTTCAGTAACCCAATTATCCAAATTATAATAACTCACAATTGCTTTTAAATACTCCGTTAAACCATTACTTGCTATGTAAATTGAAAAATTATTCTCTTTTAAATAACTGAAAACTTCCTTCACATTAGGATATAGAGCACCTTTCCCACTTCTTATATTTTCAACTAATCTTTCCAGAAAATAAGCATTAGTTTGTTCTCTTACCTCATTGGAATGATTGGGTAACAAGACTTCCCATACTTTTGGTAAAGGTACACCCATAATTTCACGGTATTTATCAATAGGGGTTACTGTATCCCATTTACTTAATGATCGTAAATGGTCAAAAGTATCAACAAGTGATAATTCTAAAATTTTATCTGTTTGAAATAGTGTTCCATCCATATCAAATATTAGTGATTGAGACATTTACTTTTCTCTTCCTTTTAAAATGATTTTCACCGTAACTTCTCTATCTGCGAATTTTTAAAAAAAGAACCTTTAATCCAAAGATAGATCAAAGGTTCTGTGTTTTAAATTATTTATGAAAAACTTTTTCATTAAATATCTTTGATTCTAACCAAAGAATTAACTATAGACTAGCTCTCTTTGCTCTTCATGTTCTTCTTGCTCTTTTTCTCTTAGACCAAGCGTCTCTGTTGTTGAAGTATAAATTTCGTGCAGAAGCTCTGGATTCTCCATTAGTGACACGCCATAAGAAGGAATAATTTCTTTGATTTTTGGTTCCCACTCTTTCATGTGTTGCGGGAAGCATTTATTAATTACATCAAGCATAACGTGAACAGCAGTAGAAGCACCTGGAGAAGCACCCAATAATGCTGCAATCGAGCCATCATCGGCACTAACAACTTCCGTACCAAATTGTAGCGTCCCTTTGCCGCCTTCAGGAGTATCTTTAATAACCTGTACACGTTGTCCAGCTACTACTATATCCCAATCCTCGCTCTTAGCGTTCGGGATAAACTCACGTAATTCTTCCATGCGCTGTTCTTTCGATAACATAACCTGCTGGATCAGGTATTTTGTCAATGACATCTCTTTTGCGCCTGCCGCCAACATAGTTAAGACATTATTCGGTTTTACGGAATTTACTAAATCGAACATTGAACCTGTTTTTAGGAACTTCGGTGAGAAGCCGGCAAATGGTCCAAATAGCAACGACTTTTTATTGTCAATATATCGTGTATCAAGATGCGGAACAGACATTGGTGGAGCACCAACTTTAGCTTTCCCGTATACTTTAGCATGATGTTGCTCAATAACTTCCGGATTATTACACCCCATGAAAATTCCGCTAACTGGGAATCCGCCAATATGTTTTCCCTCAGGAATACCAGATTTTTGCAGTAAATGCAGGCTTCCGCCCCCACCTCCGATAAAGACGAATTTTGAAGTATGGTGTTCGATGTTTCCGCTATCGACATTACGCACCTTTAATTCCCATGAACCATCGCTAGTACGTTTAAGATTATCAACACTTTGTTTATATTTTATATCGACGTTTTTAGTCTTTAAGTGGTCAAACAACTTGCTCGTTAAAGTACCAAAGTTTACATCCGTTCCAGAGTCATTTTTTGTTGCCGCTATTGCTTCATTGGATGTGCGGTCTTGCATAATAAGCGGAATCCAATCCATCAGTTTTGCTGGGTCCTCAGAAAATTCCATCCCGTGGAACAAAGGATTGTTTGACAGCGCTTCAAAACGTTTCTTCAAGAACGTTACATTTTTATCCCCTTGAACCATACTCATATGAGGCAATGGCATGATAAAGTCCTGCGGGTTATTTATCAGCTTGCTGTTTACAAGATAAGACCAAAATTGCGTTGAAAGCTGAAACTGTTCATTAATTTTAATAGCTTTGCTAGTATCTATAGATCCGTCCGGTTTTTCAGTTGTGTAGTTAAGCTCACACAGTGCCGCATGCCCTGTTCCCGCATTATTCCACCCGTTAGAGCTTTCCTCCCCTGAATTTTCAAGCTTCTCAAACACTTTAATTTCCCATTCCGGTACTAACTCTTTCAGGAGTGTGCCCAAAGTCGCACTCATGATTCCGGCGCCAATTAAGATGACTTCTGTTTTAGATTCACTGTTGCTCATTTTAACCTTCCTTACTCCCTATATTTACAGAAAGGATGTAGGCTCTCCTGCTTAGGCCACCTAGTCACACACCTTATCTGTCTCGATTATAACCATATTCTAGTGTATTACAATTATTAATAGATTTAAATATCTACTAAAGTTTAAGTACATTTCTTCATAATCTCTGTATTTATTTTAACATAAATATTCAAAATCAGGGGAAGTCAAACATTTACAAATAAATTGGTAAATGTTTGTATGCCAATTTACATATGAAATTGTAGATATACACTAGCTTCTTTGTATCACATTACAATTTTAATGGTATTAAACCGAAAATGCTATTATAAACAGAAAAAATGGCCATCAAATTACACATAAAAGAATTGATGGTCATTTAGCTTTACATTTTAATGTTTGTGATAGTAGAGGACCCATTTTGTACTTATATAGCCTTAAAGACCTCTGTTATTTCAGATCAACGTAAAACTTGGGTTATTAACCATCATAATCATTTCCTGATTTACCCCAATAATAAAGAAACATAGCTGAAGAAATAATTCCCAATACTACAATGATGAAGCTAACAATAATCACTCCTTCAATTAATATTTAATTATATATAATATGTATTTTTATATCAACACAGGGGCAAATTTAAATGAGTACTGCCCTATGCATTCTCTATTACATGTCGCGTGCAATTATGTAGCTCCAGTTCCCACTCACTCGTTTTCTTTTGGAGAACAGTTAGGGAACAGTTTTTCAGCGACTTTTCGTTTAAATGGGGAAACAACTCTCTGAGCAGATGTTTAATGAAAGATCCATGACTAACAATTAATACGCTCTCTCCGTTATGGTTTTGTATTACCTCGTGAATTAATGATAGTCCTCTGTCTATAACGCTATCTGCACCTTCAATCCCTAAGTCTAATTCCTTCCAATTGCTACCCCACTTTTCAATTCTTTCTTCTTCCGTGGTCCCTTCAATCCGCCCGCCGCCTACTTCACGCAGCCTTGGTTCCGAATAAATTTTACTATGACCCAATCTATTACCAATAACTTCAGCAGTTTGCCTTGCTCTTAATAAATTACTAGAATAGATGATGTCCCATTCTTCTTCACTCAAACGTTCTGCAAGTTTAGTAGCCTCTGAATGTCCATCGATGTCGAGCGGAATATCCGAATTCCCCTGCGCCCTTCTTTCCTTATTCCAGGCTGTACTCCCGTGACGGATAATACCAATTCTAACCATATTCACACATCCAATCATTAAAAGTTTTTGAAGAAAGAATTACAATACTACCACCATAAACATTTTTGTTGTTCTAGTGGATTAAATCTAAAAGGGCTTCAGGTACAAGGTGTAACTGCCCTTTTTGAAATTCGGTCATAGGCTTCCACATTGCTTTATATGTTTTTCCATCATCCTCTTTTCCTACAATCGAATCTTTTTCATAAAGCGCAGTATCAACAAACTTTGCATCATAAACCTGAACTATTTCATGTCCTATATCCCCGTTAAACGTAAAAATATTTTCGATAGTTCCTATGTATTCAAGACTGTGAATAGCCTCCTCTATTTCTTCTTCAACCTCTCTAATTAACGCATTTGCGCTCGTTTCTCCGTATTCTATTCCACCACCGATTGGACGATAAAAATAATCATCTTTTACCGGATCATAGCCTTCAGCAACTAAGATGGAACAATCTTTTTGAAAGATACAAATTACCAACGGTCGTATTATTCCTTTTCTCACACAAAAATCCTCCAATTTAAAAAACCTTTTTTATTCTATCCCATTAACAAGGATAGATAATTTAAGAATATGAACCAGCCAAAAGATCCAATACTTATTGACAAAACAGTAATGGATAAGTATGGATGGTATCCCGTATCCTTTCTGGAACGAAAGAAGAATATGCTAGACACAAGAATACTAATAATGAAAAACACGCCGAGAAATACCGTCCATAAATTGTTGGATCTAAGGTCAAATCCAATAAAAAAATTCGCTATAAAACATGCGTTGATTACAAACATAATTATTAAAATAACCTTTCTCATGCTTTTCTCCTTTCTTACACACAATATTCAGACTTACAATTACAAGGCGTTTAATCTTTATTCATATAAATCGTCATATTCATAAGCTGCTGACCAGTGATACGGTTGGACTTCTGACAAAGTTTTAAAAACGATATCTTTTCCCGGTAAAGTAACCGCAACTTTAACATCTGGCCCCCAGTAAAACAGTCTTTCTTGGCATATACCACATGGGGATAGAACCTTAAATTCTGAGTTTTCATCATCACGAACCACACATATTGAATGTGTTACTTTTTTAGTCAATTTATGAGCTTCTAATATTGATCCAGTTTCCATGCAAAGTTCAGTAGATGCGTTTATTACCTCTGGTGCTATACTAGTAAGAATTGTACCGTCTTCCAACCCCATAGCTGCAGCACCACCCCAACCAGTTGGGTATTTTTTTTCAATTAATTCAATTACTGCTTTATATAATTTCTTTTCTAAATCCATATTATTTTCCTCCGTTTATGTTACTCATTACAGTACTAGCCCAGTAAAATTTGTGTACATTTATTTTAACACAAATATTCAGATTAGTTTCTAATGAAAAGACCATTGTATGTAAAAAGGCGCGAACCATTATTTCGGATACGCGCCTTTTTGTGGCATACACTCCTAACTCAATTACATAGTGTAAATCTAATCATTAAAAAGTTTATTGTTCATTTAAGTTGATTTTTACTGGTTTCAATTCAAGTGGCATATTCGCGCTTAAAATCCCTAAATTAACTCTTATCACATAATCATCAATATTAAAGTTATCACTAATATCAAAAGTACTTCTGAAGCGAAGATTGTCCTTATCTAGTACTTTTACAGAATGCTTAATTGGTTTCTGATAGACATTTTTCTCAGATTCTTTAACTAACATTACATCATTTCTGGCAAAGTTTTTAAAGCTCGTGAGGTGTCTATTATGATTATCCCCATGATTAAATTGAAAATCAATAACAAACCTTTCACCTTTTACGACCATATCTTCCACTGTTACCGATAGATTTTGCCTACTGGTTATTATATCCACGGGTGTTTGTTGATCTAATTTGACAAACTGGTCATCTAAAGATAGAGCTACTTTCGGGTGTATTTCTATAAATTCTGTTTTCCCTTTGAGCTCTTGTGGGATAATACTTCTTCCTTTTACAATCACTTGGTTATCCTTTTTTGTTTTTTCTAAATCGATACCGTCCATCGAAATATTAATCTCATTTCCCTGGTCATCATACGCTTCTATTCGCACTTGATCATGTTTGCCTTCAATTGGAAAGGCTGCTGTATAATTAATAGCTGTGGATGCTTTCCCTGCGATAATCGAATCAAAATGAACCTTCACATTTGCTTCATTATTGCTTCGTTCCTTATCTACTGTAATCATCTCGTAAGGTAACTGTTTAATCGGAACATCAAATTTCCATACTCCTTCTTCTTCCCCAATCCTCATAAATTCTAAAGGAAAAGTGGCAGTATCAGGTAAATTTGTTTTCGGGTAACTCACTTGTACATGCCCAGTGTAACCTTTATCCGTGGACTCCAAATGTACGATTTCTTTACTTTCAGTAATGCTTTCATGACCATTAAAGATTTCATAGAAAGCAGAAAGTCGACCCTCTTGATCCGTTTTCACATCTCCACTTACATCAAAAGTGACGCCAATAACCGCTCCATCATAATAAGCGCTCGTAATTGTTACATCTATCCCTTTATAACTAGCTGTTTTATCTAATTGAGTTATAAGTTGTTGTGACTCCAGATTTCTTCCTACTAAATCATTAAAATTAGAATATAATTGTCCCACTAATGGCACATCAGCCAACACATGGGATACAGAAGGAACTAAAAAGCTAGACGACAGTAAAGTAAAAGCTGCTGCAGTTGAAATTATAAATCTTCTAGTTCTTCCTATCTTTTTCTTGAACTCAGAACGTTCACTCGCTTTTTGTATTCCGCTCCGAATTGCTTTTTGAACATCTTCTTGCGGGACATGTATTTCATCATATTTATCTTGAAATAACTTTTCCTTCATTGTACCCCATCCCTTCTAAAATAGTTTTTAATCGCTTTTTTCCTCTTTGAAGGTAAGTTTTCACCGTATTTCCAGGTACGTTCATGATTGAAGCCACTTCTTTAATTGGTAGATCCTGATAATAAAATAAAATAATAGCATCACGGTAAGTATCCTGTAACTCATTAATCGCCTTAACTAAATCCATGTGTTCAATACTTCTTTCATCTTTCTTTGATGAAATTTCACCCACATTTTCAATTGGTATATCTTTTTTCTGCTTGTTCTTCAGATCATAAGCACTATAGATGAGAATTCTTGTTAGCCATGTTGAAAAGTATTTATCCTCTTTTAACGTCCCAATTGATGAAAATGCCTTATAAGAAGTTTCCTGTACAATATCCAGTGCATCTTCGCGATTACCTGTATAAAGAAAAGCAGTACGATACAACTGTTCACTATGTAGCGAAAGTAGATTTTCAAATGCTTTTTTGTTTCCATTTTTCGCTTTTCTAATAAGTTTTAAATGATTCATGTTTGCCCCCCTTTACCATTAGAGAAGAATATAAGTATAAAAGTTTCAACTTTTTTTGTAGATAAAAAATTTATTGCATTAAAAAACGTGTTAAACGGATAACAGTTTAACACGTTAATTCAATAGATAACTTGATACACATAAAGAAAGAAAAATACTTATATAGCCTTCCAGACCTTTTTTATCTTTTTTAAATTCAAATATCCCATAAATAAGCAAAGAAATTCCTATTAGCAACATCGTAAAACTTACTATTATATTCACCTACGCTTTCTTCTATGGACCCAAGTCCAATAAGCAAAAATAGCAATTATGGGTATCAATAGTGGTATTAGTTGAAAGTCATTTGGTAAGAAAAAAGACAATACTATGCTTAAAATCATGGCTGGAATCACCCATATAAACCAAACTCTTACTTGCTTATTAGTAAAGCTAAGTTCAAATTCCTTTCCCATTACCATTTCTCCTTTTTTTCATTGTCAGGCAGATAAATAGAGATATTAAAGACCTATTTTAAAGCTGTTCCTATCATTCACCCTGAAATTCTGTAGAATCATTTCTTATTAAATTGTTTTTTTAAAATGAGTTCCATTGCATTTGGAAAAAGTGTGTACAGCTTACTGCCAAATTCCATCCATCCAGGCATATTGATTTCGCGTTTCCTTTTAAATAATTGTTTTACAATCTTATTTGCAACCCGGTCTGGATCAAGCATATATGCTGCTACCTGAACTTGATAATTTCCAGTAGGATCTGCATCATTAAAGAAGTTCGTTCGCACTGGCCCAAGGTTAACAGCTGTTACAGCGATGTTTTTACCCGCAACTTCCATTCTTAATGCATTGGTAAAACCAAGAACTGCATGTTTGGTAGAAGCATAGATAGATGATTTAGGTGTCGCCATTTTCCCGGCCTGTGATGCAATATTTACAATATGCCCTTCTCCATTGACAAGAAAGTGTTTTAATACTTGCTGTGTACCCTGAACAAGTGCGAAGACATTTAGTTCAAACATCTTTTTGGCTTCATGCCAGTCCATCGATTCGACAGATTCGAATAACCCGGTACCGGCATTATTAATTAAACCATGCACATGTGGATGGTCAACAAGAATTTGGTCAAATACATCAACACGTTCTGCCTCATCCAGCAGATTAACTTGATAACAATAGGTCTGAATACCAAATGCTTCACTAATTTGTTGTTGAATTCTTTCTAGTTTATCAATGGATCTAGCAAGCATAATTGGTATACCACCATTTTTAGCAATATGCCACACAAGCCTTTCTCCAATTCCACTTGATGCACCTGTAACAATAATTTTTTTAGATGTTACCCGATTATTCATTTAATTCACCTTATAATAATACACGCCATCATGCATAGCTTTACTCACTTTTTCTTGATCTTCAAGAAAGTCGAGTTGCCCAGTTGTTTCTGACATGGTTAAATCTAATTGTTTATCAATTTGTTTAGGAAAAAGTTTTTGGCATAGCTGAAACGGTGTCTGTTCCCCATCTTGAAGCATTTGAAGAACTTTTGATGCCCGTTGTTCCTGTTTCTTTAATTGGGCGGGAACCAACCCATCCAAGTTCGTTATATTTTTTCCATGCCCTGGGTATACAGTGGAAATTCCGAGTGACAAACATTTCATTATGTTTCTGCGATATTGAACAAGCGGCTTTGCCCGCTCTTCTCCATTATATGGTGGTTCAATAATTGGATTTGGCGAAATGTGTTCGAGAATGTGATCCCCTCCGATAAAAGCACCATCTGCCTCTCGGAAAAATGAGAGGTGGCTTTGAGCGTGGCCTTTCGTATCAATCACTTGCCAATCCGAATGGCCCGGCAAGTGGCTATTTTCTTCTAATAATGTGGTTAGTTTTCCTTCACCAGCATATTGTAAAGGCTCTTCTAACTTTTTCAAAAAGCCACTAAAGGACTTTGGTACACCAGAGGCAACAAAAAAGTCACGATAAAATTGAACATATCGTTTGAAAAATTCTTCGTTTCTTGTTAACCATAAATCATTATTTTTGTGTCCTGCTAATGAATCCGCTTTTCGGAATTCCCCAACAAGACCGATATGGTCAGGATGATGGTGTGTTAAGATAATCTGCTCAATATCGTTCGGATGATATCCTAAATTCTTTAATTGAGCTTTTAATGCTTCCCAAGCTTCTTTCGTTTTTACGCCTGCATCGATTAATGACAACCGATCCCCTTTAAGTAAGTAAACATGTGTATCGCCTACCGCAAATGGTGTTGGTATAGTTATTTTTGTAATTGTGTCATGCACTACTTTCATACTTAAACCCCTTAATGAATGATCATTCAGTTTCCCCTATTTTATCGCTAATTCAATTAAATGTCACACATATTAACCTGTAGGGATTAATAAACGATGAATCGCCTTTGTTAAAATATGCGGTAAATACTCAAAGCTGTACACTAACTCTACACGTTCAGTCCATTGATGTGGTGCCTTTCCGAGCGGTCCAATATTTAAAATGGGCATAGTTAATTTTTCCATGATATCCTCTGGAAAAACAAATCCATTGTTTTGAAGAGGCATGTTTATGGTTAATTGATTTAGTTTACCTTTCGATGAAACAGGACCAAGGAAACTCAAGTCAGATAATCCAGTAAAAAATTCAGCAACCGTTAGATCCATTTCGTACGTAGATGACGTATAGGTTCTCACATGGTCCATCACGTCTTTAATATACGGATCATCATAAGATGAAACTGCTGGATAAAATGGGGGACTGTAAAATAAAATAATCATAGGTGCCAAGTCTTTGCACATATATGCTAGATCCTGAACGAGCAATGTTGAAAAATCACGATCACCCTTATCGCGTTGACTCACCAATAAATTTTGGCGTCTCACCACTTCATGCTCACCGTATCGTTTTACAGCTTCTGCATATAAGTCTTCGTACATCATGACGGAAATATTGATATTCGGCATCGTAAAATCAGTAGCAAATTTGGCATAATTGTCTGCTTTTTGCTTCACATAGCTTTCTATTTCCTGTGCAGCCATTTTTGTACTGGCAAGCAATTTTTTATTAATTTCATCAAAGGTTTGCTTTAGATACAACACATTGTACATAGAGATAGCTGCATTAGGTGTTTGAACCGAATATTCTTCTTTTAAATCGCGTTGCATTAAACTAACGGGAGGCGGCGTGACCTCATCATCAATTTTTTCAATAAAGGCCTCATTTAACTCAAGATGTTGCGACAAGAAGCTCACCATTAGATTAGGATTAATTCCGGCAAATGGTTCACCTACGTGGGATTCCTTACCATAACAATAAAAGCCTGGAAGTACCTTTCCAATCGACCCTGCATATACATAATAAGCTGAATCTCCTGGATATTTACTAAACATAGGTTCGCCATTTAAACATGCTTGATAAACTAGGTCTTCATCTTCTTTAAGCTGGTTTAAAACAGGTAAAGCTGTTAACATACCTTGTGAATTCACTTCTTCATCAGGTACTGTTACTAGTAAAATATTACCGTCAAATTCATCATCTATTGCCTGTTCTATTAATGACATATGTAATGTTAAACCTGCTTTCATGTCCATAGAACCACGACCGAATAGCCATTCGCCCGTTTCAATATCTTTACGAACCTCGTCTGGCAACTCATCTTTAAGCCGTTTCATTTCCTGTGTCAATTCTCTTGGGTGAAAAGCTAAATTCTGCAAAGACCCATAATCTTCTACTCCAACAACATCAAAATGGCTTAATAAAATAACGGTTTCTTTTTTGTTACCTTTTTTCACTAATGCAGTAAGTAACCTTCTACCATCGTCTAAAGGATGCAGTTTCAGATGATGGTCATTCCTTAGAAAATAGTTCTTTTGTGCGAGTAAATGATGTATGTATTCGGGAAGTGCAATCTCAGCCGTACTCCCTGTTATACTTTGATGGTTTATAAGTGAGCAAAGAAGATCAGTTAATTCCTCTTTCGTTTGCCAGTTTTTCATACTACATGCCCCCTAATAGATTGACTTTTCAGTGAAAATAAAACAGAATCATACATGAGGTGAAGCGATTGTCTACAAAAATAATAGCACATCGCGGTGCAAGCCAATTAGCACCGGAAAATACATTACCTGCGTTTCAACTCGCTTATGAGTTAGGTGCAGATGTTATCGAAACTGATGTCCAGTTAACAAAGGATCAAGTACCTATACTTATTCATGATGAAAGCTTAAAACGAACGACAGATGGATATGGTTACGTAAAAGATTACACGTACCAGGAACTAAAACAATTTGATGCAGGTTCATGGTTTTCACCATCCCTGAAGAATACTACTTTATTATCATTAGATGAATTTCTTAATTGGATAAAGGATAAGCCTTTATGCTTAAATATAGAACTAAAAAATAATAAGATAGACTACAAGGACTTAGAAAAAATTGTATATACCATGTTAAAGGATTATCGATTATTAAATCGTACCACATTGTCAACGTTTAATCCATGGAGTATTAAACGTATGAAAAAGATTGACAAACAGATTGATTCTGCCTTTCTTACATCTAGACGAAGAAAAGATTTAGTTGGTTATGCAAAATCACTAGGAGCCCATGCTATCCATGTGAAATACCGGTTACTTAGTCGTAAACTTGTAGACAGATGTCATCAAGAAGAGATGGCTATTCGCATCTATACAGTTAATAAAACGATAAACATAAAGCGCTGTATTAACTTGGAGTGCGATGGGATAATTACCGACGTTCCAGGCAAAGCACGAAATATTATAAAAAAAGCGTAGGCGACTGGTTAGAAGCAGACGCATAAGCAAGGGACCGCAGAGTGCAGCTCTTTTGCACTCGAAGTGTTCATTGCTTATGACGGCAGCTTCTAGGAGCCGTAGCTAGATAAAAAAAGCGTAGGCGACTGTTCAGCGGCGTACAGATAGATGGGCATGTGAAAAGTACGGTGACCTTACCGTACGTTCATCAGGACCAACTATCTGCTAGGCGCTAGAAGCCAAAGCTAGATAAGAAAAGCGTAGGCGCGAGGAGGATATATAAATGAATAAATTATTTACACCGATTCAATTTGGAAACGTAACACTGAAAAATAGAATTACCATGTCACCAATGTGTATGTACTCATGCTTTGATAAAGACGGCAAAATCACTCCATTCCATATGACACATTATGTTTCCCGTGCTGTGGGACAAGTAGGATTAGTTTTTACGGAAGCAACGGCAGTTCAACCGGAGGGGCGAATTTCATCACAAGATTTAGGAATTTGGGATGACGGGCAAGTTGAAGGATTAAAGGAACTGAATAAACAAATTCATGAATATGATGCAAAATCAGGAATTCAGTTGGGTCATGCAGGTAGAAAAGCGGATTTAGAATCAACTATTCATGCCCCTTCTGCTATTGCTTTTAATGAAAATTTTAAAGAGCCAAAAGAAATGTCAGTGGACGATATTCAAGCAACTGTTACAGCGTTTACAGAAGGAGCTAGGCGATCAAAAGAAGCTGGATTCGATATCATTGAATTGCATGGTGCGCATGGCTATTTAATTAGCCAATTCCTATCTCCATTAACAAATAAGCGCACAGATTCATATGGAGGATCACGCGAAAACCGTTACCGCTTCCTATCCGAAATTATTGATTCTGTAAAAACAGAATGGGACGGTCCTGTTTTTGTTCGTATTTCAACAGACGAATATAATGAAAACGGTAATACGCTTGAAGATTTTTTCTATTACGCGAAGGAAATGAAAAAACAAGGTATTGAATTAATCGACTGCAGTTCTGGTGGAGTAGTACCGGCACGAATCTCAGCATATCCGGGTTATCAAATTCCACGTTGTGAAGCAATTAGAAAAGAAGCTTCTATCCCAACAGGTGCAGTTGGCCTTATTACTAATGGTATTCAAGCGGAAGAAATTTTACAAAACGATCGGGCTGATTTAATCTTTGTTGCTCGCGCCCTGCTGAGTAATCCATACTGGGCAAAAGAAGTAGCAGACGAATTAGGTCAATCAATTGAGGCTCCAACACAATACAAGCGTGGTTGGAAATAGGAGGGATTTATATGGAATTGATTTTCCTTGGTACTGGTTCGGGAGTACCATCTAAAGAAAGAAACGTCTCCTCCCTGGCATTAACATTACTTCAGGAACAAAATAGCATATGGCTGTTCGATTGTGGTGAATCAACACAACATCAAATATTAAGAACATCGATACGTCCCAGAAAAATTAATAAAATTTTTATTACTCATTTACACGGAGACCATCTATTTGGACTTCCTGGTTTGTTGAGCAGTAGGTCGTTCCAAGGCGGCGATGACTTACTAACTATCTACGGACCAGAAGGTATAAAAGAATATGTTGAGACGAGTCTTCGGGTAAGTGGCACTCATCTAACTTACCCATTATCTATTATTGAGCTTTCGGAAGGAAAATTGTTTGAGGATGATACTTTTAAGGTATATTGTAAGAAGCTTCATCACGGAATTCCGAGCTATGGATTTCGGATAGAAGAAAAAGATAAACCAGGCGAATTGCTTGTTGAGAAATTGAAAGAAAAAGGTATTCATCCTGGTCCAATTTATCAGCAAATCAAAGAACAAGAAACAAGCGTTTTGCCAAATGGTGATTCTATTTCTAGAGCTGATTTTTTAGGACCTAACAAGAAAGGACGAACAATTTCTATTTTAGGAGATACACGTTTTACTGAAAATAATAGAGAGTTTGTGTCAGAGTCCGATGTATTAGTCCATGAAGCTACATTCAATCATGCAAGTGAGCAATTAGCTGAACAATATTTTCATTCAACAACAACACAAGCTGCAAACTTGGCTAAAAACGGATCTGTTCAAAAACTCGTATTAACACATATTTCATCACGTTATCAAAAGAAAGATTACCAGGACTTAGTCCAAGAAGCACGAGCCATTTTTCCGAACACAGAGCTCGCACATGATTTTTTTGTAATGAACATCCCTGCTAAAAAATAATATTAGTGAAGGAGTTGTTACGGATGAACCCGTTCCAAGTATTAATAGATGAGCAACGTACATTTTTTAAATCTGAAAAAACGTTTACCTACGCCTTTCGCAAAGAACAGCTGGAAAAGCTCAGAAACATGCTGAAAACCTATGAAAAAGATGTCTACCAAGCTCTTGAAGCAGATTTTGGCAAATCAAGATATGAAACCTTAACAACGGAACTTGGATTTCTATATAGCGAAATAGATGTCACGCTAAAAAATTTGAAAGAATGGATGAAACCAAAAAAGGTTGATACACCAGTAACACATAAAGGCTCTAAGAGTTATATTATAGCCGAACCATATGGCGTAACGCTTACTATTGCGCCATGGAACTATCCACTGCAATTAGCAATCGCTCCTGTGATTGGTGCACTAGCAGCTGGTAATACAGCAATAATTAAACCATCTGAATTTACACCAGCGACATCTTCCCTACTTGTACACATGATTGGGTCAACATTTGGTAGTAAATATGTTGCAGTAGTTGAAGGTGAAAAAGAGGTTAGTCAGCAATTACTTGAATTGAAATTTGACTACATCTTTTTTACAGGAAGCACTACCGTTGGGAAAATCATTATGAAACAAGCGAGTGAACATTTAACCCCCGTCACATTAGAACTTGGTGGAAAAAGTCCGGCAATTGTAGATCAGGATGCCAATATAGACTTAGCTGCAAAACGTATTGTCTGGGGTAAGTTTACGAATGCTGGACAGACTTGTGTCGCACCAGACTTTTTATATGTACATGAGAAAGTTAAGCAAAAATTAGTTAAATCTATGAAAAAGTATATTAAATCCTTTTACGGCAAGAATCCTATTAACAATAAAGAATATGGACGAATTGTCAATCAAGATCATTATTACCGGTTAAAGGATCTATTAACGGAAAGTAATATTGTGCATGGTGGAGGTATGAATCCGGACCTGTGTTCCATTGAACCGACGATAATAGAAGATATCACATGGGATGATGACATTATGCAAGAGGAGATATTCGGTCCATTATTACCAGTGATGACATTTGCTAATTTAGAGGAAGCAATTGCAACCTTAAAGGAAAAAGAAAAACCGTTAGCACTCTATTATTTTGGAGAAAACACTCAATCCCAGCAAAGAGTGTTAGATAGTCTATCATTTGGCGGTGGATGTATCAATGACACCCTTTACCATTTAGCAAATCCAAACCTGCCATTTGGTGGTGTTGGTAACAGTGGAATGGGCTCCTATCATGGCAAGGATAGCTTCGATACGTTTTCACACAAGAAAAGTGTTCTTAAACAAACAACGAAATTCGACATTCCATTACGCTATCCAGGGAGTAAAATAGCCCAAAGTATTACAAAACGAATTATGAAGTAAGTTCAAATAAAAACTCACACCTTTTTAAAAATCAGGTGTGAGTTTTTATTAGCAGTTGAGAAAGTATAAACTGTGTACCTTGAATTTCTTAGCCACCATGCAAGGCCACGTCCAGCTCCAGCGCCCAGCGACTATTGGATTTCCTTTACCTCCCACGTTGCGTGGGCGCAATCCATACGTCGCTTAACGGGCGCTTGCGCTTTTGTTTATTTCTCTACGTCAATCCATTTATAGTTATCTGCACCAACTTTATAGGTTACAAAGGTTTTTAAGTAGTCTTTTTGTAAGAATGCTGCACCGTTTTGATATAGTGGTATGATTACGGCACTTTCTTCAATCAACATTCGCTCCGCCTTTAGCATAGCGTTCCAGCGTTTTTGCGGTTCGTTTGCCATACTTCCTTTTGCACCTAATACAAGTCGATCATATTCTTTATTCGAATAACCTGTATGGTTCCCTGGACTATCAGTTATAAATAGGTTCAGGTATGTTAGCGGATCATGATAATCCCCGTTCCAGCCAGTCATAATCATCTCATAATTTTGGCCAACATTCGCTGCTATACTTGCTTTTGGCGTCAAATTTTTAATCGTAAGCGTTAGACCAGATAGATTTTTTTCCAATTGATATTTAATGTTTTCTGCTAATTGCTTAGATGTACCTGAGTCAGAACTAATTAATTTAATTTCCAGCTTCTCTTTCCCAAGTTCTTTTAATCCCTGCTCCCAATGTTCCTTTGCCTTCTCAGGATCATATTGTGTAAGATCACCATTTTCAGCACGGAAGTCTTCACCGGTTTTTGGATTTTCGGATAATCCTTTTGGTACATTACCATTTGCAACAATCGAACCATTATTTAGGATAGAATTGACAATTTTGTCTTTATCGATTGCCATGATCATTGCTTTTCGAATATTCAAGTTGGCTAAATTTGTTTTCTTTCCGTCTTTTCCTTGGTTCATTTTAATATAAGACGTTGCACCTGTTAAAAATGTATGATATTCATCATTACTTCTATACTTATCTACAAATTCACCAGTCAAGTTTACCCGATCAAGTTTGCCTTGTTGATATAAACTTACCGCAGTCGCAGTATCTTTTACGACATTCACGTGGATTTCGTCTACATTAACTGCTTCTTTATCCCAATACTTTTCGTTCTTTTTATATGTCCATGATTGATCCGTTCCATTCCAGTCTGCTAAAACAAATGGTCCATTAAATAATGTATGTTTACTATCAGAAGCATATTTACCATCTTGCTTTTCTATAAATTCCTGTGGTTGTGGAAAGAAAATAGCTGTCGTTAATAACTCTTTGAAAAAAGGAATTGGATTCTCCAGTGTCACTTTTAATGTGTGATCATCCAATGCTTCTACTCCTAAAGATTTGACTGGCTTCTCACCTTTTAAGATTTCCGATGCGTTGGCAACAATTTCTTCAAACTGTGGTCCATACGCCGCACCAGTTTCAGGGTTTACTGCTTTCTTCCAAGCATACTCAAAATCGTGTGCAGTTACAGGCGTTCCATTTGACCATTTCGCATCCTTACGTATCTTAAAAGTATAAACTTTATTATCCTTACTTACCTTTGGTTCTTCAGCTGCAAGAGCTAACTCTGGCTCCCCTTCTTTATTAAGTCGGTATAAGCCTTCAAACACTTGATTGATAATAGTAAAACTGAAATCATTATCTGCTACGGTTGGGCTCAAACTAGGAATTACCCCAGGTGCGGAAATATTAACTACTTTTTTCTCATTTTGAGAATCTGTAGTATTGGATGATTCTTCCTTTTCCTGATTGCTACATGCACCCAAAATTATTAATGTAACAATCATTAAAATTGGCAAACACTTTAATATGTACTTCAATAGTTACCCCTCCTATTTTAATAATCAACGTTTTTCATTATACGGGGCATTGATAGAAAAACACAACTAGGAAAGGTTAGGGAATAGAAGAACAAAAGAGGCCGTATAGCAAGGTATCGATTGTGCCCACGCAACGTGTGGTAGTTCGATGTTCCCACGTAAAGTGGCGGGTTTAATCGAACTCCCTTTGATATCCATCACAACAATTATACTTCTGCTTTAATAACGGAAAAGCTGCCACCGCAGTGACAGCTTTATTTACGTTAACAAGTATAATCGCCTTTCTCATAAATATTGGCAGCTATATTTCTATTTCTATTAATGGAATTCGAAAATGAATACGATAATAAAGTAGAAAAGATTTCATTTCGGAGCTCCGGATTATTCTCTACTAACTCCTGTTCCAACTGTCTAACAATTAGCACCACTTGATTAAGTGCCTCTTCAAGCGAGGTATCCGTCAACATTTGCTTTTGGGAAGTATCTCCTTCAGAATCACTACTTTTTCTAGTACGAAGCACGACCGATTCTGATGCATATAAATGAATAGCAAGATCAGATAATTTCATCAAAACTTCTTGCTGTGTTTCAAGTTGTTCACCAAATTTTCCTCTTGCCAATTCTACTAATACGAGATAGATAGCTCGAATATCCTGAATCAACCCTAGCCCTTTTTCTTTATTAGTAATGGATTGCTTTTGCTTCAATCGGTGAAAAGCGTTCTTTACAGCCTGCTCGTAAGGAAGATAACCTTTCACTGACTTTTTCAAAAACTGACCAGTCAAAAGAAGACGGTTTATTTCATTTGTTCCCTCAAAAATACGATTTATTCGTGAGTCCCGGTACATCTGTTCAATTCGGTATTCGCTTATAAACCCTGCTCCACCATGAAGTTGAAGCCCTTCATCAACAAGATAGTTCAATGTTTCTGAACCATATACTTTGCAAACAGCGCACTCCATTGCATATTCTGAGAGTCCTGCAATAATTTGGTGTTGATCTGCTCCCCCATCCAAGTCCCCCAATACACTTTCTAACAGCTGGGATGTTCTATATTGTAGTGATTCTGCGGCATATATACGTGCTGTCACTTTAGCAACTTTTTCCTTGGAAACACCGAATTCAGCCAACGCTTGGCCAAATTGTTTTCTTTCCTGAATATGAGCAACCGTCGTTTTTAATGCATATTTAGAGGCCCCAACACAGGCTGATCCAAGATTAAATCGACCAAGATTCAAAACGGTAAAAGCAATTATATGTCCTCTACCAACTTCTCCTAGAAGGTTCTCTACCGGAACCGCGCAATCTTCTAAGATAACAGACCTAGTAGATGAACCTTTAATACCCATCTTTTTTTCTTCAGGTCCAAGCTTTAGTCCGGGAAAGTCCTTTTCCACAATAAATGCTGTAAATTGTTTTCCATCAATTTTTGCATATACGATAAATGTATCGGAAAATGCTGCATTTGTAATATATATTTTCGTACCGTTTAATAGATAATGTGTCTTTGCTTCATTTAATTGTGCAGTTGTTCTAGCGGACATTGCATCAGACCCAGCTTCAGGTTCAGTCAAACAATACGCCCCAATGTATTCTCCACTTGCTAGTTTAGGCAAGTATTTTTGCTTTTGCTCATTTGTCCCGAAGTACGTTATTGGGAGTGTTGCGATACAAGTATGATTAGAATGGGCAACACCATAGCTTCCAGTACGTCCAATTTGTTCTCCAACGATACCTTTACTGACCTTATCCAGTCCTAAGCCACCATACTGCTCAGGGATACTATGTGCAAGTAATCCAAGGTTTCCCGCTTTTTTCATCAATCCCACAACAACCTCAAAATTCTGATTCTCTATTTCCTTATACTTTGCTTCAACCTCTTTGTTTGCGAATTGTTGCGCTGATTTTTGAATCATTTTGTGTTCATCCGTTAAATCTTCTGGAAAAAATGCCTCGTTTTCTTTTATTTGATTTACTAAGAAATAACCACCAGGAATTCCTGTCTGTAATTTGGACAACCTTTATACCTCCCTTTTTACATCGTAATTTATTTATGTTTAAAATTCGCCTTTCTTTTCCCAATGAATGCTTCTACACCTTCTTTTACATCTTCGGTTTGAAATACTTCGCTAAAAAGTGTAGCTTCTCTTTCAATACCATCTGCTAGATTTAAGTCTAAACCCTCATCGACCGCTTGTTTAATACGGGATAAAGCTTGCAGCGATTTAGTTGCAATTTGATCAGCTAGTACCATTGCCTTTTCCATACCCTGTCCAGTCGGAACAACCTGATTTACTAGTCCTATTTTTTCAGCAGTATCAGCACTAATAGCTTCGCCTGTATACATTAATTCCTTCGCTTTCGCTTCTCCAACTAGTCTTGGAAGTCTTTGAGTACCGCCACCACCTGGGAACAAACCTAACTTCACTTCTGGAAATCCGAGAGTTGCGTGTTCTTCTGCAATCCTAATATCAAATGTTAAGGCTAGTTCACAGCCACCGCCAAATGTTAGTCCATCCAGCACCGCAATTGTTGGTTTTGGTAGATGGTCCAATTCATTTAACATCTCATGTATTTCCATAACTTGTGTGCGCATAGTTGGGTTTCCAATCATAGCCGGGAATTCTTTTATGTCTGCTCCCGCGATGAATGCCTTCGTACCAGCAGTATAGAGTACAACACATACGACTTCATTATCATGCTTTATATCCCGAATAATAGCTTGAATTTCGTCCTGTACCTGCCTACTCATTACGTTTAATGGCGGATTATCAATCGTGATAACCGCAATACCGTTGTCTTTTTTATATGAAACTAGTTCCGTCAATCTACCTTCCCCCTTATGTGTAATCATACCAACCCTTACCAGTTTTACGTCCAAGGTTACCTGCCTTTACCTTATCTTCGACTGATTTAGCAGGTTTATCTTTTGGATCACCTGTTTCCTGGTAAAGCTGCATGTTTCCATAATAGCCAACATCTATTCCTGAGAGATCCATTAATTCAAATGGCCCAATTGGATGCTTTAGCGCTTTTTTAGTAATCAAATCAATATCCTTAAAATCTGCATAACCTTCCTCGTATAAATACAATGCTTCCTTTGAAATCGCAAACAGTAAACGATTCGCAATAAAACCGTAAATCTCTTTCTCTAAAAGAACCCCGGTTCGACCTATCCGGTCACAAAATTCCAGTGCGGTTTGCGCTGTTTCTTTTGACGTTTGTTCACTCATTACCACTTCAACACAATCCATAACGAGTGGAGGGTAAAAGAAATGCATATTTAGTACTCTATCAGGCCTTGTTGTAAATTCTGCGAGCTTTGAATTCACAATTGTTGAACTGTTAGTTGCCAAAATCGTATGCTCCGGTACAAGCCCATCTAACTTTGAAAACACTTCTCGTTTTACATCCAGTTTTTCAACCACTGCTTCAATGACTAAGTCAGCATTCCTGACTGCATCTTCCAGGCTTGTCGTCATATGCAACCTAGCAAAAGCTTCGTCTTTTTTAATTTCTGTAATTTTTTCTTTTTGAATCCATTTGTTCATATGCTTTTCCAATTGCTCTTTTGCCTGGTTTAGTGCGTCTTGTTCAAGATCCTGTATATGCGTTTCAAATCCACCAAGTGAGCAAAGCATTGCAATTTGGTGACCCATAGATCCCGATCCAATAACTGCTACCTTGTGTATCTCTTTTATTGCCATTTCATGTACTCTCCCTTAACGAAACGTATTTTACTGTACTTCTTCCCTAATCGCCCGTCTTAAAATTTTCCCAACATTTGTTTTAGGAAGCTCATCCCTAAATTCAATAATCCGAGGCACCTTATACGCTGCCATATTATTTTTACAGTACTCGGTTATCTCTTCTGCATCGCTTTCCATTCCATCCTTTAAAACCACCACAGCTTTAACTGTTTCCCCGCGATACTCATCAGGAATTCCAACAACGACCGCTTCCTGGACTGAAGGGTGTTCGTAAATGACCTCTTCCACGTCACGTGGATAAATATTGTACCCACTCGCAAAAATGAGATCCTTTTTACGATCAATTATAAAGACGTATCCATCCTCATCCATATGCGCAATATCACCGGTATAAAGCCAGCCATTACGCAGGGCAATTTCCGTTTCTTCTGGCATATTCCAATATCCTTTCATTACTTGAGGGCCTTTAATAACGATTTCTCCAATTTCACCGGTTGGCATCTCCTCTTTGCCCTGTTCTAAATCAACAATTTTATAATCCGTTGAAGGTATGCCTATCCCAATACTTCCGGGTATTCGAGTTGAAAACATCGGATTACAATGTGTAACTGGTGAACTTTCTGAAAGTCCATATCCTTCTAAAATCTTTGCACCAGTTTTTCTTTCAAAAGACTTGAGTAACTCCCCTGGCATTGGTGCACTTCCACTATTACAAAGCCGGATACTATCAATGCCATATTGTTCTGCTTTTGGATGATTTGTTAAAGCCACATACATCGTCGGCACACCTGGGAAAGAAGTAGGTTTCAAATCTTTTATTGTCTGCAGTACTTCTTCGAGATCAAATTTCGGTAACATGATGCTCATTGAACCTGTAAAGATAGAAAGATTCATACAAGACGTCATACCAAACACGTGAAAAAGTGGGATGACTGTAAGATAGCGGTCATTACCCAGTTGAATTTCATCTTTAAAATATTCGTAGGTCTGCATCACATTTGCTAGTACATTACGGTGAGTAAGCATTGCACCCTTCGATCTGCCTGTAGTTCCACCAGTATACTGCAGTACCGCTACATCTTCAGATGGATTAATTTCCACATGCACGGGAGGTTTGGTTGCTTGTTTAAGAAAATCTGAAAACCCTATTGCTATGCTATCTTCTGTATCACGGCCGGCCAAATTGACTTTTATGACTTGTTTTACTGAAGTACTATCGATAATTTTATTTAACACTGGTAGTAAAGGTTCATAAATTACAATCGTTTCTGCCCCAGAATCATTCAAAATGTGTTCAAGTTCCTTACCTATAAGCATTGGATTGACCTGCGTAACAATACCACCTGCTTGTAAAGTCCCATAATAACCAATTACATATTGAGGACAATTGGGAAGCATGAGTGCAACACGATCACCTTTAGTAAAACTGTTTTGCTGCAGTGACGAGACGAATGCAGCTGTTTGTACATCAAGCTCTTTATAAGTGATTTCGTGCCCATAAAAATGAAGCGCTTTATGTTCACCATAATTAGCAATTGTTCTTTTAAACATTTCGGGCAGTGATTCTTCCGGTATGTCAAAATCATGCTGAATATGCTCTGGGTAATGCTTTAACCATACTTTTTCCATTATTATTCCTCCTTGTTAAATCAACACCTTTAATGATAACGCTTTCATTATTGGAATATATTCATTAATTTATGAGGGTACAGATTCTATGGTATTAGCACAATCTTTCCTTTCGTTTTTCTTCCCTGCAACAAGGTGTGTACTTGAACAACTTCGGATAATGGATATGTTCCACCTACTGTTAGTTCTAACTCCCCTTTACTAACGTATAATAGAAGTTCCTTTAAACTAGTTTGGAATAAATCGGCTTTACGCATAATTTGCGGCAGAAAAAATCCAACCACAGATTGGTTGCGTTTCATTAAAGTCGATGGATAAAATGTCGCCTGCTCTCCACTTGCTGCACCATATATTACGAGACGACCAAAAGCGGCCAGGCACTTGATTGTTTTGTGAAAAACATCCCCACCTACCATTTCAAGAGCTACATCAACGCCTTTTCCATTAGTTAATTCACGAATTTCATTCTCCCAGCCTTCTTCTGTGTAATTAACAAGATGGTCAGCTCCCATTTTTTTAGCAAATGCTAGTTTCTCCGAAGTACTAGCGGTTGCTATAACTTTTCCAGCGCCAAATAATTTCGCAAGCTGGACCGCCAATGAACCAACACCACCCGCCGCAGCGTGGATAAGTACTGTCTCTCCTCTTTCCAAACGTCCCATCGTTTTTAATATGTGATAGGCACTTAATCCTTGTAATGGAAGTGCAACTGCTTTTTCATAAGTGACTCCATCAGGAATTGGAATTAATGCATCTGCTGCCACAGAAACATATTCTGCATACCCACCTGATTCAATTAACGTGACAATTCGCGCTCCTTTTTTCACACCTTGTACATCTGAACCCACCTCAGTGACCACTCCAGCAATTTCTGCTCCCGGTATAAATGGTAGATTAGTTGGTACTACATACTGACCTTCCCTTCTTGCTGTATCAGCATAATTTACGCCAACTGCTTTCACTTCAATTAATACATCACTTTCTCCAATTGATGGAACCTCTACATCGTTAACCTTTAGCACTTCTGGCCCACCGTGTTCTTTGATTTGTACTGCTTTCATTCTTTCATCCGCCTCCTGTCAATTGATTAACTGCTTACACACGCTTTGCAGTTTGCGATGCATGTTGTATGAGATTTGCTATAAATTTATCAAAATAAGCAAATCTCGTATCATTTGTTTGTCCTTTTTTGTACCGAAAATAAATCTGCTGACAAATAACGGCAAGTTTAAAGTAGGCAAATGTTAAATAAAAATGGATAGTTGATACATCTCGACCGCTCTTTTTTGCATAGTCTTCAAGAAATTCTTCCCGGGTAAAAAATCCTTCCCTAACAGTAACAGGTGGCTTACCAAGACCTTGTTTTAATAGTTCCGGATCTCCTGATTCAATCCAATAACTCAGTGCTGCACCAAGATCTGCTAACGGATCACCAACAGTTGTCATCTCCCAATCAAATAACCCCGTCATCTCACTAAAATCATCAGAAAACATTGCATTATTTAACTTATAATCATAATGAATAATGGTTGGGTCTAATGAAACAGGGATAGAAGATTCAAGCCACCTCATTAACTGATTCACACCTGGAATTTCATCCGTTTTTGAATGTTCATAACGCTTAATCCATCCAGTTACTTGACGCTCCATGAAACCATCTGGTTTTGCTATCTTTGCTAATTGTGTTTTCGTACAATCAATGTCATGCAACTCTACTAACCTATCAACCATTATTTCTGAAACTTTTCTACCTATGTTCCTATCGTAAGTGATGCCACTTGGAAAGTCCGTATCAAGTACGATCCCTTTTCTACGCTCCATAATAAAAAATGGGCTGCCTACAATGTTTTTGTTATCGGAAAATATAAACGGTCTTGGGGCTGTAGGGTAGATCCGGTTTAAACTGGACAGAATTTTATACTCCCGTTCCATATCATGGGCTTTCGGCGCAACTGGCCCAAGTGGCGGACGCCTCAGGACCGCTTCCCATGTACCGATTCGCAGTAGATAGGTCAGGTTTGAATGACCTGCACCAAATTGTTCCACTTCTAAAGTCCCACCGCCTGGTACGTCCTTGAGATTATTCTGAATAAAATCCAGTAATACGCTATTATTTAGTTCCTCACCTTTTCGAACTTGGATTGTATCACTAAACGAAGTTCCCATCAGTATTCCCTCCTATCTTGAAAATTGTTTATAAGGTGGCTAGTGAACTATTATTTCGCAATCCCAGTTAATATCATATCTGCATAGATTCTAGCCAGTTCGTCAGGCGACACCTCTCCATTTGTTTTATACCAATTATAACTCCAATTTGTGACGCCTAAGATTCCAAAAGCAAGCATATCAGCTCGCAATCCTTCACGGAATTCTTTTTGCTTACTTCCTCCCTCGATAACTTTTTCGATATTCAATCGAAATTGATTACGCTTTTGCTTGATGTTTTCAATATTTTCATTGGCTAAATGCCTAATCTCTCGAAAAAAAACACGTGCACTGGGACCTTTATCAGTAATATCATTGATTAGTAAGTGTATGATTTTCATAAGCTTTTCTTTCTGTGTTAGGTCTCCATCATCCACAATAGCCTGCTGTCTTTCTAACAGATTTGTAATATAATCATGGTGTATGTCCATCAACAATTGTTCTTTACTGGTAAAATAGTAATAAAAAGTACCTTTTGTCACATCTAATTCATTTACAATATCCTGGATGGACGTTTGGCTGAATCCTTTTTTTTCAAAAAGTAAAATGCTTTGTTTTGTTAGTTTATCTTTCATAGAAATACCTCTCTGGTTTGTCATTTTCTTTTACTTGATCATTTTTATAACGCATGTGCACCGCCATCTACTGTTAAAATATCTCCTGTTACATAATCAGACGCCTTAGAAGCCAAAAATAATGCTGCACCCATCAAATCTGTATCGCTCCCCAGTCGATTTAATGGTGTACCTTCAAGTATTTTATCTTTACCCTTGTGTAGTAATCCCTGCGACATTTTTGTAGGGAAAAACCCGGGAGCAATCGCATTCACATGAATGTTATACTGTCCCCATTTAACCGCTAAATCCTTCGTGAAAGTCATTACGGCTCCTTTACTCGTGTTATATCCAATCGCATCCATATAACCGGGGTCTGTACCACCAAAACCAGCTACTGAAGCTATATTGATAATTTTTCCACTTTTTTGTTCGATCATTACTTTGCCGACTTCCTGACTCATCAAAAATGTTCCAGTTACATTTACGTTTAAAACTTTTTGCCATGCTTCATAGGGCATATCCACAACAGGCGCTCCCCAAGTAGCTCCACTATTATTTACTAATATATCAATCGAACCAAAGTGTGCAGTTGTTTCTTCGACTACTTTTTTAATAGCTTCTTGATTGGTAATATCACAACTAAAGGCCAATGAATCTACCCCTAGACTTTTCAACTTATCACTCATTTCCTGACAAGCTTCTATTTTTCGCGAACAAACCACCACATTCGCACCCGCTTCGGCAAATCCTTGAGCAATTTGTGCACCAAGCCCACGTGCTCCTCCTGTTACGATTGCTGTTTTGCCCTCTAATTTAAACAAGTCAAATACGTGCATCCTACAACTCCCCTTTATAAAAATTTTTTGAGCTCTAGTTTTGCTAGTTGCTGAAGGTGTACCTCATCCGGACCATCTGCGAGACGTAGTGTCCGTGCATTTGCCCAATGTGCGGCAAGTGTAAAATCGTTACTAACGCCAGCTCCTCCAAATGCTTGTATGGCGCGGTCAATCACGCGGAGTGCCATGCGTGGCGCAACGACTTTTATCATAGCTATTTCAGCTTTAGCTGCCTTATTACCAACCGTATCCATCATATAAGCAGCTTTTAGTGTTAATAAACGTGCTTGTTCAATATCAATTCGAGATTCTGCAATCCATTGTTGAATTACACCCTGGTCTGCTAACTTTTTACCAAATGCACCTCGGCTTTGAACGCGCTTACATAATTCTTCAAGTGCTCGCTCAGCTGCACCAATTAATCGCATACAATGATGAATTCTTCCCGGTCCAAGCCGTCCTTGAGCAATCGCGAATCCTTTGCCCGCATCCCATATCATATTAGCTGCGGGAACGCGAACGTTATCATATGTAATTTCTGCGTGTCCATGTGGTGCATGATCATACCCAAACACCGTAAGCATCCGTTCAATCTTTACACCAGTTGTTTGTGATGGAACCAAAATCATCGACTGTTGCTCATGTCTTGATGCTGTAGCATCACTTTTCCCCATTACAATCGCAATTTCGCATCGTGGATCACCTGCACCGGATGACCACCACTTGTGACCATTGATAACATACTCATTTCCGTCTTTGATAATACTAGATTCAATGTTTGTTGCATCACTTGACGCAACCCCAGGTTCTGTCATCGAAAAGCAAGATCGAATTTCACCATCAAGAAGTGGTTTTAACCATTTCTGTTTCTGTTCATCCGTACCATAGCGATCCAATACTTCCATATTCCCGGTATCGGGTGCATTACAATTAAAAACCTCTGGTCCTATCATAGAACGACCCATTATTTCACAAAGTGGTGCATATTCCTGGTTCGTCAAACCTGCTCCATTTTCGCTTTTGGGTAAAAACAAATTCCATAGGCCTTCCGCTCTCGCTTTTTGTTTCATTTCTTCCATAATTGGCGGTACTGTATCCCATCGACTTGCTTGCTGATTCAATTGTTCCTCATATACCCTTTCATTTGGATAGACGTACTCTTCCATAAAGCTAGATAACCTTTTCTGCAAATTCACGACCTTTTGCGAGTAAGAAAAATCCATCCTTTCATCCCCCAACTTACACTATCTTATATACTAACTAACCGGATAGTATGTTCAGAATATTATATTTTATTATAAAAGAATAGAGCGATAAATGCAATATTTACCCCTCTAACGTTTATAATCATCTAAAAAGTCTTTCTGAAAGCTAGTTCTTGGCTGTTCTTGATCCTTTTCTTTATCTAGTTTTTTAAAGGGGTTTTTTCCATACTTTGTCGATAACTCATCTATCACGGAGTATAGTTTTTCCTTCTCTGCTTCTTTTTCATAGGTAAATAAATCCAATTGGTGCGCAATATGCTCTTTTTCTTCCGCATCCTGTACAGTAATTCCTAATAGTCGAATGGGCTCTAGATTCCAATGTTTTTGCAGTAAATCATTGGCAACATGTAATATATCTGCTTTCGTTTCGATATAAACCTGCAGCTTTTTACTGCGGGTAATTGTTTTTAAATCATGATACCGAATCGTCAATTGTACACTTCGCCCTGCTGCATTTTTCCGCTTTAATCGTCGTTCCACATTATCGGCAAGGGAATGCATCAAATTACGAATCTCTACTTCACTTGTCGTATCGTTTGGTAAAGTTTGTGAGCTTCCTATACTCTTAAATTCATGAACAGCATCTGGATCAACTGGTCTTGTATCTACACCATTTGCTCGATTCTTTAATCTTTCCCCATTTATTCCTAACTTCTGTTTTAATTGATAGACATCTGTATTGGCTAAATCACCAATTGTTTTAATTTCAATACCATTTAATTTGGTAGCGGTTTTTTTACCTATTCCATACATTTCTTCAACAGGTAATGGCCAAAGTTTATGAGGTAAATCCCGTTTTCGTAAAACTGTAATACCCATTGGTTTTTTCATGTCTGAAGCCATTTTTGCTAAGAATTTATTCGGGGCAATTCCTATGCTACAAGGTAAATCCAATTCTGTTTTAATTTTATTCTGTAGATTTTCTGCTATTTTAATTGGACTTCCTAAATCCTGACAGTCTGAGATATCCATATAGCCCTCATCAATAGAGACCGGTTGAACATGGGGGGTAATTTCCGCTAGCATCTTAAACATTTCCTTTGAGGCCATTCGATATCGATCAAAATTTGGACGCATTACAATAAGGTTGGGGCACAGCTTTCGTGCCTCCCATAATGGCATAGTGGTTTTGACACCCTTTGCCCTTGCTTCATAGCTGCTAGTTACAATAATCCCTCTACGTTCTTCTGGGTTACCTGCAATAGCCAATGGTTTCTCTTTAAGCTTTGGGTCATAAGCCATTTCTACCGAAGCATAAAAGCAATTCATATCGATATGAAAAATTACACGACCATTTTTCGGATACCACTGTGACATCTCAAACATCCTCTTCTCGAACTGTTGTTTCTATATTAATTGTATCACAAATAGAAAACCCCTTATAACAGGAAACTATTATAAGGGGCTAATATCATAATTATTTAGTTGTTTCTTGTACTATTGCAGTAATATATTCAGCTATCTTAACTAAGTCTTCAACAGCAATTCGTTCGTTTGTTGTATGAATATCCTCGTAACCAACAGCAAGATTAACAGTAGGAATTCCATGGCCAGCAATAACATTCGCATCACTACCACCACCACTGGTCAACAATTTACTTTCTCGACCAATAGCCTTTGCTGCATTTCGTGCTACTTCTACTACCTGATCACCAGCTTCTTGCTTAAAGCCAGGATACATAATTTGCACATCAATTTCAGCTGTACCACCGTATTCTTCTGCAGTAGATTCAAATGCTTGCTTCATTTTTTCAACTTGTTTTTCCATTTTTTCCGGAACAAGTGATCTTGCTTCTGCAAGAATTTCTACATAGTCACATACAATGTTTGTTTGTTTTCCGCCTTCAAATCGACCAATATTAGCTGTTGTCTCATCATCAAGACGTCCAAGTGGCATTTTGGATATAGCCTTGGCAGCTAACGTAATAGCGGATACTCCTTGTTCTGGAGCAACACCAGCATGTGCTGTTTTGCCAATCATTTTCGTAAAGATTTTTGCTTGTGTTGGTGCCGCAACGATAATATCACCAACTTCACCGTTACTATCAATAGCATAGCCATATTTTGCTTTTAATAAGGAAGCATCAAGTGCCTTGGCGCCTACGAGTCCTGACTCTTCCCCAGCAGTAATAATAAATTGAATATCACCATGGTCTATTTCATTTTCTATTACAGTACGAATCATTTCGAATATGGCTGCTAGACCAGCTTTGTCATCTGCACCCAAAATAGTTGATCCATCAGAAACAATATACCCATCTTTTATAGAAGGCTTAATTCCATTACCTGGCACAACTGTGTCCATATGAGATGTAAAGTAAATCGGATCAACATCTGCTTTTGTACCCTTTAATGTACAAATCAGGTTTCCTGCGCCATGTCCAGTTACTTCTTTACTTTCATCTTCAATGACCTCTAAACCTAGATCCGTAAATTTCTTTTTTAACACTTCTGCAATTTCAGCTTCATGCTTTGTTTCGGAATCAATTTGAACTAATTCTAAAAATTCATCAACTAAACGTTCGTTATTTACTTTAATCATTGGTACCTCCTGTTGTACATATATTTTTCCATATCCATATGCGTCCGCTTCTGACCAGTCGCCTTCGCTTTTCTCTTGTCTAGCTACGCGGGCTAGCGGTTCGTGACGTAAGCAATTGACTCTCCGAGCACCAAGTTCGTGTGCTCTACGGTCCCTTGCTTACGCATTCACCGCTGAGCAAGCCCGCTTCGCTTTTCTCTTTCTAGCTGCGGCTCCTAACGACTAGCAAATAGATTGTCCTGATGAATGTACGGAAAGTTCACCGTACTTTCACATGCCCTACAGGATGTAGGGTAGTTCGACGTTGCCACAGGACGTGGCGCTCTTAGTCGAACTTCACTTACGTTATTTGTACGTCGTTGACCAGTCGCCTTCGCTTTTCTCTTTACAGTGGGATATTTCCGTGTTTTTTCTTTGGACGATCTTCTTGTTTGTTGTATAACATTTCAAGTGCTTGAATTAATTTAACGCGCGTTTCTCTTGGATCAATTACATCATCAATCATGCCTAGTCCAGCTGCTACATATGGATTAGCAAACTTCTCGCGGTACGTATCAATTTTTTGCTGTCTTGTCGCTTCAGGATTTTCACTTTCAGCAATTTCTTTTGCAAAAATAATGTTCGCTGCACCTTCAGGACCCATAACCGCAATTTCCGCGTTTGGCCATGCAAAGACCAAGTCTGCCCCAATAGATTTACTATTTAAGGCCACATACGCTCCACCAAATGCTTTACGGGTGATAACCGTAATTTTAGGCACTGTTGCTTCTGAGTAGGCATATAAAATCTTCGCACCATGACGAATAATTCCACCGTGTTCTTGTTTAACTCCAGGGAAAAATCCAGTTACATCCTCAAATGTAATCAACGAGATATTAAATGAATCGCAGAAACGGATAAATCGGGCTGCTTTATCACTTGAATCAATATCAAGACCACCAGCTAAATATTTAGGTTGATTACAAACAAGGCCAACTGTTTGACCATTTATTTGCGCAAACCCAACAACTATATTTTTTGCAAAATCTTTATGAATTTCAAAAAAACTATCCGTGTCGACAACTTGTTCAATTACCCGTTTGACATCATATGGACGGGTTGAATCAAATGGTACAATATCTGTTAAATCCTGACACGCATTATCTTGATCATCAATTTGGTTAAGCGTTGGCTTTTCCTGATTGTTTGCAGGTAAATATGTCAATAAATCACGAACTGCATCTAATGCTTCCTCTTCACTTGAAGCTTTAATATGTGCATTCCCACTCTTTGAGTTATGTACATCTGCTCCGCCTAATCCTTCAGAAGAAATCTTTTCCCCTGTTACTGTTTCAATTACCTTAGGACCAGTTATGAACATTTGAGACGTTTTTTCCACCATGATGACAAAATCAGTAATTGCCGGTGAATATACAGCTCCCCCTGCACTTGGTCCAAGTATTACAGAAATTTGTGGTATCACCCCTGAATAGATTGAGTTACGGTAAAAAACTTGTCCATACCCATCAAGTGACGATACACCTCCCTGAATTCTTGCACCACCTGAATCATTCAAACCAATGAATGGCACACCATTTTTTGCGGCAAGATCCATCACCGCAGCAATTTTTTTACCATGCATTTCACCAAGCGCACCACCATACACGGTGAAGTCCTGTGCAAACAAATAAACTGGTTTCCCATTTACTTTACCGTAGCCAGTGACAACGCCTTCCCCTTTTGCATTTGAGGTGTCCATTCCAAAATCAGTTTCGCGATGTTCCATAAATGGGTTCAGTTCAACAAATGAACCACTATCCAAAAGATAATCGATTCGCTCGC
Source organism: Virgibacillus necropolis (assembly GCF_044793635.1). Lineage (GTDB taxonomy): Bacteria > Bacillota > Bacilli > Bacillales > Amphibacillaceae > Virgibacillus_F > Virgibacillus_F necropolis_A. The sequence goes on from NZ_CP084992.1 coordinate 424,206, forward strand.
GAGCTGTTTTTTTACCTTTTGCATGTTGTTTCTCTATCCGTTCGTCGCCACCACCAAGTTCAACCTGTCTTCTTTTATCATAAAGTTCATTAATTTTATCAAAAATATCCATTATTTTTCACTTCCCTCTGCTGGTTGACACAGTTCAAATAATACTCCATTTGTTGCTTTCGGGTGAATGAAGGCTATTTCGCTATTATGTGCACCAGGCTTTGCTTGCTCATGAATCAGTTTTACACCATCTGATTTATATTGCTCCAGTCTTGCATTTATATTATCCACTACTAATGCAATGTGATGAATTCCTTCACCTTTTTTATCAATAAATGTTTGTATTGCCGAAGTTGCCGATACAGCTTCTAACAGCTCAAAACGTGTTTCACCAATTTTTAGAAAAGCTACTTTTACACCTTCAGATTCAACTGTTTCTACTCCTTCAAGTTCTAGTCCCAAAATGTTGGAATAAAAAGGAATGGCTTGATCAATAGACTTTACAGCTATACCAATATGGGCAATTTTAGAAGGCTTACTAAAGGTCGATTGGTTAGGGTTAACTAACTGCTTAATGTAATTGGCTAATACATCGGTAGAAGAACCACTTGTGAAAATTTGGTTTACTCCTTCTTCAATTAAAAACGGAATATCCTCGCTTGGAATTACACCGCCTCCAACAACTGGAATATCGGTCGCATTGCGTTTTTTCAACTCTTCAATTACTTTAGGAAACAATGAACGATGCGCACCAGATAAGGAGGAAAGTCCAATTACATCAACATCTTCTTGTACTGCTGCTTGGGCAATTTGTACAGGGGTTTGACGTAACCCAGTATAAATAACTTCCATACCATGATCACGCAGTGCCTGTGCAATTACTAAAGCTCCCCGATCATGTCCGTCTAATCCCGGTTTTGCAATTAATACTCGAATTTTACTCATCTGTCTCTCTCCCCTTCTTACATGCCAGTATACTGCCCAAATTCATCCCGCAAAACATTGCAAATTTCGCCCACTGTGGCATACGCTTTAACAGCTTCGAGTATATGCGGAATCAAATTTGCATCTTGATTTTTTGCTCGGACTTTTAATGTGCTCAATAATTCGTCTACTTTTACTTGATCCCTATCCGTACGTGTTTTCTCAACGGATTTAATTTGAGCTTGCTCTAGTGCCTCATCTACTTTTAAAAGGTCAGGGTTTACTTCTTCATCTAGCTTATATTTATTTAACCCGACAATTACCTCTTCTTCTTTTTCAATTCGCTTTTGTATTTCATATGCATTATGATGGATTTCGCGTTGCATATAACCTTCTTCAACTGCTTGTACAGCTCCACCAATTTCTTTGATTTGTTCCAAATATTTATTTACTTCTTCTTCCATTTTGTCAGTTAGTTCTTCCACAAAATACGAACCACCAAATGGATCGACGGTGTCTGCCACACCACTCTCATTGGCAATTATCTGTTGAGTTCTGAGTGCAATTCGTGCTGATTCTTCCGTTGGCAATGAAAGTGCTTCATCACGTGAATTCGTATGCAAGCTTTGTGTTCCACCCATTACCGCTGCAAGCGCTTGTAAGGTTACACGAACTACATTATTATCTGGTTGCTGTGCTGTAAGTGTTGAACCACCTGTCTGCGTATGAAAACGTAACTTCCAGCTTTTTGGATCTTTTGCACCATAATGTTCTTTCATTATCTTTGCCCAAATACGTCGTGCAGCACGGAACTTTGCAACTTCCTCAAAAAAGTTATTGTGAGCATTAAAGAAAAAGGCTAAACGTGGTGCGAAGGCATCAATATCCAAACCTGACTGCAGGGCAGCATCTACATACGCCATACCATTTGCTATCGTGAAAGCAAGTTCTTGAACTGCAGTGGATCCTGCCTCCCGAATATGGTATCCAGAAATACTAATCGTGTTAAATTTCATTTTATTTTCTTGACAGTATTCAAATATATTAGTAATCAGACGCATGGATGGTTTAGGTGGAAAAATATATGTACCACGTGCGATATATTCTTTTAAAATATCATTTTGAATGGTTCCAGTTAGCTTTTCAATCGAAACACCTTGTTTTTCGCCAACCGCAATATACATACATAATAAAACCGATGCGGGTGCATTGATGGTCATTGACGTACTAACTTTATCAAGTGGGATTTGATCTAAAAGCTTTTCCATGTCATGAAGAGAATCAATAGCAACACCGACCTTGCCAACTTCTCCTTCAGACATTACATCATCTGAGTCATATCCGATTTGTGTAGGTAAATCAAAGGCAACAGATAAACCAGTTTGTCCTTGATCCAACAAATACCGGAACCGTTTATTTGTTTCTTCTGCAGAACCAAATCCTGCATACTGGCGCATTGTCCAAAACCTACTGCGATACATGGTAGGCTGGATTCCGCGTGTATATGGATATTCGCCTGGAAAACCAAGTTCATTTTCATATTTGTCATTAGTTTCCGGATAATATAATCCATCCACTTCTATATCTGAGGAGGTATGGAAAGTACTCTTCCGCTCAGGAAAGCGCTTTAATGTTTTGTCTACTGACTCTTTCCAATTAGCCTCTTTTGATGTAATTGATTCATTATTTTTCATACGTGAAGGCCTCCATTTTGATTGATATCATGAATTTTCAGTACTATTCTTTTAATTTCACTTGTCCAAATGCCAAATAAACGATAAAATACAATTAGTATTAGGTTTTAAGGAGGATAAGATTGTGGCTAATAATCATACAAACAATGCGCCTAGAAAAGCGTCCAAGCGAGACCGTAGACTAAAAATAGTTATCTACATTATGATACTTGCTATGGTATTAACAACAGTAACAACTGGACTAGCTCTTTTTGTGAATTAATAATAAAACCCAGAACCGGAATAACATCAATTCCGGTTCTTTTTCTTTTTGCTCACTATATCGCTAGCCTTAAATTTCCTTTTAATGAGTAAATAATCCTCTATTTCATGCAATAATCGAAACAGGTTTGCTCTTGTTTCAAACCCTTCCCGTGTTGTAGGAAGATCTTCTTGATCAAACTCATCTTGTAATTCACTTAATCTTTCCAGATAAATTGATGCAGTATTTCCAGGATGGACAGCTTCAGATAAGCTCTCAAAGAACTCCGCTATTGATTCAGATAGACGATCTGTTTTTGGCAATCTACTTACTAGTGGAAGCATCTTTTTCAGTAATTCAAACTGTTCTCTCCTCATCGTAAAATAATCATAATACGGATGATTACTCCGCAATAAGTGATTTTCACGATCAAGCGAGACTAGATTAGCTGCTTCATCCAATATTTCTTCTGCTCTCGTAATTTCTTTTCCATTCCAAACTTGATTATTATCACCTATGTATAATGAAATTTCCTGTAAAATCACCTGAAAATTATGTTCTAATTCCACTTGTTTCTTTTTCAATTTATTATCCAAACTAGGCATATATAAGTTCAATAAAAGTGCAGTACCAACACCAACGATGATTAGCAAAAATTCATCTACAATAAACGTAAATGTAATTTGTCCAAGACTGTATAAATTGAGAATAATAACAGAACTTGTTGCAATTCCTGGTGAAATTTTAAGGTAAACGGTGACCGGAATAAATAATGCAAAAGCGATCCCAACTACTATGGGATTGTAGCCCAAGGTTTCAAAAAATACGTATGAATACAAAATAGCAATTGAACATGCCAAGAACCGGTGCCATGCACTTAAGACTGACTCTTTTCTAGATGGTTTTATACATAGTAAAGTAAGTATGCCTGCTGAAATAAAATTGGTTAATCCAAGCATTTGAGCAATGGAAATCGCTAGTGGAGTACCAACAGCAGTCTTGATTGTTCGATAGCCAATTTTCACAGTTAAATCTCCTTCATCACCAAGTCAGATCCTGTGTTTGGTCCATTTACCGCAATGAAATGGGTAGTAAAACCTCAAATCCCCAAAATTAAGAGAAGACGGAAACTTCACAAGGGTGTAAATGCCCGGTCAAGCTACGATAAGTCCCAACGAATATCTAGTGTAAATAAAAATTTATAATGAATGAAAGTTCACTTTATTAAAATGAGGCTGACCCGCAAAAAATAGAGACAGCCTCATCGAAACTAGATAATCTGGTTTCTTTTATATTTCTTCACAGTTTTCATCAAAGACTTTTTGAAGCTTACCTACTACATCTACTGCTGTAAATCCTTCAATATCATGACGTTCTACCATTGTAACGATTTTGCCGTCTTTCAAAAATGCAAATGATGGTGAGGAAGGTGGATACCCTTCAAAATACCCTCGTGCTTTTTCTGTTGCATCTTTATCTTGACCAGCAAAAACTGTTACTAGATGATCTGGTCGCTTATCGTAATGAATTGCATTCGCTGCTGCTGGTCTAGCTACACCACCAGCACAACCGCATACAGAATTGACCATTACAAGTGTAGTACCCTCGCGTTTCATTGCAGCATCTACATCTTCTGTTGTAGTAAGCTCTTCATATCCAGCTTCTCTTATATCTAAACGTGCTACATCAACAACATCGTTCATAAATAGGTTAAAGTCCATTTGAACATCCATCCCCTTTTAAATTCATAGTGTTTAAACTATAACAAGCTTATCAATTTCATGCTTAGATTTCAATTCAAATTAACTGACCTAATAAACATTTGTTGTATCTTTATTCATATTTTCTAATATTTCCTTCACTCGTGCTAAGAAATTACCACATACAAGACCGTCTAATATACGATGATCGAGTGAAAGTGATAGGTTTACCATATCTCTTGCAGCAAACATATCATTGACAATCATTGGGCGTTTGACAATTGATTCGACCTGTAAAATTGCAGCCTGTGGGTGATTAATAACACCCATTGAGTGAATGGAGCCGAATGAACCAGTATTATTTACTGTAAATGTTCCGCCCTGCATATCAGCTGATGTTAATTTACCCGAACGAGCCTTTGAAGCTAAATCAGATATATCTTTCGCAATACCTTTTATGCTTTTCTCGTCAGCATGTTTGATCACTGGTACAAATAACTCCTGATCTTTAGCTACTGCGATTGATAAGTGAATATCCTTCTTCTGAATGATTTTATCGCCAGCCCACATACTGTTTAATTGTGGATATTCTTTTAATGCTTGCGCAACAGCCTTAACAAAAAACGCAAAGAATGTTAAGCCAAACCCTTCTTTTTGTTTAAATTCACCTTTTACTTTATTACGATACGTTACTAAATCTGTCACATCAACTTCCACTGTCATCCATGCATGAGGGATTTCAGTTGTAGAACGCACCATATTTTGTGCAATCGCCTTACGTACGCCTGTTACAGGAATTTCGATATCTCCAGCTTGAGATGTTGGAGCTGGTGTTGATGGTGCTTTTGATGGTGCCGGTTCCGACTGATTTGTTTGCTGTTTAGAATCGGAAGTAGCTTCACTTGCTTTTGGCATTTCACCTGAATCGATAATTTTCTCAATATCTTTTCTGGTAATTCTTCCACCTTTTCCTGTTCCGGATACCTGTGCTAAATCAATATCATTATCTTGCGCCATTCTTAACACAGCTGGAGAATAGCGCTTTTTCATAGACTGGTCTTTAGCGCCTTCATCGACAGGTTCGGTTTTTTCAGTTTCTTTAGGCTCTTCTTTTGCAGAACCTACACCAGATGTAGAGCCACCTTCTGTATCGATATAACACATTAATTCTCCTACTTCAATTGTTTCTCCCTCTTGCGCTACAAGTTCTTTAATCACACCTGTAAAAGAAGATGGAACTTCAGCGTTAACCTTGTCTGTCATTACTTCAGCTATTGGATCATATTTGTTGACCTTATCGCCAACTTGCACAAGCCAAGAGCTAATTGTTCCTTCTGTTACACTTTCACCTAGTTGTGGCATATTTATTTTTTCAGAAGCCATCTAATGTCCCTCCTTTAATTCAATTAAAATTCTGCTAGTTCGCGTATTGCTTTTTCAACTTTATCTGGGTTGATCATAAAGTATTTTTCCATTTTTGGTGAATATGGCATTGACGGAACATCTGGACCTGCTAGGCGTTGAACAGGTGCATCTAAATCAAACAAGCAATTTTCAGCGATAATGGCTGCTACTTCGCCGATAATACTTCCTTCTTTATTATCCTCAGTAATAAGTAATACTTTTCCTGTCTTTTTAGCCGCTTCAATAATTCCTTCTTTATCTAATGGGTAAATTGTACGCAAATCTAAGATGTGTGCATCAATACCTTCATCAGCTAATTTTTCCGCTGCTTGAAGTGCGAAGTGTACAGCTAAACCATAAGTGATAATCGTAACATCTGATCCATCTCGTTTAACATCGGCTTTTCCAATTGGAAGTACGTAATCGTCCTCTGGAACTTCCCCTTTAAGTAAACGATATGCCCGCTTATGCTCAAAGAAAAGTACAGGGTCGTTGTCACGGATGGATGCTTTTAATAAACCTTTTACATCGTAAGGAGTAGAAGGCATAACAATTTTCAATCCTGGTTGATTAGCAAATACAGCTTCAACAGATTGAGAATGATATAAAGCACCGTGAACGCCACCACCATATGGCGCACGAATTGTCATCGGAACATTCCAATCATTATTTGAACGGTAACGAATTTTAGCAGCTTCCGATATGATTTGGTTTACAGCTGGCATAATAAAATCCGCAAACTGCATTTCAGCTACTGGGCGCATTCCATACATTGCAGCACCTATACCAACACCCGCAATTGCTGACTCAGCAAGCGGTGTATCGAGTACACGTGCATCGCCGAATTCATCATACAATCCTTTAGTAGCACCGAATACGCCACCTTTTTTACCAACATCTTCCCCTAGAACAAAAACGTTCTCGTCGCGTTGCATTTCTTCTTTTAATGCTGTTGTTACAGCTTGAATATATGACATTACTGGCATTTTACTATTCCCTCCTTACTCTTCATATACAAATTGTAATGCACTCTCTGGTTCAGCGTATGGTGCATTCTCAGCGTAATCGGTAGCTTCATTAACGATCTCTCCGATTTCGTCGTTCAATTCTTTCTCTACTTCATCTGTTAAAATTCCTACCTCTTTTAGATAAGCAGCAAATGTAATAATCGAATCTTTTTTCTTTGCTTCTTCCACTTCTGTGCTTTCTCGATATTGACTATCATCGTCATCACTAGAATGGGCTGTTAATCGATAAGATACGGCCTCAATTAATGTTGGGCCTTCACCTTTAGATGCGCGTTCTCTTGCCTCTTTTACTGCTTCATAAACAGCTAAAGGGTCATTACCATCAATAGTAATCCCCGGCATTCCATAACCGATAGCACGATCAGAAACATTCTTGGCAGCAATTTGTCGTTCAATTGGTACTGAAATTGCGTATTTGTTATTCTCAACCATTGTGATTACCGGGAGCTTATGTACACCCGCAAAGTTTAGTCCTTCGTGAAAGTCTCCCTGATTGGACGACCCTTCACCAAGTGTCACTAATGAAACGATATCCTTTTTCTCCATTTTTGCAGCTAATCCAACACCAACTGCATGTGGTAGTTGTGTTGTAACAGGGGATGATCCAGTAAGAATTCTGTTTTCTTTTTGTCCAAAGTGACCCGGCATTTGGCGGCCGCCTGAGTTTGGATCCTCTTGTTTGGCAAATCCTGATAACATTAGATCCTTCGCTGTCATTCCAAAAGCAAGAACAACCCCCATATCACGATAATATGGTGCTACATAATCCACGTCTCGATTTAGCGCAAATGACGCTCCTACTTGTGCTGCTTCTTGTCCTTGACAAGAGATTACGAATGGAATTTTACCAGCTCGGTTTAAAAGCCACATTCTTTCATCAATCTTTCTAGCCAAAAGCATTGTTTTAAACATTTCTAACACTTCATCATTTGATAGACCTAATGCTTCATGACGATTTTTTGTCATTGATAGTCCCTCCTTTTTTTTATCTAGCTTAAACTCCTAATGGGTATTGGACTTTCGTACGCCATTTAGCAGTCATCTACGTTTTTAAAATTAACCATGAATTTGTTTTCCATCTACAGCTAATGCTGCTTCGCCCATTACTTCTGCAAGAGTAGGGTGTGGATGAATACTATCTGCGACTTCCCATGGAGTTGCATCCAATACTTTTGCGAGTCCAGCTTCTGATATCATATCTGTAACATGTGGCCCGATCATGTGACATCCTAAAAGATCATCTGTCTTTTTATCAGCGATAATTTTAACAAAACCATCTGATTCTCCATGTACCAGCGCTTTGCCAATTGCCTTAAAAGGAAACTTCCCAACTTTAATGTCGAAACCTTTTTCCTTTGCCTGTTTTTCAGTAAGTCCGACACTCGCAACCTCTGGGTTTGAATAAATACAAGTTGGTATGTTTTCGTATTCAATTGGTAGTGGATTTTGGTTAGCCATATGTTCTACAGCTACAATACCTTCATGTGAAGCAACATGTGCTAATTGCATTCCACCAATAACATCACCGATTGCGTAGATATGAGTTTCTTTCGTTTGGAAAAACTCATTTGTTTGAATAAATCCTTTTTCAACAATTATGTCTGTGTTTTCAAGACCAATGTTTGATGTATTTGCCTCGCGTCCAACAGAAACTAGCATTTTATCAGCCTGGAAGCTTTCGTTTTTACCATCAATTTCTGCATCAATGCTAACACCATTTTCAACAGATAATGTTTCTGGTAATACTTTCGCTCCTTTCACAAACGTGATGCCTTTCTTTTTCAGAAGTTTTTCAACTTCTTTAGCAATCGCATCATCTTCTGTAGGTAAAATTTGATCTAAGTATTCGACTACTGTCACTTCAACACCAAAATCTGCAAGCATAGAAGCCCACTCTATTCCAATTACTCCACCACCGACAATGATGATTGATTTTGGTAGTTCTTCCATTTGTAGCGCTTCATCAGATGTCATTACATTTGTCCCATCTATTTCAAGACCCGGAAGCGACTTCGGCTTCGACCCAGTTGCAATTAAGACATTTTTAGGAACAATCATGGTATTTTCGTCACCATTTGCATATTCAATCGATATCGTTCCTGGCATAGGAGAAAAAATACTTGGGCCTAAGATACGGCCAAACCCTTCAAAAACATCAATTTTGCCTTTTTTCATAAGACCTTGTACGCCTTGATGCAACGTACTAACAATACTATCTTTTCTTTCTTGTACTTTTGCAAAGTTCAATGTTGTGTCTTTCGTATCTACACCATATTGACTTGCTTCTTTAGTTTGCTTTAATACCTCTGCACTACGCAGCAATGCTTTTGAAGGTATACAACCACGATGTAAACAGGTACCCCCAAGGTCACCTTTTTCTACGATTGCAACCTGTAATCCGAGCTGTGAAGCTCTAATTGCAGCGACATATCCCCCCGTTCCTCCACCGAGAACGACAAGATCATATTCTTTTGTCATATATTACTCACTCCTTTTATTCCTGCGTATTAGGATAAATCTTTGGTGTTTCCTCTCCGCGAAGAACCCTCAGTGTACCTTCTGTAAGCGCCTGAAGCTCGTCCTCCCCTGGATAAACAATAGTATCTGCAATCCAGTTAATCCGTTTTGAAATCATTTCTACAAAAGCTTTACCATAGGCAAGACCGCCAGTCATAATGATTGCATCTACTCTTCCATTTAAGACAGCGCTCATCGATCCTATTTCTTTTGCAATTTGATATGCCATTGCTTCATAGGTATCTGAAGCTTCCTTATCACCATTTTCAATCCTGTTTTCTACCTCAACTGCATCGCTTGTTTGTAAATAGGCAACAAGCCCACCTTGTCCGACTAACTTTTTCATCATTTCATCTCGGTAATATTGACCAGAGTAACAAAGCGAAACCAAATCACCTGCTGGTACGGTTCCAGCCCGTTCCGGAGAAAATGGACCATCACCATGCAGGCCATTGTTGACATCAATTACCTTACCATTTTTATGGGCACCAACTGTAATTCCGCCACCCATATGTGTAATAATTAGGTTAGCTTCGTCGTATGCTTTCCCTATATCTTTCGCGACCTTTCTCGCAACTGCTTTTTGATTAAGGGCATGAAAAATACTCTTTCTAGGAATTTCAGGCACACCAGAAAATCGTGCTATTTCCTCAAATTCATCTACAACCACTGGATCTACAATGTAAGCTGGGATATTAAGTCCGTTGGCAATTTCATTTGCGATAATTCCACCTAAATTCGATGCATGTTCTCCATTAAATCCAATCCGCAAATCCTCAAGCATTGCCTCGTTTACTTCATATGTTCCACCCTCTATTGGTCGCAGTAAACCACCACGACCACAGACAGCACTTAGTTTAGAAATGTTGATACCTTCATGATCTAATTGATCCAAGATAACATTTTTCCTGAAATCATATTGATCAATTACACGATTAAATCCTGCGACCTCATCAGCTTCATGTCGGATTGTTTTTTCAAAGATACAGGTTTCATTATCAAAAACCCCGATTTTTGTTGAAGTAGATCCTGGATTTATCACTAAAATACGAAAAATTTGTTGTTGCAATGCTGTTAACCTCCGTTACGAACAATTTTTACATTATCTTCTGCTTAATGTGTGGTGTCCATTCAACAAAAATTGGCTACGGGAAGCTTTAACCGATGCAATTCGTTCTTCGGCCATACGGTCTGCTGCAACGTATGTTGGGATATTATCACGTTTAGAAATCTCAAATATTTTTAATAAAATATCATAAATAGATTCAACATTTTTCATTGCCCGCTTAGCATTATAGCCATTTAGTTCATCCGCTACGTTGATAACACCACCTGAATTAATTACATAGTCTGGTGCATAGACAATGCCTTTCTCATGAATAATATCACCATGTTCGGTCTTTTTAAGCTGATTGTTGGCTGAACCAGCAATAACTTTTGCTTTTAATTGTGGAATTGTTTCATCATTTATTGTTGCTCCAAGTGCACATGGAGCATAAATATCACAATCAACACCATAAATGTCATCAGGATCTACTGCTTTTGCACCAAAAGCATTAACAGCACGATCTACAGCTTCTTTGTTTATATCTGTAACAATTAAGTTCGCACCTTCTTGATGTAAATGTTCGCATAGCGTATATGCCACATTGCCAACACCCTGAACAGCTACTGTTTTACCTTCTAATGAGTCACTACCAAAAGCTTCCATAGCAGCAGCTTTCATACCTTTATAAATGCCATAAGCTGTTACTGGAGATGGATTTCCTGATGAACCAAATTCAGGTGAAATCCCTGTTACAAAATCTGTTTCCATGTGAATTAGATCCATATCCTGAACAGTTGTCCCCACATCTTCTGCTGTAATATATCGACCATTTAATCCTTGAATGTATCTACCAAATGCACGAAACATTTCAGGGTTTTTATCTTTTTTAGGGTCCCCGATAATAACTGTTTTTCCGCCACCTAATTCAAGTCCAGCCGCAGCATTTTTATATGTCATACCTTTTGCTAATCGTAACGCATCTTCAATAGCCTCTGCTTCAGATTTATATGTCCACATTCTGGTTCCACCAAGTGCTGGTCCTAATGTTGTGTCATGTATTGCAATAATTGCTTTCAACCCTGAGTTTTTATCCTGACAAAAAACTAATTGTTCGTAATCATATTTCTCCATATAAGTAAAAATTTCCATTGTTTGTTCCTCCTAGAATTTTTTTGATGAAACTAGCGCAAGAGATAGTGAATATAATTTACTTGCAGCAGAATCAGCTCGTGATGTTAATACAATAGGTGCGCTTGCACCACTTACAACTGCTGCTACTTTAGCATCAGCGAAATACATAAAAGATTTATATAACGCATTTCCAACTTCAATTGTCGGGACAGCGATAATATCGGTCATTCCTGCTACATCTGATTTAATGTTTTTATGCTCAGCGGCCTGTATTGACACTGCATTATCAAATGCGAGAGGACCGTCAATAACACAATTACGAATTTGATTTCGTTTTTGCATTTGAGTTAACATAGCTGCGTCGACAGTCGCCTGCATTGCAGGATTTACCACCTCTACCGCAGCAAGAGCCGCAACTTTCGGTTGTTCAATCCCAACACCCTGTGCAATTTTTACGGCATTATTAATAATCTCAACCTTCTCCATTAATGTAGGTGAAATATTCATTCCAGCATCCGTTAAAAATATCAGACGATCCTGGTTTGGTATTTCAAACAGGGCTACATGGGATAAAATTTTCCCAGACCGCAGTCCATACTCTTTGTTTAATACTGCTTTTAATAGAGCTTTTGTTGAAACATTTCCCTTCATCAGGATATCGGCTTCTTTTTTATGAACCGCCTTAACAGCTGTCCCGGCTGGATCTGTCTCTTCAGATACAACTGTTATTTTGTCTGATGACAAGTCCAAGCCAATCTTCGCAGAAAGTGTTTTTATGTTATTCTCATCACCGTAAAGAATAAAAGAGCATAGATCTTCATTTACGGCATCTTGAACAGCTTTAAGCACTTCCGCATCTGCCGCATTTGCAACAGATACAATTTGGCCGGTTTCTTCCTTTGCATTTTTTTTCAATTCATTTAAAGTTTTCATATCAACCATCCAATCGTCTTTGTAATGTCATGATGTAAGCGCTTAAGTTGATAATTATGTAACATGTCGTTACGTAAAATCTTGCATGTTCGTTTTTTCTATTCGATATTTATCCATCTTATAATATAAATTTCGAATAGATATATTTAGTTCTTTTGCTGTTTTTGTCTTATTGTAATGATTAGCTTGATAAACCTGTTTAATATAGGTTTCCTCAAACTTTTCGACTGCATCCTGTAGTGTACCCTGATTAATATCAAATCTTTCTATATCTTGTATCCGGATGGCGTTACCTGGGTTTAAAGTCGGAATATGCTTTAATTTTATGATTTCCTCATTGGTGTCCATATAGATCATGGCTCGTCCTAAGACATTTTCCAGTTCCCGCACATTTCCCGGCCAGTGGTAAGATTTGAGGAAATTCATAGCTTCTCGATCAATGCTACGAACATTTCGACTGTAATCCTGATTAATTTTATGAATCAGATGCGGAATTAACTCAGACAAATCTTCAATCCGTTCTTGTAAAGATGGAATAAAAATAGGTAATCGATTCAACCTATAATATAAATCTTCTCTAAATGTCTTTTTCATAATCGCTTTTTCTAAATTTGCATGGGTAGCTGTTATGATTCGAACATTTATCGCTATTGGGTCAGTGCCACCTACACGTACGATTTCATTTTCTTGCAGAACGCGTAGCAATTTTGCTTGCATATTTAAAGAAAGCTCACTTACTTCATCCAGAAAAATACTTCCCATGTTTGCTTCTTCAAATAACCCTTCTTTTCCACCACGCTTTGCACCTGAAAAAGCACCTTCCTCATAACCGAATAATTCGCTCTCAAGAGTAGATTCTGCAATTGCAGCACAATTTACACGGATAAATTTATTATGCTTTCGGTCACTTTCATTATGAATAGCGTGGGCAAAGATTTCTTTTCCAGTTCCTGACTCACCACGTAATAATACAGTAGCAGGGGTTTTTGCACCTACTTTTGCTTGTTCAAGGGCTAACTTCATTTCCGACGAGGATCCGATTATATCATCAAAGGTATATTTAGCTTCCAGGTTCCTGATGATTTGCCTTGCACGACGTAATTCACTAGTAAGCGCTTTAATTTCAGATACATCATGTAAAACACCAACACTACCTTTAATTTTACCATCCACGATAACCGGAGCAACATTTACTAGGACATCCTTCTTGGCTGAACCAACCTTCATCCGAACACCACGGACAGGACGACGGGTTTGCAGCACTTTCATATGCATACTTTCACCCTCAGATATATCGACTGTGGCAGGCTTGCCAATTATATCTGTTTTTGATAATCCCGTAATTCTGGTATATGCAGGATTAATCATCAATCCTATTCCATCTTCATCAACGACAGTTATCGCTTCATCGGAAGATTGAATAATCGCCTCTAGCATTATTTTAATTTCTTTTAAATCTGTATTTTCTTCAGCAAGATTCACTACTTCTGTAATATCCTTAAATACTGCGAAAGCACCAACCAACTGGTCATCTGAATTTATGATAGGAATTCGTGTTGTAATTATCTTTTTGTCATTTTCAAGGATCAGCTTTTGATTTACTTCTCTTCTTCGACTTTGCAATACTAATGGAAGCCTTGAGTTCTCAATCACATCTTGTACTCGCTGACTAATAAAATTTGTTTTAGCTACTCCTATTATTCGCTCAGCACTTTTATTGATAAACTGAACAATTCCATTTTCATTAACCACAATCATTCCATCACGAATATTATTAAGAATTAATTCCTGATTGGTTGTTTCCATCTTCAAGCGTTCTAACAATGACTCTTTTTCTTCCATTAATTCCGCAATTATATATGCAACAGAACCTGGTATAACAACTGTTTCCCTAGGACGAGCCTCTACTATTTCTTTCAATACAGCTTCGTCACCGGTAGCTTCAATAATGATATCCAAATCGTCGTTAATCCATTTTCTCCAATCATTACCTGTATGTATTCCATTTTTTTTTGCAAGATCTATACCACTAGCATGGTTCTTTACATCTATTACAGCGACAATTTGCATTCGGTCCGTTTCAGTTAAAATTTGTATTAATGCACTTCCACCTTTACCAGCACCAACAATGAGCACACGCTTCATTTGATCCCACCTTGCAATTTTTTGCACACATACATTGTACGTTAATCTGCAGGATTTGGCAAATAAAATTAGTTTCTATTTCAGAAAGGCTTTGCTATACTGAAAACATATGATAATTAAAGGAGTTTCTCATGATGCGAATTATTGCAGTCCTACTTCTTGTTATACCAGGAATTATTTCTGCTTATGGAATAAAATTAATGCGCGATTCATTATTTGATGAGCTTTATCCTATATTTTTGCATATAGGTGTTCAGTTCTTTATTGGACTGATACTTTTAATAGGTGGTATTGCGTTTATTGGGGGATTTATCGTACATCGGGATAGAAAACATCAATACAATGCTAAGGATAATAATATGAAAAGTTAACAAAGGTGGGGTTTCACCAAAAAGTCAGTTATTGGTGAAACCCACCTTTTTATTATCTTAATCAATCGACAAACGCCTGGAATATTCGCCCAACCAGTAAAAGTTTCCATAACATTTCTCCTCATAAATTTTTTTGTTCATTGAATATGATGATAAATTTATTATAGAACAAATGTTCGCGCTAGGCAATTCTGAATACGAGAAATATAGATATAATTTAATCACGCAAAAAAATCCTTCTTCTCACCATGATTAAAAGTCACAGCGAAAAAGAAGGACTGGTCATATTCCCAGGTAGGAAAATATCTTATTATCAACTTCTCATAATTCCTTACTTTAATGACACCTTAACTTGCTTTATAATCTAAACGCAATCGGTCAGCAACCATTGCGATGAATTCTGAATTTGTAGGTTTAGCCTTTGAAATGCTTATTGTATAACCAAATAACTCGGATATGGAATCAATGTTCCCTCTGCTCCATGCAACTTCAATAGCATGGCGGATAGCACGTTCTACCCTTGATGCAGTTGTATTAAACTTTTTAGCGATGTCTGGATAGAGAACTTTCGTTATAGAGCCAAGTAATTCGATATCATTGTACACCATTGTTATCGCTTCACGTAAATACATATATCCTTTAATATGAGCCGGAACGCCAATCTCATGAATAATATTCGTAATGTTTGCTTCTAGGTCTTTCTTTTGTTTACCTTTTTTATTATTTATATTCCTTGTTTGTGATGGTTGAATATTTCTACCCTGTACCTGACGAATCTGATCTGCTAAATTATCTAAATCAAAAGGTTTTAATATGAAATATGATGCCCCTAAATCAACCGCCTTTTTCATCACTTCTTCTTGACCAAATGCAGTCAGCATGATTACATTTGGATACTTATCACGTTCAGAACCCCGCAATGATTGAAGTACAGCCAATCCGTCAATATGAGGCATAATTATATCTAAAACCAAAACGTCTGGTTCCATTTCATTAAGCATCTCTAAGCAATCTCTTCCATTATGTGCTGTACCAATTACCTCTATCTCTTCCTGTCCATCAAAATATTCCTCCATAACTTGAACTAATTCTCGATTATCATCAACTAAGCAAACTGAAATTTTTTTATCCACTTTTTTTCCTCCCTTATGTAATTCATTCCCACGCTATACTTTCGACATCAATTTTGAATAACCTTCTTTAAATTAAAAAAACTTTACTTTTTTTAAAAATATCTTTATTTTGCTTTAGTATTCTTGTGAATTCACTCCCATTCGATAAAATCTGACAGGCGTTTTAAATATTTGTCGAAAAATAATTTCATCTAAAAAAACTTGCATTAGATAAATTATCTAATGCAAGTTTTAGTTGTTAACTCGCCTTTTTTTGCCCTTCATAAATATTGATACCAGCTTCTTGTAACATCCACTCGATATGAACGCCATAACCAGAAGTAGGATCATTAACAAAAACGTGTGTTACTGCTCCTATAATTTTACCATTTTGAAGAATGGGGCTTCCGCTCATCCCCTGTACAATACCACCTGTTTTCTTTAATAACTCGGGATCGGTTATTTGAATAACCATACCCTTTGTTGCTGGAAACTTTTGAGGAACGCTACTAACAATTTCAACATCAAATTCCTCTATTTTTTCACCTTCAATTACTGTTAAAATTTTTGCAGGACCTTCTTCTACTTCATGAGATAATGCTACTGGCATTGGTTTATTATATTTGCCATTGTCCATTTTTTCCTTTAATTTTCCAAATATACCAAATGGACTATTCTTAGTAATCGTACCTATCTCATCAGCATCAACTGAAAATTTAGCTTGTTTCTCCCCAGGTGTGCCATTTGAACCCTTATCGATTGAGGTAACAGTTGAGTTTACAATAGCACCATTATAAATTTCAATTGGTTTTTGGGTGTCCATATCCGATATAACATGACCTAAAGCTCCATATCTTTTTGATTTAGGGTCATAAAATGTCATTGTTCCTATACCAGCGGCGGAATCTCTTATATAAAGGCCAATACGGTACTCATTTTCTTTTGCGTCCATGATAGGGGTGAGTTTAGTTTGTATTTTTTCATTCCCTCGTTTTATGGTTACATCTAATGATTCGTTTGCCTTACCCGCTTTTTCTACAAATGGTTTCACGTCTTGCATTTCCTTTATTTGCTCCCCATTAATTTTTAGGATTATATCACCAACTTTAATATTCGCTTCTTCCCCAGGTGATAATTTTTTGCTTGTTCCAGTAATACGATGATGACCCACAACGAGCACACCAACTGTATGCAACTGTACTCCAATTGACTGACCACCTGGAATTACTTTAAGATCTTCCAGAACACTTACATCAACCTTTTTTATCGGGATACCTGCAATTGAGTAAAAGAGTTGGTCTTCCCCAGCTGAAACTGTTTCAAAGTCATTGGAACTAACTGCCTGTACTGCTTCTTTTGTTGGTTCAATTTCAACTGAATTCCCCAGACTCGGAACTGCCATAGGTGAATCAGTGTTGAAGGTCACAATATTGTTGGGTATAGAAAGGTACTTTTGTATTGGGGTGTAAAAAGGCATTACAACTAGTGCGGCAAGAAGGAAAATTCCTATCCAAATTCGAACTTCATTTCTAAACTTCAATCATTCCACTCTCCTCAAGTTCCTAACCCAAATCTTTTGTCTGTACTTCTAATTTGACCGAACCAACCTGTTTTTAAACTGGTTAATATTAAGTAAACTTGTGTATCATTTCCTATTAATAATACGTATAATGACAAAGTACAGTTGCTTCCTGCAACATCAAAAATATAAATACAAAAATTACCTAAATAAAAAAACCAGACAACTTATTTTCTGGTTTTTGATTAATCTTATCCATTATATTTTTTGTTTGATCGAATCCGCTAAAATTAGCATCTCTTTTGCATGCTGTCTTGCTGTCTCGGTTAACTTAGCACCTGTGATCATTCTACTTAATTCATCAATTGTTTCATCCTTTGAAAGTTCCTTAACATAAGTAATCGTTCGGTTATCTTTTTCAACTTTTTCAATTAAATTATGCGTATCTGCCATTGCTGCAACTTGAGGTAAATGTGTAATACATAAAACTTGCGATTTTTCCGAAACATGACCTATTTTTTCTGCGATGGCCTGAGCAACACGTCCACTTACTCCAGTATCCACTTCATCAAAAATAACACTTGTAACACCCTGATGTTTCGCAAATATCTTTTTAAGCGCCAACATTATTCTGGAAAGCTCTCCACCAGAAGCAACCTTATTTAATTCTTTAAGTGGTTCACCTGGGTTAGTGGATATCAAGAATGTAATGAAATCAAATCCATTTTTATGTAACTTTAAAGGAGGAGGATTAATACCATTATCGGATTCCACATCCTCTTTGCTTGCAAATGCTATTGAAAAAGTAGCCTTTTCCAGATATAAATCTTTTAATTCGTAATGTATCTCTTTAGTTAAATCTCCTGCAGCTTTTTTTCTAATATCATGTAACTGTTTTGCTTCTAAATATGCATCTTGTTTAGTTTCGTCAATTTGATTTTCCAATTTATATAAATGGGAATCCTTGTTTGTTATTTCTTCGATTTCTTCTTGTATCTTTCCCATATAATCGATAATTTCATTAACTGTAGAACCATATTTCTTTTTTAATCGATTAATTTCATTTAATCTTGATTCGATTTCATTTAATCGATCAGGGTCATGCTGCAAAGTATCGCTATAATTACGTAAATCATAGGATAATTCTTCGACCATGTAATAATGATTCGCAAGTTCTTCAGCCTTTTTTGCCATAAACGGATCATAGTTCTTATTATCCTCTAAAGCCCGTAGTGACATACTTAACCATTCAATTCCTTTTTGTTCTCCATATAATGCATTATACGCATCCTGAAGTCCCACATAGATACGATCATAATTAGCTAAATTACTTCGTTCTTCCTCTAATGTATCATCCTCATTTGGGATTAAGTTGGCTTGTTCCAATTCTTCCATTTGGAATGTTAAAAGATCTAATCGATGAGCCACTTCCTGTTCGTTCTCACTAAGTTCTTTATATCTTTTTCGAAGTGTTTGTAATCGCTCATAGATCTGATGGTATGCAAGTTTTGCTTGATTGATCACTTCTGGATCATATAAATCGAGAAGATCAATATGGTTTTCAGGTTCCATTAAAGCTTGCGTTTCATGTTGACTATGTATGTCGATGAGTGTTCTTCCGAATTCTTTTAAAATGGCCAGGGTAACTAATTTTCCATTTACACGACAAATGCTTTTTCCACCTGAAGTAATCGTACGCTGTAATACAACCATATTATCTGAAATTTCGATTCCATAATTTCTTCCCACTTTATATATAGGATGCTTCCGGCTATCGATTGAAAACAAACCTTCTATTTCAGCTTTTTTTGTACCATGCCTTACAAATTCAACCGATCCACGTCCACCAGCCAATAACTGAACTGCATCTATGATAATTGATTTTCCAGCCCCAGTTTCACCTGTTAAGACAGTTAGACCTTCATGAAATGTTAAGGAAAGCTCATCAATTATTGCGAAATCATGAATAGATAGTTCTGTTAACATATCATCCGTCACCTCTTATTAATTGCATTACAACATGTTTAGAAAACGTTCTTTTACTATTACCGAATCTGTTTCATTTTTGCATATAATCATACATGTATCATCACCACATATAGTACCCATTATCTCCTGCCAATCCAAATGGTCAATTAAAACTCCTACTGCATGTGCGTTTCCAGGAAGTGTTTTTAACACGATAAAGTGATTTGCATGATCTATCTTAACAAATGCATCACGTATTAATCTTTTTAATTTGTCGGAAGGATTAAACCGGTGATCAGAGGGAAGGCTGTATTTATATTTTCCGCTTGGAGTTGGTACTTTAACTAAATGTAAATCATTTATATCACGTGAAACTGTTTTCTGTGTGATGTTAAAACCTATTTTTTTCAGTTCATCTACAAGTTCATCCTGTGTTTCGATTACATATTCCGTAATAAGTTCACGAATTTTAATTTGTCGCTGTGTTTTGCTCATGTTCATCCCCCAAGCATTTCAATATACTGGTGATTTATTGGTGTTTTTGTGCTTTAAAGTTTGCATGTGCTTGATCAATGACATCCATTAACAAGGTTGAATCAATCTGAATCCCTTTATCCTGATTTCCCCAGCCAAGATGAGCAAGAAATTCTATATTACCATCACCACCTGTTATTGGGGAAAATGTAAGTGCATGTAATTGATATCCTTCATTTAAAGCAAATTGCAATATACTTTCCAACACTTGGAAATGGACAGATTTATCTCTTACAATTCCTTTTTTTCCAACTTGTTCTCGTCCCGCCTCAAATTGGGGCTTAATCAATGCAACAATATCACTGTTTTCTGTTAGTAATTGCTTCAATACTGGCAATATTAATTTTAATGAAATAAATGAGACGTCTATAGTAGCTATGTTTGGATTCCCTTTTTGAAGCATGTCAAGGGTGACGTACCTGAAATTGGTCCGTTCCATAACTATAACGCGTTCATCATTTCTTAATTTCCAGTCTAATTGATTATAACCAACATCTATTGCGTAGCATTTTTCTGCACCATTTTGCAGGGCACAATCCGTAAATCCACCTGTTGATGAACCAACATCAATCATAATTTTGTTAGACATTTCAATGGTAAACAAACGTAGGGCTTTCTCAAGCTTTAAACCGCCTCTACCAACATAAGGAATTAATTTCCCTTTAACCGTTATTGGAATGTCCTCGTCCACTTTTACACCAGGTTTGTCCAATCGATTTTGTTCAGAAAATACAAGTCCTGCCATAATTGATCGCTTAGCTTTTTCACGCGTTTCCATTAAATTCCGTTCCACTAATAATACATCTAATCGCTTTTTGCCCATATTCATTAAATCCTTTACTGATTTATTTGATTTTGTTAGTTTGTTTCTCGTTTTTTGGTAGGATTTTTATTTTTAACTTACGTTCAATTAACGATACAGTTTTGCCTGCAAAAAAAATGATATTAGTGGATGCATTAATAGCAGCATATTTACCAATAGCTTTTCCGCCAACAGTAATCGCAGCAACTATACTGGTTAAAACTACAGACAAGGTAATTTGGGCAGTTGATCCTTCACTTTGGCCAAATATATCTGCAATTTGCAGAACTACGATGGCTGTCGCTGTACCACTAACAATTCCTGATATGTCACCAATAACATCATTACAAAAGCTCGCAAATTTATCGGCGTTGCGAATGATGATAACGGCTTCTTTTGCACCATGAACTTTCTCTGCTGCCATTGCATGAAATGGTTGCTCACTAGCGGCAGTAGAAGCTATGCCAAGCATATCAAATAATACTCCAATAGAGACAATAACTAGTACAATTAAAAGTCCAACAAACCATATCACATCACTTAATATGGAAGATGAAACAATTGTAAAAATAGCCGCTAACACAAAAGTGATAACGGCAATAGTAAAACTAAATTTCATAGATCGTTTTATTTGTGATTTCATTCTATACCTCAAACCTCTTTTATGTAAGCATGGAATGGTCATTTAAAAGGTAAAAACTGTGGCTTAGGTCCAGTAGGTTTTCCCAAATAAGTACCCCATGTTGCCAAAAGGGCGGTTCCCCTTTAAACCTATCTTAGCTTTGTCACCAAAAGCTAGACTGGATTACCACTTAGTCCACACTATAATCCCTTTTAAACGTCAATGAGAACAGTCTAGGAGATTTCCTCAGCAGCCTTTTTGGCGTTCCCTAGCCTCTTTTGCAGTGACGATTTCATAGAGATAAAAATTACACCCCAGCGGCCTACTGGGTTGTAACCTGTGACTCTAATCCCCTCAATCACCACTCAAGGCAGGCTACGCTGCTAGTAAGGTTTCCCACTCTTACTATGCAGGTTCATACCCCATTCCATAATGGTCCCTAGGCTTAGTTACCACGACAGATATGGGCCTCCGCGGTAATAGGGTCAACGCCCACATGCCTTTGTGGATCGCCCTAAAACCTTAACTCCCAGCACTGACCCAAGGCTGGGCGCCTCAAGCCAACACAAGGAACTTCATCGATGTGCCCTTTGGCGGATTTTTAGGCCCGCCTTCAGGAACGGAAGACCGACTAGAATACTGCACCATTCCATTTATAAATTAATTATAACATATTTAACGGTTATTTTCTATATTTGTCTGCTAGATTGGGCTTATCCTTTCTTTGCTTGAACGTTTGCCCAAGGACAACCGACTACACATTCCTATTAATGATTTCGTGTACTAAAATAGTCTGTAAGCATCATTAAATAAGAGTCGGTTGCATTAGCATTATGCAATGCTTTTTTAGCAAGTTGAACATATTTTTCTTTCTGTTCAACAGCACCTTGATTTCCTAATAATTTGGGATATGTACTCTTATTATTATCTTCGTCACTTCCGACAGGTTTCCCAATCACTTCTTGATTACCTGTCACATCCAATATGTCATCCTGTACTTGAAAAATCAGACCCAGATAGTATGCAAATTGATCTAAATGTTCTAATTGTTTTTCTGTTGCATTTCCTATATATGCTCCTGATTTTATTGCAAATTTAATTAATTCTCCAGTTTTCAGTGCATGGATTCTTTCTAATTGTTCTAATGCTACTTTTTTATTTTCAGCTTCCATATCCAGCAATTGACCTGCAACCATTCCTCTTGGCCCACTCGCCTTAGATAACTCGCGTATAAGAAATACTTTTTGTTTATCTGTTAAATATGAATCTGTTGCTAACAACTCAAAACTATAAGTTAAAAGTGCATCTCCAGCCAAAATCGCTGTAGCTTCATCAAAAACAATATGATTCGTTGGTTTCCCTCTTCTTATATCATCATCATCCATTGCCGGTAAGTCATCATGTATAAGCGAATAGGTATGGATCATTTCCAGTGCAATTGCAGGTGCGATTATGTTGCGCTTATCGTCACCATACGTATCAAAGCTTGCAATCAACAATATTGGTCTAAGCTTTTTCCCACCAGCTTCAATCGAATAAAGCATTGACTCTTTCAAATTTTGAGGAATGTCTATTTGATTTAGAGCATTATATAATTCTTGTTGGATAAATCGTTTATTTTCATCTAAAAAAGAATTCAACGTTGCCTGCACGGTTACTCTTCCTCCTGTAAGTCAAAAGGTTTTAATTCTCCCTGTTCATTCATGATCTTTGTCATTTTTTCCTGAACATTTATTAACTTGTCATTACATACTTTAGATAGCTTCATACCATCTTGGTAATAATTTATAGCCTTTTCTAATGGGACATCCCCTTCTTCTAACTGTTCGACAATCTTTTCCAGTTCCACCATTGCTTCTTCAAAGGAAAGTTCATTCTCGTTCATTCGTCTCATCCTCCCTTATATCCTCTACTCGGCATGCTAATATTTCGTTTAATAGTTTGACTTGTATAAGATCATTTTTACTCGTTTGTGATCCTGACTTGATAATCTTCCCTTTTTGATCATAAGGAATCGCATATCCACGTTTCATAATTTCCAATGGATTTAACAAAGATAGTTTATCCATCATATTCACAATATGAGTTGATTTTTGCTCGGTAATTTGCACCATAAGATAGTGGATTTGTTTTTGTAACTGATGAATTTGTTTGTTCATGTTTTCGATCTGACGTCTCGGATGTTGGCTTACTAGCCGTTTATTTGCGTTCAGTAACGTCTCATCCTTTTTCTTAATCGTAAAATGAAGTGCTTTATTCAAACGCTCTACCAATTTGTCCAATTCTTGCTCTTTTTGGTTTACAAGCTGCTCTGGATACTTGAAAGCATAGGATTGGTTTAAACGTTTGACCTGCTGTGATGATGTACGATACATACTGGTAATCATACGTGTAAGGGTTCGATCAATGTTCATTAATTTTTCTTTTATTTCGATTTGGGATGGTACTGCTAACTCTGCAGCACTTGTAGGTGTGGGAGCACGCAAATCGGAAATAAAATCACTAATGGTTGTATCGGTTTCATGACCAACTGCTGAAATGATTGGGATTACTGATTGAAAAATAGCCTGTGCTACTTTTTCTTCGTTAAAGCTCCACAATTCCTCAATGGATCCCCCACCACGACCAACAATTAATATATCAATATCAGCGCGTTTATTAGCTTCCTGGATTCCATTGACGATTGAATCAGCTGCATTTACTCCTTGTACAAGTACCGGTATAACTGTTAGATCAACAATGGGATACCTACGTTTTATGGTTGTAATAATATCACGCACAGCTGCACCCGTTGGAGAAGTGATGACACCTATATGTCGTGGATATACAGGTATATTCTTTTTATGGTTTTGATCAAAATAGCCTTGTTTTGCTAATTTATCCTTTAATTGTTCGAACGCTAGATAAAGTGCCCCTATACCATCTGGTTCCATTTGCTGAATGTATAACTGGTATTGCCCATACGGTTCAAAAACACCCACATCACCTGAAATTAAAACCTTCATCCCATTTTCCGGAGTGAATTTTAATGACCGATTATTTCCTGCAAACATCACAGACTGTATTCTTGTCTGATCATCTTTAATTGTTAAGTACATATGACCACGACTATGAAGTTTAAAATTAGAAATTTCGCCTCTTACAAACACTCGGTTTAAATGTGGATCCGTATCAAATTTTCGTTTAATATACTTCGTGAGTGCTGTTACAGTAAGATATTGTTCGGTCACTGTAATTTCAGTCCTTTTGCGGCTTTAATTGTATTTTGAAGGAGCATCGTAATTGTCATAGGGCCGACTCCTTTAGGAACAGGAGTTATATATGACGCTACTTCTTTTGCTTCTTCAAATTCAACGTCACCAGTTAACGATCCATTATCTAATCGATTGACGCCAACATCAATAACAGCTGCACCTGGCTTTATGAAATCAGCACTAATCACATTTGCTTTTCCAATTGCTACAATTAATATGTCTGCCATTTTAGTGAATTTCTTTAAATCTTTTGTTTTTGAGTGGCAATATGTAACAGTGGCGCTTTCGTTTAATAAAAGCTGTCCAACTGGTTTACCAACAATGTTACTTCGTCCGATTATTACAACATGTTGGCCGGCAATAGGTATATTTTTCGATTTAAGCATGGTAACTATACCAAAAGGTGTACATGGTAGAAATGTATCTTTTCCAGCCATCATTCGTCCAATGTTTACTGGATGAAATCCATCAACATCCTTTTTAGGATCAATATGTTCAATTACTTTTTGTTCAGCTATATGCTCTGGCAAGGGTAGTTGTACTAAAATTCCATGGACTGCAGAACTATTGTTTAAAGTTGAAATAGTATCAAGTAGCTCTTTTTCACTGGTAGACTCAGGCAGTTCAATAATCTCAGAAGAAATACCTGTTGCTGCACTTGCCTTTTTCTTTCCATTAACATATGACCTAGATGCTGGGTCATTGCCAACTAGTACTACAGTTAAGTGTGGAACTAATCCTTTCTTACTTAATTCAGTTACTTCATTTTTCATATTATCTTTTATTTGTTGAGCTAAATCTTTACCGTTAATTATTTCAGCAACCAATTCATTTACCCCCGTTTAAGCTATGATTTTTGATAACACACCATTAACAAACTTTCCGGATTTTTCATCTCCGTATTTGTTAGCCAAATCAACTGCTTCATTAATAGAAACATTCGTTGGAATATCCTCAAGATATTTAATTTCATAAGTAGCTATACGTAAAATTGTTTTCTCTACAGATGCGATCCGCTGAATTGTCCAATTTTCTAAGTGAGTTGAAATAAAATCATCAACGTTTTCCTTCTGTTCAACTACACCGTGTACAAGACTCTCTAGAAATGAATCAGTTTCTTCTGTTTCTTTGTGATTAGCTAATGCTTGAATTGGATCCTGTTCATTCAAATCTATTTGAAAGAGGATCTGAAATGCCTTTTCTCTTGCTGTATGCCGTTTCATCATTCATTACTCCTTTAATCATATCTCTACAAATAATAACACGAACACCAGACCAATGCTAGACAGAAAAGCTCAGCCGACTGTTCAGAAGCGGACGCATAAGCAAGGGACCGTAAAACGCCTGGAATGAAGTTCAACTAAGGTCGCCACGTCCTGTGGCAACGTCGAACTACCCTACATCCTGTAGGGCAGTAGTGTCAATTGCTTATGACGGCAGCTTCTAGGAGGCGCAGCTAGACAGAAAAGTGAAGCCGACTGTTTAAAGAAATCAGACATAGAAAAACGGCCAAGAAGGTTTCTCTTAGCCGTTTTAAAGTTATTCACCTTTTTCGTCTGTGCTATCTTTACCATCCATCTGTATTCCAACCACATGAACATTAATTTCAGCAATTTCTAGCGCTGTCATACTTTTTAGAGTTTGCCGTATATTCGTTTGGAGTTCTTGTGCTACTTGAGGTATTGACACACCAAAGTCTAAAACAACAAATAAATCAATCAAGATGCCTGTTTCTGTTAGATCAACTTTGACACCTTTACTATGTGATTTTTTACCAAAACGTTCAACTACTCCAGAGGCAAAGTTGCCACGCATAGAGGATATACCATCAACCTCTGATGCTGAAATACCTGTTATTATTTCAATAACCTCTGGTGCTATTTCTACTGTTCCTAAACTAGTATCCTCACTTACATTTAACAAAGGCTGTTCACTCAT
This sequence comes from Virgibacillus necropolis, assembly GCF_044793635.1. Lineage (GTDB taxonomy): Bacteria > Bacillota > Bacilli > Bacillales > Amphibacillaceae > Virgibacillus_F > Virgibacillus_F necropolis_A. Next base: position 451,082 of record NZ_CP084992.1, read on the forward strand.
CGTAACACTCCCTTATTCATCTTTTTCAAGAATAGGATTCTCTTCTAAAAACTTCGTGTTGAAATCTCCATTTTCAAACACCTCATGTTCCATAATTAAACGATGGAACGGGATTGTAGTATGAACACCTTCAACTACAAATTCATCTAATGCACGTTTCATACTATTGATTGCATCTTTTCTGGTTTTACCATACGTAATTAATTTCGCAATCATTGAATCATAATATGGCGGAATAGAATATCCAGGATATGCAGCTGAATCAATCCGTACTCCTAAACCACCTGGTGGTAGGTACATTTCAATTCTCCCAGGTGATGGCATGAAATTCTTAAATGGGTTTTCTGCATTTATACGACATTCAATTGCCCAACCTTCAAATTCAACATCCGTTTGGGTAAAAGTTAATTTTTCATTATTAGCTACTCTAATCTGCTCTTTAATTAAATCAATTCCTGTTACCATTTCAGTAACGGGATGCTCCACTTGTATACGTGTATTCATTTCCATAAAATAAAATGATTTACTTGTACGATCAAAAATATATTCAATCGTTCCAGCACCCACATAATCAACAGCTTTAGCTGCTTTTACAGATGCTTCTCCCATTTTCTTACGAATATCTTCAGTCAGTGCAGGTGATGGGGACTCCTCAATCAGCTTTTGTAGTCTACGCTGAATCGTACAATCGCGTTCCCCTAAATGAACAACATTCCCATGCTGATCAGCAAGGATTTGTATTTCGACATGGCGGAAATCTTCAATAAACTTCTCCATGTATACGCCTGGGTTACCAAAAGCTGTTTCCGCTTCTTTTTGTGTTACCCGAATACCTTTTAACAGCTCTTCCTGATCTCTAGCTACTCGGATACCTTTCCCGCCACCGCCAGCGGTAGCCTTTATAATTACAGGATATCCTATTTCATCTGCAATCTTTTTAGCTTCTTCTTCATTTTCAATAATGCCATCTGATCCAGGTACGATAGGAACATTGGCTGCTTTCATTGTTTCTCTAGCAACATCTTTAATACCCATTTTTTGGATAGATTGTGCAGATGGTCCTACAAATATGATATTGCAGGCTTTACAGATCTCTGCAAAGTCAGCATTTTCTGCCAAAAATCCGTACCCTGGGTGAATTGCATCTACCTCTGTTGAAGTTGCAAGACTTATGATATTCGTAAAGTTTAAGTAACTATCTTTACTCGCGGTTGGCCCGATACAATAAGCTTCATCTGCTAGTTGTACGTGTAACGAATCTTTATCCGCTTCTGAGTAAACTGCTACTGTTTCAATGTCCATTTCTTTACAAGCACGTATTATTCGTACTGCTATTTCTCCCCTGTTAGCAATTAACAGTTTTTTTATCACTTGTTCCATCCCCTTATTTAGCCTTTACTCTAAATAGTGGTTGACCATATTCAACTAATTCTCCATCTTCCACTAAAATCTCTACTATCTCTCCTGCTACTTCTGCTTCGATCTCATTAAATAATTTCATTGCTTCTACAATACAAACTACCGTATCGTTCTTCACTTTACTTCCGGTTTGTACGTAAGGGTCTCTTTCAGGTGATTCAGCACTATATAATGTTCCTACCATAGGTGACACAATTTCAAAATCATAATCTGTTGCTGTTTTCTCTGCTGTCGGAACAGAAACTTCTGTTTGTTCTACCTTAGCAACTTGTTCAGTTACTTCCTGCACCTGTTTCGGTTGTTCAGTATTTTCAACTTTATGCGTTGGTGCTTGAACAATTTCCCCATCAGCAGTTTTCTTCATAGAAACCTTTGCACCATCTAGTTCATAGGTGAATTCATTAATAGATGATTGATCAATTAGTTTAATTATTTCACGAATTTCTTGTACTTTTAACATGCTTGGCACTCCTTCTTCTCATTTAAAAATACGAACAGGTACTAATAACTCCTCTTAACATTTTACGCTAAACCATATAAAAACTTCAACCCATTACTGGAATCATTACATAAAACGTTTTCATAAGTGTTATTATATCAATTATAGTAATTGTTTGCGAATAGTTTACCATAAAATTAAAATGACTCCAGTTTTTAGACTGGAGTCATTTTAAAGGATTATTTCTTAGGTAGCTGATTTAAATTCAACTATAACCGGGATACTACCAAATTCATCTTTAACCTTTTGCATGATTTGCACGGTTTCTTGTTTTGATAATTCATCTGTTGATTTTACATGTACTTGTACTTGCTTACCATCAGATTTTACTAACACATCCTGGTATTCCGTAGCGCCCAGGATTGATTCCTCAAGTACAGATTCTTTCATTGCTAATTTATCCAATACATCCATTTCATTAAGAGCTTCGTTTTTCTCCTCTGTAGACGCCGAGCTTGAAGCTACTACATCCTGCAGTCTGTCTTTTATCTCACTACGTGTATTCTCTATCTCCATACGAATCGATGTGAATAATTGATCTTGTCCGTCATTTGAAATATCAACTTGTGCTTCATCCTTTGCACCCTCAGTAGTTACTACCTCGTCGTCTGATTCCGTATCATTAATAAATGCTTGATCCCCCATTTCTGGTGAAGTAATGTAGTAAACACTTAAAACAATCATCAAGCTGAGCATTGTCAATAACCATACAGTTTGTTTTTTTAACATAAATTAATCTCCCCTAACTTTTTGACATTACTGAAACTCTATGTGTTGGAACATCTAGCACTTTCGAAACAGCTTCTACAACCCATTTTTTAACCGTTGCATGGTCAACACCTTTTGCTATTACAAAGACCCCTCTAACCTCAGGCTTTTTTGTTTGTATTAAGAGAGGTACTTCTTTATCACCCTGTCGTACGAGCACTACTTGAGACTCTTTGGTATAGTCTTCAATTTCACGTGTACCACCATTCTTGTCAGTTTCATCTGTAGTTTGTTTACCTGTTATAAGGTTCTTCTCGTAAACTTTTATCTTAGTTGAATCAAGGTTTACCATGATTTCAACCTCTGAAACCCCTTTAATTTTATCCAATAGATCCTGTAACTCTTTTTCATAACTTGCTTCCAAATCTTTCACATTCGAAGTGGTGGATTTCTTTTCACTAAAAGTAGGCTTCGTTTCTTCTTGCTGCGTGACAACTGTGTTACCAATTGTTGGATTTTCATTAGATTCTGTTGATGAATTAGAAAAGACATTTCCGATGATGAGTAATAATAATCCGGTTATTCCAATTACAATTAAATATTTACTCTTTTTAACGGGAGCCTTTTTTGTTGATTCCCCTTCTGGATTTTGAAAATATTTTTTTATAAACTCTTTCAAGATGTCCCCCCTTTCCAGATGACAGTTACTTTTTTATTTTCAACTTCCCATATGTCTCGTAAAAGGTTTTCTACTTCTTTTAAATCTGGGCTATCCTTCGTACTTTCTGGAGTGTCTGAGTTGATAACCACTTCGTCGACAATGTCTACATCCTCCTCACTTTCTTCTGCGTGATTTATATAAACAATGACTTCCTCTAAATCTTCATACGTTGATCCTTTTTCTGATGCGAATGAAAGTTCCATGTCTGTTATAGCTACTTGATAGGATTCTAGTAAAGGGGTCTTAGCAAGATCTATTAGTGGGACAGCCATTTGTTCTTCAATATATGCAAGTTGTTTGTCTTGTATTTCATTTTTTTTAAATTCTATTAAACTTTCTATATCTTTATCATTTGTATTAAAGCTCTCAAGCCTTTCATACGTTGCAGTTAAAGCGCTTTTGACATCTATATGAAATAAATAAAAAATAGGCTTTAAAAAAATTAAGATTAAGATTAACGCTACTACTAATTTTATATATTTTTTCATGGATGTTGCAGGAATGAGTAATTCTACAACCGTTGCAAGTAGCATAAATACGATTATTTGTGTGATCCAATTTATGATGGCATCCATGTATAGCCCCCTTATCGCAGCATTAACGTGATATTTCCAGCCACCACCAGGATTACGATTGCAAGGAAGAACATTAGTGTAACGGCTATTAACGAAGCTAAAATATACATGATGTGTTTACTTATCACATTTAAGCTAGTAATGATTGGTCCATCTCCTAAAGGCTGTAATACGGCTGCAGCTATTTTATAGATAAAAGCAATTGCAAATATTTTTAGTGCTGGAAATAAAGCAATCAACACAATTACTATTAATCCAACGATCCCAACTGAATTTTTGAGTAATAAAGATGCACTTAGAATGGTATCTGCTGCATCCGTGAAGGTTCTACCTACAATAGGAATAAAGTTTCCAGTGATAAACTTCGCAGTCTTCATGGCAACCCCATCTTGTATTGCGCTGGCAGCCCCCTGAACAGATAAAACACCTAAGAATATTGTTAGAAAAACTCCCAACACACCCAAGCTAAGTGATTTGAGTAAACTCGCCAAGTGCGTGACCTTGTAGCTCTCAGTTAGGCTGCTGACAATCAGTAACAATGCTGATAAAAACAACAACGGTAAAACAAAATTAGAAACTAGCACCCCACTAGCAAAGATTAAAAAAACTATTATTGGATGAAAAAAAGATACGGTAATCAGACTTCCAAATGTTGCCATTAAACCTAGAATTAAAGGTAGTAGAGCAATTAAAAAACTACTCATGGCATCGATGGCATCCTTTGTGTAGGAAAAAACTAAATAAAAGCTATTGATCGCAATAAAAAGCAATACAAGATAAACCGTGAAATAGGCTATTTTACTGACCACACTTCGTTCAAAAGCTGTATGCATAGTCTGTAGTAAAACGGAAAAAAGTGTTAGCATCAATAACATGCCTAAGAGTTTTCCGTTTACTATAATTTCATGAAATAAATATTCCACTAAACCTAGAAGTGTGTTCTTCACAGAAAATGAGCCATTGTTTTTAACAAACTCATATAAACTTGATTTTTCTAAGGCTGGTAAATAACCACCATAATCCCCGATTAATTTATTCCAATGATGCTGTATCTCTTCAAGTGACACCTTGTCCAATACATCTCTTTCAATATCAGTAATAGAGGTGGTTTTGGATGCTGATACTGGACCTGCAAAGGATAAAACCATGATAACGGCTAAAGTAATTACTATAAATTTAGAACATCTCATCCATCTATTACTACTCCCTTCCTTGATCTCTATGTCACTGGTAAAAAATTCAATATTGCTTCTATGACAGCTGAAATGATTGGTACTGCTAATATCAAAATAAATACTTTCCCGGCAAGCTCAATCTTGGAGGCAATGGATGAAAGACCAGCATCTCTGGTAATATTTGCACCTATTTCAGCGATATATGCAATCCCGATGATTTTAAGTATTGTCTCCATATAAATACCGTCAATAGAAGCTTTTTCTCCAAGAGACTCAATTAATTTTAGTACGGAACCAATTTGTGTAATAACTACGGATAAAATAACGATTCCAGTAAGAATGAGTAAAAGGTAAGCAATGGATGCATGCTGATCTTTTAAAATAATAAACAGCAGGCTTGATATAATTCCTAACGTAACGATTTGTAATATGTCCATTTTATCTATCCTTGAAAGAGGAATACGGATTTAATTTGTTGAAATAGATCTGCTAAACCATTAACAACCATTATGAGAACAATAATGAAACCAACCAGTGTGGCAAACTGAGCAATTTCTTCTTTTCCCATTTGCTTTAAAATGGTGTGTATTAAGGCAACTATAATTCCGATTCCAGCTATTTGAAATAATATGGATGCATCCGTAAGCATTGATGTACCCCTTTCCTTTCTATATGAGAAGAAGGACAATAAATAAACCACATAACAGACCTAAACTTTTGGCCATTTTACTATATTTAAACTCGTTATCTCGCGCTTCTTCTAATTCCCGGTCTAAATGGTGTACGGCTAATTGGATATGCTTTTGTTGTTGATCAAAATCATGTTGACCAAGAGTTCTACCAAATTGTTTTAAAATTTCTTTTTCGTTTTTACCAATTGCAGTAGTTTGTTTAAGTTCATTTACATGATGACTCCAGACACTATACAAGTCGGTCTTATTTTCATCTAAGTTATGTGCTAGCTTCTGAAAAAAAGCCCCCGTCGGATTTGGCAATTGTTTCGCAATACTATCAAATGCATCTTTAAGCGGTAACTGACTATATAAGATTTCAGCTTCTAATATTTGTAAAGCATTCTTAAACTGGCGAATGAGCTTTGGGCGCTCACGTAACCTATTGCTTATTTCAAATCCTATCCAAGATGTGCTACCTATGAATAGAAGTGCTCCTATCCACGCCATGCGAAAAGCTCCTCTTTTTTTGTAAAATATTGATACCGTTTTGATCATAAATAGATTTAACAAATCCAGGTTGTTGTTGTTTTTCTAAAAGAACAAAACGCTTAAATACATCTTGTTGAAACAGTTGCTGAAGCGATGGTCGTTTCTTAATTTCTTGAAGTGTTTGTCCATGAACGGAACAAATCACAACCACTCCAGCTAGAATAGCTTCCATTAACGCTTGTACATCTTTATCACTACCAATTTCATCAACGACAAGTACATCTGGCGACATGGAGCGAATCATCATCATCATTCCTTCAGCTTTAGGACAAGCATCCATTAAATCTGTTCTTATCCCTACATTATGTTGAGGAACACCCTTAATAGAACCACCTATTTCCGAACGTTCATCAATTACGGCCACCTTTTTGGCAGGAATATCCTTCCACCCGGTAGCAATTAAACGAACAACGTCTCGTATTAATGTTGTTTTTCCTGTTTGAGGTGATCCAATGAAAAGTGTATTCATGTATTGTTCCTTATAAAGATAAGGGATTATAGGCGAGGCCACATTTAGCTTTTGTTTGGCGATTCTAATATTAAAGAATGTAATGTGTTGGATAGCTTTGACTGTTCCACCTAATGTGTTTACTTTTCCAGCAAGGCCAACTCGATGTCCTCCTTCAATCGTTATATAACCCTCCCGAAGCTCGTCCTCCATTCGGTATAAGGAAAAATGACTTAACTGATTCAGCACAAAAATACCATCCTGACTATCGGGAATATCATGATAGATCCACTCAATTTTTGTACCATAGATTAACTCGATTGGTTGGTTAAGACGAAAACGAATTTCTTGTAACTCACTCCATCGATTTTGCACCTTTCGTTGAATAGCTTCTTTAATACTGTCTGGGAATAATCGTAATATCTCGTCCATAAACTAATCACCTTACTATCGTTTATAGTATTTATATGTTCATGAATGATAGATATGACAATTTACATATGAAGAAAAAGATCAGATTTGTATTTATCAGAATTATGTTATATGTTAAACTTATATTTACACTTATATATACAAGCTTCTAGGAGGTACTATGAGAAATTTAAGAAATGTAATTGTAATTCTATTGCTAGCAATTTTAGTTATAGGGTGTAGCCCTAAAGCCGAAACTTCAGATTCTAAGGAGTCATCCGATACATCTAAAACATCTGAAGAATCCACTTCAGAAGATCCATTACAAAGTTTAATGAGTAAGAATGCTGAGGTAAAAGAAAAATGGAGAAATCTACCCCAAGAGTTTCAAAAGAGGGTAACCGTTCCACAAATGAATACGATTCCTTTTGTAGTCGATGCTGTTGATGTTTTTACATTAGCTACAGGGGTACTCCCACCTGGGGTTAAAACCAACTTCGATATTATATTGAAGTCAAAAAATAGTTTCCCAAGAATTCACATTACAGCTTTTGATGTAGATGGACAAAAACCATTATTTGGGGCAAATGCTGAGAAGGTAAAATTAGAAAGCGGTGTACAAGGTTATTATTCTACAGAAGAATCAGAAACAGAACTAAGCTGGGTGACGGTCGATGAGAAGATTCAATATACTGTGAGGTATAAACCTGAAAAAAGCGGGAAAGCCATTACAGAGGAAAAAATTAGTAAAATAGCAAATTCAATGATTAAACAAATAAAACAATAGTAAACAAACTAAAAGAGCAGCCCAAGTTGGACTGCTCTTTTAGTTTTACTTATTTGCTCTTGAAACATATTTCCCATCCGAAGTACTGATAACTAATACCTCACCATTATTGATGAAAAATGGCACTTGCACAGTAATGCCTGTTTCAAGGGTTGCAGATTTTGTACCGCCACTCGCTGTGTCACCTTTGATTCCAGGCTCTGTTTCTGTAACTTCTAATTCAACATTATTAGGAAGGGAAACACCAAGAATCTCTTCTCCATGGGCGATTATATTTACTTCCATGTTTTCTTTCATAAACTTTAATTCATTTTCAATTTGCTCTTGTTGTAATTCGATTTGTTCGTACGTATTTGAGTCCATAAATGCATGCATATCACCAGATGCATACAGGTACTGCATTTTTTTATTTTCAATATGTGCTTTCTCAACCTTTTCTCCACCACGAAATGTTTTTTCTTGAATATTTCCGTTACGTAAGTTTCGTAACTTTGAGCGGACAAATGCTGCACCTTTTCCTGGCTTAACATGTTGGAAATCCATAACTTGCCATAGACCATTATCAACTTCTATAGTCAGGCCTGTTTTAAAATCATTAACTGAAATCATTCCATAAATCCTCCTTTTTGCAAACCGTTACTTACAACTGTATTAGTTCTTTAGAAGCTTGAGTTAAACGCTCATGACCAGATTCTGTAACCAGCACGTCATCTTCAATTCTGCATCCACCTACATTTTGAATATAAATGCCTGGTTCAACAGTAACAACCATACCTGCTTCTAGTGTTGTTTCCGATTTAACCGATAATCCTGGCCCTTCATGTACTTCTAATCCAACACCATGTCCAGTTGAATGGCCGAAGTATTTACCATAGCCTTTTTCGGTAATATAATCTCGAGTTAGTGCATCAGCTTGTACTCCTGTAATACCGGGTTTAATTCCTTCAACACCTTTTAATTGTGCAGTAAGTACGGTGTTGTATATTGTTTTTAGTTCATCACTTATCTCGCCGACTGCAACCGTACGAGTTGTGTCAGAGCAATACCCTTGATAGAGGGCACCATAATCCAAAGTAACAAGTTCTCCACTTTCAATTTTTTTATCAGATGCTACACCATGTGGAAGTGCAGAACGATAGCCTGATGCAACGATAATATCAAAGCTTGAGGAAGTAGCGCCTTGTTTACGCATGAAAAATTCCAACTCATTTGAAACATCTATTTCTTTAACCCCTGGCTTTATAAAGCTTTGAATATGTTCAAAAGCATCATCAGCAATTTTCGCGGCAGCTTTTAAAATAGTTAGCTCTTCACTAGTTTTGATTAAACGAAGTTTCTCTACAATCCCACTAACAGGTATTAATTCCTTATCAATTGTTTTGTTATAGAGTTCATATGTAGCATATGTCATATGGGTCTTTTCAAAACCAACACGTGAAACGTTTAATTCGTTTAATTGATTGCTAATTTCCTCAATTATGCTTTTTTTATGTTCGACAACTGTAAATTCAGTTGCTTGTTCGTTAGCTTGTTCCGTGTATCTAAAATCAGTAATAAAACGAGTGTCTTTCAAACTGATAATTGCTACACCAGCTGTGCCGGTAAAACCAGTTATGTATCTTCTATTATAAGGATTTGTAATAATAATTGCATCTAAATTATTTGTAGATAATGATGCTCTTAATTTTTCTATTTTACTCATTTCATCCATTCCTTTCTATTCTTTTTCAATAAGTGCCATTGCAGCTAATTTATAGCCTTTTATTCCTAACCCCACTATTTGACCATAACAAACCGGAGCAAGCAATGATTTACTTCTGAATTCTTCACGGCGGTGAACATTTGAAATATGTACTTCAATAACCGGGGGTTCTATCGCCTTAATGGTATCACGAAGCGCTACACTTGTATGCGTATATGCAGCGGGGTTAAAAATAACACCCGTAAATTGACCGTTTGCATCTTGTAATTTGTCAATTAATTCCCCTTCATGATTCGATTGAAAACATTCTAATTCATAGCCACATTCTTTTGTTAGACGTTCTATGGATTCCTCAATATCCGCTAATGAGAAATCACCATATACATCATTTTCACGATTCCCCAACATATTTAAGTTTGGACCATTTAGCAACAATAGACGTTTCATAAGAATCATACCCCTTACATCATAAACATTGGACTTTTTTTAGTTTATCATAAACATAATATTTTATCATTTATGTTTTATACAAATATATACAAATGGCGCATTTAAGTACATTATTTATTACTAAAAAAAATATAATATTGTCCAATAAATCACAATTGGGGCTAAGAAACTTTCTCAAATTTATATAACTGGGAAACTATGGTGAAATAACATTGAATTAATTTACAAATAATATTAATATTAAAAAAACAATCAAATTATATAGAAATATTTGATTTATAATGGACGATAACAAAAAGAGTCAGGCTACAATGGGGGTTACGTTATGTTTATGCGAATAGTAAGGATGTTTTCTTTCTATTTAATTGGAATTGTAGGTATTTTAAGTATCTGTATTACGCCGTTAATTTTATACAGTGATATCTGGAACCCGATTAGAATAGTTGATCTAATCTATCGCTTTATCGAGAAACTATTTAATCCTGAAACTTGGCTATATTCTCTACCGTGGACAATAAATGTGGTTAAAGTGCCGTTGCTTGAGGTACTTTGGGGGCCTTATGTTTATTCCATGCAAATTCTAATAGCAGCGGTACTTATTGGGCTTTCAATGGCATTCATCTTAGCAATAACAGCTAACTTCTTCCCTAAGGTAATCCTTAATCCAGTTAAACGAGTTCTCGACTTCTTAGAATCTGTCCCCGATATTGTAATTGCAATTGGATTACAAATGCTCTCTGTTTATGTTTATAAAACATTTGCTGTTGATATCTTTCGTGTCGCGACATTAGGCGAAGAACGAGCATACCTGGCACCAATTATTACACTTTCGATTCTTCCGATGGTTTCAATGTTCAAAATTTTACTGCTTATGATAGAAGAAGAACTATTAAAGGATTATGTACATTTCCTGCGAAGCAAAGGAATTAAGAAACTTAGAATTATTACTAGGCATGTCCTGAAAAATATTATGCCAAGTTCTTTTCAACATATGAAAATCATTATTTGGGCAACCTTATCAAGCCAGTTTGTTATTGAACGTCTGTATAATATAAATGGGTTTACTTACTTTCTAGTGGAAAATTTAGTACCAATTAATAGTGCTATTTCACTGTTTATGATCTTTACGCCATTTTACTTTTTCTTTCAAATCATCGAACTTTGGATAAATCCAGATGAATTACATACATACTCTATTGAAAAAAAGAAACGATGGTGGAATAAGTGGCAACCTGTTGAAATTGACGGATGGATAAAACGAAAAGGGAGTAATATTTTATTTTGGTTTAAACAATTGAGTATACGAAAAATGCGATTTTGGCGCCCGGTCCTATCGTTTTTTATAACGTTTTTAAAACACCTGAAAAACCGGAAATTTGTTGTAGGTAGTTTATTTTTTATCATTCTCATTAGCTTTAGCTTGTACTATTCCATTACAGCAGATAATCATATTGAGCAAGTGAAGTTTTTATTTGCCGATGATGGTACGTTAATAAGTGCTCCACCGCACAAACCAACAGAGCCATTTCTGCTAGGTTCTGATCGTCATGGTTACAGTTTATTCGACCAAATAGTAGTCGGGGCAAAGTACACCTTGATTGTAGGGCTAATAATTGCGTTGCTAAGAGTTCTCTTCGGTCTAGTGTTTGGTGTTATCTATGCATTCGGATTAAAGTCAAGAACACAACAATGGATTAGTAAGATGGTTGATTCGATTCATTTTGTTCCACTAAGCGTAATCGCATATATATTATTAAGCATGATTGTTTTTGGAGCTAGAACTGAATTTGCAACTACAGTAACCCAGCGAATAGTGGTAGAGGTAATTATATTAACCATATTGGTTGTACCACTTACAACTGTATTAGCCGGTAAAGATATAATCCAGGTACTGGAAAATGAATTTACTTTAAGTGCAAAGGTGCTTGGTGGGAGCAAGTTCCATATATTCTGGCGTCACGTTGTACCACATATTGGACCACGGATGACTATTTTATTTGGGCAACAATTTATTCAGGTACTGCTTATTTTTATGCATCTAGGAGTTTATAACCTGTTTCTAGGAGGCACGATTGTTGAGACTGGTCCTATGGCAGCCCCGCCCCAATCGATAACATACGATTGGTCTAGCTTAATTGCGATGAATAGGTATGCATTTAAAGCTGGAGAATATCATTTACTTGGCTGGGTATTGTTAGCGTTTATGCTATCTATTTTTGCAATGCAGTTAATCATTCAGGGCGTAAAAGAGGTACAGCAAGTGAAGGTTGGTGTTATCTTTAAGCTTGGGAAATGGAAGCAGCGGAAGAACAGAGCAACTAGACAAGAAGAGCCTGTCTTAACACATGAGCAATTTCAGCTGATTGAATCAGAGCAAGAGCAAGAACATCGTAAAAAAGCATAAGTAAGGCACCTGTTTTGAGCATATTTAATTTCGGAAAATCCACCTCACATAATTTTATGATTTCCTAATGACAGAAAAAAACAGCCGTCTATACAGCTGTTTTATCCATTTTCTTTTTTCAGTTTGTTTCCACGTATAACCGTATCCTGATAATCATAAGAAATGGAATAGCCGATAAAAGTTCCATATATAATGAAAAGACATAAAGTGGAAATAATCGTATTTTTATCATAATCATTCAATGGTGGTATGTTTGGAAAAATTGGTTGGAGTAAGTAGAATACGATTCCCCATAAAACAATACCAAACGATGCGCCAATCCACATTGAATTCATTTTTTTTAATAAACCGTAATATATTAATGCAACTACAATGGATATAACCCCTATTAACCCAATTGAAATTACATCACCCAACCATTCACTCGTCCATTCTGCATTCAACCATGATCGTAGTAAAAATGATGTTGGTCCAACAGATGAGAAGTTAAAATAATACAGAATAATCCCAAATGTGCTCCAAATAAGCCCTCCAATAAAACCTGTTAACAATGATCTACTCAATAAGGAGTAAGACTTTTCTTGTTTATTTTGTTCTAGCTTCTCATTTTTTTCCATAAACATGCACCTCCATCCTTAGTATGACCAATTCCAATCAAACATATCATGTATATTATTAGGAATTTGTAAGAAAATTAATAAACATAGCTAGTGAATAAATAGGTTTTCTAGTAAAATGGAGTTGATAGGTCGACAAAGTTTTAGTACAGAGTTTAAAGAAATGTAATAGTATTGAATATTTTGAGCTAGAAAGGAAAGAATCTATTGTAGCAAGACGTTTCGAACGATTCTTTCTTCTAATGGGGTAGTAGCATCAGGATTTTAAAGTCATTCTTTACAAAAATATTTAGAAAATGATGCTATAAAACCAGTTAAAAGTGGTATAAAGAATAATAAGGTACTATAAATTGCCCGTTAATTTGAAAGGAGGACAAAAGATGTTTCGTAACAAATTTTCTGTATTTCTATATGTGATCCTAGGTCTTGCTGGAATTGGTTTACTTACACAGTTATTTACCAATACCGTTAATTTCCTAACGAACATAATGATTATGCTTGGGATTGGTCTAGCGATTTTCGCGGTTATCTATGTTTTCTTTTTCAGGAGAAGGGCATCATCGAATGATATGAAGAAATACAAAAACGCAGTTAAACAGTCGAAGTCAAAATATGCTTCCAATAATTATAATGCTATTTCAAGTAATACGAAGAAAAAGCAATCTCCACAAAATAAAAGAAAAACGAAACGTGCCACACATTTACGCGTAATTGATGGAAATAAACGAAAAAAACGAGCAACTTTTTAAAATGCTCGTTTTTTTGTTTATGAATTTATCTTTATGGCCAGCTTGCCAAAAAATCAGTAGCACTCTTTTCCCCTAATTCAATTAATCGCTTTTTCACATTATCATCAATATGAAAATTAGTTGTTTCCACATGTTTGATTGGGATAAAAATCGTATTTTTTTGATGTGAAGTCGAGACGTATCTTATATCATGTGCCTGTTTCATTGTCGTGAACATTGCATGAGACATGTCAACAACGTTTTTAATCTTCTTTGGCTCCGTATTTTCTACATCATCACTAAGCTTTATCCCTAAAACTGGACGAATATTCCGTTCATTCGGTTTATCAAAAATCCATAACGGATAATTGCTTAAAAGACCACCATCTACTACAATACTTTTTTTCGCTGTTTTACCAGCTATTCTCTTAGGCATAAAAAAATATGGATAACCCGCACTCATTCTAATAGCCTTTGCAATTGAGAAATGATCAGGATCTATACCATATACTCGTTCTAAGTCATCTGGGATTACAACTAGTTTACCAAGTGAGAGATCACTAACTACTATCCGTAAATAACCCGGCTTTATATCACGAAACGTATAAACCTTCTTTGCAGCAAGACGATTGTAAATCCATTCTTCCAGTCGGTCTCCTTTATTAAATCCCAACTTATAATACAGATAGTACCACTTACTTAGGGGTATCACCTTACTTAGTCGAGGAGGATCCATAAATTCATTTAATTTCACATTATAGATCGTATCGTTTAATTCATTTAATGAATAATTGGCTGCAAGTAATCCCGCTACTATTGCACCTGCAGATGTACCGGCAACTCGTTCTAGTTCGAGATTCTTGGCTTTCATACTTTGTAATGCGCCTAAAAATGCAAAAGACTTCACCCCACCACCCGAGAACACAACGTCAATTTTCATTGGTCAACTCCTTATGGTGTCTTTTTACATATTTAAGCGGAACAAAAGTGAAATAGAACCGTGGACAAATACAATTTTTTTATTTTTCTTGTTCCATTTTTCTTAAATCATCTACTCTTTTTTTATCTGCTTTAAAATACTGCACCAATTCTCCAATCCGATCAATCGAATTCCAGCTTAAGTGATGCTCAATTCCTTCTACATCTTCATATATTTTATCTGCGTCCACCCCAATTATTTCCAAGAACTGTTCCAATAACTCATGGCGAAATACAAGACGCTCCCCAATTTTTTTGCCCTTAGGAGTAAGGATAAACCCACGATATTTCTCGTAATTTAGATACTCATCTTTGTCCAACTTTTGCACCATTTTTGTGACAGAGGAAGGATGAACAGCTAATTGCTCAGCAATATCTGAAACTCGCGCATACCCTTTTGATTCCATTAAGATATAAATTTGCTCTATGTAGTCTTCCATACTAGGTGTAGGCATGTGATCTCCTCATTTCAGTGAATAAATTTTTAGCGTGTGCAACATTGTTTCTTATAAAAAGGATACATGAATATGTATTTGTAAACAAGTGTTACGAAAAGCAAAGAACTAGCCAGTAACCGGGCTAGTTCTTTGTTTCGTGTTTTATAAACCACATTTCAATTGTGCACCACAATTTGTACATGTATTACATCCACCCATATCTTCTACACTACCCTTACGACAGACAGGACATGTATCTCCAACCTCAGACCCGATTGTTACATTCGTTTTTTCCAACTCATGAACGGTATCTACCAATACTACTTTTGGTTTTGTTGGTGCTGAAACCTCTTCGGTGTTATCTTCAAAGGAATTTTCTTCTGCTTTAAGTGTTAGTACCTGTGAATCACGGCTACCATCAACATAAACAGTCCCACCTTTAGCTCCGCCATTATACAATCTGCGGTATACATTTTCTACTTGATCAACTGTATAACCTCGTGGAGCGTTAACTGTTTTTGAGATTGAACTATCTACCCAGCGTTGAATTACACATTGTGTATCAGCATGCGCTTCTGGTGCTAATTCCATTGCCGTGATGAACCACTCAGGCAAATTCTCTGGATCTTGTCCAGGGTTATTTTCTAAATATTTTTGTAGAATATCTGCTTTTACCTCAATAAACTTACCTAGTCTACCACTACGGTAATATGTGAATGAGAAGTAAGGTTCTAGACCTGTAGAAACTCCAACCATTGTACCAGTACTCATTTTTGTTACTCTCTATTTAGAATAGAGGGTGGGATTATCAGTACCCACTCCCCATGTCGCCATGAGGATCAGACTATATCATCAACCATGTTTCTTTCTATGGTTGCTCGGCGTGTAGTCGTTGAGGGGTCAGCCACGACTTCCCTGCGGATTGTCTCCACCTTTCGATTTTTACTCCTATTAGCGCTGGCAAGGCACGAGTACGAAAGGATACTGAGGGTTTCCCGCATATAGCCAAGTTTACGCTACATCTTTGCAGACGTAGGGGGCAATAACTTTACCCGTTGGTGCAACAGTTAAAAGATGTGAATTCCGTATACCATATTTCACTATATCTTCTCTAATATCTTCTGGCATTTGTTTCATATACCCTGTATTTATAAAGGCGTTTCTTAACGATTTTGTTTCCATCTCAGTTTCTCCAACAAGAAATGGAAAACTGCCTTTTTCTTTTGCTAATTCAATCGAGGTACGATAAGCAGTTGTTGCAATTGTTTCAAAAATTTGATCTACTAAATCGTTTCCTTTTACTGAGCCATATTCGGTTTCACAGTAAATCAACAAATCATGTAATCCCATTACACCAAGTCCAACTCGGCGCTCACCAAGGGCTTGTTTTTTATTTTCTTCTAAGAAATATGGTGTTGCATCAATTACATTATCTTGCATCCTTACACCAGTACGAACAGTTTCAGTAAGTTTTTCAAAGTTGATTGATCTGGTATCTCGATCAGCCATTTCTGCTAAATTTACAGCGGCTAAATTACAAACGGAATATGGTGCTAGCGGTTGTTCACCACACGGATTAGTTGCTACAACCTGATCTCCATATGCTTTTGCATTCGTTTTTTCATTAGCATTATCAATGAAGAAGATTCCTGGCTCAGCTGAATATGTCGCGCAAATATTGATTAAGTTCCATAGTTCCTTGGCTTTAATCCGACGGTATACGCGAACGCCATAACCCATTTCTTCCCATTTACGAACATCACCGACATCATGCCAGTTCTCATTGTATTCTTTCATTTGTTCCTTGCTGTAATTTTCAACATCAGGAAAACGCAGCTCGTACATATCGTCATTATCAATTGCTGCCATTAATTCTTTAGTTAAGCAAATGGAGATGTTTGCACCCGTAAGAAATTCTGCATTATGGACGGAATACGTTCCGCCAGTATTTAATTTTTCCTGTGCTTCCCTAATAGCCGCTTGTGTGAAACCACCAAGTCCAGGAATGCTTTGATAGTTTACAATTCCCTGGTATAAATCCTTTTCTGTTTCAGTTAACGGGGTGAATTTAAGCTTTTCTTGTGCAAGCTGTTTTATTTGTTCATCCTCAGTGTTTTCGATTAGATATCGGAGAATTCTTGGATTCTGCATTTTTGAAATAATAAATTCAATAATGTCAGGGTGTGAATCTACTAACATTATCATTTGGGCCAATTTGTTACACTGATTCGTAAAATCAGTTCTCTAAGTCACCCTAGAGTTCAGACCATATCTTACACCTATTAAGTGTCCTCGCACTTCGAAATCACTTGATTTCTACTCTACTCACTTCCGTCTAAAAGACGTGCTTTCGATGGTCGTTGAACCTTCTCCCATACGGAGCTTGGCTGCTGATTGTCTTTATCCACATATTGTTTTTAAGCATTCACGCTTACCGTTTCCAGTTACGTTGTAGCCAACATGTCATAAAAGAGTTTCCAGCAATTCACGAGGTTTGTTTATAGACGAGGCACTTATACTATTTACCACGTCTTGATCCACCTTGCTCTACCAAATGAGTCAATTTAGCAATATCATCTAACCATGATACAGAACCTGATGATTTTCCATTAACACCTCTTGCAAGTGTATTTCGTGGGCGTAAGGTCGATCCATTCGTTCCTACTCCCCCACCTCGTGACATAATTTCCATCACTTGTTTTCGGTGGTCTGAGATACCCTCACGAGAATCCTTTATATACGGCATTACGTAACAATTAAAATACGTTACGTCCGTTTCAGCACCGGCACCGTAGAGAACTCGTCCAGCAGGAATAAAGTTTAGATTTGCTAATTCTTGATTAAATTTGTGAAACCATTCCTGCTGTTTTTCTTCTGTTTGTTCTACACTTGATAACCCTGATGCATTTCGTTTTGCAATTTGTTCATAAAATACTTCGAGTGGTTTGTCAATCACATCAAGCGAACGTTGTACGACTCCTGTAGCCGCTTCTGTTTCATTATCCAGTACCGAAACAAACTCCTCGTTCACTTGAATGTCAGCAAGCTTTTCGTTCCAATTAATTGACTTTACAATACCGAGCCCACGTGCAGGGAACTTTGGATCTGCTTTTACCGTTAGTACGACAAAGTCCCCTTCTTTTAACGTTTTTTTCTCTGTGTCCTTAAAGGCATATCGATCTAACATTACTAATCGTGATACACCTTTATGGGTTAATTTCATGTCCTCTGTTATCTGATGTACTTGTGGAAATGATTCAATATCTTTGTTTAGCTGGACAATATCAATCGTCTTGCTTTCTGCAACAGCAATCGACAACATCATCACTCCTTCTATATAAAATTGTTTTTGTCTAAATCTACTTTATCATATTCCATTCAAAAATAACAATATATAGTGTAGATGTTTTTAATCAAATACCATATATTGTGATTGGAACGAATAATTCTTGAAATGTCAATACTTGAAAATCAACGAAAAAAGCGTAATTATCGCGAAAATAAAAGATAACCACTAAAAAAAATACGAATTTAATCTTTTTTCACTGTTGCAATATTGTAAACCATGATTATTACTGGCACAGTTAACTTTAAGTAATTTCCAGTTAATTATGGACATTAGAAAAACACGGCATTTACCTTAACCTTAATAGCGAATGAGAAGTTCTACTTATACCAGCGTTTCCTAAAACGTCTATACTTTCCTTACGTACAAAAAATTCTTAAAAGAAATACTTTGAAAAATAGAGCTAACGACAATATAATAGAAGAAGTAGCAAAAGAGAAAATTGGGGGACAAAAGATGGAATTACAAATGATATTACTAATTGCAATGATTGTGGCAGTTATTGTCTTTGCTTTATTGCGATTTTCAAAACAACGAAAGTATTTAAAAACGTTGACAGAGGATCAATTTAGAGAAGGATATCGCAAAGCACAGTTAATAGATGTAAGAGAACCGCAGGAATTTAAAAAAGGCCATATTCTTGGCGCTCGCAATATTCCTGTTACACAATTGAAGCAGCGACTAGTAGAAATCAGAAAAGATAAGCCTGTTTATCTTTATTGTCAAAGTGGTTCACGATCTGCTAGGGCAGCACTTCTTCTTAACAAAAAAGGCTACGAGGATTTAAACCAGCTAAAAGGCGGATTTAAACGTTGGACTGGAAAAGTTAAATATTAATAAGTAGAAGGAGCTGAAACATTTTGTTTCAGCTCCTTCTCTATCTTACTTATAATATCTTAAAATTGGTTTTCTTGCTGCTGTTGTTTCATCCATACGTTTTACGATTGTTGTATGTGGAGCATCCTGAACCTTTTCAGGGTCATTTTTAGCTTCCTCAGATATAGCAATCATTGTATCTATGAAACCATCTAACGTTTCTTTGGACTCTGTTTCTGTAGGTTCTACCATCAATCCCTCTTCCACATTCAATGGGAAATAGATTGTTGGTGGGTGGTAGCCATAATCCAATAAGCGCTTCGCAACATCTAATGTCCGAACACCTAATTTCTTTTGCCTTTTTCCAGATAAAACAAATTCATGCTTACAATGCTGTGGATATGGTAGATCAAACTCTTTCTCCAATTTACGCATCATATAATTAGCATTTAATACCGCATATTCACTAACTTTCTTCAAACCTTCCGCGCCCATTGTGCGAATGTACGTATAAGCTCGTAAATTAATACCAAAGTTACCGTAATAAGGTTTAACGCGTCCAATAGAATTCGGACGATCGTATTCAAATTTATAGCCATCTTCGCCTTTTACAAGTAATGGTTTTGGTAAATAAGGCTCAAGCTCTTTTGACACACCAACAGGACCTGACCCAGGGCCACCTCCACCGTGGGGACCAGTGAATGTTTTATGCAAGTTTAAATGGACAACATCAAAGCCCATATCTCCTGGGCGGGTATATCCCATGATCGCATTTAAGTTTGCACCATCGTAATATAATTTCCCACCGGCTTCATGGACAATTTTAGCCATTTCTAAAATTTCCGTTTCAAATAAACCAAGTGTATTTGGATTTGTAAGCATTAATGCTGCAGTGTCTTTGCCGACAACACGTTTCAGATCCTCTAAATCTACTATTCCTTTTTCATTTGATTTAACTGTAACAGCTTCAAAACCAGCGACAGTTGCAGAAGCAGGATTAGTTCCATGAGCTGAATCCGGAACAATTACTTTTGTTCTCTCAGTATCGCCATTTGCTTCATGAAGTGCACGGATCATCATTAATCCGGTCCATTCTCCTTGTGCACCAGCTGCAGGCTGCAGGGATACTTCATGCATGCCAGTAATTTCTTTAAGTGATGTTTGTAAATCGTACAACATTTCTAAAGCACCTTGAACAGTTTTCGGATCTTGATATGGATGAATATGACTAAATCCATCAAGACGTGCTACATCTTCATTAATTTTAGGATTGTATTTCATCGTACATGACCCCAGCGGATAGAAGCCTGAATCTACTCCATAATTCCGTCTTGATAATCCTGTATAATGACGCATTATTTCAAGCTCACTAACCTCAGGTAAGTCTGGTGCTTCCGTTCTTATATACGCATCATCCAATCCTTCGTTAATGTCTAATTCTGGGACATCTAAATCCGGTAAACTATAGCTAGTTCTGCCTTCTTTACTTCGTTCAAATATGATTGGAAAGTTTTCGTTAGCCATGAATATCCCCCAGTTCTTTAACAAAAGCATCAATTTCTGCTTTTGAACGTATTTCCGTTACCGCAATTAACATGTGACCTTTTAGCTCTGGATATGCTTGTTCTAAATCATATCCACCAATAATTCCTTTTTGGAAAAGTGTTTGATTGATGTCAGAAATTGAACCATTTAATTTAACAACAATTTCATTGAAGAATGGACCATCTGTAACAACAGAGATACCCGCTTCCTGTAGTTGTTGCTTTGCATAACGCGCTTTTTGCATATTAAGTTTTGCCATTTTTTTAATCCCGTGTTTACCAATAGAGCTCATTGCAACTGAACTTGCGAGTGCATTTAATGCTTGGTTTGAACAAATATTGGATGTTGCTTTATCACGTCTAATATGTTGTTCCCGGGCTTGTAGTGTTAGTACGAATCCGCGCTGACCATCTTCGTCTTTTGTTTGACCGATTAAACGTCCAGGCACTTTACGCATTAACTTTGCAGTTGTGGCAAAATATCCGCAATGTGGCCCACCGAATTGAGCTGGAATTCCAAATACCTGTGTATCGCCAACAACGATATCTGCACCGAATTCACCTGGAGGAGTCAGGTACCCTAAAGCAAGTGGATTACTTGATGTAATAAGCATTGCTTTCTTCTGATTACTTACTAATTCATTAATTTGTTGTAATGGTTCAATTTGACCAAAAAAGTTTGGATATTGAACAACAACACTAGCAGTATCTTCATCTAGTTCACTAGCCAATTGATCCAAATCCGTTAAGCCATTTTTATGTCCAATTTCAACGATTTCCAAATTTGGTCCTTTTGCGTAGGAGTCGATTACAGCTCTTGATTCAGGATGAACAGCTTTTGATACAAGAATTTTTTTCTTTTTTGTTGTTGCAGCACTTAAATTTACCGCTTCCGCTAGTGCTGTTCCACCATCATACATGGAGGAATTTGCTACTGGCATTCCAGTCAATTCGCTAATCATTGTTTGGAATTCAAATATCGCTTGAAGTTCCCCTTGTGATATTTCTGGCTGATAAGGTGTATATGCAGTATAAAATTCTGAACGTGAAATAACATGGTCAACAACTGATGGAATATAATGATCATAAACACCCGCACCAAGGAACGAGCTATATTCCGTTAAATTAGCATTTTTATTTGCCATTGCTGACAGTTCTCTTTTTAACTCGACTTCACTTGTCGGTGCCTTTAAATCTAAGTCTTTATCCAAACGAACTTGTTTTGGTATGTCGGAAAATAACTCCTCAGTGGAATCGACACCTATTGTAGCTAGCATTTCTTTCTTATCTGCTTCTGTCATCGGTAGATAACGAAATTCCATTACAATCCCTCCCTATTTTGCGCGACTATAAAATGGCGTTTTAACCACTTTTGCCATTAATTTTCGCTTACGAACCTGTACAATTACCTCAGTTCCTTCTTCGGCAAACTCACTTTTAATTAGTACTAACCCTACGTTTTTATTTAATGTTGGGGATTGGGTACCAGACGTAACAAACCCAACTTCCTCTTCTCCAACAAAAACTTCATAACCATGACGCGGAATTCCCTTATCAATCATTTCAATACCAACAAGCTTTCGTTCAGCGCCATTTTCCACTTGGTCTCTAAGCACACTTTTCCCAATAAAATCAGCTTGCTTTTTAACTTTTACTGCAAAACCAAGTCCTGCTTCAATTGGTGTGATAGATTTTGATAATTCTTGACCGTATAACGCTAAGTTCGCTTCGAAGCGTAATGTATCACGTGCACCAAGTCCAATAGGCTCTAGACCTTTTTCCTTGCCTGCTTCTAAAATCAACCTCCATAAATCAACACCGCTTGCTGCGTCAATATAAATTTCGAAACCATCTTCTCCGGTATAGCCTGTTCTGGAAACAATTGATCCAGCCTCTAAGCCTGCAAAATATACAGGATTTTCAAATCGGAAAAACCTTATTTCACTAAGATCCGTTTCTGTTAAAGTTTGTAAAATTTCTTCTGCTTTAGGACCCTGTAACGCAACCTGTACATAATCTTTCGAGACATTATCAATCGTTACATTTTCTTTATTTTGTTCTTTTATCCATTCAAAATCTTTTTCCGTATTTGCTGCATTTACGACTAATAAATATTTATTTTCTTCAAGCATGTAAACAATTAAATCATCAACTGTGCCACCATTTTCATAGCACATAATGTTATATTGCGCACGCTTCGGAGTTAACTTTGATATATCATTTGTCAGTAGACGCTGCAAAAAGTCTAAACAGTGCTCTCCCTGGACGATAATTTCCCCCATATGTGATACATCAAATAAACCAGCTTTTGTTCGTGTTACCTCATGTTCATGCTTAATGCCAGAAAACTGTACCGGTAAATCCCATCCACCAAAGTCAACGGTTTTTGCTCCGGATTCCTTATAAACAGGAAATAATGGTGTTTGTTTTATCTCACTCATCTGATCCACTCCCTTTTTAGCCATAAAAAAATAGAGATTTCACTGATACAATGAAATCTCTGTCCTTTAACCAGAAAGTTGCGCATTCCGCTGAATAATCATCCAGAAAAAATGCTTGCTTCGTTGGTGGCTCACTTTAAAGTAAACGCTCTCCAGAGGTGCGTCCTACAAGAGTTCTTTTTGCCTGAGAGATTCACATTAGTTTGCTCCTTCGGCGTTACTAATCGCTATTCGCTTTTAGTAAACTCTCCCCTTGTATTCATTCGCTTTATGAAAAAAGTATTAATTGGTTATACTATGTACCATTACTCGCGAAAAATCTATTTATTTTTCTTCATTATAGCATATAATAACGCTGTTTAAATACTAAAATTTTAAATGAAAATGACAACTTATGACAAAGGAAGATAAATCATGGAATCTATACATATCGAAAAAGATAATTCTTTTATAAAAGACTTACATAATACTGTTGAACAAAATGGCCCTTTTTCCACCTGGGAACTATTTCAAATGGCTTATCAGGCTGAATTAACAACGATGACACCAACATTCAACGAATTGCGCTCACTAGAATATGTACCACATGTAAAGTTTCTCCCACATCAACTTGACTGTGCAAAACAAGTGATTGAACACATGAATGGAAGAGCGATATTGGCTGATGAGGTTGGTTTAGGAAAAACAATTGAAGCAGGCCTAATACTCAAGGAATATATGGTACGTGGGTTAATTAAGAAAGTCCTTATTCTTGTTCCTGCGTCACTTGTCAATCAGTGGGTACAGGAATTAAACGATAAATTTTATATTCAGGCAGTATCCTTCCGAAAGAATTATGCGTGGGATCAATGTGATATCATTGTTTCCTCTATTGATACGGCAAAGCGAGATCAACATCGCGAGAAAATTTCTGAACTAAATTTTGACTTTATTTTGATTGATGAGGCACATAAATTAAAAAACCATAAAACACAAAACTATGAATTTGTTAGGTCCTTAAAGAAAAAATATTGTCTTTTACTAACTGCGACACCTGTACAAAATAAACTATCTGATATTTTTAATTTGGTTTCGATATTAAAACCAGGTTACTTAGGAAATTATGAAGAATTTTTACAACGTTATGGTACTGATCGAAAGAAAATTAAACAGGATAAGTATTTAAAACAGTTAGTACAACACGTAATGGTAAGAAATACGAGAACAAATACAGAATTAAATACGGTTAAACGTCATATTGATACAATTTGGGTTACTTTTTCAGATGAAGAGCGAGCGGTATACGATCAATTAGACAATTTAACTGCACAATTAGCAGGTTTTACGAAAATAACTTTACAGAGAGAACTTTGCTCGTCAAGGGAAGCTTGTTATTTATCCATGAAAAAAATGCAGGAAAAGTCCACTGAGATAACTGGTTTTGACCCGCTTCTCACAGAAATAGAGCAACTACCCAACCATAGTAAGGCACTAAAATTAGTAGAACTTGTTAAGGGGTTAGGTGACGAGAAGGTAATTATTTTTACAGAATATCGCTCGACTCAGCTCTTTTTGCAATGGACTCTACAACAACACGGTATAACATCCGTTCCATTTAGGGGTGGATTTAAACGCGGGAAAAAAGACTGGATGAAACAATTATTTCAGAATCATGCTCAAGTATTAATTGCAACTGAAGCTGGCGGTGAAGGAATAAACCTGCAGTTCTGCCATCATTTAATCAATTATGACTTGCCATGGAATCCCATGCGCCTAGAGCAACGTATTGGACGAATCCATCGTTATGGTCAGGAAAATGATGTTTTTATTTACAATTTAGCAATTAAAAACACCGTAGAAGAACATATTATGAGTTTGTTATATGAAAAGATTAATTTATTTGAACGTGTAATTGGGAATTTGGATGCTATTCTTGCTGAGTTAAATATTAAGGATATGGAAGATGAAATACAAACAATCTTTGCAGAATCATCCTCTGCGGGTGAAACAAGAATCAAACTAAATAACCTTTCTTCTATTATCGAAAGCTCATCAGAATACACGGAAAGTGAGGAACAACAATATGGCAATTGAGAACTTAAATAATTTCCTACATGACTATTTCCAAGCACACCATTGCCATATACAAAACAACAAAGATGGTGTATTACAAGTAAAATTAACAGAGGAAATAGATAAGGAATTGATGAATAGGCCCTTTTATTGGCACTATATAAACAAAATGGGAAGACAAGGTGACACGACTACTCTCAATCTAATTACAAACCCTGATAAGCGTGATGAAAAAGGAGACTGGATCCATTTTGGCAGTCCACGTTTACAGCAAATTTTAAGAAGTCTTGTTGTTAATGAACGGTATACAAGGCTTTTTCAATCAGAACAATCAACGACAAAGACTGCTTTATATCCGTGGTTGGTCGTCAATATTAAAATTAGTTATCAAGGTAAGCAAAATAAGGATGAGATTATATCGCTTGGTCTACATTTAATCAAGGGACTAATGTATAAAGATATGATGGATTTATTGGGAAATGTAACACTTAAACCTAGCATTGACGATTATTGTTATACCATTGCACCAATTATTAAAATGGAAAGCGGGTTTCATCGAATAGAAAATGTACTGAATGACTATATCAACAACCAGACGCACGACTGGGCAGATGAATCGTTACAAACTCTTAAGGATGAAATAACACTGATTGAGCATTTTTATACAAGTAGTGCAGATGACGAAACAAATCATGAACACATGCAAAGGGAAATAGATGACATGAAAGAACGTTATACTCCAAAGGTGACCTATAAAGTAATTAATGGAGGAATTTTTTATTTAACCGATAATTTTTAAAAGCTGTTTTCCCAAAGATTGCTGCTTTTAAAGAAAATAGATATATACTACGACGTAACTTCTAGATCTGTATTACTGATAATGAAAAAAAGTTACTAAGGCAACCGCAGCCCGTATACACTTCGCTTTCCGCGGGCGGCTGGTGAGCCTACTTGTGCTAGCGCACTGCGTAGTCTCACCGATGCCTGTCCTCCCGCAGGAGTCTACGTGTATACGGGCTGCTGGTATAATAGTTGCCAATAACAGCATTCATTAGTTGAAAGAAATGTCAAAGAATTCTTACGTAAATAGCTTTACCAGTCCAGCATCGTTCCGGGCGGTGACTCCTGCGGGAACAGCACGCGTCCGAAGACCCCGCAGAGTGATTTTCTCGAGGAGGCTAAGGCCGTGCCCGCGGAAAGCATCCGCCCGGAGCGATCCTGGACGGCAACAATAGCACATGTCTTTGGGAATAAACCTAAAGTTACTTCACAGTTTATATCAACTATGACGATGAAAAGCAACAATGCGTACGAAAAGAGCTTTTTTTAAAGACCATAAAAAAAGAATTAGTAGGCTGCATGTAAAACAGCTTACTAATTCGCTTTCTTCCATAACATTTTCATGGCAAAGGGTACCATCCCCAACCACCGATTTGAGAGAGCATCCCGCTCTTTATGTTTTTTTCGTCGTGATTTTTTCTCATCAGTGGATAAATCCATATAGGCGATGATTTGACCTGTCATATATTTTATATAATCATTTCCACTCATGTGGATCACCTCTTACGTCTAGTATGGCTCGTATGATGTCTTTTATTCACTCACTATGTAGCTTCTAACCTCAGCAACAATATCATCAAGTGATTTATCATCCGTTAACACAGTTATGTCTGCACAAGAGCGATATAAATCTAAACGTTCTTCAAATAGTTGTTTCTGTTTTTGCTTATTTTGATTCCATAATGGGCGTGATAAATCCGTTTTCAAGCGATTGTCAATTTTTTCAAAGGAGGTTGCTAAATATACGATAATACCTGTATCCTTCATTTGTTCAACATTGTTATGGTTCTTAATAATACCGCCACCAGTAGAAACAACACAATTATTATAAGGTATCTCACGTAATTCAACTGATTCATATGAACGAAATGCACTTTCCCCTTCTTCTGAAAAAATAGTAGCAATTGTTTTATTATATTTTGCCTCGACTGCTGCATCAGTATCTACATAATTACAGTTTAAAGTAACACTTAAACATCTACCTACAGAACTTTTTCCACTTCCCATAAAACCAATTAAATATATATTTTTCATTTATTTCACTCCCTTAGAAATTTTTTTACAAAAAAAGAAGGAATTCCCCAAACTATGTCGAATATAGTAATTTGTTGCGAAATAATAAGGAGGTGATACTTCATTGAACACCGCAGCTGACCTCTCTGAAAGACTGCTTCTATCTTCTTTTCAAGCATTTGCATCTGACATTCATTTCTACCCATTTCCAAATCACACAGATATTTATTTTCGAATTCACGGTAAACGAGTTTTCCATCGAAGCATTCATGCATCCCAATATCAGTTATTACTCACCTATTATAAATTTACATCCGGAATGGATATTGGAGAAATTCGTAAACCACAAAATGGAATTATTACGTATAGTGTTCAATCCCAACATTATGCACTTCGGTTATCTACACTTCCTGTTAACCACATGGAAAGCCTCGCAATTAGAATTTTACCACAAGATGAAATTTTAACCTTAGAACAACTTTTTCTTTTTCCTTATCAACTTAAAATGTTAAGAGAATGGATTAAAAACCGTTCAGGTATCATTTTGTTCACTGGCCCAACAGGAAGTGGCAAGACAACCACATTATACGCATTACTCCAAACTATCCTTGCAGAAGAATCGTATCAAACCATCACATTAGAAGATCCAGTTGAAAAAGAAATTTCGAATATTTTACAGGTACAGGTAAATGAAAAAGCCGGAATCACTTATCAGGCTGGATTAAAGGCCGCATTAAGACATGATCCAGATATCATTATGGTTGGAGAAATTCGCGATAAGGAAACTGCCAAATTTGCCTTTGACGCATCACTCACTGGACATTTAGTACTTAGTACCCTGCATGCCAAAAATGCAGAAGGAACAATCCACCGCTTGCTTGAGATGGGTCTAAAAATTACTGATCTACAACAGTCCCTTATCGCAGTAGCCGCGTTACAGCTCATACCAATTCAACTGAATCGAACCATTTCCAGGAGAGCTGCAATTCTGGAATTATTAGATGGTCACATACTTAAGAGTGCTTTACAAGGGCATGACGTGAAAAAGATATCCACGTTCCAATCCTTTGAGAATCTAAGGAGGAAGGCATATATGTATGGATTTATATCAAAAGAACTATTTAACACCATCTAAACGACACAAACTGAAAAACGAAATCCAATTACTGTACCTATCACGCCTCCTGCGACTTCTTAAAACTGGCTACAGTTTACTTGATGCGCTAGAAGTTATGAAATGGGATAAACAAATGATTGGACCAACATCAATCATCGTTCATTCTCTAAAGAATGGAAATACCCTGGACGAAGCATTCAAAGAAGCTACATTTAACCCAACAATAACAACTTATTTATATTTCGTCCGAGCGAATGGTGATATTCAAGCAAGTATAGAAAAGTGTATGGAAATGTTTCAACAACGAATTGAATTTACTTCCAAATTCCAACAAACGATTCGTTACCCTCTTATACTCCTTACCATATTTTCAATACTGCTTTATTTCATTAAACATTCCATCCTCCCTTCCTTTGCTGACCTATTTTCTGCTAACTCTGTTACATCATCAACCGTAACATTATCACTTGGAGCTATTAATGTATTTGGATCATTTATATGGATAAGCATAATTGTTATATGTGTTTCCTTAATTATCTGGAAAATTATTAGTCATAAAATCAGCGTACAGAGGCAGATCAGGTTATATCGACACATACCTATTTATCGAAGCTACAAGCGAATACAAACCTCTTTCTTGTTCGCAACACATTTCAGCTCCTTGTTAAAAACTGGCATATCGATTAAAGATATTCTTACAATCATGTCCAACCAAACACAGCTCCCTATTCTATCGTATTATTCCATGTTAATGACTAGCGAGTTAAATAAGGGAAACCACATTAATCATTTATTATCGCAAGCATTTTTATTAGAAGAACAAATCGCCCATATATTTCAAAAAAACGCGGATACACATGCATTAGAACAAGACTTAAAGGTTTATGCAGGTATTATCACAGAAGAACTTCATCGAAAATTAACAAAAGCAATTACGTTTATACAACCAGTGTTTTTTGTACTACTGGCTGGTTTCATTGTATTAATTTACACCACGCTAATGTGGCCAATGTTTCAATTAATCAAAACGATTTAATGGAGGTATTAACATGTTTAAAAGTCAAAAAGGATTCACTCTGATCGAGATGTTAATTGTTTTAATGATCATATCTGTATTGATCATATTGATAATACCAAATATAAGCAAAAAAAGTGAGGAAGTATACGATAAAGGATGCAAAGCATTAATCTCTGTTGTACAGACTCAGGCTGAGGCTTACTATCTTGATAATGGTTCACACCCTGCTACAACGGAAACTTTAGTTACAGCAGGCTATATAACAGAAGAACAAAAAACATGTAAAAATGGTGATGCGATCCCTTTGAAAACTAGTAGTAGTTGAGGTGAAACATCATGAAAATTAAAAATGGTTTTACATTGATTGAGGTGATTTTTGTTTTGGGTGTACTTTCAATTTTATTATTACTTAGTACACCCATAAAGGTTTCCATTTTGGATAATCAAAAAGAAAAACAATTCCTAACCACATTTGAAAACGACATTTTGTATATGCAGAGTTTATCATATCTATCGGAAGAATATTTTGGGTTGAAGATTAAGTCTGATAGCTATACCCTCGTATAAGGGAGGCATGAAAAAGAGGTTTTTCTCAGTAGAAGCATTCCAGCTAATTGGACATTTGATTTGAGAACTTTGAAAGAATCAATTTCCTTTAACCGTTATGGTACCATCAGACAGCCGGGTACAATTTTTTTAACTACCACCAATTCATCCTATAGAATCGTTTTTCCTTTAGGTAAAGGTAGGTGTTATATTGAAAAAATTTAACGGGTTTTCTTTAATTGAAGTATTAGTCGCTTTTGGAATTGTAACAATGCTAGTTGTCACTGTTTTCCCAATTTCAATCCAAATTAAAAAGGAACAACAAAAATTATCCGACCGAATAACTATTGCAACACAGCTTTATGATGAACTGCAATTAACCATTTGGAGTAATTCTGATTTACCTAAAACCTATAACAAGCAATTTGAATCTAAACCACTTACTTTTCATTTCAAAACTATAAATAATCTAACGCAAGGATGTGTAGAATGGACTAATGTTAAAAATGAGAAAGAAAAGACATGTTTGTTCGGATATCCTGGTTAAACAAAAGGGATTCACCTTATTATCAACACTTCTGACAATTGCCATCCTTTTCATTACCGTACCCTTCCTTGAATATATAACGAAATCATTAAGCTATACCACCAATTATACAGATTTATCGGCAAATCAACTTTTTCACTTTATGCGTGATGATTTAATTCGTTCGACAGATTATACCATTGGTAATCAAGTTGTTTCTTTAAAGGCTATTGACGGTACAACGGTAACGTACGAAAAATACGAAGACATCATTAGGCGTCAAGTAGATAGTACTGGTCATGAAGTTGTTATAAGAAATGTCAAAAGCCTTTCTTTTGAAGAAATATCCTATGGTATAAAAACCATAATAATTACAATGGATGGAGCAGTTTATGAGAAAAAATTCACCATTTATAACTGAGGAAAAAGGATTTATTCTTCCATTGGTACTACTGATAGCAGCGCTTTTGTTTCTTTTTGTAAGTACGAATGTTTCTATTTATCATAATGAATTAAGCATTACGAAGAACGAACTGTCACAATTAAAAATAGACTCACTGTTTCAAATGGGGAGATCAAAATTCAAAAATGAAATCTCATCACTAAAACAGGACAGCGGTACAGTTCAATACACGTTTCCTGATGGTTATGTAAAAATTGATTATACACGTAATCAAGAAGTTTATGAATTAATATTCTCCATCTCTACCCATGATGATAAAATCCTTGTGATTGCTCATCATATTACAATGGAAACTGAAATGAATAATGGAACCGATTCGGGTCAAACTAATTGATAGTATAGTGATTAACTTATAATTGTTTCATAAGATTTATTTACAATATATAAATTGTCGTATATAATAATTATGATAAGGTTATCAAAGGAGGGGAAGGCATGGATCGGATGTTTCGTGTGCTTGCCTTTTGGACAGGTATTTTCACAGTAATGTTTGTTATTGGAGATATGAACAAAACGGCATTATTATTCCTAGTTCAGACGGCATTTTTCCTTACAGTAAGTTACTTAAAATTATCTGAGCGCATGTATATGTACTTATTCGGAGCTTATTGTACTGTATTTATGATTGGTTTTACTTGGTATTCAAATTTCATACTAGTACCTGGATTCGGGCACTAAGAAAAAAACCCTGCTTACATACTTAATTATGCAGGGTTTTTTTAATTATTTAGGAAACTAATTTTGTAATTATGGATACTAATAGGTTACGCTTTTTTGTTCTCTCTACTCTTTAATAAATGGATTAACTTGTTTCTCATTACCTATTGTTGTTTCTGGCCCATGTCCTGGGTAAACAGTCATATGATTGTCTAATGTATACAATTTAGTACGTATACTTTCCATCAACTGCTCCATATTCCCCCCTG
Source organism: Virgibacillus necropolis (assembly GCF_044793635.1). GTDB lineage: Bacteria > Bacillota > Bacilli > Bacillales > Amphibacillaceae > Virgibacillus_F > Virgibacillus_F necropolis_A. The sequence continues at coordinate 483,232 of NZ_CP084992.1, forward strand.
GTAAATCCGTTCGGCCAACACCTTGATTAAAAAGGACATCTCCCCCAATAATGATTCCAGATTCCTTAAACACAAAACAAACACTACCTGGAGAGTGTCCTGGAGTATGTAAAACTTCAAATGCAAAAGATTTTATTTGCATTCGCCCCTCCGTCAATTCATGCTCCGCACTATTTATCGAAATCGGTTCAGGAGTAAATAAAATAGAACCATTCAATTTTGGATCCTCTAACCAATCCTTTTCATTTCCATGTAAATAGACATCGATATTATATGTTCTCCTTAGATGGTCAACTGCACCGATATGATCAAAATGTGCATGTGTTAATAGTATCGCTATTGGCGTATAGGATTTATTGTTTAAGTAATCAATTATTACATCTGCATCTCCGCCCGGATCAATTATTATTGCATCTGAACCATTGTAAATTAGATAGCAATTTGTACCTAGTGGACCAAGTGACATACTTTTTATCTCCATTTGAACTATCCTTTCCCTACTTGTTTTGGCTAATATTACTATAAGACATCAAATACTCTCGACAAATACATTAATTTACTATAAAATAAATAAGAGTTAATGATTAGTTACATAATAATATAAACGCAATTCCAATAGCAATTATAAAACGCACGGAATTATGAAGGAGGATACAATAATATGGTATTAGGGATCTTATTATTTATTGTTACATTACTTAGTGTCGTTTCCACTGTAAAACAAATGAAAGCTAAAAACTTATTTGGTCTTGGATTCTCAGCGGTATCTGTTTTGGCATTTGGATTTTTCTCCGTCATGACAATCATTCATGAAATTACTGCATAACTAAGTGAAGCTAACTTTCGAAGTTAGCTTTTTTTATATCACAAAGCGTAAGTGCTGTTTTTGCAGGAGGATCACTAGGCTCCAACAAAGAGATTTGACTTAAAATCTCAGGCGGGCTAGGGCGCTTGCGCTAGACAGATAAACGCCAAAGTTTTCTTTCTTAACTGCCAAAAAAGAGCTGACTCAAATTGAATCAGCTCTTTTCATATTTTATTTTTTCTCATCAAAGTTTATAAACCGGAAAAGATCCCCGTAGATGATGTCATCTGAATATCCAAGTTCCTTTTCGACCTTATTTTGAATATCTGTACAAGGATTCTCTTTGTTAGAAGTAGAATTTAGTTCTTCTTCATTTTGATTTACTGGCTCCCCAGTTTCTCGGTTATAACAAATTCCACTTGTAGAAACATATTTCTCACTAATATAATCTCCATTTCTAAAAGCAACATATCCTTTTCGATCATCAATAAATAATCGATTTCCAAATTGAATATCGTTTTTAGCCTTAACTCCTAACAAGCTTAATAGTGTTGGCTTTACATCAATTTGCCCTGCTACCTTCGACATAACTTTACCATTTCCATTACCTGGAATATGAATGAAGAATGGCACACGTTGTAATTGAACGTGGTCATAAGGTGTAATTTCCTCTTTACCTAAATATTGACTCATTGCTTTATTATGATTTTCACTTATTCCATAATGGTCACCCATGATCACAATTATTGAATTCTCATACAGACCAGCATCTTTAAGTTGTTGGAAAAATTGTTCGATAGCTTCATCTGTATAACGAACCGTTGGAAAATAATTATTAAGTGTACGTGAATTTGAATTATACGGTTCAATTGATCTTTCTTCCTTACTTAATTCAAATGGAAAGTGATTTGTCAGTGTAATAAACTTTGTATAAAACGGTTGTTCAATTGTTTGTAAATACTTAATTGATTGCTCAAAGAATGGTTTATCCTTAAGTCCCCAACCAATAGAATTTTCTTTCGTTACTTCATATGCTTCTTCACCATAGAAATGGTCATATCCTATACTATCGTACATTTGGTCACGATTCCAAAAGCTCTTGTTATTCGCATGAAACACAGAAGTATAATATCCTTCTTGATTAACCAATTCTGGTAATGCATTGTATTCATTTTGACCGTGGGTGAAAAATACTGCACCACGTGGTAATGGATACAAGGAGTTTTCCATTACAAACTCAGAATCAGAAGTTTTCCCTTGCTTTGTTTGATGATAAAAGTTATTGAAGTAATAGGTATCCTCATCTTCAGTTAGGCTGTTTAAAAATGGAGTGATCTCTTCCCCATTTACTTTGTTGTTAATAACAAAGTTTTGGACAGATTCAGCTGAAATAACGATTAGATTCCTATCCTTCGCAACACCAATCATCTCTGACTTTTCTTCACTTTTAATTTCTGTATTTATATATTCTTTTATTTTAGGTATTTCATTACCATCCGCAAAAACACGTTGGGTTTTCACTTTTGAATGGACAGCTAAATCATAGATATGATAGTTAAACAGTCCAATATTCTTCACTAAATATTCACGATCAAATGCGCGTGTGAATAATTGTGGACGCTCCATTTCCGCTAGAAAAAAGTTCCCTGCCAATAACATTAATGACATGGCTAATGCGAAAACCTTGCCACTTTTTGGATAACTTACCGTCATCACATCCGATTGCTTTTTACTCAAATACCAAATGATAACTACATCTAGTAATAACAATAGATCAAAAGGTCTTACTAACGTTAAAACACTGCCCCCTAAATCCCCCATGTTACTTGCTTGGAATAATTGCGGGATTGTAATGAAGTCAGTAAACGAACGATAAAAGACAACATTAAAATAAATTATGATTGTCCCAATTAACGCTGTATAGCGCAAATATTTCATTTGACGCTTTTCTTTTTTAAACCACACACTTATCGCAAATACTAAAAATGCAGATACAAATGGATTGATAATTAAGATAAGCTCTTGCATGGAATTATCTAATTCAATACTAAAGAAAAACCGGTAGACAATATATGTCTTCAATCCAAATAACAGTGTCGCAATTATATATAATGGAATTTTGGCTCGTTTAAAATTCATTTTTTAAGTCCTCCTAAAAAAAACACATTCAGATTACATCAACCTTATTATGTTTTTTAATACCCCATTCTAAAATTTACAAACCATATAATTTTTACCCTACACTATATGACGGATTACTTACATTAAAAGTTTCATTAAAATTTACAATATCTTAATATATATTTACTAAATTTATATTTTAGTAGCATGATAGTAAAATCACTACATAATAACTATTTATTATTAACTAGATTGTCTTTTACTAAATACGCTGCACCATAAATACCCGCATCATTTCCTAATTGTGCTGTATCTATATCACAAACCTCTGTTAGTCTTTCTAGGGCGTAAATGGAAAAGGAGTGCTTAATAGCGTCTAATAATGGCTTTCCTGCTTTGGAAACTCCACCACCAATCACAATTTTAGACGGATTTACAATTGTTGCAATATTAGACAGAACTAATCCAAGGACGTCCCCTGTTTGACTAATGATTTGCTGACAATCCTGATCACCTGCACTCGCTAAATCAAACACATCTTTAGCAGTAATTCTTCCGTGCTCCGCAATATGTTGCCCCAGGTTACTTTGTGGATTGACATCAATTATCTCCTGCGCTTGTTTTACAATACCTGTTGCAGACGCTACTGTTTCTAAACAACCATTCTTCCCACAATTACATGGGTAACCATCTGGAACAACTGTTATATGGCCAATTTCACCTGCCGTACCATTCACACCACTAAGGAGTTGACCGTTGGCGATTATACCGCCACCAACACCGGTACCTAATGTAATTGCAACAAAATTACTGGCCTGATTACCAGATCCCATCCAATTTTCACCGAGAGCGGCTAAGTTTGCATCATTTCCAACAAAGACTGGTAATTGTAATATTTCCTTTAGTTCACTGCCAAGCTTTACAACTTTCCACCCAATATTGACACCTTCCTCAACAATACCCGAGTCGCCGACAATAAAGCCCGGAGCTCCTACCCCTATACCAATAATTGCTTCTTTTTTTAGGATTAAATCTTTTATTTTCCCAGTTATGGAATGCGCAATATCAGGTATGATTTGATTACCATTGTCATTTTTATTCGTCGGTATCTCATACTTGTCTAGAATCTTACCTTCTATTGAAAAAAATCCAACTTTTATTGTTGTACCACCAATATCTACACCAATTAAAATATTTCCCATTATTGATTAGCACCCTTTTCGTCACGTGTTTTTCTTGCATCTTGTTTAAGAACTAAAATTGCCATTTTATATTCTTGCGCATTAATGAACCCATTCTTGTATAATTCTTTGACTTCGTCTTCCATTAATTCGAGATCAGCTATTCGATCACCTACATAAATAAAGGTACCAAATTTCTTTAACAACTGTCGTACATCATAAACTGTTTTCATAACTATCACCAAACATTATATATTCATTTAATTGCTTCTTAATAACCTTTGTAAATTATACCACGAAACAAAAATACCTCAAGACCCAGACACATCACTTGTCTGGATCCTGAGGGTCTAAAAATGTCGGTCTTCGGTTTTTTAATGGAATTGGCGCACGTAGAACAATATCGCGAAATGCACGATAGGAAAATGGTATAAACGGCCAGAGATAAGCAATGTCATATGACTTTGTACGTATAAGATGTAAAAGCCAAACCGTAATTCCAATCACATATCCAGCTAAGCCAAAAGCAGCTGTAACTACTAATAAAAAGATACGCACTAACCGATTAGCCAAACTAAGTTCATAACTCGGTGTAGCATATGTTCCTATAGCGGCTATTGCCAGATATAAAACAACTTCATTTGAAAATACCCCTACTTCAACAGCAACTTGCCCCATTAGAACAGCTGCAACAAGACCAAGTGCGGTTGCAAGTGAAGAAGGAGTATGAATGGCGGCCATCCGAAGCATATCAATTCCTATTTCTGCTATTAAAAACTGCATGAATAATGGAATAGTACCCGATTCAGCTGGACCAATAAAATCCAGGGCTGCAGGCAACAGACTTTGGTCTGTCGAAAATAAATAATAAAGAGGTAAGATAAACATCGATGCTATGACTGCGATAAAGCGAACTATTCGCAGATATGCCCCTACTAACGGCTTTTGACGATATTCCTCTGCATGTTGCAGATGATGCCAGTAAGTTGCAGGTGTTATCATCACACTTGGTGAACCGTCTATAATAACTAATATATGTCCTTCAAATAAATGTGCAGCAGCAGTATCTGGACGTTCCGTGTATCGAACTGTTGGATATGGGTTCCAATGCCGGCCACTTATAAATTCCTCAATCGTTTTTTCTGCCATAGGTAATCCGTCGGTATCAATCATTTCAAGTGACTTCTTTAATTTTTTCACGCGCTCCGAGTCGGCTATTTCACTAATATAACATAAAGCAACGTCAGTTTTTGACCTTCTACCGATTTGTAGATATTCCATTCGTAGAGATTTATCACGAACCCTCCGGCGCGTTAAAGCAGTATTAAATACAATTGTTTCTACATACCCATCACGTGACCCTCGTACAACACGTTCTAAATCAGGTTCTGCCGGTGCTCTCACAGGATATGTACGAGCATCGATCATAATAATTTCGTCTATTCCTTCTACAACCAATGCAGTAGGTCCGCCTAGTACTAAATCGATCGTTTTATTTAAATCTTTATTATGACCAATCTCTATATATGGAATATATGTTTTTATTAATTTTTTTAAGGGATCTGGTTCTAAATCTTCTGGTTCAAGTTTTGCAAATAATTTCATTACATAATGTAATATTTTATCTTTTGCGAAGCCATCAATTAAGAATAGCGACATTTTTCGTCCAGCATATTCTAAATTCAAGTGAATGACATCAAAACTTTCATCGACTCCCAATTGTTCATGCAAATAATCTACGTTTTCCTGATATGTCGAAAATAAAGGTTGTTTTTTAGTTTCCATTCTAGTCACCCTGCACTTCTGTAAGAATTCATGAGCTTATTGTGTTCTTATATAGCTTTCCTATGCATATTTACTTGAACCACCTCATAAATCTTATAAGACAAACTTATTGGAAAAGCGAAGGCGACTGATCAGAAGCAGACGCATAAGAAAGGAACCTAAGAATGTTTACGCATTCTAAGTGTTCATTGCTTATGACGGCAGCTTCTAGGAGCCGCAGCTAGACAAGAAAAGCGGAGGCGACTGGTCAGAAGCTAATCAAATACTCAACAACACTTAAATTTATTTAAAAAGGATGACGTTATGAAAAAATATTTGGCACTTGCCATTTTCTTTATCTTAAGCATCTCTTTTGTTTTTTTATATCAGGTGAAAATCAATTCCATTCCAAGCATTAGTTTTTTTCCTTTAGATGAGGAGACAAGTTTTACAGAGGCGCAAACTAATCTGGAAATGAAGCAAACTAATCAAAAAGAGCATACAATTGCATGGAACTCATTATCCAAGAGTGAAAAAAGCATATATTTGCGACAGGATGTTTCGTTACTTTTTAATAACGGGAAACTACGTGGTGCACTTAGTGAGTGGCATGAAAATGAAGATACCATTGACTTAAGTGAGAGTATTCCTATTCAAGGGACAAGTTATTTCCAAACCATCTCGTATCATCACGGTGAAATTCATTATCCAAATGGATCCATTAAAAGTATTCAACAAATGACATATGACGAGTTATATGTCATTGAAAATGATTCTTCAGGTATCCATTCTTTTCAAAAACCGAAAACAAAAAGTGATGTAAAATGGGAGAAAAAATTAAGAGGTAAAACATCACAGACACTGTTATATCATTGGAACAAACTATTAAACCACTATCAGATAAATGAAGATGATTACCTAATTGTTCCCCTGACCGAATTAAACCGATTTAACACAAACCCTTTGCCTTCATTATCCCAGGCAAAAACTAATCAGGTAATCGGACTTTTATGGGAAGGCTTATATAAAAATTATATAGTTCCTATTACGTATGAAAAAAAACAAGTAACAAATTATGTACCCCTTATATTATTTGGTAACGACAATAAACATCTACTAGTTTTATTTGAAGTTAACGGAAAAAAGGAACGCCTTATACAACAATACCCTTAAAAAAGGAACATCCTATAACGAATGAGTCGCTATAGGATGTTCCTTTTAATTTACATTTTCTCCAGTTATTTGTTCATATAATCTTATATATGACTCATCATCTGGTTTTAATTCGTACGCCTTTTTAACGGTTTGAACTGCTTTCTTTTGTTCGCCTTGATTTGCATACAACATCGCTAAATTATAGTATGCTTCAGGCATTTCGCTATTCATTTCAACAATTTTTTCAAGATCATCTACTGCTAATGATGTTTTGCCCAATTCTATATATGCATATGATCGTTGAAACAATAATGCAGAAGCTAAATCATCAGGATCTTCCAATCCCTTTGTAGCACTCTTAACAACCGCCTCATATTTATCCTTTTCCAGTAATTCTTCTATTTTGGTTAACTGGTACATCGCAATATCGGAGTTATTTTGTATTCCGAATACAACTAACCCACCTACAATAGCTAAATAGCAAATAAAGGCAATCAGCTGATATCCGATTTTCTTTTTCTTTGGTAAAAAAACAATCACCGAAGCAATAAACCCGGTTATTAGCCCACCAATATGTGCACTATTATCAATTTGTGGCATTGAAAATCCAAAAATTAAATTAAAACCAATTAATACTATGATTCCTCTCCCCATTGTTTGGAAGAACAATTTTTTGTTCATTAAACCAAACAATAATAATGCTCCAAATAACCCAAACAATGCACCAGATGCGCCTGCTGATACATTGGAGGTAAACGCAAAACTAGCCAGCCCTCCCCCGATTCCGGCCAACATATAAATAAATAAAAATCGAACAGATCCATATATGCGTTCAACTGTAGTACCTAAATAGTATAAAGCCAGCATATTCATTAATAAGTGCAACAAACCTATGTGTAAAAACATGGAGGAGATAATTCTCCACCATTCCCCATCTACTATGGCGGGATTATATTTGGCTCCATAGTTAATAAGTGTCTCTGTATAGGTACTGTCTCCGTTAAGCTCAAGGTAAATATAGATGAGAATATTTATTCCAAGTAAAATATAAGTTAGGAAGGGTTTTCCATATGAAAATACTGTTTTAATTTCTTTTCTTTTTGTATGAAGTTTATTTGTCATTTTATTTATTAAATAGTTTAGTTCGGTTGATTTTTCTTCTTCTGAGATATCATTAGTCGGTAATTCTAACGAAACATTCAGATCCTGGTTTAATCGTTCCTTTTCCACGTATTTATCTTCTTCATCCAAGTAGTAAACCTTCATCTTAATCGGCTTACGTTCCTTCAGCTGCATTGGTTTCTTCAAGGATTCCCATTCTCCAACGGGGGCTTGTTTAGAAACGTATATATTTTTCACTTCAATATGTTTTCCGATTAACATTCGCCTTATCGATTTTGTTCGTTGAAAAGCTAATGCGATATCTTTTTTCAAATCATTCATCCAATAAAATTCTTTATGTACAAGTCGAATGACATACGAGGTTTTGTTTACATGTTTCTCTAACCAAATCTCTTCTCTTTGTTCATCCATATCTAATATCTCAAAATTTTCTTCGTCGATTAGCTGTTCGGCTAATTTATACATGATATGTTGTTCATTTACGTACATTTATTTTCCTCCCTAATGACCATCATATCAAAACTCTATCTTATTTTCTTGTTAGAAATATCTTTTTCATAAAAACAAGGTAGTTGCAATAAAGACAACTACCTTGAATAACATTCAACTTATTCAGCTCCAGCGCCCCTTCCTCTAACCGGGCGCTTGCACTTTTTTATCCATTTGATGTTTTTGTAAACATGTTTGATAAAATTTTATTTTTTATGTCTGGCATATTCATGGTTATCATTACCCCTAGCTTTCGTAACACACTTACAGCCAAGATCATATTCAATAATTTATAGCGCCATTTATAGATAGCTAACATCGCTGAAAGCACAACACTAAATATTAATATAATTCTCATATGAACACCCTATTTCTGTTTTATAGTGGTCTTAGTTTTTTCAGGAGTTCATGTATTTATTCATTAAGAACCAATATATCGGTCATACCAAGACCGTGCAATCACGATGTCTTCCGTTCCCTGAACAAGAACACGTCCGTCAGAAAATAGGACAAGCGTAATTCCTTGTTCAAATTCAGCTTTCAGCAAAAAAGGTGTTTGCTTTACTGAAGAAACAGGTAACAGCTTATCATTCCATTTAGTTAAGTTTAATGATGTCTTTTGATGAATTTGCACACTGTTTCTTCCACAAAGTACAGTTTCAATGTCTTCCATCCCTCTCTTAAGCGCAGGGTATTCCTTCTTTTGACATGTAGGGCAATCTGTTTTAGGTTTAGACAATTTGATATCATACTGATGATTAAACCATATATCAAAGGTACGAAGTGTATTTCGTAGAGCATTCTCATTACCCGTTAAATATTTAAACGTTTCCGTTACTTGTAATGATGAAACCATATCTACCGCAGGAGCAATGACGCCAACAGAATCACATGTCTGTCCATCATTTGATGACCCAGGAATTAAGCAACGCAAACACGGCGTTTTTTCTGGTAAGAAAAAAGCATTCATTCCTCTCGAACTTACCACACCACCATATGAAAAAGGAATCTGATGCTTAAAGCAACCATCATTCAGTATATATCTAGTTGAAAGATTATCCGTCCCATCAAGAACAACGTCAATCCCATTCATTAATTCCTCAACATTATCGGCAGTTACGTTCCCGACAATTGCTTCTATTTCTACTGTTCCATTTATCTTTTCTAATTTATTTTTAGCTGCAATCGCTTTTGGCGATGCTTTTTTCACATCTTCTTCATCAAATAACATTTGCCGTTGTAAATTAGATAGTTCCACATAATCTCTGTCGATTATTCGGATTTTCCCTATACCAGCACGAACTAAATGGTTACAAATAACGGTACCTAGTGCTCCCACTCCCACAACGAGTACACTACTGTTCTGTAATTTATCTTGTCCTGCTTGTTGGATAGGATGAAATAATAATTGTCTGGAATAGCGATTAGAATCCATAGTTTTCCTCCTACTAATATATTCCATTTTCAGTAACAATGTATTTAACTGGAAGATCAAATTTTTCCTTTGGTAATTCCTGGACTATTTGGTTATTACTTACTAGTGAAATAGTTGAATTAGGAAAGTCTGTTAAAAAACGGTCATAATAGCCACCACCAAACCCAACCCTGTATCCATTACTGTCAAATAGCAAACCTGGAACAATTAATAAATCTATCCGATCCTTATCTGTAGCTTGTGAGATATCAGGGTTTGGTTCTTTTAAATTATAATAGACAACTTCTAATTGATCATATGAATCTAATTGATAAAAGATAAGTTCTTTATTAACTGGATTGCATTTTGGGACCGATACCTGTTTATGTTCTTTCCACGCTGCATCGATAATAGCCTTCGTATTCCACTCAAATCCCTGAGAAATAGTAATCCCAATAGAAGATGCCTTTTTCCATATGTCTGAATGGATTAATTGGTAGGTAATTTTTTCCTCAATAGATTGTTTTTCATTATCAGATAATGATTTAAGATATGTAATTGCTTTATTTCGTAATTGAGGTTTGTCCATAAATATCCCCTTTTCTTTTGTCATAACTATAAATAAAACCCTTATCTATTCATGATAAGGGTTTATTTTCATACAAAATTATTTAGTTTCACGGTGAAGTGTATGTTTTTTAAGACGTGGACAATATTTCTTAAGCTCTATACGTTCAGGATTAGTACGCTTGTTTTTTGTAGTAATATAGTTACGTTCACCAGATTCAGTACAAGCTAATGTTATGTTTACTCTCATGGTTTTCCCTCCAAACTGTAAAAACTTGCTTTTTGTAGATTACAATTTTCTCTCATGTCAGACCTAATTATAATATCAGATATATAACAATCTATCAAGAAACATTTAAAATAAATTTTAGTTTTATCTTTTCTATTTCTATGTTATAAATAATAATGTATATGAAATGGAGGTACATAAATGATTTATGCAATTTCGACAATTTTAATAGTAGCGGTAATCTTATTTATCCTATCATTCTTAATGAATGATAAATTTAAGGACTTAGAAGATCAATTAGAACAGCATTCTATGTCAACCATGCAAGATACGTATCAAATGAAAAAGAAAATTAAAATTCTTGAAGAAGAGTTGCTTACGAATGATCTATCTAATGATTTATTTCAGAATGAAAGTGAATCCTCTGAAGCAGATCGAAAAATACTTCAATTACATGAAAAAGGCTATTCTGTTCAAGAAATTACGGAATTAACTAAATTAAGTACATATGACGTACAACTAATTCTACGTCAAAATTAAGCTAATGGTAAGGAGATAATTATGAAGCAACCTGTTCGCGCATTTTCAATCGGCCTGTTTGCAGCTGGTATCATTTTATTAGGTATAGTTCTTTTTTTTGATAAGCCACAAGATAAAACAATGGATTCTTCCCAGCAGGAGATGATCGCATCCCTAGAAGAGGATGGACTACACGTATTAAATGAAGAAGAATACATTTCTCTTTCTGTAAAAGATGAACCTGAAAGCAAAAAAGAAGAAAAAACGAAAACTGATACAAAAGATGAAGCACAACCAGATGAAGCAGAAGAAAAGAAAGAAAAGCAAGAAAATGAGGTAAAAACATTCACATTAAAAATTGAGCCCGGATTGGCATCTTCTTCCATAAGTACTATTTTGGAGGAAAATGGTATTATCGATAGTGCAAGTGAGTTTAATCAGTATTTAGAAGAAAATGATTATAGTCAATACGTTCAAATTGGAACATTTAAACTAACAACAGATATGACGGTTAACGAAGTGGCCGAAACAATTACAAATTAATGGAACTTTAAACAAGGTAAAAACAGTAGTGCAGGACATGTCCTGCACTACTGTTTTTTTAACTGTTTAAATCATACCTTTTACCCTTCACCAAATAAATAATCGCCTCTGAGATATTAGTTGTATGATCTGCTACACGTTCCAGGTAACGACAGACAAAGGATAATTGTATGATTTGAGCTATATATTCTGGATTCTTTGTCATCAGCCCCATTAACTCTTCAACGAGTCGACCATACATTTTATCAACTTCATCATCCATATTCGCAACATCTCTTGCTTTATAGATATCCTCTTCATTAAATGCAAAAAGGATATTATCAATCATTTTTTGTGTAATAGATGCCATATGAGGAATTTTATTGAGTGGTTCCACAAATTCCCGTTCCCCAATTCGAATAACAGACTTGGCAATGTTTACTGCAAGGTCACCAATTCGTTCAATGTCTGTTGTCACTTTCATAATCGCTATGATTTTCCTTAAATCTGAAGCTAACGGCTGCTCTTTTGCAATTAGCCATGTTGCATTTTCATTAATTTCTTCCTCTAGTGCGTTGATTTTAGCATCTTCATCAATAACCTGTAATGCCAAGTCAACATTCTGATTTTCAAGAGCGTTTATTGATCGGTCCAATGCCAGTTTAGCAAGATTTCCAAGTTCCATTAGTTCAGATTTTAATACAGCTAATTGTTCTTCAAAATTTTCTCTTGTCAATACTCACACCTCCATATACTATCCAAATCGGCCTGTAATATAGTCTTCTGTTCGTTTATCAGTAGGATTAGAAAATAGTCTATCTGTATCACTATATTCGACCACTTCACCATTCAGAAAGAAAGCCGTTCTATCAGAAATACGTGCAGCCTGTTGCATATTATGCGTTACAATAACAATGCTGTATTCCTTTTTCAGCTCTTGAACTAATTCCTCCACCTTTAAAGTGGAAATCGGATCTAACGCTGATGTTGGTTCATCCATTAAAATAACTTCTGGTTCAATTGCTAAACATCTTGCTATGCATAAGCGTTGTTGTTGTCCACCAGATAACCCAAACGCATTTTCACCTAATCGGTCTTTTACTTCATCCCAAAGAGCTGCGCCTTTTAAACTTTTTTCTACAATTTCATCTAGAACTTTTTTCTTTTTAACGCCATGAATTTTTGGACCGTAAGCAACGTTTTCATAAATTGATTTTGGAAAGGGATTAGGTTTTTGAAATACCATCCCAACATTCGTCCTAAGTTCCTCCACCTTATACCTAGGGTCAAAGATATTCTGATCTTTATAGATAATACTTCCAGCCATATTTACAGATGGAACCAATTCCACCATCCGGTTTAGCGCCTTAATAAATGTTGACTTACCACAACCTGATGGGCCTATTATAGCTGTTACCTGATTAGCTGGAATGTCAAATTGGAGCTCCTGTAGTGCTTGTTTTTCACCATACCAAAGATTGAAGTTTTGTACGGAATAAATAATTTTACTTTCTGAATCTACATCTGAATCCATCATTCCTATAATAGGAACCCGTCTCTCATCTTTTACCTTACTCATCATGCAGGCCTCCTTGTTTAGTACCTTTTAGAAAACTTATTTCTGATAAATACTGCTATCGAATTCATAATGATTAACATAATCAGCAGCACAATTATCCCTGCTGCTGCTGCATATTGAAACTCTTCTTGTGGTCTGCTAGTCCAATTAAAGATTTGAATAGGCATTACAGTGAACCCGGACCATACGTTCTCTGGTAAATATGCTATAAAAGTCAATGCACCAATCATCAACAATGGGGCCGTTTCACCTATTGCCCGGGATAATGCTAGAATACCTCCCGTTAAAATACCTGGAATCGCTGCGGGAAGCACAATTCTTCGTATGGTTTGCCATTTTGTAGCCCCCATTGCATATGATGCTTCGTATTGCTCATTCGGAATCGAACGTATGGCTTCTTGAGCTGCTACCACGATGATAGGTAGGATTAACAAACTCATTGTCAAACCACCTGCCATAATACTTCGCCCCATTTCAAGTAGTCTTACAAAAATGGTTAATCCCAGCAAACCAAAGACTATTGAAGGCACACCTGCAAGATTAGAAATATTTATTTGAATAAAGCGAGTCCACCTGTTTTTTTTAGCGTATTCCTCTAGATAAATTGCTGTACCAACACCCAAAATAAGTGAAACTGGGGCTGTTACTGCCATTAACCAAAGTGACCCAACTATAGCAGCCTTAATTCCAGCTTCCTCAGGAAATCTTGACGCAAAACTGGTAAGGAATCCCCAGTCTAAATAGCCAACTCCTTGTGTGAAAACGCGATATAAAAGAGTTGCTAAGACTACAATCCCAAATAGAGTAGCAAGAAAGAACAACCATTTAATAATATGATTTTTTGCTAATCGTTTTCCTGTTGTATTTCTAACAGCCTCTTTATTAATTAAACTCATTTTAATATTCCTCCCTAAAACGACGAGAAATGTATTGTGCTAATAAATTCATTAATAGTGTGAAAACAAATAGGGTCATACCAACTGCATAAATACTATAGTAAATGGTTGATCCATAGCCCGCATCGCCAAGACTAATCTGTACAATATATGCTGTCATCGTTTGAATGGATTCCGTTACATCTAATGTAAGCTTTGGTGTAGAACCAGCTGCAACGGCAACAATCATTGTTTCTCCAATCGCACGAGAAATTCCTAAAACAAATGAAGCGATTATACCTGAAAGTGCCGCTGGCAGTACTACTTTTAATGCTACTTCAAACCTTGTCGATCCCATAGCATATGCACCTTCACGCATTGAATTTGGAACTGAACTCATTGCATCCTCTGATAATGAAGCAATCATTGGAATAATCATAATCCCAACAACAATACCTGGACTTAGTGCGTTGAAAATAGGTAATTCCGGTATAAAGTTCTTCAATAAAGGTGTAACAAATGTTAATGCGAAGAAACCATAAACAATCGTAGGCACACCTGCCAAAACTTCTAATATTGGTTTAATTATTTTTCTGGTTTTTGCCGAAGCATACTCACTTAAATAAATAGCTGATGCTAAACCAATTGGAATGGAGACCGCCATTGCTATTACTGTAATTAGTAACGTACCTGATACTAATGACATAATGCCATAGGATGAATCCTCATCAGAAAATGGATACCACTCTGTACTAGTAATAAATTCCATAAACGGTACTCTATTAAAGAAGGTAATTGTTTCTACCAGTAATGTAAAAACTATGCCCACAGTTGTTAAAACAGAAATAATAGCACATAACAAAAAGATTAATGGTGCTACCTTCTCAGAAAATTGTAGTAGAGAACGATTAGATTTGTTTTCTTTAATCATATCTCGAACAGACTTTGACATAAATACGATCCTCCTTGAAAAAAACACAGGAATGTGAGGAAATGTTCTGTACGGAACCTTCCTCACACTCAAATCTAGCTATTCATTTTGTTACTTCCATCTATTTACCTGCTATTTCATCTAACTTTTTAAGTTGCTCTTTATAAACACTATCTGGTAGAGCCACATAACCAACAGCTTCTGCCATTTCCCCAGCGTTTTTAAGTGTATATTTTGCAAAATCATATACAGTTTCATCTTTTAACGCTTCATGTTTCACATAAATATACAACGGTCTTGATAATGGTTCATATTCACCAGATTGTATTGTTTCTTGACTTGGTGTTACTGCCTTACCATCTTGATTAACAATTGGAACAATTTTTAATTCATCCTTATTTTCTAGATAATAGGCGAATCCAAAGTATCCTATACCGTGCTTCGTTCCGGTTACCCCTTGAACTAGTACGTTATCATCCTCAGATAGAGCAGCATCTTTACGGATTTGTTCGCCTTCTAATACTACTTCATCAAAATAATCAAATGTACCAGAGTCAGCACCTGGACTAAAGAACTTGATTTCTTCTTCAGGCCATCCTTCTCGAACGTCGGCCCATGTTTTAACATCACTGCTTTCAGACCACATCTTATTTAATTCTTCAATTGTTAATTGATCTACCCAATCATTTTCTTTATTCACAACTACTGACAAACCGTCAAGAGCCACTTTAAATTCTGTAAATTCAATTCCCGCTTCTTCAAGTGCCTGTTTCTCTTCTTCTTTAATTGGTCTAGATGCATTTGAAATGTGTGTTTCTCCGGCAATAAACTTTTCAAATCCGCCTCCAGTTCCAGAAACACCGATTGTTGCCTTTACTTCTGGATTAGCAGCAGAATATTCTTCAGCAACTGCTTCCATTATTGGGAATACTGTAGATGACCCGTCTACCATTACTTTTTTGGAGCTTTCTCCAGCTGCACTACTACCGTCACCATTTCCGCATGCAGCAGTAAAAATAACTAGTAATGACATAAGCACTGCAATTACTATTTTCCTAGATTTCATCTTAATGCCCCCCAAATGATTGTTATTACCTTACAATTCATATTGTACAAGGGCATTGTTAAGCTAGTATTAATTCAAAGTAAAGGTTATGTAAATTTGATTTCAGTTCAACAAAAAAATCCTAAACTGCTGGATTAGCAATTTAGGATTTTTTTCTATTATTC
Organism: Virgibacillus necropolis; assembly: GCF_044793635.1. Classification (GTDB taxonomy): domain Bacteria; phylum Bacillota; class Bacilli; order Bacillales; family Amphibacillaceae; genus Virgibacillus_F; species Virgibacillus_F necropolis_A. The sequence continues at coordinate 499,735 of NZ_CP084992.1, forward strand.
TGTTTCGGTTCCTTCATTTTGTTCTTCATTACGTTTTTCTTTTAGATTGAAGTACGTATCTAATATCTTTTCACCGATAACATCATTTAAATGATAAGAATTATTTATACCAGTATTCGGTACAATAATCGCAAATGCTACCTCTGGATTATCATAAGGAGCGTAGCCAATTAAGTTTAAATTCAACGTATCAGCGGAGTCTACAATAACTCCATTTTCTCTTTTATAGTATTTATTTTGGGCAGTACCAGTTTTACCAGCTGAAGTATATTCTTTATCAGCAAAGTAACTATACGCTGTCCCGCCTGGTACTTGAAATGCTCTTCTGAAACCTTCTTGAACACGTTCGATTAAATTTTGGTCCATAGTTACTCGATTTAATACCTCGGTGTTCAAACTCTTATATACAGGTCCAAGCTTATCTTCGTACGGTGTTGGTTTACGAATCGTCTTCGCAAAGCTAGGCTGAACACGGTATCCATCATTGGCAATCGTTGATACGTATTGCGCTAACTGCATTGTGGTATACGTATCATACTGACCAATAGCAAAGTCTAATATTAGACCACCTATCTTACTGGATCCTTCATATCCGGAAGATTCGTACGGATAATCAACTCCTGTTGGAACACCTAAACCGAACTGGCTATAGTAGTTTCTCAAATTCGTAAATGAGGATGGATCATATTGAAGCTTTTGACCATGTTCATAGTTGAAATCACCAGCCATCCGCATCGCAATGTAAAACATGTATACGTTTGATGATTCTTGTAATGCAGAAAGATCATCCATCCAACCTAGTGCACCACCTGTGTACGAGCTTTTTTCAGGCGTTCCAGCAATTTTAATTGGAGCATCATAGAAGCTTTGACCAGGTTCTATGACCCCTGATTCATAACCAGCCAAAACAGTCGCGCCTTTAACGGTAGATCCGGCTCTATGTGCTGCATACATCGTGTTATATGCAACATTTGAAAAATCATTAGTATCACGATTGTACTTTTGTCCAGAAACGGCTAACAACTCGCCCGTTTGTGGGTCCATTACGACTGCGTATGCTTCACTTAAATAAGGATTTGGATGTTGATATATTGTTTTTTTTAATTCCTCACGCAGAATTTGATCAACCTTTTTTTGAAACTCCATATCAATGGATAAAATAAGGTCCTTACCTCGTTCACCTTCGACCACAACTTCTGAGTCAACTACTAATCCATCTTTATTCGTTGTATATTGAATCTGTTCTTTTCTACCTCTAAGAATGCTTTCATATTCTGCTTCCAACCCACTTGTACCTACTCGGTCATTACGACTATAGCCTCGTGTAATGTAGAAATCTTCTTTTTCCTTAGGAATCCCTTGTTCTCTTGATGTTATGGAACCGAAGATGCTCCTTAAAGTTTCATCATATGGATGTGTTCTCTTCCAGTCAGTTGTTGCATTTATCCCTGGAAGTTCGTCTAAATGTTCTGCAACTCTTGCATATTCCTTAGGTGTCACATCCTCATTTTTAACAATATGAGGAGTAAGCGAATAAGCCTTATCTAGTTCCTTTTTAATATTTATAACTTCTTTTTGTTCCTTGGTAAATCCACTTGCTTCCTTTTCAGTTATTCGATCGAGAATCGTTTGGTACTCTTCTCCAGTATCCAGCTTTTCAATTTCTTTTTTGGTAATACGACTTTTAGCTTCATCTTCATGTATTAAATACCAAAACTCTTTTTTATTTCGTAATGACAGTTCGTCTTTCTCTGGGACCATATTTATATAAGGTGCCAGTTTTTTGGCGACTTTCAAACGATCTTCTGCAGTTGTTCCTTTTGCAGGTGTATATGTAATCGCATATAATGGTTTATTACCTACAACTACATTATGATTACGATCTAAAACTCTTCCCCTTGGTACCGGAATCTTTGTTTTATCTTTTATTGTTCGGTTAACTTCTTCCTGATAATCTTCTCCATTTAAAATTTGAACTACCCCTAGTTGCAAAATTAATGTAGAAAACAATAAAAACACTACAAAGAATAATATATTTAAACGAAAGGGAAGTTGTGCTTTCTTCTTTTTCTTTTTAACCATACGTCTCTCCCTTTTTTACAAAAGCATGTTAAATTAATTACATTTTATTATAACATTTAACAAGCAACTTTCTAACCAATATCATCGATTTTTTTCATCAGGGAGCTCTTCTTTTTTCATAACTTCATCATTATCATTCGTAACTAAGTAGATATCTTTTATAAAAAAGTAAATAAATATGTGCCCCGCACCAAATGTAACTAATAAAATTGGAATAACTATTTCAGGTGCGAAAAATGTTACAGCCAGTAAAAAGATGGTAATGGATGCTACTCTACCTGCATTGACATATAATTCACGTACAACGATATATTCTATACGTAAATCCCTTGCTCTCCATGCCTTTCCAATTACATCATAAGTTAATGATGCGTAAGGAACGTTAATGATTGGGTACGCAATTCCAATCACTACTGCATAAACGATTAAAATTGTATAACTTACATTAAAGATAATAATATACACAGATAGATAAAGAATCAGCGCCCCAACTAAAATTGCCTTCTTTCGTAAATTGGGTTTGATGAACTTTGTTGCCAGAAAATAAAATATAAAGGAAAGGCCTGACAAAAATAAATTAAACATCCCTAGGGCAAGTTCGCTACCAGTAGCGATAAATACCCAAATCGCAATTACGAATAAAAATATTCCTTCTCTAAATCCTTGAAAAACATGTGCATATAATATCTTCTTCCAATTCTTATTGTGTTTTCTTTCATGTAAAATACGTCTGAAATGATAGGCTCCTTCTGCCTTTCTTTTACTAAGAAAAAAACTACAAATCACAGCTCCAATAAACATTAAAAAGGAAACTGTAAATATAGTTTTGTAACCAAAATTCTGATCCATATTTGCAATAATAATACCTGCAATTAATGGACCAATCATTCCACCGAATGATTGTAAAACGCCTAAGAATCCGTTAAATACATCACGTGTATCGGGTTCCGTGATCTCAAATGTCAACAAATTGAACGCTAGCCAGTAAAAGCCAAAACCAATACCTAATAGACCTCCTAGAAAAATATGAAAGGAAGCAGCTGAATCTCCTATAAATAAAACGCTCAAAAAAAATAGAGATAAGAAAGTTACCCCTAGTCGCAATACAATAATTCGATCAACTTTTTTTGCCATTTTTCCAGCAATCACAAATGTAATAGGCTGAAAAATATATATTCCTAAGTTATATAGGGCAATTGTTTCATAATCCCCAGATTGTTTCCATAAGTATATGTTTACAAAGGTGTTAGATAAAAATAATCCTAAGGAGTATAGACCACCTATTACTAACAAAAATGTTAAGTCTTTATTTTCTTTTATTTTATAAATTATATGTTCTTTATATGTTTGCATAGTCAATTGCTCCTCCTGCGTTCAACTATTAGTTTGAACAATTCATGCTTAGATATGCAAACAGTTTTAGTTATAGAGCATGAAAAAGCGCAGGGAAATCACCCTGCGCCTCACCAGTAAAGCATTTATTATTTAGCTTCGTTATAGTTTTTTGTAACTTCATCCCAGTTCACTACATTCCAGAATGCTGAAACATAATCAGGACGTTTGTTTTGATATTTAAGGTAATAAGCATGCTCCCAAACATCTAGCCCTAGGACTGGAGTTTTCCCATCCATTAATGGACTGTCTTGATTTGGCGTGCTTGTTACTTCAAGTTCACCTTTATTTACTACTAGCCAAGCCCAACCTGATCCGAAACGAGTCTTAGCCGCATTTTCAAATTCTCCCTTAAACTTCTCAAGGCTTCCGAATTTACTATTAATTTTATCCGCTAATTCACCAGAAGGTTCACCGCCGCCATTTGGTGAAAGAACTTTCCAGAACAAGCTGTGATTTACATGACCGCCACCATTGTTGCGGACAGCAGTACGAACATTTTCTGGTACAGCATCTAGATTTGATACTAAGTCATCCAAAGACTTGCTCTGTAGATCAGCATGTCCTTCTAAAGCACCATTTAATTTTGTTACATAAGTATTGTGATGCTTAGTATGATGAATATTCATCGTTTCTTTATCAATTGTTGGTTCTAAAGCATCGTACGCATAAGGTAATTCTGGTAATTCAAATTTAGCCATTACTAAATTCCTCCTTCAATAAGTATGTTAATAAAAAGGATTGAAAATTCAACCTTTTAAAGCAAGATTATCAGAGCTTTGTACGACATGCAAATTATATGCATATATTTACAATTATAAGTTCAAAGCACCTTAATTACTATTTCACAAAAATAAAATTTAAAACATCTTATTACTTTGGTGAGAAATAAAAAATCAGATTGCCGAGATAATCTCAACAACCTGATCTACAAAAGATGGCTCAGGACGGAATCGAACCGCCGACACAAGGATTTTCAGTCCTTTGCTCTACCGACTGAGCTACTGAGCCTTTTAAAATATGTATGGAGGAGGAAGAGGGATTCGAACCCCCGCGGGCTTTGACACCCCTGTCGGTTTTCAAGACCGATCCCTTCAGCCAGACTTGGGTATTCCTCCGTACTATATAAATGGTGGACCCTGCAGGACTCGAACCTGCGACCGATCGGTTATGAGCCGATAGCTCTAACCAGCTGAGCTAAGGGTCCTTTTATGGGGCGACCGGTGGGGATCGAACCCACGCGTGCCGGAACCACAATCCGGTGCGTTAACCACTTCGCCACGATCGCCATAAAGGAAAATTTCTTACAATATAAAATTGGTAGCGGCGGAGGGGATCGAACCCCCGACCTCACGGGTATGAACCGTACGCTCTCGCCAGCTGAGCTACACCGCCATATGGCTCCACAGGTAGGATTCGAACCTACGACCGATCGGTTAACAGCCGATAGCTCTACCACTGAGCTACTGTGGAATAATCTAAAATAGTGAATCATAATTGTACAATCTAACTTGTCCCGTTCACATTAATTTATTGCTCTGCGAATATGTAAAGAATTAACAAGCGACGAAATATAATTTATCATGTACAAGATAATCTGTCAATATATTTTGCAAAAAAATTTAAAAAAGCTTTATTACTGCCCTTTCGAACGACATTATTAACTATAGCACTTTTACTAATATATTTCAATTAAAATTCCTATTTTTTGTATAAAAAAGAGATTAACGGGTTCCGTTCCTACCACAAACATTAAAAATGTAATGAAAACGACCATAAAATTGCATGCTAATATGACACTTATTATTTTCGCGGACATCAGATACTTTATTTATAGAAAACAAACAATATTAAGGTGTTATACGGACACCAGGTTCCCTATTTGAAGGAATACCCCTATTCTACTTTGATATATGTTAAATAGGGGATTGTATGTCCGCATACTACTCAAAATCACTGTTTTAATTGAAATAGCGAATCCTATGTCCGCCAGTTCCAGATAATATGTAGCTAGCTATATCAGCAAATAAAATAATATGGAAACAGCCTAGTTCATAGTAAATTTTCGCTGCAATTAGATATACATTTCCACTATCATTTTTAGGTGGAACCCGTTGAGAAAAGCGCAAGCGCCTTGGTCAGCCCCGACAAGTTTAAGACGAATCTCTTAGTGATGATTTTTATCACAAAGAGATTTGACTTAAAACCTCGAGGGGCTAGGCGCTGGAGCTAGACAGATAAACGCTAAAGTTTTATACTTTCTTTCCTTGTAAAAAAGAGATTAGCTCCTCTATTAGAAACTAATCTCCTTATAATTTATTTCCCTAAAACTTCTTCTGCAATATTAACGGAATGGTCTCCGATACGCTCTAAATTACTAATCATGTCCACAAATACTATACCTGAGGACCCACTGCATAAGCCTTCATTCATACGGATAATATGCTTTTTACGGTAAGTTCGCTCCATCTTATCAATTTCGTCCTCTTTTTGGACTACTGCAAGAGCTTCTTCCCGATCTATATTATCCAACGCATTGATAGCCTGTTTAACTGTCAGAATTGTCAAATCAAACATATTGTTTAAGTCTTCTTGCGCCTGATCAGTTAAATTTACCTTATTGGAGATTTTATAATCAATCAATTCGATTATATTTTCGAAATGATCACCAATACGTTCAATATCCCGTACAGTATCTAATAATGCGCTGTGCCTATTACTATCTGCTTCAGATAAAGATCCTGCTGAAATCTCAACCAAATAATCCGTTATCTTACGGTCCAAGTTATTCAAGGCACCCTCAACCTGCATAGCTGTTTCTGAATGCTTCTGCTGGTGGGTAATGAGATATTGATTCGTCTCCTCAAGTCCTCGAGACGCATATTCACCCATCCGAATTATCTCTGCTTTTGCTTGGTCTAAAGCTAAACTTGGTGACTGCTGAAGAATATTTGGATCTAAATGTTTGGGTTTATATTCGATTGTTGTATCTTCACCAGGAATGATTTTTGTAACAAGCCATGCTAAAGCCCCAATAAACGGAAATTGTATTAGCGTATTGGCTATATTGAAGCTACCATGAGCAAATGCTATTGTCATTTTAGCGTCCAAATTGAATTGATCTTGTAAAAACATAACGTACTGTGTAAAAAAGCCTAATAATACCAGAAATATAGTTGTACCAATTAAGTTAAATATTACATGTGTATAAGCAGCTCTTTTTGCGGCAACGCTAGCCCCAATAGATGCTAAGACAGCAGTAATAGTGGTTCCAATATTATCACCAAATAAAACAGGTACTGCTGCTTTCAAATCGATAGCACCTTGAGAAAACAACCCTTGCAAAATACCTATTGTTGCACTGGAGCTTTGTACGATAACAGTAAATAATGTACCTATTACTACACCAAGTATTGGATTCGTACTCATGTTCATTGTTAACTCTTGAAACGCCTCTAAGGAACGAAGTGGTTCCATTCCGCTACTCATTAGATCAAGTCCAAAGAACAGTGCGCCAAAACCGAAAATAGTTTGTCCGATATTTGTTACTTTTTGATTTTTAAAGAAGAATATCAAGAAGCAACCAACTGCTATAATCGGAAGTGCATATTCACCTAAATCAACTCCGATAATAAACGCTGTAACGGTTGTACCAATGTTCGCACCCATAATGACCCCAATAGCTTGTCTTAATGTCATAAATCCTGCATTTACAAGTCCCACTGTTAATACGGTAGTACCTGAACTACTTTGGATCAGAATCGTTACAATAATACCAGCTAATACACCTAAGAATGGATTGCTCGTAAATTTATCTAATATATCTCTTAATCGATCACCCGCGGTTTTTTGTAATCCATCTCCCATATACTTAATACCTAGAAGAAATATACCCAATCCACCAACAAACTCAAAAATCAGCTCCTGAATATCAATATCCAATTACGTTACATCCCTTCACTTGTGTAGAATTTTGTCGCATGCTTCTACATTATTAAATAAAAGTAAGGACTTTGTAAAGTTTCTCACTTAAAACTTTACATTAAATTTACAAACTTTATATAGTAGTTATTTTTCCTTAGGTAAGACTTTCTACTCTTACTATTAGAAACAATTTTTATCCAGAACTAAAAGCATAAGCAATGTCGAACTGTTATCGCAAGGATGTTCCGGAAGAGGAACTAAGTAATGGGAGCTGGACAAGGCCGTTTATGTATATCAGTTACCCATAGTTCTCAAAGCTAAACACATAAACAATAAAAAAACCCATGTGCATCCACATGAGTTTTACTCGGATAAAATCTTTTCAACAAGTACCTTTGTCCCATCGACCTTTACAACTTCAATAGGAGTATCCTTAACAATCCATTGCCCGTTTGAAACAGCACTATAGTCTTTATTATTTATACGGATAGTCCCGACTGGGCGCAGATTATTTAAAGCTATTCCTTTTTCATGTAACAATTCCCCGTATTCCGTATTCAGGGTATTATACCCTGCTTCATTTGTTAATCGGTCTTTTAATGTAATTTTGGTCCATAAATCTCGATGCTTAAATACTTTTAGAAACAGTAGTGACGCGAATCCCCCAACCAATACTCCGATAACCGCATAGAGACCAGCTACAAGTGATGGAGCGCTTATTGCCACAGATGTAAGCATACAACCTAGCCCAAGTGTCGCTAGTGTACCGTCATTTATCAGTTTTCCATCAAGAATAATGAGTAATAATCCGACAAAATAAATAATAAGCATAATAATAAACGAGCCTGTTTCTAAATATACCGAGAAATATACGGTTATAAATCCTATACCCAATAATCCAAAAATGCCTTTCATATTAACCCAAACTTCACCGAGTATAAACATGGTCCCTAGAAATGTAATAACCAAACCTATCCACTCTAAAGAAAAGATATCCATATACACCCCTCCTACTTAGTTATTATACGGGATATATGAATGATTGGTTTCATAAAAGGAGTAAGTTATATGAACTTTTTCAAAAAATCACTTATCTTTATAACGATTATCTTGCTATTTGCTAGTATTTATCATGATATGACGTCTGGTTCTATTTCAACGGAAAAAGATAATAATGTAAAAACTCAGAGTGATTTAAACAACAACACTGTTCATGTTCAGGTATTACCTGGCCAAACTGTGTTATCTATTGTAGAAAAACACAACAATTCTAAAGCATTAGATGTTGCAGAGATTATTAAGGATTTTAAAAAATTAAATCCTAATACAGAACCTTATCATTTAGATGCGTATAAGTACTATTATTTCCCTGTATATAGCAAAAAAGGAGGATGACTTTGGTGTCAACCTCCTTTTTTTTATAAATATGGGAGTACAAAAAGTGTGATTATAATGGAAGCTGCACCAGCTATGATTGCAGTATTCCCAAGTGTGTCGGCGTCTCTACTTTTAGCAATAAATCCAACAATAATCCCAGCCCCACCAAGGATAATTGGCATGAAAAAGAAGGATGCAATTGAGACAATCAGTGCTACCCAACCTACTGCGCTATTTACTTGCGAACCAACATCTGAATCATCTTTTTCTGCCCGATTGTCAAAGTCATCTGCAGTTAATTCCTGTGCTGTTTCTTCGTCTCGTTTGTTATCGAGGTCTGTTGGAACAGGGGTATTTCCATATAAATTGGCAGTATTAATTTCATGATCTCCCGCTTCATTGTCAGGCTCGGTATTCTTACGCCCTCTTTGATCAAATTGATCCATTAACTTATTCCTCGCTTTCTTTAAATGAGGTGTGACTTAGTTTATGGATTTAGCCGTTTTATAATGATGTAAGTTATTGGTAATGATTATTCCACAAATCCATTCCTTTTAGTTCTTATTTTTTCTAAAAAGCATATTACTTCTCGAAAAGGAAAATAATTTTTAACCCTTTGCAAGCAATTACATATAATAAATCAGCATTTCATTTTAAAGGAGCCAAAACATGTCAAAGATTATGAAAGAGCTTATAACCAAAAAGATTGGGCATATATCATCTGAAGAATTAATTCACTATAGTAAACAATATGGCTTTTCACTTACACATAATGAGGCTAAACAAATAACGGATTATGTAAGAAGTCATCCATTTGATCCCTTCGAGGAATCAGAGCGCATTCGTTTTTTTAAAGAACTAACCCAAATAACCGACAGAAACACGACAAAAAAAGCCCAAAAATTATTTGCGGAAATGGTAAAGTCATACGGTCTTCAGTCGCTTTTTTAATCATACAAAAAGAACACAAAAGGAAGAGCGCTAATTCACGCTCTTCCTTTTGTACTTATCCCAATAAAATTTTATCTTTTAATTCCGAATCAAATGTTCCGTCTTTAACCATATTAATTTCAAATTTATAAGGAGGCTTTTTATTTTTCTTATCTTCTCCTACATACGGCGTTTCCAATATTTTAGGTAGTTCTTTTAGTTGAGGATGATGGATAACCTTGTGCATTGCTTCGAACCCAATATGTCCAAACCCAATATTTTCATGACGATCTTTATGTGCTGCTCGTTCATTTTTACTATCATTTACATGAACCACTTTTAGACGATCCAATCCAATTATTTTATCAAATTGGTCTAAGACCCCATCAAAATCGTTCACTACATCATACCCAGCATCATGAATGTGGCATGTATCTAGACAGACAGATAGTTTTTCATTTAAATGGACACCGTCAAAAATCTTAGCAAGCTCATCGAATGTACGGCCAATTTCTGTTCCTTTTCCAGCCATTGTCTCAAGTGCAATTTGAACTGTTTGATCCTTAACTAACACTTCGTTTAACCCTTCAATTATCTTGTTAATACCTTCATCAACACCCGCCCCAACATGTGCACCAGGATGTAGTACGATTTGTTTTGCCCCTAATGCTGCAGTCCGGTTAATTTCACTTCTTAAAAAGTCCACACCTAATTCAAATGTTTCCTTTTTAACAGTATTACCGATGTTAATAATATATGGGGCATGTACAACAATTTCTTCAATGCCATTTTCTTTCATATGTGCTGTACCTGCTTCTATATTCAGTTCTTCAATTGGTTTTCTTCTTGTATTTTGTGGCGCACCAGTATAAATCATAAATACATTTGATCCATATGAAACCGCTTCTTCACTGGATCCTAAAAGCATTTTCTTCCCACTCATTGAAACATGTGATCCTATTTTCACCATATAAAACACCCCGTTTATCTCTATTACTTTTTGAACTTTGTATTTTTATTTAGTCTTTTCTTAATTGACTCTTGCTGATATTTCATTTTCTTTTTATAGCCCGGTTTAACTTTTTTCGATTTTTTAACTCGTTTCCATGCTTCTTTATCCACATTAACATCAGTTTTTTGACGTAAGTTACGTTCATTCCATGATTTCATCTCAACCCAGTCACCATTTTTAATATCAAAAAATGTAAATGCTAAACCCTTCTGTTCTAATTTACTTATGATTTTAATGTCACTTTCATTGTAAAGGCTTATAGCAGTTCCTTCCATACCCGCACGAGCAGTTCTACCTACTCGATGAACGTAAAAATCTTCTTCTTTAGGAAGTTGTGCATTTATTACATGACTTACACCTTTAATATCAATTCCTCTTGATGCTAAATCAGTCGCTACAATGTATTGATAGCGTAAATTTTGTATATCCTTTAATGCACGTTTTCGCTCACGTGGAGCCAAACCACCATGAATTAAGCCTACTTCTAATCCTTTTTCTAACAAGGATTCCGACAGTTTATTTGCCAAGTCTTTACCATTTGTAAAAATAATTGCTAAATATGGATTTATTACTTTTGATAAATCAACTATGATATCGGCTTCATCACGATGCTTTGTATCAATTAAATGATGCTCCATTGTCTCAGGTGATAATTGATCATCAATTTTTACGTGTAAAGGATTTTCTAGATATTTCTTAAAAAAGTGTTCCAGGCGTTGTGGGATTGTCGCAGAAAACACAAGTAATTGTACATTCTTATTTGATCTGACAAGCAATTGATCCACATCATTAATAAACCCAAGATCTAACATTAAGTCTGCTTCATCGATTACAAATGAAGTAGCAGAATAGATAGAAAGGGCTTCTTCTTTAACTAAGTCTAATATTCTTCCCGGTGTCCCTACAACGATGTGAGGAGGCTCTTTTAATTTTTCCATCATTTTTTGTTTATCCGTGCCACCGACCAATAATTTCGAAATCCATTGCTGTTCTTTCCCAGCAAATTTAATAATCTTTTTAACCTCATCATTGATTTGCGTAGCTAATTCGCGTGTTGGTGCGGTAATAACAAATTGAACCGATCGCTTATCTACATCAATCTTGTTAAATAGAGGCAACAAATAGGCATGTGTTTTACCTGATCCAGTATGTGACTGTCCGATAACACTAGTTCCTTTACTAATTGCAGGCATTATCTTCCGTTGTATATCTGTTGGTTTCTTAAATTGCAATTTCTCGATTACATCAACCATAATCGGATGGAAAGCAAATTGTTCAAAGTTCTTTTCCATAATAAAAATACTCCTTTAGGTGCATGTTCAGCACACTTTATCAACCATAACTAATTCTCCTACTATTTATTATATCCTTTATCTATACGAATTGAAATGGTTCTGTATTTGATTTAGATGTGATAACTTCTAACTGCTTGTTCGTAAATATATTTTCTAAATAATGTTTAGTGGCTTGCATCATAACTTTTTCCACGTGATGGCCTGGATCGATAATAGAAAGGCCCATTTGCCATGCATCTTGTGCGTGGTGAAATGACATGTCACCTGTCAAATAAACGTCTGCTCCTTTTGCTTTTGCTACATGAATAAAATCTTCGCCACTTCCTCCAAGAACTGCAATCTTTTTAACCTGTTGATGTAAATCTCCCGTAACACGAAGAGAAGGTACATCCAATGTTTGCTTTATATGATTACAAAGCTCTTGTAAAGACATTTCCTGATCAAGTTCCCCTATTCGCCCAACACCAAACTTTTGACCCTCATTTGCTATAGGGAAAATATCGTAAGCTACTTCCTCATATGGATGTGCTTGTTTCATTTGACCTAAAACAGTTGGAAGACTTTTTTCTTGGACTATTGTTTCTAGTTTGGCCTCATTGACATGTTCCATATCCCCTTCTTGACCAATATAAGGGTTAGTTCCTGCTAATGGTTTAAATGTACCAGTGCCTTCTGTTTGAAATGTACAATGGCTATAATTACCAATATGACCTGCACCGCTGTCACCCAAAGCTTTTCGAACGTTTTCCAAATGCGTGATTGGTACATACACAACAAATTTAAACAAAGCTTCTTCCTTAGATTCCATTAATAAATCTGTATTCTTTAAACCAATTGTGTCACACAACATATCGTTAACACCACCATTTGCAGCATCTAAATTTGTGTGTGCAGCATAAACAGTTATATCATGTTTAAGTAGCTTTTGGATTATTCTGCCCTGTACATCGTCCGTGTTTATTTGTTTGGCAGATTTAAATAACAAAGGGTGATGAGCAATAATTAAGTCTACCTTTTCCTTAATTGCCTCATCCACTACATTTTCTAAAACATCTAATGTTACCATCACCTTTTTAACTTGCCTAGAAAAGGATCCTACCTGCAGACCTACATTATCCCAATCATATGCCAAATTACGTGGTGCCCACTTCTCCATCTCCCGAAACACATCATGATTCATTATCTCGCTCTTCATCATGTAATACCTCCTCAATCCAGGTTAATTCATTGGTAAACCTATCTAGCTTTTCAGTTTGAGGTACACTGGCCTGTTCCATCTGTTTCATAACATAGTAAAGTTTATCTTGCTCAGTTTTCCACTTTTCATAAAATGCGGTCGTTTTATTTAATAGCAATATTGGCCCAAACATAAACTCCTTTTCAGTTAACTTCTGGGGAATATCCATTTTATCAGCAACTACGATTTCATAAAAATGCCCGTTTTCCTCTATAATTTCCTCTTTAACTATTTCATAACCATGATTATGAAGCCATTTTCGAACAGCTTTTGCATCAACATTTGGCTGTGCTATAATCCGTTCCACATTTCCCAACTTGTCAATCCCATTTTCTAATATTGACTTAATAAGCGGACCACCCATACCAGCAATGACAACTTGTTTCACTTCATCATGATGTACCACTGCTAATCCGTCGCCAAGCCGAACATCAATTGCAGATTCTAGTTGATTCGCTTTCACAGTTGATTTTGCACTTAAAAAAGGTCCTTCAACCACTTCACCTGCAATTGCTTTTGCTTTATCATCAATTAGGCATACATAACATGGTAGATAGGCATGATCAGAACCAATATCAGCGAAATGGGGTTTTCTCGGTAAATAGGCAGCTATTCTTTGTAAGCGATTTGAAATGGATAATTGTTGATTCATATTTTTCTCCTCCCTAATTAATTGAAAAGAAAGCTTTCTGTATAGATCAGAAAGCTTTCCCATTTTTCTCTAACTTATCTATTTTTATTTCTTCTCTGCCAACCATTTAGCTAGAGCCTCAGCTTGAGGTTCAGGAACTAGACCACCTGGCATCATTGAACCTTTACCATTCATAATGATATCTTTTATCTCTTTTTTGCTATATCTGCTACCTACTTTAGTTAAATCCGGTCCAACTCCACCAGTCAAATCAGCACCGTGACATGAAGCACAATTGCTCTCGAAAATTTTAGCAGGATCGGTTGTTGCACCCTCTTGCTGTTCTTGTTTTTCCCCGCCGCCTTTTTCTTGTTCTTCAATTGCTTTTTGCTGATCCAAGCCAACAATTGATACAACAATCACCAATAATATTCCTATAACTGCAATAATAGCATATGGGATAACTGGATTTTTCTTCATTTTGGTTCCTCCTTATGTAGTCTCTTTAATGTAATTGAGCATAACTATAACTAGTTTACTTCAAAATTAGAATAGTTTAAAGGGATAATATGTGACTAATTATAGAACAAAAAACAGTCCCACTAATAATATACCAAAAATACTAGCAAACAATAGATATTTTAATTCCATTTTAGTACCCACTATAATCCAGCATACAAAATTCATGATCATAACTAACTCTGTAAACCAATTTATTACAATATATGTATTACTTAAAAATATCGTCGTTAAAAAAATTAATAATAAAAAAATAGCAAAAGATAAATGGTAGAAAGAATTTTGTCGTAATTTGAATCCTCTGAATTGCCAAAATGAATAAAGGATAAAAAGCATTAATACGCCAAGCTGTATGTAATCTTGAAAAAAGGTTGAGTAAATGACTAAAATTGCAATGGGCAACAATAAAATCAATAAGATAAATTGAGCTATTGTTAAAGTTGACCGTCTTTTTTTAGCATGTTTTACCTGTTCATCCTCTCCAGAACCATCCCCGTTGGTGTATAATGCTAACAGATAGTCACAGTAAACAGCAGGTAACATTTTATTTCTTTTCCAATAGTTTAACTCATTAATTATCGTGGTTATCCGGTCTTCTTCTGCCATACATGTTCACCTCAATATAGATAACAACATCTATATTTATTGCACGTAAAAATTAACCCAATATGAACAGTCATTGATCACACTTTGTGTCAATGACTGATACTATATTTATTCGAGGAAATCCTTCAATCGTTTACTTCTACTTGGGTGGCGAAGTTTACGGAGTGCTTTTGCTTCGATTTGGCGTATACGTTCTCTTGTAACACCAAATACTTTCCCAACCTCTTCCAATGTTCGCGTCCTGCCATCATCAAGACCAAACCGTAGTCGTAAAACGTTTTCTTCTCTATCAGTTAACGTATCGAGAACATCTTCAAGCTGTTCTTTCAGAAGTTCATAAGCGGCATGATCTGACGGTGACACAGCTTCCTGGTCCTCAATAAAATCTCCTAAATGGGAGTCATCCTCTTCACCAATTGGTGTTTCAAGCGAGACAGGTTCCTGAGCGATTTTCAGAATATCCCTAACTTTATCAGGAGTTAATTCCATTTCTTGTCCAATTTCTTCCGGTGTAGGCTCGCGCCCTAAATCTTGAAGTAATTGACGTTGAACTCTAATCAACTTATTAATCGTTTCAACCATGTGAACAGGGATTCTTATTGTTCTTGCCTGATCAGCAATTGCACGTGTTATTGCCTGGCGGATCCACCATGTAGCATACGTACTAAATTTAAACCCTTTGCGGTAATCGAACTTTTCTACCGCTTTAATTAGACCCATGTTACCCTCTTGAATAAGGTCCAAAAATAACATACCTCGTCCTACATACCGTTTAGCAATACTAACCACTAATCGCAAGTTTGCTTCCGCTAGACGTCGCTTAGCTTCTTCGTCACCTTTTTCAATACGAGTGGCAAGATCAATCTCATCTTTAGCTGATAATAAATCAACGCGTCCTATCTCTTTCAAATACATACGAACGGGATCATTTATTTTAATCCCAAGCGGGACACTTAAATCATTTAGATCAAATGTCTCTTCTTTTGAAATTTGTTGCATATTTGGATCATCTTCAGATTCACCGATTATTTCCACACCTTGTTCGCCTAGGTACTCATAAAATTCATCCATTTGTTCTGATTCTATCTCAAAATGAGACAAGCGATCAGCAACTTCTTCATATGCCAGTGTACCGCGTTTCTTACCCATTTCGAGTAATTGATCTTTTGTTTGTTCAAGAGTTAACTCATTTTCATTTTCCTTTGTTTGTGAAGGCATATTTTCGGCCATGAGTCCCCCTCCTTCCATACTTCATTTATATCAATGAGAATTATTTAGCTGCTTTTGAATTTCAATGATTTGCATCGCAATTTGTGCCGCTCTAATTGGATCTTGTTGTTGTTCAGCTAACCTTTGTTCTTGTTTTAATGCCTTAATGCTAGCTACATCGTTGTTTTCAGCCCGAATGATTCTAATATAGTCTTTAATTTCTTTATCACTAATGTTTTCATCAGTATGAATCATTGCTATTTCTATAACTAAATTTTTAATATCCTGGTCGGTTATTTTTTCAATGAAATAACTGACATCAGAAGAATGACCTTCTTCATAATATGCATAAAGGTGAATCGCAATAATTTTGTGCGCGTCCATATTGAACGCTGCACCTATTTCCTCCTGCACTTTATCAGTTATGGCTGCATCTTTCAACATATATGCAATAAGTTGTTTTTCAGCATTTTGAAATGCTGGTAGTAATTTTTTTGTTTGATAATTGTTCTTAGCCCTATTAGTATATCTGTTCTCTTCTCTCTTATCCTTATTCTGTCCCACTTCTTTACGATAAGTAGGCATTTCTTGCTTTAATGTTTCTATCGATACATTGAATTCATTACTTATTTCTTTTAAGTAATATTCCCTTTCGATAGAACTATCAATCATTGCCAATTCTTTAAGAATGGAATCAATATATTTAAAACGATCATCCTCAAGACTCAAGTTAAAGCTTCTTTTAATATATCGCATATAAAAAGATATATACGTTTCACTTGCTTTTATCACATCATTCTGAAATGACGTCTCGCCATACTCGTTGATGTAATCATCCGGGTCCATCCCATCCTTCAGCCTGGCAATCTTCACACGACAACCCGTTTCTTTAAGGATAGATGAAGCTTTATAAGTTGCTTCCACCCCAGCGTCGTCACCGTCATAACAAATGATTACTGTATCGACATAACGTTTTAACAGCTTTGCTTGGTTCGTTGTTAACGATGTACCAAGTGTAGCTATAGCGTTTTTTACACCAGCTTGATAGGCCGATATAACATCCATATAGCCTTCAAACAAAACTGCCTCACTTTCTTTACGTATATGTTTTTTAGCCAAATCAAAATTGTATAACAGCTTACCCTTTTGAAAAAGTTCACTTTCTGAACTATTTAGATACTTTGGTTCACCATTTGATATGGTTCTACCACCAAAAGCAATTGTTTTACCAAGATGATTACGTATAGGGAACATTACCCTACCACTAAACCTATCTGTAACTTTATTATCTTCTTGTAGTAAAATTAAACCTGCTTTTGCCAAAATTTGTTGATGAAAACCCTTTTTCTTTAGGAACTCAGCTGTAAAATCATTATCATTAGGTGCAAAACCAAGCTGAAATAAGTCAGCTGTTTCTTCACTTATGCCTCTTTGCTTAAAATAGTTATAACCTTCCTTACCATCTTTCGTAAATCGTAATAGATGGTGATACAGTTTTGTTAACCATTCATATGCGGATAGGACACTTTGATTTTCTTCCGAAAGAGAGCTTCTTTCATTCTTACTTGTTTCAGGTAAAGATATACCACTTTTTTCAGCTAAATGCTCCATTGCTTCAAAGAATGAAAACTTCTCCATCTCCATTAAAAATGTCACTACATTACCGCCTTTTCCACAACCAAAGCAATGAAAAATTTGTTTTTCCTGAGTGACTGAAAAGGATGGAGTTTTTTCTCCATGAAACGGACATAGCCCGAAATAATTTCTTCCTTGTTTTTTTAACTGTACATACTCACCAATCACATCAACGATGTCATTTGCTTTCCGTACTTCTTCAATTGTTTCTTCTGGAATTTGATTAGGCATATATACCACCATGTTTTATTATTCTAGATATAATGATAAAAACCCTGCAAGATTCGACAATATTTTTTTCTGACTCGAAAAAAAATTTCCTTCTATCATGTTTTTAAACTTAGAAGGAGCTTTCTATTTAATAATTATAATCGATGAAAGTGATCGTACATAAGTATTGATTATGTTCATCCACACGTCCACCGTTTTTTACTATTATTCCTCATGGAGTTAATACATAAACCTCCTTTAATTAAGAATAAACTTATACTATCAGTGTAAAAAAGATGTCATGTTCTATTTATTCTACATAAAAGAAAGAGAATCCTTCCTATTTGTAGATTATTTTAAAACATCACAAGGTGTTTAACATGTATGTAAAGTTGCCAATACGAAATATCATTTAAACACAAATATTAATTATATATCATATATTACTAAATTACTAGTATTATATTCTATTGATTTACGAACAGGAAAGCACCCTACTTTTGTTAATGTAGAATGCTTATACCTTCTATATTTATCTATATACGAATATTATCTCTTTATCATCTGTAATATACTATTCGCGGTTTCTTCGACTGCTTTGTTTGATACATCAATCGTTTTGCAGCCAATTTTATTTACTGTTTTTTCAAAGAAAGCAAGCTCTTGGTGAATCCTGTCCATGTTTGCATATGTAGCTTTGTCACCTAAACCTAGTGCTTTTAACCGCTCTTTCCTGATTTCATTTAATTTATCCGCTGTAATTTTCAACCCAATGCATTTTTCTGGGTCTACTTCAAACAATTCTTCGGGTGGATCTACCTCTGGCACCAATGGCACATTGGCAACTTTTAACCGCTTGTGTGCTAGATATTGTGATAACGGGGTCTTAGAGGTTCTGGACACGCCAATTAGAATAATATCTGCACGGGAAATCCCTCTCGGGTCACGTCCATCATCATATTTTACCGCAAATTCGATTGCTTCAACTCGTTTAAAATAATCTTCATCCAATTGATGGACCAAACCAGCCTCAAGACGTGGACTTGTTGAAAACACTCGTTCCATTGATTTCATCATCGGTCCCATGATATCAATTGCTTCTACTTTAACTTTACTTGCTTCTTCATTTAAATAGGCACGCAATTCAGGATCAACAAGCGTGAATCCAATGATTGCTTCTTTTTCCTTAGCAAGTTGTAATGTTTCATCAATAATTGTTTTATCTTCAACATATGGTATACGATGAATTTTATATTCTCCACCGTTAAATTGGCTTAATCCAGCCTTAATAACTAATTCAGCAGTTTCTCCAACAGAATCTGATAGAACATAAACTAATGGTTTCTTCCCCATAAATATGCTCCTCCCTTATAAATGATCATCCATAATCAGCTCTACAAAAGCTTTTGTAATCGTGGTTTTGGTTATTCGTCCTACAATTTCATTCCCGGCATCTGTGTCTTTTATTACGGGAATACCATCTATTTGCTTATTAATTAATTTGTTTGCAGCTTCTATTAATAAGTCATCTTTTCTGCAGAAAGTAATGTTAGGCATCCGCGTCATGATAATATGTACAGGTACATTCGTTAGATCCTGATTACCTATACTTGCACGTAATAAATCCTTTCGTGAGAGAACACCAGTTAAACATGTATTTTTATCGACTACAAATAATGTACCTACATCTTCTAGAAACATAGTTGAAATTGCGTCATATACTGACGCACTCTCATTCACTACGATTGGAATCGATTGAAATTCACGCACCTTAAATTTTTTGACTTTTTCCGTTAATAATTCCGATCCCGTTTTCCCAGTGAAAAAATAGCCTACACGTGGACGAGCATCGAGGAACCCTGCCATTGTTAGTATGGCTAAATCAGGTCTCAAGGTTGCTCTTGTTAAATCTAGTTTTTGCGCTATATTTTCACCAGTTATTGGTCCATTTTCCCTTACGATTTCAATTATTTTTTCTTGTCTATTAGATAATTCCACTTTTCCACCACCTACACACCTATTATGTCATACTATTTCTAAATATTATAGACTATTTCAGATGGAAAAGACAGAAGAGATTTTAAAATTGCTGTTTCCATTCTATCTTGGTTAGGTCTGCATAGAGATTGATTAAATCTGCCATACTTTTTAGCATTGATAAACGATTAGTACGAACTAGGTCATCGTCTGCCATTACCATGTTGTTTTCAAAAAAGTCGTGAATCGGATCTGCAAGTGTTGCTAAATAGTTAATTGCTTCAGTAGCTTCCCGATTTCTATTAGCTTCCATAAACTTAGGTGCTATTTCCTGATAATGATTAAACAACGATTCTTCAGACTTTGATTCAAAAAGTGATTTGTCTACGTCTTTTTCCTGTGTAGCTTTTTCCGATAAATTAAGGACCCGAATTAATGATTCATTCACTCTTTTAAATTCATCTAGATTTCGTTTCTCTGCTAGTACTTTTGCTTTATCAATCGCATAATAAAAAACACCTATTTGCTTTTGTGTGACCGCTTCAATGACATCTGTTTCGATATTATTCATTTTCATAACATGATTTGCACGCAGGCGGAAAAATTCTGTTATATCTTTTGTTATTGTTCCTTCATCATTTTGTTCTATTTCTAATTTTTGATATACCTCACGAGTTATCGATAATAAATCCTCTAGCGCTATATTCCATTTCTTTTCTTCTAAAATCCTTAAAACACCTACTGCTTGACGACGTAATCCGTGAGGATCCTGAGATCCTGTTGGAACTAAACCGATTGATATACAGCCGACTATGGTGTCTAGTTTATCTGCCACACTAACAATTGCTCCTTCTTCCGTCGTTGGAAGTGGGTCATCCGATTGCAACGGTAAGTAATGTTCACGTACTGCTGTTGCCACATTTTTCTCTTCTTGGTTGTGAAGTGCGTATTTTTCTCCAATCACTCCTTGAAGATTGGTAAATTCATTTACCATATTCGTTGCTAAATCGAATTTACAGATCTCTGCTGCTCTAATCGACCTTTTAGTAATATCTATATCCGTGTGAAGCAGATTAGCTAGTTGGGAAGATATCGTTTTTACTCGGTCAATCTTGTCTGTTATTGTACCAAGCTTCTCCTGGAACACAACTCGTTGTAGTTTTTCTTGATAAAAATCAATGTTGTGCTTTTTATCCTCTTCAAAGAAAAAAACCGCATCCGAAAGACGAGCATGTATAACTTTTTCATTTCCTTTAATCACTGTGTTCATATGCTCCTGATTACCATTTCTTACGCCAATAAACGAAGATAATAACTCACCGTCGGATGATTTAACAGGAAAATAACGTTGATGCTCTTTCATTGAAGTAATTAACACTTCACTCGGGAGTTGTAAAAATGAGTTCTCAAAGGTACCAACAAATACGGTTGGATATTCCACTAAATTTCGTACTTCTTCCAGCAAATCAGTATCAACTATCACATTGAAATGATGTTCATTTTCAACCGCTTTAATTTGAGATACGATCATTTCTTCGCGCTTTTCGGAATCAGCAATCACATAGCTCTTTTCAAGCTCATTCTGATATGTATTAGCTGTCTCAAGTGTGATTTGTGTACCTAAGAAACGGTGCCCATATGTTTGATTTCCAGTTTGTACTTGCGCTACTTCAAATGGTACTACTTTATCACCGTAAAGCGCTACAAGCCAACGAATTGGACGTGCATAACGCATTGATTGGGTTGACCAGCGCATATTTTTAGGAAACTGAATAGATTCAATTATCGTTTTAAAGGAAGTAAGTAAATCGAAAGTAGATTTGCCCTCAATTCGTTTTTGCACAAAAATATAAGATGTTCCTTTTATTTCTTTTGTATAAATATCCTCAATTGACTTCCCTTGGCCTTTCGTAAAGCCAATTGCTGCTTTTGTCCAATTCCCATCCTGGTCTTGTGCTATTTTCATTGCTGGTCCTTTTGCTTCTTCTTCAACGGTTGTTTGAGAATCAGCAATTCCTTTAATAAGAATAGCTAAGCGTCTAGGGGTTGAAAATGATTCTACCGACGTATAAGAAAGACGTAAGTCCTGTAACCACTTTTCAGTCTTATCCTTTAATTGACGTTCTGCATCATCAATAAACCGTGCTGGTAATTCTTCTAATCCTATTTCAAATAATGCATCATTCGCCATTTATATTTCCTCCTTTTCGAGCATTGGAAAACCAAGCTTCTCACGTTCTGCTACGTATGTTTTTGCGATGGTTCTTGCCAGGTTTCTAACTCTTGCTATGTAACCTGTACGTTCTGTTACCGAAATAACTCCTTTTGCATCCAATAAATTAAATGTATGGGAACATTTCAACACATAGTCATAGGCAGGAAAAACTAATCCTTTGTCCATAATCGTTTTTGCTTCTTGTTCATACTTCGTAAATAACTCAAATAACATGTCTGTATTTGATTCTTCAAATGTATAGGTGGAATGTTCAAACTCTGGCTGAAAGAAAATATCGTGTACAGTTACGCCATTCGTCCATTCCAATTCAAAGACATTATCTTTATCCTGAATGTATGATGCTAGACGTTCTAATCCATAGGTTAGCTCAACTGTTACTGGGTTTGCTTCTAATCCACCAATTTGTTGAAAATAGGTAAATTGTGTTATTTCCATTCCATCTAACCAAACCTCCCAACCTAATCCCGCTGCACCAAGTGTTGGGTTTTCCCAGTTATCCTCTACAAACCGTATATCATGTTTTAAGGGGTCTATCCCTAATGCCTTTAAAGATTCTAGATATAACTCCTGAATGTTGTCTGGTGAAGGCTTCATAATAACTTGAAATTGGTGATGCTGATACAACCGGTTTGGATTTTTGCCGTATCTTCCGTCAGCAGGCCTTCTAGATGGTTCTACATAAGCAACATTCCAAGGTTCAGGTCCCAAACTACGAAGCAGAGTCATAGGAGACATCGTTCCGGCTCCCTTTTCCACATCGTATGCCTGCATAAGAATGCAATTTTGATCTGACCAATAAGATTGTAAGGTTAAAATCATTTGTTGAATGTTCATTTAAAACTTCCTTTCGAATTAAGTGCAAAAAAAATCCGTCTCTATGCCTAAAAACTTAGACATAGGGACGGATTTGATTATCCGCGGTTCCACCCTACTTGCTCTATATTATATAGAGCCACTTTAAATTATATGCTTAGGAGTTCCTTTCCCAATCGCTCTATCACCTAGCTTTCACTGTCCTAGGGTCGCTTCTAATAGATAACAAAAGGTACTTTTCTCCCTCATAGCATGTCTTCATTTTAAATATGTACAAATCATAATCCATTATTCTGTGTTTTGTCAATAAGAGTACCTTATTTTAATTGATCAATTTGCCTTAGGAATTTTTTTGATTTTAAGAAATATCCACCATATTGATCATAATAAGCATCTAACAATTTTCTTAGTATCTGTTTATTCTGCTCTTTTATCGTAATCGTACCAACCTGTTCTAGTCCCACTTCCAAAAATATGCGAAGTAATTTAGCAACTGATTTCGGTAATGCTATTGCATGTTGATCAATAGATGCACATCGATTACATAATAAACCACCTTCAGCTATCGAAAAGCTGACTAAATCTTCCTTTCGACCACAATTTACACAGCTGTCCACTGTTGGAGCAAAGCCGCCTTTTTTATATAGCTTGAGTTCATACATCATAATTGGAATATCAGCATCATCATTCTCTACAATCCAAGCTATTGTTTTGGCTAATTGTTCATATATATAGTAGTCCGGTTCTTCTGCTTCCAATAGTTTATCTGTCAACTCGACAACAAATGCTGTAAATGCTGTCTTCATTATATCTTCTCGAATCGCCCGATTTGAGTTGATCACTTCACCTTGCTGTATCGTACTTAATCCTTTACCCAAATATATAAAAAATTCCCCATGAATGAATGGCTGTGTCACTGCAGCCATTCTACTTTTTGTTTTTTTGGCACCTCTAGCTAATGCAGAAAGTTTACCAACTTTTTTACTGAAAATCGTTACAATTTTATGAGTTTCTCCATAATCCTGTGATTTGATAACAATGCCCTCTATTTTTTCAAGCACACAGTCTCACCTTTACTTTCGTTAATACTGCCTGTACTACACCTATCTATTACATTTTTGTATTTATTTCTTCATTTACTTCATTTTCGTTTTGCGCGGAAGCCTTAATACTTGAATCATTTTCTAGCTCTTTCCATAATAAATAGGTTTCAATGTTTCCTGTATGACTAAATAATCTCCAGGTTAAGTCGACCACAAGAAACCCCACCTTTCTTTTAATATGTTTGATTAAGTACTTACTCTTATTTTGACCACACATTGATAAAGAATGAGATATAAATATTACCATGTTTAATATTCGTCACTACGGAATCCAAACTCTTTAAGCTGTGTTTGTTTATTGCGCCAATCCTTTTGCACCTTGATCCATAGCTCTAAATACACCTTCGTACCTAACAACGATTCGATGTCTTTTCTTGCGCTTTTGCCTATATTTTTCAACATACTTCCTTGTTTTCCAATTAAAATTCCTTTTTGTGTTTTCCGTTCAGTCACAATTGTTGCCTGAATAAATATTGCATTCGATTCTCGTTTCTCAATATTTTCAATAACAACTGCAATCGAATGGGGAATTTCTTCATGTGTTAGTTGTAACACTTTTTCACGAATCAATTCACCCATAATAAATCGTTCGGGATGATCTGTCACTTGGTCTTCTGGATAATACTGTGGTCCTTCAGGTAATTTATCTTTTAATACGTCCAATAAATGATTCACATTGTTACCTTCTAGTGCAGAAATTGGGATAACTTCTTCAAAATTATACTTATCTTTATAGTTTTCAATTAAAGGAAACAGATCATCTGGATGAATCAAGTCAATCTTGTTGATAATTAGGTACACAGGACGCTTAACTTCCTGCAGGCGGTCTAAAATATATTGATCCCCTTTACCATAACCTTCTTTTGCATTAATCATAAACAAAATTGCATCCACTTCATTAAGTGTATTCTCAGCTATTTTAACCATAAAATCACCAAGACGATGTTTAGGTTTATGAATTCCTGGTGTATCGATGAAAACAAGTTGCGCATCTGAATCTGTTAGTACACCTTGTATCTTATTTCTTGTAGTTTGTGGCTTATCACTCATAATGGCTATTTTCTGCCCAATAACCCGGTTCATAAAAGTTGATTTACCAACATTTGGTCGTCCAATTATAGCAACAAATCCTGATTTATAAGAATTATTCATGTCTGATCCCCCGAAGTTAATTTTCTAATGTACATTTATAATACTATAAAAACTATCTACTTTCACGTATTCGACAAAACAACTGAAAAGAAAATAGCATCATGCAATATTTGACATAACATGTTACTAATCACTATTAATGTTTAAAAAAACCCGCTCTATAATTCGAACAAGTTTTTATAAAAATAAACTATATAATTTTGGAACAAAAATTATACATCCAATAACGAATGCCATAATTGCAGCTATTAATACTGCACTTGCTGCTATATCCTTAATAACTTTTGCGGAAGGATGAATATCAGGCTTTAAATAATCAATAAGCTTTTCCACAGCAGTATTTGTTGTTTCTGCAACGAGAACAATTCCGATAACAAGAATGATAATCATCCACTCTAAATATGAGAGTGTTATTAAAACCCCCATTAAAACAACAATTACGGTTGCAAGTACATGAATACGAAAATTCCTCTCGTTTTTGATCATTTCTATTAACCCATTCCAAGCAAAGGAAAAACCAATCGATTTCTTTTTATCTTCTAAGTTCGAACGCATTTAAAATATCCTCTTGTTTTTGAAACATTTGCTTTTCTTCTTCATCGTTCATATGATCATAACCTAATAAATGAAGGAAACCATGTATTGTTAAAAAGCCCAATTCCCGTTCAAAGGTATGGTTATAATCTTCTGCCTGCTCAATCGCACGTTCAATAGAGATAACAATATCACCAAGCATTAAAGGCATATCTTCCCCTATTATGTTTAGTTCATCCTCCATCGTTTCCTGCAGAGCAAATGATATAACATCAGTTGGTTTATCCTGTCCGCGATAGTTACGATTAAGTTCTTGTATATCTTTATTCGTTACAAAGCTAACAGATAGCTCTGCCTCTTGTGTTATTCCTTCTTTGTCTGCTGCAAAGATCAATAAACGTTGCAACATATCAATATAATCACTATTAACCTTACTTGTTTTATCGTGAAAATCAATATACATTCCTATTTTGCCTCCTTCGTTGGATATTGGATTCGAGAATGAAAAATACCTTTTAATGCTTCACATACAGTTCGATGAATAACTTTTAATTCATTAAGCGTGAGTGGAGAGTCGTCTAATTGACCATCCATTAATCGGTCATCCATGATAGCAGAAACAATTTCTTCTATTTTTTTCTCAGTTGGTTCATTTAATGAACGGACAGCTGCTTCAACTGAATCACAGATACAAATGATAGCTGCTTCCTTAGTTTGTGGTTTTGGACCAGGGTATCGAAATGACTTTTCATTTACTGACTTATTATTTTCTTTCTCTTTGTAATAAAAAAATTTAAGTAACGTTGTTCCATGGTGCTCCTTTGCAATATCGATAATCTCTTTAGGAAATTTATTCTTTTTTAACGTTTCTGCACCATCATATGGATGATTTATGATAATTTCAGCACTGTGTTTTGGCCTCATCGAGTCATGTGGATTTTTTATCGTTAATTGATTTTCGATAAAAAGGTGTGGCTTTTTTAATTTCCCGATATCATGATAATAAGCACCTACTCTTGCTAAGAGACCGTTTGCTCCAATGGCCTCACAAGCTGTCTCACTTAGATTAGCTACCATTACAGAATGATGATAGGTCCCGGGCGATTCAGTTAATATCTTTCGTAATAACGGATGGTTTGGACTTGCTAGTGCTAATAGTCTGCTGTCTGATAAAATACCTAGTCCAGTTTCAAAAAATGGGAGTAACCCTATTGTAAATACAACAGAAAGGATTGCCGCCGCAAAACCTAATCCAGTCTGAAGAAATAAGTCACTTAAGGTATATTTTTCAAAGGACAGAAATAAAAATATTAGTACAGCTAAAATATTAACAATGCTCATTCCGATTCCCGCTTTTAAAATAGCTAAACGATCCTTAACATTCATTAAAAAAATAATTCCAGCGAGCTGAGAAAAGAAAAAATAGATACCAGCTTCAATGTTTAACGATCCAGGAATTTGACTATTAAATAGTATACTTCCTAGAATGGCATATAATCCAGCGAGTACGATAGCAAAACGCTCATTTATTAATTGTTTGATAAGAAGAACACCTGTGGCAACCGGGACAACAAAAAATAACTGATTGACTTGTGTTGTGTATAAACTTACAACTTTCATCATTGACACTACAATAAAACTGATTAACAGGATAGATGCAATTTTACCATTATCTAATTTGTTATGTTTCGTTAATTGATGCATTTCATATGTAATAACACCAATGATTAATAAAATTAATAAAGCTAGTCCTATAACAGGATAAACATTTCGATCATTATTAAGTAGTCCAACCAATTTTAATTCTTCAAATAACTCATCGGTAATGGTTTGACCTTCACGGACGATGATTTCCCCTGCCCGGATAACGACTGGATCTACATTATTTGCCGCTTCTTTTCTAGCATTTAATGTCTTTTCGACATCATAAAAAGAATTTTCGACAACAACAAAATCACTTATCGTGATCAAAGCCTGTCTAACATCAGTATCTAACTTTGAGTATGTCAATGCTTGTTTGACTTCATTTGTAGCACTTTGAACATTTTCCATACGAACACCGTTGTTTAATACCTCTTGAACAGCGTCTATAAATATTTTTTCACCCTTTTCTCGTTCTTTAGGTGATGCTTCAACTAAACGAAGTAATACACCATTATCAATAGTATCTACTATTTCAGATGATAAAATTTGTTGAAGAAGTTGAACCTTTTCCTGGCTACTTAAAATAATTGCACCGTCGTTCTTCTCTGATGCTTGAACATCCATCGGCTTTTTTTCCTCAACTTTAGCAATTGCATCAAAAATTTCGATTATGTAATTTATTTGTTCTTCATTTATTTCTTTTGATATATTATATCGATCGTTTACAGCTTGAAGCGTTTCACGAGTTTTACGTTTTGTTTCTTGTTCATTCTCAATTGTAATTGGTGACCGGATGGTCTCTTTTGCATTACTAAACCGTTCGATATCATATGTTTCTGTATGTACATTGTTTATGGTCATGAGGAAAATTAAAATCCCTAACACGAGCATAGGAAAAACGATTGAAATCCATTTTGTTTTAAGGGCTACTAAAGACTTCATTATGTTTCGCAGTTTCATCAGCAATTCACCTCAGATAGTAGAAATAAGCCCTCATCAATTTAAGTTGTTGGGGCTTATTTTCTAAAATCAACCATCTTTATTATTTGAATTATCGTATGCTTCAATGATGTGTTGAACCAATGGGTGTCTTACAACATCTGTCTGTGTTAAGTGTATGAATTCTATTCCTTTTACTTTGAATAATAATTGATCTGCTGTTCGCAAACCGGAATTAACTCCTCTTGGTAAATCGACCTGTGTCACATCACCGGTTACTACCATCTTCGAACCAAACCCTAGTCGCGTTAAGAACATTTTCATTTGTTCGGGTGTCGTATTCTGTGCCTCGTCTAGGATAACAAATGCATCATCAAGTGTACGGCCTCGCATGTAAGCAAGTGGTGCAATCTCTATTGTTTCTCTTTCAATTAATCGCAATGTTTGTTCAGCACCTAAAACATCGTGTAGGGCATCATATAATGGACGTAGATATGGATCCACTTTCTCTTTAAGGTCACCTGGTAAGAAACCCAGACTTTCACCAGCTTCTACTGCGGGACGGGTTAAGATAATCCGCTTCACCTTTCCTGTTTTTAATGCATGAACAGCCATTACTACTGCAAGATATGTCTTACCAGTACCTGCAGGACCTATTCCAAAAACAAGATCATTCGATTTTATAGCTGCAATGTATTTTTTTTGCCCCAACGTTTTTACACGAATCGGCTTACCTTTTACATTTTTAGTAATCTCATCTTCAAATAATGTTTCAAATTGATTAATTTTTCCCTCTTTGGCAAGCTCAATGGCATAAACTACATCACGTTCTGCAATGGTTAAACCTTTCCTGATAATGTTTAATAGGGAAAGTAGTATATCCTGAGCTAAAGCATTTGCTTCCTCTGTACCGGATACACTCACTTTCTCTCCTCTTGTCACAATTGATACGTCAAGTTTATCTTCAATTTGTTTTAAATATTTATCGTTTGCCCCGAATAAAGCTAGAGCTTCACTTTGATTAGTTAAATGTAAATCAATTGTATTTAGGTTTTTGGTCATAATCAATCTCCTTGATTTATAGGTACGGATTTAGCAATATTTTCTTCAACCGTCAAATATAAGATTAATTTTACTTTACCATTACCAGAACTTTCATGCAAAACTTTTTCAGAAATAACTTTTGCGTTTTTATCTAGACGTAATAACAATTCGTTTTTAGCCTGTTCTATTCCAACCTTTATAGCATCACCTTTAGAACGCTTCTCTTTTCTATACGTTTTTTCATGCTGGGTGGATTCAATTATATTAATTGGAAGTTCCCAATTAAAAAAATGTAATGGGGTTCGATTGATATCTGTTTGTACATGCTCAAATTCACTCGATCCAAATCCCCAAAAAGGAACTTGTAAATCACCTACTTCAAAATATAATTTTTTATCTTTTTCACCGGTCAGTTCCTGGTATTCCGCTTCTAGTGGTATCGTAACGGAAACTTCATACCAGGTTTTTGCAACAATTTCTCCTTCCGCTTCTACTAAGTTAGGTTTTTCTTTATCTTCACTAATATTCCCCGAAACCAATAAATCGCCAGGCTTAACAAAATCATTCACTTTTACTTTTGGCATGCCTTTTGATACATACACATAGCTGACCACACCTTTTTTGGTAGCGATCAAATTACTTGGACCTTGTACTTCTTTTTTCTTTACAATTGTTTTCTCTACAACCTCAATTTGAAAGGTTGTCCCCTTTTTTTCAACACCAACCCATAATAATTCAGGAATATCATGTAGTAGTTTCTGTTGTATATCACTTGGGGAATCAATGGAAAAGACTAAAGCGCCTGTATGGACTCCATATGTGTTTAATTGCTTGGTTATTTTTTTCTCTATGTCTTTAGGTACACCATTGATTTTTACGTCCCAAATAATATTGGATAAATACAAAATTAACAAAAAACAAATTCCTATACTTAAAAGAAATTCTTTTCTGCTAACCAGTTTTTTCACTATAAATGGCAATCCAAATTCACGTGTAACTGTGATAGTATATGATCCATCATTTTGGAATCCATTTAATTTACTTAAATCCTGTAACCTAATATTAGCCTGACATGATGTGTGTGATTCTTTCTTGACATTCCATACCAATATCTCTTGATTTACGCAATGCTGTAATAATTTCTCTGGGTTACTGCCTTCAATCAAAATGATTACATATCCTGTTATAAATGATCCTTGTACTTGTTTCATTGCTACCTCCTTTTAGTTAGTGATATATGTTACGTCATTAACTGTTCCTTCTAGTAATAGCTCCTGAGGTAGCATCATTTTAAGTACAAATCCAGAGCCTGTTATTCTAATCAATCCTGTATGTGTCTTTAAAGTTAATTCTGTATCAGAATAAACGACCAATCCCTTATGATTTTCAATGTATACATGAAGTTGACCTAGTATTGTAATTCTTGGTAAGTCAGAAACTATATCAGAAGGAAGCGCAAATTGGTTCATAATCCAAGGTAGGAATCGTTGATGTTTTTTTGTCAAAGGTGCAACCTCCTCTCCCCTTCATATTTATGAATAAAAGCATGAATTAAGAACATAAAAAAACCTTCCAATTGGTTGAGTTGAAAACTCTACCTTGGAAGGTTTTTAGACATTATCTCCTGCGATCAGTTAGAACACTTCTATACGGCTTTTTTGCTCTTGGTGGCCCTAATACTTCGGACATGATAATACCACTCACTAAGCCCTGTTTTGATAAATTGCCTTTAATTTGCTTCTTCATTTGATTATTATTCGAACTTTTTGAAGGTGTACCCAGGTTACTATTAGATAATGCATCATGTTCTCCATGCTCAATGGCACGATGTGTTGTTGAATCTAATTGCTCTCGCATAGATGTACTATACGTTTGTTCTGTTGATACCCCTTCATTATTAGCTTGATGTCCTCCACCTGATGGTGTACGAGTTGGTTTTGGGGTTGAGTAAGGTTTAGTTGATTTACTACCCTTATTTTTTTGATCCTTGATAAACCCAGCAATACCACCAACAATAGCTAAAATGATAAGTATATTGCCGAAAATGGTTTCAAAAATGGCATCCATTATACCCCTCCTGAATTCGGTTGACAGGTATTATTGATTACTATCGTCATTATTATCTTCTGATAGCTTACCAATTGTATCCCTCATATCTGTATCTGCATCAATATTTTTATAATTCATATAATCCATTACACCAAGGTTACCTGAGCGAAGTGCTTCAGCAAGCGCTTTTGGTACTTCAGCTTCAGCTTCCACAACAGATGCACGCATTTCCTGAACTCGTGCCAACATCTCTTGTTCTTGTGCAACTGCCATTGCACGTCTTTCTTCTGCTTTAGCCTGTGCGATACTTTTATCTGCTTGTGCTTGGTCAGTTTGTAAGATAGCTCCGATGTTTTTACCAATGTTAATATCTTCAATATCAATCGATAAAATTTCAAATGCAGTACCAGCGTCTAGTCCTCTATCTAACACAGTACGTGAAATGCTATCTGGATTTTCTAATACTTTAGCATGTGTTTTCGAACTACCAATCGTACTTACTATT
Organism: Virgibacillus necropolis; assembly: GCF_044793635.1. Classification (GTDB taxonomy): domain Bacteria; phylum Bacillota; class Bacilli; order Bacillales; family Amphibacillaceae; genus Virgibacillus_F; species Virgibacillus_F necropolis_A. Next base: position 531,790 of record NZ_CP084992.1, read on the forward strand.
CCTTCACCGACACGAGCAATAACAGTTTCTTCACCAGCACCACCAACAAGACGGTCAATATTCGCACGAACTGTAATACGCGCTTTAGCTTTTACCTCAATTCCATCCATCGCAATACCTGAAATAAATGGTGTGTCAATTACTTTTGGATTAACACTCATTTGAACCGCTTCTAATACGTCTCTTCCTGCAAGATCAATTGCAGCACCACGTTCAAATTGTAATTCAATATTGGCTCTGTGTGCAGCGATCAATGCGTCAACGACCCTATCCACATTACCACCAGCTAAGTAATGGCTTTCCAGCTGATTTGTATTTAGGTCCAAACCAGCCTTATACGCCTTAATAAGTGGGTTAATTACACGTGATGGAACTACTCGACGTAAGCGCATACCAACTAAAGTAAAAATACCAACCTTTACACCTGCTGCTAATGCACTAATCCAAAGCATAACAGGAATAAATGTAAACAAAACAACTACTGCAATTAAAATGATACCGATAATAATAAACGGCATAATTGCTTCTAAATCCATTTTCATTCCTCCAATTTTTATATTATATTTCTCTAACTACAATACGAGATCCCTCAACCTTAATAATTTTTATCGGTTGTTCTTCTTGAATGAAACGACCTTCCGAAACTACATCTAAACGTTCTTCATCAAACCTCGCAGTTCCCGACGGGCGTAGTTGTGTTAACGTTTTTCCTTCAAGACCAATTAACTCAAGGCGATTAACTGTTGAAACATAACCTAGTTCCGTAGAAGTCTTATCCTTCAGTATGATATGCCTGAAGACTCCTTTTTCCATACCTATTCTTTTAAATAAAATAACAGCTGTGATTATTGAGATAAGAAATGCTATTCCAATACTCATCGCCATCTGTCCGATATCCTGACCCGAGATAAACAATGAAGCTACTACACAACCAATTCCTAACACTCCGACAATCCCTCCCGGTACAAAAAACTCGGCTATTATTAAAATGATACCTAATATTATTAAGATAATAGCTTCCATTCCCGCTAGCCCAGCTACAATATGTCCATAGAAGAATAAAACTAATGACAATAATCCTATAATACCAGGTATACCAAATCCAGGTGAAAATATCTCTATAATTAAACCTAAGCTTGCAATCGTTAGCAAAATTGGGATAACAATCGGATTTGTTAAAAACCTTGCCAGTTTTTCCGATAAAGTGGGCTCGATTTCTATGATTGTAGCGTTTTGTATACCCATTTCATTTAAAAGTTCCGTCCGGTCCTCTACTATACCTGCCGCATAACCTACTTCTACCGCAGATTCAGGTCCAAGAGTTAAATACTCTCCTTTTGGAGCTCCGAGTTCTGGTAAATCAATTTCGGGATTGGCCATAGCCGCTGCATATTTGGGATCTCTTCCTTGGGATTCCGCTGCACTCTTCATAGCCGCCAGCCATGCCGATTGTGCTTTTTTATTAGCTGCAGTGCCATCCCGATTTATAACACCACTAGCTCCCATAGTCGCATGGGCTTTCATATAAATTGTATCCGTATTTAATGCAATATACGATCCTGCTGATAATGCTTTATTAACAATAAAAGCAATGGTAGGTGTTTCTAAATTTTGTATTAACTCCGCAATTTGACCTGCTGCATCAACACGTCCTCCTGGAGTATCAACTTCGAAAATGATATAATCAGCGCCCTTATCCTCTGCTACCTGTGTTGCTCTTGAAAGGAATGCCTTTAATCCTTGCTCTACTGTATCCTCAATCGGAATGATATATACTTGTTCCCCTTCACCAGAGGATTCAGCGGCTATTGCGCTATTGCCAAAAAACAATAATCCCATAAAAATGATAATTACTAAAACAAGATATGTAGTGAGTTTTTTGTACTTCATACGTAATCACCCCCTTTAGCTTAGTATGTTATACGGTTTTACAGTCTATTTGGTTTCATTTAAACCATATATAAATATATAGATACTATTTTGATAGTATCACAACAGTTACAGTTTTGTTAGCATATTTAAACTCGAGAAATTAAAAACCCTTGCCAGTATGTACCGACAAGGGTTGTCAAATTTCGTATTAGCGATGAATTAGTTACTTAAATGCTTTAATACAAGTTTATTAATACTTGAACCATCCGCCTTACCTTTTACTTTAGGCATGACTGCACTCATTACTTTACCCATCTCTTTTTTAGATGTTGCATTAACTTCTTGAATTGTGTTCTGAACAATTTCTTCAAGTTCTTGTTCAGATAACTGTTTAGGCATATATGCTTGTAACACTTTGATTTCTACATCAAGTTTCGATACAAGATCATCACGTCCAGCAGCTTTGAATTCTTGGAGGGAATCTTTTCTTTGCTTTAACTCTCTAGATAATACAGTTAATTCATCATCCTTTGAAAGCGCATCTTTCCCTTGCTTAATCGCTTCGTTCTGTAATGACGCCTTTACCATTCTGATGACCCCAAGCTTATCTTTATCTTTATCCTTCATAGCTTGTTTCATATCTGCATTTAACTGTTCTAGTAATGTCACGCTATTGCACCCTCTTTAGAATTTACGCTTTCTAGCAGCTTCTGATTTCTTTTTACGCTTAACGCTAGGTTTTTCATAGTGTTCACGCTTGCGATATTCTTGTAGTGTACCACTTTTTGACACACTACGTTTAAAGCGACGAAGAGCATCCTCTATAGACTCGTTTTTACGAACGCGAGTTGTATTTGACATACTAATTTCCCTCCCTCCGAAGCATAAAACAGGATTATACAGGCAAGTATTCATATCACATGCCTTAAATAATTATAATATATTGTCACAAACTGGTCAACTGATTTTCGAATGCTTTTTAAAAAGTTTTGGAACTATTAATTGAAACACCGTTAATAATTGCCATTTTATGAACGGGCGCTTTTGTTCTTAATAATCTGATGAACCTTGCTTACCAGCTAGAATTTCAATTCCAGCACTAGCTCCAATTCGTGTAGCGCCAGCATCAATCATTGCTTCTGTAGTTTCCAAATCACGAACACCACCAGATGCTTTAACTCCCAAATCAGGTCCTACCGTTTCTCGCATTAATTTGATATCCTCTACTGTAGCTCCGCCACCAGAGAAACCTGTTGATGTTTTTACAAAATCAGCTCCTGCAGTTTTAGCTAGTTTACAAGCACGAGTTTTTTCATCTTCTGTAAGAAGGGATGTTTCAATAATAACTTTTGTTAAAGCATGTCCTTTTGCTGCTGAAACAACTTCTCTGATATCCTGTTCCACAAATGAATCATTGTTTGATTTCAATGCTCCAACATTTATCACCATATCTACTTCTGTTGCACCGTTATTAATTGCATTCTTTGTTTCAAATACTTTCGTTTCTGTAGTTGTTGCGCCAAGTGGAAAACCAATTACAGTACAAACTTTTACACTTGTATCTTTTAATTCATTAAAACAATGGTTTACCCAATATGGATTCACACATACAGATGCAAATTCATATTCCTTTGCTTCCTGAATAATACTGTTTATTTTTTCTTCCGTTGTATCAGGTTTTAATTGTGTATGATCAATGTATTTTGCAAGATCCTTTGTCATGATTAACGCCCTCTCTTTATAAGTTGTTCGTACCTCTTTGATTATAATAGCATTATTGTGTATAAAAATCTATTGCCTAAGGTATTTAGTAAGTTTAGAAAAGCGCAAGCGCCTTGGTCAGCCCCGACAAGTTTAAGACGAATCTCTTAGTGATGATTTTTATCACAAAGAGATTTGACTTAAAACCTCGAGGGATTAGGCGCTGGAGCTAGACAGATTAACGCCAAAGTTTTATACTTTCTTTCCTTGTTAGAAAAACTCGGCATTCGCCTCATCCTTAATAGCGAATGCGAAAGTTTTACTTATACCGGCGTTTCCTCAATACGTTTATACTTTCCTTACGTGTAAAAAAATACCCAGTGTTAACCGGGTATTAAAAACTCACACAATTTTTGAAGTGAGATCAACATCCATAATGCGTACAAATGTAGCGTCATTATATGGATATCCTGCTTTTGTAATTTTAACGCGCACAATTTTACCGATTAAATCATCTGAACCAGGGAATCTAACTTTAAGATAATTGTCAGAATATCCTACTAACATATTTGGATTTTCAGCGTCTTTTGAACGTTCCTCTGGAATAACTTCCACTACTTCATTTTCATATTCTGATGCGTACTCTTTAGCTAATTGATTTGATAAATCAATTAATTGATGTACACGTTCATTTTTGACCTCATCATTTACTTGACCCTTCATTTTAGCTGCTGGTGTACCTGTACGTTGCGAATATGGAAAAACATGTAATTCAGAGTAACCCACTTTTTTAATAAAATTATAGGTTTCCATAAATTCTTCTTCCGTTTCACCAGGAAAACCAACAATAACATCTGATGTTATCGCTAAGCCAGGTAAAGCTTTTTTAATTTTTTCGACCTTTTGAAAATAAAAGTCACTCGTATATTTTCGGCGCATACGGTCTAGTACTGTGTCAGATCCCGCTTGTAAAGGTACATGTAAATGACGTACAATTTTTTCTGATCTATCGAGGACATCAATTACTTCATCTGTAATTTGACTAGCCTCAATGGAAGAAATGCGAATTCGTTTTAGGCCTTTCACTTCTGTCTCAAGTGTTTGCAGGAGTTTCGCAAAATTATAATCCTGCATATCTTCCCCATAACCAGCTGTATGAATTCCGGTTAATACAATTTCTTTGTATCCAGCGTCAACTAAGCGCTGTGCCTGTACCACAACATCTTTTGGGTTACGGGAACGTAATAATCCACGTGACCATGGAATAATACAAAACGTACAAAAATTGTTACAACCTTCTTGGATTTTTAATGAAGCGCGGGTTCTGTCCGTAAATTCAGGGACATCCATTTCTTCGAACACACGGTTTTTCATGATGTTTTCAACACCATTAACAGGTTCGCGAGTTTCTAAATGTTCCTCGATATATCCGATCATTTTTTTACGGTTTTGCGTTCCAACTACTACATCCACACCGGGAATTTCCATAATTTCACCCGGAGATGTTTGTGCATAACATCCCGTAACACAGACGACAGCTTCTGGATTTTTCCTAACAGCACGACGAATGGTTTGCCTACTTTTTTTGTCACCTGTATTTGTTACGGTGCAAGTATTAATCACATAAACATCTGCTTGACGGTCAAAGTCCACACGCTCATAATTTTGAGCCTTAAACATGTTCCATATTCCTTCTGTTTCATAATGATTCACTTTACAACCTAATGTATGAAAGGCTACTGTTGTCATCCCTAGCACCCCAATTCTTCAAATTGATAAGAAATACAGGCCAATACGTATATTGGCGCTGTTTCAGTTCGTAATATTCTTGGTCCGAGTCGAACAGATTTAAAGCCGTTTTCTTTTAACAAAGCAACTTCATTACCCGAAAATCCACCTTCAGGACCTATACAAACAACTATTCGTTGACTCGATTTCAGCCTTGTTAGGATAGAGGCAAATGTTACAAAATGATCTGTTTTTGCCTCTTCCTCGTAAGCAAAAATTTTCACGTCATATTCATCTGTCTCTGCAATTAAGCCTTCAATATTCATTACCCGCGTAACTTGTGGAATACGATTTCGATGACTTTGTTCACTTGCTTCTTTAACAATTTTAGCGAAACGGGACATTTTTTTCGAGGCTTTTTTTTCATCCCATTTAACTACCGATCGTTCTGCTGAAAAAGGAATAAAACAGGATGCACCTAGTTCTGTCCCTTTTTGTAAGACATATTCTAATTTGTCGCCTTTTGGTAAACCTTGTGCAATTGTTACTTGTACAGGCAATTCAACAGTTTCTTGCAATCTTTCTTTAATTGAAAGTGTTACGCATTGCTGATCTATGGAAATTATTTCACCAAGAACAGCATAGCCACTCGGATGATTGCATATCATTTTATCGCCTATATCTCCGCGCATCACTCTTATTACATGATGTGAATCATCACCTGTAATTATAAGTTCATCATCTTCCCAATTACCTTCCGGGACAAAATAACGTTGCAATTGCAGCACCTACTTTTTATTTCAATACTTTCTTAGCCACAATGGAAACCCAGTCTTCCATTTCATTTACCTCAATAATAGTAAAGCCATTTTGTTGTAACTGATCTTTCACGAGGTCTTTTTTAGCCTGAATAATTCCTGAAGTGATGAACAAACCTTCTTCTTTCAGGTTATCCCAGGCCTCTTTAATAAATCGGACAATTATCTCAGCTAAAATATTGGAGACAATCAAATCTGCTTGTTTACTGACATGATCCAATAAGTTGTTCTGCTTTGTAATAATTTTTTTATCAACTTTATTCAGTTTTGCATTAAGTTTTGTGCTTTTTACCGCAATTTCGTCTAGGTCATACGCGTATACTTCTTTTGCACCAAGTAATGTAGAAGCAATGCTTAAGACACCCGAACCACACCCAACATCAATTACTTCATCATTGTTTTTTATATACCTTTCGATTCCTTGAATACTGAGCACAGTAGTGGGATGAGTTCCTGTGCCAAAGGCCATACCCGGATCTAATTCGAGCACTATTTCATCAGGTGATTTTGGTGTGTAGTCTTCCCACGTGGGTGTAATCGTTATTTTTTTAGAAATTTTAACAGGCTTATAATATTTTTTCCATGCTGTAGCCCATTCTTCTTCATTAATTTCACTTAAAGTAATTGTATTTCTACCGATGTCAATATCGTACAACAATAGGTTATTTATAGCCTGTTTTATTTCATCTACTGTTTCACCGAGAAAGCTATTTATTGGTAAATAAGCTTTAATATATACACCCTCTTCTGGGTATTCATCCTTATTAAGCTCATAAATCTCACCGAAATTATCTTCTCGCTCTGTGATTAAATCTAAAGGATCCTCAATTACTACACCACTTGCGCCAGTTTCATGAAGTATATTCGAAATCGGTTCAATTGCTTCATTTGTTGTGTGTACACAAATTTCCGACCATTTCAATTAGACCCACTCATTTCTTAAGAAACTTTATATATCGCCAAAGGTAAAATGGCGAATGTAATCGTTTTGGTTAAACTAAATTATTCGTGATAGAAAATATGTATAGGGTGTTAGAAGCTAACACCCTTATTCACCTTTAAAAGCTTTTTTGAAACGTTGAAAAAATGATCCATCCTGCTCATCGATTGATTTATTACCTTCAATATCATTAAATTCTCTCAATAATTCTTTTTGACGATCAGATAGTTTTGTAGGAGTAATCACTCGAACTTTAATATGTTGATCACCTTGACCATAACCACGAACATTTGGAGCGCCTTTACCTTTTAGTCGGAAAGTCTTTCCTGCCTGTGTTCCAGCAGGTATCTTTAACATTACTTTACCATGGACTGTTGGTACTTCCATCTCATCACCTAATGCTGCCTGAGCAAAAGTAACTGGTAAATCACAGTAGATATGATCTCCTTCACGCTCGAAAAATTCATGCTGTCTAATTTGAATAACTACATATAAGTCTCCAGCTGGGCCACCATTAACGCCAGATTCTCCTTTTCCAGGAACACGTATTTGTTGACCTACATCAATTCCGGCTGGGATAGAAATATGAATTTTTTTGTTTTTTTGTACATTACCGGTTCCACCACATGTAGCGCATTTTTCAGAAATTTCTTTACCGGTTCCATTACAGTAATGGCACACTCTCTTATTGACAACACGGCCAAATGGTGTGTTTTGCTCTGTATTTAACTGCCCAGATCCATTACAATGAGAACAGGTATTCACCTTTGTACCAGGTTTTGCACCTGATCCTGAACAGGTATCACACGTTTCTTCTTTTGGAATTGTAATATCTGTCTCTTTCCCAAAAATTGCTTCTTCAAATTCTAATGTCATTGTATATTGTAAATCGGCCCCCTGTTGAGGTGCATTAGGGTCACGACGACGTCCGCCCCCACCGAAGAACATGTCAAAAATATCTCCAAAACCTGAGAAGTCTTGTGCTCCTCCTCCAAAACCTTGGCTTTGTGGCCCTGAATGGCCAAATTGATCATACTGACCACGTTTTTGTTCGTCGCTCAATACTTCATATGCTTCTTTTGCTTCCTTAAATTTATCAGCCGAATCTGCTTCTTTATTAACATCTGGATGATATTTTCTGGCTAACTTTCTGTAAGCCTTTTTTACTTCTTCTTTTGAAGCGTCTTTTCCAACGCCAAGTACATCATAATAGTCACGCTTGCTCACTTGTAATTCACTCTCCCGACACTATTGCATAAATTTTATCATATCATTCATAAGAACCTAAAAGCAAATTGAAAAGCGGAGGCTAGTACAAATAGATAGGAATGTAAAAGTAGGGTTGCTATTTCCCTACGTTCATCAGAAATAACTATTTGTAATCGCTAGGAGCCGCAGCTAGATCAATAAGAAAAGCGCAGGCGCCTTGGTCAGCCCCGACAAGTTTAAGACGAATCTCTTAGTGATGATTTTTATCACAAAGAGATTTGACTTAAAACCTCAGGCGGGCTAGGCGCTGGAGCTAGACAGATTAACGCCAAAGTTTTATACCTTCTTTCCTTATAAGAAAAAAGCCAAAGTCAAGGAATTCCTGACTTTGACTTTTTAGATTATGCTTATTCTTTTTTCTGTTTGTCGTCTTCATTTACTTCTTCATAATCCGCATCGACAACATCTTCTTCTTGAGAACCTTCTTGCCCTTCTTGTCCCTCTTGAGCTTCTGCATCTTGTTGCATTTGCTCATATAGCTTAACTGAAAGCTGTTGGACTTGTTCCTGAAGTGCTTCTTTCTTAGCTGTAATTTCTTCTAAGTCATCAGATTCAATAGCTGTTTTTAATTCTTCTTTTGCAGCTTCTGCTTTTTCTTTCTCTTCGTCAGAAACCTTTTCACCTAAATCTTTGATCGTTTTATCAGTTGTAAAGATAAGTTGATCAGCTTCGTTACGTAATTCAACTTCCTCGCGACGTTTTTTATCGCTTTCCGCATTTTCTTCTGCTTCTTGAACCATCTTTTCTACTTCTTCATCAGATAAACCTGAAGAAGATTTAATAGTTATAGATTGTTCTTTGTTTGTACCCATGTCTTTTGCACGAACATTTACAATACCGTTAGCATCAATATCAAAGGATACTTCAATTTGTGGAACACCACGTGGTGCTGGTGGAATATCCGTTAATTGGAAACGGCCTAAAGTTTTGTTATCTGCAGCCATTTCACGTTCACCTTGTAATACGTGAATATCTGTTGCAGTTTGGTTATCTGCTGCAGTTGAGAATACTTGTGAATGACTTGTTGGTATTGTTGTATTACGTTCAATTAGTTTTGTAAACACGCTTCCCATGGTTTCGATACCTAACGATAAAGGCGTAACATCCAATAACACAACATCCTTAACGTCACCTTGTAATACTCCACCTTGAATCGCAGCACCAAGTGCAACTACTTCATCAGGGTTAACACCTCTAGATGGTTCTTTACCAGTTTCACGTTTAATTGCTTCTTGAACTGCTGGAATTCTTGTTGAACCACCTACTAAAATTACTTTGTGAATTTCACTTGAAGATAATCCAGCATCCTTTAATGCTTTACGAGTAGGAACCATTGTACGTTCTACTAAGTCTGAAGACAATTCATCAAATTTAGCACGTGTAATGTTTATTTCTAAATGTAATGGACCTGCATCTCCTGCAGTAATAAATGGTAATGAAATTTGTGTTTGAGCAACCCCTGAAAGATCTTTCTTCGCTTTTTCAGCAGCATCCTTCAAACGTTGTGTTGCCATTTTATCTTTAGATAAGTCAATTCCATTTTCTTTCTTAAATTCCGCTACCATGTGATTAATGATAACTTCATCAAAGTCGTCACCACCAAGGCGATTATCACCAGCTGTTGAAACAACTTCAAATGTGCCGTCTCCAATATCTAGAATAGAAACGTCAAATGTACCGCCACCTAGGTCATAAACTAAGATTGTTTGGTCCTGGTCACTTTTATCGATACCATACGCTAGTGCTGCAGCAGTTGGTTCGTTGATAATGCGTTCTACTTCAAGTCCAGCAATTTTACCAGCATCTTTAGTTGCCTGACGTTCCGCATCGTTGAAATAAGCTGGAACTGTAATTACAGCCTTCTCTACTTTTTCACCTAAATAATCTTCAGCATATGATTTAATGTGCTGTAAAATGATTGCGGAAACTTCCTGTGGTGAATAATCTTTATCATCAATTTTAACGCTATAGTCAGTACCCATATGACGTTTGATTGATTGAATTGTATTTGGGTTTGTGATTGCCTGTCTTTTAGCAACCTCACCTACTTGACGTTCACCATTTTTAAATGCAACAACAGATGGTGTAGTACGGTTTCCTTCTGGGTTAGGGATAACTACCGCTTCTCCACCCTCCATTACAGATACACATGAGTTTGTTGTTCCTAAGTCAATACCAATTATTTTTCCCATTGTTTATTTCCTCCTTCACTACTTTACCAAATCTTTTATTTATTTACTTTGACCATTGCTGGTCGAATCACACGGTCATTAAGTATATAACCTTTTTGCATTTCTTCCACTACTATATTTGATTCCGTTTCGTCATCTTCTGTTTGCATAACAGCATGATGTAAATTAGGATCAAATTCTTTTCCTACTGTTTCAATTTCTTCTACATTTTGAGATTTAAGTGCATCCTTCAGCATGCGATATACCATCGATATTCCCTCTACAAAACCCTCTTGGGCCTCTGATACTTCTACCTGAAGGGCACGTTCAAAGTTATCTAAAGCAGGTAGTAATTCATTTACTAAATCCTGTGATTTGTATTTATTTGCTGTTTCTCTTTCACGCAAAGTACGTTTTTTATAATTATCAAATTCAGCTTGAATTCGAAGCATTTTCTGATAGCTTTCATCTTTTTCTTGCTTTAATTGTTCCACTTCTGCTTTTAGTGTTTCCATTTCGCTTTCATCTGAACCAAGCTTTTCTTCCGGATCATTAATGTCCATTTCCTCTGGTTCACTGTTTTCTTTTATATCCTTTGTTACTGTATCATTTTTGTTTTGTTCTTCCATCACTCAACACCTCCTATGAAAAATTCACCATTTTAGACTATATCATTAAAACCTAGTGAAATAAACTATTACCTATTACATAAAGAAGTGATGGGAAAAGTCCCATCAAGGTACCCATTATAGCGAGACAATAAACTATTCATTGTTTTTATACCACATATATAATGCTTCCGTCATTTCATTAGACAATGCATGTAATAGAGTAATGACCTTTCTATACTCCATTCTTGTTGGACCAAGTAAGGCAATTGTTCCAAGCTGATCCTGTCCTAGGTGATAGGTAGCCGTTATTAAGCTACAATCCTTAATAGCATCTACTTTATTTTCATGTCCAATCGACACATTAATACCTTCTGTTGATGTTTTTAGCATATTAGCTACTTCGTCTTCCTTTTCCATCATGGAGTAAAAAGAACGAATTTTATCAACATCCTTAAATTCTGGTTGCATTAACATGTTCGTTTTTCCACCAAAGTAAAGTTTTACTGGTTGTTCACTAAAGAACGCAGATTTTAAAAAGTCATATGATCGCTCAAAATCATTCACATACATCTTCATTAGTGAAACGATTTCTGTATTTAACGTTTCATGCAAATGTATGATTGGAACACCATATAATCGATCATTTAAAATATTGACCATTTTTTCGAGGTCTGATGCATTCATTTCACCAGGGATTGTAAATGAACGGTGTTCGACATGTCCAGTATTCGTAATCAATATTGCTACAGCCGTATGGTCTGATAAAGTAACAATTTGAAGCTGCTTTAATTTTGTCTCAAATACTTCTGGACCTAAAATAATAGATGTGTAGTTCGTTAAATCAGATAGCACCTGTGCGGATTTTTGAACAATTTGTTCAAATTCAAAAATCCCATCTTGGATCACATGCTTCATGACATTGACTTCGTCCGGTATCCCTTCAGCAGATACTAAATGATCTACATAAAAACGGTAACCTTTTTCAGATGGTATTCTTCCAGACGACGAGTGTGTCTTTTGTAGGTATCCCAAATCCTCAAGATCAGCCATCACATTTCGTATAGTGGCAGAACTAAAGGAGATGCTTTCCTTTTTTGATAAAACACGCGACCCGACTGGTTGTGCTGTCTGGATGAAATCATCAATAATGACTTGTAAGATCAATAATTGTCTTTCTGTTAACATGATGATCACCTCTGTTAGCACTCTTCTTTAGTGAGTGCTAATTCTATTAATAAATTATCAAATCCTTATTTTTTTGTCAACGTAGATGGCTCAAATTTTCATCTTCTAATAAAAATTGGGCAAAAACTTCATTTCCAAACAGGATTCCTTCTGGGGTTAATGTGATCATACCCCCTTTATCATTCAGCCAGCCTTTTTCCACTAATTGGGTTATTGGTTGGCTGTAAAGTTGTTTCACTGGAACTGAAAATTTTTGTTCGAACTTTAATTTACTAACTCCCTCACGTTTGCGTAAACCTAGGAACATCTCTTCTTCTATCATTTCTTTTAACCCTATTTCTTCTGTAGTTAAAATTGGATGTCCATCCTTCATCGCTTGCTTCACATACGCAGGAAGTGGTCTAATGTTTCCAGTTCGTTTGCCCGGTAAATAGCCGTGGGCTCCAGCACCAAACCCATAATAATAGTCATTATTCCAGTATGTTAAATTATGCTTACTTTCAAACCCTGGTTTTGCGAAATTGCTAATTTCATATTGCTGAATTCCGTTTTTTTTCATTGTATCTCTTAATATTTCATACATGCGAACTTCGTCGTCTTGTGGTGGTCGATGTAACTTTCCTTTTTTATGACGTTGATAGAAAACAGTTTTTGGTTCTATTTGCAGGGAATAGGTTGAGTAATGTGGTAAATCAAATTGAACCGCCTCTTGTAATGATTTTTCAAAACCTTCCACACTTTGATTTGGTAAAGCATAAATTAAATCAATACTTATATTATAAAGCCCATGCTTTTTTAATAGATTCACTGTCTCGTACACGTCTTTAATTTTATGAAGCCTACCAATATCCTCTAGCAATTGGTTATCAAATGCTTGCACACCTAATGATACACGGTTTACTCCATAGGTTTTTAATAGTTTCGCCTTGTCTTCATCAAAGTCACCTGGATTCGCTTCAATGGTATATTCCGCGCTGGCCTCAACATCAAACTTTTCATCAATCACTCGTAATAACAACTCTAATTGATTTAAGTTAAGTGCGGTTGGTGTACCGCCACCAATGAAAATGGTTTTAACGGAATTTTTCACACCATCGACATTGGTTCTTATTTCATTGGATAGTGCTTCCATGTAGTCATCTGCCAATTTTTCGTTATAAAAGAACTTTGTAAAATCACAGTAATGACATATCTGCTGACAAAACGGGATATGTATATAAACGGATTGTACCAAATGAGTTCACCCCTTAGAATCATTAAATATATTGAGACAAAAGAAAAGGGACAAACTTTTCGATGTGAATACAACGATAAAGTTCACCCTTTATTAAAAGACTATAATCAATCGTCACTTATTTTTAAAACTGCCATAAACGCTTCTTGTGGTACCTCTACTGATCCTACCATTTTCATACGCTTTTTACCTTCTTTTTGCTTCTCAAGCAACTTGCGTTTACGTGATATATCTCCACCATAACATTTAGAAAGAACATTTTTCCGCATCGCTTTAATGGTCGATCTCGCTACGATTTTATTTCCAATTGCAGCTTGTACTGGCACTTCAAATTGCTGTCGTGGTATCAAATCTTTTAATGTATCTACAATTTGTTTACCTCGTTCATATGCAAAATCCCGATGCACGATAATAGATAGTGCATCTATTGTTTCATTATTTAACAAAATATCCATCTTCACGAGATTTGATACCCTGTATCCGATTAATTCATAATCAAATGAAGCATATCCCTTTGTCTGTGATTTTAATTGGTCGAAGAAATCATACACAATCTCCGACAAAGGAATATGATAAATTACATTTACACGGATATCATCAATGTATTCCATATCTACAAATTGACCCCGTTTTTTCTGGGAAAGCTCCATTACTGTTCCAACGTAATCATTTGGAACCATGATGGTTGCTTTGACAAATGGTTCCCGGATTTCAGTGATTGATTGTTGATCCGGCAGCTCAGACGGGTTATCAATTTCAATAATTTCCTCATCAACCTTTTCCACTTCGTAGATAACACTTGGAGCGGTGGTGATTAACCCTATGTTAAATTCACGTTCTATTCTCTCTTGGATAATCTCCATGTGTAATAGCCCTAAAAACCCACAACGAAATCCAAACCCTAAAGCCTGTGATGTTTCTGCATCATATTGAAGGGAGGAATCATTTAGTTCTAAACGTTCCAATGCCTCACGAAGATCATTATACTGATTAGAATCTATTGGAAATAACCCACAGAATACCATTGGATTTAACTTACGATAACCCGGCAAAGCGGTCTCTGCTTGATTATGGCTATGTGTAATTGTATCACCAACACGTGTATCGCCAACATTTTTAATTGAAGCGGTTAGGTATCCTACATCTCCCACCGTTAATTCATCTTTTTTCAATGGTTTAGGGGAGAATACACCGACTTCATTGACCTCAAATTCTTTTCCGGTCGCCATCATTTTAACTTTATCGCCGATCTTAATAGAGCCTTCTTTTACACAAACATAAGCGATTACGCCACGATAGGCATCGTAAAGCGAGTCAAAGATAAGCGCTTGTAACGGGTTATCAACATTTCCCACTGGAGCAGGTATTGTTTCCACAATACTCTCAAGAATTTCATCAATCCCAATTCCATCCTTTGCTGATGCTAAAATTACATCGTCTGGATCGATACCAATTACATCTACTAATTCCTGCGTAACTCGGTCTGTGTCTGCATTAGGTAAATCGATTTTATTAATAACAGGGATGATTTCCAACTCATTATCTAATGCTAAATAAACATTTGCTAGTGTTTGTGCCTCTATACCTTGCGCCGCATCCACAACTAAGATAGCTCCCTCACATGCTGCAAGGCTTCGTGATACTTCGTATGTAAAATCGACATGTCCTGGTGTATCAATTAAGTGAAAAATAAATTCTTCACCAGCTTTACTTGTATAACTTAGTTGCACTGCATTTAATTTTATTGTAATTCCACGTTCTCGTTCTAAATCCATTGCATCAAGAAACTGCTCTTTCATTTCACGTTGTGTTATTGCTTTTGTATTTTCTAATATTCGATCCGCCAATGTTGACTTACCATGATCAATATGTGCGATGATCGAAAAATTACGAACGTTGCGTTGTTTTTTCACCATTAGTGATGTTCACTCCTACATTTTTTGCCACTCTCATAAATAAAGTGTTAATTTTAACGTCGTTTACTAGGATTGATTATAGCAATTGACAGTAAGACATTCAAGAACAAAAGCGGAAGCGCCTGAATAAAGGAAACACGAAGAGCGTAGCAATTAAATACGTTCGACTATGTTGAACTACTATCATAGGAAGGTGCCAAAAGGGCATTAGGCGATACATGCTTTCCGATAAAAGCGTTACGTCCTGTACGTCAAAGCTACCGTGGAAAAAATAAAACCCCTTCTCTTTTAGTAATAACTTTCATACTAAAAGAAAGGAGGATATTTAAAGATTTAGTAAAACAGCTGAACAACTTGATAAAGCAATTGGACAATTATTCCATAAAAACCTTTTACAATCCCTTCAATAAAGGATGCCATTTTTTGTGTAAAATGAACTGGAGCTTCTTTGTACTCACTACTATCAACAGTTACTTTTTCATTTACTGGAGAACCTTGAATGTCAGCTTCAGGTTGCACGTTAGGTTCTTCTTCATCAATTGTTTCTACATTAGGCAAGGTAAATTCAGTACGGTCATGCTCTACTCCAAATAGCATTCCTGATACGAAAAACAATACTAACAGTAATAATACAACAATAGATTTCATGACTATCCCTCCTTTGCCTCTGTCGAAACTTTTTCAGCATCAAAATAAAAATCACTAAATACTTCTGCTAGTGCATCTGCTGTTCGGTACAGCTCCTCTAAATTGTTGCCATACCCACCAAATTCGAATATTAATGCATTTTCGGATAAATCCTGATTATAAACACCATTGTTTCCAGGGCCTTCATTTATAATAATTCCCCTACTTAATCCAGGATATTTTTTATCTATCATAGAATTTAATTCCCTAGCAATTGTCATATTTTCCTCAAACCCAGCATTTTCTCCTCCAACTACTATTGCAATTCTAGCGAATGATTTTCCATTGATTTTTGTTGTGGTTATATCTCTTGGTTGAGCATCCCTGTGGATATCAAATACGTATTTTAAATTTTCATATGACGCAAATGCTTCTTTCACAGCATTTCTTGATACATCATAGAATTGCCAACGTTCCATATCTTTTTCATGTAATATTTTTGTAAAATCAGTGTGATCAACAACCGCTCCAATCCCATTATCTTCAAGTGATTCCGCAAACCTTTCACTTACTTTGGTTACATTAACCTCGCCATGGAAAGCTAAATCCGGGTCATCAACTTTCGGTAAATGTGGTAGGAATGACTCCCTATTATGTGTGTTATAAATAAATACCGCATTTTCTTCCAATTTGACTGGATTTTCTTCTTTATCAGTTGTTTCTTTTTCCGGTTTAGTAGGCTCTTTAACTTCTGCTTCTCTATCTTTTAATATATCATCTAGTGGTGGCGGGGATTCGATAGGCAGATTTGTATAGTTTGTTCCTTCACCTGCAACAACAATACGATTATTAAAGCCAGAAAAACCTGGCAATTCTCGTCCTAATAGACTTCTTACATCGTGTGGTTTAATGCTTGTCGTTAATTCAAATAGTGTATCTGATAGTTTTAAGAGTGTCTTCCCCTTTGGAAACGCTTCTTGAAATGCTCTATTTTCCATTCCTAGCAAATATAAGAATGTTGTACTTTCTACCTTACTCGTCCATTCTGTTAGCGTCTTTGACGAAAAACGATAGGCAGGTGCAATTGTTGTTAAAGCTCCAATAGAAACAAACAATAGCACGATACAAAGGATATACAATCCACCTTTTTTATAAAAAGGGAAGCGAGTAGGTTTATGATTGAGGTTCATTGTTCCATCCTTTCTGAAGACAGTGACATATATATAGTAAATCTATGACCTGTCTTCAGAAACTAGAACATAATCTTTCATTTATTTAGTGTTGACAGTTTTATCGTGTATAAGCAGAAAAATTTGTGACATCAACAGTTTCGTGGAGTGCCGCGTTAATTCCAGTAGCTACAACGGTTGCCATGTCCTTCATAAAACCATCTACTTCTTTCGGCGTTACCATTAAATTATGACCAATAGGTGTCAGAACCTCTCGAATCAATGATCGTTTTTCTTCTTCTGATAGATTTCCGACAATTCCTAAAAAAGTATTTCTTTTTTCTTCATCTGGTAAATCCTCTTCATTAAATTCTTTTTCACCAAATGTCATACTTGCTGGTGCTAAAGATTTTGATGGATTATCCTTTTCACGCCATTCTCTTCCAAAATGCTTTAGTAGGAAATCGATAGTGTCACTGGTAATCGTTGCTGCATCAACTACGGTGGGAACTCCAATGGCAAAAACTGGAATTCCCAATGTATCTTTACTAATTTCTTTCCGTTTATTTCCAACACCAGAACCGGGATTTATTCCTGCGTCCGAAAGCTGTATCGTCTCATTTACTCGTTCAATTGATCGTGAAGCCAGTGCATCTATTGCAATGACGAATTCCGGTTTAAATTTCTCCACAATCCCAAAAATAATATCGCTTGTTTCCATACCTGTTAATCCCATAACACCAGGTGTAACTGCAGCTACGGAACGATATCCATCTGCAACAGATTCGTGTTCAAGTTTAAATAAGTGGCTGGTTACCAACATTTTTTCTACTGCCATTGGTCCGAGAGCGTCTGGTGTTACATTCCAATTCCCTAAACCAACAATTAAACATTTTGCATTTGGTGATAGATTATTTTTTTCCAGTAATTGTTCTAATTCTTTTGCTAGTAGACCCGCAGCATTTTCTTGTCGTTTTGTATCTTGTCTTTTCACACCATCCGCATAAAGGGTAATGTATGTTCCAGGTCTTTTATCAATTATATTTGCTCCAGTTTCATCTATTTCTACATATGAGATCTTGATATCATTCTCTGTACGTTCTGTTATATTGATACCTCGCATTTGATCAGCTTGTGAATCTTCTTGTTCTACATACATATCCTTCGCTTCAATTGCTAAGTCTGTACGTACCTGAAATTCTTCATTTGATTTCGCCATGTACTCCATAACCTCCAAAATAAGTTATTTTCTTTTTCTTACTCATAGACTTCACATTTAAGGTCAAAATCATACAATTTCAGCGAATAGATAATAAAGCTATTGAAAACAGTGTCGTGCTCTGATAAAATATCATTGGTTCACATAGATATGAATCGGTGTTTTCAGGAGGTGAAATAATGGCTAATATTAAATCTGCAATTAAACGTGTTGAAGTTAATCAGAAAAAACATGACTTAAACCAGTCATATAAATCAGATATGCGCACACAAGTTAAGCGTGTTGAAAAATTAGTTAAAGCAAATGATGCTGATAACGCAAAAGCTGCTCTACAACAAGCGAACAAAAAAATTGATAAAGCAGTACAAAATGGGATTGTCCATCAAAATAATGGTAATCGCAAAAAATCACGCTTAGCGAAAATGGTTAACGAACTAAGCGCGTAAATAAATGACCAACACAAAACGATCCCACATCAGGATCGTTTTTTAGTTGGCTATTTTTTTCTGTTTAACTGTGCTTTCTAGCGCTCCTGTTTTTTGAATTCGTTAAATCATACAGTAACAAATCAAATGCCAGTTCCTTCTCCATCTTCCCTTGTTTCATATCTGCATCAGCATTTGTTAATTTATCAATAAATAATGATAATTGATCAATAGTAAATTTATTCTCCCTGGATAGAGCTATTTTAACGACGAAAGGATGAATTCCAAGTTGCTTTTGCATCTGGGCTTGACTGTAACCTTTTTGCTTTAAAAGTTTCACTCGTAACAGGGTACGAAACTGATATGCTAACAGCGCTACCATCGCAATTGGCTCTTCTTTCATTTTGAGAAGGTCTCGATAAATTGAAATCGCCTTACGTATATCCCCTTCTATTACAGCATCCACCAATCGTAAAGATGAATTTTTTAATGTGTGAGATATTAGCATTTCTGCATCATCTTTACTTACACTTCCGCCTTCTCCGACATACAGTGCGAACTTCATCATCTCGTTCTGTAATAAATGAAGATTAGCCTCAAGTTCTCCTTCAATAACATCATATGCATCAGGTTCAATTGTTATATGATATTGCTTGGCAATTGTTTTAATCCATTTGGAAAGCTCGTGTTCTTTAATTGGATCACACTTAGCAACGGAAGCATTTTTTTTAATTATTTTTGTTACTTTTTTACGTTCATCTATTTTTTCATATTCCGCTATAAATACAACTGTAGAATAATCAACAGGATTTTCGATATACATTTGTAGCCGATCTAGATCATGCTCAAATAGTATTTTATTTGGTTTTGCTTTTAAAAAAGAAGGGTTATTAGCAATTATTAATTTTCGTTCTCCAAATAATGGATAAGTTTCTGCGTCCGAAATTAACTCTTGAACAGGAGTTTCATCTAAATCATATGTAGACAAATTTTCGAAATCCCCATCAGGCAAAACTGCATTTGTAATCTGTTTTTTTATATCCTGTATAAAAAAAGATTCCGTTCCATATAACAAATAAATAGGTGCTAATTTATTTTCTTTGATTTTTTGTGCAATATCGAGGTAAGACATCTTATTCACTCCAATTATGTATATACATAATCCTAAATTGAAAAAGATGGAATAGCAAGGAATTTTAGAGGGAATCCTATCTAAAGATCCCCTCATTTATATAAACGTTTGCCAAATAGCCCCAGGAATCTATGTGCCAAACGATATTTGATTATTTTTAGATTAACCAGTAAAGTAAAAAGTATAGATGTTAACTCTTACTAAAAATGGTGTAAAGAATTTTATGGATTTTTTCACGCATTTATTTTATACTAAAGATGATATAGGAGGGATAGTTGTGAACGAATTTGAAAATGACGTCCAGTCAAAAAATAATGATGTAGTAGATTCTGGTTTGGGATTTGTCTTCTCATTTGTATTCTTTGCTTTAATTTTCTTTATTGGTGTACTAGTTAATTTCTTAGGACAATAATAAATAGCTACATATTACCAACTTATAAATTAGATGAAAAAGAGACTGAACGCTGATGACAGTCTCTTTTTTTATATTAATAAAACACGCCATTCGTCTCGTCTTTAATACGAATGGCCTAGCAGGATAAAAGGCGTTTGCGCTTTTCTTATAACTTATGGTAAATATTTTATAAATGTTCCTTTCTTCTTTTTAAATCGATATTGAACGGCACCGTCCTCATCAGTTCGAAAAATAACCATTTCTTCATCTTGAAGTACATCTAATACGTCTTCGGTAGGGTGACCATATGAATTATCTTCTCCGACTGAGATCAAGGCAACCTTGGGTTTATATTGTTCAACAAATGCTTTGTCCGTGGATGAATCGCTGCCATGATGAGCAACCTTAAGTACATCAAAAGTAAGTCCAGGATACCTTTTTATTATCTCCCCTTCTATATGTTTATCGATATCTCCAGTGAACAACCATCCAAGACCGCCCAGTTTCATATGAAGTACAAGTGAATTTGCATTGGTTTCCATTTTATCCGAGTGTGGAGATAATACTTGTATGGGAGAACCATGAAAGTCAATTTTAGTACCAGCTAATAGTCGCTGTACAGCGATATTTTTATCATTCCATTTGTTTATGGTGGCAACTGGGAGCTGATAAAAATCACTTAGGAACACTTCGTCAACTTTAAAATCATCTATTATAAATGGAACGCTCCCGACATGATCGACATCTTCATGTGTAACAAATATTGCGTCTATTTTAGCGATACCATTCGCATATAAATAAGGCTTAATAACCTGCTTATATTTCACGTCACTTGCTTGTTTATTCTCAAAAGACATTTTTGCTCCTGCATCGATAAAGAAAACAGCTTTACGGTATGGAAGTTCGATAAGGAAGCTGTCTCCTTGTCCAATATCTAACATGGTTATTGTGCCGTAAGGCGATAGATATGGTTTTATAGCAATGAAAGTTAAAAGTATGACCGTTAAACCACCTATCTGCATGGCACGTAAATTTTCTTCACGTTGTAGAGCATCCATTAGTAATAAAAAGAGTACATAGTAAAGGACGACTGCGATTAATGGTAGTGGTCCAATTATATAAGGAAAAAAGGCAACTTGATCAACCTTTTGTATCAAATCGATTACAGCTTGGTTTGTGATTTCAAAAATCGTGCTTAGTACACTTAATATCGTGTTTGAGAAAGGAGAAAGCAGTAGAATAATGAACATAATTGGTATTACAAAAAAGGAGAAATACGGTATTACGAAAACATTTAATAGCATTGATAAAGGCTGGAAGGTGTAAAAATAAGCTAATTGCAATGGGATAATCATCATTTGCGCCATAAAACTAATTTGTAGACTTATCATTAAGGATGACTTTGTTGATGATATCCACTTTCCTGAGAGTAACAATCCTAGCGTCACCAAAAAGGAAAGCTGAAAACCGATATGATAAACGATAAATTCATCAAACAAGATCATTAATATAAAAAGAATACTTAATACATCTGTGAGTGTAAAAATTGTATTCAATTTCCGTAAAATAATAAATACAAATACCATTAAACACGCTCTCCATACTGATGGTTCTCCCCCTGCGATTAGAGCGTATAAGGGTAGTATAAAGATCATCAGCCATTGTGCTTTTTCCCTAGTAAGCAAATTAAGTTTTATTAAAAGGAAATACGTTATAGCAATTATTATGCCAACATTTAATCCTGAAATAGCTAATAGATGAGATAAATTCCACTTTTGAAACAATTCTATTGTTTTTTCATCTAACTGAGAATCATCACCTAAAATAAGTGCTGATAACCATTTTGCTGTATACGGATCTGTTTTGGAGATTACAAAATTAATGAGGGATGTTCGTGTCTGAAAAATATAATGGAGGTAAGATGATCCTTCACATGTGATGTTTTCTAACGAGGGAATGGTGAGTTGATAAGAAATACCTTTTGTAAGCAAATAGGTACGATAATCAAATTGTCCGGGGTTTCTGCTACGATCTGGTAATTCTAATGAACCTTTTATAGAACAGATCGCGCCATGTTTTAATTGATTTAACTGATTCTGATTCCATACTTCCTTTTCTTGTTTAAATGCTAAAACAAACAATTTATTGTCTGATGTCTTTTCTCGAACCACGAATTCTAATTTCTTACTAGTTGTTGTAACAGGACTACTAATGGTTCCTTGTATTTCTCCACTAGTATCCTGTTCCATAGTTGATTTGTCGTTTTTTCCTGAATCAATCGAAGGTATATAGCTACAGAAACCAATATAAAACAACAAAGATAAAATGATTGATCCAAGGCCAAGTTTTCTTCGTTTATAAAGATAAAATAGCCATAGAAATAAAATAATTATAAAGGCTTTATTATTAAAAACTACCGTCAATATACTTAATAATACCGAGAGGGCAAAGAAGTGCCAATATCCCTTCATATTCGTTGTACCCTATCATTTCTGCACATTAAATAGTCGTTGTGCTTCATTTTTATATTCCTTTAGTTGCTTATCATCAATTGATGTTCCTTCAAGTTTGTTTAACAATAACTCCACATAGGATGCTTTCTCCCCAGGGTTTACATCAACTGCGGTAGATTCGAGCTCAACCTTTTGCGTATGTACTCCGGATTTTTCAAACAATTCAACAGCATATGAGTCATTTTTGTAGTCGGCAGCATAATATACCGTTCTCACACCACTTTGAATAATGGTTTTACAGCACTGTAAGCATGGAAAATGAGTAACGTACATTTCTGAGTCCTCTGTTGGAACACCGAATTTCGCACATTGCAGGAGTGCATTTGCCTCTGCGTGAACCGTTCGTACACAATGACCATCAACGACATAACAACCTTCATCGATGCAATGAGAATCTCCAGAAACACTACCATTATATCCGCCTGCTATAATTCGCTTATCCCGAACTATCGTCGCGCCTACTGTCAATCGTTCACAAGTACTTCTTAATGCTAACAAATGGCTCTGAGCCATAAAATATTGATCCCATGATATCCGTTCCATGCTAATTCCACCTTCATCTATAATGTATAAAAATAAGTGTACATGCAGGTAATTATTTTCGTCAATGGTTTAAGGAACTTGTATGTTTTCCTTCATATTTTCAAGCGTCTTTTCACCAATTCCCGGTACATTCAAAACATCTTCAACCTTGTGAAATAAACCATTCTCCTCCCGATATTGAATAATCGCTTGAGCCTTTGAAGGTCCAATACCATTTAATTGTTCAATTTCTTCTTGCGTGGCATAATTAAGTCTAATTTTTGTGGGATTTGTCTCCCCATCTTTTTCCATTACCAAGGATTCACCGACTTTTGGTACCAAAATAATCATCTCATCTTGAACCTTTTGCGCCAAGTTTATGACAGACTGATCCGCTTTGTTGGTAAATCCGCCGGCTAAATTAATCACATCTTCTACACGTGAGTTGATTGAAATTTCATAAACCCCAGGACTATCTACCTCGCCTTTTACGTCTACGTATGCAAGTGTAGTTTCTTGTAGAGTTTTGGAGTCGTTACTTGCTGCTTTTAGTGGTTTTACTTCTACTGCCTTTTCTTGGTCTGGCTTATCGTTAAACACAAATAAAAATAGTACTGCTGCTATTCCAATCACAATAAAAAACAGGTTTTTCTTGAAAAGATTGATCAATGAGGGGACACTTCCTTTTAATGAGGTGAAATGCTAAAAATTGTGTGGGATTAGAAAAATATCTTAACCTTATAATATAATTCGACGTTAACTGCCTATATCCTTCTAAAAAAATAAAGATCGACAAAATATTATTTCGTCGATCTTTTTTCTGCAACAAAGAAGATTCTTTCCGTATTATCATGAAGGCTTTCCTCTTTCAGAGAAAAATCACCGTATATATTTCGAATTTGCAGTCCATTTTGTTCTAAAAGTTTACGATATACCTCAATAGAAAATGTTTTTTGATGATGATATTCATCGAATCTCGAATAGGATTTGTCTTCGGATGAAACAAAAAAGGTAAGATCATGAAACATTTCACCCGCATCCTTCCCTGGTGAGCAAAACCAGATGGAGGACACATCATCTTCTACCGTAGCAAAAGTTTGATTTATTAAATCATGTTCTACATGATACAAGGAATGCACATCAAATATAAACATTCCATCATCTATTAACATGTTTGCAACATTGGCAAAAACCAAATTTAGTTCTTCCTCAGTTGTTATATAATTGACGACATCACAATAGCTTACTACGGCGTCCATTTCTGTAATACCATCAGTTTCGCGTATATCCTGGTTGATCCACTGAACGGAAAGCCTTTGTTCACTTGCTCGTTGTTCAGCGTAACTTAGCATATCTATCGAATAATCTATTCCGATCATTTGGTAACCATCTTTCGCAAGTCGTGTTGTTATTTGTCCAGTTCCACAACCTAAATCTACAATACGATTTGCTCGAATAGATGACTGTTTTAAAATTTTTTTTGTAATATCAGACCATTGATCATATGGTGCATCATCCATAAGCTTGTCATAGAGCTTTGCCATTTGTTGATAAGCCATTTGTTTACCCTTCTTGCCCTACACTTAATGATACCCGTGCAGCGTCCCCCCAGAGACGTTCTAAGTTATAATAAGAACGCTCATCCTTATGGAAAACATGACAAACAACATCGCCAATATCAACTAAAATCCATCTAGCTTGTTCGTAACCTTCTAAACGTTTTACAGAAATTCCTTTCTCTTCAGCAGCATCCTTGATCGAACGAGCAATTGCCTGAACCTGTCTTTCATTACTACCATGACAAATTAAAAAGTAATCCGCGATTAATGAAACTTCATTCATATCCAAAGCAACAATATCTTCCGCTCGCTTATCGTCACTAGCTTCTGCTACTAATTGCACAATTTCATTACTATTCATCTAATTAAAACCTCCATATAATTTTGTTTAGAAAAAAACGTGGCAAAACCTATTTATTCATTAATGTTAGAAAATAATTGTACGCGTGAAATGAATCAGGATAAATCGTTGCATTTTTAGATAGTAGAAATTGTATTGTATTCCGTGATACCATCCAACAAGCGTGATTTAAATCCTTACGTGCCATGTCCCGAACCTTTTCAATACCTGGGAAAGATCTTCCAGGTTCAATATAATCAGCAAGAAAAATAACCTTTTCAACTATTCCGAGACCTGCTTTACCTGTTGTGTGATAACGTATGGCATCTTTTATTTCCCTGTCGTTAATTCCAAATTGTTCTTCTACCACCACTGATGCAACAGGACCGTGCCAAACTTCATGATGATAATCCAATAGATCGTTTGGTAATTGACTGTTCAATATAAACTCTTTCATTTCTTTTAATGGTCGATACTTCGCATAATCATGAAAGATTGCTGCCAGTTCGACTTTTTCTTTTGATACTTGATACATGTCTGCTAACCCTACTGCAGTTTCTGCAACTCGTAAGGTATGTTTAAATCGTTCTTCTGTTAAAGCTGGCTGAACGATTTTAATTGCTTCGTCTTTCCTCATACAATCGCTTCTCCTTTATATAACGTATAACTGCTTCAGGTAGGTAATATTTTATGGAAGCATTTTTATATATCCGGTCTCGAATCATTGTAGAAGAAATTTCGATATTCGGAATATCCACTAGTTTAATTGGATAAGGAGTATCCAACTGCGAGCCAATTCTTTTCACCCCAACAAACGAAACCATTTCCATCAATTCATTGATTTTGTGCCATTTAGGTAGGTATTCCACCATATCGGCACCAATAATAAAATAAAAAGATACGTCAGGGTGTTCATTTGTTAATATCTTAAGTGTATCAAATGTAAATGACTTACCTAAACGATCTACTTCTATTGTATTCAATTTAAAGTAAGAATTACCCTCAATTGCTTTTCGAACCATTTCGACACGGTTCTCAGCATTTATGAATGCTTTATTCTTATGCGGAGGTTCCTGCGAAGGAATAAACCATATTCCTTCTAAACTTAACGAAAGACGGACCTCTTCAGCAATAATTAAATGGCCAAGATGTGGTGGGTCGAATGTTCCACCTAAAATGCCTACACGTCTCATGATATACTCCTTTAAGGCAACTGAATTTGCTTATTTTCCTGTGATTCCTTATACAATACAATGTTGTTACCAATAATTTGAACTACTTCTGCTTCTGCACCATCAGATAGCTTTGATGCAACACTATCTTTATCTTCCATGCAATTTTGTAGAATACTTACTTTTATCAGTTCTCTTTTTTCCAATGCCTCCGAAATTTGTTCCACCATGTTTTCATTTACACCTATTTTACCTACTTGAAATATAGGTTTTAATTGATTGGCTTTCGCTCGTAAAAGCCGTTTTTGTTTTCCAGTTAACATGTAATCATCCTTCCAGTTGTTCGAGTAATTCTGTTTCCATTTCATTTATTGCTACACGCATGTTAGTCCATAACTCAAAAGCATATTGTGCTTGATACAACAACATTGTATGGCCGTAGTGAATCCTAGCCCCTGCGTTTTTGGCGTTTCTTAATAAGTTTGTTTCTACCGGTTGGTAAATGATATCACTAACAATGTTTTTCTCAGATAGTCTATTAATACTAACAATAGTATTACCCTCTATAGATTTCATCCCAACTGATGTGGTTTGAATAATTAAATCGTACTTTTCCATTACATTTTCAGCTTCTTTTAGCGATAATAAGCTTGTATTGTCCAATTCATATAATTCCTTAAGCGCTCTAGCAGATTCTTCTGTTCGATTCGCAAGGTCGATATGTTGAAACCCGTTTATTGAAAGTGTGTAAAGTATCCCTCTCGCGGCCCCGCCAGCTCCAAGGATCAAGATTTTTAAATTTTTATCTTGTCCAACAGTTGGAAAAGCCTTTATCAACGACCTTAAATAACCATTTCCATCTGTATTATACCCAATCCACTTTCCATTTTTACAGATCACTGTATTTACTGCACCAATTGCTTCAGCTTCTTTATCGACCTCATCCAAAAAAGGAATAATGGTTTTTTTATACGGTACAGTTACGTTAAAGCCATTAAGGTTTTCATTCTTTAGTTCTTCTATTTTATCCGCAAATTTATCCGCAAAGGATTCGTTTGTGTTTATTTCATACAAGGAATAATTACCTTGTAGTCCAGCTTTTTGTAAAAACTTTTCATGAATCCAAGGTGATAAGGAATGTTTAATTGGGTAACCAATTAATCCAAAACGATACTCCATTACAAAACCTCCTTAAATCAACGATGGTCTAATCGAAACGGCAACAGTTTTAGGACTGTGCACAACAACAGTAGTGTTTACTTCCGGAATCATAACCCATCCCAAGCCAGGAAATACAATATCCATTTTTTCTTCTTTTATTCGAAATGTACTTTGTACTAGTTCAGGCAACTTTTCACGCGTAACTTCATCTGGTGGCGATAAGAGCTCACCTACATGATCATCATAAAGCTTATCAGCATTATCAAGTTTCGTACGATGGATTGATAAGTGATTCGAAAAATAACAAACAAAAGACTGTTTATCCCCTTTTAGAAAATCAATTCGCCCTAGACCACCAAAAAATAATGTTTGTTGGTTGTTTAATTGAAATACCCTTGGTTTAATTTCCTTTGAAGGCGTGATAATCTTCAGGTCGCTTTTTGAAACATAATGCACCATTTGTTGCTTGTTAACGATTCCTGGAGTGTCAATTAACACAGAATTGTCATCTAACGGAATTTCGATGAATCCGAGTGTAGTACCAGGGAAATAGGAAGTGGTAATAACATTCTTATCTCCAGAAGTTTGTTGAATAAGTCGATTGATGAAAGTTGATTTTCCGACATTTGTCGTTCCTACAACGTAAACATCCTGATTATTTCGAGTTGAATCTATTGCTTCTGTCAGTTCTTCTATACCATGACCTTTAATCGATGATATAAGAAATACATCCTTCACTTTAATTCCAGCATCCTTAGCGGATTTTTTTAGCCAATTAATTAATTTTTGTTTATTTGTTGATTTAGGTAATAGATCTACCTTATTTCCTACTAAAATAATTGGCTTGTCCCCAATGATGCGAGCCAGGCTTTGAATCATACTTCCATTGACATCAAATATATCAATTAGATGCACAACTAATCCTTCAACATCCCGGATTTGGCTTACCATTTTCAAGAAATCATCATCTGTAACTGATATATCCTGAATTTCATTATAATGTTTTAGTTTAAAACACCGTTGACATAATATCGTTTCTTTATTTAGAGCAGATTTAGGTGTAAATCCAACCTCATCTGGAGTTGTTGTCTGAATGGCTGTACCACAACCTTGACAATATAAATCTTCCATATTTATTCCTCCCAAGTTATTTTTCCTTTTCTCCTCATATAATTAAGTATTCGGCGTTCTATTTTACGATTAAACTGTGTTATTTTTCCATCTGTTTGGACGATTGGAACCACCAATATGGTATAAAAACCCGCAAAATTTCCGCCTAATACATCTGTTAGTAATTGATCACCAATTACAACAATATCTTCTTTTTTTAACCCCATTTGCTTGGCCGCAGTCTTAAAAGCCCGGCTCAATGGTTTTCGCGCACTAAAGACGAAAGGAGCATCTAGTGGTTCCGAAAAGATTTTAACGCGCTCTTGTTTATTATTAGAAATAATCATGACTTTAATATCATGATCTCTCATTTGTTTAAACCAGTTTATAATCTCCGGAGTTGCATTTTTAACATCCCAAGCCACCAGCGTATTATCAAGATCTGTAATTACCCCTTTAATTCCTTTTTGTTTAAGTATCGCAGGTTGAATATCAAAAACGCTTTTCACATGTTCATTTGGTAAAAAATTCTTTAACAACGTGTACACCTCATTATTATAGTCAAACCTATTTCTACTATCTCATTTTGCATTAAATAAAGCTAAGTTTGTTATTATACATTAATCCTATAATAACTTAACACATATATAAAGTGTTAGCGAAATTTGTCTAATGATAAAAACCCCTGCTACAAGCAGATTCAAAAGGCAATAGATAAAAACCGTTCGACAAATTACCCTATTTTTCTCGCTGTGGATAACTTTGTTAACATTAACAATGCTTTTAAATCAGGCAAAACGACATTTTTTTCTCGTTTATACACAAGTTATCTACAGGCGCTTGTAGATAACTAAGACCTTGTCCTACTAGGGTTTTCGTGGTAAATTAAACTTACATTAACATAGTAAAGTATAAAATAGTTTAGGAGGGCTATATTCATGAATCACTTATCTGATGAATTATTATTAGAATCGTACTATAAAGCACATGAATTGAAACTAAGCCCTGACTTTATTTATCTAATTGAAAAGGAAATCCACAAAAGAAGTCTAACTCATAAACTGGAATTCTCCGGTTAATTAACTTTATATACACTTTTATCCAATTACTCTTGTCGTTGACAAGGGTTTTTTATTTTTCCTTGATCGAACTTATGATAAGCTATCTGTTGAGCAATTCTAATGGAAATAACTTATCTACTATCATATAATTTAAATACCGTTTATACTTATTTAAGTACTATAAAATTACATATTTTTTCAAGGAGGAATCCAATTAGATGATTTTCGCAGTATTACTTCCACTTCTAATTGCCTGCTTAATACCATTCTTAAGCAAAATAAAACATAAAATACATACAGGAATATTTGTCTTTTTTGTTCCTTTGGCAATCTTTCTTTATTTTATTCAATTTATAGGTTCTGGCTTTTCACCTGTCAGGCAAACCTATTACTGGATACCTTCCTTATCCATAAATTTTGATTTTTATTTAGATGGTTTAAGTCTACTATTTGTTTTATTAATAAGTGGAATCGGTGCATTAGTTGTTCTTTACTCTATTTATTACCTAGATAAAACAGAACGGCTGGGGCATTTTTATGTCTACTTGATATTATTTATGGCGGGAATGCTTGGTGTTGTCCTGTCAGATAATGTATTTGTTATGTATACATTTTGGGAGTTAACTTCTATCTCCTCCTTTTTATTAATTGGTTATTGGCATTTTAACGAACGTTCCCGTTATGGAGCATTAAAATCTTTACTTATTACTATTATTGGTGGATTAAGTATGTTTGGTGGATTCATTTTGTTATCCATTATTACAGATACAACAAGTATTCAAGCAATGATAGATCAAAAAGACGTTATTCTGGAAAGTGCCTATCTTCCATTAATACTAGGATTTCTTTTAATGGGTGCATTTACTAAGTCTGCTCAATTCCCATTTCATATCTGGCTACCAGATGCAATGGAAGCACCAACTCCAGTGAGTGCTTACCTCCATTCAGCAACCATGGTAAAAGCAGGACTATTTTTAGTAGCACGCTTTTCACCTATTTTCGCAAGCTATGAATGGTTCTTTATTATCGTAAGTATCGCGGGTATCGTTACACTATGCTGGGGTTCTTATATGTCAGTAAAGCAGACCGATTTGAAAGCCATACTAGCATTTTCCACAATCAGTCAGCTAGGTATGATTATGGCAATGCTCGGATTTGGTACAAAAGTTGCTGTGTTTGCTGCAGTGTTCCATATCTTAAATCACGCAACATTCAAAGGTAGTTTATTTATGGTTGCTGGTATTGTGGATCATGAAACCGGAACACGTGATATCCGTAAATTGGGCGGGTTACTTACATTCATGCCAATTACGGCTACACTAGCATTATTTGGTACTTTTTCAATGGCCGGCGTCCCTCTACCATTTTTAAATGGATTCTATAGTAAAGAACTATTTTTTAAATCCAGCCTTAATCTAAATGAAAATGTTAGTGAATTTGCAAATATGTTAATTGACGTTATACCAATATTAGCCGTTATTGGTAGTATATTTACATTTGTATATTCCATGTACTTCTTTTTTGGAACATTTGCAGGTAGAAAAAAAGAGAAGAAACTACCTAAGAAGCCACATGAGGCACCAATCGGAATGCTGCTCTCACCTATCATATTAGTGACGCTAGTTATTATCATAGGACTGTTCCCTAACTTGGTAAATGGGTCATTTTTGGCACATGCAGCTGAAGCGATCAGTGGTGAAGCAATACATCAGCATGTTGTATATTGGCATGGATTCAAACCAGCGTTTAAAATGTCCCTAATCGTTGTAGGGGTTGGAACACTATTATTCCTTACACGTAAAAAATGGCAAAAGGTTTATAGCTTCTTACCTGGTAAGTTGAGCTTAAATAAAGCATACGATAGCATCGTAAATAAATTAGACGTGTACGCAAGTAACATAACGAATTATTATATGAATGGTTCACTGAGGCTTTATGTCGCCATAATCCTAAGTACTACTGTTATCGTTACATTTACGTTTATGGCTTTAACAGGCGGGTTAACATTAAAGTTTGATAACCTTGCAGACATCACTGCGATTGAAGTTTCCGTAGTTGTAGTAATGATTGCAGCAGCACTAGGTACCATTTTTGCAAAACATAATGTAGCCGCAATTCTTATTTTAGGAGTAGTTGGATACGGTGTTTCACTTTTATTTGTCATTTACCGAGCTCCAGATTTAGCATTAACACAACTGATTATTGAAACAGTAACCGTAGCATTATTCCTATTATGCTTTTTCCACTTGCCGAAATTGCAGGTTATCAAAGAATCCGGGAGATCAAAATTAATAAACGTAATCATTTCCTTAGGATTTGGTGCCATGATGACGTTAATTGGAATCTCTGCCCATAGTAGTAAATGGTTTGATTCTATCGCAGAATACTTTATTAAAACCTCACACTCACTTGGCGGTGGGGACAACGTTGTTAATGTAATTTTAGTAGATATGCGTGGACTTGATACGATGTTTGAAATAACAGTACTCGGAATCGCATCACTTGCCATTTATAGCCTTGTTAAAATTAAACGAAAAAAGGAGGCAGAATAAATGGAAATTATCATTTGTATCTTAGCAGGATTATTATTTGCGACAGGTATATATAACCTCCTTCAAAAGCAATTGTTACGAATCATTATTGGGACTGCTCTTCTATCCCATGGTGCCCATTTATTTATTTTAACGATGGGAAAATTAAAACGCGGAAAGCCCCCCATTATAGAAGAAGGGGTTACAGATTATACAGATCCATTGCCACAGGCATTAATTTTGACATCTATTGTTATTAGCTTCGGTATTACTAGCCTTCTTTTAGCATTGGCATACCGAGCAGCAAATGATAATGAAACAGATAACATGGATGAATTAAGGGGTAACGAAAATGAGTAATTTAGCAGTATTGCCTATCATCATTCCATTATTAGCTGGAATAATTCTTGCCTTTTTTCCGAAAAAGGTAAAATTACTTCGAGCTTTGACTAAGTTTTTTTCCATTTCTAGTTTGTTGGTAGTGGTATACATTACATGGCAAGTTATTAGTCACGGGACAATTATTTTGGAGACTGGAAACTGGCCTGCTCCATATGGAATTATTCTTGTAGCGGATCCGTTAGCAATTATACTTGTACTAACAACGAATATAATTACGACGGCATGTGCTTTTTATGCACCACATTCCATGAACCTGAAACAAGAACAACATTATTTTTACTCTTTTATGTTCTTTTTAATAACAGGTATTTCTGGAGCGTTTCTAACAGGAGACCTATTTAACCTGTTTGTATTTTTTGAGGTATTTTTAATGGCTTCCTATGCATTAATCGTATTAGGTGGAGGAAAGGTTCAACTACGTGAATCCATTAAATATGTGCTAATCAACCTATTCTCATCTATCTTATTTGTAACAGCAGTTGCATTTTTATATGGCGTTGTTGGAACAGTAAATATGGCTCACATTGCTGAGCGCGTTCAAGAAGTAGATCAAAAAGGAATTTTAACTACAATTGGTATATTATTCTTTTTCGTATTCGCCACGAAGGCTGCATTATTTCCATTGTACTACTGGATGCCAAAGTCTTACATAGTACCAAATCCTGTTATTTCCGCCCTGTTTGGTGCACTGCTTACAAAAGTAGGAATTTATTCCATCTTACGAGTCTTTTCATTAATATTTATTTACAAGCTCGATATTACGCATCAAATGTTTATATGGATAGCTGGCATATCAATGATATTTGGTATATTAGGTGCACTATCAACGAATAATATCAAACTTATTGTTGCCTATAACATCATACCTGCTATCGGTTTTATTATTATGGGGATAGGCGTATTTAATCAAGATGCTTTAAGCGGGGCTGTTTACTATCTCATGCATGATATGTTGATCAAAACCGCCCTATTTCTACTCGTTGGTGCGA
The DNA here is from genome assembly GCF_044793635.1 of Virgibacillus necropolis. GTDB lineage: Bacteria > Bacillota > Bacilli > Bacillales > Amphibacillaceae > Virgibacillus_F > Virgibacillus_F necropolis_A. Next base: position 565,561 of record NZ_CP084992.1, read on the forward strand.
TAACTTATGTAGCGGGAACATCTGACTTACGGAAAATGGGTGGTCTTATCCATTATTATCCTGTACTTGGATGGCTATTATTTGTAGCTGCATTTATTCTTGCTGGAATCCCACCATTTAGTGGTTTCATAGGCAAGTTACTATTATTAAAAGGTGCATTGGCAGATGATGAAATCGCTATTGTTATCATTGCACTGTTATCTAGTTTATTGATTTTATATTCGATAATGAAAATCTTTATAAAAGGATTTTGGGGCGAGAAAAACCCGGCATATGATGTGGATAGAAAATCTACAAAAGGGTTAATCGGACCAATTATCTTTTTATTAACCTTTTCTGTTATTCTAGGAGTAGGAGCAGAATTCGTTTATCCTACAGTTGAAGATATTTCGACCTATTTACTAGATCCAGATGTATATATTGATGCGGTTTTAAAGGAGTAAATAACTTATGACATTTCAAATTGTAATCAATTTAATCATTGCAGTAATGTGGATGTTTTTACAAGAAACGTATACGTTCGCAAGTTTTATTGGCGGATATATACTTGGTATTATATTACTGCTGGTACTCAATCGATTCATTCCTGATTCATTTTATTTGAACCGAGTTTTCAAAACGATCCAGCTCGTTTTTCTGTTTATGAAAGAATTATATTCGGCTAATATGGACATTGTTAAATTAGTCTATAAGCCAAAGTTGGAATTTGAACCTGGTATATTTGCAATGCCAACAAGATTAAAAAGTAATTGGGAAATTACACTATTGGCCAACTTGATCACTCTAACACCCGGTACTTTGACAGTCGCTATTTCGGATGACAATACACATCTTTATATACATGCTATGGATATAGACGATATCGATGAATCAATTGCGGAGATCAAAAATACGTTTGAAAAAGCAATAATGGAGGTTACAAGATGAATGAACTTCTACTGTTATCTGAACAAATACTTAATATATCCACAAAGATTGCAATAGTTGGCATTTCAATTTCATTAGTTTTGCTTTTATATCGTATTATCGTTGGACCATCCAATGCGGATCGTGCTGTTGCACTTGATACGATTGGCATGGGCCTAATGGGAATGGCAGCATTGCTCGCCATAATTATTGGTTCCACTAACTTCAACGATGTAATCCTGTTAATAGGAATACTGCTGTTCCTTGGTACGTTAGCTATTGCGAAATTTATTGAAAAGGGTGTTATCATTGATCGAAACTTGGACTAGTATCATCCTAAACGTCATAATAAGTTTTCTTGTTTTATCTGGCACATTTTTTCTCTTATCCGGTGCAATAGGTGTTGTTCGATTTCCAGATATTTATACACGACTACACGCTGCAACAAAAGCTTCGACGATTGGCATTGCAGGAATTTTAATTGGCGCATTCATATTCTTATATGTAGACCATGCTATCGTAAGTGGCAAGTTGTTATTGGCGATTATCTTCACCTTTCTAACAGCTCCTGTATCCGCACATATGATTTCAAGAGCAGCACACAGAAATGAAGTAAAACCAGTTACATTTAACCAAAGAGACGAATATGAAGAAGCCGTTCAAAGGCAAATGAAGCAAAACACAGAAGAGAAATGACCTAGTTAGCTTACGTGTTTCACTGAACTATAAATATAGCTAAACTTTTATAACTAATTGCATCGTATTTGTAATTAAAAATAGGCGATTTTCGTAAAGATTGTTGCTTTCTAGAGAATAGATATATAATGCGACGTAAGTGCTATGTTGATTTTCGTTCCGGACACTCGCTTTCCGCGGGCAACGCTTCAGCCTCCTCGGAAGAAAACCACTTCCTGCGGGGTCTTCAGCTGTTGCTTTTCCCGCAGGAGTCGACTGTCCGTAACGAAAATCAACTGCCATAATAGTGGAAGTTCATGCTTAATCAATAAAGAAATTACTTTCATTCCATTATTAGACGCCACCCCAGCGAAGGAAAAACACGGAGACTCCTGCGGGAAAGCGAAGTGATGAGACCCCGCAGTAAACGTTCTTTGCGATCGAGGAGGCTCAGCGCAAGCCCGCGGAAAGCGTAGTGATTTTTCCGTAGCGGTCGCAGGACACAGAACATGATTTTTAGTTATGTCGCAGTATATATCAACTATGAAGATGAAATAGCAACAATGCGTACGAAAAGAGCCTTATAAATAAAAAATCTCAGTTCATTTTTAACTGAGATTTTTCTTATATCTACTTTCAAATGCTTGTTATAGTTCCAACAAAAAGGCTCCCCAAATTGGCTGATAAAACAAGATAACAACAAATAAAGTGTTTACCATATAGGTAAAATGAGGTATACTTCAAATAGAAAGTCATATATTATAAAAACCGCCCCATGCTAGACACATGGAACGGTACAATAGACTAACCCCATCAGAGGGGAAGGTGCAGTAAGGAAATAATCCCTCACATTGACCTGTTAAAATCACATGAGGGATTATTTTTTATGGTTTTTATCGGACATGATAAACGCTATTAACATGCCGAATGAAATCATCAGCGTTAATACTTTATCAATATCCATAAGCAACACCTCCTTTTCAGGAAGTTCCTAAAAAGAGAAAGTGCGCCTAACCCTCATGTGAAAATTAATCTATTGTTATTTCCATTATACCAAAAAATAACAGATTAATCTTAACCCAATTATTTGGTTAAGAAAAGACGTTTATGACGACCAAAGCTAAAACATATTAGGATATAATCTCACCATTGCTTCTGAGATGGTGTCTGCCATTTCCCTAGCTTGTTCTTCAACCTCATCATATATTTGAATATCTTTTTGATAATTCATGTTTATCATAGCTACTGCTTCCTGTTTTGTTAAATCCAAATGACGGTAAAACATCGCTCTAACCTCTTCTTCAGGTAAAAATCTGTTAATACTACTTAGAAATAAAGCAATCTCATCCGCATTGTCATACCATTTCTGTTCTGCAATCATTGCTGCTTCCTCATCGCCTGCTATAGCCGCTTTTACAAGGTCAGCGGCAAATAACAAGTGCTCCTTAATCAAAGCAGCATATGTGTCAGCTGCCGCATCCCCATACAATGGCCGTATCATATTTCCCATGTCTGTCGCATTTTGCAAAAGACGGGCGATTACAAATTCTACGTCTGGCAAGCTAAAAGTTAAGCTTATAATCGTCATTCTGGTCCATGCTACATGCTCCTCCCAAAGGCTACGCATATCACTCATTAAATCAACCGCTGCCTGACTTATACAATCATTTTGCCGTGCATGTTGTGTAACTGGTATGGAAATATGTTGTCCTACACGTAGATAATATGGATTCACTTCAGGATTAACCGCAAAAATCTCCTCAGTAGTTGTATGATAACGCTTTGCTAATAGCCAGTAATTATCACCTGGCTGAACAATGTAAGTAAATCCTCTATTTGAAAAATCGTTCATGTTTTTCCTCACTCCTTTATTTATTGCCCATCAAAAATTAGGGAATCTAAATGCGCCCATTACAATGTATTCATATTGGGTTAATTGAGTGAGGAAGTTTACAGGGACGAGAAGTTTGATATTAAAACGTTCATTTTTATATTTATTTCAGTAACCTTGTATAGGACATACACAAAATTACATCTTCATTCATATAGATGATATATAGGCCAATGCCTAGCGGAAACGTCAGGAGGTGTATAATTTGTCGAGTATTTTAAGCGTTCTTGCTTTATTAATAAAAGAAACGCTATTTTTTGTATCCTATGTAAAAAACCATGCTTTTCCACATCCTCTCCCCCCTGAAGATGAAGCCAAGTATATTAAAGATATGCAAACCGGCGACGAACATGCTAGGAATATGCTAATTGAACATAATCTTAGATTGGTTGCGCACATCGTTAAAAAATTCGAAAATACCGGTGAGGACATGGAAGATTTAATATCAATCGGAACAATCGGATTAATTAAAGGAATCGAGAGCTTTTCGCCGGATAAAGGAACAAAACTTGCTACCTACGCGGCACGATGTATAGAAAATGAAATATTAATGCATTTACGTGCCCTGAAAAAGGTTAAAAAGGATGTTTCCTTACACGATCCCATAGGGCAAGACAAAGAAGGAAATGAAATAAGCTTAATCGACATTCTGGAAGCGGAATCTGAGGATGTAATTGAATATATTCAATTACATATGGAACTCGATAAAATGAAGAAATATTTTTCAATCTTAGATGAAAGAGAGAGAGAAGTAATTATATATCGTTATGGATTAAATAATTATCAGGAAATGACACAACGTGAGATTGCAAAAAAATTAAATATATCAAGAAGTTATGTATCACGCATTGAAAAACGTGCCTTAATGAAGGTGTTTCATGAATACTTTAAACAAGAGAATCCAAATAGAAAAAGAGGATAATCAGATGATTATCCTCTTCTGTTTTTCACAGATCTTTAATTATTTTCATGATTAAGGTAGCTGCATTTTTTGCTGCCTTATCTATGAATGTATCAAATGAAATGGATGATTCTTTACCAGCTATATCAGATAGCGCACGGATAATAACAAATGGTTTATTATATTGAAAACACACTTGTGCTACTGCTGCTGCTTCCATTTCAGCTGCGATCATAGAAGGAAACTTTTCCTTAATACGCTTTACATGGTCAGGCTCTGCCATGAATGTGTCAGCTGTTGCAATGATTCCTTCTTGTGAAGTAACATCCAATGATTTAACAGCATTAGTAGCAAGTGAAACCAGATGTGAATCTGCTGCAAACATAGCAGGCATTCCTGGAACCTGTCCATATGCATAGTCAAACGCTGTTACATCTACATCATGATGAACGACTTGAGAAGAAACGACTATATCCCCAATTTCTAATTCTTCTGCGAATCCACCAGCAGATCCAGTGTTAATAACATAATCTGGGTTAAAACGCTCATGTAGTATAGTCGTTGCCATAGCAGCATTCACTTTTCCAATTCCTGATTTTAGTAATACGACTTCTTTACTTCCCATAATTCCTGTTACAAACAAACAATTTGCTACTGTTTGCTCTTTTTTCTCTGACATATTCTCTATTAACAGAGCAACTTCCTCATCCATTGCCCCAATTATTCCGATTGTCATTAATAAACCTCCACACAGCTAACTTCTGTTAGTCTTTATCATTTTCTTTTAAAACTTCCACTTTTGTTGGCTTCCAACCTTCATTATCAACCCATGTAAGATAAACACGATACGTATTATCTTGCGCTTTGTTGGAAACAGTAGCTATTACATCTTGTCCACCAACATTATCAAGCCACCATGTAATCATATCTCCTTGCTGTATACCTGTTGCCACTCGGGCTGCTTTCTCCATCTCGATTCGGTCTTGGGCTCCTTCATCAAAATTCTTGGTATGGGGACCTTGTTGCTCTGTTCCAATAGGCTGCCAATCCGCGGTATATGCCTCCTTCACGTTTGGATCATCTGAGACTTCCACATTTTCTTTTTCTACATCGCTATTATCCGAATTGTCATCGGTTGTACTTTGATCGTCATTTGCATTAGGATCCTCGGTTTCACCATTTGATGAATCATCTGAATTTGCACTATCATCAGTCGTTGACTCATCATTTTCATCAGAGGATGTACCATCTTTTGTATCTTCATCATTACTTTCTCCGGAGTTATCACTTGATGATTCAGTGGAAGGTTGTCCATTTTCTGCCTCATCATCTCCACCGAATAGAAACATACCAAGTAAAAAAATTATTAAAATACCACCTAAAACCAGAAAAAGAGAAATAGATTTAGTATTTTTTCTTCTCTTTTCAAATTTATCTACTCTTGAACTGTTATTAAAATCATTCATATTAATACCCTCCTCCATGCATAATATTATAATATCATATTTTTTAGTTTTACATGCCATATCAAAAATAGAGCATAATATCTAACTAATTTTAAATAAGAAAAAGACGGGATAGCTTCTCCCGCCTGTATACAATAGTATTTTTTATTAATCAACACTTACAATTTTGACCTGTATATCTCCACCTGGCGTTACCACTGTTACCTCTGTTCCTTTTTGGTGGCCTAAAAGGCTCTTTGCCATAGGAGAATCATTTGAAATCTTGCCTTCAAATGGATCAGCTTCTGCGCTTCCAACAATTGTGTATGTTTCATCCTCACCACTAGGTAATTCTTGAAAAGTTACCGATTTACCAAGTGATACAATATCAGGATTATCGTTATCATTTTCAATAATCACAGCATTGCGAATCATTTTTTCCACTTGGGAAATACGTGATTCTACAAATGCTTGGTCATCTTTGGCTGCATCATATTCCGAGTTCTCTGAAAGATCCCCGAAATCGCGTGCTACTTTAATACGCTCTACCACTTCTTGTCTACGTTCTGTTTTTAAATGATGTAATTCTTTCTCTAATTTTGATTTTCCCTCTTCAGTCATATAATAGCTTTTCTCTACAGCCATTAAAAACACTCCTTTTTTATCTACAATAAGAAATAACGAATAAAAATGAGCAGCACAATCATGTGCGCTCTGGAACGTAAAAATGTTCTAATCATAACTATGGCAGATTTTATTTAAATTTTCAATACTTTTCCATAAAGTATAACTCAATCCCCCATTGAATAATGACATTCAGGCGTCTCATTCGATAAGTAAAGTTCATTCCCATACGGGATTGCGTTTACGTTCCTTTATTGGTTAGCTTGGTTTTTTGCCAATATATTTTCAATTTTAGTAGCCATTATATCAATAGCAACATGATTTTGTCCACCTTCAGGGATGATAATATCAGCATATCGTTTTGTTGGCTCAACAAATTGTAAATGCATTGGACGTACATTATTTACATATTGATCAATAACTGAGTCGAGTGACCTTCCACGCTCCTGGATATCACGGGTCATTCTTCTGATGATTCGTATATCAGCATCTGTATCAACAAAAACTTTGATATCCATTAGATTGACTAATCGTGGATCCTCTAAAATTAAAATTCCCTCAAGAATAATTACTTCTTTTGGTTCAACCACTATAGAATCCTTAGAACGTGTGTGAATTTTATAATCGTATACTGGTTTTTCGATAGACTTTTGATTCATTAGCTCTTGTATGTGATCAATTAGCAAATCATTATCAAATGCTAAAGGATGATCATAATTTGTATTTAATCGTTCTTCAAAAGGTAAGTGACTTTGATCTTTATAATAATAATCTTGTTCGATTACAAGAATTGTCTTATCAGAGAATCGATTACATATTGACCGTGTAACTGTAGTTTTACCACTCCCACTACCTCCAGCCACTCCAATAACTACTGGCTTGTCTCGCATGTTCCTGTGCACTCCTTTAAGCCTTATTTTTTTATACTGATGGCTATCCCATCACCAATAGGAACAATCACTGTGTGAAAGTTCTCGTTGTTTATTAACCATTGGTTATAGTTATTAATTTTGTTTGCAATCTTTGTGAATTTCGGATTATCGTTGCTAGGATTCGCAACATACCCTTTGAATAATACATTATCAGATATAATTAATCCACCTTTTCGTATGGATGGACTGTATAGTTCAAAAAAACGTTTATATTGACCTTTAGCTGCATCAATAAACATAAAATCAAATTGGTCCTGATTTCTAATCTCTTCCACAACTTCAAGCGCATCCCCATGTATCACTTGGATTTGCTGTAGTTTATTTTGTGCTTTAATTACATCTAACGCATATTTAAACCGTTCTTCGTCACGCTCAATAGTCGTAATTGTAGCGTTTGGATTTGCTTGAAGCATTCGCAGTGCTGAATAACCAATAGCCGTTCCAATTTCCAAAATGCGCGCGGGTTGGTGAATTCGAATGAGTTGTTGCAAAAAATGCATACTTACAGCATCCATAATTGGTACATGGTTTTCTTTTGCATATGATTCCAATTTGTTAACCCATTCTTCATTTAATGGAATCGTTTCTTGTAAATACTGGTTCAACAGTTCGTCATTCATGGGAATAGCTCCTTCCTCAATTGAGTAAAGATTGGCATATCGCACGTACCATGCCAATCTTTACTTACAAAAAAACTGGAAATGTGGGTTCCACCCACACTTCCTTAAAAATTAATCTATATATTTTTCTTTTAACTGTAGATGCTTGTCATAGTTTTCCGAGTAATGGATATTTCCTTCAGCATCATGAAGGAAATAGATGAATTTGGATTCCTCTGGATTAATTGCTGCCTTTAAGGAATTCTCGGCAAAATTTGAAATTGGACCGATTGGTAATTCATTAACATGATAGGTGTTATATGGTGACTTTACTTTTAAATCTTTTAATAATACTTTTTCCTTATGACCACCTAAAGCGTATAATACTGTAGGGTCAGTCTGTAAGGGCATTTCTTTTTCTAAACGATTATAAAATACACCAGCAATCTTCTTACGTTGTTTAAATGTTTTCGCTTCGTTTTCAAGTAAAGATGCCATCGTTAATGCTTTATGAACGGTAAGATCTTGTGCTGAGATGTCATCTAGATATGGTGTTACTACTGCTTTTGTCTTACTTAACATTTTTCCGACAACAGCTTCCACACTAGGTTTTTTGTCATAAAATTTATAAGTAGCAGCAAATAAATATCCTTCAAGTGGTGTACGTATATCTGGATTCAATATTTCCTTTGTTAAAATCGATGGATGTTGCTCAATTAATAATTCAACATACTCTACATTATTCACTTTCTTTAAAAAGTCCTCTTTACTAAACGGTAATTTTTTCGCATAAATTTTTGCCATTTGTTTAATCGTTTTACCTTCTGGAATTGTAACGCTATATTTTGGCTCTTCTAAAACCTTCCCATTTTTTAGTGATTCTATTATTTCATCTAATTTTATGGAAGGAGTAAATGTATAACTACCGGCTTGGAAATTTGATTCATTTTTAAACTTTATGTAAAAACGAAATACACGCGCATCCTTAATAATACCTTCATCTTCAAGAATAGTCGCTATGTCAGATGTAGAAGACCCCATCGGGATTTCAACTTTAACTTCTTTCTCACTATCAGGATTTACTGGTTCAAGCGCTGATTTCACGTACATATATCCAGAAATTCCACCAACTAGGAGAATCAAAATTAATGATATTATTACGATCGTCACAATTTTACGAACGGTTTTTGCATCTTCACTACGTTTGATTAGATTGTCCGTATAACTGCCTTTATCTTTCTTCTTGAACATATACTAACTCCTCTCATCCGCTATATTATACTAAAAATTAAATAGAATATCTATGATAAACCAAGAATTACGTAGAATTGGATATCAAAAATCCTTAAAAAACCAGCTTTATCGACAAAAATAATGCGCATAAAAAAGCTGATGTCCAAAAGACACCAGCTTTCTTATACTATACTGAACTTATAATTACTGTCCTGATTCTTCATCAGCAAGTGTATTTAACATTTCTTCAACCATTTCCCATTCCTCATCAGATTCAATTGGGAATAGAGATAAATCATTGTCATCAGCTTCTTTTTCTTCATAACGAAAAGCGTAAACTTCTACTTCCTCGTCATCTTTTTGTTCCACTGGTACTACTGCAATATATGATTGTTCTGTTTCATCTGCATCAAATGTGAACAACACTTCAAAAAGATGTTCCTCTCCATTTTCATCAGGTATAACAATACGTTCTTTTTCGTCTAAAGCCATTCCGTCACTCCTTTTCTATTTTTTGTCCAAATAGCCCTGCAAGATCATTACAGCCGCCATTTTATCAATAATTTTCTTTCTTTTTTTTCTGCTCATGTCTGCTTCCAATAAAACTCGTTCAGCAGCTACCGTTGTAAGACGCTCATCCCATAGGTCTGTTGGTATCTTGTGTATCTTTTCCACATGTTTAGCGTATGCAATTGATGCTTCTCCGCGTTCACCTATATCCCCATTCATGTGTTTTGGTAAACCAATTACAACTTTTTCAGCTTCATACTTCTCTATAATTGTTTTCAATTCCGCGTCAGCTGATTTGCGGTCATTTTCATTCCACTTAATAGTTGTAACACCTTGAGCAGTCCAGCCTAGTGCATCACTCACAGCAACACCTATCGTTTTTGATCCAACGTCTAATCCGATTATCTTCATTTACTAATCCTCTTGGTGATCTAGATAAAATTTAACCAATTCTTCTATTAACTCGTCTCTTTCAAGCTTACGAATTAAATTACGCGCGTCATTATATCTTGGTATATACGCAGGGTCACCAGATAATAAATAACCCACAATTTGATTAATCGGATTATACCCTTTTTCTTTAAGTGCCGCGTGGACTGTAAACAGGATTTCTTTAATATCTTGATCAAATGGTTCTTCCGAAAAATTAAATTTCATTGTCTTATCAATAGAGCTCATAGTGACACCTCATTCCAAGTTTTGGCTTCTACGATTATTCTAACATGTTTGTAATTAATATTATATCTTTTTTTACTATCATAAATACGTAGAGGTTAGTTTTTCACAGTTTCTTGCACATAATTGCTAGCAAAGGTTAAGGCCTCGTTTATTTTGCTCGGATCTTTCCCGCCTGCTTGCGCCATGTCTGGACGGCCTCCACCGCCTCCTCCACAAAGCTGTGCTGCCCCTTTAATTAACTTGCCAGCATGTAAACCCTTTTCGATTAAATCTTTTGATACACCTGCTGCTAATTGGACTTTGCTGTCATTGTCTGTAGCTAATAGGATCATGCCAGTTCCAAGCTTTTGTTTTAAATCATCTACCATACCTCGCAGCTGATTCATATCTTTTACATCCACTTTCTCTGCTAATAACGGAACATTATTAACCATCTTCACTCGATCTAGAATTGAAGATGCTTCAAGATTAGAAAGCTTTGAGCTTAAAGATTCATTTTCTTTCTGTAATAATTTCATATCTTTAAATATACCTTCAATTTTTTCAGGTACATTTTCCTGATTTGATTTTAATAATTGTCCTGCAGCCTTTAATGTATTCATTTTTTCATTGATAAAATGATAAGCATGTTTACTAGAAACCGCTTCAATACGACGTGTTCCTGCACCTATTCCCGTTTCATTCATGATCTTAAATAGACCAATTTCAGCGGTATTTCCTACATGACATCCACCGCAAAGCTCTATACTATAATCACTAACCTGAACAACACGGACAACATCGCCATATTTCTCACCAAACAGTGCCATAGCACCCATCTCTTTTGCTTCAGCAATCTTTTTATCTTCAATTATAAGTGGTATGGATAACCAGATTTTCTCATTTACTTTTGTTTCAATTTGTTTTATCTCATCATCTGTTATCGAACCAAAATGAGAAAAGTCAAATCGTAATCTTTCAGGGGTCACAAGCGATCCTGCTTGGTTCACATGATTACCTAGTATGTCCTTTAAAGCCTGATGTAACAAGTGTGTAGCTGTATGATTTTTAATAACTGCATTGCGGAAATTACGATCTACAGATGCTGATACTTGCTGACTTATTTTGAAAATACCATCCTTCACAGTTACACGATGAATATTTTGTCCTTTTGGTGCTTTTTGAACATCTTCAACAAACATGGAAGCATTTTCTGTATAAATCCATCCATTATCCGCAACTTGTCCACCACTTTCAGCATAAAACGGGGTTTCTTGTAAAAATACAAATGCATCATCCCCTACCTGTAAAGTATCGACAAATTCTTTCCCTTTAATCATTTGTGTAATTGTTGTATGAGTCTCTAAATGATCATATCCAATAAACTCACTTGCATGATCCACTTTGCTTAATATCTCATCTTGAACATGCATGGAGTCAACTTTTTGCCTCGCATTACGTGCACGTTCCCGTTGGTTCTGCATTTCTTGTTCAAAACCTTCTTCATCAATGGTAAAGCCTTTTTCCTCTACATATTCTTCGGTTAGTTCCTTTGGAAATCCATACGTATCATATAGACGGAATACTTCTTTTCCAGGAAAAATTTTACTTCCTTTGTTTATTTCATTATTCATAATTGTATTAAGCATCTCTAAACCATCATGTAATGTTTCATGAAAACGATCTTCTTCCATTTTCACAATCTGTTCAATGTGTCCCTGTTGATTTAATACCTCGGGATAAAAATCCTTCATTATATTACCAACAGTTGGGATCAATTTATACATAAATGGCTTTTCAATACCAATTTGTTTTGCAAAACGAACTGCCCTACGTAATAGCCTACGTAATACATAGCCACGTCCTTCGTTTGATGGAATTGCACTATCGCCAATTGCAAACGTAACCGTTCGAATATGATCAGCAATTACCTTGAACGCTGTATCACTATTACTATTCTTGCCATAAGTTACATTTGCAAACTTTTCGACCTGTTTTATGATTGGCATAAATAAATCCGTTTCAAAGTTTGTAGGAGTATCCTGGATAACACAAACCATTCGTTCAAGCCCCATGCCAGTATCTATGTTTTTCTTAGGTAATGGTGTATATGTGTCATCGGGATTGTGATTAAACTGAGAGAATACTAAATTCCATATTTCTAGATAACGGTCATTTTCTCCACCCGGATACAATTCTGGATCATTTGGGTCGTTTCCGTATTTCTCACCTCGGTCATAAAAAATCTCCGTATTTGGTCCACTTGGTCCTTCCCCGATATCCCAAAAGTTTTCTTCTAAACGGATAATCCGTTCTTTTGGTATTTTTAAGTCATTTAACCAAATATCATACGCTTCATCATCTTCTGGATGAACGGTGACCGATAAAAGTTCTGGATCAAATCCTATCCACTTATCACTTGTTAGAAATTCCCATCCCCACTCAATTGCTTCCTTTTTAAAGTAATCTCCAATTGAAAAGTTTCCTAGCATCTCAAAAAATGTATGATGGCGTGCAGTAAAACCTACATTTTCAATATCATTTGTCCGAATTGACTTTTGTGCATTTACTATACGAGGATTTTTTGGTATTACACGTCCATCAAAATATTTTTTTAGCGTTGCAACACCACTATTAATCCACAACAATGTTGGATCTTCAATTGGTACTAGGGATGCACTTGGCTCTACATTGTGTCCCTTCTCTTTAAAAAAGTCGATATACATTTGTCTTACTTCAGCAGATGAAAGTTGTTTCATAATTTTTTTCCTCCTATTAATTTTCTGTTAAACCCACACCAGCCTCCTGGTTATGCGTGTCACACATACCAATAGCCTCCGCTTTTAAAATTAGGCTGTTTTCTAAAAAAATTATCGTTTTTGCCACTAAATCAATGAACTACTACATTGCGGCAACGTTGATTTCCGCTTCGGGCAGTCGGGACATGACCGTTTTTAGCCAATTACCCGCAGGAGTCGACTGCCCTACAAAACACCTTGCTAGCGAAGGAAATACACGGAGACTCCTGCGGGAAAAGCGAAGACGATGAGACCCCACAGTGAGCGTTCTTTGCGAGCGAGGAGGCTCAGCGCAAGCCCGCGGAAAGCGTAGTGTATTTCCGGAGCGGTATGTTATGACACAATTTTTCGCAAGGATTGAATGGCAACAAAACTTACGAAAAGAGCTTAAAATTAAAAAAATCCCGTCTCTGCATATTTGCAGGGACGAGATATTATCGCGGTACCACCCTAATTATGAACAAAACAATATAAATCAATTGTTCATCACTTGATCATGGTAACGGTTTGAAACCGACGGGTATTAACCATACTCCAGTTTAGCTTTCCATGACTCTTATAATAGGATTTCTCTCAGCCAAATGGAAATCCCTCTCTTAACTACAGAACATCATGTACTTAGAACCTTCAACATTTTTTCATATAACTAATTCATTAGCATTTTATAAGTTACTTTAGTGTAATTAATTTCCGTACATATGTCAATCAGTAGAATTTTTTGTAACAACTTGCTTAACAATTTCATTACAAATGGTTAATAATGGAACAGCTAATAACAATCCTATCACACCACCAATCTTCCCACCAACGAGAAGTGCGAAAATAATAGCCACTGGATGGATGTGTATGCTCTTTCCTACGATATACGGAGAAAGTAAATTACTTTCGATCAATTGAATAACAAATACCGTTAACAATACAAAAAGGACAAGCTTTGTTGACACGGTTAATGCTATGGCCAGGGCAGGAAGCGCTCCGATTATGGGGCCGAAATAAGGGATAAAGTTAGTGACACCCATTATGATAGCCAACACCAACGCATATTTTAAGTCAAGAAAATAAAAGCAAGTAAATGTAGTAATACTTACAAAAAGACTTACCAGCAATTGTCCACGTATATAGTTCCCAAGGCTTTTATCAATTGAATACAGTACTTCGTGTGCCCGTTGGTGGTACTTTGAGGGAATCCACTTTTTCAGCCAATCTTTAATCCGCTTGGTGTCTTTTAGAAAATAAAAAACCAGAACTGGAATCACTGTAATAACAATAATAATATCAAAAATCTTTGTAATAGAAGTTACAAGTTTTGAGACCATATTTTCCATGCCGGACTCAATCTTAAGAAATAAACCATCCATCTTATCATGAACCATCTCAGGCAAGAACGCTGTTGACTCATATAGTTGATAAATCCATTTTTTATAGGTTGTGATAAATTCCGGCAGCTGCTCGCTTAAATCAGTTAGTTGCATGACAAACAATGGATAAATACGGTTGACCGCAAATATGATGCCCCCGAAGAATAATACATAAATGATTAGAATTGCTAATCCTTTTGGAATGTTTAAGGAGTGAATCCTTTGCACAATTGGATAAAGTAAATATGCGATAAAAAGAGATAATAAGAATGGGAAAAAAATGCTCCACAAAAAGGAAAAAACAGCTCCATAAAAAGGGAACAGTTTTACAAATAGAAAAAATAATAGGAAAGACAAAATGCAGATTATTAGCCAATATAAAATATGTAAGGGGTTTTCTTCTTTAAACATAAATGGCGCTCCTTAGTTTTAAAAAGTAGGTACATATTAAAACTAATCCTCACCATTGTACTCTTCGCTCATCATCCGTAAACAAGTCATTTAATGAACTTAGAGATCCATCCGACTCAATTTGATGGATGATAACTTCCTCATCTACTACCGTTATTTCAATAAAACAATTCCAGCAATAAAATTGTTGAGAGCCTATTTTTCCTAAATCTTTCCGATTGCAATTTGGGCATTCCATAACCTACATTAACTCCTTTTATATGGCAATACATTATTACGTTATGCTAACCCAATTAAATCTAAATTATACATATTTTACATAAAATCATACGGAGAAATTTCCTCTTCAGTAATGCCTTCCTTTTCTTTTTCTATTTCATTCGGTAATCGGTCGTGTAATTGCCTTACTAGACTGGTGTATCGTTTGTTTGTATCCATTGTATTTACACCTTGTAAAAATGCTTGTACTTCCCCGCATATGATTAAAGATTGTTTGCTTCTCGTAATGGCTGTATATAATAAATTTTTACGTAGCATTCGACGGTATGTGGACACAACTGGCAACAAGACAATTGGAAACTCACTTCCTTGTGATTTATGGATGGAAATACAATAAGCATGCATGATGTTTGTATAATCCTTTTTCTCATACACAACATCTTTTCCCTCAAATGTTACAACAATTTGCTCAACATTTTCTTTATTTTCATCCTCAAAAAAGATTGCAACAATTTCTCCAATATCCCCATTTGAAACGCCATCTTCAGGCTGATTGACCAATTGGAGCACTTTATCTCCAACCCGGAAAATTGTATCGTATACTTTCACTTCCCGTCTGCCTTTGGTTTTTGGATTTACAATTGTTTGAAGTGTTTTATTAATAATCGTAATCCCGGCTTGCGAGCGATACATTGGCGCTAATACCTGAATATCCTTTAGATCAATACCTTTATTAGCTGCATGGGAAAATACTTTTGAAATTACATCAATCATATGGAATTCATTACATTTAAGAAAGCTAAAGTCCTTATCATTTTGGAGGGTCTCTGTCGTACATTCATTGTTTTTTATAATATGGGCTAGTTGAATTATCTTAGACCCTTCTTTTTGTCTATATACCTCACTTAGACTTACTAGTGGAATGGAGTGACTCGCTAATAAGTCAGAGAGAACCTGTCCTGGCCCAACGGAAGGCAACTGATCCTCATCACCAACTAGTAAGACTTGCATGTCATCTGGAATTGCTTTTAACAGACTATTAGCAAGCCAAATATCTACCATTGAAAATTCATCGACGATTATGAACTTTCCTGACAATGGCTCGTTTTGATCTTTATCAAATCCACTATTTCCATCCCAACCTAGTAATCGATGGATGGTAACTGCAGGAAGTCCAGTTGATTCATTTAAGCGTTTTGCCGCACGGCCGGTTGGTGCCGTTAAAACAAAGGGATACTCAGATTGATTATCATAATCTTTTGGATCAATAGAAACATCATGAATAGCTGCATAAGCATCAACAATACCTTTTATTACTGTAGTTTTCCCTGTTCCAGGTCCACCTGTGACAATCATTAATTTGGAATGTAATGCTTGATTAATAGCATTGAATTGTTCTTTCCCATAGCTTAATGTTTCCGCTTCTTCAATATCGCCAATAATTTTCATCATCTCTGCTAACGGAGTCTCGTGTTCGATAGGCTTCGTAATTAACCGCTTCACATGCGAAGCAAAGCCATCCTCTGCATAATACAAAGAAGGTAAATAGACGTTCCCATTTTGAATAATCATTGTTTTATCTGTATTTAATGATTCCAATCGATTTTTGACGGTATCCTCATCTAACGCAGTACTTGTTTTTCCTAATAACTGAATTACGCGTGTTATACATTCGGGGACAGGTAAATATACATGGCCATCCTGTACACTTTTTTGCATGACATATATGCACCCAGCACCTATCCGGTTGGGATGTGTTAGTGATAGTCCATTTATGCCGGCAATTTCATCGGCTTTTTGGAATCCGAAACCCTCTACATCAAATACATATTGATAAGGGTCTTTTTGAAGAACGTCTATCGATTCATCCTTATAAACCTGATATATCTTCTGAGCAAGCTTTAATCCAATCCCAAACTTAGATAAACGTACAACCACATGCTCAAATCCTTCATTTTCTTGTAATGTTTTTACTAAGTGCTCAGCTTTGTCTGGTTTCAATCCTTGAACATCGTTTAAAACATCTGGATTAATTAATATTTGTGAGATAGCATTTTCACCTAGATGTTCAATTATTTTACTAGCTGTTTTTTTGCCTATTCCGTAAAATAAATCGCTCGACAAATAAGCAATTAAACCGTCCTTAGTATCTGGTATATTCGATTCATAAGAAGTAACTTGATATTGGAGACCAAACTTATTATGTCGTTCCATTTGACCATAAAAGATATAATCCTTTGCTTCTTGAAGGTTGGAAAAGTAACCCTTCACAACAACTTCTTTATCCTGTAGCTCTTCATTCGTATCAATTACTTTTATTTTTGCAATCGAAAAATGCTCTGTAGCATTATGAAAAATTGTGTACAGAAGCTCCCCTTTAATATATTTTTGTATTTCAAGTTCCCTCGATTGCTCAACGTTTGTCATCAAAACAACCTCACTCTTACTCTTTGTTTTCGTCAATTAATTTTTGTGTTTGCTCTTTACCATTTGCTGCAAGCACATGATCGGGTTGAATCGACAATGCCGTATCAAAATGTGTCATAGCTTTATCCGTTTGATCATTATATAAAGCAATAACGCCTAAATTATAATGTGCATCACTATGCTCATCATTAAGTTTTAATACTTTTTCAAATACAGTTTTCGACTCGTTTAAATGATCACTTTGGGCCAGTGCCAGGCCATATTGGAAAGCAATTTCATCATCATTTGGCTCAAGTTCTGTCGCTCGCAGAAGATATGGCAGTGAAAGCTTCATTTGTTCCTGATTTTGCAATGTCATACCAAGCATGTAGTATACATCACCTTCTTCCAAACCTAGCTCAATTGCCTTTTGGAAGTTTTCCTGTGCTTTACCAAATACAGACTCTTCTAAAAAAACATTACCAAGACCATAATAAGCTGTTGCAGCATGTTCATCTAACTCAATTGCTTTTTCAAAAAAACGTTGTGCCCGTGGTAATTCATGAAGGTGCATCAATAAATTCCCAAAATTAATATAACCAACTGGATCTTCAGGTTGTTCCTCAATAATCTCCGTGAAAAGCTTCGCAGACTCTTCAAATTTCTTTTCTTGCATAAATTCAATTGCTTGTTGCATTTTATCCAATTCCAACACCACACATTTCTATAATTATTTATGTAAGTAAAAGGATCCAGCTCCATTTGTTTAATGGAACAGGGATCCTTTTGTAATAATACGAACTAACCGACATAGCTAATTCGTTGATCGTTTTTAATCACTTGGTCAATTGTACCTCCGCCAAGGCATTTCTCTCCATCGTAAAATACAACAGCTTGTCCTGGAGTAATCGAACGTTGTCTATCATGAAAGTTAACGTGAACGGTGCCATTGTCCAATATAGATACTGTCACTTCACTATCTTTTTGACGATAGCGGAACTTTGCAGTACAAGTAAACGATTTACCAAGATCTTTCGTTGTGATCCAATTCAGATCTGTTGCTATTAAACTATCCGAATATAAATGTTCATTTGTTGATCCTTGTTCCACATACAAAACATTATCCTTTAAATTTTTACCTACAACAAACCACGCATCACCGGAACCACCAATTCCTAGACCTTGACGTTGTCCAATAGTGTAATACATCAGACCTTCGTGGTTACCTTTTACTTCATTTTGTAATGTTTTCATTTTGCCTGGTTGAGCTGGCAGGTACTCACTCAAAAATTCTTTGAAATTACGTTCTCCAATAAAGCAAATGCCAGTGCTATCTTTCTTTGTAGCAGTTGCCAGACCATGTTCAGCTGCAATTTCCCTTACTTCTTTTTTGGGCAGATGACCTAAAGGAAACATAACCTTTTCTAAAACACCCTGTGTGAGTTGATTTAAAAAGTATGTTTGATCTTTATTATCATCGACACCACGAAGCATTTCATACTCACCATTATGCTGCCTTACTTGTGCATAATGTCCTGTTGCTAAATAATCAGCACCAAGAGATATTGCATGATCTAAAAATGCTTTAAATTTAATCTCTTTGTTACACATTACATCCGGATTCGGCGTTCGCCCGGCTTTATATTCGTCTAGGAAATAAGTAAATACTTTATCCCAATATTGTTTTTCAAAATTAACAGCATAATAAGGAATACCAATTTGATTACAGACCCGTACAACATCATCAAAATCTTCTGTTGCCGTACAGAAACCATTTTCGTCTGTGTCATCCCAGTTTTTCATGAAAATCCCTACAACATCGTACCCTTGTTCTTTAAGTAATAGGGCAGCTACAGAAGAGTCGACTCCCCCGCTCATTCCTACGACTACGCGTATATCTTTATTATTTTCCATTATGTTTCACCACCTGTTTATCTAGAGGTTAATCGCTTAACAATGGAAGCAACACGTTCTGCCGCATCCACAATATCCTCTTTTTTATTATGAAGGCCAAAGCTAAATCGAATTGAATTAGTTGTTCGTACACTTTCCGAACCGTACATCGCACTTAGTACATGTGAAGGCTCAACAGACCCGGCCGTACAAGCACTACCACTTGATGCCGCTATTCCGGACAAATCAAAGTTCGTTAATAACTGCTCAACATCTGTATCTGGAAAACTAATATTGATAATGGAAGGAACGGCATTTTCCCGATCCCCATTTAATTCAAAATTAACTTCAGCTTGTTCTAATGTTTCTAAAAATGTTTTTTTATAGTCTGTATATGTTTCTATTCGTTCATCCATTTGATCTGTCAACAGTTGAACTGCATGTTGAAAGCCAACTACACTAACCACATTTTCTGTACCTGGACGTTGTTTTCGTTCTTGTTCCCCACCAAATTGTAATGCATTAATTTGCACATTCTTCTTTATATATAAAAACCCAATGCCTTTAGGTCCATTAATTTTATGCGAACTTACGGTCAACAAATCAATATTATCTTTTTTTACATCGATTGTTAATTGACTATATGCTTGTACAGCATCGGTATGGAAATAAGCCTGATGATCTTTTATAAGCTCACCAATTTCATGAATCGGTTGAATTATTCCAGTTTCATTATTAACTGTCATAATCGATACAACAGTTGTTTGATCTGTTAATGCATTCTGCAAATCTTGTAAAGCTATTTTTCCATCTTCATACACAGGTAAATACGTAACCTCAAAGCCTGTTTCCTCTAAATGCTCTGCTGCATGGAGAATTGCATGATGCTCCTGCGCCGTTGTAATGATGTGATTACCTTTTTGTTTATTCGCTAGAGCAGTTCCGATAAGTGCCAGGTTATCGGCCTCAGTACCCCCACTTGTAATAAAAATTTCTTTTTCATCGGCATGAATACTTTTAGCAAATACAATTCTTGCCTGATCCATCATGTGCCTTGCTTTTCTGCCAAATGCATGCACGCTTGATGGATTTCCAAAAACCTCAGAATAAATTGGAATCATTGCTTCTATCACTTCTTGGGCCATCGGAGTTGTAGCAGCATGATCCAAATATATGTGATTCATGTTAAACATTTCCTTCCTATCAACTTTCTAAATATAGAACATGTATGATTCTTGATGCTGGTCATCATCATGTTGAACTAGATCTTCCAATGTAGTCGTATCTAATACATCTTTTACCGCATCTCGAATACGCAGCCACAATGCCTGTTTAGCAGCATCTTCCTCTTCGATACCTTCAACCGGCGTAATCGGGCCTTCGAGAACTCTAATAATATCCCCTGCTGTGATAGCTTTTGGCTCGTCGGCTAGCATATAACCACCGTAAGCTCCACGGACACTTTTAACTAAACGAGCGTTTCTTAGTGGAGATGCTAATTGTTCCAAATAATGCTCAGATAAATCTTTCTCACGTGCTATTGATTTAAGTGATACTGGTCCCTTTCCATAATGTTTAGCGAGTTCAATCATAATGGTAAGTCCGTATCGTCCTTTTGTAGAAATCTTCATACTTTACACCTCTGTTTATATTATAAGAAAAGCGTAAGCGCCTTGTCCACCCCCGACAAGCTTAAGACGAGCCTCTATGTGACGGTTTCTTGTCACAAAGAGGATTGATAAGGAAGTTCGATTAAAACCGGCACGTCCTGTGCCAACATCGAACTAACCCACGTCCGGTGGGCCAGAGGGGGTAGGCGCTGAAGCTAGACAACTAAATGATACTACTTTTATAGGTAGAAAATAAATTATTCTAGTTTGTCTTATTACAAGAAGTTATTGACTCATGATATTATAGCATGAATAGTGAATAAGTTGCATTCAACGTAAATTTCAGACAAGAGGATGGTAATTATGAAACAGAAACCATTAGCGTATCGCATGAGACCTACACACATAAACGAAATAATTGGGCAAGAACACATAGTAGGCGATGGGAAAATAGTAAATCGAATGATCCATGCAGAAAGATTAGCATCCATGATTTTATATGGCCCACCTGGGACTGGTAAAACCTCAATGGCTGTCGCATTAGGAAAAAGTCTAAATATACCTGTCAAAATGCTAAATGCAGTTGTAGATAAGAAAAAGGATATGGAAATTGTAGTAGAAGAAGCAAAAATGATTGGTCAAGTAGTCCTAGTCCTTGACGAGGTTCATCGTCTGGACAAAGCAAAACAAGATTTCTTATTGCCTTACTTAGAAAGTGATTTAATCACATTAATTGGATGTACGACAAGTAATCCTTATCATTCTATTAATCCGGCTATCAGAAGTAGATGTCATTTATTTGAGCTACATGCATTAACTCCCCCGGACATTAAGATTGCAATAGAAAGAGCGATAAAAGATGAGGACAAAGGTTTAGGAAAATACAATGTAAACCTAACTGATGATGCATTAGAACAGTTTTCACATGCTGCGAATGGGGACTTACGCTCAGCTTTAAATGGACTGGAACTGGCGGTATTTTCTACCCCAAAGGATAATCAAAACGAGGTCAACATCACGCTTAACGTTGCAGAAGAATGTATGCAAAAGAAAAGTTTTTCACATGACAAAAATGGTGATGCGCATTATGATGTATTGTCCGCATTCCAAAAATCTATTCGTGGAAGTGATGTCAATGCAGCATTACACTATTTAGGCAGATTAATCGAAGCCGGAGATCTGGATAGCATAGCAAGGCGAATGATAGTTTGTGCATATGAAGATATCGGAGTCGCCAATCCACAAGCTGGTCCTCGTGCATTAGCTGCAGTGCAAGCAGCTGAACGTCTTGGGTTTCCGGAGGCACGGATACCGTTATCTGTGGTTATTGTTGAACTTTGCCTATCGCCTAAATCAAATACGGCGTACAAGGCGCTTGATGCAGCATTAGCCGATATTAGAAGTGGAAAAAGTGGTGATATCCCCATTCACCTTAAAGACTCTCACTATAGTGGGGCCAAAAGCTTGGGTAGGGGTGTTGAATATAAATACCCTCACAATTACGAAAATAATTGGGTGAATCAAGAATACCTTCCTGAAACTATACGGAAAAGAGAATACTATAAACCTAAGAAAACAGGTAAATTTGAGCAAGCTATGAAACAAGTATATGAAAAAATTAAACAAGATAAAAATAATAGCAAGTGAGATAGGTATATTTCTTTTTACATACGGTAAAACTAGTTAACACATAACGATGTGCAATAAATAATACTAGTTGCCGTAGTAAAAGGAGCTGAACATAGTGGTTAAAGTTAGACAGGATGCTTGGTCTCATGAAGATGATTTACTTTTAGCAGAAACTGTTTTACGTCATATACGCGAAGGTAGCACTCAATTAAATGCATTTGAAGAAGTTGGTGATCACTTAAATCGAACTTCTGCAGCGTGTGGGTTTAGATGGAATGCTGAAGTAAGAAATAAATATGACCATGCTATTGATCTTGCAAAAAGACAGCGTAAAGAGAAAAAGAGAGCAGTGGCTGTAGCTGTTCAATCACAAAACCAACCGGTAAACCAAGTAGAACAAAAGGTTAAACAAACAAATGAAGTAAACACAGTCACACAACCAACAGAGTCCGTTATATCAATGGACATGGTTATCGGATATTTAAAGCAGGTAAAAAAGGAAAATCAAACTTCCAATCAATCAAAAGCTTCCCTTGAACGACTAGAAACAGAGAATCAAGGATTAAGAAATCATGTAAGTGAATTGGAAAAGAAATTAACTGTTACCGAAAAACAATTAAGCACCATTCAAGAAGACTATCAGGTTTTCGTACAAATTATGGAACGCGCACGAAAGATGACTGTATTAGACGACCAGGGTCCAATGAAAACACCCGCATTTCGAATGGACAAAAACGGGAACTTGCAGCAAGTCGCAGATGGTACAAATAATTAAAGAAAAGGCTGGCACAAAACGTATAGTACGTTTTGTGCCAGCCTTTTCTTCTATGTATACAATTAATCCCGATTGTGCCGTCTACTTCTTTTGTTTTGATCCCGCTCGCAGCAGGTGGGTGCCTTGTTCTATACATATTATGCTTCCTCTTGCTAAGTAAGTAAAAGGCTTGCACGCAACACAGAAACGATCGGGCTCCCAAGTATAAAAATGTTCGGTCAAAACGTTTTATAGACAAACACATCAGGATTAAATGCATCACTTATTTAATGTGTAAGATAATCATAACACAGTATAATTATTTTTTCAATATAGATAATTGTGAAAATTACATTACATTCATTTCAGACTTTTTACATTTACGCTTTTTTGTTATTTTTTTTATTTAATTGAATAGAAAGTTCGTCTAGTTGGTTAGTTGCTACTTCACTTGGTGCATCTGTTAATGGATCCGAAGCAGACGCTGTCTTTGGAAATAGGATTGTGTCACGAAGGTTAGACCTACCCGCTAACAACATAATAATTCTATCCAATCCAAGAGCAATTCCCCCGTGTGGTGGTGCTCCGTACTCTAATGCTTCTAACAGAAAGCCAAACTGTTCCTGAGCTTGTTCAGGAGTAAAGCCTAGTACTTCAAACATTTTATCTTGTTGTTCACGTTGATAAATTCGTAATGATCCACCACCGAGCTCATAACCATTTAAAACTAAGTCATATGCTTTTGCTCGAACATTTGCAGGATCTGTTGATAATTTACTAACATCTTCATCCATTGGCATCGTAAATGGATGATGTGCAGCATGATATCTGCCTGCATCCTCATCATATTCCAATAAAGGCCAGTCTGTTACCCATAAGAAGTTAAATTTGCTCTCATCGATAAGATTCATTTCTTTAGCCAGTTTTAGACGAAGTGCTCCAAGACTGTCGTATACAACGGATGATTTATCCGCAACAAAAAGAAGTAAATCCCCATCATTAACATCTGCCTTACTACTTATCGCAGATACTTCTTCCTCTGTTAAAAACTTTGAAATAGGCCCTTTCAGCTCGTCGCCTTCCACTTTTAACCAAGCAAGACCCTTAGCCCCATAAACCTTAACAAAATCCGTAAGCTTATCAATATCTTTTCGTGAATAATTGGATGCTTGATTTTTGGCGTTTATTAGCGCAACCTTACCTCCATTACTCACTGCACTTTGGAAAACTTTAAAGGAAGAATCTTTTACACTATCAGATATATGGATAAGTTCCATTTCAAAACGAGTATCCGGTTTATCTGAGCCATAGCGGTCCATTGCTTCCTGATATTTCATACGTGGCAATGGCAAGGCTAGCTCTATACCTTTTACCTCAGTCATTACATTTTGCATCATGTTTTCTGTCATCTTCATAATTTCATCACTGGACATGAATGAAGTTTCAATATCAATTTGTGTGAATTCTGGCTGACGGTCTGCACGCAAATCTTCATCTCGGAAGCATCGTGCAATTTGATAATACTTCTCAAAACCTGAAACCATGATCAATTGCTTAAACAATTGTGGTGATTGTGGTAATGCATAGAATTCTCCTGCATGCACGCGACTAGGTACTAAATAGTCCCGCGCTCCCTCTGGTGTGCTTTTTGTTAAAATAGGTGTTTCCATTTCCAGGAACTCATTGTCATTCAAGAAATTGCGGATTACCTGTGTTGTACGATGACGTAGTTTAAATGTTTCCTGCAATGGGCTTCTTCGTAAATCCATATACCGGTATTTTAATCGTAAATCCTCTGCAACATCAGTCTCATCTTGTATAAGAAACGGAGGGTTTTTTGACTTATTTAATATTTCAATAGAATTAACAAATACCTCAATTGCGCCTGTTTTCATTAATTCATTAATTGTACTAGAATCCCGTTTAACAACATGCCCTTTTACTTCAACTACATACTCGCTTCTCACAGACTCAGCTATTTCAAGCGCCTCTTTGGAAACGGTAGGATTGAACACGATTTGAACGATTCCTGATTTATCACGCAGGTCTATAAAAATCAATCCACCTAAATCACGTCTTTTTTGTACCCATCCTTTAAGTAATACTTCCTGATCAATATGGTCTGAACTTAATGTCCCCGCTAAAATCCGCGTTTCTTTTTCCATTATGAAATACCTCCCTCTTGTTTCGTTACAGTTTGCATGTAAGATACTATATCTGAAATAGCAACCTTGGTTTGGTTACCTGTTTTCATATCTTTTACATTGATTTCTTGGTTTTCTATTTCCTGATCACCTAACACAAGGACAACCCTTGCGTTTACACGATCTGCAGCTTTAAATTGACCTTTCATTTTACGACCTTGATAATCACGATCCACCTGAATTCCATTTTCACGTAATGTGTGTACAAGACGAACGGATTCTGATTCTGCATTATCACCGAATGCCACTAAAAAACAATCTAGTTGATCATCAACAGGTAATGTAACATTTTCAGCTTCCAGTGCCATTAACAATCTTTCTATTCCCATTCCAAATCCAATACCAGGTGTGTTTGGACCGCCTAAATCTTCTACAAGACCATTATATCGGCCACCACCAGCTAACGTAGTGATTGAACCAAACCCCTCGGCTTCACTCATAATTTCAAATGCCGTGTGATTATAATAATCTAATCCTCGAACTAAACTTTTATCTACTGTATATGGAATATTCATCAAATCTAAATAGGTCTTAACTTGTTCAAAATAGGAACTAGATTCCTCATTTAAATAATCTACCATGGATGGTGCTGTTTTCATTGCAGGATGTTCACTGTCTTTTTTGCAATCTAATATTCGTAAAGGATTTTGAGTCAAACGTGATTGACAATCGTTACACAATTCATCTTTATGCGGTGTAAAGTGCTGAACTAATGCCTCCCGATAATTATTTCGACTTTCATTATCACCTAAGCTGTTAATAACAAGCTTCAGTGATTTTAATCCAAGCTCTTTATAGCATGTCATCGCCAAATCAATTACTTCAGCATCTACAGCAGGGTCTGCGCTGCCCATTGCCTCTACACCAAATTGGTTTAATTGACGCATTCTACCTTTTTGAGGACGCTCATAACGGAACATCTGCCCAAAGTAATAAAGTTTCACTGGCTGAATTGGGGAACCAAATAACTTGTTTTCAACAAAAGCTCGAACAACTGAAGCAGTTCCTTCTGGCCGTAAAGTTAGGCTTCTACCACCACGATCTTCAAATGTATACATCTCTTTTTGAACAATATCTGTTGAATCCCCTACACCTCGTTGAAATAACTCCGTGTGCTCGAATAACGGGGTACGAATTTCGCTAAAATGAAATCTGTCACACACATTTTTTATAACGCTCTCCATATATTGCCATTTTTTAGCAGTTTCAGGTAAAATATCCACGGTACCTCGTGGGGCTTGAATGTTCATTGGTTTTTCCTCCTTTAGTATCAGTAAAAAAACATAAAAAAACTCCCATCCCAATATAAAAAAGGGACGAGAGTTTACCCGCGTTGCCACCCTAGTTGATGCAATATCTAGCATCCACTCTTCACAGTTAACGCCTGCAAAACGTCTTAACCTACATTGAATTCAATTAAGATCCTAAGGAATGTCTTTCATTAAGTTAGTATGTGAAAATGCTTGCAGCCGACGACATTTCCTCTCTATACATCTAATACTTAACTACTTTTTCCCTCAAACGGGTATTATGTATTTATTATTTGATAACTGTCGAATCATTATAGAATGATTATAATATTAATCCCAACCAGCTGCAATGTCAAGCACGACTTATCTTTTTCTTTAATTGTTTTACTTCCCCTAATGAAATCCCGAGTTCCATAGCTATTTCCATATGATTAGCATGATCATCTAGTTCCATAAACCGATGTAAATTAATATCAAGAATATCCTTACTATTTGAAGCCTTATGCTGCATGTCATTTATTCGCATTTTTATTACCTCCAGTACATCTATCTTTGCCTAAATTCATTATTTCTATTAAAATAAAAAAGATACATATGCGTTTTATTTTTTTACTAAAGAAAAGTAAAGTGCCTCTCGAGAAATCAATATGATAAACCACGAAATTATTTATTAAGGCTGTTTTCGTAAAGATTGTTGCTTTTGAGAGAATAGATATGACCGCGACTTACCTACTGGTTGATTTCCGCTATGGGGTCTTCAGACTCGTGCTGTTTCCGCAGGAGTCAACATGTCCGCAGCGAAAATCAACTGCCCTAATAGTGAAAGGGGCTATATAGTACTGCTTCCAGACACCATGTTAGCGGAGGAAATACACGGAGACTCCTGCGGAAACAGCGATGACGATGAGACCCCGCAGTGAGCGGTTTTTGCTCGCGAGGAGGCTCAGCGCGAGCCCTAAGGTGCGCGTAGTGTATTTCCGGAGCGGTATGCTATGAAACAGTTTATATCAACTATGATGATGAAAAGCAACAATGCGTACGAAAAGAGCCTTTATTAAAGATGGGGCGATTGCGAATTTATTTAAGGGGGAAATGGAAATTGCGCACGTTGAAAATATTCGGGATTTGTACAAGCTTATTGTTGGTATTAACCGCTATGACGAACCCTGTGAAAGCAGAAGAAGCGGTTATCAATACAGAAATCCTAAACGTTAGAAGTGGACCTGGACAGACTTATGATGAAATTACAGAGGTACATGTAAATGAAACGTATCCAATCCTGCAACGCCAAGATAATTGGGTTGAAATTCAGTTAGATTCAATGACAGGATGGATAACGACAGAGTACATAACAGTCCAAAAAGAAAAAACTTCGAACAACGAAGCAGACCAAGCTTCTAAACAATCGTCAATCGACGAAATAACCATCCCATATGAAAATACACATTTAAGAAGTGGTCCTTCAACAGAATATGAAATCGTTGGTTTTGCTAAAAAAGGTACATCTTTTGATGTTTTGGGTGAAACTGAAGATTGGTATGAAGTTAAACATGAGGATTTGAAAGGGTTTTTAAAGAAGCAATTCGTAAAAGATGCTGCAGATACAGTATCTAGAGGAATTGAAAACAAAACAATCGTGATTGATGCCGGGCATGGAGGCCGTGATGTTGGTGCGATTGGCGCAAGTGGTACTTATGAAAAAGACTATGCGTACAAAACTTCTTTGGAACTGAAACAAGAATTAACTGTTTTAGGTGCAAACGTTTTATTAACCCGACCAAAAGATGAATTTATTTCACTAGGAAGTCGGTCAAGCTATGCAAATATCGCTGCTGATGCATTTATTAGTATTCATTATAACAGCACACCTGCTTTACCAAATGTAACTGGAATTGGAACGTATTACTACCACGGTCAGAACAAAGATCTTGCATCATACGTACAAAAAGAATTGATTAAAGAAACCGGAGCAGATGATCGTGGAATTGCATATGGCGACTTTTATGTTATCAGACAAACGTTTAAACCAGCAATATTAGTGGAACTGGGCTTTATATCCAATCAGGAAATGGAACAACTCCTCCAAACAAATGCCTATCAAAAGAAATTAGTACAAGGCATGGTTAACGGTTTGCTCAAGTATTTTGGGAATAACTAAAAAAAACGATCCGTTCGTGTTTTTGATGCACGAATGGATCGTTTTTTTATTATTTTTCCTTGCTATCTAGTATAAATGTTGCTGGTCCTACATTAGTTAATTGAACATTCATCATTTCGCCAAATTTACCTGTTTCAACAGGTACGCCTTGTCCTCTGATCAACTGATTTGTGGCTTCATACAACTCAGTTGCATGATCTGGCTTTGCTGCATTGACAAAACTTGGACGTCTACCTTTTTGAACGTTACCATACAGTGTGAATTGGGAAATAGATAAAACTTCACCATTTACATCTTTAAGAGACAAATTCATTTTTTGATCTGCATCCTCAAAAATACGTAGATTTACTACCTTATTAACAATATAGGTAGCATCCTCTACCGTATCGTCATGCGTAACACCTAATAGCATAACTATTCCATTGTCAATCTGTCCTACCACATCGCCATCAATTGTTACACTAGCATTAATGGCGCGCTGGATGACTGCTTTCATAAACTTAACTCCTTTAACTGTCTAGCTATTTGTACCTTGCTGAACAGTCGCCTGCACTTTTCTTTTCTGTCCAGCTCCGGCTCCTAGCGACTAGCAAATAGGTAGTCCTGTTGAAAGGTACGTATAGTTCGACGTACTTTCACATTCCTACCTATTTGTACGTCGCTGAACAGTCGCCTGCACTTTTCTTTTTACTGTACTGTTCTTGTTACTGTATAAACTTCTTTAATTTGTTTAATCCGTTCAACTATTTTTCTTAAATGATTCGTATCATGAATGAGTATAGTTATATGAATTACGGCCATTTTGTTTCTATCTGAACGACCAGTAACTTGCGTAATATTTGTTTTTGTTTCATTTACAGCTTGTAAGACCTCATTTAGTAGTCCACGGCGGTCATATCCAGAGATTTCTAAGTCTACATGGTATTGTTTTTTATCTGTATGATTTGTTTCCCATTCAACATGTAAAAAGCGTTGTTTCGCATCCTCAGTTTGTACGTTAGGACAATCCGCTCTGTGCACAGAAACCCCGCGGCCTTTAGTAATATAACCAACGATGTCATCACCTGGGACAGGATTACAACATTTTGACAAGCGCACTAATAAATTGTCCACTCCCGCAACCTTTACACCTGAATCCCGTTTGTGTGTCTTTTTATCTTTTACTTCTGTTTTTACTTCTTCTAATGTTTGGGCCAAATCCTGTTCTTTTAATTTCGTTTGACGAATCTTATCTGTTAAACGAGTAGAAATCAATGCAGCGGTAATTCCCTGGTAACCAACAGCCGCATACATATCCTCTTCATTGGTAAAATTAAATTTTTCGTAAATACGTTGTAAATTCTCTTGTGTTAATGCTTCTTTGGGTTCGATTCCCAATGCACGGATTTCTTTATCAACAAGTTCTCTACCTTTTACAATGTTTTCTTCACGACGTTGCTTTTTAAAAAACTGTTTAATTTTATTTTTAGCTTGTGATGTTTGTGTAACCTTCAACCAATCCTGTGAAGGACCATAAGAATGCTTAGAAGTCATTACATCAATAATATCACCGTTTTTCAGCTTATAATCAAGTGGCTCCATCTTACCGTTAACTTTTGCCCCGATTGTTTTATTTCCAATTTCGGTATGAATTCGATAGGCAAAATCGAGTGGCACAGATCCAGAAGGTAACTCCATTACATCACCTTTTGGTGTAAACACATAAACCATATCTGAAAATAAATCTACCTTTAATGATTCCATAAATTCTTCAGCATCGTGTGTCTCATTTTGCCATTCTAAAATTTCACGGAACCATGTCAATTTTTCTTCAAAGGATTTTTTGTCTTTATTTAGTTGACGACCTTCTTTATAAGCCCAATGCGCAGCAATTCCATATTCAGAAATCTCATGCATTTCTTTGGTTCGTATTTGCACTTCAAGCGGATCGCCTTTAGGACCAATTACAGTAGTATGCAAGGATTGATAGAGATTTGGTTTCGGCATTGCGATGTAATCCTTAAATCTACCTGGCATTGGCTTCCAGCATGTATGAATAATACCTAATACGGCATAACAATCTTTAATACTATCTACAATGATTCTTACTGCAAGCAAATCATAAATTTCATTAAATTGCTTATTCTGCTTCATCATTTTTCGGTATATACTATATAAATGCTTTGGCCGACCAGAAATATCAGCATCAATATTTACTTCTTCTACTTGTTTATTCACTTGATCCATAACATCTTTAATATAAGTTTCTCGCTGATCCCGCTTTTGTTTCATAAGCTGAACAATACGATAATATTGTTGTGGGTTAAGATATCGTAACGCAATATCCTCTAGCTCCCATTTCATAGTAGAAATTCCCAGTCTATGGGCTAATGGCGCAAATATCTCCAATGTCTCATTGGCTTTTCTTCGTTGTTTTTCTGGTGGAAGATGCTTTAATGTTCGCATATTGTGTAATCGATCTGCTAGTTTTATTAAAATTACGCGAATATCTTTTGCCATCGCTACAAACATTTTACGATGGTTTTCAGCTTGAATTGCTTCTTTTGATTTATATTTAATTTTACCGAGCTTTGTTACGCCATCAACTAGCATCGCTACTTCATGATTAAAACTCGATTCTATGTCTTCTAAAGTTACATCCGTGTCCTCGACAACGTCGTGCAAAAATCCACCTGCAATTGTTTCAGGATCCATCTCTAGTTCAACTAGAATACCTGCAACTTGCACTGGATGTATGATATACGGCTCACCAGATTTTCGAAACTGTTCTGCATGAGCACGTTCCGCATATTCATATGCACGTTTAATAAAAGCTGCATCATCCTCTGAAAGATACGTGCGAGCTTTTTCAATAACATCTTCACTTGTTAAAATATCATCTTTAGCCATGAGATCACCTGAATTCAATTAGGGAATAATCATTCTTATAAAGTATAATTATATATCTTATTAGTATCGAAAATTTTTGTAAAAATGTAAAGTAATATACTTTAAATAGTGCCAGAACATTCACTATATACCTATAATCTACTAATATGCTCCAGATAGCAACTATATATATAAATAATAGGCCTGACGAATTATGGTTGTTTCGTCAGACCATTGCATCTTTACATAATTTTATTAGTAACGCATAAGTGTTAACACATCATAACCATCTAGCTTACTAAGACCATCTAAATAAGTAAGCTCTATTAGAAATGCACAACCTACTACAATACCACCCAGGTCTTCTACTAATTTAATTGTAGCTTCAATTGTTCCGCCAGTTGCAAGCAAATCATCTGTAATTAATACACGCTGTCCCGGTTTAATAGCGTCTTTATGGATTGTCAAAACATTTTTCCCATACTCTAAACCATAATCAACCTTTATCACTTCACGTGGTAGCTTTCCTTCTTTTCTTACAGGAGCAAATCCAATTTCCAATGCATAGGAAACAGGGCAGCCAATAATAAAACCTCTTGCTTCAGGTCCGACTACAATATCAATTTCCTTCTCTTTTGCAAACTCCACGATTTCATCTACAGCCGATTTAAAAGCAGTACCGTTATCCATTAATGGTGTAATGTCTTTAAATTGAACTCCATCTTTCGGCCAGTTTTCTACTATTTTAATATACTTCTTATAATCCATAGGTAAGCTCCTCCTTGGGAGTATCTACATCTTCTATTAAGCGCTGCAACCATTGTTTCAAATCATCATAATTGGAATAATAAAGTTTTTTTTCAATATCACTGCGTTTAATACGTTGTTGATACAACCTTGATTCCTGCAAATCTCTTTTCGTAGGACTTGGGTTAGGTTTAGCAAGTCCACTCTCTATAATAACAAATTCTAACTCAAAAAACACATTTAACATAAATCTGATTCTTTCCTCTGTCCAATCCTGACTTTTCATCAAAGCATAAAGGTCTTTCTTTATGTCAAAATATCCACGTTTTCTGATTAAAGCATAAAACTGTTTGAAGTCCGCTCTTGATGGGAAAGTTTTTAAGTACTGACTATCCTCTAAATAAAAACACACATGAATATTCACAGGGTTAATTTTTTGGATAATCGTACTTAGATCATCAAGATCATCCGGAAGATCAAATAAAAATAAAGTGTCAACTGAATCAAATAACGCCTTGTCCGTTTTGTAGGTCATTTGGTTAAGATTAATTGGCACTTGTTTCAGACGGTTTTCAACATTCTTGCCTAATGCGAGATACTTATTCGCATTGTCTAAAAATGGTTTAATCTCAATTTGCTTTTTTCCTCGATGGTCAAACAGCTGTTGATCATCAATTAGTAAATCTTGTATAACTATTTGCGCTTTTCTATTTCCATTCCATTCATTTATTCCGATTTCACCAACTACAGAAAGTGGGCTCTTATCGGAAATAAAAGGAAAGCTATCACCTAAACCAAATCCAATTCCATCAATTACTGAGGATTCCTGTTTAAACTGTATTTTCAAGTGATTTTGCATCGCACCTATTTGCCTTGCATTTGATGGTAATTGTTTTATCTGAAAAGTTGGTTTTGGGTTAGCCATCCCAAAAGGAGCTAGTTGATTAATTTCATTCACTAACTCTTCATTCACTTCTTGAATCGAAAGTGTTTTGCTAATTGTTAACTCTTGTTTAAAATCTTCTTCAGAAAGCTGATCATTTATCATTTCTGTTAATTTTTGTTGCAACATAGAGATGTTGTCTATCGGCAACGTCATTCCAGCAGCTTGAGAATGTCCACCGAAACGGGTGAAATAGTCTCTTACTTGCATACAATTTTGGAATAAATCAAACGCTGGTATACTTCTAGCAGACCCTTTTGCACTACCGTTTTCACTGTTTATCGCAAGAACGATCGCTGGACGATCATATTTTCGGACTAATTTTGATGCAACAATTCCGAGGACTCCTTCATTCCAGCCTTCTTTTGCAACAATGGTAACACCTTTTACATTGTTTTCATTTACTAATGTTTCAGCTTCCTTAACAATTTCATTTACTATTTGTTGTCGTTCTGTATTTAAGTCTTGTACTACTTCCGCAAGATGCTCTGCTTCTTCCTCATCTTGTGTCATTAACATTTCAACAGCTAATCCAGCATCCTGTAACCGACCAACTGCATTTATGCGCGGTCCTATTAGAAAACCTACATCTTCCTCTGAAACATTCCCTTCAATCTTGCATTGTTTCTTTAAAGCTTTAAGACCAGGTCTTTTTGTAACAGATAATTTTTGTAAACCAAAAAAGGCTAGAATTCTATTTTCATTTACTAGCGGAACTAAATCTGCAATTGTTCCTATTGCAACTAAATCTAATAAATGCTCTGGAAAATAGCCTAATAAACTTTGAGCAAATTTAAATGCTAACCCAACTCCCGCAAGCTCCTTAAATGTATATGCGGGTGAACACTTCGGATGTAGAATAGCCAATGCTTGTGGTAACTGCTCTTGTGGTTCATGGTGATCGGTAATGATTAAATCCAGTCCAATAGATTCAGCATACTTTGCCTCTTGCACAGAGGCTATACCACAATCTACTGTAATAACTAATTGAAATCCTTGATCCTTAGCATAGGAAAATGCCTGTTCATTTGGACCATAACCTTCCGTAAATCGATTCGGTATATAATAATCACAGTTAGCCCCAAGTTCCTGCAATGCAGACATTAGTAACGTTGTCGAGCTGACACCATCTGCATCATAGTCACCAAAGACGAGAATTTTTTCATTATGTTCAATTGCTTTATGTACACGTTCACTTGCTACATCCATGCCCAATAGATCTTCTGGCATAAGTAATTTTGTTATATTTGGAGATAAAAAATCAGTGGCAGCCTCTGACGTATTAATGCCACGTTGTACTAATAATTCTTTAATTACAGGGGATATACCTAGCGAATCGCCCATCCATTGTGCTGTATCCGTATCATTTTCCATAAAATTCCATTTTGCTTTACTTTTTAACATAAATTCACCCCTGACTTTTCTATTATACAAAAGAGAGCCAAGGGTCGCAATTAGAATTGATTATGATGTTAAAGTTATTTATCTTTGTCAGTGCCCTCTATTACTTCCTTTTCTTCAGCTGAAAAACTTTCTTGATTTTCCGGGATTGTATTTGTAGAATTTTTCAATTGTTCATTCTCTTTACGTAAAGCTTTGACTTCTCGTTGCAGGCGAAATACTTTAACAATACCAACAGCAGCCGTTATGATACCACCCATTAACACCGAAAATAAAATAACAAAAATCAGTGGTGCTTCACCTGTACCGAATAAATAATTGACTTCAACAGGATCTACATTTATTACAGCAAAAATAGCTACAATAATAACAAAAATAATAGCGAATATAACATATGTTTGACCTTTCATTAACTATCCCTCCTACTGCTTTATATGTGTAAAATACCCTTTATTGTAAATTATTAATCATAAAACCCTTGTTGCAATTAATACAACAAGGGCTGATGAACTTTAAACTTGTGGTCCTTCAGATCGTTTCTTTTTCTCAAATACTACAGGCTTCTTCTTAATCATCTTACCTCTCCAGACTAACCATAGTTGTGAAGCTAGGAAAAGTGAAGAATACGTTCCTGCAATTAGTCCTACAGCTAGCGCAATAGCAAATCCAACGATAGGCTCGGCACCTAGGATTAAGAATGATAGAACTGCAATCATCGTTGTAACTGTAGTATTAATACTACGTGTGAAGGTTTGCACCAAACTACGGTTCACAATGAGTGCCAATTCACTTGCGGATTTCACGCGTTTTCGTTTAATCAAATTTTCCCTAATTCGATCAAATGTCACGATTGTATCGTTAATAGAGTAACCTACAATAGTCAATATTGCCGCTACAATTGTAACGTCAAACTCAATGCCAAATATACTGAATATCGCTAATACGAAAAATGCATCATGAACGAGTGCAATAATCGCGGTGATTGCAAAAAAGAATTCAAATCGGAATGCAACATAGATAATCATCCCAATAATCGCTATCCCAACGGAATAAAGGGCATTTTTAACTAGTTCTTCACCAACGATTGGTGAAACAACACTTACGTTAGGTTCATTTCCATACTTTTCCATGAAATAACCTTTTATTTCCGCAATTTTATCTTGTTTTAATACAGTATCGTACCGAATGACGGCAATTTCGTTATTATCACCTGATGGCACTACAGACTCAGCTTCTACGTTTAACTCGGCCAGACCATCCTTTACTTCTTCAATATTTATACTGTCCTCTGCTAAAACCTGTACACGCGATCCGGCAGTAAAATCAATTCCAGGATTCAATTGGAATAAAAGTAATGAACCAGCACCAAGAATCACCATTATACTTGAAGCTATAAAGAATTTTTTACGGTGCTTTACAGTATTTACTTCTCGATTAAATATTTTCGGTTCATATTCCGTTTTATCTTTAATATCCTTAATATCTTTTTGTTTTACTCCAAACCAGCCTGGGCGGTTACGTAGAAATTTACTTTTCACCCATAAACCCAAGAGAATTCTTGATCCATAAACGGCTGTGATAAAGCTTACCAAAATACTAATAATTAACATTGTCGCAAACCCTTTAACCGAGCTTGTCCCAAAAATAAACAAAATAGATGCAGCTAATATGGTTGTAATATTAGCATCAAGGATTGTTGACAAAGAGTTTCGATTACCTGCTTTGAAAGCAGCTGAAACCGACTTACCTTCTCGTAATTCTTCTTTAATTCTTTCATTCGTTATGACATTGGCATCTACTGCCATACCAACCCCTAAAATTAATGCTGCAATCCCAGGTAAAGTTAATACTCCGTTCAATAACTCAAACACCACAAGTACTAAGTAGATATAGATACTCAGGTTAATTGTAGCAATAAGACCAGGAAAACGATAATAAGCTATCATAAATAGGAATATAATTCCAATTCCGATAATCCCTGCAAATACTGTTTTATTTAATGCTTGTTCACCAAATTGAGCCCCAACTGATGTTGAATATTTTTCTATCAAATTAACGGGCAATGAACCAGCATTAATAATATCAGCTAATCGTTGTGCGGATTCAACTGTAAAATCCCCGGAAATCATTACATCTGTGGTATTTAATGTTTTGGATACCTGAGGAGCGGATATGTATTTTGGTTCTTCTTTTTTTACTTCTTTAGCAAAAGAATCATTCTTTTGATAATCCATCCAAATAACTAAAAGATTATCCGCATAAGGTGTATCTGGATTACGCATTTGTTTAATTTTGCTCGTAACCTCACCAAATTTAGAAGCATCTTTTAATTGCAGTGTTACGATTGGTGCATTTGTTTTCGGATCAAAATCCTGTTGTGCACTTCCACCTTGTATATCAGATCCATTTAAGTATTCCTTATCATTTACATCACGAAATGACAATCTTGCTGATGTGGACAACAATTCACGTGCTTCTGTTTGATTCTCTACACCAGCTAGCTGAACACGTATCCGGTCGTCACCTTCAATGTTAATGTTTGCTTCGCTGATACCAAGCCTATTAACTCGCTCATTTAAAGTTTGAACAGTTGCTTCAAGTAGCTCTCGATCTACTTCTTCTCCCTCTTCAACAGGATCTACCTGGTACAATACTTCAAATCCACCTTGAAGGTCCAAACCTAAATTAATATCTTTCGTTATTCCGGTTACCGTTGTTCCAATCGTTGCAGCGAATAATATAACGATTAGAAAAAAGGCAACAATTTTACCTCGATGATTCTTCATTAAAAAATTGCCTCCCTTTTCTGTCTAGAGCCTAACATATGTATTCACTTAATACTCTTTTTTGCTATCATTCATGTTCGTTACGGCATGAATGGAGGCCATCAAATCATCATCTTCATATGCTTTAACTGTTAAATAGCTTAAATAGACATTTGATGCAAGATGAAAAATATCTTGTGCAACCTCATATACGCGTTTTGACGGATTACCCTTCCAAACCTTTTGTACCAAGCAATTCCATATTTCTTCGGTTGAAGCCTGGGAATATCCCATCAACTGAAATTCACTCTTTTTACTTTCTAAAGCGGGTTCCATCATTTGTTTCCACTCATTAACACCCCTTACAATTTCCAAGCGCATTTCCCTCCCCTGTTACGTACAGAAGCCAAATTCTATCTTTTGTCATGCTTGGACACATCCATTGCATATATATCATTGTATATGAAATTTTATTATTTGAGAAGGCAGGGTTTTCATAATGACCAAACAAACATTTTTACAGGGAACAATCATTTTAATTATAGCCGGTATGATAACGCGTTTGTTAGGTTTTATAAACCGGATAGTTGTAGCGCGATTAATGGGTACAGATGGTGTGGGTCTATACATGATGGCGCTTCCAACTTTATTTTTAGTTATTACCATAACACAACTTGGCCTACCTGTTGCAATCTCAAAACGTGTCGCTGAAGCAGATGCCGCTAATAATCAACAAAAGATTAAAGAGATACTGATAGTTTCATTAATTATTACTGGTTGTACAAGCGTACTTGTTTCCATACTACTGGTTTTTATTATACCATTTATTGCTACATCTTTATTAACAGATAGTCGCACAATCTATCCATTATTAGCAATATGTCCTATTATACCGATTGTGGCTATTTCAGCAGTAATACGTGGTTATTTTCAGGGACTGCAAGATATGAAACCACAAAGTTATTCACAAGTTATCGAACAAGTTGTTCGGATTAGCTGTGTAGCCCTTTTTGTTAAACTACTTCTTCCATATGGTATTGAATTTGCTGCTGCAGGTGCAATGATTAGTGTCATTCTTGGTGAAATAGTTTCCTTGAGTTTTATTATTTATATATTTAAACGGAGAAAAGTAATAAAGATTCGATATCGTTTCTTCAGCTATTTAAAATCAAGCAAGGATACATTAAATGAACTTTTTTCCATTGCGTTACCTACTACAGGAAGTAAAATGATTGGATCTATTTCCTATTTCCTTGAACCTATAATCGTCATGCAAAGCTTAGCAATTGCTGGAATTGCTAGTAAACTTGCAACAGAACAATATGGTGAGCTGACAGGATTTGTCTTACCACTTTTGTTTCTACCAACTTTTATCACACAATCATTATCAATCACATTAGTACCTTCCATCAGTGAAGCTGGTGCGAAAAAAAATAAAGAGTTAATTCATTACAGGATCCATCAGGCTATTCGAATATCCTTTGCATCTGGTGCATT
This sequence comes from Virgibacillus necropolis, assembly GCF_044793635.1. Lineage (GTDB taxonomy): Bacteria > Bacillota > Bacilli > Bacillales > Amphibacillaceae > Virgibacillus_F > Virgibacillus_F necropolis_A. The sequence continues at coordinate 604,845 of NZ_CP084992.1, forward strand.
GGCCACCATTGTCTTATCTCTGTTTGCAGCACCAATTTTAATGTATATGTATGGGACAGACCATGCAAGTAGTTTTCTTGTTCTAATGGCACCTTTCTTTCTTCTACTTTATATACAATCTCCTCTTCAAGCAGCTTTACAAGCATTGGATCTTGCGAAGCCGGCAATGTGGAATAGCCTTATTGGAGCGTTTATAAAGTTTGTCGCATTGTTTGTCTTAGCTTCAAGTCCCAAATTTGGAATTACCGGGGTTGCGCTTGCCATGGTAATTGGTGTTGTCTTAGTAACTTTATTACATTTAGCTACTTTACAAAAAACAATAAAGTTCTCTATCCCATTTTTGGATTTAGGTAAAATGATAAGTTTGTTACTAATAACATGGTGGATTGGTCGTATATTAAAAAGCATCTATATTTCAATGGATTCTAGCTTTATCATTCTAGTAGGTATATTCCTGATCTTAACACTTGTTTATCTAACACTTCTTTTTGCACTAAGATTTATTACGAAAGATGAATTAAAACAAATTCCTTTTTTAGCAAAATGGTTTACAGCTAAGTAAATATTGTTCGTCTATTTTTAAAAGTCATGAATAAAATGACAGTACAAGGACAAACAAGGGGGAAAATATATGAGAAAGCAACAATTTATTGCTTTAACGTATGGATGGACTGTTATTCTGGGACTTATTTTTATATCCAGTATAGTACTGGCACTTTTACTCAAATTTACACCTTTAAATGAACCTACTTTATCCTGGGTAACACTAGTGATTGGATTGATTACATTATTCATTGGGGGTATTGTAGCCGGAACTAAAGGTAAACATAAGGGTTGGTTAATCGGTGGAATCACCGGTCTAGGTTTCACCTTTTTCACATTTGCAGTTCAATATTTAGGCTATCAACAAACGTTTTCCATGGAACAATCCTTGAATCATTTAGGATTTATTCTAGTAGCGGTTGTAGGAGGAGTAATTGGTGTAAATGCAGTTGGAGGAAATGAAAATAATTAACCAAAAATGAAGTTGATGCTTTTTTGCATCAACTTCATTTTTGGTATGTACAGTTGTAGAAACAAGCAATGAACAAAATCATTCATTGCTTGTACTACGTTTCGTTTATCATATACTATGTGTCTATTATTCAGCTGAATTGCTAACTTCGCGAATAGCAGAACGATCATATGTAAACTTTACTCCGTCAGCTGCAATGATAACTGTAGACTCATCAATTGCATGGATCGTAGCATGAAATCCACCTATTGTAATGATTGAATCACCTTTTTTAAGATCTGATTGCATTTGTTTTACTTGTTTTTGACGTTTTTGTTGCGGACGTATTAACAGGAAGTAAAAAATGACAAACATTAATATTATTGGAAGTAGACTATATAATGTATCCAATTTGTTCCCCCCTCTCTAAAAATTCTTTGCATTCGGTTGATTGAAACCATATTGCTCAAAGAATGCTTCTTTAAAATCACCAAGTCGATCCTCGCTTATCGCTGCTCGTACTTGTTCCATTAATTTTAACAGAAAATGCAGGTTATGATAAGTAGTAAGCCTAAATCCGAATGTTTCATTACATTTAATTAAATGTCGGATATAAGCTCGCGTGTAATTTTTACAAACATGACAATCACAATTTTCATCGATAGGCGAAAAGTCTCTTGCATATTTTGCATTACGAACGACAAGTCTACCATTCGATGTCATGCATGTCCCATTGCGTGCTATACGTGTAGGAAGAACACAATCAAACATGTCTATTCCGCGGATTGCACCATCAATCAATGAATCTGGTGATCCTACCCCCATTAAATAACGCGGCTTATTGGAGGGCATAAGTGGAGTGGTAAATTCAAGCATCCGGTTCATTATATCCTTTGGTTCGCCGACTGATAATCCTCCAATCGCATATCCAGGAAAGTCTAATGATGCAAGATCTTTTGCACTCTGTTTTCTTAATTCTTCATATTCCCCGCCTTGAATAATACCAAATAGGCCTTGGGTAGTCGGATTTTGATGTGCTTCTAAACATCTTTCCGCCCATCTTGATGTACGCTCTACAGAAGATTTCATGTACTCAAAGGTAGCGGGAAATGGTGGACATTCATCGAATGCCATCATGATGTCTGAACCAAGTGCATTTTGGATATGCATCGCTTTTTCTGGTGAGAGAAATAATTTTTCACCACTTATGTGATTTCTAAAATGTACCCCTTCTTCTTTGATTTCACGAATTTTACTTAAACTAAATACCTGAAATCCTCCAGAATCGGTTAGAATTGGTCTGTCCCAATTCATAAACTTATGCAATCCACCAGCCTCTTGAATGATATCCTCCCCAGGCCTAAGCCATAAATGGTACGTATTAGAAAGAATTATTTTTGCTTCCATCTCTTTTAATTCTTCCGGGCTCATCGTCTTAACAGTAGCAAGCGTGCCAACAGGCATAAACATTGGCGTATCAAATGAACCATGTGGAGTGTGCACCTTACCTAATCGTGCACCTGTTTGTTTACATGTCTTTATTAATTCATACGTTATTGGCGTCATTTTATTCGTTCCTTTATCTATATAATTAACATGGCATCACCAAAGCTGAAAAAACGATATTCTTCATTCACAGCTTCATTGTATGCACGCAGTATACTTTCTCGATCTACAAGTGCACTCACCAACATAATTAAAGTAGATTTTGGCAAGTGAAAGTTTGTAATTAACCCATCAATCGCACGAAAGTCATAGGGTGGGTAAATGAAAATATCTGTCCATCCACTTGATGCCACAAACTCACCATCATTATCCCGTGCAATCGTTTCAAGTGTTCGCGTAGATGTTGTACCGACAGAAATAATTCTGCCTTTATTTTTTCTAATTGCTTTCAAAGTTTCGGCTGTTTCTTCTGTCATATGATAAAATTCTGAATGCATAGTATGATCGTCTATATTATCTACACTAACAGGTCGAAATGTTCCAAGTCCAACATGCAATGTTATAAATGCAATGGTAACACCCATATCCTTCAGTTCATCTAACAATTCATTCGTAAAATGTAAGCCTGCTGTTGGCGCTGCTGCTGAACCCTGTTCTTTTGCATATACAGTTTGGTAACGCTCTTTTTCAGGTAGCTGTTCCTTAATGTATGGAGGTAATGGCATTTCTCCAAGTTCATCTAATACTTCATAAAAAATACCTTCATAGCTAAACTGCAGAATCCGTCCGCCATGTTCTTTTGTTTCCAGGCAAGTAGCTTGAAGCTTGCCATCACCAAACACCAGCTCAGTACCTACTTTAATTTTCTTTGCAGGTTTAGCTAGTACTTCCCAGCAATCTTCTTGTTGTTGATGAAGGAGTAATACTTCCATTTTTGCACCTGTATCTTTTTTTATACCATACAATCGTGCAGGCAGGACTCGTGTATCATTTAGAACCAAACAGTCCCCTTCTTTAAGGTAACTTTTAATGTCGGAAAAGTGCTGATGTTCTATTTGTTTCGATTCACGATTCATTACTAATAGTCGTGAGGCTGTCCGATCCATTAATGGTGTTTGTGCAATTAGTTTTTCTGGTAAATCAAAATCAAAATCATTTATATCCATGGTGCTACTCCATACCCTTTCTTAGTCCAGGTCATATGGTAATAACCGGGCGCTTCCGCTTTTTTTACTTGAATTTTCCTATTAAAAATAAAATAATGGATAGTACTATACTTACTACAATGGATGTCATTATTGGAAAATGAAAGGAAAAGTTGCCTCGTTTAAAACTAATATCGCCTGGCAGTTTACCAAAAAATGTCCAAATAACTCCAATAACAATAAATACAATACCTAAAATAATAAATAATTTTCCCATACTCATGTTACTCAGGTCCTTTTATCCCAAAATGGTTATAGGCCTTTTGCGTAGCAACCCTTCCTCTAGGTGTACGCTGAATAAATCCTATTTGTAATAAGTATGGCTCATATACGTCTTCTATAGTCTGTGATTCTTCACCAATTGTGGCTGCAATTGTATCTAATCCAACTGGACCACCTTGAAAACCTTCAATAATGCTCTTTAAAAGCTTATGGTCAATATGATCTAGACCAACATCATCTACTTGAAGCATTTCTAATGCCAAGTCTGTTGTTGAAAGGCTAATTTCTTTTTCTCCCTTAACCTGAGATATATCCCGAATTCGTTTCAAAAGCCGATTCGCGATCCGTGGCGTTCCTCTTGACCTTCCAGCAACCTCTCTTGCTGCGTCTTTTGTTATAGTTGTTTGAAATATATCAGCTGTACGTTCAACAATGGAACACAAATCCTTTACTTCATAATATTCAAGTCTACTTAGTACACCAAAACGATCTCTTAATGGTGCTGATAACAATCCAGCTCTCGTCGTTGCACCCACTAATGTGAAAGGCGGTAGGTCAATTCTAACAGAACGTGCACTTGGACCGGTTCCGATGACAATATCAAGGAAAAAGTCTTCCATAGCGGGATATAAGACTTCCTCAACGGATCTTGGTAACCGATGCACCTCATCGATAAATAAGACATCTCCTGGCTCGAGTGATGAGAGTATCGCAGCTAAATCTCCTGCGCGTTCAATCGCAGGTCCAGAGGTAGAACGAAATTGCACGCCCATCTCGTTCGCTATGATAGCTGCTAGCGTTGTTTTCCCGAGGCCTGGTGGCCCATATAAGAGAACATGATCTAACGGTTCCTCACGCATCCTAGCAGCTTGAATAAAGATATGTAGGTTTTCTTTTACTTTATCTTGTCCGATGTATTGGTTAAGTGTTGTGGGGCGAAGACTGAGCTCAACAGTAGAATCTTCCTCCTGTAATTCACCTGTGACCATACGTTCCTCCATTAATATCCCCCCTTGTTAATTTTTCATTAATAATGACAAAGCCTTTCGAATGATTTCATCTGTATTTGATGTGCTTTCTTTCTGTAATTGTGGTATGACTGTTTTTATCTCTTTTTCAGAGTATCCTAATGCCCGTAAAGCCTCTTGTGCTTCAGATAGACCCTCAAATGTGTCATTCTCTATGGTATTGTCAGTAGTTGGTTGATCTGAAATAGAAAGCATTGTTGTTAGCTTTCCTTTCAAGTCTAAAATAACTTGTCGTGCTGTTTTTTTACCTACACCAGGAAAACTAGTCAGGAATTTATCATCTTCCCGTTCAACAGCTGCAACAAAATCACTGACATTAACGGATCCTAAAATGGCAAGCGCACCTTTTGGACCAATACCAGATACTTGTAAAAGTTTTGTGAAAAGTGACTTCTGGCCTTGGTTTTTAAAACCATACAATACCTGTGCATCTTCTCGTACATGATGGTGCGTATATATCAGCACCTCTTCATTCAGTGAAGTTTGAAAAACAAAAGGATTGGCACATAAAATCTCATACCCAACCCCTTGCACATCAACGATGACTGAATCATCTTGAATATATGTAACTTTCCCCTTTATGTATGCAATCATAAATTCTTCTCCTCTGATAGATCCTATTTCTATTTTAACATATTAAAATAATCCAGCGTACAGTTACACTTATACCATTAAGCAATATAAAAACTTCCATCCGCAAGATGGGATAGAAGTTTTATCGCAATTTGACGGGTAGTAATACCCCCATTGAATGAAGTTTCACTTTTGTTAACTCAATTCTAAATTATGATGAATATCCTGCACATCTTCATTATCTTCCAACATATCAATTAAATTTAACATTTTTTGTTCATCGTCTTCAGGTAATGAACTATACGTTTGTGGGATTAACGTGACTTCTGAGTCGGAAATAGTATAGTCTAATTCATTTAAATGATTACGAACCTCTTCAAAATCTTCAGGGGTAGTATAGATTTCATAGGAATCATCTTCAACAACAATGTCCTCAGCACCCGCTTCAATTGCTTGAAGCGTAATATCGTCTTCATTGATGTTTCCATCTTCATTTCCTATTACAATGTATCCTTTCCGATCAAACATAAAGGCTACACATCCACTTTCCCCAAGATTCCCGTTATTTTTCTTAAACGCATGACGAATCTCAGCTGCAGTACGGTTCTTATTATCGGTTAAAATATGAACAATGACAGCAACACCGCCTGGCCCATAGCCCTCATATGTAATTTCTTCAAAACTGGCACCATCAAGGGTTCCAGTAGCTTTTTTAATTGCACGCTCTACATTGTCACTCGGCATGTTATCAGCCTTCGCTTTATCAACCGCCAAACGTAGTGAAGCATTCGTTGCAATATCCCCTCCACCTTGCTTTGCCGCTGTATATATATCTTTGGCATGACGCATGAAAACTTTACCTTTTTTAGCATCCTGAGCGTTTTTTCTTTTTTGTATATTCTTCCATTTAGAATGACCAGCCATTGGACATTCTCCTCTCTAGAAAGTTTCTTCCTTTACTATATCAAATTTTCACCTTCATATAAACAAAGAATTATTCTAATGAAAAAACCTTTGCTTAATCACAAAGGTTTTTTCATTAACGATCAGGATTAAAGAATCGCTTCATGTCATCTTTTAAATCATCTGGAAAAGTCGATTGCTTATGTCTAGCCTTCAAATTACTCATCCGATCCCAATGATTATCATCCGTGTAGACTACAATGGTTTTATTTGGCTCAAATTTACGGACTTCCTTTTCAATATCATCGCTAATTTCATGGTTGTTATGCTCATCTAACATCACTGCTACTACTACTTTTTCATCAGTAACTGCTACTTGAGCAAGTTTAATATCACGTTGTTTCCTTAAATGGTCTGAGATAGCCTTCGATTGCTCATTTGTGAATATGTCCGTGTTGTCTCCTTCTTGTTTATCACCTCTGTTTATTTGTTTTTGTTCTGACTGTTCATAACCGCCTTTTTCACCTATGGTCTGGTCCCGTAGACCAAGTCGATCATTCTGTTCGTTTTTTGTTTCGTAATTTATGGTTTGTGACTGAATTTGTTCATCGTTCTTCGCTTCATTACTTTCGTCATTTGCACACCCAGTGGCTACAATTGCAACAAACAATAAGCCATATCTAAGTTTCATTCAAAAAACACCTCCTTCACATTTAGCATGTTTAAAAGAGGTGTTTTTTACCCTAGTTAATTATAGGAATATATTTTTAGTTTTGAAATCGAAATTGGTTTGCAGCTTTCCGTTTATGTTCAGTTCGTTGATGCATTTTTTCAATGACCTCTTGATCATGAGCAGGAATTTCCTCTCCTTTTAAAAATGCATCAATTTTGTCATAGGTTGTTCCCATTTCTGCTTCATCTGTTTGACCTTCCCATAAGTCTGCACTTGGCTTTTTATTGACAACTTCATCTGGTACTCCTAGCGCACGTGCCATTTCCCGTACCTCTTGTTTAGTGAATTCAACGATTGGTAAAATATCAACCCCACCATCACCATATTTAGTAAAATATCCGGTATACCATTCAGAAGCGTTATCAGTACCTACCACTAAATAATTGTAATTTGTTGCTAAAGCATAGGCTGTGCTCATACGTAAACGTGCACGAAGATTTGCATTAGATAATTGGTCGTTTATTTCTTGCCATTCGTTTTTTTGTTTTAATTTTTCCTGAATCTGGTTATACATGACTTTATGTGTTTCCGATAAATCAATTGTGATAGTATCAATACCACACTTTTCAATTACTTTTTCAGCATGCGTCACACTATCTGGACTACTATCAAGCGGCATAATAACCCCTAGCGAATGTTCAGGCACTGCAAGTTTAATTAAATTTGCAACAACCGCAGAGTCTAAACCACCACTCACACCCACTAATAATCCTTTTACATTTGCTTCTTTAACTTGATCTCGTAGCCACTGCACTACCTTTTCTATTTTTTCTTCCATTTATTATTAAGCTCCTTTATGTAAAACAATTTTACCTATTATCTTAACATTGTTTGATAATTTCTGAAAAAAATATGCAACAAAAAGAGAGACGATTGACTGTAATCTCGTCTCCCATTTTTCCTTATTCGTTATTATTTTCATCCTCATCGTCTCTGAATGAAGCGGTAGGGAATGGTTGAAACCCAGGAGGTGCAGGATACGGATTTCCTTGCTCTTGATTTGTATCCATTCGGGGATACGAATTATTGAATCCACCATAATGATGATTGTTCTTCATTTCATCATATTTATATTCCGGCTTTTTAGGCATTTCCATTTCTGGCTCTTCATCATACATACCCATTACATTATTCTGAAAAGGAGGCTTTTCTCCTGCACAACCACAAGGTTTATGTGGCACAGGCTTTTGTTGTGGCATATGCATTGGTGATACTTGCCCATGATGCATGGGATGGTGCATTGGATGATGCATGTGGTGATGCATTGGATGCATAGGATAACAGCACATCGGAATTGCCATTGGCATGTGTTGAGGCATAGGGTGCTTTTTCTCATGATGTTTAACTTCTTTTTTTGGTTGCGGCGGCTGTGGTGGCATTTGTGTGAAGTTTATATTGGTTGTATAGTGATACATGTCTTGGTCCATGATTGGCATATGATACATAGGTGGTTTTTGTTCCACCTTTGGCTTCGAAATTGGCTTTTGCTGTGGTGGCTGTGGCTTTGGCATTGGTTGTGCCTTTGGCTTTTCCTTTTCATCTTCCTTTATAACTGGTAAAGGCTTTGGAGAAATATCCTTATATGGAGTTTTCACCATCTCCTTTTCTTTTACTTGCATACCTTCCTTTTTAACCGGTTTTGCACTACTAGGTACTTTGATTTTCATTCCAGGCATAATCATATCAGGGCTAGATAATTGTGAGTTGAGTTCTTTTAATTGCTCAAAATTGACATTATAATTATTGGCAATTTCCCACAATGTATCCCCCTTTTTTACAATGTGTATTTTCAAACTAATTCAATCTCCTTTCCTAGCTGTTTAAAATCTGGGCTAACCATTCTTTAACAACATATGCAGGAACCTAGAAAAAGTTGAACTAATAAAAAAAATACTACCTCACTCCCACAATGGAATAGGTAGCATTTTATAAATTGAAACTTTATTCTATAAATTCAAATTCATAATCTAATAATCGGATCGTGTCGCCGTCTTTTGCACCGCGTTTTCTCAGTGCTTCATCGACACCCATACCACGCATCTGACGTGAAAAGCGTTGAACCGCATCATCATGATTAAAGTCCGTCATTTTGAAAAGTTTTTCTATTTTTATACCTTTTAATACATAGGCACCATCAGGGTCACGTGAAATTGAAAATGGTTCTTCTTCTTTTTGGTATCGATAAACAACTTTTTCATCTTTATCTTTAATCGTTGTACTCGTTTTTGGAATTTCTTCTAATTTATCTGCAATTGCAAATAAAATATCTTTTAATCCACCTTTCGTCAAAGCAGAAATTGAATATACTGGATAAGTATCATTGATTTGTTCCTTAAACAGCTTCAAATTTTCTTCAGCATTAGGCATGTCCATCTTATTAGCTGCAATTATTTGTGGTCGATCTGTAAGCTTAACATCATATTCCTTTAACTCTTCATTAATTTTTACGAAGTCTTCATATGGGTCTCGACCTTCTGTACCTGCCATATCAATCACATGTACAATTAACCTTGTACGCTCCACATGTCTTAAAAATTGATGACCTAAGCCTATACCTTCACTCGCTCCTTCAATCAATCCAGGTAAATCAGCCATAACAAAACTACGATGGTCACTTGTTTCAACAACTCCTAAGTTAGGTGCAAGTGTTGTAAAATGATAATCAGCAATTTTTGGCCGTGCAGCACTGACAACTGATAAAAGTGTAGATTTACCTACACTTGGAAAACCTACTAAACCAACATCAGCGATAAGCTTCAATTCAACCTTAATGTTACGCTCTTTTCCAGGCTCCCCGTTCTCAGCCATATCAGGCGCAGGATTACGAGGGGAAGCGAAACGAGAATTACCGCGTCCACCCCTACCGCCTTGTGCAATGATTGCTTGTTGGCCATGATGTATTAAGTCAGCAATGACCTCGTTTGTTTCTTCATCAAGAACCGTTGTACCGGGAGGAACAGGCACAATTAATGCTGCCGTATTTTTTCCATGCTGATTTTTACTCATTCCACCTTCTCCACGTTTAGCTTTGAAATGTTTATTATAACGAAAATCCATTAAAGTATTTAGGCCTTCATCAACTTCAAAAATAACGTCGCCACCGTTACCGCCGTCACCGCCTGCAGGGCCACCTTTTGGTACATACTTTTCTCTACGATAGGCTACAAGCCCGTTGCCACCATCACCAGCTTTTACAAAAACCTTTACCTGATCTACAAACATTATTCTTCACCTTTTCTGTTCCATTGGTTAGTTACCGTGCAAGTGATGTAATTCTCACTCTTTTGCAGTGTAATATTTTTCATTTCTGCCGGTATTTTTGCACTTATTAAATCTGAAAAAGATCCATGTAAGGTAAGAACTACTTGAATTTGTTTCCTTTGCTTAAGATATTCAAGTACTAATTCACCTTCATACAATTCTTGATCATGTGTTATTTCCTCTAAACACGTAATGCAATATTGACAATCCGTTGTAAGTTTTTCATCTATATCAGATATGTCTAACTTTTCATCACGAATAGCGTATGTAAATCGGAAATTTGGATGTATAGAATTAAATGGAATTAACCAAAGAGCAAGATTTGGTGCATTTAAATTCATGAGCTTTCGTTCTTCATCAAAATGAGCCATATATGTTGCTAGCTTTTCTTCAACCTTTTCCAATTTCCCCATACTTGTATAGGCATGAACAATTTGCAAATCATTCATAATATCGTGTCGGTAATAGCGTAGTAAATCCATAACCTCTTTTTCTTCCACTAATATCCCTCCATCAATATGAAAAGTATAGCAGATAATTAACAAAAGCGTAATAATCTCCTAGAAAAACTTGGTTTTCCACAAAATTTTATGAAGAAATCCTTAGACTACATAACTCTTTAATAAGGTATATAAAAAACTCCAATCAGCTAACCGATTGGAGTTTTACATGTGATTTATGCTTCTTGAGCAGTTGGATAAACACTAACCTTTTTACGATCACGACCATAGCGTTCGAATTTCACAACACCATCAGCCTTAGCGAAAAGTGTATCATCTCCACCACGACCTACGTTTTCACCAGGATAAATTTTAGTCCCGCGTTGGCGGTATAAAATGGATCCTCCAGTAACAAACTGGCCATCTGCACGTTTAGCACCTAGACGTTTGGACTCAGAGTCACGACCGTTTTTTGTGCTACCTGCACCTTTTTTCTGTGAGAAAAATTGTAAATCTAGACGTAGCATTTTGCTGCACCTCCTTATTTACTTTGTATCGTTATAAATTGACCATATTCCTGTTCAATTGTTTCAAGTGAAATAATCATACTTTCGAACAAGACCTGCATCTTTTCCAATTCATTTTTATGTAAATGACTTGGGAGCGATACATGAAGATATCCACTTTCATTTGCTTGTTCAATTTCCAAGTCTGTATCACACAACTTCATAACTGCATTTATTGCCCCAAATGATACTGCGGAAACACCAGCACATACTAAATCATAACCATATGGTCCACTATCAGCATGCCCTGAAATTCTAAATGCCTCAATTTGATTTGCCTTACGATAAACAGTGACCTGGATCATATACACGTACCTTTATAAGTTAATTTTATCAATAACTAATTTTGTATATGGTTGACGATGACCTTGCTTACGGTGATAATTTTTCTTTGGCTTATATTTGAAAACTGTGATCTTCTTTTGACGACCATGCTTTTCAACTTTAGCAGTTACAGTTGCGCCACTTACATATGGAGCGCCAACTTTAACATCATCTCCACCAACAAAAAGAACTTTTTCGAAAGTTATAGAATCATTATCTTCTCCAACAATTTTTTCTACAAAGATTTCTTCGCCTTCTGTTACTTTGATTTGTTTACCACCTGTTTCGATAATTGCGTACATATACTGCACCTCCCTAATTGACCAAGACTCGCCATACAGGTACTTTAAAATACTTTAAAAGTTTATAACCTGTTCTGTGCGGTTGTAGCATGTGGTGCTACGATGAATAACGTATTGATATTATCATGTTTTAGTAGAATATGTCAAGCTTTCACCCTATAATTTAACCCATTCGTTTTACTTCTCCAACCGTTATATTATAGTGTTTTTCCTGGAAATAACTATTGAGACAATCCTTCTCGCCGATGCTTGTCTCCCGATTATCAGGATAGGATATATAAATAATATGTTTTTTTTCACGAATAAACAATGAAAAGACATCAAACAAGGTATTCTTATCAGATACTTTTATAGGAGATAATCGTCTCGATTGATTCGTACCATAAAAACGCCTCGATAAAAAACGAAGGAATACATAATATCGTTGTTTCCATTCAGTCCTATTTTCCAAAAGAATAAATAAAATAATGAAGATTGAGCTTAGTGTGAATGGCAAAATAAACAATTGCGTTAACAAGATACAAACACATACCAAAATCGATACCAAAATCATAATTGTATGTGCTTTTTTATATGGGATAAAAGCTGATAACAAGGTAAAAAGACACTTCCCACCATCTAGTGGCCAGACTGGTAACAAATTAAAAAACAAGATAACATTATTGTAATACATAATAAGCTCTATAATTGAATTTGGAACCACATTCATTGGAGCAAGTATAATAATAAAAAGGTAAATAAATACATGTTGAAGTGGACCAGCAATACTTACTAATGCTTCTTCATATAGAGGTCTATTACCATGTTCATCGGTATCCATAACACCACCAAAAACCCATAATGTTATACTTTTTATTCTCCATTTGAATGAAATTGCCATTATGTAATGCCCAATCTCATGAAACAATACAATTCCCAGCATGATAACTATTTCCATGAATGTACCTGTAATGAATCCAATAAAAAGAAAAATAATTAATATAGGATGAATATGGATAGTTGGAATTATTTTAAGGAAGGTCATCAACTTCTATCACCTGTACAGGATCCACGAATTCATCGTTTTTTTCGATAGCGAAATAAACGTTTTTACTTTCTTTTGAAGGTACAAACTTACCGATTACTTGATTGCTTTCAACAGATTGATACAAATGAACATTTATATCACTTAGAAATCCATAAGTAGACTTACTTCCATCTGCATGCTGTACGATAATCGTTTTATTCGTTTCCGAGTCATTGCCAGCAAAGATTATTACGCCTTCACGCAACACAGAAATAGAAGACGCTTCATCAGGTGTTATCAATACTCCTTCCCCATTTGCTTGAAAGGACTCTGATATACTTCCTGAAACTGGAAGAGCTAATGAAGCATTATTAGTAGTCGTTTCATTTTTTTTAGGTGTCAATGCTACTGGTGTACCGAAAGTTTGCTGATACCACTGATTTACTTTCGCAAACGGGAACTCATTTGTTAATAGACTACTTGCCATCATTTTGGGCTTCTCCAACATGTCATTATTTGTTTGCAATAGTAATGCAGTTCCAAGGAATAGAATGCTTGATAATATACCCTTCAAAATAAAGCCAGATACCATTTTACTCTTATTTCTCATTGGTGTTGTACTATCGGTAAACATTGGAAAGTACCCATGCTTCTCTTCCTCTTGAAGTTGGAAATTTGGAAATTGACTTTTGTTTGAATCAGAACTTGTTACACCGCGAGTTTTTTTACGAGCGGAAATTGACTTACGAACTTTATTTACTCTTGGGTTCATTAAATTCACCGTCCTTTGTCATACTTCTTTTAAATTGTATGAAACAATTGGACAAGATATGTTAAAGGCTCCATTAAAGTAAAAAAAGATGCAAGAAACGGATTCGTTTCTTGCATCTGGTGAAATTTAGGAATGCATTCCCAAAAAACTTTTAATTCTCTTAAACATACTCTTATCATCCTCAAGCGATTGCAATGGTACTGTTTCACCGAGAATTCTTCTTGCTAGGTTACGATAAGATATGGATGCTTTTGAGTTTGGATGAAGTGCTATAGGTTCCCCTTGATTAGAAGCCTTAATAACTTCATCATCATCAATGACAATCCCAATTAGGTCGATAGAAAGGATTTGGAGGACTTCGTCTACCTCAAGCATATCTCCATTTTTCATCATATGGTTACGAATTCGATTGATTACAAGGCTAGGTCGGTCCATTTCCTCTTTTTCTAGTAAACCAACAATTCGATCAGCGTCCCGAACACTAGATTTCTCTGGTGTAGTGACAACGATTGCTTTATCGGCACCAGCTACTGCGTTTTGAAAGCCTTGCTCAATCCCTGCTGGGCAATCTACAATGATATAATCATAGTCTTGTTTAAGTTCTGCTATAATCTTTTTCATGCCCTCAGTTGTTAGGGCAGATTTATCACTAGTCTGTGCTGCTGGTAATAACACTAAATCATCGAATCGTTTATCCTTGATTAATGCTTGCTTTAATTTACATCTACCATTAATAACATCCACAATATCATAGATTATTCGATTTTCTAAACCCATTATCACATCAAGATTTCTAAGTCCGATGTCGGTATCAATTAAACATACCTTTTTTTCCATTAATGCGAGTGCAGTACCTACATTTGCGGTTGTAGTTGTCTTACCAACGCCACCCTTACCAGACGTGATTACAATTGCTTCACCCATTATTCATTCTCCTCTCGAACCCACTCAAATCAATTTGCTTATGTGAAAGAGCTTGAAGTCTATCAATAACAATTTTATCTTGCTTTTCATCAATTCGGCCACATTCCATGTATACACCTTCAGACTCATAATCTGGTGCCCGACTGATATAATCTGCAATTCGGAGCTGACTGGGTTTCATAAAGGAAGCTGCGATGATTGCATCACGATTACCATCTATCCCGGAATGAGCAGTTCCAAGTAAACTACCCATGATATAAATGTTTCCGGTTGATTCAACTTTTCCGCCCGGGTTTACATCACCTATCAATAATAAATCGCCCTTCACTTCTATTACTTGTCCCGATCTAACAATTCGATTAATCGTTTTAACTTCACTTTCTTCCATCCACTGAAGTGCATCCCCGCGGGCGACAACGTCAGATTTAATAGACTCCACGATAAAATGATTTCCATTACAAATTAATTTCTTTAATTCTTCTTCTTGTGCTTGATTCAAGTAGCGATTTCCTAATTTAACACTTACAGAAACTACGGGTTCATCTTGTTTTGGTCTATTATTTGTTAACTTTTCACGCAAGTCGTTATATGCTTCATCATAGGAGCAAGAATCATCTATAAATAGAGTGAGCCCATCTCTAGTACCCTTTATTGTAATTAGTTGTTTCTTGTTGAGCATGATAAGTTCACCTCATTAAATTCGTTAATTGCTTTTAGAAATTTGCTCATCTTGCCACTGTACCAAACGATTTTTGGTAATAGGATACAATACCAGTAAAAATAATAAATTAGCTAATATTGTAGGTATAAGACGATAAATCAAATAATCCACAAGGGCCATATCCGTAAGCCCAACTACAGTAAATATAAGGAAAATGGTAAAATCAGTTAACGATATACCAAATATACCTAATAAAATCGTCACATAAAAGTTGGCATGTAATAATTTCCTGATACCATGCATGACATAAATATTAAATGCATATGCAAACATATAAACACCTAAAACTCCTGTATACACAATATCAATTAACATACCGAAGATTGCACCATATAACACGGAAAAGTATGTTTGATCGGTATCATAAAATATTGCAATATACAATAAAAAGATAAACACCCAATGTGGAATGATTAATAAATCATTCATAACAAAGCTAGGTGGTAACAATTCTATTGCGACACCTTCTAGTATAACAAAGACAAAAAGAATGAGTGGGAGGTATAAACGTTTCATTATTCCTTTTCCTCCTGAACTGCATCTGTCTTATCATTCTCCTTTAATGTCCGATCAACTACTATCACATTATTTATTTCAAACATATCTGCTGCCGGCTCAACTAGAGCTGTTTGGGTTAACCCATATTGATCTGGCACAACCTCTTTAACTGTTCCAATAAATAGTCCTGCTGGGAAAACTCCACCCATCCCAGAAGAAAAGACTTTCTCTCCCTTTTTTAAATCTGCCTCCGATTCCTCTATGATTTTAAAATGCAGGGAATTCGTTTCTTTATCGTACTCTTCTATTAAACCGAAGATGTCATTTCCTTCTTTTCGAGAAATAGTAGCAGAAATGCGGTTAAACTGGTCAAAACCGGTTAACAGTTGCACAGTTGATGAGAATTGTGAAGCGGTCTGGATTTTACCTACCATCCCGTCAGCAGTAATTACTGCCATATTCGACCTAACACCATCTTGCAATCCTTTATTAATCGTAATTTGCTCTACCCAACGCTCTGGAGTTCGCGACATAACTGTAGCTTGTATTGGATTAAAATCTCGAATGGAGTTGGTTTTATCCAATGTCTTTCTCAATTCTTTATTATCTTCTTTTATTTCTTGAACCTCATAAATCAAACTTTTATATTGTGAAAGTTTTTCTTTAAGTATTTGGTTTTCTTTATACGTATCCTTCAAATCATCGATATTAGTGAATATATCCGTTATAAATTTAACCGGTGTATGTACAACACTTTGTGCCCATCCAACTGTGTCTTTGATAAACTGTTCGGGAGTAGTCAATTGATCTCTTTCCTTTAAAGAGAATCCAATCAATACAACCAAAATTATGATTCCAATTAAAATTATAAACAAGCGCTTTTTACGAAAAAACGGCATAACTACACCTACTTCTTAATCAACGGTTGGACGAGAAGATACATTCGGATGGGAACGAAAGTGTTGAATGTATTCTAAAGATTTACCTGTACCAATAGCAACGCTGTCTAATGGATCATCCGTTACAAAAACAGGCATTTTTGTCTCATCACTAATAACATTATCTAAATTTTTTAAAAGAGCACCACCGCCAGATAGTACAATTCCACGGTCCATTATGTCCGCTGCTAGCTCTGGTGGTGTTTTTTCCAGCGTATCCTTCACAGATTCAACAATAGCATCCACTATATCTTTTAACGAATCTGCAATTTCTTTGGTTGAAATCGTTATGGTTTTTGGTAATCCTGTTAATAAATCGCGACCACGGATATCCATTTCCACATCTTCGACAACTTCTCCCGCAGTGCCTAGATCCATTTTTATAGATTCAGCTGATCTTTCACCAATCATTAAGCTATAGCTCTTTTTTATATGGGAAATAATAGCTTCATCCATTTTGTCCCCCGCTATACGAATAGATTCGCTAGTAACAACCCCACCGAGTGATATTACTGCAACTTCGGTTGTTCCGCCACCAATATCTACAATCATACTACCCGTAGGTTCCCAGACCGGAAGTCCGGCACCTATTGCTGCAGCAAATGGTTCTGCAATTGGGAAAGCATCCTTCGCTCCCGCTTGTTTAGTTGCATCAATTACCGCTCGCTCTTCCACCATTGTAATACCAGAGGGAACACATATCATGACATTTGGTTTTTTAGCAAAAAATGATCGATTTTTCATAGCCTTTTTAATATAGTATTTCATCATTATAGCTGTTGTCTCATAATCAGCAATAACCCCGTCCTTCATTGGGCGAATAACAGATATATTACCTGGAGTTCTACCAATCATATTCCGAGCAGAACTACCCACAGCTTCTACCTGACCCGTTTCAATATCTTTAGCGACAACTGATGGCTCACGCACGACCACACCTTTACCTTTTACAAAAACAAGGCTATTAGCTGTCCCCAAATCTATCCCTAAATCTTGTGAAAAATTAAATATCCCCA
The DNA here is from genome assembly GCF_044793635.1 of Virgibacillus necropolis. Taxonomy (GTDB): domain Bacteria; phylum Bacillota; class Bacilli; order Bacillales; family Amphibacillaceae; genus Virgibacillus_F; species Virgibacillus_F necropolis_A. The sequence continues at coordinate 622,717 of NZ_CP084992.1, forward strand.
AAAAAGATCTTCCTTTCCAACTCTCTCTATTCGTCTCTGTCTATTATATGTAGTTTTACTATATCGATTAAAATTAGTTTATGCAACGTGAAACCAGTATAAAACTATGTATTTCAGTTCATAAAATGAAACCTTATTCAGGGCCCCACTGAGAGTTAGTTGAACCACCTAGATTATACAGGCAGTAAAACTGCGATAAATGTAAATTCCACATCTTGATTCATAATCTTAATAAGCGCCAATTTCAATAGCAATTGAAAAATGGCGCTGTTTTGTTTGTCCTTATAATTATACGAAAAAATTATAAAAATAGATAGTGTTATAAGTAGCCTTTTTCTTTTAGTGAAACAAATTTTCGATCACCAATAATTAAATGGTCAAGAAGTTCGATTCCAATCATTTTACCTGATTCAACTAATCGGCGGGTTACATGTATATCTTCTTGGGAAGGGGTAGGATCCCCAGATGGATGGTTATGTGCACAAATAATAGATGCAGCGGAACGCTTAACAGCCTCACGATATACCTCTCTTGGGTGAACAATTGATGCATTCAGGCTTCCAATAAATATAGTTTGGTTATGAATAATTTGATTCTTGGTATTAAGAAATAAAACGACAAAGTGTTCCTGATGTAAATTACGCATTTCTTCCATGACATAATCCGCACCGTCTTCCGGAGAGCGAATCACGTATCTTTCATTCGGCTTATATTGGTTCATGCGTTTACCAATTTCAATTGCCGAAAGTATTAATACACCTTTCGCTTCACCAATTCCTTTTATCGCCATCAGCTCTTCAATAGTCGCATCTTTTAATAATTTCAGCCCTTCGAAATGCATTAGAATTCGCTGGGATAAAGTCATAACCGACTCTTCTTTTGTTCCCGTACCAAGTAGTATTGCTAATAGCTCTTGATTTGATAAATGACCAGATCCCAGTTTTAACAATCTTTCCCTTGGTCGATCCTCTTTCGGTACATCTTTGATCATTATGGATGGTATAGTCATTATTTTTCCTCCTTTGATAGATGAAAATATCATAGCGAGGAATGACTGTTTCAACAAATGAATAAAATTCCATTTTATAGTGATAATTTAACTTAAAAATTCACTTTTCACCATAGGGAAAAAGACAATTTACAAGGTAAATTAGGAAACAAAATGGAAAAGTACATCATTGACGTTAATCATGCAATCCATTATCTTTATTTCAATACAAAATTTTCATATTGATTCCAAAGGTTTAATAAAATAATTGGTGCTGAGCTTTCACTAGCTTTATCAATATTGGTCTTAAGGCTTTGTACATTCTCATAAAATTGTGTCGTATTTTTTCCATTGTCAGGATACGACTCTATCCATTTATTCCAATCTTTAGAGGAGAATGTCTGATTCTTTGATACATCCTTCAAGGAAGCATTCCAAAGTGTATGAAAGTCCTGAATCCAATTATACTCAGCTTCTGTTAACTCTATCTCTACTTCGTTAGTCGCCCACTTTTTCGCGAATGTATCCAGGTTCAATTCCTTAAACGTTGCTTTTTGGCTATCTGTTTGATCTTTTGTTTCAGCTAGATTAGCAAAAAGATAATATTGGGTATCACGTTTCCATACCATCGTCGGAAATCCAGCCTTCTTAAATTTGTCCTGCACAACTGTTACATTTGACTCATCATTAAAAAGACCAGCCTGAAGTACAAATGCCTGAATACTTTTTAATGTGTAAGTTGAAAGATCAGAGGCTGCAGCCCCACTATTACTGGTGTTTGACGTATCAGTTTGTAAATTCACTTTACCATTAACAGCATTTGCATCTATATTCGTGAACATATTTAACATAAAGATGCCCAAACCTACACCTAGTAAAATCGCTGAAATGGCTGCAACAAATATGTGTTTATATATTTTGGTGTTTTTTCTTTTGCTATTTTTTAAAGGTACTTCTTCATCAAACGTATTTTGTCTAATATATGTGGGGACTGGCTCAATCTCTTTATTATCTTCTCGAGCGGCTGCTTGTTCAGTGTTTATATGAGGATGTTGACTATTTTGATCAGAATTCTTGTTTTTGGAAATCCTTGTTTTTTTACCGTCCATCCAAACTATTATAGTTTTTCTATTCACTTTTTCCCCTCACTTTCCCAAGTTTTCTATACTCTATCATATGAAACTTGAAAAGTAAGACGAGTTTTGTCAGTGCCTATTAAAAACTATTCAACAAAAATCGCGAAAAAAATATATACAAGATTAGGTTATTTATGTACTAAAAAAACTTAGTTAGGTTGTAATTCCTGATAAATTGCTACTTTATTTCTACCACGTTGTTTTGCGCCAAGGTACATTGCCCGGTCAGCATGTCGAACCAGCTCATTTGGTGATTCACAATGATCTGGGTAAGCAGCAACACCAATGCTTGCTGTGATAGAAACATTCTCAACATCGTCATGAGGTAAAATATGTTTCTTAACAGGAAATGGGCTATCTGCAATCAAGGCGCGAATTGATTCTGCCATATCATGTGCTAACGCTAAGTCGACATGTGGAAGTGATACCACAAATTCCTCTCCACCATATCTTGCGACCAAGCCCTTTTCACCAATGAATTCCGTTAAACGATCTGCAAACTGACATAAAATTTCATTACCAGCTTCATGTCCATAGGAGTCATTTACCTGTTTAAAGTGATCTAAATCTAATAAAATTAACGAATACGCACTATTTCCCGATATAGTTGAACCATACTCTTCTACAACGTTGTTGAAATATCGATAATTATATAGTTTAGTAAGTCCATCTTTTTCACTATTCGCCTTTGTAATCTCATAGTTTTTAGCATTTTCAATCGCTACACCAAAATAGTTCGTTAATATATCTAGAATTCGATTATGAACTTTTCCAAACGCCTTCTTTTCTTTAGATATTATTGTTACAACACCAATAATTCCATTATTATATTCTACTGGAAGTGATATAACACTTTCCATATCGGCGGGAATCTTTGAGTTAGTTATTGTTTCCCATTCCTTAGAATTATTATATACAATTGGCTTCTTGTTAGCCCAAACCTTTCCACTAAATGCTTCATCTTTTGTTAATTGTTCATGCATTGGTATTATTTTGTTTTTTATATCATAAAATCTTACTAATTCAAGATGGTCGTCAGCAACCATATATATATACGCACAATCCAACGGGATAAGGCGACCTAGTTTATTAATGAAAACATCATATACTTGATTGACTTCCATTCGTTTCGTTAGCTGATGTCCTATTTCACCTGTTTGCCCCAAATATCGATTAATCTCCTGATAGGAATATAAAAGTTTAAGAATAATAGAAATCACTACAAATGGAATTCCCATATAAAAGATCGCAATTCTTCCAATTTCCGTATATAAAACAAATAATACAAAACCTACGGGCAGTACAATTAGCGAAGATTGTATATCCCATAGAAATCCTTTATCAAACAATTTAACCTTCTGTTGATAGAAAATCCGGTGGTTCATCTTTATAAACAATTGATTGACAACACAAATAGTTAGAGCATATCCAAATATGGCTATAATATCTTGTAGACTGGTAAAATCTATTGCTCCATGGTCTCCACCTAATAACCAAAAAACGAGAGCTCCAACTAAGGACACCGCGGAGAACATAATCAAATTCAACGGATATCGATAATATTCTTTTTTACCCACCCCTACTCTAGCTAAAACTAATAGAATAGCAAATTGCGTTAGAATCATTTCAACAAAAAGACCAAAAGATAGGAATACAGCTATACTTATACCATTCACGAAGAAAACAGGTGCATTATTGATGATTAAGGGAAAAGAAGCAACAACGCACATAAAAGCTCCAAATAATAGAATATCAATCACATGACCGTGGATATTTATATAGGTATAATTGTATGTAGCTAGAAGGCTAAGTGGCCAAAAAATCACCCAAGTAACCAATAATAAATTTATTCTATTTTCTGATATCATGTGCAATGCGCCCCTCCTTTCTACTGATAATCATTTAAATTAAAACTTTGTACCTATTTATTAGAAACTTTCAGATAATATCAACATACCATAAGCCCTATAATTTAGCTATATAATTTTTAACTTTTGATATAAAATCTAAAGAACCTGTTACGAAAAAATCAGTGTCCTGTTTTGACGAATATAAGGTTGTATCAATTACCTCTTTCCAATTTTCCGCCAAAACGGTATTTCTATGATTTACATATTTAGCTAGTTCCACCAGGGTCGCTGCCCGCGGATGGTCGAATGTTGTTAAAGTGATCGTTTCAAATTTTTCCTGGAGTAGTTTTAACATCACTGGTATATCCTTATCTTTAAAAGCAGCAAAGATAATATGTTTTTTCTGCGCATGATCTACAGTTTTTACAGCATCTATAAATGCCTGAATACCGGCTTCATTGTGCGCTCCATCTACGATAATTTGGGGTTTTCGATGAATAATTTCAAATCGACCCGGAACTTGTGTGTTCTCCACACCATTTACAGCTAAATCAAGGTCAATAGAAGTTCCTAATTCAGTCAATTTAACTATTGCCATAATAGCAAGTGCTGCGTTGATTTGTTGATGTTTTCCCAGCATTTGAAGAGAAACATCCAATTTATTATATAATCGGTTCTTCCAACAAAAATGTGTATCATGACATTCAAAAATTTGGAATTCTTGTCCAAATCGTGATAAATTTACTTTATTCGTTGCTGCTTCTTGCTCAATCACTTGCATCGCTTCATTTGACATTGGCCCAATAATGGCTGGTGTCTTATACTTCATAATTCCAGCCTTGTGGGAAGCAATTTTCTGAACCGAATCTCCTAAAAATGTCATATGGTCACGGCTGACATTTGTTATAATAGATAGCATGGGTACAAAACAATTTGTTGTATCCTCTCTACCACCCATACCAGTTTCGATTAACGCAAAATCGACAGAATCTGCAAAGTATAGAAAAGCAAGAACTGTTATAATCTCGAATTCAGTAGGATGTTCGTTTTTTTCATCCAGTTTAGCTATCACCGGATACATAACATTCAACAACCTTACAAAAGTTTCTTTTTGAATCGGCTGTTCATTGATAAATATGTGGCCCGTGAGACCGCTTGAACTAGGAGAAACAAATACACCTACCTTGTAGTTATTCTGGATTAGTGCGTTTTTTATGTATTGAATAGTGGAACCCTTTCCATTTGTCCCAGCTACATGAATGCCTTGGGTTTTCCTTTCGGGATTATCTAATAACTGGAGTAGCGTCTTAATTCGATCTAAACCAGGTTTTATTCCGAATGCCTTCCGTTCATTAAAATACGTTTCTACTTCCATAAAATTGTTAAACATAACTTCATCACATACTTTCAGAGAAATAATAACTAACGAATGTAAAATTAGTATAGCATTGACATACAAGAATGAGAAAGGAACGAATAAATTGGAAATAAACGGTTGGATCATATACAACGGGTACTTACAAGGAAATAAATTCTTAGATTTTGCCGAATGGTTAAAGACTGCAGCTAGTCAAAAAGGTATTACTACAACAATATGGAAAAATAACGAACTTTTACCATATTTAACTAGCCATCATACAGGATTAATTTTTAATGATGGTCATCAAATACCTGACTTTGTAATTTTCACAGACAAAGATATTTATCTTGCTACGCAGCTAGAACAAATGGGAATACGTGTTTATAACTGTTCTGACGCCATTCGAATTAGTGATGATAAAATTTTAACCTATCAAGCTTTATCAGCAGATAATCTACCAATACCGAAAACAATTATTGCCCCCAAAATTTTTACAAATGACATTGAAATAGATCATGATGTCTGTCAAGGGGCTATAAATACATTAGGTCTACCAATGATATTAAAAGAAGCATTCGGATCCTTTGGTGAACAGGTTTATTTAGTTCATACCATAGATGAATTAGAGCAAAAGGTCTCATCATTACAGGGAAAGGCCTTTATTTTTCAGGAATTCATCGATTCCAGCTATGGAAAGGATATGCGTTTACATGTTGTTGGGGATAAAGTAGTTGCTGCGATGATACGGACTGCTCCAGATGATTTTCGTGCAAATGTAACTGCAGGAGGAACTACACAAGCCTATCAACCATCTGAAAAAGAAATGGAAATGGCTGTTGCGGCAACAAAGGCTATTGGTGCTGACTTCGCTGGAGTCGATTTGCTCTTCGGAATAGATGGCAACCCTATTATTTGTGAAATAAATTCCAATGCACATATTCGAAATATGTATGATTGTACAGGCATAAATGTTGCTGATTATATCATTGATTATATCCTTAATATACAAAAAACATAAAAACAGGGTGATTCTATTGAAGTACACAGGCTGGTTGATTTATAACAAAGAAGATGCTGAGGAGAATTCTTCGTACATAAATTGGTTTATCGATGAGGCTGAGTTACAGGATGTTGAACTTCAGTTAATAAGTAGAGAACATATTACAATTGGTATTCTTGATAATAAACGAACCCTTCTGTTTAAAGACCAAAAAATAGTCCTACCGGATTTTGCTATTGTACGAACCATTGACCCATTATTAAGTTTACACCTTGAGAATATGAAGATTAGAGTATTTAATTCATCATCTATCTCTCAAATTTGTAATAACAAAGAGTTGACTCATCATCATGTACATAACTTAGACATACCGATGGTGGATACCATTTTTACGAAGCAAAATCAATTTAGCAGGATCAAGCACTTTGACTATCCTTTTGTAGCAAAAGAATCCACTGGACGTGGAGGGAACCAAGTTTTTCTGATAAAGAATGAGCAAGATTGGCAAAATTGCATACCAAAAATAAACTCAAAAACGATTGTCTTGCAAAGTAGTGATGTTATTCACGGAAAAGATCTGCGTGTTTTCGTGGTTGGTACTGAAATTGTCGGGGCCGTATTACGTGAGAATAAGGATGATTTTCGTGCAAATTATAAACTTGGTGGATCTGCGGCCTGGTATAAGGTAAATAATGAAGAGGTTGAATTGATAAATAAAATTATTGATCACTTTCAATTTGATATGGTTGGTATCGATTTTTTATTTAGTAAAGACGGCAAATTACTATTTAACGAAATAGAAGATGTAGTCGGATCAAGAACACTTAGTGCCGTAAGTGATGTAAATATTTTACAAAAGTACATTACCCACATTAGAACTCAACTATCATAATGGAAGCGGAAATTCATCGTTAAATGAATTTCCGCATCTCCTAATTGTTATGAAGTTAACTCCTGTAAGCGAGCTTTAACTTTTGCGTGCTTTTCCAGGTAGTCTTGTTCTTTTTGTTTTTCCTCGGCCACGACTGCCTCTGGTGCTTTTTTAACAAAGCCTTCATTAGCCAATTTCTTTTGTACCCTTTCAACTTCCTTGTTCCATTTTGACAATTCACTTTCTAATCTTTCGCGTTCCTTTTCTATATCAATTAAACCTTCAAGAGGTAAGAATAACTCTATCCCAGTCACTACAGCTGACATAGCTTTTTCTGGAACTTCAATATCAGATGCAATTACTAATTCGCTTGTGTTACAAAAGCGTTCGATATAGCTTCGATTTGATTCTAATTCAGTTATTGTTGTTTCATTCTCAATTTTAATGAGGAGCTTTATCTGCTTGGACATTGGTGTATTTACTTCAGCACGTATGTTACGTACCGATTTTATAATAGAAACTAGTCTCTCCATTTCATTCATAGCCTTTTCATCATGAAGATCATTGCGGACTTCTGGCCATTTAGCAACTGTAATAGATTCCCCATGATGCGGAAGCTGCTGCCAGATCTCTTCTGTAATAAATGGCATAAATGGATGCAACATACGCATCGTGTTATCTAGTACATATGCAAGCACAGATTGCGTTGTTTTCTTTTTATCAGCGTCTTCACCATATAATGGCAGTTTCGCCATTTCGATGTACCAATCACACAAATCATCCCAAATAAAGTTATACAAATGGCGTCCCGCTTCACCAAATTCATATTTTGCAGTGTTTTTCGAAACCTGTTCAATAGTTTCATTTAATCTAGTTAAAATCCATTTATCTGCAACGGATTTTTCTCCCGATAAATCAATATCTTCATAAGAGAAATTCTCCATGTTCATCAAACAAAATCGTGATGCATTCCAAATTTTATTTGCAAAGTTCCAAGTGGATTCTACCTTTTCCCAATAAAAACGTAAGTCCTGGCCTGGTGAGGAACCAGTTAATAGGAAGTAACGTAATGAATCAGCACCATATTTATCAATTACATCCATTGGGTCTACTCCATTACCCAAAGATTTACTCATTTTTCGGCCTTCCGCATCACGGATTAGCCCATGGATTAGAACGTCTTTAAATGGGCGTTCATCATTAAATTCGATAGATTGAAAAATCATACGCGCAACCCAGAAAAAGATAATATCATAACCAGTCACTAACACATCTGTTGGGAAATAACGCTTGAAATCTTCTGCATCTTTATCCGGCCAACCCATTGTAGAAAATGGCCATAACGCCGATGAAAACCATGTATCTAATACATCGTTATCCTGTTCCCAGTTTTCACTATCAGCTGGAGCCTCTTTACCAACATAAATCTCGTTCGTTTCTTTATGATACCAAGCCGGAATTCGATGTCCCCACCATAACTGTCTAGATATACACCAATCTCTAATGTTATCCATCCAATGCAGATAGGTATTTTCAAAGCGGTCAGGAACGAAATTAACCTTCTTATCATTATTCTGCATTTCAACGGAGGCATCTGCCAAAGGCTGCATATCAACAAACCATTGCGTAGACAAATATGGTTCAACAACTGCATCACTACGTTCAGAGTGACCAACCGTATGGTTATGATCTTCTATCTTGAAAAGTACGCCAAGCTCTTTTAAATCTTTTACAATTTGTTTACGGCAATCAAAGCGATCAAGCCCTTTATATTTACCTGCATTGTCGTTCATTGAACCGTCTTCATTCATTACTAATACGCGTTCTAAAGTGTGTCGATTTCCAATTTCAAAATCATTCGGATCATGAGCCGGTGTAATTTTAACAGCACCAGAACCAAATTCCTGGTCTACATAATCGTCAGCCACAATTTCAATTTCACGACCAACAATCGGAAGGATGACTTTTTTGCCCACTAAATGTTTATAACGATCATCTTTTGGGTGTACTGCGACAGCTGTGTCACCTAGCATTGTCTCGGGACGTGTAGTTGCAATTTCGATAAATTCATTACTATCCTTAATTGGATATTTCATGTGGTAAAAATGACCTTGTATTTCTTTGTGTATAACCTCAATATCAGAAAGTGCAGTTTTAGTCTTAGGATCCCAGTTGATGATATATTCGCCACGATAAATTAATCCTTTGTTATAAAGCGTTACAAATACTTCTCGGACCGCCTCAGATAGTCCCTCGTCCATTGTGAATCGCTCACGTGAATAATCAAGACCAAGCCCTAGCTTTTCCCATTGTTCACGGATAAAACTTGCATATTCTTCTTTCCAATCCCATACTTTATCAACAAATTTCTCTCTGCCTAAATCGTAACGGGATTGGCCTTGTTCTTTTAGCTTCGCTTCAACTTTAGCTTGTGTAGCAATCCCCGCATGATCCATTCCTGGCAGCCATAATACATCATATCCTTGCATCCTTTTCATTCTTGAAACGGTATCCTGCATCGCAGTATCCCAAGCATGACCTAAATGTAATTTTCCTGTTACATTTGGAGGAGGTATTACGATTGAAAAAGGTTCCTTTTCTGGATCTCCCGTAGCTTCAAAATATTTACCATCAAGCCAAAAATGATAACGATTTTTTTCAACAGCTTGTGGATCATATTTTGGGGGTAATGCGGTTTTTGGTTTTTCTGACATGTCTTTTTCCTCCCTTTAGCTAATTTTAAGCAATAAAAAAATCCCCTCATCCTATAAAGGACGAAAAGATTGCTTCCGTGGTACCACCTTTGTTTGCAAGCTTAAATAAACTTGCACACTCATCATACATAACGGATTTTATCCGACTTCTCCTACTGAACATTTCAGAAAAGCAGCATCATGGGCGACCTTCCAAGTTAATATACCTAGGAAATTCTCAGCTTTTATTTCCCTCTCTTAAGGTGTTACCTTGTACTCTTCCCACTCATTGCCATTTGTTTATAACTGTTTGTTTATTAATATTACCTATTTATTCCCACAAAATCAACTATTATTATCATATCTTGCACAAAAACAAGTTCTTTAATCATAGTATAATAAAAATGATTGTATATGTGAAGGATGTGATAAAAATGGCACGATATTATCGGTACAAAATTCCACCATGGGCAAGACACTGTATTTGTGTAATCGAAAAGGTCACATTACCAATTCTAATTTTCCAATTATTACGTACTTTGTTTTTCCCAACTACCTTTGATGTTTTCCTACTGGGGGTAATAATCGGTATTTTTATTGCTTTTTATTTAGAATGGATTTAATCCGTATCATCGTTTTCTAATATTAGATTTTTACTGGACCAACTCAACATTTGGAGTAGATAGCGATGATTTCGTTTAATTGTCAACACATGTTCTATCATTGTTCTGTTAGAAGCTTGCGTTGCATAATCCTCTACTGCCTGAATATATTCAGTAGGATCCAACAAGTATATCCCTAGCAAATACAATTCAACCTGTTCTAACTGATTTGCCTTTAAATATACACTGAAGTACTCTGTAAGTTCAGTATCCTGCCAGTCAAAAAGTTTTGTATGATACATGATCATTGCAGCGACATCCATTACAGCATTACCCTGAAAGAAATGTTCATGACTATTTTTATATAAATGTCTTTTTACCAGCAAATGTTTAATATTTTTATGTCCATAACATCGGCTGTATTTCCACATGTTAACCTGCGATACCTCTGAATTAAATTGCTCTATACGAGTAAATAGTTCATTAAATAAATAATCAATATCACGGTAATGCGTACACACCAATAATTCAACCGGTGACATGTACCTTTTTTGTTCAAATTCATCTATATATTGATCAAACCGCTCTCGGAATTGGACACATTTCTCATGATATTGCACGAAATCATCTTGTATTTTTTCTTTATCAATTGAAATGGTTTGCAATGTGCCACTATGCGCATATCCGATATTTCGAAATATATCAGATAGTGTCAACTGTTCTCCATATGTATTCTTATAATTATCCATAAGATTCCCCACATTCGAAACCACTCAAACCCCTTGTAACAATAAACACAAGGGGATAGGTGATTTTTTGTTTGGATTCAGATTCCGCTTTCCTGTCTGTCTAGCTTCAACGCCCTTTGCCTCAGGCGCCTCCTTACGATAAATCAACATCGAATCGCTTACGCTTTTCCTATTGCTTTACAGGTATATAAAGTAACTGTCCCTCACTAACTGTTTCATCGTCCAATTTATTTTGTTTGGTAATCTGAAGTGGATTAACATGATATCTTTCGGCAATTGTTTCGATCGTATCATTATCTTGTACAATACATAATTTCATTTTTGAGTAACGTTCTTCATCCTGCCTAAAAATATTAGATAGATAATCTATTTTATCTTCGCCATCATCCTCATACTTATTATCCTCCGTTGATTTAACAGAAGAAGTTGGTGCGCGTTCAGGCTCCTCATCCACCAGTTCATCATTATCATTATCATCAAGTTCATCATCCACAGGTGGAACATATGCTTCACGATTTAATGCCTGCTGGTAGTTTACTTGTTCTTTTTCTGAATCATCTTCTTCGTTTTGGTTTTTTATATCAAAACGAAATGTATCCTCTGTTTCCATAGGGGCAACTTCCTCTTGTTCAACTACTTCCTCTTCATCTGTTGGTTCAGCTATTTCATTTATACCTTGTATAGCAATAATTGATGTTAATCTAAGTTGATTTTGATCAGGTATTTCATAATCAAAGTAGTCAACAGACACCGTTACCTCGTTCATATCATTCACCCGATAAGTAGGTACTGAAATCTCTACTGGAAAACGGTGAGAAAAAGTCGCTTCACCCCTTTCCTCTTCAACTACCTGTTCCACATAACGACGGGAAGAATAGTCCTCCAGGTCAAAGGAATTGTCTCCTCGTACCTCACTTTCACCAACCCTCTGATATTCTCCATTTAATTCAATAACACCTCTAATGGATATATAATCATTAAATGGTTGAATGGATATTTCGGGATCTAGTGATATGCCAAGAATTTCAGCAACTTCCTGTCCCTGTTCAAAATAAAGAGATTCATTCAATTCAAAACTAAAAACAGCATTTTCTTCCTGCGACAAATTACTTCCTCCTTCCTAACACTTAAAAATAAACATATGTTTTATACCACTATATGAGCCAAGTTCAGATTATATGAATAAGAAAAGCGCAGGCGACTGTTCAGAAGCGGACGCATAAGCAAGGAACCGTAGAACGCATGGGTTTCGCGTTCTTAGTGTTCATTGCTTATGACGGCAGCTTCTAGGAGCCGCAGCTAGACAAGAAAAGCGCAGGCGACTGGTCAGTGACGTACAGATAGATGGGCATGGTGAAAAGTACGGTGAACTTTCCGTACGTTCAACAGGACCACCTATCTGCTAGTAAGGCCACTGAAAAAGTGGTGGATTTTAAAAATTTAACTTTACACCTTAACTTAGCATTTCGAATATACGGAGACTCCTGCGGGAAGCAAGAGATCGGCGAGACCCCGCAGGACGGCAGTCCGAGGAGGCTTGACACTCGCCCGCGGAAAGCGAAGTATATTCGAATATGCGATGGTGGATCCACATATTTAGTACTATACTTTAACTTTTTCAGTAGCCTCCTGTTAGTCGCTAGGAGCCGCAGCTAGACAAAGAGAAGCGCAGGCGACTGGTCAGAAGCAGATGCATAAGCAAAATGGTCAGCTTGAAATAAAAAACATGCTACCGAAAATATCGATAGCATGTTTAGTATTATTATTTATTTATTGACGAAAATGCATTTCGTATTGCTTTAATTGTAAGTTCTATATCTTCGTCTGAATGTGCTGTTGAGAGGAATAGTCCTTCAAATTGAGATGGTGGAAGAAAGACACCCTCCTCAATCATCGCCCGGTAATACTGTGCAAAATAATCTAAATTAGATTTTTTTGCACTATCAAAATTATCTACAGGTTCATTGGTGAAAAAGACTCCTACCATTGATCCAGCACGGTTAATATGCAATGGAATGTCAAAATCTATTGCAGCTTGTTTAAACCCTTCAACTAATTTGTCTACTTTTTCATTCATTATTGTGTAGGATTCTTGCGTCAATGCTTTAAGCGTTTCATAACCTGCGACCATAGCAAGTGGGTTACCTGATAATGTCCCAGCTTGATAGATAGGACCAGCTGGTGCAACATGTTCCATGATTTCTCGTTTACCACCGTAAGCCCCTACTGGTAGCCCACCACCTATCACTTTCCCTAAACAGGTCATATCAGGCGTTACGCCAAAATAACCTTGTGCACAATTATAATCAACACGGAAGCCAGTCATTACTTCATCAAATATAAGGACGCTTCCATTGTCCTGTGTTATTGTCCTAAGTTCTTGTAGAAAGTCATCTTTCGGTGGAACAACGCCCATATTCCCTGATACAGGTTCAATAATTACTGCAGCAATTTCACTACCATAGTTAGCAAACGCCAAACGGAGACTTTCTATGTCATTATACGGAACTGTGATCGTATTTTGAGCAATTGATGCTGGTACACCAGGGCTATCTGGTAAACCTAATGTTGCGACCCCTGAACCAGCTTTGATTAACAACGAATCCCCATGTCCGTGGTAATTACCTTCGAATTTTAAAATTTTATCACGGCCAGTATAGCCTCGAGCAACCCGTAATGCGCTCATGGTAGCTTCCGTCCCCGAGTTAACCATGCGAACCATTTCAATCGAAGGTACACGATCAATAACAAGCTGGGCTAGTTTGTTTTCAATCAAAGTTGGAGCACCAAAACTTGTGCCTTTTTCAGTTGTTTCCTTTAACTTTTCTACAACACGATCATTAGCATGACCATGAATTAATGGACCCCAGCTTAGAACATAATCAATATACTCGTTACCATCAATGTCCCTGATAGTTGAACCCTTACCAGATTCCATAAAAATAGGTGAAAGGCCAACCGATTTAAAAGCACGAACAGGTGAATTAACACCACCCGGCATTAGATCTACCGCTTCTTTATATGCATCAACTGATTGATCAAATTGTTTCATATGTGTTCACCTCGTTTATATTATTTATTCACTTAACCAACGTGCAACATCTTTAGCAAAATACGTTATGATTAAATCTGCACCAGCGCGTTTCATCGATGTAAGTTTTTCCATTACTAACGACTTTTCATCAATCCATCCATTCATTGCAGCTGCTTTTACCATCGCATACTCACCACTGACATTATAAGCAACAATTGGTGCGTTAAAGTTATCCTTGATATCTCGTACGATGTCAAGATAAGACAACGCAGGTTTCACGATAAGAAAGTCTGCACCCTCAGCTATATCAGACTCTGCCTCACGGATAGCTTCCAAACGGTTTGCAGGATCCATTTGATAGGTCTTTCTGTCGCCAAATTGTGGTGTACTATCCGCCGCATCACGGAAAGGACCATAAAACGCAGAAGAATATTTAACTGCATATGACATGATAGGTATAGAAGTATACCCTGCTTCATCCAATGCTGTACGAATTGCAATAACGAAACCGTCCATCATATTAGATGGGGCAATAATATCAGCCCCGGCTTCTACTTGTGATACAGCTGTTTTCGCTAATAATTCCAGTGATTCATCATTATCTACGTCTTCATCATGAATGACACCACAATGACCGTGTGAGGTAAATTCGCATAAACATGTATCAGCTATAACAAGTAATTCTGGAACTTCTTTCTTAATAAGGCGAATTGCTTGTTGTACGATACCATCATTAACATATGCCCCTGTACCTATTTCATCTTTCTCTTTTGGTACACCAAATGCAATAACAGAAGGAATTCCTAAATCACGAACTTCCTTCATTTCAGCAACAATATTATCCAACGAAAGTTGAAATACGCCTGGCATTGAGGGTACCTCATTACGAATTTCTTCTCCTTCAATGACAAAGAAAGGATAAATTAAATCCTCTTTCCGAAGGTGATTTTCGCGAACAATCGACCGCATGGAAGAAGAAGTTCGAAGTCGTCGATGACGTTTAAAATTTAAAGTATTATTCATAGCTATCTATCCTTTCGCTTTTATGTAAACAGCAATAGTTTCTACCATTCCCTCAATTGTATATTGATTCGGTACCAATGTTTGTACAAAACCCAGCTCTTTCGCATGAGCTTCAGTTGTTGTACCGATACACACACAAGGAATTTTTAGTACTTGCTTTAGATGTTCAGCGTATAAATTCATTTCCATAAACGCTTCCACAGATGATGGACTTGTAAACGTTAGAAAATCTGGGTATTGTTTATTAAAATAATCATTTAGCAACGTTTGATTTTCACGGTTACTCTCCGTTTCGTAAGTTACAATTTCATCAAAAACAACTTTGCTTTTCATGAATGCCTCTTGCAGAACCTTACGAGACCTGTTTCCTTTAACGATTAATAGAGGTCCATCCATAATATTTTGTTGTAAAAATTCATCTGCCATGACCTCAGCATTATATACAGATGGGACAAAACTTGCAGACACCCCATATTCAAGTAAAGCTTTCTCCGTTTTATGACCGACTACTGCAAATTGAACGGAATCAAGTTTGTTTAAGGAAACCAAGTACTTCTTTATCCATTGAAAAAAACAATGAACACCATTTGCACTTGTGAAAAAAATCCATTGATAATCCTTTAGCCGCTCAAATAAATGTAATTTTTCATCATAGCTCTTACAAGTGATTTTTAAAAGCGGGATTTCAATCGGAATTCCATCTTGCGCTACGATTAAATCAGCAAATGATTTTGACTGACTTTTTTCCCTCGTAATTAAAATCTCTTTTCCTTGTAATGGCTGTAGCATTACTCATTTAGCTCCTCTTTCACTTCATCCACGATATCCTTTGCACCACGTGCAATTAAATTTGCAGCTGCTTCTTTACCAACCGCAACAGGATCAGTCCCTCTAATTACATCTTTTAATATAATCGTTCCATCGGCACTTGCAACAAGTGCTGTTAAGATAACTTCATCTTTGTCTAAATAGGCATACCCTGCAATTGGCACCTGACAGCTACCCTCTAGAAGCTTTAGAAATGTCCGCTCTGCAGTTACCGTTTTAGTCGTATAATCATTATTTATTTTTGTAAGCATGTCTCTTACTTCTGTATCTCCATCTCGTGACTCGATAGCAAGTGCGCCTTGTCCAACAGCAGGTACACAAACCTCTGGATCCAAGTATTCAGTTATAATATCTTCATCCCAACCAACACGTTGCATTCCAGCAACCGCTAATATAATAGCATCATAGTCTTCTTCTTTAAGCTTGCGTAACCGCGTTTCGATATTTCCTCGCACAGATTTAATCGTAACATCTGGACGTTGTGCTAAAATTTGTGCAGCCCGTCTAAGACTACTTGTTCCTACGATTGCACCTTCCCGCAAATCATTTAAACGTACGTGATCTTTTGCGATATATGCATCTCGGTGATCAGCACGCTCAGGAATACATGCAATTGTTAGTCCTTCAGGCATTACGGAAGGCATGTCCTTCATACTATGTACAGCAAAATCAATCTCTTTATCATACATAGCTTGTTCAATCTCTTTTACAAAAAGCCCTTTGCCTCCGACTTTTGATAGCGTTACATCAAGAATCTTATCCCCTTTTGTCACAATCTTTTTCGTTTCAAACTCGTAGGGAACACCAGCTTTTTTCAATTCATTAATAACCCAATCTGTTTGTGTCAATGCAAGATTACTTTTCCTTGTTCCAACGATAATTTTACGCATGTTTTGTCTCCTCCTTAAAGATGAAAGTTAGATAATAAACTAAATAATAGAAAGTTAATGATTAAGATTAAAAAAGCTGCGGTGTTGTAAATGGCAATTGATCTTCCTTGATACCCTTTTATCAGACGTAATAGCAAATAAAGCGCATATACACCAAGTACCAATAAGGAACCCAATGTTTTTAAATCAAACCAATAAAACTCCGCATTTGCAACATATGCCCAAACAACCCCTAGGATAACGCCGATTAGTAACAATGGAACACCTAGTGTTACAGCTATAAATGAATATTGATCAAGTTGCTTTAAATCACCTAGCCTCCACATCCATTTCATACCTTGTTTATTTTTTAATAATCGATATTGAACCAAATACATAATCGACAGTAAGAAGGATAGTGTGAAAAACCCATAAGAAACAATGGATAGCGTGATATGTGTAATAAGTATCTCATTTACAAGCTGTACGCCTTGTTCTAGTCCTTCCCGTTGAGCTTCAGTTAATATATACACAAGTAAAATAAAGAAACCGAATAAATTTGTGAAAAATACTATGAAATGTATGGAAAATATACGATTGATAATTAATGAAAATGTTACCAATACCCATGAATAGAAAAACAGACCATCATATAACGATAAGACCGGAAAACTGTTCTCCAAAAACGCTTGTTTAAATAAAAAAAAGCTTTGAATAATCCAGACCATACTAAGTAACCAGAAGGCGATCCGATTTGCCTTCTGGTTACTTTGAATAAAATCAATGAAGTATCCGATCAAACTTAAACCATAAATGATAAGAATAATTTCATAAAGCCATCTTGATTCAAACATATTTAATATCCTTTCATCTTAATTGGTTGACAAATTTCCCGCTAAAGGAAAGGATACCGTTGCGTCTGATTCAGTATTCTTCATCATACTATTTTTTTGGGCCTGCTTGTCCAATTCTTCCTTCACTTCTTCTTTAATACCAAATATATCCATAAACAATTCTAGTTTTTCATCTGAATCTTTTCCAGCAGCGAATTCTTTAGCCTGTGTTACAGGTTCTTTTAACAGCTGATTAATGATACTTTTCGTGTGTTTATTTAACACTTTCTTTTCTCTTGCTGTTAAATCTGGCATTTTTCGTTCGATGCTTTCCATTGTATCTGCTTGAATGGATAACGCTTTTTGTCTTAGTGCAGAGATGACAGGTACAACTCCCAGTGTTTGTAACCATTCCTTAAATGAAACAATTTCTGCCTCCAGCATGATTTCAATCGCTTCTGCAGCCTGTTTCCGTGAATTTAAATTTTGATCCACAATATCTTGTAAGTCATCGATGTCATAAAGAAAAATACTATCCAACTTACTAATTGCAGGATCAATATCTCGAGGCACTGCTATATCTACCAAAAACAATGGACTACCCTTGCGTTTTTTCTGTATAGGTTCAAGCATTTCCTTTGTAATCACAACAGAATCTGAACCCGTTGAGCTAATTAGAATATCCGCATCCTGCATCACTTTAACCAGATTTCCTGAATGTTCAGCATTGGCATCGAATTTTTCTGCTAACTCAACTGCTTTTTCAAACGTACGGTTTATCATTGTTATTTTCTTTGCACCAGATCCATGAAGGTTCTTCACTGCTAATTCGCCCATTTTTCCCGCACCAAAAATGACGATATGCTTATTTTGTAAATCACCAAAGATTTTCTTAGCTAATTCCACTGCGGCATAACTAATAGACACAGCATGTTCACTTATAGCTGTATCTTTGTGTGCTTTTTTAGCAAATGTAATAGCCTGCTTGAATAACTCATTAAAAATGGTTCCAGTAGTTTTCATTTTTTGAGCAGTTAAAAATGTTTGTTTCACTTGTCCAAGTATTTGGGTTTCACCTAAAACCATAGAGTCAAGGCCTGCAGATACTTTAAACAAATGCTCTACTGCACCCTCGCTTTCTACAATTCGCAAATAAGGTGAAAACTCCTCTTTATCAAGCTGAAACCATTCTGCTAAAAATTGCTTTATATAATAACGTCCGGTATGAATTTGATCAACCACCGCATATATCTCGGTACGGTTACATGTAGAAATAATTACATTCTCTAAAATGCTTTTTTGTGTCTTCAAAAGCAACATTGCATTATCAATGTCTTGTTCAGAAAATGTTAGCTTTTCCCTTATTTCTACTGGGGCTGATTTATAGTTAAATCCCACTTTAAGTATGTGCATTTCGGTCTACCCCCAACAAATCTTAAAACATAATTCTTTCTTCATTATAACATAGAAAATAAGTGCTATTTCTGATAAAATGTGAACAGATTTCGAATCCATATGATAGGATTATGAATATAATATAATTGTTAACCAACTCGTATGTACTTTATCATAACAGTAGGCTGTAAGCAAGAAATCGACCTATTATACAAACCTGTTCAGAAAGGAATCCAAATGAAAAAACAACATGCTCTTGCAGGGTATTTATTGATTGGTATTGGACTTTATTTTCTCTTAACTAAACTTCAACTACCGATAATCACTGACTTTTATTCCTGGCCTACTCTCTTTATTATTATCGGATTGGCTTTTCTTATACACAGCTATAAAACAAAAGAACATCAAAATTTGTTTAGTGGTACGATTATTTTGGGACTTGGAATCCATTTTCATGGTGTTAATCACTATTCCTTTTGGATCGATCATTGGGGAGTTTACCTGCTAATTGTAGGGATTGCCTTTATTGTACGTTTTCTTAAAACAAAAAAAGGGATAATACCCGGAGTTATTCTTATTGGTTTATCATTAATTGTGATTTTCACAGTAAATCTTCCACCATACTTAAGTTGGATTTATCAAATTCTAGATCTCATCGAACAGTTTTGGCCAATAGCTTTAATTGGAATAGGAATTTATTTTCTGAAACTAAGAAAGTAGAAAAGAGCGCTAATTCTAATGAATTAGCGCTCTTTTCTACTATAGTATTGAACTTAAAAATGCTTGTGTACGTTCCTCTTTTGGATTATCAAAAAGTTCCTTAGGATTTCCGTTTTCAACAACTTTCCCATCATGCATATAGATAACCCTATCGCCTACTTCACGGGCAAATCCCATTTCGTGTGTTACAACCACCATGGTCATCCCTTCCTCAGCAAGCTCTTTCATAGTTGATAATACTTCCCCAACTAATTCCGGGTCGAGTGCAGAAGTCGGTTCATCAAAAAGCATAACTTGAGGCTTCATTGCTAATGCCCTAGCAATTGCCACTCGTTGTTTCTGACCACCAGATAGTGTTGAAGGATAAACATTGTATTTATCGCCTAATCCAACCTTATCCAACAGCTCCTGCCCTTCTTTAATTGCCTGACTCTTCTTTAAACCCTTCACTTGTATTGGTGCTTCAATAACGTTACCTAAAACCGTTTTATGCGGAAAAAGATTAAAATGCTGGAATACCATTCCTACACGTTCACGAATTTTATTTAGATCATGCGTTTCTTTTTCAATTTGCTCGCCTTCAATGATAACTTTCCCGCTGTTTTTCATCTCCAGAAAGTTTAAGCAACGCAATAACGTACTTTTCCCAGATCCACTCGCCCCAATCAATACAACTACATCGCTTTCCTTTACTGTCATATCAATATCTTTTAATACGTGTAAATCCCCGAAGGACTTATTTAATTTCTCTACTCGAATCATTTCTTGTTTTTCACTCATACTAGCCCTCCTCACTTAATCACTTTTAGCTAATTTTTTCTCAATTTGATTAACAACTACAGTAAGTATTAGAACGATGAATAAATAATACACTGCTACGGTTAAATAGAATGGCAGGTAATCAAAATTGTTGGATCCCTGTGTACTGGCCACACCGAACAATTCCTGCATTCCAATGAATGATACTAGTGAGGAGTCCTTAATACCAATAATGAATTGGTTACCAAGGGATGGAACTGCACGACGAAAGGCCTGTGGTAAAATAATTCTTCGCATGGTAAGTCCTTGAGTCATTCCAAGCGTGCGTCCAGCTTCCCTCTGCCCTTTATCAATTGATTGAATTGACCCACGAATGATTTCAGCAATGTAGGCCCCACTATGAAAGGCAAGACCCGCTGTTCCTGCCCAGAATGGAGAAAGAAGAACAATTTCTGCCAATCCATAATAAAGAACAAAGATTTGTACAATCAATGGTGTACCGCGCACAATCCATATGTAAGCGTCAGCTATCCATTCTAAAATTTTTATATTTGAAATTTTAAATATGGCAAAAATCAAGCCAATTATAAAGGCAATTACTAATGAAGCTGCCGATAAAAGAAATGTAAGTTTGAGCCCTTCAATAAAAAGGTCAAAACTACCTATAAATACATCAAAAAAGTGCGTAATAGCTTCCAAACAGTTCAACTCCTTTTAAAATAAATAAAGCGGAAGCGCCCCGTTATTGCCAGAAAGTTATAAGGCAAAGGGCGCTGTAGCTATAAAGGGACAAATGTGCGCAAGTTCTGCGCACATTTGCATCTTTGATACCTTATTAAATTATTTAGCTTCTTCAGGTTTCGCGGTGATATCTACACCAATCCATTCCATTGCTAATTCTTTTAACTTCCCGCTTTCTTTTAATTCTTTTAATGCTTGATTAATTGCTTCTTGTAATTTATCTTTTTCTTTTGGAACCGCTACAGCTTGCTCACTGACACCCAATTGTCCACGGCTTTCAATTTCCAGGCCGTTATCAATTGCAGTTTGACCAGTAATTTTATCTGTTATAACTGCATCATGGTGACCTTTTGCCAATGATTGAAGTGCAACAACATCACTGTCTACTTGTGGAATGTTTTCCGTATATTCCTGAGCAATAGCCACATAAGTAGAACCCCTTGATACAGAAATCTCTTTACCTTTTAGGTCTTCAGCTGATTCAATATCACTATCAGGTCTTACATAAATTACAGGACCAGAGTAATAATATGGCTCTGAAAAGTCAACCTCTTTTAAACGATCTTCGGTAATCGTATGACTCGCTACAGCTATATCATAACGACCTTGTTTTACACCGGTTACGATAGCTGCAAACTTAGCCTTTTGCTGCACCGCCTCAAGACCCAACTTATCCGCAATCGCTTCTGCAACCGCGATATCATACCCTACCATTTTTCCATCTTTCATAAAGCTAAACGGTTTAAATTCACCGGACGCGGCAAATGTAAGCTTGCCATCTTCAACCAAATCAAATTCCTGGCTATCACCTGATGCATTTTCCCCACTTTCTTCACTTGAATCAGTTCCTTCCTCTGATCCACATGCAGCTAGTAGAAAAGCTAATAGCGCAATAATAAACATAATATTCAGTTTTCTCATAATTTAACCGCCCTTTCTCTCTTTAGTAGTCTGAAATCTTCTTTCTTTATATGTACCTAATCTATCTTTCAGACTGATAAGTTCTATTATAGCAAGTAGACAGACAATATACGAATAAGATATATTTCTATATTTCTGATTATATAGACAAATCCATCAACCTCAAGTATATACCTCCTCACAGCTTATAAATACCACCATATGCATGAATATACTCAATCATCCAACGAAAATTCTGATAATATGTTAGAAAAGCGCAAGCGCCTTGGTCAGCCCCGACAAGTTTAAGACGAATCTCTTAGTGATGATTTATATCACAAAGAGATTTGACTTAAAACCTCAGGCGGTCTAGGCGCTTGCGCTAGACAGATTAACACCAAAGTTTTATACTTTCTCAACTGCTAAAAAAATAATTCTAAGAGGAAAATTTATCCCCTTAGAATTAGCTTCATAAAATAGTTTTATAGAAATTTCCTTATTACACTCCACGCTTCATCTTTACCTTCACCTGATTCAGCAGAAAAAGGAATAACAATATCCTCTTTTATCATTTGAAGTGTATCTCTAGTCCGTTTTACATGTTTCGCTCGTTTACCTTTAGCAATTTTATCTAGCTTGGTTGCAACCACTATAACTGGTAGGTCAAAGTGTTTTAAAAACTGATACATGTTAATATCGTCAGCTGTTGGCTCATGCCGTATATCCGTTATGAGCATAACCGCTTTTAGTGTATCTCTAGTTTCAAAGTACTCCTCCATCATAACGCCCCATTTCTCGCGTTCTGATTTGGAAACTTTCGCATAACCATAGCCTGGAACATCAACAAAGTAAAAGAATTGATTAATTTTATAAAAATTTAACGTTTGAGTTTTACCTGGCTTAGAAGAAGTTCTTGCCAGATTTTTACGATGAATTAATCGATTAATAAACGATGACTTTCCTACATTCGATCTGCCGGCCAGAGCAATCTCTGGCAAGCGATCGTTTGGATATTGTTTTTGACTTACTGCACTAATGACAATCTCGGCATTATTTACTTTCATTTGAATCCCCCACTAATGCATGGTTTAACACTTGATCTAAATGATTGACTTTAATAAATGTCAATTCCGCTCGCACACTTTCAGGAATATCATCGATATCCTTTGCATTTTCTTCTGGGATGATAATCGTAGTTATTCCAGCACGGTGAGCACTTAAAGACTTTTCTTTTAAACCACCAATTGGCAATACACGGCCACGCAATGTAATTTCTCCGGTCATGCCAACTTCCTTCTTAACCGCTCGTCCAGTAAGTGCAGAGACTAGAGCAGTTGCCATCGTAATACCTGCTGAAGGACCATCTTTAGGAGTAGCTCCTTCAGGTACGTGAATATGAATATCAAAGGTTTCATGAAAATCTGGATCAATATTTAGTTCCTTCGCTCTAGATCTAATATAACTGAATGCAGCTTGAGCGGACTCTTTCATCACGTCACCCAGTTTGCCTGTAAGGGTCAGCTTTCCTTTTCCGGGATAGTGCGATACTTCAATCGCAAGTGTATCTCCACCTGCAGCTGTGTATGCTAAACCAGTTGCTGTACCAATTTGATCTTCTTGTTCCATTTGACCATAACGAAAAGCTGGCTTCCCTAGTAGTTCTTCCATATTTTTCGTTGTTACAATAACCTTTTTCTTATCTTCTGAAACAATTATTTTTGCTGCTTTTCTGCATAAACGGGCAATTTGACGTTCCAAACTACGAACCCCAGCTTCCCTTGTATAGGTACGGATTAACTTTAATAATGCATCATCGCGTAACTGTAAATTACTTTTTCTTAATCCATTTTCTTTTAATTGCTTTGCCAATAGATGCTCTTTTGCAATATGGAGTTTTTCTATTTCAGTATAGCCAGCAATCGAAATAAGCTCCATCCTATCTAATAATGGTCCAGGTATATTGTTCACATAGTTTGCCGTCGCAACAAACAATACATTTGATAAGTCATAAGTTTCCTCAATAAAATGATCACTGAAATTACTGTTTTGTTCTGGGTCAAGTACTTCTAACATTGCTGATGACGGATCACCACGAAAATCATTAGACATTTTATCTATTTCATCTAAAAGGAAAACAGGATTAACTGTTTTTGCTTTTTTCATACCTTGAATGATTCGGCCTGGCATTGCACCAATATAAGTACGCCTATGTCCCCTAATTTCAGCCTCATCACGAATTCCCCCTAATGAAATACGAACGAAATTACGGTTAATCGCTCTTGCAACAGATTTAGCTAACGATGTTTTACCAACACCCGGTGGACCGACAATACAAAGAATAGGTCCTTTAATCGAATTTGTTAATTTCTGAACCGCTAAATATTCAAGTACTCGCTCTTTTACTTTATCAAGTCCATAATGATCTTCATCCAAAATTTTATGTGCACGTTCTATCTCAATCGTATCTTGTGTTTCCTCTGTCCATGGCAAAGCAATTAACCACTCTAAATAGTTTCGAATGACAGAACTTTCTGCAGAACTTTGTGGTATTTTTTCATATCTATCTAATTCTTTTAGAGCAACCTCTAGGATACGTTCCGGCATATCTGATTGCTCAATCTTTTCTTTCATTTGATCAATCTCACCAGATTTTCCGTCTTTTTCACCAAGTTCTTTTTGAATTGCTTTTAATTGTTCACGCAAATAATACTCTTTTTGTGTCTTTTCCATAGAGTTCTTAACGCGTTGCCCAATTTTCTTTTCTAAATCAAGAACCTTTTTCTCATTTGATATAAGTTTAATTAGTCGTTGAATACGCTTTTTAACATTACCTATTTCTAAAAGCTCTTGTTTTTCCTTTAGTTTTAAAGACAGATGTGATGTTACAATATCAGCAAGATGACTTGCTTCCTCTATATCAGATACTGTAGCTAATGTTTCGTGATTTATTTTTCTTGATACCTTAATATATTGTTCAAATTGGTTTAATAATGAACGCATTAATGCTTCTTCTTCATTTTTGTCTCCGCGTTCTTCAACTATTTCTTCTATTTCAACTGAAAATTGTTCTTTTTCTTCTGTAAACTGTACAATTTCAGCACGGTATAACCCCTCAACTAAAACACGGTTCGTGCCATTTGGTAATTTAAGCATTTGTTTAACTTTTGCTACTGTTCCAATTCCGAATATATTCTCAGGGCTTGGATCATCCACACTTACTTTTTTTTGTGCAGCTAAAAAAATAATTTGGTCTTCCATCATTGCTTTTTCCAACGCTTGAATTGATTTTTCCCGACCAACATCTAAATGAATTACCATTGATGGAAAAACAAGTAAGCCCCGTAATGGGAGGAGGGGGAGCTGAAGAGTTTTATTTGTCATTGTATGTACCTCCATAATTATCATATAAGATATAATTAAGTTATTTCATCTATAGAGGTTGTTCAAAAAGTCCGGTAAAAATGATTCATCGAATTTCTTCGTTGGCTTGCTTTTCCGCTCCTCATGTACCTTCTTAAGTACATTCCGGTGCTCAAAGCTACGCCGCCTCGAACTTTCGACGGACAGGACGTGCTAGTATCGGCGTTGCAACAGGACGTTGCTTTCTTAACCGATGTCGGTCCTTTTTATCCTCATTTTGAACACGCATCTATAGTTCGTTATTAGAATCGTCCTTAGAAATCTAGACTTTCCTTAAGAGTAAAGTGTAAAGAAAAGTTTTCCATTTGTAAATGTTTATGTCCTTTTATCAATGCTCTTTCCTGTTAGTAGTATTACCCAATAGTGCCTATGTATGAAAGAGAAAAAGACTGACCTCCAGAAAAATTAGAACCTCCATTCATTCATACGAAAGCATAGGAAGAGCTAATCATTCTTTCCAGTCAGTCTTCAAACATTTATCATTTACCTATTATCATGCACTTTCTTTAGGAAATGGTTTGTTATCATCTTTCACCGTACCGTCTTTGAAGATAAGTTTTGGACTACCATCCTCTAATACGACTGTTTCTTTTGTAATAATACATTTCTCAATATCATCACGAGAAGGAAGTTCGAACATTACATCCAGCATTAAACCTTCTATTATGGAACGTAATCCACGTGCTCCAGTCTTTCGCTCAATTGCATTTTTGGATATTTCGACTAATGCGTCTTCTTCAAACTCTAATTCAACGTCATCCATTTGGAATAATTTTTCATATTGCTTCACTAATGCATTTTTTGGTTTTGTTAGGATTTCAACAAGTGCATCTTCATCTAATGGTTCTAGAGCACCAATTACAGGTAATCTTCCAATAAACTCAGGAATTAAACCATAACGTAATAAGTCTTCTGGTAATACTTTTGCAAGCAACTGTCCAACTTCAAGATCTTGCTGCTGTTCATCTGCTCCAAATCCAATAACTTTTTTACCAAGACGACGTTTTATAATTTGATCGATACCATCAAACGCCCCTCCGCAAATAAATAAGACGTTTGTCGTATCAATTTGGATGAATTCCTGATGTGGATGTTTACGTCCTCCTTGAGGTGGAACGCTTGCAACTGTTCCTTCAAGAATCTTTAATAATGCTTGTTGTACACCCTCACCAGAAACATCTCTCGTTATAGATGGATTCTCTGATTTCCTTGCAACCTTATCAATTTCATCAATGTAAATGATTCCTTTTTCAGCTTTTTCTACATCATAATCTGCTGATTGAATTAGCTTTAAAAGTATGTTCTCAACATCTTCCCCAACATAACCTGCTTCTGTCAACGATGTTGCATCTGCAATAGCAAATGGCACATTAAGAATTCTTGCTAATGTTTGTGCTAGTAATGTTTTACCACTACCTGTTGGTCCAAGCATAGCAATGTTACTCTTAGACACCTCAACATCATCGTTATTCTTCGGAGCATTAATTCGTTTATAGTGGTTGTACACAGCTACAGATAAATTTTTCTTTGCTTTATCCTGACCAATAACATAGTCATTTAAAATTTCGCAGATCTCTTTTGGCTTTGGTACTTCTTTAAATTCAGTTTCTTCATCTGTACCAAGCTCTTCTTCTACGATTTCAGTACAAAGATCAATACATTCATCACATATATAAACGCCTGGTCCTGCAACAAGTTTGCGAACCTGATCTTGACTCTTTCCACAAAAAGAACATTTTAATTGGCCTTTTTCTTCATTAAATTTAAACATTCCATTTCACCCCTAAAAGTTTAAATCTACCCCTAATATCTCTTATATAGGACCCGACTTTCATAGCCCATCATATCAGAACAAAATCAGAATACAAAACAATATACTTTACTATATTTATTTTTTAATTATGGAGAAATAATTAAAAAAGTCAAATCATAACTATTTTGATTCAATTTGCTTTGTTACATTTTTATATGTCCAAGTAAAAAGAATGTACTATTTATCATATGTATGTAACTGCTAGAAAGATTATTTCTTTTTCTGAACGACAAAAATATTGTATGTACAAAAAAGTTTAAAACAAGGCACGAATTTATCGTGCCTTGTTAGTATTTGCCTCATTCTGTTTTAAATAAACATATTAAAGTTAATTAAACAGTTTTGCTTTCTTCAACTAAGAAATCAATTGCACTTTTAAATTTCAAATCTTCTTTAATAGCGTCTGTATTACCACCAAGCATTTGCTTTAACTGCTCAACATCTGTTTGGTACATAGAAGACATATTTTCAAGTTCTTTATCTACAGCTTCATCAGATACTTCTAAGTTTTCTTCGTTGTAGATTGCTTCTAACGTTAAATTCGTTTTAACGCGTTTTTCTGCATCATTTTTCATTTGTTCTTTTAATGCTTTCTCATCTTGACCCGAGAATTGGAAATACATTTCCATTGTCATGCCTTGCATTTGTAAGCGTTGTTCAAATTCTTTAAGCATACGATCAAGTTCAGTAGTTACCATTGCTTCTGGAACATCTACTTCCGTATTGTCTGAAGCTTTTTCAATTAGTGTTTCACGCTTTTGGTTTTCGGCATCTTTTTTCTTTTGATCTTCTAATTCTGCTTTTTTCTTCGTTTTCAACTCTTCAAGTGTTTCAATTTCTTCATCTAAGTCTTTTGCGAATTCATCATCAAGCTCAGGTAACTCTTTTGATTTAATTTCATGTAGCTTAACCTTGAATGTAGCTTCCTTACCAGCTAAATCTTCTGCATGATACTCTTCAGGGAAAGTGATGTCAATTTCTGACTCTTCTCCTGCTTCTTTTCCAACTAATTTTTCCTCAAAACCAGGAATAAATTGTCCAGATCCGATTTCAAGTGAATGGTTTTCACCTTTTCCGCCATCAAAAGCTTCGCCATCTAAGAACCCTTCAAAGTCCATTACAACTGTGTCGCCTTGCTCAACAGTACCTTCTTCTTTAACGATTAGTTCTGCATGTTGTTCACGTTGAGTTTCAATTGCCTGATCGACATCTTCGTCTGTTACTTCTACCGATTGTTCTTCAACTTCTAAACCTTTGTACTCGCCAAGTTTAACTTCTGGTTTAACTGTCACTTTAGCAGTAAACACAAGATCTTTACCTTGTTCAATTTCTTCAATGTCTACTTCTGGTTGTTCAACTGGTTCAATTCCTGTTTCTTCAACAGCATTTGTATATGCTGATGGTAAAACAATATCAACTGCATCTTGGTAAAGTGATTCTACACCAAAACGGTTTTCAAAGATTTTGCGCGGTACTCTTCCTTTACGAAATCCTGGAATTTGAACGCTCTTTACCACTTTTTTAAACGCTTTATCTAGTGCTTTGTCAAACTCTTCAGAGCTAACCTCGATTGTTAGTACCCCTTCGTTTCCTTCTTGTTTTTCCCATTTTGCTGACATATAATTCCCTCCAAAATCTATTGATTACATTTATTTTTCACAGTTCTCTAGTATTTGATATCTAAATAGAATTACCAAATTTACAACCATATCATTATAACATAATTACCATGTCTTTCAACCATTTGTAGCTTCTACCTATTACTCTTCAATAATGCTTAAATATAGTGTTTCGCACAATTTAATTTCTTCCTGATACCGCAAAACTTCTGAATCAGGCGTATCATCCTCTAAATGATGAATATCTAAGTACGTTTCACCTATGCCTGTGAGAGCTTCAGCTATTTGCTCAACATGTTCACTTGAAGGTATGATTGGATACCTAACGTAAATATAACGATATAAAAGTGTTTCCATTAATTGGTACAACGTTGGGTTTTTCAATTCAATTTTATTGATTAATAATAAAATTTGTTTGTAGATACCCAATGAATGTATATCGGAGACCCCACTCGGAGTAACTTCAACTTGCATGTCTAACTTATGTATACGAATGTTTTCATTATAATCACTATCTTGTAGCCACATAAAAATAGCCGTTTTTGTTACTGGATGCACAAGGCTTTCTGTTAAAAGTTTTTCTGTTACTTTAATTGAAGGTAGTGCATTTATTTTACGCAAATTTTCAACAGTTCTCCATTGCTTTAGATGATTCTGTTCTTTCACGGCTTCTAACAATTCATTTATGTATTCCGTATTTTTTTCATCTCTAATCTCAACATTCATTTTTTTACTCATATTATATAATTGTTGAAATTGTTCTTTCATTGCTTGAGGAACAGTCGCTGCATCCAATTCATATTCAACTTGCTCCATTAACCTTTTATACTGATTCGTCTGAAATAAAATGGTTAAATAAATATGTACATAGTGGTAATAGTTTTCATTCTTATTCTCTAATAACTTTTCACTTAATAGTTGTGCATCTTCATATCTATCTAACTCCATTAGGCAGATTAGTTTACCAATCACTATTTCATGATTGTCTACTTGATAATCAAGTAATTGATCCAGTTTATGTAGAGCTTCCTCATACCTTTTTTCTTTCAATGCAAGTAAACTATCTTCTTCTAATGTCTTTTTCCATTTTGGAAACAGAATGACATTTTCATTTTCCACTAAAAATTCACCTCCTCATCCTTATTCTAATACAAAACATATATTAAATATACATTCCCGAATACTTAGAAAATAAACGTTGGGATTTAGATCGAAAAAGGAACCTGTCTCGTATTGCACAGGTTCCTCTTTCAGTCTTGAATAACAATTTAACTTAGAATAATAAAAACTGAATATGGGTTCTTTATAATATAACAATGGCATGACCATTATTCAATCAAAAGATTATACTCATTACTGTTGCTTTATATAATTACAGAGCCTTTCAGAAGTTACTTCATTAATGGGTTTAATTCTACGTATGCTTTTTAACAAAGTCAGGAGATATACATTTAACTGCCGAGTAGCAACTTAAATCAACCAGAACGCATTCTTTCGTTCTTGTCACAAAATCAACATCGCAAATTTTTGCAGTTTCCACACAATTCGTGTCTGAGTCAATAATAGATATATTTGGCTTTAACAGTTGTAATACAGCACAATTCTTTTCACAATCTACCTTTATTACTCTAAAGAAAACTGTAACGAAGCAATCATTCGTTCCAATATTCCCCCAGGTGAAATATGGATGACCATAAGGAGTTTGTAAAATGAAAGGAATTGTGTCTTTAAAAGCCGACTCATTCAAGTTTTGTAACGAACAAGAGTTGCTACATCTCCTTTTATCTTCCCTCTGTTGATCCAAAATATCGGATAAAACTTTACAAATACAGCTTTTGCAGTCACATCCCTTTTTCTCATGATTGTTAGAATGTTTATCCTCGTTTTTCTCGCCTTTTTCATATAACAAGTGTGTTCACTCCTCTCACCCGAAATGCCTCTTATCCATAACATATTAATATAAAGTGTTATTTGTGTTGGATAACTATCCTAATTTCCCAAAATGAGGCATGAGCGGATTTCTAAAGAAAAGGCTTACACCGGGTGCATTAACTACATAGTATATAAAAACTTGAATGTGGGGTGAAGTAATGTGCCAGCAATGTGGTCGCGAAAATTGCAGTTGTGTTGGCCCACCTGGAAAGAGAGGCAAAAAAGGACCTGAGGGACCTTCAGGACCTCCCGGGCGAAGAGGGCCAGCAGGTCCTCGGGGACCAAAGGGAGACACAGGTGAACAAGGCCCTCCCGGGCAACAAGGACCAACAGGACCTAAGGGACCAAAAGGGGACACAGGTAAACAAGGCCCTCCCGGGCAACAAGGGGCAACAGGACCTAAGGGGCCGAAAGGAGACAAGGGTAAACATGGACCTCCAGGCAAGCATGGACCAGCAGGACCACCCGGCCCCCCAGGACCGCCAGCTCCTCCTAAACCTCTATGCTGCCGTTTTATATTAGAACATTCTTGTCAATTGGCGCCACCTGCCAAAGTTGATAGTACAGTTGTAACCAAAACACTATCTGCCGAAATAGTAAAAATATGTGACGAAGTAGTTGTTATTTCTGGCTTTTTAAGAAAGCAGATCGAGTACCAGGCGCTAGTTGAAGGAGAGATAATCCCGAATCATGTAATTATTGATAACATACCATTCACCTGCCTGATTGATAGGGAAGACATAAAGGCTAGCGACCGTTTCATAATTAGTTCCTTGGACATTATTTGTGAAGTTTCGGGAACTGAGGGAAGTTTTTCTTCTGATAAAAATACTGAAGATAAAGTAGCGTTACAGCATGTTGAAAAAGTAGTTATTAAAGTTTGTATAGATAAAGATGAGGATTAAAATAACACTCCTAATTTTCCTTAGGAGTGTTATTTATACAGAACATGAAGTGGGATGCAAGAAATGCTATGAAAATAACAGCCAATAATACATACATTTTCATTCGTAAACTTTACTACTAAATCGTTTGCAATACATCAACTTCTGGGAAAAGTTATTATGTATCTTCCCTCTAGTCTGTAATCCCTTCCAATGTATTTAAAATCAGTTTACAAATTTTATTAAGTAAACCAATCACTAAATTAGTGATTGGTTTACTTGTTACATCTAGGTTTAAATGCCCGAAAATATAAAGATAGGTTAAGTGCAATAATATATAGTTCACGCAAACCAGATACTCCCCATTTGCGAGATGAGTGAATTTTATTCCTTTCTAAGTGTGAAAAAGATCTATTTTCCACCACAACCGCAATCACCTTTTTTAACTACTTTTTTCCCTCCAGTGGAAGAAGAAGAGTTTATAACGGTAGGTTTATTGGATGTTGTAGTAGGTTTAACATTTATCCTTTGTACTTTCAAATTTATCATCTCCTTTACTATGATATAGTATAATCCAATAAACGATTAAAGGTAGGGCTAATACTATGTTTCTATGAGAAAAGGGCATTCTTCATAAGTTGATTTCATTATGTGATAGCATTTTATTTTAGGTTCAGATTTAAAGGAGACAATCATCATTATTATTTCATAATCAGGGTGACTAAAAATATCATAACGAGAAGGTATCGGTGCAGTAGTTGGGTGTGAATGATAAGCGACTATAACACTCTCTTCCAGTTCCTTAATTTTCTGTAGAGTCTTTTCCATTACCTTCTTTTTAACAAAGAAGCGTCTTTCGGATTGTAATTCGTTTTCTAATCTCCAAAAAGAACTCACTTTATTGTTAGTACCGGATAAAAGACCACACGCTTCATGAGGAAGATGTGATTGTGCATGCTCAACCACACCTTTCAAAACAAAATGAGGAATTATTACTTCGTTAATACCCATACTAATCTTTCTTTCGGAAAAAGTTAAAGAATGATAAAATATCAGTCTTTTCATTTTCTTTATTTTCATTAGGAATATCAACAGCATCTTTTTTCTTCTCGTTTGAAGCTTCCATATCCACTTTATTAGAAGAACTAGTTAATGTTTGATCTTTATTAGATTGGATATTATTTGGCACTGCAGAATTAGCGGAGTCTTTGTTTGCTTTCGGAACCGCTTGATTCATTGCCTTTTTATTTATATTATTTGTCGATTTTGCATTAATATTTTTGTTGAGGTTATTAGTTAATTGTTCAGGATTAATACCATTTGATGGAAAACTTTTCTTACTGTTTTGCTGCTGTTCCTTTTGGCCGTTTTTTTGAATACTATTATCTGTGGTTGTTACATCATTTGAAGTTTCATGGACAATCTCTGAATTATTTATAAATTTTTGTAGTTGTTTGTATGATGGTGTAGGGTTTAGGTTTTGAACAGGAGAAATTGATTTTTGGTCAGTTTGTCTGATCTTACTTTCGGCATTTTCATTCGCCATGGATAAGGAGTCTTGTAAATCAATCATAATATTTATTCTTTCTATAAGTTCATTAATATCACTATTGCTTAACCTATTCATTAAGGCTGAAACATCTTGATTCAACTCCTCGACAGTTTGGTTAAGAGAATCAATTTGAGCTGAAATTTTATTAACTTGTTGCTCATACTCCTCTATTTGCATATTTTGTTTTTCTTCCATTATTTCCATTACCCCTTCTAAATTTGTGACTTGCTTTTTAAAATCATAAAATTCGTTCTTCATGAGTAAATAATCGTCTACTGAATTTCCCGTTTTCAATGTGCTTAAGGTTTCTTTATATATATTAATTTTCTGTTTCAACTTTTCAATTTCCTGAGCGGAGTATAACTTAGAATCACCCATCATTCTTCACCCTTTTGTAATACATTTATTATACTATTAATGATAATTTCAATAAGTGACAAATGTGCAATTTAATAAATTTCCCTCTAATTCCGCTCGTTAACTATACTCTTATTTTTTTTAATCATATGCTACGAATGTAAGAAAAAATATATTAATTTGGAGGTGTTTTATAATGAAAGCAACCGATTTTACTGGTGGTCAAGAGCTTCTATGTATAAACACAGAGAAGGTTTATGATTGGATTATTAACGATGCGGATTTTAATGTTGCTCTAGCTGATGTTACTGTTACTGTTCCCGCGGGGACTGTCTGTGAAGATATTGCAACAGTTACTTGTGATGTTACTGGTGCAACAGCAACAGAAATAGGTGAGCGAACAGATTTACCTTTTATTATTGACGGTGCAGAAGTAACACTTCAGCAAGTTACAATAAGCAAAACTTTTGATGTAACCATAACTGTAACACTTCTTGACGGTACTCCTGTAACGTCAGAAGTACAAACTTTCACAAGACTTGAACAGGTTACTCTATGTGCACCTGAGGGTACTGCTATCGAAGTTGAGTACACAACTAATTCTTGTTTTGTCACTAGCTTCAACTGTGTTGTTCCTGCCGATGGTTCAATTTCTCTAACAGGCCTTAGCGTATCACTAATTTTGTGTCAAAGCATTCAATCAACATTTCCTGTAACATTAGAACTTGTAGCTGAATTCTGTCAGCCTAGAGACTTACTACCTGTTGGTCCTTGCCCTGCTCCAACAATCCCACCACAATGCCCAGTACTTTTCCCGAGTAATGGCGATGATGACAACGGGAATGTCGGATAAGCAGTTAGCATAGGATAAAGAGAGGAGTCCTCCTCTCTTTATTATATGCAAGGAGTGATAATGGGTGAAAAAAAACAGTTTTCATGAATACAGACAGAAGGTCAATTATCTGAACGAAAAAACTATCACCTATATAGCTGAAATTAAAGAAAACTTAAATCATTATGAAAAGAGCCAGGATTTCAATGTTCTCTGTTATTTTACATATTCTTTAAACCTCTCCGATGATAAAAAAGTAGATAACCTAAGTATTGGATCATTTCATATTCTTAACATAGGGAACCAACCATTAACCAATCCTTACATTTGTATTAAACTTTCTCCAAAGGATCTTTTTACTTTTTCCGGAAAATACTTATATAATAAACCAAACCAATTAATGAATTCACCCGATGCATGGGAACGCATTAACGATCGGGATGAAAAAGAAGAATATTGGCTAAAGCCTGTTGGTATAAAAACAATTGAGCCTTCTCAAAAAATATCATTTTCAAACTTTCAAGTGAAATGGCCCCCTCAAAAATCCTATTTTGGTAGCATTACGGGATTTGTATATTGTGATGAATTTAAAGATGGGAAAGCTGCCATTAATCAATTTAGTGTGAGTGGAACTATTCGTGAACGGGGTGAAATGAATGATGAAGAACGAAAATCATGAACGTGAATTGCTCCTGAAACAATTAATTCGACACAGTATCAATGATCAGATTGAAGCATTAAAAAGTAACAAAAAAGAAAGTAATAGCAGTTTTGTATTCCTTGATAGTTCAACTTTAAACATGTTGATCTTATATTTGCTAATGAATTCGGATGGTGAAAAAAGTCAGGTCAATAAACCGGAAGCAGCAAACAGTAATGATGATCCGGTTACAGATGAGTCTATGGGGGAGTTAGATGAATTGATTAGTAATCGTA
This sequence comes from Virgibacillus necropolis, assembly GCF_044793635.1. Lineage (GTDB taxonomy): Bacteria > Bacillota > Bacilli > Bacillales > Amphibacillaceae > Virgibacillus_F > Virgibacillus_F necropolis_A. Next base: position 658,413 of record NZ_CP084992.1, read on the forward strand.
CACAAGAATTTGAAGAGGTTCTTGCACTATTAAAAGAAAAACTTTAGTTATTGATTCAGATGGAGCTGCCTTAAGCAGTTCTTTTTTATTGGCTCTTTTCGTACGCTTTGTTGCTTTTCATCTTCATAGTTGATATAAAATACGACGTAACTTCTAACTATATTAGGTCTGTATTACTGATAATGGAAACAAGTTACTTAGGCAGCCGCAGCCCGTATACACTTCGCTTTCCCGCGAGCGGCTGGTGAGCCTCCTTGTGCTGACGCACTGCGTAGTCTCACCGATGCCTGTCCTCCCGCAGGAGTTATCATGAACGAAACTAGCCCCTTGTCGTAATAACGTAGGTTAATTTGGGTATAGAGTAGTACAAACCAAATCAGAGCTATAATACGAAAGGAGCTAGTAATATGAATAATACCACAAAATACGTCGGTTTAGACGTATCAAAAGAAAAGATTGCAGTAGCGGTTGCAGATGAGGGACGTTCTAAACCGAGATATGTTGGTATGATTGACTATACGGTAGAAGCAATTAGAAAGATAATGAAAAAACTAGGAGAGCCGAAACAGCTTCAAGTTTGTTATGAAGCCGGACCAACTGGATACGGACTCTATCGACTTCTTAACAGTATGGATATTGAATGTGAAGTAATTGCACCATCGTTAATACCAAAGAAACCTGGCGAACGTGTAAAGACTGATAAACGTGATGCCATTAATCTCGCAAAACTTTATCGTGCTGGGGAATTAACACCTATCTATGTACCAACAGAAGATGATGAGGCACTACGTGATTTGGTTCGAGCACGCGAGGATGTAAAGGAAGATGAATTAAGAGCTAAACATAGACTAACAAAATTTCTTCTAAGAAATGAAATCAAACCGCCTAAAGGAACCAAAAAATGGACAGTGAAATATTGGGATTGGCTGGATAAAATGACATTTGAACGGTCTGCATCCCGGGTGGCATTCCAAGAATATTTGCAGCAACTAAAAGAATTTCAGCAACGATTAAAAGTATTGGAAGAGGAAATTGAAGACCAAGCCAAAGAAGGTGTCCACGCACCAATGATCCAAACCCTTATGACATTACGAGGAGTAGCAATTATTACAGCAACTAGTTTGGTTGCGGAAATTGGATCATTCAAGCGATTTCAGACACCAAAACAATTTATGGCATACACTGGACTGGTACCAAGTGAAAGTTCCAGCGGTGAATTACGTAGATTAGGTAGCATAACCAAAACAGGGAATCAACATGTTCGAAGATTGTTGATAGAGGCCGCGTGGGGCTATAGATATAAACCCGCAGTCAAAGGAAAGCTGAAGAAACGACAAAAGGGACAGCCGTCGAATATCTTAGGAATTTCATGGAAGGCTCAAAACCGCTTGCACAAAAAATATTTTTGTCTATTAGGACGTGGAAAAGAGAGTGGGAAAGCAATTACGGCAGTAGCAAGAGAACTGGCAGGATTCATTTGGGCAATTTCCCACGAATCTAATTGTGAAGCTAAAACAAATTAAACTCCAATAAGCTAAAAAAGGATGAACATTCATTTGAAAAGGGAATGAGTATAGGGCTCGGAGGCAAAGGTGAAAACCGTAAGGGAGAACGCACGACGTAGACTTGTGCTAGCCATAAATTGGTGAACGCACGGCAGGAGTTCGTGTAAGATCCTTAGACGGAGAGATAAAATGTGAGAACCCACGGATATCAGTATGCTCATCGGAGTAGAGACTTTTGCCTTCGTGCCGTGTATTTATCTCCTTTATAAAATAAGAAAGGGGTAAATCATTATTCTTGGCTTATTATTAGCAAGCTAAAAGAAAGGAATTATTGTAGCAAATGGCAGCTTATAGAATATAACTCAAAAAAGGAGCCTAAAAAAGACTCTTAAATTAAGGTTGTCCAAAAAACTATATTTAAATAAGTGTGTGGGGTGACTTGACAGTTTCGTTCATATCAGTCTACGTGTATACGGACTGCTGGTATAATTTTTGCCAATAACAGCATTCATTAGTTGTAAGATATGACCCAGTCCAGGTGAGTGGAGGGCGGTGACTCCTGCGGGAACAGCACGTGTCCGAAGACCCCGCAGAGTGATTTTCTCGAGGAGGCTAAGGCCGTGCCCGCGGAAAGCATCCGCCCGGAGCGATCCTGGACGGCAGCAATAGCACGTGTCTTTGGAAATAAACCAGCAGTTATGTCGCAGTTTATATCTATTCTCTTATAAATCAACAACCTTTGGGAAAACAGCCTTTTTATTAAAGCAAGTTAGATATTGAATATCCAGAATTAACCTTTCATTGTTCCTGACATATAAATAAATATAATTCAGCCTATGTTTTAGGAACACCGTGATGGGAGGCATTATCTTGAAAAGTCGAAACATCAAAAACAATGATCCTATTCAGCTTCAACAAAAGATTATCTATTTTAAGGCAGAACTAGCTAAATATAAAGATAAAGTTAATAAATATCAGAACATCTATCTGATAGAAAATCTTGAAGAACAAAACTTTCAACTAATGAACGAAAAAGAGGAACTATCGCACCAGTTGAATAACATGAATAAAGAAATTAAAAAACAGACTAGCGAATACAAAGAACGTGTACATTTGCATGAAATACAGAGGAAAACATATGTTACTTCAATTGATAACCTGCAGAAGACGCAAGCTGATTTACAACAGATGAATAAGCACTTAACCGAAGTAATTAAAGTATTGAAAGACGAAATCGATTCCGTAAAATATAACTGCCAGAAACAGTTTTCTATCCTTCATAAGCAGAATCAAAAAAATATACCGAACATAGACCAAATTGAAAATATGCTTACTGGTTTCTTTCAAGAATCATATAAACAAGTAAACTCTAAAATTGAGGACCTTGATAAATCCATTAACCAAAATACCCGTTCTAATATAGAAAGCCAGCATTTAATGAAAGAAATCGAACATAAAAATAAAACGATAGAAAAGCTCCAAGATGACATTTTGAATATGAAAAAGCAAAATGAAAAGTACAAAAACGATATTACACTATTAGAAGAAGGCTTGAGCCAAAAAAATGATATCCAAACAAATATAGACTCATCCCCTTCAACAGGTACATCTAGTATAGATTCTGAAACACTTTTTCAATTAGACCATCAGATTAAAGAGTTAGTGGGGCAATCGTTGGACTATGAGGAAAAACTGGATTCCAAGTTGATTGTTATTAATGCTTTGGAAGATAAATTAGATCAGCTTACTGCGGAGATTAATGACATTAATAATACAAAGAAAGCAGCTCTTCTATCGAATGATGAGCAGCAAATATCCTCAGAAGAATAACAAAAAGTCATTAAGACCAGGAACATATAAATTAAAACTAAAACAAACGTCAAACATACTCTTTTGAAGGTTTGACGTTTTACATTTTTCTACTTAAAGATTTATATACCATTTTCCAGCTGCTTCTACTTCACCATACGATAATTGGTGTCCCCTGTTTTCCCAATGAAGTTCAACATTAGCGCCTGAATTATCCAGTGTAGAAAATAGCTCTTCAGATTCCTTTGCTGGACAAATTGGATCGTTAGTACCAGCTGCGATAAATACATTTTTACCTGATAGATTTGGTAAATCAATTCCTCTTCTTGGAACCATCGGGTGATGTAGAATTGCTCCTATTAAAGCATCCTGGAAATGGAAGAGTAAGCTGGCTGCAATATTTGCACCATTTGAATAACCAATCGCAAAGATATTATTTCGATTAAATTCATATTTCTCGGCCGCTTCGTCAAGAAACTCATTTAATTCTTTCGTGCGGAAAATTAAATCATCTTCATCAAATACACCTTCAGCCAATCTGCGGAAGAATCGTGGCATCCCGTTTTCAAGAACATTTCCTCTTACACTTAATATGTTTGCGTCTGAGTCAATTTTTTCTGCTAGAGGTAAAAGGTCTTGTTCTGTACCCCCAGTTCCGTGAAGTAACAGTAATGTTGGTTTTGATGGATCGTTTCCTTGTTGAAAAATATGTTTCATAACTAATTCCCCTTTCCAAGTTAAACCTCAATAGATGTATTTCTTTATTATTTGTATATAGATCACTTAATTTATTTTGAATTAAATTATCTCTATTTCGAGATAATAATATAACATTGTAGGATAAATGTCAATCTATTGATTTATTACAACCCCAGGCCAAGCTTTAGTTATCAGAATTAAAAAAACGTCAACCCCTTAATTTATAAAGGATTGACGTTTTACATTTTGATGTCCCAGGCAGGATTCGAACCTGCGACCCACAGCTTAGAAGGCTGTTGCTCTATCCAACTGAGCTACTGGGACAAAATCATTAATATATATGGAGCGGGTGAAGGGAATCGAACCCTCATCATCAGCTTGGAAGGCTGAGGTTTTACCACTAAACTACACCCGCAAAGAATAAGACTTTAATTTAACGGACAAGAACAATTATATGCACTAATACATTTTTTGTCAATACTTTACTGTGAAAAAGTATCATAGGTAAGCTTATTAATCACCGATTAACAAGCTTACGAAACTATGACAATGAGGTATGATAGGTTAGCTCCTCAACAACTTCGCCATCTAATGTATAAAAGGAAATAGATATTTTATCAAGCTCGTCCCACTCCATTATGGCATATGTTTTTACTTGTATCCTTCTAGGTAATCGAATACTTCCGGGATTGATAAAAAGCTGATTCCCCACTTTTTCAGCCCCAGCAACATGTGTATGGCCAAATCCAATAACCCGTGCATTCAATTCCTCTGCACGATAGGACAATGTTGTTAATTCCGATTTCACTCGATGTAAATGGCCGTGTGTAACAAAGAAGTTTAGATCTCCAATTTCAATGGTTTGTTCATTTGGTAATCGATTATCATAATCACAATTTCCTCTAACTTTCACAAACCCATCTAATTGTTCCGCATCAAGTTCTAATTCTGAATCACCACAATGGATCATATGGTCAACATTTACTTGATTTTTTATTTGTGTAAGTTCATTTGTTAGTCCGTGACTATCACTTACGAATAACACCTTTGTCACGATTATTCACCTCTCAGATTCTACAAGGTTTTTATCCAATCATCCAATTGCATGATTGCGTTTTTTCGATGACTGATTTTACTTTTTTCAACAGGGGTTAACTCTGCCATTGTTTTTTCAGCGTTTCGTGGAATGAAAATAGGATCATAACCAAATCCATGTTCACCCTTTGGTTCTGTTGCTATCGATCCTTCACAGGTACCCCTGTGTAAAATTGTTTTTTCTTCCGGAGTTGCTACCGCAAGAACACAAACAAATCGCGCTGTCCGTTTTTCTAAAGGTACCCCACTAAGCTTAGTTAGAGCCATATCCATATTTGCCTGGTCATCTTTTGTTTCTCCAGCATATCTTGCTGAATATATTCCTGGTTCGCCATTTAAAGCATCAATCTCAAGTCCCGAATCGTCAGCAAGAACTGGTACATGCAATAGTGCCGAAATTTGTTCTGCTTTAAGTGCTGCATTTTCTTCAAATGTTGTTCCAGTTTCTTCAATATCGGGAATTTCTTCGGATAGATCCAATAATGATAACGCCTTAATTCCATATGCTGCAAAGAAATCAATAAACTCTTTTGCTTTGCCTTTGTTTTTAGTAGCTATGATTATCTCTTTCATTTACTTTTTACCTGATGAGTGTACAGTCTTTGTTTCGCCAACTCTGTCGGCAAGTTCGCCTAGTACATTTTTTTGTTCCTCTATAATTTCCTGAAGCCCTTTTGTTGCAAGTTTCAACATGTTTTGTAGCTGATCATACGAAAATGTAGCTTCTTCTCCGGTTCCTTGAATCTCTACAAATTCCATTGCACCTGTCATTACAATGTTCATATCGACCTGTGCTTGCGAATCCTCTTCATAATTCAAATCAAGGATTTCACTTCCATTATTTAAAACTCCTACAGATGTTGCTGCTAGAAAATCTGTTACTGGCATTTTGCTAATTGATTTTGCTTCTAGCAACTTACCAAATGCAAGCACAACTGCGACGAAAGCACCTGTAATTGATGCGGTACGAGTACCTCCATCAGCCTGGATAACATCACAATCGACCCAAACAGTTCGTTCACCTATTTTATCTAAATCAACAACAGAACGTAAAGCGCGTCCAATCAATCGTTGAATTTCCATTGTCCTGCCACTTACTTTTCCTTTCGATGACTCCCGAATATTTCGTCTATCCGTGGCTCTAGGTAACATTGAATATTCAGCTGTTATCCATCCTTTTCCTTGTCCACGTAGAAATGGAGGCACCTTATCCTCTATACTTGCATTACAAATCACTTTCGTATCCCCAACATGAATCAATACAGATCCCTCAGGGTGTTTAATAAAATCCACAGTCATATTTATATCGCGTAGACTATCTAATTCCCTATTATCATTTCTCAAAAAAACCGCCTCCTCAATTCCAAAATCAATCGTAACATATTTTTTACAAAGAAACATGCATATACTATCCTCCAAATCCCAAAAATTATTCTAGACCCTATTCTCATTACAAGCAAAAAAAGGCTGCCAAACAGCCTTTTTTTGCTTGCATAAATCTCTACATCTTTACTTAATTATAACTTTTCAGCAGGCATAATCATTTTCTTTGTAACTGGTTCCGTATATTCTTTTCCGCTTTCATTGAATATCTGTTCTACCTGCATAACATTAACATCTACAGCTTTAACTTCATCACTCTCTGTTAATGTTCTAACTAAAGTTTCTACAACATTATTGGCGATTGTGGCCTTATCTTTATCCATTAAGATATCACTATTGAATACTAGCTTAAGCACACCATCATTTAATTGTGGTTCTTCCATTAATGAAACTGATGGGTTAAATACTGTCATAACGTTTGCATTGTATTGTGGCCCTTCTATCAAGGCACTTACAATTGATTCATATTCATTTGATTCGTTCATCTCAATATACTGCGTTACTGGAACAAAATAGTTTGTATCTTTGTGTTCGGTTGGATAATACAGTGTAACTGGCTCGCTCTCTAAATAATCTATTGTATCCGTTTGAATCATGTTTATACCGTTAGCTCTTGAATAACCCTCAGATACCGGCGTACCATTTACCGGCATTGAATTTACAGGATATCCGTTAATCCAAAGCTTAACCTTATCCACACTTTCAAATTGAGTTAAGGTATATGTCATTGCTTGTAATACTTCCAGCTCCTCTTCTGCTTTATATTCCTTAAAGTTGTTGGAAACATCTACAATCATGGTACCGTTCTCTTGTAAATCTAATCCGAGAATTTCAGTACCTGCTGGTAATACTGCCTGAAACCCATTTGGTAAAAGCTGTGTTATAGGACCACCTTTAACTAAATATTCTAGTGCTTGTGTAGCAACCTCTTTTGTTGCTGGTAGTTCAACTGTATGAGGGACTACCATCCCATTTGAATCAAGCAAAAATAACTGTGTTTCAACTGTTTCTTTTGTAACCTCTCCTTCTGTACCCTCTTTTTTTGCATCCTCTTTTGTTACTTCAGAGTCTGCATTTTCTGTACTATTTACTTCTGTAGCATCCTGCGGTGGATCCACTTTATCCAATGATTGCTCCCCTTGAAAACACCCAGTTAATATTACGGAAATACTCATTATACCTGTCAATACTAATATACCGCGCACTCGCATGTTATTCCCTCCTACGATGGTTTGTACTACTATATATACGAGTCCATCGTAAAATTAGACCAAACCTGTACAAATATTTATATAAAATAATTTGAAATAAAAAAAAGACCCTGTGTATACAGAATCTATTAATTAATGGTGGCACGCTCAATAACGACTGTTTGTGCCTTGTTTTCTGGGCCCTGGAAAATGCGTTGTGTAATCTTTTTAAATGTAGCTAGTTCACCAGTAGTATAGAATTGATGGTATGGAATCCGATCACCTTTATACAGTATTTCATGATATTCTAAAATTGTACTTGTCTCACGCGCAGTTTCTTCACTTGATGAGATGATAGAAACATGTTTGCCAATAACCTGTTGGATGGTATCTTTTATTAATGGATAATGTGTACACCCAAGTATCAATGTATCGATATGATTATTTCTTTTCATTGGATCCAATGTTTCAGAAACAATCTGGAATGTAGTATCTCCCTGCAGAATACCTTTTTCTACCATCGGCACAAATAACGGACAAGCTAATGCATTTATATGAATCCCAGAATGTATGTTTAATAACGCCTCTGGATATGCTTTACTTCGAATCGTTCCATCCGTACCAATAACACCAATATGCTTATTTTGTGTAGCGTTTATAGCTGCACGCGCACCTGGATTTATAACACCAATTACAGGAATGTTTAATTGCTCCTGTAATTCGGTTAATGTGAATGCAGTAGCTGTATTACATGCTACTACTAACATTTTAATCTTCTTGTCCAGCAAAAAATCCACCATTTCCCATGTGAATTTTTTCACTTCTTTTTCAGATCTAGGTCCATATGGGCATCTTAATGTATCCCCAACATAAAGTAGATTTTCTTTAGGTAATTGTCGCATTAATTCATGTGCAACGGTTAGACCACCTACACCTGAATCAATGACACCGATTGCTTGATCCAACGATAATCGCCTCTTCTAAGTTGTTATTTTTCATTAACACATTTCATTTGTTCATGCAAAAATGATAATAATTTATTTAAGGTTTCCGTTTCTTCGTCCGAAAAGTTTGTTAACACTTCTCCCAGGTATTCTTGTCTTTTCTTAATCACTTCATGAATGATTGTATTTCCTTTTTCTAATACATGTATTCGCACAACTCGCCGATCGTTCAGATCACGTACTCGTTCAACTAATTCATTCTTCTCCATGCGATCAACTAAATCAGTTGTAGTACTAAATGCAAGACCATTCTTATTTGATAACTCACCAATAGTTAAATCGCCTTCTTCTAACAGCCATTGTAAGGCTATAAACTGTGGTGAAGTAATAGGGTAATTAGTTAAAATTTTTCGTCCATTTTGTTTAATTGCTCCAGCTATATAACGAAGTCTTTTTTCAGCATCAGCAATTGCTGTCGTTGTTACGCTATTTTCCAAGTGCGTTACCTCCAATAATAGTTCGTCAATCTACCTATATTTTAACATAATATAAATACATATACTTATATTATACCGCCTGAGTTTATTGTGTACATAAATTTTGAAAAAATAGTGCAACCATTTATCCAATATGGATTAAATTGTGTGCACTGATTATATTAGGATTCATAAGCTATATTGACTAAATAATTTCCCTTCGTTATACAGCTTTATGTCAGCAAGGAGGGGTTAACATTTGAAGGACAACGACTACAAACCAAAGCAATTATTAACAAAAAGGGAAAAAGAAGTCTTCGAGTTACTCGTACAAGACAAAACAACTAAGGAAATTGCCCAAGAATTGTTTATATCTGAAAAAACTGTCCGAAATCACATATCAAATGCTATGCAAAAGTTAGGAGTCAAAGGGCGATCGCAAGCTGTGCTAGAGCTTATTCGTATGGGCGAATTAAAGCTCTAAAAAAAACCGACTATCTATTTATGGTAGTCGGTTTTTGTTCATTAGACATGTATTATATTTTCTTTCATTTGATCGCTTAGCGGGACTGGTTTCCCTGTTTTCGGATTAACATAAACCAATCTTCCACGACCTGTTAGGCACAGTTTATCATCCTGATTAATCCCCATGTAATGAACATCAATAGAAGTATTACCTATGTGATTTACTTTGACATAAAGCTCTAACTTATCATTAAAAAACATCTGATGATGATAATCACATTGTAAGTCAGCAGCTACCGGGATTCCATTCTCGCCGTTTGGATTATCGAATAAACCTACCGACTTTAAAAATTCAATCCGAGCTTCTTCAAAATATATAAATGGTGAAACATTATTTACATGACCAAACATATCCGTTTCGGAAAACCGAATATTTATTGGTACAGAAAAAGAGAAAGATTCTCTCCATTCAATCATATCTTCTATATATGGTATTGATTTCATCTACTACATCTCCTTGTGTGGCTTTGCTTTTCCTAAAGAATATAAATAACCCCACCACAACGTTGGGTGGGGTCACTTCATATTCGTTCATCAGTGTGATTAATATGCGTTGTCACTACCAAAGAAGTTTTTAAATGCTTGAATATTTGTTGCTCTATTCATTGCAGCAATGGATGTTGTTAATGGAATACCTTTCGGACATACTTCCACACAGTTTTGTGCGTTACCACATCCGGTAACTCCACCATCCTGCATAAGTCCTTCTAAACGATCACTCGCATTCATATCTCCAGTTGGATGTGCATTAAACAAGCGTGCTTGAGAAAGAGCTGCTGGTCCGATGAAATCTGACTTATCATTAACATTTGGACATGCTTCTAAACATACACCACAAGTCATACATTTCGAGAGTTCATATGCCCATTGACGTTTTTTCTCTGGCATACGTGGTCCAGGTCCCAAGTCATATGTACCATCAATTGGCACCCAGGCTTTAATTTGTTTCAAAGCATCAAACATTTGCTCACGATCAATAATTAAATCACGAACAACTGGAAATGTTGACATTGGTTCAAGATGAATTGGTTGTTCTAACTGATCAACCAAAGCAGCACACGATTGTCTTGCTGTTCCATTAATCACCATAGAACAAGCGCCACAAACTTCTTCCAAACAGTTCATATCCCAATATACAGGTGCTGTTTCTTCCCCATCTGCATTTATAGGATTTTGTCGTATTTCCATTAACCCAGAAATAACATTCATATTTTTTTTATAAGGAACATTGAATGTTTCCTTATAAGGAGCAGAATCCGGGCTGTCTTGTCTAGTTATGATAAATTTAACTGTTTTTTCTTCAGCCATTTTTAACTTTCTCCCCTCAGTGTTTTTTAGAATAATCCCTTAATCTCGGTTTAATTAAAGATGTATCTACTTCTTCGTATGTTAATACTGGAGCGTTTTTATCTTTATCAAATGTTGCAATGGTAGTCTTCAACCAATCCTCGTCATTACGATCAGGATAATCCGGTTTATAGTGTGCTCCACGACTCTCATTACGATTGTATGCTCCTTGTGTAATGACTCGTGCCAAATGAAGCATATTCTTCAGTTGACGCGTAAACATTACACCTTGGTTACTCCAGCGTGAGGTATCATTAATACTGATTTTTTCCCAACGTTCCTGAAGTTCTTTAAGTTTTTCATCCGTTTTTAGAAGTTTATCATTATGACGGACTACAGTAACATTATCTGTCATCCATTCTCCAAGCTCTTTATGAATCCGGTAAGCATTTTCTTCCCCATCCATTTTCATTAGCTCGTCAAACTTTCTTTGTTCCTCTTTTTGACTATTTTCAAATAGTTCAGGTGACATATCTTCAACATGTGTTTCAAGTTCTTCCGTGTATTTGATTGCGTTAGGTCCTGCAACAGATCCGCCATAAATAGCCGATAGCAATGAGTTTGCACCCAAACGGTTTCCACCATGTTGTGAATAATCACATTCTCCGCAAGCGAATATACCAGGAATACTTGTCATCTGATCGAAGTCCACCCAAAGTCCGCCCATTGAATAGTGAACAGCAGGGAAAATTTTCATTGGAACTTTACGTGGATCTTCACCAACGAATTTTTCATAGATTTCAATGATTCCACCAAGTTTAACATCCAATTCCTTTGGATCCTTATGTGATAAATCAAGGTAGACCATATTTTCACCGTTAATACCAAGCTTTTGGTTAACACATACATCAAAAATCTCACGGGTCGCAATATCACGCGTAACAAGGTTTCCGTAAGCAGGATATTTTTCTTCTAGGAAATACCAAGGTTCTCCATCTTTATACGTCCAGACACGACCACCCTCACCACGTGCAGATTCACTCATTAAACGCAGCTTGTCATCACCGGGAATTGCTGTTGGATGAATTTGAATAAATTCACCGTTAGCGTATTTTGCACCCTGTTGATACAAAATACTTGCGGCAGAACCAGTATTAATAATTGAGTTAGTTGACTTACCGAAAATAATCCCAGGGCCACCTGTAGACATGATAGTAGCATCAGATGGGAAAGATTTAATCTCATGTGATTTGATATCTTGGGCCACAATTCCTTTTCCTACACCCTCATCATCAAGGATTGCTCCAAGGAATTCCCAGCCTTCAAATTTCGTAACTAAACCTTCCACTTCATAACGTCGAACCTGCTCGTCTAATGCATATAATAATTGTTGTCCTGTAGTTGCCCCAGCGTAAGCCGTACGATGAACAGATGTTCCGCCAAAGCGTCTAAAATCAAGCAGACCTTCTGGTGTACGATTAAACATTACTCCCATGCGGTCCAGCATATTTATAATACTAGGTGCTGCTTCACACATCTCTTTAACTGGTGGCTGATTTGCCAAGAAATCTCCACCATAAACTGTATCATCAAAATGATGCCAAGGTGAGTCTCCTTCACCTTTTGTGTTTACAGCACCATTAATACCACCTTGGGCACATACAGAGTGAGAGCGTTTAACAGGGACAATAGAAAATAGATCTACGTTTACACCCGCCTCAGCTGCTTTAATTGTTGCCATCAGCCCGGCAAGTCCACCGCCTACCACGATGACTTTTTTATTACTCATTATATATACTCACTCCCTCTATTGGTAAAACTTATACGCCATAAGCAAATGCAATTAAGGCTCTTACACCTATATAACTTAAGGCTAAAAAGACAATTAGTGTTGCATATGTAGCAATTTTTTGAGATCTAGGTGATTGGGTAATTCCCCATGATACCAAGAAGCTCCATAATCCATTAGCAAAATGGAATGTAGTTGAAATAACACCGATAATATAGAACCAAAACATTACAGGGCTTGATAAAATACCTTCCATTAGGCTGTAATTTGCTTCTGCATTTCCAAGTCCAATTTGAATACGTGTTTCCCAAATATGCCATGCAATAAAAATAAGCGTAATAATTCCAGTTATACGTTGAACGTAAAACATCCAGTTACGGAAGAATCCGTATCTTTTTACATTGTTTTTTGCAACAAATACAATGTACACCCCTAAAATTGCATGAAACAAAATTGGTAAATAAATGATAACTGTTTCTAATACCAACTTAAATGGTAAGCTAGATAAAACACCTGCTGCTTGATTAAAACTTTCTCTACCGTACACAGCAAAATGATTCACCACTAAATGCTGAATCAAGAAAATTCCAATTGGAATTACACCTAAAAGTGAGTGTAATCTACGATAATTAAATTCGCTACGTCCCGCCATGCGTTACCCCCCTTAGTAATATAATTATGCTATTTTGATGCACAAATCCTTAAACATTATTTATTCAGCATTTATTATTCCCTAATATTGCCCGTTAATGTACAATTTGTGACATATTTATTGTACTTCTATCTCTGAAAAGCGTCAAGAAAAGGAGTCATTTAATTTTAATATGGCTCATTCTGCTTATTCGAAAAAAAAATTTGATGTACACTTGCACATCAGACGAATTATATAGATAATAATACTAGCAAACTATAATACTTACATTAAATATTGCTATTTGATTGGACAGTACACAGAAAGGATGACATCCATGTCAAAAAATCAACTGGAATATTCGTCCTCTTTACTTGAGGAACTTCAAACATCAGGTGCAGGATATGATGTATTGCGATATTTAAGCTTACCAGAGCTATTAGGAAGAGAATCTGATACATTACTATATTTCATGGGTAGAAATCTGGCGAGAATATTAACATTCGATACAATTGAAGATATTTATCACATATTTGATAAACTTGGTTGGGGAAAGCTTGAGTTAATTAAAAGTAAACGCAAAGAATTAATTTTTAGTCTTATGTCTGATTCTGTTGTTAATCGTCTAAACGCAGCATTTGATGTAGATTTTCGTTTGGAGGCAGGATTCCTGGCTGAAGCGATTCAACAACTTAAAGATACGGAAGCAGAATGCACAGAGGAAATAAATAAAAAAATAATGCAAGTCGAATTCTCCGTTCTCATTACCTCATAAAATAGTTAAGCTCACAATAAATGTGAGCTTTTTTTCTACTACAACGCCTATTGCTTATCTTACTCTTTCGTTAAATGATCCAGGATTAATTCTGCTGTATTTTTGGGAATACCAAGCTTCGTTATATCCTCAATTGATTTATTTCTAATCTCATCAATTGACTTAAAGTGGGTTAAAAGTAAACGTCGTCTTTTTTCCCCTACTCCTGGAATTTTATCTAATTCAGATTGAAATAGATTTTTCCCACGTAATTGACGATGAAACGTGATGGCAAAGCGGTGGACCTCATCCTGTATTCGTTGGACCAGATAGAATTCTTGTGATTTCCTTGATAAATCAATTATTGTTGGTGGGCTTCCATAGAGTAACTCGCTTGTTTTATGCTTATCATCTTTCGCAAGGCCGCATAATGGTATATCCAACCCTAGCTCATTCTCAAGAACATCCAGTGCTGCGCTCATCTGACCTTTTGATCCATCGACCATAATAAGATCTGGAAGCGGCAAGTCTTCTTTTAATACCCTCGAATACCTACGTCTAATTACTTCACGCATTGTTTCATAATCATCTGGGCCTTTAACGTCCCTTACTTTATATTTACGATATTCTTTCTTATTTGGTCTACCGTCGATAAAAACAACCATTGCAGACACTGGATCCGTTCCTTGAATATTTGAATTATCAAATGCCTCAATACGATGCGGTGTTTCAATATTCAATTTTTCTCCTATGTTTTCTACTGCCTTAATGGTTCGTTCCTCATCCAATTCAATAATGGAGAATTTTTCTTCAAGTGCTATTTTTGCATTTTTCATTGCTAGTTTAACCAATTCTTTTTTTCGGCCCCTGTATGGAATGTTAACGTCAACTTCAAGTAGTTCTGTTAATAGATCTGCATCAGCTTCAAATGGCAATAGAACTTGTTTTGGCTTTAGATGGTTTTGATGTAAATAAAATCGCCCAATATAACTGATGAATGTTTCATCCGGATCATCAAAAAATGGAAAAATGGCTACATCGCGTTCGATCAATTTACCCTGTCTAACAAAAAATACCTGAATACACATCCATCCCTTATCGTAACTATAACCAAATATGTCTCGATTGACCTGATCCTTTAATGTCATTTTCTGTTGTTCCATAACCGCTTCAATATGCTGAATTTGGTCCCTTAACTCTTTCGCGCGTTCAAAATCTAAATCCTCGCTCGCCTGATACATTTTTTCTTTAATATCTTTTTTAATTTCTTTATGTCCGCCATTAAGAAACGATGAAATACTTTGTACAATAGAACTATTCGTTTCCTCCGAGACAGGATAGACACATGGTGCTAGGCACTGCTTCATATGATAGTACAAACAAACCCGGTCTGGCATTTTATCGCATTTTCTTAATGGGTATAATCGGTCTAATAATTTCTTTGTTTCACGAGCAGCAATAACGTTTGGATAAGGTCCAAAATATTTCCCTTTATCTTTTTTCACTTTACGTACAACCAATAATCTTGGGTGACGTTCAGAAGTTATTTTCAAATATGGATAAGACTTATCATCTTTTAGTAGCACATTATATTTAGGGTCATATTTTTTTATTAAATTCATTTCTAATATGAGTGCTTCAATTTCGGAGGTGGTAACGATATACTCAAAGTCTTGAATTTCTGATACTAAACGTTGGGTTTTTCGATCATTTGCACCAATGAAATATGATTTCACTCTGTTTTTTAAAGCTTTCGATTTACCAACATAAATGATTGTTCCGTGCTTATCTTTCATTAAGTAACATCCAGGTTGCATGGGAAGAACAGCTAATTTTTCTTTAATTAATTGATTCATTATACCTTCGTCCCTTTTTAGAAAAGCGTAAGCGACCGTTTATTGCCGTATGTCCTGTGCCGACGCCTGAGCGCAAGTCCGCTTTTAGTCGGCCTTCCCTCTAATAGCTGATGTTTATTTATCGTAAGGAGGCGCCGGAAGGACACTAGGCAATGGGCGCTGAAGCTAGACAGTTTTAAAGATTTTATCTTATACTAATTAATCCCTTGTTACAAAACGCAACAAGGGATTAACTTTCTACATTATAACAACGCTTACGATAGTTTTAGAACTATTTATGCATGTTTATTGATTAATTCAACTAGTGCTTCTTTCGGTTGAAAACCAACTACTTGGTCAACAACTTCACCATCTTTAAATAGTAACAAAGTTGGAATAGACATAACTCCGTATTTGCCAGCTGTTTCTTGGTTTTCGTCAACATCCAGCTTTACGATTTGTACCTTTTCTTCCATTTCTCCGTCGATTTCCTCTAAAACTGGTGCAATCATCTTACAAGGGCCACACCAAGTTGCCCAGAAGTCAGCTAATACTAAACCTTTTGCAGTTTCTTGTGCAAAGTTTTGGTCTGATACATTTACAATTGCCATAATTATTCCTCCTCAATGAAACATTAAATCTAAAATGAGTATATCATCGTTAGTATTACCATGCGAATATCCTGCTTATACTATCAATTAATTAGTCAAATACCCAGAAAAAAGCTTGATCAAACTAATCTGATCAAGCTTTTTTAACCAAAATTATTTGACCAGCGACTAGCGGACTTCCTTCCCTACTCTTCAATAAGTCAAGCTCATCTAATCTTGAGTAGGTTCGTAAATTCCATACGTCGCTGAAAAGGCGTTTCCGCTTTTCCTACATATTTTTAATTTCTTCTATCAGCATTGGAACCACTTCAAACAAATCGCCAACGATACCATAGTCAGCTACATTAAAAATGTTAGCTTCTGGGTCTTTGTTAATCGCAACAATTACTTTTGAGTTAGACATTCCTGCTAAATGCTGAATTGCTCCTGATATACCAACAGCAATATACAAATCAGGTGTTACAACTTTCCCAGTTTGACCGATTTGTAAAGAATAATCACAGTACTCTGCATCACATGCACCACGTGATGCTCCAACTGCACCACCTAGTACGTCTGCAAGTTCTTGTAGTGGTTTAAATCCTTCCTCACTTTTAACACCGCGTCCACCAGCAATAATTACTTTTGCTTCTGACAAATCAACACCTTCAGATGCTTTTCGAATAACTTCTTTGATAACTGTGCGTATATCCGAAATGTCCATGTCTTTAGATGTGATTTCACCAGAACGTGATTCATCACGATCTAATGCCGGTATATTGTTTGGACGAACAGTAGCAAAGGTTGTACCACTCGTAATAATTTTTCTTTCGAATGCTTTACCAGAATATATCGGTCTGGTAAATACAGCTTTACCATCATTCATTTCAATATCAGTAGCATCTGAGATTAATCCTGTTTCCATTTTACTTGCAATTTTTGGTGTTAAATCTTTACCAATTGCTGTATGTCCCATGATAATACCTGCAGGAGACTCCTCTGAAATGACTGCCATAATAGCTTGACCGTAGCCATCAGATGTATACGTTTTCAAATTATCATGATTTATAGTGATAACACGGTCCGCCCCATAATAAACCATTTCCTGTGCCTGACTTTGTAGGTCTTCATTGCCACAAATAACGCCAACAATTTCCCCATCAGCATTTACTTTTTTTGCTGCTGCAATAGCTTCAAATGTAACATTACGTAAAGAACCATCTCTTGATTCACCAATAACTAGTAGTTTTTCGCTCATGTCGTTTCTCCTTTCTTATGTGACAGGTTTATAATACTTTTGATTCCGTTTTTAATAATGAAACTAATTCTTTTACTTGATCTTCAAGGTCACCTTCAAGAACTTTACCAGCTTCTTTTTCTGGCGGAAGATAAATGTCGACTGTTTTTGTTTTTACTTCTAGATCATCTTCATCCAGGTCAAGATCATCAATTTCTAATTCTTCCAGCGGTTTTTTCTTCGCTTTCATAATTCCTGGAAGTGATGGATATCTAGGGTCATTTAGTCCTTGTTGACATGTTACAAGTACAGGTAGGCTTGTTTCTACTTTTTCAACATCGCCTTCTACATCTTTATCAATATTAACGGTGTCTCCATCAATTTGTAGGCTTGTAATAGTTGTTACAAATGGGATTCCTAAACGTTCAGCAAGTCTAGGTCCAACTTGACCACTTGCTTCATCAATTGCAACATTACCAGCTAGAATTAAATCTACATCTTTTTCATCAAAATAAGCTTCTAATATTTTTGCAGTTGTGAATTGATCCCCTTCTTCAAGATCATCTTCCGTATTAATTAAAACAGCTTTATCAGCACCCATTGCCAAGGCAGTACGAAGCTGCTTTTCGGAATCCGCGTCGCCAACTGTAACGACTGTAACTTCACCGCCATGCTCATCACGTTGTTTAATCGCTTCTTCTACTGCATATTCGTCATAAGGATTTATGATAAATTCTGCCCCATCATCCTCAATTTGCCCATTTGAAACAGCAATCTTTTCTTCTGTGTCAAATGTCTTTTTTAACAAAACATAAATGTTCATATGATTTCCTCCTTCAATCTATTTGTCTAGTTGTGGGTTCTAGAGTCTAGTAGATAATTGACACATGCGTCCGCTTCTGACCAGTCGCCTCCGCTTTTCTTGTCTAGCTGCAGCTCCTAGAAGCTGCCGTCATAAGTAATGAACACTTAGAATGCGAAACCCATGCATTCTTCGGTTCCTTTCTTATGCGTCCGCTTCTGACCAGTCGCCTCCGCTTTTCTATCTATCTTGGAAGTTCGGTTTTCGCTTTTCAAGAAATGCTTGCACGCCTTCTTTTGCATCTTCAGACCCGAAAATTTCACCAAATGCTTTCGCTTCTTCCTGTACCCCATTATTAAACTTATCTGATTTTGTATAAGGAATCAAGCGCATAATATGATTAATTGTCGGTTTACTTTTGGAAGCGATATTCTCAGCTAGTTTGAAAGCTTCATCGAAAATCTCATCTTCTGAGACGACACGATTGGCTAAACCGTAACTATGTGCCTCGCTACCTGAAATAGGTGTCCCACTTAAAAGCATTTCATATGCTTTAGCTGTACCAACATAATGTGGTAGGCGTTGTGTTCCAGCAAACCCTGGGATAATACCAAGAGTTAACTCTGGTAAACCAAGTTTAGCACTTTCTGTAACATAGCGGATATGGCAAGACATTGCAAGTTCTAAACCGCCTCCTAATGCTGCACCATGAATCGCTGCTATAACAGGTATAGGAAAGCTTTCGATTCGATTAAATACTTCCTGTCCATTTTCTGATAGAGATTGATAATCGGAAGCGTTTTGGAGGGCCGTAAATTCCTTAATATCGGCTCCCGCTGAGAAAAACTTACCTTCACCTTTTAAGACAATAGCCTTAATATCAGCATCATTTTCTATTTCATCTAATTTTTTATCTATATCTTTAATTAGTGTGCTTGACAATGCGTTTGCGGGTGGCTTTTGAATAGTGAGTAGTGCAACATGATTACTTTTTTCATAAAATATAGTTCCCAAATTGTAATCCTCCTCTATGAATCTTTAACGGAAAGCCCGTTAATAATTAATTCGTGTACTGCAGGTGCTTGCGCTAGCAAATTGTACCTTTGTTCATTCATCACCCAGTTTGTTACTACTTCATCCAAGGTTCCAAATATCATTTGTCTTACTAATGGTAGATTTAAATCACTACGAAAGTGTTTTTTATCAATACCTTCTTGAATGAGGTGATCAATTTCGGCTAGATAGGGCTTTAATACATCATTAATTTTCATACGTAATTCTGTGTTAGATTGTCGAAGCTCAAGCTGTGTAACAATCGCTAAGTAATGATCGTCTGCTAACTGAAGAAAATGCATTTCGATTAAACTTAAAAGTTTATCGCTTACATTTTGTTTTTTATTTATACTTTGAGCAATCTGCTCGATAAATTGTCCCATTTTCACTTCAAACAATGAGATTAGTATATCTTCTTTATTTTTAAAGTAAAGATAGATAGTACCATCAGCTACTCCTGCCTTCTTAGCAATCTTGGAAACTTGTGAGGCGTGATAGCCGTTTTCTGCAATTACTTCCACCGCAGCTTCAATGATTTGATTGTACTTTGGTTTGTTTTTTTTCATTACCTTCATTCCCCTTAGCATACACCATTGCCCGAACTGAATGAATCATCATTCATATTTTTATTGTATCGATACAAGTAATTAATGTCAATCAATATTTAGCTTGTACACTTATTGTACAAAAAAAGAGCATAATGCTCAAATAGTTTTACTCTATTTCTGCATCTTTTCTTTTTCTTCGTCTACTAATGAACGTCGCAAAATTTTACCTACTGCCGTTTTGGGAAGGTCGTCACGGAACTCATAAATCCGCGGAACTTTAAATGCAGCTAAATTTTCTCGGCAGTATGCATTTAATTCATCTTCCTTTAGATTATGTCCAGATTTAAGCACAACGTATGCCTTTACTGTTTCCCCACGGTATGCGTCTGGTATACCTGCAACAACAGCCTCCTGTATGGCTTCATGTTCATAAAGCACTTCCTCTATCTCTCTCGGATAAATATTGTATCCACCTGCAATAATCATATCTTTCTTTCGATCTACTATATAAAAATAACCATCTTCAGCCATATATCCCAGATCCCCGGTAAGTAACCATCCATCTTTCAGAACATTATCTGTTTCTTCCTGATTATTCCAATAGCCCTTCATAATTTGTGGACCTTTTACTGCAATTTCTCCAACTTCCCCAATAGGAGCTTCTTCCATTGTGCCTGTTTGAAGAATTTTACAGTCAGTATCTGGCCATGGAACCCCTATACTGCCATTAACACGCTTTGTCCATACAAAGTTTGAATGTGTTACAGGTGAAGATTCTGTTAAACCATATCCTTCTACTAATTTTCCTCCTGTTACACGTTCAAATTGCTCTTGAACTTCTATTGGAAGCGGTGCAGAACCACTTAAACAGGCTTCAATTGACGATAAATCATATTTTTTTAGATTGGGGTGATTTAGTAAACCTACATAAATAGTAGGTGCACCTGGAAATAGGGTTGGTTTTTGTTTTTGGATTGTTTTTAATACATCTTCCACATCAAATTTCGGTAACAATACCATTTTTGACCCAAGCATAATAGACATATTCATCACGGTTGTCATGCCATAGACGTGAAAAAATGGTAAAACACCTAAAATCGTTTCCCCGCCTTCCCTGGTTTTATAAAGCCAGGCCTGGCTCATCTGTACATTAGAAACAAGGTTAAAGTGTGTAAGCATTACCCCTTTTGGACTACCTGTTGTTCCCCCAGTATATTGTAAAAGTGCCAAATCCTTTTCAGCATCCACCTCTACTGGATGATAATTGGTAGACGCATGTTCCATAATTGTATACCAGACATGTGTGTCTTCCGTTTGTTCAACCTTAACAACCAGATTATATTGCTTTTTTTGGATGAAAGGATAAATAAGATTCTTTGGAAATGGCAGATAATCTTTTATTCCAGTTACTACCGTATGTTCAATTGATGTATTACCTTTAACATTCGTAACCCGTGGCAATAATATATCCAGACAAACGATTATTTTAGCTCCTGAATCATTTAATTGATACTCTAACTCCCGTTCCATATACAAAGGATTCGTTTGTACTACAATTCCCCCGGCTAATAACGTTGCATAATATCCGATAACTGCTTGCGGACAGTTAGGTAACATAATTGCTACCCGATCCCCTTTTGCGAGTCCTAATGATTGAAAATAACAGGCTAATTGCTTTGCCTCTTTGAAAAGTTCAGCAAAAGACATTTCTTTCCCCATAAAATGAAGCGCTTTCTTTTCGTTGTAAAGCTCTGCATTTTCAACTAAGAACTCATGTAATGGCTTTTTATCAAAATTAATACTGGTGGGTATTTCTTTTGGGTAATGTGCGTGCCAAATGCGTTCTTCCATTTTTTCTCCTCCTTTTTATCTATGTATATTCATTATAACGATTAATTTGTATTTTTTGAAATTTTATTTAATATTTCTTCAAAAAAATTAGGCTTTCACCGTATTCAAATGGTGAAAGCCATACTTATAATCAGACTTATATTAAATATACAATCCCCACAATTGCAAACAGGATTGCTACTACAACCAATACTTTAGCCAATGTTTCCATACAATTATTCGCTCCTAACCAATACTAGCCCCAATGACAAAAGCCATCCCCACTGAAATTAACATGGAAATAAAACCTACAGCACGATTACCATTTCCGATTTCTTCATCTATCTTAATTTTTGGTGTTAAAAACTCAAAGATAAAATAACTTAATAACAATAAAATATAGCCAAAAACTCCCCATCCAACACTTTGAAGGATCGTATCATTGTGCTCAATAGAATAACGGAAAATAGTGGTGATCCCAAAAAGTTTTCCACCTGTTGCCATTGCAACAGCAAAATTTCCTTTTTTGATCTCATCCCAATTTTTATAGGATGTAACGAGTTCAAATAAAGCTAGAAATACTACTGTACACAAAATAACTACACTATATCTTGCTGCTATTTCAACATACGTAATTTCCCAAAAGTTGTCCATTGTAACACCATCCCTTGTATAACGCTTTACTTAAGTTCTATTATGGTTACACCGCTTCCACCTTCACCACTCACTCCAGCACGGATACTAGAAATTCTCGAGTGACGTTTGGCTAACTCTTGAACTCCTTTACGTAATGCCCCTGTTCCTTTTCCATGAATAATAGACACCTTCTGGTAACCAGCAAGAATCACGTCATCCATATACTTTTCTAATCGAAGTAAGGCATCTTCATACCGTTCACCCCGTAAATCCAATTCAGGTCGTACATGAAAACTGGAACCTTTAACAGTTGCTAATGGTTTTTCTTTAAATTCTTTTTTCTCACTGATGAACTGAAGATCTTTCCTCTTAACTTTTACTTTCATTATGCCAACCTGTACCAAATATTCCTTATCACTTATTTTTTCTAGTACACTACCCTGTTGGTTTATGGTTAATAGCTTAATTGTGTCTCCAACCTGCAGGTCTTTTGCGTGGTCTCTTGGCGATGAACTCTTTTCCACCTGTTTATTTGAAAGGTTTGGCTTTGCATCTTCTAGCATTTTTTTGGCTTCGATCCATTCGTGTTCTTTCAAATTCGTGTTTGTCTGCATCTTTCTAATTTCTTCTATAATTAATTCGGCTTCTTCCCGTGCATCTTGAAGGGCTTTATTGGCTTTTTCCTCAGCCTTTTTGTACAAGGTTTCTCGTTTATCTTCAAAGTCTTTCCACTGTTTTTCCAAATCATGTTTAAGCTCTTCTGTTTGAAGCATCGTTTTATGTGCTGATTCGTAATCTTTTTCAGATTCCCGCTGCGATTTTTCAAGTGACGCAATCATGTTTTCCACACTTTTTGAATCAATGCCAATATGACTTTTAGCACTTTCAATAATCGTTTCATTTAGCCCCAAACGTTTAGAAATTTCAAATGCATTACTCCGGCCTGGTACACCAAGTAATAAACGATAAGTTGGTTTTAATGACTCTACATCAAATTCAACAGAAGCGTTAACAACATTATCTCGGTTATATCCATATGCCTTAAGTTCAGGATAATGCGTAGTTGCGATAACACGTGCACCCCGTTCAATAACCTCATCCAATAGTGACATTGCGAGGGCCGCACCTTCTTGTGGATCTGTCCCGGCACCTAACTCGTCAAATAAAACTAACGCTTTGTAATCAACATTTTTCATGATGTCTACAATATTTGTCATGTGGGAAGAAAATGTACTAAGATTTTGTTCAATAGACTGTTCATCACCAATGTCTGCATAGACATTTTCAAAAACAGCCATTTCACAACCATCAAGTGCAGGAACTTGTAACCCTGATTGTGCCATTAACGTACAGAGTCCAACCATTTTTAAGGTAACAGTTTTCCCACCTGTATTAGGTCCTGTAATAACGATGGAAGTAAAGTCCTCACCAATTTCAATATCGTTTGCAACAACTTCGGAAATAGGAATAAGTGGATGTCTAGCATGCTGCATTTTGATAATGCCTTTATCATTCATTTTCGGCATTGATGCCTTCATTGCCTGGCCTAATTTTGCTCTGGCAAACATGAAATCTATTTTCCCTAGTACTTTAACATTCTCAGTTAAAAAGACTTCCTCGTTTGCGATGTGCTCAGTAAGTTCTCGCAAGATACGATCAACTTCATGTTTTTCTTTAATAAATGATTCCTGTAGTTGATTATTTATATCTACTACTGATTTTGGTTCCATAAATAAAGTAGCTCCAGAAGCTGATTGGTCATGAACAATCCCACCTATAGAACCCCTATACTCTTGCTTTACAGGTAAAACATAACGATCATTCCGAATTGTTACAATCGGATCTGATAGCATTGCGCTTTTAGATTTTGTATAGCCATCTAATTTCTCTCGTACCCGACTTTCATAAGTTCGAATAGAAGACCGGATACTACGTAATTTTACAGATGCACTATCCATGACGTGACCGTGATCATCAATACTGCTTTTTATATGTTGTTCTAAATCTCTAAGTGGCTCAATCCGATCTGTTAAGCTTTTTAATATCGGCAATTCTTCTTCTAATTTATCGATAAAATTTTTAACTTGTCGGCCACCATAAATCGTATTAGCAATGTCTAAGCATTCTTCCGTACTCAGCACACCACCAATAACACTTCGCTTTATACTAGCCCGTATATCAAAGATACCGCCCAATGGAACAGCAAGATTTAACCGTAATATTTGGCCGGCTTCATCCGTTTCCTTTTGCACTTCCAATACATCATCCAGATCTGTCAGCGGTTTTAATTGAAGTGCACGACTTTTACCTAGACTTGATGCAGCATATGAGCTCAGCTGCTCAATAATCTTATTAAATTCTAATACGCGAAGAATACGTTCATTCATTATTACTTACTCCTTTATATAAGAAAAGCGCAAGCGCCCGTTAAGCGACCTATGGACTGGACTGAACCGAAGGAGATAAAGGAAACACGGTGAGCTAAGGCGAGCCGATGTTAACTTATCGTACGGAGGTGAAGGAAGTCCATTAGGCGCTGGGCGCTGGAGCTAGACAGACTTTCGTTTATACTTTCCTTGCCCTTAAGAAAAGCGCAAGCGCCTTGGTCAGCCCCGACAAGTTTAAGACGAATCTCTTAGTGATGATTTTTATCACAAAGAGATTTGACTTAAAACCTCAGGCGGGCTAGGCGCTGGAGCTGGACGTGGCTAATTAAGTACCTCATTTATCCACAGTGTTCCTAATTCATTATTTATTAAGCAACGAAACTACCTTTTTTGATTCATAAAATTTATCAATTTATCTTTCGACCATGTGTTGAGAACATTTTCTTTTTCAATCCACCCTTTTCGGGCTATTCCCACGCCATGTTTCATATTCTCAAGTGTATGGTAACTATGTGCATCTGTATTGATGACAATGTTCACACCACTCTCTTGTGCTGCACGTGCCCAATCTGCGGATATATCCAAGCGATTTGGGTTAGCATTAATTTCAAGAGCCGTATTCGTTTCTTTGGCCTTTTGAATAAGTTTTTCCATATCAACGGCGTAACCTGAACGCCTACCAATTAATCTACCCGATGGATGAGCGATAAACGTTACATACGGATTTTCCATGGCATTTTCCAGACGATGCATAATTTTATCTTGTGATTGATTAAAGCTTGAATGAATTGCTCCAATTACGAAATCCATTTCCTTTAAAAAGTCATCATCAAAATCGAGGGTACCGTCCGGCAAAATATCCATTTCTACCCCTGCAAAAACATGAATATCATCGTATTTATCATTAATTCTTTCTATTTCTATACGTTGTTTGCGGAGTTTAGTTTCATTTAATCCATTTGCGACACGTAAAAATTTCGAGTGGTCTGTAATTGCAATATAGTCATATCCAAAATTTCTTGCTTGATTAACCATCTCTTCTAGTGATTGCGCACCATCACTCCAGGTTGTGTGCATATGGAGATCGCCTCGAATATCGGTCAGTTCCAGTAACCGAATTTCTTCTGAATAGGATTCGATTTCACCTTTATTTTCCCGGGTTTCTGGAGGAATATAAGGTAGCCCAAAATGCTCAAAAAATTCTGTTTCACTTTCAAACGTAACTACTTCATCACTTTCAAGATGACTGATTCCATATTCATTAATTTTTTCATCACGTTTTTTAGCTAACTGACGCATCGCAACATTATGTTCTTTTGATCCTGTGAAGTGATGCAGCGTAGTAGCAAATTCTTTTGATGCAACAATACGGAAATCAACATTAATATCATAAACCTCATCTAATGTAACAGATACTTTTGTTTCCCCTTTTGCAATTACCTCTTTTATATTGTCCATCTCGAGTAAAGCATCACGAACCTTGGATGGTCGATTTGATGAAATGATAAAATCTATATCCTTAACAGTTTCACGCATACGTCTTAAGCTACCAGCACGTGAAAACATATCAATTTCCTTAATAGTAGTTAAATACGATTCTATATTTTCTGCGATAGGAATCATCATGGCAATGGGCAGACGCTCTGGACGACTGTTTGCATCCTCCAATGCTTGTAAAATTTTCTCTGCTGTTTTTTTTCCAAAACCCGCAAGCTTTTCCACTTCACCTGACTGGCACGCTTTTTGTAATGAATCTGCATCTTTAACGCCCAGTTCCTGATATAACTTCGCGAGCTTTTTCCCACCGAGTCCTGGCAAATTAAGTAATGGAACCAGCCCTTTAGGTACTTCATTTTCAAGTTGTAAAAACGTATCAGATTTTCCGTTTTCTATGTATTCCACAATAACTGCGCTAGTACCTTTACCGATCCCTTTAATTTTTGTGAAGTCGTCAATTTCTGATAATGATCGGTCGTCCTGTTCAAGGGCAAGCGCTGCTTTGCGATAAGCAGATATTTTGAAAGAATTTTCTCCTTTTAACTCTAGATATACAGCAACCCTTTCCAACAACTTGAGTACGTCTTTTTTATTAACCGTCATTTTATGTCACCTTCTTTTTATATAAATACAACAAAAACTGATCCTAGATAGGTTATACATATTGTACATTTGTCACAATTGTAATTCCACCTATTTAGAATCAGCTCTCTCTTTGATCTTTTATTTTGAATGAATCAAACCTTCAATGTGATTAAACCAAAGATCCTTTAACTTCTCAGAAAACAATGGTGTATGTTCCACAATGAACATCGCAATACCCGAATCATTTACCCATGATTGAATAGTCGGTAGCGGAGTCAATGCTAGAATATACAAGATAATAAATAGAATTAAATAAATCTCGATAAAACCCAGAATACCCCCAAGCAATTTATTCACAGAATGCAGTACAGGCAATTCTGCTACAAAATCGAGCATCGATGCAATGATTTGAAGTACTATTTTTACCGCAAAAAATATAATTGCAAAGGCAACCGCATTATAGAACGCTGCTTCTAGTGGTAAGTTTTCTAAGAAAGCTGCCCAAGCACTAGTGTCGGGCAGTTCGGGATACGGTATCCATAACGCCAATCTTGAAGACAATTGATCATAATACATAGCTGCTACAATAAATGCAACGATGAATCCAATTAAATGGAACAATTGTAAAATAAATCCTCGTTTTAAACCTACAAAAAATCCAAAAATCAGTAAAAGTAATAAAATAATATCAACCATATGTCATTAATCCTCTTTCTTCTTCATAGATCCTAATAGTGCTGCATAGTCTTCTTTTAATTTTAAGTAATCATTCATCGTATTAATAGCAGTTAATACAGCTAATCTTGTAGTTCCCAGTGTATTGTCCATTTTTTCTATTTCGTTCATTTTTTGATCAACAAGACTTGCTACTAAACGTACATGATGTGCATTTTCATGCCCTACAATTGTATAGGATTTATTATGTATTTCAACTGTTGTTCGAGTTTTGTCATTCTGGGTCACTCGGGTCGCCCCCCTAAATTCACTTTAAGAAAGTATATGTTTTTATATGTATAACGTTTAAAATAGTACACTTTATATTAACATGAAGACATCAATTTAGGAAAGCATTCAAGATAGTACACTTTCCTTTATTTATCGTTCTTTGCTATAGTTTGTGTATGAAGTTGATTGGAGTGTTTATGATGTCACAACAAATACATGTATTTTCTAAAGAAAAAATCAAAGAAATGAAGCTTTATTATGAAGGCTCCATTATTGATATTCCGCAAGGCGCTGTCTTTCGAGCAAAAACTTCTAACGCAGTAATAACTGCTTATCGTTCAGGAAAAGTTATGTTTCAAGGGAAGTCAGCTGAGTTTGAATCCATAAAGTGGGTAGATGAACTTTCAGACGGAGAAAAACAGACTAAACCCTCTTCTAAGACTAAGACAACACATAGTTTTGCTCCACCGAGTAGCCTATTTAATGTTTCACATATTGGCTCGGATGAAGCAGGAACTGGTGATTACTTTGGCCCAATGACAGTTGCAAGTGTTTATGTAAAACAAGATCAAATAGCTAAATTGAAAGAAATAGGTGTGCAGGATTCCAAAAATCTTACAGACAAGACTATACAACGTCTATCAAAAGAAATATTGGGGCTTAATATTTCTTATTCATTACTTGTTTTACGAAACCCAAAATATAATGCATTGAAAGCTCGTGGTTGGTCACAGGGGAAAATGAAAGCCATGTCGCATCATCACGCTATTAACAACGTCTTAAATAAAGTAGATCAAGGATCCTACGAAGGTATTGTCATTGACCAATTTTGTGAGCCAAGCTTGTACAACAAATATATTTCTAGTGAAAAACAAAAAAGCGCTCCACATACATATTTTATTACGAAAGCTGAGAGCCATTCCATAGCCGTTGCTGCTGCTTCCATTATAGCAAGAACTAGTTTCTTAAAGGAAATGGATAAGCTTTCTAAAGAAGTTGGGACGACATTACCAAAGGGTGCATCACAACACGTTGATAAGGCAATAGCTAAAATCATTCGGGAAAAAGGACATGAAGCGTTAGATTTCTGTGCGAAAACACATTTTGTGAACACAAAGAAAGCCGAGGCTTATTTGTAAAAAGGGATGTGTGTTGTCATCGGCGAATTCACGCATTTCACCGGCATTTCACCTATTCTTAAGCTTGGGCCATATGAAAAAACTAGGGAGTCCCTCAATTGGGACTCCCTAGTTTTTTAAGATCGTACGTATGCACCGAATTGGTCTTTGACCGCTTCAATAATAGCTTGATATGATTCCTCTACTTCGTCATCTTTCAATGTACGGGAATCATCCTGATACAGTAAGCTATATGCTATTGATTTTTCACCATCAGGTAAATGTTCACCTTGGTATACGTCAAAAATATGGACGTTTTTAACCAATGGTTGACCAACTTCTTCTATCCGGGATTTTACATCCCCAGCGTGAACACTTTCATCCATCACAAAGGCAATATCTCTCACAACTGATGGATATTTTGACTGTTGTTTATAGTTTGGAATATGTGTGTAATTTTCCAATACAACATCTAAATTAATATCAAATACATATGTTTCTTTTAAATCCATCTTCTGTTCAATTCGTGGATGAACTTGCCCCATATAGCCAACAACCTGTTCTCCTATGGATATAACTGCACAGCGTCCCGGATGCATATCTGCTAATTTCACTTGTTTAAATGAAACCGGAACCTCCAGATAGTTAAACAATCCTTCTACAATACCTTTGACAACATAAAAATCAACTGGCTTCTTCTCTTGTTGCCACTGATGTTCATGCCATAATCCAGCCACAGCCCCTGATATGCGCAACTGCTCATTTGGCTGATTTTTAATAGTTGTTTCCTTTGAAATAAATACCGATCCTAGTTCATAATAAGCAATGTCTGTTTGGTTTCTTGCATGATTATATGAAATAGTATGCAGTAATTCAGGCACAGAACTTAGACGCAAATGGCTGTGATCCTCACTCATCGGCATAGCAAGTTTAACTGGAACAACATCTTGTTCAATGATTTCAGGACTTACAAACGACTCTACATAATCTTTATTCGTTAAAGAATACGTAATCGTCTCCATTAATCCAGCACCTTGCAAGAATCCTTTGATATCACGCTTTAATTGTTGCCGCTTCGTTAGTGCACCTACCTGACCATCACCAGTAGGAAGGGTGAATGGAAGATTATCATATCCATAGATACGCGCTACTTCCTCAAGCATATCTTCAAAAATCGTGATATCTCCACGACGTGTAGGAACGGTTACATGAAATTGACCATTTTCTTCTACATACGAAAAGCGAAGTTTCGTTAAAATACTTCCAATCTCTTCATGCTTGATTTCTGTACCAAGTTTTTTATTAATTTCCTCTGTAGTAATAGAAACTTCCTTTTCTTCTACATCTAAAGCATTAAACTCTACTGGAGCACTAAGTACAACTCCATCGGCATATTTTTCAAGAAGTTGACATGCACGCATTCCAGCACGTTTTACACGATTGGGATCGACACCTTTTTCAAAGCGTGTGCTTGATTCACTCCTAAGTCCCGTATCTTTTACCGTTCTTCTAACAGAAGTTGGATTAAAGTAAGCCGCTTCCAATAATATCGTTGACGTTTCATCATAAACCTCTGTATTAGCTCCACCCATCACACCTGCAAGTGCAACTGGATCTGTTCCATTGGTAATGACCAAATAATCATTTTTTAGTTTTCGTTCCTGGTCATCTAAAGTGATAAGTGTTTCGTCTTCTCTTGCTTTTCTCACCAAAATTTCCTTGGACTTCAAACGGTCATAATCAAATGCATGTAACGGCTGACCATATTCAAGTAATACATAGTTTGTAATATCGACAACATTATTGATTGGGCGTATTCCAGCAGCCATTAAATAATTACGCATCCATAATGGAGATGGTTTCACCGTGATATTTTTCACCATAAAAGCACCATAGTATGGAGCTAATTCATCTTCCTCTACTTTTACAGATATATAATCACTGGCACTTTCCGCGCTGGCTTTATAAGCTTCATCAGGTAAGTTTATTGGTTTGTCTAGTATAGCGCCAACCTCATAAACCACACCAAGCATACTTAAACAATCTGCTCTGTTTGGTGTTAATCCTAACTCAAGAATAGCATCGTCTAAATTTAGTAAGGATGTAACATCTTGACCAACCTCTACGTCCTCAGGGAAAACAAAAATACCATCTGCCACATCTTTAGGAACATACTTTTCAGCAATTCCTAGCTCCTGTAGGGAACAGATCATACCGTTTGACTCGATTCCACGCAGTTTAACCTTTTTTATTTTAAAGTTACCTGGTAAAACGGCTTTAGGTTTAGCCACCGCAACTTTTTGTCCTTGTTTAATATTAGGTGCTCCGCAAATAATTTGTAATACTTCATCGCCAACATCAACCTGACAAAGGTTTAATTTATCTGCATTTGGATGTTGCTCACATTCCTTCACATAACCTACAACTACATTTTCGCTTTTTTCGGCAACATATTCGATACCTTCAACCTCAATACCTGTCTTCGTAATTTTCTCCGCTAAATCCTCTGCTTTAATTTCCCCAATATCGATATAGTTTTGTAACCAATTTAATGATACTAACATTGCAATCTCCCTCCTTTATGCCTGATGATACTGTTTCAAGAATCGTTTATCATTTGTGTAAAATTGACGAATATCATCAATGCCGTACTTTAACATTGCGATTCGATCAGGTCCCATTCCAAAAGCAAAACCTGAATATACTGTTGAATCATACCCAGCCATTTCCAATACGTTTGGATGTACCATACCTGCTCCTAAAATTTCAATCCATCCAGTTTTTTTACAAACTGAACATCCATCCCCATTACACACCTTACATGAAATATCCATTTCAACTGAAGGCTCTGTAAACGGGAAAAAGCTAGGTCGCAAACGGATTTTTCTATCCGTACCAAACATTTTTTTAGCAAACGCATCTAAAATTCCTTTTAGATCACTCATGCGAACGTTTTTATCTACATAAAGACCTTCCATTTGTGTAAATTGATGTGAATGTGTCGCATCATCTGTATCACGACGATATACTTTTCCTGGGCAAATCATTTTAACTGCTTTGCTACCATTCAGTCCTTGCATGGTTCTCGCCTGAACAGGTGAGGTGTGTGTACGAAGTAACAGTTCATTTGTGATGTAAAAAGAATCCTGCATATCACGGGCGGGATGATCTTTTGGTAAGTTTAATGCTTCAAAGTTAAAGTAATCTGTTTCTACTTCTGGACCTTCTCTTACCTCAAATCCCAACCCAATAAATAAATCTTCTATGTCCTCTATAATGGATGTTAATAAGTGTGGTCCACCGACATGAATTGGTCGACCAGGTAATGTTACATCAATTGTCTCTTTAGCAAGTTGCTGTTCAAGAGCTTGTTCATTCAAAACATCGCCCTTTTCTTCCAATGATGCAGTAATTGTCTCACGCACACGATTAGCTATTTCTCCAATTACAGGACGTTCTTCTTTGGATAGCTTACCCATTCCTCTTAGGACTCCAGTCAGGGACCCTTTTTTCCCTAGATAGGCGACACGAATGTCTTGAATTTCTTTTAATTGCTCTGTGTTTTTAATTTTATCCAGTGCTTCCTGTTGTAGTGTTTCCAATTCTTCTTTCATATCATTAGCCTCCTTTTTTGCATAAAAAAACCCCGTCCATAAAAGGGACGAGGTTGTTATTTCGCGGTACCACCCTGATTATAAACAATCGTAATTCATTGTTTATCACTTGAACTTGATAACGGATTTAATCCGGAACACCTTTACTAGTAATGTCTAGCTCCAGCACCCAGCAACTATTGGACTACCCACGTTACGTGGGGACAGTCCATTAGTCACTATACGGGCGCTTGCGCTTTTCTTACAAGGTCTAAGTGCCAGCTCCAGAGTGAATAATTACCAATGAATAGTAGAAACGCTTCCAATCTAAGGCATTTCCTTCCTGAACTATTTCTTATCGCTAATATGCTCTTTCATAGCTTACTATAATGGTGTTCAAAAAGTAACGAAGAGATTCGCCATTTATCATTTGGTAACTTTTTGAACATCCTTTTATTATAAATTTGATTTCATTATAGATAATTAATGCGTTTGATGCAAGTATTATCCGTTAATATGGTACATAAGAATTCCAGCTGCCACGCTAACATTTAGGGACTCAGCTTTACCGTGTATTGGTATATTTACATTATAATCCGCCAACTCAATTAATGATTGATCTACCCCATTACCTTCATTCCCAACAAGCAAACCCATTTTGTTTCCTACAGTTGCTTCTTTATAAGGTTGGGCATTTTCAAGTGAGGTTGCCCAAACAGTGAATCCTTTTTTCTGAAGCAGAGGAATCTTCAGTGCCAAATTTTCTTGGAAAACTGGAATATGAAATAATGACCCTTGAGTGGAACGAATTACTTTATTATTAAACAGATCAACCGAATGCTTTCCTAAAATAACTGCATCAAACCCAACTGCATCTGCTGTACGTATCATTGTACCTAAATTCCCGGGATCCTGAATAGAATCAATTAACAATACTGAGCTGAAATCTAACCACTCGGGTTCCACTATCTTTACAATAGCCGCAATTCCTTGGGGGGTTTTTGTATCTGTAATATGTTGAAACACATTTTCCGCAACCGCTATGGTAGGATATTCACTTGCAAAGTTAGGTGCATTCGTTCCTTCTTGGATGATAATTTCTTCTATCTTCCAATCACTATTATGCACTTCCGAAACTAAATGTTCACCTTCAGCTAAAAACAGGCCTGTCTTTACTCGGAACTTTTTCATTTTTAGTTTAGCCCAATTTTTTACTTGAGCATTCTGTACTGACGTTATCATTAAATCGCATCCTCATTATTTATCGCAGTTTCACGGGCCGTAAAACACTAATAACTGCCCGTACAAGCCCGATTAGTTCATTTAACAATTAGTGAAGACAAAAAACCACTAAATGAAGTTTCACTTTATATTCTTATCATACATATTTCAAACAATCTAGGTCAAACTATATTCAGTTATAAATATGTAAGGAGTGAATTAAGATGGATTTAAATCTTCGTAAAGCAATTCTGTCAAATATAGCGGCAAACGATCAGCAACAGTTAGAAGAAACCATTGTAGACGCCATACAAAATGGTGAGGAAAAAATGCTGCCAGGATTGGGCGTATTATTCGAATTAATTTGGAAAGAATCAGATGAAACAGAGAAGAAAGAAATGATAGACGCTTTAGAACAAGGTGTGAAAAGTATAAATGCAGGCTAAATTGAGAAGATAGATGCGAAATTAAGCATCTATCTTTTTTTATGTAAGGCTGTATTCCCAAAAATCCTTGCTTTATAAGATAATAGATATAAACTGCGACGTAACGAAAAATCATGTTCCGTGCCCTGCGACCGCTACGGAAAAATCACTACGCGCACCTTAGGGCTTGCGCTGAGCCTCCTCGATCGCAAAGAACGCTCACTGGGGGTCTCATCACTTCGCTTTAAAGGCCACTGAAAAAGTTAAATATAGTACTAAATATGTGGATCCACCATCGCATATTCGAATATACTTCGCGCACCTTAGGGCGAGTGTCAAGCCTCCTCGGACTGCCGTCCTGCGGGTCTCGCCGATCTCTTGCTTCCCGCAGGAGTCACCGTATATTCGAAATGCTAAGTTAAGGTGTAAAGGTATATTTTTAAAATCCACCACTTTTTCAGTGGCCTTTTCGCTTTCCCGCAGGAGTCTCCGTGGTTTTCCTCCGCTAACATGGTGTCTGGAAGCAGTACTATATAGTCCCTTTCACTATTATAGCAGTTGATTTTCGCTGCGGACAGTTGACTCCTGCGGGAACAGCACGTGTCCGAAGACCCCGCAGAGTGGTTTATGATGAGGGCCGACTAAAACCGTCCTTTGCGGACAACGTCGGCATACCCCTTGCCGGGGCAAGGAGGCTGAGGCCGTGCCCTAAGGTGCGCAACTGTCCGCAGCGGAAATCAACATAGCAATTACGTCGCAATATATAAACTATGAAGATGAAAAGCAACAATGCGTACGAAAAGATCCTTATAAAAAAAATAATTAAAAAGCACTACTGTTTTCGATAAAATCCGACAAATGCCTTTATTATTAATTCCAAAATAAATTAAATTACAAATAATTCCATATATAAGGTTATAAAGCATTATTTTGTTATCTTAAATTCAAGAAAATAAAAGGACTTTAGACTCATTATGCGTATAACTTATAATGGCACATATTGACTATTATTAATTGCACTGTAAAATGAATTTATGAACTAAGTTGTAATTCATCAAGAAGTCACATCATACATATGATTACACATTAGAAAACTTGGCTTATCGCCAAGCTTTTAATGGCGAAAGCCTTAGTTGCACTTATGCAGTAAGAAATTAGTTATACTTTCTTGTCTGCCAAAAAAGTAAAGGAAGAGGTTTTGATACAATGCAAGGTAAAAAAGGTACTTCGAAAAAATTCATAATCTTTATTATTACTGCACTATTAATTGTTGGTGGAAGCGTTTCTGCTTTTGTTCTTTTAAATGTTTCTGAGAAACAAAAGTATTTTTTAGCAGAGAAAAACAGCTTTGAAGTAATTGGAGAACAATTTGAAAAACGTTTTGAACCAGAGTTAAATTGGCAGGAAAAAGTAAAAGAAAGTCCTACTGAATCTTCGTTTGAACTTTCTGCTACATATAATGATCCCGCTGCTAACGCTACTCCGTTTGGACCGGCACAGATTATAAACAACTCTACATTAACTATAAACAATTCGTTGGATCGAAAAGAAAAGAAAATGGCTACTGAGATAAGTGGTGCTTTTGGTGGAATTACAATCGACGGATTGAACCTTTATCTTACGTCGGAAAAGTTTTTAGTTGAACTTCCTTTCCTAAAAGAACTTCTTCAAATTAAAGAAGGAGATATTGGTAAACTTTTACATGAGGTTGATCCTGAAATTTACACCGGTAAAGAAAAGGTTGATTTTGATACATTCTTTAGTGGATCAAAAGTTTTATCCGAAGATGATCTTGACTATTTAAAAAAAGAATACGCAGAAATGATTTATGATAAATTACCGGATGATGCTTTCAAAGCAACTGAAGAAGCAGTAGAAGTAAATTCAAAATCTATTGATGCTGAAAAACTCACGTTTCATTTAACTGAAAAACAAGTAAAAGATTTGCTAACTTCAACTATGGAAAAAATGAAAGATGATAAGCGATTAAAAGAAATAATTCGCGAGCAGATTGCTATCCAATCGTTGGGTGCGGGAGTTTCAACTTCAAACATAGCACCAGCGCTTGAAAGTGATATTGATGGCATGATGGAAGAATTCGATGCATCGTTAGACACTGCGATTAAAGAACTTGAGTCCTTTCAAATTCCTGACGGATTCACATCTACCATCTGGGTTAATGATGACCTTATTGTTAAACGTGACTTTTCCGTTAAAATGGGGCCATCTAAGGATGAACTAGTAACACTTGAAATAAAAGGTACACAAATGCTAGGCGAAACAAAACAGACTTTCGACTATACTATTGGTGATATCGAGAATGATTCATCTATGACCATAACTGGTGATTTATCATGGAAGAATAAAAAAGCAGATGATTCTATTAAACTAGCTGCTGCTGATTTTGAACTAGCATATGAAGGTACCTCAACTTTGGAAGATGGAAAACGAGAATTTGAACGTTTATTCTCATTCAAAACTGGTCCAGACCAAGGTGAATTAAATTGGTCAGGTAATGCAAGTTATAAGGAAGACGAAATGAATTCTGAACATACTTTTGCAGTTCAAATTCCTGGGATGCCGGAAGATATGTTAAGTCTTCATGTAGCAAAAGATGCAAAACTTATTAAACAGGTAGAAATTCCTGAAGACCCAGAAGTTAAAGATATTGGTAGTATGAAAGTAAATGAAATTACGCAGTATTTCCAAATGGAAGTTGCCCCACAATTTCAACAATGGTTAATGGGAATTATGGCTTCAGGCGGAAACCTTAACGGACTATAGGAAACGGGTGTATGTAAATGCTTTTCTTTCATCACGTATTTCTGTTTATAAAAAATAATGTAAGACAATTACAGAGGAAGTGGCCATCACTTCCTCTGCTTTTTCTGTTTCCTATTATCATTGTGGGTTTGTCAGCCTATGTGATTATATCCTTTTTCACACCAGTCGATAATGAAGCGATTCAGGTAGGGCTTATTGACCATGATCAATCAAAGGAAACAACGATGGTAGTCGAAGTATTAGAAGAATCATCCCAATTAAACAACGCTATTCAAATAGAGGTTATGTCAGCTACAAAGGCAAAACAAGCCATAAAAAGTAATTATCTGAGTTCGTACATTGTTTTTCCAGAGGACTTTACCGATAACTTGTATAACGGTACTCCTGTCACGTTAGAAATAGTTGGAAATCCAAACAAGCGAATTGAGAGCTATTTAGTCAAAGAGTTAATAGATAGTGTTTCACGTCACATCAAAACTGCCCAAGCTAACATACTAACCATAAATTATTATGCTAAACAATTAGAAATGGACGATGAAACCCGCAATGACTTCTTATTCAAGCAGTTTACTAATTTCGTTTTCTATACATTAGGAAAAGACAAAATTTTAGATGAAGAAACGCTAACGAACAATGTCTCAAACTCCCCTATTCAATATTATGGACTTAGTAGTTTATTTATTATCGTAACGATTTGGCTGCTGACTTTATACTCTATTTTAACGAGAGAAGAAGAATCTAAGATGAAGAATAGAATGCGATTATATAGTGTAACAGATACACAGCAAGTATTTGCTAAAATGATTGTTTCATGGATCGTAACAATCTGTTTTACTGCTATTATTTTCATCGGAATTATTGCGTTTTTAAATACACAACTCTTTTTAAGTGATTATGGAAAAATTGCCATATTGACGCTAGTTTATAGTTTTGTGTTTTTAGTTGGACTAGCGATAATAGAAGTAATTCTTACGGCATCAAAAATTCGTTTATTCGTTCAAACTTTTTATACAGGACTGCTTTTATTAGTAAGTGGTGCAATCGTCCCAACAATCTATTACCCGTTTTACGTTCAGGGAATATTACCTTACAGCTTTTCTTACCAAGCACTCCATTGGTTACAAGAAATCATTTTGAATAATAGTGTATATGTATCTTTTCTCCCTCTTATTGGTTATATGATTATCGGAGTCCTTATCTTTTTTGGTATCTCTACCTGGAAGGAGCGTGTTTCGCGTTGAAAAAAGTTATAGAAGCACGTTTATTACATATGAAAAAGCATTGGATCAGCCTACTGTTTTGGCTGCTCATACCATTAGTAGCCTCAATTGGTTTAACAACTATATTTAGCGCTGTACAGGATGACAGCAAGATTCCAGTAGGCATTGTAATAGAAGACCACAATGAAGTCACAAATGAACTTTTTAATGAAATTTCGACAACATCATTCATCGAGGCTCGGGATCTTACCAAGGATGTTGCTTTATATCAATTGAAAAAACATGAAATTGATAGTGTTTTTGTGATACACGGTGATTTTGCTGATCAAATACGTGAAGGGAAAAGAAATCACATCATTACAAGCTATCAATCCAACCAATCGTTTGCTTATTCACTTGTAAAGGAAATGGTACTGTCCTATGTTCAACAAGAAACAGGACGATCTAAAACAGCCTATATTATTAAAGAATTAGCTGAAAACTATCAATCAGATTCAGAATGGTCATGGGATGAAATCATTTCAAAGAGTAAAGAAATAGAGAAAGAGGAACATTTACTGCAAACTTCCTTCGACTTCAACAAAGTGGAGTCGAAGTCAACCAAGAACATACCTTTATGGAATATTTGGGGGATTTGGAGTATTTTCAGCATGCTATCTACACTGCTTCTTTTTGACTGGGTAGTGAAGGAAAACCATTCTCCGGTTTTACCAAGATTCGCATTTATGGGAATTAGTTTTAAAGGATATTTGGTGAGAAGCTTCGGCTTTTATAGCCTTTTACTTATTTTGATGGATACTATTACATTATCTGTTTTTTACTCGCTTCATCATGTACAAATTAGTATGTCTTTTATTATTGGGATGATGTGCTATCGTTTAATCCTTCTTCTAGGTGCATTTTTATTAGCGCTTCTATTTAAAAATACTTTTCGTTACTATGTGGTCTCGTTTGCGATTACACTTTTGACAATGATAAGTAGCGGAGCAATTTTACCAATAAACGGACTTTTATCTAGGTGGCCATGGTTCACTGCAATTAATCCGTTAGGTCCCTTACTTTCAGGTGACCTAATAAACTTTTGGCCAGTTTTTCTACTAATCTCATCTATCATATGGTATGTACGAAAGGAGCAGTATTATGCTTAATGTAACTTCATTATCCAAAACCTATGGTAACCGCGAAATTCTAGATTGCCTATCATTTACGATAAATTCAGGTGAAATTGTTGGCCTTGTTGGGGAAAATGGGGCTGGTAAGTCAACGTTACTAAAAATCCTAGCAACTTTGTCAAAGCCAACAAAAGGAACATTATCCCTTCATTCTTTGCCATTCGATAAAAACATTAAAAACATAAGGCAAATGATTGGTTTCGTTCCTCAAGAAATTGCAATATGGGAAGAATTCACAGTACAAGAAAACATGATGTTTTTCGAAAAGTTATCCACAGTAAAAAAAACAAATGAAGAACTATACCAAATTTGCTTGGATATGAAATTAGATAAATGGAAGGAACCTGTAAAGCGTTTGTCTGGTGGTATGAAACGAAAATTAAATTTAGCAATTAGCCTCATACACGATCCAGAAGTTTTATTATTAGATGAACCTACTGTAGGAATCGATTTAAAATCAAAGAACGAGATTAGTGCTTTTCTACAAAAGCTAGCCAAGGAAAAAGGCACTATGATTCTCTTTACCTCACATGATATGGATGAAATTATAAATTTATGTGATCGGATTTTCTGTATTGGAAAGGACACATTTTATCAAAATAGATTAATTGAGGCTGGCAATAAACCACAAATATTGTAAAAATTTATTGCATATGTATGGTCTTATGGCTAAAATATAGACAAGTAGTGAGAAAGGAGAAAAACATGATGGAATTACAAAAATTGCAGAATCTCATTAAATTTCAAGCTATGTCAATCATGTCATCATCTGATAACTCAAAGTCCTATAATTCTCCTTTAATTGATCTAGCTTTTAAACAACTATTACAAGATAGAATAAACCAGGCAGAAACCAAACAGCAAACTAACATACTGTATAATAGTGCACCCACCTTTCCTTCTGTGTCTACATATAATCCGGTTAACCCAGTGGGAAGTGCCATTTCACCGACGCAATTCGATTCACTTATTACACAAAAAGCGAACAAATATGGCATTGATGAAAAACTCATTCATTCAGTCATTAATGCTGAATCTAACTATCATGCAAATGCGAAAAGTAGTGCCGGGGCACTTGGACTTATGCAGTTAATGCCTGCAACTGCCAGAGGTCTTGGTGTAATGAATCCGTTAGATCCTTCTCAAAATGTTGAAGGCGGTACAAAGTATTTAAGTCAAATGTTAGATCGCTATAATGGTAATATTGAATTAGCCTTGGCAGCATATAATGCAGGACCAGGTAATGTCGATAAATATCAAGGAATACCACCATTTGAAGAAACACAAAACTATGTCGAAAAAGTAATGAATAATTATTTGGCATAGAAACAAAAAATCAGTAGCAAATTGCTACTGATTTTTTTATTAGGATAAAACAATTTCTTTTACTTTATCATTGTCTAACTTTTTAATTGCTTCTACAATCAATTTTACCGCATTTTCAAAGTCATCTCTGTGCAGGATTGCAGCATGTGAATGGATATAACGGGTTGCAACAGTAATAGATAATGATGGAACTCCATTTGCTGTTAAATGAATCGAACCTGAATCCGTTCCCCCACCAGACATTGTTGCGTATTGGTATGGAATATTATTCTCATCGGCAGTGTTAATGATGAAGTCACGAACACCCTTGTGAGAAACCATTGATGCATCATATAAAATAATTTGAGGCCCATCGCCCAGTTTACTATCTGCATCTTTATCAGAGACTCCAGGCATATCTCCTGCAATTCCTACATCAACAGCAAATCCAATGTCAGGCTTGATTGCGTGTGTAGAGGTTTTTGCTCCCCGTAATCCAACTTCTTCTTGAATAGTACCAACACCATAAACAACATTTGGGTGATCTGTGCCTTTCAACTGTTTTAATACTTCAATAGCGATTGCACAACCAATACGGTTGTCCCAAGCTTTAGCTAGAAGCATTTTTTCATTTTTCATCTGTGTGAATTCAAAATAAGGAACGACTGAATCACCAGGTTTAACACCAAATTCGAATGCTTCTTCTTTGCTTGATGCACCAATATCAATAAACATATCTTTAATATCTACTGGTTTTTTACGAGCTTCAGGAGATAGAATATGTGGCGGTTGTGAACCGATAATACCTGTCACATCCCCTTTACCAGTCATAATGGTAACACGTTGAGCAAGCATTACTTGACTCCACCATCCACCAACTGTTTGAAAATAAATAAATCCTTTTTCATCAATTCGTGTAATCATGAAACCAACTTCATCAAGGTGAC
Source organism: Virgibacillus necropolis (assembly GCF_044793635.1). Classification (GTDB taxonomy): domain Bacteria; phylum Bacillota; class Bacilli; order Bacillales; family Amphibacillaceae; genus Virgibacillus_F; species Virgibacillus_F necropolis_A. The sequence goes on from NZ_CP084992.1 coordinate 700,230, forward strand.
CTGCTACCATGATTTTTGGTCCATTTTCATTACCACTTTTTTTAGCAATTAAGCTACCTAGGTTATCAGTGAAAACCTCGTCTGCGTATGGACTAATATACTTCTCCATAACATCTCTTGCTTCTTTTTCATTACCCGGAATTCCTTTTGCATCGGTTAAATCCTTAAACATGGTTAGTGTTTCATCTAATTTTGGCATATGTATTTTCCTCCTTAAATTTAATCCACCATCAATTATAACTTTATTTAGAAAAATAACAAAATATTTACTAGTATCCCTGTTCTTGTCTTTCATAATTTTTATCATTTTTCTTTTTATAAGCCCCGATGATTGCTTGTTCGTCAAAGCCCAGGGCATTACCTAACACTAAAAAGTGATGGAACATATTCAGATAGTTTGTCCGATTTGCCTTCTCATGAAATAATACACACTGGCTGAACAATTTATTAAACTGATCAGTTGCAGACACATTGGATGAATAATCGCTATTAGATTCGTATAGATAACTTTTTTCAATTCCTAGTGACATAATGAAATGAAGGCAATCAACATATTCCTCGAGGATGGTGTCCTTATCACTTGGTGCTTTTGCGCTCCAGAATTTAAAGCATCTCGTTTCGTTTGCAAGCTCTCCTATTTCCACGAGTAATGCAAGATATTTTGACTCAAAAAGTTGATTCTTATCCACATCATTTTTTTCTTCGATATGACTATCTAGTTGTTTTTGCATCGAAAATAGTTTTTCCCAGTCCAATTATTATCCCTCTTTTCATGTTTGTTATGATTGTATCATGAAAAACTTTCGAAATGTGAAACCTGAGACATGCTTATATCGTATATAAGAATAACAAACTTTCAAGGAGACGGTTGAATATGATTATTATTTTATTTCGGATTTTAATATTGTTTGCCATCATTCTTCTCGTCTACACATTTTATCAATATTTTCGAAATCCAAAACGAAAATTACACATTGCAAAGGCCCATAATGATTTTTATTTTTTGGATGAGCCGGGCAACAGTAAAAAAAATTTCCAGTTTGTTTATAAAGGTTGCTCCTTTGAAGGGGAAAAATATCTTGGTACAACTGAACAAGCCTTTGAGGTAGTAACCATCCATGTGTTTGTTCATGAACCAATGGAACTCAAAGGATTTACACGCGATGATCTATACTTTTTGGAAAAAGAAATCTTAATTCGATATCCATATTCCAAAATAGAATGGAAGCACCCAGTTAATAAACTAGTATTAACCCCAATTGAATGAAAGTAAAAATGGAAAAAAGGAATTCAAATTTAATTTGAATTCCTTCCTGGTAAAAACTAATATTATGTTCGAACGGGAAAAAACTCATTCCACTTAATAACAACTTCTTTTCTTCTTAAAAAATATATAAGTGGTAGGATTGCAACTAGTAACACGATAATGTATAGAGGGGATAAGTTAGAAATCCATTTCCCTATCGATGTATACAAAAGTGCTAAGGGTATATTTGTTAATAAAGATGATTTCGTATAATCCTTAAAACCTTGTGTGACTTCAATTAAACAGAGTGATAAAAGATGAAAATGAATAAATGGTATAAGACGAAGTATTGCAATTTGCGAGGTGGTCAATTCTGAATGGTTCCCGATTAGTTTTCCTTTTAAATGAACAAGCTTTTTGAACGTTTTTGGCATCCAACGAATAAATCCATAGAAACCCATACTTGATAATGTAATGCCGATAATCGAATATACACTTCCTGCGACAGCTCCAAATAATATTCCGCCTGAAATACAGATAAATACTACTGGAAGGAAAAACAATGGTCTCAGTAAATGAAAGCTAATGAATAATAGCGGTGCAAATATACCACCAGTTTCAACCACCGCCATTAGATAACTACCAAACAGTTCCATACCATGCCTCCTCTGCTTGCCTTTGCCATCTTGTGCAGCATGTGAAAAGACCACTTAGTACATGTATATGACATAAGACGAGCCTTTATGACATGGAAGGAACAATAAATACACATGCAACCTGTATGACTAAAATAAACGGCATTCCAATTGTGAATAAACGATGTTTTGTTTTATGCCTGAACATCCGCATACCGACGATTGCTCCTATTGATCCCCCAACTATAGCAGTTACCAGAAGTGTTTTCTCAGAAATACGCCATTTATGCTTTATCGCTCTTCTTTTATCGATTCCCATAAGAATAAAAGCAATAATGTTTATGATGACCAAGTACCAAACAACTACCATTTCTATGTTCATTTTAATCTTTCCTTCGTTTATAGAAAATGACCAAATTCATTGGAATTTGGTCATTTTCTCATTTATTATCTAGCTATGGCTCCTAGAAGCTGCCGTCATAAGCAATGAACACTCCGAACGCTTAAACCCTTGCGTTCTTCGGTTCCTTGCTTATGCGTCCACTTCTGACCAGTCGCCTCCGCTTTTCTTTACTTAATTGCTGATTTTGCTTTTTCTACAAGTTGTCCGAAAGCTTTTTCATCATTGATAGCTAAATCTGACAACATCTTGCGGTTAACGTCAATACCAGCAACTTTTAATCCGTGCATCAATTTGCTGTACGAGATATCGTTCATGCGAGCTGCAGCATTTATACGTGTAATCCATAATTTACGGAAATCACGTTTTTTCTGTCTGCGGTCACGATAAGCATACTGACCTGACTTCATTACTTGTTGTTTTGCTGTTTTAAATAGCGTGCGTTTTGAACCATAATAACCTTTTGCTAATTTTAGTACGCGTTTACGACGTCTGCGCGTAACTGTTCCACCTTTTACACGTGGCATATTAATACCCTCCTAATACAAATCTATATCATTGTATATCATTTAATTTAGTTTAGTAGCTTACTTTGGAAGCATTGCTTTGATGCGTTTGTAGTCCCCTGCAGATACAAGTGTGCTTTTACGCAATTTACGTTTTTGTTTTTGCGATTTATTTGCAAACATATGGCTTGTGTAAGCGTGTGAACGTTTTAATTTTCCAGATCCGGTTCTTTTAAAACGTTTTTGAGAACCTTTATGGGTTTTCATTTTAGGCATGAGATTTCCTCCTTGTAAACATTTAAGAATTATTTTTCGTTTATGGGTGCGAGCATTATGAACATATTACGACCTTCCATTTTCGGTCTTGATTCAACCGTTGAAATGTCTTTACACTCCTCAATTAGTCGGTCTAATACTTCTTGACCAAGTTCTTTGTGAGTGATTGCTCGACCACGAAAACGTACAGCTGCTTTTACTTTGTCACCTTTTTCAAGGAATTTTCTAGCGTTCTTTAATTTTGTAACAAAATCATGTTCGCCAATTCCCGGTGTGAAACGAACTTCTTTCACATTAATAATTTTTTGATTTTTACGAGCTTCTTTTTCTTTCTTTTGTTGCTCATAGCGATATTTTCCATGGTCCATGATTCGACAAACTGGTGGTTTTGCATTAGGTGCAACCAAAACTAAATCTAAGTTTCTAGTTTGGGCAATTTCTAATGCATCTTGACGTGATTTAACACCAAGTTGGTCACCGTTTGAATCGATTAAACGTACTTCTCTCGCACGAATTTTTTCATTTACATTCATATCTTTGCTAATAGCCAGCCACCTCCAAAATAGTGTAAAGTAATCCTGATCCTTCATTGACAAGCGGTCATAAAAAAAGTGCAGGTACAATATATGCACCCACACGACTTTAATCATTTATTTAAAGAAGTTAGAAACCAGTCAACTGCATGTATGCGTTGAACAGGTGAGAAGCGGGTGCCTCTACTTGTCTCAGATCATTTAATTTTATTCAACTTTTATACTATACCATTGAATCCAGTCTATGTCAAACAACCCTAGCATAAAAGCTAATCATTAACTTTACCTACTATAGTATATGCTTAGGTAAAGTTAAAATGAATAGCATCATTACTGTTTTCGTAATGTTTTGCTCTTATTTTCCTCTGTAATTAATTGTTCAAAATCTTGATAACTAATTGTCTCGGAGTTCTTTTCACCATATCTACGTACATTAACTGCGTTTTCTTCTATCTCATTGTCACCGACAACTAATCCAAAAGGAATTTTTTGTGTTTGAGCCTCACGGATTTTATAGCCGATTTTTTCATCTCGTTCATCAACTTCTACTCGTATACCCTGTAATCGAAGTTTATCTGCTACATCCTTAGCATACTCTAAGTGAACATTTGGAGATACTGGAATGACCTTTACCTGAACAGGAGCCAGCCAAGTAGGGAAGGCACCTTTATATTCTTCTAAAAGGAATGCTACAAAACGTTCCATCGTTGAAACGACACCACGATGAATCACTACTGGTCGGTGTTCTTTTCCATCTTCTCCGATATAAGTTAAATCAAATCGTTCTGGTAACTGGTAGTCAATCTGAACAGTGGACAATGTTTCGTCTTTTCCTAATGCCGTTTTTACTTGCACATCAAGCTTAGGACCGTAAAATGCCGCTTCCCCTTCAGCTTCCACATAGTCTACTCCCATTTCTTCCATTGTTTCTTTCAGCATTGCCTGTGCTTTTTCCCACATTTCGTCATTATCTATATATTTCTCTTTATCTTCTGGGTCGCGATACGAAAGTCGGAAATAGTATTCATTGATTCCGAAGTCTTGATATACTTTTTGTACAAGTTCTACCACTCGAATAAATTCATCCTTCAACTGTTCTGGGCGGGCAAATATATGTGCATCATTTAATGTCATCGCTCGAACACGCTGTAATCCAGCAAGAGCCCCACTCATTTCATGACGATGCATGGTACCTAACTCCGCAATACGTACTGGTAAATTACGATAACTATATAACTGGTTCTTATAGACCATCATATGATGTGGACAGTTCATCGGGCGTAAAACTAAATCTTCATTATCCATTTCAAGTGTAGGGAACATATCTTCCTTATAATGATCCCAGTGTCCACTAGTCTTATACAATTCCACGCTACCTAAAACTGGAGTATAAACATGGTCATAGCCCAAACGTTCTTCTAAATCAACAATATAACGTTCAATATTACGACGAATTGTTGCACCCTTAGGTAACCATAATGGTAATCCTTGACCTACTTTTTGTGAAACAGTAAATATCTCCAACTCTTTTCCAAGTTTTCGATGATCACGTTCTCTACGTTCTTCTAGGAGTTTTAAATAGTCTTGAACTTGGCCTGGTTTTTCAAAAGCTGTTCCGTAAATACGTTGAAGCTGTTGGTTATTACTATCACCACGCCAATATGCGCCAGATATAGTCAATAATTTAAAGGCTTTGATTTTACTTGTAGCAGGGACATGTACACCTCTACATAGGTCAAAAAATTCACCCTGCTTGTAGACTGTTACTTGTTCACCTTCAGGTATCGCATCGATTAATTCAAGCTTTAAATTATCGCCAATTGAACGAAACATTTCCTTCGCTTCTTCCCTGGATACTTCGATACGTTCAATTTCCAAATTCTCATCAACAATTCGCTGCATCTCTTTTTCAATTTTAGGTAGATCCTCTGGTGTTAGGGAATGTTCCATATCCATGTCATAATAGAATCCTTCTTCAATGACAGGACCAACACCAAATTTCACGTTTTTATATAAACGTTTAACTGCCTGGGCCATAAGATGAGCAGTGGAATGCCGTACAACCTCTAGACCTTCCTGATTTTTATAGGTAATAATTTCAATTTCACCACCATGGTCTAGACCACGACGTAAATCTACTAGCTTACCGTCTAACTTAATTGCTAATGCTTGCTTTTTTAATCCAGGTGATATAGAGAATGCAATGTCTTCTCCAGTAGTTCCATTAGGAAATTCTTTGCTAGCCCCATCTGGAAAAATGATTGAAATTTCTGCTGCCATGAAAAACACTCCTTCTTTTCTTTTACTAGACACATCCAGCTACAACGTCAATACGCCGCTAACCAGACACTTTCGTTTTTGACACAAAAAACGCCCATCCCTCTGCACTATTGCAAAGGGACGAGCGTTGGTCACGTGGTTCCACCCTGATTCCCGTGATATATAATCACGGCTTCATTGATCTTTAACGCAGAATATACGCTACTACTTACTAATTATTTCAATAGTAGAGTTCAAAGGTGGTAATCATTTGATGTACCTGAGGAAGTTTCCAGCCAATGACTTCCCTCTCTTTACTGTACAAGCCGCAAACGATCTTGTCCTTATCATTACCAAATATTAATTAAAATATATATAAATTTTATTATAGCGCCAGCAAATTATATTTGCAAGTGGCAATTCATAGTTTTTTTAAATATTGAGGAAAAGGAAAATTGTTCATCGGTTCAAATTCTACTCGCTCCTGAAAAACATTAATAATCGTTAATGTTTTTGGTTCAACCGGATTATCCCCATAAATTTTTATCGTTTCAGGAGCCATCGCTATTAACGGAGATAAATTCCATTCATTATTATCTAACCCAACAATATACAACGGTTCCTTTTGCATAATCACTTGTAAATCTATGTTTGTAAAACGTTTTCCGTTTGAATCGAAAAATGTAAACGGATCTCCTTGTATGATATAAATGGTTGGAAATACCGCTTTCTTTTTAGCTATATATTCCCTAAGTGCGTTTACAAAAGATTGATGGTCCTCTTCCCGTTTCAATTCATCAATAGCTAGTCCAGTAAAGCACTTGATAAGTTCTTTAAATGGTTTTATTCGGAACGTTACCAATGAATCATAATGAACGGTACACGAACTTCTTATCATTGTAATAAATAATGACTCCAAAAATAAACCTGGATCTTCAGTATCGGTCAAATCTATATTTTCGTCATCCCCCCCAGTAATGATCCAATGAGTAAGATCTAATATCTTATCGATTTCATCATCATTTGAGTAATAGTATACATCTTTTATAACTGATCGTATCATATCTGACAAACGATGAAACATAAATACATCAACAAGTGCTCTTGCAATTGAATCAAGCGATGCATTATCGACATCCTCAATTTCGATTTGTAAATGATTCCCCCATTCTTCATTCGTCTTCCAATGTAACTCAATCTTTTTGTTAATTTGAAATAACGACTCACAAAAACTAATCACTTCTTTATCTGACTCCATATAAATATCCAGCAATACATCTCACCCTCACAAAACCAAGCTGATACATTATATGGAAAGAATGATGAAAAGATGTATAAAGAAAAAAACTACCATAAATTTTTAATTGGTAGTTTTGAATGTCTAGCTCCTACGTACAGGACGTACTAGTGCCGATAAAGCCACAGGACAAGGAAAACTTCCCTGAAAAGCATCGCACGAAGAAAAAGTGGGTTTCTTTTTCGAGGACGTGGCGTTTTTATCGGCCAGCGCCCGCCCATTGCCTAGTGCCCTTCTGGCGCCTCCTTACGATAAATCAACATCGAATCGCTCCGCTCTTCGTGTTTCCTTTTCACTTCATCACAACATAAGATTCACTTTGACTTTCGCCATTACTGGCGATAAGTCTAGTTCATCTCATATAAAAAGAGGTTCGATTGAAACCGCCACTTGAGTGGCAACATCGAACTACCCACGTTGCGTGGGCACAGGTCATACGGCAATTATCGGGCGCTTACGCTTTTCTTGTCTAGCTATTTCGTCTGTTTTCTCCAGAGATTTGTACTTCTTTACTCACTTGTTTGATACGTTCAATAATTCGTCCTGCTTTAACTGTTTCAACAGCTCCACGATTTGTTTTGGCTAACTGGTCCTCTAATTGGTCTAGGTTATAGTTGGAAGTGAAAAACACTGGAAGTCCTTCCATCATACGATACTGCAAAATAGATCCGAGGATTTCATCACGAAACCATGCTGATTGAGATTCAGCCCCAATGTCATCAATCATCAGAACTTCAGCCTTTTTAAAGTACTCGATTTTTCTATTTATCGAGTCATCTTTTAAGGAAGCTTTAATTTCCCGAACAAATTCGGGCATATAGATAATCATAGATGAGATTTTATCTTCTTTTAGTCGATTTGCAATTGCTCCCAGGAAAAACGTTTTCCCAACGCCAAATGGTCCATAAAAATATAACCCTTTTGAAGGGAGACCTGTTTTTGCTTTCTCAATAAAGTCAACCATTTCCTTTATTGCTAACTTTCGTGCCGAATCACTTTCAATTTTATCAGTCGATGCCTCAAGAATTTCTTTTGGCATGTAAAGACTTTGGATTAGTTGCTGTTGCTCTTTTTGCTTCTCAAAACTAACTCGATTATGACACTTTTCATACTGCAAATGGATTTCGTTGTTTTCCGTTTTAAGAATTGGTGAATACCCATTTAACATATTAATGCAGCCACCAAGTGATTTACACTTATCACATTGTTTAGACTGTGTTTTGTACTCATATAATTTAATAAGATTTTTATCGATTTCTTGTTTTGATAACTCGGGATGAAGCGATAGAAATTCTTTAATTTCAGGATCTTCTAACACATCTTTTCTGATTTTCATGTAGTTTTCCTTAAAATCTTTATTATCGTTCATCCATTTTTTTAATGTTGATTGTACTGGTTTCATATCAATCATCCTTGGAAATGATTATTTTTTATTGCTACTAGATATTTTTCTTAATAATTCGTCCATCTCTTCTTTTTCTTTAGTTGATTCAGTTTCATTCTTCACCGGAATTTTTTTCACATTGTCTTTCTTGCGATCCTTAAACCAATCTGGTACAACTTCATTCGAGTAATTCTTGGAATTGGAATAGGATGGTTTCGATGATGGTGATGTTGACTTTTGATATCTATTCTTCTCTTTTTTTGCAAAAACCATTGCTTCTTTTGCCGTTTGCAAATTAGCACGTGACCAATGACTAGCAATTTTTCCTAAATAAGCTTTTGATAGTTTCATATTTGATTGAAGCAATACAAAGTGAATCAATACATTCATAACAGGAGATGGCAATCCCTGTAATGTCATTACTTCACGGATCACTCGCATATCTTGTTCTGAAGCATGATTACCACTAGATAAGTCCTCTAACAATTGTTTTGGAGAAATGGTTTCTAAATGATGCACAAGTTGTTCTTCCTGTGTTTGAGGTATTGACTTCGGTATCTCTTTTTTTTCTACCTTTTCTGTAAGCTTGATGGTTGTCGTATTATATTTAGATTTAAATACATCATGACAGGCATTCTTGAACTCTTCAGTATGTAATGTGTTTTCATCAGTTAAGGCCCACAACATACTTTTTTCGATTTCATGTGTTTCTAATTCATACAACTTCATCATTTGTATAATAAGCTGTTTATTACTTACAGTAAGAACACTGTTTGCAGGTATCATTCGTTGCTCCAACATTTTTTTAATCCAAGAAAAATCTATCGAATCTATAATAGGTTCGTCCTCATTATGCTCCGCTGCGTTCATCGTTTGATTATACGGTTGAAACGTTTGAAATACATCATTGAATGCAGCAGTAACGTTTTTTCCAGTATGAGACAATTGTTTTTTATAATACCGCTGTTTTAAAAGAACAAACTTCTCTTCGCCAATATGGTAATAAAGTAATTGTGCTAACATTTCATCTGTAAAAAATTCACTGGGAGAAAAAGGGGCCAATAATTCATACGTATAAATTGACTGTTCATCAAGTAGTCTTTCATAGGTTTTCATTAAGCCAATGCCCTCTAATTTTAGTCTTGCCCGGTATATTTCATCTAGTGGCATGTTTAAATAGTTCATTAATGTGTGATGTGTTTGTGGGTCTTCCAAATTCTGTACTTCAACCTCGTGCAATAATGTCATGAAAAGAGAAACAGCTTCAATTCCAATCAAAGGTTGGTATAAATGAGTCATTGCTTTTTCGAAGTCTACTGGTAGACTCTTTTTTTGTGACACGTAATACCCATCTACTGGTAAGACCTTTCCAATAACATTCATAACCCTAACTCCTTCTTAACCCATTACTTTTTATCTGTTTTAATTAAATCCTTCAATTCATCTAAAAAGACAGTAATATCCTTAAATTGACGATAAACAGAAGCAAAACGTACGTATGCAACTTCATCGACCTTTGCTAGTCGATCCATTACCATTTCGCCTATCTCTTTACTTTCTACTTCCGATACGCCCTTATCACGTAGTTCCTTTTCCACATCTAATGCAATTGACTCTATTTTCTCAACGGGAACGGGTCGCTTTTCACAGGACCTGATCAATCCCCTAATCAATTTTTCTCTACTAAATTCTTGTCTCGCGCCTTCTTTTTTAACAACAATTAAAGGTATTGCTTCTATTCGTTCGAACGTGGTAAAGCGAAACCCACATTGCTCACATTCTCTTCTACGCCTGATTGATCGACCTTCTTCAATAGGTCGTGAGTCAAGAACCTTTGTACTTTTGTAATCACAATTAGAACATCTCATTTCGCTCCACCCCGCTCCTTTTTACTAAGATTATCTTTTCGTTTCAATATAAGGTAATTCATTGTTTAATTGTTTATATAACTGTTCAATAACTCTTGTACTGTTACCAAAATCAAAAGGTAATGCGGATTCAGTAGTAACGGAAAAATCAATTGCAGTATTAAATGGCCTGACAGAAATAATAGTCGCAATGATAAAGGTTTTCTTATAATAAAGGCTGATTTCCCCATGCTCTTTCGAAATCGAATGTATCGAATAGTTTTGTGATTTCGTATATAATTCCTCTAATTTGGCAAGTGCTTTATCTTTAGTAGTTTTATAATAATGTGTTTGAAGTGATGTATCCAAATGGTTATCACTTGTTTCTGAATGATTACTAAAGTATTTTTTTATGGTTTGCTTAATTGACATCCCCTACACCTCGTCACATTATGATAAATTTATAGATACTACATCACATTTTAACACGTTTCCCGCAATTTAACTAATTAGAAAAGTGGAAGTGCCCGTTTATTGCCGTATGACCTGGACGGCTCCGTATGAGGTAAAGGAAACACGGTGAGCGGATGCGAGCCGATGTTGACTTATCGCAAGGAGGTGCCGGAAGGGCACTAGGCAATGGGCACTGGAGCTAGACAAAAAATCATAAAAAAAGCTGATTAAACTCATCCTTATCGAATAGATATCGATAAGGGGACAAGTCTAATCAACTTTTTATTTTTAATCAATTATTTTATAACACTTGGAATTTATTAACCTTTACAGAACCCATTCCACGTGGAACTTCTACTTTTTCATATGTCTTTGCTTCTAATGAACGCGCGATATGTTCTGCCGCAACATTCGGATCAATAATATCCCCGCAGGTATATACATCAATGCTTGCATATCCATGCTCTGGGAAACTGTGAATCGTCAAATGTGATTCCGAGATGATAACTACTCCACTCACACCATGTGGTGCAAATTTATGGAAAGCGACCTCTCGTACTTCCGCACCCGCTTTTAAAGCTGCATCTACAAATATACGTTCGATTAATCCCATATCATTCAATTTATCTATATTACATTCCCATAATTCAGCAATTACGTGTCTTCCCATTGTATCCATTACATTTCCCCCTTAAACGAATTGTTAAGTCCTTCCGTTTGTTACTTCACCATACCACGGGGGAAAGTTAGTCCAAAGAGGTCCTAACCCTTTAAGTAGGTGTATTGCATATTAGAAGGTCACAAAGAAGTATAAACTGTTTTTTTTATTTTTGCAATATGTTTTTTATCAAGAAAAAATTTGACCTTGAAAGAGCATATGCCCTCCAAGGTCCATTATATTAAGAAATTTTCACTTGTTCTTGATTCAGATAACTTCCTACATATTTTGCAAGATCGACTACACGGTTTGAATAACCCCATTCATTATCATACCAAGCTAACACTTTGACTTTATTATCTTCCATAACCATCGTTGAAAGGCCATCTATAATTGCAGAATACTCCGTAGTTGTGTAGTCAATAGATACCAATGGTTCCTTACTGTATTTAACAATTCCATTTAATTTGTTCGCACCTGCTTGCTCAAATGCTTTATTAACATCTTCAGCTGAAACAGATTTTTCCACATCAACTACAAGATCAACTAGCGATACATTTGGTGTCGGCACACGTAATGACATTCCATGCAGTTTACCATCTAAATGCGGTAATACTAATCCTAAAGCCTTTGCAGCACCAGTAGATGTAGGAATAATCGATTGTGTGCAGCCTCTTGCACGACGTAAATCTTTATGTGGATTATCTAAATTCTTTTGATCATTTGTAAATGCATGCACGGTTGTCATAAGGCCATTGATAATTTTAAAGTTATCATCAATTACTTTTACAACTGGGGCTAAACAGTTTGTCGTGCACGAAGCGTTCGAAATAATATGCTCTTTATCAGGATTATACGTATCATGATTAACACCCATCACAATTGTGTTATCAACATTTTTCCCCGGGGCTGTGATAACAACTTTTTTAGCGCCCGCCTGTAGATGTAATCCAGCGCCATCCTTCGTGTTAAACTTACCTGTAGCTTCAATTACAATATCTATATTATGATCTTTCCAAGGTAATTTCTGTGGTTCGCGTGAATTAACAAGTAAAACAGTCTTTCCGTCGATTTCAAGACTATCCTGAAGCGCTTTCACTTCACCGTTAAAAATTCCATGTACACTATCATATTTAATTAAATGGGCAAGTGTTTCTGGAGGATAACTTGCATTAATTGCTACAACTTCTAATTGATTGTCTTTGATAGCTTGGCGAAAGACCATTCGTCCAATTCGACCAAATCCATTTATGGCAACTCGTGTTTTATTCATATAAAGTCCTCCCATATATGCTATACTTTTTATCCTTTATTAATAAGTAGTATAACACATATTTCGTAAAATGTGCTTTAAAAAACGATAATTTTGTGCCAAAAAGAAGATATAGGTGGAATAACTACCTATATCTTCACTTAATGTTATATAATTTTCCAGGATTTTAATAGCTTGTCTAATTTTTCTTTTGATTGTTCTTTTGTTCCATTATTGTCGATAACTGCATCTGCCATGTTTGCTTTTTCATTTAATGAAATCTGAGAATTAATTCTTTCGTTTGCCTCAACCTCTGTTGAACCATCCCGTTTCATCAGACGTGCAAGTTGTGTTTCTTTATTAACGTACACGACGACTGTTTTATCAACAAAATGGGTTAATTTGCTTTCAAATAATAATGGGATATCAAGTACAACACAATTTGCACCAGATGCAATAAACTCATCTCGTTGCTGTAACATCTTTTCTCGTACTGCAGGATGCACAATTGAATTCAATTGCGAACGTTTTTTCTGATTAGGAAAAATGATGGAACCCAGCTTCTTGCGGTCTATCGTTTTATCTTCATGCAAAATCGCACTTCCAAATGTTTGCACAATCTGTTGATACGCCTTTTCACCTGGGCAAACAACATCTCTTGAAATTTTATCTGCATCTACTACCGGGATATTGTATGCATCAAACATGGAAGAAACCGTACTTTTGCCACTCGCAATACTTCCAGTTAACCCTATAATTAACGCCATAATGTATGCTCCTTTAATGCTATTTTTGACAATTCATGCACACATGAGTTCCACGGCCACCTATTTTCATTTTAACTATAGGCTTCCCACAATTTTTGCATGGATTATTTTCCTGTCCATATACATATAACGTTTGTTGGAACATACCCATTTCACCGCTGCTATTTACATAAGAACGGATGGTTGTACCGCCAAGTTCTATCGCATGTTGAAGGATTGTTTTAGCCTCTTCCTGAATTGCCTTTACTTCTTTTTTTGTGAGTTTATTCGCTTTTTTTAATGGGTTAACTCCCGCTTGAAATAGCGTCTCATCGACATAAATATTTCCAAGCCCTGCAACAATCGTTTGATCCAATAATGCAGATTTGATAACCCGATCTGTTTTATGAAGCTTTTGGTAAAAGTACTCAAGCGTAAATGCTTTATCAAACGGATCTGGGCCAAGTTGATTTAATGGCTTTTGATCAAGTTCCGTGCCCTTTTTCACAATATGCATCGTTCCGAATTTACGTACATCGTTATATCGAAGCTCCTCACCATCTGTGAAAGTAAATATGACATGTGTATGTTTCTTTACAGGTTCTCCTGATGCGTGGACACTATATTTACCTTCCATACGGAGATGGGAAACTAATGTATAGTCAGTTAACTCGAATAATATAAATTTACCTTTTCGATGAATATCGATGATGGATTGTTGCTGCAAGTTAACTTTAAATTCTTCTACATCGTCTGGAAGTTTAATAATATTCGGCCAAAAAACATCCACATGTTGAATAGTCTTATTTAGAACGAAACGTTTTAATGTTTGTTTTACGGTTTCTACTTCAGGTAATTCTGGCATGTATAATTCTCCTTGTTACTTTGCATCGAACCAGCTATCTCCATATTCATAATCAACTTTTAATGGGACACTTAAAGGAACAGTATGCTCCATAATATCAGGTACAATTTCCTTCAACTTTTCCAACTCTTCTTTTGGCGCTTCTAATATCAATTCATCGTGTACCTGTAATAAAATACGCGCTTGAAGGTTTTCATCCTTTAATTTTTCATATAAGTCAATCATAGCTTTTTTGATAATATCTGCTGCACTCCCTTGAATTGGAGTGTTCATTGCTGTTCGTTCTGCAAAACTGCGTTGATTAAAATTCCTACTTGTTATTTCAGGTAAATATCTTCTTCTATTCATTAGTGTTGAGACAAAGCCTTGATGTTTCGCATCTTGAATACTTGTATTCATATAGGTTTTGACACCAGGGTAACTTTCCAAATAGCGATCGATAAATCGTTTCGCTTCTTTTCGAGTAATACCTAGGCTTTGTGACAATCCATAATCACTTATTCCATAAACGATTCCAAAGTTTACAGCTTTTGCCTGCCTACGCATGTTCGAGGTGACCTCATCAGCTTTTACGTGAAAAACATCCATCGCAGTTTGGGTATGAATATCCAAGTCGTTACGAAATGCCTCTATTAACTTCGCGTCTTCTGCAATGTGTGCCAACACTCTTAATTCAATTTGCGAATAATCTGCTGCAAACATAATCCAGCCTTCCTTAGAAGGAATGAAGGCTTGTCTTATTTTTCTTCCTTCTTCTAAGCGGATCGGAATGTTTTGCAGGTTTGGATCAACTGAGCTAAGCCTACCTGTTTGCGCCAATGCTTGGTTATAGCGTGTATGAATTTTTTTTGTGTCTTTGTTAACAACTTTTAATAGCCCCTCAATATAAGTCGATTGAAGTTTTCCTAACTGACGGTACAAAAGTAATTTTGGTATTATTTCATGTTTATCTTGTAATTGCTCTAACACATCTGCCGCAGTAGAGTAGCCAGTTTTTGTTTTCTTAATAACAGGTAGCTCTAGTTTTTCAAATAAAATTGGGCCAAGTTGTTTCGGTGAATTTATATTAAACTTTTCTCCCGCAAGCTCATAGACATCAGCTTCAATTTCATCTAGTCGCTCTTTTAGTTCCACACGCATTTTTTCCAATCGCTCGATATCAACTCGTACACCTGTATGTTCAACATCACCAAGAATTAGTGCTAGTGGCATTTCAAGCTCTTTATATAATTCAAACAACTTATTATTAATTAAATCTGATTCCATATCAGGTTGTATATCGTAAAGCACACGAGCCTTTCGTGCAACATGTTCACCAAGCTTATCCTGCTCAGGAATTGCTAACTTTGCACCTTTTCCGTAGACTTCTTCATCAAATAATACATTTTTCTTTCCCAATCGATGACCAATCGCAGGAATATCATGATGGTTCTCTGATGGATTTAATAAGTAAGAGGCCAGGAGCATGTCAAACGTTATCCCTTTCATTTCGATACCATGATTTAATAACGCCACTAACGAACCCTTACCATCAAACAAATATTTTTCCTGCGTACGGTCACTTGCCCATGCTTTAAATTCCTCAGATTCTAACGCAATTTCAGTGGGAATGAAATAAGCACTTTTTTCATTAGCAATGCCGAAACCTTCTATTTTTGCTTGATGATAGTTTTCACTGGTCATTTCAACAACTAATGATTCCTTACCAGTGAATAGATCATTTGATACATGATCTACTATTTTAAACTCTATATCTTGAATATCCTGCTGTGTTTCACCTGTCTCGACTTCTTCACCGTCCAATTTACCTAATAACGATTGAAAACCTAAGTCTTTAAAAATTGTACTTACTTTATTAGATTGGTAACCATTATACGTTAAATCTTTCAAGCCAATTTCAATTGGTGAATCAACTTTAATTGTAACAAGATCCCTGCTCATATATGCATCGTCTTTATGATTCGTAAGATTTTCTTTTAACTTTTTCCCACTTACCTCATCCAAATGCTCATAAACACCATTAAGCGTGGTATATTGCTTCAATAGTTTTACTGCTGTTTTTTGTCCAACTCCTGGCACACCTGGGATGTTATCTGAGTTATCGCCCATTAGTGCCTTTAACTCAATTACTTGTTCCGAATTGATCTCCATTTTTTCTTTCAAAAATGCTGGCGTATAGGTTTCAACATCACTAATGCCTTTTTTGGTTAGATTTACCGTAACATGGTCAGAGACAAGCTGAAGTAAATCTTTATCCCCTGAAATAACGGTGACGTCCCATTTTTCGTCCTTTCCGTTTGTTGCTAATGTCCCAATAATATCATCAGCTTCATACTGTTCTAGTTGATAGTGAGGGATTTCAAATGCATCTAACAGTTCTTTGAGTAGTGAAAACTGTTCAGATAGCTCCTGTGGTGTTTTTTGACGTCCACCCTTATATTCTTTATAGGTTTTATGTCGAAAAGTCGTTTTCCCAGCATCAAATGCAACAAGCATATGTGTTGGTTTTTCATCTTCTAAAATCCGAAGTAGCATCGTCGTAAAGCCATAAACAGCATTTGTATAAACACCTTTATCATTATTCAGTAATGGTAAAGCAAAAAAGGCCCGATAAATAATACTGTTACCATCAATTAAAACTAGTTTATTTGACATATATATGCCTCCTTATTTTTCAGCAATATTGTACATGATTGTGTTTCCCATGATTCATTTTATGTATAGTTACAGTATAAAGCAAAAACGGTCAAACTAACAATATAGACATGAAAACTGGTCACTTCGTTTGAATGAAGTGACCAGTTTCTTAATCTAAGTTTGTTGGTATATACACATGGAAAGTTGATCCCACGTCTACTTCACTATCCACCATAATTTTACCACCATGGACATCCACAATATGTTTCACGATTGCTAGACCGAGTCCAGTACCACCTGTATTACGACTTCTTGCTTTATCAACCCGGTAAAAACGCTCAAACAATCGTGAAATTGCTTCCTTATCAATCCCAATGCCTGTATCCTTAACTGATATATGCATGTATTCATCAGTTTCATCGACAGTCAACAGAATTTCTCCTCTTTCTGGTGTATAGCTTACTGCATTGGCAAGGAGATTAAACAAAACTTGTTTCATCTGCTCACGGTCTGCTTTTACTTTAATATCTTCTTCCATTTTAACTGTCAAATTCAGCATTTTCTTTTCTGCTTGCTGGCTGATTACTGCTACAACTTCATCTGCAACCTTGTTCATATTGAAATCTGTAACTTTTAATGTAAATTCGTCTTTTTCTAATTTAGATAGTGTTAACAGATCTTGAATTAAAATTTGTAGACGATGGCTTTCATCATAAATAATTTGATGAAATTTATCTAGCGTTTCTGGATTATCCTCATCATTTTCCAAAAGTGTTTCGGCAAACCCTTTAATAGAGGTTATCGGTGTTTTCAATTCATGCGAAACATTTGCAACGAAATCTTTTCGCATCAATTCTAGTTTTTTTAATTCAGTAATATCATAAAATACAAGAACTGCTCCTTTTAGTATGTTCTTTTCATTAAAAATTGGAGCTCCAACTATCTGTATATACTTTTTATTAAAGTCTATTATTTGGGTAAATGATTCTTTGACATTTTCTTCATATAAAAACGTTTGTTGTACTAAACGATCAATCTTCTCATTACCAAGAACATCATAATATAGATATCCTTTATAATCTTTCGGTGTATTTCCAAACATTGAAATGAACTTTCGGTTTACAAGATGGATGTACCCTTTTTCATCAATTAATACAAGCCCACTTTCTGTATTATCAATAACAGTTGTTAATTGCTTTTCCTGAATATCTTCTTGAATTGTTAGTTCACTAAGATTTCTCGCCAAAATATTGATCTTGTTGCTAAGTTCTGCAACACCGCCATTTGAAGTGTAATGAATACGCGCTCGGTAATTCCCTTTAACTAATTCATCTACCGTTTTTGTCGCTTTTTTAATAGGTTTCATATACCTTTCAAAAACATGAAGAAGTATGAGCACTAAAATGACAAATTCAACAAGCAATACAGAAAATAATATAATATATTCAGATGTTAACCTGCTGATTACTACTCCAGTCAGTAAAACTAATACGAAAATTCCAATTACATATGTATTAAGAGGTTTTTTAAATATATAACGCATTATTTTGGCTCCTCCATTTTATAACCTAGACCGCGAATTGTTTTAATATAGCTGGGATGCTTTGAATCAGGCTCAATCTTTTCTCTTAAATGACTGACATGCACATCAACAATTCTAGTATCTCCAGTAAAATCATAATTCCAAACGGCACTTAACAATTGATCTCTTGATAAGACATTACCTAAATGATTAGCTAAATAATGTAACAGTTCAAATTCTTTTCTAGTAAAGGTTATAATCTCGTTATTCATTTCTGCTTCGTATCTTTCAGGATAAATAAACAAATCACCTATTTTCAAGGACCCCTGCGTTGATTTTCTTGATTGATCAGCGCGTCTTATTATAGCTTTTGTTCTTGCAACAACCTCTTTAGGACTAAAAGGCTTTGTGATATAATCATCAGCCCCAAGTTCTAAACCAAGAATTTTATCTATCTCATCTTCCTTTGCAGTTAACATTAAAATTGGAGTTTGAATATGATTTTCTCTAAGATATTTACATACTTCCATTCCATCCATTTCTGGTAGCATTAAATCCAAAATAATTAAATCAAAATGAATTGCTCTTGCTTTTTTAATTGCTTCTAGACCATCGTAAGCATAATCAGTCTCATAACCCGCTTGCTCCATATTATATGTAAGTAATGTCACAATCGAAATTTCATCATCAACTATAAGAATTTTTTGTGTCAAAACCATCCGCCCCCACTCATATCATTGGAAACTACTGAATCCATTACTTACATAGTACATGGAACTTAACGAGAAGTGAACAAAAACAGATGTAAAAAAAAATTTACAATTGAGAAAAGAAAAGCGGAGGCGACTGCTAAGCGACGTACAAATAGATAGGACTGGGAAAGTACGGTGAACTTTCCGTACATTCATCAGGACTACCTATTTGCTAGTCGCTAGGAGCCGCAGCTAGACAGGAAAAGCGTAGGCGACTGGTTAGTGACGTACAAAAAATTAAATGAAGTTCTACTAAGAGCGCCACGTCCTGTGGCAACGTCGAACTACCCTACATCCTGTAGGGCATGGGAAAGTACGGTGACCTTTCCATACGTTCAACAGGACCAACTATCTGCTAGTGTGGCCACTGAAAAAGTCGTGGATTTTAAAAATTTAACTTTTCACCTTAACTTAGCATTTCGAATATACGGAGACTCCTGCGGGAATCAAGAGATCGGCGAGACCCCGCAGGACGGCAGTCCAAGGAGGCTCGACACTCGCCCGCGGAAAGCGAAGTATATTCGAAGATGCGATGGTAGATCCACTACTATATTTAACTTTTTCACAGCCGGACAAGAAAAGCGGAGGCGATGGTTAGTGACATAAAAAAACTACCACTATTATATAAAAGTGATAGTTCCTTTGATCATTTTAAAAGAAATTTTCCAACGAACTAGCAGTAATGGAATTTGGTTTATATGCAGGACATACCGTTAGATTTCCCGTAATAACTGAATCTCCGTCTGCATTGTAGCCTTCAACAGATAATGAAAGGTGATGATCATCACTATTAATAGCTGTGATTTCAATCGTAAATGTTACTTCTGAGCTATGAAAAGCAGGTTTTGGATATTTTATTTCTTGTTCAATAATATGACTTCCCGGTCCAGGCAAATGCATGGATACAATAGACGACACCATTCCAAAAAGCATTACCGATGGAACGATCGGTTGTTTATAAGGAGTTTGTGATGCATAGTCATGCTGAATATATAATGGGTTTGCATCATTTGTTAAACCTAAATATAATAATAAATCCTTATCTTCTATACTGTGTACGGCCGTATAGGAATCTCCAACCTGTAATTCATTTATTTTTTTACCTAATTTTCTCTTTTTCCCAAGCATTATTCCCACCTCCAAATATGTAAGCGTTTACTATTATAACAAATCAGTAAATCTTTATCTATTAAAAAAACCCCCCTTACTATAAAGCAAGGGGAAGTTTTCCATATTATTGCAAGATGTTAAGGACGTTTTTTACAGAATCAGCAGATTTATCAAGAGCTGCTTTTTCTTCATCATTTAGATCTAGTTCGATGATTTCTTCAATTCCATTTCCACCAATTACTGTTGGTACACCAAGGTAGATATCTGAATATCCGTATTCTCCTTCAAGGTAGGCAATCGCTGGGATCACACGGCGTTGATCCTTAAGAATTGCTTCAGCCATTACCGTTAATGAAGCAGCTGGCGCGTAATATGCACTACCATTACCCAGTAGGCCAACAATTTCCCCGCCACCTTTACGTGTGCGTTCAACAATTGCGTCTAGACGCTCTTTGGAAATAAGTTTTTCTAATGGAACACCACCAGCATTAGAATAACGAATTAATGGAACCATATCATCTCCATGTCCACCAAGAACAAATCCTTTTATGTCTTTTACGGAGAGGTTAAGTTCTTGTGCAACAAATGTACAGAAACGACCTGTATCTAGTACACCTGATTGACCAATAACACGTTCTTTAGGGAAACCAGATTCTTTAAACGCTGTATATGTCATTGCATCTACAGGGTTTGACAATACAACGATAGTAGATTCTGGAGCATATTTCGCAATTTCATTAGCAACGGATTTCATGATTTTAGCATTCGTGTTCACTAAATCATCACGGCTCATACCTGGTTTACGAGCGATACCCGCTGTAATAATAACTAAATCGGAATCTTTTGTTTCTTCATAGTTAGATGTACCAGTAATTTTTGCGTCAAATCCTTGAACTGGACTAGCTTCAAGCATATCTAATGCTTTACCTTTTGTTGGATCTTCCATATTAGGAATATCCACCAAAACTACGTCCCCAAGTTCTTTTTGCGCGACCATTAGTGCTGTTGTAGCACCAGTAAAACCAGAACCAATCACTGAAATTTTATTACGTTTTATACCCATTGTTTTTCCCCTTCCTTAACTTAGTCCATGTTTTTAATTAGTTCTTGACCAAACTCAGAACATTGAACTTCAGTTGCGCCGTCCATTAGACGTGCAAAATCATACGTAACTACTTTTGAAGCAATTGTTTTATCCATGGCTTTTGAAATTAAATCCGCAGCTTCTCTCCACTCAAGATGCTCAAGCATAAGAACAGCTGAAAGAATTACAGAAGATGGGTTAACTTTATCCATTCCTGCATACTTAGGTGCTGTACCGTGTGTTGCTTCGAAAATTGCATGCCCTGTTACAAAGTTAATGTTTGCTCCTGGTGCGATACCAATTCCGCCTACTTGTGCTGCTAATGCATCTGAAACGTAATCTCCATTTAAGTTCATTGTAGCAACTACATCAAACTCTTTAGGACGTGTCAGGATTTGTTGTAAGAAAATATCCGCAATAGAATCCTTCACAAGAATCTTACCAGCTTTAACTGCTTCGTCTTGAGCTTTATTTGCAGCATCTTTTCCTTCTTTTTCTACAATGCGATCATATTCAGCCCATGTGAATACTTTGTCACCAAATTCTTCTTCAGCAACTTCATATCCCCAAGATTTGAAAGCACCTTCAGTGAATTTCATAATGTTACCTTTGTGAACTAATGTAACACTTTTACGTCCTTCATTAATCGCATATTCAATGCTTGAACGAACAAGGCGTTTTGTTCCTTCTTCAGATACCGGCTTAATACCAATACCAGATGTTTCAGGAAAACGGATATTATGTACACCCATTTCGTTTTCTAAGAAATCGATAACTTTTTTCACTTCTGGTGTACCTTTTTGCCATTCAATACCAGCATAAATATCTTCCGTATTTTCACGGAAAATCACCATGTCAACATCCTCAGGTCGTTTTACTGGTGAAGGAACACCTTCAAAGTAACGAACTGGACGCAAGCATGTAAACAGGTCTAATTCTTGACGTAGAGCAACGTTTAATGAACGAATACCGCCACCGATTGGTGTAGTAAGTGGTCCTTTAATTGCGATTTTGTAGTCACGAATTACATCAAGTGTTTCTGCAGGTAACCATTCGCCATTTTTATCAAATGCTTTTTGACCAGCATAAACTTCTTTCCATTCGATTGCTTTAGTACCATTGTATGCTTTTTCAACCGCTGCCTCGATTACTTTACTTGCAGCAGACCAAATATCAGGACCAATTCCGTCCCCTTCAATAAATGGAATAATTGGACGTTCTGGAACATTCATCTGTCCATTTTCAACTGTAATTTTTTCTCCTTGTGTCATAAAAAAATACCTCCTAGTCATTTTCATACCTAATTATTTTATCATAATATCCGAAAAGTGTAAGCGCCCGGTTATTGCCGTATGACCTGGACGACACCGTATGAGATAAAGGAAACACGGAGAGCGTAAGCAAGCCGATGTTGACTTATCGTAAGGAGGTGCCGGAAGGGCACTAGGCAATGGGCGCTCGAGCTAGACAGATAAAATGACGTGATAATAGCCGGTCATTAACCGGCTACCACTATTTCCAGCTTCTAGCTTATACTATAAAATTAACCGCGGTCTTCCATTGCTATAAAGTCTTGAGTTTTTGGTCCAATGTACTCGGCACGTGGACGGATTAAACGGTTGTTTGAGTATTGTTCTAAGATGTGTGCTAACCAACCGGATACACGACTAACTGCGAAAAGCGGTGTGAATAAGTCGTGATCAATTCCCAGGCTGTGATAAACAGATGCGGAATAGAAATCAACGTTTGCTGGTAAGCCTTTTTCTTCTTTAATAAAGTCTTCAATTTTCACGGACATGTTATACCATTTTGCTTGTCCAGTAATTTTAGTTAACTCTTTAGACATATGTTTTAAGTGTTTTGCCCGAGGATCGCCATTTTGATATACGCGATGTCCCATACCCATAATTTTTTCTTTTTGTTCCATTTTTTCTTTAATATAAGGAATTGCATTTTCCTCTTCACCAATTTCAGATAACATTTTCATTACGCGCTCATTTGCACCACCGTGTAATGGGCCTTTTAAAGCTCCGATAGCAGCAGTAACGCCCGAATAGATATCTGACAACGTTGCAACACATACACGTGCAGTAAATGTTGAAGCGTTTAATTCATGATCTGCATGAAGAACAAGCGCTTTGTTTACCGCTTCAACTTCAATATCTTTTCCTTCCTCACCATTTAACATATATAGGAAGTTAGCAGCAAATCCTAATTCTTTTTTCGGTTTAACCGGATCTTTTCCTTGACGAATACGAGCAAACGCAGTAACTATTGTTGAAATTTGTGCTTGTAAACGCAATGCTTTACGTTTATTCGCAGCTTCTTCCATTACATCTGATTCATCATCGTAAAGTCCAAGTAATGATATCGC
Source organism: Virgibacillus necropolis (assembly GCF_044793635.1). GTDB lineage: Bacteria > Bacillota > Bacilli > Bacillales > Amphibacillaceae > Virgibacillus_F > Virgibacillus_F necropolis_A. The sequence goes on from NZ_CP084992.1 coordinate 724,066, forward strand.
CGTACGTAATGCAGCCATTGGATGAACTGATGATAGATCATATGAACGTAAATGTTCAATTACAGCATCTGGAAGCTCCATATTTGAAGCAAGTTCTGCTTTAAAAGAATCTAACTCAGATTTTGTTGGTAGCTTGAGATTCCATAGCAAATAAACTACTTCCTCAAAGCTTGAATTCTCGGCTAAATCATCAATCTTGTAACCAACGTATGTAAGTTGATCATCTATTATCGAACTAATTGACGATTGAGTTGCTACAACCCCTTCGAGACCTTTAGTTGTTGTCATAACATCCCTCTCCTTTTTTATAAGTTTTACACATTTAATTAGGATACATTAATGAATTAATGACTATGTTTGACAATATTCTCACAAATAACATTGTCATCCCCATGAACAATTATAGAGTATAATCATAACAATGTGAATTGAAACCGATTAATTTCACCAATATTTTTAAGAAAAAACGTATATTTGCTAGAAAATTTATGTCTATTTCATATTTTTTGCTCATATGTAAGTTAAGACAAGCTTATTTTTCTAGGAACGCTTAAACATGGGGTGACATTTATGTATCTGCAATATATTGATCGTATACTTCGGTTTCTATTTGTTATTATTATCTTTATATCGGGGTTTTTTCTAGCAAAGTACAGTATGATTTATCTTTATCCTTTTATTATTGCTATTCTATGTGCATTTATTCTAAATCCATCTGTTAATATCCTTGAAGGTAGATTAAAACTTCCACGAACGCTCGCAACTTTAATAGTACTATCTGTATTTTTATTAGTGAGTGTATTATGTATAGCAATCATCGTTAATGAACTTATTCAAGGCACAACATTTTTGGCTAATCAATTACCGGCACATTTTCAGGACTTTGTAGCACTTTGTGAAGAATTTTTTTATTCAAACGTTTTGCCATTATACGATAAACTAGCAACTTTGTTTAATTCGTTAGATTCGTCCCAACAACAAGCGATTAATAATAACCTGGAAAAAATCACTAACCAAATAACTACATCTGGAACAGTGATTATCAAAGAATTTTTGATGAACATTCCAGAAACGTTAATCATTTTGCCTAGTTCATTAACTATATTTACTGTAACACTTTTTGCTGCTTTTTTAGTCACAAAAGATTGGAACCAGCTTCAAACTTTGGCAATAAACACCTTTCCATTTATTAAAAAACCGATAGTAAAAGATTTTTTAAAACATATAAAATCCTCCATAATGGGCTTCTTAAAGGCACAAGTCGTTTTAGTGTTTATTACCGCAACCTTTATCTATATTGGATTACTATTGCTTGATGTAAAGTATGCACTTACAATAGCAATTCTGGCAGCATTACTTGATTTACTTCCCTATATTGGAACAGGGGTAATATTTATTCCTTGGATTGGCTACTTATTTATAACAGGGCATTATTCGATGACTATAAAATTGTCTATCTTATATATGCTAATTATCGTTGTTAGACAAATAATAGAACCTAAACTATTATCCTCTAGCATAGGGGTAAATCCGTTAGCTGCATTGCTCACCATGTTCATCGGTCTAAATCTATGGGGAGTGTTAGGCTTATTAATTAGTCCGATTATATTAATTATTTGTAATGCATGCTATCAAACGAATGTAATTAAACAAATATTCATCTATATAAAAGGCACCTAAAAGGGTCCGGTCAACTTACTTACGATAAATTATCGTTCCATTATTTAATCGGTTCTTTATAAATGCCCGAATCAAATGTTTAAATGGGTTTCTTGTTCCCGGTAACACGAGGAGAAAACCAACTGTGTCTGTGATGAACCCTGGTGTGAATAGAAAAACTGCTCCAACAAAAATGCATATGCCGTCAATAATTTCTTCGGCTGGTACATGGCCATTGTTCATCGATAGCTGTGCACGATTCCATGTTTCTGCTCCTTGCTTCTTAGCTATCATTATACCTACAATACCAGTAAGCATAATGAGAAATACGATCCACCACGGCCCGATTATCCCACCAGCCCATATGAAAACACCTATTTCCATTGCGGGAATAATTAGTAAGGCAAGTATTAACCATCGCATTGATCATCATCCTTTCTATAAGAAAAGCGCTGGGCGCTGGAGCTAGACAGACTTTCGTTTATACTTTCCTTGCCCTTTAGAAAAACTCGGCATTCGCTACGTCTTTAATAGCGAATGAAGAAGTTTTTCTTATACAGGCATTTCCTTACGTGCAAGAAAAGCTTAAGCGCCCACAATAGGAAATGGGCGCTAGGGCTAAACAAAATAGTACTAAAAATGAAGGCTTAAACCTCACTTTCTAAAGTACACTAGTATGTCCTTTATATATATCACCTTTTGTGGCATCAATTGTAATATCATCACCATCGTTGATAAGTTCGAAAACTTTTTCCACTCCTACGATAACTGGTATCCCAAGACTTAATCCTACCACGGCAGCATGTGAGGTTAACCCACCTTCTTCCGTTATAATACCACCAGCATTTTCAATTGCTGGCATCATATCCCGATCCGTACCATACGTTACTAAAATATCTTCTTCTGTAACTTTTGAAATGGCTTCATCAGCTGTTTTGGCAATCACTGCCCTACCGTATGCACTTCTTCTGCCGATTCCTTGTCCTTTCGCAATTACATCTCCAATAACATGTACTTTCATCAGGTTTGTTGTCCCACTTTCTCCAACAGGTACACCCGCTGTAATGATAACTCTACTTCCTCGATCAAACAATCCTGTCTTTAACCCTTCTTCTACCGCAATATCTAGCATTTCATCGGTTGAAGTAGCCTTGCTACCCTTTGCAGCGTGCACACCCCAAACAAGTGATAATTGACGATTAACTTGGTCTGAAAATGTAACTGCCACAATTGGTGCTTTTGGACGATACTTAGAAATCATGCGTGCTGTATGTCCACTTTCCGTAGGCGTTATAATTGCACTAACATCCAGGTTCATTGCTGTATGTGTAACAGATTGACTAATTGCATCCGTAATTGTCATATCAACTGTTTTGGAACGATTTGTCAAAATCAACTTATGATCAAGTGCTGTTTCTGCTTTTAGTGCAATGCTACTCATTGTTTGAACAGACTCTACTGGATAATGGCCAGCAGCAGTTTCACCTGAAAGCATGATTGCATCCGTTCCATCGAAAATTGCATTTGCAACATCTGATGCTTCTGCTCTTGTAGGTCTAGGGTTACGTTGCATTGAATCTAACATTTGAGTAGCTGTAATTACCGGTTTTCCAGCGGTATTACATTTATTAATAAGTTGTTTTTGTACCAGAGGAACATCTTCTGCTGGTATTTCAACACCTAAATCCCCACGTGCAACCATTATTCCATCACTAACCTCTAAAATTGAGTCTATATTTTCCACACCTTCATGGTTTTCAATTTTAGGGATGATTTGAATATGCGTAGCATCATGTTCCTCTAATAATGCTCTGATTTCAAATACATCAGAAGGTCTGCGCACAAAAGAAGCAGCAATAAAATCGACACCTTCTTCAATACCGAACTCAATATCCTTCGCATCCTTTTCTGTTATACCTGGTAGTTTCACTTGAACATTCGGTACGTTAACACCTTTTTTATTTTTAATCGTGCCGCTATTTAATGCAGTAGTAACGATTTCCTGGTTTTCCTGGTCTATTTTTTTTACTTTAAGTTCAATTAGACCGTCATCAAGTAGGATGGAAGACCCCTCTTGGACATCATCAATTAATCCTGGATATGTAATTGAAAAACGTTCAGCTGTACCTTCTATTTCTTTCATAGAAACAGTAACAGTACCTCCTTCAATTATTTCATCTTCTCCATTTTTAAAAGAACCCGTTCTAATTTCTGGACCTTTTGTATCAAGTAAGATTGCAACTGTTTTCCCGGTTTTTTCAGCTGCATTTCGAATATTAATAATCCGTTGTCTATGTTCATCAAAATCCCCGTGTGAAAAATTTAAACGTGCAACATTCATACCCGAATTGATCAATTGTTCTAATGTTTCAATCGATTCAGAAGCGGGACCAATCGTACAAACGATTTTTGTTTTCCTCATAGCTATTTCCTCCTTGATTTCTATCTATTTATCTTATATCGACAATTCATTTGATAACTTATACATGTCCATATTGATTGCGTGTTTCTGATCTAATATTTCTAATATATCGTGATCAACTAATTGATTTTGTTGAATACCAACAACTCTGCCGCCTTTACCTTCTAGTAACAGATCAACAGCTTTTGCACCTAAACGGCTTGCTAATACTCGGTCAGAGGCTGTAGGTGAACCACCGCGTTGAATATGTCCTAAAACAGTAACGCGCGTTTCTAGATCGGTTGCATCCTGAATACGTTTCCCATAAGAAAACCCACTACCAACACCCTCTGCTAAAATAATGATACTATGCTTTTTGCCACGTTCATGTCCTCTTTTTAGCTTGGTGATAACCGCTTCGAAATCGTCTTTTTTTTCAGGAATTAAAATGCTTTCTGCACCATCAGCAAGTCCTGCCCATAAAGCTAAATCACCAGCATCACGGCCCATTACTTCGATAACATATGTTCGCTCATGTGATGTAGCTGTATCCCGTATTTTATCAATAGCCTCGATTATTGTATTAAGTGCAGTATCAAAGCCTATTGTAAAATCTGTACCTGGGATATCATTATCGATTGTTCCGGGAACCCCTATACACGGAAATCCACTTTCCGTTAACTTTTGGGCACCTCTGAAACTACCATCTCCACCAATTACAATTAATCCTTCAATTTCATGTTTTTTAAGTTGTTCGATACCTTTTTGTTGGCCTTCTGGTGTTTTAAATTCCTCACTTCTAGCTGAGCGTAAGATTGTTCCACCACGTTGGATAATATCACCAACAGAACCTAATTCCATTTTTATAATATTGCCGTCCATTAGACCTTGAAATCCGTTCTCTATTCCATATATATCTATTCCATGAAAAATGGATTTTCTTACAACAGCCCGGATAGCAGCATTCATTCCAGGTGCGTCACCACCACTTGTTAAAACAGCTACTTTTTTCATCATACCACCTCAATTACTAGCATTTATGTAATTCTTATGCTTTGTTTTAGTACGAAGTAATCAACTATGAGGTTGACGACAGTCAACCTCATTAGAAAACTTGGCTTATCGCCAAGCATTTAATGGCGAAAGCCTTAGTTGCACTTATTTGCTAAGAAAAACGAAAGCATATTATTCTAGTTCCTTATAATCGCCAATCTGCTTATATTTTTCCCATCTGTTTTCGAGCAACTCGTCCTGTTCAATTTCAATTAGCGTTGATAATGATTTTGCTAAAACATCATCTATATAAGAAGCCTGTTGCTTAATATCACGATGAGCCCCGGCTTTTACTTCTGGAATGATTTCATCGATAACACCGAGTTCTTTTAGGTCATAAGAAGTGATCTTCATCGTCTCAGCAGCCTTTTGAGCAAGTCCAGAATCTTTCCATAATAAGGCTGCGGCACCCTCTGGTGAAATGACTGAGTATGTAGAGTTCTCTAGCATATGAATGTGATCCCCAACACCAATAGCAAGTGCTCCACCACTCCCACCTTCACCAATAACAATACAAACTATCGGAACGGTTAGACCAGCCATTTCCATTAAGTTACGAGCAATTGCTTCACTTTGTCCACGTTCTTCAGCTGCTTTACCTGGAAAAGCACCTTTCGTATCAATAAAACAAACGATAGGTCGATTAAACTTCTCCGCTTGCTTCATGTGACGCAATGCTTTTCGGTAGCCTTCCGGATGAGGCATACTAAAGTTACGATGGATATTTTCTTTCGTATCCTTACCACGTTGGTGACCAATCACAGTAATTGGTTTACCATTATAGTTTGCAATACCAGCTACAATTGCTGCATCATCACCAAAAGCACGATCACCGTGAAATTCAATAAAGTCTGTAAATAATTCGTCAATATAGTCTAGTGTTGTTGGGCGTTCCGGATGGCGCGCCATTTGTACACGATTCCAGGGTTTTAAATTTGTATAAATATCATCTTCTAATTTTGTTAACCGCTTTTCAAGTGTATTAATTTCTTCTGATAAATTAATCTCACTATCCTCTGTAAAGCTTTTCAACTCAGTTATCTTTTCTTTAAGATTAACAATCGGCTTTTCAAAATCTAATACTTGCTTCATTCGGAATCCCCACCTTTCTTATGCATGCTAAGCAATGTGGTCAAAGTTTGTTTCATATCATGTCTAGGAATAACTTTATCTAGTTGTCCATGTTCTAGGAGAAACTCTGCCGTTTGAAAATCATCTGGTAACTTTTCCCGAATTGTCTGTTCAATAATTCTTCGTCCAGCAAAGCCAATCAATGCACCAGGTTCAGCAAAGTTATAATCACCGATTGAAGCGAAACTTGCAGATACACCACCAGTTGTTGGGTGTGTCATAATGGATAACATAAGTCCTCCAGCATCGCTGAATCGCTTAATTGCTACGGAGGCCTTTGTCATTTGCATTAAACTAAGTACACCCTCTTGCATCCGAGCGCCACCAGAAGCAGTAAATATAATAATTGGTAATGATTGCTTCCTTGCTTCCTCGACTGCTCGGGCAATCTTTTCGCCTACAACAGAGCCCATGCTTCCCATACGAAATCTGGCATCCATAATACTAATAACTGTAGGATGTCCATCTATCGTACCCTTACCAGTGACAACTGCTTCGTTCAGATCTGTTTTAATTCGATCTTTTTCTAACTTTTCCTCATAACCAGGGAATCCAAGTGGATTATTTGAAATTAAATTTTTATCCCATTCCTGAAAAGAACCTTCATCAAATAAACTATCAATCCGCTCCCAAGCATTTAATTGATGGTGAAAACCACAATTTGGGCAAACGTTTAGATTTTTGTTCATTTCTTTTCGATAAAATATTTTGTGGCATCCTTGACACTTTTTCATTAATCCTTCAGGTACATCCATTTTGCCTTGTTCGCTTGGAATAGATGCATATTTCTTTTTCTTGCCGAAAAAATCCTTAAGCAAGGTAATTCCTCCTTTTCAGAAAACGGGTAGTACTTTTATTAAAAAACTACCATTTAGAGACTTTATGTATGATTATAACGAAACACACAAGTGAAAGTTGTCATAAAATGGCTTTATTCTTTTGACAAATACTGCAGTCATTCCAAATGGATTACGGACCATTTGATTTCTGTGCATTTTCAAATAATGTTTCAATCGCATCATATTTATGGTTTTTATAAAGGCCAATAAGTTCCTCATAAAACATGATATCATAATTAGCTTGCTCCATTGTTAGCGAAAAGTCCTCCATTATGTTCCAAATCCTTGTCAGTAGAAGATTATCTGTTTTATGGAATAATAAACTAAAAAATTGAACATGTTTTTCTTCAAGGTTTTCTTTTACTATCGTTTCTAATTTATGTATATCTTGATGATTAAGTTGATGAATTGCAAGCTTGGCTATTTCTTTTTCAATTATTAATTTTGCAAGTGATAAATCCTGCTTTGTTTTACTGCCCTGCAAAATAAACGATGCTAATAATTCAACCGTTTGATAAGGCTTATAAATACTCAAAAATGTTCCCTGACCGCTACGTGTTTCTAGTAAACCCAGTAATTCCATTGCTCTAAGTGCTTCTCTAATCGATGACCTACCGGCTTGTAAACTTTCTGCAAGATCACGTTCGGAAGGGAGCTTATCTCCAGGCTTTAAATTATTTTCATCTATATAACTTCGAATTTCATTTAAGACAGCTTGGTACACTTTTTGTTTAGGTGACATGGACACAGCCATGACTCCCTCCTTTAATTCTTTACTCTGTATCTATTTGAGTTAATCTTCTTGTTTTCTCAGCAACAGCCTCTGGATCAACGTTAATTCTTGCAACTCCGGATTCCATAGCTGCTTTTGCAACGCTTTTTGCTACAATTGGTGCAACTCTAGCATCAAATGGGGCTGGTATAACGTAATCTTCGTTAAGTTCTTCTTCACTTATCAATGATGCAATCGCTTTTGCAGCAGCCACTTTCATTTTTTCATTGATTCGTGTAGCTCGTACATCGAGAGCCCCACGAAAAATGCCTGGAAAAGCTAATACATTATTAACTTGGTTAGGGAAGTCTGATCTTCCTGTTCCGATTACCCTAGCGCCAGCTGCCTTTGCTTCATCTGGCATTATCTCAGGATCCGGATTAGCCATTGCAAAAATAATTGGATCTGTATTCATCCGCTCAACCATATCTTTTGATAATAATCCACCGACAGATACGCCAACAAATACATCAGTGCCCTCAAGCACTTCTTCAAGTGACCCTTCTTTATTAGCCTTATTCGTCATTTTGGCAACTTGGTCCTTCACATCGTTCATTCCATATGGTCTACCTTCAAATATTGCGCCTTTAGAATCACACATAATTATTTCACGTACACCAAAACTATGAAGTAATTTAATAATAGCAATACCCGCAGCTCCCGCTCCATTTGCCACTACCTTGATATCCGAGAATGATTTACCAACAACTTTTAAAGCATTAATTAAGCCAGCAACAGTAACAATTGCCGTTCCATGTTGGTCATCGTGAAATATTGGAATATTAGTTTCTCTTTTTAGTCTTTCTTCAATGATAAAACAGTTTGGTGCAGCAATATCCTCTAAGTTAACCCCACCAAATGTCGGTTCCATTAATTTTACCGTACGTACAATTTCTTCTATATCATGCGTTGCAAGACATATTGGAAAAGAGTCTACTCCGGCAAAACTTTTAAATAATACAGATTTACCTTCCATTACAGGTAATGCAGCTTCTGGACCTATATTACCAAGTCCAAGTACCGCAGAGCCGTCGCTCACAACTGCAACCATATTACCTTTCATCGTATAATCATATACCTTTTCCTTGTAATCATGTATTTCTTTACATGGTTCTGCAACACCAGGCGAATAAGCCAAACTTAAATCTCTAGCGTTACGAATAGGTACCTTTGATTGTATAGTTAACTTACCTTTATGTGATTTATGCATTTGAAGTGCTTCATCTCTCATATTAGACACGTCTCATTCGCTCCTTTTGGCAATAGTAGTTTTATCGCTGACCGTTAAAGTGGTCAGACCACTAGATTATTACATTATAACAGATGATATTTGTGTGTAAAGTCTAGAGGCACAGCCAAATCACTCTGTTTTTAAGACCACATTCTCTTCTCCAAAATATTGCCTTAATTCTCGTAAACAATAAGTAGTTGATTGCATAAAAAAGTCACTAGCTAATTGGTAAGTTTGCTTTTTATCTTCTCTATGAATGATTACGGGTGTGTTTCCAGGATGATTCGTTGCAATCTTTTTCAAGATCAGTAATACATCATTACTATTATTCTCATTAAATTTTATAAAAAGTCGTTGATTCGACTTGGAATCAAGTTCTTCCTCGTTAAATTGATGAACATCTTGAAGTAACCATTGATTTTTATTGTTACGTGATTCAATTTTACCTGTTATAAAAACCATAACTTCTTCATCCAGCCACCGATTTATATCTCGAAATACGTCTGGGAAAATTACCGCTTCCATGTCACTTGTTTCGTCACTGATTGTAATGAATGCCATGGGATCTCCGCGCTTTGTTCGAATAGTTTTCATAGCTTGTATAATACCAGCGCTTTTTATGTTACGTTCTCCAGGCTTCTTGTTTGCTTGATTCAAGGTGATATAGCCATTCCCTCTAAGTTGCTGTCGATAACTTGCTAATGGATGACTTGAAATATAAATTCCTATCAACTCTTTTTCATCAGCTAACTTCTTCATCAAACTAAAGTCCTCGATTTCTACGTAAGTTGCCTCTAAATCCATTTTATCCTGAAACAAGCTTGGCTGATCAGCAAATTCACGAAATAATTCGCCTTGTTCCATTGCGTGATCAATGGATGCTAAAAGACTTGCACGATTATGATAGGTTTCATCAAAAGCTCCAACCATTATTAAGAGTTCCATTGTCTGGCGATTTACTAGCTTTGTAGAAATACGTAAACAAAAATCAAAAATGTTCTTAAAAGGTCCAGACTTACGAGCACGTACAATTTCCTTAACAGCTTGATTACCGACTCCTTTAATGGATAAAAGTCCCATTCGGATTTGACCGTTATCGACTGTATATTTACCAAAACTATTATTAATGCTTGGCGGTTGAAATACAAGCCCGAAGTCTTTTGCTTCATGTCGATATTGGTGCACTTTTTCTTGTTGGTTCGAACTTGCGCTTAGTAATTCAGCAAAAAAGTTAGTCGGGTAATGAGCTTTCAAATTAGCAAGTTGGTACGATATTTTACTATACGCAACTGCATGACTTCGATTAAATCCATAGTTTGAAAATTGAACAATCCAATTGAAGATTTCTGTTGCAACCGCTACGTTATATCCGTTCTCTAAACAACCAGAAATGAACGATTCTTTTTGCTCATTCATTAGTTCATGCTGCTTTTTGCTAACGGCCCTTCGTAAAATATCCGCTTTCCCAAGTGAGAAGCCCGCAATTCGATTAGCGATTTGCATAATTTGTTCTTGGTAGATTAATACACCATATGTTTTCTTAAGGATTGGCTCCAAATCTGGATGTGGATAATTAATGGTTGATTGATTATGCTTTCTACTTATATAATCAGGTATATTTTCCATTGGACCAGGACGATAAAGTGCGTTCACCGCGACAATATCTTCAAATGATGTTGGTTTTAATTTCGTTAAGACCTGTTTCATGCCGTCCGATTCTAACTGAAATACACCATTAGTCATACCGGACTGTAATAGTTTAAAAGTGGCATCATCATCATCCGGGAGATGCGCGAGATTGATTTGTTTTTTATGTGTTTTTGCAATTGATTTAATTACACGTTCCAATAACGTTAGGTTCCGTAGTCCTAAGAAATCCATTTTCAATAACCCTACTGATTCCAATTCATTCATTGGGTATTGAGTTAAAAGCGTATCGCTCGATCCCATTGTAAGCGGAATATGTTCTACAAGTGGTTTCTCGCTTATTACAACTCCAGCAGCATGCGTGGAAACATGTCTTGGTAAACCTTCAAGCGTAAGCGCAATTGTAAATAATGATTTTAGTGAAGTTGACTGTTTAATATACATCTTTAAATCATTCGATTCCTGAATATAGGCAAGTAATGATTTGTTTGCCTGAACTGGTATTTCTTTTAATAAAAAGTAAGCATCCTGTTGATCTATTCCCATAGTTTTAATTAACTCACGTAACAAAGAGCGGGCTGCAAATGTACCGAATGTAATAATTTGCGCAACATGTTCTGCTCCGTATTTATTCCGAACATACTCGATAACCTCGTCCCGGCGATTATCGGAAAAATCGATATCTATATCTGGCATCGTGATTCGTTCAGGATTGAGAAATCGTTCAAAAAGTAAATGATGTTTAATTGGATCCACATCTGTGATAGATAAAACAAATGCAACTAATGAGCCTGCAGCAGATCCACGCCCGGGTCCAACAACAATGTCATGTTGTTTTGCATAGTTAATGAAATCCCAAACGATTAAAAAATAATCACTAAACCCCATTGAATTAATAATAGATAGTTCGTAACGCAAACGCTCTTTTATCTCATTGGTAATCAATGTAAACTTTTTCTCCAAGTTATCCCAGCATTGTTCTTCTAAGTATGTATGAGCATCCTTGTTCTCCGGTACTGGAAAAGCTGGTAACAATCGTTCATCGAAGCTTAATTCTACATTACACTTTTCCATAACTCTATTAGTTTCCTCTAATACTTCTGGCCAATGTAATCCAAATAAAGTGTTCATTTCATCTGCTGATCGTAAATGATGATTTTTAGTCATTGGGTTATTGCTTGGAACCCACCGTTGCCCATTTTTCATTGCTTGAAGACAATCATATGCATGATTATCTTTTTCATCTAGATATTTCACACCATTAATTGCAACGATTTTCACTTGGCTTTGATTGGAATACTCATGTAGTGATTGGTGCAATTTTCTTTCTTGATCTGTACCATGGTTTTCAATACCTAAATAGAAGTCACCTGCTTCAAATATCTGTTTCCAATTATTAATGTAGTCCTCAATTTGTTCAAATGATTGATTTTCAAATCGACTAACCATTTCCTTGCTACTTGTTGGTAATATTCCAATTAAATTCCGCGTATATTTATTTAGTTGAGCTAATTCGATATAGTTGTTATTGCTTGTTTGAATTTCGGTACTTAGTTTCATTAATTGCTGGTAACCTTGATTATTTTTTGCTAGTAACGTGCAAATACTTTCATCCATATTCTCATCTATTATATGTACGTTCATTCCGATTATAGGTTTAATCCCGTGCTTCTTGCACGCTTTATAGAATGGAATAGCGCCGTATAATATTTGGTCATCTGTCAATGCCAGAGCCTGAAAATTATGTTCTAGTGCCTTTTTTACAAGCTTATCAATCGTAATGGTACTTTCCATTAAACTATATCCACTTTTAACCTGTAAATGCGTAAATGACATACTATCCCACCTTTCATTCCCTTCTCTTTATTATAACGAAGCACAATGCTCTTGCACAATTCATATCTCGTCCAATTTAATCATATAGTTAAAGTAGTCTACCTTGCGGGGAGCGTATATTATGGAAGAACGATTTTTTGCTACATTTATACATTGCTATTTTATCGCGTTTGGAGTCATTATCGGAGGTACTATAATCGGCAGCGTGGGCTCTTTTATTACCGGAGATGCACCAGTAACGGCTATTACACGTCTAGCTAAAAGTTTGCGTATTTGGGCAATCGTTGCGGCTATCGGTGGAACATTTGATGCTATCGCTAAATTTGAAAGAGGGCTTGATGGATCAACAATTGATGTTTTTAAACAAGTCTTATTAATAGTAGCTGCCATGGGTGGAGTAAAATCAGCCATGTTACTCTTATCATGGGCTATCCAACAGGAGATTGAATAATGCATATTCCTCCATATCATAAGCGGAAAAGTTGGCAGCGGTTTATGGTCGGTACATTTTTTGGTGCAATAATAGCATATTGTGTGCTTCTTTATATGTATGGTTCTATGTACGAAAATTTAATGGAAGAAAACCTGGAGCTCAAGTCACAGGTAACCGATTTACAGGACCAGAACGAAGCTTTACTAAAAGATAAGGAAAACCTTAACCAACAGACAAAGGAATCTGATACGGTACAAACAATCGAAATAAGTATTACAAATGAAAAAGAATTGAAGGACAAATTAATTGTACACCAACTTGAGCAACTTATTAAAGAAGAAATATCGCATATTGTTGGTCAAGACATCCGTACCGTATATGATAGTAATCAATTATTAATGTCAACAATTGAAAACAAAAGGTTTACAGTTGATGAAATGACATATACATTCACGATCGAAAAATTATTAATAGCTGCAACAGTAGAGATAACGATGGAAGCTGAAATTGAGAGTTAAGAAAAGCGCAGACTTTCATTTATACTTTCCTTACTCTTAAAAAAATTTTTAATTTTTATAGGCACATTTATGATTCTTTTCATATACTATTTTATTCGAAAGGAGTGGGTTCGTATGTTTATTATGAATCAAAAGCGAATTAAGGAAGAAAAGGTAAACCAATTAAGAAATGGTTTGACAGCATATGCAGAATCACATGAATTAATTCGGTTAATAAAACGAGATATACAAAAATATGAACTAAGTGTACATTGTGATGAAGCTCCTTCAGGGTGCTGGTTCATACCACTTCATAACGAAAGCGGAAATGCCTGTTAAGCGAATTATAGATTGTACTCATGCGACGACTTATTGAGGACGTAAAAAAGGAAATCCACTGACTAATTGAAATGCTAAGAAGTTATCAATCTAAAGCAAAAGAAGCGCTGTATCAGCACTTCTTTTTTAGTATGTATAAGATATACATGCTTGATCAAGATCATGAATGACCTGCTCAACCGCTTCCCATGAATCAACAGATGCACCAGCTGCCATTGGATGACCGCCACCATTGTATTTTGCAGCAATCGTATTAATTACTGGACCTTTTGAGCGCAGGCGAACACGAATTAAATCATCTTCTTCTTCAATAAAAAATGCCCATGCCTTAATTCCTTCTACATCTCCCAATACCCCTACCAATTGACCTGTCTCCATAATATTCACGTCAAATTTATTTAATATCGCCTTTGTTAATTTAATTGTGCTCATACCCGAATCAGACAACTTATAATTCTGCAAAATATAACCGCGTAACCTAGCTATTGTTTCCTTTGTATTATAAATTCCATCATACAATGCGGAACGATCAAAATTATAGGTTACAAGTTCTGCCGCATATTGAAATGTCTTTTTAGTAGTACTCGGGAATAAAAACCTTCCAGTATCGCCAACTATTCCTCCGTAAATAAGTCTAGCTGCCTGATCGTTCATTTTATATCCCTGGTTTTTTGCATATAAAAAAAGATCATAAATAATTTCACTTGTTGAGCTTGCTTCTGTATCAACTGACATGATATCCCCATATTCATCTACATTAGGATGATGATCGATTTTAATTAGCATATCGCCTATATCATATCGTGTATCATCAATTCGCGCAGCATTTGCAGTATCACAAACAATAACAAGTGCTTCTTTATAAAAGTCGTCATCAATCGTATCCATTTCTATTAAAAATGTTAAGGATGGATCCGCTGAACCAACGATATAAACATTTTTTGATGGATATGTTTCTTTAATCAAATGCATTAGTCCACCTTGGGATCCAAGTGCATCTGGATCAGGGCGAACGTGACGATGAATAATAATTGTGTCATGATTTTCTATTGCCTGTACTAGTAGATCAAAGTTCATATTTTACACTTCCATTCTTATTAACGTATAGACATTACTTCTAGCAAAATTCAATAAAACAAGCTACAATGTAAAAAGGATTTCTTGATATATCCCTCAAAAATATTTTACGGAGTAGATTAAATGGAAATGATATTCCCAATTCTTATTACATTATCACTTGTGTTTTTTGTGTATTATAAAGTTGCTATTCTAAAAAGTGATGATAAACTAACCCAAGCATATCTTAACGCAAAATCAAGGATTTGTCTCGGTGGTTTTATTTTCTTTTTCGCAGTTAACCAATACATATTTTATCAAACACAAATTTCATTATTCATAGGTATTGTGTTTCTAATACTTGGTGGAATGCAACTATTACGTGGCTTCAAAGAAGCAAAGCATTACAAAGCTGAATGGCAACGACTAAACAAGGAATAAAGAAAAGCGGCAGTGCTACCTCAAGGGGTAGGACACTACAGCTAAACAGGCAAGCTGACTAAAAACAAGTCAGCTTTTTTATCGTCCAGGTCATACGGCAATAACCAGGCGCTTGCGCTTTTGTTCTCGTCTAACGGTCAATTAATTGGGCCATCAATAAACCTTTCCCAACCATTTTTTTATCATTAAATACCTCAATGTCTATTTTTGCATAGATTCTCCCAACCTCAAGCAATTTTGGTTTAATTATAATCTTACTATCGATTTGTACAGGCTTCATAAAATAAACAGTGATATTCTCCACGACTAAATCACCTTTTTTCACCTGTAACAACAACCGACTGCTTGCTTCTGAAATTAGTGAAGTAAAAACACCATTTGATAATGTCCCTAGTTGATTTGTCATCTGTGGTGTAATATCTGTTTGAAAAATAGTCTGTTCTGCGTCAAGCGACTCTAAATTGCGTGCGATTATATCGTCAATTGTCTCGCCTACTTGTGGTTGACGCTGAATTTGCTGTAATGCTTTCAATACATCTTGTCTTGATACAAGGCCTTGTAATTTATTCGACTGATCCACAACTGGCATAACCTCAATACCCTCCCAAATCATCATATGGGCAACATAAGCTAACGAGGTCTTTGCTTGGACAACATGCGGTCGCTTCGTCATTACTTTTTCTACTGCAGTTTGGCCATCCTTCCCAATTACATCCTTCGAGGTTACCATTCCCACTACTCGCTGTTTGTCATCGACAACAGGAAACCTGGAATGTGTCGATTTACCATTAAGTGTATACCATTTTTCTAATACGTCTTTCGCATCTAAATAATAAGCATTTTCAATTGGTGTAAATATATCATCGACAAAAACAATTTCTTTTTTTATCAATTGATCATAAATGGCACGATTAATCATTGCTGCAACCGTAAAAGTATCATAGCTTGTTGACATGATCGGAATTTCTTTTTCATCAGCAAGCCGCTTAATATGTTCTTCTGTGTCAAAACCACCAGTAATAAGAACTGCTGCACCTTCTTGTACAGCAAGCTCATGTGCCTTTACCCGGTTTCCAACTATTAATAGTGAATCACGTTCAGTATATCGCATCATAGCATCTAATTTCATAGCACCTATTACAAATTTGCTTAATGTTTTGTGTAAACCTGTTTGCCCGCCTAAAACTTGTCCATCAACAATATTAATAACTTCAGCAAAGGTCAATCGTTCAAAGTTTTCTTTCTTTTTCCGTTCAATACGTATGGTTCCAACCCGCTCAATCGTACTTACTAACCCTTGATTTTCCGCTTCTTTAATCGCCCGGTAAGCAGTACCTTCACTGACATTTAAATCCTTTGCTACTTGACGAACAGATATTTTATTTCCAATCCCTAAAGTGCCAATATGCTGAATGATTTGCTCATGTTTCGTTGCCACCCAGTCATCACCAACTTTCAACTGTACTAGTGTAAATTATGGTATTAATTATACAGTTGAATTGGTCAAACCTCAATGTTAAAGCCTTTGTCGTTGTCTAGTTCTTTCCTGTTCCATAGATGGTGGCTCTGTAATTCGTAAAAGTGTTGCACTATTTGCAGCTACAACTAATAAAAATAAAACCAACCACATTCCCCAAAACATAGCCTCTAATGAGGTTACCGCAGTCGGAATGATTGGCCATGCAAAGTATAAGAAGAAGCATGCTAATAATAAACGTAAAACAGCATAGTGTCGCATAAAATTCCCTCCTTGTTCCTATGGTTTACTATATGATTAGACAGGCCATTTCAGAACACAGGAAAAAAGTAGTAAAAATCATTCTAGGATAAAGAACATGAAAAGCGTGAATAGTAAAGATAGTACAGTTAGAAAGGAAGCTTGTGCATGGAAAATAGGCCTGAACAAAGTAATGAAGTTCATGAAAAAAGATGGGCAATTGTTTCAATGGCATCCATTCCATTAATTATGACACTTGGAAATTCTATGTTAATTCCCGTATTACCCATAATGGAGGAAGAGTTGGGAATTTCAAAGCTACAGTCCAGCTACATAATTAGTGTGTATTCAATCGTAGCAATTTTTCTAATTCCAATAGCTGGCTATCTCTCCGATCGGTATGGAAGAAAAAATGTCATTATTCCATCTTTATTTATCGCAGGAATAGGAGCTTTGATAGCTGGATGGGCATCCTGGAAAATGAGTGATCCTTTCTTATTTATAATTATAGGTAGGGTTCTTCAAGGCATAGGCGCCTCGGGAACTGCTCCTATAGTTTTACCGCTGGTAGGAGACATGTTTCAAAAAGACAAGGATATCAGTTCAACCTTAGGTATCATTGAAACCTCTAATACATTTGGAAAAGTATTAAGTCCAATTCTTGGGTCTGTGTTAGCAGGAATTATATGGTTTTTACCTTTCTTTTCTATTCCTCTATTCTGTCTTATATCCGTTATGCTCATTATTTTTTTGGTTAAAAAACCTAAAGATGAAGAAAAAGGGCCAAGTTTTAAGGAATTTAAACAAAATACGAAAAAAGTATTTCAAGAACATAAACGGTGGCTTCTTGCCATATTTGTAATAGGAGCTATTTTAATGTTTATTTTGTTTGGAATTCTTTTTTACCTTTCCAGTATTTTGGAAGAGGTATATGACTTTAAAGGAATTAAGAAAGGTTTATTTCTTGCTGTCCCACTTGCCGCGCTATGTTTAGCATCATTTATAGCTGGTAAAAAAATAAAAGACAATTTAGTTTTGATGAAATGGATTACGTTTGTTGGAATTGTAGTGGCTGGTGGTGCAGTGATAGCTATACGCTTTTCTGATCAATTTATCTATGTAATCATTGTTTTCCTTATTTGCGGTGTAGGGATTGGAGCTGTACTACCTTGTATGGATGCATTGATAACGGAAAGTATCAATAAGGACGTAAGAGGTACGATTACTTCTATATACAGTTCAGCACGTTTTATTGGAGTGGCTGGCGGTCCCCCTGCTATTGCATTATTAATGAAACAGGATTTAACTTGGTTGGTTAGCCTGCTTTCCATTTTAGCACTCATAGCTGCTTTCCTAGCCTTTAAAAAGATAAAGCCAGAAGCAGATAATTGAAATAAGGCGTAAAACCTTCTAAAGAATTACTTGGTTTTACGCCGTTATACGAAAAGTTGGATATGGTTGTAAATTTTTTATTTTTAATAAAAGTAACATCCGGCGAGACATTCTGAATAGCCTTGTTATATCTTTAATTGACTTCGAATCGTTATTTTTCTCAATCCTCCATAACACCTATATATAAAATTGCATATACCAATCAATGATAGAATCGCCATAAAAATATGCGATAATTGCTGCAACGACAATGTATGGACCAAATGGTATCGGTTGTTTTCGATCGATTATTTTGGAAAGTAGTAATAGACTTCCAACAAAGGCTCCAATTATTGTTGATAGAAAAAATACAAGTAAAATATGATTCAACCCTAAGACAATGCCAAGCACTCCAAATAACTTCATATCACCCGCTCCCATTCCACCCTTACTGAGAAGGATGATAATGGCGGTGATCCCAAGTCCTGCAATAGCTCCAGTTATTGAAGTCAGCCACGAATCTAATGGTTGTACTAAACGCATCACAATAAATAATGGTAAAAAGAAAAGAAGGACTTTGTTCGGTATAAGCATATATTTTATATCAGACACAAAGATAATCATTAACATGGAAACGAGTAATAAGGCTGTAATTAATTCAAGATCAAGTCCAATTTTCGCAAAACCTAGAGCAAAAAGTATACCAGTCACGAGTTCCACAACTGGATAAATAGTCGATATAGTGGTTTTACAATGTCGGCATTTACCAATTTGTGTAGCAAACGATAAAACAGGAACCAATTCGTACCAAGCTAGTGTGTGATTACATTGAGGGCAAATAGAACGATCATTTGCGAATGGTTGTTTTTGTGGGAGACGCAAGCCAACAACATTGAAAAATGAACCAAAAATGAGTCCTAGAATGAAGAATAAGATGATTAATGTGATTTCCATGAGTTCTCTCCTTAAATAATAATTGGAACAAAACGCCCTGCAACAAATCGATGCAGAGCGTTAAAAAATTATGGTTTCATATATCTAACTATCTGTGTTTTCCCCTAGTCTCTAGGTATTCTTCTAATAGTCGGAACCGATATCGCTACAAGAATATCTAAAATGGCTCTAACTTGCTTAGGTTTAACTAAGCCTTTTCTCTCTTCAGATAACCCCTATACTCTAGGTACAGGTTATCTTTCACCATATCCTACCTTAGTCTTGCTATTATTATAGTCTATCATTTGCCAAATATCTACACATATACGATCCTAAAAAAACAATAAGTGTGAGCCTAATTGCTCACACTTATCTTTATAACTCCATTACCTCTCCAATATTCATTACCTTACCTTTACCATTTTTAACTTTACTAGCGAACTCATCCGGATTTTGCTCAATTACTGGAAATGTATTGTAATGGACAGGTACGACTATCTTAGAGTTTATCCAGTCCGCTGCCACTAGTGCATCCTCTGGCCCCATCGTAAAATTATCGCCTATTGGTACGAATGCCACATCAATGTCATTCATCTCACCAATTAATTTTAAGTCAGAAAACAATCCCGTGTCACCTAGATGGTAGATAGTTTTCCCGTTTACTGTCAGTAAGACCCCTGCAGGCATGCCTGTATAGATCGTAGTTCCATCATCCTCTGTAAATGCAGAGCCATGAAACGCTTGCGTAAACTTAACTTTACCAAAGTCAAATGTATGCCCGCCACCTATATGCATGGGATGTGTATTCAACCCTTTTGAACCTAAGTATTCTGCTAATTCGAATGGTGCGACTACTAATGCATCATTTCTTTTTGCCATTTCAATTGTATCTCCCACATGATCGTTATGACCATGTGTAAGCAAAATTACATCTGCTTTTACTGAACTGGCATCTAAGTCACAAGCATCGTTACCTGATATAAATGGATCGATTAAAATGGTGTGTGTACCTGTCTCGAGTTTGACAACTGAATGTCCATGATAAGATAATTTCAACGTAATCTCTCCTTTTAATTTTTCACCTGTATCTAACTCTTTACCCGTTTAATAATTTTTCCATGCATGTTCATACAAACGAATTAAATTCGGATCAATTAAAGTGTTTGGTACCAACGTGAATTTTTCACCTTTTTCATTCACAATCTTACTATCTTCATCTTTCCCAAATAGTGTTAATCCCACTAGCATATCGGATTTCAAAAACTCTGTTTCAACATTAATAGACAAATTTTCCAGATGAATTTCATCACGACTTGCCATCACAAATCCCCAGTTTCCGAAACTAGGAACATCGACATGTAGGTTTTCTGTATATAATCCAGTTGATTTTACAGTCTCTGAAATTGTCCAATACACTTTAGTTGCAAAAACTGGACTTGTTGATTGGATCATTGTTGCTCCACCTGGTTTTAAGTGGTTCCTGATTAACGAATAAAACTCTTTGGTGTAAAGTTTATTTAAACTTTCATTATTTGGGTCTGGTAAATCAACAATAATGACGTCATACCACTCTTCTGTTGTCTCCAGATAGCTAAATGCGTCTTTGTGAATCACTTCCACTTTATCATTGTACAGTGACCTTTCATTTAATTGTAATAGCCGCTGATTAGATTTAGCTAGATTAACAACGGCAGGGTCCAAATCTACAAGTGTAACCTGTTCAACATCCTTATACTGCAGAATTTCTTTAGCAGCAATACCGTCCCCGCCACCTAGAATTAATACATTTTCGTGTGATTTTGCTTGGGCCATTGTTGGATGTACAAGAACCTCGTGATACCTGTACTCGTCAGTCGAACTAAATTGAAGGGATCCATTAAGATAGAGTCTTGTATCACCCTCGTCCTGGGTCAGGATAATTTTTTGATACGCACTTTGTTCCATGTATACAATTGGGTCTTTGTAAAGTTTTTGTTCGAATGTAAAAGCCATTGCCTCTCCAAAGAATACCCCAATAATTAATAATATCGCGATTATAATTCCAAACGTTGCGTGTACTGTAAAGTTCTTAATCTCTTTCCGAAATAACCATAATATTGTTAAGGCAACTGCCAGGTTAATGCAACCAACTAGAAAAGCAGACTTTACCATCCCAAATTGCGGACGTAATAAAAATACAAATAAGAGGCCACCAACCAGTCCCCCGGCATAATCCGAGAACAGAACACGTGCAGTACTCTTATTCAGGGTTACGCCAATCTCATTGGCTTTTCTAATAAGTATTGGCAGCTCAATCCCGGTTAACCCACCAACCAATAGTGTAATAAAATATAAATAAAATGCATCTGTACCGTATGGTGCGAAGGCCGTAATACCAAACATTGTAAAGCTTGAAAATCCACCTATTATAGCTACGCCAAATTCAATCCAAACAAATGTTAAGATGAGGTTTTTCATAACCTTTTCACTAAGACTAGCTCCGATACCCATTCCAGTTAAAAACAAGGAAATGGTTAATGTATATTGCTTCACACCATCTCCCAATATGTATGATCCCAATGCTCCAAACAAAACTTCAAAAATAATGCCACAAATAGATACAATACCAGATGCCCAGTATATCATCTTACTTTTTCTAACTGCCAGATCGTTCATTTTTTACCACTCCATGCTTATAAAACCAATTTAAGAAAAGCGCAAGCGCCCTGGTCAGCCCCGACAAGTTTAAGACGAATATCTTAGTGATGATTTTTATCACAAAGAGATTTGACTTAAAACCTCGAGGGGCTAGGCGCTGGAGCTAGACAGATAAACACCAAATTTTTATACTTTCTTTCCTTGTCAGAAAAACTCGGCATTCGCCTCGTCTTTAATTGCAAATGACGAAGTTTTTCTTATACTGGCATTTGCTCAAAACATCTAAACTTTCCTTACGTGCAAAAATAGAAAAGCGGACGATTGCCCGCTTTTCATCTGATAATTATGTTATGGACGCTCCAATTACAAACGCTAATCCGATAGATACACCCATTGATAATATTCCTACCGCCATATTATTTTTGGAAAGCTGTTCCTCTACTGATATCTTCCCACTAAATAAATCAAATAATAAATAGGCAATCATCTGTAACACAACACCATAAATTCCCCAAATTAATGTTTCATAAATTTCAGTGCTATGATAGATAGCAAAAGCCAAAATAATACATATACCAATAATTTTACCAGAAATTGACATCGCAACTGCTACATTTCCATCATGAACAGCTTCTAAATCTTTATATTTCTTAGTCATCATTTCAAAAATAAATAACCCAATCAATACAATTACTACTGAAATTGCAAAATAAACAAATGTCGCAATAAATGGTCCCATTATTTCACTCTCCTTTTATTTTCCTGCACCAGGTCCGCCACCCCTAAATGATGTATCGCCCCGGTAAGGTGTTCCATATCCTCCACCAGTATATCCTCCGTAACAACTGCCTGATTTACATTCTCGTGTCCTACGTTTTCCCCAATCATCTACATCGAGTACGTCGTCCAATAATCTGAATGCAAAGTATGTACTTAAAAAGCTTGGTGAATAATTACGTCGCACAAATTCGTCGCCAGCGACTTCTATTATTAATGCATCATTGTCATCTGGACTTACTTTTAATGTAACAAAATAATTAGGATAAATGAGTATCTGCTGATCATCTTTAACTTCACTCATTTTGTCGGGCTCTATAGTCGAAGATAAAACGGATGATAGTTCACTCAATTCAAATCGTTTAGTAGCATAAATTTCAGCTTCATTTGAATCAACTGTAACGACATCCATTAAAGCAAAGTTGGCTTCGATAATATCATCTATATCGTTGCTTGTATTATTTTTTATCTTATTAATAATTTCTTCTTTAGTTGGTTCTTCTGGAATATTATCTGCCGTAATCTCAATATCTTCAGACATGCCTCTTTCGTTAGAAAACGGAGACGAACAACCCGTAGCTATAATCATGATGATTACTAAACCAATAAGCACACTCCATTTCTTCACCTATTATTCCTCCCTTCATGTAAAATGAACTTCATAACATGAAAATTTGGGGCAGACTCTATTGCTAAAGAGTCTGCCCCCTTTACCTTTATTTCTATTATTCTTTACCCATTTTCTTTTTCAATGCAGCAAGTTCATCATCAACACCATTGTCTTCTAAATCTTCAAATTCATCATCCAATGAACGACTCTCTTTTGAAAGATCCTCACTGGTTTCTGCTTCTGCTTCAAATCGCATAACCTTTTCTTCCATACGTTCAAAGCCTGCTTTTGAGTCATCGTTTCCAACAGAAGACATTGTACGATTCATTTTTGTGCGTGTTTTGGCTGACTCTGCACGTGCCTTTAACGAATCTTGTTTCAATTTCATTTCTTGATATTCTTTTTTCATTTCATCAAGTTTATCACGTAGCATATCTGAATCTTTTTTAGCGCGCTCCCATGATTCTTTTAACAAGTTAGCTTGTTTCTCATGTTCACCTTTATCTTGTAATGCACGGCGTGCTAAATCTTCATCATTTGCATTAAGTGCTTTTTCTGCTTGTTTTTGTCTTTTGTCTACCATTGCTTGTGCATCGTCTGATTTACGTTTAAGCATTTTCTCATTCGCAATTTGTTTTGCTACAGCAGATTCTACTTCACGAATGTCCTCCGCCATATCACGCATGAACTGATCTAACATTTTTACCGGATCTTCTGCTTTATCTAACAATGTATTTAACTCGGAACTTACTACTGTTGAAACACGTTTAAAAAATTTAAACATTTAATTTCCTCCTCTAATTTGAACCAGCTAATATTTTAATTTCATATGCTTCTATTGGATAACCATAACTTACCTCAAACTCTGTACCCCATGACTCAACGCTTAAATAGTTTGCGTCATCGCTGTCACTATAATCAGCATAATGTGTTTCTGAACCCTGTAAATTTGAACTTCTACCTTCTCCTGTAACGGCCGCTTTGCCTTCTTCTTCTAAGAAATAAGTTTTACTATCATAAACCAATTTTTTTGGGAAAGGTTTATTTACAGGAAGTTGAATTTTTTTATAGATACCAAGCTCTAGTTCATCATCCATTTCAGCGGCTAACCAAATGGTATCATGTCCTTCTAACAATTGATATCCATACCATTTATAACTACCATCACGATAAGTGATTTTTCCTACCACTTCATAATCACGCAGATCATAAGTAATGATATCACCAACTTTGATTGATAATGCATCACGTTCTTTTGGTGCAGGTCGATCGTCATCTTTCTTCTTAAATAAATTTGAAAATAAGCCCACAAATTCACCTCTTTGCATCTAAGTATTACTTCCTACATTCCGTATTACGAATACAGAATAGAAAAGGTTTCATAATTTTTATTTCACACTGAAAGTAATATAAGTTTTTATAGATATCAGTATAAGTACAACTACGGCTTTCGCCATTAAAGCTTGGCGATAATCCAAGTTTTCTAATCTATAGTTATTGTATCATTTTTTCATTTTATGAATAGTAATTACATTTTTGTTATACTAAGGGTATTCTATGTTTATGAGGTGAGGAAATGACAAATCGAATTGATACACTACTTACAGAAATGAAATCCTCTAATTTAGATAGCTTGCTTGTGACATCAAAAGCAAATGTCTATTATTTGAGTAACTACTTAACTGATCCACATGAACGGGTAATTGCTATATATATATCCGCCAATCATGATCCTATCTTAATCCTGCCAAATATGGAAAAAGAAGATGCTATTGCTGCAGGTTGGTCTTATGAAATAATTGGTTACCATGATCATGAAGATCCATGGGAACTATTTAAAGCAACACTAAATAAAAGCAACAAAATACCACAATCAATCGGAATTGAGTATGATCAAATTACAATGGATAGATACAATGCTGTAACTTCTATTCTTCCTAAAACTACAGTTATTGATGCAAAAGAAACATTAGCAAATCTACGCGTGATAAAAAGTAAAAAAGAATATACCATACTTAAACAAGCTGCAGACCTTGCTGATTTTGGTATTGAGACTGGTATCAATGCTATTAAAGAGGGCGCCCGTGAGATTGACATCATTGCTACCATTGAATATGAATTAAAGAAAAAGGGAATTCAAGGAATGTCATTTGCTACAATGGCTCTTTCAGGCGCTAAGACCGCTTCCCCACATGGAAACCCTGGCACGAAAGAAATTGAAAAAGGTGATATGGTTCTATTTGATCTGGGTGTTGTTTATAACGGTTATTGCTCCGATATCACACGAACTGTCGCATACAAATCAATCACAGAAGAACAAAAGAAGATCTATCATACAGTATTAGAAGCAGAACAAAAATCAATCGATATTTCTAAGATTGGTACTGCAGTTGGTCAGGTTGACTTAGCCGCAAGAAATCATATTGAGTCGGCAGGATATGGTGAATACTTTACCCATCGAATCGGTCACGGAATTGGAATTGAAACGCACGAATATCCATCCATGCACAGTAAAAATGAGTTATCTTTAAAAGAAGGAATGTGCTATACGGTTGAACCGGGAATTTATGTTCCGAATACTGGTGGGGTAAGAATCGAGGACATGCTTTACATGACTGATAAGGGCCCTGAAATTTTAACAAATTCACCAAAAGAATTACGTATTATTGAATAAAATTGGTAAGAATAGCCGGGCGACATAGCCCGGCTATTTTTTTGTAGAATCTTTATCGTACTGCCTACTAAGAAAAGCCCAAGCGCCCGTTAGCGACGTATGGACTATGCCCACGCAACGTGGGTAGTTCGATGTTGCCACGCAAAGTGGCGGTTTAAATCGAACCTCCTTCCTCTGAGATAAAGAAAACACGTCCCTTCATAGGGGTGTGCCGACGCCTGAGCGCAAGCCCGCTTTTAGTTGGCCTTCCTTCTAACAATTGATGTTGACCTATCGTATGGAGGTGAAGGAAGTCCACTAGGCGCTGGGCGCTTGCGCCAGACAGATTAACGCCAAAGTTTTATACTTTCGTTCCTAAAAAAAGGTACATCTCAACGCTGAGATGTACCTTTCTAATTTATTTCTGCAATAATGCCTGAACTTCATCATAATGTAGTTCATGTGATTCAGCAACTGCTTTATAGGTTACAAATCCATCTAACGTGTTGATACCTTTACGCAATGCTTCGTTTTCCATGCAAGCCTTGACGTAGCCCTTATTCGCTAATTGTAATGCATAAGGAACTGTTACATTTGTTAATCCAATTGTAGATGTACGCGGAACTGCACCTGGCATATTCGCTACAGCATAGTGTTGAACACCATGCTTCGTATATGTTGGATTATCATGTGTAGTAATTCGATCTGTTGTTTCAAAAATTCCACCTTGATCAATTGCTACGTCAACTATCACTGATCCTTCTGACATAGATTGCACCATTTCTTCGGTAACCAATCTAGGCGCTTTTGCACCCGGAATTAGTACTGCACCAATAACAAGGTCAGATTCAGCTACTGCTTCTTTTAAATTCAATGGATTAGACATTAATGTATTAATGGATGAACCAAAAATATCATCTAATTCTCTTAAGCGTTCAGGGCTTAAGTCGACTATCGTTACATCAGCACCAAGGCCAACTGCTATTTTAGCAGCATTTGTACCAACAACACCGCCACCGATTACAGTAACTTTCGCTCGTTTTACACCAGGGATACCAGCAAGTAATATCCCTTTCCCACCCTTAGGTTTTTCTAAGAATTGTGCACCAATTTGCGCCGCCATACGTCCTGCAACTTCACTCATAGGTGTTAACAGTGGAAGTGATCTGTTTTCCAGTTGGACTGTCTCATATGCAATTCCAATTACTTTTTTATCAATAAGTGCTTTCGTTAACTCTGGCTCTGCAGCTAGATGTAGATATGTAAATAAAATTAAACCTTCATAAAAATAGTAATATTCTTCCTGGAGTGGTTCTTTTACTTTCATAACCATTTCCTGTTCCCAAGCTTCTTTAGCAGTTTGAACAATTTGAGCTCCTGCTTCTTGATATTGTTCGTCAACAAACCCCGAACCAATACCTGCACCTGTTTCGACAATGACTTCGTGTCCAGCATTCTTTAATGATAAGACTCCTGCTGGTGCCATAGCTACTCTGTTTTCATTATTCTTAATCTCTTTTGGAACTCCGATTCTCATTACCTACACACTCCTTACTTCCATTTCAATATTTTATTAGGAAAATATGACTAATCATAACACTCTTATTATATCAAATATACAATAATAATAACATGAAGAAAAAAACGCTTTCATATAATAAAAATAATCACATAAATTAACCCACCCCTATTAAAAAGGGGTGGATCTTGATTCATTTAGAAAGTGAAAGTCTATTTGGGAAGCATCAGAGCTTCATTATTTCTTTTGGTTATTATAGTGATGAATTGCTTTATTATTATGCAATTGATCTTCTACAACACCACTCTGATAACTCTCAAATAATTGGTTCTGTACCACAGCAATGCCTTTTTTATCTTCACGCAGTGTTTGTGTTTGTTTCTTTCCCAATAGTATCACCTCCAAGTTTAGTTTGTCCATAAAGTGTTTACATTTGTACTTTAATTTTTTCCAATTAGAATGCGGATTGATTATTTTTATTAGAAAAAGGGTATATAATGAAAAAAAGAAGGGGGAACTGAAAAATGGATTTTGAATACAGAGATATTGTTGTAGCCGTCGATGGATCAGATGCCTCTGAAGTAGCCTTTAAAAAATCATTAGACATCGTAAAAAGAAATAATTCCAGACTCATCCTAGCCCATGTTGTCGATTCCAGAACATTTGCTACAGCGGAGGCATATGACAGGACATTAGCCGAAAGAGCAGAAGATTATGCGAAAGAGCTTATTGATGGGTATATGGAAAAAGCAAAAGCAGCTGGTGTTAGTGATATTGTAAGATGTATTGAATATGGATCACCGAAAGTCAAAATCGCTAAAGAAATTGCACCAAGCTTTAATGCAGATTTAATAATATGTGGTGCTACTGGTATGAGTACAGTGGAGCGGTTCTTCATTGGTAGTGTATCTGAAAATATTACACGCTATGCAAAATGTGATGTTTTAGTTGTCAGATAAAAATAACGTGGACTGCATGGGCAGTCCACGTTATTTTTGTTGTTCTAGCTCCGCGGGCAAGCTTTTCTTGTCTATATATCCTTTTGTATTTCATGAACTACATGAGAGAGTTCAGGTAAAATTAGCTTCTCCATTGCCAAACGAACTGCACCAGATGAACCAGGCATTGAAAAAACCGCGGTATGATTTGCTACACCTGCGATTGCTCTTGATAATATCGCAGCTGAACCAATATCTTCGGAATAACTGAGCGAACGAAAAAGTTCTCCAAATCCAGGTATTTCTTTATCAAGGAGTGCTTTAACCGTTTCAATCGTTACATCCCGATACGCTATTCCTGTTCCGCCATTGGTTAGAATAACGTCAATATCAGAATTTTCTTTTCCTGCATCAATTATATGCTTAATCGCAGTTTTCTCATCAGGAACAATCTCTTTAATTTCGATGTGATGTCCTTCCAATTCTAAAAGTTTTATAATTAACTGCCCACTTTTATCCGTACTAATTTCTCGCGTATCACTAATAGTTATGACCATGCAATTCAGTCTTTTTTTTGATGCCTTGTGATCCTTTACTGACACTGCCTTCTCCCCCTTTATACGTTTACGCCACTAATTACTTACTAGTTAATCGTACCGTATCTCTTGCAATCATGACCTCTTCATTAGTCGGAATCACAATTACTTTTACTGGAGAATGTGGATAGTTAATAAATGTTTCTTTCCCACGGATTTTATTTAGTGAAGGATTCCAATATACTCCCATAAATTCCAATCCCGTTAAGACCTTTTCGCGAATGATATCACTATTTTCACCAACACCTGCTGTGAAAATGATTGCATCTACCCCTGACATCCGTGCTGCATAAGAACCTAAATATTTATGAATTCTTGATGCAAAAACCTCTAACGCTAGTTCCGCACGATCATTTGAGTCCGCCTGCTGCTCTATGTCACGTAAGTCACTTGAAAATCCTGATAATGCGAGCATTCCGCTTTTCATATTCAATACATTAAGTACCTCATCAGCAGATTGACCTGTTTTTTCCATAATGTATGGAATTAAAGCAGGATCAATGTTTCCTGATCTTGTCCCCATTGTAACACCAGCAAGAGGCGTAAATCCCATTGATGTATCAATTGATTTCCCGTGTTCAATGGCAGCTATACTTGCCCCGTTACCTAAATGGCAGGAGATAAGCCGCAACTGATTAAGTGGAATCCCAATCAATTCTGATGCCCGTTCAGATACATATTTATGTGATGCTCCATGAAATCCATATTTACGGATTCCATACTTTTCATAATACTCATATGGCAAACTATATAAATAGGATTTCTCTTCCATTGTTTGATGAAACGCCGTATCAAACACTGCTACCATAGGAACCTGTGGCAAAACCTCCTGAAAAGCTCGAATTCCGGTTAAGTTTGCAGGATTATGAAGCGGTGCTAAATCCGACACACTTTCTATTTCCTGCATTACTCTTTCCGTTATTACGACCGAATCAGTAAACTGCTCACCACCGTGAACTACACGATGACCTATTGCACTAATATCGTTTAGCGATTGGATAATACCAGCAGCGGTTAGTTTATCCACCAATCGTCTAACAGCATCTTCATGATTGGGAATATCGATAACTGTTTTATCCTTTTCACTGGCTACTTCGATTGTAAAAATAGAGTCCGCTAAACCAATTCGCTCAACTAATCCTTTTGTCAAAACTTTTTCAGTAGGCATTTGAATTAGTTGAAATTTTAATGAAGAACTGCCAGCATTAATTGCTAAAATTGTTTGCATAAGTAACAACTCCCTTCATTACTTTTCACTTTTCGTATAAGAAGCAAACCATGTATTCATTTGACCCAAAATATCCTCCATTGCTTTTGTATTCTTTAGGGAAGGAAGTTTTACAAGCAAAGGTTGTTTCGGTGCTTCTGTTTGCTGCCCTTTTTTCTGTAGCATTAATATACTTTTCGCATTATTTTTTGACTTAAATGTGCTCTCTGGTAAATGTAAAACACCCATGATGTGCGCATGTTCATGAAGGTAGGCACGAAGTTTATCTGCCTGATCGCTCTCAAATAGAAATTCAGGGATTATAAAAATTAAATAACCACCCTCTTGCACATAGTTAATTCCTTGTTCTATAAAAAGGTGATGTGAATAAGAATGACCTTCGTCTGCACGTAATTGAAATTGATTTGCGTTTACATCGTCAGGATAATAACCGACAGGTAAATCAGCTACAACAACATCAACTGGATCAAGTAAGAATGGACGTAAACTATCTTGATGGAAAAAATCAACAGATAACTGTTGAAGATTTGCATTTAAAACGGCCAGCTTTATTAAAGTTTGATCAATCTCACTTCCGTATCCTATCGTTTCTTTACCTAAGTGATGAATTACGGTTGCTAATAAATTGCCAGTCCCACTCGCCGGATCAAAGATTCGTACCTTGTCTTCCGTGTTCATTAGTTTACCTGCAAGATAACCTACTAAAAGTGCTATAGTATCAGGAGTCATAACATGTTGCTGTTGTGTAGAACCCTTCATACCCTTTAGTATTGCAAGCTGAATTGCCTTTCGAATTTCTTCTGATGAACAAGAAGGTAGATCAATCTCCTTCAGTCGCTCTTGTATATTTTTTGTTAATAATAAATTCGTTTTATCGTTATAATCTTGTTCTAACAAACTTTCTAATGTTATTGCCAAACAATCGAGGTAAGGTTCATCTTTTGCCTGTTGTATTTTTTCAGTTGTATGATCAATCCATTCAAATAATCGTTCAATCGGTGTATTGTTCATTGTATTTCCTCCATTTCAACCTATTAAGCGTTTCTATTGTATCAAAAGCGAAGGGTAGATGTACAAATATATGGCACACTAAAAAACCCTTTCACTCATGAAGAGTAGAAGGGTCTCAGTATTACATTTATTCAGCTATTTTTGCTGCATCAAGGGCTTTCTCATAATCGGGGTGGTTAGTCCCTTCCTTTACATATTCCACATATGTAACAGTGTTACTTGAATCAACGACAAAAATTGCTCTAGCTAGTAACCGGAATTCCTGCATGAGAGCACCATACTTTTCACCAAAATCTGCTTTCTTATGGTCAGATAACAAGTCCAGATTTTCCACACTATTCTCTGCACCCCAACGCTTTTGTGCAAATGGTAAATCCATACTGATTGTGAGTACATGGGCATTTGCAAATTCATTAGCTTCATCGTTAAATCGTTTCGTTTGCTCTGAACAAACACCTGTATCAATTGACGGTACGACACTTATTAATTTCACTTTACCTTCGTAATCATCTAACGTAATTTCTGTTAAATCATTCGATAATACAGTGAAATTAGGCGCACTGTCCCCAACCTTAACTTCTGAACCTAATAGTGTTACAGGGTTTTGTTTAAAAGTTACATTTGCCATACTAACATTCCTCCCATTAATGGTTTTATCTCATTATGGATAATAAAACTGAACATGTCCATTATTTACCATTATACAAAAGGAATAATATAATTTAAATAGAATAGTTTGAGTTAGATTGTTGATTCCCTTGATTGTTTTGGTTGTCATTTTGATTCCGTTGCTGCCTTTGGTTTTGATTATTTTTGTTACCCTGTGAAGATTCCTTTAACATCTGCTGAATTTTTTCAACTACTTGTGGCGCAAAATCAATCATTTTTTCAAAAATATGAGTGTTTTCGTCTAAATGAACCATCTTAACGCCGTCTCTACTTACAATAAGAAAAGCGACTGGCGTAATTGATACTCCACCACCACTACCCCCACCAAAAGGTAATTCAGATTCCGAATCACTTGATCCGCCTGACGACTTTGGCTGGAACTCACTTCCACCTGCTGCAAATCCAAAGCCTACCTTGGAAACTGGTATAATAATACTTCCATCAGGAGATTCAACTGGATCTCCAATAATTGTATTTACTTCAATCATGTCTTTTATATTTTCCATAGCTGTTGTCATTAACCCTTGAATTGGATGTTCACTCATTTAGATCTTCCTTTCGCGTAATTTAATGGTAATCTCTTCTTGTTTGGATAACGACCTTAGAATTTTTAATCCGCCTAAAATAGCATGACCAACTCGGATTGAGAATTTCATGTCTATTTCAGAATTGAATAGTTTATGCTGAAAGTATGGTATAACATTCACATGAAAGGAACAGGCAACATGACTAGCTTCCCTAAGGAAAGCTATCACTAATCCCTTAATGGACCATACACCTCCAGATAACATTCCAGTACTACTAGCTTCTCCAGCACCTACATTTGTATGCCAATGCAATTTGTGAATAGACAATTTCTTTAGTACCCAAGAAATACTTGGAGTCGTTTCTTTTATTGTTTTCAAAAAAAATTTCACCTCTTGTAACAGGTCCGAAAAACCATCTGCATTCTTTACTATTTCAAGGAAAGAATGGTGCTTATTTTCATCTGAACGAATGTCTTTTCTATATAGAGGTATTTTTAACAAATAAATATGTATGGAACCTTGCTGTTTATCATTTATAAAAGAATAATTAACGGTCACATATATTTTTGTAAGTAGCAACACAATAATCAATACACAAAAAAGACCAAAACCTATCAGCCATACCATTAGATCTAACACCCCTAGTCAAATGACTATTTAATTTAGTATTTAACTTCTTTCAAATTTTATACAGAAGAACTATGGATAGGATTTAAGAGATAAAAATGGTAAAGTGTGTATATGAAATGCTAGTTAGAGGAGGATGACCACATGTCATATCGTAGAAATATTTATTTTTATTATCCGAATGAAAGTAATCTTACAAATAAATTACAGCCATTATTTGATTTAGCAAAACAAAATGACTTTACTATAATAGACGACCCTAAAGACGCCAATATTATTGTAAGCATCGGTGGCGATGGGGCTTTCATACAAGCAGTTCGGAAAACCGGTTTCCGGCAGGATTGCCTTTACACAGGTATAACACGTTCAGATGAAGCTGGATTATATTGTGATTTCAACTTAGAAAACTTTGATGAAATGCTTCATGTAATGATTAACGAGGAAATGGAGGTACGTCGCTTCCCTGTGATTAATGTAAATATTAACGGGGAAACCGACTTCAATTGCTTGAATGAGATGAGTATTCGTTCTACAATCATCAAAACTATCGTGATTGACGTTAAAATTGATGATAACCACTTCGAAACCTTCCGAGGTGATGGACTTATCGTCGCAACTCCAACGGGTAGTACAGGTTATAATAAATCAACAAGTGGAGCCGTAGTTGACCCAAAGATTCCATGCTTCCAGGTTTCAGAGCTAGCATCTTTAAATAATAATCGATATCGCACGCTTGGATCTTCCTTTATTTTAGATAAGGACCGTAAGCTAACGCTAGATATTGCACAGGACGGTAACGATTATCCTATTATTGGATTAGATAATGAAGCACATCCAATGCGACAAATGAAAACTATAACCGTAACACTTAGTAACAAAGTAATTAAAACTGTAAAACTAAAAAACAACTCCTACTGGGATCGTGTAAAACGAACCTTTTTATAAAGCTGTTTTCGTAAAGATTGTTGCTTTTGAGAGAATAGATATATATTGCGACGTAACCAAAAATCATGTTCAGTGCCCTGCGACCGCTACGGAAAAATCACTACGCTTTCCGCGGGCTTGCGCTGAGCCTCCTCGATCGCAAAGAACGCTCACTGCGGGGTCTCATCACTTCGCTTTCCCGCAGGAGTCTCCGTGTTTTTCCTTCGCTAGGGTCAGCTCATAACTTCAGTGATTGGAGCTGCGGGTAGTCGACTCCTGCGGGAGGAAAGGCATAGGTGAGACCCCGGAGCGCGGAGCGCGAGGAGGCTCACCAGCCACCCGCGGAAATCGACTACCCGCAGCGGAAATCACGTTTCTGTTACATCGCAGTTTATTTCCGGAGCGGTACGCTATGACGCAGTTTATATCAACTATGAAGATGAAAAAGAAAAAATCCTTACTACAAACTTAGTAGTAAGGATTTCTTTTATAGACAATTTCACCATCAATGACCGTCATGTATATGTCAATTTCATGGATTTGTTCCGGATCTACTTGGAAAATATCTTCCTCCAAAATCGTAAAATCTGCAGCATATCCCTCAATCAATCTTCCACGCGTTGATTCTTGATTTATCGCATATGCACTTCCATGTGTATAGATATGGATTGCCTCATAAACAGATAATGATTCTTCAGGATTATAGACCTTACCGTCATAAGATGCTTTTCGAAGGATTGCCGCCTGTATTCCTAATAAAGGACTTACCTCTTCAATTGGTGCATCAGAGCTTCCTGCACAGTGAACACTCTGGTCAATCATTGTTTTCCATGCATATGCAAGCTTTAATCTTTCTTCGCCTAAACGGTCAATTGCCCATGGAAAATCAGACGTTACAAATAAAGGCTGGATATCAACTGCAACGGGTAATATTTTTAACAACTCTAGTGCACGTTCGTTTAGGATTTGCCCATGAATAAGTCGATCCCTGCGTCCATTCGATAGTGGATTACGATTTATTATTTTCAGTACCTCTTCGGCAGCTCGATCGCCTATTGCATGGACCGCGATGGGTAGTCCGTGGTTCCTAGCTTCTTTGACAACCTTCTCAAGATTCTCTAAGCTAAGAATCGCTACCCCGTTATTGCCGGGATCATCACTGTACTCTTCTGTTAACCATGCAGTTCTTCCTCCAATAGCACCATCAGCAAAGATCTTTATGGCACCTAACTCCACATAATCCGTACCATCTAACCAACCGAGGTTTTGATTAAACATATCTTGGATAACTTCATGATGCACCAGTAAATGCGCTTTAAATTTTTTATTTATACCATCTATTCCATCGATAAATGCACGATAGGTTTTATCAAAGCTACCGTAATAACTTAAATCTTCACTATGGCCTCCAACTAAACCTTTTGATACCAAGTCATCTACCGCAATTTCGATAACCTTTTGTAAATAGTCCTTCGAAACACTTGGTAGGGATTTCTTGATTAAATCTTGTGCTGTATCAAGGAAATAACCAGTTATATCATTGTTATCATCTCGAACAATTATTCCGCCCTGAGGATCAGACGTATCCTTTTTAACGTTAGATAAATCGATTGCATGTGAATTTGCCAAAAGTGCATGGCGACATACACGCGTTAGCATGAGCGGATTATTGGGACAAATCTCATCTAACTCTGATCGATGTATAATAACAGGGTCTTCCCATTGATTTTCATTCCAGCCCTCGCCGATTAACCATTCACCTTCTGATAAATTTGCAGTTCGATTCCGTAGAGCCTCTTTTACCTCGTCTGCCGATTTTAATTGTGACAAATCGAGCCTTAGAAGCTTTTCACCGTGCATTAAAATATGTAAATGGCTATCAATAAATCCCGGTAACATTGTTTTTCCTTGCAGGTTAATTTCGTTTTCAATACTGTTAAAATAGGTGTGATATATCTTTTCGTATGTACCAACCGCAACGATTTTATCATTTTCTGTATAAACCGCTTCAACCGCATCCCCTTCATGTTGCATCGTATATATATGACCACCAAACCATAAATCCCCCATAATACATCCCCCTTCCAGCATGATACATATCTATGTATTAGTTAATAATTTACCACTTTATCACACCTAATAAAAGGAATATAAAAAAGCTACCTCAAATTTTGAGGTAGCTCGTTGCCAAATTATTATATTTTTAATTACTTTCCACCAAATTGTTGCTCAGCCATTTGTACAAGGCGTTTTGTGATTTCTCCTCCAACTGAACCGTTTGAACGAGAAGTTGTGTCAGCACCAAGGCTTACACCAAATTCTTGTGCGATCTCATATTTCATTTGATCAAGAGCTTGTTGTACACCAGGCACTACTAATTGGTTTGAATTGTTGTTAGCCATATGTCAATTCACCTCCTTGATAATTTTATATTGTGTCAGAAGGAGGTAAACCATTCATGAAATAAGATGGTAGATGTTGTAAGAATTATGTGAGCCCCGGTAAAATAAATTCCTTAGAATAAATCTTCGTATTGTTCTTCCTGACTTTCTTTCGTAATCTTAATTACTTCTGTCTCTTCTACTGCTTCTTGTATTAAATCATCGAAATTAATCGTTGATTCAAAATAACTTACTTTTTCGCGTTTAGGTTTAGTTTTAGGAGCTTTTGGGACAAATATGGTACAGCAGTCCTCAAATGGCCGAATCGAAATATCATATGTGCTAATTTTTCTTGAAATATCTATAATATCGAGTTTGTCCATCGTAATTAATGGTCTGATGACTGGATAATTTGTGACCTCGTTTATGCAGTTCATACTTTCCATCGTTTGACTTGCAACTTGTCCAAGACTTTCACCAGTTGTCATAGATAATATCGATTCTTTCTTACAAATCTCTTCACTTACTCGAAGCATCATTCTTCGCATAATTGTCATCGAATAACGATCAGGCATATGTTGAAAAACTAATTGCTGAAGTTTTGTAAATGGCACAATGTGCAACTTTATAGATGGACCGTAATTCGTTAATTCAGATGCTAAATCTAATACTTTTTGTTTAGCACGTTCACTTGTAAATGGCGGTGAATGAAAATGAACTGCTTCGATCGCCACACCACGTTTCATCGCTAAGTAACCCGCAACTGGACTGTCAATTCCACCAGATAATAGTAATAATGATTTACCTGAAGTACCGACTGGAAAACCTCCGGCGCCTTTGATGACTTCTGAAGTAATATAGGTCGCCTCTGTTCGAATTTCTATTTTCATATCTAAATCTGGTTGGTGAACATCAACTGTATAGCCATTCGAATTTACGAGTAGATATGCTCCAACTTCGCGGTTAAATTCCTGTGATCGAATAGGGAAACTTTTATCGATTCGTTTAACACTAATTTTAAAAGTCTTCGTCTCCACACTATTTTTTAACGCATATAACGCAGCATCTTTTATTTGTTGATCATCATTTGCTACTTTTATAGCTAAGCTCAAGCTCTGAATACCAAATACCTCTTTACATATATCCATTACTGGGTTTGGGTCTTGACCATGCAGTTGAACAAACATACGTCCCTGTGTCCGCTTCACCTTAACCTCAGGAAATGCCGCCAGCAGATTGCGTAAGTTATCCTGCAATTTACTATAAAATTTCTTTCTATTTTTACCTTTTAACGCCATTTCGCCATAGCGAA
Organism: Virgibacillus necropolis; assembly: GCF_044793635.1. GTDB lineage: Bacteria > Bacillota > Bacilli > Bacillales > Amphibacillaceae > Virgibacillus_F > Virgibacillus_F necropolis_A. The sequence goes on from NZ_CP084992.1 coordinate 761,831, forward strand.
TTAATATATGATCAAATTCCATGTTTATCTACCCCACTATTTTCTTCAATTCATTTATTACTCTTTCCATAGCCATGATAAACATGTCCAACTCTTCTTTCGTTGTGTCATAAGACATGCTAATTCTTAGGCCAGAAATCGTTCGTTCCTCGTTAAAACCTAAAGCAGCCAGTACCCTACTTTCGTCCGTTAGCTTTGAAGAACAAGCAGATTTTGTAGAAATAAATATTTCCTGTTCGCCAAGTGCGTGAATCAAGACTTCTGGTTTTATCCCCAACACAGAAAAGTTAATGATATGTGGTGCGGCTATCGTTGGAGTATTGATTACGACACTATTTATTTCAGCTATTCGTTGCATTACATAATCACGTAATCCTGTTAAAAACGCAGCATCTTGTTTTTTTCGTTCGAAAATCAATCTGATTGCTTTAACCATCGCAACAGCACCTGCCAGGTTCTCAGTACCTGACCGGATTGACCTTTCCTGGCTTCCACCATGAAAAAGTGGAAATAATTTTGTTCGACTCGAAATATATAAAATACCAGTTCCCTTGAGACCGTGAATTTTATGTCCCGAAATGGTGCATAAATCAATTCCACTGTCCGTTAATTGTAAAGGAACTTTACCTAAACCTTGTACATGATCAACATGAAAAAATAGCTTCGGATGTTTTTTTGCAATTTCTCCGATTTCACGAATAGGCTGAATAGATCCAATTTCATTATTAACGTGCATAATACTAATTAATATTGTATCTGTTTTAATCGCATTCGATACATCCTTTACAGATACCAAACCATCAGAATCAACAGGTAAATATGTGATTTCAAATCCTAATGTTTCAAGTGATTGACATGCTTCATATACGGATGGATGTTCAATTTGCGAAGTAATAATATGTTTACCACGTTGCTGATGTTGCAATGCTATTCCCTTAATTGCCATGTTATTTCCTTCTGTTCCACCGGATGTAAATATAATCTCATTATTTGCTACATGGAAAATTTGTGCTGCTTGGGACTTTGCTTTTTGTAACAATTTTTCTGCATCGCCACCTAGTTGATGTATCGATGATGGGTTTGCAAAAAACTTCTCTGAAACTTGGTTATAACTTTGTAAAACAGAGGGATGAGGTTTGGTTGTTGCGCTATTATCTAAATAAATCATATGTCAATCTCCCACTTGATTTTTTTAATTTGTAAAGCATCAAACAATAATGAAGGCTGGCTTAAGAAAAAGGAAAATACCCCCATTTCATAAGACAGCCTTCGTTATTCTTCTTGTAGCTAATAACGTATAACAATACCCATTTTAACTAGAAACCTTTTGGTAATCCTCAATACGTTTTAAGGCACCAGGTTCAATTTCTTCAATTGCTTTTGCTGCATGTTCAAGGGCTAGCTCATACTCGTAGGACCTAAATAGCCGCTCGGATTCTGAAAGCTTTGCTGCTAAAAGTGGGTATCTACTACGATACCTGTTCGCATATTGGATAACCTGTTCCGTCAAGTATGCCTGATCCAAAACGAAATCTGTTTGCTCTGTAACATGTTCAACACTTTTATTTGCTTCTGATAATGCATGTTGAACTGCGGTCATATCAAGTGGCTTCGTTTCTAGCGCCTTTAGAACTCGATCATTCATCTGATTAGTATTTTCTAACATGCTCCAAATAAAGTTTGGTACACCAGGTAGATTACTTTTCTTTAATTTACGAATCGTGTTATACACCTGATTTTTCATATCATTTAATTTTTCTTTTGCTTCTAATTCATCTTTTCTCAGGTTATGGATAAATTTTATAAAATCTTCATGTTGTTGTGTTAATGATTCAACTTGCTGCATGTTACCATCCAGTTTGTCACGGATTTTCAAATGGGATACTTCATGATCATCTATATTTTCCTCAAGTTCTTCTAGTTGTTTATTAAGCTGTGTAATCGTTTTTTCAAGTGTTAAGTACTTCTCCATATCACTATCTTCAAAGTAATAAGTTTGTCTTAACAATTCCACTTCCATTTTTGTATCTTGAAACATCATATCTAAATCACCAAGATATTTACGGTATGTTGGTATTTTAGTTTCTATGTAACTTTTCGCTATTGCTTCATTTTCCAATAACTGATACATATCCTTAATTCGTTCATCGATTTCTGTAACTGCTTCTTTTACAACTATAACGTCACCTTTTTCAACTGAACCAACGCAGTCTAACAAGCGCCCTTGATAGTTTCGAATTTCCTTTTCAAGCCCAAGGTGTTCAATACGGTAACCATCATCTTTCATATCTTTTATTCCAGAGATTAAAGTGTCGAGTTGATCCGGGAGTTCTTCTTTACATGCTTTATATAAATCTGGAAACTCCTCCATTTCAATTTGCAGCTTTTCTAACTGAACCTTCAAATTTTCCACTAGTTGTTGTGCTTCAAGGTAATCCCCAGAACCCGTTAATTCGTGATATTTACGCAGACCAGCTTCAATCTCATCTAGTTCGACATCAAAGCGAGCTTCAGCCTTACCATATTGATAACGTGTTTGCGATAACTTCTTTCTTAACGCCTTAATTTCCGGTTCTAATCCTTCTATTTCTTTTCTACTTGTTTCTTCAGATTTTATCAATTCATCTAACTCGATTAACATTTTTTCAATATCTTTTTCAATTGATTGTAATGTTTGTTCAACTTTTCGTAATGTCTTTTTCGCTGTAGGAAAGCGATAACGATCTGCGGCTTCCTCTGCGTCAAATAAATACTCTTCAATATCAGGAAGTTGTTTTGTCACTATGTATTCCCAGTGTTCTTTCCAGGATTCAAATTTTTTCTGTGTCTCTCCTGATAGGTTCAAACTTTTAATACGCGCTAGCTGTGCCGCAATATTACGATTCATAATATCCATTTTCCAGCTCTCTTGTCGATCGACAACATCATATATCCTTTTGCGTAAAATAAGCCCTACAATAATTAATGCAATAATAACGAGTACGATTCCAATGATATATGCCATTTAAAGCCTCCTAACTATATTCCTGTATAAGAGGATGTTCTTTTTTACACTTTAAGTGGCCATTTATCGGTATAAAGTATTAGAAAAACTTGGCATTCGCCTCGTCTGTAATAGCGAATGGCGAAGTTATTCTTATACTGGCATTCCTCAAAACATCTATATTTTCCTTAAGTGTAAAAAGATCTAAGGCTTTCGCCATTAATTCTTGGCGATAAGCCAAGATTTCCTAAGATTCTCTCCAAGAACAGGTATCATTTGTGTGTTTTATCTAATTAGTTATAACTTCTACCTCCTAAAAGAGGTGTTAAAGATACTCGTGCTTTTCGTGAAAAACTATAATTCTGTGTTTATTATACTAATGATACCATGTAAATAGCATTTTTGGCTAAAAAATTACAAATAAATTACCGTTTTTACATTTTTTTTATCATTTAGCTAATTGAGCAGTTTCCGACGTGATAAAATCTAGCCATTTATGGATAACTTTCGTGTAGTTTTTTGCAAATAAGTCATGAGAAGTTTTGCCAGATACCTGATTTTTCCACTCATTTTGTAATACGTAAGGTGTAATCAGCATTCCTTTTAGTTGCATTAACAAAAACTGATGTTCCATATTGCTTTTATAATTCTTTGGAAGACTTTCGAAAAATGTATTACTAATAAAATAATTTTCTTTTGCCAGATACGTTACAGCCATTTCCCGAACAAATACCGAGTCAAGTGACAGCTCCCGGTGAATAAAGCAAGAAAATTGATGATTATTTTGTTTATATTGTATAATAGCATCTATTAATAGCTTAAGTTTAACTAAAGGCATCTCCGTATCCTTTTCTTTTAGTACCTCTTCCATTTTGGTTAAGTATGTTTCATAATAATTTGTCACAGCATGCTCTAATAAGCCCTGTTTACTTTTAAAATAATAGCTGATTAGTGACACATTAACTGAGGCCTTTTCTGCTATATCCCTAACCGAAGTACCATGGAAGCCTTTTTGAAAAAATAAAGATGATGCAGCATCTATCACTTTTTGCTTGGTTGGATTATTTTTCATCGAAATTCAACTCCTTATAGTTATTTTACGACAGAGTAGCCTTTAATCCTTCAATTTCTTCTCGACAATTAACGCAAGGGCGAAGTCGAATTTTATCGCAGTTTGACGGGCAGTAAAACCCCCAAGTCAATAAATGTGGGTAGAAGGTAAATTTATGGGGGTCTAACTGCCCGTACAAGCCCGAATGGTTCAACTAACATTCAGTGGGGAAAGAAACCCCTCTGAATGAAGTTTCACTTTATCAAAAGAAAGGAGATTTATATGTTTCAAGCAAGTAGTTATTCAGGAAATCGAGTTAAAGATTATCAATTAGTTTTACAGCAGACAAAAGCATTACTTGCTGGCGAGCCCGATCATATCGCTAATCTATCAAATGCATCTGCTCTTTTAAATCAATTTCTAGAAGATGTGAATTGGGTAGGGTTTTATATTTACAGAGATAATGAATTAGTTTTAGGCCCTTTCCAAGGACTTCCGGCATGTATTCGAATCCCAAATGGTAAAGGGGTATGTGGAACTGCTGTTGAAACAAAAGAAACACAAGTGGTTGCTGACGTTAACACATTTCCTGGACACATTGCGTGTGATAGTGCCAGCCAATCAGAGATAGTAGTACCGTTAATTGTTAACAATGAAATTTATGGCGTATTAGATATTGATAGCCCAAGTACCAATCGATTTGATGAAACAGATAAGGAATATATAGAAAAGTTCGCTGCAATTGTGCAATCGTATTTAAACTAACAGAATGCCTTCCAAAACAATCCCTGTTTTGGAAAGCATTCTTTTTTAAGAGCAAGGAAAGTATAAACGAAAGTCTGTCTAGCTCCAGCGCCCAGCGCCTAATGGACAACACCCATCTCCGTACAATAAGTCAACATCGATTGTTAGAAGGAAGGAGGTTCGATTAAAAACGCCACAAAGCGAACTACCCACGTTGCGTGGGCACAGTCCATACGTCGCTTAACGGGCGCTTGCGCTTTTCTTATTTCAAACAATCTTATCGACTAGTTCTTTTACTACACAATTCTTACCGGTCTTTTTAGCAGCGTATAATGCTTTGTCTGCTCGAATGAAAAGGTCTTTTACATCCACTTTTGTTGTTGAATTCCATGTAGCAACTCCACATGATAATGTCACTTTAGGTTCTGTGAAACTTTCAGTCTGTTTTCTAACTTGCGTCGCAATATGAACGCCTTCGTCAATGGTTGCATTTGATAAATAAATAGCGAGTTCTTCCCCACCCCAACGAGCCGGAATATCATTATCACTTGTGTTTGCCCGTATGATAGAAGCAATTTGAATGATCACCTCATCCCCTATGGGGTGACCATACGTGTCATTTATTCTTTTAAAATCATCGATATCAACAATAATAAGGGTGCCCATTTCATCTCTAGTTATATGTTGTTGAATTTCTTCTTCCAGATGGTTGCGCGAATATAATTTTGTTAAATAATCCGTTATCGCGACTGCTTTTAATTTTTCATTTAATATAGAATTTGTCAATGCTAACGTGAAATGTTGGACAAGTGACTGCATGAGTTTAAAGTTATCGAAAGAGAATGCATATTTATTTTGATGACTTATTATAATCACTCCATAAATGGTTCCAGCATGCAACATTGGAATTGCCATTATAGAGGAAAAAGGGAATTCCAAGTGATCTTTCGTATAGTTTCCACTGATTATAGGTTCTTTTGTTTCGATCACTTCATTGAAAATAATATCTGCGTGCTCTTCTCCCTCGTCGGTAAAAAAGTAATTTGTGCTTCCAGATAAAACATTAATCATGTTGTGCTGCGTTTCACTCGTATAAATAAATCCAACCTGAGTTGCACCACACGCCTCGATTATTTTCTCACGAATGATAGTAGTAATCTGGTTGATGTTTAAATTCGAATTTAATGCGTGTGTAGCATCATTAATTAGCTTTAAATCTTCAACTAAATGTTTTGAGTTCTGGTAAAGAATGGCACTTTCGATTGCTTTACCTGCCACAGTTGCCAACCGTGCAATAAACTCGATCTCCTTTTGTGGAAAATCTACTGTATTTGGTGTAATGATTTGTAAAACACCATATACCCCCTGCTTCCCTCTTAATGGTGCATAAAGACAAGTCTTTTTTTCTTGCACGCGATCTTCCAGCTGAACTTCACCAGTTATAAAAGCCTGTGTACTCACTCTTTTTGTAGCATCATCACTATATTCAATTGTTTTTATAGGTAAAGTTGATTCTTCTTCCTCATAATCCTGTGAGAGTAATATATTATAATCAAATAAAGGATATAAGTTATCCATTGCTTTTGAAAGTTCTGTCAGGATATTTTTATTAGTAATCACTGAATAAAAATTCGTAGTTATTTCAAACAAAAGTGCATTTTTCTCTTCTTTTTCTTTATTTAATTTATCGTAATTGATTATTTTTAAAAGGTTGTTTAGTTCTAGTTTTATCAGATCTAATACTTCTGGAACAAATCTATTATCATTCGGTTGGAATGCTAAAAACATAAATGCATCAGGATCATATTTAGTATGCAGGAAAAGGATTCGTGTAGTTAAATCCTTTTTATTGGCAAATATCAAATCAGCGTGTTTTTCATACTTGTTTTGATCAATATAGTTATGTGTCCTTTTGTCTTTAAATGGTAGTTTTTTTAATTCAACATGGCTATCGCCTGTTGTACGTTCATAGGTTTGTTCCCAATGATTATAGGAATACATTGCAGCATACGGCACCGCTAACATTTCTTGCATTTGAATGGAAACAATTTCTAATAGTTGATTATAGGAGTAATCTGCTATATTTGAAATAAGTTCAAAGAAAATATTCCTGATATTTTCCTTTAGTTGATTTTGATCTATCATTTATGATCACCTATCATCAAATTAATTTTGCTATTTTTTAGACTATGTTTCATTAACATTTTGAATTTTATATATACATTATATAGCAAATAGGAACTTTTTCCTATTATTACGTGTGAAAATACTTATACTTTTTTTGGATTCATTTGCGGAAAAGATTGACTTCTATAGTAGAAACTTATATACTATTCTTTGTGTAAAATAAAAAGGTAGCCTTTGTGAACCGACGCTTGTCATCATTTTATTCCTCAGAGTATGAGGTGTATCGTGTAACTCTCTGCTGCTGGAGCGATGGTACATGAAAATAAAATGAACAACGGATTGGAACACGGTCGCTTATTTTATGCAAATAAAATAATAAAGGAGGAAATGTCCTATGTCACGTTATACTGGATCAGTATGGAAAAAATCACGTCGCCTTGGCATTTCATTATCTGGAACTGGTAAGGAACTAGACAAACGTCCTTACGCTCCTGGTCAACATGGACCGAACCAAAGAAAGAAAATCTCTGAATACGGCTTGCAACAACAAGAGAAGCAAAAACTACGCTTCATGTATGGATTGAACGAACGTCAATTCCGTAACTTGTTTAACGAAGCTGGTAAACAAAAAGGTATTCATGGTGAAAACTTCATGATTCTACTTGAATCACGTCTTGATAACCTTGTATATCGTGCAGGTCTTGCACGCACACGTAGACAAGCACGTCAGCTTGTAAATCACGGTCATGTAACAGTAGATGGCAGACGCGTTGATATTCCATCATACCGTCTAAAACCAAGTCAAGTATTTGGTTTACGTGAAAAGTCGCAAAAACTTGATATCGTTCAAGAGGCAATCGAAGTAAATAACTTTGTTCCAGATTATCTAGCATTTGATGCAGATAAAATGGAAGGAAGCTACACTCGTCACCCTGAACGTACAGAGCTTCCAGCTGAAATTAACGAAGCGCTTATCGTAGAATTCTACTCTCGTTAATTAAAACGCTGTATACAAAAAAACCTGGAATCCGAATTAATCAATTCGGCCCAGGGTTTTTTTGTTTTGTAATAAGCTTTTATTACTAACTATTTTGGGGGAGCTCATTATTCCATTTAGGAATTAGCTTATGGTTTTCTCTTATATAATAATTAAAGATGAGGAAGGGATGTCCCCATCTTTTCAGTAATAGTTTTTTTCAATCGATTCTATGCAACACTTTTCAGTGAAATTTTCATATACAAATTCAACAAATAATCCAGCTCTTGGCTACATTTTATAGCTTCCTTACTTGTCATTCCATCAACCATTCCTATCCTAATCATTACCTGTCTTTTTTTGTTTATATGCTTCAATAACTTTTCTTCATTCTTCAAAATATATAATCCTCCTGTTTTCTTTCTAGTTTGACAACACGAAGAATATTATGCAGGATTTCAGTTTCAATTAAAACAGTTTCGACAAAACTAGTCATGTTTGAACAAAACTAGTCATAGGAACCCCTTCTAAAGGGTAAACATTTAAAAACATAAGATATCATTTTATTTTTTCTTTCGTTTAGATCCGCCATAAATTCCTAGAAAAATAACAAAAATTGCTATCAATATAGAGAAATTCATAGATTTCTGACAACTCCTTCAATAAACAAAATGTTTTACGATTCAACCATTTGAAGGGTTTCACTATTTTAACATTAGAAAAGGGATATCAATTATATTGTATCCCTTTTTATCTGACTATTTATATTTTGTACATCAAGATGAAGAAATAATCCACCTTCTTATTTTATAAAACATCGTCGATATTCTGCTGCGCTTCCTGCACTTGTTGACGTGTATCGTGCAGCTGTTCAGAAGCTTGCTGAAATTGTGGATTCTCGGTTGCCTCCGTACCCGCTTGATTCCGGGCACTTTGTAATTCCTGTTCAGCTTGTTGTAGCTGCTGGTCAGCTTGTTCAAGCAGTTGACGATCTGAACCTTGTGCCTGCAGAACAGCCTGCTGAGCCTCTTTTATTTGTTGACTGGCTTGTTGTAATTTCTGATGTAGGTTCTGTTGTCCCATAAGTATCCTCCTTTGTTCAATGAAAACAATATATATATTGTTCCTTAGATTTTTCGTATTATGTACTACTATATCTTTCAGTTTTTTGTCTACACTTTATTAAGATAAACATTCAACTTGTATCATGCTATATTTGGGAATTTAAGATTTACTTTTCCAAAAAAGGACAAGATAAATTTTACAACATTTTCTTACCGATTCACTAAAAAAGGAGAGTACTCGTACATGAAGGCAGTCACCTATCAAGGTAAACAGGAAATAGCAGTAAAAACAGTAGAATACCCTTCTATCCAGGATCCTCAAGATATTATTATTAAAGTAACATCCACCGCAATTTGCGGCCACACGAAACGTTACGCTTAAAATGGGGCAGGCCCCCGCACGACATTATATGCCTGAACTTTACCAACAAATTGTAGATGAAAAAATTGACCCTACAGATATCATCACACATTCACTACCACTTGGAGAAGCTTCCCATGGATACGATATTTTTAATGATAAAAAAGACGACTGCATTAAAGTAATATTAAAACCATAATTATTAAACCGTCCTGAAGTTAATAAATTTCTTTTTAACAGGTATCCAAATTTCGCTTTTAAAATTTGGTGAATTTACATCTTTATTTTCATTCCACAAGATTTCCGGTCCTTCTACTTGTTCATAATTTGAAGATGGGAACCACTCTGAATAGATACGTCCCCAGACATCTTGCAATGTATCAGGGAATTTCCCTACCGCTTCGAATACCCCCCATGTACAGGCTGGAACTTCTAGTTGTGTCAAACTATCTGGACAATCCTTAGTTGTTGCCACACCTATATAATGATCAAGTCCACCTTTTTCTTCCATCCGGCCTTCAGAAAAGTTCGTGGAGGCGCTAAGCAGACCCATAGGTTCTACATTCGAAAGATTTTTTAGTTTATTGATCATCTCACCATCTAAACTTTTCCACATAGAAGCAATCTCCGGATTCACTCCGTGAAAAATGACAGAAACTCTTTTCTTTATACCTATAATGCGAAATGTCCCTTTCTCTTCAATTCGAAAGTTCATTACATTTCCTCCTTTAATTGATAATTGAAAGGTCATTAATGGATAGGCTTTTATCGATTGTCCATTATTTCTAGCTTCTGACGGTGTTATACCTTGCAAACCCTGAAATGCCCTTGTAAAAGCATCTGGTGAGCTGTATCCATATTTCACCGCAACGTCAATCACCCTTATGTTGCTATGATTCAATTCTAGTGCTGCAAGGGAAAGACGTCTGCGTCGGATGTACTCCGACAATGTAACACCTGAAAGGAAAGAAAACATTCTTTTAAAATGATACTCAGAGCAAAAAGCCAGACTTGCTACTTCTTTAAAGTCAATCTCATTCGTAAGATTTTCTTCAATAAAGTTTAATGCATCATTCATTTTTTTAAGCGAATCCAATTATATGACCTCCTTTACATCAATAGAATAGCAGGAGTTGTATTTACCCATCCGACTTTTCGTGCACATTTATGTAGGGCTGCAACGTAGAAAAGCGATCTCCTGTTTAGGATGACCGCTTTTCCATTTTACTTTTTACCATCGTTTAACCTTCTAGCTTCTTCAGGACTTGACATTTTTGTTGAACCTTTATAGCGAAGACCCACATCGCGGTCTGACTCCACACGGCCACTTTCTCTTAACTTTTTTTCTTGACGGTCTTTTCCCATTTTTAGCACCTCCTAATCTTAACATGAGTCTTTTAAAAATGATTTATTCATACAAAAGCTTTTTTAAAGAAGTTCCGAACCCAGACCAATGTAAATTAAACCTGAAGCCAGTATAAACACCGAAAAGAATAAAGTCTTTTGCAGTTTTGACCAATTCTCCATCCATCCCCATCTTTTACGATTCGTATCAAGCCAAAATAAATCCACCAGAGCCGCCATTACAATAATCAAAATAAATACAACAAAACCCATAGATTGATAGCCTCCAATCATAAATTTGCACTTATATAAATTATAACAATAAAGTACCATGAATATTCAAATATTAATTTTGATAAGTCTTCAGCTTATACGATATACCATTGAAAAACGTAATTAAAGGTACTATCACTTCTATTGAGCTGTGATGGATTTTCCATCTAAAAATTATTTAGCGAAATCTTTCTAAACACTGGATTATAAGGTCTGGTCTATCTTTATGTATTTCATGATCACTATGGTGTGCAATGATAAATTTACCTTCACATGATAATGCAGCTAATTCTTCCTGTAGCTTTCGCCATACCTTTTCATGTAGAACGGCCTCTTCCTCGGGTATCCCATGATCTATATAAGGTTTTGCTGCTAATTCTTTATCTCTTGCTATGACAGTTAGGGGAATATCAGGAAAATCTCCTGATTCTTTAATTATTTCGCCGCTTCTTTTCCAATTATGAAATTCTTCAGCAATCGTTTGAAAAAAAGAAGGTCTTGATATAAAGCTAGTAAATTCCTTTGTTTCATTCTCAGGTAATACCCTTTTATATTCATCGATCATATCTTTAAATATGTGCTTCAATTCTTCTTTAGACTTCTTAGCAGTCGCTTTATTGTTTTCTATCATTTGCACTAAAGAAATTTTTGAATACATAACAGGTAATTCCAGGTTATAAAGTTCTTGAAAGTTATGTGAAGTGGAATCAATTAACAGGACTCCCTTTAATTTATGAGGATACATCTTACTATACTGCTGTGCACATAAACCTCCAAAAGAATGGCCCATTAACATGAATTTATCATTAATATGCAACTTTTCTATTAGAACATCAAGTTCCTGTGCAATGTGCTCCACTGTCCTAGGATTGTCTGATCTTGCACTCTTTCCATAACCAGATCTGTGGTATATGACAACGGTAAAGTCTTCTTCAATTTGTTGATTAAAATTTCTCCAATTATAAAACGATCCACCAATACCTAATTCAATGACTAGTGTAGTTTCTCCTTTCCCAAGAACTTTATATTCAAGCTCTACATCTCTCACATAAACCCTCCTAAATCTTACATCCAAACGTATAAATGTAGCTGCCAGTGCAACCCCTTATTCCACTAATGCAACCAATTAAGTATCTAACTAACTAATGCTAATCTAGACTATAAATAGTTCGCTATCTGAATTGAGTATTACTTTATTATTATTCGTTAATTCAATCTCAATGGGATATATGGCAGATAGTTTATCTAAAAATATCCATCTCCTCCCTGGTTGTGTCAATAAAATGAATATCCCATTGGCCCTTTTTCCCATAAAATTAAAGGATTGTGTACTAATTGCATTATTGTCACGCTCAGGCACGCCAAGATTATTTAGTTTTTCGCCCACACTTACAGCATCTTCTACAGTTAAACTTATTTCACTAATATTTAAGATACTTTTAATGGAAAAAGGCTCCGTCCTACTTTCAGAAGTTGAATGTCTTGAAATAAACTCTACTATATTACCAGCAGGGTCATCGAAATAAAGAGCGTGCGCAGGTAAATGGTCAAAGTCAGCTTCATCTTCTCCATCTTCAACAGTTAGACTTACCCTTTCTTTTGTCCATGATTTTGCTTCTTCAAAATTGTTAGCAGGAATATTAAAAGCAAAGTGATAATAAGGATTTCCCTTTACATCTTTTGACGTAAACTCTAATTCACTTGTTCCAGCAGCAATTCGAAAGCTTCTTTCATCTTCTTTAATCAAAGAAAAACCTAGCGTCTCAATATAAAACTTTTTCATTTGCATTAAATTTTTCGTACGTAACACAACCAAATTGATTTTCATTTATAGATAACACCTTTCCTATGTAACTACCCGTATGGATTAGCAAAAAGAGCGCGATCCAATTAAAGGAAAACACCCTGTTAATTTAATAGCTTCTATTTCTCTAAAAACATAAAAGATAATGGGTTTAGTTCCTCACTTTCAATGACAACAGCTAATAGCCCATTCTTTGATTTTGTTTCGAGAAATTCACCTTTTTCCCAAAATACTGCATTTCCAGCTTGAAATTTACGATAAAATCCGAAGTCATTTCTTACATATCCTTCGCCGTCCATGACAAGTAGAAGTTGATGTGCTACAGCTTGATGATAGCCTATAACACGATCGCCGTCTAAATACATACTACCGACTAGTGACGGTGAATTGGTTTTGATAATGTGAGACATTACAAAGTCTGAATTATATTCCGATATCTTCCCCATATCTTTATCAAAATTATAAATTTCCAACACAATTCCCCCCTGTTCAAGAACCAAATATCCCTTAGTTATTAAATTCTATTTCCTTCCTTAAAATTCCTCCCCTTGTTCTCGGAAATTGATTCCTCAAATATAATTAGAGACGCAATCTTTATTAAAGAATAGTTATTCATCTTAATTCCTTTATGTATTTAATTGTTCTTTCTTTCAAAAACTCTAACCCAGTATCGATCCTTATCCAGTCAATCTAAAAAACCTAAGTTCATAACTAGAACTCAGGTTTTTAACTTATACCTTTATTTGGAATACCCTATTTGATGAATCTAAAAATCAATGGGAATCGATATCGTTTACCACTGTAAGCTTTAATTAATGCAATAATTGTAAATACAAACGCCATGATTCCAACAATCCAAATAAGAAGCAAACCAATTAATAATATTATTAAAATCACACTAATAATTGCGTAGATACTATATGAAATGAAGAAGTTAAAATACTCCTTTCCATGATAGTCGATAAAATCCGAATCATCCCTTTTCAACATCCAGATCACCAACGGTCCCAATATAGGAAAAGGAAAACTAACTAGATAAATCAACATCGCAAATAAGCGCTCATCATTGCTTGACATAGTTTCACCCCTTTGTATATTTATATTTTATTTATCCATTATATTTAATTTTGTACTAAAGTTTCTTTAAATGAACAAAAACGTTATTTTTATTTGTAACTTATTAGGTAATATTTTTTCTTACCCCTACGAATAATGGTGAATGTATCTTCAATTCGATCCTCATTATTAACAACATGCTTTAAATCCTGGTTTCTTTCACCATTAATATAAATAGCTCCATTACCAATATCTTCCCTAGCTTGTCTTTTTGATGATGATATTTTTGTATCAACAAGAAGATCAATTAAGGCCATCTCCGCTTTATTCAAATGATGTGTTGGTACATCTTTGAAGCCTTGTTCGATTTCCTGTTTTGATAAGGATTTTAAGTCACCACTAAATAAAGATGCTGAGATCTTTTGTGCCTGATCAACCGCTTCTTGTCCATGAACAACCCTGGTTACTTCCTCTGCTAGGCGCTTCTGTGCTAATCTTTCTTCGGGCTTATTTTCAACAGCATCAATCAATGAATCGACTTCTTTTTGCTCTAAAAACGTGAAATATTGAATGAACTTAATGACATCACGGTCATCAGCATTAAACCAAAATTGATAAAATTCGTATGGCGTTGTTTTTTCCAGATCCAACCAAATTGCGCCACCAGCTGTCTTCCCAAATTTAGTACCATCAGCTTTTGTAATCAATGGAACCGTCAAACCAAATACCTTTGTTTCTTCTTCTAAATTCTCGCGTGAACGACGAATTAATTCCATTCCAGCAGTAATATTTCCCCACTGGTCACTTCCACCAATTTGTAATGTACAATTTTCCTGCTCGTAAAGTTTAAGGAAATCCAATGATTGTAAAATCATGTAACTAAATTCAGTAAAAGAAATTCCTTGCTCAATTCGAGCTGAAACGGATTCTTTTGCTAGCATGTAATTAATACCAAAGTGTTTACCAGCATCACGTAGAAAGTCAATCACTGTCATACTTGCTAACCAGTCGTGGTTGTTTCTAGCTACAGCTGCATTTTCACCGTTGTCAAAATCCAATAGATTGGCTAATTGTTGTTTAATTTTTTCACTATAGCCTTTCACAACATTATCCTCATTTAATGATCGTTCAGATGAGCGTCCACTAGGGTCGCCAATCATACCTGTTCCGCCTCCAACCAATGCTATCGGTCGATGGCCAGCCTTTTGGAATCTTTTTAACATGTAAACCGGTAAAAGATGACCAATATGTAGACTATCGGCAGTTGGATCAAAACCACAGTATAGCGTTACTTGATTTTCTTTTAGGTGCTTTTCCAATCCTTCATTATCAGTGGTCTGATGAATCAGACCACGTTTTTCTAAATCTTGTAATACAGTCATATTCTTCACTCTCCTATTTTTTTGTAAAAATAAAAAAACCCTCCCCCTTCAATAGAAGGGACGAGAGTTTATTCGCGGTACCACCCTTGTTGCATAGAAATGCCACTTTGGGTTTTTTAACGATGTGTTTTCACCGTTTTCTATCATAGAAAAAGCTCCAGATTGTAATTCGTTCGCAAATGTATACTAGCTTTCACCACCCGCTAGCTCTCTAAAAAGGGATTTGCACAACTACTTCGATCCTTCATTACATATGGTTATACATTTATTATAGTATATTGTAACCATATCTATAATAAAATTGCAATAATTTATGAGTTTTATCTAACTTTCTATACTCGATTCAGTTTCGGTTTTAGTAATACATTAGCCTGTACTAGTCTTTTTCTAACGGTAATTCCAATCCAACTAGCTAAGAACGCTTTTATTAGACCAACAATTATAAAAGGATAAACTCCTGAAGCAAGTGCTGCTGACCAGCTCAAATCAAGAACATACTTTAATTGAACCATACCAAACACAAGAATTATAATCATACCGATTATATTGGCTAACATTGCCATGGTAATTGAAAAGTTACTTTTTTCAACTATTAACCCTGTTACAAAAGCTGCTACTATGAATCCAATAATATAACCACCTGTTGGTCCAATCAGTACGTGGGCACCACCGCTAAACCCAGCAAAGACCGGCACACCTACTGCACCAATTGCGGCGTAGCAAATCATTGCCATTGCACCTATTCTACTTCCTATTATAGTAGCGGTTAAACCAACTGCTAGTGTTTGTCCACTTATTGGAACAAGTGGTAGCGGAATCTCAATTTGTGCTAAAACTGCTGTAATTGCTGCAAACATTGCACAGATAATCATATTTCTTAGATTTGACTTACTTCCATTCATATTAACTCTCCTTTATGTTAACCTTTTTTTAGTTAGGTTAACATAAATAGTGACATTTTAAAAGAATTATTATTTTTTCAAAATAGCTAGTATGATATAATAGGCTTTGAATATTTAGGAGGTCTAAATATGGATGAAATCAAAAAATATATAGATAAAGCATATCAGAAGATAAAAACCTTATGGAATGAAGGTAGAATTCAGCGCACATCGAGGGTTACATATGATGTTACTTGGAATATTATCTTATTCTTTATCATTATAGGTGTTATTGGATTCTTTTTTGCAGGTGGAGTTGGTGCGGGATACTTTGCTTCATTAGTGAAAGATGAACCAATAAGAAGCTATGAAAGTATGAAAGCAGATATCTATAACTATGAAGAAACCTCAACATTATACTTTGCGGAAAATAAATATTTTGGTGATATACGATCCGATATTATGCGTGAAGAGGTAAAGCTTGAGGATGTTTCAGAAACATTGATTCATGCAGTAATAGCAACAGAGGATCGTAATTTTAAGGAACATGAAGGTGTTGTTCCGAAAGCAATATTACGTGCAGTTGTTCAGGAAGCAACAAATGCCGCTGTTAAAACTGGTGGTAGTACATTAACCCAGCAATTAATCAAAAACCAACTCTTAACAAATGAGGTTTCATTTGAGCGTAAAGCAAAAGAAATCTTACTGGCGTTACGATTAGAACGGTTCTTTGATAAAGAACAAATTTTAGAGGCTTATCTTAATATTATCCCTTACGGTCGTGAAGCATCTGGTAGAAACATTGCAGGAATACAAACTGCTGCACAAGGAATTTTTGGTGTAGATGCGAAAGAGGTAAACCTACCACAGGCTGCGTATTTAGCTGGTCTCCCACAAAGTCCTTCATACTATACACCTTTTAAAAATAGTGGTGGATTAAAAGAACCAGGTGCATTAAAGCCTGGTATTGAACGAATGAAGACAGTATTAGAAAGAATGTATGCAGCTGACTATATTACAAAAAAAGAGTATGAAAAAGCACTTAAATACGATATTGTTGCTGATTTTACACTTGAATCAAATACTCCTATGGATAAATATCCTTATTTAATGTTTGAAGCAGAAAAACGTGCTAAAAAAATTCTAGCAGAACATCTTGCTTCGGAAGATGGATATACTTTAAAAGATTTGAAAAAAGATGAGAAATTATTTGAAGAGTATCAAATTCGAGCAGATCGAGCGTTAAGGAAAAATGGGTATGAAGTACATACTACCATTGATAAAGAAACATACGTTGCATTTCAAAAAATAGTCAAGAACTACGAACATTACGGACCAAAAAGTAATTGGACTTGGACCGATCCGAAAACTGGTAAAGAATATCACATTAATGAACCCGTTCAAACGGCTGGTATGTTAATTGAAAATAGTACTGGTAGAATCATAAGTTTTGTTGGTGGACGTGGTTATTCACAAGAAAATCAACTAAACTATGCAACTGAAGCAGTACGATCGAATGGCAGTACGATGAAACCATTGCTAGTGTACGGTCCAGCCTTTGACACTGGAGTAGCTCAACCAGGAAGCATCTTAGCAGACATTAGAACTAACTATGGAGGTTATTCACCAGATAACTATACTGAAAACTTCCACGGTCTTGTTACCGCCCGAAAGGCTCTCGCTGAATCATATAACGTCCCTACCATTCAATTGTATAGCAAGCTTATGAATAAGGGAATTGGGCAAAAATATATTGAAAAAATGGGTATTACTACAATTGGAGAAAAGGAATATAGCAATCTTGTACTCGGAATCGGTTCTACAACACATGGAACAACCATCGAAGAAAACGTAAATGCATTTGGAACATTCGGAAATGGCGGGAAATTTGTTGATGCATATATGATAGAAAAAATTACAACATCTGATGGAAAAACCATTTATAAACATAAACCTAAACCAGTAGATGTATTTAGCCCACAGTCTTCATATTTAACAACAGACATTTTGCGTGACGTTCTGGATTATGGTACAGCTACTTTCCTGCAATCGCATCTTGATATGTCGGTTGACTGGGCAGGAAAATCAGGTACCTCGAATAATTGGGAAGATTCATGGTTTGTCGGATACAACCCAAATGTAACTTTCGGAACATGGATCGGATATGACACACCACATAAACTTAAATGTGATAGTGGTTGCATGCGATACAACGAGCGAAACCTATTACTTTGGTCAAAGCTTGTTAACAAGGCTACAGAAATAAATCCTGAGTTAATGGCTCCAGAGGCTAACTTTGAACGCCCTGATGGAATTGTATCTCGTAGTTATTGTGCAATTTCTGGTAATCTACCATCAGACCTTTGTAGTAAAGCTGGCTTGGTTTACTCAGATATATTTAATGCGAAATATGTGCCGACCAAAACCGATAACAGCTTAACTACCGGTGCCTATGTGATGGTAGATGGAAAAGCGGTCATTGCTGGACCTAATACACCAGGAGAATTTATTAACGGTGATGGCTTAACATTTAATCCTGAATTTATAAAGAAAAATAATTATGATAGATTAAATGATTTAACAAAGCTATTCCCGTTTAGGGATAGAGCGAAATGGCAAAAAATTGGTGTTCCAAGTGGAGATGTTGGTACCGCTATTGGGGATGATGGTAAAGCACCTGCTGCTCCAACATCATTTAATAAATCAGGGAGTAAGTTAGCCTGGAATGATTCGAGCAGCAAGGATGTGGTTGGATATCGCATCTATCGTGCATCAAAACCAGGTGGATCATACTCGTTAATTGGAAATACAACATCAACTAGTTTTGGAATTGGAAATGGTAAAGGAGTATATCGTGTGAAAGCAGTAGATTACTTTGGAATGGAATCAAAAGCATCAAAAGAAGTCGTAGTTGGAGACTTTTCTAAGCCTGATCCAAAAGATCCTAAACCTGACCCAAAAGAACCAAAAGATCCTAAAGACGGAGAGGATCCACCTGGTGACCCAAAGGATGGGGATGGACCAACTCCACCACCAGTGGAGCCGCCACCAGCAGACAAACCTAAAGAATAACTCTTTTTAAACTAGCTTGTAGGAATTACTCCCTACAAGCTAGTTTTTTTCATTTTTTACTAAAAATACAGACGATTATCCTGTATAATGGAACAATAACGAAATATACGAATATATTTTTCAAGAAATTAAGTATTAAGAGACTTTCCGCTATTCGCTATTAAACTAATGCGAATGCAGCGTTATTCTAAGGAGTAGGCGGTGAAAATATGAATCATGAGAAAACTTATCAATCATTTACACACGATACTACCCATGGAGAAATTACAATCGAAGGACCACTTCCTTCATCAGAATTGAAAAATTATCATTTTCATGAACATTTAACTGCATTTCGTCAAGCACCTAAACAATTCGAAGCTATTCTAAACATCGCAGACTTCCCAGAAGGACGAATCATCATTGCACGGACAGAAGACACCATTATAGGCTATGTTACGTATTTACATCCGGATCCGCTTGAACGTTGGTCAGAATTTAGTATGGAGGATTTAATTGAACTTGGGGCCATTGAAGTTATACCAAAATACCGTGGGTCAAAAGTTGCATCAGGTCTATTAAAGATATCCATGATGGATGAATATATGGAAAATTACATCGTAATCTCAACCGAATATTATTGGCACTGGGATTTAGATGGGACGAGGCTGAGTATATGGGACTACCGAAAAGTCATGGAAAAAATGATGGCTGCTGGGGGACTACTCCCTGCACCAACAGATGATCCCGAAATTATTTCCCACCCTGCCAATTGCTTAATGGTTCGAATTGGTGAAAACGTTCCAGATGATTCCGTTAAACAATTTGATAAACTACGATTTCTACAACGTCATCAGTATAGAACAATGAGGGAGGGATTATAGGTGCTAGTCGAAGAAATTATGAACACAAATGTCATCTCCTTACCACCTAGTGCAACCATTGCTGAGGCACTAAAACTATTACAAAAAAACAGAATTAGACATATCCCTATTATTGATGAACACACACAAGTAATTGGAATAGTTTCAGACCGAGATGTTCGGGATGCTAGTCCATCCATCTTTCATACGAAGTCCGAAGAGAATGTTCTACAAAATGAAATTCAAACAATCATGAGTCATCCTGTAGTGACGGTACATCCCCTTGACTTTGTTGAGGAAGTTGCAGGTATTTTTTATGATGAAGAATTTGCTTGTGTACCTGTTGTAAGTGATTACAAACTGGTTGGTATGGTAACAGAAAAAGATATGCTTTATACACTCATACATGTAACCGGTACTAATGTACAAAGTTCGCATATCGAAGTAAAGGTACCGCATAAGCCTGGAATTTTACCAGAAGTTGCTTCCGTTTTTGGTAAACGTAAAACGAATATTACATCTGTATTAGTTTATCCGTATAAAAATGATCCGAACTATAAAATCCTTGTCTTTCGAATCCAAACCATGAATCCTATGCCTGTTATTGAAGATTTGCGAGAAGCTGGTTATGAATTAATGTGGCCAAATAATATCACGGGGCCAAAATCATGACTTGCAACGCTTCATTTATTTTTTCGGATGCAATGTTGCAGTATCACTTTCATAAGGACCATCCATTTAACCAAAAACGTGTTACCCTTGCAAAGGATTTATTAGTTGCATCAAAAGCATTAAGTGATGATCAAATCATTGCACCGAGAAAAGCTACAGAAGAAGAACTTGCATTGTTTCATGATCCGGCTTACATACAGGCGATTCAAAAAGCCAGCAAAGGATTGCTAAAAGAAGACGAAGGTTTAGAGTATGGAATAGGCACAGAGGATACACCTATTTTCAACAATATGCATGATGCATCTAGTTACTTAGTTGGTGGTACATTAACAGCGGTTGATGCCGTTTTGAAAGGTAAAGCTGACCATGCACTAAATCTTGGTGGTGGTTTACATCATGGATTCAAACGAAGAGCTGCTGGATTCTGCATTTATAATGATGGTGCAGTTGCAATTAAATACATTCGGGAAAAATATGATTTAAAAGTACTATATGTGGATACAGATGCACACCACGGAGACGGTGTACAATGGGCTTTTTATGAGGATCCAAATGTATGCACATTTTCCATCCATGAAACAGGGAGATACCTTTTTCCCGGAACCGGAAATATAAATGAACGTGGTATCAAGGAAGGACATGGTTATTCATTTAATCTACCAATCGATGCGTTTACTGAAGATGAATCGTTTATGCAGCTCTATGATACCGCATTTAGGGAGATTACAGAATACTTTCAACCTGATGTTATCATCACGCAAAATGGTGCAGATGCACACTGCTATGATCCATTAACCCATTTATGTGGAACAATGGAGATATACGAAAAAATCCCTGCACTTGCCCATGAACTAGCCCATCAGTATTGTGATGGTAAATGGATTGCATTAGGCGGTGGTGGCTATGACACCTGGCGTGTAGTGCCACGAGCCTGGGCTCAAGTGTGGAATGTAATGTGTAATGGCAATCATTTAGTAGGTGATATTCCACCAGAATGGATCAACAAATGGAAAGTTGAGGCACCTGTTGCTTTGCCAACCAGTTGGCAAGATGATAAAAGTATTGTACCCATCATCCCACGAAAAGAAGAAATTAATGAGAAAAACTATAAGATGCTTCTGAGTGCCTTGAAATATACTAAAAAAACGAGAGGGTAATCAGGTTACCTTCTCGTTTTTATTTATTTGGTTTATTCTTATTTTCTAAAATAACTATTTCAACTCGTCTATTCTTGCTCATGTTTTCTGGGCTGTCATTTGGTACAAGCGGCTTGGTATCACTATAACCGACAATCGTAAATCGTGATTTATCAAAATCATTTACCTTCACTAAATAACGAACCACACTACTTGCTCGTGCTCCCGATAATTCCCAGTTAGAGGGATAACGAAAGCTCGACATTGGTTTACTATCCGTATGACCTTCCACTTTTATCTCATTAGGAATTTTAGCTAACAATGTTCCAATCCTATTTAAAAATGGTTTACCAGACGAAAGAATTTCTGCTTCACCAGGGTCGAATAAAATAAGTTCTTGAAGAACCAAAACTACCCCACGTTCATTCCTGCTTGCAGAAATAACGTTATTTAGGTTATTCTGATCTAAATACTGCTCCACATCTGTCATTAACTTATGCAGTGAATCTTCCTTCATTACTTCTTCCTCATCACGATCGATAACATCCTTTAACTGGATTGGATTATCAATTTCATTTGCGTTTTTCGCGCTTTCCAAATCATTTGTATTCTCGGTTGGATTTTCCATTGGAACGGGAGATGGAGAAAAGTCAAATATCATTCGATTATTGAATGAATCTGAGATAGCTTCAAATTGCACTAAATTAATTTGTGACATGGAAAAAAGTAAAATAAAAAAAACAAGAACCAATGTTATCATATCTGAATATGTAACCATCCATTTTGGAGCACCAGTCGATTTATTACGCTTTATTGGTCTACGCTTCATTTACGCTCTCCTCCACAAATGTGGATTCCTCTTTACTTTCTTCATTCTTTTTGACTTCTTTTGGTAAGAATGCACTTAATTTTTCCTCGAGAATTCGCGGATTTTGGCCAGACTGTATCCCAATAACACCTTCAATTATAATTTGCTTGATAAATACTTCTTCTTCCGTCTTAATTTCCAACTTATTCTTCATTGGAATAAATACTAGATTCGCAAGAACAGTACCGTATAAGGTTGTAAGTAATGCTACCGCCATACTGGGACCCAATGTACTAGGATCTTGTAAGCTATTTAACATAAGCACCAAACCGATTAGCGTTCCAATCATTCCCCATGCTGGTGCATATTCCCCAGCCTTTTCCAAAATTGTACGCCCTTTATAATGTCTATCTTCCATTGCTGTGATTTCTGCATTCATGATGTCACTAATTACGTCAGGTTCGACTCCATCTACAGCGAGTAGTATACCTTTTTTAATAAAAGGTTCATCAACATCATCTAAGTCACTCTCAAGCGCTAAAATACCTTCTCTTCTTGCGCGCTCAGATAATTTAATAAATAATTGGATAAGTTCAGGAAGGCGTTGACCATTTTGGTGAAACGCTTCTTTCATTACTTTTGTTGTCAATTTAATTTGTTCCATTTTAAAATTAATCATCAGAGATGCAATAAGTCCACCAATAACAATAAAGATGGATGCTATATCAAGGAATGAAATAAATCCCTCGGTCCCACCACTAGTTAAAATGGCCATCATAATCATAATAAATCCTAATGTTATGCCGATTGGAGTTAAAATGTCTCTTTTTCTCATGTTATCTCCCCTAACGTACTAAGTAAACCAAATTAGATTTACTATTTATATCGGCATAACTTTTATTTAGTTGAGTTTCTTTCGACAATTCTATGCGGTAAAACGACTTTTTTTTCAGAGACGTCTTCCTTATTCATATACTTGGTTAACAAACGCATCGCAACAGCGCCAATATCGTACATTGGTTGAACAATAGTTGATAGTGTTGGGCGAACCATCGAAGCAAGTCTCGTGTTATCAAATCCAAATACCTCTACATCTTCCGGAACGCTCAGCCCTCTATCCTGTACACCATGAATAACTCCAAGCGCCATCTCATCCGATGATACAAAAATAGCTGTCGGTTTATTGTTTAATGAATGAAGGTGCTCGAATGCTTCAATACCTGAATCATACGTATAATCGCCTTTTACAACATATTCATCTATTAGGGGAATAGCTGAATCTTTGTGAGCACGTTTATACCCTAAGTATTTTTGTTCATTAATGATCGTATCATCTTGCCCAGCAATGAATGCTATACCCTTATTACCTTTATCGAGTAAAAATTTCGTTGCCTCATATGCAGCCTGTTCGTAGTCAATATTTACGGACGGAATCGTATTTGATTCATCATATGTAGCAGCTAAAACTACTGGAACTGATGAAGTTTTAAATTGCTCAACATGATCGTTCGTAATCGAACCACCCATAAATAAAATACCGTCGACTTGTTTTTCAAGCATTGTATTAATTAATTGAAGTTCCTTATCCTTATTCTGATCTGAATTGCTCAAGATAATATTATATTTATACATCGTAGCAATATCCTCGATCCCTCTTGCAAGCTCGGCAAAAAAGATACTCGAAATATCTGGAATAATCGCTCCGACAGTAGTCGTTTTTTTACTAGCTAAGCCACGTGCAACCGCATTCGGCCGGTATCCCAAGGTTTCAATTGTTGCTAGTACTTTTTTTCTTGTCGTTGGTTTAACATTTGGATTTCCATTTACTACACGTGAAACAGTTGCCATAGATACGTTTGCTTCTCTCGCAACATCATATATTGTAATGTTCATTTGTATAGCCTCCTATTCAATTATATCGACTTCTTTTTCATCTATCATACTCTACCATAAGCCAAAACACAAAAATAATTGTGACTAACCGTATACGTGGTAAGTCATTAACAGCTAGTACTTTTTATTAGAAAAATCATTTAACTCATTCATAAAATGATCAAACATTTCTAAATCCATTTGTTGTGCTGAATCTGATAGTGCTACTGCGGGGTCAGGATGAACCTCAGCCATTATCCCATCAGCTCCGATCGCAATTGCAGCTTTTGCAGCTGGTAATAATAAGTCTTTTCTTCCTGTTGAATGTGTCACATCTACCATAACCGGCAAATGCGTCTCCTGCTTTAAAATAGGTACTGCAGAGATGTCCAATGTATTCCGGGTGGCTTTCTCATAGGTTCTTATACCTCGCTCACATAAAATAATATTTCCATTTCCTCTTGAAATAATATATTCTGCAGCATTGATAAACTCAGCTATTGTTGCCGACAAACCCCGTTTTAATAAAACTGGTTTATCGACATCTCCTACTGCTTTTAGTAATTCAAAATTTTGCATGTTACGTGCGCCTATTTGAATAACATCAACATAGTTAAGTGCTTCTTCTATATGATTAGGATTTAATATTTCACTAACAACTGCCAAGTCATGTTCATTTGCTGCTTCTTTTAAAATTTTCAACCCCTCAAAACCAAGTCCCTGGAAATCATACGGAGACGTTCTAGGTTTGAAGGCGCCACCACGAAACAACTTTATTCCCTTGTTCTTAACGGATTCAGCAACCTGGGAAACTTGTTCATAACTCTCAACGGAGCATGGACCCATAACAAAATGAACATTACCATCACCAATTTTTCTTCCATTTATCTCAATAACTGTATCATCTGGTTTCTTTTTACGTGAAACAAGCAACTCCTTGCGGTGATCATCCTCTTGTAGTTCAAGACTTGCTTTAAATATCTCTTTAAAAATATGTTCAACTGTCGAATTTACAAACGGGCCATTATTATGGGAAGTGATTTGATCCATCATTTCTCTTTCACGTAGGGGATCAAAACGTTTAACACCATGTTTAATTTGACCTATTTGTTGGACTAGGCCTGCACGCTTATTAATTAGAGCTAAAAGTTCCAAATTAACTTCATTCATTTGCTCTCGTAATATATCCATTTGATTTTGTTTCATTTCCTACACCTCTATTTGCGGTTTATAATTATCAGAAAGTATGGTACATTCTTTAATAGTTTATTACGATAACAAAATTTTTGCAGTATATGAGATCGAGAGGAATCCTTTATGAATGAAAAACTATTTGCACTTGATATCGGAACAAGATCAGTGACTGGTATTTTGTTAGAGCAAAAAGAATCTACATTTACTATCATTGATTATTATACCATTGAACATACAGAACGATCGATGCATGATGGACAAATCCACAATGTTCTTGCTGTATCAAAAGTAATCCAAGAAGTAAAAGAGCATTTAGAAGATAAACATGGCAAACTCCCATCTGTTAGTGTTGCGGCTGCAGGACGTTCACTAAAAACAATCCAGACTAGCGCGTTGATGCAAATTAACCAGCAACCTATTTTAGATGAGGAAACAATTAAACACTTAGAACTAACTGCAGTACAAGTTGCCCAGAAGGAACTGGTAAGTGAAAGAGAAAATGGGTCTTACACGAACTATTATTGTGTTGGTTACTCTGTGCTTCACTACAGGCTTGACGGCGAATTAATTGGTTCTTTGATTGATCAAAATGGGGAAGAAGCTTCTGTTGAAATTATCGCAACCTTCTTACCGAAAGTAGTTGTAGAATCATTAATTGCTGCTTTATCTCGTGCCAATTTAGAAATGAATGCACTCACACTAGAGCCTATTGCCGCCATCCATGTCTTAATACCAGAATCCATGCGCAGACTGAATATTGCACTAGTTGATATTGGTGCTGGTACTAGTGATATAGCTATTACAGATCAAGGTACTGTATCAGCTTATGGTATGGTACCAATAGCTGGAGATGAAATCACAGAATCTATCAGCGAAAACTATTTATTGGATTTCCCTGTTGCTGAACAAACAAAACGGGATATTGTAACAAATGGGGAAGCAGTCGTACATGACATACTAGGATTTGAATCAACCATAACATATAGCACCTTAGCAGATGATAGTAAAGAAATAATAGAAAAACTTGCTCAGTCAATTGCAAATGAAATCATCCAACTTAATTCAAAGCCCCCTAAAGCGGTCATGCTTATAGGAGGCGGAAGTTTGACACCTGAGATTACGACTACACTAGCAAAAAAACTGCAGCTTCCTCAAAACAGAGTCGCTGTAAGAGGAATTGACGCTATTCAAAGCTTAACAAACGCTAGCACTCTACCATCCGGACCAGATTATATTACACCCATTGGAATCGCGATTGCTGCTAAAGAAAACCCTGTTCATTACCTGAGTGTAACAGTAAACGATCGAATGATTCGGATGTTCGAGATGAAGACGTTATCGATTGGCGATTGTTTGGTTCAGGCTGGTGTTGAAATCAATAAGTTCTATGGTAAACCCGGCATTGCTTCTATTATTACGGTAAATGGAAAACAAATTACATTACCAGGGGGATATGGACAAGCCCCCAAAATCTATTTAAATAACAAAGTAGCTGGTGTAGATACTGAAATACAAAATAAAGATCATATTTTAATAGAAAAGGGCGAAGACGGCACGGCACCATATGTAACAATTGAACAGGTAATCAGTGACCTCCCGACAATAACTATTCGATTTAATCAGCAATCAATAGCTGTAGAACCAGTGTTTCATGTCAATAATCACAAAGAAACAAAAAACTATGTACTCAAGGATAATGATGAGCTGCGGATTACACAAATTAGAACCGTTCAGGACTTTCTTGCTGTAGCTAGTTCAGAAAAACTTCAACAAATACAACCGTTCATTGTTTATATTAATCAAAAGGAATTTATGCTTGTGGCCGGTGAATCACAGTTTCATTTGAACGGTGAAAAGGTTAGTTTAAGCCATAAACTTAAGAATGGTGACTCGTTAAAAATGTTACGTGCAAACGTACCAACAGTTGCAGATCTGTTATCACAACGCGAGGAGCAAATGATGGAATCTATTAAGGTTACATTTAATGAAGAGTCTTTCGTATTACAACAAAAACGTATACGCATTATTAGGGGCAATCAAGAATTGAATGAGGATACGCAGTTGAATTCAGGTGATCGTATTGAGTTAGAGAAACAAACAATACAGCCGTTTATATTTCAGGATATTTTCCGCTACGTAGATATTGACCTGTCAAAAATTAGTAGCAGTTTTCAGCTATATAAAAACGGTAGCCCAACTTCGTTTGATGAAACCATTAAAGATGGTGATCAGTTACAAATTGATTTTAAGTAATAAGAAAAGCGTAAGCGCCTTGGTCAGCCCCGACAAGTTTAAGACGAATCTCTTAGTGATGATTTTTATCACAAAGAGATTTGACTTAAAACCTCGAGGGGCTAGGCGCTGGAGCTAGACAGATTAACGCCAAAGTTTTATACTTTCTTTCCTAAGGACAAAAGCGCAAGAGCCCGTTTATTGCCGTATGACCTGTGCCCACGCAACGAGGGTAGTTGGATGTTGCTCATGCTTTGTGGCGGTCTTAATCGAACCTCCTTCTTTCTTATTGGCTCTTTTCGTACGCAATGTTGCTTTTTATCTTCATAGTTGATATAAAATGCGACTTAACTAAAATCATGTTCGATGCCCCTGCGCCATCGCTGCGGAAAAATCACTACGCTTGTGTGGTGTCTATAATGGAATGATAGAATCACATTATTGATTAGAGCATGAAATTCCCACTGATATGGCAGTTGATTGGAGTTCCGGGCAGTCGACTCCTGCGGGAAAAGCAACAGCTGAAGACCCCACAGGAAGTGGTTGATGATGAGGGCCGACTAAAACCGTCCTTTGCGGACAACGTCGGCATACCCCTTGCCGGGGCAAGGAGGCTGAAGCGTTGCCCGCGGAAAGCGAACTGCCCGGAACGGAAATCAACCAGCAGTTACGTCGCGTAATATTGATATTCTCTCAAAAGCAACAATCTTTACGAAAACAGCCTTCTTATTAGATGAACTTGACTTATCGCCAGTAATGGCGAAAGTCAAAGTGAATCTTATGCTGTGATGAAGTGAAAAGGAAACATGCCCCTGCAAAAGGGGTATGTCGGCGTTGGGCGGCAAGCTCGGTTTTAGTCGACCTACCTTTGTAGCGATTAAGGACGTTCGACCATGTCGAACTGTTATCGTAAGGAGGTGCCATGTTTATTGCGCCGAGTTTACGAGAAGCAGGAAGGCACTAGGCACTAGGCAATGGGCGCTGGCCGATAAAAACGCCACGTCCTGTAGGTCGGAGCTGGACGTAGCTAGTATGTGATTCAGTTATCCACATATAGATTCGTAAGAAAAAGGGTAAGGGGCTTAATATGAAAGCCCCTTACCCTTTTTACTTATTATTTCTTTTCTAGTTCTTCAGCTGCTTCTTCAATAGCTTCTGCTACTTCTTCAGCTGATTCTAAAGCCTCGTCTTCTTTATTTCTATCTTTTTGAATTTTAGTTTGAAAAGTCTTTGTTAACTCTTGCGTTTTTTGAGATAAACCTTTCGTTGAGTCAACTGCTTTGCCTTTCAACTCTGACCCCTTCACATATGCTTTATCTTTCCAATCAGAACCTTTTTCATATGCTACGTTTTTCCATTCACTAGCTCGTCCTCTAACATCGTTTGCACCCTGATTTAAATCGCCGCGTAACTCTTTTCCAGACTTTGGAGCAAATAAAAACGCAGCTGATGCTCCTACAATTCCTCCGATTAATGTCCCAATAATAAAGTCTTTACTATTGATGTTCTGATTCTCCTGATTTCCCATTTAAATTCCTCCTGCTTTTTTTCATTTATTTTTTTTTCTTTTTCCATAAGTCCATTATGGCAGATCCCCATTTTACTGCTTGTGAAGCTTTTTCCTGATCTAGATTAGATGAGTCAGCAACTTTCGCCGATATTTTTTTAAGTGATTGATTGAAATCTTTCACTGTTTCCCCAATACCTTTAACACCTTCGAAAAGTCCGTTTAATTTTGATGATTTTTGATTTACATCATCAGCTAACCGATTTGTTTTATTTAATAACGCTGTAGTTTCTGTCGTAATTCCCTGTAATTGCTTTTCCAAATCTTCTACAGTATCAGCAACATTATTTAGTGTGCGTTGAGTAGCCTTTAAGGTCTTCGCTAAATAAATTACTAAGACAGCGAATGCTATTGCAACAATAATTGCAGCAATATACAACAAATTTTCCATAGACTAGTTCATCTCCTAACTTTATGTAATTTCTACTATCGACCTTAGCTTCGTTTACTATAAGGCTGTTATTAATTAGTAATACCCTTCTTTTGTCTGTGTAAACATAACCTCATTATACTGATTGTACCACGAATAAACCGGTTCTTCCAGAATAATTAGACAGACTTGTCCAAATCTTTTCGACAAATTATGAAAATCGTAACTAAAAAGAGCCTAGGTAAGTAGACTCTTTTTATAGATTAAGCATTTTTACTTTTATTTATGGACTGATCAGATCCTATGTTTTGTTCATAGGCTTGTTGGAATTTTTGTATATCTCCCGCTCCCATGAATATCATCACACTATCATCATGCTCAGCTAAAACACTTGTGTTATCTATATCAAGTGTTTTACTATTTTCAACTATTTTCTGCAAGTCATCTATTTTAAGCTTTCCAGAATCCTCACGGGCTGACCCGAAAATATCACACAGATATGTGTGATCTGCTAGATTCAGACTATCCGCAAATTCCTGTAAGAAAGTTTTAGTACGTGTAAACGTATGTGGTTGAAAAATAGCGACAACTGATTTAGTTGGATATTTTTTTCTAGCTGAATCAATCGTTGCTGTAATTTCACGAGGATGGTGCGCATAATCATCCACTAAGACCTGATTTCCTACCTTCTTTTCTGTAAAACGACGCTTAACACCCTTAAATGTGCTTAACGCTTTAATGTTCTCTGCCTTCATACCTTCATAATGGCATATTGCAATTACGGATAGTGCATTCAATATATTATGATTTCCATGCATTGGTATCGTAAACGTATCGTAGTAATTGTTACGAACAAAAACATCAAATTCAGTACCAGATTCCGTTTCAACCATATTCTGAGCTTGAAAATCGTTTGTATTTGATAATCCATAATAGACAACAGGTACCTTTGCTTGGATTTCCTGCAGCTGTTCATCATCACCACAAGCAATTATTCCTTTTTTTACTCGATCAGCCATTGATTGAAAAGCTTCAAAGACATCGTCAATACTCGTGAAATAATCCGGATGATCAAAATCAATATTTGTCATTACTGCATAATCAGGTTCATACTCTAAAAAGTGGCGTCTGTATTCACATGCCTCAAATACAAAATACTCACTATCCACATGACCTTTACCAGTCCCATCTCCAATTAAATAGGAGATCGGATAGGTCTCTCCTAATACATGAGCGAGTAACCCAGTTGTTGAGGTTTTACCATGAGCACCTGCAATTGCTATACTGGTAAATTGTTTTAACCATTCACCTAAAAATTCATGATATCTAAAAAAAGTAAGACCGAGTTCCTTAGCCTTTCTGATCTCAGGATGATCGTCAGAAAAAGCATTCCCAGCAATAATCGTAAATTCATCTTTGATGTTGTCATCTGAAAAAGGAAGTATTGGGATGTTTTTTTCTTCTAATGCATCTTGTGTGTAAAAACGTTTTTCCACATCAGAACCTTGAACATTTTCTCCTGAATCGCTTAGGATCTGTGCGAGTGCACTCATTCCCGTTCCTTTAATACCAATAAAATGGTAAGTTGTCATAAAAAAGAACCTCCAAATAAATATATGAAAAAAACCGAGTAACTTTATAAACTTTTAATCATTCAACTATTATAGCAAAACATGAACTTTAGTTAAATAAAATGTCTTTAAAATGTCAGACAATTCCTAATTATCCTGTTTACTATATTCCACTTTCTCTAAACGTGGATTTGGCCGGTATCTTCTTCCTTCTTTTGCGGAAGGAGTACCATTAAGTAACACGTTGTCTCCTGTAAAGCCAATATTGATTTTGAGAAGGCTGGAACCAACTCCATACATGTCAACAGGTACACCCAGCTTTTCAAAATACCTTATACGCTTTTCTGTAAAGCCACCGCTTGCCATTATATTAACATGTGGGTATCCTTCTTCGTCTAATGCTTTTCGTAGTGCGAAAATAAGCTCAGGACTTACCCCTCTTGGATCAAACGTACCCATTAAATGATGGTTTCTCAGGAAATACTTATCCACTAGCGTGCGTGATGTGTCAATACGGACACCTTTTAAATCCTTCCCAAAAACCCTTGCCACCTTTAATGCATCTGTTATCACATCATTGTTATAATCAACTAATGCAACAAGATCATCCTCAGGATACACTTCATGATAAGCACGTGAAGCCGCTACTACATCCCCTCTAAACATTTGGATCATAGCATGTGGCATGGTTCCCATACCCATCTTACCCCACCATTCGTTCATGGCATGCGTAGCTTGAGCTGTTGAACCGCCAATAAATGCAGCATACCCATCCCCTGCTTGCTGGGTAAAATGGTCATCCCGATCACCCATGAAGATAACTGGCTTTTGTTTCCCTGATGTTCTTGCTGCTTTTACGACATTATATACATTCGTTGCTACTGATGTTCTTCTTGCTAACATTCCATCAATTATACCCTCTAAAAATCCAAAGTCCTGGTATGGACCTGAAACGGTTAGCACTGTTTCATAAGGGCTGATCTTATCTCCATCTTTTAAGGATTTAATTTCCAGTTTCTCAGGATTATTAGCAAACGTATGTATGAGTGCTATTGCTTCATCACTTCCACACAAAACAGCTTCCTCTTTTTGAAAAAATTGCATGGTTACATTATTATGTGGCAATTTTTTCTCGGCAATTTCTTTAGTCTTTAAAAAATAAACAGCCGAAAACCAGCCCTCGCTTATCCGATCATCAAATTTAAATGTTTTATTTGTTAATCGCTTTATTTTACCATTTAGTTTTTTTTCAATTTCTTTCATGTCTTTGTTTCCCCTTGTCAGAAAAACTCTTCATTCGCCCATCTACAATTGCGACAGAAGAAGTCCTTAGAAATTTTAAATATTCTTTCTGTGTAAAATAAATCATTTATACCTTATCATATTAAACAATTTCGGAATCTACAAGCAAAAAAGCATATAAGAGAAGTTTGATTTCTATTCCATTGCATCTAATTGCTGCGAAGAAAGTAATACTTCTCTCGGCTTACTACCATTTTGTTCGGAAATAATACCTTTCAACTCCATCGTATCCATAAGTCTTGCTGCTCGATTATAACCTATCTTAAAATGTCTTTGTAGTAATGAAGTGCTAGCTCCATTCTGTTTTATTACGAATTGAATTGCTTCAGATAGTAAATCGTCCTCGTTTTCTTCATCGACCATTACTTGTTCAAGCAACTGTTCTTGCTCAAATAAATAATTTGGGGGAGCTATTGATCGAATATGTCTTGTTACCCGCTCAATTTCTTCATCAGATACAAACGCACCTTGTAAGCGAACGCTCTTTCCAGATCCGTTTTCAACAAATAACATGTCACCTTTACCTAGTAATTTTTCAGCGCCATTTGTATCAATAATCGTTCTGGAATCGACCTGTGAAGAAACACTAAACGCAATCCTTGTTGGAATGTTTGCTTTAATCAGACCTGTGATAACATCCACAGAAGGTCGTTGTGTCGCTACTAATAAATGCATTCCACAGGCACGTGCTTTTTGAGCAATTCGACAGATGGAATCCTCTACATCCTGAGGTGCTGCCATCATTAAATCCGCTAACTCATCAATTACAATAACTAGAAATGGCATTTTTTCATCTGAACGACCTTGTTTTTTCATTTTTTGATTGAATCGTTCAACATCTCTTACACCTTCATGGACAAACTTCTCGTAACGCTCTTCCATTTCATTTACTGCCCACTTTAGAGCCATGGTTGCAGCTTTCACATCCGTAATAACCGGAGATACGAGATGTGGAATATCATTAAATGGTGCCAATTCCACCATCTTAGGATCGATTAATAAAAATTTCACATCCTCATGACTAGCTTTATACAACAGACTTATTAAAATCGTATTAATACAAACACTTTTACCTGAACCAGTAGCGCCAGCAATAAGACCATGTGGCATTTTTTGGATATTTGTAATCATTGATGTTCCTTCAATGTCTAAGCCTAATGCAACAGATAGTGGTGAATTACTTTCCTTAAAAGCAGTTGTCTCAAATATTTGCTGCAAACCTACCATTTGTGATGTTAGATTTGGAATTTCGATACCAATTGTGTTCTTTCCAGGTATTGGTGCTTCAATTCGAATATCACGAGCTGCCATATTCAACTTTAAATCATCACTCAGGTTTTTCACCTTACTTACTTTTACACCAATCTCTGGCTGCACTTCAAAACGCGTAACAGCTGGTCCTTGTGTTGCATTTACAACCTTTGCCCGCACATTAAAATGCTTTAATGTTTTTTCTAAAAGTTCTTGTTGGTCCTTTACCCAAATCTGATCCTGGTTATTCTTAGGCGTCGGGTCATTCAACAAATGATTTGGTATTTCAAATGTGTTATTGGATTGTTGAGGTTTCGTTTCCTCAGGTACTGTTTTTGTTGGTTTTGCTATAGAAACAATTTTTTCACGCATTTCTTGTTTTCGCTTATCATTAGACGACATCATCACATTAAAAGGTAGATGTCCCTGTTGTTTGGATTTACTTGTGATAGGATTTCGCTTTTTTTCTGGTTTTCGTGTTTTTGATTCGACTGGTTTAGAACTTTTTTCTATTGGGGAAGGAGCATGTTGTTGCACATTCTCTTCCCTTTTAACTTCATCTTTGATAATCGGAATTTCTCGTTCCATTTCGCTCGGTATGTTTGACTCTACCGGCTTAGAGTTTTTTTCAACTAGGGAAGCATGTTGTTGCACGTTTTCTTCCCTTTTAATTTCATCTTTCATAATCGGAGTTTCTCGCTCCGTTTCACTCGGTATGTTTGACTCTACCGGCTTAGAGCTTTTTTCAACTAGGGAAGCATGTTGTTGCACGTTCTCTTCCCTTTTGATTTCATCTTTGATAATCGGAGTTTCTCGCTCCGTTTCACTTGGTATGTTTGACTCGACTTGATTATCTACGCGATTTTCTTTTTCTATGTCCTCTGCCTGCTGTTTCCGAATATAAGCAGGAACTTTTTCCACTTCTTTATCCTTTTTAATTTGTTGAAAGCCATGAATCGGTGAAGGAACCTCCGTAGGTCGAAATGGACCTTTTTCAGGTTGCGCTTTTTCTCTCCGCTGTTTACTGGTTGAATGATTAGTTGCATTATTTTTTCGTGGCTCTTTCTTAAAACTTTCATTTTTTCGCCGCTGATAGGCAGGAGTTTCAAAAGGCTTATTCTGTTCAGATGTTTCAGACCTATCAGGTATAACAGGAAAACGAAATTCTCTTTTCGCTGGATATTGATACATGACCTTTGTATCTAACTTTTCGTTGTTTTGCAATCTACGTCCTGAATGCTTTGGTGTATCAATTTCTTCTTCTTCTTCATCAACTTCTTTATAAAAAAGGTCCACTAACTTATCTTTCCATTGGCCCCACATATCTTTCACTCATTTCTATGAAAAATCGTTATCATATCTATTCTACCAGTTTTCCACTCGTTTTTTTAGTGGTTTAACAAAAAATAAAAACAACCTATGTCATCAAAACAGTGACCTAGGTTGCTCATATTAAAAATTAAACGCTTCTCCAATTGTGTACGAGTCATCTAAAACATAGATACCTTTTTCAACTGGTGCATTTGGAAGTCCTAATTCCTTTTGTGAGCATATCATACCGTTCGATGGTACCCCACGTAATTTTGTCGGTCGGATCTTAAGACCACTCGGCATAACAGCTCCAACTTTTGCTACAACTACCTTTTGATTTACATCAACATTCGGTGCACCACAAACGATTTGTAAAGATGTATCACCAATATCCACCTGACAAACATTTAATTTATCTGCGTCTTCATGTGGTGATTTATCTTTCACATATCCAACAACAAAGGTTGGGCTCAAATCCCAATCTACCGAATCATTTAATTTATTTTCTTCAAAAATATTTTTTATCTTGTCATGCATCTCTTCTGTAAGCGCTAGTTTTCCTGTGCTTTCAAAATTAAAATGCTTGGATGCCTGAAAAATATTGTAACCAAGAATTTTTCCATTATCATCCGTAATTTTCGTTACATCTCCAAAAGATTCGTGCTTAATTTCATATCTGTCTCCATCTTCAAATGGAATAATTAATACATTGCCAATTCCTACTGGATTATAAAAGACATCCATTACGTTCATCCTTCCCTACTTTTTTTCTGGTCGATTTTTTGCAAGAATAAATACGGGATCAAGCTTCTTATCTTCATAAATAAACGACAACGATGTAATCGGTATTCTGCCTTCAGCAAAAAACTTCATCGTCATTTGTGCTAATATATCATACCCTGTTTTGTTTTGAATGTCAGCTAAAATTAATACATCTTGATGTGGCACAGCTACCGCTAGTTCCCCTTTACAATTTGCTTTCATTTCTTCCAGGAACGCTTCATTTAAAATACGACTAGCATCATAGCCATCCTGGTGCGCAACAAAATAAAAGTCATTATCTGCAACAGGATCTTTTTTCATATCTATTTTTAACGAACGAAGATTAAATGTCGCAATTTCATTTAATCGTTCAGGTGTAAAATCCTCTTTTTCAAGTAAAGTTTCATCAATCAATCGATAAGATTTCCCTAAGTCCAATGCATAGTAAATACGCGTTTCAGCTGTATGTTCTTTGCAAATCAACTTGTTTCCAGCTTTGGTTTCTGTAGGAAAGGATGTTGCACGAATTACAGGATAGATATGCTTTTCCATTCCAGTTAATTGATGATCCTCATTCATAATGCGTAATGCTTCGGTTACGTGTTCAACTAGCTCTTCAACAGCCTCATCACCGCGTTCATTATATTTTGCTACCACATTAGGTAGCGTTATGGACATTCCTTTTTTTGTTGCTTTCCATTCTACCCTAAACGTATCTTTATCACGGTTATAGGAAGTATTATAATCCGGATTTGATAAACGCTCTTCTATGATTTTTTTCATCTTCAGACTAGTCATTTTCATTGTGTTGCCTCCTTGAAGGATTTATGCCGGTAACCCTTCGATAAATTCAATAATTTCTTCTTTTGATTTACGATCTTTACTTACAAATCTTCCAACTTCCTGACCATTTTTAAATGCTAGAAAGCTTGGAATTCCAAAAATATCATTGTCTTGACATATTTCTATAAATTGATCACGATCAATTAAAACAAATTTATATGTCGGAAAAGTTTTTTCAATTTCAGGCAAGACTGGTTCAATAATTCTGCAATCCGGACACCAATCCGCAGAGAATAAAGCAATTACATTTTCTTCTTTTATCCAATTATTAAGTTGCTCTTCTGTTTTTAATGTTTCCATACGATATCAACCTCCAATACTATCATAGCTTTGTTTCCCTATTGTTTCAATTAATGAGGTTTTAAGTACAAAAGTGTAAGCGCCCGTTTATTGCCGTATGACCTGTGCCCACGCAACGTGGGTAGTTCGATGTTGCCACTCAAGTGGCGGTTTTAATCGAACCTCCTTCTTCCGTATGAGATTAGATGAACTAGACTTATCGCCAGTAATGGCGAAAGTCAAAGTGAATCTTATGCTGTGATGAAGTGAAAAGGAAACACGCCCCTTCATAGGGGTGTGCCGACGTTGGGCGCAAAGCCCGCTTTTAGTCAGCCTTCCTTCTAACAGCCGATGTTGACTTATCGTAAGGAGGTGCCGGAAGGGCACTAGGCAAAGGGCGCTGGAACTGGATGAGGCTGATTCTGTTGTTCAGTTACCCGCAGTATAGTCCGCTGAGAACAAAAAGCTATTCCATAATCACATAGATTCAGGAATAGCTTGATATTATTTTTAATCGGTATTTGCCTCTTTATTCTCGTCTGTCTCCGCAATAGAACGTGCAATTTTCATGAGATTTTTTCCGTCTTCATCCATTGATGACTTGTCCGTATACGTTGTAATCTTAACCCCGCCAATACCGACCTGTAATTCATATTTATCATCTTCGCTAGAAAGTACCCGAATATAACCAAATTTTTCTGGGTCCTCAAATGATTTGATTAATAGAGCTTCATCACGCTGTGCAGACTTATAGTTTAATTTACTAGTAGGTCCTTCTAACTTATTGTAAAAAACAATATATGTCTGATCTCCATTTTTTAGTATTACATTACTTGCTGTAGCCTCTTTAACCGATAGGTCTTCAGGAAGATAAAGTGAAAAATTTTCAAGCTTTTTATTGGTTTCTATATCTTCGCTGGAATTAAAAGTTTGTTTAGCAGCCTCTTCTGTGTCTTTTAATGCTTCCTTTTCCGATTTCAAGCTACAACCCGCCAGTAAAATAAATACCAGCACAAAAATTATTGGTTTAATACCTATTCCCTTACGCACGTTTCTTCCTCCTGATCATCTAGTACTTTTTACCCTAATATGTATCATACTATGAAATTTAATTTTGACAAAGGAATTATTTTCAAATTCCAAAATCAAACTATTTCATTTTATTAGAAAAAAGTCTTACTATATTCATGAAGGGAAAAAATATTGGAGGGGTATTGATGGAATTAACTGTTTATCTCGCAGGACAAATTCATGATGATTGGCGAGAGAATATTAAAAAGAAAGCCAAAGAAAAAAATCTCCCATTAACATTTGTAGGTCCACAAACAAATCATAGTAGATCGGATAATGTTGGCGAAGATATTTTGGGAGAACAGCCAGAAAACGTATATAAAGATGATGCCGCTTCAAGCATTAATAACTTTAGAACCGAGGTCTTATTACAAAAGTCAGATGTCGTAATTGCATTGTTTGGTGAAAAATATAAGCAATGGAATACTGCAATGGATGCTAGCGCAGCATTGACGCTTAATAAGCCTACAATCATTGTACGGCCAAGCTCCTTGATTCATCCATTAAAAGAACTTTCAAACAAAGCAAATGTTACTGTCGAAACGGTTGATCAAGCACTAGAGGTATTATCTTATTTATATGAGTAACTTAAGAAGCAGCGAGTTAGTCGCTGCTTTTTAAATTACTATCGTGCCAGTATTCCCACTGTCCTCGAAGAAGTGTGACGACATGTAAGAACATATTTTTTCTAGAAACAAGGTTATTTGTAAAGATACCAATGGCTCCCTCATTATGGCGAACACCTTGTCTTTTTGCATAGGAATCCATAATGTCACCTAATTCCACACCATTTCTTAGCGGTGTACTAATTTCCTCTGGTAAAAGAATTCTGGCACCACTAGCAGTATGAACTTGTTTTTTCAAATCAATCATTGCACCCCAGTTACATAAAAATAATTGACCATTTAATTCCATCACACCACCTTCAAGCCCAATGCCCATTGCATCTGGATGCATTGCTATACAATCTTTTGCACGATTGATTGCACCTGTTCTCGTTTCTTCATCCGAAAATGGCTGTGCAGATACCGATGATTCTGCTGAATAACTTAAGACTTGATTAGTAGGAAATACTTCTTTAACCGCCTCAATTTTTGTTTTGTTCATAGAGCCAATAATTATTTTCATCTTGATTAATCCACCTTATGTAAAAATTGCCACTACAAATATGAAGTGGCAATTTCTTTTTCTATTAGCTGTTATTACGAATTTGCTCAACCGTATTTTTATCGGTTGATTTAACTAATTTGACAATCAATTCTTTCGCTGCAGCATAGTCATCCACATGAATCATCGATGCAGACGTATGAATGTAACGGGAACAAATTCCAATCACTGCGGATGGAACCCCTTCATTTGAAACATGTACTCGTCCAGCATCTGTACCACCTTGTGAAATAAAGTATTGGTATGGAATGTCATTAGACTCTGCAGTGTCTAAGATGAAATCTTTAATTCCACGGTGTGTAATCATCGTACGGTCAAAAATACGCAATAATGCTCCCTTACCTAGTTGACCGAATTCTTTTTTATCACCTGACATGTCATTGGCAGGTGATGCATCCAGTGCGTAGAAAATATCAGGTTGAATCATATTCGCAGCAACCTGTGCACCGCGTAAACCAACTTCTTCTTGTACTGTTGCACCCGAATATAATTGGTTTGGCAATGTTTCACCTTGAAGTTCTTTTAAAAGCTCAACAGAAAGACCACAACCATAACGATTGTCCCATGCTTTAGCCAGGATTTTTTTATCGTTCGCCATTGGTGTGAATGGGCAAATTGGAACAACTGCTTGTCCCGGTTTAACTCCGATCTTTTGTGCGTCTTCTTTATCATCCGCACCAATATCTATTAGCATATTTTTCATTTCCATAGGCTTTTTACGTTGTTCTGGCGTTAGATTATGTGGAGGTATAGATCCAATGACACCAATTATCGGACCATTATCCGTCATGATTTGGACACGTTGTGCAAGCATAACCTGGTTCCACCAACCACCAAGTGTTTGAAAACGTAGCATACCATTTTCTGTAATTTTCGTAATCATAAAACCAACTTCATCCATATGACCAGCTACCATAACTTTTGGGCCGTCACCGTTTTTCACACCAAATATGCCACCAAGATTATCTTGAATGATCTCATCCGAATATTTTTCCAGTTCACCTTTCATAAATTCACGAACCAAATGTTCATTGCCAGGTGCACCCTGAAGTTCTGTAAGCGTTTTAAAAAGATCCAATGTATCTTGTTTCATATAAAATCCCCCATTCGATATACTATGTACTATCTACAGTATAACGGAAAACTTTGTTTAGTTTCCACCATGTACCACTCATGTTGTATTATTTTCTATTTATTTGGTTTTAAGTTATACTAGCTAAAAGATGATGTTTGTACTCAAATTAATGTATGAGGTGATTATAAAATGAGTGTAAAAAAAGCAGCATTAGCTGCCGGATTAGGTGTAGCAGTTGGATATTTGGCAAAACAGCAAGTCGATAATTATCAAAAAATAACACCTGAAAAAGCATTAAAACAAGCAAAAGAAACATTTAAGAAACAGGGTCCTATTAGTGGGTCATGGATTTATATGAAACCTGAAGAAGTTGAGAAAAATGGTCTCATCTATAATGCATTTCGTGGTGGTGTAACACGAAGTATTGATGGTGAAAACAAACAATATGAATTTTATGTAGATGTAGAAACAGGAGCTGTAATAGGTTCTGTCCAAACGGCATAAAAGAATTTCAATAGTAATAGTGCAAACCGCATATATGGTCTTGCACTATTTTTTATTTAGGCTGTATTCGAAAGATTGTTGCTTTCGAGAGAATAGATATATTGCGTCATAGCATACCGCTCCAGAAATACACTTCGCTTTCCGCGGGCTCGCGCTGAGCCTCCTCGCGAGCAAAAACCGCTCACTGCGGGGTCTCATCGTCTTCGCAGAAGTCTTCGTGTATTTCTTCCGCTAACATGGTGTCTGGAAGCAGTACTATATAGCCCCTTTCACTATTATGGCAGTTGATTTTCGCTGCGGACAGTTGACTCCTGCGGGAACAGCACGAGTCTGAAGACCCCGCAGCGGTGGTCTTCAGCGAGGAGGCTGAAGCCGTGCCCGCGGAAAGCAACGGTCCGCAGCGGAAATCAACCAGCTGTTACTTTGCAATATATATCAACTATGAAGATAAAATAGCAACACGAAAGGAGACTTACTAAAAGAGGCTTTATTTATTTCCTAAAAGATTAAATACACGTTCCAGATCCTGTTTCTGACCTTGTTCGAAATATCCGGTAAATGGACAACCATATGCTTGCACTCGGTCAACAACATTATTAATTGTAAATACTCCTGGAGTTAGCCCTTCTTTTACCTCATCCCAAAAAAGCGGTGTCGCGACCGTTGCCTCTTCCGTTTTCCTTGGAGAATAAGCAGTTATGATTGTCTTGTCTTTCCCATGTTGTACATAATCGAGGTATAAGGAATCATTTCGATTTTTCTTTAAGCGCTCTGTAGTAAACATAGTTGGATATTCATTTTCAATGGTCCAAGCAATTGCTTGTGTGAAGATGCCCGTCTCATCATAGGTCAAACTATCTTTAGGTATTGGAATGTGAACTTGTATTCCTTTATTTCCTGATGTTTTCACAAATGAAGTTAATTTTAAATCATCAAGTAGTTGTTTAAGTATGTTTGCTGCATGGATAGCCAGGGAAAAACGATCTCGATCAGGTGGATCTAAATCGAAAACTATTTCAGTTGGGTTTGGTCCTTTTATGGTTTGAAATGGCGTGTGATATTCTACAGCACCATGATTCGCAAACCACAAAAGCGATTCTAGGTGATCACCAATGAAAAACTCTTCATCATTAACCTGAAAGCTTTTTATAAATGACGGTGCATAGTCTGGTAGGTGTTTTTGAAAAAAAGATTGCTCAGTAACCCCATCCGGGCAACGGATAACTGTTAACAATCGGTCTTTTAAATTAGGGAGCATATACGGGGAAATTTCCCGTAAATAGATAAGTAATTCCGCTTTTGTTACACCTTCTTTGGGCCAAAAAATCTTATTTGTATTGCTGGGTTCGATAGTAACCGGAGTCATCGCCATATCCATTTTCATCTTGTCCATCGTACATTCTGGTGCAGTAGTGTTTACTAATAGCTGATTGATAGAAGGTTCGCGAATTTCACCTTTAATTAAATCCAACGTATTTATCTCAGCACAAATTGCAGGTGGAAGAGCATATCCACCATCACGTTTATCACCTTTGGATACAAATAACTGTTTTACTGTTTCAAGGTCATTACTGTCAACACCATGTTTACATTTTCCTATTTCTACTAACTGTTCATTATCGTAAACATTAACTGTAAAGTAATCATTTGTCGTATCTAAAAAAGTAAGTATACCAGTTGCTTTACGCCAGTTTTTCACCTTGAGCCAATCATTATGTTGTTTACCTGAGTTATAAGGACTTTTATCCCGTTTAGCAATTATCCCTTCACCCTTATAATTAAAAACTTGTTCCAATAAGTAATTGGCATTTTTATATGAAGTAATCAAACATAAACGGTTTAATCGTGTAATAGTTGAATCAAACTTTCCCAGACTAAAACACGTAATAAGAAGTTCTTTACGCTCCTTAAATGTTTTTTTTATCAATGAGGTACCGTATTGTTCTAGTAGATCAAATGCCAAAAAAGATGCAGGTCTTTCCTTGGCAGCTTTTTCAATGGTTTCTTTTTTATTTAACCGTCCGCGTTTTTGAATCGCCATAAAGTTCGCTTGGTAGCCGTTGTTTACAATCGTTAATTCACCATCGAGCTTTAAAGGTAGTAGTTTTTTTATTTCTTTTTGATTAGCTAAGCAAAATTCAACAATCTCAGGGAATTTATCTGTTAAATCTATATCTTTTCTACTCACTAATCGGATATTGTCTTCATTCCAATGCAACACACAACGAAACCCATCGTACTTAACTTCAAAAACCCAATCATCACCAGTAGGAATTTGTTCACTACTGATAGGCTGCATTAACTTCATCTAAAGTTGCCCCCTTTTACTAATTAAAGTGGCTCAT
Source organism: Virgibacillus necropolis (assembly GCF_044793635.1). Classification (GTDB taxonomy): domain Bacteria; phylum Bacillota; class Bacilli; order Bacillales; family Amphibacillaceae; genus Virgibacillus_F; species Virgibacillus_F necropolis_A. Next base: position 805,123 of record NZ_CP084992.1, read on the forward strand.
TCTGCGGAAAATAAACTAGGATAAAAAAAGTTAATGGCGGCAAAATAGAACAAAAGCGCAAGCGCCTGTTTAGCGACGTATGGATTGTGCCCACGCAACGTGGCGGTTTTAATCGAACCTCCTTCTTACTTTTTAAGATAAAGGAAACACGGTGAGCGTAAGCAATTAAGGACGTTCGACTATGTCGAACTGTTATCGTAAGGAGGTAAAGGAAATCCACTAGTCGCTGGGCGCTGGAGCTGGACTTGGCCATGCATGGTGACGAAAATATTCAATATCAACATTTTATACTGTTTTACCTATGATAAAAAGGGAGGTTTTGTTCATGCATACTATGTGGAAAGGTACCATCAGCTTTGGACTTGTGAACATTCCTGTAAAAATGCACGCAGCAACTGAAAATAAAGATATTAAGTTAAGGCAACTGCATAAAGACTGTCAGTCACCGATTAAATATGAACGGACATGTCCTGCTTGTGACCGTGAAGTGAAAAATGATGAAATTGTAAAAGCTTATGAGTATGCCAAAGATAAGTTCGTCGTACTTGATGAGGATGATTTGGATGCATTAAAGAAAGAACAAGGAGACAAAGCCGTTGAAATTGTGGACTTTGTTAAACTAGAAGAAATAGATCCAATTTACTTTGAGAAAAGTTATTTTTTGTCCCCGAATGAGGGCGGTGGAAAAGCATATGGGTTGTTACGTTCAGCCTTAAATGATACCGGAAAAATCGGAATTGCTAAGATGATAATAAGATCGAAAGAACAACTGGCGGTTATCCGCGTTTATGAAAATACATTGATTGTAGAGACGATTCATTTTCCGGATGAGGTACGTCAAGTTAAAGATGTTCCAAACGTACCCGAAGCATCCAAAACGGCGAAAGAAGAGCTCGACACAGCAAAGATGCTTATCGAACAATTAACAACAACATTTGACCCAGAGAAATATACGGATGATTATCGTACAGCATTATTAGAGTTAATTGAAGCTAAGAAAAATAACGAAGAGGTTGTAGTTGGTGAAAGCAAGCCGAAACCAGATAATGTTACAAATTTGATGGATGCACTCCAAGAATCACTCGACAAAGCAAAGAAAAACAAACCAAAACCAAAGCCTGCTAAACCTAAAACTGCCTCATCCAAAAAGAAAGTTGCCAAATAGCATGGTACTGAATTTCACTAATAAAACAGTAAAAGCTATCCATTCAGGATAGCTTTTTACTGTTATTTATAGTCGTAACGTTCTCGTTCGACCTCGTCTATCTTTTTACCTTCACCATCAAATTTAATTGCCCGATAGTACGCATCATGATAAAACGTGTACCAAGCCTGTTTTGAATAACCGTAATTCATCCATTTTTCTTTTTGATGAACAGAGGTTACAGGATAATCATCATATGCTAGAGCCCACAATTTATTTTGATGTCCATGTGTTGGCATAATATCCGCCATATGAATAAACGATTCTTCCCCGTCTTCAAACAAGATAATACAGTGTCCATCACTATGGCCGCCTGTATGAATCATTTTAAGTCCATCCGTAATCTGTAGTTCATTTTTAAAAGGAGAAACCTGTTGTTGAATCGATTTCCAATTTTCTTCCCAATATGTATTGATTGAACGTATATTTGGGTTCCGCATTTCATTCCACTCTACATCCGATGTGTAAATAGTAGCATTTTCAAATACTGGAACATAACCATCCTCTGATGGCCTTGTTAGTCCACATGCATGATCAAAATGTAAATGTGTCATTAACATAGCATCGATATCACCCGTGGTCAATCCGAGCTTTTCCAAAGATTGTTCAATAGATGATTCTTCAAGGACACCAAAATTGCGCAACTGTTTCTCTGAAAGTTTTCCTTTTCCCATCCCAGAATCAATCAGATAGTTTTTACCATCCACTTGTAACAAAATAGGATCTGTTCGAAGTTCAATTTGATTTTTATCATTTTGTGGATATTTTTTACTCCACAATGCTTTAGGTACGACACCAAACATGGCACCACCGTCTAAAAAGTTTACCCCACCGTTCAACCATGTCAGTTTAGCTTTGCCTATTTGTAAAGTTTCCATGATACAGCCTCCCCTTCTATGATTAGTTTAGCGAAATAAATGACTAGCTGCAAACATCAATAGTAGACCTTACACAGCTAGCCCCATCAAACAGGCTTATGACTGAAATTTCACTTGACAACGATAGATAGGTTGTCCTTTGCTTGAAAATTTCTCTTCATATTCCGTCATAACATTTGTTGGATCGTCTAATTGATGAAGGTCAAGGCTAACTTCTTTCAATTGTAAGCCATACTTAGAAAAGCTTACAAGTGAATACTCAAATAATGAGCGATTATCTGTCTTCATTATCAAATCACTGTTTTTGGTTAATAACCTTTCATACTTAGCTAAGAATGTATGATAACTTAAACGTCGCTTCTCGTGACGGTTTTTTGGCCATGGATCTGAAAAGTTCAAATAGATTGTTGAAACTTCATTCTCTGCAAAAAGTTCCTCTAAATCATTAGCATTTTCATTGAGTAGGATCACATTTTTTTGTTCTGAATCCTTAACTTTTTGAGCGGCGTCCACAATAATACTTTTCGCCATTTCAATACCAATAAAATTTATATTAGGATACTGTTTAGCCATTCCTACAATGAATTGACCCTTACCAGTCCCTATTTCAAGGTGAATTGGATTAGTGTTTCCAAAAACTTCTTTCCATTTACTTTTGTTTTCTTTAGGCTCTGCGATGACAAGTTCACGATGCTCTTGTAAAAAATCATCTGCCCAAGGTTTATTGCGTTGTCGCATGATGTGAATCCTCCTGTGAAAAATAATTCATATATATACCATTACATGTCAAGTATAGAATATACAAGATCGTACACGCTAATGAATGAGGTGAAATGAAATCATGTTAACGGTTAATGATCAATTATCGGTACTCTACGATATTTTAACGGAACAATCCGAAGAATGCTATGCCGATATTAACGAATACAAACAAATTAAACGTATCATTCAAACATTAATGGCAAAAGACAGTGTAACTGATGAACAACTATTATCATTATTACCCGAAATTTATAATTATGGAATACAAGGTGAAAATGCCCAGAATTTAGAGGAACATATCACAACAAATAAAAGTAATATTGAAACATGGACATCTTATATAAATCAATCAAATCTGGAGTAAGTCACGAACATGCATATTTAAATCATGAATGTCTTGTAATCTGTCATTCATTTTTTCAGACTCTTGTCGTTGAGAATGCCAATTTAAATAAAAAAGTGCATCTAATAATAAATACCAGTACATTCTTTTAATCAGATTATGATCCTTTGTAATTCCATAGTGAAATAACCATTCATCCCAGTCTTCTTTTGGGATATACCATTTCAAAATAAAACCAACATCAACTATAGGATCTGCTATCATTGCATTATCCCAATCAATTAAATACAACTGACTTTCATTTGTTAACAAAAGGTTATTGTGATTTAAATCGCCATGACACACAACTTGTTTTTGATTTTCCGTCATAGGTAAAAGTTCTTCCAAAAATTTTAATGAGAAAGACACTTCACCATCTAATTCATCTAATTTATTTTGCAGAATTTGCTGCTTCAAATTTTGCAAGCTTTCTTTAGGTGTGAACGGCTTTTTACCTAAACGCATAAGCATATGCAACAGTTCAGATGAATGATGAATTTTTTGCAGCAAAGAAGCAACATGTTGATGTTGCATTTCTATCGCTTTAAGTTCACGCCCATCCAACCATTCTTGAGCTGTTATGACATCACCATTTTCTAAACGCTTGGTCCAAACCAGTTTAGGAACAATCCCTTCTGCTGATAGCACCGCTAAAAAAGGAGAAGAATTCCGCTTTAAGAACAACTTACGATCGTTCTTTTTTGCAAAATATGCCTCACCAGTTAAGCCCCCGGCTGAATCTATGTCCCATTCTTTTCCTAAAACTGCTTTAAGCCATTTCACATTCATTCCTCAAATCTGAAAAATATTAGTCCAATCATGTATTTTAAAGCTAATTATGTAAAAAAACAAGCCTTACTTATCCAGCAAACCCGGTCTAGTTATAGAAATTGATTCCATTTGTTTACTCAACGTACATGTCGAACAGCTATCTGTCTGACCGTCAACCTGGTAATAAATTTCATTATCTGCTGTTATGGTCATATATTGTGCTTCGATTAATTCAACCTCTTTAAAGTTGATATGCTTCCCACTAAAAACAGTAAGAAATAATGCCAAAACTTTCAATTTGGATATGGAATGGAGAATCAAAATTGAAAATGTCCCAGGTTGAATCGTAGCATTTGGAATGATTTTCATACCTCCACCATAAAATGGATGATTTGCTATAGTAACCATCCAACTATTCCGGATAATTCTTTTTTCATTATTTATCATTAGTTCTACATCCATTGGTTTAAAACGAAATAACATATGAATTAGTGTAATTGCGTAGCTTAATGAAGCTAACCGAATAAGACTAAAGACTTTTTTGTATATAGAGTTATTCGCAGTATGTGTAATACATGCATCAAACCCAAACCCCATACTATTAATAAATTTTCGTTCTATTTTATCATCTGCTTCATAATCTCCCAACCAATAGGGAAGTTCCTCAGGATTCTTAACTATTTGCTGAAAAAGGTTAACTGGGTTCCCCTTAATTTGGCAGCCACGAGCAAAGTCGTTGCCAGAACCACCTGGAATAAAGGCTACTGTTACTTCTTGATTATCTAAACCATTCAAAACTTCATGAACTGTTCCATCTCCGCCGATTACAATGAGACATGTGATTTCTGGGTAATTAGGCTGAAGTTCACTCGCAATTTCCTCAGCATGCCCAACGTATTGCGTTAAAAAGTAAGTCTTATCAATTTCTTTGTACAAGCTGCTTTTTGCTATTTTAGAAAAAACTCTTTTTGCCCGTCCATTCCCTGCATTTGGATTTACAATGAAAATATACATCGTTTTAGCTCTACCATCATGATTTATCATCCATTGTGAACGTTGGTTCTTCTTCCCACTCTGGTCTTTTCATGGATGTCGTTTGACAGTGTTTTAACAATGTATCAATTACTTTTAGCTGTCTGTTTTTTAATGGAGAGACAAGGTTCCTTTTTTCATTAAACCATTGTTCAAATTCAAGTTTACCAATAATTTTTGTATTATAGGGTTCAGTATGAAAAACAATTTTATTTGTTCTTGATAATACTATTTTATTAATTGGAAAATCAACCTGCTCTGTTGCGAGAATCCGTTTAACAATTTGTTCTGTACGCTTAAGTGCAATTAGTGGGCTGAGCATTTTTGATTGTTGATCGCTTGTTTCCATTCCCCACGTGCGCTCATCCCCAGCAAGGATTTTTACGTTTGGTCGTTCTTCAATTAAATATATAATTTCTATACCAATTGGACTTATTAAGATTAGTTCACCATCAACAGGTGCTTTTTTAATGGAAAATATCGGGTAATACATAAGTAAATATGTATCGGGAAACCGCTGTAAAAAAAACTTTAACTTAGCATCTTTTTCATATGACTTGTCGATAAACGATACCTCAGTCACTGTGGATGAAGCCCACTTTAATTGAAAAGGTAGTAATTTATCTAAAAAGTAATGTTTCAGGTCCTCTTCAGCTTTTGGAAGAAAATTATCGGCTTTTTCATTGTTCATTTCAACCACTGGATCTTTCTTAATAAACGATTTCCATTTCGCAAAAGTAGACAACGTTTTATCTGATTCCAATTCATCAGTTTCCTCTTGTGGATTACTCCAGAGGTGATGGAGCTTTTGCCAATTTTCCTGTTTTAATCGAATATATTGACTCGGATAGTGATAAGCATTCCACTCGTATCTGGACACATAATCTTGTAGTTTAATAAGCTGTGCGATTGCGATCACCTCTCCTTTAACGTGAAAGATTCTATTACTTCATACTTCGGATTTTCGTTTGGATGAACTTGATAAAGATGTACTTGACCCATTTTAAATGTATGATTCTCATTAGAATATTTACCTGTTATTGTTTCGACAGGCTCTTTTAGTGATTGGCCATTCCATTTTTTTGCAAGGGTAATATGCGCCCTGAAATCACGTGTTTCTTTAGCAAAATCGCATAGCTCCGCACAGGATTCCACTATTTCAACCAGTTGATTTAGTGATTCAGACTGTTGAACGTTTGCATAGATGACACGTGGTGAAGAAGGGTTGCCAAAAGTCTTTATACCCTTCAGATCTAGTGAAAGTGGTGATAAATTTTCAAGCGTTTGTAATTCAGCAACTAGCTTTTCAAGAACATTCTTATGAACTGCACCTAAAAATTTTAATGTAATATGTAGATCTTCTTTATTTGTCCATTGCTTGTAGGACAAACTTGATTTTAAATCTGATTGCCATTCCATCACTAATTCTTTCACACCTGAAGGAATAGGTATTGCAATAAAATAATGTGGATTTACTGTCATATTGTCTAGACCCTCTTTCTATATTCAGCTGCTTCAGCCCCATTGTCGTATGGATGGATGGCAACAAACGAGCGCTTCCGCTTTCCTTTATATCGTATGAATGGAATAAGTTATTTATATATTTTTCCACAATTTTAACTATTTTACTTTTAATATGAGTCATTTCGTAATAAACTATAGATAACGTCGTAGATTCCCTTTCACCACATGTTTAATGCTTTCATTAAGGAGTGGTTTTTTGGATTATCAAACATCTCGAATGTTGACAAGGGTAAAAGCTGTTTATTTCTACATCAAAGAATGCGGAATGGTATCAACACCTGAGTTAGCCGAAGAATTTGATACAACTAACCGGACAATTCAACGCGATCTGCATGTGTTGATGTACAATGGTCTTGTTAGTAGTCCAACAAGAGGTAAGTGGAAAATTACAGATAAAAAAGTAACAACATCTTAAAATTCTATATAAAACAATGCTGACGATTTACTCGTCAGCTATTTTTTTGGGTAATATTAATGTTAATTCGTCCTCGGTAAGTTCCCGGTAGTGACCATTCTTCAATGATGGATCTAATTCTAACATTCCCATTTTTAATCGTTTAAGATAAGTTACCTTTTTACCCACTGCCGCAAACATCCTTTTGACCTGGTGATATTTACCTTCTGTAATAATAACCTCAATTTCAGAACTTTCTCCAGCGATAAGTATTCGAAGCTTGGCTGGTTTCGTTTCATATCCATCTTCTAGCTCGAGGCCTTCTGCAAACCTATTAACATCCTCACTTGTAACATGCCCATCAATCTTTGCGTAATAAAGTTTCGTTATATCTTTTTTTGGCGAAGTCAACTTGTGACCAAGCTCTCCGTTATTGGTTAAAAGTAATAATCCCTCTGTATCTTTATCTAATCTTCCAACAGGGAATGGATTATAATGTTGAATGTTCGAAGGTAATAGGTCTATCACCGTTTTTTCCTTATCATCCACTGTAGCGGATACAAACCCCGGTGGCTTATTCATCATCAAATAAATATACTTCTGATAATGTACTGTATCTTCCCCTACTTGAATCACATCGGTTGAAGGATCTATATGCACTTTTCCGTCCTTTGTAATCGAATTATTTACGGAAACCTTTTTCTGTTTAAGTATATTTTTTACTTCTTTCCGACTTCCATAACCCATATTAGCTAAAAGTTTATCGAGACGCATGAATGAAACCTCCCTCCGTTACCTTCTAAAAATTCGATCCAATACGCGAACTTTATTACCCAATACTCGTTCGAGTAATGTTGATTGATAGCCAAACCACAAGTAAACACTTCCACCAAATGTGACTCCTAAAATAAGCATGATAACAGATCCTAGTCTACTTTCTTCGTATGGAATAAACGCTCCAACCAATTGTTTTGTTAAAATCAATACGATAACCATAAAGATGGTAAAAATACCAACCAGCAATGTACGTTTAAAGATTTGTTTATACGAAAATCCGATTGCTTTATGAATACGCCACAGATATAGGGTAACTGCTGTTCCAACAGCAAGAGCTGTACCAAATATAGCACCCTTAGCACCAAACATATGGATTAATTGTATGTTAAATAGAATCTTTATTAATAATCCACCTGATAAACTAATTACTGCAAACCTCTGTTGATTAATTCCCTGAAGAATTGAAGCTGATACTAAAAACAGCCCAAACAATAACCCTACTGGCGCATACCACCCAAGTAAAGGACCTGTTATATCAATATGAGTTATGCCGTACAATGAACCATATGCTGCATCTGAAAGCATTGATAATCCTACAACTGCAGGTACGGTTAATACAATAACAATCTGAAGCGCCTGATTGATTTGTTTAAACAAAAGCGTTTTATTCCGTTCATTAAACGACTTCGTAAGTGCTGGAAGCATTGCTAAAGATAATCCTGTTGCTAGTGCTACAGGAATGATAATTAACTTATGGCCGTAAAAGTTTATAGCGCCTAATGCGATATCTGCAATATCGTCTAACCCAGCTGCGGACATTGCATGATCAAAAGTGAATTGATCAATTAATTGGTATAGTGGAGTAGCAATCCCAACTAATACAAATGGTCCAGCATATTGAAACAATTCCTTAAACAAATCCTTTGTAGGAATTTTAGAATGTGTTCTTTGACTTTCTATGTTTTGATAGATATATGGTTTGCGTTTTCTCCAATATACATATAAAACAAAACACGAAGCCAATCCACCTATAAACGCGGCAAACGTGGCAAAACCAACTGCTGTAGTTTTGCTACCATCAAAAATATAAATTATTAGAAATGCTGCTGTTAATAAAAACACAATCCGAACGATTTGCTCAACAACCTGCGAAACTGCAGTTGGACCCATCGATTGATATCCCTGAAAAAACCCCCGCACAATGCTCATTGCTGGAATTATGATTAACGCAAAGCTCACCATTTTTATTACCATCGTAATATCGGCAATTGAATTTACTTTGTCTTCACTATCTTTTGTAAGTCCTGCTATATATTCTGCACCAAAAAACATGATTAAAAAAGCTAAAAACCCTGTCATGGCCATTAATGTAATACCTGATTTAAATATACGTAATCCTGTTTGGTAATCACCTAGTGCATTATATTTCGAAACAAATTTTGAGACCGCGAGCGGAACCCCGACAGTAGAAATAGTTATTAATATATTATAAGGGACATAGGCGTATGTAAATAATGCCCCACCTTCTGCACCTACCAATCCATTAAACGGAATAACATAAATCATCCCTAAAAATTTTGATAAAAATGTGGCACCTGTAAGTAACATGGTACCTTTGACAATATTCGACATAAATTCACCTGCATCTTATTTTTATTACATCTTATTTATTTTATCACATCTAGCTAATGGTACGATAAGGATTAGATAAAAATTGGCCAAATATACGTTATGAATTCGAACAAAGTGGTGAATAGATAGGAATTGTTTTTAAAAAATGGTACGATACTAGCGAAAGGAATGAAGCAATTTGGAATACGATGTAATAATAATTGGAGGAGGTCCTTCAGGATTAATGGCCTCTATTGCCGCAGCAGAAAGTGGCGCAAAATGCCTGTTAATTGAAAAGGGAACCAAACTCGGTAAAAAGTTAGCTATTTCAGGTGGGGGACGATGTAATGTTACGAATCGACTACCTGAAGAAGAAGTAATTAGGCATATTCCTGGTAACGGGAAATTCTTATATAGTGCGTTTTCGGTATTTAATAACTATGATATTATCGACTTTTTTGAAGAAATGGGTGTACAGTTGAAAGAAGAGGACCACGGACGCATGTTTCCCGTAACCAATTCTGCAAAAACAGTCGTAAATGCACTAATTAATAAATTACATGAACTAAACGTAACGATAAGCATGCAAACAGAAGTTAAAGCAATACACTTTAACGAAGAAGCGCATACAGTAATTTTAACCGACAACAAGAAAGTTGCCTGTAAATCAATTGTTCTCGCTGTTGGGGGAAAAGCTGTTCCTCATACTGGATCTACTGGTGATGGCTACGCATGGGCTAAAAAGGCTGGTCATACAATTACTAAACTTTATCCAACAGAAGTTGCCCTGACCTCTAATGAACGCTTTATTAAACAAAAACAACTCCAGGGATTGTCACTAAGAGATGTTTCACTAACTGTACTTAATAAAAAGAACAAGCCTATTATTACCCACCAGATGGATATGATATTTACCCACTTTGGAATTTCTGGCCCAGCAGTATTACGATGCTCCCAATTTGTTGTAAAGGAGCTTATGAAGGATCGTCCTGAAGTAACCATGGTTTTGGATGTTTTGCCAACTAAAAAAGAGGATACGCTTGTAAAAGAAATATGGGAAACCTTGGAAGTAAATCCAAGAAAATCGATGAAAAATAGTTTTAAGGGAATTGTTCCAGAACGCTTTTTATCTTATATTTTTGAGAAAAACAATATAAATGAAGACCAAAAAGCAGCGACTATTTCTAAAGAAGTAATTCGTTCGATTGTACATGATTTCAAACATTTCACATTTCATGTACATGGTTCCCTTCCACTTGATAAAGCATTTGTTACTGGTGGTGGAGTTTCCATTAAAGAAATAGTACCAAACACGATGCAATCAAAAATCATGCATGGATTATATTTTTGTGGGGAAATTTTAGATATCCATGGATATACTGGTGGATACAATATCACATCAGCACTTGTAACTGGAAGATTGGCTGGATCAAATGCAGCACTTGAAGCGGGGTACGTTTTATAGAAGCAGAATGGAATGTCTTACCGGGCATTAATTATTCCTCTTTGTATCATCCTATAAGGTGAAACTTCATTTAGTGGTTATTTTCTCTGAATGTTAGTTGAACCATCGGGCTTGTACGGGCAGTATCCCCACGGTTTAACTGCCCGACAAAAGCGGTAAAAGTCTCATTACATTATAGAAGGGTTGAGATTTGTATGGAAAAGAATGCAATGTTGGTACCTCTTTTAGCATCAGTTGGGATTGGAGCAGCAACATATTATACCATGACAAAAAACAATCAGTCTTTAGGCCAAACCATGCAACAAACCATTCCGTTTGTCACACAAATGGGTAGTGGTGGTGGTGGCGGTAGTAGCAGTGGTAATAGTGATACACAAACGCTTGGGCCACATGGAATGAGTTAATTAATTCACTAAAGAGACGCTTATGGCGTCTCTTTAGTGTTGTATAAAAAAAGGCTGTTTTCGTAAAGATTGTTGCTTTTGAGAGAATAGATATAAACTGCGACATAACTTCTATCTGAGTTAGATCTGTAGTACTGATAATGAAACAAGTTACTAAGGCAGCCGCAGCCCGTATACACTTCGCTTTTCGCGGGCGGCTGGTGAGCCTCCTTGTGCTAACGCACTGCGTAGTCTCACCGATGCCTGTCCTCCCGCAGAAGTCTACGTGTATACGGGCTGCTGGTATAGTTGCCAATAACAGCATTCATTAGTTGAAAGAAATGACCAAGAATTCTTACGTAAATAGCTTTACCAGTTCAGGTGAGTGGAGGGCGGTGACTCCTGCGGGAACAGCGCGTGTCCGAAGACCCCGCAGAGTGGTAGATGATGAAGGCCGACTAAAACCGTCCTTTGCGGACAACGTCGGCATACCCCTTGCCGGGGCAAGGAGGCTGAGGCCGTGCCCGCGGAAAGCATCCGCCCGGAGCGATCCTGGACGGCAGCAATAGCACATGTCTTTGGAAATAAACCTTAGTTACGTCGCAATATAAATCAACTACGAAGATGAAAAAGCAACAATGCGTACGAAAAGAGCCTATAAAATAAAAAAACGAAGATACGATTGAACGTATCTTCGTTTCGATTCGCCTGGCGGCGTCCTACTCTTGCAGGGACAAAGTCCCAACTACCATCGGCGCTGGAGAGCTTAACTACTGTGTTCGGCATGGGAACAGGTGTGACTTCTCCGCTATTACTACCAGACCTTTTTTTAATAAGGACAAGATATATTATATGTGTTCTTGCTTCAAAATGCAAGTACTTTTTTTATTTTGTACCCTAAAAACTAAATAAGAGCGCTATAGACACGTACATCATAATTTGTTAGTTAAGTCCTCGATCGATTAGTATTCGTCAGCTCCACGTGTCACCACGCTTCCACCTCGAACCTATCAACCTCATCGTCTCTGAGGGATCTTACTCACTCGAAGTGATGGGAAGTCTCATCTTGAGGGGGGCTTCATGCTTAGATGCTTTCAGCACTTATCCTTTCCACACGTAGCTACCCAGCTATGCTCCTGGCGGAACAACTGGTACACCAGCGGTGTGTCCATCCCGGTCCTCTCGTACTAAGGACAGCTCCTCTCAAACTTCCAACGCCCACGACGGATAGGGACCGAACTGTCTCACGACGTTCTGAACCCAGCTCGCGTACCGCTTTAATGGGCGAACAGCCCAACCCTTGGGACCGACTACAGCCCCAGGATGCGATGAGCCGACATCGAGGTGCCAAACCTCCCCGTCGATGTGAACTCTTGGGGGAGATAAGCCTGTTATCCCCGGGGTAGCTTTTATCCGTTGAGCGATGGCCCTTCCATGCGGAACCACCGGATCACTAAGCCCGACTTTCGTCCCTGCTCGACTTGTAGGTCTCGCAGTCAAGCTCCCTTATGCCTTTACACTCTGCGAATGATTTCCAACCATTCTGAGGGAACCTTTGGGCGCCTCCGTTACTCTTTGGGAGGCGACCGCCCCAGTCAAACTGCCCGCCTGACACTGTCTCCGAACCGGATTACGGTCCTGGGTTAGAATGTCCGTACAGCCAGGGTGGTATCCCACGGATGCCTCCACCGAAGCTAGCGCTCCGGTTTCTAAGGCTCCCACCTATCCTGTACAAGCTGTACCAACATTCAATATCAGGCTACAGTAAAGCTCCACGGGGTCTTTCCGTCCTGTCGCGGGTAATGCGCATCTTCACGCATAGTATAATTTCACCGGGTCTCTCGTTGAGACAGTGCCCAAGTCGTTGCACCTTTCGTGCGGGTCGGAACTTACCCGACAAGGAATTTCGCTACCTTAGGACCGTTATAGTTACGGCCGCCGTTTACTGGGGCTTCGGTTCTAAGCTTCGCACCCGAAGGTGCTAACCTTTCCCCTTAACCTTCCAGCACCGGGCAGGTGTCAGCCCCTATACTTCGCCTTTCGGCTTCGCAGAGACCTGTGTTTTTGCTAAACAGTCGCTTGGGCCTATTCACTGCGGCTCCTCCTTAAAAGGAGCACCCCTTCTCCCGAAGTTACGGGGTCATTTTGCCGAGTTCCTTAACGAGAGTTCTCCCGATCACCTTAGGATACTCTCCTCGCCTACCTGTGTCGGTTTGCGGTACGGGCACCTATGAACTCACTAGAGGCTTTTCTTGGCAGTGTGAAATCCAGAACTTCGGTACTATAGTTCCCTCCCCATCACAGCTCAGAATTGTTGGACGGATTTGCCAATCCAACTCCCTTGCTGCTTGGGCGCACATTTCCAATCGTGCGCATTCCTTATCCTACTGCGTCCCCCCATCGCTCAAACATTCATGAGGTGGTACAGGAATATCTACCTGTTGTCCATCGCCTACGCCTTTCGGCCTCGGCTTAGGTCCCGACTAACCCTGAGCGGACGAGCCTTCCTCAGGAAACCTTAGGCTTTCGGTGAAAGAGATTCTCACTCTTTTTTCGCTACTCATACCGGCATTCTCACTTCGAAGCGCTCCACCAGTCCTCACGGTCTGACTTCACAGCACTTCGAACGCTCTCCTACCATTGTTCTAAGAACAATCCGCAGCTTCGGTGATACGTTTAGCCCCGGTACATTTTCGGCGCAGAGTCACTCGACCAGTGAGCTATTACGCACTCTTTAAATGGTGGCTGCTTCTAAGCCAACATCCTGGTTGTCTGGGCAACTCCACATCCTTTTCCACTTAACGTATACTTTGGGACCTTAGCTGGCGGTCTGGGCTGTTTCCCTTTCGACTATGAACCTTATCACCCATAGTCTGACTCCCAACTTAACGTAGCTGGCATTCGGAGTTTGACTGAATTCGGTAACCCGGTGAGGGCCCCTAGTCCAATCAGTGCTCTACCTCCAGTACGCATATGTTGAGGCTAGCCCTAAAGCTATTTCGGAGAGAACCAGCTATCTCCGTGTTCGATTGGCATTTCACCCCTACCCACACCTCATCCCCGCATTTTTCAACATACGTGGGTTCGGGCCTCCAGTCAGTGTTACCTGACCTTCACCCTGGACATGGGTAGATCACACGGTTTCGGGTCTACGACCGCATACTATTTCGCCCTATTCAGACTCGCTTTCGCTGCGGCTCCGTGTCTTCCACTTAACCTCGCATACGATCGTAACTCGCCGGTCCATTCTACAAAAGGTACGCCGTCACCCATTAACGGGCTTCGACTACTTGTAAGCGCACGGTTTCAGGATCTATTTCACTCCCCTTCCGGGGTGCTTTTCACCTTTCCCTCACGGTACTGGTTCACTATCGGTCACTAGGGAGTATTTAGCCTTGGGAGATGGTCCTCCCGGATTCCGACGGGATTTCTCGTGTCCCGCCGTACTCAGGATACACTCCGGAGGAAACTCTTTTTCGATTACAGGGCTCTTACCCGCTATGGCTGATCGTTCCAGATCGATTCGTCTAAAGAATTTCTTTGTAACTCCAAAGGAGTGTCCTACAACCCCAGAAAGCAAGCTTTCTGGTTTGGGCTGATTCCGTTTCGCTCGCCGCTACTCAGGAAATCGCATTTGCTTTCTCTTCCTCCGGGTACTGAGATGTTTCAGTTCCCCGGGTCTGCCTCACATACCCTATGTATTCAGATATGCGTACTGCTCCATTACGAACAGTGGGTTTCCCCATTCGGAAATCCTCGGATCGAAGTTTACTTACAACTCCCCGAGGCATATCGGTGTTAGTCCCGTCCTTCGTCGGCTCCTAGTGCCAAGGCATCCACCGTGCGCCCTTCTTCACTTAACTATCTTTATGATTAAGAACTTACGTTTTTGATGTCGTTGTCTATCTTGCTCTTATTTAGTTTTCAAGGTACAAAAAGAGAGATTCGCATCCCTCAAAACTGAACAAACAACCTTATATGTCAAGGCCTACCAATGGCAGGTCTTATCGATGACGACAAGCGTCACCGATCTTCCGTTAAACAGTACGGCTTCAGCTACGAATAGCTTCTGCTTTCTGTTTTTCCTTAGAAAGGAGGTGATCCAGCCGCACCTTCCGATACGGCTACCTTGTTACGACTTCACCCCAATCATTGGCCCCACCTTCGGCGGCTGGCTCCATAAAGGTTACCTCACCGACTTCGGGTGTTGCCAACTCTCGTGGTGTGACGGGCGGTGTGTACAAGGCCCGGGAACGTATTCACCGCGGCATGCTGATCCGCGATTACTAGCGATTCCGGCTTCATGTAGGCGAGTTGCAGCCTACAATCCGAACTGAGAATGGTTTTATGGGATTTGCTACACCTCGCGGCTTCGCTTCCCTTTGTTCCATCCATTGTAGCACGTGTGTAGCCCAGGTCATAAGGGGCATGATGATTTGACGTCATCCCCACCTTCCTCCGGTTTGTCACCGGCAGTCACCTTAGAGTGCCCAACTAAATGCTGGCAACTAAGATCAAGGGTTGCGCTCGTTGCGGGACTTAACCCAACATCTCACGACACGAGCTGACGACAACCATGCACCACCTGTCACTCTGTCCCCGAAGGGAACACGATATCTCTATCGCTATCAGAGGATGTCAAGACCTGGTAAGGTTCTTCGCGTTGCTTCGAATTAAACCACATGCTCCACCGCTTGTGCGGGCCCCCGTCAATTCTTTTGAGTTTCAGCCTTGCGGCCGTACTCCCCAGGCGGAGTGCTTAATGCGTTAACTTCAGCACTAAGGGGCGGAAACCCCCTAACACCTAGCACTCATCGTTTACGGCGTGGACTACCAGGGTATCTAATCCTGTTCGCTCCCCACGCTTTCGCTCCTCAGCGTCAGTTACAGACCAGAGAGTCGCCTTCGCCACTGGTGTTCCTCCACATCTCTACGCATTTCACCGCTACACGTGGAATTCCACTCTCCTCTTCTGTACTCAAGTCCTCCAGTTTCCAATGACCCTCCACGGTTAAGCCGTGGGCTTTCACATCAGACTTAAAAGACCGCCTGCGAGCGCTTTACGCCCAATAATTCCGGACAACGCTTGCCCCCTACGTATTACCGCGGCTGCTGGCACGTAGTTAGCCGGGGCTTTCTGGTTAGGTACCGTCAAGGCACCGCCCTATTCGAACGGTACTTGTTCTTCCCTAACAACAGAGTTTTACGATCCGAAAACCTTCATCACTCACGCGGCGTTGCTCCGTCAGACTTTCGTCCATTGCGGAAGATTCCCTACTGCTGCCTCCCGTAGGAGTCTGGGCCGTGTCTCAGTCCCAGTGTGGCCGATCACCCTCTCAGGTCGGCTACGCATCGTCGCCTTGGTAGGCCATTACCCCACCAACTAGCTAATGCGCCGCGGGCCCATCTGTAAGTGACAGCAAAAGCCGCCTTTCAACTTTCTACCATGTGATAAAAAGTGTTATTCGGTATTAGCTCCGGTTTCCCGGGGTTATCCCAATCTTACAGGTAGGTTGCCCACGTGTTATTCACCCGTCCGCCGCTCGTTCCACAAGCTCACGCCCCGAAGGGCGATTGCTTGCTTCCCGCGCTCGACTTGCATGTATTAGGCACGCCGCCAGCGTTCGTCCTGAGCCAAGATCAAACTCTCCAAAAAAGTTTGAATAGAATCAACACCAATCGATTCTATCAATTGTCTTAGCTTTGTTTCGTTACTTGACATACTTGGTTGTTTTGTTCAGTTTTCAAGGAGCAAATCCATTGCTTGTCAACTTATGTCGACAGTAAATGAATTATATCATTTACCCGTTAAAAATGTCAATGTTTTTTTCGGGAAATTCATTTTTTTGAACTGCTGTTTTTTCAGCAGCAAAATAAATATTACAGCTCTTTCCTTAAAAAGTCAACACTTTTCTATTACTCTATTTTAGATGCAAGTGTATGACCCGTTTAGATGCAACTCCAAATTCTACTAAAAAGGATGTTCACCTATTCTTTGTTCGATGTTTCCTAGTGAATTAGATCTTGTCCTTCCTATTACATACACGTGTTGACTTATCGTAAAGAGGGATACGCAATTGAACCCTGACTTTTTAAAGTTCAGAGTTCCAGCGTATTCTGGTTTTATTCGATTAAAAAACGACTTCGCCATCCCATTTCATCATTCCACCTGCTAAATTTGCCACCTTATAACCATGTTCATCTAAATAAGTAGCAGCTCGCATGCTTCTAGCCCCTGAACGACAAACAAGAATATAATGTTTATCTTTGCTTAAACCTTCCATGCCATTAGGAATCTCCTGTAATGGAATATGCTTAGCATCTTCAATCATACCTTGTGCAACTTCTTCGTCTTCTCTAACATCTATAATCTCAATGTTATTTTCTTCACCTAATAAATTTTGCAGTTCTTCAGAAGTAAATTCTTCGATATGTTCCATTCTTATCAACCTTTCATTTCAATCATTTGTATACCATCATCATAACTAATTTAACGTATACGTTGCAAACATGTGACACATTATATACCTATCTTTATTTAATAAAAATAACAATATAGACAGGAGAATTAAGAATGAAACATAACACAATCCCAATTATCTCTTTACTGTTTCTTACTTTATTATTCCCAATTTCAATTCATGCAGAGGTTAAACCTGCCGCTCCTAATGCAAAAACTATCCACGAGTATAAGGAAGATGTTACTGGTGATGGTCAAAAAGAGAAGATCCTTTTAAAAGCAATTCCATTCAGTAGTGATTCTGCCTACTTTCAAAAAATATGGGCTGTCGTTAAGGACTCACACGCTAATAAATGGAAGATCAAATACGAGGGAGGGTATGAACCAACTTTACAGTTCTATGACTTAAACCACGACAAAGTAGCGGACATATATTTTCAAAGTCCTACTGGAGGCAGCGGTGGCTTATACAGTTACCAACTCAATACATTAAAAAATGGAAAACTTAAAGAAATTCCTTTACCAGTGCAACGTTATGTTAAAGGAAAGTTTATTGAAAACTTTAGAGCGGTTTTATCCCTAACACCTGGAAGCAGAGCAATATTTATCAACGTGAAAGACCGGGCCGATGATTATATACGACTTGGTATATATAATAAAAAAGGCGATTTACTTAAGCCGACCACATTGATGATTGATCCAATTGCATTTTATGAACCGGTATTAATTAGTAAAAGTAAAGGTTACGGTTTGAAAAGTTATCAACAAATAAGTGGTGCCTATCATGCTGATCAATTAGGAACAATTGAAACAATCTGGTATTACGAAAAAGGGAAATGGATTATATTGACTACCAAATGGGTACCATCAGGCTCATAATATACGAACAAACCCGTCATACATCTATGGCGGGTTTGTTTATACAGAAAAGGACCTCCACAATAGAGATCCCTTCTCATTTTAATTTGCTACAATATTTACTAATTTACCCGGAACGACAATCACCTTTCGAATTGTTTTCCCTTCAAGCCATTCCTGCATTTTATCATCTTGTAATGCTACTTTTTCAAGGTCTTCTTTCGAAATATCTTTTGCTACATTTATCTTTGAGCGAACCTTGCCCATAACCTGAAGCGCAACTTCTACTTCATCTTCTACTAGCTTAGATTCATCGAAACTCGGCCAAGGCTGGTAACTAATTGTATCCTGATGCCCTAGTCTATTCCACAATTCTTCCGTAACATGTGGAGCTACTGGTGAAAGCAATTTTACAAAACCTTCCACATGCTCTTTTGAAATTTGATCCGCTTTATATCCTTCATTTATAAATACCATCATTTGAGAAATACCGGTGTTAAAGTGAAGGTTCTCAAAATCCTCGGTTACTTTTTTCACGGTTTGATGGTAGACCTTATCCAGTGATGAATCTTGAATACCTTCTGTTATCTTTTCAGAAAGTGAACCATCTTCATTAATAATCATCCGCCACACACGATCAAGGAATCTCCTTGCACCGTCTAGACCATTTGTAGACCATGCAATTGCAGCATCTAGTGGTCCCATGAACATTTCATATAAACGCAATGTATCTGCACCATGTGAAGCTACAATATCATCAGGATTAACAACATTACCTTTTGATTTACTCATTTTTTCATTACCCTCACCAAGGATCATGCCCTGATTAAAGAGTCTCATGAACGGCTCTTTTGTTGGAACCACATTGATATCATACAAAAATTTGTGCCAAAAGCGTGCATATAATAGATGAAGCACGGCATGTTCAGCACCGCCAATATACGTATCCACTGGCAACCATTCTTTTAATGCTTCTGGGTCTGCAAGCATTTCGGAATTGTCAGGATCGATGAAACGCAGGAAATACCAGCAGCTACCTGCCCATTGTGGCATCGTATTGGTTTCACGGCGACCTTTTAATCCGGTTTTAGGATCAACAACATCTACCCAGTCACTATTTGCAAGGGGAGATTCACCTGTTCCAGACGGCTTTATTTCGGTTAATTCCGGAAGTTCTAACGGTAGATCCTCTTCAGGAACGGCTGTCATCGTGCCATCTTCCCAATGGATAATAGGTATTGGTTCACCCCAATAGCGCTGTCTTGAGAATAGCCAGTCACGCAGACGATAGGTGACTTTTTTCTCCCCTTTTCCATTGCTTTCTAGCCAATCAATCATTTTTGAAATGCCAGTTTCCTTGTCCATTCCATTCAAAAAGTCCGAATTTACATGGTCTCCATTACCTGTGTATGCTTCTCCGGATATATCTCCACCTTCGACAACTTCCACAATTGGAAGCTCAAATTTAGTAGCAAACTCATAGTCACGCTCATCATGTGCCGGAACAGCCATGATAGCTCCTGTTCCATATGTCATCAATACATAGTCCGCTACCCAAACTGGGATTTTTTCATTGTTAGCAGGGTTAATGGCATATGCTCCTGTAAAAACACCTGTTTTGTCTTTGGCAAGATCTGTTCGTTCAAGATCTGATTTCGTTTGAATAGCATTTAAATAATCTTCTACTGCATCCGTTTGTTTAGCTTGAACAATCGTTTTGACAAGTGGATGTTCTGGAGCCAGAACTGCATATGTTGCACCAAAAAGTGTATCTGGTCTTGTTGTAAAAACAGTAAACGTTTCATTGCTTCCATCAATATTGAACGTTACTTCCGCTCCTTCAGAACGTCCAATCCAGTTACGTTGCATATCTTTAATGCTTTCAGGCCAGTCAACATCTTCAAGGTCTTCCAAAAGTCGATCAGCATAGGCAGTGATCTTTAACATCCATTGTTTCATTGGTTTTCGTACTACTGGATGGCTACCTCGCTCACTTTTCCCATCAATAACTTCCTCATTGGCAAGTACGGTACCAAGTGCTGGACACCAATTAACCGCGACCTCATCAACATAGGCAAGTCCTTTTTCATATAGCTTTGTGAAAATCCACTGTGTCCACTTATAATACTTTGGATCTGTTGTATTAATTTCGCGATCCCAATCATAAGAAAAACCAAGTTCCTGGATTTGGCGCTTAAACGTCTCAATATTTTCAAGTGTGAATGCAGCAGGACTATTACCTGTATCAAGTGCATATTGTTCTGCAGGCAACCCAAACGCGTCCCAGCCTATTGGGTGCAGTACCTCATACCCTTGCATGCGTTTCATTCTAGAAAAAATATCTGTAGCTGTGTATCCCTCAGGATGACCAACATGAAGTCCTGCTCCAGATGGATATGGAAACATATCTAACGCATAAACCTTTTCTTTTTCAGAATTTGTATTCGTTTTAAACGTTTTATTCTCTAGCCAATACTTCTGCCAATTTTTCTCAATCTGTTGATGATCAAAGCTCATTTTGATTTCCTCCTATGTGTATATATAAAATAAAAAAAGCCACTCATCCCTAAAAAGGGACGAGAAGCTGTATCTCCCGCGGTACCACCCAAATTAACGTAAATCCATACGTTCTCTTTGTATCCGTAACGTGGATTTACGGCAAGAACTACTTACGTTCGCTCTCGCAACATTAAAGGTGAGTTCATAAATGTCCAGGAACAGTTTTCACCAACCACTGTCTCGCTAAACCTAAAGTATTTATTACTAGTCCTTCGCATCGTTATTATAATATGTATAATCGAATTCTAATGAATTGGTGTTACATTGTCAAGCCCATAATCGCTTTCTTTCCTATATTATTTTGTACATGTTAAAATTATTTATTATTATAAACAAATTAACGAGGGTGTATACAGATGATGAAAGGGATCCTTCAATTTTCCCATTATTTAATAGAAGAAGCAGTAAATAAAGGTGATACAGTTATCGATGCGACTTGTGGCAATGGTAATGATACCGTTTTTTTGAGTAAAGTCGTTGGAGAAAACGGTCACGTATTTGGGTTTGATATACAAGAACAAGCAATCCTTAATACGCAAGGGAAATTAGCATTACATAAAATAAAGAATGCGACCATTATCAAGGATAGTCATAGTAATGCAATACATCATCTAACCGTTGATCAACTGACGTCACTTGGAGGATCAATATTTAATCTTGGGTACCTTCCCGGAAGTGATAAAGGAATCGTTACTAAAAGCGAAACAACCATCTTGGCTATCGAAGGTATCCTAACACACTTAAAGGAAAATGGTATCGTAGTTTTAGTGGTATATCATGGGCACGCAGGCGGCGATGTAGAAAAAAGAAATATCATGGAATATGCAAATCATTTAGATCAAAAACAATACAGTGTCCTTTATTATGGATTTATCAATCAAAAAAATAATCCTCCATTTATTATTGCAATTGAAAAGAAAACAAGATAAGAATAAATAAAACTAATATCTTTTTCCGTCCTACTGTTAAGAAAAACAGTAGGATTTTTACGTTGTCATTTTTTGTTGTAATGCGTCGAATCACACCCTTAACTCGAATAGTCTGAAACTCGTTTTAATATTTTGATTTTTCTTGACATGTTGGACACCCTTTTATAGAATACTAGGTATGATAACGTTTTCTAAATCAAACAAGGGGGGCAATTCAATGAAGAAGATTGGTTTATTTAGTCTTTTATTCGCTTTCATGGTTGTGTTGGCAGCGTGTGGGTCAAGCGACTCAGATGAAGGTAATGCATCAGGGGGCGATGGAGATGGAAAAGTATATAAAGTAGGTATCGATACGACTTATCCACCGTTTGAGTTTCAAGAAGGTGACGAGTACAAAGGTATTGACGTTGATTTAATCAGGGCAATTGCTAAAGATCAAGGCTTTGAAATTGAATTAGAGCCAATGGATTTCAGTGGTATCATTCCAGCGATGCAAGCAGGAGAATTGGATATTGCGATTGCAGGAATGAGTATCACAGATGACCGTAAGAAAGTTGTAGATTTCTCAGATCCATACTTCGAAGCGGGTTTATCTCTAGTTGTAGCTGAAGGTAACTCTGATATCACTAGCTTGGAAGATTTAAAAGGTAAAAAGGTTGCTGTTAAAAAAGGTACAACTGGTGCAGCGTTTGCAGAAGAAAATAAAGATAAATATGGATACGAAATCGTACAGGTAAACGATAGTACATCCATGTTCCAGGAAGTTGCAAACGGAACAGCTGATGCACTTATTGAAGATTATCCGGTTATCTCTTATGCAATTGCTCAAAGTGACCTGAAATTACAGGTAGTTGGAGACCGTTTAAACGGAGACAACTATGGTATTGCTGTTCTTAAAGGTGAAAACGATGAGCTTCTCAAAAAAATAAATGATGGCTTAGCTGCTCTTAAAGAGAGTGGCAAATATGATGAAATCTTAAGTACGTATCTTGGCGAATAATAAAAATTTTATCAAGGCGCGCTTCTAAAGCGCGTCTCTTTTAATGAAAGGGGCTGAATAAATGGATATTATTATCGAGTCACTTCCATATTTATGGGAAGGGTTAAAAATAACGATTTATATATTTGTTGTAGCAATTATCTTAGGATTCATTATTGGGTTGATTTTGGCATTAATGCGATTATCTCCATGGAAAGTCCTTAATTGGATAGCCAAAATTATTATCGATGCAATCCGGGGAACACCGATTTTAGTACAACTATTCTTTTTCTATTATGGTCTTAATTCGCTTGAATTTGTTTCACTAGATCGAACGACGGCAGGTATTATAACAGTTGCGATTAACGCGGGGGCATACTTTGCAGAAATTATCCGAGCTGGGATTCAATCCATGGACAAGGGCCAAACGGAAGCTGCTCGTTCATTAGGTTTAACAAGTACACAGAATATGCGTCACATCATACTGCCACAAGCATTTAGAAGAATGCTTCCAACATTTACAAACCAAGGAATAATCAGCTTAAAGGATACATCCTTACTTTCGGTAATTGGTATTGCCGACCTAACACAAAAAGGGCAAGTGGTAATAGCTCGGACATTTGAAGCCTTTAATATATGGATAGCAGTCGGAATCATGTATTTCATTGTTATTTATCTATTATCATTGCTCTCTAGTTTTCTTGAAAGGAGATTTGAATTACGATGACTATGATCGATGTAAAAAATCTAAAAAAGTCCTTTGGAAAGCTTGAAGTATTAAAAGATATTAGTGTTTCCATTAAAGAAAAAGAAGTAGTTTGCGTGATTGGCGCATCTGGCTCTGGTAAAAGTACCTTTCTTCGTTGTTTAAATCGACTCGAAGATATTACTGGTGGGCATGTTATTGTTGATGGCCAAGATATCACGGACAAAAGTGTCAATATCAATACCGTTCGTCAAGAGGTTGGAATGGTGTTTCAACAATTTAATCTTTTCCCACATAAAACTGTTATGGAAAATATTATTCTTGCACCTATGAAAACACGTGGAACACCAAAAGAAGAAGCAGTTAAGAAGGCTGAAGAGCTTTTGGCAAAGGTTGGATTACGTGATAAAGCTGAAAGTTACCCTGGATCCTTATCAGGTGGACAAAAGCAACGTGTTGCAATTGCACGTGCTCTTGCAATGAATCCTAAAATCATGTTGTTTGATGAACCAACGTCAGCACTTGACCCTGAAATGGTTGGTGACGTGCTGGAAGTTATGAAACAGCTTGCAATAGAGGGCATGACAATGGTTGTCGTAACACATGAGATGGGATTTGCACGTGAGGTTGGAGATCGCGTTCTATACATTGACGAAGGGTTGATTGTAGAACAAAATGTTCCAGAAGAATTGTTTAGTAACCCGCAACATGAACGAACACAAGCATTCTTAAGTAAAGTTCTATAGTCAATTATTCAGAACGACCGGTTAAGATCATTAGTTGATCTTAACCGGCTTTTCTTTATAGCAAGGAAAGTATAAACGAAAGTCTGTCTAGCTCCAGCGCCTAGCGGACAACACCCACCTCCGTACGATAAGTCAACATCGGTTCAGTCCAGTCCATAAGTCGCTTAACAGGCGCTTGTGCTTTTCTTATTTACCTGTAAATTTATAATAAAGTCTAGTATTCCAATGGAAAAATTTAGCCTGTCCCCCACTTGTATCAAGTAAGATTTTTCTCATATCTTTTCCTCCATTTAAATCCTGTACTTTTCTATCACCTAAATATAATCCCACCAAACCGTGCTGGACCATCTCATGAAAACGTTGGTCTGGTAAATGTTGAACATGATGATGGGTTTCGTTTATAAAATATTGCAATCGTTCCTGTAAATGTGATTGACTATCATAATACGTACAAAAGTTTAAATCAGCTTCTGTTTGATCCTCATTCTGATCAATATAATAGTCTAATAAAATATGTAGTCCCTGCATATAAGGAAAATATCCACGATAAATATCTGATGCCATTTCAGGTGACATTTTCCCACCAAGTGTATAGGAAACTAAACAAAAAATACCTAACGTTGACCCTGCAGCTGCTGAAAATTCATACCAGTTTAATTGCGGATTATCATTTTTATTTTCAAACCAAGAGCTTAGCCTTGGTATTCTTTCATCATAATCCACATGCTTATGCACCTGTAGATCACCGTAAAGTTTACAAAGTTCCAGAACAGTACCTTGAATGTGTTGATAGCCATTAGCATTTCCCAAAGTCATTTGACATGTCTTAACTAAATCAGTTAAATATCCCCCATCATCCTGGTCATCACGTAACCTATAATAGTTTTTGACCGAACTTTGTGGTGACAATGCATCAAGCATTGATTGATGCAATAGGCGAAAATCAGACGGATCAAGAGACGTACTTCGATCACAAAGGTTATCTAAATAATCACTAATCGTTTGATAGGCTACAATAAATCGAATAGATTCTCTCCATTTTTCATTTGCGAGAATGGCATATACGCCCCCACCCTGGCAGTGAAATCGTTTGGAGGAAATGCTTGCGAGTGCTTGTATTCGTAACTCCTTGTTCGGAATCTGTTCTGCACGACTTTTCCAGTATGCTAATTCCTGACGTACTTGCGGGAATATATGTAGATAGACTTTCCACATTAAGGAAACAGATGATGTTGGCACATGGTTTGACAAGACACTTCCTCCATTCTATTTTAAAATTTTGTTATACTTACTTATATACCATACTTTTAGGAGGATTCAAATGATACATCACTATAAAAATATTACACCAACTATTCACGAATCAGCTTTTATAGCGAAAGATGCAGTAATTACTGGTGATGTTACGATTGGCGAAGAATCGAGTATCTGGTTTAAAACCGTAATTCGAGGCGATGTCGCACCTACGAGAATCGGCAATCGGGTTAGTGTTCAAGACCTATCGATGATTCATCAAAGCCCTAACAATACAGTAATTATAGAAGATGACGTGACAATTGGACATCAAGTTACCCTTCATTCTGCGATCATTCGTAACAACGCACTTATTGGGATGGGGTCGCTAATCTTAGATGGAGCTGAAATTGGTGAACATGCATTCCTGGGAGCAGGTAGCCTTGTCCCACCTGGCAAAAAAATACCTCCTCGTACATTAGCATTAGGTAGACCAGCAAAGGTCGTTCGAGAACTTACAGATGAGGATTATCAGGAAATGGAACGAGTAAGAAAATCATATGTAGAAAAAGGACAATACTATAAACACAATACTTCTTTATGATTAGAAAAACGTCACGACGCCAAAAACAGACCGTCGTGACGTTTTATTATTTTGTAAGAGCTTTTAATTCTTCTACTTTATCTGTTTTTTCCCAAGGGAATAAAATATCTGTCCGCCCAAAATGACCGTATGCTGAAGTATTTCGGAATATAGGTTTTTGTAAATCTAGCATCCTGATAATTCCTGCTGGTCTTAGATCAAATAGTTTACGAACTGCTTGAACTAAAGTTTCCTCAGAAACCTTACCAGTGCCAAATGTATTAACAGCAATGGATACTGGCTCAGCTACACCAATTGCGTATGCCAATTGCACTTCACAGGTTTTTGCTAATTCAGCAGCTACAATATTTTTCGCAACATATCTTGCTGCATATGCAGCAGAACGATCCACTTTAGTAGAATCCTTCCCGCTAAACGCTCCCCCACCATGACGAGCATATCCACCATATGTGTCAACAATGATTTTGCGGCCAGTCAAACCAGCATCGCCTTGTGGTCCACCAATTACAAATCGACCTGTAGGATTAATAAAGAATTTCGTTGTTTCATCTAATAGTTGATCTGGAACTACCGGTCGAATAACATGCTCGATTAAATCTTTTTCAATTTGTTCGGTAGTGATATCCTGGTGATGTTGTGTTGAAATAACGATTGTATCTACTTTAACAGGATTATCATTTTCATCATACTCAACTGTCACCTGTGTTTTTCCATCTGGACGAAGGTAGTCAAGTACCTTATCCTTACGTACATCAGCTAATCGCTTCGCAAGTTTATGTGCAAGTGAAATAGCAAGTGGCATTAATTCCTCTGTTTCATCACAAGCGTAGCCAAACATTAAACCTTGATCCCCTGCTCCAATTGCAGCGATTTCATCATCTGTCATTTTACCCTGTCGTGCCTCAAGCGCTGTATTAACACCACCTGCAATGTCAGCTGATTGCTCATCAATTGCTGTTAGAACAGCACATGTATCAGCATCAAAACCATACTTTGCACGAGTGTAACCGATATCCTTAATTGTTTGTCTTACCACGGCTGGAATATCTACATATGTGTTTGTAGAGATTTCACCTGAAACTAATACTAACCCAGTTGTTACAGTTGTTTCACAAGCAACACGTGCAAGTGGATCTTTTTTTAAAATTTCATCTAAAATAGCATCTGAAATCTGATCACAAATTTTATCAGGATGCCCTTCAGTAACTGATTCAGATGTAAATAAACGACGATTTGTAGCCATGTGGCTAAATCCTCCCTTTATAATGTGTTACGGATCTCTGTCTTTCCATATGTTATTATTTCAATATATTCAAAGTCCCGAAAACAAAAAAAGCCCTTCCTGCTATTCATGAGGAAAGGTGTTGTGGCCATTTCCTCTTATTGTTCAAGGAGTAATCCTTGCATCAGGTTAGCACCTTTTCACTAATGTGATGGTTGCTGGGTTTCATAGGGTCTGTCCCTCCACCAACTCTGAATAAGAGAGTATCCGTTCGTGAATAATCGTAACGAAAACAGGTTTACATGTCAACTTTTTTTGACTTTAGGAACATGGTTACATAAGATAGTATATAGAAAACTTTAGATTAGTATGGATTATTTTTATAAATGTGTTATACTAATAACCAGATTTATAAATTCTTACAAAATATTATTTTTAAAAAATAAAATCCATCCAAAAGGTAGGTATGATATATGAAATCGGTGGAACAATCATCATTATTACAAGAATTAACTTCGCTTAAAAACGTACAACTAAACTTATCAGTACCTCGTTTAGTTGAGAGGATATTGGATCGTAATGAAGGTACATTAATGGAAACAGGAGCAATTCAAGCCGCTACTGGTAAATATACTGGCCGTTCACCAAAAGACAGGTTTGTTGTTCGTGATGAAACTTGCGAAAACTTAATCGATTGGGGTTCAGTAAACCAGGAGATTGATGAAGCATCATTTGATAACTTATATGAAAAAGTTGTTAACTATTTAAAAGAACAAAATGAATTATTTCATTTCAACGGTTTTGCAGGTGCTGATAAAAAATATCGTTTGCCTATTCAGGTAATTAACGAGTATGCATGGCACAACCTGTTTGCTAGACAAATGTTCATTACACCAACTGAAGATGAATTACAATCACATAACCCTGAATTCACAGTCGTTTCTGCACCTTCGTATAAAGCGGATCCAGCAGTAGATGGAACGAACTCAGAGGCTTTTGTACTTATTTCCTTTAAGAAGCGTATCATTTTAATTGGTGGAACAGAATATGCTGGAGAAATTAAAAAGTCTATTTTCTCTGTTATGAACTACCTTTTACCACAACGTGAAGTATTATCCATGCATTGTTCTGCAAACGTTGGTCAAGAAGGTGATGTTGCATTATTCTTCGGTTTATCTGGCACAGGTAAAACAACACTTTCAGCAGATCCTTACCGCAAATTAATTGGCGATGATGAACATGGATGGAGTCCGAATGGCGTATTCAACATCGAGGGTGGTTGTTATGCGAAGTGTATTAACCTATCACAAGAAAAAGAACCTCAAATCTATAATGCAATCCGATTTGGTTCGGTATTAGAAAACGTTATCTTTGACGAGGATACTCGTAATCCGGATTATGATGACACATCATTAACTGAAAATACGCGTGCAGCCTATCCAATAGAAAATATAGATAATATTGTAACACCAAGTGTTGCAGGTCATCCAAACACCATTATCTTTTTAACGGCTGACGCATCTGGTACATTACCACCTATCAGTAAGTTAACAAAAGAACAAGCAATGTATCATTTCCTAAGTGGCTACACTAGTAAATTAGCTGGAACCGAACGTGGGGTTACTGAACCACAAGCAACATTCTCAGCTTGCTTTGGATCTCCATTCTTGCCACTTGCTCCATCAACCTATGCCAAAATGTTAGGTGAGAAGATCGACCAATTTAACTCGAATGTATTTTTGGTAAACACAGGCTGGACTGGTGGATCATACGGCATCGGAAATCGCATGAAGCTTTCTTATACTCGTGCAATGATTCATGCGGCACTTGAAGGTGAATTAAATACTGTCGAAACAACAAAAGATGATATTTTTGGATTGGAAGCTCCAATGCACGTTCCGGGAGTTCCTGATGATGTATTAGTTCCAAAGAATACATGGGAAGATAAAGAAGCATATGACACAGAAGCGAAAAAGTTAGCTGTGAAATTCCATGAAAACTTCAAGAAATTCACAAAAGCTGATAAAGAAATTAGTCAGGCGGGTCCACTATATAAAGCTTAATCGCAAAACTGATATTTCCCTAACGGATTCCGTTTAGCTGATTTTGTATAATAAATTACACTATATTTGTAGTGGTCTTAATTGAAAAATTAAAATGGCTCAGTTCAAAAAAATGAACTGAGCCATTACTTATGTATAGGGCTATTTATATTACTTCTTCCCATTCTTCTCGTAATATACCCATTTTTATTGCATCAAAATACTCACCATCTACTTTTCTTGCATTTCTTATTCGCGCTTCTTCTTTCATTCCGAGTTTTTCTGCAACCTTCATTATTCTTATATTTCCTGACCAAGTAGACATACCTAATCTATGTAAATCAGTAGACCTGAAAAGGAAATCAATCCACAGTCCATATGCTTCGGAACCGTACCCGCCGTTCCAAAAGTCTTTATCATAAATAACAATCCCTGTTTCAAGCCAATCCGTATTTTTATCTACCCAATGTGCACCCACGTAGCCAATCAATTTCCCATCGACACATATAATAAGTGAATCTGGAAGTCCAGGGAAAATTTCGTCTTCCCCACTCCAAATTTTACGGTATTCTTCTTTTGTCTTTCGCTCCTCTGGTATATATGGACCATTCCATTTTTTAGCTTCTTGTTCCTTTTCATCAAATTTCCAATAATATAGTTCATCAATATACTCTTTGGTAGCTTCCTTTAGCTCGACTTTTTCTCCAATAATTTCAACCATAATATGAACTTTTCCCCCTCAATTTATCTACATACCATTACACCAATTTCATCATAGTAATCACACTTAAACCATATCAACTAAATTTTACAACTTCTTCCCTCTAATTGCCATCGCTTTTAACTCCTTACAATATTTAATGTAAGGTATTACGTAACGTAATAGTCAATTAAAAACAAAAAATACTTTGGTTAACGTTTGCTGATGAGTAAGCGCATATAGAAAAAGAAAATAACGTCTCCTAGTTAAAAGGCAGGAGACGTTATTTTCTTGATAAATATTCTTGTTTAATTTTTTTCATACAAAGTGTTAAAACATCATCTTTCATGATAAAGCTAAATTTCGCATTGTTTTGTACATTATCAGGTACCTTTTCAAATAAAACTGGTCCATACGTTTCAAAATAAGTAGGTTGATTAACAAGTTCGTTTATTATTGCATAATAAACATTTTTTATCACAGTACCGCCCTTACCAGCAACGTAATACTGTCCAACATAGCTAATCTGCTCCACTACTCCACCAGTTTCTTCTTTCACTTCCCGTTTCGCAGCTTGTTCAGCTGTCTCGCCATCTTCCACTTTCCCACCAGGGAACTCCATGCCCCTGTCCTTATGCTTGGTTAACAACCATTTATTCTTATAAATACAAATTACCCAAACGTGTTTTGGTTCTTTAGAGAAATAATGGTCTTCAAATGTAAGCTTTACTTCATTGTTATAATAATCCCTAAACGTGTTCATTATTTCAGCTGCCTTTATCCCCATTTGAAAATCCTGGCTTATCGCCAAGTACTAGAGGCGATAGCCTAAGATTTTCTTATACTTTAAGTCTTACTCTTACAGTGAAAATTAATTAATCTCTACTAATGTATTCCTTTAAAGCAGCTGCCTTAAACTACTTTTGTCAAAAGTGATTTAAATGAACCACTTCTGTTAATCCTATAAATGCCTATCCGATAAAATTCCCATTGATTCGATATGCTCTTTTGCTTCTTCATCACCTAAATCATACAGCATTTGATATGCCCCTGTCATCCCACCATCATAATCATCATTCGATTTATCATTATGATAGGACATGATTGGCACATGCGCACGGAAGAATGCGCGGGTGTTCGCTTGATCCATGTCATTTAACTTTTCCCTGAGTAATATTACCTCTTCCTCCGTTGCATGAATGATAAAATCCTGATTATTACCATATTTTATTTGTGATACTTCTTGTGTACCCATATTAACATAAAACTTTTTCTTTTCCATTCTGCACCTCCTACTTATTAATTTGGCTAAAAATGAAGGAAGCATGTATGGAAAGAAAAATATTTATTAAACATACGAAAAAACTGGCATAAAAAGCATCCACGATGTCTTTTATGCCAGCCTAGGGTATTTAGATTATACTGATTGATTCGTTAGTTCCTGTGTGCGATTTGCGAAGATACAACGTCCTTTTCCATGAGGAATGCACATTGGAGTACCAAACATTGGATCAAATGTCACATCACATTTCATTTCAAAAACGTCATGTACCAAATTACAATTAACAATTTCCTCTGGTTTACCTTGCGCATAAACCGTTTTGTCCTTGATTGCTACTACATGATGTGCATAGCGACAAGCTAAATTTAAATCATGTAATACCATAACAACCGTACGGCCGTCTTTTTCATTTAATTCGAATAATAAATCCAACACATCGATTTGGTGTGTCATGTCTAAGTATGTTGTTGGTTCATCTAATAAAATCGTGTCTGTTTCCTGTGCTAATGTCATTGCGATCCATGCCCGCTGACGTTGTCCGCCAGATAAAGAATCCACCGAACGATCCTTTAATTCAAGCATATTGGTTGATTCAAGTGCCCTATTTACCGCATTTTCATCATCTTTTGACCACTGCTTTAAAAAGCCACGATATGGATGGCGACCTTGTTTAACTAGCTCCGTTACCGTTAATCCCTCTGGTGTAACTGGACTTTGCGGAAGAATCGAGAGCTTCTTAGCTACTTCTTTCGTTCCAAGTTTTGCAATGTCTGCTCCGTCTAAAACAACATCGCCGCCTTTTGGTTTAAGTAAGCGCGCTAAAGAACGAAGTAATGTTGATTTCCCACAACCATTACCACCAATAAATACTGTGATTTCACCTTTAGGTATTTCTATATTTAAATCGTCTATGATTATATCTTCGCCGTAACCTAGTGTCAGGTCTTTCGCTGTTAACGTTTGCATTGGAATCACTCCCCTACATCTTACATGAAAAAAACACCTACATGTATGTACGTATTCCTCAATAAAAATTAATGTATCTATAGTTTATTTGTTTTTCATCAATTAGTCAATGATTTTGAGAATCTTTATCAATTAGTTTTTACATTTGTGTGAAATTGCCTTTATGAGACATGCCCTCCCTCCCCAGTTAGAAATACCTTATCCAAATTGTTCATTAAACAAAAGGCTGTATTCCGAAAGATTATTGCTTTATAAGAGAATAGATGTAAACTGCGACATAGCATACCGCTCCGGAAATACACTACGCTAACATAGTGTCTGGAAGCAGTACTATATAGCTTCTTTTACTATTATGGCAGTTGATTTTCGCTGCGGACAGTTGACTCCTGCGGGAACAGCACGAGTCTGAAGACCCCGCAGCGGTGGTTTTCCGCGAGGAGGCTGAAGCCGTGCCCGCGGAAAGCAACTGTCCACAGCGGAAATCAACCAGCAGTTACCTCGCAATATATATCAACTATGAAGATGAAAAGCAACAATGCGTACAAAAAGAACCAACAAAAAGAGTTTTTAATCTATTGTCGAATTAGTAATATAATCCTAATAAAATAATATTAAATAATAGGGGGGGAAGATAAATGGACAAATTTATTGAACAGGTTAATGTATTATCAAAAAGAGTTTCTGATATAAAAGGTAATATTGCCACTGAGGAAGCAACTAAAACTTCTGTGATAATGCCTTTTTTTCAAACATTAGGCTACGATATTTTCAATCCAAGTGAATTCACACCAGAATTCACTGCTGATGTCGGTTTAAAAAAAGGCGAAAAAGTAGATTATGCTATCATGCATGAGGGTCAACCAGTAATATTAGTCGAAGCTAAATCCATCTCAGAAAACCTCACAAAACATGACTCCCAATTATTCCGTTACTTTGGGACAACCACCGCAAAGTTTGCAATCCTAACAAATGGAGTAATTTATCGTTTTTACACCGATTTAGAAGAACAAAATAAAATGGATACAGATCCTTTCTTCGAATTTAATTTACTAAACATAAAGGAAAATCAGCTTCAGGAATTATATAAATTTAGAAAGGATAGTTTCGATTTAGACAAAATCTTTGATACTGCATCAGATTTGAAGTATGTAAATAAAGCCAAAGAATTTTTAAATCAACAATGGAGCAATCCAACAGACGATTTTGTATGGTATATTACCGGTCAAATATATGAAGGAAAAAGAACGAAGCATTTGCTTGGAAAGTTTGAACCAATTATAAAAAAGACCTTCAAACAATTCGTAAACGAAATGGTGAATGAAAAATTAAATGCGGCACTTAAAACTACAAATATCGAAAATGAAGAAAAGGAAACTGTAGAAGAGCCAATTATTGAACCCAAAGAATTGATTGTCACAACTGAAGAAGAAATTGAAGGTTACTCAATTGTTAAAGTGATATTGCATGATGTTATAGATCTAAACCGTGTTCAATATCGGGACAATAAAAGTTACTTTAACATTTTGTTGGATAACAGCATAAGAAAATGGATAGTACGACTGGGACTAAGTAAATCAAATAAATATATCAAATTTAATGATGAGGATAGAACAACGGTTAATATTGATAGTGTTACAGATATACTTAAACACTCAGATCAAATTAAAAAAATAGCTGAGAAGTATATTTAAACATCTTGAATCACCACACACAAATTTAATTTTATTTGTGTGTGGTGACGCTATAAAAGCTTATATATTTATATAGAATTATTCTGCAAATGAAATTCAACCATTTTATTTAGTAATAACATTGCTTGGTCCTCATCCTTTAATTGAGAAGCAATCCAATCAGCTTCTTTCGATAAAAAGCTGCTTAACAAAAATGCGGCATGCTGATGTTTTTTAGGTGTTAACTGTTCAGAAACCTCATTCAACAGGCGTATAATTTCCTCAGGTAATGATTTTTCAATCGTTTTTAATCCTAACTGGGCTCGTTTCGGATTATACCGATGAAGTAGGACTCTTGCTAAATGTTGCATGACATTCGTAAGCATTTTAACGGACCAGAGATCGTTTCCTCTTGCAGCAGATTTTTTATACTGGAACATGAACCAGGCAACGTCCAAAACATCTTCTCTAAATTCAAAATCTGAAATCACCAAGCTCTGCTTATCCTTAAATCCGTCCAACAATTGGTTTGGATCATATATAACTTTAAAATAATCCTTATCTAAAAACGATTCCTTTGTAACCGTAAATAAATCAATATGTAGGTAATCATCATAAACTGCTATTATTTGCGGGGCTATGATAAATATATCGTCATAGAAAAAGATGGAACGATAAGCCTCGAGATGATTTATTCTTCTAGACAAAAAGCTAGCCTCATCTTTCTTATCCACCAAGCAATATAGGTCAATATCCGAATGCTCGTCATATTCATTTCTTCCCATAGAACCTTTTAAAAATATTGCTTGAACACATTCATCATTTTGTAAACTTTTAGATATTTTTTCTACTGCTATATCTTGTATCAGCATATAATGCCCCCCCTTATAAAAATATTACCTCAGTATACAACAATAGAAAAAACAGTCCAACTCATAGGCTGGACTGTTTCGATTAAGATTAGTGTAAGAATCCTTTTAGTTTCTAAAGTCATCACCAAACTCATTATTATTGTTCGTTTTAGACTTATCTACTTTTGTTTCCTCTATAGTTTTATCAAATTTGCTTAAATATTTACTAGCAAATTCTTTTCCGCCTAATCCGAATGCAAGACCGAATGCTAACGCCAATCCACCCAGGATTAGAATAAATGCAGAGCTTACAATTTCGGTTGCGATTCCTAGCTGTGATAATGCCATAAATACCGCAAGAACGAGAATTGTATATTTTGCAAATGAAGTAAGGATGTTACTAGCTGGACCTGACAATATATTCGCTAATACTTTCTCTACTATATTCGCTATTACCAATGCTACTACAAGAATTAACACTGCAGCTAGTACATTTGGTAAGTAAGCGGTAATTCCTGATGCAATGTCAACTAAGAAATCAAGTTTGATTAAGTTTAGTGCCTGAACCGCTAAGAAGAACACGATCAATACTTGTACAATATATCCGACAACAGCTGATGGCGTTTTCTTACTAGTTTTATTTCCTATCTGCATTTTGTTTGATAGATGATCAAAGCCCATACGCTCTAGGAAGTTTTCTACAAAACCACCAATCAATCTACCCAGCCAAATTCCAACTAATATTAATGCGATCGCAATTAGTATGTTTGGAAGCATGTTCATGATGTCATTCAACATTGCGACTGCAGGTTCTGTAATAGCTGCTAATTCTAATTGCTCTAGTGCTGAAATTGTGATTGGAATCATGATGATGACAAATAATAAGTTGCCAACAAATGATGCGAAGCTTGTTCCTTCAAATACCTTTTGTAGTTTTAATTTAACAATAAGTCCTTCTGAACCTAATGTTAGTAATAGGTTCACAACGATATCCTTGATAATTTTTGCAACAAACCAACCTACTACGAAAATAAGTACCGCAGCTACTAGCTTAGGGATAAATGCTAAAATAGTTGCTACTAAGCCACTAAATGGTTCAGCTACTCCTTCAATACTTAGTGCATCCAATACACCCGGGATAAACATTAAAAGGATAAAATAGAATGCAATTTTACCAATAGTATTTAAGAAGTTTCCTGCTTCTTCTTCATCGTTCGAAATTTTGAACTTAGTAAACAGTTGGTGGGCATTCACTTTCTTCCCACCAGTTACAATTAACCATTGAACAAGTGACGCAATAACCCATGCAAGTAATAAAATAAGTGCTGCTTTTAAAACTGCTGGAATAAAGCTAAAGAAGGTTGATATTAAATCCGACAACGGGTTTGCGATCATATTCAGATTTAATAAGTTAAAGAATAGAATAAATACAATGATTAGTAATATGTAATAAACCACTTTTCCAATGATCTTATTGGAGTTGATCGGTTTATCACTGGAACGAAAACGGCCAAATACTTTTTCATCAAGATTCGTTTTACCAAGTGCTTTTTCAATTGCACCAGCAATTCCTTTCGCGATTAGCCAACCTATTAATAAAACAATTAGTGCGATAACAAAATTTTGTAGCCCATTAATAAAGCTAGCTGAAAAATAGTCGTTCATAAAGTTCATAAATATTTCCCCTTTCAAACAGTATATTTTTCTATACCACTAGAGGAGATTTATAAACTATATTGTCGAAAACTCAGTCATTAATTACCATTAAATTACCAGTATATGTAATTATCTACTATATTAAATCGCATAATTTATTTCTTAATAGCTTATTTGATGCATTTCTAGGTAGCCCGGATACAAAATTAATCTTTCTTGGTACTTTATATTTCGCTAAATTTTCGGATGCATATTGCAGGATGTCTACCTCAGAAACGGATTCATCATCTAGAACGATAAACGCATATGGTACCCGCCCCCATTGCGAATCTTCCACTCCTGTAACACCGACTTCCTTAACGCCATACATAGCCGAAAGAACACTTTCGATTTCTGACGGATAGATATTCTCACCACCAGAAATTATTAAATCCTTTCGCCTGTCGACAACGTAAAGAAAGCCCTCGTCATCCAATTGACCTAAATCACCAGTGGATAACCAGCTATTCTGAATAGAACTTTCAGTAGCCTGTTCATTTTTATAATAGCCTTTTGTCACCATAGGCCCTTTTACAACGATTTCACCTACTCCATCGTGACCCTGATCAATGATTCTAAGTTGCGCCGGAAATAGAGGTTTTCCAGCAGAACCAAGTTTACGGAGTGCGTCATTCGGACCAAGTGTTACAATTTGGGACGATGTTTCTGTCATACCGTATGATTGAAAAACTGGAATTTGTTTCATTTTGGACTTTTCCAGCATGGATCTTGGGGCTGGCCCGCCCCCTAAAAGCATGCAACGGAATGTATCTGGGTATTGCTGTTCTTCAAGCAAATCTATTAAGCGGTGTAGCATGACTGTAACAACCGAAGCAATGGTTACGCCTCTATTCATGATGGCATGATGAACCTTTTTTCCATCAAATTTTTCCAGCAAGTAGACCGGCATACCATAAATGACACTTTTTAAAAGAATGGACAGTCCACCTATATGAAATAACGGCAATACCGCTAACCATTTGTCCGTTGCATGAATTCCAATGTTAAGTGCTGATCCTGTTGCACTCCACCAATGGTTTCCATATGTATGTACAACCCCTTTTGGGTTTCCTGTAGTGCCGGATGTATACATGATAGTGAATGCATCGTCTAATGCTATTTCTAAAGCAAGTTGAACATTTTCTTCATCAAGTGTTCTAACCTCTGAGAAGGACAATATTTGGGGGGCAAAACTCATATCCATTAACTGATTTTCTAGACAATCCGCCACTAAAATAAGGGACACCTCAGCATCTTCTATTTGGAAGTTTAGCTCTTTTTCTGTTAAACGTATATTGAAGAAAACACCTACCGCGCCTAAATAACTCAATGCATGAATCGCAATAACCATTTCTATACAATTGTTTGAAAAGATCCCTACCTTTGATTCTTTTCCGATCCCCTGCCACGCTAACCTTTTTGCAAAAGATTGGCTTTTATCCTTTAATTCTATAAAAGTTAAGCAATTACCATTTTCTAGTTCAAGTGCAGTGTCATTTGGTGCAAGACTAGCTTGTTTGGTTAACCAATGTGGAATAATTTCACTCATGATATGTTCCTCCATCAAGTCATAAATTAGTGAAAAAACCTTTGCTCGTTACAAGCAAAGGTTTTTAATATGACAGACTTTTATCTGTCTAGCTGCGGCTCCTAGCGACTAGCAGATAGTTGATCCTGTTGAACGTACGGAAAGATCACCGTACTTTTCACAGTTCCATCTATCTGTACGTCACTGATCAGTCGCCTTCGCTTTTCTTTGTCTAGCTGCGGCTCCTAGCGACTAGCAGATAGTTGATCCTGTTGAACGTACGGAAAGATCACCGTACTTTTCACAGTTCCATCTATCTGTACGTCACTGATCAGTCGCCTTCGCTTTTCTTTATCTAGCTACGGCTCCTAGCGACTAGCAGATAGTTGATCCTGTTGAACGTACGGAAAGATCACCGTACTTTTCACAGTTCCATCTATCTGTACGTCGCTGACCAGTCGCCTTCGCTTTTCTTTATCATCACGGAAATCGTGGGAATTTTTTAAAGTCTGGTTTTCTTTTTTCTTTAAATGCATCGCGACCTTCTTTAGCCTCATCGGTTGTGTAATAAAGAAGCGTTGCGTCTCCACCCATTTGTTGTAATCCTGCTAACCCATCTGTGTCAGCATTAAATGATGCTTTTAAGAAACGTAGTGCAGTTGGTGATTTTTCTAGAATTTCGGCACACCATTGCATTGTTTCTTCTTCTAAGTTTTCCAATGGAACAACTGTGTTCACAAGGCCCATGTCCATTGCTTCGTCAGCACTGTATTGACGGCACAAGTACCAAATTTCTTTTGCACGTTTATGACCAATTGTTCGTGCTAGTAACCCAGCACCATAACCTGCATCAAAGCTTCCAACCTTAGGACCAGTTTGTCCAAAAACAGCATTGTCCGCAGCAATTGTTAAGTCACAAACTAGGTGTAGAACGTGTCCACCGCCAATAGCATAGCCAGATACCATTGCAATTACAGGCTTAGGAATCACGCGAATTAAACGTTGTAGATCCAATACATTCAAACGTGGTACTTGGTCATCGCCAACATATCCACCGTGTCCTCGTACTGATTGGTCTCCACCAGAACAAAATGCTTTGTCGCCTGCACCAGCTAAAACAATAACTCCAACAGATGAGTCATCTCGTGCATCCGCAAAAGCATCAATCATTTCATTAACAGTAAGTGGTGTAAACGCATTATGCTTCTCAGGACGATTCATTGTTACTCTTGCTACACCATCATATTTTTCATAAACAATTTCTTTATACTTTCTTACTTCTTCCCATTGAACACTCATGATTTTCCTCCTTCTATGTATGTTGCTAGTATTTACTAATTTGGTTTATTTAAAATAAACCCACTTACTATCTTACCAAAAAAATCCGATTGTTCCACATGAATTGCATGACCTGCTTCTTGCACAATGACTAAATTACTCTGCGGAATACGATTATGCATGGTTTTGTTAAGGTTTACAAATTTTGCATCCAGCACACCTACAACTAATAAAACAGGCAATGTCAATGTCTCAAGTTCATCCCACCAGGATGGCTGGACCCCATTTCCCATATGGTTCAGCGACATAATCAGGCCCTCTTCATGCTGAGATAACCTTTCTTCGCGAATAGCTCGCTGTACCGAATCCGGTAGCTTTTTTTGCGATTCAAAAAGGGGAATGCTTTCCCAGAAATTCACAAATGATGCCAAACCGTCCGACCTTATTCGGTCTGTTAGAATTTGATCCTTCTTTATCCTAGCTTTCCGGTCCTCTTCCTTTTCGAGTCCTGGTGAAGCACTTTCTAACACTAGGGACTGGACAAGTTCTGGATAGATCATCGCAAATGACAATGCAGTTCTCCCACCCATGGAATAGCCAAGTAGATGGACCTTTTCATAACCTAGCTGCTTAATAATTGCTTTTATATCGGCACAGCAATCCCTCATCGTTTTAGGCGAAGAAACTTCCGTCTTTCCATGTCCCGGTAAATCGATCGTAATAACTTGAAATGTTGTCTTTAATGTCGAAACTAGTGAACCCCAAGTAGTAGTACTACCAGTGAATCCGTGTAACAGTAATACTGGCTCACCTTTACCGGTCACTTCACACCAGTAATTTGATGACGCAACTTTAATTTGCCTTTTACCTTCACTCACCATTTAAAAGCTCCGTTTCAATACGGTTCCATTGCTCGCGGTGCCATTCCATATTACTTGTCCGCTCTGTTTTAACCTCCACGACAGATAACCCATCATACTGGTAACTCGCGAACAACGCATCTTCTAACTCACTTTCTTTGGTGACTACCTGATGCGTACCTCCGTACATGCTAATTGCATGGGAAAATTCGATGCCATGTGGCGTGCCGAACAGTAACTCAAACTGAGCTTTTTGTTCCTGTTGTGGCAGGAAAGAAAATATTCCTCCCCCATCATTATTGATTAATACAATCGTTAAATTAATTTTATAATGTTTAGCAGCAAGTAAACCGTTCATATCATGGAAAAAAGATAGGTCACCCAACAGCAGTGTCGTAGGTGTTCCAGTAGCTGCAGCCCCAAGACCGCTCGAAACCATTCCATCTATTCCATTCGCTCCTCGATTGGCCAAAATAGATAACTGCTTTGGAGTTGTCATGAAAAATGTATCTAAATCACGAACTGACATACTATTTCCGACGTATAACGTACTTGCATCCGGAATGACTTCCATTAAGCATTTAACTGCTTCCCCTTCTGTAAGGAGCCCTGCATTTTGCGCGTTCATTAAATACTTCTTCGCTACCTGGTTCATAATCTGCCATTCTTCAAGCCAACTTGAATCAAAGGACACTTCTTTATCTATCGCTAAAAGGTCCTCACATAAAAGCTGTGAATCTGCATAAATAAATTCTGTCCGATTACCTGCTGGTTCACGGTAGCCACTATGTTCTTCGACAATATATTGATCAACGTCCATGTGATTTTTTACATAAAACAGATATGGCTTCGAAACTGGCATCGCACCAAAGCGAATAATAAAATCAGGTTTCAGTTTTTTACGGATACTTTCATTTCGTAAAAAAGCATCATAACCTTCAATAACCATGTCCTTATGATGTTGTCCGGACCTAACCTGCGATAATGGATCTGCTAAAACTGGTACATTC
Organism: Virgibacillus necropolis; assembly: GCF_044793635.1. GTDB lineage: Bacteria > Bacillota > Bacilli > Bacillales > Amphibacillaceae > Virgibacillus_F > Virgibacillus_F necropolis_A. The sequence goes on from NZ_CP084992.1 coordinate 846,484, forward strand.
CATTTAGCGGCTAAGGCTGTAACTGCCTCTGCAAGATCCTCGTTCGTTTGAGGACCACATACGATGAGACCACGTTTCTTTTGGCTTAACTTATCAAGTAAATAAGTTAATAGTGTTTGATCCACACGTTTTTTTCCATCTAGTGTAGGAAGATAGGTTGAATTATCTTTATTTCCCCACAAATTTTCCAAGGTGAAATCGGGGACTAATGGCTCCCTAATTGGAATATTCACATGCACGGGGCCTGCATTTCCTTCACTTGCCAGATGAACTGCCCGTGATGCTTTGCTTCGTGCGTAATTTAACATCCTGGTATCATCATCTGGTAATGCCATCTCATGGAACCATTTCACATAGTCTCCAAATAGTTTTAGTTGGTCAATCGACTGTGGTGCACCCACATCACGTAGTTCATGTGGGCGATCAGCTGTCAAAACAACTAATGGGACTCGACTATAGTAAGCCTCCACAATTGCCGGAAAATAATTTGCAGCCGCTGTTCCAGATGTGCAAACGATAGCAACAGGTCGCTTGTGCTGCTTTGCCATCCCTAATGCAAAAAACGCAGCTGAGCGTTCATCGATGACGACCCATTGCTTCATATCAGGATGCTCCATTACAGTCATAGCTAGAGGTGTCGATCTGGATCCTGGCGATATGATTACTTCAGTAAGTCCGCTTTTCACCAATTCGTCTACAATATTTGCGGTATAACGTGTTAAAGCTTCAGTATGACTCATGATTATCCCCCTAAAACAGATAGCATCGGTGCAAATTTTATATTCGTTTCCTCATATTCTGCTTCTGGATCAGAATCCTTTACAACACCACAACCAGCAAATAATGATGCCGCGTCACCTTGTATCAAACCTGAACGAATTGCTACAGCAAATTCACCATTATTATTGTGGTCCAGCCAGCCAACAGGAGCACCATACCACCCTCTATCAAGTTGCTCATGTTCTCGGATGAATTGTAATGATTTCTCTCTTGGCACTCCACCTAATGCAGGTGTTGGGTGAAGGTGTTTAATAATATCAAACATACTTACACCAGACGTCAGCCGTGCTGTTACCGGTGTAAATAAATGTTGTAAGTTTTTCAATGGATATATAATTGGTTCATTTGGGATTTCTATATCTGTACAATAAGGACTAATAGCTTGCTTGATCATTTTTACGACAAAGTCATGTTCACTACGGTTTTTTTCATCTTGGAACAATTCATTCGCTAGTGTCGCGTCTTCTTCCAAGTTAATCCCTCTTGGTGCAGTTCCAGCAAGACATGTAGAAAGTAAATGTTCATTCTGTATTTTCACAAGCCTCTCAGGAGTAGCTCCAACAAAGCAATCTCCAGCACGTTCAAACGCAAATACAAAGCTGTTCGTTTGCGCAGATAATAATTCTGTTAGAACAGTTGTTATTTCTGCTTTCTGGCTTAGCCTTACGCGCAGTTCCCTAGATAGTACTATTTTTTCAACGCCACTCGTTTTAATTAATTGTGTCGCATCTTCAACCGTTTGCTTCCATTTGTCAGGTGCAATTTCATTTTTATTAATAATTTCTGTTTTTACTGCTGCAGTTACGGGTTTTTTTAATAATGTATGAATGGTTTCATTGATAGTATTTGCGATATCTGGTGCCTGATCATCCTTTGAGACCTGAACATTTGTTGTAAGATAATGTTTACCCTCGTATTTTGTTAACATATAGGAAGGAACAGTAAACTCACTATCGGAATAGTTTTCCCATAATACGGTCCTCTCTTTATTCGGGTCAAATGTCATTCCGCCCATAGCTACTAGTCCTGTACCTGGATGTTGATAGGCATCATAGATAATCGCTTGTTCTTTTACCCTGCGCCATTGTTCGTCAGTTTCGTCAAAACGGTTATCCGTTGCCTCAATTTTATAGGTAGCTCCAACACCAACCATGAAAAAGTCATCTGCTGTACTTGACCAAAATGTTCGATCCGCTTCTAATTGTTTTGCAGCTTCGAAAAAATGAAGCGGGTCAATTGTATCTATTTTTTTTGTAATACTAACTAACTGTATATGATTTGTTTTTTTAGTTTTTTGTATAGCTTCTTTAAGTATTGATTCGAGTAATTCTTCTTTAGTTTCAATCATCAATATAAACCTCCGTCACACGATACACTTGTACATACATTTTCTATTTTATTCCCTTTTTCCCTGTTTCTCAAGAAAAGTGTAGTGGGCTCTCTCAATATTTGTCGATTGACACCCTATGGCGAATTGCCTAAACTTAAGTGGATATTGTACATAATTAGAGGAGAGAACAACAATGGAATCAACAAAACAAGCCTTAAATGAAAAGCCTGGATTTCAAATATGGTGGCGACTACTGCGTCCACATACACTTACCGCTTCATTTGTTCCTGTTTTTGTAGGAACGATGCTTGCACTAAATGAAGGATCCTTCCATGTCTTATTATTTTTAGCCATGATGATTGCATCCATTCTCATTCAATCAGCCACAAATATGTTTAATGAGTACTTTGATTTTAAACGTGGATTGGATAATGAGCAATCTGTGGGAATTGGAGGTACAATTGTTCGTGATGGAATCGCACCAAAGACCGTCCTGCGACTGGCAATTATATTCTTTGGTATTGCAACATTGCTCGGAATTTTTATCAGTTTAGAATCTAGCTGGTGGATTGCTGTCATTGGTTTAGTATGTATGCTTTTCGGATATTTATATACAGGCGGCCCAATTCCAATCGCATATACGCCATTCGGTGAACTTTTTGCAGGATTTTTCATGGGTACTGTCATTATCGGAATAAGTTACTACATTCAAACATCTACAGTCACACCAGAAGTTATTTGGGTCTCAATCCCAGTCGCAATATTTATCGGGTGTATCCTGTTATCTAATAACATCCGTGATTTAGACGGAGATAAACTAAATGGACGTAAAACAATCGCAATTTTGCTAGGCAGAAAAAAAGCGATTAACTTTTTGGGAGCATTATTTGTAGTCGCATACGGCTTGACCCTATACTTTATCATTACTGGCATGTTACCAATATGGTCTGCGGTTGTATTCCTAAGTGTGAGAATGGCGATTGATGTTATCAAAAAATTCAAAGGAAAAACATCTCCAATCGAAATGATGCCTGCCATGGTATTAACCGGTAAAACAAATAGTATTTATGGATTATTGCTGGGAATTTCCCTGCTATTAAGTAAACTATTTTAAGGAGTGGCTCAATGGAATATACAAATACGTTGATAGAAACTTTAGGAATTGAAGCACAAACATTAGATAAGAACTTAGTTATCATGACAATGCCCGTAGATCACCGCACAAAACAGCCTGCTGGTTTTTTACATGGTGGGGCTAGTGTCGCACTAGCTGAAACCGTTGCAAGTGTCGGTGCCACTTTAAATGTGGATTTGGAATCATTTAGTGTTTTTGGTCTCGAAATAAATGCCAATCATATAAAAAGTAAACGGGATGGAATTGTCACTGCAAAAGCAAAACCTGTACATATCGGTAAGTCAACCATGGTTTGGGAAGTCAAAATTACAGATGAAACCGAAAACCTCATTTGTTTATCACGTTGTACAATCGGAGTCGTCCCAAATAAGAAATAGTAAAAATCCACTTTCCATCATAGGAAAGTGGATTTTTTATTTAAGCTGTTTTCTAAAAGATTGTAGTTATTAAATAAAAAAATGTTGCTGTATAGGAAGATGAATGCACATCAGCAGTGGAAGTATGCGAGACTCCTCGAAAATGTGAAGTTCACAAGAGGTTGGCTCAAAACCACAACTTCCACCAATTAAAAACTCTAGCGACAGACATATCTGCCTGCCGCTAGAGTTTTATTAGTTAATCATCTTTATGTTCTTTTTGATATTCTGTTTCATCTACTTTTCCAAAAAAGTTAACAATCAATAATTGAGTAGGAAAAAATAAGTATTAAACCAATTTGGACGGCAAATGCTAAAAAACATCCTCTCTTGATTATCTGCAATCAAAAGGGATGTTTTTATGGTGAAATTATTCAAAGTAAGTTATTTTATTGCTAGACTCGCTCTTTTTTGTTCTATCCATCTACGCATTTTTATAAATAACGGAACAAATAGCATTCCTACGATAATACCTTTAATAATGTTAAATGGTAATACGCCTCCAATTACGGCGATCCATTTCGCGCTTTCCGTCATATCTCCCCATCCCATAAACCAAGCATATGCAGGTAAAATGACAAGATAATTTAATACACTCATACCAACTGCCATAATGATGGTTCCTGTTGCCAATCCAGAAATGATACTTTTTACACCTTTATACTTATGGTAAAGTATAGAAACTGGGACGATAAACATGATACCCGCCAGGAAGTTTGCAGTTACCCCTATCGGATCACCTGCTCCAGAAACAACAAGATAAAGCATATTCTTAATTGCTACCACAATAACTCCGGCAATTGGTGAAAAAATCAATGCAGCGATAAGCGCTGGTACCTCACTAAAATCTATTTTCAGGTAAGGTGGTAAAAATGGTAACGGGAAGTTCAAGAAAAATAGTAATAACGAAATAGTTCCTAGTAGTGCTAAAATGATTAACTTTAATAAACGTGATGATTTTTGCATCATCCATCCTCCTCCATCTTATATCGATCCACATCTCGTGATGAAGGATGAGCCTATTTCCCATCAAAAAACCCTAAAGCCAACCTAATCGGGGCTTTAGGGTATACATATACACAGGAAAATACAGGCGCAAAATGCACCATAGTTCAGCTCGACATCTTCTCCCATCCAGACTTTAACTGTCGGTCCCGGACTTTCACCAGGTCCACCGCTTAGCGAGTGCTTTGCGGGTCACGGACTTAGAACAACACGTGCTCCTTACCGTCGGTCGGGAATTGCACCCTGCCCCGAAGATGGATCGATATTCTATTGTTACTTATAATTATACATACTGCATTACAGTTTGAAAAGTATTTTGTTTAAATAAAAAGCGGAAATATTGTAAACTACACTCCAAGTGTTTTATCCGGCAATTCACAACAATATCGGCCAATAGTAAAATATATCAGCCGTTTTTTAAATATATACGCCAATTCAAAAATATATCCGCTAATCTGATACTATATCCGCCGATTGAAAATCATCACAGGCGGGGTGTCCAGGTCTTTCTTAACTGCCAAAAAAAGGTGCAGAAGATATATAATCTTCTGCACCTAACTTGCTATTACTCTTCGTCGAGATTGATAAATAGCTTACCTTCAGCTACTTCTCGTGTTTCGTTTTCGAAACTATCGACTGCTTTTACTTCGATAACAGCTCCATCTGCCTTGGCACCACTAGGGACTGTCCAATATCCCACATAATGACCATCAGACATTTCCATCATCGGTAGCTCTGTTGCGTTAGCAACTTGAACTCCCATATTTGTTAGTGGCATATGGATCATGAATGTTGCTCTTAATCCTGGCTCACTATCAAATTCAATTTTTACACTTTGACCTGTCTGTAGATTCTTATCCTCTGTTGGAGTTACGTTTTCCAGCACAGGTGCATTGTATTTAACATCAATCGTTACACTTTGGTTTTCTGTATTCCCTGCTAAATCCTGAGCAACAACTTCTATGACATTTTCACCATTGTTGAGCAAGATTCGCTTCGAATAACTTCCATCATCGTTAACAGTTGCTTGTCTACCATTTACTTCTACAAAATCAAGATTAGCATCTGTTACTGTACCTTCAACAGTTACTGTCTCCCGATTTGTTTTATCCCCATCTTGCGGACTATCAATCGTTAACTCAGGTGCTTGTGTGTCTAATGTCACAGTAACTGGTTCAGATTCCCCAGTTTCTACTCCATCAAGCAGGGATACTGCTGTAAACACATTTTCACCTTCTGTTAATTCAGTTGGAATAGCAAAGTTACCATCTTCCCCAACTTCTGCAGTCCCAACTTCTTCCCCATTGTTTAGTAATTGAACAGTTGTTGTAGGAGAAGCAGTACCTTCAACTGTAAGGCTTGGTTCATTTGTTATTCCATTTTCTTCTGGTGAAATAATGACCGGTGCTTCAACTTCATAACTAACACGCGCCCGAATCATATAGTTCCCTTCAGCAGCAGGTGATGGCGACCAAGTGCCTGCAACATATTGATAACTACGTTCAGCATTGGTTCCATTTTCATCTGTTGCTAAACCTGGTGTATTTGGATTAGCATTCGTTTGAATATAAACCATATAGAAGTCACCATCAACAGTAATGGAATGTTCTCTTAGGTCAACTACAGTCCATTCATCCAAATTCCGTATAGCCTCTGCTTCAACCGGACCTGCCAGTTTCTTACCAGGCGTTCCATCTGGACCTGATGCATCCCAAACTTCTACAGCAAATTCAGTTCCACCTGGAGTCGGCCAATCAGTTCCATGGAATTGGAACACTCCTTCAGTTACCATAGCTGAGTCTTTTCCTTCTGGTAGGGACATTTTTACAGCCCAGCCATTTCCTGCATCATAGAATGCACGTGCATTTTCAGCTGTTCCATCATCATATCCAATTTCACCGCCAGGATAAGTGTAAAGTGGTTCTAGAACAACATCCATTTCGGCATTCCCATCTTCAAGTGATACTTCAACTTCTTTTCCAATATAATCTCTTGCTAATATTTTTAATGTGTACGTACCCTCGTATGCTGTTAGAGAATAATTACCTTCAGCATCAGATTGTACTGGTGTAACATTCGCATCTTCTACAAGAAGGATAGTCGCACCTTCAATCGGTTCACCAGTTGCCTCATCTGTAATTGTTCCGCTTACAGTATATTGGTCAATTTCCTCTAAAGTGAAATCTGCTTGAGCAACTCCATCTTGTTCAATTGTTACTGTTTGTTGTTCAGATTCAAATCCGTACGCTTCTGCTTGTACGGTGAAATCACCAGCAGCATGGGTAATTGAGAATGTCCCATCTTCAGGATTTGTATTTACTGAACGTCCACTTTCCAATACAGATACTTGCGCACCTAATGGTAAAAGTGTAGGATGAATTATGTCCTCTTCGACGGGAGGATTATCTTTTACAGGTAGTTTCGGTTGAATTTTATCCGGATCTACCTTTTCTTTTAATCCAGCTTTTTCATTGCTTTTGATTACTCCAAGGCCATTGTTTCCTTTTTTGCCCTTGTTACCATTATTATGACCTTTCATTTTACCGTTATTGCCTTTGTTTCCTTTTAGTGATGCTTTGTTACTAATTGACGTATCTGATAAAACTACATCATCAATGTACAATCCTTCTCTTGTAACACTGGAATCTGATGTAACATTGAAGCCAATATAAATTCTTTGGCCACTATATTCAGATAAATCAACTTCCGCATTTTGCCACTCACTAGTCGTACCACGCATTTCCATTAATTGTGTCCATTCCACTTGATCAGTAGAGACAAACACATGACCGAAATCATAGGCACTTCCCGAATCATATTCTTCTAGATCATGCCATAGGTTAAACTGTAAATAGGCATTGCCTTCTGGTAGATCAATTGGAGGCATCACAAGTGTTGCATTTGTATTACTTTCGTAGTCTCCATCAAGGTTTGTTGCATATACTTTTTCTCCTGATGCTGCATTTCCTGGTCCTGATGTTGGAACGCCCCATTCCCAGCTATTGTTTTCGCCGAAAGAAGTCCACCCAACAGGAGTTGATTCAAAGTCTTCTGAATACCCTGTAGAAATCCCAGGCTGTACAGATACAACATACTCCTCACTTGTTACTTCATTGTTACCAAAATCGTTGATTGTCCATTTGTATGTTAGTGAATCTCCGGTAATTTGATCTCCGGGAATAGTTACAACATATTCACCAGATTTATAGTCACCTGATGTACGTACAGCTTCAACTGTTTGCCATTCCCCATTCGTATCCTGGTATGTTAATTCAACAGTTGAAATGCTAATGTTATCATTTACTTGTATGTTTAAATCTAAATCCATACCCGCATATGTTTCGGTAGGTGCAGTATGCTCAAATGTAGGAGCTTCGCTATCTTCTCCTTCTTTGGTAACTTGTCCCTCAAGGGTTCCAAGTCCATTTACAATAGAGTTGACGGCTGCATATGCATTAACAAGACCATAACCAAATCCATTATTAGGTGACTCTGGATATTCTTCGTCTGTTAATGGTGTTGCAGTGTTTAGTAATATTTGTTCCATTTGGTCAACTGTCAAGCTAGCATCTACTTGACGTAACAGTGCCGCTACACCTGCTACAGCTGGGCCAGCCATAGATGTTCCATTCCAGCCACCTTCATATCCGCCTCCAGGTACGGATGAACGAATATTTACGCCTGGTGCTGAAATATCTGGCTTAATTTCTTCATATGGTGAAGGACCTTCTAATGAAAAACTTGCCAAATTATCATCTATATCAGTTGCACCCGTTGCAAATGATTCAGGATAATTTGCAGGTGTTGCAATTGAACCTGGTCCACCTGGATTAAATAGAGTTGTATTTCCAGCTGAAAACTCAGGGAAAATATTAGCTGCTCGCCAATTTATTACGACATCCCGATACCATTCATCAAGTCCTGGTCCACCGCCCCAAGAATTGTTTACAACATCTGGAGCCATGTCTACGCGAGCATTTCCTTCTGAATCTGTTGGTGCTAAAATCCACTCCGCTGCAGCCAATAGATCAACATCTGTACCTCCAGCCGCTGTAAATGCTTTTACGGAAATAAATTTAGCGCCAGGAGCTACCCCAATTTGGTTAGATCCATCAGGCTCACTACCAACCATTGTTCCAATTGTATGTGTACCATGTCCTAGATCATCGTAAGGTTCTGCTTCTCCTGCCGTAGCATCAAACCAATTGTAATCATGATCTACAGTATCAGTAGCTGCATCGTATCCACGGTAGTTATCCTTTAATGCAGGATGGTCCCATTGAACACCTGTATCAATACTAGCTACAACCGTACCGGTACCATCGAATCCCATCCCCCACACCTGTGGAGCGTTTACACGGTTAACGTTCCACTCAACGTTAGCCACTTCTGACTTAGGTGTTACTGGATTCTTTGTTTTTGTTGTAAATAATTGACGTGTTTCGTTCGGTAAAATCTTTTCAACCTCAGCAAAAGTTGCGATTTTTTGTGCAACCTCTTTTGTCGCTGTAACTGCCATTCCATTTACGATAAAATAGGAATGGATATTTTCTGCATTCCCTTTCTCAACCTGTTGTTCTAAGTAGTCTTTAACATTTCGTTGAGAAACAAGGGATGTTGCTTTTAATTCAGAAATAACAGCTGAACGTTGGACAAGCTCTGCCTTTTGAGCTGTCATATTTGCTGATTCAGCACTATTTCTTGCTTTTTTTGCTATTTTTTTCGATTCAGCCTTTTCTTTGAATTTAATTAAAAAAGTAACCTTCTCATCTTTTTTGAAATCTTCTAGTAAGCGGTCACTCACCTTTATTTTTGCGACAGCCTGCGAGTCGTTTAAAGATCGATGCAACTTATCAGTTGTTTCAGCTCTAGCAATACCTGGTGCTATCAGTGAAAATAACATGAGTATCGAAGCAACAATACTAAAAGCTCTAATTTGACGTTGTTTCTTTTTTCTCAATTTGTTTCCTCCTTTCGAATTTTGAAACCACGCTCATAAAAATTTTGTCTTTACACTCCGACGAATAAAGACATAATAAAAACACCCCTCGCCCCCTTTACTAAATGATAGTGTAGGTCTCAGCTGTCAGTGGTGCCGTTTGTAATAATCTGGTTGTTAATGTAACTATAATGTAATAAAACTGAAATAGTTGTCATATTATGTCGAATAAAATCAGAAATTTGCAAATTGATAGATAAGTACTATTGCCTGTTTTTTATCACTCAGATAAATAGACCCACTAGCCTTTAAAACAGCAGCTCAAGTGTGCATTTTATCAGGATTTATACGTGTTATGACTATTGAACTATTTGCTAGAAAATTTTAACAATTTTAAAAAATGAGCAGTTGCACCTATATTAATAACAATTTATTATTCTATTTGCACTCTCCAAATGGGATACAGTCCTTTTTACATTGTTTTCCATTAAATTATCATCACAACAACCAAACTTTAGTCTCATTCGTCTTTAGCCCGTTCATGTCTAATGTCCTATCTACACAAAAAAGCCTTAGACTGAAAAGAATTTTCAATCTAAGGCTTTTATAAAGTGAACCTTTATTCAGTGGGGTTTTATGCCCTCAAACTACATTAAAAAAGTTGACTGCTTTATGTTAGTCTTCTAACGGATTTAAGCTTTCTTCACCAGTCAGGTCAGCAATCATGGTTACAAGTAGCTCAATTTCTTCATCGATATCCTCAAAACTAGCTGTTTCAACAGGAGAATGCATGTATCGTAACGGCAAAGAAACCAGTGATACTGGAACGCCTCTACCCGTTAAACGCATTTTATCTGCATCCGTCCCGGTCATTCTAGGAGTTAACTCATATTGCACATCCATGTTTAGTCTTTTCGCCGTTTTTTCAAGCAGTTTATTAATTTTGATATTAATCGGTGCGCCTTTTGCAAGTACTGGACCACCATCTAAACGAACATCACCATGTTTATTTTTATTTACTGCAGGATAGTCTGTTGCGAAGGTAACATCACATGCGATTGCCATTGTTGGTTCGATACCAGCTGCTGCAAAATATGCACCACCCATGTTTGTTTCTTCATTAACTGTACTAGCCGCATACACACCAACATTACAGCCTTTAGTAGCTAGTCGTTTTAGTACTTCTGCAACAATAAATGAACCTGTGCGGTTATCAAGTCCACGCCCAGCTACATAACGATCCATTAAAATTTCCGGCTCTGTTTTATAAACGGCCAGATCACCTATCTGTACGTGTTTCGCCATTTCTTCTTTAGACTTACATCCACAATCAATGAATAGATCCTCAAGACCAAATTCATTTTTAAGACCGCCGTGATGCTGTGCATTCACACCAATAACACCTGTCACTGTTTTCGTGTATCCTAGGATTGTAACTTTCATACCTACTGCCGCTTTTGGATTAATACCACCCATCTTGTCAAAATGCAAGAAGCCGTTCTCGTCAATACGATTAATAACTAATGCTATTTCATCACAATGTCCGGCTAATAAAATTTTAAATGGTGCGTCTGGATTAAGTACTCCAATAGCGTTTCCAGCATTGTCAGTACGAATCTCATCTGCAAAATCTTTTACATAACTTATCCATTTTTTCTGAATCTCCATTTCATTGCTTGATGGTGATGGGGTTTTTAGTAGTTCTAATAAAAAGTCACGGTTTGCTTGTTCCATTAAAAATTCCTCCTAATACTATTTAAATAATCATTCTATTACAATCATAGCAAACTTTTTTGACGAGGGCACTTTTGTTTACTAAACCGAACAAGTTGGGTAGACTTTTTATAAGGCTCTTTTCGTACGCATTGTTGCTTATTCATCTTCATAGTTGATATAAACTGCGACATAGCATACCGCTCCGGAAATACACTACGCTTTCCGCGGGCTCGCGCTGAGCCTCCTCGCGAGCAAAAACCGCTCACTGCGGGGTCTCATCGTCTTCGCTGTTTCCGCAGGAGTCTTCGTGTATTTCCTTCGCTAACATAGTGTCTGGAAGCAGTACTATATAGCTTCTTTTACTATTATGGCAGTTGATTTTCGCTGCGGACCGTTGACTCCTGCGGGAACAGCACGAGTCTGAAGACCCCGCAGAGTGGTCTTCTCGAGGAGGCTGAGGCCGTGCCCGCGGAAAGCAACGGTACGCAGCGGAAATCAACCAGCAGTAATGTCACAGTTTATATCTATTCTCTCAAAAGCAACAATCTTTACGAAAACAGCCTTTTATAAAGAGACGAATAAAAAGGAGAAATTTAAATGACGTTAAATGAGTGGTATGAAAAAGGAATGTCACCTGATGCATATATAGAATCGATGGAGAAACATAAAAAAAGTTTATTACATATTTATGATCATTTTACTATACCTGCTGATGAGGCTTTCTTCCAAAAGGTCAAGGACAAACAACTTCGTGTACTTGTCCTTACTGAGGATTGGTGTGGAGACGCTATGTTAAATGTACCAATCTTACTACGAATTGCTGAACAAACAAATATGGGAGTGTCGGTGTTACTACGGGATGAAAACCTCGAACTTATGGATCAATACCTTACTAACGGAAAGTCAAGATCCATACCAATATTTGTGTTTATCGATGAAAACGGAAATAAAGTTGCAAAATGGGGGCCTCGTGCAGAAAAAATTCAATCATTTATTAACGACTCTCGTGCAAATTTACCAAACGAGGACGCTTATGATTACAAAGAAAAACTTAACGAAATGCTATTTTTCATGACAAAATCATTTCGCGACAACACGGATTTCTGGGATGAAGTCTATCAAAGTATAAAGAAAACAATCCAATAATTATTTAAAAGACATCAATCGTTGATGTCTTTTTTTATGCCCATTTGTCCATACTGTACTAAAAAGCGTAAGCGTTAAAAAATCTTTCAAATAAAGGTGACAACATGCGAATTGAACTTATTAAGCATATTTATTTTAGACTACCTATCATTTTGCGTTTATTAATTACTGTATTTTTGCTGATGATTTTATTTGGTACTGTGATTCATTATATCGAGCCCGAAGAATTTCCAACCATTTTTGAGGGAGTATGGTGGGCCTTTGTAACAGGTGCTACAGTGGGTTATGGTGATTATGTACCTCTAACAGTTACTGGGCAGGTTATAGGCATTTTGTTGATTCTATCTGGTGGTGGGCTAATCACTTTTTATATCACAACAGTATCATCCGAAACAATTAAACATGAGAGCAATTTATCTAAAGGAAAAGTAACATACAAAGGGAATAATCACATAATCATCGTTGGGTGGAATGAGCGCACTAGCCAACTTGTCGATATGATCATGTCCAAGGATAAACTTACTGAAATTGTTCTCATTGATAACAGCTTACAGCATCTTCCCTATCAAAAAATACCTGTCCACTTTATATATGGTGATCCTACTGAAGATGAAACACTTCTGAAGGCAAACGTGGATGCAGCTAAATCAGTTTTAATTACTGCAGATACATCGAAAAAAGAAAAACGCGCTGATCATTACACAATTTTAACAACAGTAGCCATTAGGGGAAACAACAATGAAGTTCCATTAATAGCAGAAGTATTATCAGATAAACAAATGGATAATGCCGTTCGAGCAGGTGCTACTTCCATCGTTCGACCAAATAATTTACTAAGTAGCCTACTTTATCATGAGCTAATTTTTGCAAGAACAAATAACCCAATTGAACTGGTATCAAAACTGTTAGAAAATCAACAGTTTATACAGCGGACATTACCGTCCGACTTGGAAAATAAATCCTATTTGAATGGTGTGATTTATTTTCTTGAGGGACACCAGCTCCTACTTGGGGTTAAGCGAAATGATGCATGGAATTTAAATCCTTCTCCCGACTTCTTATTAAAATCCGGTGATGCTGTAGTCACCATGTCAGCTTGGGATAAGTAATCCTTCCACCTTTTTGACTATGTCTTTACCCATATCAATGTACTCAGGTGGCATATCTGCATCAGGATTTGTAGGTGTTTGGAATTGATCTACGGCACCACTTATTGCCCCTGCCTCTGCTGTCTCGTCTACACCCTTTCGGTATTCATGAGCCAGCAGAAATGGTTTATCAACACGAACTGTAACTCCTGGATAATCAAGTGATCCGGCTACAGCATAAAAGGGAATGCGCAAAAAGTAATATGTTTCTTTATTATCGATTAAGTAATCAAAATATCCACTATCATAATCCCAACTGGACCCGATAACAAATCCTTCCGGCTTTAATAGTTCTTCTAGGACGTATAAAGAAAACATTGTATCTTCAATAGTAGAATCTAATGGGACCATTTCTATCTTCCTTTCGAATTTTTTTGCTTGAATCGATACTTTGTGGTAAAATGTTATATTGTGTGAAAAGAATCGAATAAAGGTATAGGAGTTGTTCAGCATGACAGACAAGTTTGAGACTGGTCAAGTTTTAGAAGGAAAAGTTACAGGAATTCAACCATATGGTGCATTTGTTGCTTTAGATGATGAAACACAAGGCTTGGTTCATATTTCTGAAGTTACGCACGGTTATGTGAAAGATATTAATGATCATTTAACAGTCGGCGATGACGTAAATGTTAAAGTATTAAACGTAGATTCTGAAAAAAATAAAGTATCATTATCTATTCGCGCAACAGAAGAAGCACCAAAGAAACAGGCAAAAGCACCTAGAAGCCAACCTGCAGTGCAACAACAACAAGATAGTTCAGCAGGTTTTAACACGTTAAAAGATAAATTAGAAGAATGGATTGAACAATCCGAAGAGCGAGAAGAAACATACAAGAACTAATTTATAAAGGAAGAGGCCACTCACCATTTTGCTACTATGGAAATAGTATAATTTGGTTACTGAGCCTCTTTTTTATATGTCTATTCCTCTATTATCTTTCCCTCCTATTTTTTCCGTTTTATTAAAATATATGCATGCTTGTTCTTGATTTCATGACATTAGTTCGATAAAGTAAAATGGATAGATTGACAAGGAGGCATAGCATGACACACATTAGTTTTTCATATAAAAAAGCAATCCCATTCTTAAACGAGAATGAACTTAACCAAATGGACGAATTCGTATCCGTCGCACATCATGCATTACATAATAAATCTGGTGCAGGTAATGATTTTCTAGGATGGTTAGACTTACCTCATACATTTGATCAAGAAGAGTTCAGTCGAATCAAGGCAAGTGCTGAGAAAATTAAACAGGACTCGGATGTTTTACTTGTGATTGGTATTGGTGGTTCCTATTTGGGAGCACGTGCAGCAATTGAAATGTTAAATCATTCTTTTTCCCATTTATTGAGCAAAGAGGAACGTAAATCACCTCAGATTATTTTTGTTGGGCATCATATTAGTTCAACATACATGCAGGAATTACTTGATATTCTAGAGGACAAAGATGTTTCAATCAATATTATTTCCAAAAGCGGAACAACAACTGAACCGGCTATTGCATTCCGTATTTTCCGTAACTTTTTAGAAGAAAAATACGGTGCCAATGAAGCAAAAAAACGAATTTATGCAACTACTGATAAAGAAAAAGGCGCATTAAAAAAACTTGCAACAGAAGAAGGTTATGAAAGCTTTGTTATCCCTGATGATGTTGGTGGGCGTTACTCTGTTTTAACAGCTGTCGGTCTATTACCCATCGCAGCAAGTGGAATTTCCATTGATGACATGATGGAAGGAGCTAAGAAAGCGACGGATGATCTAGCCAATGATTCATTAGACCAAAATCCAGCATATCAATATGCGGCTGTAAGGAATTGTTTGTATAGCAAAGGAAAGACAATTGAAATGTTGGTTAATTATGAACCACAGCTTCAATATGTATCCGAATGGTGGAAGCAATTATTTGGTGAAAGTGAAGGTAAAGATCAAAAGGGTATCTTTCCTGCATCCGCAAATTTCACAACCGATCTACACTCATTAGGACAGTATGTTCAAGATGGCAGGCGCGATCTTTTTGAAACAGTTTTACATGTAAATTCATCTAAGAAAGAAATAACGGTAAAAGAAGATCAACAAAACTTAGATGGTCTAAATTACTTAACAGGAAAAAGTCTTCATGAAATAAATGATAAAGCATACCAAGGTACGATGATTGCACATACTGACGGGAATGTTCCAAACTTAGTAGTCGAATTACCTGCCCTTGATGCATATACCTTTGGATACATGGTTTATTTTTTCGAAAAAGCTTGTGCAATCAGTGGATATTTATTAGGTGTAAATCCATTTGACCAACCAGGCGTTGAGGCATACAAGAAGAATATGTTTGCACTCTTAGGAAAACCAGGATTTGAAGACATGAAAAAAGATTTAGAAAAACGTCTCTAAGAAAAGCGCAAGCGCCTTGGTCAGCCCCGACAAGTTTAAGTCAAATCTCTTAGTGATGTTTTTTATCACAAAGAGATTTGACTTAAAACCTCGAGGGGCTAGGCGCTGGAGCTGGACATGGCCCTGCATAGTGACCAAAATATTCAATGTCACATTTTATACTTTCCTTACACATAAAAATTTTTTATAAAATAATTGTCAAAATGTGTTTATTAAATTCCAGATGGGGTAATACTAATAATGTAAGACTTTCTCGTATTCCCCCTGTGAGCAAGGCGTATAACGCTTTGCTTTTTTTTGTGCTTTTTTACTATCCCCATTTTGGTAATAAAGCTCGTGTCTTGCTCTTTTCTGATCTGATTCGATATACTAGCTAACAGGGAGGTTTTCAAATGATAAATTTCACTAATGTACATAATAGAAAGCAAACTAGATCCGTAAAGTGGGATATTCTTCAAGCGGTTTTTCAATCGGAAGAAGTATTGCCAATGTGGGTTGCCGATATGGACTTTCAAACACCACAGCCTGTCATTGACGCGTTAGTCGAGCGTTCGACACACGGAATTTTCGGTTATACTATTCTGGATAACGATGTAAAATATTCAATAGCGGAGTGGCTTGAACGACGTCATAATTGGTCAATTGATACAGAATGGCTCTCATTTAGCCCTGGTGTTGTTGCAAGTCTACATATGGCAATTCAAGCTTTTACCGAACCTAACGACAAGGTGCTAATCCAAACTCCTGTCTATACACCATTTTATAATGTAATAAAAAAGCATGACCGGGAAGTTGTTAAGAATACGTTAATTTACAAGGATAACTCCTATCATATTGACTTCGATGACTTTGAAGAAAAACTAAAAAGTGGTGTGAAAGTATTTGTTCTATGCTCCCCACATAATCCAGTTGGAAGAGTCTGGCATAAAGAAGAATTAAAAAAAATGGCCGATCTGTGTTTAACCTATAACGTGTTACTGATAAGTGATGAGATCCATGGTGATTTAACGTTTCCGGGGAATAAACACATCCCAATTGCGTCTTTGTCAGATGAAATCAGGCAGGAAACGATAACATTTATGTCACCATCCAAAACATTTAATTTAGCTGGTTTACAGGCATCCTATATCATAACCGCGGATAAGAAAAAGCGCTCAATCCTTACCGATCAATTAGAAAGTCAAGGTCACCATATGTTAAACACCATGGGTAATTTTGCAATGGAAGCCGCTTATAAACATGGTGACGCGTGGCTTGATGAATTACGAGATGTGCTACATGACCATCGAAATTATGTTGTAGAAATGTTTAGTCAACACACTGAAAAATTAAAAGTCATCCATTCAGAAGGAACTTATTTATTATGGATTGACTGCAGTAGACTTAACTTAGACGACAATTCGTTGAAAAAATTCATGATTGAAAACGCAAAAGTTGGGCTTAATGCCGGAATTGAATATGGGGATGAAGGTAAACAGTTCATGCGTATGAATATTGCATGCCCAAGAGCTACACTTGAAGAAGGTGTTAAACGAATTATTAACGCAGTTCAAGGGAAATAGGAAAAGCGCAAGCGCCCGTTTAGCGACGTATGGACTGTGCCCACGCAACGTGGGTAGTTCGATGTTGCCACGCAAAGTGGCGGTTTTAATCGAATCTTCCTTTTACCTGGAGAGATAAAGGAAACACGGTGAGCTAAAGCGAATAAGGACGTTCGACTATGTCGAACTGTTATCGTACGGAGGTGAAGGAAGTCCACTAGGCGCTGGGCGCTGGAGCTAGACATCTTTCGTTTATACTATCCTTGCTCTTAAAAATAACCGTTGCTTATACTACGCCGGTAGCATAAGCAACGGTTTTACTTTTTATTTTTTTCAATAGATTCAGTTGGGTCAGTTGGGGATTCCTTTGAATCCTTCTTCAGCTTAATTTCACCACAAATTAATCGTTCCCCTGATTCTCCGCTAGGTTGACTAACGCCATCATCCATTTCACTATGAATGATGAGTGATTTCCCTTCTTCCTTAAACAGAGATTTCTTTCCTTCTAACATCGTTGCACCGGCCAGCATCAACTCAACATCCACTACCCCACTGGAATCAGCTTCTACGTTTGGTAAATCACCCAAGTGTGGTCCCTTTGGATTCATCGGTCCATGTTCCTTACCTTCTGGATTAAAATGGTTCCCGGAACTTTTAAAATCTGGTCCTTTACATTTTGGAAATTCATGAACATGGATCCCGTGTAATCCTGGTGTCAATCCTTCCACCTTCAATTTTATAGAAACTCCTTCTGGTTGCTCTTTAAATTTAGCAGTTCCAACCATATCACCAGCAGTGTTATACATATCTACTTTTAATGTAGTCCGCTCATCACTTTGACATCCAATTAGAAAAGTTAAAAATAGCACGATCATTACTTTACGTATCATTCTCAGGTCCTCCATGGTCTTTTTTTATTAGTATCAACCAAAAAGGAACAAAGTAATCAAAAGTTTAACGTCAAAAAAACTACTAAAACCTATTGGGAATTAGCAGTTTTCGAGGATTTATTCACTTTTATTATCATCGCTATAATTTTCGGTGTCCTGGTTCAGATTATACTTTTCATCAATCCGTTTTGCTTCCTTTTTGGAATGTTTATAGAAAAAATACATCGTAATAGCAGCACCAATCATAAAAATAAGTAATGTTATCAATGCAGGAATATATTCCGACTTGTCTTCTGGAAAATAAAGAAACTCCATCATAGGTACTCACGCCTTTCGACATCATTATACCAAATAGGTGTTTTTCCTTAAACTGAAACGACACTTGTTCATAAAGATGCCATAATATTAAGCCTTGTTTTATTGAAGTTTTTCAAAAATAAAGTAAGATGGAGACATAATCATATTTTTATGGAGGTTTATATCAATGGCTGACACACAACTCGGACAACTAGTTCGCGCACATTATAATTCGGGTATTTACATAGGAGAAGTAATGGAAGATCGCGGTGACCGTTTTCTTATAAAGGTATTAGCTGTTCATAAGCACCCGATGCAAGGTGATCTACATAACCCAGGAAAAGTTGATGATGTATTCTTTCACCAACGGAAAGCACTCGCCTACAATGAAAAAATGAACGTGGCGAAACCAGCAGTTCACCCTTTTGAAGGGGAATTACCTGCATATAAAGAGTCACTAAGTAAATCAGTTGAAAAACTGAAAAACAAACTGGCCTATAAAGATACACCTTTTAACAAAAAGGCATTAAAAACGTTAGAAGAACTAGAGAGAAAGTATAACTAAAGAAAAGCGGTCATGCTGTTTGAGAAGCATGACCGCTTTTCTTTAAAATTATGTTGGAACCTTTAAGCTTTTCTTATTCTTAACAGGTTTACCGTAAATTTTAATTGTTATATGATTAGCATAGCTAAATAAGAGCATTCCGATAAAAGCAGATAGAATAATGTATATCCCACCAAAGACTTTTAAGGATCCAACTGCCACACTAGCAATAACTACGGAAAATTCACCACGCGCACAGAGTGATAAACCTGCACGTAATGATACACGTTTGGAAAGGCCATATAGTTTACCACCCACTACACCTACAATCACCTTAGCGATCACGGACCAAATAAGAAGAGTTGTAAGAAGAAGTGGCATTGGAATTCCTGAGCCTATATCAATAGTTGTGCCAAAGTAAACGAAAAAGGTAGGTAGCATAAGGTTCTTTATTGGTGATACCGTACCTTCAACACGCTCAATTTTGCCAATTTCCGCAAGCATAACACCTGCAAGAAATGCACCTAGCACTTCTGAGAGTCCTAAGTATAATGCTAATCCACCAAAAGCAAGCGCAATCCCAACTAACAATGCGAATTTGAAATCTTCATCGTCAATTCGTAATAAAAACTTCTCAAAATGCTTAAACAAAGTTTTTCCAAGTACAATTGCCAGTAATCCTAGCCCTATAATTTTACCAACCAATAAGAGAAGATCGCTACTTGTAAACGCATCACCTGCACTCAACGCTATCAGGATTGCTACGACAATCGGCGCAATCAAATCTTCAAATATTAATATTGCTAAAATAAATTCAGTCTCAGCGTTAGCCATTCGTCCTTTATCGTCCAATAATTTAGCTGTAATAGAGGAACTAGTTGCATAAGTTATTCCGCCAATTAGAAATGCACTGAACCAATCCAGTCCAAATCCAAAAGCAATAATCATCGAAACACCTAAGCTGAGCACAACATCTAGTATCCCTGAACTCCAAATCTTTTTCGCTATCGAACCTAATCGTTTTGTACTAAATTCTAATCCAAGTAAAAAGAACATTAATACAATCGAAACTTCACTTGAGAAATGTAAAATCGCATTGTGACTTAAAATTCCGGCTAAAACAATACCAAATAAGATATATAAGATAACACTTGGGAATTTTGTTTTTAAGGCTATAAAACCTAAAACGAAAATTCCGAGTAAAACAAGACCGGCCCCTAATAATGCGGGAACATCACTTAACAATCCAACTTATTCCTCTCCCTGGCATAGCTTAGATAAAGAAGAAATTTGATCCTCTTTACCGACAGACATTAAGACATCGCCAGGTTTTAACGTGGTATCTGTTTCAGGTATTGCAATAACATCGTCACCATGGACGATTCCAATAATTGTTGCACCGGTTTTATTTCTAATATCAGATTCTTCAATTGTTCTATCAACAAGTGATGATTTTTCTTTCACTTTAATATAGTCCACAATAATTTGTTTCTTAAACATACGGATTTTCTCAATATCTGCAGGCTGATAGGTTGTTCCGAGTAATTGTGCAGCTAAATCACGTGTTTCTTCTGGGGTTAAATCCATTGCGAAATCTGCTTCATCACTATCGCTATCCTCGAAAAAATAAAGTTCACGCTTTCCAGTATGATGAACAATAATAACAAGCATGTTGTCCTCTGATGTTTTCATTGAGATTTTTTGCCCAATTCCTGGTAGCTGTGATACGGAAATATTCAAATCATTCACCTCTTATAAACCATAATTATTTCTGATTTACCATTCCATTAGAAAAGCGCAAGCGCCTTGGTCAGCCCCGACAAGTTTAAGACGAATCTCTTAGTGATGATTTTTATCACAAAGAGATTTGACTTAAAACCTCGAGGGGCTAGGCGCTGGAGCTAGACAGATTAACGCCAAAGTTTATACTTTCTTATCTGAAAAATAAAAAGCTAGAGTTAATATTAGCTCTAGCTACTTTACTTATTCACCTAAATGTTCTTTGATTACTTCAGCAACACCATTTAATGCTTCTTCTTCATCTCCACCAGTTGCCGAAACTTTAACCTCTGCACCTTTTGGTACACCTAAAGACATAACACCCATGATTGATTTAAGGTTAACTGTTTTACCATTATAGGAAACCTCAACCTCTGATTCAAATTGTCCTGCTTTATTAACCAATAATGTTGCTGGTCTTGCATGAACACCCGTATCTGCTGTAATTGTAAATGTTTGTTCTTTCATTTTATCTCATCCTTTCCCTTATAGCTTTATGAATAGTTAAATTTACACTCAACTTGTGAAAAAAGTAAACTAACTATATTATATACAATTTTATGATTGAATGAAACAAAAACAGTGTCGAGTAGGAAATTTATTTGTTTTTCATAAATCGTTGTGATAACGTTATTTTTATTAGTAAGCTTTTAATTAGGAGGAACATATATGAGTGTACATATAGGCGCTAAAGAAAATGAAATTGCAGATAAAATATTACTTCCAGGTGACCCATTACGGGCAAAATATATTGCCGAAACATTTCTAGAGGATGTAACACAATACAATGAAGTCCGTGGAATGTACGGTTTTACTGGAACATATAAGGGAGAACGTGTTTCCGTTCAGGGAACTGGAATGGGAGTCCCTTCAATATCCATCTACGTAAACGAATTAATACAAAGCTATGATGTTCAAAAATTAATCCGCGTTGGAACGTGTGGTGCAATCCAAAAGGATGTAAAAGTTCGTGATGTGATTCTTGCACAGGGTGCAACAACAGACTCCCAAATCAATCGAATGGTATTCAATGGTATAGACTATGCTCCACTTGCTGACTTTGATTTATTGAAAAAAGCGTATGATGTTGGAATAGAAAAAGGAATGAACCTTCGCGTAGGTAATGTATTTACCAGTGATACGTTCTATCGTGATAATGCACAGGAAATAAACGAATTGCTTGCAAAATATAAAGTCCTAGCAATCGAAATGGAATCTTCTGCATTGTACACCCTTGCTGCAAAGTACGATCGCCAAGCACTTTCCGTACTTACGGTTTCCGATCATATTTTGACAGGTGAAGAAACGTCTTCAGAGGAACGTCAAACTACATTTAATGAAATGATGATTGTTGCTTTAGAAGCTGCAATAAAATAATCATTAGCCGATAGATTTCTACAATCTATCGGCTTTTTATTGTTAACTTACCAAAATTTAAGTTGACAATAGTCCCCTATCCTGTTTATTATAATGATGAGGGGTGAGGGTTTTGATGAATAAATTACGTACCGTTGATCTAACATTTGGGGCAGTATTTGTATGTTTAATGGCCTTTGGTGCCAATATCGCAGTTTGGTTCCCAATGCTTGCAGTACCAATTGGTGGGGCAACTGTTCCGTTATCATTACAGACATTTTTTGCAATACTAGCAGGATTAATGCTTGGTAAAAAACTTGGTTCAATTTCAATGATTACATATATTCTTGTAGGTGTAGCTGGTGTACCTGTTTTTGCGAATATGAGCGCAGGACCTATGGCTATAGTTAGTCCTACAGGCGGCTTTATCATTTCATTCGTTTTTATTGCTTTTTTTGTTGGTTGGATTTCGGAAGCAAGCAAAAAACCTTCTGTTCCTATTTATACAATCGCATCGTTAGTTGGTTTGGTGATGAACTATACAATTGGTGTATCGTATATGTACCTTGCAATGAATACGTGGTTAGCTCTAGACATCTCTTATAGGATAGCATGGATTAGTATGACACCGTTTATTGTAAAAGATACGGCCCTTGCATGTTTAGCCGCAGTATTCATGGTGACATTGGCAAAACGTGTTCCGATGAGGTGGACATCAGTAAAAGCAAAAGCATAAAGATATTCTGGATCATTCAACGTAGAATGATCCTTTTTTTATTTTTACATACTTGTAAATCCATGAATTTTATTATTTCATATGATAAAATTATCCATATATATTGACGTAAAATACATATACTACACATATTAGATATTTACTAGCACCATGTAAAAGCACAGAAAGGATGATTATCCATTCATGGACTTGTTTTTAAATTTTCCATTATGGGCTTCACTCGCAGCAATCGTTTTTGCTCAAGTCATTAAAATCCCAATACGATTCATTGTTACAAGAGAATTTAAGCCAGATCTCGCCTTTAGTACTGGAGGAATGCCAAGTAGTCATTCTGCCGCTGTAGCTGCATTGTCAACTGGTATTGGAATTGTCGACGGTGTTGCATCAACCACATTTGCTGTTGCATGTGTCTTCAGTATTATTATTATGTTTGATGCATCAGGGGTTCGGAGACAAGCTGGTGAACAAGCTGTGCTATTAAATCAATTAATGAAAGATTTCAATCATTTTGTGGAAGGTGCTAAAGATTGGAATAAGAAGGAAGAGTTTGAAAAACGTAAAGAGTTAAAAGAGTTACTTGGTCATCAACCGATTGAAGTTTTTTTTGGTGGGCTTTCCGGAGTTGGTATCGCATTTTTACTCTATCTTTTATATTAGGAAAACTTATTATTAAGGCTGTTTTCGTAAAGATTGTTGCTTTTGGGAGGATAGATATAAACGACATAACTTATATCTATGTTAGATCTGTATTACTGATAATGGAAACAAGTCACTTAAGCAGCCGCAGCCCGTATACACTTCGCTTTCCGCGGGCGGCTGGTGAGCCTCCTTGTGCTAACGCACTGCGTAGTCTCACCGATGCCTTTCCTCCCGCAGGAGTCTCCGTGTATTCGGGCTGCTAGTATAATATTAGCCAATAACAGCATTCATTAGTTGAAAGAAAAGACAAAGAATGCTTACGTAAATAGCTTTATCAGTCTAGGTGAGTGGAGGGCGGTGACTCCTGCGGGAACAGCACGTGTCCGAAGACCCCGCAGAGTGGTAAATGATGAGGGCCAACTAAAACCGTCCTTTGCGGACAACGTCGGCATACCCCTTGCCGGGGCAAGGAGGCTAAGGCCGTGCCCGCGGAAAGCATCCGCCCGGAGCGATCCTGGACGGCAGCAATAGTACATAACTTTGCAAATAAACCTAAAGTTACGTCGTTTATATCAACTATGAAAATGAAAAAGCAACAATGCGTACGAAAAGAGCCATTATTAAAAAAAGATGAGCTGATAAATTAGCTCATCTTTTTTTTATAGTTGTCTAGCTACGGCTCCTAGCGACTAGCAAATAGGTAGTCCTGTTGAACGTGCGGAAACTTCTCCGTACTTTTCTCACAGTCCTACCTATTTGTACGTTGCTGAACAGTCGCCTTCGCTTTTCTTGTCTAACTAATTAACTTTTGATAATTTGTTCTCGGAAGACTTGCAATGCTTCATTATTGTTTAATTCTACTAATTCTTCTTCGGTTATCGATCCGTCACCCATTTCCACAATGTGAACCTCTACTTCTTTTTTACCCCAATATTCATATACATCTTCAACAGTTTTATAATAAAGATCAATATTATTCCCATTTATAGCGCTACCTTTATCCGCTACTACTCCAAAACCATAACCAGGAATCCACATTATAGTTCCGATAGGATAAACGTCTAAATCGGCTGCTATGGTAGAGTATAAATCTCGTTTTACCTGCACACCAGAGTACGTAATACCATACATCGGGTGATCAGGCGTTTTACCCGTTGATTCTATTCCCGCAGTATATCCTGTTGCCAATACTGTTGTAGTTGGGTATTTCGCATTTTCCATTCTTTCTTGAATCGTCTTTGGTCCATCGACATGTTCACTGGAAATATACCTTTTTTGTTTCGCCTCATAATTCAATGTCTTTTCTTTTAATGCTATATCTCGTTGTTTAACAGAATTGGCATCAAATGAGGAGAGCTCCTCTGATTTTTGTTCTGCCCATACATGAACATCTTTAAAGGTTACATTCGAAATGGATGAAAATGTAGCATAAATTGCACCGAAAAATAAAAGAACCATTGCACTTCTTCTTAAGAATTTTTTTGATTTCATTGATAACACCTCACTGGATGTCATCATTTCCAATCTATTTAAATTTTATGCATTTTTCTGTTAAAACATTTGATATCCACTTTTTCTCAATAACTTAATAACTATTCCTGAGATTATCGTACCTATGAATCCAGAACTTAGGATCATTATATCAACTGGAGTAATTTCCATGAGTTTAGTAAATGCTATAGAAAACGATTCAGTTAAATCCGTAAAGTAGGCTCCAGTTGAAATATCATCGACAATCATTAGCACGATAAATGGATATATACATGCCATTAGCCAGGTTTTACGTAAGAGCATATTTAATATAAATGCTAATCCAAAAAATATTACTAAATATAATAAGATGGACATAATAATTTGAACTACTGATGGAATCACTTATGTATCCTCCCCTTGCACAATCTTTATCACCATTTACATTTTATATGAAAACGTAAAAAAAGCAAAGGCAGCAACTTAGCCTTTGCTCGGTATCAATTTTTAATAAAAAATATTGAATTTTCCTTTTTTAAATAATAATCCAGGTCCACCTAATTTAAGTAAGTAACGATTATCAATAACTTTTTTCATAACCGTAGCTGTAAAGCCGAACAACTTACGATTATTCAAGACCACGCCAATCGCATCATCATGACCGAGTGAGGCAACTGTTCCCAAAATTTTCGGTTCAAAGCTCTCGACTTCTCCACTACCAGTAGCCATTGCCTTGACATTATGCGCAACAGCACCTGACATTTGGATGGCAATTTGAGCAGTTGGTGGGAACGGACGTCCACTTTCTTCGTTCATAATAAGTGCACAATCACCTACAACGAAAACATCATCGTAATCCGGGGCACGCATGTCGCTACGTACTTCAATTTTTCCTCGATTCGTCTCGAAGCCTGATGCTTCAACGATTGAGTTGGCACGAACTCCAGCTGCCCAGACGGTAGTCATCGTTGGGATTTCTTCAAGCTTGCCATCCTTTTCGAAAACGATGCTATCAGGTTTACATTCTTTTAAAAATGCACCTGTTTTAAATTCAACACCACGCGCTTCCAACGAATTCATTGCATATTCCACAAGATCTGGATCAAATCCCGGCAATACAGTTGGAGCACCTTCCACATTTATGATTCGAACTTTATTTTTATCAATATCGTATTCTTTACATAACTCAGGAATACGATTGGCTATTTCACCTACAAACTCAATTCCTGTAAAGCCACCGCCACCAACGACAATGTTCAAACGAGCATCATTTGGCTCTTTTTCATTATTATACATTGCAAAATTATATTCAATGTGCTCCCGAATTAATCGTGCACGATCAATACTACCAATTGTAAATGCATGTTCATCAAGCCCAGGAATTCCAAATGTTGCAGCTTCAAATCCTAATGCAATTACCAAATAGTCATAGCTTAGTTCACCGTTTTTAAGTTTAACTTTTTTCTCGTCTGGTTTAATAGAAACTACTGTATCCTTAACAAATTTGACTTTGCTCATGTTGATAACTTCATTTATCGCAATACGGGTACGATCATGATGCAATGTGCCTGCAGCATTTTCATGTAACCACGTTGTTTGATAATGGTAGTCGTGTTTGTTAACCAATGTAATATCTGCTTCATTAACCCCCAGGGACTTCTGTAAATTTACAGTTGTTACCATCCCGCCATAACCTGCGCCCAAAACTACTATACTAGGCCTTTTCATTTCTCATCACTTCCATTTATATAATATCGCATTGTTTACATAACGTATGTGACATATTTCACGTATTAGTGCATAAAAAAAGCGTAAGCCCCGTTTTGACTACCATATGATGGCTTTGGAGCTAGACATAAAAAAAGAGCTAAATCGATATATGTATTTGTCACACAAATGTAATATAATGTCTAGAAACAATCTTAGCCCTTTTCCCGTATACTTTCAACCCTTTATTTTATTTTATAAAATTTAATGTTTTCGTAATATTATCGTTTATAATACTAGGTGAATACATAAATACGCAAAACTCATTGTTTGTGATAATATAGGCATGATGAGAAAAATGAATCAGTTAAAAATGGGGGAATTACCATGTCAGATAAAGTTTATGATGTAACGATAGTTGGCGCAGGCCCTGCTGGATTGTTCACGGCATTCTACGGTGGGATGAGACAAGCTAGCGTCAAGATAATTGAGAGCTTACCACATACTGGAGGGCAACTTACTGCTCTGTATCCAGAAAAATATATATACGATATTGCTGGTTTTCCGAAAGTCCGGGCTCAAGAGCTAGTTGACAATCTCGAAGAACAAGCAAACATGTTTGATCCTACAATTGTATTGGAACAAGCAATTGAAAAAGTTGAACGGTTAGAGGATAACACATTTAAAATCACTTCTGATAAAGAAGTTCATTATTCAAAAACAATTATTGTTACAGCAGGAAATGGCGCATTCCAACCTCGACGACTGAATATTGGAGAAAGTGAACAGTTTGAAGGAATAAACCTGCATTACCACGTCAAAGATATGAATCATTACAAAGACCAAAATGTTGTCCTTTTAGGTGGTGGCGATTCCGCAGTAGACTGGGCACTTATGCTCGAACCAATTGCTAAAAGCGTAACGCTGGTTCATCGTCGTGACAAATTCAGAGCACACGAACATAGTGTAGAAAAATTAATGGAATCAAGTGTCAATGTTGTCACTCCATTTGCCCCAACGGATATTGTGGGACAAGATCGGATTGAACAATTAATCCTCCAGGAAGTTAAAGGCGAAAAGGAAATCGTATTAGATGTCGATTCCTTATTATGTAACTATGGATTTGTTTCGTCATTGGGTCCTATTAAAGAATGGGGATTGGAAATAGAGAAAAATAGCATCGTGGTCAATTCCAAAATGGAAACAAACATCCCAGGCATTTATGCAGCTGGTGACATTTGCACATATCCAGGGAAAGTTAAACTAATCGCAACCGGATTCGGTGAAGGCCCAACAGCCATCAACAATGCCAAATCCTACATTGATCCAAAAGCACGCCTACAACCGAAGCACTCGACTAGTATGTTTTAAATTACAGCCCGAGCGACCAATTGTCGCTCAGGCTATTTTTTTGAAGAGGTAGAAAATATCGGCAATTGTAATTTCTTATCTGCCAAAAAAAATAGAACGCCCTCTAACAGCGTTCTAGCCTTCTCAAGTAATTAACATTTCTCTGGTGCACCTTCGCGATCCTTCGCCTTAAACGATGATCCACAGCCACAGCTTACGATAGCATTCGGATTATCAATGCTGAACCCGCCGCCCATCATGTTCTGTTTAAAGTCAATTTTTGTTCCTTCTATAATCGGGATATCCTGCTTGAAAATAACAACAGGAACTCCATTTATCTCGTCTACCATATCTAGTTGTTCATTAACTTCATACTCAAACCCTAATGAATAGGATAAGCCGCTACAGCCGCCACCTTTTATTCCAAAGCGTAAACGGACATCTTCTGATTCGTCTTGCATCATTTCTCTAATTTGTTCTACTGCATTATCTGAAAAAGTAACAACCATATCATGCCCCTCCTTTTATCTTTAAGTATACAAACTGTATCCTCACTATTCAAATGATTGCTATTGAAAATACTGCGCACGTCATTCAAATTATCATGATTGCAATGGAACATCAAGTTTATCCAAAGCTTGATAAATGGATTTCAACCTTGGAATACCTTCTCCAACCATATTATCATTAACAAATACGATTGGATGAAATAAATCCTCATCAACTATCCGTTCAACAAATGCAATATGTTTCTCATCGGTTTGAGGTTGATCTATATCAATATAGTTGTAATTCACTACTCCATCGATATATTTTCTTCCAACTGCCGCTTGAATCCATTCATACGTATCTTTTGAGCCTGGTGCCCCTACGCAGCTAGCACATATTTGTTCCGCACCATAAACAGTAATTACTACTTTTTTATCCCCCATGGTGAAACCTCCACAATTTTAGTTACTTTTATTTTACAAAATCTTTCATTAAAGATAAAATAAAAGCATCTACTTTAAGAAGAAATGTATTTTACCAATAGATTTTTTTGACCATTCATCTTATAATGGAACATAGAAAGGGGAAGATGGATAATGCAAGAGCAAGTACAGGAAGTCTTAAATAAATTACGCCCATTTTTACTACGTGACGGTGGAGATGTGGAGCTAATAGATGTTGATGAGAATGGCATTGTACTTCTTCGTCTCATGGGTGCATGTGGGAACTGTCCTAGTTCAACCATCACTTTAAAAGCTGGAATTGAACGCGCGTTAATCGCAGAAGTTCCAGGAGTTAAAGAAATCGAACAAGTATTTTAAATACCACATAGATCGAAGGCGAACAATCTAAAAAGGGTTGTTTGCCTTTTTTTTAGAGCCATTCTATAACTGGTATTTTCCATTCATCATGATCCACCTCAACTGTTTGAAAAAATTCACCAATAAATTTTTCATAACGTACTTGTTTTTGCTGCAAATCATGTAAGCTTGTTAGCATTGAATCATACGAAGTTGACGCAAATCCTTTTTCCATCAGATCAAAGAAATGCACCGGATAAAGAAGGCGCGCATACAGTAATCGCCAACTGAAAATTGAAAGTGACCGCTCACGTTGATAATCCTGCAAAAATTTTACTGCATTCTCTTTTCCGTGATCACTTTGATACAAAATACAATATCTAATGTGTTCGGCTAGATCCCGAACTGGGTGATCGAACATAAAGCCCCCATGCCAAATTATATCCCGATTACATTGATTCGTATACCGCTTATATGTAATCGTTCCCTGATCACTATCATGAAAACGATTATCATATTCGGTCTCCTGTAAATACTGAATCGCATTTTCACTTATACCAATAATATATGGAAATAAATCCGATAATTTACGGTGGTATGGTGATTGGTATAAGGCATCGTCCTGTTCAACTTTTTGTTCAAATGCAGTTAATTTATTTATCCAAAGCTGCTTCCATTGACCATAACTAGAAAAATCCTGTGGTTCATATGGATAGCTTGAGCCAACACGATGAAAATTTGCCAGTGCCTGACCATGTGACAAGTTCAACTCCCTGTCTAAAGGATGCATTTTTACTACAATATATTCCTCTCCCATAAACAATGTAGTCCATTCCTGGTTTACATTTTGTATTGGTGCAGCATTTCTGTTTATACCGTTCTCAAATAAATAATAGCTTAATGCAATTTGTTCAGTGTGAATAACTTCCTTGTTTCCAGCAGGAATGATAAAATAAATGTATTCGTTTCCAATATATCCTTCCACCCCATCTAAGAAACAACTTCCTTCTGTTTGGATACCATAATAGGTAGACAGTAAATTTTTCACATATTTCCCCCCTTACACATTTACAATAAGTGTATGTATAACAAATGGATAAAAATACGTTAGAATAGGTGATTTCAATGGAAAAAAACACAAATCAAAGTCAATTAGAGTTAAAAGCGCGCGAATGGCTTACAGAACGCGGCGTTACATTAGATGATATCGCTGAGTTAGTTTACTATTTACAAGCAAAGTACCATGAGGATCTGAGTATGGAAGATTGTCGTCACAATGTGGATTGTGTTTTAACAAAACGTGAGGTACAGAACGCAATATTAACTGGTATTCAACTAGATAAACTTGCGGAACAAAAACAATTAGATTTCCCACTGCAAAATACGATTGAGACAGATGAAAGTTTGTATGGTGTCGATGAAATTATTGCTCTATCCATCGTAAATGTTTATGGTTCAATTGGGTTTACCAACTATGGCTATATCGATAAGCAAAAGCCTGGAATTCTTGAACGATTAAATGATAAATCAACTGGAGAATGTCATACATTTCTAGATGACATTGTTGGTGCTATTGCGGCTGCAGCCTCAAGCAGATTAGCACACGGTGCACGTGACGCTACCATGTTGGATGACTAATTAACGATTAGAAAAAGCTGTCTAAACGAGTTTAAGCGCTCGATTAGACAGCTTTTTTATTTTATCCATTCACTTAAATTTTGCACATGATAAGTTGGCTTTTTAGGTAACGTTGGTAGATCCTCAAACGGTGTAACCCCTGTGAACACCATTAACGTGTCCAACCCCGCCTGAATCCCAGCCATAATATCTGTATTGTAATTATCCCCCACCATGAGTGTTTCATCATGCGACAAACCTAACTTCTGCAGTGCTTGTTCCATTATAATAGGCTCTGGTTTTCCTATAAAAATCGGCTCTACTCCTGTGCTAACAGTGATGACAGACGTAAGTGCACCGTTACCAGGCAGCAGTCCCCGTTCTGTTGGAATGGCAATATCACTATTCGTCGATACAAAAGTTGCACCATTTCGTACAAATAAACATGCCTTAGTTAATTTTTCGTATGTAATCCCCCGGTCTATTCCTACTACAACAAAGTCAGGATCTTCATCTGTTATACGTAAACCTTTTTTCTCAATAGCTTCGTGCAGACCCCTTTCACCAATCACAAAAGCACTACCATTTTTCTTTTTATCGGATAGGTAACTTGCCGTTGCCATGCTTGATGTAAAAACATGTTCCTTTGTTGCACGAATATCCATATCGTTTAATTTATTTGCGATTTCCTGCTGCGTTTTCGAAGAATTATTTGTCAAAAATAAATGTGGCAATCCTTTTTCATGTAAAAATTCCACAAACTCCTTTGCAGCATGAATGCGCTGCTTCCCTTGATACATCGTACCATCTAAATCAACTAAATAGCCTTGATAATCCTTCACTTTCATAAGCCCTCATTTCATTATTTGGAAAATGCATTAGCGACACCCAGTTCGTTATCCAAATAAGCACGAACCCGTTCACTAAACGTATTTAATGTCTGTTCATTCGTTTTGATTGTACGCTCAACCTTTTCATGATCAATCGTTAAATACTCCTTAACAAGCATTGTACGTAATTTGATCACTGATTTATAAGCTTCTAATTCATCGGAAGGCAGTACCTTTTCATCAACTAAAATATCGATAATATCCTCATAACTTCCAGGATCACGCATAATAAATCCGTCAATCATCATGTTGCCAACATCTAGCATCGATTCGATGACCATTTGTGTAATTCGTTCCAGTACTAATTTATCTCTAAACGATTCAAAGGACTGCTTCCCCAACTCCTGAAGCAAGCCATCCATATATATAAGTGTTTCTTCTATTTTATTTCGATCAACAAAATACATCAAAAAAACCTCCACATCTTGATACTTCAAATATACCACAAATATTATGAACGATTAAACAAAACATGGTATAGTAAGGAAAAGCATGATTTTTGGATTAGGAGGAACTCTGGTGTCTA
Organism: Virgibacillus necropolis; assembly: GCF_044793635.1. Classification (GTDB taxonomy): domain Bacteria; phylum Bacillota; class Bacilli; order Bacillales; family Amphibacillaceae; genus Virgibacillus_F; species Virgibacillus_F necropolis_A. The sequence goes on from NZ_CP084992.1 coordinate 879,121, forward strand.
ATAAATTTAAAGTACTGGAAGATCAAACAGCTCAACAAGACGTACGATACATTAGCTTTATGGGAAACTTTCGACGATATGATTTTGCTATCATGGACGAAAAAGAAAGTGACAAGAAATTAGTAATTGATTTACGAAAAAATCGCTTCGCAGTTTTAGGAGAAGATGATTTTAAAGAAGAAGGCACAATTGAGCACACTTTTCATGTGACGGAAATAGAAGCGGATGAATTGAGGGAATTTCTAGGAAATGCATTGTATAAGTGAAAAAAGTTGACTAGGATATGATTGCTTTTTTTACTTAATCATTATTATTAACAGTTTTCAAGCTTATCTGTGTACATTTCCCATGTATATCTGTCTCATAATAAACTCCTAACCTTTATTTAAGGGTTACGTAAATTATTTTTAACTCTTTCAAGAAGTTCATCTAATTCATTGTTAAATTCATCCAGAACAATCTGATTATATTCATTATCAGTCTTGTCCCGTAAGTCTCTACCATAAGATACCTCAGCTAAGGCACTTTTTAAATCATTTTCTGCTCTTTTTGATGTCATTTCTCTTAGTGTGTTTGGATCGGAAAACTCATCAAACTGCTTTATTTCTTTGTTATTTCTATTATCATAAATAACATCAAAGTCCTCCCTATTATCATACCTTTCAATAAATTGCTTGTATTGTAACCGCATTAAAATTGGTATATAATTTTTCATTTCATTAATATCATTGTCTGTAACAAAACCTTTTTCAGTATCACAATGATTTTTTTCTATTGCTTCTTTATATGTTCTTACTAATTCATCCTGGTTATCTAGCATTGCTTGAATTATACCTAATGAGCGTTGATAAATTATTTCTTTTTCTTCATCTAACACCTTCCCTTCTAATACTCCTTTCAAGTAATCTCTGACCTCGTATAGAACTTTAAAATCCATATCTGCCCTGTATTTACCATCTGTGGAAATATTACGAATTGAAACCGCATAGTGTAGTAAAGGAACAAGCGATCTCATATGGTCTTCCGAATTATTAGAAGATGGAGACAAGACTGCATATCCGGTTGTTTTATCTCGGCGTTTAAAGCTAGCTAAATAGAAGGGCATATCATTAACAATATAGGCAACACGTTTGATGTAATAGGTTTCAAATATCTTTTTATGCTTTTTTACTATCTTAATTAGTTTCTCTTTATCTAAAACAATGTTTTCCATTATAAACTCCTTATGTTTATGGGTTTCGTAAATTATTTCTAACCCAGTCTAAAAGTTCTTCCAATTCCTTATTAAATTCTTCGAGAGCTAGCTGATCACGCTCGTCATCTGTTCTATCTCGCAAGTTTTTTCCATATGAAACCTCCGATAAAGCATTTTCTAAATCTTTTACCGCTCTTTTGGATGTCATTTCTCTCAAAGTGTTTGGATCAGAAAATTGATCAAATTGCTTTATTTCTTTCAAATTTCTATTCTCGTAGATTACATCAAAATCTTCTCTGTTATCATATCTATCTCTAAATTGCTTGTATTGTAACCTCATAAAAATTGGTAGGTAATTTTTCATTTCTTTTATATCATCATCTGTTATGAATCCTTTGTCTTTGTCACGTCTATATTGATCTATTGCTCTCTCATAGGCTTTTTTTAGTTCTTCTTGATTGTCTAACATTGTTTGGATAACTTTTAATGAGCGTTTATATACTATTTCATTTTTATTACCCAACACATTTCCCTCTACCACTCTTTTTAAATAATCCCTTACCTCGTAAAGAACTCTAAAATCCACGTTTGCTCTGTATTTAACATCTGTCGTGATATTGCGAATTGTAACAGAATAATGTAATAATGGTTTAATTGCTATTAAGTGATCTTCCTTATTATTTGAATCTGGTGACAAGATGGCATAACCCGTTGTTTTGTCTCCTCGTTTAAAATTTGAGAAATAAAATGGATTTCCATTTACAATATACGCAAAGCGATTGATATAATAGTTTTCAAAAAGCTTTTTGTATTTTTTTGCTAGCTTAATTAGTTTCTCTTGATTTAAAATTACTTTTTGCATAATTACCTCCTATTAATTTACAGTTCCCTGCTTTTTTCACCATCCTTTTTGGATATAGATTAGAAAGTTTTTTTCTGCTTTATCCATAACAACATAATTGACTTGGTTAAAAAGTGAATAGGGTAATCAGTTTACAATATATACCATTGTTTCTAACCTCTCAGATAATGAATTAATGATAAAAATATCCCAATAGCTACTAAGGATAAAATAGTTTTAACAAACGACATTACAGTAAGTTTATTACCTGTTTCTTTTCTCATGATACATAAGAGAAAAGTAAAACCACATATACCTACAACCCCCATGATAATAATAGGTGGAACTATTCCTAAATGGGATAAATTAAAACCGTTGGATGCATCCCCTAGAGTAAACATTGCTCCTAATCCTATAACAAAATTTGAAATTCCCGATACAGCAGTAACAGTAAGTATCTTCCATTTTGATTCCGACATATTAATCGCCTCGCAGTTTTATTAGTTAAAACCACAATATTCCTTTTATCCAATGAAAAACGTCCTAATACTTAAAGCATATTGATTAACTGACAGCATAACAAGTTTGGAATATACTTAAACTTCTGTAACAACCGTAATGAGTTTTTAAATTGAATTCATTTTTCTATTCTCTTTTTCATACGGGGATTTAGTAAACTATTCGATATATCTTTCATTTCTTCTTTTTCTTCAAGTGGTTCATCCACAGCAATTTCATCCTTCATAGATTTAATTTCCATAGAGTCAGGGTCCTCGCTTGATAGCATCTTTTTTTGATACTGCTTTAAGCGAATAAAATAGTAAAACAGCTTTGGATTGGTCCATATTTTCGTAAATAGATAATCCATAACCTTTTCTATTTCTGCTTCAGCTTCTAGATTCATAATGATAAAATATATCAAGTTCCTATAAAAGATAAACTAACTTTCTTTTTCCGGATTAATCACTATTTCAACCCGTCGATTTTCCTCTCTACCACTACTATCACCGTTTGAAGCAATTGGCTTAGTTTCTCCATACCCTTTTGAACGGATTTTCAATTCATCGATATCCCCATTTTTCTTTAAATAGTCCAAAACTGCCTTTGCTCTTTCCTCTGACAATTTCAAATTATATTTGGTCTCACCTTGATTATCCGTGTGACCATTTATATGAACAACAGTACCTGATTCCAATTCCTGTAGATCATCGAGTAAGCCATCAAGTAACTTCTTCGCATCTGACTTTAGTTTGCTTTTATCAAAATCAAAAAGTAGTGTAGCTTCCATTTTTAATTTTATTTCTTCCTCTTTTACCGTTAAGCTAACCTCTTCAGGTGGTGATAGTTTAGGTACATCGATTGGAACTTCATACTTTACATATTTTTTTCCTTCCTCATCACGTTTAACTAGGTCTCCCTCAATATGCTTGAGGTCTTCACCATATACTTCCACAACATTGTCCCAATAATTGGGGGAATCAACTTTTAAAAGGATGTACTGACCCTCTCGAAGTGTTAAGTAATGTTCTTTCATATCAAATGTTCCGTCTGGATTAATCGTGGTTCCATCTCCAGTGAATGGAATGTTATCACCATTTTTATCTTTTCGTAACAGTCTAATAAGCGTTCCTTCCACCAGATTACTTTCTCCATGAATGTATAGATATTCGTGGTCACTGGTAATTTCAACATTATCAATCCTAACTTCTGTATCACCATAATCATCCGGTCGGTCTTGCCAAACAGGTGTTTCAATTTGAATCGTATACGGTTTTTCTTTATCTTCATCTAATTTGATCGAAGCTCTTACATCCCACCAGTCCATAGAAGGAGTTCGATATACCTGTGGTCCAGTTGCGTTTTTATATCCTTCACCGTAATGTTCTTCTCCCGTTCCAAGGGGAGATAGTCCAAATGTAACACTTGCGTTTCCCTCATATCCTGGAAATTCAAAATGGAAAGATCCATCTTCCTGAATTTCTGCATTTTCATTAAAATTTGCGATGGTTAATGTGCTAATTCCGTGGGAGCTAATCACGGAACCAGGATAAATATTACTTTTACCATTAACAATAATTTTGTCCTTCTTTACAATTACTTCTCCGCCAATCCAGGCCTTCATGTCACCAATATTTTGTTTGTAATTGGTTGATTTCTCCTTTTGGGATTCACTTGCCACATTATTAAGTGAAACCTTACCATTACCAGAATCAGCTGAAACGGACTGTTCAGTTTCCTCGGGAGCATCTTCGCCTTTTTTCTTCTCCATCTTTTCGTCTGTACATCCAAACAATAAACATATGAAACAAGTAATGATTACTAGCTTTATGTAATTTTTGATCATGTGTTTCTCTCCCCCATTCTTTTAGGTTTAAAAATATTTCTTTCTTCCATAAAGATACACCTTTAAACTATCGATCTAGTCCAAAGGTGCAATTCCAAGTAGTAGTTGATTTATTGCCCATTCTACACCAAACAATACTAAAGTAACTCCAATCATTGCCATGATGAAGCTTATTGGATTTTAATCTAAATTATAATTGATCTTGCATATTCATTGGCAGCCTATTGTGTTATCAAAACCCCATTTATTCTAAACTGCCAAATAATCATTAATAACAGAAATCAAAAGGAAAATTCCAAGGAATTCAATTGTTGCACTTCCTCTTCACCTTGATGAAGTTTCTTTAACCAATCCATTGCTCCTTAAGGATAGCGTAATTTACTCTTGACTCGTTCCAACTGTTGATCAAGTTCCTTATCATATTCAGTTAGAACTAACTCATCATATTCATCGTCTGTCATTTCATGTAAGTCTCTACCATAATCTAAGCGTGATAAGCCCTCTTTCATTTCTTTTTCAGCAATGTTTGTGGTCATTTGTTTCAAGTTTTTTTGATCTGTAAAATGATCAAATTGTTTAATTTCTCGTTTATTTCTATTTTCATAGATTACGTCGAAATCATTTCTGTTATCGTACCTATCAAGATATTGTTTATATTGTATTCTCATAAGTAGTGGTAAATATCTCTTAATATCATGTATATCATCTTCTGTAATGAAACCTTTTTCTTTTACAGCATCATATTTACGAACTGCCTCTTTATAGTGTTCAATTAACGATTCTTGTAGATCAATCATATTTTGAACGATTGATAGTGAGCGTTTATAAATAACTTCATCATCAGTGTCGAGAACATTGCTTTCAACAATTGTTTTTAAGTAATCTCTTACTTCATAAAATACGGCGAAATTAATATTTGCCCGATATTTACCGTCAGATAAAATATTATTTATGGATACAGAGTAATGCAATAATGGTTTTAGAGCGACTAGTTGGTCACTTTTATTATTAGACTCAGGTGATAAAACAGCATATCCTTTTGTTTTATCTCCCCGTTTAAAGATTGCAAAATAATATGGTTCATCATTAACCAAATATGCAAAACGTTTTACAAAATAATTTTCAAAAAGTTTCTTGTTGTCCTCTGCAAGCTTTACTAGTCTTTCTTGATTTAAAACGACTTTTTCCATACAGTATACTCCTTGTAAAAGTTTGACTTTTATTAGAAATGGTCCTTAAGGAAGATCGAATAGAGCAATAGCTCTATTCGATTAAGCAAACCAACCAGTTATCGTATCCCTAACTAATCCCTCAATCTTATTTATTGTATCGAAAACACCATTCATCGTGCCTATTGTACAGAGATCATCTATAACAACCTCTTCCTTATTAATCCTTTCCGCCTGTAAAACTTCTTCTACTCTTCTACTAATCCTCTTTGATGAGGTACTGTAGAATATAATTTGTATAGTTCTATTTCATAAACATGCACCTTCAAACTTTTCTAATAGTCTAAAGGTGCATTCAACTTCAATCCTGCGCTTTCTCTTTCCTTACCTTGTCAATTAAATCGCTTGCTTTCTGCTTTTCTTCCTCAACCCGTTTTTCTAACTCTTGTTTTTTATGCTCATTAAATTGCTCAAGTTTGTCATGTCTTTCCGTAATTAATCCTTTTAGTTCCGTTGCTACCTGTTCGGTAATTTTTTTAGTCTGTTCTAAGCCTTCTAAACCATTTAACAATAGACCATTTTCATCTTCTATTACTTCGTCAAAATTAGATGCTATTGAATCCAATTCATCATTCTTATGAATCGCGTCCCACGTTAAATCCACACCTTCTACAGCACTCCACATATTTAATTCAACTGCTTCATGCGCTTGTTTCATATTACTTTCAACAACTTCAACCATTTCTTTTCCTGTCTGGACATTAGTAAACGTACCGCCACCAGCTTCTGCAACCTTCTTTAACTGCTCTTGTGCTTCATTACCTACATCAAATCCTATAATATTTACTGCAGTCGCGATTCCTGAATCGTGCAACTGCTTAGCAGCTTGAACTGGATCTCCACCACACGTCTCTTCTCCATCACTAATTATATAAACAACGTTCTTTACATCTTCACCGGTCTTACCTTGTAAATCTTTCTTTGCCGCTTTAATTGATGCCGCTAATGGTGTCCATCCTGCCGGTTTAAATTGCGACAAAGACTTGTTGAATTTTTCCTTGTTATATGTACTTAGTGGGTAAACAACTTCTGTGCTACTACAAGACATTTTTTTGTCCGCATCGCTTCCTGTGCCTTTGTGACCATAAACACGCAGTAACACTTTTGTTTCAGTGGGTAGTGCTGTAACAAATTTCTTCAAGGATTCTTTTGCAGCTTCCATTTTCATTTGACCACCCACATATGCGCCCATACTGCCACTAGCATCCAACAGTAACGCTACATGCATTTCTTTTTCTTTCTCATTTTTTTGTTCATCTTCACTTCCAGGTGCATCATCAACCAAAAAGGAAGGATTAAAGTCTTCATATTTCTTTAAAGCAGGACCGAAATCAGCCGCCATTAGATGGATAAGGTGATTGTACGCTTCATCTGCTGTTAAATCTTCTGGTAACGATTCAATTGCTTTTTTAAATTTTTCAGCGTTCATATCTTCCGCGGTAAATAGCGCGCCCGGGCCTTCCTTCACCATTTCTTCCGGTTCAGTTGCCGCTTCAGGCGCTGTTACTTCTTCTTTCTCTTTTTCCTCAGGTTCTGCAGGTTGTTCCGTTTTTTCTTCTTCTTTATCTTTTGTTGCTTCTTCATTAGAGCAGCCTGTTAGGACAAATATTAAGGCAATAACTATAATTAAAAAAAATGTTTTTATATTATTCATTGTTTTCCTCCAGTAAAAATAATCTGTTATGAGCTAACTAAAATCAAAGCAGTGATAGAACAATAAGTACAATAGCTAAGATAATGACGATATCCCTAGAATCGAATGTTGTGACTTAGTTTCTGCATGATCCGTATGTTAAAAAATCATACAACCGTCACAGCAATTATCATAAAAGATGCTTGAATGGTGCGGGCTATCGCTGCTGTTTTGATTGCTTTATTAGCTGATCGAATATCCATCACCCTTTACATAACAAAATTTCTTACTAAGAAAGTCACACCAGCTATTGTTGCTATGAAGACCACAGGTAAGATAAAGGTCCACTTAGTTATCCTGCCATTATTCTGGATTGCCAGTTGAGCAAACGGGTAAAATAAAATGGATGCAACTGTTAAAAACAGTAATAAATATAACAAGAGAGAATCCATTGGCAATGTTTCTCTTTTGATAATAAATTCTCCGTTCAAACGATAACCGAACCAATAAAATATTATGAATATCGAAGCGATCGCAGTAATTCCAGAAATTCGTTGGAGTATAGTCCATGTTTTAACTTCCATAATGAAATAACCCTTCATGCATATTTAATCACCTTTTAATCTCTATATTATTATTTTATAATCAGACAACTACATACGTAGCAAACAAATACATAGCACCTATAATCAACAATGTATACAGGAATGTTTTAACGTTCACACCTTTTGTGATTTGGGAACGAACCCTGTCAAAAACTCCAAATGTAAAACAAATAAATAAAATAACCATCAAAAATTTAATAAATGTACTATCCATTCCCCCAACCGTGTTAACGTAAACAATCAATATAATGAAATCTAACACAATTAAACTGATTGCGACACGATTTATTTTTTCCCATACGCTTTTATTTTTCATTATTTTCCTCCTCGGATAGACTTCAGTAACTTTAATAAAATACCGTTAATTAAATATACTTTTTATTTTAATCATTAAATCATTTGTCTTTAGTTTTATATTTGAAAAACCGTTCATTAGACTTGTTTTAACATTAGCACCTAATTCTGTGAAATTTACTTTTAGTTCATTTCCTATGCCAGCATTTATAAATTCTGTCGCTGGACCTAATGAACCGAAATTAGTTGCGAATGCAAAACCTGCTACTGGAAGTGTAGCTATGCCAACCATTGCGCCTATCGCGAAATCTTCAATAGTAACTGCACCATTTGCATATAAAGCACCAATACTATTAGCTATTCCACCTGTTAGCCCTCCGGCACCAGCAACTTTACCAAGTAGCCCCCATTTGATATTTCTAATATTCCTTACTGAACGAATGAAACCGGCTCCTAATGGAGCACCAAGTAATACTCCTAGAGTTCCAATTCCCGCTTTCAAGCTTATATCCAACCAGGAATCGTTCGGTCCGGCATTCGCAAATTCATAAAGGAAGTTACCTGAATATCCATAAAGTACCGTATTTCCAAAAGTTTTCCAACTATAACCAAACGCAGCTTTATAAACATTAAGTAACTTTGTAGCTCCACTTTTACCCAATCTCCAAGCTGAACCAGCAAACGACTTCAAACCTCTTAATGCACTCCTACTAGTTGTTGCAATCCATCTTCCAGCTGATGCCATTCCAGACTTAAAGCTGCCAACTATGTTTCTTCCAGCACCTGCCAGCCATCTACCGCCTGCGACCAATGCGTTTCTACTAGCTCCAACTATCCATTTGCCTCCACTGATTAGTGCATTCCTACCAGCCCCGGCTAGCCATCTTCCACTAGTTCGCAACCCTGTCATGATTGCTGCTCCAGCCCCAAAATAAGATAACAACCCTCCCGCAAGTGCACCACCTGCAGACCATGTTAGTACTCCCATAAAGCTAAAGTTATCAGTACCACCATTAATAATTAAATACACTATTCCTGCAATTATTGCACCAACAGCAGCCACAATTCCGACAACTAAGCCAATCACTCCAAGCGCAACAAGTGCTGCAATTGCTGCAACCACAGCTATTATCGCACCTACCGTTTTAATTAAATCTTGGACGAAATCTGGAAGGCCATCCCACCATTCTTGAACACTATCCGCAAAATCATTCCAGGTGTCCTCCGCCCAATCTCCTATATCCTGTGCACATTGTCCGACGTCTTTCCCACATTCTATTACAGTATCTTTAACATCAATAAATGTGTCTTTTATATCGCCACCAATTTCTTTAAGCTTATCCCAACCTTTTTCCCACCATGGTCTATCTGCATCGCCAATGTCTGTATCCCCACTATTATGGTCCCCAGGACTAGTATCTCCTTGTTGCATTTCAGTTGGCTTTAAGCCACCATCATCATATTCAAACTCTCCGAGGTCAGCATTAATGGTTATAGCTGGAAATATCACAGATACTAACAAAACAAAAAGCAAAGATACAGTATATTTTTTCCTCAACCTGTTTCCTCCTTCCTATAATACAAAAAACGCCCCTTCTTTTCACGCGTCTTATTACCTAATCTGAGGTGATAAGATGCGTAAAAAGAAAGATTAATCGCAATCTATATCTACCCCCACAGGACTTTTCACTTGAGCTGATGCCTCAGCGTATACATCATTATTTTCACCCATCTGGGAAGCATCCACCGTAGAGAACGAAGCTTCAGTTTTTACTTTCACAAAAACCTTAAACTCATCTTCATATGGAAACTTTAATTCTATTTCTCCCTCTGCACCATTCTTATCCGCGTAATATTGTGCAGCTTCTTTTATTTCGTTCCTATTGTTATTTATAGCAGAGCAAATCTTCGAGTTAATTTCATCCTCTTCAAAAATATAAGTTAATATTTTATTAGGATTTAACTCGTATTCATTATCAATTAACCACTCTACTAATCCTTCAGGTGGATCTTCATCATATATTCCCTCTAAAATCTTCTGATATATATCTTTCAACTCATCCTCATCAGGCTCAGAATTCTCTTGTTCTTCACCATTACCTTCATCTTCTCCTTCTTCTTCTAGGTCTTCCTCAAGTTTTTTATCAACTTCCTCTTCTAATTTATCAAGCTCCTCTTTTATATCCTCTAAAAGTTCATCTTCGTATGCATCTTTCATTTCTGTAGAAGCTGCCAAAACGGAAGCATCTGCACTTGATTGACTAACACGTTTATTCATAAATCCTGTAAATAAATCGAAGAATATAAAACAAAGAAAAACAGAGGCCAACAAAATTACAATCATGACTAGATGGGTGCTACCCGATTCATTATTAATATATTTTTTCATCTAATCATCATTCTCCTCTATTACCGGAATCGTTGCATCTGCGTCAATTGTATAATCAAGCTTCCCAACAAAAGGTATCGAAATCATAGGCATCTTCGCATGTACGATTACTGTAACTTCCTTCCCATAACTACTTGACCCTGTTATTAACGAGCTGGTTACGTCTAATCCATATGCAGATCGTTCAACGGCTGTTTGATAATCACCTTCAACTGAAGCTACACGTGCTCCATCTCTCGCTGCAGCCTCGCTGACAACTACCGTATATGCCGCCATTGCCATTTGCCAGATTAGTAGGAATGCAAAGATGATTAAAGGAAACACAGCTAAAAATTCAATTAGCTGTGACCCTCGTTCATTTTTAATTCTTTTAAGTAAATTACTCAATTTTACTCTCCACCGACTTTATTAATTAATTTTGTAATTTGGTTTAGAATTGCCTCACCAACGCTCGCATCACTAACACCTTCCAAACCACCGATGATAGCACCCATTACAGCCAATACTACTAATGCAAGTGCTACCCATTCCAAAGCTTGAGCACCTTTTTCATTATTAACATAACTTCCAACCTTCGTTCTAAAAATACTTAAAATAGCTTTAAACATTTTATTTCCTCCTCTTAATTTACTTCAAAAATGTATCTAATCCGAATGCTGATGGATTATAAATTATGTTTAAAATAAGCAATCCAATTATCAAAAAAAACACTGATGGTACAACTAAAAATGTAGTAACTAATGTAATTTGCGGACTTGCTTTAGCTGCTTTCTCCTTTGCAATAAACCCTCTCATGGAACGTAAATCATCGGCTTGAACACGAAATGTTGTCGACACTGGGACACCGAGGTCACCCCCTTGAGCTAATGAATTAACAAGTCCATTAAGGGGCTTTGAATTATTACGATCTATCATATGCTGATACGCTAATTTTCTTGGAACACCTAAATCAACCTCTCTAATAAAGCGCCTTATTTCATCACTTAGTGGTCCCTCCATTTGTCTGGTAACCTGCTTTAATGAACCGTCAAGAGATACACCGGCCTGCAGAGTTACACTAACTGTATCGAGAAAGTCCGGCATGCTAACGCTGATTCTTTCTTGTCGTTCCTTTGCTCGGTACCTGATCCATAGTGTTGGGAAAACATATCCACCTACAGGAAGCAAAATAATAAAGATTGTTGAAAATGGCATTCCTAACAAATTCCAGAATGTACTAAACATCAGCATTGCAAAAAACAGCACAAAACGCATCCCATGCAAGCCTTGAAATCTTAAATTAAAAGGATTTCCAGCCCTAGTGAGCATCAGCTCATCTTTTTGTTTATTTACAAACATTAGATATTTAATTGTTGTTGGGCCAGCATATTCGGATGCCTTAATAATTGGATCCCATATACGATCCTTGATTTTTTTTCGTTTCTTTTTGCTTTGTTCAACAGGCTTTATTTTCTTAAATAAGTTTTGTCTTTTGGAAACATATAACCAAATATTGATAAAGGAAACTAATACTAGTAACAAAATGATAAACAATAATATTGCTATAACTGATATAAATCCTTCTCCCATTTCTTCACACCCTTATGACTGAAATCCGTTTAATTATTAGATACGATATAAATTGAATACCCGCAAATATTACTAGTACTATCAGTCCGACTGGTGTAAATAATGGATTTAAGAATCCAGGTATAAACAAATTCATCATCATAGCCATCAGCACTGGTAATAATGGTAGAATGATAGAAACGAATTTCGCTTCCGCTGTCACCGTTTGAACTTCTTTGTTTACCCTCGTTCTTTCCTCTAACGTTTCTGCCATCAAGTTAAGAACCTCTGAAAGGTTTCCACCGACTTTTCGCTGAATTAATATAGTACTTACAAAGATATTTAATTCATTACTGACTATTCTGTTACGGTATCGTGTCATAACAATTTCCAAATCATCGCCAAGTCTAAGCTGCTGTTGCATTCTTTGAAACTCTGGTTTAGCTGGTGCTTTTAATTCTTTGGCAACCATATCAATACCTTGGGGAATTGTTAGTCCCGCTTTTACAGCGTTTCCCATCATTCGGCAAATTTCTGGTAACTGTTTGTTCATTTCTTCCGTTCGTTTATTTTGTCTTGATTTCAGAAACATTTTTGAGCCTAGCCATACTAGGAAATAAGCAAGGGTAATGTCTAAAGGGAAAAATAACTTTAATACATTATGATTTAAAAACCACAAGCCACCAAATAAAATAATACATAACCCTGTATACTCGGAAGGCTTTAATTTTAAATTACCATGTACTAGTTTCTTAGAAAGTACTTCGGCAAACTCTGAATTATCATATTTGTCACCTATTAGAAAAAGAAAGCTTCTGCGTTCCTTCTTGTTTGATTCAAACCAAGTGTCAACTCGTTTTTTTGAAGCTTTTTTTTCATGTACTTGCTTCAAGTAAAAAATTCCAATAATAAGCGCAAAAATCATACCAGCAATACTTACTTTGAGCATCAACATTTTAGATTACCTCCTTTCAAATAAATTATCACTTACTTGTACCCCGAACGCTTTTATTCGTTCTAATACCTTAGGAACATATCCCGTGGCAGTAAAATATCCTTTAACCATCCCATGTTGATCAACACCTTGACGAACAAACTTATAGATTTCGTTTATTTCTACTTTACCATCATTTTCTGAAATTTCCGCGATACTAACAATTCGCCGCTTACCGTCAGTAAGACGCTCTGTTTGAATAATAAGGTCGAGTGCGCCAACAAAGTATCCACTAATCACATCAGAAGTTAACGAAAGGCCAGACATGACAATCATCGCTTCTAATCTCTTTAATGCATCTTTTGGTGTGTTGGCGTGTACTGTGGTCAAGGAACCCTCATGACCAGTATTCATTGCTTGTAGCATATCAAGAGCCTCAGTTCCTCGAACCTCACCAACAATCACTCTGTCTGGACGCATTCTGAGAGCATTTTTAACAAGGTGCCGTATGGTTATTTCTCCCGTCCCTTCCATATTTGGAGGACGGGCTTCCAGTCTAACAAGGTTATCATAATTAAATCGAAGTTCAGCCATATCCTCTATAGTAACAACTCGTTCTCCAGCAGGGATTGAGGATGATAACACGTTTAGTAAAGTTGTTTTACCGCTACCAGTCCCGCCAGAAACAAGTACATTACATTTCGCCTTAACTATTGCTTGAAGGAACTCACTGATTTGACCAGAGAAAGTACCAAATGTTAATAAATCGTGCAAAGAGAATGGTGTTTTATTAAATTTACGGATTGAAATCTTAGGTCCATCTAGACTAACCGGTGGTATAACAGCATTTACACGGCTACCATCAATTAATCGGGCGTCAACCATTGGTGAACTTTCATCAATTCGTCTACCCAATGGAGCAATTATCCGGTCAATAATATGACGTATGTGCTGCTGGTTTTTAAATTGAACCAACGATTTTTCAAGCCGCCCACCTCTTTCTATATATATTTCTCTCGGTCCATTTACCATTATTTCCGTAATATCTTCTTCCTTCAATAGCGCTTCAAGCGGCCCATATCCAACCGATTCATTAATAATATGATTGATAATCGCTTCAGTATCATCACGTGGAATAATTACTCGTTCTTCGTCAATCATTTGATTAACCAAACGCTCTATTGTTTGCTTTCTTTCATCAGGTGGAAGTGTGGTTATTGTTTCTAAATCCGCTTCATTAATTATTCTATTTTTATAGTGATTAACCCATTGCTCCCGTTGTTCACTAAAAATATCATCTTCTTGATCTGGAACAACTGAACCAGTATTATTTTTTACAGCTTGATCTATCCAAGACATAATCTCTTCTCCTTTAAATTAATGTCTTCTCGATGAATCGTGAAACATTTTGAGCTGAACGACAAAGTGGTTTGCCTTTCTTATTATAAAACGGTCTTCCCATGTTAAGGAAAGGCTGAATTGCAAAAAAGTCTGATTTAATACTACCAGTGATAGGTTTACCAATTAGTTTATTTATACTTTTTTCTGTTAACTCTGCCTTTTTATGTTTTCGATTTAATATAATGGACATATTTTGATGACTAGGAAGCTTAAATCTTTTAAAAACCCGATTTGCGTGCTTGTAACCCCTTAACGACAAACTGTCTGGTGAAAGAATATAAAAAATATGGGATGCTTCATTTAAACCTGTAAAACTTATAGTATTTAGATTACTAGGGACATCAAGAATTACATGGTCAAAGTGAAACTTACAAGTTTGAATTACTCTACTTATTAATTTATCAGTCAACTCTTCAGCTTTTTCAGGTTCTGCAGGGCCCTGTAATATCTGAACACCAGTATCTGGGTCCGTTTGGGATACATTCTGAATGTGATTCAATGATAATTCTTCGATTACTGGTTTAAGATCTGCATAGGAACGAGATGGTTCCAATGCAGTAATAACGTCAACTCCACCAAATTGTGCATTCAAATCTATTACTATAACACGCTGATCATGTTGCATTTGTAAAGATTGTGCAGCCATAGTAGCTAGTAATGTTTTTCCACTTCCACCATTTGTACTATAAAATGCACTAACCTTACCGGAGTTATGATTTGATGTTTCCATCATCTTTGAACTGAATGCATTTAATTTAGTCTTTTTATCTTCTATAATCGTTTTTAATTTGTCGAGCTCATCAGGAACAATCAGTACATAATCTGCCCCTCGTTCCATCCACTTTCTCACATCATCAAAAGAACGCTCTGAACATAACACGATAAGAATTATTGTTTCAGGAATATGTAGGTCTTCATTAATTTGAATAGATTCCTGATCAATAATAATAATTGATGAAGAGCTGTAATCAATGAATGTACTTAAATTATCTAGAATTTCAAAATCCGTATCCATTTCTTGTAGTATTTTTTTAAGCTTTTCTATAATACAATTATTTTCTGTGAACACCTTAGCAACTGATCGTTCCATCTGTTACACCTCTTCTATATGTTTCTACAGTAAATCTAATTTTTATTTTTTTCTTTCGTCTTTTTCTTTTCTTGATTAGTTGATTCTTTCTTATCTGGTTTCTGCTCTTTTGATGTTTCCTTGCTTTCTTCCTTTTGACTTGTTTCTTCGGAATTATCTTCTGGTACTTGACTTTCTTCTGCCTTTTTCTGTGTTACTTGACTAACTCTTAATGCTCTTATTTGTTTCGCATAATTTTGATAATGAATAAGTGTTGCAGCATCTTCTACTGGAAGAGAAACTTTTATAGCAAACTGGTTTTCTGGCAATTCTTCTCTTTGAACTACTTTTAGACTTTCTAAGACTCTACTTGTTTTAACAACATTATTTTCTTCTTTTAGGGATACAATGATATCAACAAGATCCCCCTCTACAACCTTCTGGTCAATGATTACATTGTCTGTTGCGTTAAGCCATACGACTCGGTGATTAGGGTCAATATCAACTTTAGATCGGATAATATTTTTCGTTAATACATTACCTTCCTTAACATTTACAAGAACAACTGAATTCTCAATCATATCCTCTTTTTGGACAAATGATGAGGATTGTTCATTTTTTGGAATTTCTACCCATTTAATAATATCTGAAGAATAGTCCGTGTATGCAGCAATATCTTGTTCAGCAACTGCCACTTCTACCATTTCTCCTAAAGATTGTTTAGCCTCTCTAAGCTCATTTAAAACTAAAGCTGTTGTTACTAAAGCAAGAATAAAAGCTATACTAAGAAAAATAATTGCTTTTTTTTTGGCATCAATCATTCTACATTCACTCCAATACTTTCACTTGAATTTCTAACTGCTACTATATGTACATAAGGTAAATTATTCGGTGGTAAGTAGTTTGGCAGATTGTAATATTCATAGGTATCATTTATTTCAACATCAACGTTTTTACTCACTACTACTACTCTTGAATTATCCCCAAGCTTATTCTCCAAACCTTCAAGTAAAGTGTGATATTCCCCTTTTGATAAAGGCTTTTTATTATTATCATTTAATCCTTGAAATAGCAGATACTGATTACTTTTCATGTTCTTATATCTCTTTATAAAAGGATTTTTATTTAGAAATGGTTTCTTGTCAGGAATTATAGACCAACTAACTGTTGTATCTCTACAATCATTAATCCAATTTTTGATGGAGTTAAAAGAAATCTCATCAGGAAAATGCATCATTTTATTTTTTAAAAAATCAACTTCATAAATAAATTGTGCTCTATTCATTGTTAAGGGAATTGGATATAGCATGACATTTGGAAGGAGCCAGTTACTTAATCGTGAAAGTCCATCGATATCCGAAATTTTTTCATCGTAGAAATAAATGACTTTTTCACCTTGGAATGATGAAAAGAACTCAATATTATCTTCAATGCTATATTTCCGAAGCTTAATATCTGATCCAAATAAACTGGATTTTTCTTGTCTTAATTCATTTAACAACCCATCATCACTATTTTTAAATAAGTTTGCCGGTCGAATATGTATCGAAATTTCATTTGCTATTTCTTCAGTGATACCATATGTTTCATCTAATACTATCTTCATTTTATTTACCCCAATTTTAAATTTTTATTTCAAAAGTTTATGAATAACATACAGATTGTTACGAAAGCTATTGTTGGTCCAAACGGAACCATCTCTCTTTTTTCTCTCATGCCAAAAGTTAAAGCAATAATTCCAATAATAAAAGCTAAAATCGATGAGAAAATTAATAATTCATAAATGAAATTGATGGAAGTTCCTAGCCCGATAGCGGTAACTAATTTAATGTCTCCCCCCCCTATACCCCCCTTAGAAATAACGGCAATAATTAAAAGAAAGGTAAATGCAAATGCTGCACCCAATAATCCGTACAAGATTTCTCCGTTAATAATTTGAGTAAAAACAATACTTGGAATAAAAATTGCTAGTAAGCGATCAGGAATAACCATAAACCAGCCATCAAAGACCGCCGCACTTATTACTAAGGAAATTATAAAAATGTTAATTATACTTAAACAATCTGGACAATTATTAAATAATGTATTTAAATAAAAAAACACTAAAATTAATGTTAAAGAAACACTCCTGTAATTGATTCCCAAATTTACCAACTTGTATGGAGTATACGATGGAGCAATCTTTAAAATTGAAATCACACAAATCATCATAACTATAGAAATAATCCAAAATACCCACAAAATGAAATCAATCCTCTAATAAATTAATAATTTCCACCTTTACTCTTCAATTCGAGCCTTTACCTAAACCTCATTTCAAATTTTTAAATAAAGTATAATTACTGATAACTATCTACACATTATATATATAAATAATTACATAAATTACGATGATGTCAATTAATCCTTGTAAAATCAAGCGTTTTATTGGGTATATGCATGCATTGAATTTAGGAAATCTGACTATAAATTTCCATTATTTGTAAATAAAAAGGATACAAACACCTAACTAACTGGGTTATTTTTACAGTAAAAACGTTGACAAAAACAATTTGTAGGTATTTATAATCATTTTTCATAATCTTTAACAAAGTGTAATTTATCTTGAATTCAAGATAAATATTTGGTGCTTTATCCCTTTGCTGATAAAGGTTTATCGTATAGAAACTTACGTTCAATTTTTCCATAAATCAATTACTTTTACTTGTATTCAAAGCCTGACTTTTGAATCGGGTAACACGACAATATAATCATAAAAAGACATGTATCTAATAGTTTTAGATAAAAGAATAAATAAGCGTCTTTTAACAAAACCTATTCCTGAGAGGGTGAGTAATTAATGACAAAGAAGAAGAAAAGAAATTATTCTGAGGTTGATAATCTTAAGAGGCAACGAAATGAGTTAATTCCTGAAGAATTTCCAGAAGGGCCAATAGGTTCACCTATTAATGATGATGAGCCTATCGAAAGTAAATCAACGCCGTGGGAAGAAGGACAACGACGTCAAAGCGCATTCGTTTTTCCAGATAAGGAACAGCATGATGATTTACCACGTCAAGCACCAGGTTCACATCCAATTCATGATGAGGATGGAGAGGTTTTACCAGAAGAAGAGCAGTAGTTCCTAGTTAGAACTACTGCTCATTACTTGTCTATTTTTTTTAAAACGAAATATGCACAACCAAAATTACAATACTCGTACAAATAATCGTCCAATGTGCTTATTTTCGAATCGAAGGCTGCTTTTGAATTTTGGTCGTCATAGAACCCGCGTAACCTGAGCTGATCATAACCCCAATCACCAACAATAAAATCGTACTTCGTTAATATATCAGAGAACCGTTCATTTAAACGTTCTGCATCATATCCGTCTTTTATATTTTCCAATATTTCATACGTTTTTCCATGTAATTCAATCACCAAATCTCACCCCACTTAAACTGACTATAGTTTACCATAAAGTTCTCCTTCTCAACCAGATATTATCCTTATTTTACAAGTGAATATTCTCAAGTCCTGTGAATGAAATTAATTTCATGTAGCAAAATAACCCCATAACTACGATCAAAAGAACAGCGAAAGTGCCCGTTATAAGGAATCCGACTTATTCCGGTATGTCCTGTGCCAGAACTAGGCAAGGGCACTATAGCTAGACAAAAAGGCGGGAAAAATATGTATAACAAATTTGTAATCGCTATATTACTTTGTACAATGTTCATTTCAGCATGTGGGACTATGAATCAAGAAGCTGAACAGCAGGAACAAATTCAAAATGAACTAGATCCTGCAAGGGATGATGGACCTTCCTCTTTTAATGAGGAAAATCGACTGGGATATGTGCATTATACAAGAGATCAATTAAATAATGATGATGAAAATAATCATGCTGCAACAATGGACCGACATAAGATAGCCGATATGATTTCACGAATTATTTTGCGTAATGAGGGATTCGATGAGGTGGCTACATTGGTTACAGATAAAGAGGTATTGATTGCATATGGTAAAAATGACGAACTTGAGGACAAAACGGCCGCGGATATAGCTAAGAAAACTGCCTTATCCATTATGCCTGGCTTTTTCCATGTTTACGTATCTGATAATAGAAGTTTAATTCCTGATATACAGAGCCTCCACAATAGTAATACACAACAAGGTACTTATAGG
The DNA here is from genome assembly GCF_044793635.1 of Virgibacillus necropolis. GTDB lineage: Bacteria > Bacillota > Bacilli > Bacillales > Amphibacillaceae > Virgibacillus_F > Virgibacillus_F necropolis_A. Next base: position 898,770 of record NZ_CP084992.1, read on the forward strand.
AACACCATAACATCTATTATTGAAGAAATGAAGAAATCACCTCAAGGAATTGAAAATGAAAACAAATAAATACAAGGTGATGATGCTATGAAGATATATCGTATAATCTGTGCCTTACTTATTTTTCTTTTTATACAAGTAAGTACAGATTCCATTCACGCAGAAGAAAAAGAAGAAGATATCTATGTAAAACGTATGGAACTTTATAAAAAAACAGAAGCTTTAACATTAATTCCATGGTATTACCTTGCCGCAATTGATCAATACGAGCGGAATATTCAAAAGGATGTTCCGTCTTCACAGGTTATTTCCATTACCTTTGAACCTGTAAAATGGTTTGGTATTGGAAACACAGAAAATATGAATGAAAATGTGATTGCATTATTTAATGGCATTGGGAAAGATGGAGATGGAGACCATAAAGCAGATCCAAATAACCCAGAAGATGTCTTATATACGATGGCCCGTTATTTGCAAAGTTACGGTTACTCAAACGAAGATATCAGAATTGCCCTTTGGAATTATTATCAAAGAGATTTAAATGTGCAATCAATTATGAATACCGCACGCGTTTTTAATAAATTTAACGGTATTGATTTAGCAGATCGTGTTTTTCCTTTACCATCCAATTATAATTATAGTTACAACAATACTTGGGGAAACAGACGAGGGTTCGGTGGTCTTCGGATACATGAAGGAACGGATATTTTTGCAGATTACGGAACACCTGTTAGATCGACAACATATGGTGTAATCGAATTAATGGGTTGGAATTTATTTGGAGGCTGGCGGATTGGTTTACGTGATGTTCACAACATCTATCATTATTACGCCCATCTAAGTAAATATAAGGACGGTATAAAAGTAGGGCAAATTGTCAAACCCGGTGATGTAATTGGTTATGTTGGGTCAACAGGATACGGACCCCCAGGCACATCTGGAAAGTTTCCACCGCACTTACACTATGGAATGTATAAGGATAACGGATATAGTGAATGGTCATTTGACCCATATCCGTATTTGAAGAAATGGCAACGCATGGAAAAATAATAAGAGCCATTGTGATGTTTTACCACCACAATGGCTCTTATTTAATTATTTGATTTAGCTTCCTTTGATTTTTTTACGGCATTCATAATACTCGCCGCAAGTCCACCCCAGATAATAACCATACCAAGAATCATGATAAATATTGCACTGGCACTCATATTATTTGCCCCCTTTGGAATTATCTACTGTCTTCCATTTTTTTAGTGAAAGTAGAATAGCTACAACAATTGCCCCAATAGCAACGGCCCAACCGCCATAGGTTATAAACGCATCGCTATATCCACCATAGTTCCCTGTTTCAGTATCAAATTCCTGTAATAAATTTTGTTCAAATAATCTAAACATTTGATAACCTAATACAATTGGTGTAATGATACTTAAGCTTATCGTCCACCAAGCTCCTAATTTTATATCAGAAATTTCATTTGCATGTTCTTTAAATTCTCCAAGCTTACGGAAAACCCAAGCCATTAAGACCACTTCGACTAATCCAAGGAATGCAACACCAAATTGATTGATGAAATAATCAGCAACATCAAGGAAATTCAAGCCACCTTGTGTAGCGAAAAGCAAGGAAACAAGTGCGGCAAGACCGCCACCAAATAACACTGCTTTATTTCTTGAAATATTAAATTTGTCTACTAATCCTGCTACATATGTTTCTGTAATTGACATTAAGGACGTTAGTCCAGCCAGAACAAGTGAAGCAAAGAATAAGAATCCAAAAAGTGCATTAAATGCTGGGAACTGATTAATAATTTCCGGGAATACCACAAATGCTAATCCAACTCCACCGGCTACTACTTCATCTACTCCTACCCCTTGTTGAGATGCCATAAATCCAAGTACAGAAAACACCCCAATACCACAGAGTAATTCAAAACTAGAGTTACCAAAACCAGTGATGAATGCATTGTTAGTAATATCTGATTTTTTCGGTAAATAACTTGAGTATGTAATCATAATTGCAAATGCAATCGACATACTAAAGAAAATTTGTCCATATGCCGCAACCCAAACAGATGGATCCAACATTTTCCCGAAATCAGGTGCAAAGAATGCTTCTAATCCTTCCAATGCTCCAGGTAATGTAACTGCACGAATTACAATAATAATAAATATGATTACCAACGCTGGTATGAATATTCTGTTTGCAACCTCGATCCCTTTTTTAACACCTTTAAATAATATACCGAGTACAACAATCCATACAATTATTAACGGAATAAGAACTCCAGGTACAAAACCACCTATTTCACCCGGATCTGCTAAGTTTAAGTATTCACCAAACAGAAATGCTCCTGTATCGTCTCCCCAGCTTAAATTGAAAGAGAAAACAGAATATGATATTGCCCAGGCAATAATAACGGAGTAGTACGTTGATATGACGAAGGCTACTAATACTGCCCACCAGCCAACCCATTCAGCTTTTTTATTAATTCTTTTGTACGTTAAAGGTGCAGACCCTTTGTACTTGTGACCCATTGTAAATTCCATAATAAGGATTGGAATCCCCGCTGTAAGAAGCGCAAACAAATATGGTATAAAGAATGCTCCTCCACCATTTTCATATGCTACTGCTGGGAATCGCCAAATATTTCCTAATCCGACTGCCGAACCAACAGCAGCCATAATAAACCCTGCTCGTGTACCCCATTGAGACCTTGTCTCCATTTTTTTGACCTCCCCATGTCTTATTCCTTCTAAAGTATGTCTATGAAAAAAGTTTAGAAGGAATGTTATAAATGTTTACTTTTTTCAGATATTTATGATTATATTATAACCCTACCTTAAAACTATGTCAAAGCAATTTTGATATAGTTAAATCTCTCTTACCAAAAAACAGGCTGCCGAGTATTATACCTCAACAGCCTGATCTGGCAACTATATATTAGATGACTTCGTTTTATTTATAAAATGAATAAAGAAACTGATCACTATTATTAATACTAGTGTTAATAGTAGGGATAAAAGAATATTACCTGAATATCCTATTACCAGGTAACTAATACACCCTACAACTGCTGCAAGGCAAGCATACGGTAGCTGAGTTATTACATGGGCAATATGGTTTGAGCCAGCACCTGTTGAAGATAGAATAGTTGTATCTGAAATAGGTGAACAGTGATCTCCAAATACCGAACCTGCTAAAACAGCTGCAAGGGATGGTAACAATAATGATACATCCGTAATAACTGTAACCTCTGCTGCAATCGGCAACATAATTCCAAATGTTCCCCAGGAAGTTCCTGTAGCCAATGCCATCAAGCTAGCAATAATGAAAAAGAGGAATGGTAATAATGCAGCATCAATTGATGCTCTTTCCACTAATTGCGCAAGGTAATCTCCAGTTCCTAACGTATCAATTATAGAGCCAATCATCCATGCTAATAATAAAATATAAATGGCAGGAAGCATTGTCTTTATACCTTCAGCAAATATTTTCAATCCATTTACCCTAGGTTTACTTTGTACTAGATGGAAGATAAATGCTAAAGCAACTGCGAGTATTCCTCCAATGAATAAAGAAAGGTTAACATTCGTATTAGCAAAAATGTTCAATAGTGTCACATCTGTACTCGCTTGAGCTCCTGTTATAATCATTGCACCAACTGTTCCAACTACCAATACAATAATAGGAACAATCAAATGATATAATTTACCATTCTTATGTGGTTCAAAAACTTCACCTAAATCACCTGGAATATTTTTTTCATCAGGATCAATTAGTTCTCCTTTTTCAACAGCCCGTTCTTCATGCTTGCGCATAGGGCCAATATCCATTTTTAAATAAGCTGTGAAAAATACTAATAGTAAAGCTCCAATTGCATAAAAGTTTAAAGGTATCATTTTGATAAATGCCTCTAATGGTTGTAGATCCGTTATGCCGTTCGCGACAAGCAGACTGCCAATTACTCCAATAATGTACGCTCCCCAACTCGATATAGGAGATAACACCGTTACGGGGGCTGACGTAGAGTCTATGAGATATGCTAGCCTGGCCCTTGAAATTTTATGTCTGTCCGTAAGTGGTCGTGCAATCTGCCCAACAGCTAGTGCATTAAAATAATCGTCAATAAATATAATTAATCCTAAAACTGCTGTCATTACTTGTGCACCCGTACGAGTTTTCACTCGTTTGATCATGTATTCTCCAAATGCACGACTTCCTCCTGATGCAGTTAGAAATGCCGTCATAATTCCTAGAAGTAACAAAAACCCTAGTAACAATAAATTACCGACATTAAGTCCTTCTGCTGTATAGAAAATTTGATAAAAAACAACCCAGATTTCTTCAATTGTCCCCAGTATATTAAAGTCATGGATAAACAATGCTCCAACAAGGATTCCAATTCCGAGTGATAATAATACTCTTTTTGTAAGTAATACCAAAACAAGCATGAGAATTGCTGGTATTAATGAATAAATCGTTCCTTCCATTCTTCTTACCTCCACATATTTTATATGAAAGTGCACGGAGATACGTATAAAGAGAAACTTGATTCGCGGGGTTCTTCCCACTGAGTGTTAGTTGAACCGATCCGGCTTGTACGGGCAGTTAGCTCCCACCTATGGTTACTCCATTTATGATGTGGCGGGTTACTGCTCGTCAAACTGCGAAAAAAGCACACAAAAAAACAATGATAGAAAATAACCTACCATTGTTTTTACAATATACGTTATCCTCCATTTCGATCAGTAGTTCTCCATGCACAATCTCGAACATGACAGTATAGCTTTTCTTCAAAACTATCCCAGCTATAATAAGTTTGACTCTTATTACGCTTCGGCAAACAACCCTTTCATCAACATTCATCGTTGTCATTCTCCTGTTGACTAATCTTACTGTTTGCGCCTCTACCTCACCGATCTGATAAGGTTTAGTTTATGAAATTATGGTTTTATTATACTAAGTTATTCCTTATCTTGCAAGTCGCTTTTTGGAATTGCTATTGGTGGGGTACCATTTCCACCACCATAGAAATCTGGTATGTCTCCCATAATCGTTCCTGAATCAATGAAAATTTTAGTGCTGACTTCGGCCGTATCTGTAGTAAACGGTACGACAATGTCCACTCTTACCTGTACCTCAACATAAATTTCATATATTACTCCATTTATACCGACTTGTTTCTCATCCATAAAAATATCGGATTGAATTGCACCAACAATTTCAAAATTAACAGGAATTCTAGGACCTAAGTTAGCAAGAATTGTATTTTCAAATGCTTGCCCAATTGGTATTTCCACAACAGTCGGATCTTTATCGGCTAATTCATCTGCTGAATCACCAAAATCCTCAGTAGGCAATGATGGGTCATCTGTATCAACGGTTTCTCCCTTATTCATATTGTAAAGAAAGCTCTCAGCACGTTGAGTAACAGTTCTAAGTGCTTTGTTGTAAGTTGCAGCATTCCATTCCATCAATGCTACATTTCCCTCGTCATCATAGGACACATTAACTAGTTCATCAAAAGTAAGATTCTCACTGGATTTCACTGCGGCATTAATTGCACGTGTTGCAAATTCTTCTGTTTTTAATTCAGCAATTTCCATTAATGGTGGTCGTATCTTATTGCCTACAAACCAAACGCTAAACCAAATCATTGCTATAAACAAAACACACGTTACAGCTAATATGTACTTTACTGGAGGCGGCGTACGCTTCTTTTTAAAATTGAAACTCTTTGGTTGCATCAACATAAAATACCCCCTTAACACAAGTTATGCTTGTTTTAAGCGGGTTAGAATATAATTATACTCATTCGTGAAAGCAGGCCTTAATTGTAATCGAAAGAATCTTAGATAAATCAATTTCATAGGGCAATACATGCTGTTGCTTCTCGTCTTTTGTTACTCGAACAATTGGGCGATCACATAAATGCTTATGTTGACGCGCAATCACTCCTGATCTGCTGTCACTTAATTCAACCAATAATCCGTTTGGATATACGGCTACACTTCGTTTAAAAGCCTCAACTATATCCTTATCAAAAAGGTTCACAGCACCTGCATAAAGTATCTCCAGACCTTCATGTGGCAGCATAGCATCACGATAACTTCGATTGCTTGTTACAGCATCAAACACGTCAGCAACGGCAATTATTTTAGCGTATAGATGTATCTGGTCCCCATCAATTCCCCTAGGGTAACCTGAACCATCTAACCGTTCATGATGCTGAAATGCGCAGTGAGCAACCATTAGGGGAATGCCCCCCTGTTTTCGCAAAAAATCATACCCATATTGAGTATGGCATTTTATCATTTCGTATTCAATTGACGATAATTTGGTTGGTTTCTTCAATATCTCTGGGTCTATAAAAATTTTACCAATATCATGCAACATAGAACCAACACCAATTTCAACAAGCTTATCTTTTGTTAAATTGAGTTCCATTCCTATTGCAAGTGAATATATGGTAACGTTTAAGGAATGTTGAAAAATATAATCATCCGTAACAAAAACATCTGCTAATAATGATAAAGCATCCTTTTTGTTCATAATTTCATCAAGTAGTCGCTCAACTACACTTGACATTTGTTTACCTTTTTTCTCTAAAATATATGAACGATCAGCTAAGCCATTTTGTTTTATATCATTAAAGGTATCCTTAATCGTTTTTGTCGCATCAATTCTTGCTTCTTCCGAAATAACTGATTCAATTTGAATATCATTGGTTAACTCGTCTTCGATATATATATATGTAATCCCTTGTTGAACAAGACGATTGATCATTTGCTGTGTTAAGCTTAATCCTTTTTGAATTAGAACCTTCCCACTATCGTTAAATATGGCTTGTCCAACAATGGTTCCAGGTTTAAGTAATTTTGTGCTAGCTAATCTCATAGCGGCGTTCTCCTAACTCTGTATCATACCGAATTGAACTCATCATGATACTAAATGTTCAGTAGAAAATCCTGTCACTCGGCACTTTATAAAAGCAAATGGTTTCTTATTAAGTCAAATAACTAGTATGCCTTCCTTTGTGGAAGACATACTGGTTATGATATGCGCCCCAATGCATCTTTTCCAATCATCCCTATTTCCCAGCCGAACGATTTTGATGCATCGGTTATTTTTTCAAGTGGTGCATGTAATAAATCATCAATGGTTCTAACGCCAACAGCCCGGGCTGCAATAACATTCCGATCTGATAACTTTTCATTTAAAAGGTCTACATCTAAAGCGCCACACATGATATAACCGATATCGTTTGAAATCATGAGTAAGTTAGTCTTTGGAAGTTCCACAGTAATTGCGGTGAAAAACATCCCATCAATTTCTAAAGGATTTACAGTAATCATTCAAGTATTGCCTCCTTTTCTCCATCACCATATATATGTATGCAGATAAGGGCTTAGGTGCTACTCGACTACTGTTTTGATCCGTATTCCTTCTTTAACGTTTGGGCTAACAAATCCCGTAGAAATTCAGGCAGGTAATACTTTTTGCTTTCAGACTTAGCGACTTCTGGCAATAATCTTCCAAAAGTAAATGTATCAGCTGTTGCTACATGGTAAGAATGATCAGGATTTAGTGGTTGCCCATTCATGGTCACATTTTTCACGTATTCCTGCCCATCTTCCTTTATTTCTGTTTCTACTTCTACACCCGCATATATCATCCTACCAAGAACTTCTCCACGAAATCCAAATCCTTTTAACTTTAATTCCATAAATTCTTTTGTGAATGATGCGCGAATTACTTCCATTAGTTCATCACCTTTTAAGATGACTACACAAGGATTGATTGGATGTGGGCAAATACGGTGAATATCTTTAAGAGATACGTCTCCTACTTCAAACTGATCAAGCAAAACCCCGGCATTTAACATTGCACAGTCAGCCTTTGTCCAAGCTTTTAATGTTTCTGACAGCTTCTCCATTATTGGTGTATCATTAAACCAACTAACTTCAATTGCCTCACTTAGTGTAACAACTTTTTCTTCGAGGACTTTATCCGCTTGAACAATTAAGTCATTTAATTTTTCTTCTGTTTGTAAGTCTTTTGCTCTATGTGTTATATCGGTTGTATACGCCTCTTTGTTAACTAATTTTTTCTGCGTTTGGTCCCATGTCAATATAACTTCACCGACAAATGCACAATGTTTTCCCGCAGCAGTAATAATTGTGTTGTTTATCGTTTCACCTGTACGCAGTAAATGATGTGTATGTCCGCCAATAATAACATCGATATCGTCATACCTTCTTGCAATTTCCTGATCTTCCGTTATACCTAAATGTGACAATAGAATAATGATATCTGTATGGTTTGCAAGATCCCTTATATAGGTATCCAATACTTCAAAAGGGGGTGCAATATGCCAATCCAATAACTCATAAAATGCATTAAATGGTGCAGTTAACCCTAAAACGCCAATCTTTACCCCGTTTACTGAGGTAATTTTAACGCTTGGCTGAAACCAAGGTGGATGAGCGCCTTTAAGGTTTTGCAGATTCGCACATACGACTTCAAAATTAGCATCATCATATAAATGATACAAATCTTCATGCGCAAGCGTGATTCCTTCGTTATTTCCTAAAGTAACAACATCATATCCTACATCATTCATTAATTGTACATTCGCCTTTCCCATAAACGCTTCGGCAATCGGATGTACACGGTCAACATGATCACCAATATCAAAAAGCCAACAGGACTGATTTTCTGCATTTTTCTGATCCTTTACTTCCTTTAAATATCCTGCTACCCGGGCCCATCGACTAAAATTACTATGTAAATCGTTCGTATAATAAAAGAATAATTTTTCCTCCACAAAACCTACTCCTTATGTTAATCCTTCAATAATTAAACGTAATCCGACAACTATTAAAAGCACGCGCAAAATCCATTCAAGTGCCTGACTTTTTACTTTCTGATTCACCTTAGCGCCGATTGTTCCACCAATCCAGGCTCCAGGAATAAAAAATAAGACATATTGCCATGATACATGACCAAGAATAATATGTGTTCCAGCACTTATGATACTAATAAAAACAATCATAAACATGGATGTCGCGACTGCGATATGTGCAGGAAATCCAAACAGTAAAATCATCACTGGAACCATGATAGATCCACCACCGATACCGAACAGACCGGCTAATGTTCCAACAAGTAACGAAACAATGAATGCGGTCCAAAAGGATACCGAGTAATGATATGTTTTTCCGTCGAAATGAAACGACCGCATGTTTTTCTGTGAACTAGATGGTTCTTCTGATATTGCTTTCCGTTTTAATAAAAATAATAATGATAGAACTACCATTAGAATACCGAAGTAAAACGAAAATTTTTCTGCCGCAACAAATTGATTTAACCATGATCCGAGGATCCCACCAGGTATACTTCCAGATAATAGTAATAAACCTGTCTTATAATCAACTCGGCCTTTTTTTAAATAAGAAATAGTTGAAGAGAGTGCAGTAAAAACCATCACAATTAATGAAATTCCTACAATTGTCTGTGGAGTAGCCCATGCGAATTCACTTGAAATTTGATGTAAAAATAATAAGGCCGGAATCAGAATAATTCCCCCACCAAGTCCGATCAGACTGCCTCCAAATGCTGTGACTATCCCAACTATAAAACATATAATGTAAACCAATTATATCCCTTCCGTCTTCCAATCTTTATTTACGTCTATCTTATAATTAATATTAGCACGCTTTAAGTGGCATTTCTAATTATTGGATGCACGGTATATTTGATTAAAGGTAGATATATTAGAAAAGCGCAAGCGCCTTGGTCAGCCCCGACAAGTTTAAGACGAATCTCTTAGTGATGATTTTTATCACAAAGAGATTTGACTTAAAACCTCAGGCGGGCTAGGGCGCTTGCGCTAGACAGATTAACGCCAAAGTTTTTATACTTTCTTTACTAATAACAAAAAACCCGCAACATTGTGCGGGTTTTTTAAAAAGGGTTTATCCTATTGAACCTTCCATTTCGAATTTGATTATTTTTGGATTTCATTTTATGTCATAACTATTCAAAATGCTTACGTTGTTTGTTTTTTTCAATATCAGCTTTCAAACTTATTTATACTTTTTCAATTTAACGGGGCACATTTGGGGCACAAAAGCCACTAATACTTAATTGAAAGGACATGAACCAAATTTTAACTTATGTAATTGTCATCATAAATTACATTTCTACTGCGTTAGATAACTGAACTGTTATTATACTTTTGCGTATTTATTTCTATCTAACCCTATCTCAAATGATGTTTTATTAGCATAATTATTTAATCCCTATTTTTTATAGTTCTTCAGCGATACATCCCATGGAAATACATTACTCATATAAACCAGTTAATACCGAATACTTTATTCATTATTAAGGCTGTAGCTTAACAGAGTAAATTTTCAAAGCCATATAAATCACCATAAGTTCTTCACATAAAATTGACTTCCATTATAAGAACTTCCCTTCTATCAAAAATTAATTCTTATAGTAATCAATAAGTTCGTTATAATCTATATTTTCAAAACTGATGTGAATAATTTCCGACACATAACCTTCGGTGATCGATTGGAGATCATTTTTTATTTTGTTTTCAATTTTTTCACTTAATATAGATATAAGCTCTAGCTCGTCATTTGTTTCTGTATCATTTAAGATAATATCTATTTCATCACCTAACCATTTTGAAACTAATTTTGTTTCGACATTTTTGAATTTGTTCATTGGGCAACTCTCCTCTTTAACATTATAGCTTACTATCTTCTTATCTTGTAATATACTACTTGTTATTATAAAAAAAGAAATCGTTTGGAAAAGCAAGTTTTTTCTAAGAATGAATAAGCGGCTCGTTAATTTGTGTACTTGATTTGTTTACATTATCTTTATTAAGAAGATCACTTACTTTCAAAGGAACCTTCCTATCTAATGACTCCAATAAGCTCTCCGCTATAACCCTTGCCAATAAGGGCGGCACAGCATTACCAATTTGCTGATACTGACTATCTTTACTACCCTTGAAAATATAGTTATCTTTAAAAGATTGTAACCTAGCTGCTTCACGTATACTTAAAGCTCTATCACTAACCGGATGGATCCACATTGATTTTCTTACATTCAACACTGTATCAGAGGGCAATTTATAATTAAGTCTCTTATAAACGGTATTTTGCGTTCTAGTATGATCACTATATGTTGCCTTTAATGATTCATCCAAGTCGTGAAAGTTTTGTCCAGGTAGTAATGCCTTAAATCTTTTTATTGCAATTTCCCTTGTATTAGTTCTCACATGATTATGAAGCTTCTTCTCATCATCATTAAGGTAATTATTTAACTTACTTAATAAGATTGGGGAAGTTGTTTTAACCTTCTCCCCTTTTAATATATCTATCCCTGGTGAGTCTTCCTCTAAATCACCTATAGCATCATGTATTGTATAGTAATCCTCTGCATTTTCAAATAGGGGTTTTGGGAGCTTTATATCTTCATTTTTTAATAACGTTTTATTTATACCTATTAAAATTAACCTTTTTCTGACTTGTGGAACACCATATTCTGCTGCATTAAATAAATTATGATCATTATTTACTTTATAGCCTAGGTATTCTAATTTTGCAGTTAAATATTCTAACACATTAAATGTTTTCAACTTAATTAACATACTGTTACCAATACTAAACAATAAATCTTTATAAAGAATGTGGTTGTCGAATACTTCCTTTATCTTATGAAGTACTTTTTGTGTTTCCACAATAACATTTATAGAACTATGTAGTTGGACAGAATCAACATTCCTATCACCTTTCAGGATATTTTCCAAATTTACCCTGACTTTATTCAATTCTTCCTCATAACGTTTACTCCAGCATGCTGATACTAGAGTACCCCACAATGAAAGTAATTGACTCAAGTATTTTAAGTTTTTTTTCTCTTTGAAATACTCCTCTAAATCATTATCGTTTCCGGTTTTTCTAAGTACTGTGCTTAACTTTGATACTACATTCTTGTCTATGAGATAAGGCGACAAATCCCTATTTTCTTGGGAAGACCTAGTTATAAATTCTATTAATTCTGGAGAGACGCAAGTCTTTTGACCAATTTTAATATCTTCTAAACCAAGCTGAATATTCAGCTTTTTAATTTCTGCAATATCATTTTTACTATAGTAAAATTTGTGTTTTTTAGAACCCATACTACTTACATTTTCCATAACTAACGCTTTAGGTCGTATTTCTTCAATTGCTTTTAAATAGTATTTCACCAATTGGTTATTACTTGATATAAGAGTGTTCTTTTGACGATTTGCATTAGAGAATCCTTGGCATGGCGGTCCACCTATTACTACGTCTATATCACGATAAATCTCTTTCAAATTTCCATTACCATCTAAAAAGTTTAATTTTGTAATATCGCGTTTCAATAATACTTTGTCCCCATGATTTTCCTTGTAGGTTTCTCTCGCGTTATTATCAAGTTCAACTGCCATTTTTACTTCAAACTGCCCAGTCTGTTCGAATCCATTACTCATACCGCCTGCTCCTGCAAATAAATCTATTATCTTTAATTTCGTCATAAAAATTCTCTCCTCTAGAAGGGATATCTTCTATATAACTATCATAAAATTACTTTTTATCTTAATGATCTTATTATGAGCCTACGTGTTTTAAACATTACCCTACCATCTTTATTATACCATTTTAATTATATCACTACTAAAGACGAATTTAGGGTACAGCCACTTTTATATGACCGCATATACTTAACAAGCTAGCTTTAAAAAAACTGAGTGCCCTTTAGAAAGGCCCTCAGTTCTAAATAGCTTCTGAGCTATTTTGATTCAAACGGTATTTGGAATTTATTTTTTTTGTTTTTAAATCTTCCCAGCATTTTTTCTTCTTACACCATTGAGTGACATTTGTAGTACCTTCTGGCGTTTCAGTAATATGAGTAAAAATTACTTTTGCAAGCTCCCGAAAAATATCGTTCAAATCTAAACTGATTTCTTGGTTTTCCCAAATTTTATCAAAGTTTAATTCCCCAGAATTTATAAATGAAAAATAAGATATTGTATAAGTTACTATATTAGCCTTGTACCCACCAAAGTCTAGATCTTTTACAATCTTATCGATCGTTTTAAATAATATGGCTTTTGCTACTAAATGTTTGTAAAACCTTTGGTCTGGTTGAACCTCTTCTTTTTTCATGATTTCAATAAACTCTAAAAAATTCGTTTCTGCACCTTTACTTACGAGATCAGGATGCTGCATCCATGACATTTCATATTTAGCAACTTCAGTTTTCTTTATAACTTGCTTTTTTGGATTTTGTACCTGAAAAGTTTTTTTTCTTGCAGGCGTACCTTGTCTATTTAACTCTACTAAATACTGTCCACGTGCTCTTTCAAAAAACCATTTCGTTGTTCCTTTACCCTTGAAGTCTTTATTCGGAACCCATATCGTCCGTGAAAGATTTTCTAAGACAACTTGAAATGGATCGTTTGCAGTTAAATCAGATACTGATATTTTATTTTGACTGTTTGCATATTTAGAAATAGACGCTACAATTTCTCCTGTTTTGTGGCTTTCCTTAATAACAGTTAATTTAATTTGAACAAAAACGTGACTTAAAGGTACTTTGTTCTTTAAGGCCTGATATAACGATGCAGTTGTCTGTCCACCATTAACAATTTGCCAACCTGACAATTCTTTCACAAAAAGCATATTTTCATTTGCACTAGAACTAAAGATTGCTTTTTCGGCAACTGTTGATATTCCATTATTATATGCCATAAACATATTAGGATCCTTTTGGATTGTATCACGAATACCACGATTAATATTTCCTCTTGCTTGTAGAAACGATCTAACATTACGTTCTATTAATCTCTGTCCCCAGTGATCATATACTCTAGCAAGGAGTTCTCCTGATAAAACACCTACATAACAATCATAAATAGGATTGTTATCTGGCATTTTAACTAATTGAACTTCTTCTTCAAAATCTTTTTCAAAATTTACCTTTAATTCTTCAAGCCCCTTTTTCTCATTAACAAATTGGAAAAGTCGCTCTACATCCCACACATGGTAACTAACTTTAATATTCCCTATTTCTTCATCAGCAGGATTTTCATTTACGGTAATTCCATTCGTTAAAAAATAGATTTTCACTTTCCTTATTTCTTCAACATTATTTTCCAATATATCAGCGAACTCAAATGCTTCTCGCTGTGATTCTTCAATTTGTGTTTTTAAACCTTTTAGGGACTGCGTAAAGAATTTAATTCCACGGTTACAACCTTGCTTAATTTTTTTAGAATTTATTTTTCTAGTTGCCTTTAACTTGTCAAAGTTCGCTACAAATATCGATATAGAATCAAAGTCTTGAGTGTACTCATATGCGTTAATTTTTAATCCCCTTTTAGATTTTTTAAAATTACACACTTGATAATCAAAACATTCCTCAGCATCTATTAAGTAATCACAAAACTTTTCTACAAAGACATCTTCTGCACCTTCCATTTCTGCTTCAGTAGTTGCTAAAATATCTTCTAAAAAGTTTTCCGCAAAAGAAAACGTATCCTTCATTTTATTTCTCCTCATTTTGGGCATAAATATTTATAATTTCCTTAAACTCGACCTTATATGGTTCACAAGCTCCCAAATTAATAGAATATCTTAGGTCGCCAACCCCATTATGCAGTTCCTTTGACAGCAATCTTGGGAACCCATCAAATACTTGATAGGATAACAGTTCTTGAAAAACAAAACCCGTATCATATAAATCTGAATGGATATCTAAATAGCCTACTAGAAACAGTTTTTCCTCAAAAAGATTTAAGGAGTACGGGTCATTGACTAATTCTCTTCTAACACTCTCTATTATTTCAAATAGTGTCTCCCCACTATCGATCTTTCTCATGACTACCGCTAACAAAAAAAGACCTTTTAAGCCAATATCATCCAGCTGTTTTTCATTATTAATAAACACTTTATAATGTTTTTTTGAGGTAATAGTTTTTACCTCTAATGCTATGGCTGATTTTTGGAAATCGTTAGGTTCTTTCTCTGGACCCACCCAATTTTCTATTGTATTTGGGTCATTTTGTAGTAATTCTCTTAATACCCAAAGCTCCCCGTATAAACCTATTTCCGCCTCTTGTGATAGACCTTCCCAACCATTAATACTAAAGAAACTTCTCCAGCGTTCTAAGTTCCTCTGAAGTTTACTTAACATATCACCATATTGACTTAAACTTAATAAGTCATTACATATATTCTCAATTACAGCTTCAAATATTTTATGATCATATTCTTCTTGATGAGATAGAACTAAAAACCATTCATCATAATATCCTGCCAAAGGAATAGAAGTTTTATTTTGAACTATGGTCAATCCATTCCACATAGGCAAATTAGTAACTGTTTTAGAACTTAACTTCTCTTTCACATGAATAAATAAGTACCTTGTCTTATTTTTTGGATTTAAACCCAAAAATAAAGAAACAGCTGCACCACTATCGATAAACCGCAATGCTAGGCTTTGTTTTGTCTCTTCTACTCTTGTAGAAGCATCTTTTTCCAGACTTTTTATGATATCAATTATTTCTTCATCCATTTTGTTCCTCCAAGTCTGAGAAAACATTATTAACAACATAGTCTACAGCCACTTCAGGATTATTAGTGTCTGGAAAGACTAATCCTATTCCAATGGGCCAGCTTGTTATTCCTTTATCTTTTAATCTATTGGATTGATCACGGTCAATTGGATAAATCAGTAATAAACCATTTTTCGGGTTTCTTACTTTCCCCCTAACCTTCTGGCTTTTATTCTGATTACTGTTACCTTCAATTTGTTCTTTCCTAATAAGTTGTTCTTTTGTAAAGTCTAAAAATTCATGGCCAGCTGACAATAATCGTTTTAAGGAAATTTTATTACCTGCTTGCTCTATACCACCCTTACGTACAATACCCTTAGAAACTTCCAAACCGCCAATCTTCTCATAGTCATTGGTTTTCTCACCAGTATTTATTAGACAAACTGTCCACTTTGTTAACTCATCATTTTCAAGTTGCTTTTCAATGTATTGCTTTAAATATCTACTGTTAGCCCTAGGTGCAGATGGAGCGGTTTTATAATGAGAAAGGAAGTCAGCTATATCCTCTCCAGGGACGTCTTCCCAGAAATAATGCTTAGATGTAATTTTCTTTTCTTGTCTTTTCTGAAGAAAATTGTCAACGTGACTTCCTAAACCCCTAATGAATCTGTCAGTAACCGCTAAATTATGTGCAAAAACTTCATTGTCTAGTTCAAAAACCGTTGTTTCACTTACTGTCTTTCTATAAGAAAGTTTTTGTCTTTGGCCAGACTTCATTTTTAATTGACTGGTTATAAACATTACTGGATGCGTCTGTACTCTTAAACCAAATTCTTCTGGTGTAGCACCTCTGGAAGCCATATCTTCAATTTCTTCTCTAAGGTCTTCAGTTGCTACTGCAATATGTCTAAACCAGGAAGCTAGATCTTCTGTTGTATAAATCCTACAAAGATCAAAATATCCGTTCCTATATCCAAACCAACGCCCCATTTGCATTAGAGTATCATACATTTTACTTGCTCGAAGATAATAACTTACTGTTAAGCCTTCCAATGTTAACCCTCTGGAGAGTTTATCACCACCAACCGTAATAACATTCATACCTGTTGATTCATTTTCCTTATAATCTAAAATGTCCCCACTGGTTCCGTTAATTTCCTTTACAACAATACTTTCCACAGTCGGGACTAGCACATCTTCGATTTCTTCCCATTTATGGGTTGATGCATTAAGTTTTATTGAAGTAGGATTAATTTTATTCATCCAGATTTCTTTTAATTTGTCTTTAATTTTATAACTAGAAGTATCGCCATACCTTATTAAGTTTTTCACGTTGTACATTTCCTCTTTTATTAATTCATAAATATGATGTTGTACATCTTTAAACCTTGTCACGTGAATTAACATTGAATTATGATCATTTTCTTGTCCTCTTAATTTCCGAATTGCTATTGACAACAAAAAAGTTAAGATGGCTTCTTTCAAGCTTTCTGGTAAAGCGATAGGTATATGGTGCTTTTTATGTTTTGAAGGAACAAAGGTGTCGTGATATTTTATAAAGTTTATAAGTGGCATACTGTCATCGCAATCTTCATCTAACTGAAAAAATTCTGCTGGCCCAATATAATTGGATGGTTTGGGTAAGCTTAATATAAAATCTTTTGGGAAGAGCTCTGAACCGTATTGTTCGGAAAACGCTGTATTATGCACAAAAATATTAGCAAAAGGTGTAGCAGTATAACCTACATATGCTTTTTGTTCAAAAGTATTATAAATTTGTCTAATTAGAGCATTTATTTTTGTCGGGTCATAGTCTTCTAAAATGTTACCTTCTTCATCAAATAGATCCTTTGTATTTATGGAAGCTTGATCTGCTTCATCATCAATAAGTAACATAGGTACATTAGGGACAGTCTTGTGTGGCGCATCCTCGGATGATTTTCTAGCTTGCACACTGTCTTTTTGAAAATAGTTAAGCACATTTTTTAATACACTCGCATTTTTCTTTACTACTAACAAAAAGGGCTCAACACCGGGTTCCACACGAATCTTTTTAGCTATTGATCTACTGAAATCACCGTAATCATCCCTAGTGGTTAACGAATTAATTCGGCGAAATCCTTCTCCCGAGAGAGTACTTACACCAATTAGTTTGTTGTCATCTGGGTCTTGTTTAACGATGCTGGTTTCATATCCTAAAACTTCCTCATCCAACCTCATTTGCGTTTGACTACGCAGACTATTGTGCATCCCCGCCAATACAATTATGAGCTTATATCCCATATCGACAGCCTTGTTTATTAAACCAGTAAAATTTGCAGTTTTTCCCGATTGAACGTCTCCAACAACTATACCCCTTCTATCATATTGTCTATCGGTTGCAGTTGGGTCTTCCAACAAGTTAAGAATTTTATCAGTTGTTTCATCGATACTTTGCACAACTTTTGGAGAACGGTGCTTCACTTGTATTAAATACCTCTCGTATCTATGCCAGAAGTTCATATCAACGTTTCCTTTTCTGTCATAATACCACGGTATATGATCATGAGTTTCATCAGTTATAATTGAGTCGTAACCTATGAAAGTATTTATAGACTCAAGCAAATTTGCTTTTAATTTATCAGCTTGAACATCTGGTATTTCCTTTAAGGTCTTTTTAATTGCTTCCTCTAATGCTAATTCGTTATCATCCATTTGAGATTCATAAAGTTTGTAGAATATTAAAGCCATACTTCTAGCATCATTGAACTTTGACATATTACCACATCCAATTTTTTTATAGTTATTCTTCTAAAATTCCCGTTATTAGATCAGGGTAATGCTTATAAGGCTCTATGTTTTTTAATTTATAGAGGATATCTTCTTCTCCATAATTAATTTGTCTCATTGCATATATAAAATCTTTCATTCCTTGCATTAAATTACTTCTTTCATCATCACTAAGTAAATTTTTGTACGAGTTCTCTTCCCCTACTTTTACAGATTGACTTGGCATTATATTGACTGGTAAGTTTTCTTCTACTAAGGACAAATAAGTACTTAACAGTTTCTTATCACTAGTTAAATCTTCATATATCTTTAGTAATAACGGGTGATCCCTGTTTAACTTATAAAAGGATTTTCCATGTTTATATACCTGTTCCCAAAGATGGGTGTATTCGCCTAATGGTTTTTTCGATGTAAATAATTTGGTACCTCGGTGAAAATAAACCTTATAGGATGCTTCCCTTCCTAAATTTCCAATCCTTTTTAACTCTTGTAATATATTTTGAGGTGGTCGAGCTACAGATTTCTTAATATCTATTTGCCAATTAAAATCAGATTCACTAGTTATATCTATCATTATTCTTGCTAATTTATATGGTTCTTCTTTTTTAAATAAACCCAGCCAACTACCAGCCACTAGCAATCTCTTATTTCTATAAATATAAAATCCTTGTTGATTATTCCACCCTTTAGGACCCTCTGCCTTTTCATACTCTTCTTTTGATAACTTAGAGTGATGAGGTAAAACATAAACTGATATTTTTACTATTTGTTCTCCATCTTGAAAGGGTTCTTCTAATAATTCCTGAGTAGTGTCCTGGTCTAGAAGGTAAGGATCCCATGATGCTAGTTGGCGGCCATTTATAGTGATTTTAATAGAATTATAACCAGTTAAAAAACGATGATAGACCATACATAAATGTTTTTCAACCTTATTTATCTTTGACAAGAATGCATTGTAATTTTTCTTAGAATAAGAAGAAGCTATTACACGATCTAATTCTTCTAACAAAACGATTGTCCCAGTTTTATTCCCTAATAAAAAACCGCTCAAATTATCCAAAGACTGTTCGTCCTTGGGATTTTTTAGAAGAGTCCATTTACGTGTATCCTGAATAGTATCTAAATCCCAACAACGTATATAAGAAAAGTTTTCTTTTGCTTTAGATTTAACAGTCAATCGTCTACTTTGTGAAAAAGATGCAGTTTTCAACCCCATGCCAAATCTACCAAGATCATTTACCTCACGGTTTTCTAAAGGACTTCTAGATCCCAGTTTCATGGCTTGAACCAAGTCTTTTTCATTCATCCCGATTCCATTATCTTCAATACGAATATAACTGTTTGTTTCATCCCAATAAAAATTTATTTTAACCTCTGTGGCATGAGCTGAAATACTGTTATCGATAATATCTGACAAGGCTGTTTCTAGGTTATAACCAATAGAACGCATCGATTCAACCACAGAAGTTGCTTCTGGAGATACATACTCATAATCATATTCATATTTATGATCAATATTTGATTTCAAACGAACACCACCGTTCATCAATTTCTAACATTTCTAGTTCTAATATACCATTCTTCATTAAATTCCCCAAGAAATTATAAGAGAAATGGGGCGATATTCTTCCATACCTAATTAATTTCAATTTTTTCCTACAATTATTAATGGTAAAATAAACTATAGACTTGGGGGGAATAGAAATGAATTCAAACAGAAATAAAGTACTGGTAATTGCGTATTATTTATCTAAATATAATAGGCGAGCCCTATTAAACTTAAATTACAATACTTTTAAAGATGCTTATGACGAAGCAAGTAATAAACTAGGATTTAAGCCTAATACCATAAAGAACAGGAGAGATGACTTTGATTCCATACATGATAACGGAAGGAGTGGATGGTACCAAAAAGAACTGCCGAAAAGGAGTTTAGAAATAGTAAACATTTTAAAAAACTTAAGTGAAGATGCACTAACTGAAATTGTTAAAGACATTTTAAGTTCGGACAAAAGTAAAAACAATATTATCAATTTAATAGATAATGGCGAGGAAAACGGGACTATAGATAGCTTCTTTAATAGCAGGGGCGTCACGGGAAAAAAAGCCGAGGAGCTGTTTGTTGAATACTTTAACAATGGTTTTTTTCATAAATATCAAGGAGATTTAATTGACACTAGGGACGAAGGGAGTGGCTTTGACTTTAAACTTGATGGGAATTCCGGAATAGTATTTGAAGTTAAGGGCCTTTCATCTGAAAGTGGTGGAATAAGCTTCACTGATAAAGAGTGGGAAACTGCGAAAAAATTAGAAGGAAATTATAATTTAGTTATACTTACCGACGTATTCAATAAACCAGAAATAAAAGTTATCAATAACCCTTATAATATAATACATCCAACCAAACGTGTGTATAGATCTGTTGCAATAAGTTGGAACATACAAAGTAAAGAACTTTAGTAATCCAATTACATATTGAAACTATAGTAGAAATAATTCCAAAAACTTCAAGAGTATCTTTCACTTCTCCTTTTTTTATTTAAATAAAAATTAGTACATATTGCCCTTTAGCAATATGTACTAACCTCGTAGAATCTATTCTGAATAATATCTCCTTCAACAACAACTGAGCTGCATGACAGAAATCTAAAACCACTCTCTTATAATCGTAAGCATCATCATTTTTTATAGCAGCCTCCAGATGTTCCAGTCCATGCTCAATTGAATCAATGCGTTCTCCCATAAAGTTATCCTAATCATTACTATGCCCATTATTTTTATTGACAATTGGTTTATTAACACTAATAACTAAATTATAACATTTATCTAGTTACATACATTTTATTAATTGATAGAACCCTTCTTCAATTAACCTGCGTTAAGATCACTCTTTCCCAAATACTGGTTCATTAATTTTAACATAACTAAAATACTCTAAAATGGAAATCTTGGTTATTCAAAAAAATGGCCCTAAACAAGAAAAAGAACGCATCCTTTATTCAAGGCGCCCTATTATGGAATACGCTTTTATTTAAATATGTAGTTAATAGGTAAGTTAAAAAACAACTGACAGTATACAATACTACGCTAAAAACTCTTTAAAAAGATAAAACAAAAAAATAACCCCTCATGTTGATTTTGGGTATCAGTGAGGGATTTCTCAAACTATGTGCCTTCCCCTCTTGATGGGGTTAGCTTATTGTTACAGTTCCATGTAACTAGCATGGGGCGATTTTTTTTGTATGACTTTACACTTATAGTATACCTTATTTTCTAAAAAAGAAAACCTCAAACCGCAGTTAGTTTAAAATAATGTTTGATTTTCCATTTGTGTTATTCAATTAAAGCGCCCTATAAAAGAAAAAAATGACAAATCACTTTTAATTGAACATAACCAAAAACAGCTAACCCGTTCATACTATTACTAAATTTTATATCTACTATTTCAATATCACTCACATCACTTTTCATCTTTTGTTTGTATTCATATAGTGCTCCCTTTTATTTTTAATCTGAAACTTGAGGTGGTTTATTTCAGAACCACCCAGATTCTAAAAATGTTAAGCTACCATCATTTACTATTCGATATCCTTCAGTAAGTAATTTATAATTTTGTATTCTCTTCCAATTTTTCACCCATTATTTTAATCACTTCTGTATTTTTATCCAATGTAATTTATAATTCACGCTCTCAATCATTTTTTTAGGTTTAACTTTTTTGCTTGTTCATCTTTTGTAACTTGCGGTTTAATATCCCTTAGTAAAATGTCCATCCAATCTCCACCTTTTTTTTATTTTATAATGCATTTATTTTCGGCATTTTGTATTAGATAGTGAGAAAGAAAGTGCATAAGAAGTGTGCTCCTTTTCTTTTTCTGAAACAAAAGTTATCCCGAGTGATTTTTAGAAAGAGCATAAGGAAAACATGTTCCCACTTTACGTGTGATACTAGGCAGGGCCTAGTGTTTGATTGGGTACACGATTTTTCGACTTGTGTCAGTTTTGCGCATAGGTAAATAGTCACTATGTGCCAGTTTTGTGCATAGGTTTATTTACCTATTTATTGATTATAAACATAAAAAAATGACACTATTTAGGTGCCATTTTTAATTTTAACTCGGTTTATTTTTGCAAAAGAAAAGTTCGTTTTCTCTTACTTATTTTTATTTTGTAACTCTTTTTTTTGCAGTTGATCTATTTCATATTTAGTGTTTTCACTGTTATTTTTATCTCTTTTTTATTATCTTTCTTCTCATTTTTTGTTGATGACTTTTTCTAAAATCTGTTATTTTTTATCTACCTCTAAACTTTTTTCCGACTGTTTTTTAATAGACTCGGCAGTATTCTTACCGATTTGATAACTATTTCTTGATTGTTTAACGGTTTTATTTTGATTGAAACGATCACTTACAACCTGACCTACATGTCTATTTTCTGTTTGTGTTTGATTTGTTTCTTGTTTCGATTGTGGTGTTGATTCACTTGGTACTGCCCCCCCACCAGTCGATACACTTCCTGTACTTGGTTGTGATGGTTCGCTTGGTGCTGAACCTCCACCTGTTGGTATACTTCCTACGCTTGCTTGTTGTGAACCACCACTTGATGTAAGATTTCCACCAGTTGATTGTTCCATTTCGTCATGTAATCCACTTATACTTTCAGATGAACCATTTGGTGCTGCCTGATTATTTTTTTCTTGTATTTCATTTTCAAATGAAGGTGTATTTTCCTTTGATGATGAACCTTGATTAGAACTTTCTTCTCCTCTTTCGTACCCTTGTTGTTCCATTTCATCATGTAATCCACTTATTTCAAAATTGGACTCTCCTTGATTTGATTCTTGATCCATATCATTTTCTAACGAACTTGCGGTTTCCTCTTGTGCTTGACTTGAACTGTCACCACCTTCTCTACTTTGGTTCTTTTGCCCTTCACCGTTTTCACCTTTACCTTCTTTGTCTTTTCCTTCGTTTGATTGACTGCTTCCAGAAGAACCTTTTCCCCCACTAGCCAAACCTGCTACGAAACCACCTGCACTTGCAGTTTTTCCACCTGCTGATATTAGATGGTTACCACCTACCCTTGCACCCTTACCTAAACCTTTTACACCTGCATAAGCACCTGCAATTGATTTCATGCCACCACTCATACCTGCATCTATTCCAAATAATCGTTCTACAATGTTTGGACCATCTATAACCGCCATCGCAAAACCAAGCATGGCAATTATATATACTAACCCGCCCGTTTCTTCTTCAAGCCAGTCTGTACCAATTAAATACACTTTCATTGATAGAAAAATCATTATCGTAGTAACAAAAATATTAACGATATTTTGAATGACTTGTTTCATTTTTTGACCGCTATGCATATCTAATGGTGCGATAATACCCGCTATTAAATAATTAAAGGTTAGTTCAAAAAATAACTTTGTTAATTTAACAGATGTTGTTATTAGCACAAATGCCATAATGCCAAGTGTTAAAGCCATGTTCCAAAAGTTCCACGACCAACGATAATAATATTCATCAAACGAAAACCAACCACCATCGAGTTCTTTTAATGTAGGTTTGCCTGTGTACATTATCTTATTACTCAATACATCTTGACCGACATTTGAAAGGGAGTCTCCGTTTGCAAATTCAAAATCATCGTCAATCGTTGCCGTAATATTAATATCCCTTACATGTTCTTGAGAAATATTATTTGAGACATCAAGGTTCGCTTTTTTCCAACCACTTTTGTCTAACAGTGCTACATCAGTTATGTTTTCTTTGATAACTGATGTAGCAATTGATTCTGTCCCATTCATGTTAATTACATTGATAGCGTCGTCTGTAAACTTGTTTACTTTATCTAATCCTGTGCCTAAAATCACAAGTATTGCCAATGCCATAAAAACATTAATAACAATACCTTCACGATTAAATTTCTTTTGAAATAATACTAAAAAACCTATATAGAGAATGTTAAAAGCAAATAACGTAATTAAAATAGGTTGAATCGTATCGACAAATTCAGTGATCTTTGTACTGCTATAAAAACCTTTTAAACCTAATACACTATTAATTACGTTTTCTAAACTATTGACTAACCAAGCCATTCCTTTAATAAATATCCAACCAATTTCACGCAGCAAAAACATGATTGGATTCGTAATATCAAGATGTCCAGCAAATTTTTCAAGGATTTCAACCGTATTCATTGTACACCTCTTTCTAATTATCGTTATTTTTGACTTTTTGAATTAGAGTGCTAACTTTCTGTGCTACCTTATCCTTTTTTTCAATACGAGATAGTTCTATATCCGACTTTTTAGTACCATCCTGATAAAATCCAAATGCTTGTGAATCTAGATCAATTTCAATGTATTTTCTATGTTTTTGTTGATCGAAAACATAAAAGTTAATTTCCTTTTTTTCCGCAATACGTTTAATTTCATTCATAATCATTTTGTCATCCTCATTGTCTGATTCTAGCGCTGACTTTACGTAAATGAATCCACCCTTTTCAGTCACAAAGTCTTGAACCTCAGATGGCTTCAATTCGATAATCATTCCTTCTCCATTAAGACTGTTGTCACTTCCGCATGCTACCAAAAGCATTACTAGAAAAAAACAAACACAACTGCTTACTAACCTTTTAAGAGGCATAGAAATAACTCCTTTTTCTAAAAATATTTATTGTATAAGAAAGCCTTGTACCCTTTCTTGTGATGGTAAAATAAGATCAAAGTAAATCATACCAGTATTGCTGACGTACTTTTCTTGTATAAAACCTTTACCTTCAGGATCTTCCCGTTTTTGAATATAATTGTTTAAACGCTTTTCTTCTGTTTGATTTAAAGCTCTTTCCATACGACACATCTCCTTCTGAAATAATCCTAGTCCTTTAACCAAGCTACAATGCTTTTTATTCTTTACAAACCATATATTAATCTAAATCCTCTTCAATGGCCTTAAAAGATTGTCTATATTCAATCAACTATGCTATAATCAAATTTCTTCGGGGCAGGAAAACAGTCTGAGATATTAGGCGTATCGTTTTCTTCTGTTTTCCTGCTTTTTAAATACTCTGTCGTATGCTCAACAGTTGGCGCAGTTTTATATCCATCTGAATTTTTATGTTTAATCCAGTCCTCCCACCTTAGGTTCGATTCCGTTTGACTGTCATTTTGGTGAAATACCATCACGCTTTTCATTCCTTGCCACATCTTAAAATTCCCTCCTCCTATAATCTGTACCATTCATAACAACAACTTCTGTATTTTCCATCATTCTAGAGAAATTCCGTTCATTCACTCGTTTTTTTAGTTCAGTACTATTTAAATTTGTGGTATAAATCGTTGCTTTCCCAGTACGGTCATCAAAAATCTCAAACAATTTTGAAGTAGACCATTCAGTTTGTTGTTCTGATCCAATATCATCAATTACTAATAAATCTACCTGACGGATAAAATCTAATAATTCATCCTCCGTTACTCCTTCCTTGTTATATGTTCGCTTAATTTTAGTTAGCAGTTTTGGAAGCGATACGAACAAGCAATGATACCCTAATTCCATTAACTCTTTAGTAATAGAGATAGAAAGATGACTTTTTCCAGTTCCATAGTTTCCAGTAAGTAATAGATTGTGTTTCCCATCAAATGCATCTATATATGCTGACACCATCTTTTTTGCTTTTTTTAACTCAATACTGGTTGGTTTATAGTTCTCTATTGTTGCACTCTTTAATGAATCATTTATTAATGAATAGTAATTAAAACTATTAATCAATTTATCTTGTTTTAATTGCATATGAGATCGTTTTGTTTGCTCTGCTAGTTTAATATCCTCACATTTGCACCCAAAATCGACTATTGTCTTTTCCCCTTTAAATGGTCCGATTGGTATAACTAGCTCTTTCCGTTCCACCTCTTGGTGACAACTTTGACAAATATAGGTCTTAATCAATCCTTGCTTCGGATTGCCTACCTTTTTATTTATATTCCGCATAATCTTCACTCCTTAAAATCCATAATTATAGCCATCATGATTCAATTTTGTTTGTTTATGAGACTTTTGATTGCTAATTCGGTGCTGCTTCCGAAAATCTACTTCTTCAGATTCAGCCTGTTCAATAGTAGTAATGTTATTTTTGTGCCATGATTTTAATATTCTTTCCGTATAACCCCATGATTTTTTATTTCGCTTAATTGAACGTTTCATTGCTTCAATAACCAGATCACTTCCCAAACTGTCTGTCCATTTGAAAATAGATTCTTTCTCATATGGACTAGCAATACCATAGTTTATTTCATAAAACTTAATTGCCTTGTTAGTAGTAGAAATATAGTTACTATCATTCTTAGTTAGTTCATTCTTAGTAGGGGGGACATTTTGTACATTTAGTTTTTGTACATCTACATTTTCTACATGTGCAGAACCGCAAAGTAGAGGATTTTCATATACAATAGTCTCCCAATAAGCAATTCTTTGTCCTTCTCGAACGGGTCTCCGTTTCGTATATCCGTACTTTTCCAATTCTTTAAATCCTGAGCGAAATGCCCTTTCACCATCTGTTGAATGTTTTATTAATTCACTAATATAAAAAGTCCAGTCATCGGGTTTCGACAACATAAAAGCTAAAATGCCCTTTGCCTTCCATGACAAATTCTTATCGTTTAAACCCGTTTTATCCATAACTACAAAATTATTATTTTTGCTTATCCTGAATATACTTTTCATTCCAGCATCCTCCTACTCAATTCCTCCTACTATTCAACCATTCCCCTAGGAACCTCTTAGCTTCTTCTGCTGGGAAATACCACTTGCCACCAACCTTTATTTTGGGAAAACCATCATCGTAAAAGAATGTGTTTTGGATTGTGTTCCAACACATGCAAGTACGCCTTTTAAGCTCGTTGGAATCCCAATACACCAATTCCTTCTCTATTTCCTCTAATTTATTTCTTATCTCTTTTTCATAAATTTGCCGAATTTGATTTTCATCAACATGTACTTCAATTATTTATACTCCTCCTAACACTTTTGATAACTTTTTTATCATTAATATGCAAAAAAATATCAGGAAAAAGCTTCTTAATATCTACATTAAAGAAATATTCATATTTCAACATAGTATCTCTTCCAGGCTTTACAACTCCCTTCTCTATTTTCCTCACATAAACTTCTGATATTCCAATTATTTCAGCTAATTCCTTTTGGGTTATACTATATTTTTTTCTAATTGCAAAAAGATGTTTGCGATACAAATGTACCCTCCTTTCTGATAACTTTTTTATCAACGGTATAGTTACATAATAAATGATAAATATTTTATCGTCAATGCCTATTTGATAAATAATTTTTCAAAAATGATTTCAAAAACGGTAATCTTTTTATCATAAGTCAGTTATAATAATACATAGAGGTGATACCATGAATGATAAAAATGGTGTATTAGGAAAAAGATTAAAATTGCATAGGGCAAAATACAATAAGAGTCAGGAAGAAGTTTCAAAAGCAATTGATGTTTCCAGAGCTCGTTACTCTCATTATGAGAACAACCATGTTGAACCTGATATAGAGGTGATAAAAAAACTCGCTGATTATTACAACGTGTCTAGCGATTATTTATTAGGTATAACAAATAGTGTGAAAGGTAATAACAACGAATCTAAAACAAATTTTACAGTGCTGCATAACGATATTGACAATACTGATCAGGATACCAAAATGATTGAAATGTACTTACAATTAATGACTCCTGAGCAACGAAGAAAAGCCCGTATATTAATTCAAACGGCTTTTGACGATCTATTAAAATCGTAATGAATTTAATTTTGTAATTAAAAACTTTCTACAATTTAACATTGAAAAGGTATTGTAATTGTATTTCATAGTATTTGATGATTGTTTTATGGGGGTATCTGTTTGGCTACATTTAGAAAATTAAAAAGTGGTAAATGGCAATCTAGAGTTTACATTGATGGTGAAAGAAAAAGTATTGGGGCATTCAATACAAAAAAAGAAGCAGAAATTAGAGCAAATGAAGTTGAAAATAAAGTTTACTATAACAAAACAATTGTAGACAGAAAAATCCCATTTAAGACAGTAATAGATGATTGGTTTTCTCAAAAAAAGAGAACCGTTAAGGATTCAACATTTGAACAATTAGAAGTAATCAAACGGTTGCATATTGAGCCCTATTTCGGAAGAAGAAGGCTTTTTAATATAAATAGAAATGATGTAATTGAATGGATGGAATCATATGAAGGAAATAAAAAGTATTCTTATGGTACCCGTTTAAAACATCTTTCCACATTAAAAGATATATTTTATCATGCTATACATGAATTGGAACTATTAGATAAGAATCCTGCTGCGAGATTAAAAATTGCTAAGCCCGATGAATTTCGTAATCTTAGGAAAGATGTAAAATATTATAGCTTAGGCGAACTCAATACCCTGTTAAATTATTTAAAAGGATATGAATCACCTCGTTTTAAAGAATATAAAGTATATTACGCACTCATCTTTTTATTATCACGTACAGGTCTGAGAATAAGCGAAGTACTGGCATTAAGGTGGAGTGATCTCAATGGTCATCGTTTAGATATTAGTAAACAAACTGCTAGAAATGATAATAACGAATTAAGAATTGCATCTTTAAAAACGTTTAGTTCTTACCGCAACATTGAGATTGATGAAAATACTATCGAATTACTAGGATGGTTTAAAAAGATTCAAAATGATTGCATCTCTAAGTATGATAAATTTAAAAGAAATAAAGATGTTATCATTTTTCAAACATACAATGGAAACTATATGACACCTTCAACCGTTAGAGACACACTTGCAGGTCATTGTCTAAACGCAGGTATTGAATATAAAGGAACACACACTTTCAGACACACACATGCAGTTCTCTCACTTGAAGCTGGTACTGATCTACTATATTTATCTAAGCGCTTAGGACATGGCTCAATCAAAACAACAGCAGATACATATCTCGATATAACACCACAATTTGAATCACAGGAACTTGAAAAAATATCGAATTACTTAAATAACTAAAAACAAATATAATTAAAACTTTGATTATATAAGTAAATCAGACAGTACTCCTTTTATTACAAACCCAAAATTGATACAGAAAACATTGAAACCACTTATAAATCAATTGAAAACATAATAACAATTGCGACTGAATCAGTAAGATCTATCGAAGAAAAATTTACTCCCAGAACAAATCAGAAAACATTTTATCGAAAAATATAAATTTATCAAATAAAGTTAGGTGTGATTACAGCCATGAAATGTACCATCCGTGACATATTTTTTACCACTTCATTCCTTCTATATGACAAAGTTAAAAAGATATAGTTTTTGGAATCAAAAATGTATACTTGTTGTGCAAATTCGACTGATTTTCAATAAGAGCAGTCATCCACAAAAGGGCATTGTGTGGAATAAAGAATGTATAACTGGTGGGAATTTAACTGCCAATTGTTTAAGTTCTCATCCATTTATTGTTTGATTATTGTTACTATATTTCAAGGAGGAAAAGTAATGGGTAGAAAAAGCAGAGAAAAAAAAGAACGAAAGCATACAACTATTGCTCAACACAAACGAAAGGGAAAGACACTATCTTCTCCATTTTCACAATTAGAAAACATGAAGAAACTTTCATGGAAAGATGACAGGTTGCCAAGTTTTTTATGGATTGGATTGATTATTAATTTAAATGACAGATTAACAGGCATAAATAATATACACAAAATATGTAAATACTTTTACGATAAACCTGAAGAATTACGCCCTGAAGAATTAGCAATTGAATCTATCAGTAATATGTCAGACAAACAAATCGATGAATTCTATGACTTTTTATTTAATGAATTATTTTTAACAGAAGAAATTAAACCTCTTCTTTTATTTGAATCCTTTCCCAAGAAACACTTATTGGAAAAGTTTATTAGCATTGATAGTGATAATATAAAAAATGAATTTTATAAATTATATAGCAGCGTAGCGAATATGTTAGATCAGCAATCGCAATTAGCAACGGACTGCCGATGGGCTAGAATTTTCTATCTTATGGCTAACGGGAAATTACAAATGGGGCAGTTTGCTGAGGAAATATTTTATTATCCGCAAAAAAGTGATATGAAAATGGTACGCCCCGCAATTCGTTCATGTGAAAACGCGATGAGCGTCATGTCAGAACCAAGTCACTGGGTACAACAATTTTGGGATGAAGCTTTAAATATCTCTCCGTGTTGGGATTTAAATGTAGTTACAGAAGAAGAACCGAAGTTAGCAGCGTTAATCGTACAAAATATTGATGAAATTGAAATTGCAATTAGAGAACATTTTTATACATCAAGATCTACATCAGCAATCGATGCAAAACATGAAGCAAGCTTCGCTTTTGCTTTATATTGTATAGATATATTAAAGGAATTGACTTATTCACCCATACAAAATGGTATTACAGGTCGCTTAGGTTTAAGAACTATTGCCGAATGTTATATAACTCTAGCATATTTAGCAAAAAAGAATGATGAAGATTTATGGCTAAGTTATCGTGTTTATGGATCGGGTCAAGCTAAGTTAGCTTTCTTAAAAATTGATGAACTCGCTGCACAACCACAATTTGTATCGTTGGAAACTTTAGAGATGCTTGCAAATGAGGATCAATGGCAAGAGTATAGCGATATTAACTTGGGGCATTGGGAAAATTCTAACTTAAGAAAGATGAGTGAATTTGCTGATGTGAAAGATATTTATAATAGCTACTATGATTGGACTTCAGGGTTTGCCCATGGTCAGTGGTCATCTTTAAGGAATTCGGAATTTACAGTTTGCGGAAACCCCCTACATAGACTGCACAGAATTCCTTCCAAAAATAAAGAGCTTACAACGGTTACCTCAGATGCTGTTGATTTATGTAATAAAATAATCAATACATTAATCAGTTTATATCCTACAGAGAAAATTGCTTTACTTAAAACAGGTTAATACTGACTGTCTGTTGATAGAAATAATAATAAAACGATTGTTCCTGTATCGATGGAGCAGTTTAGCTGATGAGTGATATTTCCATCTGTGTTTAATAAGAATGTGCAATTGTGAAAAAGAATTGCGTCCTCTTTAGGGCGCAGTATAAGAATAAAGACATGTGTCAGGATCAGGGCCAATTTATGGAACAATTTATTGTGGAAGTAATGGTAATTAAAATAAATGTTTTTTCAAATATCGAACCAATAAAATGTAATAGGGGGTAAGAAATGAATGAAAAAGATTGAAAAACATCGTAAAGAAGTACAATCTTTAGATGAAATTTTAGGCTGTGGTTGGGCGTTAATCAAGTATCCAAATAGGGGGAATGGAGAAGTTATTTACTCTTGCAATGCTGGTCACATATTTGAAATGAAGCCCAAAGTATTTTTAAAATATAAAAGTTGTCCTATATGTGAAATTAAAAAGGAAGTAAAGCGTGACAATACTAAGTATAACTCATTTTTAAAACAAGCACAGGAATTTAATGATGGGAAATGTGAACTTACAGGGGACATAATAAACGTAGACGTGCATCATCTATATAGTATTCGTAAATTTGCCGAACTTAGTTATAATCCCAAAAATGCTATTTTATTAAATCGCGGACTTCATAAAGAGTATCATCGTAAGTATTCTCCATATAATACTCATTCTTACACGTTTTTAGCATGGTTACGTTGTTTACGTGATGAAACGAAACCAGAAGGTGTAACAACAGAAGCAATTAATAAATTAATCTCTAAAGTTGAGGGTGTCATGCAAGATTTAGAAATCAAGGTTGCACAAAAAAGGTTGATAACATCCCAAATACCCATCCTTACATCGTTTCAAAAATCAATTACTAACAAACAGGCGTTAAAAAATATGATGACAAAAGCAGATGGGTTGCTCGAAAACAAAAACACAAATCATGGAGAAACAATTGAATTAGCAAATGGTGATGTCATCATATTGCATGTATATTTTGAGCCTTATATTTTTTATAAGAATGATTTTGGTAATTGGTTAGAATACAATCCTATTTCAGGTAGTATATTAGAAAATGCTTACAATACAATTGTAAACAGACAGAGGGACTAAGATAGTGAGTAGATTCATTAGCGGTTGCTTTTATTCAATTATGTGCTTAATAGTTCTATAAACGATTTTCCATAAAAGGACGCTGTTATTGAATAGCGAAAGGCTAATTTCTCAGTAAAATACTGAAAAATTAGCCCCTTTTATCTTCCAGAGTCTTTAATGTTGTAAATCCGCCCTTCCATGACGTTACCCCATTGGTAAATCTTGTGAAAATCGCTAGTAAAAAACATGACAGAAGCGGTATATTTTTATGACCTTAATCAAAGTGCGAAAGAAATGCTAAAAAGATTAACGTTTAGTTCTTTTTGGTAAGCTTTTCTAATGCTCCACGCATACATAACTATTATCTATTAGGCTAATGGTATTTCTAAACGAGAAAATGTGACAAACTTAAATACAGCATATATAAAATTATAACACTTTAGTAATTATTATATTGATTCTTTTGATACCAAAGGGGCATAAATAGGGCACAAAATTATAAATCAAAAACAACCCCTTGCCACAAACATTGATGTGACAAGGGGTAATTACTTTTATCCAATTGAACCTTCCATTTCGAATTTGATAAGTCGGTTCATTTCAACTGCATATTCCATTGGAAGTTCTTTCGTGAATGGCTCGATGAAGCCCATTACGATCATTTCTGTTGCTTCCTGTTCGCTAATCCCTCTACTCATCAAGTAGAATAATTGCTCTTCAGAAACCTTCGAAACTTTTGCTTCGTGCTCTAATGAAATATTTTCGTTATTTACTTCGTTATATGGAATTGTATCTGATGTTGATTCATTATCCATGATTAACGTGTCACATTCAATATTAGAACGTGCACCTTCTGCTTTGCGTCCAAAATGAACAATTCCGCGATACGTTACTTTACCACCTTGTTTTGAAATTGATTTCGAAACAATGGTTGATGAAGTGTTTGGTGCTAAGTGGTGCATTTTAGCTCCAGCATCCTGGTGTTGTCCACGGCCAGCGATAGCAATCGATAATGTCATACCACGAGCGCCTTCACCTTTTAAGATGACTGCTGGGTATTTCATTGTCAATTTAGATCCAATGTTACCATCGACCCATTCCATCGTTGCGTTTGCATCACATGTCGCACGCTTCGTTACTAGGTTATACACATTGTTTGCCCAGTTTTGAATCGTTGTATAGCGGCAATAGGCATCTTTTTTAACAAAGATTTCAACAACTGCACTATGCAGAGAATTCGTTGTATAAACTGGTGCTGTACAACCTTCGACATAGTGAACCGATGCACCTTCGTCAACAATGATAAGTGTACGTTCGAATTGTCCCATATTTTCCGAGTTAATACGGAAATATGCTTGTAATGGTGTTGTTGTTTGCACACCTTTTGGAACATAAATGAACGATCCACCTGACCACACTGCTGAATTTAGTGCAGAAAACTTATTGTCAGAAGCAGGAATAACTTTCCCGAAGTATTCTTTAAATAAGTCTTCATTCTCTTTTAACGCAGTATCTGTATCTTTAAAGACAATTCCTAAGTCAGATAGGTCTTCTTTTAAGCTATGGTACACAACTTCAGATTCATATTGTGCTGAAACCCCAGCCAAATATTTTTGTTCTGCTTCAGGAATTCCTAGCTTATCAAAAGTTTGTTTAATTTCTTCAGGTACTTCATCCCATGTTTTCCCTTGACGTTCTGATGGCTTAACATAGTAAATAATTTCATCAAAGTTCAACTCAGAAAGATCTCCGCCCCACTGTGGCATAGGCATTTTGTAGAATTGATCCAATGCCTTCAAACGATAGTCAAGCATCCACTGAGGTTCGTCCTTAATTTTTGAAATTTCTTTTACTACGTTTGGCGTTAACCCTTTTTCTGTACGAAAAATTGAAACGTCTTTATCATGAAATCCATATTTATACTCTTCGATTTCAGGCGCTTTTTTCGCCATGTAAAAAACCTCCTTTAGGTGTTTGAAACTCAAGCTACTCCATTTGGCTACGTCTAGCTACAGCGATCAGTTGCTAGTAGACTTCCTTCCCCGTATCTTCGATAAGTCAACATCGAAAGAATATCACTTTCGTGTTTCCTTATCTCGCACAGGTCAGTCCAGTCTATACGCACCTTAACAATCGCTTACGCTTTTGCTACTCATGAACACCTTTTTCCATTGCTTTCCAGGCTAGTGTTGCACATTTAATGCGGGCTGGAAATTTTGTCACGCCTTGCAGCGCTTCAATGTCCTCTAAATCAAATTCTTCTGTATCAACATCTTCACCCAGCATCATTTGTGAAAAGAGCTTAGACATCTTTAACGCTTGATCGATTTGTTTTCCTTTAACTGCCTGTGTCATCATGGATGCAGATGACATGCTGATGGAACATCCTTCACCTTCGAATTTTGCGTCTGTAACTATTCCATCGTCGATTTTGAGCTGGAGTTGTATACGATCCCCACATGTTGGGTTATTCATATCAACCGTCAATGCGTCACCTTCGACAAAGCCACGATTTCTTGGGTGTTTATAATGATCCATAATTACTTGTCTATATAGTGTATCGAGGTTATTAAAAGACATCACCAAAATACTCCTTTGTTTTAACAAGTCCTGAAACTAACTTGTCAATATCTTCTTCGGTGTTATATAAATAAAAGCTAGCACGTGCTGTTGCTGTTACTTCTAACCATCGCATTAAAGGTTGTGCGCAATGATGGCCAGCACGGACTGCTATACCTTCCGCATCTAGAGCCGTTGCCGTATCGTGTGGATGTACATCATCCAAGTTAAATGTTACAAGCCCTGCACGTTCTTCCGGACCGTAAATGGTGATCCCATTAATGGTACGCAATTTTTCAAGTGCATAATGAGCTAATTTATGTTCATGTTCGATGATGTTGTCCATTCCTACATCATTAAGGAAATCAATTGCAGCGCCTAAACCGATGGCACCTGCAATGATTGGCGTTCCACCTTCAAACTTCCAAGGCAACTCTTTCCATGTTGAGTCGTGTAAATGAACAAAATCAATCATTTCTCCACCAAATTCAACTGGCTCCATGTTTTCTAAAAGCTCTCGTTTACCATATAAAACACCAATACCTGTTGGTCCACCCATTTTATGAGCAGAAAATGCATAGAAGTCACAATCCAAATCAATTACGTCAACTGACATGTGTGGGGCACCTTGCGCACCGTCCACAAGCATTACTGCTCCATTTTGATGAGCAATTTCCGCAATTTCCTTTATCGGATTAATCGTTCCAAGTACATTGGAAACATGCATAACAGAAACTACCTTGGTATTACTAGTAATTGTATCACGTACAGCATCAAGTGCAATAGTACCATCTTTTTCAAGTGGTATATATTTTAATGTTGCACCAGTAGCTTTTGCAGCCTGTTGCCATGGAATGATATTACTATGATGCTCCATTGGTGTAATAACGATTTCGTCGCCTTCTTTTAAATTCTGGCGAGCATAACTGTATGCTACTGTATTAATTGATGTAGTAGTACCACGGGTGAAGATCACCTCTGCAGTACTGGATGCGTTGATGAAACGGCGAACCTTTTCGCGCGCTCCTTCATACTTTTCAGTGGCACGTGTACCAAGTGTGTGTACCCCGCGATGAACATTCGAGTTATCCTGACGATAATAAGTATCAATCGCCTCGATAACTGGCAATGGCTTTTGTGATGTTGCTGATGAGTCAAGGTAGACTAAAGGATGTCCATTTACTTCCTGATCAAGGATAGGAAACATTTGCCTTATGGCTTTTACATCCATTAGTAAACCTTCCTCTCAATTACTTGTGTCAACTGTTTCTTAACCGATTCAATTGGAAGCTGATTAACAACTGGCGCCAGGAAACCATGAATAATTAAGCGCTCAGCCTCTTGTTGTGTAATACCACGGCTCATCAAGTAGTATAATTGAATAGGGTCAACACGACCAACAGATGCAGCGTGCCCTGCTGTTACATCATCTTCATCAATTAATAGAATTGGATTAGCATCACCACGTGACTTATCACTTAACATTAAAACACGTGATTCTTGTTCAGCGTTCGATTTAGAAGCACCGTGTTCGATTTTACCAATTCCATTAAATATTGCAGTAGCTTTATCCTTCATCACACCATGTTGTAAAATATATCCTTCTGATTCTTTACCAAAGTGAACGATTTTTGCGGTAAAGTTTTGCGTTTGCTTACCACGACCAACTGTTACTGTTTTCGCATTTGACTCAGAATTATCACCAACTAAATGTGTAATATTTTCTGAAACGGTGTTCCCATCGTTCATTTGCCCTAGTGCCCAGTCAATCTTCGCATCGCGATAAGCAACTCCACGACGGTTAATATATGTCGTAGTACCTTCTGCAAAGTTATCGACTGCACCAAATGAGATTCTTGCATTATTGTGTGCAATAACCTCTGTAACAATATTTGCTACAGTTTCTTGCTCATGATTATTTGAAATGTAGTTTTCCACATAAGTTAATGAACTATTATCATCTGCTACAACTAACACGTGATTGAATAGTGCAACTTCAGGATCTTCCTGCCAGAAAATAGTTTGGATTGGTACATCTAATTCAACATTTTTTGGAACATATACAAATATGCCGCCATTCATTAATGCTGCATGTAACGCTGTTAAACGATGCTCATCAATAGATACTGCATCCTTCATGTAATAGCGTTTCACCACATCCTCATGCTCATTTAATGCAGTGAAAATATCAGTGAAAATAACACCTTTTTCCTTTAACTCTGCACTTAGTGATGCATATGCTACGGAATGATTCCGTTGTATTATAAGGTTTTCGTTACCTTTTTCAATAAAATCTTTAATTTCTTCAGGCAAATTTTCAAGTGATGAAAGCTTATCGCCTTGTGCTGAATGTTTAAAATTACTAAAATTCCATTTACCAATTTTCGTTTTATCAGGCTTTGGCATCTCAAGCGTATCAGCTTGTTCAAGAGCTTGAAGGCGTAATGAATTCATCCATTCTGGTTCGTTTCGATCACCTGAAAACTGATTGATATATTCTTTATCATATGGCAGCTTTGTTTCAACAGTCATACTACCCCTCCTAACTTCTACGCTTTTTGGCCTACAGTTTCGTCTTCAATACCTAATTCTTCTTTAATCCACTCATAACCTTCTGCTTCTAAACGCTTAGCAAGCTCAGGTCCACCTGATTTAACAACGCGTCCTTGCATCATTACATGAACATTGTCAGGTGTAATGTAGTTTAATAGGCGTTGGTAGTGTGTAATGATTAAGCAACCAAAGTTCTCACTGCGTAATTTATTAATTCCTTTTGATACTACCTTTAATGCATCAATATCTAATCCAGAGTCAATTTCATCTAAAATTGCAATTTCTGGTTTAATCATCATTAATTGAAGAATCTCATTACGTTTCTTCTCCCCACCGGAGAATCCTGTATTTAAATAACGTTGTGCCATGTTTTTATCGATTTCAAGGTAATCAAGTGCACTATCCATTTCTTTAATAAATTTCATTAATGAAATTTCGTCACCTTCTTCACGGCGTGCGTTTACAGATGAACGCAAGAAATCAGAAGTTGTTACACCACTAATTTCACTTGGGTATTGCATACCTAAGAAAAGCCCTGCACGTGCACGTTCATCTACTTCCATTTCAAGAACGTCTTCGCCATCTAACAGTACGCTTCCTTCTGTTACTTCATATTTAGGATGCCCCATAATTGCAGATGCAAGTGTCGATTTCCCTGTACCATTTGGTCCCATAACTGCGTGGAATTCGCCACCTTTTATCGTAAGGTTTACCCCTTTCAATATTTCACTACCTTCAATTGATACATGAAGATTTTTAATTTCTAGTGTTGATCCTGCCATATCGATACCTCCAATTACTCTCTTTATATACTATTTATCAAACGGAATGATTACATCCATTCTCAATTTATTCTCATTACAATCTTAAATCATTTCGAATTTATTATCAACTCTTTTCAACTATATACACCATGGATTCTAGGCTACAAACTTTAATGAAAAGAATAAAAAATCCGAGTATCTTCTATTATAGTATAAAAACAAGAAAAATGCTGATGATGTGAATCTCTTCACACCACCAACATCATGCATATAATCTATTTATTTGTGTAGTTGACTTTCAAGTTCAGCTGTCATGTGTTTACATTTTTCATATTCATGTTGTCGTCTTTTTTCGACTGCAATTTGATTTTCTAACTTTCGTCCATACTCTGCATACCCCATCTTGTGAGACTGATGCATCGCTTTCTCCATTTCTGGAGTGTAATTCATTCGTAAACCACTATAAATAGTGAATCATCCTTTCGACTTAATTACAATAATAAGATTATCACAATTATGTTCCCCGGACAAAACGCAAATAAACGTAGGATAACGAATTGAACTTAATATTTCCCCCGAAAATAAAGATAACTGACTTTTCTTATTTTTTTTAACTAATTCCTCTCATTTACTGTACATTACTCCGAATTTAGTTTTTTCCGTCAACAGGGACGACTGCACCTTCAAATTCCTCTAAGATAAAGTTTTGAATTTCCTCTGAGTGCAACACATCAACTAATGTATGCAATGCCTTATTATCTTTGTTATCTTTTTTAACCGCAATTACATTTACATATGGCGATTCTTCGCCTTCTAAAATAAGGGCATCCTCCAATGGATTCAATTCAGCTCCGATTGCGTAATTTGTATTAATCGCCACTAAAGCCTCTTCTTCAGATTTGTACATGTCAGGTAAAAATGCTGCGTCAATATCTGCTGAGAACTTTAAGTTTTTAGGATTTTTAACAATGTCATCAACCGTTGCTTCTACTTTATTAACTTCATCTGAAAGCTTAATTAACCCTTCTTTTTCCAACAAGGAAAGAACACGTCCATGATCGGCAACAGAACGACTCATGATTACTTCTGTACCTTCTGGTATATCCTTCACACTCTTAATTGTTTTTGAGTAAATTCCAATTGGTTCAATATGAATTCCACCGATATGCGTAAAGTCATAGCCTAATTCTTCTTTCTGATTTTGCAGATATGGAATGTGTTGGAAATAGTTTGCATCCAAATCACCGCTAGCTAAGTCTTGATTAGGCAATACAT
Organism: Virgibacillus necropolis; assembly: GCF_044793635.1. Lineage (GTDB taxonomy): Bacteria > Bacillota > Bacilli > Bacillales > Amphibacillaceae > Virgibacillus_F > Virgibacillus_F necropolis_A. The sequence goes on from NZ_CP084992.1 coordinate 938,406, forward strand.
AATCCTGATACTCTTCAATATTTAGCGTAATGCCTTTTTCTTTAAGAATCGGTTTTGCCTCTTCTAAAATTTGAGCATGTGGCACACTTGATGCGCCTACAGTGATTTCTGAGTCACTGTCACTATTTTTTTCTTCATTTCCCCCACATGCCGCTAACGTCAATACAACTAAAACTGAAATAAATGCTAAAAATTTCTTCATAATACTCTCCCCTTATCTTTTATCTAATTTGTTGGAAATGAAGTCTCCAATGAACTGAAAAATAAATACAATAATAACAATCAATATGGTACAAACGAGTACAACATCAAAATCGTGTCGTTGAAACCCATAAAAGTAAGCATAATTTCCGAGTCCACCTGCACCAATGACACCTGCCATCGCTGTGTAACCAATTAAAGCAATTGCAGTTACTGTCAGGCCAGATATAAGTGCCGGCATGGATTCAGGTAACAGTACCCGAAAGATAATTGTTCGTGTTTTAGCCCCCATGGATTTCGCTGCTTCAATTACGCCCTTATCTACCTCCCTCAAAGCAATTTCAACTAGTCTTCCGTAAAATGGTGCTGCTCCAATAATTAACGCTGGCAACGCCGCGTTCGGACCACGTATCGTACCAATTAAAAACTCTGTAAACGGGAATAATAGTAAAATTAAAATGATAAACGGAATCGCTCTGAAAACATTTACTATCGTTGCTACAATAAGATTTAAAAATTTATTTTGCCAAATTCCATCTTTAGTTGTGAGATATAAAAGCAAGCCTAGTATAATTCCTATAATAAACGTCCCGATTAAGGCTAAAATCGTCATATAAAACGTTTCGTAAGTGGCAATCCAAAAATCCTGTACATCCAAATCCGGGAAAAAATTAGTTAACATCTCGGATCACCTCCACTTCTACCGAGGTGTCTTCTTTCACAAAACGTACAGCTTTATCTAAGTCTTCTTTTTTTCCAATCATTTGAACAAATATTGTTCCGTATGCGCCTCGCTGTGTTTGAGTGATTTTCCCCTGCAAAATATTAATGTCAATTTGGTGGTTCTTTGCCAAGTGACTAATTAACGCTTGATTAGTCGTTTCACCGATAAAATGAAGCCGAACAATTTTTCCTTGATCATAGCTTTGAATGAGCTGATTCACACTTTCATCTTCATCTTCTATACCCATGACCTGCTCTACGAATTTCTTTGTGACCCGTTGCTTTGGCCGTAAGAAAATATCCAGGACGTCTCCTTGTTCAACAATTTTTCCATTTTCCATAACAGCCACTTGATTACATATCTTTCGAATAACATGCATTTCGTGGGTAATCAAAATTATGGTTAATCCAAGCTTTTGGTTAATGTCCACTAATAAATCAAGTATGGAATTTGTTGTTTCCGGATCAAGTGCAGATGTTGCTTCATCACAAAGCAGTACCTTTGGATTGTTCGCAAGCGCCCTTGCAATTCCAACCCGCTGCTTCTGTCCACCACTTAGCTGAGAAGGATAAGCACTTTCCCTACCCGTTAGGCCAACTAAACCAATAAGTTCGGTGACTCGTTCATCACGTTCGCTTTTTGGTATCCCGGCAATTTCTAATGGGAAAGCGATGTTATCTCTCACTGTTCTGGACCAAAGAAGGTTAAAGTGCTGAAAAATCATACCTATCTCTTGTCTCGCCAATCGCAATTGCTTCGTGTTAAGAGAAGTTATTTCCTGTTCATCAATCACAATACGACCATCTGAAGGCTCCTCCAAACGATTTAGCAAACGAACAAATGTACTTTTACCAGCGCCACTATACCCAATGACACCATATATTTCTCCTTCTTTTATCGTTAGTGATAAATCATCAACCGCATTGATTGTCGATTTATTCGTTTTAAATTGCTTTCTTAAGCCTTCAATTGAAATCATGCAAAAACCTTCCTTCTATTAGAACTCTTGGCTTATCGCCAAGATTTAATGGCGAAAGCCTTAGTTGCACTTATACTGATATCCTTAAAAACTTATACTTTCTATCAGTAAAATAAAAAACGCCTTTCTGTAAGAGAACAGAAAGACGTAATAATATTAGTCTTTACGTTCTCTCATCTGTCAAAGCAATTGCTTTGCAGGAGTTAGCACCTTTCAAACGATAATTCGTTTGAAGGTTGCCGCGGTTTCATAGGGCCAGCCCCTCCACCGCTCTAGATAAGAGTGTAAAAGTATTTAATTCGTGTTAAATTATAAATCAAATCGTATCACCTGTTATAACAACTGTCAACAAGAAATTTAATTGTTTGCAAACAGTTTTGGTTCATACTTTAGTAAGTAAGTGTAGATATTTGGAATGGATTGAAATGCATATATCTTTTCTTTTATCTGATGCTGATCCATTATGAGAAGACATGGAACACTTTCTATTTGTGCTTCCTGCATGAATTCAGGGTGTAAGGAAGCGTTCATTTCCAGAAAAATATCCTCATTATGAACCGATTCAATTTGGTTTAGCATCGTTTTTGCCAAATGGCATGTTCCACAAAAAGGAGTATAAATGTATAAAAAATAATGATCTTGTTTTAGTTGTTCATCAGTTATGGGTTGCAATGCTATCACCTTACTACAAAATAATTCAAATCAAAAAAATTGGATTAACATTAATTCGCTTGCCTACTAGTGCAGTCGCAAGTAAAGATTCCGGGGTTGTCGCCACCTCACGAAACTCGCTACTCACATAAATATGTTCAGCGTGAGGAAGTTCTCGTGCAAGTTGTTTTCTAAGTTTCATCCCGGCACTGTCTTCATCTGCAAGGATATATACGTCTTTATTGTCCAAATCATACGTGTCTAAAAGCTCGTCAAATCGAGCCACACCTAAAGTTCCATTTGTACAAATAATCGTAACAGGATCCATGATTATCTTTTCGATTTGTTTTTTATCTGTTAATCCTTCAACAATAATCACTTTGTCAGACTCAGGTGTTATCATGACATATCACTCCTCATGAAATCAAGCAAATAACTCTATACAGTAATTATATGATTGATCAAAAGCGTAAGTGCCCCTATATCGCTGTATGTTCCTTATCCAATGAAGATTTGACGTATTGTCACTGTATACAGATTTATATTTTATACCTTCTCGCTTTATGAATAAGGCTGACTATACCTCCATTTTTATAGGGGCAAGTCAGCCTAAAATACTATTATTTCACGAAATTAATCTTCTTCAATTACTTCTTCATATTTTTCAGGAGATAATAATTCATCAATCTCTGATTCATTAGACAGTTCAACTACAACCATCCATGCTTTTTCGTATGGTGATTCATTAACAAATTCCGGGCTATCTTCAAGGTCTTCGTTAATTTCAACAACTTTCCCGCTCACAGGAGCATATAATTCAGAAACAGTTTTAACTGATTCAACACTACCAAAAGGTTCGTCAGCTTCAATTTCGTCTCCTACTTCAGGAAGTTCAACAAATACGATATCCCCTAATTCAGATTGCGCAAAATCTGTTATACCAATTCGTACTTTGCCATCTTCCTTTTTTACCCATTCGTGTTCCTCTGAATACAATAAGTCTTTTGGTAAGCTCATTACAATCCCTCCGATAATTAGTTCTCTATTATTTTTTCCATGTATGATTAAAGATATCTTCTTTAAATCCAACTGTTACTTTTTCGCCATCTGTTGTAATTGGTCGTTTAATTAGCATACCATCAGACGCTAAAATCTCGGACATTTCCTCGTTTGATGCATTTGCAATTTTATCTTTGATATTTTTTTCACGATAGCTTTTCCCACTTGTGTTAAAAAATTTCTTAGCAGGAAGTTCGCTTTTGTTCATCAGATCTAAAATTGTTTGCTTAGATGGTGTCTGTTCAACAATATGTATACTAGTATAATCGATATTGTTACCGTCTAGCCATTTTTTTGCATTTTTACAAGTGCCACAATTAGGATACCAATAAAATGTTAAAGCCACAAGCATTCCTCCAAACCATTTCAATAAATGCATATTTATTATAGCAAATATTGCCGTGTATGGTCGATTGAAAAGCTGGATTATTTGTATTGCCATCCATTTAACACCCGTAGCCGCAAATAAGAATAGGAAAAAATTATTTTAGATGATATACTGAAAATACTGTTAATAAGCTCCCCCGCAGATCCCTTGTCTATTTTTTTCGTGACTGAAGTTAGATTTTGCCGGGCCGGACACACATTCCGTTAATTCTACAAAACCTTCTATTTTCAACATCTTAACGGACATCAGATCCTTTATTTACTAAAAACCATTACAAAATAACTCCCATATAACCAAATAACGGAATCTAAGTCCGCTTAATCCATCATTCACGTTATTTTCACCAAATAACGGAACCTGTGTCCGCCCAAAACCACAATTCACATCCACGAATTACCTAATCAGGCATTTATCTTCAAGCTTCCTGTACCATCCTTTGCATGATGAATGAAATCCTACTAGTTCCGATATGTACTCAAAAATAGAAAATTAAACAATAGATTGGAGAATAGTAATGCTAAAATTTGACCAAGAATATGAAAAATGGCTACTAAAACAGATTGCCGAAGAAAAAAATCATAGGAGACGTGAATTACTAGAGAAGGGTCTTGGACATGGTACAGTTGAGTTTCTTCGTATAGTTTGGTTTCCTACTGTAGGGAATTTTAATCATTTATACCCGGAATGGGAAGTACGTGATTTCAACAATAGCTATCGTTACCTTGATCTTGCCTACCGATCTGGTGATGCGAAAGGATGTATTGAGATCCAGGGCTATGGACCTCATGCAAGAGATCTTGACGTAAGGCGTTTTAAAGATTTATGTTGGCGCCATTCATTGTTAGCCCTTGATGGGTGGACATTATTACCTATCGCCTACTTATCTATCAAAGATGAGCCTAAAAAATGTCAACAGCTTATACTTGCTTTCATCGGTAAATTTTCCTCAACTAATACACCTTCCCAATTATCCTGGCTTGAAGCAGAAGTTGTGCGATTTGCCCGTCGTGTGCTACGTCCAATAACTCCTCTTGAGATTGCCACACATTTAAGAATAAGTGACCGTCATACTAGACGCATCTTACATAACCTGGTTGATTTACATATTTTAAGCGTTGCAAGTGGAACTCAACGAGCAAGATCGTATAAGCTTAGATGACTGGTAGCTCAACTTTTTAACCTGTCACAGGATCCCTTATTTCCAAGAAAATTCCTATTATACTAGTTTTGCCGGACATAGGTTCCGTTATTAGTGGAGAACCACCGGGTAACAGCAGTTATTTCGTATTATAGCGGAACGTGTGTCCGTTCAACCTAATAATTAGACCCTTTTATACCAAATAGCGGAATCTATGTCCGCTTACAAGTTTAAAAGAGCCACAATCCACAAGATTGCAGCTCTTTCCCGTACAATATTAAACTACATAACGCTCTTCTTTAATAATCGTCGCTGCGATTTCACGTTTCTTTGCAATAACATTAGTTGGCGTATGACGTGTTAACTTACGTAATGATGAAAGCATCATGCGTAGGTTGTCACCTTTTTCAATTGCAATTAATGTTTCTTTTGCATCTGCTTCGACACGGTTGAACGCTTCTTGTACATAAACTTGCGTATATAAAAGCTTTTGTTTATTTTTCTCTTCGCCAGATTTGTTAATTGCTTTTTCCGTGCGAAGAATTGCAGCTTCCATGTTATAAACTTCAGCAGTCATGTCAGCTAAGTTAACTAGAATTTCTTGCTCATTATCTAGTTTTTTCATATACGTTTGCGCTGCAAGGCCAGCACCAAGTAACACCATTTTCTTCGCATTCCTTAATAGATATTTTTCCTGTTCTAATGTTTCTGTACCAACTTCTTCCGGCATCATCATCATTAATTCTTCTTGTAAACTTTGTGCCTTTTGAAGTAATGGTAATTCACCTTTCATTGCTTTTTTCAACAATGTTCCAGGTACGATTAGACGGTTAATTTCGTTTGTCCCTTCAAAAATACGGTTAATACGTGAGTCACGGTACATGCGAGCTACCTCATATTCCTCCATGAAACCATATCCACCATGTAGTTGTACAGCTTCATCAGCAACATAATCGAGACATTCCGTAGCGGTGTACTTGTTCATGGAACATTCGATTTGGTATTCAGCAATTGCCCGAGCTACCTCACGACCATCTTTTAATTGTTCATCGGTTAATGCACCCATACGTTGCTCGAATAGCCCTACTGTACGATATACAGCACTTTCGTTTGCATACGTTCTAGCAGCCATAGTTGCTAGTTTTTCCTGTGTAAGTGAAAAGCTTGAAATTGGTGTATTAAACTGTTTACGTTCGTTCACATATTTAGTAGCTAATTCAATTCCGCGCTTTGACCCGCCGACACCACCGATAGCTAATTTATAACGTCCAACGTTAAGAATATTAAACGCAATAACATGGCCGCGTCCTTTTTCACCTAATAAATTTTCAACAGGCACTTCAGCATCTTCTAAAATTAATGTTCTTGTTGATGAGCTTTTGATTCCCATTTTTTCTTCTTCCTGACCAGTTGAGACACCTGGAAATTCACGTTCTACTATAAAAGCTGAAAAATGCTCACCATCAATTTTCGCGTATACAACGAATACATCGGCAAATGCTGAGTTTGTAATCCATTGTTTTTCACCATTTAAAATATAATGCGTTCCTGCCTCATTTAATTTAGCAGTTGTTTTTGCTCCTAATGCATCAGACCCTGAAGATGGCTCTGTTAATGCATAGGCTGCCAACAATTCACCTGTTGCAAGCTTTGGTAAATATTTTTCTTTTTGCTGGTCGTTTCCAAAAAATACAATTGGTAGCGAACCGATACCAACGTGTGCACCGTGTGTTACTGAAAAACCACCTGCACGCGAAAACTTCTCGGTAATCAAGGAAGAGCTAATTTTGTCTAGTGCCAATCCACCGTATTCCTCTGGTACATCAGCACCTAGTAAACCGAGTTCTCCAGCTTTTTTCAACAAATCCACTGAATGTTCGAATTCATGATTTTCTAGATTTTCAACTTTCGGTAAAACTTCACCGACAACAAAATCTTCAGTAGTTTTTGCAATCATTTTGTGTTCATCTGTAAAATCCTCTGGTGTAATGACATCATCAGCGGTCAAGTCCTCAACTAAAAATGCGCCACCTTTAAAGATTTTTTCTTTTGTATCGCTCATATTTAATGTCCCCTTTATAATGGAATAAATAGTGAAGGCTTTATTAGTAAAGATCGTTGTTATTTAGGTTGTTATATTCCGCAGTGGAAATATACTCCCTTTCCGTGGGAGTCTCGCATATTTCCACTGCTGGTGAGCATTAATTTCAAATACAGATTTTTTAATATCAACAAAATTTATAATAAAGCCTGAGTGAAAAAGACCAATTAAAGTAATTCAAATACTCCTGCAGCTCCCATTCCGCCACCGATACACATGGTTACGACACCATATTGTACATTACGGCGTTTCATTTCATGGATAAGGCTTAAGGTTAACTTTGTACCTGTACATCCGAGTGGGTGTCCAAGTGCGATTGCTCCACCATTTACATTTACTTTATCTATATCTAAATCAAGTCCTTGGATGACACGTACTGCTTGTGCTGCGAACGCTTCGTTTAGTTCAAATAATCCAATGTCAGAGAGCTGTAACCCAGCAATCTTAAGTGCTTTCGGTACTGCTTCAATTGGACCTACACCCATAATTTCCGGTTCAACACCAGCAACAGCAAATGAACGGAATTTCACGAGTGGCACCAATCCTTCTGCCTCTGCCTTTTCGCGGTCCATCACAAGAACGGAAGCTGCACCATCGCTCATTTGTGAAGAATTCCCTGCTGTCACAGATCCCTTCACATTAAAGGCTGGACGAAGCTTTGCGAGAACATCCTCTGTTGTCCCCGGACGAACACCTTCATCCATTTCAAACATGCTTGAATTTTCTTCAATTTTATTATTTTTACCTACGAAACGCTGTGTCACTTCAACCGGTACAATCTCATCTTTAAATCTACCTTCTTGGATTGCCCTTCCTGCATTTTCATGACTACGAACTGCAAAAGCATCCTGATCTGCACGAGAAATATTGAAGCGATTTGCCACTTCTTCTGCTGTATGGCCCATTGACATGTAATAGCCTGGAGCATCTTGAACAAGCTTTGTATTCGGCTTAATCACATGACCGCCCATTGGAACAAGACTCATCGATTCAGCTCCACCGGCGATGGCAGTATCACTTGCCCCAATCATAATTTTTTCCGCTGCATACGCGATACTTTGTAATCCTGAAGAACAGAATCGATTAATGGTAATTCCAGGCACGGTTGTTTCTAATCCAGCCAGGCCGACAATGTTACGTGCCATATTTGCTCCTTGTTCAGCTTCTGGCATAGCACATCCGATTATAACGTCATCAATATTTCCATCATAATTGCCAGCGCGTTTTAACGTTTCTTTAATGGTTAACGCTGCTAAATCATCTGGTCTTGTATTTGCGAGTGATCCTTTTTTTGCTCTGCCTACAGGGGTTCTTGCACCTGCAACAATAACTGCTTCCTTCACATTACTTCCCCCTCTTCAATTAGTTACGTAATGGTTTTCCTTTTACTAACATGTGTTGCATCCGTTGTTGTGTTTTCGGTTCACCAATTAGGCTTAAGAATGCTTCACGCTCTAAATCTAGTAAAACTTGTTCATCGACAAGTGTTCCCTCTTTAATTCGTCCTCCTGATAAAACATATGCAAGCTTCTCAGCGATTTTCACATCGTAATCTGATGCATATCCACTCATTTGTAATGCTTTTGCACCCATTAGCATTGCCGCGTATCCGGAATCACCAACAACCGGTACCTTTTCACGTTTTGGAGCCTGATAGCCTGCATTTGCAAGGGCTAGCACTTTCTGTTTTGCATCATGTAATAAGTGATCTGGATTTACACTAATGCCATCCTGACTGTTTAAGTAGCCATTCTCGCGAGCTTCAGCAGCCGATGTAGATACTTTTGCTGTAGCTACCTTTTCAAATACATCATTCGCTACTTTTGTTAGATCAAAATTAACACCTTTTGGTAGATTACGTAGTTGTTTCAGGTAAAGCTCCTTCGTTCCACCACCGCCAGGGATAAGTCCGACGCCAAACTCCACTAGTCCCATATATGTCTCAGCTGAAGCTTGAATTGCTGCCGCTGGTAACGACACCTCTGCTCCTCCACCAAGTGCCATATTGAATGGTGCAGCAACGACAGGCTTATTTGAATACTTAATATTCATTCCTACATTTTGAAACTGTTTTACAACCATGTCTAATTCAAAAAAGTTATCGTCCTGTGCTTCAAATAACATTAAAGCAAGGTTTGCACCGACAGAGAAATTCTTTCCTTGATTACCAATAACAAGTCCGCGGTAATTTTTGTCGACTTCTTCCAATGCGTAATTTACCATTTGCATTGTATCTAGACCGATTGCATTACTTTTTGAATGAAACTCTAGTCCAGCAACACCATCGCCTAAATCTATTAAACTAGCACCGGCATTACTTTTAATTACGCCATTTACATCTTTTAAACGCTTTAAATTAATTTCTTTTTTGTTAAACGTTTGCTGTTTATATTCGCCATTATCATAGTAATAAACATTACCATTCTCGGTTTTATAGAATGTTTCATTTCCATCTTCTAATAGCTTAAGCACCCATTTAGGAACTGTTTCCCCTTCTTCTTGCATGCGTTCTACTGATTTACGAACACCAATCGCATCCCACATTTCGAATGGTCCGAGTTCCCAGCCGAATCCCCAGCGCATTGCCTGGTCAATAGAAACAATATCATCAGCAATTTCGCTAAGTAACTCTGCTGAATAGATTAATGCAGGTTTGGAAATTGACCACACTAGATCACTAGCTTTATCACCTTTAGCTGATACAAGCGCTTTCAATTTTCGGCGAGTTCCTTTTTCTTGCTTCGCCATTTCCGTTGCAGCTGTTTTTAACTTTTTGCGATCTTCGTATTCTAGTGTCTCAGGATTCAATTCATAAATCGTACTACCGTTTTTATCTTTTTTCTTCAAGAAAAATCCTTGGCCGCTTTTTGCTCCTAGCCACCCATTTTCTTGCATTTTCAGAAGAAATTCAGGTACATCAAATACTTCTTTTTCTTTACCGTCGACTTGATCATATACATTCTTTGCTACATGGATAAAAGTATCAAGTCCCACTACATCGAGCGTCCGGAATGTTGCACTCTTTGGACGTCCAATCATTGGACCAGTCACTGAATCTACTTCACCAACACTGTACCCACCTTTAAGCATTTCCTGTACAGTTACAAGAAGTCCATACGTACCGATTCTGTTTGCAATAAAATTAGGCGTATCTTTTGCTTCTACAACACCTTTTCCCAGTACATCTTCACCAAACGTTTTCATAAATGCCAAAACCTCTGGATCAGTATTTTTTGTTGGGATAACTTCAAGTAATTTCAGATAACGTGCTGGGTTGAAAAAATGTGTACCAAGGAAATGCTTTTGAAAGTCTTCTGAACGATCAGCAGCCATATCTTCTACTGAAATTCCTGATGTATTGGAGCTTACAACCGTTCCTTCTTTTCGGTATTTATCTACATTTGCAAATACCTTTTTCTTAATATCTAAATTTTCCACGACGACTTCTATAATCCAATCAACGTCGCTTAGTTTTTCCATATCGTCATCCATATTGCCAATCTCGATTAAGTCCAGACTACTTTTCGATGTGATTGGTGATGGCTTTTGTTTTAAAAGTGCCTTTTTACTTTGTGCTGCAATTCGATTTCGAACCGCACGATCTTCTAATGTTAATCCCTTTTTCTCTTCATCGTTTGTTAACTCGCGTGGTGCAATGTCGAGCATAATTGTTGGTATACCTACATTAGCCAAGTGGGCAGCAATTCCAGTCCCCATGACACCAGAGCCTAATACCGCGGCACGCTTGATTGTTTGCTTCATGTTATATCCCCCTATCTTCATTTGAATGAATACTCATTCATTTTTAATCCTAAAAATAAAAGATAGTTGCCTATCCGTCTACTTATACTATATATTAAAGTCAGACATTTCGCAATAAATATTTATGAAAATTTTAGAATTTATTTTGAGTTTTATTTCATCTTAGGTTGGTATGGCTGAAGTCACAAATTGCCATCCCTTCTTACAAGTTTGATTGATAAATAGAATAGGGCGCCTTTTTAGACACCCTTATCATCATTTTTTAAATACGCCTTTTAATACAAACATTACGTTCGCTGGACGCTCAGCTAAGCGACGCATATTGTAGCCAAACCAGTCATTACCATATGGTACATATACACGTACTTTGTATCCTTCCTTCATCAACTTATCCTGTAAATCTTTCCTAATACCAAAGAGCATTTGATACTCAAATTGATCACGGGACAATTCAAGCTCTTTTTCTAGTTGTTTCACATAGCTGATAATCGCTTCATCATGCGTTGCAATCGCTGTATAGTTACCATTTAATAAGTTCATCTTAATGATTTTCTTATAATTATCATCCACATCTTTTTTCAGAGGATATGCCACTTCTGGCGCTTCTTTATAAGCACCTTTAACAAGTCGCAGATATGGATCATATTCATTTAACTCGGTGATATCATCTTCTGTTTCATATAAGTATGCTTGTAGAACTGTACCAAGATTCTCGTAATCTTTTTTCAATTCTTTAAAAATATTTAAGGTTTGTCTATGACGCTCATAATCTTCCATATCAATAGTAACGGTAACATTATGCTTCTTTCCAGCATCCAAGATTCTACGCATGTTCTCCATTACTAGCTCTTCAGACACATCCAACCCCATTGAGGTCAATTTTAATGAAACTTGTGAATCTAAATTCTTTTCATCTATTATTTCAATTGCATGAACACACTCATCAGCAGACTCTCTTGCCTCTTTTTCATTGTCAATAAACTCACCTAAGTGATCGATAGTTACCACATAACCCATGTCATTAATTTCCTTGATTTTCGTTGCTGCATGATCGATATCAACACCAGCTACAAAACGTGAAGCCCCAAATTTGAAGCCATATTTTTTCGCAAGTCGTGTAAGCGTTTTATTTTTCGACAAAAATAAAAAGAAATTACGCATTAGTTGTTCCACGTCTATTACCCCCAATAATAAATCTTTTGTACTATATAATATTTACTACAGTTTCTATAGTTTATCATCTTTTTACAAAAAGGAGTATATTTTTTTATGACAAAATATACTTTTTAATTTGCGGACTGTTAGTAGTAAGAACAACCGTCCAGTCGCTTTTAAAGCAGGACACCTGCAATAGCATATTTTTGACTTTTGGCTGGAAAACTCGACTAACGAAAACGAGTCGAAAGTGCTATATCTACCATTCTGGAAAGGTGGGTCATAAGGCTAACGTTTATCTTTCTTATCTGCCAAAAAAAGCCGGTTCCCATACGAGAACCAGCTTATCATTTATGCTACTACATCATAACCTTGTTCTTCTACTGCTTCACGCATGTCAGAAATTGACACTTTTGAATCGTCATAGCTAACATCCACTTTCCCTGCACTCAAGTGGACCTCAACAGTTGTGACGCCTGTTAGCCCTTCTAATGCACCTTTTACAGCTTTTTCACAATGACCACATGTCATTCCTCGAACATCTATAGTTGTTTGCATGAATAATCCCTCTTTCTATTTTTTATAATTTAACCCGCTTCAATCTTAGCGAGTTGGTAACAACACTTACAGAGCTGAACGCCATTGCTGCACCAGCAATCCATGGAGCTAATAAGCCTATAGCGGCAATCGGAATCCCAGCACTGTTATAGGCAAAAGCCCAAAATAAATTTTGTCTAATATTTCGGATCGTAGCATCACTTAATCGGATTGCTTTTGGAATTAGTGATAACTCACCGCCAAGGATTGTGACATCTGCGGCTTCGATGGCAATTTCAGTTCCAGTACCAATGGCTATCCCAATGTCAGCAATAGCTAATGCTGGTGCATCATTGATTCCATCACCTACCATTGCCACTATTTTACCTTTTTGTTGTATACTTTTCACTTTATCCGCTTTTTCCTCTGGTAAAACCTGTGCAAAAACCTGATGAATACCAACCTGACTTGCGATTGCCTTTGCGGTGCGTTCATTATCCCCAGTTAGCATGAAAATCTCAAGACCCTGGTCTTTCAACTGTTTAATCGCATCTATTGCAGACTCCTTAATTGTATCCGCAACAGCAACAATTCCACGATAATCACCATTTACCGAAATCAGCATTGCCGTTTTCCCGCTTTTCTCATAGTCAACTAGCTGGTCTTCTGCTTTTGATATTTCTATCCCATTTTCAATCATAAGCTTTCTTGTTCCAACCAATATACGATTCCCATCAACTTTTGCAATAATGCCGTGTCCAGGTATCGCATTAAATACTTCTGTTTCAATTAATTCAATACCCTTTTCAGTCGCATAGGAAACAATTGCTTCTGCTAAAGGATGCTCTGATCCTTTTTCAGCACTTGCCAAAAGTTGTAATGCTTCCTGATCTCCTATAAAGTCTGTAACTTCAGGTTTTCCTTTTGTAATAGTACCTGTTTTATCAAAAACAATAGCATTCAATTTATGTGTACGCTCTAAATGTTCTCCGCCTTTAAAAAGAATGCCATGTTCAGCTGCTTTTCCGGTGCCAACCATAATGGAGGTTGGAGTAGCTAAACCTAAAGCACATGGACATGCGATGACTAATACAGCAATTGCAACGGTTAATGCTGCCTCAAAGTTTCCTGGCGATACGAGTGTAATCCACACGATAAAGGTCACTACAGCAATGCCAACAACTATAGGAACAAAATACCCGGATATTATATCAGCCAAACGCTGAATTGGAGCCTTTGAACCTTGTGCGTCTTCTACCGCTTTTATTATAGATGCCAAAGCGGTGTCTTTGCCAACCTTTGTTGTCTCAATTTCTATTGATCCATTTTTATTTATTGTCGCCCCAATTACATTGGATTCAATAGTTTTCTCAACAGGTATGGACTCACCAGTAATCATTGATTCATCAATTGAAGTTTTACCTTTTTTCACGATACCGTCTACCGGTATTTTCTCACCCGGTTTTACGACAATTCGTTCTCCAACAACTACTTCCTCTGCCGGAATCATTACCTCTTCATTGTTTCGAATCACACGCGCCTGTTTGGCCTGCAAATTAAGCAGCTTAGAAATTGCATGCGTTGTTTTTCCCTTTGCACTTGTTTCTAAATATTTTCCAACTAAGATTAGCGTAATCAAAATTGCACTTGTCTCAAAATATAAATGAGGCATATAGTTTGGATTGCCAATTGTTTTTAAAGACTCGTATAAACTGTAAAAGTAGGCAGCGCTAGTTCCCAACGCAACAAGAACATCCATGTTGGCACTCTTGTTTCGTAAATTTTTATAGGCACCAACATAAAATTGCCAACCAATAATAAATTGGACTGGTGTAGCTAAGGCAAACTGAAACCATGGATTCATCATAATCCCAGGTATATCTACACCCTGAAAATGATTTAACATTGTTGCTAAAAGTGGAATGGAAAGTATAGCTGAAATTATTAACTTAATCCGCATACCCTTCAGTTGTTTTTCCTTATACTTTTGTTTATTTTCCTCATCGGCCCTTGCCTTTGCATCGTAGCCCAGCTTTTGAATCTTTCCAATCATATCAGCTGGCGTAATTAGATTCGATTTGTATTCAATAGTAGCAGTTTCATTTGCTAGGTTAACCGATGCTTGCTGAACACCATCCTGCTTATTCAATACTTTCTCAATCCTGGTCGAACATGCTGCACACGTCATTCCAAAAACATCGAATTCCGTCTTAATATGCTGTGTATCACTCATGTTTTATCCCTCCGATCACTTGGAAAGTTGCTTCATAACTTCCATTAATTCATCAATAGCTTCATTACCATTACCTGATTGAACAGCATCACTGACACAATGCTTTGTATGTCGTTCCATCATAGTAAAACCAACCTTCTTTAACGCGGCATTAATCGCACTAATCTGCACAAGAACATCTACACAATAACGATCTTCTTCCACCATTTTTTGAATGCCACGAACTTGCCCCTCGATACGTTTTAAACGGTTAACTACTGCTTGCTTCTCCTCATTAGTTCTTGGTGTCACAGGTTTCTTTTCCATCTACATCACGTCCTTTATGTTTATACTTATACTATACCCCCCTATCGTATAAATGTCAACAAACTAACCTTTCCTTATGTAACTGAATAAAACTCAAGTAATCATGACAAACTAAAATCGTAATCATTACTGTTTACAAATCGTAATCATTACGATATGATATTTTAGGTAATCAAGTTTGAGGAGGAAACGTTTTTGAGAAAGTTTAGCACTTTTCTATCATTATTATTACTATCACTTATAATAGCTGGCTGTAGCTCAACATCTTCTGAAGGAGATAAGCAAGCCGGTATGACAATCTATACATCGATTTATCCAATTCAATATGCCACTGAACGTATTGGCAGCGATACAGTAAATGTTGAGTCTGTTTACCCTCCTGGTGTTGATGCACATACATACGAACCAACATCAAAGGAAATGACATCCATCGCGACAAGTGATGCATTCATCTTTCTTGGCGCAGGTATGGAAGGTTTTGCAGAAACTGCTGCAGATGCATTAAAACCTGAGGATGTAGCATTGATTGAACTTGGTACACATGAAGAACTTTTTCACACAGAAGAAAGTGAGAACGAAGACGATCATGCTGATGAACAGTCAAACGACGGGCATAATCACGGTGATCACAATCCACACATCTGGCTAGATCCGACACGAATGATTGATATAGCTGGCATAATAAAAGGTGAATTAATAGAACTAAATCCAGATAAAAAGGAGCTTTATATAAAGAACTTTCTATCATTAAAAAAGGATTTACTTGCATTGGATAAAAAATTCCAAGAAACCCTACAAAAAAAGAAAGATAAAAAAATCCTAGTATCACATGCAGCATATAGTTACTGGGAAGAACGGTATGGAATTGAACAAATTGCTATTAGTGGTTTAACATCAAGTGATGAACCATCACAAAAAGAACTAACCAAAATAATTGATAAGGCAAAGAAATATAACATGGATTATGTTATTTTTGAACAAAATGGTTCTGACCGAGTTTCTAAAATCATTCAGAAGCAGATTGGTGCCAAGGCTCTTCAAATTCATAATCTCTCTGTTTTAACAGAGGAAGATATAAAAAATGATAAAGATTATTTTTCCTTGATGGAGCAGAACTTAAACGTGTTAGATAAAGCAACAAATTAAGAAAGCAAGGTGGTCTAAAATGAGCGAGCCCATAATTTCGATGAAAAACGTAGACTATGCTTACGAAAATAAAGCTGTTCTATCCAACATAAACTTCGAAATACCCCAAGGTGCATTCATGGGGTTAGTCGGCCCGAATGGTGGAGGTAAAACAACTTTAATCAAACTTATATTAGGAATCCTGAAACCTGATCACGGTGAAATCTCTTTGTTTAATGAACCAATTGGAAAATTTAGAGCCTGGAATCATATTGGCTTTGTATCACAAAAATCCAATTCATTTAATAAAGGTTTCCCTGCTACCGTATTTGAAGTAGTATCAATGGGATTAACAGCAAAGGTCGGTTACTTAAAGTTTTTCACAAAAAAACATAAGGCCGAAATCTTAAAGGCCATTGATCAGGTTGGTATGGGGGAATATGCCTACCAAAACATTGGTAATCTATCAGGCGGACAACAGCAGCGCGTTTTTATTGCTCGCTCACTTGTGAATGACCCTAAATTACTCATATTAGATGAACCAACTGTTGGAGTAGATAATGAAAATGTCCAACGATTTTATGATTTATTACACCAATTAAATCAAGAGCGTAATATCACTTTGTTGCTTGTCACACATGACACTGGCATCATGACTGAACATGCCACAGATATTGTTTGCTTAAACAAAACATTATACTTTCACGGAGATCCTAAGGAGTATTCATCCTTAACAGACCGTGATCTTTCTCGTTTTTATGGACACCCAGTAAACCTAGTTACACATGATCATTAATACGGAGGAACTTTTATGCTAGCAGATATTTTAGAATATGACTTTTTAAGAAACACTTTTTTAACCGGACTTTTGATTGGCATAATTGCTCCGCTGCTTGGTACGTTCATTGTTGTGAGACGCTTATCGCTGATTGCAGATGCACTTTCCCATGTCACACTAGCTGGGATTGCATTCGGTTTATTACTAGAAAAAAAATTCGCAACTACTATCATTACTCCACTATATGGTGGAATGATTTTTTCCGTAATAGGATCCATTTTCATTGAAAAGTTAAGAGGGGTGTACAAAACCTATCAGGATCTGGCTATCCCTATCATCCTATCAGGTGGGGTTGGACTAAGTGTTATTTTCATTTCACTTGCAGATGGTTTTAATACCGAACTATTTAATTATTTATTTGGATCGGTATCAGCTGTCAGTCAAAAAGATTTTCTATCCATCCTGGGTATATCGATATTTGTTATTCTTATTATCTTTTTATTTTATAAAGAATTATTCACTTTATCCTTTGACGAAGAACATGCAAGCGTTTCTGGCATACATGCAAAGGCCATTCATCTACTATTCATTGTTCTGACTGCACTAGTTATTGCTGCTTCTATTCGAATCGTTGGTGTTTTGCTTGTTTCAGCGTTAATGACATTACCGGTTGCAGCGAGCATGAGACTTACGAGAGGGTTTAAACAAACTATCTTTTTATCTGTTGTATTTGGTGAAACAGCTGTTATTCTAGGATTACTGTCCGGTTATTATTTCAGCATACCCCCAGGTGGTACGATTGTACTAATATCTATTATTATTTTACTCATTTCAATTGGAATAAAGAAATTTTCAAAAAAGAGAGTGGTGAATTAATGAAGCTAAAAGATGCAATAACCAAGTTAAAGGAAGATGGCTATAAATCAACAGCAAAACGCGAGGATATCTTGACTTTTTTTACTGAAGCAGATGGCTATCGTACTGCTAAGGATCTAATCCAATATCTTGAGCCAACCTATGAAGGTATTAGCTTTGATACGGTCTATCGTAATTTACATCTATTTAATGAGGTAGGAATTCTAGAAACGACAGAACTTAATGGGGAAAAACATTTTCGAATTTCATGTACACACCACCATCACCACCACTTCATCTGTAAAGATTGTGGAAAGACAAAAGAAATAGATGTTTGTCCAATGAATGAAGTGGAAAATACCCTTGCCAACTATGCTATAGAAGGACATAAGTTTGAAATTTACGGTCTTTGCCCTGCATGTAAAAGCGCATGAACCTGATTATCTTACTTTGGTACGTAAAAAGAGCTGAACCATTAAGATTCAGCTCTAACTTTTTATCCAAATACTTCGTCCAGAACTTTCGTTTCCTCATGATCCAGCAAATTTTTTTGAATAACTTGATTTGCAGTCTTATTCATTTGGGCTTCAACCTCATTCGCTGCCTCTGGATCCCCAACAATATAAATATTCTCCCATTCACGATCCTTAGCTTGTTTGTCTATGGCTGGTGCAATACGCTTGTACCATCGATGTTTATTAGCACTATAACGAGCATTAAAGCTATCTTTTTGTGTACTTTTCCCACCACTTCCCATAGAGGCATCAGCTTTATGAGGGCCTGTCATTTGTCTCCAACTATCTGTATCTATATCTAATTCATAATGTGATGTATCGTTAATTTCACCTAATTCAGTATCAATAACCTTAATTTGATCCTGTTGCACAAGCACGATTCCAGACTTCGGGAACGTTTCATGTAATTGTTTTAATTGATCAAGGACAGGATAACTCTCCCAATAGAATTCAGTTGTTAATCTCATTTGGACACGTTCTGCAAACCAAACATCTTCCTCTGCAGTTGCAAATAAAATAATACCTTTACGAAATTTTTGTTCATTCTCTACTACAAAGTTCCTCACTTTTTCTTTCACTACTTGAAAATCTTTAAGATCTCCATGGTTTTCATCTTCTGCTAAATACTTTTCAAAGTTATGCAATCCATTTTTTAAATGAATTTTCCATTCGCCAGCTTGTTGCTCGGGATCTGAAGGGTCAGTGTTTAAATACATCGTAAAAACTTTATTCGAATTTCCGTTGTCCACTTTTTCTAATTGATTTATTTGTTCGGTTAAATCCATTAGTTATCTGCACTCCTTTATAAGTACCATTTACTAATTGCATTACCGATATCTTTGATAACTAAACATAGAAAATTAGCCAATAAGTTTCAATCCAACCGCCGCAGACAAAATCATACTAATGAATAAAATCCTACGCCAATCGGCTGATTCCTTGTAAACGATAATTCCGATTACCGCACTGCCAACTGTCCCCATTCCTGTCCAAACTGCATAGGCAGTGCTCATTTGAATGGTTTTCATGGCTACAGATAAAAATACGAAACTGATAATAAAACCGCCGAACAATAAGAGAAACGATTTCCAGCTTTTATTTTGATTAACTTTATTTATTCCCATCACACCAAGAACTTCGCCTAAACCCGCAATAATTAAGAAGAACCAATCCATTAGCCTTTCGCCCCCTCAACCTCTTTTGTAATTGTTTTTAAACCAAAAACACCAGCGAGTAATAGTCCGATTAATAAAATTTTCGCTAAGCTAAATGGCTCTTGGAATAAAACAATATCTAAAATAACCGTTCCCGCGGAGCCAATCCCTGTAAATACGGCATAGGTTGTACCAACTGGCAGCCTTTTTGATGCAACGATTAATAGATGCATACTTAAATAAATGGCAATTGCTGTTCCAAACCATGCGATTGGAATATTTGCATGCTTAAGCCCTACTACCCACCCAATTTCAAATAATCCTGCAAGAAATACAATGTTCCATTCTTTTTGCACTATAAACACTCCTCTAATAATTAGGCTCTTTTCGTACGCATTTGTTGCATTTCATCTTCATAGTTGATATGACTGCGACGTAACTTACCGCTACGGAAATAAACTGCGATGTAACAGAAACGTGATTTCCGCTGCGGGTAGTCGCGCACCTTAGGGTGGCTGGTGAGCCTCCTCGTGCTCCGCACTCCGGGGTCTCACCTATGCCTTTCCTCCCGCAGGAGTCGACTACCCGCAGCTCCAATCACTGAAGTTATTAGCTGACCCTAGCGAAGGAAAAACACGGAGACTCCTGCGGGAAAGCGAAGTGATGAGACCCCACAGTGAGCGGTCTTTGCGATCGAGGAGGCTCAGCGCAAGCCCGCGGAAAGCGTAGTGATTTTTCCGTAGCGGTCGCAGGGCACTGAACATGACTTTTGGTTACTTCGCAGTTTGTATCTATTCTCTCAAAAGCAACAATCTTTACGAAAACAGCCAATAATTAAAAGCCCGAGATGATATCTGTATAAGATATCCTCCCGGGCTTTTGTCCCTCCGTGTACACATTCAAGTTATGTGCGTTTCCTCTTGGACCAGACCAATTTACATTGCGGAACCCTAGAAAACCTTATATTTAGTTAGCTTTTAACAATTTTTACTTTCTTTATTTGATACCCGTCAATTTCCTCAACAATAAACTGATGATCATTAAAATCTATGATAGTACCTTTTACAGCATCTAGATTATGAGTGATAATCCATCCACCAATAGTATCTACCTCATCATCTTCTAAGTCAATACCAAATACTTCATTAATTTCATCTAACAAAACTTTTCCATCAACTAACGTAGTCGTCTCATCTATTTCTTCCACCATTGGTTTCTCATTCGTATCAAATTCGTCACGAATATCGCCAACAATTTCTTCTAAGATATCTTCTACTGTTAGTAATCCTGCTGTTCCACCATATTCATCGATAACAATCGCCATATGGATGCGCTCTTTTTGCATTTTTATAAGAACTTGTTTAATCGGTGTTGCTTCGGTTATATGAAGTATTGGTCGAATGTATTCATCCAACGATTCCGGTTCCTTATGGATGTGGCCTGTAAATATTTCTTTAATATTCACCAAGCCAATAATATGATCCTTGTCCTCATCTGCCACAGGATAGCGTGTAAATTGACCTTCCTTTATCACGTCAAGGTTTTCCTCAAAGCTATCTTCGGCAAAAAAGCAAATCATTTCTGTTCGGGGAATCATAATTTCTTTTGCTACCCGATCATCGAATTCAAAAATATTATTTACATACGTCATTTCGGCCTGATTTATTTCCCCGCTTTTATAACTTTGTGAAAGTATCAATCGAAGTTCTTCTTCCGAGTGTGCAACTTCATGTTCATTTACAGGCTGAAACCCAAATAAACGAATAAATAACCTAGCAGAACCATTTAGTAACCAGATGAACGGATACATGATCTTATAGAAGAATATTAGTGGTCTCGATAAAATTAACGTAATTAATTCGGCCCTCTGAATCGCAATTGTTTTAGGTGCCAGTTCACCAATTACAACATGCAAAAATGTAATAACCCCGAATGCAATGGCAAACGATAGCACTTCAGATAACCCCGGACTAATTCCAAATTCAATAAATAATGGATCTAGCATATGTTTTACGGTAGGCTCTCCTAACCAACCTAACCCTAAAGCAGTAACGGTAATCCCTAGTTGACAGGCTGATAAGTAGGCATCCAGATTATCAACCAGTTTCTTAGCATATACAGCGCTTTTGTTACCATCAGCTATTAAATGATCTAAACGTGTAGCACGTACCTTTACGATTGCGAATTCGGTTGCCACAAAGAATGCTGTAAGAATAATCAATATGACAACCATAAGTAAATTAACTATTTCCAATTAATATCCTTGCATTTAAAAATACAAGGAATTCACCTCCTGATATGTTTTAAGTATGATAAAGACCGCTCTTTTTGTATGTGATTCAGTAAAGGAAGTTTTATAAGTCCACTAAATCTTTTTTGTGAATTTACTTTATGTATTTGTTTTAAATCCTTCCCATCTGAATCACCCACCTTCTAAGATGAATTATAAGCTAAATGAAATGACAAGTCTATTATAAGTATATATGTTCACCCGTAAAGCATACATTTACCATAAGGTTGTTTTGGACAAGGGTGGAATGAAGATGTTTAGAAAAATGGTAGCAATTCTGATTGGAAGTCTATTTATCGCACTTGGGATCAATCTATTTATTATCCCAAACCACTTAATTGATGGCGGAATAATTGGGATTGGATTAATAGCAAAATACACACTTGGTTTAAAGCCAGGGTTAACGATTATCGTCTTAAGCCTACCTATATATCTTTTTGCATGGAAGTATGTCAGACCGTATTTTTATAACGGATTACATGGTTTATTAATTAGTTCATTCTTTATTGATCTTTTCCATCCCTTATCCCACATTGCTTCCTTTCCTATTTTAATTTCTGCACTTAGCGGTGGTGTGATAATTGGTATCGGAATCAGTTTTATGTTAACAACTAAGTCTAGTGCAGGTGGCACTGATTTACTTGCTTTAATGATTTCAAAAACTACTAGAATTAATGTTGGCATCTTAATTTTTCTCATCGACATAGTTGTTATTTTTTTGGGGTGGATTTTAATTCCTAATGCACATATTTTCTCTTCCGGAATTATGATAGCCGTAACTGGTCTTACTACATCAGTCGCTACCTCGATTAGTGAACAAAAAAAATGCAGTTAAAGGAGTGTTCCCTTAACTGCATGGATAAGCATTAATCTTTTCTATTTGGTATTTTTTCTTTTTTAAGCATCTTCACAAAGGATAGGAGCATCAATAGTAATATTATGGTAAATGGCAGAGCAGATACGAGCGATGCGGTTTGTAATGCATTCAATCCCCCTGCAATTAATAATACAACAGCAATTGCAGTAATCAATGTACCCCAAATCATTTTTCCAATAAGTCCAGGATTAAGACTCCCTTTTGACGTCATGCTTCCTAATATATAGGTCGCAGAATCAGCCGATGTAACCAAGAAAGTGAAAATCAGGACTATCGCCAATACAGACATAATATCTGTTAATGGTAAACCCTCAAATGTTTTAAATAACGCAACAGCCATATCTTTATTTACCGCTTCAGCAATTTGTGTGCCATTATTTAGATCACTGAAAAGTGCTGTACCCCCAAATGCGGCAATCCATAAACATGCAATCGCAGGTGGAACAATTAAAACACCAAATACAAATTCCCGGATGGTTCTCCCTCTCGATACACGAGCAACGAAAGCACCTACGAAAGGTGACCAAGCAATCGCCCATGCCCAGTAGAAAATAGTCCATTCTGTTACCCACGTTTCACCAGTGTAAGGCGATAGACGCAAACTATACTGAATAAAGTTTGTAAAATAATCACCTAAACCAAGAACAAATGAATTTAATATAAATACAGTCGGTCCAGCAAAAAATACAAATAATAGTAGTAACAGGCATAACCCTAAGTTAATATTACTCAACCATTTAATCCCTTTGTTAAGTCCTGTACTTGATGAAAGTAAATATAGCAATAACATTACACCTGCTATAGCAATTTGAATCCACAATGAATCAGGAACACCAAAAACTGTTTTTAGACCACCATTCATTTGCAGAATACCTAAACCTAAAGATGTTGCAACCCCCATAACTGTAGCAATAACAGCCAAGGAATCAATTGTAGTTGCAACCCCTTTATTTTTACCAATCACTGGTTTAATCGATGTTGAAATTAATCCTTTTTTACTTTTCTTAAACTGCAAGAAGGCAATTACTAGTCCAACAATTGCAAATACTGACCATTGGCTAACCCCCCAATGGAAAAAAGCATAACCCATTGCCACTCTCGCTGCTTCTTCAGTTTGACTTTCTAAGCCAAGAAAAGGTGTTTTGAAAAAGTGACTCATTGGTCCTGCAACACCCCAGAATACCAAACCAGCACCAAATCCGGCTGAGAATAGCATTCCTATCCATGTGAAAAATGGATACTCTGGACGAGAATCTGCTGGTCCAAGTCTAATTTTCCCATATTTCGTAATGGAGATTCCAATTAAAAATAAGACAAAAATGAATACGGCTAACAGATAAAACCAGCCAAAGTTAATGGTAGTAAATCCAAATAGTTCTCCGGCTACGACTTTAAATTTTTCAGGCCAAATTGCTCCAAATAGTACTAAAAAAGTTACAATGATTACTGAAATAAAAAATACGGGATTTTTATATGTATGTTTTTCCATAATTAGTCCTTTCTTTGCATAATTTCATTTTTTCAATTAAGTAATAAATTGTTTTGGAAGGCGATTACCATATTAAGGTTTAACATATATAATATAACCGTTTTCCACATAACTTAAACTCTTTCATTGGGGGCAAATCGGACTATTTATCCTTTCTATTATGCATGTACTATTATTCTCATGCAGTCATTTCGGATCCCACTTCAACTAATTCCATAAGTTTAAAATACTAGCATAAGAAAATTTAAAGCGCAACAAAAAAAGAGAGCATTTTATACTTAATGCCCTCAAAAAGTAATTATTCTTTTGTGAACATACCTTCTGAAATAAACGCATTTACTTCCTTACGATCAGATGGTTTTTCTCTTTCATGAAACTTTTCTTCTAGTAAATCCTTTTCTCCTTTATAACCAAGTGCAATAATAGCCTGAATTGCATAATTATCAGGAACCTGTAATATTTCTCTTGCTTGATCTCTGTTGAAACCACCCATACCATGTGTGATTAATCCTTTACGGGTCGCCTCTAAAGCTAAATAACCCCAGGCTGCACCAGTATCAAAAGCATGTGTGACGTTGTCGCCAAATCTTTCTGAGTCCATTTTCGAAGTAATAGCGATCAGTACAGGTGCTTTTTTACACCACGCCACATTGTTCTCATTTATAAAGGAAAGAAACTTCGCGCGATCCTCATCATTACGTGCCACTACAAAATGCCATGGTTGCATGTTTGCCGCAGATGGCGCCCATCGTGCCGCTTCAAATATACTATGCAAAACATTTTCCGGTACTTCTTTATTTAAAAATGATCTTGGTGACCACCTTTGCAAATAGATTGGATCAATATCATGTGATGCAGTTCGAAATTCTTTTACATTATTCATAATCAAGTAACTCCTTTTTCGTATGAATGTCATTATTTTAGGCTCTTTTCGTACGCATTGTTGCTATTTCATCTTCATAGTTGATATAAACTACGAAGTAACCAAAAACCATGTTCATTGCCCTGCGACCGCTACGGAAAAATCACTACGCTTTCCGCGGGCTTGCGCTGAGCCTCCTCGATCGCAAAGAACGCTCACTGCGGGGTCTCATCACTTCGCTTTCCCGCAGGAGTCTCCGTGTTTTTCCTTCGCTGGAATGGCGTCCAATAATGGAATGAAAGTAATTTTGGGGCAAGGAGGCTGAAGCCGTGCCCGCGGAAAGCAACTGTCCGCAGCGGAAATCAACCAACAGTTACACCACGATATATCAATTCTCTCGAAAGCAACAATCTTTACGAGAACAGCCTTATTTTAAATTCCAATAACCATTATACAATATTTACTTACTATAAGAAACCTTTTTACTTTTTGTAATGTATAAAATAGGTATATTGTGCTAGCTTTTTAGAAAAAATAAAAAGACCCACCCGTTAAGGATAGATCTCCTAGATTTATAACTAGCGTACACGACGTACATGACCTGCGAAATGATTAGCCCAATATCCACTTGTCATATTAGCAACTGCTAAACCAGTTGAGTTTTGAGAACCGATAAATTTACCGCCGCCAACGTAGATGCCAACATGGCCATTGGTTTTATAGGTATTAAAGAATACTAAATCACCTGGTTGAATATTGCTATAGGAAACTTGATGTCCAGTATATTGTAATCCAGATGTACTTGATGGCACTGAAATTCCACCTTGAGCAAATGCCCATGATACGAATCCTGAACAATCAAATCCGCTTGGACTTCCTCCACCCCATACATATGGTGTACCAAGGTATGGATATCCGGCATTAATTGCAGCACTTATGCCGCCACCGCCTGAACTAGAAGGAGTTGATTTATTACTAGATGAACTCTTTTCACTTAATGTAGTTAGATTACCTGAACTATCTTTTTGGGTATTATTTCCGCGTTCGTTTCCAACACGGGATTGTGCTATATTTTGACTGATTTCCGCTTCTAATGCTGCTAGTTTACTATCTTTTATTTGTAGCTCTTCTTTTAATTGTTGTAGTTCTTCTTTTTTAGTTTTAAGTTCTTTTTTATCTTTTTCATTTTGCTCTTTTTGTTCTAAGATAGTAGACTTCATACCCTCAATCTCTGTCTTCATATCATTTAAGCCTGCTAGTTTCTTTTCAATTTCATCTTGTTTATCTTCTAATGCTTTTTTAGCTTCTTCTTGCTCTTCCATTAATTTAGTATCAGAATCTGTGATTTTGTTTACTGCTGATACACGGCTAATAAATTCTCCAAAACTATTAGATCCGAAGATTACATCCATATATCCGATGTTTCCTCCGCTTTGTTGATAAGAAACAATACGATCTTTTAAAATTTCATAACGTGCTTCAATCTCTTTTTCTAGTTTTTCTATTTCTTCTTCTAAAGCTTTAACTTCTGCTTTTGTATCTTCTATTTTACCT
Organism: Virgibacillus necropolis; assembly: GCF_044793635.1. Taxonomy (GTDB): domain Bacteria; phylum Bacillota; class Bacilli; order Bacillales; family Amphibacillaceae; genus Virgibacillus_F; species Virgibacillus_F necropolis_A. The sequence continues at coordinate 965,139 of NZ_CP084992.1, forward strand.
TCTGTTTCATCCATCTTAGCTTGGTTTGCTTTTAACGCTTCATCTACTTTTTCAATTTTTTCATTCAATTCTTCTAAATCTATCATTACGTCTGCAATTTTTGCTTCTGCCTTTGATAGATTGGCTTTAATAGACGATCGTTCACTATGTATTTCAGATTGCTTACTTTTTAAATCTGATGTGGTTTCTGCTTGGACTGTGTTATTGATGAACATGCTCCCTAATCCAACTACCGCCACAGTAGTTAGAGTCATTAACGATTTCTTCAATTAATATTCCCCGCTTCCCCTATTTCACACCTATATGATTATTTCTCTTTATGTCTGTTTTTTATGTAGAGGTGATCTATAATTTTATATTATGTATTCTATTATTATTTTCTTAGGCAATTAGTAGTATATCATCCAAAAATGACATGAATGTAATAGTAATATTACAATTATATTTCAATTTTGATGAATTCCTCTATTAAATTACATAATTTGTTAAAATCATACAAAAAAAGCTTACCTCAAAATATAGTAGGTAAGCTTTTCCATCAATCAAACCAGCCTTTTTTTCTAAACCAGACGTACATACCAATTGAAACAACAAGCATAATAGCCCAAACGACAAAATATCCATATTTTTCATCTAATTCTGGCATAAAAGTAAAATTCATGCCGTAAATACCGACAATAAACGTTAATGGCATGAAAATAACTGATATAACAGTAAGAACTTGCATGGTTCGATTGGTCTGGTGCGCATTTAGGGATAAATAACTATCTCTTATGTCCTGTGTCAATTCGCGATTAGAGGTAGTAATATCGGCTACTTTTATTAAATGATCATGTATATCTACAAAATATTCCTTACGTTTTTGTACACCATCTAAGTGATGGGAGTTCAAGATACGATACAATAAATCACGCATCGGATGTACCGTTTGACGAAGCTTTAATAGTTCACCTCTCCGGTCAAATAAGTGCTCCAATAAATCTTCCATAGATAAATTCTTTGTATTGTCCTCAATTTCATTAATATGATCCTCAATTTCGTACACTATTGGAAAGTACTGATCTACAACAAAATCCAATAATTGATAGAAAATGTAATATTCATCAAATGGATCTTTGTTGTTACTTCCTGTCAGCAAATTTTTTACGGACTCTGTATACGTACATTGTTGTTTGTGATAGGTAACAATAAAATTATCTCCAATAAAAATATCAATTTCTTTCTTAGACAATGATTGCTGTTCAAGTGAATGAATAACAAAAAATGTATGACCCTCATAATAATCAAGCTTCGGACGCTGTAAATCATGCATGCAATCCTCAATTGCCAACGGATGAAACTGAAAGTAGGTTTCCAATAAATCTGTTTCAGTTTCTGTTGGGGATTCAAAATCAACCCAGAACCAATCATATGTATTATTTTTCAGATCATCAAGTGAAATATTTTCAACCGGATCTTTATTCTCATTTTGTGCTAGTATCGTAATCATAGCCTCATACTTTCTTTATAGTTGATACGTTTCTTTTACCCAACTTTACAAGTTATTACACTACATTTAATCTGCGACATGGACAATTTTCTTCAAATACTGATAAAAAGGGAAAAATTCCTGATAAATGTTGAAAGTTCCTGATAAATCATGAAAATTTCCTGATAAAAGTCCAAATCTCCTGATAAACCATAACAATTCCTGATGAACCGACCACGGAAGTCGTTACGCTAACTCACTACGTTAAAAAAGGGACTTACATCACGCAAGCCCCTCCATAAAATACGTTTATCTTGTAAATTGCTCAGTTTCAGTTGAACCTTTCAAGGCCACTGTAGATGATGTACCACCTGATATGACCTGTGCTACTTCGTCAAAATAACCTGTCCCAACTTCACGTTGGTGTCTCGTCGCACTGTATCCAAATTGCTCATTTGCAAATTCAGCTTGTTGCAGTTCTGAGTAGGCTGCCATTCCCATGTCTTTATATTTCCGAGCAAGTTCAAACATACTATGATTCAGTGCATGAAACCCTGCAAGAGTAACAAATTGAAACTTATATCCCATCTTGCCTAATTCATTTTGAAAGGATGCTATTTCCTCATCAGATAATTTGTTTTTCCAATTAAATGAGGGAGAACAGTTATACGCTAATAGTTTTTCTGGGTATTTTTCATGAATTGCATCAGCAAATTTCTGTGCTTCTTTTAAATTAGGTTCTGATGTTTCACACCAAATTAAATCCGCATATGGTGCATACGCTAAGCCACGCGCGATTGCTTGATCGATTCCTGCTTTCGTTTTATAAAAACCTTCTGGTGTGCGTTCTCCAGTAATAAACTTGTTATCCTGTGGGTCAAAATCACTTGTAATCAAGTCTGCCGCATTTGCGTCTGTTCGTGCAATTACAAGTGTTGGCGTTCCCATCACATCGGCTGCGAAGCGTGCAGCAATTAAGTTTCTAACAGCTGTTTGCGTTGGTAATAATACCTTCCCACCAAGGTGTCCGCATTTTTTCTCTGAGGATAATTGATCTTCAAAATGTACGGCAGCTGCCCCAGATTCAATCATCGATTTCATCAATTCGAATACGTTCAATTGGCCACCAAATCCTGCCTCGGCATCTGCAACGATTGGAGCAAACCAATCTATCTCTTCATTACCCTCTGCAAAATGTATTTGGTCGGCACGTTGTAATGCCTGATTAATCCGTTTCACAACCTGTGGAACACTATTTACTGGATAAAGACTTTGGTCAGGGTACATTTGACCAGCCAAGTTTGCATCAGCTGCAACCTGCCAACCACTTAAATATATTGCTTTTAATCCTGCCTTCACTTGTTGAACAGCTTGATTTCCTGTTAAAGCACCAAGCGCATTCACATATTCCTCACCATTAATAAGATTCCACAGTTTTTCTGCACCTCTGCGTGCTAGACTATGCTCAATATCGACAGAACCCCTTAGTCGGATAACTTCTTCAGCCGTATAGGGACGCTCAACTCCTACCCATCGTAAATCATTTTCCCATTGTTCCTTTAGATTGTTTACACGACTTTCTCTCATTACATATTTCCCCCTTCAATTAATTTGTTATATGCTGAAATGGTTAAAAACTCGGTAAACTTTTCTTCTTTAATCAACTGCCTAAACAATTCCGCCGCTTCCCTTAAACTGTTCGTTTCAATGACCCCATTTAATTTTTCTAATTCCGCTGTTTGTATTTGATCAACGAGTGAAAAGTCTATCTTCCGCCCATCATCCAGCACGCCTTTAGAATGGCGAATCCATTGCCACACCTGAGCACGTGAAATTTCAGCTGTTGCTGCATCTTCCATCAGATTATTGATGGGTACTGCACCTTTTCCTTGTAACCACGCCGCTATATATTGGATTCCTACACGAATATTCGTCCGTAAACCGTTTTCCGTAATCGCGCCTTGGGGTAAAGCTAGTAAGTCTGCTTGTGTCACGTGTACGTCATTTCGAAGTCTCTCAGTCTGGTTTTCTGTTGGCATATGCTTATTGAAAATATCAAGTACTATACCTACCATTCCAGGGTGTGCCACCCACGTTCCATCATGACCATCCTCCACTTCACGTTCTTTATCCTTTTTAACTTTCTCAAATGCTAATTGATTCGCTTGATCATTTCCTTTGACAGGAATTTGTGCTGCCATTCCACCAATCGCTGGGGCGCCACGTTTATGACAAGTCTGGATTGCTAATAAAGAATAAGATCGCATGAAATGTGTTTCCATTGTTACAACAGCTCGATCAGGAAATATAACCGATTGATCTTGTTGGAATTTTTTGATGAAGCTAAAAATATAGTCCCATCGCCCACAATTTAATCCAGCAGAATGTTTCCGTAGTTCATACAGAATTTCATCCATTTCAAATGCTGCAGAAATCGTTTCAATTAATACGGTTGCTTTAATCGAACCTTCCGGAACACCAAGTTCCTGTTGAGCAAATACAAACACATCATTCCATAACCGCGCCTCTAAATGATTTTCTAACTTAGGCAAATAAAAGTATGGTCCTGACTCTTTCCTTAATAGTTCCTTTGCATTATGAAAAAAATATAGTCCAAAATCTACTAAACTAGCAGACATTGCAATGCCATTAACAGTTATATGTTTTTCATGAAGATGCCAACCCCGGGGTCGCACCATTAACACTGCTGTTTTATCATGTAATTTATATTCCTTACCGTTGCTCTCATTCTTAAAATAAATATCCCTTCGAACTGCATCGTATAAGTTCATTTGCCCGTTCATCATGTTTTCCCAAGTAGGAGACGAGGAATCTTCCAAATCCGCCATAAATGTTTTAGCACCTGAATTTAATGCATTAATCATCATCTTACGATCAACCGGACCAGTAATTTCAACACGTCGATCTTTTAAATCCTTTGGGAGTGGTTCTATTGTCCATGTAGCATCATCACGTATTTTCTTTGTTTCTGATAAAAAATCTAGCTTTTTTCCCTTGTTTACTGTTTCTTGTAATTGCGTTCTTATTGTTAATAAATTATTTCTTCTTTCTTCAAAGCGATGATGAAGTTTCTCTAAAAAGTGTAGTGCATCGTCAGATAAAATTGATTCAAAAAATGAATTAATTTCTCCATTAACATGAATCGTTCTGTTCGATGTAACCATAACCAGCCTCCTTTTGTTATAATACAATATAATAAAGTATGATTTGTTATAATACAGGTACCTCAAAAAAATTTACTCTTCCTTTTTGGATAAACAGTATTCACACTCCAGCATGTAATATCGATCATCAATTTTTTCCCCGCATTGCTGACATTTTGTGTTCATCAATTCATCACTCCCTTTTATATAACAGGTTAAATATCGTTAAGTTGTTATAAAACAGTCTATGCGATTATTTTAAAAAATGCAACCTCTTTTTTCGAAAAAATTAAAAAACAGTTTAAGTCGATGTTATCAACCTAAACTGTTCATACTATTTCACAAGGTCATGCTTGAATGCATAAATCACTGCTTGGGTACGGTCTTGAACCTCGAGTTTACCTAATATATTACTAACGTGAACTTTTACTGTTTTCAACGCGATAAACAACAAATCAGCTATTTCTTGATTTGTTTTACCCTGCGCTACCAATAGTAGGATTTCCATTTCTCTTTCAGTAAGCTGATCATGTAATTGGTCTACTGGCTTGGTCCGCATCCGGGTCATTATTTTTCCAGTTACCTCAGGCTCTAGAATAGATTGCCCTTCAAAAGTGGAACGTATGGCTTTCGCAATTTCACTTGCTTTAGAAGTTTTTAACATATAACTTGTTGCTCCTGCTTCAAGAGCAGGATAAACTTTTTCATCATCAATAAAGCTGGTAACAATAATAACCTTTGCTTCCGGCCATTGTTCTATTATTTGTTTTGTTGCTTCGATACCGTCCATTTCCTTCATCACTAAATCCATTAAAATAACATCGGGTCTTAGGTTTAATGCCATTTCAACAGCTTCACCACCATCATCCGCTTCTGCTACTACATCAATATCTGGCTGGGAGGATAAGTAAGCTGATACACCGATTCTAACCATTTCATGATCATCTGCAAATAAAACTTTAATCATTGTTTTCACCTTCTTTTTTCAAGCGTGGAATTTTCACTTCTACTCGTGTTCCTTCATTTGGCAAACTGATTATTTTACACGTTCCGCCCACTTCATTGGCTCTTTCCCCCATATTTTGAATTCCATATGAGCTTGTGCGCACTTTTTCTACATTAAATCCAATTCCGTTATCGACTATTCGTAAAATGACTGTATCATCCCGTTCGATTAACAATGCGTCCAGGGTCGTAGCTTTCGCATGCCTTAATGTATTGGATACGGACTCTTGCAGAATTCGAAATAGCTGATCTTCTATTCCTTTTTCGACAGTGAATTGTTCCACTTTCCACTCGATTTCCATTGGGACCTTTTGCCTTAGTTCGAGCAATAATTCCTCAACACCTTCTTGCAGCGATTTTCCTTTTAATGCAACTGGTCTGAGGTGAAGCAATAAAGCCCTCATTTCTAGTTGTGATTGATGGATCATATTTTCCACCATGTAAAGCTGTTTTTTTCGTGCCTGTTCATCTGATCCATCATTTTCATTTATTGCTGACATCATCATGGATGCAGCGAATAACTGTTGGCTGACAGAATCATGTAATTCTCGCGCCAGACGATTTCTTTCCTGTATGACGACTTCCTGAAGGCTTTTTTCCCGTTCATTCGCTCGTTCTGTTACCATCCGTTGGGAGTGTTCTGCCTGCAATCTGAATTTTTCTTGTACCTGTATCATCCGCTGTTGAATTGCCTCTAATTCCTTTTGGGCTTCATCTTCCATTGTCAACTTTTGACCTTTAACTAATTCATTTAACTGGCGATCAATTCCATGAAGCCGTTGTCGCCAATACAGGCCAGAGGATATCCCAATAATAAAACCAGCAGTAACAGGGAGGATAAACACCAACAACAGATAAGGAACATTTATAATTTCCTCGTTTATGAGAAGTGACCAACTGTCTAAAGGAAAGGTAATAAACGTAACACCAATCACCACTAACGAAAGAAATACACTGAACAAAACGGATGTGATAACATGTCGCATGACTATATTCATATCCGTTTCACCTTAATGTCTCCTGATAGTAAAGACGTAATGATTTTGACACGAGGATAAGTGGAATCATACTTTTCTGTTCTGTACAAAAGGGATTGGTTCATTAGTTTCCGGTGACGGGTCCCAAAAATTTGCGCACGCCCAAATACCGAGCTGTGATGTATGCTAACTTCTACCTCATACGGAATATAAATTTCAATATTACCAATAAGGTGCCGTATTGAAATTATTGCAGTTTCATCTGGTAAAACTGTATTACTTAAGTCAATTATCCTATCACCAAAAGCACCATGTATATTGATGTCGCGCCATTGATATGATTGGTTAGTAGTTTCTTGATCACCAAATATTTTATGGTCAAACAAGGGTTTTGTTTTCATAATTGTTTCCTGATTTTCATTTTCTTCAGCTGTAATATGAGGTTGGATATGATCCGGTTTTTTTTTGGACTTAGAATAGTTTAAAATGAATAATATGATACCTACTATGACAAGAAATCTGATAGCCATCATATTAAAAATAGTAAACACTAAACTAATAATACCAATCCAAAAAAAAGCTTTGCCCCACAATCTATGAAACCTTTTCCAGCCAACATAAATAAATAAGCCAAAAAACAAGGCAGATATAATCATACCTCCACCAAAAAAGGTAATTTCAATGATAAAGAGGATCACCCCAGTAATTAATATCCAGTTTAATGTGTCTGTAGATAATCGATGAAACATAATGGTGACCCCCCTTTATATATGTAATAAGAAAAGCTTAAGCGCCTTGGTCAGCCCCGACAAGTTTAAGACGAATCTCTTAGTGATGATTTTTATCACAAAGAGATTTGACTTAAAACCTCAGGCGGGCTAGGCGCTGGAGCTAGACAGATTAACGCCAAAACTTCCTTGCTAAAAGAAAAGACGCAGTACACTGCGCCTGTTCAGTATATCATTTTTTTTAGAAAAACTGCATTGCAAACTCACAGGAAATTAGTTAGTTTCTTGTGTGTTCATTTCTTTTTCAAGTTTTTCAATCTTGCTGTCAAATGTGTTTCGATAATAGGAACTATTCACCTTATACTCCAGGTCCTCAATGTATCGTTCCATCTCAGCAAAGCGAGCTATCGGCTTATTAGAATAATCGTCTACAACTCGGTTTATTTGATGATTGGCATTTGCAACATTCTCACGACCCAGAAGCTCCATGCGACGTAAATGCATATCCTTCAGTTTGTGCTTCATTTCTTCGTATTTTTGTTCCAGCATTTCTAATTGCTCAACAGACTCTTCCCGTGAAACCTTTAGTCTATTTGCTCTAGATTGATATTCCTCATGTTCTTTCATAGCGAATTCACGCATTTCGTTTTCTTCAGCTTTTTCTGCAATATTAGCTTGCTTCAACCGTTTATCTGCAAGATCTTGTGCACGATGATATTCTCTTGTAAATTCATCCTTTAATCGATATTGACGCTCTACAAGCTTTCTTACTTTTTCCTTTTCTTGCTCACTTTGACGCAGATATTGATTTAAAGCAGCAATCGGGTTCTTTTGTTCTTTCTGATCCATCATATTATGAAGGTCTGCCGAAATAGAATCCTTCATTCGTGTAAATACGTTTGTCATATAAATCTCTCCTCATTATTAATTATTTAATTCCGCCCATTGTCTTTCAAAATTTTTAAATGGATCATCTTCTACCACTACTTGTTCGTGTGCATCATGTTTACCACTTTTCCAGCTCTTGATGATCAAATACAATGCAAATGCTGCAGCAACACCAATAACAGCATAGATATTAGAAAGCCCGATACTAATTACTACAAGGCCAGCGATAACCCATCCGATTTTTCCAACTGTTGAATCGCTTTTGATAAATTGCTTAAAGATTACATAAAGCAACCAGATGCTTGCACCTAATAGAATTATTGGTCCGAGCATTGAAAGTAGAATCAATAAAGCGACCATTCCTCCAATAAATAACATAAACTTTTTCATTTGTTTTGCCTCCTTTCTTTATCTTATATCCATCATACCGAGTAACTGGATTTCACATAATGAGCCGGAGCCATATCTTTTACTAAGACTTGAGGCGTATTGCTTGTTAGACATTGTCTGTAATACAGAAAAAAACAGCTATCAATATTAACGGGTTCTGTTACCTATCACGAACATTAAAAATGCACATACCTAAAATTATTTTCGCGGACATCAGATACTTTATTTAGAGAAACCAAACGATAATAAGGTGTTAAACGGACTCCAGGTTCCTTATTTGGAAGAAATACTCCTATTTTACTTTGATATATGTGAAATAAATGATTGTATGTCCGCATACCTACTCAAAATCACTGTTTTAACAGAAATAGCGAATCGTATGTCCGCCAGTTCCAGTTAAAATAATAAAGAAACAACCTAGTTCAAATTGTTCAAAAGAGAAACTAAAGGGATATATGTAAAAAAGTCAGAAGGAAATTACGGTGGTGTTTCGAATTAAATGCTCAATAAATAATAGTAAACAAGCCTTTTGACACCTACCCTGTTCTATAAGATAAGTATCGAAAGGCTAAACCTGTATAAATTTACTCAGCTGACAGTTCACCTCCAGTTACCCATTTATGGTTAGTTACCTTATCTTCACCGGTAGTTGGGACATAATCAATCATATATACAGTAGTTTGTTTGGCTGACTCAATTACAGCAGTGGCACCGTCCATCCCTTTCATATGAGAGGCATTTATCGTAACCTCAGTACCTGGTTCTAATGACTCCCCACCAGCGTCAACAATTTCTTCTTGGATAACCCATTTATGATTTTCCACTCTTTCCCCACCAGTTGTAGGAGTGTACGAAATTGCATAGGCAATAGTATCATAGGCGCCCACAATCGTTGCTTCCGCACCCTGCATCCCTTTCATGTGATCCGTTTCGAGAATAGCTTGACTCCCAACTTCAAATTTAGGGTCCTCCGCAACTTCTAAATCATCAGGAACTTCACCAGAACTGGAATGTTCCATACCTTCATGATCACCGGAATCCATACTCATATTCTCATCGTTTTCCTTCTGGCTCTTTTCTTCATTATCGTTACCACATGCGGCTACAATCAATGTGGACACAATCAATAAAACACCTATAATTAGTTTTTTACTTTTCATAATATAAACCTCCTCTAACTTTTCAATTATTGCTTCTCATAATTAAACAGACGCGCATTAATTGCTACAACTACTGTACTTAGTGACATAAGCAGTGCACCAACTGCGGGACTTAACACAATTCCTACTGGGAATAAAATTCCAGCTGCTAATGGAATTGCAATTATATTATATCCTGCTGCCCACCATAAGTTTTGAATCATTTTTCGATATGTTGCTTTGGATAAATCCAAAATGTTAACCACATCTTTAGGATTGCTTTCGACTAAAACTATATCCGCGGTTTCCATTGCCACATCTGTACCAGCTCCGATTGCAATTCCCAGGTCTGCATTTGCCAAAGCAGGTGCATCATTTACGCCATCACCAGTCATTGCAACGCGTTTCCCCTCTTTCTGTACCTTCTTTACAAAATCTGCTTTTTCATCAGGAAGAACTTCAGCCGTTATAGCATCCAGATTTAATTGTTTACCAACCCATTGCGCAACTTTTTGACTGTCACCAGTTAACATCATGGATTCAACATTCATTGATTTGAGCTGAGCAATCGCTTCCTTGGAACTTTCTTTTATTTGATCGGCTAACGCCACAAATCCTTCCAGTTTATCGTTGATTAAAAGAAAAGATATCGTTTTTCCTTCTGCACTTAAAGGTTGAAATTTGGATTGATCAAAATTAATTTGCTCATCCTTTAAGTAACCCGGACTGACTACTTTTACATTCTTATTATCTACTTCACCCTGAATACCTTTACCTGTTAATGATTCAAACCCATTAGGTTGCGGGTATTCAATGTTTTGCTCTTTTGCATACTTCACAATTCCTTTGGCAATTGGATGTTCTGATTGTGATTCTAGTGATGCTGTGAATTTTACAATCTCTTCTTTACTTAAATCACCACTTGAAACAACGTCACTTACTCCAAATTCACCTAATGTCAGGGTTCCTGTCTTATCAAATATGACGGTGTCTATATTCCTCGCTCCTTCAAAACTTGACCGTTTTCGAATCAGCAATCCACTTTTAGCAGCAAGTGTTGTTGATTTCGCAACAACTAATGGTGCTGCAAGTCCAAGCGCATGGGGACATGCAATAACCATGACAGTTACCGTCCGTTCGAGAGCATAACTTAAAGATGGGCCAACGAAAATCCAACTAATAAACGTAACAACACCAGCTCCCATTGCGATATAAAATAACCATTTTGCCATGCGGTCAGATAGATCCTGTGTATGGGATCTTGATGCTTGTGCTTCGCGAACCATCGTGATTACCTGGGATAAATAGCTTTCCTCCCCTGTTTTCTCAATAGAAATAGTTAGCGACCCTTCTCCATTGACCGAGCCACCAATTACTTCTTCTTCGGTATCTTTTAAAACGGGAAGCGATTCACCCGTCAACATTGATTCGTCTATCTCTGATCTGCCTTTTTTAATGGTACCGTCTGCAGGGATTTTTTCACCTGGTTTAATCAATACCAAATCACCGTTATTCAAATCAGCCACTTTCACATCTTCTGTTTCGTCGTTTTCCTTAATTCGATGAGCCGTGTTCGGCATGAGCTCCACTAATTGCTCAAGAGATGAAGTAGCACCCATTACTGATTTCATTTCAATCCAATGTCCGATCAACATGATGTCAATCAGAGTGGCCAACTCCCAGAAAAAATTACGACCTTCGACTCCAAATACGGTCAATGAACTGTATCCATAAGCCACAATAATTGCCATAGCGATTAATGTCATCATACCAGGTTCTTTTTGCTTAACTTCATCAGTCATTCCTTTAAGAAATGGCCATCCACCATAAAAGAATACGATAGTCGATAATCCAAAAAGGATATATAAATCGCCTGTAAAACGCCAATTCACATTTATTGCGTCTTGTATCATTGGTGACAATACAAGAATTGGTATGGTTAATAATAACGAGATATAAAAGCGCTTTTTAAAGTCTTCCATCATATGTGCATGGTGGTCATGATGACCGTGACTACCATGATGATTTTGATTTTCTTCATGGTTTTTATGGTGCTCATGTTGATGATTATGTTGATTCATATGTTCACTCATTTTCAATTCCTCCCTTCAATTCATTTTTCGCTCGTCTTTTAACATATACCCCTAATGGGTATTAAACAAACTACTTTGGTTGCTTATTATTTACAGTTATAAAAAAATAATGCCCCAACTCAATCGTTGGGGCATTCATCAATACTATGAATTTTTGTTTAAAAATAAATCAAATAAATTACAGCCACTAATACTATTCGATAAATGGCGAAAGGAATTAATTTAACCCTTTCAATAATGTTTAAGAAAAACTTAATCGTGATCAAAGCAAATACAAATGCACTAATAAAACCAACAATAAAAAACGGCAATGCGTCCATCGTAAAATACTGCCAGTTACCTAGTAGCGATACACCACTCGCTCCCATCATGATTGGTACAGCCATGATAAAGGTGAAGTCTGCGGCAGTTCTATGATTCATACCAGTTAGAACACCACCTGATATTGTTGCCCCAGACCGTGAGAATCCAGGCCATAAAGAGAAACATTGTATCAAACCCACAGTAAGTGCTTGCCTATATGTGATTTGATCAACAGTTGTAACTCTTGGCTCTTTTGGAGAAAATAAGTCTGCAATAATCATTAAGACGGAACCGATTAGTAATCCAATTAGTACCGTTTCCGTAGTAAATAAATTTTCGTCAATATAGTCATCAAATAAAAGACCTAAAATTCCAGCAGGTATCAATCCTACAATTACCTGAGTTAATTTTAAGCGACCTTGTCCTTTCGATGCTTCTGACTTGCTTCTTCCTAAGCCTAACAGGTCGATAAATCTATTTCTAAAAACAACAACGACCGCCAGTATCGAACCGAGTTGTATGACAACCTTAAATGTGTTTGCAACATACTCAGATGCCAAAAATTCTTTTGATTTCAGCCACAGGTCATCGACGATAACCATATGACCGGTTGATGATACGGGAGCAAATTCTGTAAGTCCCTCAACCATTCCTAAGATAAGCGCTTTTAATAGTTCAATTATCTCCATTTAGTGTAAACTCCTTAATCTATCTTTTTCTTTTTGCTAATCTACGTATATATAACAAGACTAATAGTACCATTCCAGTTGCAATAATAATATAGGCTACAGTAGAATAAACATCCATAAACTCTAGTATATCTTCCCACGATTCACCTAAGGCAGCTCCCACAGATACTAAAATAATATTCCAGGCAAGCGTACCGACTGTAGTAAATAGCAAGAATAACCAAAATTTCATATTAGACATGCCGGCCGGTATTGATATTAAGCTTCGTATTAGTGGAATCATCCTGCAAAATAATACAGTCCAATAACCATACTTATCAAACCACGTATCCGCCTTTTGAATATCTTCTTTTTTTATTCGAATAATGTGACCCCATCGGTCAACGATTTTTTCCAACCGTTCAACATCAATCATTAGTCCGATTCCATAGAGAATGATAGCTCCTATTACAGATCCTGCTGTTGCAGCTAAAATAACACCAACAACAGATAGATGTGAATAAGTAGTCATAAACCCGCCAAAAGGCAATACTATTTCTGATGGGATTGGTGGAAATAAATTTTCTAGTGCCATCATTAAAAATATACCTAGGTAGCCAAATTGCTCCATAAAATCAGTAATCCAGTTTTGCATGATTTACCTCCAAATAATTAACTGATTGTCCACTAATAAGTATAGCAATGAAATAATTAAGATATGCCATTAGATTATAATACTATTAAATCTATAACATAAAAGTCAATGAAAAATAAATTAATTCCTAGTTTTGAATTTTCCATTCACATTTCATATATAATTTGCCCTCTTTAAACTCTGCAGAAAGATCCCCATTCATTTTCTTCATTAGGCCTTTTGCAATAGATAACCCTAGTCCTGTACCTTTTCCTGAACGCGTTTGATCAGCTGTGTAGAACCGGTTGAAAAGCAAATCCAAATCCTTCTCATCAAAATGTTTCGTATCATTACTAATAGTCACTAAAGCCGTTGATTCAAGCTTCTCAAGACGAATTGTTACATTTCCACTGGAATGTTTAATGGCATTGATGATAAGGTTTTCCATTACTCTCTTTGTAGCTGACTCATCAGCGATCATCCTAATTTCCTCTTTAGGTAGAATTATAGATGGCTGTAAATCATGTTCATTAAACTGGTCATAAAACTCCATTATCACTTCTGAAACTGTGTTGTTCATTTTTATTGTTTCAAGCTTTAAATAATGATCTGTGGATTCAATTATCGACAACTCGAAGAAATCATTTAACAACACCTGCAGCCTTTTTGTCCGATCCTTAATTACCCCTACATATTCCTCTTTTTCCTTTGATGTTAAATCCTTCGCTTCTAAAAGTTGAATATACCCAAAAATCGATGTCAAAGGTGTACGGATATCATGGGAAATATTCGCAACCGCTTGTTTTAACTCCACCTCAGTTCGTCTTCTCTCAGCATTTGCTTGAACGACTAAATCAAATTGTCGATTAACACTCACTGCAAGTGCTTCAATATCCTTATCAAAAAAAGAAATATCTACCTTCTTTTCGGCTTTATGATCATTATAGTTTTTTAGCTGCTTCGTAATACTTTTCATTTCTTTTTTTACAAGATAGAAACGGATGAGAAAAATAACTGCAATCAAAACCGAAATAATCGTTAGATAAATCATTGTTTCCCACCCGCCCTCTTCTTGTTATTTTATTTCTTTTTTACGAAATACTAGACTACCTAAAATTCCTATACCAATATAAGTTACAATTGGCACAAAGATAAGTTTAAAAAGTTCATTACTTCCTACGTTAGGCTGAGTAATTTCTACAAACAGCTTAAACACTGAATGATTGAAAACAGGCTCAACTATCGATACTTTCATAGCTATAAAATAAAAAAGTGTATCAAATAGGAGGAAAAATATAATTAAAAACCCGATTGCCTTACCACTGTCCGTCATCATGATTGCGAATAAAGCCATAATGGACGAAAATGCTGCTGCATAAAGAATTAATAATCCAATCGTTTGCACAAAATAGCCAACTCCCATACCTTGAGGCAACTCGCCAAAACCATAGATTAACGTTCCCGTACCTGTTGCAACAATAGGAAATATTAATGAAATGATGATTGACCCGAATGAGAAGACTAATAACTTTGCCCAAAAAATCCTCATCCGGCTATTTCCAGTAGCTGTAATACTTTTCATTGTGCCCATGGAATATTCACTTGATATGAAAAATCCTGCAAGTATACAAGGTGCTATCCTTGTGATGTAGTTATTACCTGCAAAAGCTCCAAGATATACTTCAAAACCACTATTTAAGTTTGGATCATGATCCAGGTATTCAAGCAACGTCCAGCCTATAGCGGCTAGGAATAAAATGATAAGTACCGTCCAAAAAGACCTGTCCCTACGCAACTTATATAATTCTGTTTTCATTAAATTACCCATGCTGCACACCACCAACCAAGTTGGTAAAGTAGCCTTCTAAGTCTTCACCCATCGGCATAAACTGTTCGATGACCAAACCTGTAGCCGATAGCGCTTGCGAGACTTTACCTGGTTGATCAACATAGCTGTATAATTTGATCGTACCATCAGGCATCACCTCAAAATCGGTGGTAACAAGTTCGTTTTCAATCATAGTTACTGCTTTGTTCGAATTATCTACCTTAATGTGCAGGTATTGTTGACATTTTTCATGTAGGTCCTTCGCTGTTAACTCCTCAAGCAACACTCCCTTATGAATAATCCCATAATGGGTCGCAAGTAAATGGAGTTCACTTAAAATATGACTGGATATTAAAATGGTAATTCCATTTTCACGATTAAGCTTTAATAATAGCTCTCTCATTTCAACAACACCCATTGGATCTAATCCATTGGTTGGCTCATCAAGAATTAAAAATTCTGGATCACCTAGTAAAGCAATTGCGAGGCCGAGCCGCTGCTTCATGCCCAGTGAAAAGTTTTTTGCTTTCTTTTTACCGGTCCCTTGTAATCCAACTAGTGTAAGTATCTTTTTAATACTATCGTTTCCTGGAATCCCTTTTAGAAGTCGATGAGCCTCTAAATTCTCATTTGCGGTCATATTTGGAAACAATGCTGGCCCTTCAATGATTGTACCAATTCGCTTCCGGGCTTGAATAAGTTCACGCCCATTGCTTTCACCGAATAATTCGACCGAACCATTAGTAGGAAAAGCAAGTCCTGTAGCCACTTTTATTAACGTTGATTTCCCAGCCCCATTCTGCCCGATAAAACCATATATAGAACCCTTTCTTATTGAAAGGTCAACTTTATCCAGAGCAAATTGGTTTTTGTATTTCTTTGTTAGGTTATTTGTTTTAAGTACATAATCGTCCATACCCGTTTACCTCCCTCATGTATAGTTTAATTATAAAAACGAAAACATAAGAAAGGCTTAAGACAATCCTTAAGAAAACCTTAAGTTTTAAGTCGATAACCCATCCCCCAGATTGTTTCGATATATTCTTCTTCCGGATTGGCCTTCGATAACTTATTTCTTAGGTTACTCATATGAACATTAATCGTATTATCATCACCATGGAACTCTTCATTCCAGACACTTTCAAACAAATTGGCTTTCGTAAATATTTTTTTAGGAGATGATAAAAGAATAACTAGAATTGCGTATTCGCGTGCAGTAAGAGTAAGCACATTCGCGTTTACCTGCACTGTCTTGGAATCTGTATCAACGGAAATATCCTTATATATTAATTCTTTCCTTGTTTGGGGTTCCGTGTTGCGCCTGTATCTCCTTAGGTGCGAATCAATTCTTGCAGATACCTCATCAATATCAAAGGGTTTGGTAATATAATCATCTGCACCTGTTCGTAACGAATCGATTTTCGTCTGCTGGTCTAACTTTGCTGAGATTATAATAACAGGGACAGGTTTTTGTTCAACGACCTTTGCAAGTATTTCCTCTCCTGTCATACCGGGAAGCATTAAATCCAGCAGTACCATATCCCAATCCTGTTTTTCCAAATAAATCATTGCCTCTGTTCCTGAATAAGCAGGTTGTGCCAGATAACCGCTTTTTTCTATGATGTTACATAACAATTGATTAATATCATTATCATCTTCAACTACTAAAATATTAATTGGATCATCCATTTTATCTACACCTTGTTTGTTGAGTTTAATACCTATAGCATATCATTTTACTCATACTTATTAAGCACTTTTTTTATCGATTGATTCAGTTCATTTACATTGATGTTTTCTACTTTTTTATTTTTTAAGTCATACTTTTGTTTTAATTCAATGATTCGACGTACACTTTCATTGATTCTTCCCTCCGATATTTCACCTTGTTTAACAGCACTTTTTAATGCATCTATTGTGGACGTAATTTTGTCATAGTCATGGGCTACCAAAATAATGTCACTACCTGCCTTCACAGATTTAACAGCAGCATCACCAATGTTAAAATTGTTTGTTATTGCATCCATGGTCATGTCATCCGTGATCACGACCCCGGTAAAATTAAGTTGCTTTCTTAGGATGCCGGTAATAATTTTTTTAGACATAGATGATGGATTTGTTGGATCAAGTTTTGGTAGTAAAATATGAGCAACCATTACAACGTCAGCGCCGTTGGAAATAGCATTTTTAAATGGGATAAGTTCTAGGTTGTTCAATTCTTCCAGACTTTTATTGACTTTCGGTAATTTTAAATGTGAGTCAACAGATGTGTCACCATGTCCCGGAAAATGTTTAATGACCGAAATTATCCCCTGTGATTGAATTCCCTTCATGGTTTGAATCCCTAACTTGCTTACGATCTCAGGGTTATTACCAAATGAGCGATTTCCGATAATAGGATTATTTGGATTACTATTTACATCAAGCACAGGCGCAAAGTCAACATTAAAGCCAAATTCATTTACTTCTTTTCCTAAAAGTTTACCTATTTCATAGGAATACGTAGCGTTGTTTACCGTTCCAATCTCTTTATTCGCAGGAAAATTAATTAGATCCCCAGGCAGCCTGGAAACCGCTCCCCCTTCTTGATCTATGCTCATAAAGAGTGGCAGTAGGTTTTCTTCATTTTCTGTTTTTATCTGATTGAGTAGGTTCTTGGTTTGCTTAGGACTTGTGAGATTGTTCGCGTAAAAAATAAATCCTCCAACTTTGTGCTTGTTCACTAATGATTTAGTAGTTGAATTGATTGTAGTACCGGAAATGCCAGCAATAATCATCTGACCAATTTTTTCATCAAGACTCATTTTTTCGATGACTTTTGAAAATGATTTTTCATTTTTATTCTGGTTACTTACCTGTGTGAAAACTGAAACATGATGCACTTCAGGGTTTTCTTCACCTTTTGGCAAAATCCATTTTAGTTGATAGTTTTCATTAACATGGTAAACAAGAATAATCTGATCATGTGTTTTATCTTTATAATAGCGGACATCGTCTGGAACACCATGAGCCGCTTTGATTTGGTTTAAGTGTATTTTTTGCAACTCAGAATGATATGACCGTACATCAAAAATAAGGTCACCCTGATAACCGACCGTTACATTGTATGCCGAATAAGTTTCATAATAGCCGTTCGGGGTTTTAGTCGATTTCTCTGGATCTCCCCACTTTTTGTATACATCCTGTATTTTTGTTTTGCCAGCAATTATTGATGTATGCAACACCTTGCCTTTTTTAGCTAGCGTAAAAATGTCATTGATTAATGTATCCGTACTACTATGTTCATCATCTGGATTGGACGGCGGTTTTTCCTCGATTTCGGGAAACTGAGCTTTATCGGAACTGTCTTTATCTTGATTTTTCTCATCACCTAAAAACCAGCTGATAACCAGAACTCCAGCTAGAGAAATAAGTAAGAATCCGACCTTTTTAAGCATACGATACCCTCCACAACTAAAAAGCATTACTATCTATACTACTCACAAAACATGTATTCTATAATTTCTTCTTTCCACTATGAACCTAATGTCTTACTATAATTATATGTACCACAAGTAAAATAATCAAAAAAGACCTACCATTAGTGGTAAGTCCGATAAGTATATTGACTATGACATAACTCAGTATAGTTAACAATTTAATTCCTTTTGTCCTGGATAAACTGCAGATAAATTTTTTTACTCCTAAAATCTCGGTGTTCTATGATAAACTTTCTAACTTCTGTTGAAGTTAGCCCTGCACTTTTTGCATGTAAAACAAGATCAACCCACTCTTCATCAAGACTATTCTCCAGCGATTCCTTCATCGAACTCTTGATCATAATCAACTCCCTTAAATTTTTAAAACGACAAGGAACCCTTGTTTTATAAGAATATTTATCTTGGTTGAAATGTGGATTTCTGCTGTTTTTACCCTAGTACCCAGCCGTTTCATGTTTACACGGATACGAATAATAACAGTTACCTGTCATTATTATTGGAAATGATCCCAAATAATAAAAGATTTACTATATCATCTGCAAGCCTCTCTGGCCCTTTTAATCCCGTAAATAATTTAGTGACAGTTAAACGCTCCATTATACCTACTAAACTTTCCGCAACAATTCTTATATCAACGATTGATTGGAAATAACCTTCATCCATTTCACTCTTAAGGTTATCCGTTATTTGAGTTGCTAACTGACTTTTCATTTCTTCCGCTTCTGGTGCAATAAAAAATCCAATTGATGTTAAATTCGGGTTTTTCATAAAGAAGGTAAATATCGCAGTTAACCCTTCTTTGATTTTATCCGGTAAAGATTTTAATTCAATTCCCGATTCAAGACGGCTTTTTCCAACAAGTCCAAATAAATTAGTACGAAATGAATGGATCAGTTCTTGAAAAATCTCTTCCTTACTTCGGAAATAAAGATAGAATGTGGGCTGTGTTAACTCCGCCCGTTTAACAATGGTACTTATTGTCGTTTCATAATAGCCTTTACGAGCAAATTCCTCAGCAGCAATTTTCAGTAATAGGTCTCTACTCTGTTCCCCATTCGCTCCTTTTTTTCTTCCTCTTTGACCCATAAATGACAACCCCATGTTTGATTAGATATGTAAGTATATTACTAATTATTATTATCCTCCATAGACCATCACTAAGTCAAGATAGATTTCAGAATATTATTTGAAATCCTTGTAAAAAAGGAACCTCCCACTATTTTAACGGGTACCATTACCTATCACGAACATTAGAAATGCACAATAAAATGACCATCAACGCGATGCTTTGATGGTCATTTTTTGTTGGCATAGTAGTATTTTCAGTTAAATATCCAATAAGATTTTAGTGTGAATTGTACCCAAATTTTATTAAACTGTGTCATAGCATACCGTACCGCTCCGGAAAAACACTCCGCTGGTGCAATGTCCATTAATGGAATGATAGAAATCACTTCATTGACTAGAACTTGAATTTACACTATTATGACAGTTGATTTTCGCTGCGGACAAGTTGACTCCTGTGGGAACAGCACGAGTCTAAAGACCTCGCAGCGGTGGTAGGTGATGAGGGCCGACTAAAACCGTTCTTCGCGGACATCAGATACGCTATTTATAGATAACAAACAATATTAAGGTGTTAAACGGACACCAGGTCCCTTATCTGGAAGAAATACCCCTATTTCACTTCGATATATGTGAAATAAAGGATTGTATGTCCGCATACCGCCTGAAAATCATTGTTTTAATAGAAATAGCGAATCGTAGGTCGGACATTTCCAGTTAATGTGTAGCTATCCATCATTGGTAAGTTCTTTTGCTCAAGGAATAACTTTAATTTGAAACCATGCCGGAAAAAATATAATGGTAAAGCAATCGCTCTGTATAATCCAATGATGACACATGTGTTCTTTCAAATGCGTGGGAGGAATCAATTCCTGGTCCAATAAGTCCATGAATAATATCATGACCTGCCGCAATAGCTGCGGATGCATCTGATCCATAGTGCGGATAAATATCCAATTTATAGCCAATATTATTTGACTCTGCTAACTCAACAAGATGTTTGCGTAGACCATAATGATATGGTCCACTTGAATCTTTTACACAAATGGATACTGTATACTCATCAGTCGATTGACCATCACCAATAGCACCCATATCAACAGCTAAATATTCAATGGTTTCTTCTGGAATATTTGAATTACCACCATAGCCAATTTCTTCGTTATTGGAAATGAGGAAATGAGTCGTGTATGGCAGTGTTGCATTCTCTTCTTTTAATCGTTTTATCAGCTGCAATAGGATGGCAACACTTGCCTTATCATCTAGATGGCGAGATTTAATGAAGCCATTATCCGTAATTTGGACGCGGGGATCAAACGAAACAAAGTCCCCTACTTCAATTCCAAGTGCACGAATTTCTTTATCATTTTCGACCTGCGCATCGATTCGGACTTCCATGTTTTCTTGATTACGCTTAGCAGTTCCAGCATCCTTATACACATGAACTGAAGTTTGATGCATTAAGATTGTTCCCGTGTAAATCTTTCCTGTAGAAGTATGGATTTCACAATACTCACCTTCAACCGAGTTATAACCAAATCCGCCAATAAGGTCGAGACGAAGACGTCCATTATCTTTAACTTCTTTAACCATTGCACCTAGCGTATCAACATGTGCAGTCAACATTCTATGTTCTTTATTATTTGTTCCAGGAAGTGTTGCGATTAAACCTCCTTTACGATTTCGCGTTGTTTCTACTTTCAATTCCTTTAAAAATTCCTCAACAAATTGTATTACTTTTTTGGTGTTGCCTGAAGGACTTGGTATGGAAACCAGTTGTTTAACAAGTTCTTTCGTTTCATTCATGTTCGGATATGTATTCAAAATAATCTCTCCTTTCACTACTATTCTATCGATAAATGCTGTATTTTTCCAAAATTCAACACAAATAATACATGAAAGAAATTATTAAGTTTCAATATTAACTAAAAAACTTCTATAGAAAATGTGAAAAGAACGTCAAACATAAATCAATGTTTAACGTTCTTTTCCCTTACCTTTATATTAATATCATTTCACACCTATTGTTGAGGACTTGAAGGTGCCGATATACTTGAAAGCGCCTGTCCTGCTTCATTTCCAAGTTGTTCATTACTAGCCAGATCACCTAATGCAACCATCCCGACAATTTGTCCATTTTCAACAACAGGTAAACGACGAATTTGTTGTTGGGCCATTAATTCAGCTGCTTGATGAACGTCCATGTCTGGTGTCCCCTGTACTACTTGTTGAGCAGTCATCACCTGGGAAATTGGTGTTTGTGAAGCTTCCCCCTGTGCTGTAGTGCGTAATGTAATATCACGATCCGTTATAATCCCGACCATCTGACCATTATTATCGGTAACTGGGATTGCCCCAATATTATGTTCACTCATGATGGCTGCTGCTTCTTGTACGGATTGCGTCTCAGTAATTGTAAAAACACTTGGAGTCATAAAACTTCTTAATTGCTGATCCATGACATAACCTCCTTTTCATAAGTAGGATTTGTCAATTTCGTGCATTTTATAATAGAGAGATTTTTCCATACTTGGATGGATTGCTACTTGCGTTGTGTTAATTGACTTAAATCCACTAATCATGCTATCTTTTGATGGTAGTAATAAGCAATTAAAGGAGAATTATCCCAATGTAAACTTAAAATCCCCGAATACAAGTATAACGATGAAAAACGAACAAAGTATAGAAATGGAAGGGATTTTTTTATGAGTCTACATGATGAGGTTAATAAACGAAAAACATTTGCTATCATATCGCACCCTGATGCGGGAAAAACAACATTAACAGAAAGATTACTTCTGTTTGGAAATTTAATTCAATCAGCCGGAACAGTTAAAGGTAAAAAATCCGGAAAATTTGCTACATCAGACTGGATGGAAATAGAAAAGCAACGTGGAATCTCGGTCACATCAAGTGTTATGAACTTTCTATACGATGGAAACCAGGTAAATATCCTGGATACTCCTGGTCACGAGGACTTCAGTGAAGATACCTACCGAACGTTGACCGCTGTAGACAGCGTTGTCATGATTATTGATGCTACGAAAGGGATCGAGTCACAAACGATAAAGTTATTTAAGGTTTGTCGTATGCGTGGTATACCTATTTTTACTTTTATAAATAAATTGGATCGTGAAGGAAGAGAGCCACTCGAATTATTGGAAGAAATCGAGCAGGTTTTAGATATCGAGACCTATCCGATGAGTTGGCCAGTGGGAATGGGAAAACGATTTCTCGGAGTTTTTGACCGCCACGAAGAACAATTTGTTCAATATAATGGAAATGAAGAAGAAACGTATATTCCATACGCAGATTTAGATAATCCTGAACATCAGAAAATGAGATCCCTGGAAGAATATCAAGTAGCAGAAGATGAACTTTCTTTATTGGATGAAGCCGGAGATAAGTTTTCATTAAATGCTGTTTTATCTGGAAAACAAACGCCAGTATTTTTCGGAAGTGCCTTAGCGCCATTTGGGCTACAAACATTTTTTGATACCTTTATTTCTATGGCACCAGCACCTACACCGAGAAAATCAACAAGCGGAGCCATTCTTCCAGATAGCCCGGATTTTTCTGGATTTATCTTTAAAATTCAAGCCAATATGAATCCTTCACATCGCGATAGAGTTGCGTTTTTACGTGTATGCTCCGGTAAATTTGAACGTGGAATGACTGTGAAGCTCGCAAGAAACAACAAACAGATTAAACTGGCACAATCACAGCAATTCGTTGCATCTTCAAGGGATACAATCGAGGAAGCGTATGCAGGTGACATTATCGGTATTTATGATCCGAACGTCTATCAAATCGGAGACACTCTAATTGAAGGTAAAGATGACTTCGAATATGAAGAATTACCACAATTTCCACCAGAAATATTTAAAAAGGTGACAGCAAAGAACGTGATGAAGTCCAAACAATATAGAAAAGGCATTGAACAGCTTGTACAGGAAGGTGCAATCCAATTATATTATAGACACCGCACAGAATCATTCATTCTAGGAGCAGTAGGTGAGCTGCAATATGAAGTATTCAAATATCGGATGAAAAACGAGTACAATGTGGAAGTCCTGTTAGAATCAATTGGAGAAAAAGTACCCCGCTGGCTACAGGCAGACCAAGTAGATGAATCTCTCTTTGATGAGCAGAACTTACTCGTCCGTGATCGAGAAGGAAATTACATTGTATTATTTAGAAACGAATATGCGCTTCGATGGTTTAAAGATAAAAACCCTGACGTTGAATTGATTGATTTGCTTGAAGTGAATCGGTATGATCAGGAGTATTAACTTATCATTTTACATTTCATTGACCGTCATAAAAGCCTTTCAGCAAAAATGCTGAAAGGCTTTTTAAATGATAAGTTTAATTTTTTGTTTTCATTGCTTTCGATTTTATAGTTCATTGTAAAACAAAAAACCACCAACATATGTATTGGTGGAGACGGTGGGACATGCTCTTCCATGCTTTCGACATGGCACTGACTATATCTTGAACCTAATCATTATTAGGCTCTCCGGCGTCTTATGCAGAATATATATTTACCTTATGAAGGCCGGATTCTGCATCCTAGTACTACCATGAATGGCAGTCTATAAGTCGATACACGGCTGTTGGATTGCTCCACATACCGCTCGGCATTGCCCTATTACTTAGTGGATATTCAAAATTTAACCAAATGATAAGCTGCGCATCTCTTCGTTGGCTTGTCTTTGCGGTCCTCATGTAGTCAACTACATTCCGGTCCTCAAGACTACACCGCATCGATCTGCTTGCTTCTAATTTGTTTATATTTTGAATTCATTATCTAATAAGCAACTTAGGTTTCACCGATAAAGCCGGATTATCACTTTTGTATTACTACAAAAGGCGACTATTTACTAATCGAACCCACGTCCAAGGATATCGCCACTCAAGCTTCTACGCGTGTAGTTGGTATATTATCATTCGCTAGCATTTCGGCCTACCAACAGGCTTCAATGTAGCTAGTCTGATTAGTTTCAACCACTATCCGCAGACGGAGGATAATAGTGTAGCCCGCTTCATTTGAGACCCTTCAATCTGCATCACGGGCGAATGCAGGAAGGATCGCTTTAGAACTACTTACGCAGCTGCTAAAGCAGGTTGATTATTTTTGCCAGTTATATTTAGGCGAGTAACGTTTTACGAGCCGTAACCTCGACGCGCAACCTGAGCTCAATCTATCCCTGTCGAATCCTAAACGTCCCCGTTAAGAGAAGCGCTCGGAAAAAATTGAGCATCTATTAAATTGTGTTAGCTTTTTTTGTTACAGTACTTATTATAGCATATTCAGCTTAAATTGCAACAACCTATAGGTCTTTCTACTCACGGTCCTTTATAGCACGGTCGATGTCACGCTTCATTTGCTTCTGCTTCAGATCTTGCCGTTTATCATACTTTTTCTTTCCTCGACCTACACCAATCAGGATTTTTGCATAGCCATTTTTAATATAAATCTTTAGTGGTACCAATGCATAACCCTGTTGCTGTGTTACGCCGATTAATTTATCAATTTCTTTCCGATGCAACAGTAATTTCCGCGTTCGAGTTGGGTCATGGTTAAATCTATTTCCCTGTTCATAGGTTGAAATATGCAGGTTGATTAGCTTTAATTCACCCTTATCGATTCTTGCATGTGAATCCTTAATGTTTACGCGACCAGCACGAATGGACTTTATTTCTGTTCCTTGTAGTACGATTCCTGCTTCATATATTTCCTCAATAAAATAATCATGGGATGCTTTTTTATTTTGAGCTAGTGTTTTTCCAAGTCCTTTTGGCATAGTGTTTCCTCCTACTGCTTACGTCCACTTATTTTATCAAAGATTCTAGTTTATTCCAATCATAATAAGCCGCAGCACGTCGATTTAGATGAATAACAACAAACTAACCGCCATTAATGCCATACCTCCAACCAATCCATAAATCGATGTGTGTGCTTCATCATATTTTTTTGCAGCCGGTAACAATTCATCAAGTGATATAAATACCATGATCCCTGCTACACCTGCAAATATTACACCAAACATTACATCATTCAAAAAAGGCATGAGAATTAAAAACGCCAGAACAGCTCCTACTGGTTCAGATAATCCCGACAAAAATGATAGCTTGAATGCCTTTTTCTTATCATTTGTTGCGTAATAAATTGGTACGGACACTGCAATTCCCTCAGGTATATTATGAATAGCAATAGCTACAGCAATTGCAAAACCGACCTCTGGATTTTGTAATGTTGCGGTGAATGTTGCAATGCCTTCAGGGAAATTGTGAATTCCGATCGCTAAGGCGGTGAATGTCCCCATTTTTAATAAGTCTGGATTATGGATTGCTTTACTTGAGTCCTTCATATCTTCTACTTTCTTCAGTTCATGTGGATTGGATTGCTTCGGAACAAAACGATCAATTAGTGCTATTACTAATATTCCACCGAAAAATGAACTTACAGTTAGCCAACTGCCGGCAACTTTCCCAAGATCACCAATTAAGGCATCTTGTGCTTTTACGAAAATCTCTATCATAGACACATATATCATTACACCTGCAGAAAATCCTAAAGCAAATGATAAAAATTTTGTGTTTGTTGTTTTTGTAAAAAAAGCTAATACACTTCCAATTCCGGTTGCCAAACCAGCAAACAAGGTAAATAAAAACGCAAGAATAACTTCTTCGGACATCATTCATCCTCCTCTTTTGTTGTACATGTTTATCAAAGTTTCCCTTGGTAAACATTTTTATATGTAGTTATACATTATGCTATAAGCTAACAAAATGCAAATGTTTTTAAAACCTTTTTTTCGACACGGAACAAAAGCGCAAGCGCCTTGGTCAGCCCCGACAAGTTTAAGTCGAATCTCTTAGTGATGATTTTTATCACAAAGAGATTTGACTTAAAACCTCAGGCGGTCTAGGCGCTGGAGCTGGACGTGGCTGACAAGTAGATACGTTATCCCCAATTATAAGATTTTTTTGTTTACGCTAAACAGTAAAAAAAGACTAATCCAGCGCTCTGCCGAATTAGTCTTTCGTGAAAAGGTTATTTTTTACGTTTACCTTTTGTGTTGGTTTTATTTTGCTTTTTCTTATCTTTATTATTTACTTCACCTGTACTAGGTTTCTTACCTTTTTTACCTGAACCATTTACCATTTCAAAATCGACCACTCGTTCATCAATATTTACAGCAATAACGCGGACTTCAACCGCATCACCGATTCTGTAGATATTACCTGTACGTTCACCAATCATTGCGTAATTACGTTGGTCATAATGGTAATAATCATCAGTTAGTTGACTAACATGGACAAGACCCTCTACAGTATTTTCCAATTCAACAAAAAGTCCAAAGTTAGTAACAGAACTAATAACACCTTTAAAAACTTCGCCGATTTTATCTTCCATGAACTCAGCTTTTTTCAAATCATCTGTTTCGCGTTCCGCATCAACTGCCGTACGTTCTTTACCGGATGTATGACGTGCTATTTCAGGCATGCTTTCTTTCCACTTCTGAATTGTCTTGTTGTCCATTTTCTTATCAATTAAATAGGTACGTATTAATCGATGTACGATTAAATCCGGATACCTTCTAATCGGTGAAGTGAAATGCGTATAGAAATCTGTTGCCAATCCGAAATGTCCAATACTGTTCGGATCATATTTCGCCTGTTGCATGGAACGAAGCATCAACTTAGAAATAATCATTTCCTCTGGTTTATCTTTTACATCTTCGATAATCTTCTGCAATGCTTGCGGGTGAATCTCATTTGCTGTTCCTTTTACTTTATACCCAAGTCCACCGATGAACTCAAAGAAATGTTGTAGTTTAGACTCATTTGGATCCTCGTGGATACGATGGATAAATGGTACATCCATCCAATGAAAATGCTCGGCAACCGTTTCATTTGCTGCAAGCATAAACTCTTCAATTAAACGTTCAGCAACTCCGCGTTCACGGATAACAACATCAACCGCTTTACCAGCATCGTCTACCAGAACTTTCGCT
This sequence comes from Virgibacillus necropolis, assembly GCF_044793635.1. Lineage (GTDB taxonomy): Bacteria > Bacillota > Bacilli > Bacillales > Amphibacillaceae > Virgibacillus_F > Virgibacillus_F necropolis_A. The sequence goes on from NZ_CP084992.1 coordinate 992,992, forward strand.
TCTTTAAAATCAAAATCAATGGCACCACGTTTTGCCCGTTTATGACGTAGAATAGAAGCCAATTTTTCCATTCCTTCAAACATCGGAACAAGCGCATCATATCGCTCGCGTACCTCTTCATCTTTATCGACTAAAATTTTATTTACATCACTATATGTCATGCGTTCATTCGTTTTAATTACACTTTGAAAAATGGAATGATTGACAACCTCACCAGATTCATTTATTTCCATTTGACACCCAAGCGTCAGTCGATCAACCTGTGGATTTAATGAACATATCCCATTCGACAGACGATGAGGAATCATTGGAATTACACGGTCAACTAAGTAAACACTTGTCCCACGTTCAAAAGCTTCTTTATCCATTGGTGTATTTTCACCCATATAATAACTAACATCGGCAATATAGACACCTAGCTGGTAATTCCCGTTATCCAATTTCTTTACGGATACGGCATCATCCAGATCTTTTGCATCTGCGCCATCAATCGTAACAGTTACCTCATCACGCAAATCTTTACGGTTTTTAATTTCATCTTCATTTATTGTTTCTGGTGTATTTTCTGCTTGATCCAATACTTCATCAGGAAAATCGATGGTAATCCCATGCTTGTAAATAATCGAAATAATATCAATTCCAGGATCATTTTTATGACCCAGGATTTGAATGATCTCTCCTTCAGCACTCTTTCTTCCCTCAGGGTATTTCGTTATGTTGGCAATGACTTTGTGCCCACTTACAGCACCTTTCGTAGCACTTTTTGGAACAAATATGTCATTTGGAATTCGCTTATCATCGGCAATCACAAAACCAAAGGAGCGATTGTCCTCGAATGTTCCGACTACTTGATGTACAGCTCGTTCTAAAATGCGAATTACCGTACCTTCAGGGCGGTTACCCGCGTCATCTTTTTTCTCTAAACGAACCAGAACGGTGTCATTGTTCATTGCTGAAGCTAAATCAGAATGATGAATATACACATCCGTCTGCTCTTCATCTTCAGGAATTAAAAAAGCAAATCCTTTCGCATGCATTTGGACTCTACCTTTGATTAGGTTCATCTTTTCGGGTAATCCAAATCTATTTTTCCTGGTGCGAACAAGCTCGCCCTTTTCTTCCAGTTCATTTAGTGATTTAATAAGAATTTTAAAGTCCTCGGAATCATTGATATCTAATGCTTCTTTTAGCTCTTCCACTGCCAAAGGCTTCGTATTATTTTCTTTAAAATATCCTTGTAATGTTTCTACCATATTATCTGCCATTTGTTCACCTTCCTTCTCTTTTATTGTTACCCTATTTTACCAATCTATAATGCTAAACATTTGATTTCCAATCAAGGTCTTCTAAAAAGTCGTAAATATCTTCATGCAATTGTTCCTTTTTCTTATCAAGTGTAATCACATGACCAGAATTTTCATACCATTTAATGTCCTTTATATCGGATTCTATATTTTCGTAAATGTATGTAGCACTTTCGGTATTAATCATTTCATCCTTTTCAGCTTGTACAACAAATGCAGGCGTATAAATAGTATCGACATTGCCTTTTACATCAGTAATTAACTGGCCCAATTGTTCAAACATTGATGCAGATTGATTCATCAGGCTGTTAATTTCTTCCTCTATTATATCATTGTTTTTTCCTTCAAGCTGTTTGTATTCTTTTGCAAAAGTTTTAAATCCGATTGTTAATTGTGTTTCATTGTCAAAAAACATCGGTGCACACATCGGAATAACACCCTTTACTATTTCCGAATACGCCAATTTTAAACCAAGTACACCACCAAGTGACAATCCAACGACTGCAATCTCTGTATGCCCTAAATTCTTCAAATGGTTATAGGCACCCCTAACATCCTCCCACCATTGTTCAGGAGTAGCGTCAATTAGGTCTTCTGGTGGTTTACCATGTCCTCTGTAGATGGGTGCATGACAGGTGTAACCCTTTTTTTCCAAATATCTGCCAAGCATACGTACATCAGCAGTATGTCCAGTAAATCCATGTAATAATAATACAGCACGTTCTCCTGCTTCAAATGTAAAAGCTTTCGGTTCTTTTATTTTCATATTCATCAATCTCCTTTGATACTGGTACCAAGTATTGTTGCCTCTGAATAATAAATAATCCCTTACCACATTAAATGCGATAAGGGGTTAATTGTCTGTTACATAACATATGCACTTATGAAAGCTAAAACAAAAAACAGTGTACCAGTTATTACGGTACCTCGGTGTAAGATTAAATCAACACCCCGAGCCTTTTGTTTCCCAAATAATTGTTCAGCACCACCAGAAATTGCTCCAGAAAGTCCCTCGCTTTTACCTGATTGTAAAACAACTAAAACGATCATAATAATAGCATCTATTACTAATATAATATTTACTATTTCTTCCATGCTAAAACGACACCCCTTCATTAGAAAAAACGTACAAATACCTATTTGTACTTTAGCATAATTTCTGTTTATTTAGCAAGTTTATTTTTAAAATACGACTATATTTTGGACGTAACACTTATTTCAGCTTATCATAGAAGGAATAGAATTTGTAGAAAAGGATGGATAAATGATGATGGATAAAGATTTTTGGTTAACCATGTATGATGATGTCGAAGTCTATGTTAAAAAGTGGTTCAAACCTGGACATAAACCAAAAGCAATTGTTCAGATAGCTCATGGCATGGCTGAACACATTAACAGATACGATACATTTAGTGAACATTTAGTAGAAAACGATATTGTGGTATTTGGAAATGATCATCGTGGGCACGGTCAAACCGGTAATAAGCAGGGCACACTTGGATATTTTGCAGGAGAGAAAGGATTTGAAAAGGTAACAAATGATCTTTATGAAGTAACAATGGAAATTAGAAAAGAATACCCTGACACCCCTTTATTTCTCTTAGGGCACAGCATGGGTTCCTTTTTAGCAAGAGCCTATATCCAACGTTATAGCCAGGAGATTAATGGCATTATTCTTTCTGGAACAGGTTATATTCCAAGAATACGATCAGGTGCTGGAAAACAGCTTGCATCTGTATTACCACCAAAAGAAGAAACAAAGCTTATGAATATGCTGACATTTGGCTCTTACAACAAACGAGTTGAAAATGGAAGCACATCCTATGACTGGTTAAGTCGCGATAAGGAAATGGTTCAATCATATATTGATGATCCTTACTGCGGATTTGTTCCAAAAGCACGGTTCTTTTATGACCTTATGGACGGAATTGGCATGATACAGGACGCGAGGCGTAACGAGGCGATTCGCAAAGACATCCCGATGCTTCTAATAAGTGGGGATGCAGATCCTGTTGGTGACTACTCAAAAGGCATTTGGAAAACAGCCAGTTTATACGAAAAAGCCGGACTTGAGAATGTTGCTGCGATGTTCGTCCACGATGGCCGTCATGAACTGTTAAACGAAATGAATAAGGAAGAAGTTTTTAATTTAATTACCAATTGGCTACAAAAACAAATGAGCTAAGAAAAGCGCAAGCGCCCGTTAAGCGACGTATGGACTGTGCCCACGCAACGTGGGTAGTTCGATGTTGCCACGCAAAGTGGCGGTTTAAATCGAACCTTCCTTCTAACAACCGATGTTGACTTATCGTACGGAGGTGAAGGAAGTCCACTAGTCGCTGGGCTCTGGAGCTAGACAGACTTTCATTTATACTTTCCCCGCTGCTAAGAAAACTTATAAAAAGCCCAAAGTTAACTTAAGCGTTTACATCCCTTTTTCCAGTTATAAGCATACTTGATTCCTTGAAAGACTAGGTTTTTGTGGGTAAAATGGAACAAGGTTATGAATTTATTTTGAAGGGTTGGACATATAATTTATGAAACAAATACAAGGAATTGCCGCTTCAAGTGGAATAGCAATCGCAAAAGCATATCAACTGGTAACACCTGATTTAACTTTCGAAAAAAAGACTATAGATAATCCTAACGATGAAATTGCAAGACTTGATAAAGCATTGGAAACGTCAAGATACGAATTAGAAAAAATTAAAGAACATGCAAAAAGAGAAATCGGAGACGAGCATGCGGAAATTTTTTCAGCGCACCTCCTTGTGTTAAGTGACCCGGAATTAATTAAGCCAATTAAAGATAAAATCACAAGTGAAAATGAGATGGCTGAAGCAGCATTAAAAGAAACAGCGGACATGTTTATCGACATGTTTAAAAATATGGATAACGAATACATGCGCGAACGTGCTGCTGATATTCATGATGTGACAAAGCGTGTAATGGCTCATTTACTGGAAGTAACATTTCCTGATCCAGCATTAATCGATGAGGAAGTAATTGTTATCGCCCATGATTTAACGCCATCTGATACAGCTCAACTAAATCGTGAGTTTGTAAAGGGCTTTGCAACAGACATCGGAGGACGTACTTCCCATTCTGCAATTATGGCGAGATCGCTTGAGATTCCAGCTGTTGTAGGAACGAAAGAAAGTACCCAAACAATTAAACAGAACGATATCGTTATTGTTGATGGAATGAATGGTATAGTTTTAATTAATCCAACCGAGGAAGAGTTAAACAATTATAAAGAAAAACAAGCAGAACATGAAACACAAAAAGCCATATGGGCAAAGATGAAGGATGAACCATCTGTAACATCAGATGGAAAACAGGTAGAGTTGGCAGCTAATATTGGCACACCGGAAGATGTAGAAGGTGTGTTGAATAATGGTGGAGAAGGAATCGGACTTTACCGTACTGAATTTTTATACATGGGCAAAAACCAACTTCCTACTGAAGATGAGCAATATGATGCATATAAATCTGTCCTGGAAAAAATGGGTGACAAACCTGTTGTCGTGCGTACTTTAGATATCGGCGGCGATAAGGAATTAAGCTATTTGGATTTACCGAAAGAAATGAATCCATTTTTAGGATTTAGGGCAATTCGTTTCTGTTTAGAAAATCAATCCGTTTTCCGCACACAATTACGTGCGTTACTACGTGCAAGTGTACATGGCAATTTAAAAATTATGTTCCCAATGATTGCAACACTTGAAGAATTCCGTCAGGCTAAAGAAATTTTATCGAATGAAAAAGACAACTTGACTGGCGAAGGTATAGCTGTTTCTAGTGATATTGAAGTTGGAATCATGGTGGAAATTCCTTCAACTGCTGTAACTGCTAGACAATTTGCAAAAGAAGTTGATTTCTTCAGCATTGGAACAAACGATTTAATTCAGTATACAATGGCTGCAGACCGTATGAATGAACAGGTTGCTTATCTATATCAACCATATCATCCAGCAATTTTGAATTTGGTTAATACAGTAATTGAAGCCGCACATAATGAAGGAAAATGGGTTGGCATGTGTGGTGAAATGGCTGGAGATCCGATTGCAATTCCTATTTTGCTTGGACTTGGCCTGGATGAATTCAGCATGAGCGCAACATCGATTTTACCAGCAAGATCTCAGCTCCGGAACTTATCTGAGAAGGACATGCAATCTTATAAAGATGCATTGCTATCGATGGGAACTGCAGATGAAGTTGTCGAATTTGTAAAAGAAAAGACAGAGTAAAAATAAAATCCGCATGAAGCTGCTTAGCTTCATGCGGATTTTTCAGTCTCGAATTACTTCTAATTTTTGTTCAATGGGAGTTCTCCCCTTATCTCGTGGAACACTTTTCGGGTACCCAATTTGTAATACAGCGGCTATTTTATGCCTGTCTTTCTCTAATCCTATAGCACGGGCAAATCCTGGGTCATGTATGAACGGGGTTATTGTCCATAGCATGCCAACACCAAATTCCCATCCAGCTAATTGTGCATTCTGAATAAACGCACAGACGGCAGCATTTTCTTCCTCAGCACGAACTTGATCGGTTTCTTTTTCATAATAAACGACTGCATGATGTGGAATACGTAATAAAAAGTCTTTCATCGAATCGATCATTTTAACTGTTTTAACGTCATTATCTGTCTTTAACATTCCAATTCTTTGATAGCTTTCAATTATATTTTCCACGAAGTTAACTTTTCCTTGCTCCTGGTACAGCTTTATTTCCCATGGCTCCTTCATATAATGCGTCGGGGCGTATGAGCCATATGTAAAAATCTCTTTCAGCCTGTCCAATGGTACTTCTTCTCTTTTAAATGTATGTATGGACCTTCTTTCCCTGATTGCCTGCAGAATATCCACGATAATCACCTCGTTACCTATTATGTTACCAGAATCTGAACGAGGATTGGTGGATATATTTTGATGTGGGTTGATAAAATTGAATAACGGCCGATATTATAAAACTAAAGTCCATATAGCAACAAGATTTAACTTCAACCTTGTTCCCCAGTCATTACAGACATGAATTCGGTATAAAACTTACGGTAATCCAGACTAAAAGCAATTCGATGTTTCTTTTCACCAGCATTCCCATTATTTATATATGGGCGAATATCAGCAATACTTTGCCCTCTTTCTTCCCCTCCTCTCGCTTGAACGATATGAACTGGTAACATATCATACGTAAACATGTCTTCATGTATCGGTGCCATCAGAGTAAGGACATCATGCATCGGACTACCTTGTATGGTAGGGTTGCGGCTTTTATAAAAATCATAATAATAGTCTAACAACGGTTTTATAATCTTTGCCTTTCCAATATTGGCTATATAATCTACCATTTGCGGTGTTACAATCGCTTGGAGCGTGACATTCAGCGGAATGATTGTTACGTTATGGGCTTGTTCCAACACAATCTTCGCCGCTATTGGGTCTGCATAAAGATTAGCTTCCGATACAGCAGTAACATTACCAGGAACCCAGAATGCGCCACCCATAATATAAAATCCTTTAACCTTACTCATTAAAGTCTGATATAAAATAAACATGGTAGCAAGTGAGGTCAGCCTGCCAATATTAACGATAATTAATTCTTCCTGATATTTTTTTATAATATCTACAATCTGAAAAAAATTTTCAATTTCATAGTCTTGATTAGCCGTTGAAGGAATGATTGGACCAAGGCCATATTCCCCGTGGATTTCTGGAAAGAACTTCGGTTTTTCCCCTGTCATGGGAAGCTCAGCCCCACTAATAATAGCAAGTTCGTCTGGAATATTGAATAACTCCTTAATATACCTAACATTAGCTAACGCTTTATCCTGTGGAACATTACCATAATCAGCAACAACACCTACCACCTCTATTTGTTCATTTAGATGAGCATATATAAGAGCAACAGTATCATCTATACCAATATCACCAAATAGCAAGACCTTCTGTGTCATTTGATCCACTTCCTTCATAACTGCATTTTTCTATGTGTATGCAAGTGGAAGGATGTCCTATGAAACATTAGGACCTGCGACCAAAGAAAAAGAGAGACAGATCTCCCTGCCTCTCTTCAAAATAACTTTTACTTATTCAAATTATAAAATGCATTCAATCCTGCATATTGACCAAGACCAGATAGTTCATCTTCAATACGTAGTAACTGGTTATACTTAGCCACACGGTCTGTACGTGATGGAGCACCAGTCTTAATTTGACCAGCATTAGCTGCAACAGCGATATCTGCAATTGTTGCATCTTCTGTTTCACCAGAACGATGGGAAATAACTGCCGTATAGCCTGCGCGTTTTGCCATTTCGATTGCATCAAATGTTTCCGTTAATGTACCGATTTGGTTTACTTTAACTAAGATGGAGTTTCCAACACCCTGTTCGATTCCTTGAGACAATTTCTTCGTATTCGTTACGAAAAGGTCATCCCCAACTAATTGAACTCGGTCACCAATACGGTCTGTCAGCATTTTATGGCCATCCCAGTCGTTTTCGTCTAATCCATCTTCAATAGAGATGATTGGATATTTATTTACCATCTCTTCGTACCAATCAACCATTTCTTTTGATGTGCGGACGACACCTTCACCTTTAAGGTTGTACTTTCCATCCTCATAAATCTCAGATGCAGCAACATCCATTGCAAGCTGAACTTCTTCTCCAGGTTTATATCCTGCAGCTTCAATTGCTTCTACAATCGTTTGTAGTGCTTCCTCATTTGATTTTAGGTTTGGAGCGAATCCACCTTCATCACCAACACCTGTATTATAGCCTTTGGACTTTAATACTTTTTTCAATGAATGAAAAATTTCTGCGCCAGTACGAACCGCTTCTTTAAATGTTGGTGCTGCAACAGGCATAACCATAAATTCTTGAATATCTACATTATTGTCTGCATGCTCCCCACCATTTAAAATGTTCATCATTGGTGTTGGAAGTGTTTTGGAATTAAATCCACCTAAATAATTATACAACGGAATTTCTAAGTAGCTAGCCGCTGCATGCGCTACAGCCATTGATACACCAAGGATTGCGTTCGCACCTAGTTTCCCTTTATTTTCAGTACCATCTAATTCGATCATGATTTCGTCGATAATGTTTTGGCGTGTAACATCTACACCAAGTATTTCTGGCCCAATAAGCTCATTTACATTTTCAACTGCTTTTTGTACGCCTTTTCCTAGGTAACGATCTTTGTCGCCATCACGTAGTTCAACTGCTTCATATTCACCAGTTGATGCACCACTTGGAACTAAGGCAGCACCAAATGCGCCTGACTCTGTAAAAACTTCTACTTCAACTGTCGGATTTCCACGTGAATCTAATACCTCTCGTGCATAAACGTCTGTAATGTATGGCATTTAAATCGCTCCCTTATTTTTTATTAAAGATGTGCCAGTCATTTCTGCTGGCAAATCAATATTTAGCAAGTCTAAAAGCGTTGGTGATAGGTCTGCTAAAATTCCACCTTCACGTAATGTTGCGTTTTCTTGTGTCACGATGACCGGCACGGGATTTGTCGTATGTGCTGTCATTGGACCACCCTCAGGTGTAATAACCTCGTCCGAATTACCGTGGTCTGCTGTAATAATAGCATTACCACCTAATTCTACTATTTTATCAACAATTTTGCCAAGACATTCATCAACTGCTTCAATTGCTTTTATTGTCGGCTCCAGTTTTCCAGAGTGCCCAACCATATCAGGGTTGGCGAAATTTAAGATAATCGCATTCGGTGGATTAGAATTCAATTCCGTAAGTAATGCATCTGTAACTTCATATGCACTCATTTCAGGTTTCAGGTCATAGGTCGCAACCTTTGGTGAATCAATTAAGATTCGTTTTTCTCCTGGGAATTCCTTTTCCCGACCACCACTCATGAAAAACGTCACATGTGGGTATTTCTCTGTTTCAGCGATACGAATCTGTTTCATATTCTGCTGGGACAAAACTTCTCCAACCGTGTTATCGAGATTAACAGGATTGTAGGCTACGTACCCATCTACCGATTCACTAAAATTCGTGAGCATGACAAAATGTAAACCTTTTGGTACCTCTTCCCCACGGTCAAAATCACGGAAATCATCATCAGAAAATGTGCGTGAAATTTGAATAGCCCGATCTGGTCTGAAGTTGTAAAAAATAATTGAGTCTTCATCCTCGATAGTGGCTCTCGGCTCACCATTTCCATCCGTTAAAACAGCTGGAATAACAAATTCGTCATGGATCCCATTTTCATAGGAATCATCGACCAATTCGTATGGATCTGTATACTGTGGTCCTTTTCCATAAACCATGGCATCGTATGCTTTTTTCACACGATCCCAGCGCTTATCTCTGTCCATAGAGTAATAACGGCCAGATATCGTTGCGAATTGTCCTACACCATACTCGTCCATTTTTTCTTCTGCCTGTTTTATATACGTTTTCGCAGTTTGTGGACCTACATCTCGTCCATCCAAAAATGCGTGTACATAGACATCTTTCAAATCATTATCACTTGCCAATTTTAAAAGTGCAATCAGGTGACTAATATGACTATGCACGCCACCGTCTGATAATAACCCAAAAATGTGTAATGCTTTATTTTTTTCTTTTGCGCTTTTGATAGCACTGATAAACGCATCTTTTTCAAAGAAGTCGCCTTCTCTTATCGAAAGGTTAACTCTGGTTAAACTTTGATAGACAATTCTTCCGGCACCAATGTTTAAATGCCCGACTTCTGAGTTACCCATTTGACCTTCTGGAAGTCCAACAGCTTCCCCACTTGCTTGGAGCTGATTATGTGGATACTTACTCCAATACCGGTCAAAATTAGGCGTGTTTGCTTGTTTAACCGCATTTCCCATCTCTGTATCACGAAGTCCAAATCCATCTAGGATGATTAATGCAGCTAGTTTTTGATTCGTCATTTTTTACCGGCCTCCACTAGCTGGATAAATGAGTCTGCATCAAGACTTGCACCGCCAACCAATGCACCATCAATATCAGATTGCGCTAGTAACTCATCAACATTTGCTGGTTTAACACTACCACCATATTGAATGACAACTTGATTAGCAGTTTTCTCTGAAGTCATCTCTTTAATCACATTACGAATATGCAGGCAGACCTCATTGGCATCACTACTTGAAGCAGTTTTACCAGTTCCGATTGCCCAAATTGGTTCATAGGCAACAATAGTTTTTGCAATTTGTGCCTCTGTTAATTCTTTCAAACCTTCTTTAACCTGTTTTTCAATATGATTCATCGTTTCATTTGCCTCGCGTTGATCAAGCGTTTCACCGACACATACAATTGGTGCCAGGTCATGATCAAATGCTGCATGTACTTTTTTATTAACTGTTTCATCTGTTTCAGCAAAATATTCCCTGCGTTCTGAGTGGCCAATGACAACATGTGTCACGCCCAAATCTTTAAGCATTACAGGGCTAACTTCACCTGTATATGCTCCGTTTTCTGCAAAATGCATATTTTGGGCAGCAATTTTCACAGATGTGTTTTTTGTCTGATCAACGAGTTTCGCCAAGAAAGGGAAAGGCGCACATACAATTGCTTCAACACCTTGATCAGTTGGATCCTTTTTCACAACCTCTTGAACGAATTGTTCCGCTTCTGCTAACACTTTATTCATTTTCCAGTTTCCAGCAATTACTTTATTGCGCATCGTCTCACCTCATTTTTTTATTTAGGCTGCATTAGTAAAGATTGTTGCTATTAATATAAACTGTGCGTAACATGCCGCTCCGGAAATACACTACGCTTTCCGCGGGCTCGCGTTGAGCCTCCTCGCGCGCAAAAACCGCTCACTGCGGGGTCTCAGCGTCTTCGCTGTTCCCGCAGGAGTCTACGTGTATTTCCACCGCTAGGGTGGTGTCCAATAATGGAATGATAGTAATAACTTTATTGGTAAGAGCATGAATTTCCACTATTATGGCAGTTGATTGTAGCGGAGGACAGTTGACTCCTGCGGGAACAGCACGTGTCCGAAGACCCCGCAGAGTGGTTTTCTCGAGGAGGCTGAGGCCGTGCCCGCGGAAAGCAACTGTCCGCAGCGGAAATCAACCAGCAGTTACGACGTATTTTATATCAACTACTTATTCAGTTTTTTTGTTAAAAGCACCAATCTATTAGAAAACAGCCTTATTTGTCATCTAATGCTTCTAAACCTGGAAGTACTTTTCCTTCCATAAACTCAAGTGATGCTCCGCCACCTGTTGATACATGATCCATTTGATCAGCAAAACCAAATTTTTCAACAGCCGCAGCAGAATCTCCACCACCAATTACAGTATAACCGTTTGTCTCTGCTAATGCTTCTGCAACTTTTTGTGTTCCACCTGCAAATGCATTAAATTCGAATACACCCATTGGTCCGTTCCAAATAACAAGCCTGGATTCAGCAACAATTCCACTGAATGTTTCACGTGTTTTTGGCCCGATATCAAGTGCTTCCCAATCAGCTGGTATCTCATCGATAGCAACAATTTTGGTATTAGCACCTTCTGAGAAATCATCTGCGACTACGGCATCTTCTGGAATTAACAAGCGAACACCTTTTTCTTTCGCTTTTTCCATAAATTGTTTCGCAACATCTATTTTATCTTCTTCAAGCAACGATTTACCAATTTCATGTCCTTGCGCCTTAACAAATGTGTAGGCAAGTCCACCACCAATAATTAGGTTGTCCACCTTATCCAACAAATGATTAATTACATCAATTTTGTCTTTTACCTTAGCACCACCAATTATTGCTGTAAAGGGGCGTTCAGGGTTTTCTAAAGCTTTCCCTAACACATCGATCTCTTTTTCCATCAAAAACCCAGCAGCAGATGGTAGCTTTTGAGCTACACCAGTTGTCGATGCATGGGCACGATGAGCTGCACCAAATGCGTCATTAACATATACATCTGCCATATCTGCAAATGCCTGTGCAAGTGTTTCATCATTCTTTTCCTCACCAGGTTCGAAACGAACATTCTCGATTAGTAAAATATCGCCATCACCTAAACGTGACAATGCCTCGTTAACTTCTTTACCGTGCACAGCATCGGTTTTCGTAACATCTTTGCCAAGTAAATCACTTAAACGTTTGGCAACAGGATCAAGTCGTAATTCTTCGACCACTTCACCTTTGGGACGACCAAGATGGCTTGCCAGGATTACGATCGCACCTTGTTCTGTTAAATAATCAATAGTTGGAAGCGCAGCCTTTATTCGAGTATCATCAGTTACCTCGCCATTCGACATCGGTACGTTAAAATCAACACGGCAAAAGACTTTCTTTCCTTTTAATTCAAGGTCTTTCAGAGTTTTTTTATCCATTCGTTAAAAATCCTCCTTGCGTTATAATTTATGTATTTATTCTCCTGGTTGTTTTCCCCATATACCGGACAATAATCCGTAGTAAAGAAAAAGAGGAGGAAAAAGTTCCCCCTCTAGTATATATGAACTTTCTGTCTAGCTCCAGCGCCCAGCGACTAGCAAATAGATCGTTCTGATGAATACGGACATTTCCCCGTACTTTCACGGCCCTATCTATTTGTACGTCGATAAACGAGCGCTTGCGCTTTTCCTTATAGTCCTTGGTTTTTAATATAAACTGCTAAATCAACACAACGAGCTGAATATGCCATTTCATTGTCATACCAAGATACTACTTTTACCATATTATCTTCAAGAACCATCGTTGATAATGCATCAAACAATGATGAATTTGTATTACCTACGATATCAGCGGATACAATTGGCTCTTCAGTATATCCAACAATTCCTGCTAGATCCCCTTCTGCAGCTTCTTTAAACGCTTTGTTTACGTCATCTGCAGTAACATTTTCATCTAGTTCAGCAACAAGATCTACGATAGAACCATCTGGTGTTGGGACACGAATTGCCATTCCGTTTAGTTTACCTTCTAGTTCAGGCAATACTTTTCCTACAACTTTTGCAGCTCCAGTTGTAGTTGGAATAATATTTTGTGCTGCTGCACGTGCGCGACGATAATCTTTATGTGGTAAATCAAGAATTTGTTGATCATTTGTATAAGAATGGACTGTTGTCATTAGGCCACGTTTAAGACCAAATTTATCATGTAAAACTTTTGCCAATGGTGCGATACAGTTTGTTGTACATGAAGCATTTGAAACAATGTGATGTTTTTCAGCATCGTAATCCTGCTCATTAACACCCATTACCATTGTAAGGTCTTCTTCTTTTGCAGGAGCAGAAATAATAACTTTTTTAGCACCAGCATCAATATGTTTTTTAGCATCTTCGCGAGCTGTGAAACGACCTGTAGATTCAATTACAACTTCTACACCAAGGTCTCCCCAACCTAAGTTTGCTGGGTCGCGTTCTGTTAACACTTTAATTTCTTTTCCACCAACAACGATGTTTGACCCACTTACCTTTACTTCTTGTTCAAGCTGACCATGTACAGAATCGTATTTTAATAGATGTGCAAGCATTTCTGCATCCGTTAAGTCGTTTACAGCTACAACCTCAACATCGTTATTTTTTAATGCTTGACGGAATACATTACGTCCAATACGTCCAAAACCGTTAATACCTATTTTTACTGTCATTTTATTTCCTCCTAATTGAATGGTTTAATATTTTTTATTGAAAGAATTTATTCATTGATGATTGCTTCAGCAGCACCTTCATCAGTTATGAGTAAATCCGCTTCTCCCTGATTAAAATAAGATGAAATGGCCCGAGCTTTAGAGTTCCCACCGGCAATTGCCACTACCTTATTCACTGACTTTAAATCTTCCAATTGAATCCCAATCGTTCGTACCTTGTGAACGACATCACCAAAGCTATTAAAATAATAGCCAAATGCTTCACTTACCGCTTCATCCTGTTCAAGCTGATGGATGACTTTATCATTTGTTTTTCTTCGGTTCGCCATAGTTAGGGCATCACCAATTCCATGCAAAATAATGTCAGCTGAACGAATCAGCTCCGTAATCTCCTGGATGGATGGCTCCTTTAACATCGTTTGGTACGATTGTTCACTTAGCGGATCTGGTACATATAACATTCGGTAATCGCCATGCGTATGTTTTGCCATTTCAGCAACAATCGTATTTGCCTGGCTTTCTACCTTTTCTCCGATTCCACCACGTGCTGGAACAAACAAACAATTATTCGCATTTTTAAATGGTGACATGACATGCGCAACGGCTGCCATAGTCGAACCACCCGTAACAGCAATAGTTTGTTTGGTTGATACCTGGGTTTTTAAATAGGCTACTGCTGCTTTTCCCATTTCTTGTTTTACCCAATCATCGTTATCACTATTACCACGGACAACTATAACCTGTCCTATGTTCAATTTCTCTTGTAGCTGTGTTTCTAAAACGCTCAATCCTGTAACATCTCTCATAAATAAGGCCAATTGATTGAGTATACCTTTCCCCTCTTCGGTAATCTGCATTCCTTTTCCAGAAACATCAATCATATGGTGCTTCTGCAAAAAATCAACCTCACCACGAACAGTACGTTCTGTCATCTTCGCTCGTTCAGATAGACTTCGTCGTCCGATTGGTTGAAAAAGATTGATTGTATGCAAGACTGCATATCGTTGCTTCATTACCTCCAACAGGTCAGGAAATATCTTTTTTTGCAATTCAATTAATGATTGCATAAAGTAAGTAACTCCCTTTACATCGGACAAATAAGTCCCGGATGGTTATTTTTTGTCCTGCCAACTGTAAAAAAATACGCAAATGCTTTATTTGCTTATTTTTATTTTATCACAATAGATTCATAATTCAAGCCTTATGTTTCCTATGTGCTTCTTTAAACGCTGCTTCTAGTGTCTCAAAAGAAATTTCCTCACAGTTTAACTCGATGCCATCAATATTAACAACAGGAATTGATAAATGGTATGCTTCCAACCAATTGTCATTCGAATAAATATCTCTCATTTCGAGTGTGCAAGGATAATCATGCTGCAGCATTTCAACTAATGCCAATGCCTCATCACAAAGTGAACAATTTTCTTTTGTATAAAAGTTAATATGTATCATACTGAATCACCTCTATTTTGTGCGTTAGATCAAAATCTATTCATATTTTGACATAATTGAAGGAACTTTTCACGTTATAACACAATATATCTAGTTCTCTTTCCTTATACCTAACAATACAATAATACAATATAGTAGCGATAATGCTTTTCACCCTATATTATAGATGAAAGGGGTGTTTAACTTGAATTCGACCGTCGACCTAGTCAATAGTATTAAATTAAAAATGGACAAGAATGGCATCTCTATCCTAGAAAAAGATTCGACTTTGGAATTCATAGGAGCGGGTAGAAGTGCTGTTGTCTTCAAAATACTATCTACTAACAAAGCACTCAAAGTATTTTATCCAAATTTTACGGGTATAGCCAAAGAAGAAGCAGAAATATATGAAATTCTTAAAGGGAATCCGTATTATCCAACATTATATGAAGCAGGAGAAAATTTTCTACTTATAGATTATATTGAAGGCTACACATTATTTGAATGTCTGTCACAAGGAATCCCGCTTAATGAGTCAACAATTAATGAAACGGATTACGCTCTTTCTTTAGCTAGAAAAGCTGGATTAAACCCTTCAGACATTCATCTCCGAAATATAATACTGACCCCTGAGGGAAGGGTTAAGTTAATTGACGTAGCCAGATTCAGACAAACGAAAGATTGCCAGCAATGGACCGATCTTAAGAAAGTCTTTTTTACCATGTATAGTAAAACTTACTTCCCTAAAAAAATCCCCGTTTCCGTGTTGAACACAATTGCTTATTTATATAAGAAGCGTATTCTTCACGCAGATTCTTTTAGGAAAACTAGTTAAATTAATTATAAAAAATCTAATAGTATTTAAGAAAAACCGGGCATAGACCGCCCGGTCCTTTTCTGTGCTAGAGAACATCCGTTAGTTTGTATTCCTGGCCATGTATTCCCTTGTAATACTCTGGATACATTTCTCCACCACAATGTTCGCATCTAAACTGAGGCGGATCCGTTGGATCACCGCCATCCATCAAATCAAAATCTCTAACTACATCATAAGGTATTTTTTCTTCCTCATGACACGTTAAACAAACAAAGTTGATTTTCGTTTTCTTTTTCGCTAAGTGGTCGTTCCCCTTTTTCTTTTTCCCTTTTTTGCGGTTTTTGGATTGGTGTGTAATAAGCTATCACCCTTTCTAAGTACTTTCTTGCTTCCTTGGTTAAAGCTACTTTTATTTCTAATTGTCCATTCTCAAGACAGACCTCTCCCTGATACACATAATAATTATTGCAGTGCGGGCATATTAGGGGATCTTTTTGTCCACCAGCGATAACACGTTCTCTCCATGTTTGACGGCGTATTGTTTTCCACACTTTTATGATCCAACGCCGCCTTCCTTCTTGCCACTTACTTAATAGCTTCTTACTTAGACGTTTACTTCTTCTTGAATACATACCATAGTGGCGTATTGTTTTAAATTGGTCATCTGGTATATGACGAATCAAACGACTGATAAAGGCTTCCACCGTCAGCGTTTCATGCTTTTCTTTCCCATCTGTTTTATCGATGTATTTAAAAGTCACCTGTTGTCCATCATATGCCTCGATCCGATTGACTCCAATCGCTGGTCGACGAATATAACGGCCAATGTAACGAAGTTGTTCCTTTATTTTCCCCTTCTGTTTCGGCGCATGCACATAGAAGCCTTCCCCATTTTCGGAAAAAGCCTTTTGCAGTCGTGGTTGTACACGCCTCTTTTCCTGTTTGGTTAAGTTCCTACGGATTAACTTTAATACCACCGTTTGCCATTGCTTTCGAAGCATTTGGAAAGGGATATAATCATAGTCCTTCCATTTTCCTTTTCTCGTTATCCCTCCCATGGTTACCAACATATGGACATGGGGATTAAAATTTACCCTGGAGCCAAATGTGTGTAATCCGGAAATGATACCTGGTGTCACCTTTGCCTTCTTTTGAAAAAAGTTTGTAATTAATTTAGCTGCCTCATCCATTAGCGGTTTCAAAAGATGACGGTGTAAAAGAAATATTTCCCGTAACCCTTCATCGATTGTAAAAATCATGTGCCGATGATTTACCTGTAAAACGTCTTCCGTTAATAATCGGCTCCACTCTTCACTTTCCCCAATAGAACAGGTCGTGCAAAAACGCCCTTTACACCGGAATGCTACTTTATGTACGTCGTTACAGCCCTCGCAAACAAAGAGTTTGAATCCATTTTTCATATCTCCACAGCCTTGAAATTTTTCTACCTCCTTCAGAACGACTGGGCGGATTTTTTCTCTGTGTTTCTTCTTGAATGTTTCCCAATGATTGTAGTTATCAAAAAAGATTCGTTTCAGAATATTTTTCTCCATACATAGAAACTACCACAGTTACCTTTACTGTAGTAGGGGTTAATTTTATACTTTCTTTCCTTTTTAGAAAAGCGCAAGCGCCTTGGTCAGCCCCGACAAGTTTAAGACGAATCTCTTAGTGATGATTTTTATCACAAAGAGAGTTGACTTAAAACCTCAGGCGGGCTAGGCGCTGGAGCTAGACAGATTAACGCCAAAGTTTTATACTTTCTTTCCTAATAAGAAAAGCGCAAGCGCCTTGGTCAGCCCCGACAAGTTTAAGACGAATCTCTTAGTGATGATTTTTTTCACAAAGAGATTTGACTTAAAACCTCAGGCGGGCTAGGCGCTGGAGCTAGACAGATTAACGCCAAAGTTTTATACTTTCTTTCATAAAAAGAGGACAAGGGAGCGAAACATCGCTATATCCCTTGTCCTTTTTGCGTTTACCTATAAGCGCGCCCAGAGGGATTTGAACCCCCGACTCTTGGTACCGGAAACCAATGCTCTATCCCCTGAGCTATGGGCGCATACTAATTTTTAAAATCGACACATAGGATATTATAACGCCCCATGAGTAAACAAACAAGTGTTTTTTCTAATTTGATCTTGAATTGTCTGTTCTGGGCGGGTGTTTCCCGAGTTTCAGGTGGTGGGTCACTTGAATGCGTGGCTCCGTCTCCCGAGTTCGTGTTGCGCTCTCCTGAATGCGTGGCTCTGTCTCCCAAGTTCACAGCTACCCTTCCCGGATGCGTAGCTTTGTGTCCCGAGTTCGGGATACGCCCTCTCGTATGCGGAAAATGCCACCCAAGCGGAAAGCTTTTCCTCATTATTTTTGAGAAAAATGAGAAAAAAACAAATTTGTTACAAAACTATGTATAATAATTCAAAAGAGTCAAATTATTTTTACATCACAAACAAGGAGGATACAAATGAGCACTGATACTCCTATTTTACAAGTTGATCAGTTACATACACATTTCTTCACCAAAGCTGGTGTTGTGAAAGCTGTTGATGGTGTCAGCTTTGATGTTAAGCCTGGGGAAACCCTGGGTATAGTTGGTGAATCTGGTTCTGGGAAAAGTATTACCGCGATGTCAATCCTCGGACTGGTCCCGTCACCACCTGGTGAAATTGTAAACGGCGAAATCTTATTTAATGGAGAGAATCTTTTACATAAGTCAGAGAAGGAAATGCGTCAAATTCGCGGAAAAGAAATTGCGATGGTTTTCCA
This sequence comes from Virgibacillus necropolis, assembly GCF_044793635.1. Lineage (GTDB taxonomy): Bacteria > Bacillota > Bacilli > Bacillales > Amphibacillaceae > Virgibacillus_F > Virgibacillus_F necropolis_A. The sequence goes on from NZ_CP084992.1 coordinate 1,011,907, forward strand.
GGATCCTATGACATCTCTTAATCCTGTATTTACAGTTGAGAAACAAATAATTGAAACACTTCTGGCACATGAAAAAATGTCCAAAAAGCAAGCAAGAGAACGCGCTATTGAGCTGCTGAATTTAGTCGGTATACCTGATCCAGCTAAACGTCTTAAGAATTATCCGCACGAATTTAGTGGTGGTATGCGACAACGAGTCATGATTGCCATGGCATTATCCTGTAATCCTTCCCTGCTCATTGCTGATGAGCCAACAACAGCATTAGATGTAACCATTCAAGCACAAATCCTAGAGCTATTTAAAAAAATGCAAAAAGAATTGAACATGGCAATTATCATGATTACGCACGATTTAGGAGTTGTTTCCGAGGTTTGCGACCGTGTCATGGTGATGTACGCTGGTAAGCCAGCAGAATTCACCGATACCATAAAACTTTTTGACAATGCAAAGCATCCTTATACATTAGGTCTGATGAATTCCATTCCTAAAATAACAAATAAAAAACGGAAACTAGAAGCCATCGATGGCGTACCACCAGATTTACGCGCGTTACCACAAGGTTGTAGTTTTGCACCTCGCTGTAAAAATGTGATGAAAAGCTGCTTAACCGCCGATCCCGGGTACACAGAAGTAGACAACGATCATTATGTCCGCTGCTTATTATACGAAGAAACTGATGAAAAGGCGGTATCAGAATGACAAATTTATTAGAAGTAAAAAACTTAAAAAAACATTTCCCATTAAAAAGCGATACGTTATTTTCCCGAGAGAAACCTGTATTAAAAGCGGTAGATGGTATATCATTCGCGATTAAACCCGGAGAAACCTTAGGGTTAGTTGGCGAAAGTGGTTGCGGCAAATCCACGGCTGGACGAGTTTTACTAAAGCTACTTGAGCCTACTGACGGAGAAATATTTTTTAAGGGTGAAAATATCACGAATTACAAAGGTGAACAGTTACGTAAATTGCGTCGCGAAATGCAATTGATCTTCCAGGATCCGTATGCATCATTAAATCCTAGAAAGACCATCGAACAAACAATCACAGAGCCAATGAAAATTTTTAATATGGATAAGCATGAACGTACAAAAAAACTGAATCGATTACTCGACGTTGTTGGACTAAGCTCCTATCACAAACAGCGTTATCCACACGAATTCAGCGGTGGTCAACGGCAAAGAATCGGTATCGCTCGCTCATTAGCACTTGAACCTGAACTAGTTATCTGCGACGAACCAGTATCCGCACTTGATGTTTCCATCCAAGCACAAGTAATTAACTTAATGGAAGATTTGCAGGATGAATTCGATTTAACGTATATGTTTATTGCACATGATTTAAGTGTTGTGCATCACATCAGTGATCGTGTAGCAGTCATGTATCTTGGTAATCTAGTTGAAATTGGTGATGCCGACGAACTTTATGCCAATCCAACACATCCATACACACAAGCATTGTTATCGGCAATCCCGGAAGCACGACCAGAAAACACAAAACAACGGATCATTTTATCTGGCGACCTTCCATCACCTGCAAACCCACCCACTGGATGTAAATTCCACACACGGTGTCCATATGCAGAAGAAATTTGTCGTATGGAAACACCAGAATTGAAAACAGTTTCAACAAATGGGCAACAGTCTGCTTGTCATTTTGTTAAGGAGGTGGTTGAGGAAGAAGTCTAATTCATTTTCCAACCAACTTTAGCACTAAAATTTAAGGGGGATTTGATTTGAAAAATCGTAATTATTTATCACTATTTAGTCTTTTATTACTTGTAGTGCTAGTCCTTAGTGCATGTACAGGGGACAGTACATCAAAAGATGCAGACGCAACTGACGATACAAAAGGAAATGATGACAAAACCTTAATCTTTGGTCGTGGAGCCGATTCGATTCAACTTGATCCATCTAAAGTAACGGATGGAGAATCAATTTATGTAACGAATCAAATCTATGACACGTTAGTTCGATACAAAGAAGAAAATACAGAAGTACGTCCTGCCCTAGCTACAGAATGGAAAGCAAGCGAAGACGGAAAGACTTGGACATTCACATTACGTGAGGGCGTTAAGTTCCATGATGGAACAGATTTCAATGCAGAAGACGTTGTATTCAACTTTGAACGCTGGGCAACATCTGGTGAGTTCATTTATTACGGATACATGTTTGGCGCATCTGAGGGTGATTTAGGTGGGATTATTGAAAAAGTAGAAGCGACTGGTGACTATGAAGTCCAATTTACACTATCTGAGCCAAATGCACCATTCCTTCAAACATTAGCAATGCCTCCATTTGCAATTGCTAGTCCTGATGCAGTTAAAAAGTATGGAGAAGATTACTTTAAAAATCCGGTGGGAACAGGACCATTTGTATTTGAAGAATGGATTCCAGATGACAAAATTACACTATCTAAAAACGAAAACTATTTTGGTGAAGTTGCCAATGTAGATACTGTTATCTTCCGTACAATCCCAGATAATGGTGCACGTTTCTTGGAGCTTCAAGCGGGTTCCATTGATATGATGACCGGTTTAAACCCACAAGACATTCAAACAGCTGAAGGTGATGAGAATTTACAAATTATCCGCAGACCGTCTATGAATGTTAGTTACATGGCAATGAACACAAGTAAAGAAGGTCCGATGTCTAGTAAAAAAGTTCGTCAGGCAATTAACTGGGCAATTGATAAAGAAAAACTTCTCACTTTATACGAAGGAATTGGAAAGCCAGCTAAAAATCCAATACCACCTTCTCTATGGGGATACAATGACGAAATCGAAGACTATGGATTTGATGTTGAAAAAGCTAAATCATTGTTAGCAGAGGCAGGCTACGCTGATGGATTTGATATACAACTATATACATTTGCAAATCCTAGACCATATATGCCACAACCAAAAATAACTGCTCAAGCAATTAAAGAAATGTTAAAAGACGTTGGCATTAACGTAGAAATAATTGTAAATGACTGGGATACCCACCTTTCCGTAACTGAAAATGGTGAGCATGACATGGCGTTCTTAGGCTGGACTGGTGATAATGGTGACCCGGATAACTTCTTATACGTATTGTTAGACAAAGATAATGCGAAGAAAGGTTCTGCCGGTAACATCGCTTTCTATAAGAGTGATGAAGTACACGATCTATTAAAAGCAGCACAAACTGAAATGGATCAAGCGAAACGAACAGAATTGTATCTGAAAGCACAAGAGCTTATTCATGAAGATGCACCATGGTTCCCGATTGCTCATACGACACCACCAATTGCAGCAAAGAAGAGCATTGTGAATTATGTTCCACATCCAACTGGTAGTGAGCCGTTAAACTTACTGGACATTAAAGAATAGCAATAACTTTTAACTGGTTTCATATACTCCCTGGAGCCTATTACCAGGAACAGCCTTGCGAGCTGTTCCTGGCAATACTCCAAATAAAAGCTGATTTACAATGGAGGAATTCAACCATGCTGAAATACATAATACGAAGAGTTCTCATGCTTATCCCTGTTCTCCTTGGTGTGACTGTCCTCACATTCTCATTACTTCATCTCATACCAGGTGATCCCGCAAAAAGTATGCTTGGTGAAAAGGCAACAGAAGCACAACTGGAGTTGCTACGTGCTGAACTTGGACTGAATGATCCGTTAATCGTACAATATGGAAACTTTTTAGGAAACATTATCCAAGGTGATCTCGGTGAATCTATCCAATCAAAAGAAAATATTGCCACTGAGATGATGGTCAAACTCCCAGCCACGGTTGAGTTAACCATTTTCGCAATGATATTAGCTGTTACAGTAGGGGTTTTAGCTGGAACGATTGCAGCCGTAAAACAATACTCCTGGTTTGACAATATAAGTATGACCGGAGCTTTATTCGGTGTTTCACTTCCAATATTTTGGCTGGGGTTAATGATGATATGGCTCTTTTCCGTACAATTCAATATTTTACCCCCCTCAGGTAGACTAACTGCTGGGATAGAACTGGAAACCATAACAAACTTCTATTTACTAGATAGTATGTTAACTGGAAATTGGATAGCCTTTAAAGATGCATTCTTACATTTATTAATGCCGGGACTTGCACTTGGTACTATCCCGATGGCAATTATTGCCCGGATGACGCGATCCAGTATGTTAGAGGTTATGCGACAGGATTATATTCGCACAGCAAATGCGAAAGGGTTAAAAAAGCATTTGGTAGTCTTTCAACATGCACTGAAAAATGCTTTCTTACCTGTGCTAACCGTGATTGGGTTACAGTTTGGACTATTATTAGGCGGGGCCGTCTTGACCGAAACAATCTTTTCCTGGCCAGGCGTTGGTCGCTATGTATATCTAGCAGTATTAGGGCGTGATTTTCCAATCGTACAAAGTACCATCCTGATTATTGCCCTTATATTCGTACTAGTAAACTTAATTACAGACATCTTATACAAATACTTTGACCCAAGAATAAAGTTTGAATAAATTGACGGCAGCTTCTTGGAGCCGCAGCTAGATAGAAATAGTAGCTATATTAAAGAAAGGATGTGTATCTATGTCATTACAACCAGATCCAATTCCGAATCCAGATTCTGTAGAAATTGATGAACATAAACAATCTAAAGCTAGCAGACTATGGGTAGATTCCTTGATGCGAATAGTAAAAAGTAAGACATCCTTTATTGGACTATTGATAATTCTACTCTTGATTGTTACAGCTCTATTAGCACCACTAATAGCAACACACAGCCCTACTGAGCAACATATCATTAATAACTACCAGTCGCCTTCAGCAGAACACTGGCTAGGAACTGATGCGCTGGGACGTGATATTTTTAGTAGAATTGTTTACGGATCACGAATTTCGATTCAGATTGGTCTGATTGCTGTAGGTATATCCATGATTATAGGGGTCACTTTAGGTGGTGTAGCAGGATACTTTGGCCGTTGGATTGACCAAGTCATTATGCGTTTAGTAGACATCCTGTTGGCATTTCCTAGTATTCTATTAGCAATTGCCTTAGTAGCTGTTCTTGGACCTAGTTTACAAAACGCTATGATTGCGGTAGGGATAGTAGGCATACCACAATTTGCGAGAATTGTACGGTCTGCCGTACTAGCCGTAAAAGAAACCGAATATGTTGAGGCAGCAAAGTCCATTGGAGCAAAAAATGGTAGAATATTAACCCAGCATGTATTACCAAACTGCGTAGCACCAATCATTGTTCAAGCAACTCTAGGTATTGGTACTGCTATTTTAGATGCTGCTGGACTAAGTTTTCTAGGTTTAGGGGCACAACCACCGACACCTGAATGGGGAGCCATGCTAAGTGATGGTCGTGCAGCCTTACAAAACGCACCATGGGTTGTAGCATTTCCAGGTGTAGCAATTTTCTTAGTTGTACTCGGATTTAACCTTTTCGGTGATGGACTTCGAGACGCATTAGATCCTCGTTTAAAAGAATAGAACAAAAATTTGCAAAATATAGTATGATTAAGGTAAAGCAAATGCTTTACCTTTTTTATTAGTTTCCAAGGAGGTTGTATGATGTATAAAAAGTTCATTCCTTCGCTCGTTTGTCTTGCCTTTGCCTTCATATTTCTTTTAGCTTCTAATGCATTAACAAAGAGTAACTACATAAATTCATACCCCCATCTCCCTGCACCAATTGGACAGGAAAAGTTACTCATCACTTCTGCGGGCCAATCTGCTGAAGGAATGATTGCACTAAATATGGCTGAAAACCTGAATTTACACGTTGATTATCGCCCACTAGCTCTCGCAACAGATCTTTATGATTACAAAAGCGTAGTCATTATATTAGGATATAGCCCGAATGGTTTGGCACAAACACAGCGGTCATTCGAAGAGGAAAAGAAACGTATAAATGCCTTACTTGCAGAAGCAAATAATACGAATTTACCAATTATCCTGGTTCATATCTCTGGTAAATTTCGTGAAGAGGATTATACAAGGCAATTTATAGAAGACGCCATACCGTATGCGGATTATTTTATCGGTTTAAAAGAGCTAAGCCTGACAAATGAAGTTATTATGAAATTAAAGAAAAATAACGTCCCAACAACACTAGTAAATGATGTAGCGGACATGCAAATTCCGTTCAACTCAGTATTCCGATAAAGTGATGGGAGCTTTTATCATGAATAAGCAAAAAAACAATATCCTTAAAGGCGCGATAGGATTTATTCTACTTACATACGGCCTAATAATTCCTGTGTTTATCAAAGATTGGTCATTGTATATCATCTCAAATATTAATCAAAGCATTTCCCTTCATGATAGTGGCCGTTTATTAATTACGTCCTTCTCCTTTGCTGCGAAATACGTATTAATCTTTCTTTTTATCTATTTTGGCTCAATGCTCATTAGTAGTTTTATCATAAGAAGTTTAGAATCAGTTGCATTTTCCTACCTTTTTATATTGATTACGATGTTAACAATTTTTTTATATAACCAGATCTATCATGAACAGATTTCTTATATGAGCAACCTGCTCTCTATCGGAATTCTATTAACTCTTCATCATTTTATTCCAAAACAAAAATACTTCCTTGGCATTTACTTTATTATCTTATTTTTTATTTTGACCGCCTTTCAGTGGCTACAATTAATTCCAGCACTCTCTAATCTGGGAATTGGGACAAATGATATTGCGGTTAGTCTAAAAATAGCTGATATGTACTTTACTGGTAATCAATTATTTAATACCTTAGGAACAATATTTTTCATCGCATTTATAATTATCGCTATCATTTTCACAACATTAATCCACCTAATTAATAAACAGCTTTATACATTGAGAAAGTATCAGGAACAGGAAGAAGAATTAGAAGAAACACGTGTAGCACTTGGAGAAAAAATCGTCTATGAGGAAATCAATACCTTAGTGCATGATTTAAAAACACCCCTTGTTACAGTTGAAGGCCTTACTTCTTTAATCCAAATGAAGTTTCCAGCATCAAAAGAGAATTCCACCATTACAACCTATTTTATGCGAATGGATAACTCGATTGAAAAAATGAAAGACATGATCTCGGAAATCTTATATGAAAATATTAAACAACCGATTGAGGTAAAAGAACTACTTGCATACGTTACAAGCCACCTGGAACTAGATAAACAGGAAATAGAATTAGAAATCAATTTGGAAAACAATTTACCTACTATTTATATAAATAAAATCCGTTTTGCGAGAGCCCTTTCGAACATTTTAGAAAACGCTATCACTTCATTTGCTGGAAAAGCAGGATTTATTGATATCCACGTCAAAAGATTAGGTAATAGCATTTTGTTTCGAATTCATGATAATGGCCCTGGCATTCCACCTTCCCACCTAAAGAGTATTTGGGAGGATGGTTTTAGCACAAAAAAATCATCGGGAATTGGACTAACGTTTGTTAAAAGAATTGTAGAAAACCATAATGGAAGAATCACGGTAAGCAGTATTCCTGGTACCCATACTCAAATGAATATCATCCTACCAATACATAAAGAAGGTGAGATAAGTGAACGCAACCGTGTTAATAGTTGATGACAACGAAGATATACGCTTTACACTACAGGAAATTTGTAAATTTGCAGATTGGAAAGTGCATGAAGCTTCAACAGGTAAAGCCGCAGTTGATCTGTTTCAAAAGCTAATCCCCGATATCGTGTTAGTGGACTATCATATGCCGGAATGGGACGGAGCAAAAACAACCAAAGAACTTAGGAAGCTGGATGCACGTGTTCCAATTATTATTTTAACAGTTGATGAACGGCAGGAAGTTGCGGACATGTTTCTTGACGCAGGCGCTACAGATTTTGCCCTCAAACCAATTAAGGCACCCGACTTGATATCAAGAATTCGAATCAATTTAAAAATTGGAAAGCTAACCGAAGACAAAAACGAGGTATTTGTAGAAAAAGGAATCAATCAAAACACATTATTGTCCATTAAAAATTGCTTAATTGAACAAAGTTCCCCTTCAACAATTGATGAAATACAAAAAGAGCTTCCAATTGCATACCAAACGGTACATCGATACTTAAATTATTTAGAATCAAAAGGACAAGTTGATATCATTGCACAGTACGGGAAAAAGGGTCGTCCAAAAAATAAGTATCAATTAATATGACAGCATTTCACAAGGAATGTAAGTTGAATGGTTTAATATAATTCGTATTGGGAATGATGGAAAGTGAATTTTATGATCAAATCCTGATGTTTACGTTTGACCTTTTTTGACCTATTAGTTATCATAAAATTATCCAATCAAACTTTATTAGTTTGAATTTAAAAGGAGGAAATAGCTATGAATTTAATACCAACAGTCATTGAACAGACAAATCGTGGGGAACGTGCATATGATATCTATTCACGTTTACTTAAAGACCGTGTAATCATGTTAGGAAGCGCAATTGACGACAACGTTGCAAACTCAATTGTAGCACAACTACTATTTTTAGAGGCAGAAGATCCTGACAAAGACATTTCATTATACATCAACTCACCTGGTGGTTCCATCACAGCAGGAATGGCAATTTATGATACCATGCAATACATTAAGGCTGACGTATCAACCATTTGTACAGGAATGGCAGCTTCAATGGGTGCATTTCTATTAGTTGCAGGTGAAAAGGGTAAACGTTATGCACTTCCAAATAGTGAAGTAATGATTCACCAACCATTAGGTGGTACACAAGGTCAGGCTTCAGATATTGAAATTCATGCAAGACGTATTATTGAAATGCGTGAAAAAATCAATGAAATTCTTGCTGAGCGCAGTGGTCAATCGATTGACGTGATTGCAAGAGATACGGATCGTGATAACTTTATGACAGCGAATAAAGCTGTGGATTACGGTTTAATCGATAAAGTTTTAACAAGAAAATCAGATAAAGAAAAATAAAAAATTAACACCCTGTCTAGGAGAAAATCCTATGCAGGGTGTCTTTTCTTCAAAATATAAACGAAAGTGTCTAGCTCCAGCGCCCAGCGTCTAGTGGACTTCCTTCACCTCCGTACGATAAGTCAACATCAGTTCGCTTTAGCTCACCGTGTTTCCTTTATCTCCTTCGGTTCAGTCCAATCCATACGTCGCTTAACGGGCGGTTGCGCCTTTCTTACTTAGTCTTACTATTCGTTACAAGCGTTGCTAGTTCCTCGAGTGCCAATTCTTCATCTGATCCCTCTGCAATTAGTGTTACTGTTTCCCCAGTTCCAATCGCCAGGCTCATTAAGCCCATGATACTTTTGGCATTAACTCGTTTCCCGTCTTTTTCAAGAAATAAATGAGCTGCATAACGATTTGCTTCTTGTACAAAATGTGCTGCAGGTCTCGACTGAAGACCTGTTTCAAGCTCAATTGTCACTAACCGATCAACCAAATTTACCACCCCTTCTTTTTTGTAAGCGCATTCATTCGTGATAACTTATAGAGCGCAAATTTATATCTGCGCTACTATAGATATTCTAAAATCTATTGCTTAATTCCCTCATCACCATTTCTTATCTTATCGGCATATTGATCTATTTTTTTTAATCGATGATTCACACCCGATTTTGATATCTTACCTGTTGAGACTAATTCACCAAGCTCTTTTAATGAAATATCCTCATGTTGCACACGCAACTCAGCAATTTCTTTTAATTTATCAGGCAAAGCATCTAACCCAACAGTCTGATCAATTAACTTTATATTCTCAACCTGTCTAAAGGCGGCACCAATTGTTTTATTTAAATTTGCAGTTTCACAGTTTACGAGTCGATTAACAGAATTCCGCATATCGCGAACAATTCGAACGTCCTCAAATTTAAATAATGCGTTATGGGCTCCAATTATGTTTAGGAACTCTGTCATCTTTTCTGCTTCTTTAATATAGGTTATAAACCCATTTTTCCGTTCCAGTTTTCTTGCTCGCAGATTGAATTTGTTAAGTAAATCACATAATGCGTCGTTATGCTCCTGATAAAAATTAAAGATTTCTAAATGATAAGATGATGTTTCTGGATTATTTATTGAGCCACCTGCAAGGAATGCTCCTCGTAAATAGGATCTTTTACAGCATGATTTTTTGATGTAGGTTGGTGAGATGCTACGAACAAATGTATAGGGTTCCTGTAAAATATCAAGATCAGATAATAACTTACGAACATCCTGTTTCATTCGAACGATATAAACATTATTCTTTTTCAGCTTCATTTTCCGCCTAACCAACAATTCGACTGGTAAATCATATTGTGACTTTATTAAGGTGTAAATTCTGCGTGCAATCGCCGCATTTTCTGTTTGTACATCCAGCAGGTATTCTTGCCTGGATACAGAAATCGCTCCGTTCATTCGAATCAATGCGGAAAGCTCGGCAAAGGTACAGCATGAATCTACTTCTATAGATGTTAGTTCTTTTTTAATTTCGGATGCAAAAGACAAACCCATCACCTCCCCTTTAAACCTCATATGAGGGTGTTGCTGCTATTCATTAAGCATGGATAACAATAATTTAGCAATTTTATTTGTGTCGTGTCTAATTGTCGTTTGATCATAGTTTATGATATCACCTTCAATAATACGAATACCCATTTCGAGGAGACGATCCGTGTCATAGATAACTGGCTCAGCATTTTCCTCTGCGTAGATGTCACGAACTGTTTTTTGAATAGGTTCATTATGCACAATTATAGAGTCCATACATCCTTCGCCAACATGGTCAATAATTGCCTGTACATGTTCAGAGGCTGTGTAACTAGTTGTTTCTCCTGCTTGCGTCATTACGTTACATACGTATACTACTTTTCCATTTGATGATCGAATCGCCTCATCAATTTTAGGAATAATCATATTTGGAAGTATGCTTGTATACAAACTGCCAGGAGAAACTACTATAAGGTCAGCCTTTTCTATTGCACGAATTGCATTTGGTAAAGGATTGATCTCATCTGGACTTAAAAATACACGTTTTATTCGTTTGTTAGCAAGTGGAATATTTGACTCTCCAATAATAATAGATCCGTCTTCCATTTCTGCATGCAACGTTAAATTTTCAGTTGATATCGGATAAACTTTTCCTCTCACATTAAATACACGGGAAATTTCTTTGATTCCTGTATTAAAGTTCCCTGTAATGGAAGTCATTGCAGCAAGCAAAAGATTTCCCATCGAGTGACCAATCAGACCGTCACCGTTTGCGAACCGATGTTGGAATAACTCTAATAACATCGGTTCAGCATCAGATAATGCAGCAATCACATTCCTGATATCACCAGGTGCGGGAATTGCCATATCATTACGTATTCTACCAGTGCTTCCGCCATCATCGGAAACTGTAACTAACGCGGTTAAATGAACGGGCAGTTGCTTTAATCCCCGCAACAAAACAGGCATACCGGTCCCGCCACCGATAACAACTATATTTGGTTGATTTTCTTCCGTCATGAGGACTTCCCTTTTCTTTTGTCTATATCCCGATGGCTAATATGCGTTATATAATTCGATGAGAGTTTTTTAGCAAAATATTCGGAAATGGCAACTGATCGATGCTGTCCACCAGTACATCCAATTGCTACTACTAATTGAGACTTGCCCTCTTTTTTATATTGAGGAAGCATAAATTGAAGTAAATCAAGTACTTTCTCATTAAACTTTTGCGTATCTGACCATTTAAACACATAGGAAGATACCTCAGGGTTTAAACCTGTTAAAGGCTGCATATGTGTAACATAATGTGGGTTTGGCAAAAACCGAACGTCAAACACTAAATCTGCATCGATTGGTACACCATATTTGAACCCAAACGAAACCATGTGTACAGAAAAGATTTCTTGTTTATCATCATTATATGCTTTTAATATTTTTTCACGTAGTTCTCTCGGCTTTAGAATTGTTGTATCGATAATTCTTTGGGCTCTCCCGCGAAGCTCATCAATAATAACACGTTCTTGTTGAATTCCCTCAAGCGGCAATCCCCCAACTGATAGAGGATGGGAGCGTCTTGTTTCTTTGTATCTTGTAACTAGTTCTTCATTCTTCGCATCCAAAAATAAAATATGTTCATGTAACCATTCTTCTTCACCCAGAATATCAAGTGCTTCAAACAATGAATCAAAAAACTCCCGTCCACGTAAATCCATGACGAGTGCCACTTTCCGAATATCATTGGTCGCATCTCTCATTAATTCAAGAAATTTTGGTAATAAGGCAGGTGGAAGATTATCGACACAGTAATATCCTAAATCTTCAAAACTTTGTACAGCAACTGTTTTTCCTGCACCTGACATTCCTGTAATGATTACTAATTTTGTTTCTTGTTCTTTCTCAGCCATCATGTTACCCCCTTTATGGTGTAGATGGATCTAATTGCATATCAAGCAAATCATAATCTTCTGTATATGAAAAAGAGCCATACATCATACCGCTCTTAGACAAGACATGCTCAAAAATCTTTTTATCTCCTTCAGCCATAGGTAATTCATTAATTTTATCTTGATCGACCCATTCAAGGATACCTTCATCACAATGTTCCGTTTGCACTCCCTCAAACGCATTACAAATAAACGTAAACATCATCCATTCCTGGACCACACGATCCGCGTTTTGAACAATAAATGTAAATGCTCCTGCAAGCTCTGGATTTTGTAAATGTAAGGATGTCTCTTCCCGATATTCCCGGATTACTGATTCTTTGATGGACTCACCTTGCTCCATCTTTCCACCTGGAGTAGCATACCAGCCGCGCCGAGGTTTTTTAAGTAATAAAATTTTATTTTGTTGAATTAATATACAATTGGTAACTCGTTGCATCTATTTAACACCTCTTTCTAGAGGACTATTGCTATTTTGGTTCTTTATTTATGCGTTCAGTCGCCTTCGCTTTTCTCTGTCTAGCTGCGCGGGCTAGCGGTTCGTGACGTAAGCAATGAACACTTCAAACGCAAAACCCATGCGTTTTTCGGTTCCTTGCTTATGCGTCCGCTTCTGAACAGTCGCCTCCGCTTTTCTTGTCTAGCTGCGGCTCCTAGCGACTAGCAGATAGTTGGTCCTGTTGAACGTACGGAAAGTTCACCGTACTTTTCACATGCCCATCTATCTGTACGTCGCTGAACAGTCGCCTCCACTTTCCTTAATTCCATTATACAATGAAAAAATTCAAACCAACAAGCTTTTGATTTGGAAATTATAGTTGGTCGACAGGAACGGACAAGCTTTGATAACACAAAAAAAGATGCACAGGTGCGAGTCACCTGTGCATAAAACTAATTTATCTATTAAAAGGGGGTCAATTAGTTAATTATATTGTACCCTAAAAATATTTCGAACGTGTTACAACAGCGTTAAGAAGTAATTACTTTCTTAGAAAACTTTTCTATGCGTATTTTATTTAGCTGCTTTTAATTCTTCTAATAAATTCTCAATATACCCTTGTGCAGATTGAGCAGCGATACTTCCGTCCCCGGTTGCAGTCACAATTTGTCGAAGTTCTTTTTCTCGGATATCTCCTGCAGCAAATACACCAGGTACACTTGTTTCCATGTTTTCATTTGTTGGAATATACCCTTCATCATCTGTTATACCTAATGATTTAAACGGTTCGCTTAATGGTACCATTCCGATATAAATGAATACACCCTGTGCATCAAATTCGCTTGTTTCCTTTGTATTACGATTCTCAAGTGTTACACTATTAACTTTTCCTTCAGGACCATTGATTGTATTAACAACTGTATCCCAGATAAATTCAATTTTATCATTGTCGAATGCGCGTTGTTGAATAATTTTTTGTGCACGTAATTCATCACGACGGTGAACAATCGTTACTTTACTTGCAAAGCGCGTCAGGTAGATCCCTTCTTCTACTGCAGAATCTCCACCACCAATTACAACAAGCTCTTTATTCTTGAAAAATGCGCCATCACATACGGCACAATAAGAAACACCACGACCACTAAGTTCTTCCTCACCAGTAATTCCAAGTTTTTTATATTGTGCTCCGGTAGTGATAATAAGTGTGCGCGTTTTGTATTCATGTTTGCCAGCTTTCACTAGTTTATAATCACCATGATCGACAACTTCCTTTATATCGCCATACGCGTATTCAGCACCAAATTTCTTAGCGTGCTCAAACATTTTATTGGATAAGTCAGGTCCCAAAATATGTTCATAGCCAGGATAATTTTCTACATCCTCTGTGTTTGCCATTTGGCCACCTGGAATTCCTCTTTCAATCATTAACGTTTCTAAGTTTGCACGAGATGCGTAAACCGCTGCAGTCATTCCCGCTGGTCCAGCCCCTGCAATAATAACATCAAACATACGATCCTCGGACATTACGAACAGCCCCTTTAATTTTCTTTATATTTATACTTAAAGCCATATATATACTATAAGATGTGAACATGTACGTCTAATTTTCTGCTCATTTACAGTTTACATGGATGAATTTCCTTTTTTAATAACGGATGACGTGTGCATCCTTCTTCCCATAATGACTTTGCCTTTTCAGTCTCACCATTATGATATGCAGCAATACTGTACCAACGATAGTAGGATGGATGCCCCTTTAATGTTCCTTTTGACAATAACCTAAATCGTTTATATGCATCTTGGTAAAATTCAGTCCTTGCCAAGGTGGTTGCTATTTTCAATTTCTGTTGTTCATGAATCGAATATACATTTAGTAATGCCTTTATGTGTTTCGTATATTCCACGTTTCCACGTTCAAAATAAAAAATTGCTAAATTTATATGAGAACATAAATCGTTTGGTGTTTCTTTTAAAACATCCAATTCCATCATCATAGCATCCTCTTGATGTCCGCTAAAGAACAATGCTTGTGTATAATCGTGCTTAATCATTTTATGTTCTGGGAAAAGAGCAATCATTTCTTCTAATAAAGGCAAGGCTTTGCTCCATTCAAAATATTCCATATGATTAAAGACCGTTTCCTGATAAATAAGGAGCTCATCCTCTTCTTCTATATCCCATTCTTCGTCTTCATCAGTCTCATCTATATCAAGCATTTCTAGTAAACTATGTGCTTCCTCATGGAAATCACCATCCGGCTCATTATTAAGGTATGACTCTGCATATTTTTTTGCATCATTTAACAAACCTAAATGTGCATAATTATTTGCTAATAAGTAATAACAATCCACATATTTATCACCTGTCGACTGCAGCACTTTTGTTAATAATTGGTTAGCAGCGTGGTAGGCGCCTATTTCGGTATAAACGATTGATAATTGACATTGGTAAAGCGGTTCTACTGGTGCAAACTCAATCGCTTTTTTCATCCATTTTACAGAAACATCAAATTTTCTTTTCTGAAAGGCTTCTACACCTTTTGTAAAATAAAATTCACCATCAGGAATAAAAGGGACAACATTGTTTACTTTTTTATTTACAACTTTTTTCACGTCTTGCATAGTTATCCCCCTATTGTCGAAACATATCGAATCAAAGTATACCATACATAGAAATAGAATTATAGATGGTGATAGACTTTTGCATCAGCAACTTTTGGGTTATAAGGATTTCCCTTTTTTCTGCTTAGAAAACGCCAGGTCTTAATAGCGAAAGCCTTAGTTGCACTTATGCAGTAAGAAAGGATTTATACCTTCTTAACTGCCAAAAAACCTTTATCCCGCCACGGATAAAGGCTTCGATTCATTATTTAACGGGCGTTACTGCCTCATGTAACAACTTATCAAGTTCTGCAACATAATCTTGTTTTTGTTCTTCGGACCATTTTAACATAACAGCCATATAATCAGTCACCGCTTCTTTATGTTCCCGTAACCATTCAATATCAAAATACAATGCCCCAGTTCTCCGAATAAAGAAATCAACTGGCTTGTAAACTAATTCTTGTTCTATTCCATATAAAAGTTCTGCAAAAACTATTGGGTCAATGTTCGCTTGTTTTGCCTCTTCTTGTTTGTTTTCATAAAAGGAAAGTACTACATCTGTGTTTGATCCATATTTTTGAACGAGTAGATCTGCAGTTTCCTCGTTAATTCCTATACCAACGGCCTCAGCAACCTTTCGTTTTTTGAACGCCGCGAAACCTTTAGAGCCACCAACCTCACCACCTGAAATTGGTAAGTCATACGTTTCTGATTTTGTATAAATAATCTGTTCTTCTTTTTTCAACTGATCAACCACGGTGTTTACTGCTTGTTCAGCCATTTTTCGATATCCTGTCAGCTTTCCTCCAGCCATGGAAATTAGCCCTGAATCAGAGATGAATATTTCGTCTTTTCGTGAGATTTCATCTGGACTTTTTCCTTCTTCAGAAATTAATGGGCGCAAACCTGCCCAACTTGACTCTACATCCGCTACCGACATAGCAAGTGAAGGGAACATATAATTAATTGCATGAATTAAGTAATCCCGATCATCTTCTGTCATCGTAGGATGTTCGATATCCCCTTCATAGGTAGTATCTGTCGTTCCAACATAAGTCTTGTTATTCCTTGGAATGGCAAAAATCATTCGATTATCTGGTGCGTCAAAGTAAATCGCCTGTTGTAATGGAAACTTTTCCTTAGAAAATACAAGGTGTACCCCTTTTGTTAAGTGAAGTGTTTTGCCTTTTTTGGATCCATCAATTTCACGAAGGTCGTCTACCCACGGTCCACCAGCGTTTACCACTTTTTTTGCGAAGACTTTCATTTGCTCTCCAGTGATCCGATCTTCTACTATTGCTCCAATTACTTTCTTACTTTCATCATATAAAAAGTCCACTGCTTTCGTATAGTTGATTACGTGTGCACCATGTTGTACTGCTTTTTTCATTACCTCAATGGTTAACCTCGCGTCATCTGTTTTGTATTCGACATAATAGCCAGCGCCTTTAAGTCCATCCTTTTTAATAAGTGGTTCACGTTTTAATGCTTCATCCGGACGAAACATTTTTCGATGCTCATCTTTTTTTACACCGGCTAGGAAATCATAAACCCGTAAACCAATATTTGTTGTTAAAGGACCAAAATTTCCTCCTTTGTGAAATGGAAGCATCATCCATTCCGGTGTTGTCACATGTGGTCCATTTTCATACACAATCGCACGTTCTTTACCAACTTCTGCAACCACTTTTATCTCAAACTGTTTTAAATAACGTAGCCCACCATGGACAAGCTTAGTGGAGCGGCTTGACGTTCCCGCAGCAAAGTCGCTCATTTCGATGGTACCCGTCTTCAAACCTCTCGTTGCAGCATCTAATGTTATTCCAGCTCCAGTAATCCCTCCACCAATTACAAGAAGATCTAATTGATGTTCTGTTAACTTTTGATAAATTTCTGTCCGCTTGTGACTCGAAAATATAGTCATTCTTACACACTCCTTCTACCCGATATAATATTTCATCTACTATACAATTACCCTAAACTCTAAACTTTCATGTACCTCATCGTATCAGCCAATAATTAGAAAACCGCATGCGCACAAATAAAAAAAACACAAAACGAACCAATGTGCATACATTAGTGTTTTGTGGTTTCTCCTTCTCTCCGACCAATACTATTAACTTACTTACATCATACCATAGAAGTTAATTTACATAAAGTAAATTGTACTTATTTAAATACTTGCGCTGCTTTTACAGCTTTTTTCCAGCCGCTATATAATTCCTCACGCTCATTTTCATCCATGTTACTATCAAATGTTTTATCGACTTTCCATTGATTAGCAATTTCTTCTTTGTTTTCCCAAAAGCCAACAGCTAAACCAGCTAAATATGCTGCTCCAAGTGCCGTTGTTTCATTGACAACAGGGCGTTCAACTGATGTTCCAACCATGTCGCTTTGGAATTGCATCAGGAAGTTGTTTTTAACAACACCACCATCTACACGTAGTTTTTTCAGGTCTATTTCAGAATCTGCAATCATTGCATCAAGTACATCACGCGTCTGATATGCCAGTGATTCAAGTGTTGCACGAACAAAGTGCTCTTTTTCAGTACCCCTTGTTAACCCAAATACTGCACCCCTGACATCACTATCCCAATATGGTGTACCTAGTCCAACAAAGGCTGGCACAACATAAACACCATCTGTGGAATCAACTGCCTCTGCCAGTGGTTCACTTTCTGCTGAGCTTTGGATTAGTTTTAACCCATCACGCAACCATTGAATTGCTGAACCTGCGATAAAAATGCTACCCTCTAACGCATACTCAACCTTACCATCGACGCCCCACGCCAGGGTTGTTAATAAACCGTTTTTAGATTTAACACCTTTGTCCCCCGTATTCATTAACATGAAGCAACCAGTTCCATACGTATTTTTTGCCATTCCTTTTTCAAAACACGCTTGCCCAAACAGTGCAGCTTGTTGATCACCAGCAATTCCAGCAATTGGTACCTCATGCCCAAAGAAGTGGTAGTCTATCGTGTTTCCGTAAACTTCAGACGATTGCTTTACCTCTGGAAGCATCGATTTTGGTATAGTAAGGATTTTTAACAGCTCATCATCCCATTCCAAATCATAAATGTTATACATCAATGTACGTGATGCATTGGAATAATCCGTAACATGCGTTTTCCCACCAGTTAGTTTATAGACTAGCCATGTATCAATAGTACCAAATAATAAATCACCATTTTCCGCTCTTTCCCGTGCACCTTCCACATTATCAAGAATCCATTTCACCTTTGTACCGGCGAAATAAGGGTCAATTAACAAACCTGTCTTGTCTCTGAATGTATCATTATAACCATCTTCCCGTAGCTTTTTACATATATCAGTAGTTTGTTTTGACTGCCATACAATCGCCCTGTAAATTGGCTTACCAGTGTTTTTATCCCATATAACAGTTGTCTCACGTTGGTTTGTAATTCCAATACCTTTAATTTGACTCGGGTCAACATCCGATTTTCTAAGTACATCTGAAATACACGCAAGCATCGACGTCCAAATTTCATTTGCGTTATGCTCCACCCATCCAGGCCTCGGAAATAATTGTTCGAATTCCTTTTGGCCGGTTTCCACGATTTCCCCATCATGATTAAAAAGAATTGCTCGTGAACTTGTTGTCCCTTGATCTAATGATAAAATATACGTTTCCACCATTATTCCTCCTCTTTACTATATATCTATATGTTCTAGTTTCTTTTCTCCATTCCCTGCAATTTTCATGATTTACTACCTTCGTGTGTTTTATCAACTAAAAAACCACCCAAAATTGGATGGTTTTTTACCATAAAGCAGTTTTAGACGTTGATACAGCTATTGCACCAGCATTCAATGCCTCTTCAACCTCTTTACCTTCCGTAATAAGCCCACCAGCAATAATTGGAGTCCCAATCCTTTGGGATAGGTTTTCTATAAAGCTTGGTATTAATCCTGGAAGTACCTCGATACAATCTGGTTTTATTCGCTCAATTAACGTTTGGTTATGCTCAAGTGCCAAACTATCCAACAAAAACATACGTTGGATGGCCATAATTTGATTTTTTTTTGCTAATTCAATGACATATCCTCTAGTAGAAATAATGCCATCAGGCTTTATCTCACGTAAAACATATTCCATACCATATTCATCTGTCTTTAATCCTTGAATTAAATCAAAATGAATGATTACCTTTTTATCTGAACGGTGTGCGTATGCTACTAAGTTTTTTAATTGAGAAAGCCTGGTTTCCAATAAGACAATCACATCGTGTTTAGATCCTAATGCTTTATCAAAATCTTTCATTGTGCGTACAGCAGGTAATATACCGGATGGTAGATTCATTTTTTTCACCCTCCAATTAAGGTTAAAATGTATCGTCTAACGATCTACGTTCCATCTCTTCTCTAGAGTAAATTATTTTCATCGGATTCCCTCCAACGAAACAACCCGCTGGGACGTCCTTGTGAACCAAAGTACCTGCAGACACAATCGCATGCTCACCAATCGTTATGCCAGGAAGAATGGTCGAGTTCGCACCAATCATAACATTGTCACCAATAGTGACCTCACCAATTCGGTATTCTTTAATTAAGTACTCATGAGCTAAAATTGTTGTATTATAGCCGATAATTGAGTTCGTCCCGATTGATATTTTTTCCGGAAACATCACGTCAGGCATTACCATTAATGCAAAAGCGGTTTTATTTCCGACTTTCATTTTCAAAAATGTTCGGTACAGCCAATTTTTCATAGACAAAAATGGAGAATACCGTGCTAATTGAATGACAATGAAGTTTTTCATTACCTTCCAAAAAGAAACCGTTTGATAAATTTGCCATAAGGAATTAGCTTTTTCCACACGGTAACGTTTTGTATTTCGCATGTGTCACACTCCTACAATTGTATACAAATCACGCATATCCTCAAGCATATAAGTTGGATTCAACTTTGCTAGGGTTTCTTTCCCCTTAATTGTCCAAGCGACACCAGCTGTTTGCACACCAGCATTTTGTCCAGCCTCAATATCGTGGAAGTTATCGCCAACCATTAATGTAGAAGAAGCATCAGCACCTAAATTTTTCATTGCCTTGATAATTGGCTCAGGGTGCGGCTTTGCGTGGGATACATCGTCTAACGTAATGACGGTATCAAAGAGTGACTCAATTCCGACAAGCTTCAATCCCATATTAGCTCCTGTACTCATTTTGGTTGTTACAATGCCAAGTTTAACACCAGATTCTTTTAACTGTTTTAACGTTTCAACGACAAAGGGATATGCTTCAACATAATTGTCATGGTGATGTAAATTGTGATCCCGATAAACTTGAATCATTTCATCCGACTTAATTGGGTCTACATGATCAAACGTATCTTTTAACGATGGACCAATAAATGCTAATGTTTCTTCTCGTGTAATCGGTAGTTTATAGTGTTCAAAGGTATGCAAAAAAGATGCGATAATTAATTCATTTGTATCAATTAATGTTCCATCAAGGTCAAAAAGTATTGTATGAATTTTCATTTGCTGTTTCCTTCCCTTTTACATGATCTGTTCGCTTCCAAATTATCGAAACAATCATTGTTAATAAAATAGCTGTAACAAGCCGTATCGCAAGCAATGGCCAGATTGGAATACCGAGAGGAATAAAGATAAGTGTATCCTCTACAACAGCATGACACGAAACAAGGAATATTAATGCTAAATACATATCCCGCCTCGACACACCATCTTCCTTAACGGCCTGTATCATGAGACCTGCTCCATAGGCTAATCCTATTGTAAGACCTGCAACTAAAGTCATTGATGTATTTCTTTCCATGCCCAATAGTTTTGTAAAAGGAGCTAATCCATTAGATAATTTCGTTAGCCAGCCTTTTTCACGCAAATATTGCATGATTACCATAAGAGGTATGACAATTAGCGCTAGCTGGCCTACAGCTATTAATGCGGTTTGCACACCTTGTAAAGCAATCTCACTCCAGCCATTTACCGCTCCTTCCGATGATGAAATTAAACCATATTGTGCTTGTTCAGTTCCACCGTCCCACAGTAAATTAATTGTAATACCTGCAATTACGGCTAACGATAAACGTATTCCCCCAATGAGCCATGCACTTACTCCAACCCTTGATGCCACAGTCGACTCAATAAACAGGTTATGGGAAAACGAAAGCATCATCGCCATGATAAAGACTTCTTTCACGGTGAAATCAAAAGAGACAATCGCAGCAATTCCAGCGTATAAGTTCAATGCATTCCCAAGAACCAGAGGAACTGCCGCTTCACCTGATAATCCGAACAGCCCCATAACTGGACTGATTTGTTTAATAATCCATGGCAGGACTGGTGTATACTGAAGAATGGTTATTAATAAGGTAATAGGAAAAATAACTTTACCTAATGTCCATGTTACTTGTAAACCCTGCTGTAAACCACGTTGTAAAATTCCGTACACACTAGATCCCTCTCCCTGTTCGTATTACTTCTTTTTCTTCATTGAAGTTTTTGATCCATCATATCTTCTATCGGCCATTTTTGTTTTTCTGCGATACACAATAAGCGCGATTGCACCTACCACTAGTATAACTGAAATTAATTGTGCTGCGCGAAGCTGTCCAACCACATACAGACTATCTGTCCGCATTCCTTCGATAAAGAAGCGACCAACAGAATAAGAAATTACGTAACTTAAGAATACTTCACCGCGCAATGGATTATATCTTCTTAAAATAAGTAGGAAAATCAATACGAGAATATTCCAAAATGATTCATATAAAAAAGTAGGGTGATACATCGTGCCACCAATGCACATTTGGTTCATAATAAAGTCTGGTAAGTATTGATGAAAGTTATTATATGTAGCTTCTGTAATAGGTCCGCCATGGGCTTCCTGGTTCATAAAGTTTCCCCAACGCCCAATAGCCTGACCCAAAATAATACCTGGTGCTGCAATATCAACTAACTGCCAAAAAGATACTTTTTTAACACGTGCATATACTACTGCCGTTAATACCGACCCAATTAATGCACCATGTATAGCAATTCCACCGTTCCAAATCGCAAAAATATCCCACCAAGGTCCACCTGCATATTCTTCCCATTCAAAAATTACATAGTATGCTCGTGCAGATATAATTGCAATCGGAATTGCAAAAACTACAAGATCAACAAATGTATCTTTTTTCAAGCCTAAACGATCCGATTCTTTTGTAGCTAAATACAGACCGAGAAAGGCTCCGACCGCAATAATAACTCCATACCAATAAATGGTTAATGGACCTAACTCTAAAAATACTCGGTCAAGTGCAGGTGCACTACATGTCATTTAAATCACTCCAATCCATTATTCTCATTGCCCTGGTCAATCATACTTGATAAACGTTCAGAAAATTCCTCTGCTGCATTAACACCCATTCGTTTTAATCTAAAGTTCATCGCTGCAACTTCAATAATGACTGCTAAGTTGCGCCCCGGTCTTACTGGAATGACAGCCTTTGGTACGTGAACATCCATAATTTTCATATGTTCCTCATCAAGTCCTAAACGATCATATTGCTTTTTCTCGTCCCAAACTTCCAAATGAATGATAAAAGAGATCTTTTTATAATTTCGCACTGAACCTGCACCAAATAGTGTCATGACATTGATGATTCCTAGACCCCGAATTTCTAATAAATGTTCGATAAGTGGCGGAGAATTCCCAATCAAACTATCGTAATCCTCCTGACGAATTTCAACACTATCGTCTGCGACAAGGCGATGACCACGTTTCACAAGCTCAAGTGCTGTTTCACTCTTACCAACACCACTTTGTCCTGTTATCAGAACGCCGATTCCATAAATATCAACTAAAACACCATGAATGGCTGTTGACGGAGCAAATTTTGCTTCCAAATAATTAGTTAATCTACTTATAACACGAGTAGTTTTTCGTGGTGAATGCAAAATCGGAACACCCGACTGATTTGCAGCATCGATCATTATATCTGGAATTTCCATATCACGTGTTACCACGATTCCTGGTGTAACATCTGTGCAAAGGCGATCAAATCGTTCCCTTTGTTTGTCCTTACTTAATTCTAAAAAATAAGCCATTTCCGTCTTACCTATTAACTGTAGACGTTCCTTTGGGTAATACTTAAAAAAACCAGTAATTTGAATTCCAGGACGTGCTATGTCACTTGTTGTAATTTCTCTATGTACGCCATCTTTACCTGCTACTAATTTCAAATTAAAATTTTCTAATAGATCTTCTGTGCGAACAATTGTCATTTTATGTCCCTCCGCTGTTCTGAACCTAACTGTTTTTCATTGTAGCATATATTTGCAAAGTGCAGAATTAAAAAAATTAGGCTCTTTTAGTAAAGATTGATATGAATGCACATCAGCATTGGTAATATGCGAGGCTCCTCGAAAATATATATACATTTTCTTCGTGCGATGTAATGCTGTCGTAGTTTTCCTTATCCTGTGGGAAGAGTAAGCTACGCAAGACCCCACAAGCGAGGAACGAGTGTCTAGCTACGGCTCAGAAGACACTACGAAAAACGAACAAAGTGAGTTTAGGTAGATATCGCACTGTACCCGGAGTGGTGAAAGCGAGTATATTTCCACTGCGGCATACACAACTTCCTATACAGCAACACCTTTTCATTTATTAACATTAAACTTTTAGAAAACGGCCAAAGTTAATAATTAGAGGCTCTTTTCGTATGCATTGTTGCTTTTAATCTTCATAATAAATATATATTGCGTCATAGCATACCGCTCCAGAAATACACTACGCTTTCCGCGGGCTCGCGCTGAGCCTCCTCGCGAGCAAAGACCGCTCACTGCGGGGTCTCATCGTCTTCGCTGTTTCCGCAGGAGTCTTCGTGTATTTCTTCCGCTAACATGGTGTCTGGAAGCAGTACCATAGAGCTCCTTTCACTATTATGGCAGTTGATTGGAGCGGAGGACCGTTGACTCCTGCGGGAACAGCACGAGTCTGAAGACCCCGCAGCGGTGCTCTTCCGCGAGGAGGCTGAAGCCGTGCCCGCGGAAAGCAACGGTCCGCAGCAGAAATCAACCAGCAGTTAGTCGCAATATATATCTATTCTCTTAAAAGCAACAATCTTTGGGAATACAGCCTAATTAAAAAAAACGCAGGAACATAGCCTGCGAAATTTTTATCTATTTTTTTAATGTATCTTTTACCAACTGATTTAAAAGTAAATTCAAGATTGATATAACAATAGATGCGATAAGTGCTGTACCGAAACCATAAATAATAAATGAATCATCCATTAAGCCTTGAGTAATCATTAATGTTATGGCATTAATAACAAAAAGGAACAATCCAAATGTCACAAAAGTAATAGGTAAAGTCAAAATTATTAATATTGGCTTAACAATTATATTTAAAATGGATAGAATTATACTCGCGATAAGTGCTGTACCAAATCCTTCTACTTGGAAATCATCGAATAATTGCGCCACTCCAATTATCGCAACAGCATTCAGAAATATGGACAAGAACCAACGCAAAAACATTAGCGTAACTCCTGATCACTCGGAATAATCATCATTGCCGCGAAATAAATTAATAACAACACAAACACGCTCATTATGGTTAGAATCACAAAGACCAAACGTACTACAGTTGAATCAATATTAGCGTATTCCGCTACCCCACCTAATACTCCCGCAACCATTCGATCAGAACTCGATCTGGTTAACCGATTCATTATCGCAATACCCCCTTGTTTTTACTATAAATCATACTTCCAAATATAAAACTGTTCTTTGCCCAGCCTTTTTTTCGCTTCCTCTTTCAGGTCTGCTGCAATTTCAGGATTTTCTCGAAACTTGCCTAATATTCCATCTGCCTGTGATTTGTGTGCAGAGATAGCTTCCATTTTTTTATCAAAATAAGCAGATATATCATTACGAACATCAGGCTTTCCTAAGTCATCATAAAATGTATTTGTAATAGCTTGTGCCCAAACAGTAGGATGATTTTCTGGATCCATTAAACGAACCGCTTCAATTGCCGCAGCACCTAATGCATCGTGGTCAGGATGTACCGCATGCTCCGGATAATGGGTAATTACTAGACTAGGTTCAATTTCTTCTAGGATGCTTTTTAGATTTCTGGCCACTTCCATCCGATCCTCGAATTCAAGTGTCTTATCCCGGTAACCTAACATACGCAGGTCCATGTCAAGAATTTGACAAGCTTGAATTAATTCCTCTTTTCGTATTTCCGGTAATGTTTCGCGATTAGCAAATGTTGGTGAACCCATATTACGTCCCATCTCACCAAGTGTTCCACATAAATAGGTGACAGGAACGCCTTGTTCACGGAACTTAGTAATTGTACCAGAAGCACCGAAAGACTCGTCATCTGGATGTGGATATATGACTACTACATGCTTTTCCATTCTATTCACCATTCCTTTTTTTGATTCTATTTAATGTTTATGCTTAAAAGGGGTTTCACTAATCTCAAGTGATACCATCAGTCGACCTTCACGATCATGACCAGCCATTAGCAAACGATTATCACTATCTAACACCCAATCCGTCAACCCTTCTGCATATATCCAGCCAAGTTCCATTTTAAGTCCCGTTCGGTAGGTTTTGCCATTTCCCACAATTTTAGCTTGCGAAAAATTCACCTTCGCATTTCGAATATATGCACCAACATTGTATGCTTTATCATCAAAGTGACTAGCGTAGGCACCATTAGTTGTCTCTAAGTGTACATATACTTCTTTGTTACAAAATTGATCTAATATGTTTTGTACGTTATTTATTTCAATTGGTTTCATTGAACGTTCCTCCCCAAGACTACCTTCTCTATTCACCTTACCCAATTGACACACACTCGTCAAAAATTATGACCTTGCAAGATGGGATTTCGGCGTTTCATGCTCTTTCCACAAGAACTTTCTTCATTAGAAAAAAAATAGTAGACCCCCTATTTAGATGGGGTCCACCACCTTTTATTTAGATCCAATCTTTTCCTTCCTTTCCATGTCTGTTTCCATCCGCTTTCTATCACGTTCCAGTACAGGCTTTAAATAACGACCTGTATAAGATTCTTCTTGCTCAGCGATATGTTCCGGAGTTCCATTTGCAATGATTTGTCCTCCTCGATCGCCACCCTCAGGACCAAGGTCAATAATATGATCAGCAGTTTTAATGACATCCAGATTATGTTCAATAATTAAAACAGTATTACCGTTATCCACTAAGCGTTGTAATACAGCTAACAAACGTTTAATATCGTCCACATGTAAACCAGTCGTTGGTTCATCCAAAATATAAAACGACTTACCTGTTGACCGCTTGTGCAGCTCACTAGCCAATTTCACGCGTTGCGCTTCCCCACCTGAAAGCGTTGTTGCAGGCTGACCCAATTTAATGTAGCCCAGACCTACATCAAAAATCGTTTGGAGCTTACGGCTGATTTTAGGGATGTTCGCAAAGAACTCGACTGATTCTTCAATTCTCATCTCTAAAATATCTGCAATACTTTTTCCCTTATATTTCACTTCAAGTGTTTCACGATTATAGCGTTTACCATGACATACCTCACACGGTACATACACATCTGGTAAGAAATGCATTTCAATTTTAATAATACCGTCGCCTCGGCATGCTTCGCAACGGCCGCCTTTCACATTAAAACTGAAGCGTCCTTTCTTATAGCCTCTAACCTTTGCCTCATTCGTTTGGGCAAAAACATCACGGATATCGTCGAATGCCCCCGTATATGTTGCTGGATTAGATCGTGGTGTCCTACCGATAGGTGCCTGATCAATATCAATTACCTTTTCGATGTGCTTGATACCATTAATCTTTTTATGATTACCAGGTTTATGTTTTCCACGATAAAGTGACTTCGCTAGTCCCTTATAAAGAATTTCATTAACCAAAGTACTTTTTCCTGATCCCGAAACTCCTGTAACAACCGTCATTAAGCCAATCGGAAACTTAGCAGAAACCTTTTTTAAGTTATTTTCATTTGCATCAACAACTTCAATTACTGCTTTCTTCGGTTTACGTCGCTTTATGGGTAAAGGAATATATTTTTTCCCTGATAAATAGTCACCAGTCAAAGATGATTTGTTTTTCATGACCTTTTCTGGCGTGCCACTAGCGACTATTTCTCCACCATGCTCACCTGCACCTGGTCCAATATCAATTAAATGATCTGCAGCAAGCATCGTATCCTCATCATGTTCCACGACGATTAACGTATTATCCAAATCTCTCATCCGCTTCAATGTTTCAATCAACCGATCGTTATCACGCTGATGCAATCCGATTGACGGCTCATCAAGTACATATAGAACCCCTGTAAGTGCAGAGCCAATTTGGGTTGCTAATCGAATCCGTTGTGCTTCACCGCCCGATAATGTACCAGCAGCACGGGATAGTGTTAGATAATCCAAGCCAACATTATCTAGGAAATCAAGACGATTAGATATTTCCCTCAAAATCATATGAGCAATTTTCTTCTCTTTTTCTGTTAAATCAAGATTCGTAAAAAATTCCATTGCCTCTACTATCGAATAATCCGTTACGATACTGATATGCTTGTTATTAACCAACACTGAAAGGGCTTCTTCCTTTAAACGATATCCTTTACAGCTTGGACAGTCTTTTTGAGCCATAAATTGCGATAAATGTTCTCGAATAAAATCAGATGATGTATCGCGGTATCTTCGCTCAATGTTTCGTATTACACCTTCAAACTCAACGGTATTATCACGAACTGCCCCAAATTCATTCACATAGTGAAAATGAATTTTTTCCTTGCCACTACCATACAGTATTTTATCCATCTGCTCCTTTGGCAAATCCTTTACAGGTACATTCATATTGATATCATAATGCTTGCAGACACTTTTAAGGAGTTGCGGATAATATTGCGAGCTGATAGGTGCCCAGGCAGCAAGTGCATGTTTTTTTAGCGACTTATCCCAGTCAGGAATAACCAACTCAATATCCACTTCTAAATTAGTACCTAATCCATCACACGTTGGACATGCTCCGAAAGGGCTGTTAAATGAAAACAGCCTTGGTTCCAGTTCACTAATCGAGAAGCCACATATAGGGCATGCATGGTTTTCGCTAAACTTGAGTTCTTCCTCACCGATTACATCTACAATAAGGTTCCCTTCACCTAACCTTAAAGCTGTTTCAATCGAATCACCCAACCTTGTAGCTATTCCTTCTTTTATAACGATTCGGTCGATTACAACTTCGATTGAATGTTTTTTATTTTTTTCTAGTTTAATTTCTTCCGTAATCTCACGCATTTCATTATCCACACGAATTCGTACATAACCTTCTTGTTTCAAACGTTCAAACGTTTTTACGTGCTCACCTTTTCGTCCCGAGATAACTGGTGCAAGGATTTGCATTTTTGTTCGTTCTGGAAATTCCAAAATACGGTCAACCATTTGTTGCACTGTTTGTGAGCTGATTTCTATTCCGTGTTTTGGACATGTTGGTCTACCTATACGAGCAAAAAGCAAACGTAAATAATCATAAATCTCGGTAACGGTTCCAACTGTTGATCTAGGATTTTTACTCGTTGTTTTTTGATCAATTGAAATAGCTGGCGATAGACCTTCAATTGTATCAACATCTGGTTTATCCATTTGACCTAAAAACTGACGTGCATATGCTGAAAGTGATTCCACATACCTGCGTTGTCCTTCCGCATAGATTGTATCGAATGCCAGTGACGATTTACCAGAACCTGATAATCCGGTCAAAACAACTAGTTTATTCTTTGGAATCGTTATATCAATATTTTTTAAATTATGTGCTCTAGCGCCTTTAATTTCAATAGATTTTGTAGCCATTCACCTGTCATCCTTCCGCTTTAAGCTCAAGTAGAATATCACGTAACTCTGCTGCTTTTTCGAAATCAAGTGCTTTTGCAGCCTCTTTCATTTCTTTTTCCATATTCTTAATTACTTTATCTTTTTCTTTCTTCGTTAGCTTAGATAGGCTTTTAGCTTTGTCTTCGTATTCCGCTTGATCTTCAGCTGCAACAGTTGCTCGAATGACATCCCGAACGTCTTTTTTAATCGTTGTCGGTGTAATGCCATACTTTTCATTGTACGCGATTTGCTTTTCGCGTCGCCTGGTTGTTTCGTCTATAGCAACCTGCATTGAATTCGTAATTTTATCAGCATACATCACAACTTCACCGTTCTCATTACGTGCCGCACGACCCATTGTCTGTATGAGCGAACGCTCTGATCTCAGGAATCCTTCTTTATCTGCATCCAATATGGCTACAAGCGAAACTTCCGGAATATCAAGCCCTTCACGAAGTAAGTTAATTCCTACTAATACATCATATTTACCTACCCGCAAATCGCGGATGACTTCAATACGTTCTAATGTTTTAATTTCCGAATGCAAATACGCCACTTTAATTCCAAGTTCTTTTAAATAATCCGTAAGGTCCTCAGACATCTTTTTCGTCAAGGTAGTTACCAATATTCGTTCATTTCTTTCAGATCGTTTATTTATTTCACCAATTAAATTATCAATTTGGCCATCGATTGGCCGGATGTCTATCTTCGGATCCAGTAATCCAGTTGGACGAATAATTTGTTCGGTCATTTCAGGTGTATGTTCCAGTTCATATGGTCCAGGTGTTGCAGATACATAGATAAGCTGGTTTGTTTTCTTTTCAAATTCACCAAACATAAGTGGACGGTTATCAAGTGCAGATGGTAATCTGAAACCGTGATCCACTAACACTTGTTTACGTGCTCTATCCCCATTAAACATACCTCTTACTTGTGGAAGTGTCGCATGGGATTCATCGACAACACACAAAAAGTCATCTGGAAAGTAATCAAACAATGTATATGGAGTGGCACCTTCCTCCCGAAGTGTTAAATGCCTTGAATAGTTTTCAATGCCTGAACAATACCCCATTTCATGCATCATTTCGATATCATAATTTGTACGTTGTTCAATGCGTTGAGCTTCCAACAGTTTATTTTCAGACCTTAAAACTTTCAAGCGTTCTTCTAATTCGGTTTCAATGTTTTTAATCGCGAGTTTCAGTTTTTCCTCCCGAGTAACAAAGTGTGATGCTGGATAAATAGCAACATGTTCACGATCCCCAATTATTTCTCCAGTTAATGCATCCACCTCACGAATTCGATCGATTTCATCACCAAAAAATTCAATCCGAAAGCAGTGTTCCTCTTTGGAAGCTGGAATTATTTCAACAGAGTCCCCACGAACACGGAATGTTCCACGCTGGAATTTAATATCATTTCTTGCATATTGTATATCTACTAAATCACGCAGTAACTGATCACGATCTTTTTCCATCCCCATCCGAATCGATAGCACTTGACTACTATATTCTTCAGGTGAACCCAAACCATAAATACAAGAAACACTTGCAACAACTAACACATCTCTACGTTCAAAAAGAGAAGATGTTGCCGAATGCCTTAATTTATCTATTTCATCATTAATACTTGAATCTTTCTCAATAAATGTATCACTGGATGGTACATATGCTTCCGGTTGATAATAGTCATAAAAACTAACAAAATACTCTACTGCATTGTTTGGAAAAAACTCTTTAAACTCACTATATAATTGACCTGCCAGTGTTTTATTGTGTGCGATTACAAGTGTCGGTCTATTTATTTCTGTAACAACATTTGAAACGGTAAATGTTTTACCAGTTCCTGTTGCTCCAAGTAATGTCTGATGGTGTTGTCCAGCTTTAATTCGTTCAACTAATTCTTCTATAGCCTTTGGTTGGTCCCCGCTTGGCATATACTGGGACACAAGGTCAAACTTATTTTTCATGAGTCTTGCCTCCGTTCTTATCTTCCTAACTATAGTTTATCACAATTATACATAAATTTTAACACAAACACGAACAAATATTCGATATTTCTGCTTGTTGTACTATTAACAATAATACCCACTTTACTGTATTAAAAATCGTTCACAAAGGATTCAATTGTTTGTGTGATTGTTATCCCCTATAATCAAACTAGAGAAGATCTTAAGCGGAAAGGATTTTTATTATGAAAAAAATCTTGTTATTAACAATAATCATCGTTTTACTAAGTGCATGTGGAAAAAGTGATGAATCCACCAATAGTTCAAGTGAAGATGTAATAAAACCAATTGAAGCAGTACTGGATGTTCCAGAAAAACTAGATGTAAATGAAGCCGTTACATTGTCAGTTACCGTAACCCAGGACGAGGGAGTTGTTGATGATGCGAGCGAAATAGAATTTGAAGTTTGGAAAAACGGTGAAAAAGAAGAAAGCAAAATGATTCAGGCTAACCACCAAAAAGACGGTGTTTATACTGCGGAAAAAACATTCGATGAAAATGGAATCTTTTATGTACAATCCCATGTAACGGCACGTGATATGCATACGATGCCTAAAGCCAAAATTACAGTTGGAAAGGTAACAAAAGAAGCTGGAGACACTAAAGAAGCAGATAAAGAAACCAGCGAGCATCATCACCATTCCAACACAACTATTGATTTTCAAATACCTGAAACGGTTAAGGTTAATGAAGCTTCTGCCTATGTCGCAAAAATCACACATAAAGGTGAACCTTTAGAAAATGCGCTTGTACGGATGGAAGTTTGGAAAGATGAAAGTAAAAAACATGAATATGTGAATTTAAATGAAGCAGAAACTGGTACCTATCAAATAGAAATGAAACTTGATGATAAAGGAACCTATCACATCACGGTTCATGTTGAAAAAGATGAAATTCACACACACAAAGAATTTGAAATAGAAACCGAGTAAAACGAAAGCATCAGCCAAAAAAATCGCGGCTGATGCTTTTTATTTTGCCTGAGATATCTTTTTATTTGAATGGTGACGCTCTTTTACAAAAACAAGACCTAATTCATGATGGTCGTTTTGATAGAAAGCACTTTGCAGGAGCCTTACTTCTCCAGCATTATCAAGTACCCCGAGTTTAAAAAACGCTCCACTTTTTTGAAGGAATTGATAGAATTCATCTACGTTCTGGACCTTTCGCCCGTTCACTTTACTTATCGTTTCACCAATACGTATCCCTAGTCTGTCTGCAGGGGTATTAGGTATAATCGCGATAACAGTCAGACCGCTTTGGTCCCTGCTATAAAAAGATTGTTTCCCGCTATCCGTGACACGATGTTTATAGCTGATATACTCACGACCCAAAATTGCAATAATAGCTGCAACTATGGACAAACTCCAAACGTACACGCTACCAGCCGCAAGGATTAACACTAGAATTCCTAACAACCCAATTTTTTTGCCGAGACGCTGAGCAGCCACTTCAGGTAAAACGCTTCGGACGGAATGGTCAAAACCTATTAGAAATGGAAATAGTAAAAGGCTATAGGATTCCCCGCCTAATGAAATATATGGCCAATAAGCTGCAAAAGGAGTGATTAAGCCAGTCGGCACCAATGCGAAAAAAGGAATAATACTCAGCTTTTTAAGGTGATGGAGGCCTACCCATTTACCTCTTGATCCTAATACTAGATCTGGATAGGTATCACGTTGCTTGATACGATACGTTAATAATGCCTCTACCAGTAGAAATATCCCAATTAGGATGGATACTCCAGCAAAGTTAAGGTCATTGAACAAATTATTATCTAAGTATGATTGATTTTTGATAATGGTAGGCATAAATAATAACAATAACAGTGTAAATCCTATCGTATAGCTTGGAGAAAGCATGGTGAAACGTAATGACAAGCTTAATAAAATACTTACCAAACAAAGTAGTGCAAGCGTTTCATAGGAAAATACAATCCCAACCCCTATACAAATTCCCGACACAAGAATTCCCGCTACAATCGAAATAATGCCAGTACCCTTCCATTCGGTAAAAACATCGAATATTTTAATTCCAAAATTAGTACGTTCCTTGCGTATTCTTCGCAATCCTGCAAAAAGGATTAAAATAAATACCCAATAGGTTAATGGATTTAAAAATAATTTCCCAATTCCTTTAACCATTTCTGTAACCCAAGATTCAACCATCGTAATCACCTTCCAATAATGCCTCTCTTTTCTTTCTTATATATAATATTTCTTATAAATAGGCAGTTTTCGTACGCATTGTTGCTTTCGAGAGAATAAATATATATTGCGACGTAACTTCTATCTATGTTAGACCTATATTACCGAAAATGGAAACAAGTTACTTAGGCAGCCGCAGCCCGTATACACTTCGCGCACCTTAGGGCGGCTGGTGAGCCTCCTTGTGCTAACGCACTGCGTAGTCTTACCGATGCCTTTCCTCCTGCAGGAGTCTACGTGTATACGGGCTGCTGGTATAACAGTTGCCAATAACAGCATTCATAATTGAAAGAAATGACAAAGAATTTTTACGTAATTAGCTTTACCAGTCCAGGTGAGTGGAGGGCGGTGACTCCTGCGGGAACAGCACGTGTCCGAAGACCCCGCAGAGTGGTCTTCTCGAGGAGGCTAAGGCCGTGCCCGCGGAAAGCATCCGCCCGGAGCGATCCTGGACGGCAGCAATACACATGTCTTTGGAAATACACCTAAACTTACGTCGTAGTTTATATCAGCTATGATGATGAAAAGCAACAATGCATATGAAAAGAGTCTATATATAATACCTATTCGCCATAAAACGATAATTTCCTGCATAGTCTAATCACACTTTAGTTTTTTCAAGGGAAAACAAAATTCGCGAGTTTCACCCCGCGAATTTGTGTATTAATAAAGACTATTCAATGCTTTTTCAAGCTGCTTATCATCTGCACCACTACGAATTTTCTCTACTATCTTACTTTCGATTAATCCAGCTGTTTCTTTATTAATTTCACCAGTTACCTTCAGATCATTGTCTGATTGGAATTTTTCCACAGCTTCGACTGTTTCTTTATTAAAATAGCCGTCATTTCTACCAGGATCATATCCCAATCCACGAAGCATGATTTGAATGTTCTCTATTTTTTCACCCGTATGATTATAGGTTATCGGTTCCTCTATTTGGATTGGATTCGTGTAAAAGTATTTGGGTTGTTCTACCTTTATAGTTGGCTTAACACCCTTTTCATGAATCCATTTTCCTTCAGGTGAAAGCCATTTATAAAATGTTAATTTAATGGTACTTCCATCACCGAAAGGAATTGCTTTCTGAACCGTTCCCTTTCCATAGCTCTTTGTTCCAACAACGTCATAGCCTGCTTCTTTCATTGCTATAGCTAAAATTTCTGAAGCTGAAGCACTACCTTCATTTACTAAAACACTTACTGGATATGGTTTTTTTTCTTTTAACTCTGAATGGTAAGGTGTTTTATTGCCATTACCATCTTCAATCTGTATATACGGCATTTCTTCAGGAATGAATTCCTTCAGAATGGCTTCGACAGCGTTTAATAAACCACCCGGATTACCACGTACATCAATAACTAATCCTTCCATTCCCTTTTTCTCCAGATCTGTAAGCTGCTTTTTAAAGTGTTCTGCTGTTTTCTCTGAAAAGGTAGTGATTTCAATTACACCGGTTTTTTTGCCATCAATTGTTTTCATTTCCGAATAAACGGTTTCTAGCGGTATTTCGTCACGTGTAATCGTCACATCAAACGGTTCCGATACTCCTGGACGCTTTATTTCCAAAACAACATCTGTACCTTTTTTCCCTCTGATTTTCTCAACTGCTTCAAACAGGTCAAGTCCCTGAATACTTTCATTGTCTACACTAAGTATCTGGTCATTAGGACGCAATCCGGAATCTTCTGCCGGGGAATCTTTTATAGGAGCAATTATGGTAACAGTATCATTAACCATGCTTACTTCCGCACCAATACCTTGAAAAGAAGATTCAATTGTTTCATTGAAATTCTTCATGGTTTCTACGTCCATATATGTACTATACGGATCTTCAAGTGTATCGAGCATTCCTTGTATGGCACCTTCTATTAATTGTTGCTCTTCCACATCTTCTAAATAATTTTGTTTAATTAAGCTATAAGCCTGGACAACTTTGTCCATGTTTTTTGGTGTTGCAGCAGGTGTCTTTAATTCCTGGTTTCCATCTGAATTGTCTGTTACAAGTTCTTCTGTATCTTGGGTTTGATTTGATTGTGCTAATTGAACACCAAAATATGCACCACCAAATCCTAAAATTAAAGCGCCAATCAGCACCAAAACGATGTGTTGTTTATTCAAGTTCATTGCTTCACCCCTATAAACTTCAGACTGATAATAACCTATAAAAAGGCATCACACCGTAATGTGCGATGCCTTTAATATTAAAGTTTATGCTGAACAATTGCAAATACATGCTACTTAATTTAAATAGTTCATTGGATTAATCGCACTAGAGGCCCCATGGTATACCGAACCTACATGAATTTCAAAGTGCAAGTGTGATCCCGTTGAACGACCTGTACTACCTATTTCACCAATAGCCTCACCTTGCTCCACATATTTTCCGCCACCAATATAGGACTGGGACATATGAGCATAAAGGGTTGTATAAGTTTTGCCATTTACTTCACCAACAAGAAGCATATGTGTACCATATGACCAATGAATATTAACTGGTATAGCGTAGCCAGAGATAGATGCTACTACTGTATCCCCAGTCTCACCGTTAATGTCAACTCCCGTATGACCTGATAGTTCGCCTGTTACAGGATGACGACGCATACCAAAGTTTGATGTAAGTGGACCATATGCCGGTTTAATAAAGCCACCCGGATTAGAAGTTTGTGCTAATGTTTCTAAATTTGAATCGGATGAATTATTTGCAGCCTGTTGTCTCGCTGCTTTTTCTTCTTTAGCTTTTTGAAGCGCAATTTGCTGCAACCTTTGAATTTCACCTTTTGCGGCTTCCATTGCCTTTTGCAATTTGGCTTCTTGAGCATGTAAGTCTTTTTCTTGTTCTTGTAAATCAGCTTTATTTTTTTCTAAGTTCTTATGTTCTTTTTCTAACTGTGCCATTAGATCTTCTTTTTTAGCCGCCTGTTCATCTAATTGAGCCTTAAGTGATACCAGTTCTTGCTTTTGTTCTTCTAATGCTTCTTTTTTATTCACAACTACTTTTTTCTTTTTTTCTAATTCTTTTTTCTCAGCCATGTGTGTTGCCATTATGTTTTTATCTTGATCCATGATTGTGTTAACTGCTGATGAACGACTTACAAAGTCACCAAAATTTTGAGAACCAAGAATTACTTCTATGTACCGCATGTCTCCACCATTTTGTTGGATAGTACGAAGGCGTTCTTTTAAAAGATCTTCTCGCTTTTTAATCCTTTTCTTCAATTCTTTTATCTCAACTTTAAGTTTTTCAATCTCTTTATTAGTTTCCGAGATTTCTTTTTCTTTTCCCTTAATGGAAGACTTTGTTTTTACTAGCTTATTGGTAATTTTTTCTATTTGATTTGTTACTTTCTCTTGTTTACTAAGGTTTTTGTCAATTTTACCAGTAGTTTTTTCTTTTTTCTTTTTGATATCGCTTTGTTTTTCATTCAGTTTTTCTTGCTTCGATTCTATTTCATCGACTTTGTTCTTAGCATCGTCAATAGTTGATGCAGAAACAGATTGCCAGTTTAGCAGAGTACTAGTTGCAAGTAATACTGCAACTAGTACATAAGAAATATTTTTTTTCATCTCGTATTCATTCCCCTTTATTATTTTTCGATTAATCTAAGTTATACTTTCAGGAATTTGCGTACACTCATGACACTTCCCCAGATGCCAATAAGTGCTCCTATTGCTAAGATAATTAGTGAAAGCTGCCATGCAAATGGATTAAATGGTAATATTTCTACAAAACTAAAGGTAATTCGTTCTCTTAATTTTGTATCTAAGTAATAATAGCCACCAAGAATAGTTGCTATTGGAATAATAGAACCTAATATTCCTAAGAACATCCCTTCAATAAAAAATGGCCATCTAATAAAACCATTGGTTGCTCCCACAAGCTTCATAATTCCAATTTCTCTGCTGCGAGCCATAATTGTAAGTTTTATTGTGTTGGAAATAAGGAATATAGCAGTAAAGACTAATCCTGCAATCAACACTAAACCAATCGTTCTTGCATATTTATTGAATTGAAATAGGCGTTGTACAACGTCTTTTCCATAATTAACTTCCTGGATTGCATTAAAGCCTTTAACTTCACTCGCAATCTTCGTCGTATCAATAGGATCTTTTGCTTTAATTACATATACATGATTTAAGGGGTTGTCCTGCTTGAATAGCTTCCAGGATTGACCTTCCTTACCCATACTATCTATAAGGTTTTTTAACTGTTCATCTTTAGAAGAAAACGAAACACTTTCTACTTCATCAATTGCAGAAATTTTATTACCCAATGTTTTAATTTGATCTTCATTTGCGGTAAGGTCAATTAATGCATTAATTTCTACATCATCTTCTATTTCTTCGGCCATCTGATTAAGGTTTAACATCAACGCAAGGAATGCGCCAACAAGAATTAATGTTGTTGTTACTGCTCCGACTGAAGCTACGGTCATCCAACCATTTCTGAAAATGTTTTTAATACCTTCTCGGAGGTGTCTTTTTATTGTTCTAAATTTCATATCCGTATTCACCCCGATGTTCATCACGAACAATCAAACCGTCTTCAATTGCAATAACTCGTTTTTTGATCGTGTTTACGATTTCCTTACTGTGTGTTGCCATAATAATTGTTGTCCCACGTGCATTTATTTCCTCAAACACACGCATAATCCCCCAAGAGGTTTCTGGATCTAAATTCCCGCTTGGCTCATCTGCGATAACTACTTTTGGATGATTTACAATAGCGCGTGCAATAGATACACGCTGTTGCTCTCCGCCTGATAATTCATCCGGTAAAAACCGTGCCTTGTTCTTTAATCCAACTAGATCCAGAACTTCCATAACTCGCTTTTTAATATTACGAGGTGTTTCTTCTATAACTTCTAATGCAAAAGCGACATTTTCATAGACTGATAGTTTTGGCAGCAGTTTAAAATCCTGAAAAATGACGCCAATATCCCGTCTTAGATATGGGACCTTTTTTTCCTTAATAGAACTCATATCTATTTCGTTTATAAATATCGATCCTGTAGTAGGTTTAATTTCACGGTACATCAATTTAACAAATGATGACTTTCCCGCACCACTTGGTCCTACAATGTAAACGAATTCCCCTTGTTCAATATCAATATTAATCCCATTTAGAGCAGTAACCCCGTTGGAATATGTTTTATATACGTCTTTCATCTTTATCATATATGTATCACCTTTTAATTTTTGTTGTTGTTCCTTGATGCAAAATTCTTCTAGATAGGAATTTTCTTAAGCACAACATCCTTGTAATATGACGTTTCTACTTTTTTTGAGTAATTCTTTTATAGTATAACATCTTTCGTCATAAATTTTGGGCATAGAAATATTACATTTGTGTTTCAAATGCATCTATCCTTTTACTTTATTGTAACTTTTTGACAGATAAGCAAGTATAAACTTTCCTATCTGCATAAGCGCAACTATGACATTCGCCACAAAATCTTGGCGAATGCCAAGTTTTCTAATAAAATTAAGTAACTTATTGACTATCATTTAAATTTATAGTTTTGCGCTTGTACTTCATAAAATGTAAAAAAAGATGGTCAAAAGGGACATTTCCCCATTGACCATCTTTTCTTTGTTCAAAATGTTATTTACTTTTTTTCTGCGCCAACCATGAAGCAATTAATTCTACATCCGTGCCTTCTATTAATCCAGCCGGCATTGAATTTTTTCCGTTTTTTATGATTTGTGCAATCTCTTCTTTGGAATAACGCGATCCAACCTCTGTCAGATCTGGTCCCGCACCACCTGACAAATCTGAACCATGACAAGTTGCACAATTATTTTGGAATACCTTCTCGGC
The DNA here is from genome assembly GCF_044793635.1 of Virgibacillus necropolis. Taxonomy (GTDB): domain Bacteria; phylum Bacillota; class Bacilli; order Bacillales; family Amphibacillaceae; genus Virgibacillus_F; species Virgibacillus_F necropolis_A. The sequence goes on from NZ_CP084992.1 coordinate 1,051,203, forward strand.
CTCTGTCATATTTTTGTCAGCATTATCTGTTGGTTCAACTGTAGCACTATCATTTCCTCCACAAGCACTTAGCACTATTGCCACCACTAAAAGAAGTGTAAAAAACCATTTCCTCATACATGAAACCTCTATTCAATTTTTATTATTTGTTTATTTGAGAGCGCAGGTATGCATCAATAAACGGGTTAATGTCCCCGTCCATTACACCCTGCACATTTCCAACATCTAAATTTGTGCGGTGATCTTTAACCATAGAGTATGGGTGAAAAACATAGGAACGAATTTGACTTCCCCATCCAATTTCTTTTTGTTCACCACGTATATCATCCAGTTCTTGTTGTTGTTTTTCAATCTCTAATTGATATAGCTTTGATTTAAGCATTTTCATCGCGGTTGCACGATTTTTAATTTGTGATCGCTCAGATTGACAAGTTACAATAACATTTGTTGGTAAATGCGTTATACGAATTGCTGAATCAGTAGTATTTACGTGTTGACCACCAGCACCGCTTGCCCGGTAAGTATCAACCTTGATATCCTCTGTTTTCAAATCTACTTCAACATCATCGTCAAACTCAGGCATAACATCACAAGAAGCAAATGATGTATGTCGGCGTCCCGATGAATCAAACGGGGAAATACGAACAAGTCGATGTACACCTTTTTCAGCCTTTAAATAGCCATAGGCATTGTGTCCCTTAATATTTAAAGTAACACTTTTAATTCCTGCCTCATCTCCAGGTAAATAATCCAAGGTTTCAACTTTAAAGTTTTTCGCTTCTGCCCATCTTTGGTACATACGCAGTAACATACTTGCCCAGTCTTGTGATTCTGTACCACCAGCTCCAGGATGCAATTCAAGTAATGCATTATTTGCATCATAAGGCTCACTCAAAAGCATTTGTAATTCGAACTGGTTAATATCAGTACGCAATGCCGCTAATTCTTTTTCTAATTCCTGAAAAAGCTCGGAGTCCTGTTCTTCTTTCACTAACTCATGGCTTACTTCAAGATTTTCCACACGTTCCTCTAACGCTTCAAAACTGGTGACAGATTCTTTTATACCATTTGTTTCATTAATAACTTTTTGAGCCACTTGTGGGTCATCCCAAAAATCGCCCGCTGTCATTTCTAATTCTAATTCGCCAATTCGAGCCTTTTTAACATCTAAGTCAAAGAGACCCCCTAAAGTCTTCTATTCGTGTATTCATCTTATCCAATTCATTTCTTATTTCTGCTAATTCCATAATATCCACCTCAATACTATTTTTATATCACTGAAAACACTCCCAAGTAATGGGAGTGTCAGCTATTTATTTTCCGTGGCAATTTTTATATTTTTTCCCGCTTCCGCAAGGACAAGGGTCATTTCTGCCGATGTTTTCCTTTTTGATATATGGTTTTTTAGATTTTTTCTTACCATCATCATCACCGCCTGAAACTGCTTGTGTATTCTTCGCAACTTCCTGACGTTGAAGGTTTTCACGGATTTGTGCTTTCATCACGTATTTCGAAACTTCTTCTTCAATAGAGATGACCATTTGTTCAAACATCGCGAATCCTTCTGCCTGATATTCTTGTAATGGGTCATTTTGTCCATATGCACGTAAATGAATTCCTTGTCTCAGCTGATCCATTTGGTCGATATGATCCATCCATTTTGAATCAACTGTACGAAGTAGAATAACCTTTTCAAATTCACGCATTTGCTCTGAAGTTAGTTCTTCTTCTTTTTGATCATATTTAACTTTTACCTTATCAAGGATAACTTCGATAATCTCTTCTGTATCTTTACCTTCAATATCCGATACGGCTATATCGTCATGATCCAATAAGTTCCCTCTTACATAATCTATAATGGAAGAAAGTTCTTGGTTTTCTTCGTCATCAAACATGTGTGATTTTACAACACGTTCAACGGTTGACTTAATCATTTCTTCAATAATTTCACGCAGGTCTTCGGAATCAATTACATCAAAACGTTGCTTGTAAATAATTTCACGTTGCTGGCGTAATACATCATCATAGGACAAGACTGTTTTACGGGCGTCAAAGTTATTTCCTTCCACACGTCTTTGCGCTGACTCAACTGCACGAGAAACCATTTTACTTTCAAGTGGTTGTGAATCGTCCATGCCAAGACGTTCCATCATATTTCGCAAATTATCTGAACCAAAGCGTCGCATTAATTCGTCTTCCATTGACAGATAAAATTGCGTCATACCTGGATCTCCTTGACGACCGGAACGACCACGCAGCTGATTATCGATACGTCTAGATTCATGACGTTCAGTACCAATTACAGCCAAACCGCCTCGTTCTATTACACCTTCACCTAGTTTGATATCTGTACCACGTCCTGCCATGTTTGTTGCGATCGTTACAGAACCAGGTTGTCCAGCGTTTTCAATAATTTCTGCTTCACGAAAGTGGTTTTTCGCATTTAATACGTTATGCTTCACACCAGCTTTTTTTAATAACTGTGAAATTAACTCCGATGTTTCTACCGCTACCGTACCTACCAAAACAGGTTGTCCGTTATCGTAGCGTTCTTTAATATTTTCAACTACAGAACGGAACTTGCCTTCCATCGACTTGTAAATCATGTCTGCCTTATCATCACGCACAATAGGTTTATTAGTTGGAATAGCTATTACATCCATTGCATATATATTGCGGAATTCTTCTTCTTCTGTTTTCGCTGTACCAGTCATCCCGGATAACTTTTGATACATTCTAAAGAAGTTTTGGAATGTTATAGATGCTAATGTCATGCTTTCGTTTTGGATCTGTAGACCCTCTTTAGCTTCAATTGCTTGGTGCAATCCATCACTATAGCGACGACCTTTCATTAGGCGTCCAGTAAATTGGTCAACAATCACAACTTCGCCATCTTCAATGACATAATCCGTATCACGATGCATTGACGCTCTTGCTTTTAATGCTTGATTAATATGATGCGTTAATGACACATTATTTAGATCAAATAAATTTTCGATATTAAAATAACGTTCGGCTTTATTGATACCTTCTTCAGTTAGTTGAACACCTTTTGTTTTAACATCATACGTATAATCGGTTTCATTTTGTAGTGTTGAAACAAAACCATTCGCTTGCTGATACATCGATGCGGACTTCTGTGCACTACCTGAAATAATTAACGGTGTTCTGGCTTCATCAATTAAAATGGAATCGACCTCATCAATAATCGCGAAGTTCAATGGACGCTGTACCATCTGCTCTTTATAAAGCACCATGTTGTCACGTAAATAATCAAAACCAAATTCATTATTTGTTCCGTACGTAATATCACAATAATAAGCGTCACGTTTTTCTTCTTTTGTTAATCCATTACCATTTAATCCTACTGTTAAACCAAGAAATTGATATAGTTCACCCATTTCTTTAGCATCACGTTCTGCAAGGTATTCGTTGACTGTGATTATATGAACACCTTTTTCAGAAATTGCATTTAAGTAGGCTGGCATAGTGGAAGCAAGTGTTTTACCTTCCCCTGTTTTCATCTCAGCGATATTACCTTGATGTAATGCAATTGCACCCATCAACTGTACAGAGAATGGACGCATTTTTAAGACCCGTTTCGAAGCTTCGCGTACAACCGCAAATGCCTCAACCAACATGTCATCAAGGGATTCACCATTTCTATATCGATCTTTAAATTCATCTGTTTTTTTATGGAAATCTGTATCTGCTAATTTTTCATACTCTGCCTCTATTGCTTCGATTTTATCTACAGTCTTTTGTAAACGATTAAGCTGTTTTTGGTTACCATCACCAAAAATTTTTGTTAATAATCCAGGCATAATTAACGCTCCTCAATATTGTTCATCTCTTTATCTAATACTTTTTCCCACCATCAATAATAACACTTTATAAACAAGTATGACAACTAGTACGAAAAGCGGAGTCGACTGTTCAGAAGCAGACGCATAAGCAAGGGACCGAAGAACGCAAGGGCTTAAACGTTCAGAGTGTTCATTGTTTATGTCGGCAGCTTCTAGGAGCCCCAGCTAGACAAGGAAAGCGGAGCGGGCTTGCTCAGCGGTGAAATGCGTAAGCAAGGGACCGTAGAGCACATGATATTGGTGCTCGGAGTGTCAATTGCTTACGTCACGAACCGCTAGCCCGCGCAGCTGGACAGAGAAAAGCGGAGGTAACTGTTCAGCGATGTACAAACGTAAGTGAAAAAAAAAAGTTGCCCGAGGATGAGCAACTCTTCACTATGAGGTATATTGAGGGCCTTGGTGGAAAATTGGAGATTCCATACATGGGGAGAAAGTCATGAATGGGTAAGAGAATGATTCGATAGATTCTGCGCTTCAATGAGGTCAGAAAGTTTACGATTTGTTGCTGCAATGATGACAAGTAATTGTGTAATCGTTTCCTCCTGTTGCCGCACTTTAATAGCTAGCGAATCATATGAGATACAGTTCTGATCATTCACAAACATCCCCCCCTTTATTGCATACCTATTTATACCATAAATTAGAAATAAAAGGCTAATTGCCATTTTTGAAATTTGGGAATGCATTCGACAAATTTTTCACTTTAAAATTGTACATCAACCTAATAAATCTCCATTATTAAACAAAATAGCCTCATATTTGTAGTCTGAAATCTAAATTTGGTAAAGCGTTCTACAAAATTCGACAACAATTGCAATATACTCCTGAATGTATAGTAAAACCGACATACACTCCGGTACTTTCCTTCTCACCAAAAACCAAAAAAGCGACCCCGCTTTAGAACGGGATCGCCTTGAATCTTATCAACTATTACATATTTGGTTCAATGATTCCATACCGTCCGTCTTTTCGACGATATACAACATTAGTATCACCAGATATGGCATTAGTAAATACATAAAATGTGTGTCCTAACATATCCATTTGCAATACTGCTTCTTCGGAATCCATTGGTTTTAGATTAAATCGTTTCGTTTTTACAATTTCTATATCTTCAGATTCCTCTAATTCATCTAAATTTTCTTTTTCAAGCTCAGCAAAAATGTGTTTTGCAGCACCATTCTGACGAGACCTACGATTTACTTTTGTTTTATATTTGCGGATTTGTCTTTCTAACTTGTCCACCACAAGGTCGATGGCAGCGTATAAATCAATATGCTGTTCCTCCGCACGAAGCAATAAGTTCGTCATTGGAATTGTTACCTCTATTTTCTGCTCATCATTATAGACACTTAAATTTACATGTACATCAGAAGCTGGAGGTGTATCAAAATACCGTTCTAACTTACCTATTTTCTTTTGGACGTAATCACGTATTGAACCTGTCACCTCGATATTTTCACCACGAATGTTGTATTTCATAAAAGTGTCCTCCTTTCATCCTTATGTATTTACTTATTCTACGATACCCTGTCTAATTCCTGCTTAAACTTAATAAATTTCATGGAAATTGATGTTAAATTATGTCGATGCTTGCTAAACCGCTGTCTGACAGTCATTTATCCCAAAATAAAAAACTCCTAAAAAAGCTAGGAGTTTTTACTTATTTTTTACTATCCATAAACATTCCATCCATTGTCCTAACATCTTTGTACGGATTAATATAGTTATGATTAGACTTTTTTTGTTTTTTGAGCTGTTTCATTTCTACCTTTAACACATTCAGTACTTCCACCATTTTAGATTGAATAGCTTCATTCATAATTACGAGCTTTTTACCTATCATTTTTTCTTCTTCCGAGAAGGGAGGAATTACGTCATCCATTAAACTGCCTCTTTTCTCGATTAACAGATTAATTTGTTCGATAATTGCTTCCCTATTAGTAGAAGTGATAGGTTGATTCAAAACACCTTCCAATTCCTTTGTGATCTCGAATAATGCCTTTAATCTACTCATTAAACTTTAGCGCCTTGTGCATATTGGTTTTGACCAGTTTTTAAAATGACTTCTTTCCATGTGTCTCTAAATTCAACTGCGTAGATTAACGCTTCATCCAATAAAGACGGTTCATTTTTAATATTGCCCTCTTTTAATTGATGAAGCATATATTCATAGAGTGGTAGCATTTGATTGGAAATTTCTATTTCCGGGTCTAAGGTCAACATTAATTCTTGAATAATACTTTGCGCCTTTTGAATATTAACGTTTTTTGCCTCATAGTCTTTTTCATTCATGTTCTTCTTTGCTTGTTTAATAAACTTAATGCAACCATTATAAAGCATCATGGTTAGCTCCGCACCAGAGGCAGTATTCACTGCATTATTTTGATAGGTTTGATAGTGTTTATTCAAAGACATATTTACACTCCTTTTCTTAATACCTTTTTAACTCGTCCTCGTCAATGATTAATTATCACCATCAGTATAATTACTTGATGTTGTGATACTAATTTGGGTCAACGATGTATACTGGCCACCTGTTTCAACGCTTGCATACCAATTCACGACGCATCGAGAATATTCCTCTTAAACCTTCTCATCCACTAGTAAACCCATAAATTCAGCCATTGCGGCGTACATATCGAGCATTTTTTTTGAAGGAATTTCTTTAATTACTTCATCAGTTTTAGGATTTATTACGGTCACATAGTATTCATCTAGCTTTTCATGATACTCAAACTTTAGATTGGTTCGTAATGGTTCAATAAGTCCGTTTAACTTAGAGACAATTGTTTCGATGTTTTCCTTATTAATTATCCCTTGATCATGCAGCTCAATCTTTTGATGTACACTAGTCTTTTCAATGGTTCCGTCATTTGCAGATGTAGTTTGCCTGTTGTATGTTTCACTTTGCAAGGGTTGTGAACCAGTCACACTGCTTTTTTCAAGCCTCATTTCCCAAGCAACTCCCCATACTTTTATTTCTTTTTATATCGGACTTTCTATCCAATTGTTTAATTATTTTTTATTGTTCTTTTTTCCTAAAAGTCCTATCAAATCAGCAGAAAGATTTGCGGCTGCATTATTTTGTTCTTGTATATCTATATATATTTCTTTCCGGTGAATATCAATAGATTTTGGTGCATCTATCCCAAGCTTTATTTGGTCACCTTCGACTCCTAATACTTTGATTTCAATATCTTCCCCGATTTGAATGGATTCATTTAGTTTTCTAGTAAGGACTAACATGACTATACTCCCTTCGCTTCAGAGGAATTAGGTTGTGTGATCAATGATTTCGTAGAATAGTCTTCGTGATTTAAAATATATTGTTTACCTCGTTTGGTAGTCGGATTTATAATTACAGGCGCCTTCAAATTTAGCGTGCTTTTCTCAAATGGATCGTTTAATGTAACAATTGAAAGTACAGTTACGTCCTTTTCACTTCTGATTAGTAGATTTTCTTTTACATTTGTATCCAGTTCAAATTCATATTCTAGATAGAAGTGATATGGATTTGCAACAACGAATGCGACATCTGGGGTAGCTACAGACTGCAAAATTTGAAACACTGGATTCCCCAGTAAATCCAGTAAAACAAACCTTGTTTCTTCTGCAAATCCTGGCAATCCACTGGGGAAACTGATTAATTGCTCTTCATCTAATTCAACTTCACCTAAATATTTTGTCTGAATTCTCATTTTGGCATTACCGTCCTTTAAACCTTTTTATTGGAAAATAGATTCACAAAATCAATCTCTAAACTTTGATAGTTTTGCATACTGACATCAACCGAACCTGGGATAAACTGAATTTGAGGTTTATGGGGTTCAGCTTTAATAATCGGTTTATTTATATTTACATTGATGTTTACTTCAGCCGGCTGATAATTAATTTTCACCGCTGACATAGAGGGGATAAATTTTATGCCAATTTTCTTCATTCCATCAAACGCATTCTGAATGGCTTGGCCAACAATAGGATTCCCTTTATTTTCAATTCTCATCAACGCGTCACCTTGCCGCACACGTCTTGCAGTTCCTTCATTTGCAGCCTGGATTCCCTCATTTGCAAACTTTTCAATGCGCTTCGAAATGTGCATGATATTCATATCTTCCCATGCCTGAGTCTGATTGATATCAAGCTTTGAAGGAGTTGTACTTATCGTCATTTCAGCTTTTGGTTGTTGAATGGATAGCGATGCTTCAGGCTGACGAATTCTTTGCTTACCACTCGTTTGCTGAATGTTAATGTGAGCCATTTGCGACTGCATCCGAATTTGAGGTAATTGCATGGAGCCATCTCCCCTTAATTAATCATGATTAGAAAAGCGCAAGCGCCCGTTAAGCGACGTATGGACTGGATTGAACCGCAGGAGATAAAGGAAACACGGTGAGCTAATGCGAACCGATGTTGACTTATCGTACGGAGGTGAAGGAAGTCCACTAGTCGCTGGGCTCTGGAGCTAGACAGACTTTCGTTTATACTTTCCTTGCTGATTAGAAAACTTGGCTTTCGCCAAGTTTTTAATGGCGAAAGCCTTAGTTGCACTTATGCAGATAAATCTGCTAAAACGAAAACCCTGACCCACCAATAATTTTAAGTGGTCAGGGCTAAAACTTGTACCTTAGCGCAAGAAGTCTAATAAGGTTGGTTGAATAATACGTGACCCTGCAGATAATGCAGCACGATGTACACTTTCTTGTGCTATCAACTTTGTTATTACCTTTTCATAATCAATATCTTCATTTTTAGACATCATGCTTTTTGCACTAATTTGTTGTGAACTCAATCGATCTTCAATTAATTCCAGACGGTTCATTCGTGCTCCTAAATCAGCCCTAGCATTGATTATTTTATCTATACTGCCGTCTAATGTACCAATGCTATTTTCAATATCCGTTTGGTCACTTCGATCAAGAGCATCAATAAAGTCATTAACTTTTGTAAACAAATCCTCACTAAAAACTTCTGATCCTGCGACATTAGCTTGAAGTTTCGTGCCACTAGAAACTTCGATCATGACAGGACTACCATCTTGAACATATGATAAATTACCAGTTTCCTCATCTACCTTAATTGGCTTTGTATCTGTTTTCGTACCATTAAAAATAAACTTTCCATTCACATTCGTATTGGCAATATCTATCATATGTTCCTTTAGTTGCTCTACTTCTTTCATGATGCTTTCCCGCTGTTTTGGATCATATGTACCATTACTGGCCTGAACTGCTAATTCACGCATTTTTTGTAATGCTTTTGTCGCCTTGTCCAAAGCGGCGTCTGAGCTATCCATCCACGTGTGAACCTCAGTTGTATTACGCTGAAATTGTTCAACTTCAATGACCTGTGAACGATAATTCATGCCTTTCATTGCGATCACAGGATCATCAGAAGGACGATTTATTTTCTTACCGGTTGACAACTGTTCTAAATAGTTGCCCATTTTAGAATAGCTGTTGGATAAGTTATTGAGCATATTACTAGATAGCATACCTTGTGTAATCCGCATCTCTTACCCTACCTTCCTACAATACCCAAATTATTGATAATACGATTTAATAATTCATCAGCAGCCGTCAAACTGCGTGCTGCAGCATTATATGCATGTTGAAACTTAATCATATTTGCCATTTCTTCGTCAAGAGAAACAGAGCTTACAGACATGCGTTGGTTCTCCACTTGTGCCTTAAGGACCCCTGTATTTTCAGCCATCCGATTTGCTTCCTGCGCATTAACACCCAGGTCACCAATCAATGATTCATAAAAGGTTTTTGCAGATGTGTTCTTCCCTAGTCCATCCAATGGTGTTTCAAACACGTCTGCTAATAGGCTCGCATTAGCACCATTTCCCATATCTCCGTTTTCACTAGCAGCAATTAAATCAGGGTCTTCCACGATTGCTGCGTTCACCGTAATTGATGCTGCTGAACCAGAATAATTTTCTTTTGTAGAGTCTAGTTCATCAAAGTCATTGCCATTAGTAGTAAAAAATGCTCCTCCCCAAGTTCCTGCTAGGTCTTTCCCATCATCATGAACATCATTAAACTTTTTTGCAAATTCAAATGCCATCTTATCTAAACTTGCTAGCATTTCTGTATATGTACCTTTTATAGACCCATTAGTATCCTCATAACCATAAGAGTCAATAAAGCCTTTTAATGACCCAGTTACATTTTCCAATGGTATATTTGTTCCGCCTTCTACTTCCCCTGTTGCTTCATTCACCTGTCCACCCACGTTTATTCCTGTTACAGCATTCAGTTTGTCATCAGAGTATGTCACGAAAAATTCCTGATGTGTTCCGTCTTCTCCATTAACCAAATTAACACCTAAAGGGTTTCCTTCCTTATCAACCAACTTAATCGTCGCTACTCCATCAGCCATAGCTAACGAACCATCACTACTTTTAGAATAGTCAACCTGGATATTAACAATATTAGACAACTCATCGATTAATCGATCACGCTCATCATATAAATCGTTCGGCAAAAAGCCGTTCGTTTCGATATTTTTTATTTGTTGGTTTAACGCATCCACCTGACTGATTAACGAGTTTGCATCCTTTAATGTCACATCTATCTGCTTCTTCAGGTCACCCCGCATAGAGTTAATTGAATCAGAAAAGTAGTTAAACGTTTCCGCTACAGCAAGTCCCCTCTGCGCAACTACAGATCTTGCACCTGAATTCTTTGGGTTAACTGATAAGTCTTGTAGAGATTGCCAAAATCGATCCATCGTTTTTGCAAGACCATTTTCGGAAGGTTCGTTCATTAATCCTTCCAGACGCCCCAGTGCATTCGACATCGTTCCATAGTAACCTGCCTTACTATTTTCCGCTCGATATTGATAATCTAAGAATTCATTCCTTATCCGTTGCACAGATCCTGCTTGAACGCCTGTCCCTAACTGTCCTGGGATCTCAGGTCGATTTCTAGACACTGTTGGGAATGGTGATGTTGTTTCAAAATTGACCCGTTGTCTTGAATATCCCGGTGTATTTGCATTTGCGATATTATGACCTGTCGTGTATAGCGCTGATTGCTGGGCAAATAAAGCTTGCTTCGCCATTTCAAGTCCGTGAAATGTACTCATTACCTTACTCCTCTCAAGGAAACGTTACGCTTTAGAATCAAATACTGATCGTTTCGTCGATTCCGTTTCCTTTGTGCTTCCGTAATTTAAATTATTTATAGATGGGTTCATCATATCTAATGATAACTCCACAAATTGTAATGATTGCTGAATAAGTGTCTGATTTAACTGTTCCTGTCGCTTTAGATTTGTAACGGAATGGGTCAGTTGGGTTGTTATATCCGCCAGCATTTGTTGCTGTTCGTTATCTTCCAGCATTTCCAGCATAGTCGTAATGGTTTGGTCTTCGGATTGAAAATTATTTACTTCAAACCAATCCTTTACATCCTTTAGTCGGGCTGTTTCCACTTGTTCCAAAGCTTGAACATGCTTACGCTCCTTAACAAGTAAAGGTTGTAAATTCTCCATGTTTCCTTCTTTAATAGCAACTGTCTTTTGTTCCGAAATGGATAGAAGACTATCATGTAACATTACGAGCTTTTCCAGCGATTTTATAATAGTTTGTAGGGACAAAATTTCGCCCTCCTTATTGATGTTTATTCCAAAATGCAATCATCTTACTTGCAGTCTTTTCATGGTTCACTTTATAATCACCAGACTGAACAGCATTTTTTATTTCTTGCACATAAGCCGCACGTTCGCCACTAGGCTTTTCGTTTCCTTGCAATTGCTTAGCTTGACTTGAAATCTGTAGCTGGTCCTTTTGATTTACTTCCTTGCTTACATCGGTTTGCTTCTGTATGTGATTTTTATATGGATTAAAATTTGTATGGTTAGCTCCATTTATTTTCATTCATATTCACCTCTTTTGTTTCATTCTTTACCTTCTATTCCAGTATACTTTCTTCTTATATCTTATATCGGTTCAATTACTAAAAATGTAAAGTCTATTGATCCTTCTTAAAGGAATAATAAATTGTCTGCTTATTTTCCTTTTCCTTTAAAAGTTTTACTCGCTCTGCTACCTGCGTTTCACTATCTAAGTCCCGCAATAACTCATCCGCACATGCCGTACATAATTTACCAGTATTAATATTATTACCACACTTTTCACAAGGATAAGCAAGCTTCGGAAACTGTGACGTCAAAAGTCTTTTTTCTTTAATGAATTTTGTTATCAATTGACCACTTACACCAGTTTCTTCTTCGACTTCAGGTAAGGTTGCTTCTCTATTTTTTTTCAAACGTAAAAATCGACTGACTTTTTGAAACGCATTTTCCTCTTCATTATAACAATTTTTACATATATCTTTTAATGTTTTTACAAACAGTTCATTACATCGAGTGCAATTCGCTAATTCGCCCATCATAATTCTCCTTATCATACATTAGTATACCATATAGCAACTAGCCTCTGATTAACGTAAACGTATATACGCCAGGACATCCCGCTTCTCGCAAGAGTCTCGCTGCATGCCGTAAAGTTGTACCTGTTGTATATATATCATCGACAAGAATTACAACTTTTTTAACTGTTTCGTTAAGGGAAAATGGATTCTGTGCTGTAATTCGTTCGTATCGTGTTTTCTTTGATTGTTTTTCACCATGAACTCGTGTGAGGATTTCCCTTTTTTCCATTGGTAAAAAATCGGTCAGCATTTTTGCCTGATTAAACCCCCGTTCATTTAATCTTTCTTGACTTAGGGGAATTGGGACTAGAACCGATTCTTTTGCTAGAAAACCGAATACATCCTCAAAGCTTTTTATAAATGAATCCTTAAATATGTCACCCAAACAATAGTCACCACGGTATTTCCATTTTGTAATCATAGCTTGTATCGCCGTGTTGTATGTATAGATGGAATAGTTCTTTAAAATGATATCTTCTCCATTTGTTTGCTTCCGCCACTTTTGACAATCAGGACAAATAGCTTCGTCATAGGAACGACTACATATAGAACAACGGGATCCACTAATAATCTCGAGACCTTCCGCACAATTTACACACAACGCTCTCTGCGTCGGTAATAATAAAAAGTTGCTCCACGTCATTGTTAAGATAATTTCCTCGTTACACCACAAACAATCCATCCTATTTAAAACCTCCCCTTTTGTTCATTGATTTAATGGAATGTATTGCTTGTACCATTGCATTGGTTTTGCCATCGTGGAAAAATACCACTTCGCCATGCGGGTCATCGTAACTTCTTCCAGCTCTCCCTGATATTTGTACTAATGCAGCTTCGTCAAACACCGTGTGGCCGGCATCAATCACGGCAACGTCAACCGATGGAAAGGTTACGCCTCGCTCCAAAATTGTTGTTGTGATTAATATCGAAATTTCTTTGTTACGAAACTGAATAACTTTCTCTTCTCGATTCGCATCAGAGGCATGGACAGTAATCAGTTCTCGTTCAGATTTTATATCGCCAGTAACCAATAGATTTTTCGCGAGTTTAGCCTTCATTTGTTTTGCTAGATTAATGGTCGGCACAAAAATTAATAGTTGACGACCCGGTGTTTTTCTGTTTTTTAACCAGGTAAAAAAGGCAGTAGGAGGGTGATAGTTTCGTAAACTTTTTCGTAATGTGAAACACATTTCCATTGTAGGTACAGGCAGGGGATTTCCATGAAATCGAACAGGTACGAAGATATGTGCTAATTTATTTCTCGAGATTCGTTTACGATGATTAATACGTGGAGTGGCAGTCAAATATATCGTTGTGCTAGTATCCTTTTTTGCACGATTTGTGGCGTATGGAAGAGAAGGATCAGCATGAAATGGAAATGCATCAACCTCATCAATAATCATCACATCAAAAGCAGATTGAAAACGTAGCAGCTGATGAGTGGTGGCTAGAATAAGTTGCGCAGTACCATCACTATCCTTACTTCCGCCATATAAACCCTGAATATGGATAGCAGAAAAAGCCTCACGGAATCGTGGCAGCAGTTCTCGTACAACGTCTGCCCGTGGTGTTGCTAAACAAACCCGCTTTCCCGCCTCTAGCGCATGGCTTATGCCCTCGTACAGCATTTCGGTTTTCCCTGCACCGCAAACTGCCCAAACTAAGAGCTCCAATTCATGATTAAGTATCACGTGTGAAATTCGATCACTAGCCTGTTTTTGACGCTCAGTCAGCTCCCCATTCCAGCTGCAAGGGTGTTCATGGATCGGCCAAATAGGTTCAATGCCGCGCCAACTATAAAGAAATTGGCATTCTAGTACCCTACCCATTTCAATACATTTACGGCAATAAAAATGGGGGGTGTTGCAATTATGACAAGGGATTAGTCCAAATAATGATCGTTTTTGATTGTTGCACCTAACACATTGAGGAAAGCCAAACTTTTTTATGATCGTTGTGTGTGGAGAGAATTGTTGTTGGTTAAGTAGGTGTTCAAACGCAGAATCATCCATGGGTATTTCTGTTCGCAGTAATAGTTTACCTGCATATCGTTTAGCGAGGGCTGATTCTTGCAGATTATCAGCATGAGGGGGATTTTTCACTATGTTCACTCCTATTAAGTTATAATTCAGAACTACCCGTTACCAGGCAGTTCCAACTATTTCCTATTTCGTATACCATCCTATACCAATCGAACCTTGTCCTAGATGAGTGCCGATAACTGGACCAAAGTAGCTAATGTGACATTCAATAGAAGGATGCTTTTCCTCTAGGTCTTGTTTAATGACCAATGCAGCTTCTTCACAATTACCGTGAATAATAGCCACATGAAGTGGTTTTCCTCCATTAATATCTTCTTCAAGCATACCAATTATCCGATTAAGTGCTTTCTTACGTGTTCTGATTTTTTCAAATGGAACAATCACTTTATCGACAAAATGTAAAATTGGTTTAATTTGCAGTAGGCTTCCAACAAGTACCTGTGCACCATTCAATCTTCCACCACGTTGCAAGTGACTTAGATCATCAACCATAAAGTAAGCCCGCATGGACTGTTTCATTTGATCAAGACGATCCAAAATAGCTTCAGGAGATTCATGATTTTCAGCCATTTTTGCGGCTTCTAACGCATAGAATCCTTGTGGCAAACAGCTTATTTCAGAATCAAAAGGATATACTGTAATTCCATCTACCATTTCTGAAGCACTAACAATTGCTTGATATGTTCCACTGATTCCACTTGACAGGTGAATCGAAATAACTGCATCATAATGAACCGCAAGCTCTGTTAGTTTTTCCTCGATAGCGTAAGTGGAGGGCTGAGATGTTTTTGGTAAGTTCTCCGCTTCCTTCACCATTCGGTAAAATTCGTCTGTTGTCAGATCCACTTCTTCTTGATAAGACACTTCTCCAAAAACAACACTAAGCGGTACCATATGTATCGATTCACTTTCGCGGAGCTGCTTTGGTATATACGCTGTACTGTCTGTCATTACAGCAACCTTCATACTACTCACCTCAAAAACTTTTCCTCTTATTTATATAATTAGTTTACATGAAGGACAGTGTTAAATCCATAATAAGAAAAACCGGGCATAGACCGCCCGGTCCTTTTCTGTGCTAGAGAACATCCGTTAGTTTGTATTCCTGGCCATGTATTCCCTTGTAATACTCTGGATACATTTCTCCACCACAATGTTCGCATCTAAACTGAGGCGGATCCGTTGGATCACCGCCATCCATCAAATCAAAATCTCTAACTACATCATAAGGTATTTTTTCTTCCTCATGACACGTTAAACAAACAAAGTTGATTTTCGTTTTCTTTTTCGCTAAGTGGTCGTTCCCCTTTTTCTTTTTCCCTTTTTTGCGGTTTTTGGATTGGTGTGTAATAAGCTATCACCCTTTCTAAGTACTTTCTTGCTTCCTTGGTTAAAGCTACTTTTATTTCTAATTGTCCATTCTCAAGACAGACCTCTCCCTGATACACATAATAATTATTGCAGTGCGGGCATATTAGGGGATCTTTTTGTCCACCAGCGATAACACGTTCTCTCCATGTTTGACGGCGTATTGTTTTCCACACTTTTATGATCCAACGCCGCCTTCCTTCTTGCCACTTACTTAATAGCTTCTTACTTAGACGTTTACTTCTTCTTGAATACATACCATAGTGGCGTATTGTTTTAAATTGGTCATCTGGTATATGACGAATCAAACGACTGATAAAGGCTTCCACCGTCAGCGTTTCATGCTTTTCTTTCCCATCTGTTTTATCGATGTATTTAAAAGTCACCTGTTGTCCATCATATGCCTCGATCCGATTGACTCCAATCGCTGGTCGACGAATATAACGGCCAATGTAACGAAGTTGTTCCTTTATTTTCCCCTTCTGTTTCGGCGCATGCACATAGAAGCCTTCCCCATTTTCGGAAAAAGCCTTTTGCAGTCGTGGTTGTACACGCCTCTTTTCCTGTTTGGTTAAGTTCCTACGGATTAACTTTAATACCACCGTTTGCCATTGCTTTCGAAGCATTTGGAAAGGGATATAATCATAGTCCTTCCATTTTCCTTTTCTCGTTATCCCTCCCATGGTTACCAACATATGGACATGGGGATTAAAATTTACCCTGGAGCCAAATGTGTGTAATCCGGAAATGATACCTGGTGTCACCTTTGCCTTCTTTTGAAAAAAGTTTGTAATTAATTTAGCTGCCTCATCCATTAGCGGTTTCAAAAGATGACGGTGTAAAAGAAATATTTCCCGTAACCCTTCATCGATTGTAAAAATCATGTGCCGATGATTTACCTGTAAAACGTCTTCCGTTAATAATCGGCTCCACTCTTCACTTTCCCCAATAGAACAGGTCGTGCAAAAACGCCCTTTACACCGGAATGCTACTTTATGTACGTCGTTACAGCCCTCGCAAACAAAGAGTTTGAATCCATTTTTCATATCTCCACAGCCTTGAAATTTTTCTACCTCCTTCAGAACGACTGGGCGGATTTTTTCTCTGTGTTTCTTCTTGAATGTTTCCCAATGATTGTAGTTATCAAAAAAGATTCGTTTCAGAATATTTTTCTCCATACATAGAAACTACCACAGTTACCTTTACTGTAGTAGGGGTTAATTTTATACTTTCTTTCCTTTCAAGAAAAGCGCAAGCGCCTTGGTCAGCCCCGACAAGTTTAAGACGAATCTCTTAGTGATGATTTTTATCACAAAGAGATTTGACTTAAAACCTCAGGCGGGCTAGGCGCTGGAGCTAGACAGATAAACCCCAAAGTTTTATACTCTTTCATAATAAAAATATGCCCTGACACAACACGCATCAGGGCATAAATCGTAATAACGATAAGAATGAGGAACAAAACAAATTGTTTGTATACAGTTAAATGGTTATATTATCTCTACCCAACCTTTACGGATTGCTGCTACAACTGCTTGTGTTCGGTCATTTACATTCATCTTTTGAAGGATATTACTAACATGGTTCTTAACTGTCTTCTCACTGATATACAACGAATCTGCAACCCCACGATTACTTTTACCTTCTGCTAATAACTGTAAAACTTCACATTCACGACGAGTTAACAAATGCAATGGTTTACGGTAATCAGCTCCTATTTCAGATCTATTGGCAGGAGACTCTTTTGCTAATCGGCGAAATTCTTGAACTAAATTATGGGTTACTCGTGGGTGTAAATATGATCCACCATCACTAACAACCTTAATTGCTTCAACTAGTGAATCTGAGTCCATTTCTTTTAATAGATAGCCTTGTGCACCAGTTTTTAATGCATGTGTAACATAGCTTTCATCATCATGAATCGATAAAATGATAACTTTTGTATCCGGATGATGTCTTACTAGATTTGCAGTCGCCTGTACCCCATTCATATCAGGCATATTGATATCCATTAATACTACGTCAGGTTTATGCTTGGCAACTAGCTGTGCTGCAACATTTCCATCGTCACCTTCTGCTATTATTTCAAAAGAAGATTCAAACTCCAGTATACGCTTAACCCCTTCGCGAAAGAGTTTATGATCATCTATTAACGCGATTTTTGTAAGATCTTTTTTTACCATCAATTTTGTTCCTCCTACAAGGTTTTTACTATTTATCTGTTTCTCCCTATTACGTAGATGATTTCAATATACTCTATTTATAACGGTATAAATTCAGTATACATAAACTTTTTGGTTCATGTAGTAGGAATTATTTCCTAACTTTCCTAAGTCTTATAATTCTGACTATACCACATCTTTACGATATTGTCCTATTCTTTATTCGGAACGCTAATAAATATAGCAGTCCCCTCATTTATAATAGAGTTTATTTTAAATGTGCCATCAAGCATGTCCACTCTTTCACGCATTCCAATCAGCCCAAAAGAATTATCGGTTTTTATGTTTGGATCAAAGCCGCGGCCATTATCTTTAACAATCATTACCAGGTTATTTCGTTTTATTTCTAATTTAACCATAATGTGTGTTGCTTCAGCATGTTTAATCGAATTCTGAACTGATTCTTGAACGAGGCGAAAAAAAGCAACCTCATATTTCTGATTAAAACGCCGTTCATTTCCGATCGCAATAAATTCAATTTTGAGCCCTGTATAATCTGCAACATTAGCAATATATTTTTTTAATGTAGGCACTAATCCTAAATCATCTAACGCCATTGGTCGTAAGTCGTAAATAATTCTGCGTACCTCATATAAAGAAGTTCGAATCATTTTACGCATACTACTAATCTCTTTTCGCACATGATCCAAGTCGCCTTGGCGGAATGTACGATCGACTATTTCAGACCGAAGCAAAATATTCGCAAGCATTTGAGCAGGTCCATCATGAATTTCTCTTGATATTTTCCTACGCTCTTCTTCCTGTGCTTCAATTATTTTCAGGCCAAATTGATGTTTTTCTTTTGCATCTTCAATTAATTCATTTACTTGTTTAAAATCATCATTTAAATAGGTTAAAATTACTGTGATTTTGCCGGCTAATCCTTCAGCCCGATCTATTGTTTGATCTAATACAAGTAAGCGTCGCTCAAGATCATCACGCTTTTCACGTAATGCTTTTTCTTGTTGCTGAATCATTGCAAGGTCGGTTTGCATGGCATGCGTATTTTCATATACTTGTCGTATTTCAGCTTCAGAATAGCGTTCAAAGTATTTGCTTACCTCTGATAGCTTCCTTCTTGAAAATCGCACCTTTTGTTCAAGCTGATCTCCATTAGTGATATGCTCTATGACTCGGTTCTTGGTTTCCAGCAATTCTTGTGTCAAAAGCTCGTACTCTTTCCGAGATTCTTCACTAATATTAAAAATTTCATCCTTGCTGTTTTCAACAACCTCGACCATTTCATCAATGATGCCATCTAAGGCTCTTTCGGATGTCTTCATCACCATTTCTCTCACCAACCTATGTATATATATTTCGAATCGTATTACTTTTTTATTAGGGTCTTTTAGCATACTTAATGGTATTTTATTCTTTTTCCTAGGAAAATGGTATAGGTTTTTGCTACCAGTTCTTTATTTGCACTTATACCCCCATTTGTAATAATGTTAACATAGGAGGTTAAATGCTACATGCTATCTAATTATTATACCATTAAAAAAGAAGGATCTAATCAAACTGTCATTCAAAAGTCCCGCTTTATCGGTCATGTAAAACGTGTAGAAACGGAAGATGAAGCACGTTCCTTCATTAACGAACTCAAGAAAAAATTTCATGATGCAAATCATAATTGCTCTGCCTATATAATTGGAGAACACGATCACATACAAAAAGCAAATGATGATGGTGAACCCAGCGGTACGGCCGGTGTACCTATCCTAGAGGTTTTGAAAAAACAACAACTGAAAGACACCGTCATTGTGGTGACACGTTATTTTGGCGGAATTAAATTAGGAGCTGGCGGATTAATTCGAGCTTATGGTGGGTCTGCATCAGATGTTATAAAAGCCACTGGTGTAGTAGAACGTCAATTAATGCAGGGCTTGCTCGTGACCGTGGATTATGGACTGCTAGGAAAATTGGAAAATGTATTCCGCACATCAGAACATGTATTATCTAAGATAGATTATTTGGAGCAAGTTGTATTTCATATGTACATAAAAACCAAACATGTACAGGAGTTTAAGGATTGGGTTGTGGATCTAACAAGTAATCAAGTATCGATTGAGGATAAAGATCATGCTTATATTGAGATTGATAGATAGAAACAAAATCCATCAAGAGCGTTTTAAACGCTTTTGATGGACTTTTACAATTTGGATAGCGCTGCCTCATCGGCAACAATCGTCACATTGTTATGTTTCTGTAAAATAGACGCTGGAAAGCTTTCACTAACATCGCCATTGATGAACCTAGATAGTGCCTCGGCCTTTTTCTCTCCAGATACGAGAACAATAATTTCTTTACTTTCCCTAATCGTTTCAATTCCCATGGTAATAGCTCTGGTTGGAACATCCTCTATCGAACCAAAAAATCTAGCATTTGCCTGGCGCGTTGATTCAGCTAAATTTACAATGTGTGTCCTGCTTGTAAAAGGGGTTCCTGGCTCATTAAAACCAATATGACCATTTGTCCCTATTCCAAGGATTTGTATATCAATATTCCCATTCTCATGGATTATTTTTTCATAATCCTTACATTCTGATTGAACATCTGTCACATCCCCATTTGGAACATGAGCTTTCTCCATATCTATATCAATATGCTGGAATAGATGATCCTTCATATAATGGTGATAGCTATTAGGGTGATCCATCGAAAGACCAATATATTCATCTAAATTAAAGGTAGTTGTATCTTTAAATGAAACTTCTCCACTACGATATTCTTCAATTAATTTTTTATATAATCCCTCTGGTGTTGATCCAGTAGCCAGTCCTAAAACAGGATGTGGTACACTGTTTATTTTATCCAATAAAATAGAACAAGCCTTTTCACTCATTTCATCGTAATTCTTTACTTTTAATACATTCATAGAGCTATACCTCCTTATATGCAATAGTTCCTCTACAGATGGTGTGATGAATCGTTAACGTTTCATCAACGAGTAAAAGATCCGCATCTTTTCCGGCTTCAATACTCCCTTTTTTATGAAAAATTCCAATTTGCTTAGCAGGATTTACCGAAGCCATTTCGATAATATCCCCGATTGCTACTTGTGATAACTGCAGCATATTTTTAACTCCATCATTCATTTTCAAAATACTGCCAGCTAATGTCCCATCTTCCAATACTGCGCGATCAGTCGAAACAATAACAGGTTGCCCTCCAAGCTCATAATTTCCAGCATTCAGGCATTTTGCACGCATTGCATCAGTTATCAATATCAGACGCTCACTTCCCATATTGTCATAAATCAATTGCATCATTTCAGGCGATACGTGAATCCCGTCTGCAATTAATTCAGCACGTAATTCTGCATTCTGCAAAGCAGCTCCAACTACACCAATATCCCGATGATGAATTCCTGACATTGCATTACAAATATGGGTAACTTGTCTTACACCATGTTTTACCGCTTCATTCATATCAGTGAACCCACTTTTCGTATGGCCAGCTGAAACATTCACACCAGATTGATGTAGGAACTTAATAAATGTTCCTTCAGGATCATGTTCGGGCGCCATTGTGATGGTCTTAATCATATTGTTAGCAGCCTTCTGCCATTGGCGATACAGATCAATATCCGGTTTCAAAATATGTTCAAGTGGCTGTGCTCCTGCCTTGCTTTTTTCAATAAACGGGCCTTCTAAGTGGACACCAATTACTTCTGCATATCCTGATTTACTTGGATAATTAGCAACATTTTTAAGTGTAGACTCAATTGAATCTTTTGATTGGGTAATGGTTGTTGCAAGATAGCTGGTTGTCCCTTCTTTCGGAAGCACCTCAGAAATCGCATCAAGGGCCGCTTCCGTAGCATCCATCACGTCAGCACCGTTCGCCCCGTGTATATGCCCATCAATAAAACCGGGAATCAGGCTTTTACCGGTTCCATCAATAACCGTTGCATGTTGAGGTATATCTGCAGGGGTAACTTTATCATGATGAATTGCTTGGATCTTATCATTTACAATTACAATAGATCCGTCTTCTATTATTTTATTTTCCATATAAATTCTCGTGTTATTAATAATTAATACGCGATCCTTAATCATTATGGGTCAACCCTTTCTATCGTTAACGTTAGCATATAAATATATAGTTGTCTATACATTTATATAGGTATATACAACTTGTTTATACTTTGATAAAATTCAAGTAATAAACGTGATCGAACCTAGTTTTGGAAGGAGATTATCATGATCAATAAAAATTCACCATTGCCCATTTATTATCAACTTGAAGAGGAAATCCGACTACAGATTACTGCCGGAAAACTAAAACCAGGTGAATTATTACCGTCTGAACGTGAGTATGCGGAACGATATGATATTAGTCGTATGACTGTACGTCAGGCGATTAACAACTTGGCTTCTGAAGGATTGCTGTATCGTCAAAAAGGACGAGGAACATTCATTTCAGAGAAAAAGTTCGAGCAGGATTTACAAGGGCTGACTAGTTTTAGTGAAGATATGCGAGAACGTGGATTAACCCCTTCCAATAAAATTATTAGTTTTCAGCTGATTGAAGCAAATAAGCGAATCGCCGAAACCTTACAATTAGATATAAATGAAGAAGTTTATGAAATCAAACGAATTAGGTACGCAAATGAATCTCCCATTGCAGTGGAAACAATCTATACCCCTAAACGACTGGTTGGGGATTTAAGTCAAAAAAATGTTGAAGAATCTTTTTATAATTATATTGAAATAAAGCTAAATCTTACTATTGCATATGGTGATCAGGTCATCGAGTCTGCCTTGGCAAATAAGTTCGAAATTGAAAGCCTTAACCTCAAAAAAGGCGACCCAATCTTGATCATGCATCGAACCAGCTACTTATCAGATGAAAATGTAACCCCACTTGAATTTGTAAATTCAGCTTACAGTGCTGATAAGTACAAATTTAAACTACAGATGAGAAGATAGGGACAATCCGGGTTTGCATAATCCGGGCTTGGCGGACATCAGATCCGTTATTTGTGACAAAATGGGTAAATTCCCAATGTTCGCGGACATAGGTTCCGCTATTTTGTATAAAAGCAGTAATTTCCTTGTGTTTTTTCGTAAATAACGTACTCAGTGTCCTACTAGCCTTGAATTAGGATCATTTAATTAAAATAACGGATTCCATGTCCGCATAAGATATTAAGAGCCTTTTACAAAAGGGTGAAGTGGCACATTCTATGCCACTTCACCCTTTTTTACTTTATTTAATATCAATAATCCCTTTATTGCCCGCTCCAATTGTTCCTGATTGAAGCAACTCCACACTTTCATTTTCACTTAAGTTAGTAAACACAATTGGTGAAACAGTAGATGTCGCATTTGCCTTAACGTAATCTAGATCAACCTTAACAAGTACGTCACCCTTTTTAACCTTGTCGCCTTCCTTCACATAAACATCGAAGCCAACACCTTCTAACTCAACTGTATCCAGTCCAATGTGTACTAGAATTTCGTGACCAGATTCCGATTGAATTCCAACTGCATGCTTTGTTGGGAATACATTCAGGATTTCACCATCAACAGGCGATACATACAATCCATCCTCAGGATCAATTGCAAAACCATCACCCATCATTTTTTGTGAAAAAACCTGATCAGGTACTTCTGTAATTGGCATCATTGTTCCTTTAACAGGCATTACAAATTCATCGGCGTTAAATCCTTGCGTTTGAACGGAAGTGTCATTTGCCTCTTTAGCATTTGAATCAGTAGGAGCTTCCATATTTCCTTGATCCATTCGTTTTCTCATAGCATCAGCTAAGAATTCAACGGTTGTCCCTACAATAACTTGTAAATTTTTCTTATTCACTTTCATTACACCATTCGCGCCTTGGCGTTTTAACGCTTTCTCATCAACTTTACTCATATCATTCATTTGTAAGCGAAGTCTTGTAGCACAATAGTCCAGCGTCTTAATGTTTTCAGGTCCACCCAATGCATCCAAATAGTGATAAGCCGTTCCATCATAATTTTTGCGACCTTTTCCACTTGAAGGTGCTCCAGTTTGTTCATTTTCTTCTACGTAAACCTCATCGTCGTCCTCGCGACCAGGTGTTTTCAAATCCAGTTTCTTGATCAGTACATAGAAAACCACAAAATAAATCAATCCAAAAATTACACCTTGTACAAGTAATAACAATGGTCTTGATGCAATTCCGAAATTGAGAAGATAATCGATAAGCCCTGCTGAGAAGCCAAAGCCATGTTTAATATCCAACCAAAACGATACCATCATAGATAGTCCTGTTAAAATTGCATGTACTAGATACAATAAAGGACTTAGAAACATAAATGAATACTCAATCGGTTCCGTAATTCCCGTTAGAAACGATGTTAATGCAATACTTCCAAGGAATCCTCCAACCGCCGCTTTACGATGTTTTTTCGCTGCGGCAAACATTGCTAAACACGCTGCAGGTAAACCAAACATCATGATTGGGAAGAACCCTGCCATAAAGAACCCTGCATCTGGATCACCATTTAAGAAACGGTTAATTTCTCCATGCCATGTTTGTCCAGCAGCATCAACAAATGTTCCAAAGTCAAACCAAATTAATGTGTTAACAACGTGATGTAACCCAATCGGAATTAATAACCGATTAAAGAAACCGTATGCCCCAACACCAACAGCACCAGAGTTAATAAACCAACTACCTAATGAATTAATTCCGTCTTGAACTGGTCCCCATAATAGACCAATTACCCCTGCTACAAGAACCATTAAAACCGATGTAATAATCGGCACAAAACGTTTTCCACCAAAAAATGCTAAGAACTCTGGTAGCTGAATATCATGAAATTTATTATACAAATGTCCGGCAGCTATACCAGCTATTATCCCGGCAAATACCCCGAGATCAAGTTCGTCATTAATTGCTTTATATCCACCACTAAAAACCAGATAACCTACAGCACCTGATAGCGCGGCAGATCCATTCCCGTCTCGCGAAAATCCGATAGCTATACCAATAGCAAATATAAGACCTAAATTATCTAAAATACCTCCACCCGCGGCAGATACAAACGGAATATCAAATACATCCGGTGCACCAAGTCGTACTAACAATGCCGCAGCAGGTAGCATTGCAATCGGAAGCATTAACGATTTTCCGAGTCGTTGCAAATACCCTAACATATATAAACTCCTCCTGTTATTGTGAAATCGCTTTCTATGAAAAAGTATACCATCATGTTATATAGTTGTCTATACAACCATGTCGATAAAAATCGAATCATGTTTATCTACGTCTTTTTATGAGGTTGTTAATAAAAACGATTGCCACCAATGCGATTAATGCACCAAACACGTCTAATCCGACATCTCCTGCATATGGCGTTCGATTTTGTGTAAAGCCTTGGTGAATTTCATCAGTCACAGCATAAAGACTTGTTAAGATAAACGAGATTGCGAGCCGTGCCTTAAAAGAAATTCGCAGTGTCTGTTTACATGCAAGATAAAATAAACACATCAATATTAAATAAACCGAAACATGAGCACCTTTTCTTACAAAAAATTCGATGAATCCATTAATCCCAAGTGCTGCTACACTTACTTGTGAATGGTGATAGGAAAAAGAAATACCTTCAACAATCGGGATCAGAAAAGAAAAATCAAGATACTCTGACATAAAAGGCTTAATGTCCTGTTCTTGATATGGTGTTGATGATGAGTAAAAAATGACTCCCATCCAACAAATTGGAAGGAGCCAATATGTATATTTTTTCATGTAAACCCCACTTTAAAATTTTATTCTATCTTTATATTTATTTATTAATTCCTGATTATGTTGATCGGCACCTTCTAAATTACCACTTAAAAATACTGGAGGGTCAATGTTTTCCTCCGCTAGTATTGTGATAGATTCAGCAAGTACATTATTTATAATCGTAGCACCAATTGCTGTTGAAACAGGTCCATAATTTACTGCAACTTTTGAATGACTTAACACTGCATCTCCTGTTGGTGCATGGTTATCTATTACTGTATTTACTACCTCATGCAGATACTTTCCGTTAACATGGCGGGATGGCTGACTTTCCGCATATGTAATCGATGTAACCCCTATCACATAAGCACCTTTCTCTTTAGCTACCAGCGCTACATCGACTGGTACCGGATTTCGTCCTGACGTCGAAAATACAATCATAACATCACCTGATTGAATTCCCTGTTCGTTCATAAACTGTTCGGCATAGTTGTTTTTTCGTTCTAGCGTAGAGGATTGAATAGCGCCTTCGTGAAGCATTAACGGCTCATGTAAAATTGGATGAATAGGGACAAGTCCGCCAGCACGGTAAAAAGTCTCTTCTGTCAATATATGCGAATGCCCACATCCAAACAAATGGACGATACCATCCTGTTTGATTGAATAAGCAATCCTTTTGGCCGCTTTATTCATCGCTTCACTTTCATTCGCTTCTACTGTTTGAAGCAACTCCTGTATACGAGAAAAATAGTTCACTTTAACCCATCCTTTTAAGAATAATAAAAAAACCGTATGCTATTTTAGCTCTACGGTCAAGACAAAAATTTAGTTATCCTGTTTTTTTCTCCATTTGTTAAAATCAAGATATTCTTTGAATTGTTCTTTTGATACTCCTGATTCCATTGCTTCCTGTACGATTTTCAACCATTCACCATCTAGTTTTTCCTCTATACTGGTAGCGTTTTCCTCACGTATTAATTCATTTACTGTGACACCTAATACGACACCGATTTTCTCAATAAACTGGATCGATGGGTTCGATTGGAGATTACGCTCAATTGAGCTTAAGTATGATTTGGCTACACCAGCTTTTTCTGCAAGTTCAGATATAGACATATTTTTATCTTGGCGCAGTTGTTTTATTTTTTCACCGATCAAGTCCACACACCTACCTTTAGTGAAAGTATACCACAAAAAAGTGTATGGTTCTATATTAAGCACATTTTTTAATGATTAATATTTTGATCAGTTTGTATTTCATTTAGAAACAATCTAACCTCCTCTACTGTAATTCCAATACTTTTCGCTTCCTGCAGCAACTCAACCCATTCGTAATCAAGATCTGTTTGATTCACCGTTTTCACCATTGTTAGCCCCCATTTATTTTCCCGGGTAACCCAGCCGTCTTAGCTGTTCCGCCGTAGACCTGTGATTTTGCGCCCCCACTTTTCAGTAAGTTTGCCCTTTTCTGAGGAAACAATTTTTATACTACTATTGTACTACATGTAGAAATGATAGTGGGTGTATTGTTTTGTCAAAATGCAACTAGTTTTGTTGGATAAGGTTAGTATATACGAAAAATTCTAAAAAGTCATGTTCTATTTTACTACAATAGTGTTTCCCCACCATATGCCAGTATTCCTAAGTAGTTGCTCCTAAAATATCCCACCCGAAACTTCAGATAGTACTCCTATCACTATTTATTTTGGCTTCGGATTCGGCCTCAACCTGATTTTTAAGTTTTTCAACCTTTTTTTGGAAACTTCTTTCACACCAGCATTCTCCTTCTGTATTTCCGGACCGTTGATCAGCCTTAAACTAAAAGGATTTCGAAATAGTTGTTTCACTGCTACCAATCGCATTAATTATCCCCTTTCCTTCTTTAGAAAGAACAATCACTCTTCTAAATCAACTATATGCTACTTTTATCATATTCATCAATCTAAATATTTTGACCTATTTTTTTATAAATTTCCTAAATACCGAACTACCAAAAGCATATCTGTAAAAGTAAAGACATAATTTATGATTAACTCCGCCACGTTCGTTCTCTTTTAAATAACGTTTCGTTTCATATAAAGAACATCTAAGTAAATTATAAGTCATTTTACCTACACCTTAAAACTGCAAATTCCACCAAATATATAAAATAACAAACATATTCCTTTTATTATTATTGATTTACGCAGTTTTAGTTAGTTTTGCTGTTTATTTAAATTTTCCACTTTCGACACTGCCCCGAAAAGATGTATCGTTACAGCATCCCCAATTACATCCGCTAATTAATTACATATACTAGTATGATATGACTAAAATCGATAGACTTACCCGCTTGAATTCGTTATAATCTAACCATATACTGACTATTTTAACGGAAAGAACTTCAACCAAATCCAGTAGTTGAGAATCCCGGCATTCGCTTTAAAGGACTAGACGAATACCAGGTTTTTCCGAGGTGGACATTAGAGGAGAATTATAGTGGATAAAAGAGCTGATAAGCGACGGGCAAAGAAAAAACGAAAATGGCCATATTGGGTTGGTGGAATTATCGTTCTATTAATCTTGGGTGCAGGTTTATATCTTTTCAATTTATACGATAAAATTGAAGATACTGTGGCCGACATGCATGAGCCACTTTCCCGGGACGATGATCCTGATAGAAAAAAGAAACTAGAAAAAATTGTAAAGGACAAAGATTCAATAAATGTATTGCTACTTGGTGTTGACCAACGGGAAAATGATGTAGGTCGTTCCGATACGATGATTCTTATGTCACTTAATCCTAAAACCAACAAAATGATTATGGTTAGCATTCCTCGTGATACATATGTGGAAATTCCAGATAGAGGAATGGATAAGATTAATCACGCCTATGCATTTGGTGGAATTGATTTATCTGTAAAGACAGTTGAAAAGGCATTTGATATACCGGTTCATTTTTATGTAAAGGTAAACATGGAAGGTTTCAAACAAGGAATTGACGCACTTGGTGGTGTAACGGTCACAAACGATCAGGCGTTTTCCCAAGGTGGAGAGACCTTTGAAACAGGTTCAATTCATCTAAGCGGTGAAGAAGCACTAAAGTATATCCGTATGCGTAAAGGGGACCCGCGTGGCGACTTAGGACGCAATGAACGTCAACGCAGTGTTATCAAAGCAGCAATGGAAGAAGCTGCAAGTTTTACAAGCATAACAAAAGTTAGTGATATTTTAAGTATTCTTGGTGATAATGTAACGACAAACTTAAACATGGAAAAAATGCAAACATTATTTTCTGACTATCGCGATACAAGAAAAAACATCAAAACATTAGAAATAAGTGGTAGCGGAGATATGATCAATGGTGTTTGGTATTACATTGTTCCAGATCAGGAAATGAATCGAATAACACAAACAATCAAAGAACATATGCAAGCGAAATAACATCGAGAAGTCATTCTGAGTATAGAATGACTTTTCTATCTATATACAAATGTTTGCATATAGAGGATGTTCAAAAAGTCACCAAATGATAAACTACGAATTTCTTCGTTGGCTCGTCTTTCCGGTCCTCATGTAGCAGTAACCTACATTCCGGTCCTCAAGACTTCGCCGCCTCGAAATTCTTGATCCTAATTCGGTACCTTTTTGAACACGCACATAAAGAAAATGTTAAACTAAGTTATCTATTAAGAAAGTGGGGATCTTATGAAGAAGATAGTTTTCCTAATGTCCATGGTGCTATGTATCTTATTAGTAGCTTGCTCCAATGATGAAGTGTCACCTAATGAACGATTTGATACATACGTAAAAAACTGGCATGATAATGATTTTTCAAAAATGTATAAAATGGTCGCAGATAAATCTAAATCTGAATATCCAACTGAGGAATATGTTGATCGATACAAGAAATTATATAAGGATTTAGGTGTATCTGACTTAAAAATAACCTACGAAAAATTAGACGAAAAAGAAGTTGAGGCTGCTTTTGAAAAAGGAAAAGCTACCTATCCATTTTCTGTTGAAATGAACACAATTGCTGGACCAATTACCTTTGATTATGAAGCGCAACTAATTCAACAAGGTGAGGAAGAAAATAAAAATTGGTACGTGAAATGGGATCCAGGATTTATTTTCCCGGCTATTAAAGACGGTGGAGATATTGCAATTACAACAGAAAAACCAAGACGTGGGGAAATACTTGATCGCAATCGAATGCCACTAGCAATTAATGATGATGTTTGGGAAGTAGGTATCGTTCCCGGAAAGTTAGGAGACTCTCCTGAGGCAAAGAAAAAAGAAATAGCAGATTTACTCGGAATAGATGTAGAAACGATAAATAATAAGTTAAATGCTAATTGGGTTTCACCAGATGATTTCGTACCAATAACCAAAGTACCGACTACAAAAGAAAACCTAGAAGAATTGTGGGCTACTGGACCTGTAGCAGGTAAAAAAGTAACAGGTCGCGTCTACCCATATGGTGAATCTACAGCACATTTAGTTGGTTACATCGGTAAAATTACTGCGGAAGAGCTTGAGAAAAATGATGATGGGACTTATTCTGCAAATGATATGATCGGTAAACGTGGACTTGAACAATTATACGACAAACGATTGCGTGGGGAACAAGGCATTAAAATAGTAGCGGAGGGTCAAGAAGATGTTGTCTTAGCAGAAAAACCTGTCAAAGACGGTGAAAATATTATGCTGACAATCAATGCTGAATTACAAAAGAAAATTTATCAATCGTATGACGGCGAAGCAGGAACAACAGCAGCAATCGATCCAAAAACTGGCGAAACACTAGCACTTGTGAGCAGTCCGGCATTTGACCCAAATGAATTTGTATTTGGAATCTCACAATCCAAACTAACAAAATTACAGGAAAACCCGAAGCAACCACTTATCAATAAATTCTCGGCAACCTTTGTTCCAGGTTCGGTTATTAAACCAGTTACTGCTTCAATTGGATTACAAAGTGGTGCAATTGATCCTAATGAAGGTGTTGAAATAAACGGATTAACTTGGAGCCCTGGAAAATCCTTTGGGAATTATGAAATACACAGGGTTTCTGAATCTGATGGCCCTGTTGATCTCAAAGACGCTTTAATTCGTTCTGATAATATTTACTTCGCAATGAAAACCCTTGAAATGGGTAGCGAAACATTCGTTAATGGACTACAGAAGTTTGGATTTGGTGAAGATATTCCGTTTACCTACCCAATTCAAACGTCAACTGTTTCAACTGATGGTAAATTAAAAGATAAGGTACTGCTTGCGAATTCTGGTTATGGTCAAGGTGAAATGCAAATCAGCGCACTTCACTTAGCAGCCACTTATACACCACTTTTAAATTCCGGAAATATGATCAAACCTATATTGTTGAAGGATGAAAAAGTAAGTCAAGTTTGGAAAAAAGATTTAATAACCGAAGATCAAGCAGCACTTCTACGTGAAAGCTTACGAAGAGTTGTTACATCAGCAAAAGGAACTGCAAATGGCGCACAAAAAGCTGACTTCCCAATCTCAGGAAAAACAGGTACTGCTGAGTTGAAAAAATCCAAGGACGTTAAATCCGGCCAGGAAAATGGCTGGTTTGTGGCATATCCTACTGAATCACAAGATATATTAATCGCTATGATGATTGAGCATACCGAAGATAAAGGTGGAAGTGCTTACGCGGTTGAAAAGGTAACAAAGATTTTAAAAGAAATGAAATAAAACAAAGCTACTCCAGATTAAATTTGGAGTAGCTTTTGTTTTATAGTTGTTTCACAAGTTTATCAAATGTATCTTTATCTCGTTCATCTAATGCTTTATCGATTAAACGTTTTATATTTTCATATTCTAATTCACCTATAATGATAGCGTTTTCATTTTTTGAGTCAGTATCTTCTTCAATGGATTCATCCATATAATACGGCTTTGCTATTTCATTGAGTTGTAGTAAAAAATCAGGAATGGATACAAGTTCACTCATAGCAACTTGAATGACATCTTTACCCTTTTGAAAAGCGAACAATGCGTCTATATTTTCTACCTTCTGTGTCCTACGATTAATCCGAATCTCTTTTTCCTTTGTAGGTACAAATTGGTATACCTTCTCATTAATGAATAATGCAAAGTACTGATAAGCAAGAATAACTCGAACATAATCCCCATCGGCTTTTATATAGTATGGCTTTAACATCTTAACGGTTAGCACTTTTCTCCACCTCCTGAAGTTCATCTTGTTTAAATTTTCAGTTAATTAATTTTACCTAATTTCTCGTGAAAACACAAGAGAGAAGTTTGTCGAAAATAATATATTTACTTTTCCAAAGATCTAAAATAAAGTTCTATTTGGGATTACCGCCAATTCTCTGGAAAAAATTGACGGCATTATGTTTATTATATTATTTGATTTAAAATGTGTTCAGCAATTTTATTTATGTCAGATTCATCTACATCTTTGAACTTTTCCTCAACCTGACTTTGATAAATACCTGCCTCTTTCAGATGTTCAATCCCTTGTTTCATGTAGGACTTATACGCTTTGTTAAGTTTTTCAATTTCCGTAGCATACTTTTCATCTGTTCCAGGTGTTACTAATTCTTCATATAAATCTATAATTTCATCCCCTGCTCGTTCAGGAAAAAACTCGTGCGGATCCGTGCTATCAAAGATACAAAAGTCCATTTCACGAACAAGCACCATATCTATGCTGTTCGAATCAAAACTACAATGATATAACTCTACATCATAGCCTTGGTCTGTACATGCCTGTGCGATTTTTTTCATAAACGTCGACTTTCCAGTGCCAGCTCGACCCTTAATAAAGTATGCTTTGGAGACACTCTCCATAAGCTCAGGTACAACATTTACTACACCGTCTTTCGTATTGGTTCCGAATAAGCGGCGGTAAGTATATCCTTCTCCCTCATTAGTTGATGAGGAGGTTATTAGTTTATTAATATACTTGGAAGCAACTTGATCTGCTTTAGCAAAGTCCATTTCGTCAATATATATTTCTTCAAGGTCATCGTGTATTTTTAAGCCGTTATCGAACGCTTTATAGGCAGTTGTTGAGTATTCATTCTTTTTTGCAAGTAATTCCTCTATATCCAATGTTTCATGCTCTAAATCGATTACACGACCATTTTCAACTTCAGGAATCGGGTGAGCAATCACGGCTATGGATTTCTCTCGAATTATCACACCGTCTAAGAATTCATTTCCATCTAGACTTTTGATAATTTCTATGTCGCATGTATCTTCATATTGATTGATTAGCTTTCTAATTACCTCCGTTTTTATAGTCGCGGACTGATTATTTAATACAAATATATTTTCTATGTTTACAAGGTTTGATTCTGTAAAACTTTTCAAGCCTTGAGCTGTGTGACCCCATGCATAGTAGTAACTTTTATCAGACAAGTTAACACGCCCTTTCAGCTTTTTCCCCTTATTAGTTTATGTTGGATAGGCGAAAGTGTGCAAGATTATTACCTTACCTGTTAATACCTCTCATCTCTCCGATCACGAAAAACGGGAATTCTCTTCCTCACTTCATCAACCAGCTCAAAATCTATTTCACCAATAACTATTTCTTCCGTTTCTCCACCTTCTGCTACAACCTCACCCCAGGGATCAATTATTAAGGACATGCCTCCAAATTCATTTTTGGGATCTGATCCGATTCGATTACAAGCTATGACATAGCACTGATTTTCAATGGCCCTAGCCTGCAATAGGACCTTCCAATGATTTATCCGCGGTTTAGGCCATTCCGCAACAACATACATGACCTTTGCTCCGTTTAAAGCAGACTTTCGCATCCATTCAGGGAATCGAATGTCATAGCAAATAAACGCCGCAGAGTCGGCACCAGCTAATTCAAATTCCGCTTCGTCAGTCCCTTCTTCTAAATAATTGTGTTCGTCCATTAATTGAAATAAGTGTAGTTTACTATATTTGTGGACTAGTTTTCCTTTGTTATCTATAACTAGTAAAGTATTCCGTACACCATCCTCACATTTTTCAGCAACAGATCCCCCTACTAAACTCACATCATACTTTTTCGCTTGCTCTTGTATAAATGCAATCGACTTCTTAGCTTGATCATCCGCAATTTCATCAAGTCGGGTTAAATCATAACCAGTGGTCCATAGCTCTGGAAGTAGAATTATGTCAGCTCCGGATTTTACAGCTTTACCAATATATTCTGAAGCACGGCTGAAATTCGATTGAGGATCTCCATAGTTGATATCAAGTTGGATCATGGCAATCGTGTGTTTCAAAAAAATCCCTCCTAATGAATAAGAAAAAATCACCAACAAAGTACTATATGAGTTGATGATTTTTTCCTATTATAAATCTATTTAGCTAACTCTGCACGTTCTTCTTCTGTGAAAACCCGTGATCTTGTCAAAAATCGTTTTCCTTCAGGTCCCTCAAGTGAAAACATCCCGCCACGACCATCTATTGCATCAACGATTATTTGCGTATGTTTCCAATACTCATATTGGTCTCTTGCCATGTAGAATGGTGTATCACCTATTTCTCCAAGCAAAACATCCGAATCACCGGTACGAAATTCACCTCTCGGATAACACATTGGTGAACTACCATCACAACAGCCTCCAGACTGATGAAACATTAAATCACCATGGGTTTCTTTTAACGTTTCAATGAGCTTTAATGCTTCATCAGTCACTGTAACTCGCTCAACCATTTTTCTCACTCCTTAAACCAAAATACGAAAAAATGGTTCATCACGTTCATTTACTTCCTCGTATGCCAAATCTCTTTACGACGTAACTTTAGATTTATTTCCAAAGACATGTGCTATTGCTGCCGTCCAGGATCGCTACGGGCGGATGCTTTCCGCGGGCACGGCCTCAGCCACCTCGAGAAAACCACTCTGCGGGGTCTTCGGACACGTGCTGTTCCCGCAGGAGTCACCGCCCTCCACTCACCTGGACTGGTAAGGCTATTTGCGTAAGAATTCTTTGTCATTTTTTTCAACTAATGAATGCTGTTATTGGCAACTATTATACCAGCTGCCCGCGGAAATCAACCGAGCCAAATTTTAAAATAATCCAGCAGCACCTTCACTGTAACTAATCAATAGATTCTTAGTTTGTTGATAATGGTCTAACATCATTAAGTGGTTTTCTCGACCAATACCTGATTTCTTGTAACCACCAAACGCTGCATGCGCCGGATATTGATGGTAGCAGTTAGTCCACACACGGCCTGCTTCAATTCCACGTCCAAAACGATAAGCAGTATTAATATTACGTGTCCAAACACCTGC
Source organism: Virgibacillus necropolis (assembly GCF_044793635.1). Taxonomy (GTDB): domain Bacteria; phylum Bacillota; class Bacilli; order Bacillales; family Amphibacillaceae; genus Virgibacillus_F; species Virgibacillus_F necropolis_A. Next base: position 1,086,142 of record NZ_CP084992.1, read on the forward strand.
ACCTAATCCATACAACGTATCGTTAGCGATTTCCATTGCTTCTTCTTTATCCTTAAATGTTGTCACAGACAGTACTGGACCGAAGATTTCTTCTTGGAAAATACGCATTTTATTGTTTCCTTTGAAAATAGTCGGTTCAACGTAATAACCGTTTTCCATATCCCCATCTAATTTATTGGTGCTTCCACCAACAAGAACATCAGCACCTTCTTGCTTTCCGATATCTAGGTACGATTGAATTTTTTCTAATTGTTCTTGTGAAGCCTGTGCACCCATCATTGTATCTGTATCAAGTGGATGCCCAATCTTAATTTGTTTTACCCGTTCAACAGCCCGCTGGATAAATTCGTCGTAAATCGATTCATGGATTAACGCACGAGATGGACAAGTACATACTTCTCCCTGGTTAAGAGCAAACATGACAAGGCCTTCAATTGCTTTATCCAAAAATCCGTCATCCGCGTCCATAACATCTTCAAAGAAAATGTTCGGTGATTTCCCACCAAGCTCTAGTGTTACTGGGATAATATTTTCAGAAGCATATTGCATAATTAAGCGCCCGGTAGTTGTTTCACCAGTAAATGCAATTTTAGAAATTCGACTGTTGGATGCCAAAGGTTTTCCTGCTTCCACACCAAATCCATTAACAATATTAAGTGCCCCTGCTGGAAGTAGATCTTTAATAAGATCCAACAATACATGAATTGATGCTGGTGTTTGCTCAGCAGGCTTTAACACCACACAGTTTCCTGCTGCAAGTGCAGGTGCTAATTTCCATGTAGCCATCAAGATTGGAAAGTTCCATGGAATAATTTGTCCAACTACACCTAATGGTTCATGAAAATGATAGGCAACTGTATCATCGTCAATTTGACTGAGTCCGCCTTCTTGGGCGCGAATTGCTCCAGCAAAATACCGGAAATGATCTATTGCTAGAGGAATATCGGCAGCCAATGTCTCGCGAACTGCCTTACCATTATCCCATGTTTCTGCTACAGCTAGCGTTTCCAGATTTTCTTCCATTCTATCGGCAATTTTATTTAAAATATTAGCACGTTCCGCAACCGAGGTTTTGCCCCATTTTTCTGCTGCTGCGTGACCTGCATCTACTGCTGCTTCTACATCTTCTTTTGTCGATCTAGCAATCTCACAAAAGACCTTGCCTGTTACAGGACTTACATTCTCAAAATACTTTCCATTTACAGGAGCTCTATATTCTCCCCCTATGAAGTTATCATAACGATCTTTGAATGTTACCTTTGCCCCGTCTGTGTTTGGATTTGCATACTGCATTCTATACATTCCTCCTCGTATTATTGCAATCGCTTACATATATAATGTTGAGTTTGTCTAAGGCGTAACCTCTTCATTGATTATATCAATTAATCATGAATTGTTGCAACTATTAGACTTTTCATTTATCTTATTATTAAGTTGGGCTCTTTTCGTACGCATTGTTGCTATTTCATCTGCATAGTTGATATATATTGCGACGTAATGCTGGTTGATTTCCGCTGCGGGGTCTTCAGACTCGTGCTGTTCCCGCAGGAGTCAACGGTCATCCGCTCCAATCAACTGCCATAAGGAGCTATATAGCACTGCTTTCAGACACCATGTTTGCGGAGGAAAAACACGGAGACTCCTGCGGGAAAGCGAAGTGATGAGACCCCGCAGTGAGCGTTCTTTGCGATCGAGGAGGCTCAGCGCAAGCCCGCGGAAAGCGTAGTGATTTTTCCGTAGCGGTCGCAGGGCACTGAACATAATTTTTGGTTACTTCGCAGTTTATATCCAGAGTTGCATGTTACGTCGCAATATATATCTATTCCCCCAAAAGCAACAATCTTTGCGAAAACAGCCTTTAGTAAAGATTATTGTTTTAAGTTATTTAATGCCGCAGTGGAAATATACTTCTATACAGCTACATTTTTTCAACTTATAGAAATCGACCTTAAATAAAAAAACCTCAGCCAAATGACTAAGGTTTTTCTAAAGCTATTCGCTTGTTGATCATGCATCCTTCTGCTTGAAAATATATAAAAAAGATGCCAAATCAGACATCCCAATCAAAAATATATAAACATAAAAAAAAAGCAGTAATTCATCCTACTTGATACAAGCAATTAATAGCTCTTACTACTGGGTATGCCTTGATTTAAGCGACTTATTTTAATTCAGGTAGCATACGTGTTTCCTTTTCCATTGAAGACTTACAAAGTGGACATTTTGGCTCTTCTTCAAAGCTAAATGACTCCCTCATCCACCCTTGACACTCTTCACTAGAACAAGTCCACACATGTGTTTCTATTTCAGGTAGTGGCTCTTTAGGACCGCGAGAAAAAGACATCAACAAAACCCCTTTCGTCTTACTTCCTTATATTATACTCCTTTTTTGCACACAATGAAAGCTACTGACAAATATAGAAGGAATTCGACAAAAAAGTAAGGCAAAAGGAAAGGATTCAGCCGAGGATCAATCTAATACAAACCGTTCGATTGCTTTTGCAACACCGTCATCATCATTTGTATCGGTTTCAAAGTCTGCTGCTTTCTTAATTGCTTCCTGTCCATTGCCCATAGCAATTCCTAGTCCAGACTGTTGAATCATTTTCATATCATTCAAGCTGTCTCCTGCCGCCATTACCTCATCCATGGTGATACCCAGTTTTTCACAAACCTTACTTAAGGCACTACCTTTATGTACGCCTTTTGGGTTAACTTCTACATTGTGTGGTTGTGAATTAGTTAACTCCAATTCATCAAAATAAGATAGTTCCTGCATGAATTTCTCCAAATTACTTGGAAAATGTGAGTCAAACCCAACTTTCAACCATTCATGCTTTGAAAATTCATTTGGACGCTCCCCACGCCAAACAGCATCAGTAGCAATCATCCAGCATCCCATATCATATCTTTTACCAAGGTCCCACAATTTTTCCATTAAGACCGGATCAACTGTATGGCGCTCGATCAGTTCTTTTTCCATCGTCCAGATTTCTCCACCATTACTTGTCACAAGATAAGACTGTAATCCAAGAGATTCTGCATATGGATAGCATGAGCCCAACCAACGACCAGTGCTAATTACAACATGCACACCTTTTTCCATTGCTTGTTGAATTGCCTTGTGCGTACGTTCTGTTACCTTTTCATCGCTTGTTAACAATGTTCCATCCATATCGAGTGCAATAAGCTTAATCTGCTTTTCTAACTTGTTCATACTCATTCTCCTTCATCTATTTATTTAGGAAGCCTCTTCTTCAATTAGTTTGCGGTCATACAAATGTGTCGTGAAATATGGGATAACCAACAATCCTAATAAAAGGAAAAACAACAATTGAATATTGTATAAATCTACAATCAACCCACCAAGTAGTGGACCAATCATTCGTCCAGCAGCACCAACACTATTCACAATTCCTTGGTAAAAGCCTGCACGTCCTTTTGGTGCCAGTTCATTAGCCAGCGTCGGAATGGCAGGCCACATAATCATTTCGCCGATAGTTAAAATCACCATTGAAACTGCAAATAAAGTAAATGCTTCCGCAAACATAGTTATAGCAAATGCTATTATTATAATCGAATTTCCAATATAAATTTGTTTTTTCGTAGATGTAACCCGATCTGTAATTAATTTTAACAGAGGTTGACCTAAAACGATAAGGAAACCATTGATTGCCCAAAGCATACTATATTGCTCTAAACCAATTCCAACGTCTTGTGTATACGACGCAATAGTTGATTGCCATTGACTGTAAGCGATCCAGCAGATCAAAAATCCACCACATAAAATGATTAGTGCTGTAAACGCTGATTTATTTTTAATGCCCTTATTCTGCTTTAAAATAGTCGTATGCATTTGACGGTCCCGCTCTTTATCCATCCCTTTAAACGTTGTTAGGACAAGGACTAGAAACACCGCAAATAACACTGCGTTCGCGATGAAAATATAATTAAACGAGATACTCGCAATATACCCACCAATGGATGCACCAAGCGCTACACCAAGGTTCTGTGCAACATATACCGCATTAAAAGCACGTCTTTCACCTTCTGGCCATACAGAACCAGCCATTGCGAACATTACTGGCCATGTCATGCCTGCACCAAATCCAATTAAAACCAGCAAAATCGAATAGGGAACAATACTATGGTAAAACGACATCGTAACAGACGCTGCTAAAGCAATCGACATTCCAATCATGATGGTCCGGAATGCACTTAATTTATCAAACAACATTCCACCAATCATGTTCCCCGCAATCGATGCTCACTGATTAAACATCAAAATAAACCCCGCAAAAGCCAAACTTTTGCCGAGTTCATTGTGCATATAAATGGTATTCAGTGGCCACAAAAATGAAGCTCCTGTAACGTTAATCGTAGTTGCTATCGCTAATAGCCATATGTATTTCGGCATTACTGTCATCTCTCTTTACCCGTATCTTCATTCAAGTTATTTTAAACTATTTCGGGTGACTAAGCAATAGTATTATTTTAGGCGACTTAGTTTAACCATGAAGAAGATTAGTGTAACAAGATAAACCCCCATCACAATAGGAAAAAATAGAAATCCAAGTGCCATACCTCCCATTGCGGATTCCACCCCTGCAATGCAAAGAAGAATCATAGTTTCCAGGTTAAACAAGCTCATATAATATTGGGCTACAGGGTATATACGTGGTGCATTTTCCTCTGTAATTGTAACCGTGTAGTTAAATGTATGTGGAGCTTTACTGACATAATATAAAGGGATGTAGGTGATAATTGCAATAAACGGAAAGATTAAAATTGAATTTTTCCCACCCCATCCATCCGCTTCGCCAGCCATGTTAAAATGAGTTGGAATCCTGTCAGGTAAACTGGGGTAGATAATGGCAATATAAATGATTGTGCCTAATAATACTAATACAGATAATAGGTTAATAAAGGATACCTTTTTACTTTTAACAAAGTCCACTTTTGGATGATTGTTCATTTAGAATCACCTCGCTGCTATCTATTACGAATTACCACGATAAAAGGTTTCCAGTTTATGCAAAGTAGCTTCCATTTGTTTGGCTTTAGTTTGCGCTTCTTCAACAGAAATGGGATAAAAATTTATCTTACTGTTAGGGACCAGCTGCGCAATTTTAGGCAAATCAGATGACATGACAGTACCAACCCTTGGGTATCCACCAGTCGTTTGACGATCAGCCATTAAGATAATTGGCTGTCCATTACCGGGGATTTGGATACCACCAAATGGGACTGGATCCGACCAAACTCCTTGTTGACCCGGGGATATTCTCTGTTCTGACTTTAATCGGTAGCCCATACGATTTGAGTTGGAATTTACCGTGAAGGTGGTACGGTAAAATTTCTGTAGCTCTTCTTTTGAAAAGTTGTTTGTATGCGGCCCTTCTATCACACCTATTTGCACTTCATTCCCATACGTAGGAATTAACTTTTCATCTAAAGAAATACCACCTTTTACAGATGTTTTCCTACCGTAAAGCGCAGTATCTTTCTCCAGTTCAATCCCTAACCCACTATTTCGATCCGTTGATTTACTACCGAAAAATGCAGGCACATCAAACCCACCAGCTACAGCGATATAAGCACGCATGCCAGATTGACGTTTGCCGAATTCAAGCTTGTCGCCCGGATTCATATGGACCGACTTCCATATTGGAATAGATTCGTTATTAATGGTTGGCGATAAACCTGCACCCGTGATAGCTATAGTGATTGGAGCTTTAGCCTCAAGCGTTGGGCCAATCAACGTTACCTCGAGCGCCGCTTCATCACGCATATTACCAACTAATATGTTGGCAACCTGCAAAGCAAACGTATCCATCGCCCCGCTAACAGGAACACCAAATCGCTGGTAGCCGGATCTACCCAAATCCTGGAATGTAGTTAAAACACCCGGCTTTATAACTTGAAAAATTTTAAGGCTTTGCATAGGCTCACCTCCGATTATGTATATTTGTTTGGTTTGGCTCGATAGTTTTGGTGCTGTCGATCGGTTATGCGTGGAGCCCGATCGGTTGTGTGCCGAGTTTGATCGCTTATGTGCGGGGCTCGATCGGTTGGTCGCCGGGTTCGATCGATTGTTTTTATTTTCGATCGATTATGCGCAGAGTTCGATCGGCAATGCAAAAACTATCGATCAACTTAAATTCTCTCCTGAGTTTGGCGCGTTCTCTCCCGACTAAGTTGTCCTCTCGCCCGAGTTAATTATGCTCTCTCCCAAGTTTGTTGCTCTGTCTCCCGACTACAGCCCAATCTCTCCCGACCAACCATTTTATTTTTTTATAAAATTGCCCTTACATCAATTTTCCCTTGTTCCAACGCAGCACGCAACTCCTTAGCAAAATCAACCGCATGGGCGCCGTCCCCGTGAACACAAATGGTATCAGCTTTAATAGGCACCTGCGCACCATCCGTCGCCTCAACATAGCCTTTTTCAATCATGGTTGTAACCTGTTTTATTGCTCCATCAGCACTATCAACCATTGCATTAGCTTCACTCCTTGGTGTTAACGCCCCGTCAGATTGATAGGTTCGATCAGCAAATACCTCGGATGCCGTATGAAGTCCTGCTTGACGACCAGCTGAAATCAAAGCGCCTCCTGCCAGTCCATATAAAAGTAACTGAGGGTTAATATCGTAAACAGCTCTTGCAATTGCGGCCGCCACATCAGAGTCCTTAGCTGCTAAATTGTACAATGCTCCATGCGGTTTTACGTGCTGCATGTCCACACCATGGACCTTACAAAACGCTGCAAGCCCACCAATTTGATAGACCATCGAACGATAGATCTCGTCTGGTGAAAGCTGTAGCATGCGACGACCAAATCCGGCAATGTCAGGAAATCCGGGATGCGCCCCCACTGTTACGCCATATTTTTTTGCCAAACGTACGGTAGTATCCATCACATTCGGATCTCCAGCATGTGCTCCGCAAGCGATATTCACTGATGTAACATGCTGCATTAACGCTTCATCTGCGCCAAATCCTTCTCCCATATCACAATTCAAATCAACGGTTTTCCTCATCATTTATTCACCACCATTCAACATTTCAACTTGTGGTTCATATGTCCCCTCTTCAACCTGTTCCTTAATTATTAAAAACTCCTCATTAGAAACCTCATCAAATTTTACATAGTCACCAGCACGAAATAAAAACGCATTTTCTTTTTTCTTTTCAAATAATAAAACCGGCGTTCGCCCGATGATATTCCAACCACCAGGTGACGCAAGCGGATAGATACCAGTTTGCTGGTCTGCAATACCTACAGAACCAGCAATAATTTTGTCTCGTGGATTATCTAAACGTGGTGTAGCGATTTCATGTACCATCCCTCCTAGGTAAGGAAATCCTGGTAAGAATCCAAGCATATAAACCAGGTACTTTTTCTCCTGGTGCAGCTTTATCACATCTGATTCTGAACAGTTATTGTGTTTAGAAACCCTACCTAGATCTGGTCCGTATTCAGCACCGTACGTTACCGGAATGTGAACTAACCGGATTGGCTGGCTATCCACCTCGACTACCCTATCATGCAACTTTGTTATTTCATCTACTATTTCTGCATATGTAATTTTGCGAAAGTCATAATATATACCGACAGAATCATAGGCAGGAACCCACTCTATCACTCCACTTATTGGAAATTCCGAAAGTTTTTGGCAAAAAAGCTGGATGGTCCTGTTCAGTTCCGGTGTTACCTCATGATAAAACTCTACCTTTGCCCCACTATCTCCAAGTGGCTGTATGGAAATATTCATCTTCACATCCCACTCCTCTTAGGAAAATAATAGCATAATATTTCATCAATTACATGCAAGCGCTAACAGCTATTTGTTGTCGAATTCTCTTAAAATTTGTATAATAGACAAATCTCTAACCAAACAAAGGAGGAAAACTATGATTGCAGCAACATGGAATTGGTTATGGGACAAACATGATGAAGCGAAGGATTTGTTAAGCTTTTTCGTTCGTCCAAACGCATCAAATTTGAGTAAAGATAAGACTAAATCAGGAGCCGATTCTTCAGGTGGAAACGGCGGCGATGGAAATAAACGGAGTTATAAGCCCGCACAGCTAGTTGGACTTTTTCTAGGACCTATTCTATTCATTTTAACATTAACGGTTTTTTCACCTGAAGGATTGTCAAGTGATGGAAGAGCAATTTTGGCTAGTACAATCTGGATTGCTGTATGGTGGATGACCGAAGCGATTCCAATCCCGGCTACGTCTTTACTACCAATTATTCTATTCCCGCTCACTGGTGGCTTGGATGTTGAAGCAACAACTTCCTCTTATGGCGATGACACCATTTTTCTATTTATGGGTGGATTTATGATTGCACTTGCAATGGAAAAATGGAATCTGCATAAACGAATTGCACTTACAATCATCGAGATCATTGGAACGAATACAGAGCGTATTATTTTAGGATTCATGGTTGCAACTGGTTTTCTATCGATGTGGATCTCCAACACTGCAACAGCTATGATGATGGTACCAATCGGTCTAGCAATCATTTATCAAGTATCTGAAGCATTAAAAGACGACGACTCGATAGATACATCGAAAGAAAACTTTGGTTTCGGTAAAGCATTAATGCTGGGTATTGCGTATTCCGCATCACTTGGTGGAATCGGTACATTAATCGGAACGCCACCTAACACAATCCTAGCTGGTACAATCGACAAAATTTACGGGATAGAACTTTCTTTTGCAAAGTGGATGCTGTTTGGTGTTCCAATTGCATGGATTTTCATTATTATTGCATGGTTCTATTTGGTGAAAATTGCATACCCGCTTAAGGTTAAGGCACTTCCGGGTGGAAAAAAAGTAATTCATTCTGAGAAAAAGAAACTCGGTGCTCCTTCCTTTGAGGAAAAAGCAGTATTTGTCATCTTTATCCTGGCAGCACTTGCTTGGATTTTACGTTCATTTGTTTTAGAAGCAATTAATGAAAACATCAATGATGCAGTAATTGGACTTACAGCGTCACTTATTTTATTCATCATTCCTTCTATCAATAAAAAAGGAGACCATCTCTTAGATTGGAATACTGCAGTAAAGCTTCCGTGGGGTATTCTTTTACTATTCGGTGGTGGACTTGCAATCGCATCAGGATTTGTTGAGTCAGGTCTGTCAGAATGGATTGGAAATCAACTAACTGCTCTGCAAGGTGTAAGTACATTTGTAGTCATACTCGTCGTCGCGGCACTGGTTATTTTCTTAACGGAGATAACTTCCAATACAGCGACTGCATCCATGATGTATCCAATTATGGCATCTCTTGCACTTGCGTTAAATATTCACCCTTACTCTGTTATGATAGCTGCTGGTGTTGCTGCATCATGTGCATTCATGTTGCCGGTTGCAACCCCACCAAACGCAGTTGTATTCGGGTCAGGTTATTTAAGAATACCCGATATGGCCAGAGCAGGCTTTGCCTTAAACATCGTAGGCATTATTATCGTCACACTAGCCATTTACTTCTATCTTCCAGTGGCATGGGGAATCGATTTATCGAACCTGCCAGCGTCATTTAAATAGAGATCAAAACACGATGGATTGCAGTCCATCGTGTTTTTTTGTTCGTAATTAAGGCCCTTTTCATATGCGGCAATGTTGATTTCCGTGGGCAACACTTCAACCAAAACGCATACTAGCGAAGGAAATACACGTAGACTCCAGCGGGAAAAGCGAAGACGATGAGACCCCACAGTGAGCGTTTTTTGCGAGCGAGGAGGCTCAGCGCAAGCCCGCGGAAAGCGCAGTGTATTTCCGGAGCGGTATGTTAGGATGTCGCAGTTCATTATTTTGTGCCAAAAACAACAATCTTATAGAAAATAGCTAAAAAAAATAACGACAGGCTTATGCCCGTCGCTTGGTTACACCAGTTACAAAAATGATATAAAGGATCGGTATACTTCCTGCAACTATTACTAATCCAGTCCAACCTACCGCACTAAATATTGGTCCGAATGCAGTACTACCTAACGCAACTCCGACATAATAGGCAACAAGATATAAGCTTGACGCGCTCCCTTTATGATGTGTCGCTTGTTCACTGACTGATGCTGCAGTTAAGGAATGTGCCGTAAAGAATCCCAAACAGGTGATACATAGTCCAATAATCAGAACTACTAAAGAATTGCTTAATGTTAAAAAAATCCCGAATCCTAGAGTAATAATTCCTATGATCCGAACAATCCGTATGCCAAACTTCCCTGCTAGCCACCCTGCAAATGGTGAACCCACTACACCTAAACCGTACGCAAAAAAAGTATAGGAAATGATTTGTAAAGAAAGCGTGAAAGGTGGTCCCTCCAAATAAAAAGGGAGATAAGTCCATAAGCCTGTGAACGAAAATTGCAGAACAATTCCCAGGCCAAACACGAGTAATAAAGCAGGATTTTTTAAATGAAACAGAAAGCCTTCAATGTCACGTGAGAATGACAGATTACTAGCTTCAAATCGATTTGACCTCGGAAGCATCAGAAAAACAGCAACCAAGATGATGACACCAACAGATGCCAAGAAATAAAATGCGATTTCCCATGAATAATGGTCCGTAATGTACCCCGTTAGCACCCTGCCCAACATTCCTCCAAGTGCATTACTAGAGATATACAATGCCATCGCAACACTGACACTTCTTTTGTCAATTTCCTCACTAATGTATGCAAGGGATGCTGCTGGTAATCCTGCTAAGGCGAACCCCTGAATCAATCGTAAGACGAGTAGAAAAACGAAAGAGTCCACTAGTGGTATTAAGAAAAACGGAATAATAGATCCAACTAATGAAAACTTGATAAAAAACGTCCGACCGCTTCGATCTGATAAGAAACCCAGCACGATTAATCCAATAATCAAGCCAATAATCGTTAGCGATATAGATAAGCTGGACGTTGATACCGATACACCAAATTGACCAACAAATACTGGAAGAAGCGGCTGTACGGCATACATACTTGCAAATATAAAAAATGATGCCATTGCTAAACTCATGGTTATTTTCCAAAAGTAAAAATCCTTGATTGAATACTGCATATGCTCACATCCGTCTAACTTTATTAATCTAATACATATTTATTCCGCCCTGCACAATATCCAAAGATCGCAACCAGAACAGCTACCCCGATCAACGTTAAAAGCGGTACCGACCAGGCATGGGTTATATCAAACAAGAAGCCGATAAGCATCGGTCCAATTGCGGCCAGTGTATAGCCGAGCGATTGCGCCATCCCCGATAGCTCTGCTGCCTGCCGTGCTGTTCGTGCACGCATTCCTAAAAAAGCAAGTGCCAAGCTGAAGCTTCCACTCAATGCAATACCGATGCTAATAATACTAACAATCATGGTTGCATACGACTCACCGATTAATAAACCGGTGTATCCACCCATCGCAAATAACGTGAGTGTAACGACGATCAGACTCTGTGATTTGAATTTATTTGCTATGACAGGGACAAAGAAACTTGCTGGCAATCCAACAAATTGTGTAAACGAAAGCATCCAGCCAGCTGTTGCCATGCTCACACCATAGTCATGTAAAATTTCAGGTAACCACGAAACGGTTACGTAAAACATAAAAGACTGTAATCCCATAAAACATGCCACCTGCCATGCAAGTGGTGAACGCCACATTCGGTTATCAGAAGGCTGCACATATTTCATCTCAACCGATTTTTTTGATTGATCGCGCTTACTTAGATAGATCCAAATAATAATCCCAATCACAGCTGGAATTGTCCAAAACAGTAACGCAAGCTGCCAGCCCCAGTCTGCACCACGTGCTAACGGAATACTAAGCCCCGAGGCAGTTGCCGCAAAGATTCCCATCGCAGTCGAGTATAAACTTGTCATCAGGGCAACTTTTGCAGGGAACTTTTCCTTAATTACTCCTGGTAACAAGACATTACAAATAGCAATCCCGAGACCGATAAAAACAGTCCCAGCGAAAAGTAGTATTAACGCAGAAATAGACCGAACCATCACCCCAATTAATAATAAAATGAGTCCAATTAATAAAGCCCGCTCATTACTATACTTATTTCCAAGTCTGGGGGCTAGTGGTGACATAACTGCAAACGCAATTAATGGTAGACTCGTTAAAAGTCCCGCACTCCAGTTTGATAAACCAATATCATCACGAATAATGCCAATCACTGGTCCCACTGAGGTGATCGCAGGACGTAGGTTAAATGCCACAAAAATAATACCTATAACCAATAAAACACTATAAAATCGCTTTGAATCATTCGTCATTAAAATCCCAACATCCTTTAAACCCTAAATAATATCTATCATCTAATATAGCATATCTGTATGTTTGACCAATAACAAAGGGTTCTGGCAAAATCATTTTACTTCAAGCAAAAAAACACTACTTTGTTACTACATATTTCGACAAATTTTTCCGATAAGAATGAGAGGACAGATATTTCCAGTCGAAAGGTGATAATAATGAAACTAAAAAAGAATAAGCAAAGTAAGAAACTTAATAAACGGCACAAGGGATCCCTGCAGCGTCAAATTCTAGTGCCCTTCTTACTATTAATAATTATTGCAGGTGCCTTGATTGCGTATACTAGCTATAAATTTAGTTCAAATGCAATGATAGACCAAATGTCAAACAGTGTGGAAAGCCAGACAGCAAATTTAAATGATACGTTTGATGTGTTTTTTTCCAATACAGAGAGCGTAATTAATCGCTTTGTAGAAAACGACTTATTCACTACATATAAACCTGATAAACGCACTGAACTACTTGACTATCTTGGGGAAACGAGAGAAGCAAACCCTACAATAGCTAATGTATACGCTGGTATTCGAAAAACGGGAGAAACCATTATTTATCCAGAAGCGGACCTTGGTAATGATTTCGATCCACGCTCCAGCTCATGGTATAAAAAAGCGGCAGATGCTAAGGGTGAGGTTATCTGGACCAAGCCTTACATTGATAATGCAACAAAACAAATGATTGTAACAGCCGCGAAAGCATTTTATAATAATGGACAACTCGTTGGCGTTACAGGCGCTGATATATATGTTGATACCTTAATTGAGATGACCAATAAAATAAAAGTAGGAAAGTCCGGATTTGCGTTAATCATTGACCGAAGCGGTAATTTTATTGCACATCCTGACGAAACCTTAATTGGAACCAGCGCAGAGCAACAACCATATTTTAAGGAACTGCAAAGCAGTAGTGACAATGGCATTATCGAATACCAAGCAGACGGCGGTAACCGAATCTTAGGCTATACGACAAACGAGAAAACTGGTTGGGTAGTTGGGGAAACTGTTTTTGAAAAAGATTTTCAAGAACAAGCAAGAACTATTATGCTACCTATCGCAATCACACTATTAATCGTTATTGCAATTGCTATTGCAGTTTCCTTTATCTCAACAAAACGTATCACGAAACCAATCAAGGAACTTCAATCAACAATGAAAGAAGTGGAAAATGGAGACCTTCTGGCAAAATCGAATATTAACGCAAAAAATGAAATTGGCGTATTGGCGCAAAGCTTTGAAAACATGCTTCACCAAATGCGTACAATGATGGTCAATATCAAAGATGTATCATTTAACGTTTCTGAAGCGTCACAAACACTGGTTGCAAGTGCTGAAGAAAATACAGCTTCATCAAATGAAGTGGCAACAACGATGGAGCAAATCGCAACTGGTGCTGGCGAACAATCTGAAATGATGGAACAGAACGCAGTCGCTACAGAAAAATTATCAAACTTGATTAAAGAAATTGAGTCGTATAATCAAAAGGTTTTTGACGAGGCAAAAGTCATGAATGAGATATCCGAAAAAGGCTCAGGCATTGTTAAGCTTCTCCACAAACAATCGACAGAAACAGGTGAAATGACATCTGAAGTGGTTAAAGCGATTCAATCCCTTGATACGAAGTCGACTAACATCAATGATATCGTAACGAAAATTGCTGATATTGCCAGTCAGACAAATTTATTAGCATTAAACGCAGCAATTGAAGCGGCACGTGCAGGTGAAAATGGCCGTGGCTTTGCGGTGGTAGCCGATGAAGTACGTAAACTTGCCGAACAATCCGAGAGTGCTTTGGGCGATATTTCCGTTTTAATAGAAGAAATGCAAGTCGAGACCAAGAACACAGTTTCCCTTGTAGGCAAAACCAATGACGTGATTCAAACACAATCCATGTCAGTTGATCAGACCGAACAAGCATTTACAAACATTCAGGATACCATTAAGACAAATAACGAATTGATTGAAAGAGTCATGGAAACCATGAAAACAATCATCAATCAGGAACATATCATTTCCAAGAACACACAAAATATCGCATCGATCAGTCAGGAAACTGCTGCAGGAACTGAAGAAATATCTGCATCTATTGAACAACAAACCGCTTCAATGGAACAATTAAATCACCTGGCAGAAGAACTGGAAGACTATTCGATGCAAATGCAAGAACAAGTAAACAAATTTAAAATTGATGAGAATGCAAAATAACTTTTTATGCCATGCGTGGATTTTTTCTACGTGTGGTTTTTTTATTAGACGATTTTTGAGAAGAGGTCTACAATAGCTTTGAGAGGAGGATCAGCATGAAAACTATAGGACTAATCGGTGGCATGAGCTGGGAGTCGTCCCTTGAGTACTACCGTATAATTAATAAAAAAATAAGCAATCAGGTTGGTGGACTATCATCTGCAGAGTGTATGTTGTACAGTTTAAATTTTGCAGAAATAGAACTCCTCCAACGGAATAATGAATGGGAAAAGGCCGCAGCAATCTTAAGTGATATCGCGAAAAAACTGGAATCTGCTGGTGCTGATTGTGTGTTAATATGCACGAACACGATGCACAAAATTGCCGGTCAAGTTCAGGAATCACTTAACGTTCCACTCATCCATATCGGCGATACAACTGCTGAAGCTATATGTGAGGACAAAATATCAAAAATAGGATTACTCGGAACACGCTATACAATGGAAGAAGACTTTTACCACGAACGACTTGAAGAACGTGGAATTGATGTCGTTACACCAGGTCAAGTTGCTCGGACCGAATTAAATCGAATTATATTTGAGGAACTTTGCCAAGGTGTGTTTTTACCTGAATCAAAAAAGAAGATCCAGGCCATGATAGAAGATCTGCGCTCGGAAGGTGCACAAGCAATTGTCTTAGGCTGCACGGAGATTCCTTTGATCATCAAACAAGAGGACAGTTCGTTACCTCTTTATAACACGATGGATATCCATGCTAGGAAAGCAGTTGAATTTGCTTTAGGGTGATGGTGAGGTTGGCAGCCAATGTCGACTGGGTGGAAATGCGAATGGCGGATATAAGTGTAGATTGGCGGTTATATTTTAAAATTAGCAGTTATATTTGCAGAACGGCGGTTATTTTATAAAATCGGCAGATATCCCCCTGGAACGGCGGATATAATAATAACGGGGTGCACCCACAAAAAAACAGGACAACCCCACCACAAAAGAGAGGTTGTCCACAACACCACTAAATTTATTTCTGTTCGTTTAAAATTCTCCCTGCTAACGCATACAAAACTACTGTGGATACGAAATGGGATGAATTATCATTTGAATCCTGTTGTGGATATACCTCCACATAATCCATTCCACGAATGCCTAGCTTCGAAAATTCATATACAAGCTCAACTAGTTCATACGAAGTTAATCCATTTCCATCGACTGGACCACCTGGATTGAACGCGAAATCCAGTACATCGCTACAAATGCTCAGATAAACAGCCTCTGTTCCTTTACTTGCAATACTGTATGCATCACGTGCCAATTCAACTAAATTTTTTGACTGCCTAACTTGACGAGCCGAAATCGTTGTCGCGCCTACTTCATCAGCATATCTTCCAGTCTCCGGCTTGTTCCTGGGACCATGAATTCCCATATGCACGATACTTTCATTCCGAACGCTTTCGCTCTCATAAATCCGGTGGAATGGTGTGCTTCTTGCAAATAAATCCCCTTCATAATCTGGATGATTGTCATAGTGAGCATCCAAGTGAATAATACCTACTTGTCCATCAATTTCTTCACTCAGCGCCTTTACGATTGGGTATGTAATCCCATGATCCCCACCAAAAGCTACAGGAAACTTATCTGTTTGCCAAACCTTACCTGCAAACTTTTCAATCCGACGCATGGTCTCCCGTGTGTCAGCCGGAACAACATCTACATCACCTAAATCTCCAAATTTATAATGCTCTTTTACATCAATATGGTTTAATTCTGGTAAATAACCCGAATAGCGTGCTGAATTCAGACGAATTACTTTAGGACCAAGCTCACATCCCGTATAATTCCCCCATGTCACAGATCCTTCCCATGGAACACCATAAATCAACACATCACGGTCATTTGTACTGTCATCCTCAAGGAAAACTTTTTTTCCTCCCAAATAACAAGGTGTATTTCCGTAAATCATTTCCTGTCTCATATACGATCACTCCTAGCTTATATTTATATTCTTCCCCTATTGTCGCAAAAAACACAATTCTGTACAATTTTTTATGTAAAAATACCCATTAGCCAGCAACACTGGCCAATGGGTAAATTTTTAAAATCAATCTGCAATTGCTTGATTATATTCTGCCTCTACTTCAGGATGTGCTTTACCCATCAAGCTGACAATCCAGATAACCAGACAAGAAAGTACGAAGCCTGGTACAAGAGAATACAAACCTTCTACGCCAAGCGCTGCGGAAATGGAAGGGAAAACCTCCCATAAGATAACCGTTATTCCTCCGACAAGCATTCCAAATAAAACACCTAAGCCCGTCGTACGTCTCCACCATAGTGCAAAAATAACAGGTGGACCAAACACGGATCCAAATCCAGCCCATGCGTATGCAACAATTCCTAATACGCTTTGACTACCACTAGATGCTAATGCAAGTGCAATTCCCGCAATAACAACAGTAGCTATACGTCCTACCCACATTAATTCTTTTTGTGAAGAATTTTTACGGAAGAATGGTTTATAGAAATCCTCCGCTAATGCACTACACGCCACAACCAATTGTGAATCCATTGTGCTCATGATTGCTGCCAATACTGCTGCTAATAAGAAACCTGCAACCCATGGATTAAATACTACCTGAATCAATCGAATAAACACTTGTTCTGGATCATCTAATGGAACATCAAAGTATGCGATTCCTGCAAGAGCCACAAAAATTGCGCCTAATAAAGATATACCAATCCAGATCATTGCAATCATTCGAGCCTTAGGAACATCCTTTGCACTGCGAATTCCCATAAATCTAGCAATAATATGTGGTTGACCAGGATAACCTAATCCCCAGGCCAACAAGGAAATAATCGTTATAAATGTGGCTGTTCCTGCACTTTGCCAAAAAACACCTTCCCCAAAATCAGAAGTCACATTTCTTGTTACATACAACAAATCAGGATTTATCGAAGAAAGCTTGGTCCATAAACCTGAAAGCCCACCTAAATGTCCCCAAATGATATAAATTGGAGCGATAATTAATGCTAAGAACATAAGTGATCCCTGAATGAAATCTGTATAACTCGCTGCGAGGAATCCACCTAGGAATGTATATGCTATAACAACAATTGCACCAATCCATAAGCCTTGTGTAAATGTCATTCCATCAAATATGGCAACAAACAATTTACCACTTGCTACAAGACCTGAAGCAACATAAATCATGTAAAAAATGAGAATAAAAAGTGCGGAAACAACTCGTAATGAATGACTTTTATCGCGAAAACGGTTTTCAAAAAACTCTGGTAAGGTTACGGAGTCATTTGAAACTTCTGTATACCGGCGTAAACGTTTAGCGATAAACTGCCAGTTCAAGTAAGCACCTACAGCTAATCCAACACCAATCCACAGTCCACTAATACCTGATGCATAAACTGCACCCGGAAGTCCTAATAATAGCCAACCACTAAAGTCACTCGCCTGAGCGGACAGTGCCGCTACCCATGGGTTTAAACTTCTACCACCAAGTATGTAATCCGAAAGTGTACTTGTTTTACTGTATGTCCACAATCCAATTACCAGCATACCAATACAATATACCGAAAAAGTAATAATGGCTTCCATTGTCTAATCACGTCCCCTTTCTATTAAAAAAGTAATTACCCCAATAATCATACATGCCGTAATTGGAACATACAGCCAAAACCATGAAACAAATGGTAATGAGTCCATACTTTCTACCTCCTACTTTTTGATGATATTATCATTGTTCCAAATAGTATAACAAATCCAAACATTTAAACAAAGTATTATCTGAATCTTCCAGTTCATCTGCAGGCTTTTTCTTCTATTAGTCAAGCCCTTATTGTTCAGCATACGATGTGAATTCTTTGAATATGAATAAAAAAAAGCCGCTATCCGTCCGAAAACGGTGCGACTAAAGATTCAATGACCTTTTAAAATATATGTGTAATTCTTTTCATTCGGTGAGTTTGTGGTATACTATAGGTAGAAATGTGCATATAATATTTAGACCACAGCTGCAACTGTGGCCTATCGATAAGCGTTCCCCCAGGGGATCTGCTATCCAATCTGAATAGACCTCTCCCAATCAACAATGAGGGTTAATAGGGAGGTCTATTTTTTATTGATCATTTTTTCAACGAGAGTTAACAAACCGGTCAAAAACGTACCAAATGCAAACACAATCATAAACACCTCGAAAATGCTCAAAGGCATCACCCCCTTTTAAAACGCTGCTAGGGCTAGCCGACCACTCCTAAAAGAACCTTATCTACCAGTTATTATAGCACAATAGATAGTATATAAACCAGAAAATGCGAACAAATGTTTGTGATTAAATCTAAATACAAATTCTTGCTGAGCCTTTTGGCATATAAGAAAAACCTTGGCTTATCGCTAAAACCTTAAGTACTAAAAAACGATATGCATAAATTTCTGCATATCGTTTCTCTACTATTATTAAGATCCAGCGATAATATGAAAGCCTGAATCGACATGTAGTACTTCTCCAGTAACTCCACGTGCCATTTCACTAAGTAAGAATAACGTCGCATCGCCAACCTGGTCTTGATCAATGTGACGACGTAATGGAGCTTTCTCCTCAATGATAGATAACTTATCATTAAATCCGGAAACACCTTTCGCAGATAAAGTTCTAACAGGACCTGCAGATACTGCATTCACACGAATTCCAGCTGGACCAACATCTTCAGCCAAGTAACGGACACTTGCTTCTAACGCGGCCTTCGCAACACCCATGACATTATAATTTTTCACTACTTTTTCCGCACCGAGATAGGTTTGTGTAACAATGCCCCCACCTTCTTTCATGAACTTACGCGCTTCTCTCGTAACCGCTACTAGCGAATAAGAGCTAATGTCCTGTGCCATTAAATAACCTTTACGAGATGTTTCAACAAAATCGCCATTTAAATCATCACGATCGGCAAACGCAACCGAATGCACAACACCGTGAATCACGCCTACTTTCTCACCAATTTCCTTGAACGCTGCGGCAATGCTCGCGTCATCTGCAACATCACATGATACTAATTGGGAATTGTTTATGTCATTTTCGTTTAGTAGCTTCTCCAATTTCTTTTTCGAACGCTCCTGGCGATTCGTGAAAATCAAGTTCGCTCCAGCATTATGTAAGGACTTCGCAATACCCCATGCGATACTTCTGTTATTCGCCACACCCATGACAACAATATTCTTTCCGTTCATTAAACCGTTCATATATGTACCTCCATATAATTGAATTTGTCTATAATACATGCTTATGCTCTTATTGTAATGCATTTCATTATGTATGTGCAAAAGTTATTGGAATTAATAGGAGTTACTTAAAAGATTGACTGTAGCTCCTTTAATATCATTCAAAACTTTTAAGCACAGATAAAATGATAGAGGTCTGATTATTACCGGCAGAGCAACAAACTAATTATTATTATGAAACCAAAAACGACCTAAACGCCTCATCCAACTCTTCCATCCATTTTCTGTAGCTCGGCATCAATGTAAACTGTAGCACTTCTTGTACTTTCCCATATTCTTTCGATTCGTATGAACCGACAACATGATCCAACGCGTTTCTGACTTTGGTTGTTAATGCTTTACTATCATCAGATAAAATTTCATCTGGTAATTCTGATACAGAGTTCTCTATAGTTGAAAAAGCATAAACGATATCGCCAAATAAAGGAATTGTCTCTTCAAACTTACCTTCCTTTAGTAACTGCTGCATATGCTGCAATCCTTCATAGACTGTATCTAATAATTCTGCTGATTGTTTCATTACTTCTATTTGCTTTTCCATTTCAATTCCTCATTTCCTTATGAATTATTTGGTACAACCTTAAGAAGGAAAAAAACCCGTGGATATCGTTCCACAGGATTTCCTAATTGTTTACATGCCACCACTGAATTGTTGCGAAATGAACATGGACTGTGAATTCAGTCGTTGAATAGCTTGTTCCATAGCGGTAAATTGTCGCCAGTAACGGTCCTCTATTTGTACTAAACGATTTTCAAACACATCAATCCGATCATCTAAATCATCTATTCTTTTTCCCATTGTATGATCAGAGTCAATTGCTTTTCCTTTAATTACGTCCATCGTTTCATTAACAGATTGGTATAATCGATGTAATATCCCTTTTTGTCCGTAAGAAGAATCACTACCACCGTCAAATAATTTTTCTACTGCTTCAGGGTTATCTTGTATGGCCTCTTTCAATTTTGACTCGTCAATTTCAAGTTTTCCACCTTCCAGATAGTTTTCAGTGGTTTCTATACCGATACTTGTTAATTGTTGGTACATCGATGAGATTTCTCCATTATTCACAGGTGTGTAAAAGTCACGTCGCATGTCGTTAAGAGCACCCGAAAGCAGATCATCTCCCTTGAGTAAACCACTTTTTGCCTTTTCTTCCCATAACTCTTGCTGTCTATCAGACAATTCCTCACGCTGTTTCTCAGTTAATGGCCGATAATCCCGGTGTCTATCCTCTTGGAGTTTTTCATTAACTTTATCAATGAGCTCATTATACTTTTCAACAAAATCTTTAATATTTTCAAAAACGGCTTCACTATCATTATTAATCGAAATCTTTACATCCTTATCTGAAAATACTTGTTTCAAATTAAAAGTGACGCCAGAAACTTCAAATGAATTGGAATGCCTAGATGTATCCAGTCCATTTAACGTGAAATGGGCATCAGTCCCTCCAGTTTCTTTAGCAACATTAAAGCGCATCTGATGGGTTGCAAATTGCCCTGAAACGACAATTTCATGACCATTATAATCTTCCGTAGTTGCTTTCGGATCAAACTCTGAACCTCGGAAATTACCAGTTTCGGTTCTTGTTAATGTCATTTGCCCAGTAACTTCATCATAGAAAAGATTCACACCATTATCTGCCTCATTAACTTCACTTACAAGAGCATCAAAAGACGTTGATGCTTCAATATTAAATACCTCGTTCTTAAAGCCATCTTCCGTATAAGAACCAACTCTGAAACTCGTATATTGATATTGATATTTTACCTCGACATCTAATCCTTTTTCTATCTTTTCAGGATTTAAACTAAGCGTCCCATTTTGGTAATCAATTGTTCCGATGATGTTAGTAGAATCATTTTTATCAACAATGTTTGTCCCATCTGTAATGTACGCTTTACCATCAATAGTTATTGCTACCTGATTTTCAAGTGCCGCATTTTGATTAATATGTTGATTTGAAAGCTGGATTTTCCCATCTTCCCTCGTTTTTAATTTATCAATTTGTAAGTCACCAGTGTATTTGACCTTGATTTCAGCATTTACATCCAGTGCCTTGTTGAATGTTAATGTACCTGTTTCTGTATCAATCAACACTTGATCATCATTTAATACGTAATTGCCCGATCCATCTTTAGGTACTGTCGATTCCGTGAATACTTCATAAAATTTATTACCGACCTTTACAGACATGGCGCTTGGATCATCCTTAATGTCGGTATCCCCAAGTGAAAACACCTTCGTATCTTTAGTATTAACGGAAATAGACTTTTCCTTAACACTCCCATATTGCCAATCAAAAGATCCATAGACGAAATCTGATTTAAGTTCAAAAAGACTTTTACTCGTATCAACCGTAGATGGGTCTGTGAAGGCTTTATCATTATTTACTTGTGTTGCAGCAGTTGCTAACTTGGAAACCCCTGAAACATTATAAGATGATAAACTAGCACTACTTGATGCTGTTGCTGTTACAAAATCCGAATTCGTTGAGGAAGTAGTCCTTGCACGGAATGTAGTCGACATCTTCATGTCTGTTAGTTCAGATCTAAAATTTAATAATAATGTATTCATTTCGCGATACGCATCACGTTTCCATGTTAACCATGTTTTATCCTGTTCCATCTTTTGTACAGGCATCCGCTCGGCTTTCATCAGATCGTTGACAAGCTTATCAATATCCATCCCAGAAGCTAGTCCACCAATTCTCATTTTTAGTCACCTCTTAAATTACGTTCTCATTAATAATTATATTAAAGATTATTTTTATTCGTACTTTAACGATATACTTTTTATTTATATCGGTTGGTAAAAGAATTTGTTTAGGAAATATTGAAGATCTTGTCGAAAGGCAGAAAGATAAACCCTTGATTGTGGATATAATTGAGTTGGTTAGGGTTGATAAGGTTTAATCAAACAAAAAGAGCAACATTTTAGCTGCTCCAAACTATATACTTATTCTATACAAGTTCTTTAAACTGTACTTTTTTATCTTCAAAAGGTATATTTGCATTATTTGTATAAAACATTTTGACGAGAAATTTTACAAAATCTGTTTCATATACTGGGGAGATATTAGAATGTAGCCCTAGAAGATCTACTAACAAAGTTGTCCCTGATCTTTCGGCTCCACCTATAAACATTGGTGGGTAGTTTTCCATATTATCGTTCCTTTCTAAAATCTTGTTATAAATTGTCTCTACCAATTAAAATTATTCTCATATCCTAGATCAATTAATAAACTACCAGCAATTTCTTTAAATACTTGTTTATCTTTCTCTGTAAAATCCCTCTGCCAACGCTTTTTAGAATTTGTATATATTTGTTTTGATACCTGACTTGTACTTGATTCATTTGGTTCATATCCACGGTCCACATTTGAATAGTCTAATACTTGTTCAGACCATGGTTCCTCTATAAATGTTAAAATATCTTTCATAAGTTTTTTTGGTTCGGCAATTAAATCTTCATACTTTATGAATTTAACTTTACCTTTAAGTATTGGATCATTTGAATCGGTAAAACTTTTGGTAATTACTTGTTTCCAATAATCAGTTGCATTTTGTATATTTTGAACATATGGTAAAGGTTTTCCTTGGAAATCATGCCAATTCATTGTAACTAGTGAAGAAGCAACATCTCTTCCGTCTCGAAAAACGTGGATAAACTTAGCATCAGGAAATATGTTAATTAGCTCTTTCATAATAAGGATATTGTGAGGAGTCTTTTCTACAATTCTATTTGCAGTATTTTCTAATTTAAACTTTCCAAAAAAACTACTTATAAAACTGCTAAAAGATCGATTAACATCATCTTTATTAATATTATAGGCATTTCTAATATCTTCTATAGAAATCATTTGATTATATAAGTTAGCAATGGGTTGGAGCATTTTAAACTCAGGACCAGAGCATAAATTCGGGTGTGCATTTAACATTACTCTTAGCAATGTAGTACCGGATCGCCCTGCACCTCCTATAAAGATTGGTGAAGTTTTCTTATGATAATTCTCTTCCAGGCTATCTTTATTGGAAATTGGTATCGCTCTAAAATCTGGATCAATATGGTTTAATTTTGATTTAACTTCCTCTAAAACTCCATCCTCATTTGATTGATGCAACACTTCTTTATATAATCCAATGGCCTTAGTCAGATTATTTTCTTGCTCATAAATAAAAGCCAGATTATAAAGACAATCAACATGCTCTGAATCAATTGTCAATCCCTTGTTTAAAGCTTCCTCCGCTTCCACATACTTGTCCTGTTTTATTAAAACAACTGCTTTTATCGAATATAAATCCGCATCATCCGTAATCATTTGTAAAGATTGATCAATTACTTCCAACGCCTCGTCATAAAGGCCCTGTGAAAATAAATCTATTACTTTTTCTTTTACCTTTTCCGTTTCTTCCTCAACATAATGATTATCAATTTGATTTGATTGATTTTCCGGAAAAATATCCAAAGCCAGTTGTGGATTTTTTTCAAAAGCTTTCTCTTTGAAAAACAATGATTTGTTAAGTTTGTTCTTCTTTTTGTAAAATTTTGCTCGATGTAAACATTCAATTGCGGAGAGATCCTGTACTTCCAGTTGATATTCTTCTTGTGACTCTTCATCTTGCTCTTTAAATAGAAGATATTCCGTTTTTTCCTGTTCAGATAATAATGTCATAACCTGTTCATATAATTCATTGAACTCTAATGATTCTGTCACTCGTAAAATATATAATTTATCTTTTATGTTATCCTCACTATAAATTTTAAATAAGAAATTATATATATCAGCACTTTTTTCAAAATCTTTTAGTGTTTTAACAAGTATCAAAAGACTTTTATAATTGTATTTATCTGCTTTTAACAAGGCAACACAAACCTCAACGATTTTATGGCGATTTTCTGTCAAGATATAAAGATTTAATAATTCCTCATATATATTATTTAATTGTGACAATACTTTTGATTCGAAGTTATAACTAAAGTTGCTAATTTTACGGATACATAGTTCATAATATTCAATGGCATTCTCGTAATTGCCAAGCATATATAGTTTCTTCCCCATATAAAAGTCAAAATCTGGACAATTTTTGTCAAATTGATTGGCATCTTTATACATTTCATCGAATTGGTTAAATTCAAAGCTAGGTCTGATCAAGCAAATAAGTAAATTACAATAAATTTTATATAACAGGGGATGCTTATTATTATGCTTTAACAATAACTCTTTTGCCCTAGTTAAATAGGTAACAGCCTCTTCATATTTTTGAGCAATCATAAGTGATTCACCGATATAAAAAAGTGTTAAAATACTATCGGGTTTTTTCTCCAAATCCTTAAATAATAGTGTTAAGTTACGATTACTTTTATCCTTCCTCTTTACTTCCTCACTTGAATAGCCAGAATGGTACACTATCAAACTGTTAGATGAATCAAAAATACGCAGTTGTCTATTATTAATTGGTAGTAACATTTCATGGATTGCTCCAAAGTATCGCAACTCCTTGCTATTTTTAAAAATTCTAATATTTGTTGTGATACTTTGCATATTCTTTTTATCAGAAGAAGCAATTGTATAATTAATTAATCTTGAATTGACACAATCCTTATTTTCTTTATTAGCTTGGATAACAATTTTTTCTAATAAATTCATTTGTGTTAGCTCAATATGTTCATCAGCATCCAAAAATAATATCCAATCTCCTTTGGCTTTGGAAATAGCAAAGTTTCGTGCTGCAGAAAAATCATCAATCCATTTAAAATTGTAAACCTTCGCACCCATTTTCTTAGCTATTTCAGTAGTTTTATCTGTAGAGCCTGTATCAACAACTATCTTTTCAAATAGTACATCACCGGCACTTTCCAAACATTTTTTTATATTATTTTCTTCATTTTTTGTAATTACACAGAGGGAAATTTTCATGTTGATTGTACTCCTTTGATAAAAATATTGAAATAAATAAGAAAAAAGTAAAGGAGTGGAATACCACCCCTTTACAATGCCTACAATTAACGCAAGAGTTGTAGTACTCCCTGTGGCATTTGGTTCGCCTGAGCAAGCATTGCTTGAGAAGCTTGAGCAAGAATAGATGCTTTTGTTTGTTTCATCATTTCTTTCGCCATGTCTACATCACGGATACGAGATTCGGCTGCTGTTAAGTTTTCAGCGGATGTACCTAGGTTGTTGATTGTATGGTCTAATCGGTTTTGTGTCGCACCTAATTTAGAACGTTCAGCAGACACTTCATTAATTGCTTGTTGAATTACTGTTACAGCATTTGCTGCACTATCATGACTTGTAACATCAAGTGCTGATTCAACACCAGTAGAATCAGTACCATTGGTAACTTTTGTATCTGAAGTGAAACCAGTTCCTGATCCAGTAAGTCCTAATGCATTAGCTCGCATGTCGGAAATTTCAACTGTCAAGCTCTGATTTTCATTGGCTCCAATTTGGAATTGAAGACCAGATCCGGCATCCATTCCTCCCGTTAAATCAGCTGTTAGTGATACACTTTCAGTACTAGCGTCAACAGTACCTCCACCTGTAACAGTAAATGCTGACATACTAACTCCTGTTGGAACATTAGTCGTTGTTGCCGTAATTAATGATTCTATACTTGTTGCATTAATTGTTGAACTTGACGAATCAAGAGTTACTGTTAATGTCTGGCCATCTGTACTAAATGCAGCCCCGGAAGTAGTACCTTCAGTAAACTTAATAGTAACATCGTTTAGATCGTCACCAGCATTAAGAGTACCTGTACCTATTTCAAATCCACCTACTCCACCAATAGTTACACCTGTTGCTCCCGCAGCAACAGCAACTGTATCAGAATCTTTCGCACCATTAAGCAAATTTTGTGTATTAAATTCTGTAGTATTTCCAATACGGTTAATTTCAGAAGTTAATTGGTTGATTTCCTTTTGAATTTCACCACGGTCTTGATCTGTATTCGTATCGTTAGCTGCTTGTACTGCAAGTTCACGCATACGTTGAAGGATGCTGTGCGTTTCATTTAAAGCTCCTTCAGCAGTTTGGATAAGTGAAATACCATCTTGAGCGTTAGTTTGTGCTTGCTCCAAACCACGAATTTGTCCACGCATTTTCTCGGAAATTGCTAGACCAGCTGCATCATCGGCAGCACTGTTAATACGTAGTCCTGAAGATAATTTTTGCATTGATTCAGATCTCATATCGTTTGCTTGCCCTAACTGACGATACGTGTTAAGTGCTGCAATATTGTGATTAATTCTCATTTTTCCTTACCTCCATGTAAGTATATTTTTTGCGAGTCACATCCTTATGTCTCGCATCTATAACAACTCTTATTTAGAGTTATTAACATAATCATCGTACAGTTCTCCTCTGAGAACCTTGTAATCTTGTGAAGCGTTCACTCGTAATCGTAAATAATCCTCGAGACTGTTTCGGTCGCCTTTGACGACCTCAATTTCAATTTCATTACCATTCGGATCAATGATATAGAGTTTTTCTCCGGGCTTTCTCCCTAACGTTAAGGCCAAATCTATCATCCTCCCTGATGATGTACTATTTATATCGGCATTGTTTAAAAATGTTTAACTATTTTTTTATAATATTTTTTACAAAGAAATAAGCATGCTTCTGCACGCTTTAGTAGTTTCCTCACATCTTGTATCAGGTTTTTGTATTTACCAAACAAAACGCCTAAAACCGCTTCTTCCTCCAAACAGCTATTTCAAAAGCTCCCATATCTGTACTAGTCTGTAATAAACAACTAATAGGTGAGGCCGGGGAATGATTGCTAATTTGCTTCTCCCATCTACCTTCTGCTGGCATCCCAATTTTCATTTCCTGGTCTGTAGGATTAATAAATATAGCAAAATCCTCACGCTCCCCTACTATCATATAGCCAAATACAGGATCCGGTGCTGATATAATGTGCAATCGATGTTGGATTTCTTCAGATGAGTCGAGCCGGAATAAGCTATATTGTTTGCGGAGTGCAATTAGGTTGTGAACCCATTGAACAGTTTCATCTTCTCTTCCCCGCTGCAACCAGTCGATTTGATTGATGTTGTCCCCGGAAATATAGCTATTTTCGTCGCCGTTTTTTGTCCGAAAAAATTCTTGCCCTGCATGTAAAAAAGGAACTCCCTGACTGAGAAGGGTTAATCCCGTAGCGATTTGGTGCATCCTCTTACGATTTAGCTCAGATGCATCCGGATTTGATATCCTCAATCTATCCCATAGCGTATGATTATCATGGCATTCCACATAATTAACGGATTGGAGTGGATTTGAAAAAAGTCTGTCACCAAACTTTTCGTTGCAGGAACCCGATACCAATTGCGGAAGTCTCTCGATATAGTGGCCATTTCCATTTGCATATCCGACATCATCCGATTTAAATAGATTTCCTTTAATCGAATCGCGGAACGTATCGTTAAAAAAGCTGACTTCTAAGAGATGATCGGCCTGAGAATTAGTTGCCTTTTGATTCGATGGTAGCTGGGTATCAAGTTCCCAACCTTCACCTAACAGTAGAATCGGTCTTTCTTCTTGTAGACACCGGCTCTGGATAGCTTTTATTGTTTCTACATCCATTGCGCCCATTAAATCAAAACGAAATCCATCAACGTTATATTCATTTATCCAGTAATCAATACAATCTAAAATAAATTTACGTGCCATTTTCCGTTCTGTCGCTATATCATTGCCTGTTCCAGTTCCATTACTCAGACTACCGTCTTGCTGGTAACGAAAATAGTAACCTGGTACCAATTTTTCAAAAGCTGATTCTTCATGACAAAACACATGATTATAAACGACATCCAGAATAATGGAAAGGCCTTCTTCATGAAATGCTTGTATCATTTGTTTGCACTCGTTTACTCTTGCATACGGATTGTTTGGATCAGTAGCATAACTACCTTCTGGCACAAAATAAAACAAGGGATCATAACCCCAGTTATAGCTTTCTTTGGGCTTTGTTTCATCAACGCGAGCAAAGTCTTGAACAGGAAGAAGTTGGACATGGGTACAACCCAGATTTTTGATATAGGACAAACCCGTAGAGTAACCAGCAGAGGTCTTCGTATTTCTTTCGGTCAAACCTAGAAATCTACCTTTATGCTGCACACCACTTTCTACAGAACTTGTTGCATCACGAATATGAAGCTCATATATGATTGCATCTTGTTTGGATACCTTTGGATAGTTAATCCCACGAAATCCACTTGGATCTGTCGAATCAAGATCCAGGACAACACTCCGCCCACTGTTTGCTGTCATGCTTTTACCATAAGGATCATTTACTTGCTGTTCTTTTCCATTCACCGATACAGCGAAATGATAATGGGCGTTATTCCAGTTACCTACAACAGTGGTATGCCATACCCCGTTGGACTTCCTCCCCATTGAAATCCTATAGTCTTGTAAAACCAGATCCATATTCGTAGCAGTTGGTGCCCAGACGGAAAAGGACGTTTTCTCTTGGGAGTACACGTAGCCAAGCCGCTCATCACTCGCATCATTTGTTTGGTCGAACCAAGGTGTCCGCACGACATCCCTTGCATAAATTGGTAGCTTGTTTTCCCCAACATTAAGGAAAGCCTCTTTGCCAAGTGGCAGGGTATTTTGTAATGTGATTTTAACTGTTTTCGAGTTTAGTAAATCGATAGATTGGACAGGTGAAGTATGTCCTTCTACGTCAATGGTGAGGTTTGTTTCACCCGTTACCTCAAGCTCATTTAGTTCAATCGTTATTATATTTTTTTCATCTATCCAAGCAACGGATTTTTCCATTGTAAGGTTCCTCATTTCTTTAAAGCGCTTATAAGAACTTTTCCATTAATTACCTATCAGCAAGTTACCATTCATTTATTGACTTTTTTTACATCCTCTGTTAATATTCCCAATATTATACACTTTCAGTCCTAATCATGGTATAATTATATTTTAATTAGAATAATGGTTTCGACGGTTAGCCGGGGCATATTATATTTCACCTATCAGATATGATAGAAGTGAAGGTAATGCTCTTTTATTTTTCGACAAAATAGTCGGAATATTCATAAAAATATTGTCGAAAATTACACTTAAAGGAGACTTTTATGTCGAATCAAGTTGCAGATCAAGATATTTTTCTCTTCCACCAAGGAACGCATTACCACAGCTACCAACTACTTGGCTGTCATATCAGTGAATGCAAGGGTGAAAAGGGTCTCCGCTTTGCAGTATGGGCACCCCATGCGATTAAAGTAGAAATTGCCGGTGATTTTAATAATTGGACCGGTAAGGATTTTCCGTTGGAACAGATTAACCAAGCGGGACTTTGGGTGGGTTTCTTTACCGAAATTGCTCTAAATACAGCGTATAAGTATCGGATTACTTCCAATAATGGATCAGCGTTTTTAAAGGCCGATCCATATGCTTATCAGGCTGAACTCCGTCCCCACACTGCATCTATGACGCCTTCTCCTGATATATATATGTGGGAGGATGGGAAGTGGGAAGCAAATAAGAAAAAGAATCACCCATATGAGGAGCCTATTCTTATTTACGAAATCCACTTTGGCTCTTGGAAGACAAAAGAAGATGGAACCTATTACACATATCGCGAGTTAACAAAGGAAATAATCCCGTATGTGAAAGAGCTTGGGTATACACATATTGAGCTATTACCTCTAGCGGAACATCCATTTGATTTATCGTGGGGTTATCAAATAACTGGGTATTATGCAGCCACTAGTCGCTACGGTAACCCAAATGACTTTAAGTATTTTGTCGACCAATGCCATCAAAATGGTATAGGAGTAATTATGGATTGGGTTCCAGGGCATTTTTGCAAGGATGACCACGGTCTACGTCTTTTTGACGGTGAAGCCTTGTACGAATACAAAGATCCTAAAAAAGCAGAAAAGCGGTCCTGGGGTACATTAACCTTTGACTTTGGTCGTCCAGAGGTTCAAAGCTTTCTTATTTCAAATGCATTGTTTTGGTTAGAAGAATACCATATAGATGGACTTCGAATTGACGCAGTTGCCAGCATGACTTCCTTGAATTTTGACCGGGGGGACAACGAGGAGCCACTGACAAATGAATTCGGTGGCGATGAAAATCTAGAAGCGTTAGCTTTTATCAAAAAACTAAACGAGGTAGTTTTCGACTACTTTCCTACCGCATTAATGATGGCAGAGGATAGCTCAGACCTTCCCGGTGTTAGTAAACCAACCTACCTTGGCGGACTCGGTTTTAATTTCAAGTGGGATATGGGCTGGATGAATGACATGCTCACTTACATGGAATACGATCCTGTTTATCGAAAATGGCATCATAACCTACTAA
Organism: Virgibacillus necropolis; assembly: GCF_044793635.1. Taxonomy (GTDB): domain Bacteria; phylum Bacillota; class Bacilli; order Bacillales; family Amphibacillaceae; genus Virgibacillus_F; species Virgibacillus_F necropolis_A. The sequence goes on from NZ_CP084992.1 coordinate 1,117,269, forward strand.
CTTTTTCATTTATGTATACGTATAGTGAAAATTTTGTATTACCACTTTCCCATGATGAAGTCGTTCATGGAAAGAAGTCCCTTTTAAATAAAATGCCTGGGGACAGGTGGCAGCAATTCGCAAACCTGCGTCTTCTTTTTGGCTATATGATGGTGCATCCAGGTAAAAAACTGATATTTATGGGTGGAGAGTTCGGGCAATATATCGAATGGAAAGACCAAGATGAATTGGATTGGCTACTTTTTGAATACCCCTTACACCGCGCATTGTTTAATTATGTTAAAGATTTAAATCATTTTTATCGCAATCATTCTTCATTGTACACGCTTGACCATGACCCCGCAGGATTTCAATGGATTGATGCAGACAACATGGAACAAAGCGTAATTGCTTTCAAACGTAAAAGTAAGGATTCTTCACAGGATTTACTTATCCTTTGTAATTTCACGCCAAATGTTTACTACGACTATAAAGTCGGCGTTACAGCCCCTGGCACATACCAGGAAATATTCAATTCTGATTCAGGCTCCTATGGCGGTTCAGATCAGCGCAATACCGAATTTCACTACAGTGTTCCAGGTGAATGGCATGGACAAAAACAGTATATACAGGTAAAAGTTCCACCACTCGCAATCAGTGTTTTTAAACAATTACCACAACCAATCGAGGAGGATAATCTATGAAAAAAGAGTGTGTAACAATGCTGCTAGCTGGTGGCGTTGGTAAGCGTTTAGGATTATTGACTAAAAATTTGGCTAAGCCAGCAGTACTATTTGGTGGTAGATATCGCATTATTGATTTTGCCTTAAGCAATTGCCTAAATTCGCGCATGCATACGGTTGGCGTATTGACACAGTATTTGCCACTGGAGCTGCATAAACATATTGGAGTTGGAAAACCATGGGATCTGGACCGCATGGAAGATGGACTCACCATTTTGTCCCCCTTCACTGAGAATGATGGTGGTAACTGGTACATGGGTACAGCTGATGCGATTACGAAGAACATGAATTATGTTGAGCGGTATGATCCTGAATACTTAATGGTGATTTCCGGTGACCATATTTACCACATGGATTATGATGAACTGCTCCGTCAACATAAAGAAAAACAAGCGGACGTTACGATATCTGTTGTTGAAGTTCCATGGAAAGAAACATCCCGCTTCGGAATTCTCAATACTACTGAAAATCTACGAATCTATGAGTTTGAGGAAAAACCAGAACATGCCAAAAGTAATCTGGCATCAATGGGTATCTATATCTTCAATTGGAAGACTTTGAAGGGCTACTTGGAGGAAGATGCCACTCAAACCGAATCCAATCATGACTTTGGGCAAGATATTCTCCCTGCAATGATAGCAGATAATCGCAGCCTGTATGCTTATCGATTCGAAGGTTATTGGAAGGATGTCGGAACAATCGAAAGCTATTGGGAAGCCCATATGGATTTATTGAAAGAGGATTTATCACTATCCTTGAACAATAAGGAGTGGAGAACCTATTCCCATGATTCGAATTTCGGACCACAGCTTATTGAAGAGAATGCCGTTGTCCATAATTCGTTGGTGAACAATGGCTGCATCATTTCGGGAAAGCTTGACCACTCCATTTTATTTGAAAATGTCGAGGTCGGTGAAGGATCCGTAATCAACCAATCGATTCTTCACCCAGGTGTTCGTGTGGGTGCAAATGTCCATTTAGAAAGGGTAATCGTACAAGAAAATGTCACGATCCCAGATAATACAAGGATTGAAGCTAAACCAGACGAAGAACCGATTGTTTTTTCCAGTGCTGAATCTAAGGCTGTTACCTCATAGAATGAAACTTCACTAGGTGGCTAATATTCGATATTAATAACTTAACTTACAGGGGTGTATAGATGGACACAATGATGGGTTTGATAAATTTAGAACATGAGCATGACTTTTTAAACGAGTTAACGTATTTCCGATGCGGGGCTGCAGTACCGTTTGCAGGACGTTATCGATTAATTGATTTCACCCTTTCAAACATGACAAAATCCAACATAAACGAAGTCGCAATTTTTACTAGAAGCAAGTATCGCTCTTTGATGGATCATCTAGGGTCGGGAGCTGATTGGGATTTGGACAGACGGCATGGAGGTTTATTTATCCTGCCGCCTGACTGGAACGACCCGACTGATATTTCTAAAGGAGACCTAAGCTATTTTCATAACAATCGGGATTACTTTGAACGAAGCAAATCTGATTACGTTTTAATTAGCGGAAGCCAGTTCATTTCCAATACGGTCTATGATGAACTATTCCAGCATCATCTTGACCAGGGTGCTGACGTGACGTTGCTGACATCAACATATGATGACCTTCTTCCAGAGCATAATGCGTGTATTAAGGTTACGGTTGATGAGGATAGTTCAGTCGTTTCATTAACAAATGATCCCATAAATACACAAGTCTTTACTGGTGTATATGTGTTGCGAAAATCTTTGCTGTTGGAATTAGTTAATGATTGTATAGCTAATTACAAAGATAATTTCTTTTTGGACGGCATTAAAGCCAACCTTGATAGGTTAAACGTTCAAACCTATCATTATAGCGGTTATAGTTCTATCATCAACTCGATTGCTAGTTATTACCGACAGAACATGGCTTTGCTGGAGACAAAATCCTATAAACAGCTGTTTTCCGATGGTGAACATGTATTGACCAAAGTTGGCAATCAAGCACCCACAAATTATAGTGATACAGCATTAGTTAGTAAATCCATGATTGCTACAGGCGGCATGATCAAAGGAGAAGTTGATAATAGCATCTTGTTCCGCGGTGTAAAAGTAAGTGAAGGAGCCGTCGTGAAAAATTCCGTCATCATGCAGCGATGTATCATTGAACCTGGCGCACATGTAGAAAATGTCATCCTGGATAAGGATGTTACGATAACCAAAGATCAAGTATTAAGAGGAGCAAAAGAACAGCCGTTTGTCATTGCCAAGAGAAGAAAAATATAAGGAGGAGAATCAATGGGAAAAAAAATACTATTCGTCGCATCAGAGTGCAGCCCTTTTGTCAAAACTGGAGGACTTGCAGATGTGGTCGGTTCTTTACCACAGGTTCTGAAGAAAAATGAAGAAGCTGATGTGAGAGTCATCCTTCCTCTTTATGATGAAATTGACCCTTCGTGGCAAGAGCAAATGGAGTGGGTCGCATCTGTCCATGTTCCAGTAGGTTGGCGAAATCAGGAAGCCAATATTTATCAACTAACTCATCAAGATATTCACTACTATTTCATAGACAACGATTATTATTTTACTCGCAAAGGAGTTTACGGCTACTACGATGACGGTGAACGGTTCGTCTTTTTCTGTCAGGGTGTTATCGAAGCATTATCTGTATTGGACTTTCAGCCAGATGTCCTGCATGGCCATGACTGGCAAGCAGGCTTAGCCGTAGCTTTTGCGAAAATAGTAAATCCAGTTAAAGACATGAAAACGGTATTCACCATCCATAACATAAAGTACCAGGGAATTATACCAAAGGATGGATTTGAGGAACTGTTCAACCTACCTCCTGAACATATAGGGGGCTTGGAATGGAATGGTCTGCTTAACTGTATGAAAAGTGGTATTTTCCATGCGGATAAAATTACAACGGTAAGCCCAACCTATGCCGAAGAAATTAAAACGCCTTATTACGGTGAAGGCTTGCATCCACTTTTTTCCCAGCGGCAGGATGATTTAATTGGTATTATCAATGGTGTCGATGTCGATGAGTACAATCCGATGACGGATCCGCACATTCCAGCGAATTATAAGTATTCAAGAGTTAAGAAAAAGGAAAACAAGGAGAGTCTCCAAAAGAAACTTGGTTTGCCTATTGATTCCGAAATACCGTTGTATGTGATGGTCACTCGTTTAGTGGAACAAAAAGGACTCCATTTAGTTCAAACTATTCTTGATGAGTTTTTGCAGGAGGATGTTCAATTTGTTGTATTGGGTACAGGAGACTATGAGTTTGAAAATTATTGTTACCATGCTGCAGAACGTAACAAAGACAAACTCGTTTCCTATTTGGGTTTCGATGAGGCGCTTGCTAGGCAACTATATGCAGCCAGTGATTTCTTTGTGATGCCATCCCTGTTTGAGCCATGTGGCTTATCACAACTAATTGCCCTTCAATATAAAACAGTACCAATTGTCAGGGAAACTGGTGGACTAAAGGATACGGTTACCCCATTTAATGAACTTGACGGGACTGGTAATGGATTTAGCTTTTCCAATTACAATGCACATGAATTGTTACATGCATTAAAGTATTCTCTGGCAATCTATCACGATTCCGATAAATGGTCTACCCTATTGAAAAATGTTAATAAGAGTAACTTCAGTTGGAAGGACTCAGCACATGAATATGCTAATCTTTATGAATCGCTGCAGGAATCGTTTAGCCTTCAGGATTAGCCTCCGTTCATGCGGAAAAGGAGTGAATAAGCGTTGACGAAATGGACTGTCGATGAATTTGTTCAAGCTATTATTAGTAAAACAGAAACCCAGTATGGTAAAACAATAGAAAATGCATCAATTAACGAGGTATATTATGTCGTCAGCGCTATTGTCAATGAGGAGATTAAGGGAAGCTGGCTTCAAACAAAAGAAAGTTATCGGGAAAAACAACCGAAACAAATTTATTATTTATCGTTGGAATTTCTATTAGGTGGATTGTTGGAAAGTAATCTATTAAATAGTGGTATGTCAAAAATATGTAATGAGGCACTGATCAAACTTGGGTTTGACCCGGCAGAAGTGTACAGAGAAGAACATGATCCCGGATTGGGTAATGGTGGTTTAGGCCGGTTGGCAGCTTGCTTTTTAGATTCAATGGCATCACTTGCCTACCCTGGCCACGGTTATGGGATACGCTATCGTTATGGCATGTTTGAACAGCGGTTCATTAATGGTTATCAAACAGAACTTCCAGATTATTGGTTGAAAAACCCTTATCCTTGGGAGACCAGGAAAGCCGACGAAGCTGTGAAAGTTCAGTTTGGTGGAACAGTGCATATGATGAAGCGCAATGATGGTACGCTTGAATGTAAGTACGAAAATACTGATATGGTTCATGCTGTTCCATATGATGTCCCGATCGTTGGCTATGATAATCAAGTGGTTAACACGCTTCGTTTATGGAGCGCTGAGCCTGTTACATCTAATGAACACTCAAATTCCGACGAATCTCAGTATTACCGAAAGTTGGATCATAACCACTCGATTGAACAAATTTCAGGAATACTTTATCCAGATGATTCAAGTGAGGACGGGAAACGGTTGCGTATTAAACAGCAATATTTTCTCGTCGCCGCAAGCCTTAGAAAAATAGTCAATGACTATAAAAAAAACGTGCGCCAATCATTGACTCATTTGCCGGATAAGGTTGTCATTCAAATTAATGATACCCATCCAAGTTTGGCAATTCCAGAATTGATGAGAATGTTAATGGATGATGAGGGTTTTGGATGGGATAATGCATGGAAAATCACAACGAAGGTTTTCGCTTATACCAATCATACCATCATGAGTGAAGCGCTTGAAAAATGGCCAATAGATATGATCAAATCACTTGTGCCACGATTGTACATGATTATCGACGAAATAAATGAACGCTTCTGTCAGGGAATTTGGTTTGATCATCCGGAACTTCGCGACAATATACCAGCAATGGCAGTGATCGCTGACGATCAAATTCATATGGCACGACTTGCAATTGTAGGCAGTTTCAGTGTTAATGGTGTCGCAAAACTGCACACCGAAATTTTAAAAACACAGGAAATGAAAGATTTTTATTATATGTATCCGAATCGATTTAATAATAAAACAAACGGAATCACACACAGGCGTTGGCTGTTAATGGCTAATCCACGGCTGTCAGGATTAATTACAGAAACAATTGGACCTCGTTGGCTAAAGCGTCCGAGAGAGCTAACTCACTTGCTACGTTATATTAAAGACCGTCCATTATTGGAAAAACTAGGACAAATTAAACAGGAAAACAAGCGTGAATTGGCCGATTACATTCATAAATCGACTGGTATTATTGTCGATGATCAGTCTATTTTCGATGTACAGATCAAACGATTGCATGAATATAAACGACAGTTGCTCAATATATTCCATGTAATCTATTTATACAATGAGTTGAAGGAAAATCCACAACTGGAAATAACGCCGAGGACATTTATTTTTGGAGCTAAAGCTGCCCCTAGCTACTATTTCGCTAAGGAAGTTATTAAGTTAATCAATACCGTTGCTTCAATTGTCAATCATGACCGTAGTATAAAAGATAAATTAAAAGTTGTTTTCCTTGAAAACTATAACGTTAGCTTGGCAGAAAAAATAATACCTGCAGCAGATTTAAGTGAACAAATATCAACTGCTGGTAAAGAAGCTTCCGGGACTGGAAATATGAAAATGATGATGAACGGTGCGTTGACAATCGGAACACTGGACGGAGCAAATATCGAAATTAAGAATTTGGTCGGTGATCCAAATATCTTCATTTTCGGGTTGCGTGCTGAAGAGGTATACAACTTTTACCAAAATGGTGAGTATGTTGCGAATGAGATCTACCAAAACGACGAAAGAGTTAGCCAGATTTTGCATCAATTGAGAGATGGAATAATCGGAGAGCAAGAATTAGAGTTTAAGGACATTTATTACCACATCCTATCTACCAATGATCCTTACTTTATTCTGAAAGATTTTGATAGTTATGTAGAAACACAGCAGCTAGTTGATCAAGCCTATCGCCATAGCAACAAGTGGCTGTCGAAAAGTCTTGTAAACATTGCACATTCCGGCAGATTTTCCAGCGACCGAACCATCCAGGAATATGCAACCGGCATTTGGAAAATAGAGAAGCAATGATTCTGGGACGCTGAATTGGCGTAACCGATCAGGGTAGGGCTCAGGCAATTGAGTTTTAAGGTAGCCATCATGAAAGTTGTTTTTCATGGTGGCTGTTTTTTTAGCAGTAAAGAAAGTATATTCATATTTCTTTCTGCATAAGTGCAACTAGCGCATTCGCCCAAAGGCTTGGCGAACGCCAAGTTTTCCGAAGAGTAAGGAAGCTATAAAATGATAGTGTGTATTTTGGTTACTGTGTAAGTTGAAATCCTGGGGGTAATGAGCATGTGTCATATTGTACAGCACGAAGCTTATGACCAAGCCTTATTGTATGAAAATAATGAGGAAAATCTTATCGATGAACCAATCAAAATGCAGAAGGAAACCATTTTTTTGCGAATCACATCCTTATGTCTCGCATCTATAACAAATCTTATTCAGAGTTATTAACATAATCATCATACAGTTCCCCTCTGAAAACCTTGTAATCTTCGCGGTTGTTGCGATCACCTTTGACGACCTCAATTTCAATTTCAATGTCATTTGGATCCAAAATATGGCTTTCTCCTACGTTAAGGCCAAATCTATAATCCTCCCTGATGATGTACCACTTATATACGCGGTTCGGGAATGTTTAATTTATAAACTATTTTGGTAAAAAAATTAGCATGCATCAGCACGCCTTAATTGCTTTCCTCTATTAACTGAGCCATATCTACTCGAACATCCATTACATCTTGGGTTAGATGCTTGTACTTTTGACCTAGCTTTCTAATATCTTGTTTTAATTCAGCTTTCATTTCTTTTATTTCCGTTTTTAAACCTTTTACTTCTGTTTCAAGATTGGTAACTCTTTTCTTTATATTATTTACGGTAGTTTTAACTTCATTTATCTCTTTGTGTATACCACATATCTCATTGTTTATACCGCCAATCTCTTTGTGTACACCACCGATATCTCCCGACAAATCCTTAATTGCAACAAACAAATCTTCCATAGTAACCTCAGCCAAAGTACTACCTCCTTCAATGCCATTTTTTTAAGTCTATCATCGTCTCCAAAATTCGACAAGAGAACATAATGTAAATTTTGACTAATAGGTAGAGCTGAAAATCTACTTTTCACCCAGGGGAAAAATAGATTTTACATACCCCATAACCATCAACTTTTCAATTTCACATGTTTTTCCCGCAAATCCACCACCATCAACTCCACAAGTGCCTCCTGATACCCAGCTTTCCTTAACCTCCGCATGTCCTCCGCTACTTCAAGTAATTCACTATCACGAGTACTCTTCAATTTCTCCACTTGCTCATTACTCAGCTCTTTTAACGGCGAAGTTTTACTGTAATCCTCCAAACCCATCCGCCACAGCTGCACATGTTCAGGGTATCTATCCAACAACCGCTGCGCCATTCCTAACCCCTCTGGATCAAAATCACTTGCATAATGAAGGGGGCATCCCTCTGCTATCAATAATAGTGCAGCCAATTTAAATTGTCCATTCGTGCTAATAATTGGTGCTCCGGGTTCATAATCGAGAAGCTTCGAGCAAACGCCAGAGTTTTCAACAATCCATACATCATTCCCGTGTTGAATAAAGGATTTTAAAAGTTAATGACAAAACATTCAAAGTAATGAAACCCTTTTGGTTGTTAAAACGTAGATTTATTGAAGGGGGAATATGTGTGAAAAAGGTCATTGGTTGGACAATATTATCTGCTATCGCAATTGGAATAATAGTATGGATTACGAGTGAAATCATTTCTTTCTCATATAGCGAATGGAGCTTTTTTATTGGTTTGGGGATATCTGTTATACTGTTCTCCTTTAACAGTAGAGGAGGAATGTTATCAAAAGGGGCAACTTATGAAGCGAGTGAGACAAGTTGGAAAATTCAAAAGGATGAAGAGATGAAAGTAAATGTAGGTGCTGTATTTTATGGTTCTGTTCTATTTACTTTTATAAGTTTTATTTCGATGATTATCACGTATTTTTAAAAAGCGTTAGTGAGCATTAGATTAAAAATAAATTTATTAAAAAAAGAATGATATAGTATAAAGAGCTTGGACTTCCCAAGCTCTTTTATTAATGTTTCATTAGGTACAAATACTTTGATATTATTAAAGTCCTGTTTAATTTCAAAATAACTTCATCTGTTGCCCCGCACTATCCGTTTTAGAACCCGCTTCTTTCAATTTATAACCCAAAGAATTGTATCCTTTCAGTCTCTTCTCAAACATCTTCTTTAACACAGGCTCCTGATGATCAACATAGTCATAAACTTTAACTACTTCTTTATCATCGTGTAATCGATGAAGTCTACCAACATATTGTTGTAAAGTACCTTTCCATGATATTGGCATAGCAAGGAACATAGTATCCAACCTGGCGTTATCAAATCCTTCTCCAATATACTTACCTGTCGCAATAACTAATCGTTCTTGTTTATCCGGTATTTCTTCTAATTTTTTTAATTTAGTTTGTTCCTCTTTTTTACTCATTCCACCTGTTAGTACAATGATATTCTTCGCGAATCCTGTTAATCGCGATTCGAACTCTTTTACGTGATCTACTCTTTCCGTTAATATAATGGGGCACGCGCCCTTATCAAGTTCTTTTAGTACATCGTTAAAAATCATGTCATTTCGCTTGTCACTCTTAATAAGTTCGGAGTACATATTTTGTATATCTAATTGCCCTTCTTCCACCTTCGTTTTATAAGCTGTATATCTAGGCACTAAAATGTGTTCAAATGGGCGAACTTTTGCTTGATTTTTTGCACTAACTTTAAAACGAATTGGGCCACATTGCATGGTCATGATCTGATGTAATCCGTCCTTACGAGTTGGTGTGGCGGTCAAACCATAGACAAACCTAGCTTCTGCTTTTTTTAACACCATTTCAAAACTAAAAGCGGATATGTGATGACATTCATCTACAATTATTTGTCCATATTGGGTAATAAGATCCTTTACTACCCCATTATGATTCAAACTCTGAATGGTCGCGATATCAACCTTACCTTTTGCAGTATTTTTCCCGCCACCTACTTGTCCAATTTCACTTATATCAATATTAAAGAAGGCTGATAAACGGTCTTTCCACTGGTCAATCAATTGTTTACGATGAACAATTACAAGTGTGTTTACGTTTCGTTTTGATATAAGAGATGCAGCAACAACAGTTTTTCCAAAGCCTGTTGTTGCTGATAAAATCCCACATGGATATTTCATCAAACTCTGAACCGCCTCTTCTTGCTGAGGTCTCAACTTTCCATGAAACTCAAAATTTATTTCTTTTCCTGAACTGGCTTTTTCTATAATGGTTAATTCAATTTTGTTCTCTGCAAAAAGGCTCTTAATATCTTTCACACACCCACGTGGTAAAATCAAATAATCTTGGTCTTCTTCGGTACAGTCAATTTTTCTAGGGAGTTTGTATGTTGACAAACGCTTTGCTTGTGCTTTATAAAATTCCGGATTATTAAAAGTTGCTAGTTGTTGCAGTTGATTCATAAGTTTAGACGGAAGCCCACTTTTTGGTATATAAATGCCATTTTTATTTAGTACATTTATTTTATCCGGCATTTTTTCTTCATACGTTTCTGGTTTATTTTTTACAATAGAAATGGATTGATTCTGGTAGTACTTCCTGATTAGGTTATCGACTTCTTTATAAGTTATCTTTTTAATATTATCCAAATAGTTCCATTGGTCAGGAAAAGCATTAAAATATTCATCGACAAATACACTATTCCCTTTTTCTCGTGGTTCATGTTGCAAAGGAAGTGCAATTAAATTACCAAAGCCACCTTTTGGTAGCGTGTCCTGATTTGGAAACAACCGGTCGTATGAATCAATACCTGTCTGATAACGTTTTTCTAACGTTCGAGTCAGTAGAAAGTTACCTAATTTACGTGCTGTTTTTGCTAGAATTGCATCCTGAAAGAAGATCCAAACATGACATCCATTGCCAGATCGGGATATTTCAATACTAGCTGCAACAGAAAACTCTTTACATGTTTCCATGAATGCTGTTGCATCATCTTGCCAATTCTCTTTATCGAAATCGACTGCTAAAAACCAACATGTTTCATCTTGTAGCATCGGATAAATACCAATCGTTTTCTTTCCAATTAGATGATCATAAATAACTTGATCTGTTAGGGGAAATAGTTTCCTATCCTGATATGACTCCTTGTTTGGCCCTTTACGTGCGCGAGCTGGTGAATACCCTGATTTCCCATCTCGATACTCCCAACGAATAGCAAATACATCCGTTCTCCCTTTGAACAAACTTCTAAAGATCTTTATTCTCTCTTTTAGGATTTGTTCTTTTGATTTTACAGATCCCATCTGTGGTTGTTTCATGGAGATAGTGATGTTGTTAAGTCTCAGAATCTCTTTTAATTTATGGTTTTCCTCTTTCAAAGTCTCACATTCTTTTAGCACCCTTTGAAGTTTTCGTTCAAGGCTATCCATAGGAATCCCCCACTTTTGCTAGAAATTATTATTGTTATTATACAAGATGTCCGGTTTATGACCAAAATAGTACATTTGAACACACAAATAAAAACGTTTAAAATGAAACCTGGGAGGGGTTTCTCATGGGAAAGAGTAAGAAAAATAATGCTATGCCGCCCAGGCACAAACGGCTTAATCGCAAAGAACGACTTCAGGCGGCACCCCACTGGATTGAAAAGAATCTGGTACACAGTTATAGCAATCATTTTGGTGTAGATAAATTGTGTGCAGTTAATGAACTTGAAATACTAGGTTATTCTAACAGTGAAGAATATAGTCTTAAATTACAGAACGCGTTAATTCAAAAGCAGAAACAGAATGAAAAACGTAAAGCTGCTAAAAGACAAAATAATATTGAGTTTTTGGAAGATGAGAGTGATGAAACATACGCATTCATTGCTGGTTATACATCTGGCGGAGCACCTTTTGGTATAAAGTGGGAAGAATGGGAACAAGATGAGGATAACCCTAATTCTAAAAAGGGTAATGTTCCCACTATAGACGAGGACGACCTACCCTTTTGATTATGTAAAGGAGTGTATCGAAAATGAAAAAACCAAAGGCAGAACGTAAGCGCGATAGGGAAATACTCGACTTGTATCATAAATATCTAACAGAACTAGAGCTTGAGCCACTATTTCATTCTTTTAAACAATGGGAAACAAAGGATCTACCATACTATGAGTTAACCGAATTAATTCACGAGTTTCATAAGAAGAACCAAAAAATATGGTCAACATTTAATGGTGGATTTGGTAGAGAGTACTTAATATTTCGAGCAAAAAAAGAATTAGATATGTTTAATGAGCGTGATTTAAAAGATGAAGTCTACCAAAGGTGGCTAGAATCTGACAGGATATTCAGCGATTCTAATGAATAAGCAGATCTTATTTGATGAAAATTCGTACAATCAAACCTGCTAACTCAAAGATAAACTCAAACATATCGAAAAGTTTTTGCCCTTTCCTACTTCTTCTTCTGGCATCTTCTTTTTGAAGATCTGGATACTCTTTTCCCAAGTTTCTCATCACTTCATCTCCTTAGAAATATATGATTAATATCACCATGAACAGAAGGGTGAACCTCCCCACTCCCACTCAGTTTATTACGTATACGAATTCCAAGTAAAAAGGTTTCACAAAATCATTCCGGGTTCCTTTACCTATCGCATACATTAAAAATGTAATGTTAAAGGACCACCAATTTGTATGCTAATTTATTGGTCGTTTTTTGTTGTTACAATAGCCATTTTCGAGTAAGTCTACATTTTGGCATACATAAAAGAAAGACCTTGAATAAAGGAATACCTAAAATTACTTTCGCGGACATCAGATACCTTATTTATAGATAACAACCAATATTAAAGTGTTAAACGGACACCAGTTTCCTTATTTGGAGGGAATCCCCCTATTTTACTTTGATATATGTTAAATAGGGGATCGTATGAACCCCGTACCTCCTCAAAATCACTGTTTTAATAGAAATAGCGAACCGTATGTCCGCCAGTTCCAGTTATTGCCAATTAGGGGATTTTGTGATAGATACGGAAAGTTTTCACAAAATCATTTGCCTTTTGCGCCACCAAACCAGCAACTAATTTCGATTGTTATAATATAACAATCACAACGACGAAACATTTACAAAACCCTACAAATTACCCCCTTCCATTGACACGCTTCTACAATACGTCCCAGCTTTTTTGCGACTTAAGTGGTATAGACATCTATAACAGGCAACATTATAGTTAATGTAAGCCTTTTCATATATTAATAGATTGGAGGAATAAGATGCTTAATTACCGAAAGTTGTTTTATGCTACTTTGTCTGTTGTTTTAACATCTTCATTGCTAGTAACTACCGCAACACCAGCAAGTGCAACTTCCTCACCTACGATTGAAAAACATAACAAAAAGAAAGCGCAAGAACGACCCCATCCAAGATTTTCTTGGGGGACACCGGGACCGACTTCACCAGTTTTACATCCTGGGTCAGCGCGGGGTGCTGGTATGATGCAGGCACCATTAAATGAAATCGATCCAATTATGAATTCGATGATCGATGAAGGTGTAATGCCTGGCGCGGTAACATTCGTTGCAAGACGGGGCCATATTGTACAGCACGAAGCTTATGGTCATGCCTTATTGTATGAAAATGATGAGGGAGATCTTGTTGATGAACCAATCAAAATGCAAAAGGATACCATTTTTGACCTCGCATCCTTAAGTAAAATTTTCACCACAACAGCTGCAATGAAACTGTATGAACAAGGCTATTTTGAATTAGATGATCCAGTTGCCGAGTACATTCCTGAATTTGCTCAAAACGGCAAGGAAGATGTAACGATTAAACAGCTAATGACACACACATCCGGATTTAAAGCATGGGTCCCACTTTATACCATTGGAGAAAGCCGAGAAGATCGGTTGGACTATGTTTTTCAGTATCCATTAGATAATCCTCCAGGAACTACCTATACCTACAGTGATTTAAATATGATCACATTGGGTGCTTTAATCGAACGTTTATCAGGTAAACGACTTGATGAATTTGTAAGTGACACCCTACTAGAACCACTTCAGATGACAGACACCATGTATAACCCACCAGAATCGTTAAAAAATCGAATAGCTGCAACGGAATATCAGCCATGGACCAATAGAGGCCTCGTTTGGGGTGACGTCCATGATGAAAATGCTTGGTCATTAGGCGGTGTCGCTGGACATGCGGGTGTTTTTTCCACTGCAAATGATTTAGCTAAACTAGGTCACATGTTTGTCAATGATGGCCGTTATGGTGGCAAGCAGATTCTCCAACCGGAAACCATTCAATTGTTGGTTGAAAATCAAATTCCACAATTTCCGGGTAATGAACATGGATTGGGCTGGGAACTTGCGCAAGGCTGGTATATGGATGCATTAACGGAAGCTTCCACAATTGGTCACACCGGCTACACAGGGACTTCTATTGCTATCAACTTAAATAACGACACAATTGCAATTTTGCTGACCAATACTGTTCACCCGAGCCGTGAAGGTGTTTCGACTAACCCTGCCAGAAGACAATTTGCACGCCAGGTTGCTGATGCTATACCTGTTTCCATTCCTAAAGGTCAGGATGCATGGTTTTCAGGTTACGGGGACGAGTTAAACAGTTCTCTGACAGCACGAGTAAATATTGAATCAAGTGCCACCCTAACCTTTGATACATGGTACCGCATTGAACAGAGCTATGACCATGGTTTGGTGGAAGTCTCCGAGGATGGTACAAATTGGACACTTGCTACACCATCATTAACAGGTAGTAGTGTTGATTGGCAGTCAAAAGAAGTTCAGCTTCCTGAAGGTACTAAGTTTGTACGATTCCAGTACCAGACAGATCCATCTACCAATAGCCGTGGGTGGTATATAACAAATGCAAAAGTAGAGAACAATAACGGAAAACAAACACCGCTTCAATTTAATTCAACAGATCAATGGGAACAACGCAATTACTAATTGGAGGGATACGATGAAATTACTGAAACGGACAGTCTTACTTTTAATCGTCATCGTTACAATGATCGGCAGCCAGCTTGCAACTGCAACAAATCACATCATCGCAGCGGAAAATGATCAGGTAAAGGATTTAATTTTGTATCAAAATGTTCCTGATGCCCTGACTGAGGTAAAAGATAAAAAGGTCACCTTAGAAGCACTCAACATTTACGAGGATGGACATTTTACCAAAACATCCGAAGATCTAACCTGGCGTTCAACAAATAAAAACGTCGCTACTGTAAATGAAGATGGTGACGTTACATTTACAGGCCAAAATGGACGATCTTTTATTTACGTATCAAATGGTGAATTTGAGGATCGAATTGCCGTTGATTTTAAAGTAGACAAGTCAAAGAAAAAAGGTAAACCAACTTCAAGCGGTAAAATCGTGAAACAAAAAGGTGAGCAGTATGAGATCATTCCAAATGCGATTGATGGCATGACAATGAAAGAGAAAGTCGGTCAGATGTTAATGCCTGATTTCCGCAAATGGGACGGTGAAAACGTAACAGAAATGCTGCCTGAAATTGAACAACTTGTTAAAGAATACCATCTTGGTGGAGTAATTCTTTTCCGTGAAAATGTTGTAACAACGGAGCAAACCGCTAAACTAGTTGCAGACTACCAAGAGGCTTCTGAAAAATACGGTCTGCTTATGACCATTGACCAGGAAGGTGGAATTGTTACCCGCCTCCAATCCGGGACAGACATGCCAGGAAATATGGCTCTGGGTGCAACACGATCAACAGATCTTGCGAACAATGTTGGACGTGCGATTGGTGAAGAATTGAAAGCACTCGGGATTAACATGAACCTTGCACCTGTACTTGATGTCAATAATAACCCTGACAATCCAGTAATTGGCGTTCGCTCATTCGGTGAATCACCTGAACTGGTTGCTGAACTAGGAATTGCTTACACAAACGGCTTGCAAAGTACTGGAGTTGCTGCAACTGCAAAGCACTTCCCGGGACATGGCGATACAGCAGTTGACTCACACCTTGGACTTCCTGAAGTTCCGTACGATCTGGAACGATTAAGAGAAGTAGAGCTTTATCCATTTCAAAAAGCAATGGAAGCTGGAATAGATGCAATCATGACAGCACATGTAACTTTTCCAAAAATCGATGATACAAAAGTAATCTCAAAAAAAGATGGAACATTAATCTCTTTACCAGCAACCCTTTCGCATAAAGTACTAACAGGACTTATGCGTGAAGATATGGGATTTGAAGGTGTCATCATTACGGATGCATTGAATATGGGTGCAATCCAAGATCACTTTGGTTCTGTTGATGCCGCAATTAGAGCAGTAAAAGCCGGAACAGACGTTGTATTGATGCCGGTTGGTTTAGAAGAAGTTGCAAACGGTTTGTACGAAGCAATTGAAACCGGAGAAATTTCTGAAGAACGTATCGAGGCATCTGTCGAGCGAATTTTAACCCTTAAAATAAAACGCGGTATCATCAAAGAGGAAAACCCTACCCCAATCAGTGAAGTAGTGGCGAATGCAAAAGATGTTGTTGGATCTGAAGAACATAAACAAATTGAAAAAGAAGCGGCAGAACAATCTATCACGCTTGTAAAAAATGACGATGTGTTGCCATTAGATTTAACGGATGATCAAAAAGTTGTCGTCGTTGGTACTTCCTATGAGACATCATTACACGCGGCAATTACTAAATTTCATGAAAACACGGAACTCATTAGAGCGAGTGGCCCGCTATCAGAGGAACAACTAGCCATCGTACAACAAGCAGACACAGTTATTGTCGGGACGTATACCTACAATGTCAGTGGTAGGTCCGTTGATAGCTCGCAAATGCAAATGGTTAATCAAGTCATCGAAAATGCAGAAGCACCTGTAATTGGAGTAGGTATTCGAAATCCATACGACATCATGGCATACCCAACAATCGATTCCTATATCGCACAATATGGATTTAGAAAAGCTAGTTTTGATGCTACTGCTGCAACGATATTTGGCGCAAATGCACCATCAGGATTATTACCTGTCACCATTCCAACAGTAGATGGTGATGTGTTATACGAATTCGGATACGGTCTCACTTATTAAATGAGAGGAGAATGCATTGTGAAAAGATTAGTAATGGTAGCGATTATTGCTATTCTGGCCCTGTCTACCATGTCAGGTGTTTCTGCTGACAATAACGGAAAACACAAAGGTCAATTTAAAAAGTTCAAGCTTGGCGTTGAAGTTTTGCTAGATGAACAGAAAGATTTACTAGAAGGTAAACGGGTTGGATTAATTACCAATCCAACCGGAGTAGATCGGGATATGAACAGTATCGTTGACATTTTGCACAACGATCCGGATGTCAATTTGACAGCATTATACGGCCCCGAACATGGCGTACGTGGTAGTGCGCAGGCTGGTGAGTACGTGGAATACTATATTGATGAAAACACAGGCTTACCAGTATACAGTTTGTACGGCGAAACACGAAAACCAACACCAGAAATGCTTGAAAACGTTGACGTACTGTTATTTGATATACAGGATGTCGGCACACGGTTTTACACGTATATTTACACGATGGCTTTAGCAATGGAAGCAGCGGAAGAAAATGATATTCAATTTATCGTCTTAGATCGACCGAATCCACTAGGCGGAGATAAAGTTGAAGGTCCTGTTTTAGAACCTGAATATGCTTCCTTTGTTGGAAAATACCCGATTCCATTACGACACGGAATGACTGTCGGAGAACTAGCAAAATTGTTTAATAACGAGTTTGGAATTGGAGCAGACTTAACAGTTGTCGAGATGGATAGCTGGGAACGGTGGATGGATTATGAGGATTTACCAATTGAGTTTGTTATGCCGTCACCAAATATGCCAACCTTGAATACTGCGTTGGTTTATCCAGGAGCTGCATTGATTGAAGGGACAAACGTTTCAGAAGGTCGCGGTACGACAAGACCATTTGAATTAATTGGTGCCCCGTTTATCAATAGTACCGAGCTTGCAGCGACATTAACTGAATTGGAGTTGCCTGGCGTAACATTCCGAGCAGCATCCTTTACTCCGATTTATTCTAAGCATAGTGGAACATTAAGTCACGGCATTCAAATTCACGTGAATGACCGTAATGCATATCAACCAGTTGTAACTGGATTGCATATTGTCAAGACAATCCATGACCTGTATCCAGAAGATTTCGCGTTCCGTGCAGAAAATAGTGCAGGTGTTTCATTCTTTGATAACCTTATCGGGAATGGTTGGATTCGCGAGGCAATTGAAAACGGAGAATCAGTAGAATCTATGAAAGCACAATGGCAGGATGGTTTAAATGAATTTAAAGAGCTTAGGGAAGAGTATTTATTGTATTAAAGGAATTAAATAACACATGGTAATTTCCCGGTGAATGAGGATTCTGCCCGGTCCCTTTCACCAGCTAATTGGATAGATCTTACCTTGGCTTCTCGTTAAGAGTGGTCAAGGTTTTTTTCTTTAGAAAAGGCTATTTCTAAAAGATTGTTGTTATTAAACAAAGCACCTTTCGTACGCATTATTGCTATTTCATCTTCATAGTTGATATAAGGTTTATTTCAAAGACATGTGCTATTGCTGCCTTCCAGGATCGCTCCGGGCGGATGCTTTCCGCGGGCACGGCCTTAGCCTCCTCGAGAAAACCACTCTGCGGGGTCTTCGGACACGTGTTGTTCCCGCAGGAGTCACCGCCCTTCACTCACCTGGACTGGAAAAGCTAATTACGTAACAATTATTTGTCATTTCTTTCAACTAATGAATGCTGTTGTTGGCAACTATACCAGCAGCCCGTATACACGTAGACTCCTGCGGGAGGACAGGCATCGGTGAGACTACGCAGTGCGTTAGCACAAGAAGGCTCACCAGCCGCCCGCGGAAAGCGAAGTGTATACGGGCTGCGGCTGCCTTAGTAACTTGGTTCCATTAATAGCTTTACAAAAAGAAATGCCTTAACGTATTTGATTTAATTCCTAAAAAAAAAGAAAGAGACAGCCACAAATCTCGACTGTCCCTTCCTTAATACATTCCTTACCCCTTCAACGCACCTTCCATCATTCCTTTGACAATCCAGCGTTGGAAAATCGCATAGATGATCATTACAGGAATAATTGCAATAGATAGACCAGCGAACAAAGCACCCCAGGCGTTCGTGTATTGGGCTTCTCTGTTCATTAAATCCATTGCTAAACCAAGCGTATAATTCCCATCTGTTTGCAGGAAAATCAACGCCATAAAATACTCATTCCAAAAAGTAACTGCATTCATGATTGATACCGTAATAATCCCAGTTGTTAATAGCGGCGTGACAACTTTTAGTAGAATACCATATTGAGACATCCCGTCAATCGCAGCCGCTTCTTCCAATTCTCTAGGGATACTGCTCATAAAGCTTGTCATAATAAATATGCTGAACGGAATTTGTGTTACCGCATATACAAGTGACAATGCCCATAAATTATCCAGCATATTAAACTTTAAGAGCAGGAAAAACAACGGAATCCAGCCTAATACCATTGGAATCATCATTGCAGACAAATACGTGTTAAATAAAACTTTACTAAACTTAAATCGAATTCGTTCAATCGCATATGAAGTAGGTATGGCAAACACTAGACATAACGTTGTACCAAGCACGGTAACGATTAAACTGTTTAAAAAACTGGAGCCAATATTATAATCCGTCCAAGCCGTGACGAAATTGTCAAAACTGAACGATTCTGGCAAACCCCATGGTGATGCAAAAATTTCTCCATTCGACTTAAACGCTCCCAGGAACATCCACAAAATCGGATACAGAACAACTAAAGACCATAAAATTAACGGAACACGAATAACGGTTTTCATTAATAATCGACTAATTTTCTGAGCCATGATTTCCCCCCTAATATTCAACCTTATCTCTTTTTAACAGGAATTGTAGTACTAATACTGTAGCCAAGGACAAGATTAGAATCATTACACCGATCGTAGCTCCATAACCGAAATTAAATTCTGTAAATGCCTCTTGGTATAAGTATGACCCCATTACTTGTGTCGAATTGTTTGGGCCACCTCTCGTCATGACTTGCACGATAATAAAAGATCCATTTAATGTTGTAATGACAATATATAAAATTGATGTCTTAATTTGTGGCCAAACGAGCGGCACTGTAATGCGCCAAAATTGCTGCCAGTTACTTGCACCATCTATATCAGCAGCTTCGTACATACTCTTTGGAACATTTGCGATTCCACCCATTAATAAGAGCATAAATAATCCAATACCTGCCCAAACGGATGGCAATACAAGTGCGGGTAGTGCCCAGTCTAGATCCCCTAGCCAAGGCCTCGTCCAACTTTCTAAACCAATCGCCTCTAGTCCAGAATTTATTAAACCCAAATCCGGATTAAAAATAAACGTCCATAAGATACCAATAACTACGACTGACATGATATTAGGGAAAAAGAAAATAATGCGATAAAATGGAGATTCTTTAAGCCTAAGCTGTGTGAGTGCAACTGCAAAATATGTAGCCAAAATCATGATCCCGAACACCTTTGCAATAACCAAAAAATAATCATGCCATATTGTTTTAGGAATGATCGGATCACTAAATAATGTCATGTAATTCTCAAAACCAATAAATTCCTTCTCTCCTCCAGCCCCTGACCATTCAAAGAAAGATAAGTAAAGACCGTTAAGTAAAGGGTAAATAGTAAAAATCCCAAATACTACTAAGGTAGGGAGCAAACAGAACAAGAGAAACATAACTTTTTTACTTTTAGACTGAACCATTCGGGTCCCTCTTTTCTCTTTTGATAAGAAAAGGATGTAAAGGCAGGAACCTGCCTTTACATCCCTGTTTTCTAGTGAAACAAAATATTACTAGTTATCCCCGATAATCAGCGGCGGCTGCTTCTGCTTTCTCACAGAATTCTTCTGCAGTAATTTCTCCAAGCATAAGCGCAACTAATGCATCACTAATCGGTGTTTCCAAATCAGCACTCATCGGGTGTGGCTTGTGATGAATTTCTACTTTATCTGGATTATTGATCATTTTGTTTGCATCTTTCAAATAAACTGGAACATTTTCGTTACTAGCAATGTCTACACCTTTCATATTCATCAAGGCGCCAGTTAATTCAGCAAATTTTGATGCGTATTCTTTTTGGAATGCAAATTCAACAAATGCTTTTGCTGCTTCCGGATTATTCGCATCTTTAGCAATTGCTAAAGGACGTAAATCTGGAACGACAACCATTGGTTCCCCAGCTTCGTTCATAGGTGAAGGAATGAAACCAAACTCAAAGTCTTCAGGTACATCCTTCGCCATTTCATTTGGCAACCAGAAGCCTACAGGAATATAAGCGTTTTTACCAAGTATGAAATTCATTTGTGACTGTGTATGGCTAAGTGCTGCAAAACCAGGATCGATATATCCTGCTTCTTGCATTTCTTGAACCTTTTTCATAACTTCCAAGACAGGTTCACTTGTCCATGCACCTTCTTCACCATTAATGACAGAAGCTAATAACTCATCGCCACCAACAGATGCAAATGCTGGGTACAATACACCTCTTAAGAAGTAATATGGATATTGTCCAGTTGTCGTAAATGGAGCAATTCCTTCTTCTTCCTTGATTTTACCCATTGATTTCATCCAACTGTCAAAATCTGTTGGAACTTCATAGCCGCCTTCTTCAAACATTTTCTTATCGTACCATGTTCCCCATGTATCAAAAACGAGTGGCAGACTGTAAATTTTCCCATCAAAATCACTTGGAGGTACGATAAAACTATCCATTAACGGTGTTCCGTCCTCAAGCTCTACTGTTTTAATCCATTCGGTAAGATCCATTAACTGTCCATCTTCTACCATTTGCGTTTCACTTGATCCTGCACCATCAATGTAAACAACATCTGGTGGATTACCCGAGATCCAACGTGTTTTCATTTCTTCGTTTATGTTCGGTCCCGCATGCTGAACAACCTCAACATCAGGATACTTTTCCGTAAACCCTTTAATTACTTCTTTCCACCAGGCGTCACCGTATCCACCAACAAAATATTGGATTTCAAGTTTACCGGAAATTTCTCCATCACTGCTGGATTTTCCTTCTGACTCATTTTCGCTTCCTTCTTCATTATTACAACCAACTGCAAAAGCAAGCATAAAAATGGCCATCAATACTAATAAACCAGGCCCCTTAAAAAATTTCTTCAAGCTATTCTCCCCCTTTTATTTACTAAAATTATATGAAACACATTAATAGTTAATGAAACTATTAATGTCACTTCAAAATTAAGAGTGATGCTTCTTCACATAGTCAATCGCCTTTCTTACATAGCCATTACTTTTTTGAATGGCCACTTTTGCTGCGTCAAACGTTACGCCACCTTCTAACATAACAATTGCTGGTTTAACTTCATTATTTGTTAGCTTCAGTACTTTTTCGGACTCTTCATAGGAAGCATCCGTAATTTCAATTAACGTATGTTTTGCTCTTTCCAACAATTTATAATTGCTTGCATGGACATCTACCATTAGGTTTTCATGGACTTTTCCAAGTTTCACCATAGTCGTTGTGCTAATCATATTAAGAATCATTTTATGTGCGGTAGCTGCTTTCATTCTAGTAGAACCTGTTAATACTTCCGGTCCAACAACTACTTCTATTTCACAATCAGCGAATTGGCTAATCAATGAATTTTCATTACAAGACAATCCCACAGTATATGCGCCAATCTCACGGGCGAATTTCAATGCGCCAATTGGATATGGCGTTCGTCCACTTGCTGTGATTCCGATTACCACATCATCTTTCGTAAGGTTTCTTTCTTTTAGATCTGCGGCTCCTTGATGTTCATTATCCTCAGATCCTTCAGCTGCGTTTACAAACGCTTTGGTTCCACCTGCCATGACGGTTTGCACCATATCTGGTGGCGTCATAAAGGTTGGTGGGCATTCGGAGGCATCAATAACACCAAGTCTTCCACTTGTACCGGCACCGACATAAAATAGACGTCCACCTTTTGCTAATGCTTTATGTATATGTTCAATCGATGTTTCAACTTTAGGCAAAACAGCTTCTACCGCGTTTGCTACTTTCTTATCTTCTAGATTAATAGTTTTTAAAATATCTATCGTCGACATTTGATCTAGCGTCATACTATTTTCATTTCTTTGTTCCGTTGTTAAAGCAGATAATTTCATTGGCATATTTATCTCCTTACCTGGTTGGTTAAGCGCTTCCATAAAATAATTGAAATAGTCTTAACCTTGTGAAGTTGGTCTAATTATAATCGGACTGAATTATTTTGTCAACGAAATGTCACAATTATAGTAATAAAATTTCAGTCGTTGCCCACATCTACATAGAAGACGGTTGAACTGGACTAACTAGGACGAAATCCGCTATTAAAGACGAGGCTATTGTCGATTTTTTCTAATTGCCTTTATGGAATCTTCTTTTATAAACGAAATTGCTTCTCTTGTTTCATCCAGATGTTCAACGGTTTTATCGTATTCTTCTGAAGCTAAACACATAAATAAAATATCAATAATGTGTAATTGTGCAATTCGTGAAGATGTTGCCCCACTTCTAAACGTAGCTTCCTTAGCAGCCGAAGTAAATAATTGGATGTCCGAAAAGTTGCTTAACGGCGTATTTCCGTATTTGGTAATACTTATTGTTTTGGTGTTTTTATGCTTGGCAAGCTCTAATAATTTTACAACTTCAGATGTTTTACCCGAAAAAGAAATGCCAACTACTACATCTTCAGGTCCTTTATTAGCAATTGACGTAGCCGCCATATGCACATCCGAAAGTGCTAGGGCGTGTTTATCAATCCGCTGAAATTTTTGTTCAGCATCTTTAGCGGCAATATGGGAAGCACCGAATCCAATAAATAGAATTGATTTAGCATTCAATAGTGTTGCAACTGCTTTTTTTAGGTTAGTAATGTTCATGATATCCATTGTTTCTTTTAAAGTTTGGATTGTATTAGAAGTTACCTTATCGATAATATCCTTATACTCCTCATTTGGTTCAATGTCACGATATCCCTTTACAGCTTGAGCCTGCAAATCACCTGCAACACGAATCTTAAGCTCCTGAAAACCATTGAATCCGAGCGACTTACATAATCGTATAACGGCCGCACTACTGGTCTGGCTTTTTTCTCCCAGGGCTAATGACGTTAATAATATCGATTCCTCTGGGTTATTTAGGATATAGTGTGCAATCTTTTTTTCTGATGGAGGCAAACTATTTACCATCTCATTTAGTATTACGAGACCACCCTTTACGTGTGACAAGTGAAATCACCTACCTTCCAAATTCATTTTTACGACGTTGTCCAGTATATTTTTATCAAGGCCATTGTTTTTGGATAAGTATGCCCCGATTAATGAGCCACCCACCGGGGGAATTTCAGGAATTACAAGGCTTAACGACTCCTTAGAAGTTGCTAAATCTTTTTTGATTAGTGGTGGCAAAATATCCTGATCATTAAATACACCACCACAAAGTACTAACAATGCATTTTCTTCTTTATAAAAAAGTTTCGCATACAATGTGCGGATACTATGTGTTATCTCTTTTACAGCATTTGTGATAATCGCATTTGCCACCAAATCATGTTGCTTATACGCTTTGAAAACAATCTTACTAACTGGTGCAATCTTGTTCTTAGGTGTTGAGGAGGAATAGACTTCTTTAATTAATTCCTGACCATTTGTTACACCGAAATGATCATAAAGCATTTCCAACAAAACGGTTTCCTTACCTCGCCCATCGACTGCCTTCAATGCTGCAATTATTCCTTGTTTCCCTATATCATACCCGCTACCTTCATCACCAAATAAATAACCCCATCCACCGACTCTTTCATGGCGCAGATCGTTATTTATTCCATAGGTTATCGATCCCGTACCTGCTATTTGAACGATTCCAGGTTTTCCAAAAGTTCCTGAATAAAGGGCATTTATTGTATCTGGAAATACTTCTATGGAAATGTCTTTCGGTAAAAGATCCGTTAAAATGCGTTTAACCTTGTCTTGATTATTTTCCTCGCCGGCGCCTGATATACCAGCAAATAAATGTGTTACGCTGTTAAATTGACCAGGTGCCTGTTGGCTTAAATCAGTTAACAGTGCTTCCAGTGTTTGAAAAAGTTCATCTGTTGCTAGTATATTTGGATTCGTAGAGCCACCAGATGATTTGGCTACTATTATGCCGTCATCATCAGCCATCAACACTTCCGTTTTCGTACCCCCACCATCGATTCCAATTACATATTCCATCCAAATTCATCCCTTAATTAGCCATTTTTGAAGCATTTATTCTTTATTCTATATAATTATATTACAAGAAACAATTATTAATTTGAAATTTTTTGTCATTATAATCATTTCTTTGGTAACATATTATTACACTTAGTACTACACATACCACTTAAAAAAGGGGAGAAATCAAATGTTCAAGTCAATCACATCTTTTTTTGATAGGATGGTCCAACGGTATTTACCTGATGCATTTTTGTTCGCAATTATTTTAACTTTAATTGTATTTATATTGGGTATTGGTTTTACAGGAAGTTCACCGATACAAATGGTGGAGTATTGGGGTGGAGGTTTTTGGGATCTGCTAGCTTTTGCCATGCAGATGTCTCTTATCGTTGTGACTGGATACATTCTAGCAAGTACACCAGTTGTTAGAAATATATTAATGAAAATTAGTAAACTGGCAAACACACCAGGTCAGGCAATTTTATTGGTAACGTTTGTGTCCGCTATTGCATGTCTAATAAACTATGGATTTGGCTTGGTTGTTGGTGCACTACTTGCTATTCATGTAGCTAAACGAGTGCCGACAGTAGACTATCGACTTTTGATGGCCAGTGCTTACAGCGGATTTCTGTTATGGCATGGTGGTCTATCAGGCTCCATTCCACTACTGATTGCGACACCTGGTCACTTTTTAGAAGACACAATGGGGACTATCCCGGTAACTGAAACACTTTTTAGCAGTTTTAATATATTCATTGTGGTAGTTTTATTGATTACACTTCCACTATTGAATAGGTTTTTAATGAAATCGAGAGATCCTTTGAATAATACCGACTCATCAACTTGGAAATCAGATGAAACAGATGAATCCGTTGAACCTTCAGTCGACCCATCAGAAAAGTTAACACCTGCAGAACGGTTAGAAAACAGCCAGATCATCTCTATGTTAATTGGTATAATGGGCTTCGCTTTCATCGTTTATCACTTTGTTGAAAACGGATTTGACTTAAACATTAATATCGTAAACTTTATATTCCTTTTCTTAGGAATCATTTTTCACCGAACACCACGTCGATTTTTACAAAGTGTAACCAATGCTGTTAAAAACGTCGGCGGAATCATTATTCAGTTTCCATTTTACGCAGGTATTATGGGCATGATGGTCGCGTCTGGACTGTCAGAACAAATGTCATTATGGTTCGTCAATATTTCTACCGATTTCACTTTGCCTTTATTCACATTCATTAGCGCAGGTATTGTAAACTTCTTCGTACCATCTGGCGGTGGACAATGGGCGGTACAGGGACCCATTATGATTCCAGCTGCGATTGAAATTGGTGCTGATACAGCCAAAACTGCGATGGCTGTTGCATGGGGTGACGCTTGGACAAACATGATTCAGCCATTTTGGGCATTGCCATTATTAGCAATTGCTGGATTAAAGGTACGCGATATCATGGGCTTTTGCGTTATGATCCTAATTTACAGTTTTATTCCCATTTCGATTGGACTATTATTCTTTTAGTTTTAATACCAAAAAAGTCCTCGATATGCGCTACAGCATCGAGGACTTTTTTACACGTAAGGAAACGGCAGTATAAGTAAATCTTCTGCATTCGTTATTAAGGACGAGGCGAATGCCGAGTTTTTCTAATTTTGCCTACTGACCTATTTTTCACTTGAGCAATAATGATCCCTATAATAATCAGAGTAGATCCAGCGGTGATTCCAACTGTGAATCTTTCTCCTAAAATCAACCAACTGAATAACAGACCAAATATCGGTACCAGTAAAGTGGCTAATGTAGCGGTCACCATATCGATGATGCTTAGGATGAAAAACCATATAGTAAAACAAAGTGCAGAAGCGAAAACGCCAGTGAATAAAATATAATAAATGCTGTCTACGTTCAGTTCGACTGGTTCACCCCACTCCATAAAAAGTGTTGCTATAATAATACCAATCGTACCAAAAATCATTTGATAGGCAGAAGACTGCAACTTAGGAATATCCTGCAGCTTCAATCGATAATACACATTCGCAATTCCCCATGAGACTGCTGCTAGAATAATAAGTACTTCGCCAATGATTACTTCTATGCTCTGACCAATCCAAATATCCCAGCCCATTATGGTTAATAGACCAAGCATACCTATTAGTAGACCAGTAGTTTTAGCAGGTGTAATTTTTTCACCAAGATATTTCGCTGCAAAAATACTACTCCATAATGGCATCGAATACAGAAGCACAGAAGATTTTCCCGCATCAACAAAACGCAATCCATACATAACGAGCAGAAAAACAATCGATGTTTGCAGTATTCCCAAAATGATTAGGTGCTTCCACATAGATTTAGGTGGTACTCCCTTTTTTGAAACCCATACGATTAACAGTAATGTAATCGAACCAACCGCAAATCGAAACGCAGAAAAAGTAAAGGCGCCCATATAATTGAGCGATAGCTTCATTAATACCCACGCATATCCCCAGATAATGGTGATCACTAAAATCATCAACCACACAGCCCACTTGTTTTTTGTTAAAAACTTCAGGAAATTTGTATCCTTGTTCATCATTTATTCATCCTTTATATTTGCTTAAAATTCCAATTAATAAATACAAAACGGTTACCAAATACCCCCACCTTTTGACATATTTCTACAAGGTTTCCCAAGTTTTTTGTGACATTAGGGGTATGTACTCTAAGTAGGAACGGCATTATAGTAGAGTTAGTAACTTAGTAACCACTCGGTGAATGGAGTCCCTCCCCGATTATCATTCACCAGTTAACTGGATATACCTTACCTTGACCTCCCCTTTTGAGTAGTCAAGGTCTTTTTTTTGTGCCCGATTTGTTATGCCACCCGCGAACACCGGCGAAGTTTGTGGGTTCACCGGCGATTTTCGCACTTTTACCGGCGAATCTTGGCGCGACATCGGCGAATTTTAGCACCCCACCGGCGAAATATGGGGTTTCACCGGGATTTACAGTTGATTTTATATTTGCGCATACCATTGTCTCCAATTGATACACAATTATCAAGTAAAATTCTTTTCGTAACATACGGTGAGTCTACCATTAAAAATGCCCGTGCCTCACGATTCGTTATCACATCGCCGATCAGCAGTCTATAATCTTGAAGCAAGGAAATATGTGCATCCTTCGATAAAAGGTTGCATGTTACACAATACCACTTGCCGTGTAAGCGCCCCATCGGTAGGCCTGCACACCCCGGGCAAACCACTCCAGTAATAAGCTCATTTTTACTTATTTTAAACTTTTCCAGAATATTAACAACAGATGGCTCGTTAGCCTCCACTAACTTAGAGGAAAGATCCTTAAGCATGTCCATATCGATAATAGAAGTGCCGTACTCGTTGTTCAGTTTTTCAATCTCAAAGTAGAGGGAATTGCTATGAATCACTTCCTTAGGAATAGGTTTAGCGGGGTATAGTTGTTTGATGATAGTACTCGGGAAGCTAATTGCGACGAAATATAGAAGAGGAATTTGTGGGAAACCGTGCTGATTCAGCCAGTTTTGCAGTCGATGCCGTTGGGTTTTTACTTGAGGGATTGGGTTTGGTAAACCTTCTTCTTTGCCATTATCACCAACTCGTATTACCTGTTTCTCACCGTCAAAAAATAATGTGCCATACCAGTTCTTGCTCTCAATCAGAATGATAAATCTCTCACACAGAAGCAGTGTATCAATTTCAAAATGATTATTAGAATCTTTTATCCGGAGATTATGCAGAATAAGGTATTCATCCTCTGGCAGGAAATTGAGGTAATAATTTAATGCATTTTCTCCTTTAATGCCACTTAACTCTTTTATTAATGTGTCATGAATTATTCCCTTCAACCTATGAGAGGGGTCTAACCTTCTGTGTAGCGCTTCCAACTGTGATATGTATATCGATTGTTCGCGTTGCTTAACGATCATTCAGCCACAACCTTTCGTATATAGTGAATTGTGATAAATTAATCTTAACAATACCACAAAATGGAAAGGATTTTAACAAATATTTTATGCTAAGGCGGTGGTCAGCGGTGATTTTCCTAGGTTCATCGGCGATTTCGGGGTTGGTACCGGTGAAACTATAGGGGTAACCGGCGATTTCCGGCTCGACACCGGCGAAACTTCGGCGGTCATCGGCGATTTCCAGCTTGCACCGGCGAAACTACTGCGGTCACCGGCGATTTCGAGCCCAGCATCACCGAAACCCAACAACGGCTCATTTTCATCCACACCTAAACCCGATATTCCCATCGTCCAACACTGAACTCTTCCAGGGCTTCACGATCAATTTCATACCCAATCCCTGGCTTGCCCGGTACAGTTATTGTTCCATCTTCCACTACAACTTCGGGCGATATAATATCTTTTTCCCAATACCTCGATGAACCAGCAGTATCTCCCGGCATGGTAAAGTTCGTCAAAGTCGTTAGTGCAATATTATGTGCACGTCCAACTCCCGCTTCAAGCATACCGCCACACCAGATCGGCATATTTTTTTCGAAACAAAGATCATGAATCCGCTTCGCCTCGGTCAAACCACCAACTCGTCCAATTTTCACATTGATGATCTTACAACTGCCAAGATCAATTGCGTGACGTGCATCATCATAGGATTGGATGCTTTCATCTAAACAGATTGGCGTTTGGATTGCCTGCTGGAGTTTTGCATGTTCGATGATATCATCATGAGCAAGCGGCTGTTCGATCATCATTAAATCCAGCTCATCAAACTTTTTCAGATGGTTTACATCATCCAATGTGTAAGCAGAGTTTGCATCCGCCATAATTGGGGTGTCTGGGAAATGGTTTCGTACTTCTCGCAGAACCTCTAAATCCCATCCGGGCTTGATCTTTAGTTTAATTCGTTTGTAGCCTCTATCGACGTGATCACCGATATCTTCAAGCAGTTTCTCCACAGTTGGCTGGATTCCAAGACTCACACCTACATCAATCTTCCGTTTCGTTCCACCAAGTGCTTCGGCTAATGTTTGGTCATGTTGCTTGGCATACAAATCCCAAATTGCCCCTTCGACCGCAGCCTTTGCCATATTATTTCGCTTTATTGGCTTGAAAATATCTGTGATATCATTTGGATGATTAATCGTATTATTTTGGATTAGTGGGAGGAGGAAGTCTTTCATGACATGTTCATTTGTTGCGGTTGTTTCTTCCGTATACCATGGACTCGGGAATGCGACTGATTCACCAAAGCCACTAATGCCATCTGCAGCGACCACTTCTATGATAAAAAACTCTTTATTTTGCAATGTGCCAAAACTGGTCATAAATGGGAATTTTAGTTGCATTTTTAACTTATGTAAAATGACTTTTTGAACTGACATGGCCATTATTTGTCCCCCCTCCCAGCCTATAATATCCGCGGCACTCAAACCGCAACGTGCTACGTCCACTACCAAATTCCTATTCTGCCTCAATCTTCTCAGCAAGCTTCACATTCAAATCATCCGCAAACTTCTGGCAGCGTGCAAAATCTTCCTTATCAGGCTCCAGATCAATTTTTATCCAATCTGGCATGACATCTGCACCTAATTCTACAAAACGTTGGCCCAACAAATCTATTGCACCACCAAAAGTGTCTAAATAAAACGTATCCCCAGAACCGAAGACTCCAACCACTTTACCGGTAAGATCAACATCTTCTAATTCATCATAAAAATCCTCGACTTCATAAGGCATCGCGCCGTCATCCCAGGAGTACGTGCCGACTAAAACTGCATCATATTCATTAAATTCTTCTACATCTATTGCATCCATATCAAATGTTTTCATGGTAATTTCATGATTATATTTTTGTAGCATTTCTGCGATAGCTACTGCTATTTCTTCTGTGTTGCCAGTTACACTCGCATATAGCATTAAAATCTTGCTCATAACCTGATCCCTCCAAATACAATTGCACAAGCGTTTACTACTAGTTTAATGGATAATGCTAGTTGTATTCAATTATTTGAGAAGGCATTTTATTGTATTATGTCATAATTGTGACCGCAGTCCATCAATTCACAATTTGCGCAAACAAAAAGCTGAGCAAGATCACCCAGCCTTTGTTTACGATCCAAATTCAGCCATTAATTGATTCTTAAACGACTCAACAGCTCCAAGGCTATCGTGGATTTCCACATGTAACCCCAATGCATCTATGACACTGTCCATAATTAATGCAGTCTTTGGATCCATCAAAATCTTTTCTGGTTTCCCTCCTATTTCCAGAATTGCTTTTAATAAGTTTCCTTGCAATGCTCCGTAATCTTTGCTCGAATAAACCATATCTTGATAAAGTACAAAGCCTTTTGCATGATCTGCAGCCATCGCCATTACAGGAAACACAGGTCGATCATCAGGATGATCTTGAACAGGCATATCTATATGAAATATCGAGAATTCAATTACGGCTGTATATATTCGATTTATTTTTTGCGCGCGTTTCAATTCAATTTCAGAAACTTCTAATGGAACAGCTTCTACTTCAATTTCCTGCTCTGGATAGTCAAGTGCTACAATTTCATTTTTATAGTTATTATCTTTGAACACACGGGCTAAAAGCTTATCTTCCTTTAAAAGGTCAGGTAATGCCATTCCTGCTTGAACTTCACGACATACTTCGATTGCTTGTTCCAATACTTCCCTGAAAGCTATTACTTCATTATCATCAATAAACCAAGGCGTATATCCAGGTTGGTAACTAATAAATACTGGCCAAGCCTTTCTACCTCGGAAAGTAACATTGTTATCCTTCACAAACTGATAATCTTCTTTTTGCAGGTCTTCCCGATCCTCAAAAGTGAGCAGTAAACTGTGCTGCTCCAATAATAAATCGAAGTTAGACTTCACTCCACTCCATAAATCATGTAAGGTCAAAAGTCCTTCTTGTCCAACATAAACAGCTAACCCAAATGTATTACCACCTGCTCCAATCACTGAACAATAATAGCTTTCTCCACTGTTAGAATCGACTACAAGAAAGATTTGGTCATCTGCCATGTATTCCCAAGGCTTTTGCTGATAAAACTCCTTCGCCTTCACGAGCAGTTCATGCTCGACACTATCTTCACGAATAATCGGTTTGCCTCCAGTGTTCAATACATCATTAATTTCATTAACGATTTCCTCAGATGTGTAGTCTGGATAAGTAGCTTGTCCTGTAATAACTTCCATTCTGCTATCTTCCTCTGGAGCTACGTTCTTCGCTCCTATACAATGAGGATATGAAGCGTTCTTCTTTGGTTTAACTTTTTTCATTAAAACAATATCGTGTGCCCAATCATCACCAAAGTCATAAATATAAACCACCTTATCCTTTAGCTGAACAAACCAATCAGCTAACTTTTCGCTCTCCTGGTCGTATGAATCATTGCTAAATAGGGGACTCATATCCTGATCGATTTCAATAGTTTCCGCATCTTTTATTTCAATTCGGTCTACTTGCTTCCCGTTCACCTGATTTGGAAAAAAACTATGCAAATGCATATCTAACCAGCCAAATGATACTTGAATCAGCTTATGTAAATCATTAAATGTAGCATCCTCATCAATTCTAACCTTTCGCCAAACCGGCCTGCCAACATCTCGTAGTGTTATTTTTAATTCATAAATCATTTTAAAAACACCTCTCTTGTTAAAATGAGTGTATCATTTTAAATGGTGTGTTTTCCACGTATAAGTAAAATAAAGGCTGTTTTCGTAAAGATTTTTGCTTTTGAGAGAATAGATATAAACGAAGTAACGAAAAATCATGTTCAGTGCCCTGCGACCGCTACGGAAAAATCACTACGCTTTCCGCGGGCTTGCGCTGAGCCTCCTCGATCGCAAAGAACGCTCACTGCGGGGTCTCATCACTTCGCTTTCCCGCAGGAGTCTCCGTGTTTTTCCTTCGCTAACATGGTGTCTGAAAGCAGTGCTATAGCTCCTTTCACTATTATGGCAGTTGATTTTCGCTGCGGACAGTTGACTCCTGCGGGAACAGCACGAGGCTGAAGCCGTGCCCGCGGAAAGCAACTGTCCGCAGCGGAAATCAACCAGCAGCTAAGACGCAGTTTATATCAACTATGAAGATGAAAAAGCAACAATGCGTACGAAAGGAGCCAAAATAAAAGACCACCAAATTTAACTACAATTTGATAGTCTTTGTTTTACTTTTTATTCCCGTTCGCTCGCGGAATCCCGATAAACAATAGTATGCGGTATCATGATACGCTTCGCTGGTTCACCCTTATGCATTGTTTTTTCGATTAATGCTTTGGCTGATTGTTCGCCCAACGTATAAATTTTGACGTCTACAGTTGTAAGTGCTGGACGGATAATTTCCGACAGATAGACATTGTTAAAACTAACAATGGAAATGTCGTTTGGTACAGAAAGCCCAAACTCCTCCAGCATGCTCAGCACACCAAAACTCATCAGATCATCACTGATAACCAGCCCTGTTGGTGGAGTATCCAGTGAAAATAAGTGTTCAACCGCTTCTCGTCCACCAGATTTCAGGAATTCAGCATGAAACTTGTAATTTGATGGGGCAGCTAATCCCGCTTCACTCATGGCAGATTCATAGCCTGACTGACGATCCGTGGTTACAAATAAATCCTTCGAACCACCGATAAACGCTATTTTTTCATGACCTAACGTAATCAAATGCTCCGTAATTTCTTTTCCTGCTGTAAAGTTATCATTGTCGACGTGGGTAATCTCGTTCACGTATTCATGTGGCCTGCCAACAATCACAAATGGAAATTCACGTTCTTGCAAAAAGTGTGTCAGACGGTCATTCGCACGGGAATACAAAAGAATGACACCATCAACATAGCTTCCATAAACCATCCTTTGCACTTCATCGAAAATTTCTTCCTCTGTTTCACCAGTTGATAAAAATAAGGAATACTGCATGTCATGGGTATAAGATCCAATGCCCCGCAGGATTTCTGGGAAGAATGGATTTTGTAATGCTTTGTCAGCAGACGATGGCATAATCACACCAATTGTCTTTGTTGATTTGGCAACCAGATTTCGTGCATTGATATTCGGATGATAGCCGAGGCTTTTCATTGCCTTACGTACACGCTTTTTCGTCTCAGGACTAATCCTCGAATTGTCCGCAATTACTCTTGATACGGTAGAGGGCGACACACCTGTTGCTCTTGCTACATCTTTTATTGTTACACTCACTTGTTCCACCCTCTACATTAAATTATTTTTCCGATACTCCTGAATATTCTATTCTACTAAAGTAATGAGTCTTTTGTCACGTGCTATACTACCATTTATCAAAACTTCCTGACCTTCTGCTAAACCGTGAACGCGTAATTCGATTGTGCGATAGGAAGGTACAAAGTCACCCTCCTGGTTCCGTATATTTACAGAGACAGCTTCTTTGTTAGACAAAATTTCCACTTCAAGCTTCATGTATGTTCCATTTTCATATGCAAATGTTTCGCCGTCATCATCATAATGGGTAAACACATAGTTTTCTTCAGTTGAACCTGCATAAACATCCATCCATACTTTATGGGGTGCTTTATCCGCATTTGATGTCCACTCACCTTGCATAAGTGCCGTTCCTTTTTTCACAAAAATAGGGAGATCATCAAGTTCAGCATGAATTAAATGTGTTTGATTTCCGCCATAAACTTTTTGGCTAGCATAATCTACCCATTCACCTGCAGGCAGATAGACTGCACGATCCTTCACACTTGGCGCCAGAATTGGGGCGATTATTACGTTATCCCCTATCATAAATTGATCGTTTACATTATATGTTTTCACATCATCTGGAAACTCCATCAACAACGGACGCATAACTGGTAGCCCTGTTGCACTTGCTTGATAAAACAACGAATACAACTGTGGCATCCATTCATAGCGCATTTGGATATATTTTTTCATTATCGCTTCATTTTCAGGGCCAAACTGCCATGGCTCTTGATAATGCGTGCCAATCGCCGAATGATTACGGAAATATGGTGTGAATGCGCCAACCTGTGTCCAGCGTACCAATAATTCCGCATTCGTGTCATGGGCAAATCCACCAACATCCGGGCCTGTGAATGGAACACCTGATAAGCCAAGATTCATACACATTGGTAAGGACATCTGCAAATGCTCCCAGAAACTGCGATTATCCCCAGTCCAAACAGATGCATAACGCTGTACGCCAGCATAGCCTGCACGTGTTAGTAAGAATGGACGTTTTCCTTTAAGCTGCACTTTCATCCCTTCATAGGTTGCTTCTCCCATCAGAAGTCCATAAACATTATGCAGCTCGCGATGTGTTGTTGGTTTGCCATCATTACGGTGCATGACTGCAACATCCATTGTTTTCGTTTCATTGAATACAGCTGGTTCGTTCATGTCGTTCCAAATTCCTTCAATTCCCATGTCTGTATAATACGCGTGCTTGTTGCCCCACCATTTGCGAACCTTTTCATCAGTAAAATCGGGGAATGCACTCGTACCAGGCCATACATCACCGAAATACGTTTCACCTTCGATATACTTACAAAAGTGATCCCCAGTAACCCCTTCTTGATACGTTAGGTATTCGGAATCTTTTTTCACACCAGGATCAACAATTGGTACAATCCGAATTCCCATTGCCCGCAAATCCGTGATCATTTTTTCAGGATTAGGAAACTTTTCTTTATCAAAGGTAAAAACTCGGTAGCCGTTCATATAATGAATATCCAAATGAATCACATCTACTGGAATATCACGTTCCAAAAAGTTCTCTGCTAGTGCACGCACTTCTGCCTCTGATTCATAGCTGTACCTGGACTGATGAAAACCAAGCGCCCATTTTGGCGGCACCGGCATTCTACCAGTCAGATGGGTATATTGTGTCAAAACAGCTTTTGGTGTTGGTCCTGCCATAACATAATAATCAAGCTGACCACCTTCAGCCATAAATGCGTACGTATCATCCGCTGACTTCATATCAAAAACGGTTCGGAATGTATTGTCAAAAAATACCCCGTGTGCTCTGCCATTGCGAAGTGTCATGAAATATGGAATCGACTCGTACAATGGATCTGTTTCAGGGTTATGCGGTGCATATACATCTGTGTTCCACATCGTATATTTTTCACCACGTTTATCTAAGAACCCAGATTTTTCACCAAATCCGTAAAAACGATCCGCCTGGTCCATTGCTTTATGCGCGATTATTTCACCAGTTACCTTATGCCCCATTCCACGTTCACCTTCATGAAGGATTATGGAACCGTCTGCATCAAAAACCGTCACTCGGAATGGTGCTTGTTTAATCAGAAGTTCAAGTTGAGCTGTCTTCAGTGTAATAGCATCTTCGCCAACTTTTTCCTCAACATGTACACGCTCAGGTGCAACGATAACTGCTTTTGACATATCTAACGATGGTGCTTCATTAGGGTTCATTACAACCCGCACAATCGACTCGGTAAAAAATTGAATAACCACGTGTCCGTTTTCACAAACAAACGTATAATTCGAATCAGTTTTTGTGTAATCTGCAATATGACCAATATCCCGGTATGCTGTAGCATTTGATTGTTTCTCTTTATCTGGATGTATTGCAAAACTCGTATCTTCAAGCATTCATGTTCCTCCTGCTTCTTTAATCAATTCAAAACTTACCCCTTCGTTGCACCGCTCGTTAATCCTGAAATTAAGTAACGCTGTAACATCAGGAATACAAGTGCAATTGGTATCGCGATTAATATTGATCCAGCTGCAAACCGTGTAAAGTTAGTTGAAAATTGATCATTAATAAAATTGTATAATCCTAGTGCTAATGTAAAGTTTTCCGGACTTGTTAAAACAATTCGTGGCAATAAGAAATCCATAAATGGTGCCATAAAGTTAAACAAAGCGACAACCGCTAAAATTGGTTTTGCAAGTGGCAGAATGATCGTCCAGAAAATTTTCAAATGACCTGCCCCATCAATTTTTGCTGCTTCATCCAATTCTTGTGGAATCGTGTCAAGATATCCTTTAACAAGCCAAGCATTAAATGGAATCTGCCCACCTATATAAATCAACATCAGCCCATATAAGGAGTCAGTTAATCCAATTGTATTTAACAAAATATAAAGTGCTACCATCCCCATTAAAGCTGGGAACATTTGTAACAGTAAGAACATGTACAGTCCATATTTCCGCCCAATAAATTTGTAACGGGAAAATGCATATGCAATAAGCGATGTGATCACAACGGATAAAACCGAGTTTACGACCGCAACATATAGACTATTTTTATACCACGTAACATAATCACTACCTGGGTCTGTGAACAACCAAATATAATGTTCCAACGTTGGATTATCCGGGAACATATTTGTCACAAGCATGTTTGATCCTGGATTGATACTCATCATCATCGCCCAGAACAATGGGTAGCCAATGATGACAAACATAATTATGAAAAATATATAGATGAACGTTACTTCGATTTTTGATTTCGTTTTTGCATGCATTGCCATTAGTAACGTCCCTCCTCTTTAAATGCTGCTGTTTTTCTAAATTGGAAAAAGGCAAAAATTGAAATGATTAATCCCATAATAATCGTAATTGCCGCTGCCATATTGTAATTGTTCGTTTCAAATGTCAGTTTATAAACCCATGAGATTAAAATATCGGTTCCCCCTGCATTTTGTCCTCGTACGGGAGGGCCACCTTCATTAAATAAGTAAATAATATTAAAGTTATTAAAGTTTCCAGCGTATTGCATGATCAACAGTGGTGCAGTCGCAAACAATACATGTGGTAATGTAATAAACCGCAGCTTTTGAAAACGAGTTCCACCATCGACATCTGCTGCTTCATACATATCCGCCGGCACACTTTGCAGCACACCTGTAAACAACGCGAACACAAATGGGAAGCCCAGCCAGGTTTGAATCATAATTAACGCAACTTTTGCCCAAAATGGATCTGACAGCCATGGAATCATAATGTTAAAATGACTTAAAATATCCTGGTTAATCGCGCCAAACGTTGGATTAAATAATGCTGAAAAAATTAAAATAGATACAAATGCAGGTACTGCCCACGGCAAGATTAAAACGGTACGAATTGTCCGTTTAAACTTGATTCGTTTGTCATTTACCAGCAATGCAAGAAATAATCCAAGGACTATTTGTAATGTAGTAGCAACTACCGTCCATACAATCGTCCAAGTGAATACATTCAAAAATGTATCTTGCCATATTCCAACATCAAGTAGCGCTGCAAAGTTATCAAAGCCTACCCAATCCAATAGTTTTCGAGGTGGTGAATTGTATTGGTTATAGTTAGTAAAAGCTAGACTCACCATAAACAACAAAGGTAGCACGACAACAAAAATCAGCATCATCAACCCAGGTAGAATCATGAAATATGGAAATCCACGATTATAAAATTGAGTCATACCACTTAACATTGATGGCTTGCGCTTACCTTCCTCACGGGCAATAGCGTCACTTCGTGCATCTTTTATAGTAAAAACATATATTGCAATTCCAAAGGCTAATACAATAAGCGATATTAATCCTTGTATCAACAGCTGAATCGAATGATGTTCACGTGGTATTGTTCCAAGCGTGAACAAGCCCCATATACCAATATCAATGTAATGCCAAGTCGTAACCAGGAATGAAGAGGCAATAATGAGTAATAAAATCCCTTTGAAAATACGGCGATTGTATAGTTGTCCTAATCCAGGAACGATGATAGATAATAAAGTTGCAATGTTGCGGGGCCGACTTAATCCAGTTTTTTGTTTTGCTTGTTCATGTGTCACACCAGTTTCCCTCCAATGATATTTTCCAAATAAAATGCAATATATGGAAAGCAACATGCCTTCCATATATCACATGTAAAATAAGTGCTTATTCAGTTGTTGCTCCTGATGCTTCAATTTGATTCTTAATAATCTTAACCGCTTCTTTCAATACGGGCTCTACAGGCTCACCTTTTGAAATGAACGATAAAGCATTATTAATTGGATCCCATACTTGTTGCATAGCCGGTACACTTGGCATTGGTTCACCATATGTTGTTTGTTCAGCAAATGCAGCATAAATTGGATCTTCTGAAATTACTGGATTTTCCAAAGCGTCTTTACGTGGAGGAAGTTCCCCAGCCACTTCGTAGTATGTCATTGCATTTTTTTCGTTCGTAATAAAAGCCATCAGGTCTTGTGACCACTCTGGATTTTTTGAGTAATAAGAAAGCATGTACGATTTAACCCCAACAAATGATTTAGGAACTTCACCATTGCTTAATTTAGGTAATGGAGCCGTAGCTAGATTATCACCTAATGCATCCCCATACTCACGAACCATCCATGGTCCGTTAATTACAGTTGAAACTTTTCCTTCTTTAAATAAACCATTCATAATATCAGGTGTTAAATCCTGAGGAATATAGCCATTTTCAAACCATGATTGAACAAGTTTTCCACCCTCAATCATGCCTTCATTAGCAAGTCCTATATCAGTAATATCATATTTTCCATCTTCATTCGCAAAAACGTAAGCTCCATTACCGGAGAAGAATGGATAAACAAAATAGAAGTTTGCAGCTTCCATCAAAAATCCAAATTTGTTTTCCGCTGGTTTTGTATCACGCTCAGCAATTGCCATTAGGTCTTCCATCGTTTTTGGTGCTTCGTCAACCAACGATTTATTGTAGTACATTGCATATGTTTCGATAACAGCCGGATAGCCCCAGTAATCGCCATC
This sequence comes from Virgibacillus necropolis, assembly GCF_044793635.1. Lineage (GTDB taxonomy): Bacteria > Bacillota > Bacilli > Bacillales > Amphibacillaceae > Virgibacillus_F > Virgibacillus_F necropolis_A. Next base: position 1,157,217 of record NZ_CP084992.1, read on the forward strand.
ATATTTAACAGCTTGTAGTGCTGTATCCGTATATTCAGATTCAACTTCTCCTAAATCAACTGGTGCTACTAACCCACGAAGAACTAAGTCACCAATTCGATCATGCGGTTGGAAGATAATATCTGGCCCATTCCCAGCAGGACCCTCTACATTCAACTTTTCCACCTGATCTAACATGTTAATTGGAATCATTTCTACATCGATTCCTGTTTCTTCTGTGTATTTATCAGTAATTTGTTTTACAGCTTTTTCTTGCTTCTCTTCAGCATTCACCCAAACGGTAAGCTTCTCAGGCTTTTCAGGCATTTCTTCTGATGCCTTTTCTCCACCTTCATCAGAACCTTCTTCCGTCTTTTTAGTTTCTTCTGGTCCACATGCTGCCAAAACCCCAATTAAAAGCAACATAGCAAAAATAGTACCTAGCCATTTCTTCATCTAATTTAACCTCCCAATTTTTGCTTAATGCGCACATTTTGTGAAAACGTTTGCACAAAGATTTATTTTTATTATACATTGTTTCAGAATTATTTCAACACTAATTTTAAAATCTTTTAAATACTACTATTATGGATACGTTAACGCTTACATTAAATCATTTTTCTGCTATACTGTTCCTAAAGATTTTAACTACAGAAATAGCTTAAAGAGCCAAATCTATACAAACGTTTGAACAAAGGAGCGTATCCAAATGTTTAAAGAAGCCATTTACCACAGACCCAAAAATAACTTTGCATATGCGTATGACGCCGAAACATTACATATTGTGTTGCAGACAAAAAAAGACGATGTAGAATCGGTTGCCTTGATATACGGGGATCCATACAATTGGCAGGATGGGGAATGGAAAAACCACTCTCTTTCGATGGAAAAGTCAGGCTCCACAGCCCTGTTTGACTATTGGTTTGTTGCCGTCAAACCTGAATTCCGGCGAATGCGTTATGGGTTTCAGTGTTCCGATGCCAGTGAAACACTGTTTTATACCGAAAGAGGCTTTTACCAGACACCACCAAGTGACACTGCCTTTTATTTTTGCTTTCCATATCTGAATGGGATTGATGTATTCGATGCACCTTCCTGGGTAAAAGATACTATTTGGTATCAAATTTTTCCGGAACGCTTCGCAAACGGGGATGTATCAAACGACCCAGATGGAACGTTAACTTGGGGAAGCACTGACCCTACCCCGTCAAATACGTTTGGTGGTGATTTTCAAGGGGTTATCGATCATCTGGATTATTTAGAGAAGCTCGGAATTAATGGTATATACTTCACCCCTATTTTTAAGGCAAACTCGAACCATAAGTATGACACAATTGATTACATGGAAATTGATCCCCAATTCGGTGACAAGGAAACCTTCCGGGAACTAGTGAAGCAATGTCACGCACGTGGAATTCGTGTCATGCTGGATGCTGTGTTCAATCATAGTGGTTACTTTTTTGAACCGTTTCAAGACGTCTTGACAAATCAACAGGACTCGAATTATAAAGACTGGTTCCACCTTTGGAAATACCCAGTGGTTACCGACCCAGCACCGAACTACGATACATTTGCATTTGTTTCGTCTATGCCTAAATTAAACACGGAACATCCTGAGGTGAAAAAATATCTATTAGATGTTGCGCGTTATTGGATAGAAGAATTTGATATTGACGGATGGTGTTTAGACGTTGCAAACGAAGTAGATCATGCATTTTGGCGAGAGTTTCGAAAAGTAGTTAAAGAGACAAAACCTGACACCTATATTTTAGGGGAAATCTGGCATGACTCCATGCCATGGCTGCAAGGTGACCAGTTTGACGCAGTTATGAACTACCCATTCACAAATGCAGCAGTTGAGTTTTTTGGAAAAAACACATTAACAGCAAGTGACTTTACCAACATGATCACAGATGTTCAACATATGTACCCTAAACATGTGAATGATGTTGCTTTTAACCTGCTGGACAGCCATGACACACCGCGGATTTTATCGCTGGCTGAAGGAAACCAGAAACGCGTTAAGCTCATGTATTTATTCCAACTTACATTTACCGGGACTCCTTGTATTTATTACGGTGATGAAATTGGCATGAACGGTGGACAAGACCCAGGTTGTCGCGCATGTATGATTTGGGACGAGGAAAGTCAGGATCAGGATTTATTCCGTTACTTGCAAATGCTTATTGATTTTAGAAAAACAGAAACAGCTATCGGCAATGAAAGTGAATTTCGCTTCCTTCACGCAAATGATGAAGCTCAAACGATTATCTATGAACGAGTAAATGAGGAAAAACGAATCCTCATTATCATGAACAATAGTGATACAGAGGTAACAATCAATATGGGAAAAATCGTTCAGCCAAATGATGGACATGTGAATGAGCTGTTTCTTATGGATAAAAGTAAAAAAGATATTGACTTATTGGATCAATCTTCATTAAGTATCAAGCCATTCGATTATCGAATTCTAGAAAAAGCGAAGTGATTATTGGCAAAAGTTTTACTTTTTTAATCTTTGTCTATAATGGGGAGAAAACTGGAGGTCATGACAGGGTTTTCGAGCGTGGACTAATTGTAATTGACGGATATAGATCATCCATTAAACGCAAATGTTTATCTGTGCTGATTCTGATTAGAGAATCAGCACAATATAATTTAAAATGATAAAATAAATCATGAACCCATACTGAGAGGGGAAATTATTATGCAAAAGGTTCTAATGAATGTCCAAACAGCCTATCACGGTGAAATCCTTCGAGCGGGCAAGCAATATGAAATTGATGATGACATTGCAAAACGTTGGATAGCTAGTAAGATTGCTAATAAAGTAGAAAAAGAAGCGGATGATCACGGGAAGTGATGATTCGCTTCTTTTATATAGTGTCCATGCACAGGTCTAGGCTTGTTTTACATACGTTAATATGAATTCAAAATAAAAGGAGTTGTATTAATGTATAACAACATGATGCCAAACCAGTACGGTGGTTCGAATTCTCAACCGAACAATAATCATCGAACTGGCCATACTCACGGTCATGGTGGCGCAACAACTTGTGACGATGGTCATGCTCACTTACATCCTGGGGTAACAAGTACACCGATTGAAACACAAGAAGGGCATGTTCATAAAATGTGGGGAAACACTACTTTCGATGATGAACATATTCATTATTATGAAGTCTATACAAGTACTCCGATTCCCTTACCAGGTGGATATCATACACATTATGCTGAGATTGAAACAACTGAAAGCGACGGGCACACACATATTATAAAAGGCTTTACCAAGCCATCCAAAAGTTAGTTAATAGCTACACGTTGAAAAGTTATTTTTAGTGTTCTACTAATCTTTCAAGGACATAGAACATCCCCGCATGAGCTACTATTGCACCATATCTTCCGGGGATGTTTTTACTATTCTCTTATTACGTTCTTTTCCTTAATTCGTTGTACGTATTCACACTACAGACAACAAACAATTTTGCATCGGCTGGAATCGTTTCATTCAGTTTTTGGTTAATTGTTAAATCATTTCGATCAGCCAGAAGTGTTGCGCCCCTTTCAAGTAAAGAAGTAAATGCATCTCTGTATGTGTTCCAGTTTGGGTCTGGGTTTATCTGATAGATATTTTCTCCTTCTATATCACTGGTTAGTGTGGTATATATCTTACTTGATCCATGATAACGAGAAGCTTTAGCCATAATCCGTGAAAATGTTTCGTCTGAAATAACAAATTCATCTACTTTTGAATGCTTAAAGTTATCGATATGTTTTTCCTTTTGTACTTCCACGATCGTGTATATATTTTCTCCTAATTCAAGAGAAAGTTTTTCTATAGATGATGCAATGAGCAAGCTTTTTCCATCAGATAAGGAGGAGTCTTGTATTCTGTCATCGGAAAAAATAAGTACAGACGTTGCTTTGGCAACATTTGCATCGATTAATGTTTCCCTGTCCTCAGGATGACCTTGCACAAACGTTACCTTTTCATGCCTGAAAGGGGTTTGCGGGAGATCTGCAATGATGACTACTTCCCTTTCTTCATCATCATTTAATAACTCTTCCAATGTACTTTTTGTCTTTTCGCTCCATCCGAGTAAAACATAATGATTGTTTTTGGTAAATGGCAATTTCCCTTCCTCCTTCAACGTCCCATATAACGAGAATAAATTTACGACCTTTCCTATTACAACACCCATTAGACCTATACCTATTGCAAAAAGAAACATTGCGAAAGTTTTACCTTCAACTGTTGTTGGTGATACATCTCCATAACCGACCGTAGTTACGGTGGTCATCACCCACCAAAACCCTTCAAAAGCATTAGGAAAGGTCTCGGGCTCTAAGTAATGAATAAAAAACGAACTAAATCCGAGCACAACGATTACTAGTATAAACAATCTTATATTATTCGTTTGATTTAGTTTCGGATAAACTCTCGTGAGAAACCATAACATATGTACACTTCCCCTTGTATGTAAACTTATAGTGTTAGTTTATCTTATTTTCCATAAAATGTGTACTAGCATATGACAGACGCAAATTTGGTAAACTCCTTATATAAGGCTCTTTTCGTACGCATTGTTGCTTTTCATCTTCATAGTTGATATATACTGCGTCATAGCAGCAACTTGATTTCCGCTGCGGGTAGTCGCTTTCCGCGGGTGGCTGGTGAGACTACCCGCAGCTCCAATCACTGAAGTTATGAGCTGACCCTAGCGAAGGAAAAACACGGAGACTCCTGCGGGAAAGCGAAGTGATGAGACCCCGCAGTGAGCGTTCTTTGCGATCGAGGAGGCTCAGCGCAAGCCCTAAGGTGTGCGTAGTGTTTTTTCCGTAGCGGTCGCAGGGCACTGAACATGATTTTTGGTCACGTCGCAGTTTATATCTATTCCCTTATAAAGCAACAATATTTAGGAATACAGTCTTATATAAAAACGATTATAATTTAGACAGGGAGGTGATTAGAATGAGTGAGGAAAGATTTGAACGTATAGAAGATATGTTATCACAGTTAATTGGTATGGTCGCTAAAACATATAAACGAATGGACACTAGCATGGAAGACTTCCGTTTAGAAATGAAGGCCATGCGTACCGAAAACGATCAACGTCATCAAGAAATTATACAGAAATCTAAAGACCTTGAAGCGGATCAGAACTATACATGGGGTAAAATTACTCGGAATGAAAGAGAGATTACTAAATTGAAAGAACAACAACTTGGTACATAGACAGTAGTTCATCCCCTCCAATTATCCACGTTTCTACTACAAAAATTAAATCTACCAAAAGGATGCAAGTAATATCCTTCTTCCTTCCAAGTATTATAATACTTAAATACCACAGTAAACATCACTGTGGTATCTTTAATACTCTATTTATTTACTGATAAATCAAAGTCTACTTCACACCATTCGGAAAAGATACGGTAATCCTCGCGAACCTGGTTCTTGTAGTAGGTTGATGCTGCTACAAGCTGGGAAGTAAATCCATCATATTCAGTACCAATTGCTTTCACTATTTCTTCTTCACTTTCATGCTCAAAATGAAATTCATCTGCACGTGCATGGGCTTTTGCTGTAACTTTTCCCATCACTTCCACTGTTGACTCCATGTTTTCTTTTTGCCTTAACTCATTTGGATCGACAGCTTCATCAAATGGAGAATTTTCACGTACATAAAATTCATGATCATCAATTGTAAAATATCCTAGGTAGGGATCCTCTAAATATTGCATTGCTTTCTGGGCAGTAATGACACGTTTTCCGTGATGAAGTACATCATCGGAGAACAATTCATCATATGGAAAAAAGTGGTTTGGCGCTGGAACTCGCGCTTCTTTTGCCTCAAGAACTAAATCACCACTGTCTCCATCCTCATGCCCTTCAATCAGAATATAATAGCGCAAGAGTCCGATTGACCCTGTACCGGCACCTAGTTTTTTCACTACATCTTTAATTTTATAAAAAGACTCTCGTTGTCGATTATCGGGATCGATAGAAGCAATGTATTCTGGCCAATTGTTTTCAAGGGCGTCACGTTCTTCCTGACTAAGATGAACTAGCCCTTCTGTATCCTGAAACCTACGCTCACCACTATCAACCGTTGTGATTGCATCCAAAACAGCGTTCACCTCACGTTCGGGAAGACCCTTTAACACTGTCTGGACAGGTCCATTCGTATTCTGCTCGTGAAAGGTTAGCGATCCTGGTAGTTCACTTCGATCAACAAATGAAAGTAACTGTTGATAGTATGCCTGCAGATACTTTTGAATTAATTGGGTTTGATCTTCTTCATCATAACCCAGTTCCTCGCTATAAAGGGCAATACTTACGGCCATGCGAAAGACGTCGTAAATGTATGACCCCAAATATCCTTCATCAAAATCATTTGTGTTATACACCACATTGCCTTCCTTATTTTTGAACGCCCCAAAGTTTTCAAAATGTAAATCTCCTTGAAGCCAGGTCGGTTTATCATAGGGTGTGTGATACGCAAACGGGATTTCCGTAGCGTCATAATAGAAAAGAAATGCGCTTCCTCGATAAAATTGAAATGGATTTGCCAACATCTTCCTGTATTTCCGGCGCTGATTCGTATAATCCAATCCAAGTAATTCCCCGTCAAATTGGGTTAGTACAGTCTTAACCGTTTCATTTCGTAGTTTTTGCCGTGTTTCTAAAATATGTTCCATCATTTCATTTGCCATATTTAATCCTCCGTTTTCACGTTTCCTTGATTTAAGTTTATCCACAATGGCTATCGATAATTCTATTTTACAGCTTATCTGTTCCTATTTCATATGTTTGAAATTATTCCTATTAACAAAAGTATATCCCCGATAATGTATGCCGATTTTCATGCATATATACCGGGGATGATTTATACTATTTTAACTCTCGACAATCATTCCAAACTTCTTCAACACTACAGGGCTGAGCTCAATTTCATCTTTTTTCCAAACCGATTGTAAATAAACTTCGGTGATTGCTTTTTGTCGCTCATCACCTTTAACACTTGTTTCTATTGCTATTACACTCTCAAAAATATCTGCTATCTGTTTGGCTATATTATTACTATGATATGTTTGTAGATCACTAGATAAATTCTTTATTTCATCAATTCGCTCTTTCAATTCGACGACCTCAGAATCAATACGTCGTACCCAGCTCCCCTTTTCGGTCTGTCCCTGCACTGCGGATAATCTTTCCCTCATTGCTTCCACAAATAGCTCGTCTGCAGAATACTTTCCTATTAATCTTAGCACTTCTAAGCCAAGTATATTTGCTGTTCCTTCCCAAACAGTCAAAACCTGGGCATCCCGGAGTAATCGAGGTGTAACGAAATCCTCGATATAACCGTTACCACCGTGCATTTCAATTGAATCATGCGCAAAACGAATCGCTTGCTCTGCTGTTTCTTTTTTCATGATGGCGATATATAACCGGAATAGAATTTGTTGTTTTTTCGATGACTCTCCCTTCTTTTCCACTCCCATTACATTGTCCATTAATCGAATAACCTCAAACACTGCATTTGTCTCTATTTCCTGCTTTGCAACCATCTCACTTAGTGTTGCTTGTACCATTGGATAGTTTGTTAGTTTATTCCCGAAGGCTTCGCGGTCTTGTGCATATTTTTTCGCCTCCAGATAGGCACGACGCATGATACCAAGTGATGCGACCGCATTTGAAACGCGGGAGAGATTTAAGGCTTCTATCATGTAGAAAAACCCCTTATTCTCTTCCCCAACCAGATATCCTGTTGCACCCTCGAACTCAATTTCCGCTGATGGAACTGCCCTAACACCAAGTTTATCCTTTAATCTACGTATTCGAAGCGCACCTTCTGCCCTATTTTCTTCCCACGGAACAAGGAATAAACTAAGCCCTTTTGTTCCCTCAGGGGCTCCATCCAATCGGGCCAACACCATAGCTACCCCACATGCACCGGAATTACTGGCAAAATATTTTTCACCTGTGATACGGTAATAGTCATTTTCTTTTACTGCTTTTACTTCATTTGCACCAACATCTGATCCACCTTGACGCTCTGTTAAAAAGGTTGCCCCTTCAAAAAGTTCCACCTCACCTGTCGAAAGTACATGTGGCAAAAACTTCTCCTTCAATGATTCGGACGCGTAATGATCAATCAAATGAGCGGTTGCCATTGTTAATGTCACTGGACAATAAAATCCCGGCTCAGCATGGGAAAGCAAATAGCCCTGCGCAAACGAGTAGACATAGTTTCCTTTATATCCGAGCGCAGGAATTTCTTTATGAAGATAACCAACAATTCCGGTGTTATATGTTTCTTCAACGGTTTTTTTATAACCTTCATTTAACCAAACTTGTGATGCTTCATTTCCCATTTTGTCGTAACGAATTAATCTAGGCTGACCATCTCGATCAGTATGGACCGCTCGTTCGTCAATTTCATTTGCACATTGTCTTCCAAATTCATTTAGCTCACCATCTGCCCAATAGAAAAAGTCTTGCGGCAACATATTTCCTAGTAGTCTCTTAAGATTCGGATCTTCTTGATAAAAATTATTCAACGGTCTCTCCCCTCTCACGCAGTTGATTTTTCAATAATTTACCGGTGACATTCCGAGGAAGCGCTTCCATTTTTTCGTACAACCTTGGAATCTTGTAATCTGCTATCTTGTCTTCTAAAAACCTATGGCATTCTTTTTCCAAATCATCTATTTCTCCTTCTTCTACAACGAATGCCTTTACCGTTTCACCCCAATCCGGGTTTGGAACACCAACAACGGCTACATCAGCAATCTTAGGATGTGTAATCAATAGATTCTCAATTTCTTTTGGAAAAATATTGACGCCGCCAGATATGATCATGTCTTTTTTACGATCGACCATCCAATAGAATCCATCTTCATCCTGTCTTGCCATATCTCCTGTATATAACCAATCACTCTTCAACGATTCATTCGTCTTTTCGACATCCTTGTAATAACCTTTCATATTCCCTTCCCCGAGTAGAACAATTTCGCCGACTTCACCTTGGCTAACATCCACACCATCTTCATTTACCAATCTGACTTCACAATTTAATGCCGCCCTGTTCCCGATACTGCCTGCTTTCGTGTCATGATCTTCAAATCCCAGCAAAGTCCCATTTGGCCCTGCTTCTGTTAAACCATACACACACATTAAGCGATCGGTAGAAAACTTCTCTTTTACAAAATTAACTTCCTGTTGCGCTAGAGGCGCTCCACCATAAACCCAGTGGTTCATTGAAGACAAATCATATTCACTAATCTTTGGATGTTTTCCAGTAGTCAAATAAGCAATTGGGGCACCAAAGAAATGAGTAGTTTTTTCATTTGATACAGTTTCTAAAAGTAGATTCGGTGTAAACGTTGGCACCAGCACATGTGTCGCTCCTACATAAGTGCCTGCAATTAGAAACAAATGCAATGGGGCTGAATGGCTAAGTGGCATCATATGAAGTATTCTACTTTCAGGTTCCATCTTCATTTCAATACAAATCATCGTTGCGACAGTCAAAATACTTCGATAGGTGAAAATTACACCTTTTGGAGTGCCAGTCGTACCTGATGTATATAGTATGGATGCCTCATCATCTTCTGTTAGTTCACACATTATTTCATCTGAAGAGCCATCTGCTAATAATGTTTCAAACGACAGCCAATGATCCACAGGCTTACCTGTTTTCACACACAACAAATCATCCGATTTAGGCATCCCCTTTACCTGATTAAACAAAAGCTCATGTGTAATGAAAACTGTTGCGTCACTATGCTCTAAAATATATGCTATTTCCTGATAGATAAGTTTTGCGTTGATAGGAACAATAAGTGCGCCCAACCGCTGTACAGCGAAATACGCAATCAAAAATTCTTTCGTATTAGGCATATGAAGCACAACTTTGTCACCTTTATTAAGTCCATAATCACGTAAACTATCAGCTAATTGATTTACTGCCAGATTCCATTCAAAATAACTAATTCGCTCATTCGGCGTTACAATTCCCTCATGATTCGGATTTTTTCTCGACTGATGTGCAAGTAGATTTGGTATATTCACTAGTCATCACTCTCCAATTTGTTTAATTTGGTTTGAAAATCAACAATCAGGTTCTCCATCTCCGTTCGAAGCAGGGTTAAATCATCTATTCTGGACGACACCTCCTCAATCTTCCCCTGACCATATTCAATTGTTTTCTGAAGTTGTTTTTTACCTGAAGGATCCAGGTCGAACAGCTGAATCATTTCGCGTATTTCCTCCAGGCGAAACCCATATTTTTTACCACGAAAAACTAACTCCAGACGGATACGTTCCCTTTTTGAAAAAATACGTTGCCCTCCTTCACTTCTTGGTGGATGCAGCAACCCAATTTCCTCGTAATAACGAATCGCCCTGGTAGTTATACCAAAATATGTGGCAAGCTCTGAAATAGAATAGGTCTCATCATTTTTCATCAGTCATCACCTTTTTTCAACATTCTAACAACTATAGTTTACCATTAACGTAGACGTTAAGTTCAAGTGTCTGTGAACTCGGAAGAGAAAACACTGAACTCGGGCCACACAGCAGCTGTTTCGGTACATATGCGCATGAACCCGGGAGAGAGTAGCGCCAACTCGGGAGAGAGGTCAACGACTACAGTAAAAAAGGATCCTCCACAATTTTGCAGGGAATCCTCTTAATAAATCTAGGCTGTTTTCTAAATGATTGTTGTTTTTTGCCACAAAGATATAAATTGCGTCATAGCATACCGCTCCGAAAATACACTTCGCTTTCCGCGGGCTCGCGCTGAGCCTCCTCGCGAGCAAAGACCGCTCACTGCGGGGTCTCATCGTCTTCGCTGTTTCCGCAGGAGTCTTCGTGTATTTTCTCCGCTAACATGGTGTCTGGAAACAGTACTATATAGCCCCTTTCACTATTATGGCAGTTGATTGGAGCGGAGGACCGTTGACTCCTGCGGGAACAGCACGAGTCTGAAGACCCCGCAGCGGTGGTCTTCCGCGAGGAGGCTGAAGCCGTGCCCGCGGAAAGCAACGGTCCGCAGCGGAAATCAACATAGCACTTAAATTACAGTTTATATCTGGAGCGGTAAGTTAGGACACATTTTTTCGCAAGGATTGAATAGCAACAAACTTACGAAAAGTGTCTAAATCTATTTCTTAAACTTAGCCAGCGCATCAGCTAAAGCATTGTTCTTGAACCCCTCGTCATCCTGGTTCTTCAAATATTTATTAACATCTTTCTTTGATACTTTATGCTTTTTCTCCTGTTGTTTACGTTTATTAAACGTAGAAAGTTTTTCACGGTGCCCACATTTACAGGTGAACATTTGTCCTTCACCTTCACCCCGTAATTCCAACCGTTTGTGACAGTTTGGGCAACGTGCGTTGGTTCGTTTAGCAATGTTCTTTTTATTACCACACGACCGATCCTGACACACAAGCATTCTTCCATTTTTATTATCAATTTCAAGCATCAGTTTGCCACAATCCGGACATTTGGTTCCAGTCATATTATCATGCTTGAACGTTTCATCACTGCCTTTGATTTCTTGCACGACTTCTTTCGTATAGCTCTTCATCTCTGCGATAAATTTGTCTTTTTTCAGTTTACCATCTGCAATTAATCCAAGCTTTTGTTCCCATTCACCAGTAAGCGCGGGGGATCGTAAATCTTCAGGGACTAAATCAAGTAATTGCTTTCCTTTTGAAGTTAGAAACAAGTATTTACCTTTTTTATCCATACACTGACTGTTAAATAATTTCTCAATGATATCTGCACGGGTTGCGACGGTTCCAAGACCACCAGTTTCCTTCAAACTACCCGCTAAATGCTTCTCATCAGAACTCATGTAGCGTACAGGATTTTCCATCGCCTGCAATAGTCCACCTTCTGTAAAACGCTCTGGTGGCTTTGTTTCGCCATTAGTTAGTGAAACTTTCAGCTTACCAAACGCTTCACCCTTTGATAATTTTGGCAGTTTCTGATCTGCGTCATCATCATCTTCAAATCGATTATCATAAATTTCTTTCCAGCCTTGTTTTGTTACCCGTTTACCTTTTGCAGTAAAACGTTCACCCGCAACTTCAGCTTCCACAGAGGTCTGCTCAAACTCATGTGGTTCAGATAGAACGGCAAGGAATCGCTTCACAACCAAATCATAAATCTTTTGTTCTTTGTCATCTAAATCTCCTAAAACAACCGACTGTTCGGTAGGAATAATTGCATGGTGATCCGATACTTTCGCATTGTCCACTACAGATTTCGATAGCTTAAACTCACGTTTCAACACTTTATTGGCAAAACGTGCGTACTGATCGACACCACAAGCTTTCACTCGGTCCTTCAATGTCGGTACAATATCGGTTGAAATAACCCGCGAATCTGTTCGTGGATAGGTTAAAACTTTGTGCTGTTCATACAATTTTTGCATGATTGATAATGTTTGTTTTCCGGAAAAATTAAAAATCCGGTTGGCATCACGTTGAAGCTCGGTTAAATCATATAATTGTGCGGCATGTTTTTTCTTGTGGGTTTGATCAACCGATACGATGGTAGCCGACCCGTTCTTCACTTTTTGCAAAATAGACTCGGCCTTGTCTTTGGCAAACATACGGTTATTATTTTTCGCATCCACCCAAGTGAATTTCAAGCCTTTGTCCGTAACCGCTTGAATTCCATAAAATTTCTGTGGCTTAAACGCTTTAATTTCATTTTCACGTGCTTGAATCATAGCGAGTGTAGGTGTCTGTACTCTACCACCAGACAACTGAGCGTTAAATTTCGTCGTCAAAGCACGAGTCGCGTTTAACCCCACATACCAGTCTGCTTCCGAACGTGCTACTGCTGCATCATATAAATTAAGGTAACGGTCACCAGGTTTTAACTGCTTAAAGCCATCCTTAATAGCCTTATCTGTCACAGATGAAATCCATAAACGCTTCACAGGCTTTTTCACACGAGCCTTTTCCAAAATCCATCTGGCAACAAGCTCACCTTCACGTCCAGCATCTGTTGCAATAACGATTTCACGTACATCATTGCGGTTCAATTGCGTCTTAACTGCATTAAACTGCTTTCCAGTTTTTTTCATCACAACTAATTTCAGATGGTCAGGAAGCATTGGTAGGTCGTCTAGTTTCCATGTTTTATATTTATCATCATAAATTTCAGGATCTGCTAACGTGACTAAATGGCCGAGAGCCCATGTAACGATATAGGAAGAACCCTCCATATAGCCATTTCCCTTTTTGGTACAATTCAATACGCGTGCTATATCACGTCCAACAGAGGGTTTCTCTGCTAATACAACCGTTTTACTCATGTAAAAAAATCCTCTCTATTAAAAAACAATCTAGCTTTATTTTATCACAAAAAGCGTTCTCTAACAGTGCTGGCATTCAGAAAACCAATCACATCGGGACGGCAATTCCATACAATAATCTAACACAATACAAGGGACTGATACAGAATGTTTTTTTATATGGGATTATTCCTTCTGGTTATTGCAGTTAGTTTAGATGGGTTTGGTGTAGGAGTTACGTATGGTATAAGAAAGATTCGCGTCCCGTTTTTTCCATTACTAATTATTATGCTATGTTCTGGAATTATTGTATTAATTTCCATGACAGTTGGAACATACATTGCGACGTTCATTGATCCAGCAATAGCGAGGGGACTTGGTGGGGCAATATTGGTTGCTATTGGACTATATTGTTTACTAAATGTTGTACGCTCAAAAATAAGCGATCAAACCTTCATGAAAAATCAAAATAGATTACTTGAAGCAAGCAATACAGAAAAGTACAGAAGCGTTCTAACCAACCCACAACATGCAGATTTAGACCAGTCCGGTACGATATCTGCAAAAGAAGCTTTATTGTTGGGTACAGCTCTAGCGCTTGACGCATTTGGAGCAGGAATTGGAGCGGCCATGCTAAGCTACTCACCAATTGTCACTGCTCTATTAATTGCAATGATGAGCGGATTATTTGTATATTGTGGCATTCATGCAGGTGTATTTTTATCCAAAAATAAATCCATGCAAAAGGTGACCTTTTTGCCACCCCTTTTATTAATCGCTCTAGGTATTTTTAATATTTTATAAGCCCAAATTATCGTTATAGAAAGAATAGAAAGACTCGCCATTCACCTCATTACGAATGACGAGTCCTTTTTAATTCATTGCATCACCTTATCCCAGGGCAACATCCAGTATCATCATAACGGTGAAACCTACCATTAACGTTAGAGACGCCAGATCTTTGTTGCCTTCTTCCTGGGAGCTTGGGATTACTTCTTCTACGACGACGAAAATCATAGCACCAGCAGCAAAACTTAATGCATATGGCAGCATGGGTTCGATAAACGTTACCGCAAGTACACCAACCACCGCTGAAATTGGTTCAACCAGCCCGGATGCCTGGCCATACAAAAAGCTTTTTCTCCGTGACATGCCATCCCGTCGTAATGGCATCGCCACTGCAACACCTTCTGGGAAGTTCTGAATTCCAATACCAATTGCGAGTGCCATTGCGCTTGCAAGCGATGCAGTGTCAAACCCCGCTGCGACAGCACCAAATGCTACCCCAACAGCGAGACCCTCGGGAATATTATGTAGGGTAATTGCAAGAACAAGTAATGTACTCCGTTTTTTCTTCTTTGGATTTATTCCTTCTGCACTTTCTATTGAAAGACCAGGATGTAAATGGGGAAGAATTTTATCCACGCCCCATAAGAATAGTCCACCAACCATAAAACCAACGGCAGCAGGTATCCAAATTGGTACAGGCCCATCTTCAGCCATTTCTAATGCAGGAGAAAGCAAGGACCAAAAGCTCGCCGCAATCATAACGCCACCAGCAAAACCAAGCATACTGTCCAAAAACTTTTGATTCATATTTTTTTGTGTAAAAACAAGTGCAGCCCCAAGCGCCGTCATCCCCCATGTGAACAAAGTTGCCAGTAAAGCAAGGATAACAGGGTCGAGAGTTTCCAGGTATTCAAACATATTTTTCATCCGCTCCATCTGTATAAAAATATCTGGTGTTCACCATAAACATATTAATGCTGCATCTGCCACACAAAAGGCCCAATTAAAGTGCCTTTACCAAACCACCATCGATAATAACTGATTGACCTGTAATGTATGTATTTGCACCAGACGCCAGAAATACGATACCCCTCGCAAATTCTTCAGGTTGACCATAACGCTTCATCGGTACCTGTTGTTCTGCATTTGCTTTGACCTTATCGACTGGAATGTCTAAATCAGCTGAAGTCCGTTGATTCAATTTACTGATTCGATCTGTTTCAATAGTTCCAGGACCTACAGTATTGATTAATATATTATCTTCACCCAACTCCTGTGACAAGCTTTTTGCCAATCCAACAATCCCTGGGCGCATCGTATTCGATAACACCAAGTTATCCAAACTCTGTTTAATGGACGATGAAGCTATATTTACAATGTGCCCACTTTGCTGTTCTTTCATAAATGGAACTACTTCACGTGTGGTACGAATAAAGCTTAATAAATTTAGTTCAAATGCATGATACCAATCATCATCACTCATATCTAAAAATTTCCCTGCAGGAGGACCGCCCGCATTGTTGATTAAAACATCCACAGTCCCATTCCACTTAGAAGCTTTTTCAACCATCGCTTTAATCGCTTCAGGATCTTTCATATCACAAACAATATAGTCCACATTTTCATTGGATGTCTCTTGCTTAATTGATGTAACAGTTTCCTGTAATGTTTCTTCGCTTCGACTCGCAACTAATACATGTGCGCCTTCCCGTGCGAATTCAGTAGCAATTGCACGACCAAGTCCTTTACTTGCAGCTGTTACGATAACTGATTTACCTTTTAATAATAGATCCATCATGAATACCCCATTTCCACTTATTTAACATGTCTTCCATTTATTATCCATGTCTATCTGTTTTTTTACAATTCAATCACCTTATTTGACTAAAATAATTTTATTTTGTCGTAATTGCACTAATATTTAAAATTATATTGAAAACCCACTCACAAACATATATTATATGATTGAACATTAGACAAGTATAAGGCTACCACCAAAATGAAAGCGCTTTCTATTAAGGGAGGGGATACCATGTTTGGATTAAGTGATCCTATGATAATTATCGCATGGCTTGGAACAATTATTTCTGCTTTAGGTTGTGTTGTGTTTGGAATTTTCACGTGGAATAAAGGTGATTCCTAGTATTTCACTAAACAAAGGGGGATAAGTATAAATGAACTATATGATTCTCGTAATTGTATGTCTTGTCTTTATCTCGATCATGTCTGCGCTTGCCTATTATGGTTATAAAAAAACCATTACACAAGAAGATTATTTAGTCGGAGGTCGAACAATCAGTCCATTCGTTATGGCCTTATCCTATGGCGCGACCTTCATTAGTACCTCAGCACTCATTGGTTTTGGTGGTGTCTCCTCCTTATTTGGACTTAGTTTACTATGGTTAGCACTACTGAATATTGTGCTTGGTGTACTGGTTGCTTTTGCAGTTTTTGGGACAAGGATACGTAGATTATCAGTAAAGTTAGATGCATACACGTTTCCAGATTTGCTGGGAAAAAGATATAAATCCAAGTTCTTAACTATTTTTTCCGCTTCGATGATTTTCCTATTCATGCCTGCATATACGAGTATAGTATTAGTTGGTGGTGGACGGTTTTTGCAAGAGTCACTGGCAGTCAATTATGATCTTGCACTATTTATATTAGCAATTATTGTAGGGATTTATGTTATTAGTGGTGGTATCCGTGCCGTAATGTATACAGATGCCTTTGGTGCAATCATAATGTTTATTGGAATGGCGATTTTCCTTTTTGTGACCTATCACATTTTAGGTGGTGTAGAAGCTGCTCATAAAGGGTTAAGTGCAATGAAAAGCATGGTACCAGATGCCTTAGTGGAACAAGGTCATCAGGGTTGGACATCCATGCCTGCCTTTGGCTCTCCAATTTGGTGGACAGTTGTCAGTACAATCATAATGGGTGTTGGGATTGGGGTTTTAGCACAACCACAGCTGGCAATGCGTGCCATGACCGTTAATAGTGACAAATCATTATATCGTTCAGTACTGATTGGTGGCGTATTCATATTTTTCATGACTGGTGCTGCATTTATGATTGGTCCTTTATCCAATCTCTACTTTTTCCAGGAGAGTGGAAAAATTGCCATTGATGTAGCAACCGGAAACGTTGATTTAGTTATTCCAACGTTCATTAATGAAATAATGCCTGAATGGTTTATCTATTTGTTTACACTTACTTTACTTTCAGCAACCATTTCAACCATTAGCTCACTAATCCATTTACAAGGTACTGCTTTTGGGGAAGATATTTTAAAAAATGTTGGGGTTAAAAAGATTGCAGGCTTAAACACTAACCGTGTTGGCGTTTTAATTGGGATTCTTGCTGCAGTTGTTCTAGCTTATATATTACCTCCAGGCATTATTGCACGTGCAACAGCCTTTTGGTTCGGTATATGTGCTGCTGGATTTCTGCCGACCTTAATTGGTGCTTTATTTTGGAAGAATGCAACGAAACAGGGAGCTATTTTCAGCACAATTACTGGGTTTGCAGTAAGTATCATTGGGTTCCTTTTCTTTCATTTAAAAGAGGCTGAGGCATTTGGAATTTCACAGGCATTATTCGGAAAAACAACGTTGCTTGGATTCCCATGGACCTTTGTTGATCCATTGTTCTATGCTTTGCCACTTTCGGCAGTTGTTTTTGTTGTAGTTAGTTTAATGACGAAAGAAAAGCAACATGAGCAGGTAGAAAATGTCGACGTGAAAAAAAGTATATAAAAAGTAATTATCCTAGGCTTTTTTAGTAAAGAGTGTTGCTTTTGAGAGAATAGATATAAAATGCGACGTAACTGCTGGTTGATTTCCGCTGCGGACCGTTGCTTTCCGCGGGCACGGCTTCAGCCTCCTCGCGGAAGACCACCGCTGCGGGGTCTTCAGACTCGTGCTGTTCCCGCAGGAGTCAACTGTCCTCCGCTCCAATCAACTGCCATAATAGTGAATGTGCTGTATAGTACTATTCTCAAACACCGTGATAGTGTAGGAAATCCACGTAGACTCCTGCGGGAAAGCGAAGTGATGAGACCCCGCAGAGAGCGGTCTTTGCGATCGAGGAGGCTCAGCGCAAGCCCGCGGAAAGCGTAGTGGATTTCCGGAACGGTTGTCCAACAGCAATCATAGAAGTTACGCCGCTTTTTATATCAACTATGAAGATGAAAAAGCAAAGATGCTTACGAAAAGATCCTTATCTTATGTAGGGCGCGGCCTTTTTTAAAAGGGCGCCCTCTTTTTACAACTCCTGCTATCTTAATTACCTGGAGGCCGATTAGTTCTATATTTATTTGGATTCTTCTTCTCGTTCAGTTCTTCTTTGCTTTTATTTTTAGTCTTCGTCTTGCCTTTTGCCATAATAATAACCTCCTTTTCTTTTAGTTTGCCTAGATCCAATAAAAAAATGTACTAACTATATGTTAAACTACAAGTAACCCAATAAATTGGGACCAAACCCTTTCCCCTATTCGGATTATGTTTGAAACTTACTAAGCTTCTCCAGCCAATGTGGTTCCCCAGTGAAAATAGCTAACTGAAAAGCGGATAAACTATTTGAAAGTTTGACTGTTTCATAACCAAAAACATCGTTTAAAAAGACCGCTAACTCTGTTTTGTTTTCATGCTTGTCTTCAGCATAAAATGCGAATGTAACAATGTAGGCTGTTGAACCTCCCTTACCTCCAAGATGCTGGAATATTTCCCGATTTTTTTGTCTTGCCATAGGCCATTCCATAATCGGTTGAAGGTGTTCCCTAACAGGTTTCGCAATAGAGGAAAGATCGTTCATTTTTTGAACTAACGAAATATATTCTGCAGTTGTGGAGCGAACAAACCTTTTGGAAGCAATCAGGTCGAAATCCATATTGTGCCAAATTCTTAAATTAACCTGTTCTTTATAGGATCCATTTTCGTCTTGATTCAGTTTACTGTGAATTTTTAGGGCTTCTTCAATATATGCCTCTTGTGACATCCCCTCGATAAGTTTCTTCACTTTTTTCATTTCTGTTTTCTTATAAATGTTGATACCGTGCTTTTGTGCAACCTCATAAGGAATGAAAACACTTGACACAAAAGGGAAAACTCTTTCGTGATCCTGTAATTTAAGCCGCTCTCGGTTAGCGTTTATCCGATCAAGTCCTAACCGCATCATTAAATATTCCGTGTTAGCGTTCGAACTGTGGGAAATCATTCCCTTTGCAACTTCTCTTAAAGAAACGGATCCGTTTTGGAGAAGCTCTTGTTCCTGCATCATTTTTAACCAAGCTTCATGGGCGCCACCGTCCGTTCGCGGAAGATAGTAACGTGCAAGTTCATCAGTTTTAATTTGCTGATCCGGATCAATCTCTCCTTGAGCCGCCTGTTGGGAATATTCAAAGGCCACAAGGATTTTAACCGTACTCGCCAAAGGCCGCAATTGATCGGATTGAAAATCTACAAGGTTCATTCCATTTCTTACAACGGATAACGAAGCCCTTTTCGGGTTTTTGGCAATAAACTTTAAAACGTAATCAGCATCAGGTTTTTGCACCCATCCGCGTAACCAAAAGAAACCGCATGCTAACAAAAAAAGTGTTACAACCAGTATTGTAATGATGTAGAATATCAATATTATCTATACCTCCCTACAGCCGGAAAAAGCCAGAATCACAACAATGCTCCAGATTCTCCCACAAAAAATGGCCGTTTCAATGCATGCTTGTTCTAATTTTATACTGACATTTCCTTACCTGTAAAAAACTGACCCACTTTATGTAGGCCAGCTCAATCTTACTTATACCGTTTATGAATATTATTCTGCTTATAAGTTCCACCTTCACCAAATTCAAACAGTTCAAGCGAAAGTGCTAAATAACGATTTTCGAACAACTCGTTAAAATGTGCTTGCATCATCTCAAATAAATGATCACAAGCAGCCTTTTTCACTTCTGCTGTGCGGCCTGGTGCAATTTTCATCGTCACATGAACAAATGCATCATCCTCGCCAGTTCCATCTGCAACAAAATATTCGGTTAGCTTAATTGCGCGTGACCGAATTGCACCAGGTGTAAATGTATCTCCCTCTGAAATCAATGATTCATTAATCTTTTTCAAAAACGCCCCAATGTTTGCTTCGTTTTCAATATTATCCGTGTATTCAACTGTAACGTGTGGCATTTCACTTCAGCTCCTTCTGTCTAACTATCGCTACACTTTTCATCGCGAAAAAGTTTCATCTCCAACAATGGTGCTTTTCAGTGATCCAATTCCTTCAATTTCAGTTTCCACTACATCCCCCTCGTACACATGGACAGTGCCTTTTGGGGTACCTGTTAAAATTATGTCGTTTTCACTTAACGTCATAAAGCTACTAAGATATTCAATCAGATGTGGTATATCAAATACCATATCTTTCGTTGACCCATCCTGCTTTAACTCACCGTTCACATATGTACGAAGACCTAAATTCATCGGATCCTTGATATCGTCACGATCCACGTACCATGGTCCTAGTGGTGTTAACGTATCTCTATTTTTCGCTCGCAGATTTGGACGATAATAATTTTCAAGATAATCACGAATAACATAGTCGTTTGCAACCGTATAGCCTTTAACAAAGGAATACGCATTCTCCCGATTCACATTACAAGCTGTTTTGCCAATCACAACGGCAAGCTCACATTCATAATGCATGTGTGTGGCGTCTTTAGGACGTCGTGTTTGCCCATCATGACCAACAACTGCATTTGGTCCTTTTAAAAATACAAGTGGCTCCTCAGGTGCTTTGAAACTAATTTCACTTGCGTGGTCGGCGTAATTAAGTCCAAGTACAAAAATCGTTCTTGCTTCGACCGGTGTCATCCAAACGACATCAGTTTGCGCAACAATCCGACCATCTGCAAGTTTCAATTTATCATCGATAACTTCTGCTTGGTGTATTCCTCCAAAACAAGCGACACGTGCATGCTTCACCTGAAACCACCTCCTGGAACAATTTCTGTTTCTTCGACAATTGTATTTTCCAAAAATCCTACACCTGAAATTTCAATTCGAACGGAATCACCTTTTTTTACAAGTGGTGCATTTTCAGGCACACCGGCAAGTAACACATCACCTTCATGTAAGGTCATAAAATCTGTCACTTCTGATACCAATTGCGCAACCGAACGAACGAGATTTTTCGTATTATTTTCCTGAACTAGCTCACCGTTCACATGAACACGTAGCGTGACGTTATCTGGATCTTTTACATTGTCACGGTCAATAATCCATGGTCCCACAGGACAAAATCCATCACGCACTTTATTTTTTATATCTGGTCGGTAAAAGCTGTCATGTGGAATACTTACATCATTAACCACGGTATAGCCAGCAATGTAGTCCATCACATTTTCCGTTGCTACATTCGTTGCTGTTTTTCCAAAAACAATTCCTAAAGCTGCACCAATTTGTACGACATTTTCCCCACGCGGAATGGCGACAGCACTATTATGGCTATTAACTGTATTAGCCGTTTTAATGTACATAATTGGTTTTTTCGGTGGCGCATTATAAGGTTTATCGTGTAATTCCTTGTCCATCAAATCTAGCTGCCCCTGAAAGTTTAATAGTGTTCCATAAACGGTTCCAGTTACAGGAGCCTGCCAGGAAACATCACGATGATTAAATGTCGATCCATTCCATTTGATTTCATCTGAAAAATCAATGTCTATTTCATCATAGATTGTAGATCCTGCAAATTTCACTTTAGCTTGATGCACGAAATCCCTCCTTGTATGATGTTTGTTTCAGTTACCATCAACTTTTTTCTATATATGTTAATGTCTTACCTGAAAATCCAAATAAAATTGTCAAAATTGGTGATAGCAAACAGAAGAATGCAAATGGCAAGTATGCTAAGGTCGATACACCTAGAGTTGTTGTAATAAATACACCACAAACACTCCATGGAACAAGTGGATTGACAACGGTCCCCGCATCCTCTGCCACCCGTGATAGGTTTTTATTTGCGAGTCCTACTTTAGCAAAACGAGATTGATATGCTTCACCAGTTAATAAAATCGATAAATATTGCTCCCCAATGAGTACATTAATACCGATTGCAGTAAACGCTGCTGCAGCAATAACTGATCCTGTCTTTTTTAACATACGCTCGATGGACTCTAGTAACCTTGGAACAATACCAAGCTTAAACAATAATCCACCTAGACTTAAGGCAAGCAGCACTATTCCGATCGTGAACATCATGCTGTTTAATCCGCCGCGTGTTAACAATGAATCAATCTCTGCAATACCAGTTTCAGAAACATATCCACCAAACAGTACACCTAATAGTGATTTTAATGGAATGAATCCGTTAATATAAGCCATAACAACCGCACTCGCAGCGCCACCTGCTAACGTTAATAAGGCTGGCACTTTCATAAATGAAAAGATCAATAAAACTACTACTGGAATCAAACCGTTATACCAGGCCACCAACCCTGTATCCAGTAGTCCTTGTTGAAATTTCTCCATATCATCAAAGTTTGCTGCTGATATTTCAGGAGAAATAACAGCAAAAATAATTAGTGTAATCACAAATGCTGGGACTGTTGTCCACGACATATTTCGAATGTGTTCAAATAAATCCACTTTCAAGATAGATGAAGCCATGTTCGTTGTATCGGATAACGGCGACATTTTATCCCCAAAAAATGCACCGGATACAATCGCACCAGCTGTTACAGCTAAAGATATATCAACAGCGGAAGCTATTCCGATAAATGCAACCCCTGCTGTTGCAACAGTTGTCAAGGAGCTTCCTACACAAATCCCAACAACAGATGTAATGATAAACACGACGCTCAGGAAAAAGTTCGGTGTAACCAGTTCAAATCCACCATAAATGAGTGACGGAATTGTTCCACCGATCATCCAAGCCGCTATCAAAATACCAATAAAGAAAAAGAGGAATACTGCTCCCATTCCTGCTTTAGCACCCTCGGTAATCCCATCCTCCAATGTTTGGTATGATATTCGTTTAAATAAGCCATAAACCACTAGCAGCAGTAATGCTAGCACAAGTGGTATGTGTGGTGCTGCATCAAAAAATATAATTCCAAAGCTAATCACGATTAACACCGCTATTGTAATACTTAATGCCTCAATTAATGATGGCTTTTGAACAGCTTTAATTCGGTACATAAGAAATTCTCCTTTGTTAAGTATACTTTTGTCGTGATTCCCATGATAGAGAGTTTCCGCAGCTGTCGATTGATTATTATTTTCCTCTTTCTACGTCTAGCTCCAGCGCCCAACGACTATTGGATTTCCTTTACCTCCTTACGATAAGTCAACATCGATTCACTTACGTTCATCGTGTTTCCTTTATCTCAAAAGAAAGAAGGAGGTTCGATTAAAACCGCCACTTTGCGTGGCAACATCGAACTACCCACGTTGCGTGGGCACAATCCATACGTCGCTTAACGGGCGCTTGCGCTTTTGTTAGCAGGGGTATGGATCGCCATTTCCGATAGTCCGTCCATTACCTCCACAAATCCCTCGTTCATACTGGGATGTGGATAAGATGGAAAACGTAAATCTTCTTCTCTTGCCACCATTTCCAGTGCTGTAACGCCTGTACTAATAAGTTCAACCGCTCCAGCGCCAATCATATGAAATCCTAATAATAGATCTGTATCTACATCTTTAATGACAGATACTATACCAGATTTTTCACCAGAAATCATTGCATAACTATTTCCACTAAGCGATGTTTGACTTATTTTAATCGAATAGCCCTGTTCTTCCGCTTCCTTTTCAGTTAAACCAACTGTTGCTATTGGTGGGGTGCTATGTACGACTGTTGGGATGAAGGTGAGATCTACCTCACTTTTCATACCTCCAATTATTTCCGCCGCAACCTTTCCTTGTTTGATGGCCTTCACCGCACTTGCCTTGCCATCTGTTACATCGCCAACAGCAAAAATGTTTCCAATGGATGTTTTTGCTGTACGATCAGTTTGAATAAATCCATCAGGAGATAGTTTTACACCTATCCGTTCCACACCTAACTCCTGTATATTTGCTTTCCTCCCAGCTGCTACATAGATATGTGAAGCAGCAATTGTTTTCGTTTCATCTTCTTTTAATAGATTAATTGATACCCCATCATCTTTTGCTTCCACATTTTCCAACTTAAATCCCCGATGTACTTTGATTTTTTCTTTCTTCAAAATACGCTTTAGCTCCCGATTAATAGAAGCATCAAAATAAAAGTCTTCCTGTTCGTCAAGCACCATCGTCACGTCACTGCCTAGCTTCTTAAGACTAAACGCAACCTCAAGTGAAATGTAATCACTACCGTAAACGACAAGTGATTCGGGTCTATCAGATAGGTGATAAACCGTTTCAGGAAGTAACACCCGTTCATGTGAATTCGTAACACCTTCTGGAACAACTGACGTGCTCCCCGTCGCAATGATCGCATGCTCAAATTCATATACATCGAATTGATGGCCATTCGCAACACCGATTTTATTTTCGGCTGTGAAATTAGCTTCCCCTTCGATAATTTCAATTTTATTTGTCTTGCATAACGATTCTACTCCGCCACGTAGCTGTTTTACTGTTTTATCTTTATAGTTGATTAATGTCTCAAAATCCACGCTGGGTTCGCCTGTCTCAATCCCCATATTGTTCATAGCTGGAATTGCCGCAACCTGTTTTGCTGCATGGGTAAAAACCTTAGATGGAACACATCCTTGGTTTAAACAAACTCCGCCAAGTGAACCTTTCTCAATAAGTGTCACTGACTTACCTAACTGTGCCGCACGAATCGCGGCATTATATCCACCAGGACCACCACCGATGATCATCACATCACGTTTTTCTGCAAATTCTCCTACGACCATTTACACCATCTCCAATAACAGCTTTCTCGGTTCTTCCATCAATTCAATGAAGCGGTTGGTGAATTCAACCGATTTCACTCCATCTGCAACACGATGATCAAATGATAGCGACATCGTCATGATCTGACGAATAGCAATTTCATCATTATCCATGACAACTGGTGTCTTTTTCGTTTTATGAAAAGCAATGATTGCGGTTTGTGAACCATTAATAATCGGTGTTGCCCCCGTTCCACCAAGTGGCCCAACATTACTAATCGTAAATGTTCCATGCTTCATATCATTGGCGCTGAGTTTACCATCCTGCGCTTTCTTGGTTAATGCCTTCATTTCGGTATTTATTTGGCGGATAGATTTTTTATCAACATCACGAAGCACTGGGACAACTAACCCTTTTTCTGTATTTGTCGCAAGCCCAATGTGATAACTCTTTGCGAGACGAATTACACTGTTTTCTTCATCAAGCTGGGCATTGAATATTCGGTGCTCTTTCAGTGCAACCGTAATCGCTTTTAGAAAAAATGCCACAACGGAAATGGATTCACCTTCCTGTTTCAACTCATTACGAAATGCTAAAACATTGGTCAAATCCGCTTCATCGAAATGCGTTACATGAGGAATGGTAGTGACTGCCTGGGTTAATTTTGTACCGATCTGTTTGCGCATTCCAGTGTATGGAATGGTATCTGATTCAGGTTCGTCATGTCCAGTTTCAACCTTCTCAACAGGGTCTGCATCTTCCCCAGCGATAAATCGATGTACATCATCATCTGTCACTCTTCCAGCAGGACCCGTCCCTTTGATTTGTTCAATATCTACATCATGTTCACGTGCGATTTTTCGTGTGAATGGTGCCGCCAAAATACGGTTGGGCTTTTTATCATTTGGCTGTTCAACTGGTTTATTGACAGATTGTGTTGGTTCGACTGATTCATCAACGTTTTTTTCTTGTTGTGCAACACTTTCCTTTCCATCATCAATCTCAATAATTCCCGTTCCAACCGTTACAACCTCACCTGTTTCAAAGTGAATCCTGCTAATTTTCCCAGCTGCGGGAGAAGGAATTTCTGCAACCATTTTATCTGTTTGCAATTCAACAAGCGGCTGATCAACGGTAACTTCATCACCAACCTTAACAAAAAAATGAATAATTTCTCCTTCATTCATCCCTTCACCAATATCATGAAATTTTACTTCGATCATTGTTTCACCTCCTAAAACTCTACTACTTTTCTAATCGAATGAACAACTCGATCAGGTGTTGGCAGATAATCATTTTCTATCGCAAATAATGGGATTGGTACATCGAAGCCGGTAACCCGCTCGATTGGTGATCGCAAGTATAAAAAGGACGTATCATTTATCACCGACGTAATTTCCCCAGAAACACCACCTGTTGCATGTGCTTCATGTACAATAACAACCCGGCCGGTTTTTTGTACGGATTCAGCAATCATTTCTTTATCAAGTGGATATAGCGTCCTGAGATCGATTACGTCACATGAGATGTTTTCCTTTTTCATCGCTTCGGCCGCTTTTAAAGCAACCGGTATCATCGCACCCCATGCAAGAATAGAAACATCCTCTCCTTCTTGTAGACGAGCACCCTTGCCAAGCTCTACTGTAAATTTTTCTTCTGGTACATCATTTCGTTCTCCGCGATATAACCGCATTGGTTCTAAATACAACACCGGATCAGGATCCTCAATTGCTGCTACCATGAGCCCTTTCGCATCGTAAGCGTTGGACGGGCAAACAACTTTAATTCCTGGCAAATGCGTGAAAAGCGCTTCGACACTATCCGAATGTATTTCTGGCGAGCGAACTCCAGCACCATATGGCGCACGAATAACCATTGGCAGACTATAATGACCCATTGTTCTCGTACGGGTACGTGTTACATGTGTTGCGATCTGTTCAAACGCTGGGTAAATAAACCCCAGAAACTGAATTTCCACGATTGGTCTGAGACCATTTAATGCCATCCCTACTGCCGCTCCCATAAAGCCAGCTTCACTTAAAGGTGTATCAACCACACGTTTTTCCCCAAACTGTTCTTGAAGGTCAACTGTTGCGCGGAATACACCACCGTTTTTACCAATGTCTTCCCCTAAAATTAACGTATTTTCATCCTCTTTTAACATTACCTTTAAGCCATCATTAATTGCTTGGATCAAGGTTAGAGAATTAGTTTTTTTAGTTGTTGCCATTAGGATTGACCTCCCTTAAGCGCATTGAGGCTTTTCTTTTGTTCTTCAATAGTCCATGTCGGTTTTTCAAATACATAATCAAACATGACATCCGAGTTCGCTTTTTCATATGACTCCATGTCAACGATTGCCTGATCTAACTCTTCCTGGATATCTTTTTTGATTGATTCAACCCATCTCTCATCCCACATGTTTTGTTTTTTCATGAATTTCTCCAAGCGAAGAACAGGATCCTTCTCTTCGCGGGTAGCATCACTTGCTTCCTGGTCACGATACTTTGACGGATCATCTGCAGTTGTGTGGGCACCGAACCGCCATGTAACAGCTTCGATCAGAGTTGGACCTTCCCCATTTCGGGCACGTTCTAAAGCTTCTTTCACAACAAAATTAACCGCAAACACGTCCATCCCATCAACGCGAACACCCGGGATATCATATGCTGCCGCCTTTTGTGCAATTGTTTCAGAGTTCATTTGTTTCTTAATTGGAAGCGAGATTGCAAATCCATTGTTTTGGTTAAAAAATACAACAGGTGCTTTGAACACACTCGCAATATTTAATCCTTCATGAAAATCTCCCTCAGATGTCGCACCGTCTCCAAAATAAGCTATCGCTGCATTTTTCGTACCTTTATATGTTTCTGCCATCGCAGCGCCTGCAGCGTGTGGCAGATGTGTAGCAATTGGAATTGACGCTGGGAAGATATTTTTTGTTAAAGAAGGTACACAACCTTCAATCCGGCCATTCCAATGAAGAAGCATTCGATCCAAATCTGCTCCAAACGTTAATGTAGCCCCATGATCCCGATAGGTTGGAAAAAGCCAATCGTCATCTTGTAGAGCGAGAGCACTTCCTACTTGCGATGCCTCCTGACCTTCAAACGGGACGTATGTACCAATTCTCCCCTGCCGCTGGAGCGCGATTCCCTTATGGTCATACGTTCTGATACGGAGCATGTTGTAGTAGTACGATTTTGCATATTCTTCTGTTAGAACTTCCTGATATTCCTCAGATGTCACCTCCCCGTTTTTATCTATAATTTGAAAAAGCGGATAGTTCCCTTCCATCTATTTCACACCTTTAGTTATAAAGTTTTTAAATTATATTGCGTGAATCGTGAACGATACTCATGCGACTATTCCCGAACGTTCCACTTCGGACGACGGTCTCGCGCATAGAAGTGGCTACGTGTACGTTGTTCCTCCAAGCGTTTTTCACATTTACGATTTGCTGCTTCCTCAGTTGTACTAGAATCAAGCTCTGCTTCCTTATAAATTTCAAGCAATGATGTATAAATCGCTTTTGTTTTTGCCAGGACACGATCTTTATTCGGACCATATAATTCGTCAGCAACTTGGATTAGTCCACCAGCATTAACAATATAATCAGGTGCATACAAAATGCCTTTATCATGTAATATTTTGCCATGCCGTGCTTCGAGTAATTGATTATTTGCCGAACCAACAACAGCTTTTACCTTAAGCTGTTCCACTGTCTGGTCATTAATAATTCCACCTAGCGCACACGGAATAAACACATCTGCATCCACTTGATAAATTTCCGCATTATCAACAATCTTCACAGAACCGTCCGTTTGTACAGCTTTTTCCTTAATTAATTCCAATACATCTTTATTAATATCGGTTACATAGATATCAGCACCTGCTTGCAGTAAATGTTCTGCAACCTTAAAACCAACCTTTCCTAAACCTTGGATTGAATAGGTTTTATCCGCTAAATAATCACTTCCAGTTAGGAATTGGCTCGTTGCTTTCAATCCATAAATAACACCCTGTGCTGTTGGTACAGAAGAGTCTCCACTTCCACCAAAAGCTTCAGGGATCCCATTAATGAAGTTCGTTTCCTTCATCGCATGCACAAAATCATCCATCGTAGTTCCCATGTCTGTTCCTGTATAAAAACGTCCATTCAACGAATCCACATATTGTCCAAACGCACGAAACAAAGCAGATGATTTGTCAGTATTCGGATCACCGATAATTACAGCTTTTCCGCCGCCAAAATCTAAATCGGCCGCAGCACATTTATATGTCATCCCTTCAGACAAACGAAGAACATCCTCAAGCGCCTCATCCACTGAATCATACGGGCGCATTCTTGTCCCACCAAGTGCAGGACCCAGTGTAGTATTGTGAATAGCTATAATTGCCTGTAAACCCGATGCCGGATCATTACAAAAAACAACCTGCTCATGCCCAGCAATTTTCTGAAACATATCAGGATTCATTGTTGAATTTTCAAGCTGTTGCTTCATCGTTCTTACCCCCATTTATAAATATGTAGCCGGTGCCTGGCCAGGCACCTACTTCACTTCTTCACAAGTGTTCAAGTCATTATATTTTCCAGAGTAAAACGCTAATGGCTCACCTTCCGTTATGCATACATCCGTGACTTCCCCAATATACAGGGTATGGTCTCCTGCAATTACAGAATTGTGTACATCACACGTAAGATTAACAAGTGAGTCCTTAATTGTTGGCATACCGTTAAACCAATTAAATTCTATCTCTCTATTTTCTTTAATTTGACCAGCAAAGTATGCAGACATATCCTGTTGTTCACTGTTTAATATACTTACAGCAAATTTACCGGAGTCTCTTACATATTTATTCAAATGCGCATTTTCGCCAATTGAAATCAACACTAAGGCCGGATCTAATGATACAGACATAAACGCATTTGCTGTCATTCCTTTTACCTCATCACCAAGCTTTGTTGTGATGACAGTCACTCCCGTCGCAAACTTTCCCATTGCTGTTCGAAATGTACGATCATCCATTTTTCCACGCTCCCTTCCTGATGGTGCCTGGCACCAAAACTAGCTATCTTACTATCTATTAAATGACAAAAGTCGGTTTATGTTGCTTCAATTTTGCGGGCTTTTGCTCTATTTTTTTACCAGTAATTACATCCAATACCGATGAAGCTTCATTGAACCAGCTGTCTGGCGCCTCGTGCCCCCAAAATGTTTGGCGCATTGGATCATTAATATCCCAACGAATTGGCTTGAAATCTGGATCACTAGTTAAATAATCCCCATTATATAATTCAATACGATGGCCATCCGGGTCACGTACATATAGGAAAAATGCATTCGATAAACCATGACGACCAGGGCCACGTTCAAGATTATCGCCATAGCCCATTGATGCGAGTACATCACACGCGTTAATAAGTGCAAGTGGATCTGGTAACCAGAAACCGATGTGGTGCAATCGTGGTCCTATACCGTTCATAAATGCCTGGTCATGAACCGTCTGCTTGCGATGTAACCACGTTGCCCAAACATCTCCATCCTCTGTATCGGTGTACTCTGAACACGCAAATCCCAGTTCATCCTGGTAAAACTTTTGTGCCTTCTCGACATCCGGTACATTGCAATTGAAATGATCAATCCGTTGCATCCGTGCACCTTTATACAAATCATACCGTTGCAGCAAACGTTCAGTAGGTTCAATTTCTGCAAAAAATTCTAAGGGCAACCCTGAGCAATCCTGAACTCTTAACGTTCGACCAACAGCATGTTGTTCTCCTTTATCCATCCATTTGGTCTCATAGCCTTTTTCCTCAAACATTTTTGATAACGCTTTCAAATCATCGTCTGAAGAAACTTTATATCCTAAAACCTCCACATTTGGTTCGCTGGATTTTTTCAAAACAAGGCTATGGTGTGTATGTTCCTCCAGACCCCGTAGGTATATATGTTCTGAGTCTGATTCTGTTTCAATAAACCCAAGGGCGTCCACGTAAAACTTCCGTGAAGCCGCAAGATCTGTCACATGTAAAATGGCGCGTGCACATCGGATGATAGAAAAGTCCATCCATACTCCCCCTCTAGCTTTTTAATAGACTCCAGGTGTATAAACAAGTCACACACCTTTTTTTAAACCTCAACACCATCAGCTTTTTTCAAAAATTCATTGACGAATTTTTTAGCCGATTCTTTCTCATACCCATCAAAATACGCCATTCCCATTTTAATTGGATCACCAAAGAAGTAGTATTCATAGTGCGCTTGCCTTGCACCAAATGCACTCATAGTCACATCCCATGCGAGGCGGAATAATTGTACACGTTCTTCGCCTTCTAAATTTTTTCCTTGTAGCCCACTCTTAATTATTGGTCCGATTTCTTCATTCATAAAGTCTTCATGTGTAGGGATCCCCATTAAGCCTGAAGCACCTAAAATACGGATAATTTCCACCAAACGTGGATAGATTCTTGGATACCAATTCCGCGCAGCATTTAGTGCATCAAAGTCCGGAGTCATGGTTCCTGATTCATCTAATTTTGCATTGTGTTCCGCACGATATAAATGAGACTTCATTGTTTCCAGCGCCAGCATAATTTCTGCTCCTTTATCCTTAACATGTTGAAATTGGTCAATTCCGATTGCATCCATCATATTTAACGCAACGCCTAGGATAAACTCAGTCTTTACGATATTTTTCGCAACAACCTGATGTGTCATATGGACAACAGCATTTGTTTCACGGAATGTACGGTTACATACAGAAGAATTTCCGCAAACAAACACGCGCGACCAAGGAACAAATACATTTTCAAATGACACAATCGCATCACTTTCTTCAAAACGGGAACCAAGTGGATGATCCCACTCATTTTTCCCATAATCAAACGATTCACGGCAGATAAACTTCAAGCCTGGTGTATTATTTGGGATTGCAAATGCTAGTGAATATGGATCGTCCTCTTCCCCAGCCTTTTTAACGGTTGAAGGAAATACGAGAATTTCATCGGTGATTCCGCCTTGTGTAGCAAGTAAACGAATACCGTTTACAATAATTCCATCTTCCTGTTCCTCAACAAGTTGTAACGCCACATTCCCATCCTTCATTTCAGACTGCATTTTCGCACGGTTCACCTGTGGATGGATCAAAGTATGGGTAAGGCTAATATCATTCTCTCTGGCATACTCGTAATAGTTTCTAGCATTCTCTGCAAAACGTGGGTCTGCTTCAGCAAACAAGCCATTGTTCATGCCCATTGCCATAACTTCTGAATTCAAGTAATCTGGCGAACGCCCCATCATTCCACCGGATGTACGAGCCCAATCCTGCATTGCTTCACGGCGCATGATTAAATCATCAATCGTTTTTGGTTGTAAGAAGGTCATTCCAACCTGGTCACCGCTAGTTGGTGATGTGTAAAGCATCGAGCCCTTCTTTTCATATTGTAAATCATATAAGTGCGCCATTGATTTAACCACATTTTTAAATGCAGGATGTGTTGTTACATCGTCAACACGCTCCCCATGAATATAAACATTGTTATTCGCTTTTTTTAATCGATTAATATATTCTTGACCTGTTTTTGCTGGCATAATTTTGCCCTCCTTAAAGAAATGTTATCTTTTTTATTCTCCGCTTTTCTTTCCAAACTCTGGTATATGATGTTCACGCATCGAAACGTGAATTGCTTTTGGTTCGGTATAAAATTCTAAAATGGCGAAGTGACCGCCTTCACGACCAATTCCACTTGCCTTCATCCCACCAAACGGGATTCGTAAATCACGAACGTTTTGCGCATTGATCCAAAGCATTCCGGAATCTACAGCCTGCGCTACACGGTGGCCACGCTTGATATCATTTGTCCAGACATATCCTGCTAAACCGTAATCCACGTCATTAGCCATCTGAATAACTTCTTCTTCTGTTTCAAATTCGATTACTGACATTACTGGTCCGAAAATCTCTTCCTGACTGACTCGCATCTCATTTTTTGCTTCCAGCAACAAGGTTGGCGGCACAAAATTACCAGCCTTCACATCCTCAGGAACTGTACCTTGAACAACCTTGCAACCTTCTTCTTTGGCAAGCTCAATATAGCCGGTTACTTTATCAAAATGCCCCTTGTTAATAAGTGGACCGAGGTGTGTCCCAGTATCCATAGGATCACCAACTTTGACATAGCCCACCCGTTCTTTTAATGCTTTTACAAAGCGATCTTTGATATCTTTATGGAGAAATACTCTTGAATTTGCGGTACATCTTTCACCATTGAATGAAAAGATCCCCCAAACAGCAGCATCCAGAGCACGGTCAAAATCTGCGTCATCAAAAACGATTAGTGGTGATTTCCCACCAAGTTCCATGGACGTTTTCTTTAATGAATCTGCACTATTTTTAATAATCGTTTTTCCTGTAACTGTTTCACCAGTGAATGAAATCGCTTTCACTTTTTCGCTTTTAACAAGCGCATCTCCTGCTGTTTCACCAAAACCGTGAACGACATTAAATACGCCTTTTGGTAATTCTGCTTTACTGATAATTTCTGCAAGCTTATTCGCTGATAGTGGCGACAATTCAGCTGGCTTCAAAATAACGGTATTACCTGTTGCAAGCGCAGGTGCCACCTTCCATGTCGTCAGCATAAACGGAGCGTTCCACGGCGTGATTAGTCCGACAGCCCCTAACGGCTTATAGACCGTATAATTGATAAACTCATCATCTACTGCATACGCATCCCCGTGCATTCTGGATTGCACCATTCGTGAATAAAAGCGGAAATTCTCTGCAGCGCGACCAACCATTTTACGCGTTTGACTGATTGGAAGTCCGGAGTCCAACGATTCTAGTATCGCAATCTCTTCTACCTCTTCTTCGATCAAATCTGCAATTCTCTCAATATATTTCATGCGTTCCTTTTGCTTCATGCTGCCCCATGGACCAGATAGAAAAGCATCGTCAGCTGCTTCCACAGCTTTTTCAATATCTGCTTTCGCCCCACTAGCAACACGGTTCGTCACTTTATTAGTGAAAGGATTCATGTTATCGAAGTATTCCCAACTATGCGCTTCTACAAAATCGCCATTGATAAAAAGTTTCACATCGTCTACTCTCTTGTGTTCCAAAAATGTCACCTACTTTTACAATAATTTATATGCTTTTAACGTTTCTCGAATCTCGTTTTGCACAGCATCTGATGGTATATCAAGCGGCTTACGCAGTACCGGTTTAATTTTGCCCATCATACCTAAAGCAGCCTTGGCTGGTGCAGGGTTGGTGTCACGGAACAACACATCATTCAGTGGCATTAATGAATAATGAAGGTCTTGTGCACCTTTTACATCGCCTGCTACCCACTTGTTATATAAATCAGCAACTTCTTCTGGTGCAACATTTGCAGTCGCACTAATATGGCCAGCACCACCAATCGCAAGCATTGGATAACAAAGTACCTCAATACCTGAATATAGATTGAAATCACGACCAGCGTTTAGCAACACTTTGTTTACATGCTCGAAGTCCTTATTTGCTTCTTTTACACCAATGATATTCGAGCAGTCTTTTGCTAGAGCAGCAATCGTGTCAGCCTCTAAGTTTACCGCTGTACGTCCCGGAATATTGTATAAAATGATTGGTAGATCAACAGAATCAGCTACTGTTTTAAAATGCTTATATAATGCATGTTGATTAGGCTTGTTATAATACGGAACGATTACCATCGCACCATCAGCACCCATTTCTTGAGCAGCCTTTGTCATGCGCATCGTTTCCTGGTGATTGGTAGAACCAGTTCCTGGAATAAATGGAACACGGCCATTCACCGTTTTGCATGCTGTTTCCATTACCTTTATGCGTTCTTCAACAGACATGGAGCTCGGTTCACCAGAAGTTCCGGTTACTGAAATTCCATGACTTCCCTTCTCAATATGCCAATTAATCAGTTCTTTGAATTTATCATAATCAATACTCTCATCTTCATTAAACGGTGTAATGACTGGAGAAATAGATCCCCTGAACCGCTTTTTCGCTTCCTCATACGCCATTGCTTTACGCCTCCCGTTTCACCAATTTAAACAACTGGTAATCTTCTGAATAATTAAATCGTATATGATTTCAAATATGATGTCAATGCTTTTCAAATACTGGAACTTTGGAAATCGTTGCGTCTCTTGATTCATCATGTATTAAAAAATTATTTCAAATGTAAACGCTTACTTTTTGTTGCAAATAAAAACTCTGCTGGAAGTAGCGGATTCCATTCAGAGTTTTTAGGTGTCACTCATTTCTAGTTGTTTTAATCTGCGACGTTCAAAATCCTCTGCTGTTCTAATTTTATGCATTCTTGCTAGATTTTCTAAATCACTGAAATCAGCTTTATTTTCAAGCATTTCAATTAGTTCCTTGTGTTCGATAATCGATTTCTTTACTCGTACAGAATACAATGTTGAACCAATTCCACGGATAGAATCAAGTCTTGCCCAGGTATCCTTGATTGAATCAATCAAAAATGGATTACTACACTCCTCAAAAATAATCCGGTGAAATTGGAAATTTAATTTTCCATACTGCAAAATATCGAAATCTTCAAGTGCCTCCTCCATCAATTTATTCTGCTCCTTAAGCAGTGTAATTTTTTCTTTCGGAAAGTCTGCACCACTCATCGCAGTAGCGTATCCATCGAGCACCGCTAACACACGTAATGTGTCCGAATAAGCTGTTTCATTCACCTCAGCGACAACGGGGCCAACATTTTGTTTATAAAAAATTAATCGTTCTGACTCTAGTTGGCGTATTGCTTCCCGAACAGGAATAGAGCTTGATTTTAGCTCTTTTGCCAATTGATCAATCACGATTCGTTGACCTGGTACAAAAATTCGTTCAATGATTCTTTCTTTAATAATCCGATAGGCTTTTTGTTGCTTATTTTCTTTTATCATAATAATCTAATAATATATGATTTGATATATGACGTCAAATGTTTTTTCTTAAGGCTCTTTTCATCATCATAGTTGATATAAAATACGATATAACTTCTATCTAAGTTAGATCTGTAGTACTGATAATGGAAACAAGTTACTTACTGCCGTCCAGGTTCGCTCCGGGCGGATGCTTTCACATGTCTTTGAAAATAAACCTAAAGTTATGTCGGATTTTATATCTATTCTCTCAAAAGCAACAATCTTTACTGAAACAGCCTTCTTTTAAATTAAAAAGTGTTGCTATATAGAAAGCTGCACATCAGCATTGGAAATATGCGAGACTTCTCAAAAATATATATATTTTTTTCGTGCGATGTACCGCTTACGAAGCCTTCCTTATCCTGTGGGAAGAGTTAAGCTACACCTACACAAGACCCCAGAGGCTTGCGGCTTCCCGAGTATATTTCCACTGCGGCATTAAACAACAATCTTTACTAAAAGAGCCTTGTGTAAAAGAAATTAGTTTTACACAATAACATTCAATAAAATGGTCAGGGTCAATACACTAATAAGCGTTGTCACCAATGTGATACTTGAAACCAAATCAGGTTCTGTATCGAATTCAATCGCATACATCGTCGTTGTCGCTGCACTTGGCATTGCTGCTACAATCAACAGAACCGAGCCAATCAATGTATTTACATCAAGCGCCAGAATGAACAATAACGCTATAATTGGTGAGATTACCATACGAATTATGACTGCAGAAGATATAATCTGCCAGTTAAATTTAAGAGAAGTAATTGATGCAAGCTGCATCCCAAGCATCACCATCATAAGCGGAATAGCTGCGCTTCCTACCATTGACAACGTAGAATATACAGGATCCGGAATCTCCCATGGTATTTTTTGAAAAATAAACGCAAGTACTGCGGCATATGTGGCTGGCATTTTGAAAATGGTCTTCACTGCTCGTGAAATCCCACTCGTGCCCTTTGACGCATAATACACACCAAAAAAGTTCATCACCAATGACTGCAGAACCATGAAGAAAATTGCATATGGAAGGGCTGCTTCCCCAACACTGTAAATAATCACAGGAACACCGTAATTCCCACCATTCATAAATGCAGTGGTCAATATAGATGCACTCTCAACTGTCTGTTTCCATTTAAAAATACGAGCCAGCATTTTGTTGATCACAATCATCATAAACAATAAGAAAAAAGCAAATACAATAATGATTGTAAACCCTTGATTGTATTCCGCTTCATACAGAGAAGTAAAAACAAGCGCTGGTAAAAAGATATAAATAGACACCGTAGCAATCGATTTTACATCTAACACACGTATACGCTGCAGCAGGAATCCCACTCCAAACACAGCTATAATCGGCAAGACCACCTCGAAAAATAAACCCATCACGACATCCCCAATTTCTTTAAATATATTCCAGTGTAGCACACAGAAGATCCATTCGAAAAAAATAGAATGCTATTTTTTGATTGGCTGAAGTTCACATAATAGTGTCCCAATTTCATAATTCAGAACAAAACAAAAGCGCAAGCGCCCGGTTATTGCCGTATGTCCTGGACGGAACCGTATGAGATAAAGGAAACACGAAGAGCGTAAGCGATTCGATGTTGACTTATCGTAAGGAGGAGCCGGAAGGGCACTAGGCAATGGGCGCTGGAGCTGGACGTGGCTGACAGGTAGATCAGTTATCCACATTCACAAAATTTTATAGTTTCCTAAACTACAAAAAAAGCTCGAACAATAGCTAATCGAATAGCCTTGTTCGAGCTTCACTGAAAAATTAGTCACGCGGACGTTCTTTAAGTTCTTCACCATTTTTTCCTTCAAAACGTAGTCCCCAGCCTGTAATTGCAGCAATTAACATAACGACAACCAAGAACCAGCCTTGGAATACAAATGGAAACACAGCAGTAGGTGATGCAACTGGTAACCATTCATATGTTTCCGTCATTAATTTAATTGTCGACCAACCTAATAGTACTGGAGCACCCCATGGAAAAATATATCCAAGTGCAGATGTTACAGCATCAAGCATGTTCGCACGACGGTAACGGTGAATTTTATATTTTTCACCTAATTCTTTTACAAACGGAGCAGCTGCGATTTCGGCTGCCGTATTAATCGTAATCGCACTGTTCAGTAGCGCAACAATACTCCAGATAGCAAGCTCCGCACGACGAACAGAGTTTTTTATCCATTTAATCATAACACCAGTAATTGCATCCATTGTCCCGCCTAGTTTCAGTAAATGCGCAGAAGCAACAATGAGTAAAATTAGAATCCCCATATTCATATAACCCATTACACCTTCGACAAGAGCACCTGTGATTACTGTATCAGAATCAGGATCGAAACTGATAATTTCAGCAAATTCACCAAGGTTTGTAAAGACTATTAATGGTATTGCTGCTAAAATACCCCAGGTTAATGATGTCACCAGATGCTGCCCAGTTAAAGCTAAAACAAGTACAATAGCAAAAGGAAGCAACATGATTAACCCTGTTGGGTTACTGTTTTCCATAATATTCGCAGCTGCATCTGCGCCTCCAACACCTGTAGTGCCCCCACCGAATATTCCGAACAAAATCGTTGATGGAATCGCTGCCATAATAGAATATTTAAACCGACTTCGAACAACTCCAGGGACATCCGCCTCCTGCGTTGTTGCCGAAACAATAGTAGTATCAGAAACCGGTGCCAAGTTGTCACCAAAAACTGCACCAGCCAAAATTGCTGCGAACATCATGGTCGGGTCACCGCCAACGGCTACTCCTGCAGGATACATCAACGTACAAAATGCTACAGTAGTTCCATACCCAGTTCCGACTGCAGTTGAAAAGGTTCCTGCAAGTAGGAATGTCAATGCAACAAAAAGTCCGCCAGTTACACCAGTGATACTACCGATCCAGACAAGCCCTTCAACTAGTCCTCCAACCTGTAAAATCTGGGCAAACATACCTGCGTAGAACCATGCGACGATTGCTACAACCCCAACTGGCTGTGCAAGTCCGTCAAACAAACCCTGCGCATAGTCTCCCCACTTACTTTTACTAAAAAATAACCCAAGTGTGATACCGATTAGTGCGCCCATTACAAGACCCACTTCAGATGAAAGCTTCATTACACTTGTAGTAATCGCCCATACGACGAAAAATATTAGTGGAACCGCTGCCCCAAATGCTCCAAACCTAAAATCTAATTTTTGTATGCGCTTACTTCCTTCAGTCCGCGCTAGCTCTTCTTCTGCAGATGTCATCTTACTCCTCCTCGTTATTCCCGTGCAAGTCACAACCCGGACTTTGAAATATTTTTGTAATTAAAAACAGTCACCAATTAGATGACTGTTTACTTATCTTTCTATTATACTCTATCATAATTTATAGAAATTTGAAATTAGCAATTAATGAGATATTAATACTATTTATTAGCGAAAAACTCCTCTGCCTTTTCCAAAAACTTTTCCTGATCAGGCGATAAATCATATTCTTCTTCTATCGCATCCACTGGACAAACTGCTTTACATGCGCCACAATCTATACAAATATCCGGGTCTATGTAAAATTGATCCTTGCCTTCTTCAATGCAATCCACTGGACATACACTGACACATTCCGCCGATTTTTCCGGGCCACATGGGTCCAATATTACAAAAGCCACAACTTTCCCTCCTTAAAAATCCACTCTTATCCTATTAAATACTAGAAAAGCCATGAAATTCAAGTATCGTGCCTATTTTTTTAACTAATTCACTAAAATTATTTAGCAAAATATAAATGATAATGTAAAGAACATCCAGGATTAAATGCTGCACTACAAGTCGGACATACAGATCCACAATCCAAATATTCCTGTATCGTAAGTTCTGTTTCACATGATCCACATAGTACTGCTCGCTGATTGAACTTGGGTTTAGGCCAGACCTGCAAACTGCCACATCCCTGCTCCTCATGGCATTGATAACACGAATAATACTTACCACAGCAGTAAAACTTTATCGCGATTCGATCCTTTTCCGAATGATAATGTTTGCAACGTGTTTCATTGTCAATTTCACCTATGACCTTCATTGTAATCCCTCCACTCTCTCTATAATACCTAGCATTATTTAGTGTGGCAAACTAGAAATAAGAACATAAGTTTGACATTGTTTAAAAATCGTGTATAATGAAGTAGTTAGATTTTGTAATATACAAAGTAATATATACTGGCATTCTACGCAATGCATGTTAGAAAGCTTATTCACACTGGCGCGACTAAGGGGTCGCAAGGACGTAAAAGCAGGTAGGGTTTACGTTGCTTAAGTTAGTGGAACAATTACCGCGGTAATGAAAGCAGAACACTTTCAAATGGAAATTATTCTCCCTAAAATAGGGATGGAAAAATAAAATCAATACTTTTATGTTACGTTATGAATCGGAGGGGTACTCTTACTATTAGGGGTACCCCTTTTCCAATACATATAATGAAAGAAGGTAAAAGCATGAGCGACTTAATTATTGGTACAATCCATACAATGGAAGTACTCCGAAAAATTGATACAGGCTATGTTTTAATAAAAGACATGAAGGAAGTACTTTTACATCATAATGAAACAACAGATGAGCTTGAAGAAAATCAAGAGGTTGACGTATTTTTATATACGGACAAAAAAGGCCAAGTTATCGCAACAACAAAACTCCCAACAGTAGAGCGTGATACGTTTGGCTGGGTTGAAGTGGTGGAAGTCGTTAAAAACCTTGGCGTTTTCGTCAACATTGGAACAACAAAGGAAATGCTCGTATCAACGGACGATTTGCCAATTTATGAAAATGTTTGGCCTGCAGTAGAAGACAAGCTGTATGTGACTCTCGGTACAGACCGAAAAGGACGCCTACTCGCACTTCCTGCATCAGAAGGTATTATTGAAATGCAATGTGTCGATGCACCTGTAGAAGCATTAAATCAAACATTACATGGACGAGTATATCGGACAAGTAGAGAAGGAACAGTTATTCTCACTGAGGAAAACTATCGTGGATTCGTCCATCATACGGAACGCAAGACTGAACCACGACTAGGTGAATGGGTTAAAGCACGTGTCATCGAAGTAAAAACAGATGGTAGCCTGAACATGTCGCTTCGCCCGTTAAAACAACACGGAATGATTGAAGATGCAGATGTTATCCTTCAACGCCTAGAAGAGAATAATGGTGTTATTCCCTTCAGCGATAAAAGTGATCCAGACGATATTCTTGGAACGTTTAATATCAGTAAATCCGCCTTCAAACGTGCACTTGGAAAGCTAATGAAAGAAGGCAAAATTGAACAGCATGATGGCGAGACCCACCTGAAAAAATAAATCCGAAAACACCTGCAGTACAAAGCGGCAGGTGTTTTTGTTTTGGCTACTTTTTTGTATGCGGTACGATACATGGGTACTGAATAAAAAACATCCTATAGATGCATAGTATTAGAAAAACTTAGGCTTCATCTCTTGACTATTCATACCCGATAAATTATTATGTTAAAGGCATTAATCCATATAAAAATACTTGGAATTGAAATAGAGGAGGAATTTATCATGACAAAAAGGTTTTTACTTTCGTTTGTGGCACTAGGTTTTATCCTACTACTTGCTGCATGTGGCTCAAATGAAGAGAATGCAAGTAACGGGGATAGTGGTTCAGATTCGGATAATAAAGGTTTATTCGAAAGCATTCAAGATAAAGGCAAAATTCTAATCGGAACAGAAGGTACTTATCCACCATATACTTTCCATAACGATGAAGGCGAACTTACTGGATTTGACGTGGAAATCGCTCGCGAAGTTGCCAATCGCATTGGCGTAAAAGCTGTTTTTAAAGAAACGAAGTGGGATTCTATGTTTGCAGGATTAAACTCCGGACGATTTGATACGATTGCAAACCAGGTTGGTATCACGCCAGAACGTAAGGAAAAATATGAGTTCTCAGAACCATACACTCTGTCATCTGCAGTACTTGTAACACATAAAGACAACAAGGAAATTAAAAGCTTTGAAGACGTCAAGGGCATTTCAGCTGCACAATCATTGACAAGTAACTATTCTGATATCGCTAAAGAATACGGTGCTGATGTAACATCTGTCGAAGGTTTCAAAGAAGCGATGCAGCTTATCGCATCGAAACGTGTTGAAGCAACAATCAATGACCGGTTATCCGTGTTGGACTTTTTAAACACACAAAAAGATGCACCAATTAAAATTGTAGACCGTGAGGATGATGCATCACAAACCGCATTTGCCTTCCGTGAAGATAGTGAAAAATTGATTAAGGCTATCAATAAAGCACTAGCTGAAATGAAGGAAGATGGCACATATCTAGAAATTTCTAAAAAATGGTTTGGCGAAGATGTATCTAAGTAATATTTTTACAAGTCCTGAAACGCAGGAGAGAATAGACATTTTTGTAAGCTCCCTTTGGCCATTAATCCAGGGAGCTTTAACCTATACTATTCCACTAGCCTTAATCACATTTGTTATTGGACTTATTCTTGCTGTACTAACTGCACTTGCTCGGTTATCAGGAATTAAGCCATTACAGTGGATTGCACGTTTTTATGTCTCCATCTTGCGTGGAACG
Source organism: Virgibacillus necropolis (assembly GCF_044793635.1). Lineage (GTDB taxonomy): Bacteria > Bacillota > Bacilli > Bacillales > Amphibacillaceae > Virgibacillus_F > Virgibacillus_F necropolis_A. The sequence continues at coordinate 1,199,738 of NZ_CP084992.1, forward strand.
CCTTTGCTTGTGCAATTATTTATCATATTTTTCGGTCTACCAAGTATAGGAGTTACAATCGATTCCTTTACTGCTGCAATAATAGGCTTTTCTTTAAGTGTCGGAGCATATGGCTCAGAAATCATCCGTGCTGCGTTATTATCAATTCCAAAAGGTCAATGGGAAGCTGGGTTTTCGATCAGTATGACATATTCACAGGCATTACGTCGGATCATTTTGCCACAGGCAACACGCGTTTCCATACCACCGTTATCAAACTCGTTTATTAGTCTGGTAAAGGATACATCCTTAGCCTCAACGATAATCGTTGCTGAAATGTTTCGGAAAGCACAGGAAATCGCTGCAATGAACTATGAATTTCTGCTTGTCTATTCAGAAGCTGCACTGATTTATTGGGTAATATGTATGATACTTTCCTTTGCCCAAGGACGAATCGAACGAAAATTAGATCGTTATATAGCAAAATAGGAGGTTACCATGTTATCTGTTACTGATTTACACATTCAATTCGGTGAACTTGAAGTACTAAAAGGAATTGATTTGAACATTGAAAAAGGAAAAGTTATTGTCATGATTGGGCCTTCCGGGTCAGGAAAAACAACTTTTCTTCGTTGCTTAAATGCATTGGAAACACCAAACAAAGGGACGATAAAAATCAACAAACAAGAAGTAGATTTTAATACTGCTCCTAGAAAAAAAGAAATCCGTGAGTTACGAAAACAAACAGGAATGGTATTCCAAACCCATAATCTGTTTCCCCATTTCACAGCTGCAGAAAATGTGATGGAGGGACTCATTACCGTTAAAAAAGTTAAAAAAAGTGATGCACGTAAAATCGCACAAGAGCTTTTGACCAAAGTGGGACTTGCTGAAAAAATTGACGTTTATCCCTATCAACTATCAGGTGGACAACAGCAACGTGTCGGAATCGCACGCGCACTAGCGATGGACCCTAAACTTATATTATTCGATGAACCTACATCTGCATTAGATCCAGAGCTAGTAGGCGAAGTGTTAAAGGTAATGAAAGACTTGGCTGAAGAAGGTATGACAATGGTTGTTGTTAGTCATGAAATGAAGTTTGCGAAAGAAGCGGCAGATGAAGTGTTATTTATGGATAATGGTGTGATTGTCGAACGCGGAAAACCTAATGATATTTTTGAAAACCCACAACAGGATAGAACGAAACAATTCTTGAACAAGTTGCAATAAAGGCTGACATTTTTGTTAGCAGGTTCCGTTACCTATCACAAACATTTAAAAGACCATCAATTCGGCAAATTTGATGGTCTTTTTTTTGGTATAGTAGCAGAAAGACCTTGAATAAAGGGATACCTGAAATTATTTTTGCGGACACCAAAGACCTTATTTATAGAAAACAATCAATATTGCAGTGTTAAACGGTCACCAGGTTCCCTATTTGGAATGAATACCCTTTTTTACTGTGATATATGTTAAATAGTGGATCGTATGTCCGCATAGCTCCTCATAAACACTGTTTTAATAGAAATAGCGGATCGTATGTCCGCCAATTCCAGTTAACACGTTGTTTTGAATAGGCAATTATCCTCAAAACATCTATACTCTTTACGTGTTAGAATAACTTGTGAAGTTTATTCTATACCTTAAGTGTAAAAAATAGCATATGTTATACTAAAAAAAATTAACAAAAGGAGCTGCGCATGTATATACCACTTGAAAAAGAATTTTATCTCCAGTCCACACTTGATCTTGCGAAGTCTCTACTTGGTTGCCTGCTTATCAAGGAAACACCAGTTGGCACTGCATCAGGAATTATTGTGGAAACAGAAGCGTACATGGGACCCAACGACCGGGCTGCCCATAGCTTTGGAAATCGACGTACAAAACGTACCGAAATTATGTTTGGCGAACCTGGTATCACGTATACATATTCCATGCACACACATTGCCTTTTTAACGTTGTGAGTGGTGGATCGGGTTATCCAGAAGCAATTTTAGTTAGAGCAGTAGAACCTTTTGATGGCCAGGAATTAATGGCGGAAAGAAGACCAAAGGCTAAAAATCTATTCCAATGGACAAATGGCCCAGGAAAATTAACAAAAGCGCTTGGTATCACCATGTCTGATTATGGTCATCCGCTTGATCAATCGCCACTATGGATTGCTGAAGGGCAAAAAGTAGATCCCAAACTTATTGCATCCGGTCCTCGAATTGGCATACACAATTCCGGAGAAGCTGTTCATTATCCTTGGAGGTATTGGGTGAAAGAAAATAAATTTATATCAAGATAAAAGGTGAGGTTCTCATTTAAGATTCGCCTCACCTAACGTTTATAACACAAGCTACATCAATACTTCATTTCCTCATAAGCCTCTATGAAGTTCACATAGGTACTCTTCCCAAACCGCTCTGTATTTTCCCTGAAAAATTCGTCATACGTTTGATCCCTTGCTTCATCAAGTGAGCAATCAAAAGAATTCATTCGCAATTTAAAATAAGATTGGAAATAGTCCTTACTTAATGTAGCTCCATTTTTTATAACCATTACTATTCCCTCCTTATTTCATCATAACAAAAATCAGTTAAAAGACTTCATGAAGTGGATTACAGATTTTGTCTGTTCAAAAAGCAATTCCTCGCTGTTCTTGATACAGGATTCAAGTGATAACGGCTGATTAATAATAGAAAAACACCCCGCAAATTGTGCACGTAGAACATTCAAATCCCCTGCCAGACTTCCTGAAATCAATACAACAGGTACACCATAATTCTGGGCAAGCATAGCAATGTAGCCAGGAGCCTTTCCATAAAGTGTCTGCTCATCACTTTGTCCTTCACCGGTTACAACCAGGTTGGCATGCTTAATCGATTTTTCTATATTAGCTGTATCAGCAATCAACTTGGCACCGGAAACCAAGTGTGCACCAATCGTTAACAAAGCAAAACCAATTCCGCCGGCCGCTCCGGCGCCTGCAACATTTCTATATGAATGTTGCATAACTGTTTCAATTAGTGTTGCGAAGTTGTCGAGTGCTTCGTCATACTTCCTTACCTGTTCACTAGATGCTCCTTTTTGCGGACCATAGATTACACTTGCTCCCCTAACCCCACATAATGGATTATCGACATCACAGGCCACTTTGATTTCGACTGAACGCAATCTTTCATCCATTTCAGCCAAACTCACTTTATGGACCGCCAGAAGGTCACGACCAAAACCCCCTACTTCATCACCATTTTCATCCCATGCCTTCATTCCTAAGGCTTGAAGCATCCCTAAGCCGCCATCATTTGTCGCACTACCTCCCACTCCAAGGATAAAAGATGTACATCCTTTTTCAAGCGCATCAAGCATTACCTCGCCAACCCCAATTGATGTTGTAAAATCAGGATCACGCTGCTCTTTTGGAACTTGTACAATTCCAGCAATATTCGCGAATTCAATAATTGCAGTCTTGTCGTTTGTAATCCCATAATATGTATTAATCTTTTTACCTAATGGCCCGGTGCAGCTTATTGGAATTCGCTTCCCGTCAGAAGCTAACAAAGCGTCTAAAGACCCTTCCCCTCCATCTGCCATTGGCTTTACGATTACATCACAATCAGGTGCAATGTCCAAAACAGCACGTTGCATAATTTCAGCTGCTTGTAATGCAGTCAAACTATCCTTAAACGAATCTGGTGCGATTACAATATTTTTCATTAGTATGATACTCCCCTTTTACAGGTATCGATTCCTGTATTTTCTACACTTAAAATTCATCTATGACTTTTTCCAATTATCAGTACTATTAAACAAAACACATGTTCTTATTTTTGTCAATTAAAAACCACCTTTTAAAGTAGGTGGTTTTCATGTTTATTTATTAAAAGTAGTACTCTATAGTAATGAAAATATCCAACCAATTACAACAATAGCACCTATAATCATTAGAATTGTGCGTAGCATGTCAATCATCCTTTCATTCGTGTAACCTAACTTATTTATAAATTACCCACACGCGATGATTTGTAAACCACACTACTTATTTAGGCTTTATAACTATGTTACTTTTGAATTTCAAAGATATCATCCAGTTTACTCGTCATGTATGCATGACAGTCCTCTATCCCTATATTATAAAACAGGGGTGCAAGGTCCTCTATGAAAAAATCCAAAATCAATAGTGAAGCCAAATTCCCGATATCTTCACCACGCTCTTTTTCAAAATATCCTTTAATCAAGCCAGCCATTTCATCCTTTTGTTCTTTTGTTATCTCAAATTTTGGTTTCATTGGAATCTCCTTTTCGATATAAATATTTACTACCAGTATAACAATAATCACTAATTTAAAAGAAGGAATTTCTCACTTTTTGTCGAACTAATTACGTATACGAGGAGGGTACTTATGCAGACATTTGAAAACTATAAGTACGAACGCCCAAATCTGGAAATTGAGAAAAGTGCGTTCGCAGGCTTACTAAACACATTTAAAAACGCTTCATCAATTGAAGAAGCCAACAAAGCAATTGACGAAATAAATGCATTTCGTAATCGACTATCAACGCTTTCTAACCTTGTTTATATCCGTGCATCCATTGATACAAACGATGAATTTTATCAAAAGGAACGCGATTTCTTCGATGACATAGAGCCGGAATTTAAGTCACTTAATACAAATTTTTACACGGAATTGGTTAAATCTCCTTACCGTGAAAAATTGGAAAAGCAATGGGGTGATCAGCTATTTCAAATTGCTGATTTTGAAATTAAGTCGTTTGATCAAAAAGTAATAAAGTTACTTCAAAAAGAAAACAAGCTAGCATCAGAGTATTCAAAGCTCGTTGCTTCTGCTGAGGTTGAGTTCCAAGGTGAGACATTAACCCTGGCACAGCTTGGACCTTATGCACAGGACCAAAACCGCGAAACACGAAAAAAAGCGGTTAAAGCAAGTTCAGGATTTTTTGCCCAACATGCAGATAAATTTGATGACATTTACGATCAACTTGTAAAAACGCGACACGAAATTGCAACTACACTTGGCTATAAAAACTTTGTAGAATTAGGTTATATTCGCATGCTTCGTATTGATTATGATGCAGACATGGTATCTAATTTCCGTAAACAAGTACGTGATTCAATTGTTCCTCTTGTAACCAAGCTTTACGAAAAACAGGCCGAACGAATTGGTGTTGATTCATTAAAAAGCTATGATGAGTCATTCAAATTTAAAACTGGTAATGCAAAACCAAAAGGTACACCCGAATGGATTATTGAGAATGGGAAGAAAATGTACGAAGAATTGTCACCCGAAACGAATGAATTCTTCCACTTCATGTTAGACCGAAAGTTGATGGATTTAGAAGCGAAAAAAGGTAAAGAAGCTGGTGGATACTGTACATTTATTGAAGACTATGAATCACCATTTATTTTTGCGAACTTCAATGGCACGTCAGGTGATATTGATGTCCTGACACATGAAGCAGGTCATGGATTTCAGTTTTATCAAAGCCGAAATATCGGAATCCCTGAATACTTAATGCCAACATATGAATCAGCAGAAATTCACTCGATGAGTATGGAATTTTTCACATGGCCATGGATGGAATTATTTTTCCAGGACGATACGGAAAAATATAAATATGCACATTTAGCGGACGGCTTACAATTCCTGCCATATGGTGTCGCTGTCGATGAGTTCCAGCACCTCGTTTACGAGAATCCGGAATGGACTCCAAATGAACGTAACCAAGCCTGGAAAAGGTTAGAAGAAACCTATCTGCCACACCGGGACTATGATGGTAATGAATATTTAGAATCGGGCAGGTTCTGGCAGCGCCAAGGTCACATTTATGATGTGCCATTCTATTATATTGACTACACGCTTGCACAAATTTGTGCTTTCCAATTCTGGGAGCGCGCACAAAAGGATCACAAAGATGCATGGAATGACTATATTAAACTTTGTCAGTTAGGTGGCAAAAAATCATTCCTTGGCCTTGTGGAAGCAGCAAATTTACGTTCTCCATTTAAAGAAGGCTGCGTTGAATCTGTAGTAGACACCATTGAAAAATGGCTCGATTCCGTAGATGACAAGACTTTATAAGAAAACAACCGCTACCCCCTTCATCAGAGGTTAGCGGTTAATTCATTTCATTTCCTATCTATCACTTACACGGCCAACTTGCCCATCCGCAAGGCGTACCTTAATTCCATGTGGGTGAAATGATGATTTTGTTAACAAATCTTTTACAATACCATGGGTCAACTGACCTGTACGTTGGTCTTTTTTTAATACAATATCCACTTCAAGCCCAGGCTTTACCTGGTCTCGATATCTTCCATCTACTGTCATACGAAACGATCTCCTTTATTAAAAACTACCCCTATTATACATGAGTTCGACTTACTTCATCCACTCGGGCTTGCCAAACCCTTTGAACTCTTCATCGATAATTTTTTCAAACTCCGGAGATTCAATCACTTCTTTGATATCCTTAGCCCATTTGGTATCCAAATCTGCTGTATTAACAACCACTCTATTACGGTAATCATCAGGCATGTTTTCCAGCACTAATGCATTCAATAGATCTAGTCCAGCAGCTAGTGCATAATTTCCTGGTACCGCAGCTAAATCTTCACTTTCAACTGTTCGTGGTAATTGCCCTGCTTCTACCTGTTGAAATTTAAGGTTTTTCGAATTTTCCACCACATCATCAACATCCGCACGTAATGGATCAATATCATCCTTTATCGTAATTAGCCCAGCATCCTGCAGCATAATCAGTGTACGAGCAAGGTTCGTTGGATCATTCGCAATTGTTAACGTACTCCCGTCCTCAATGTCCTCTAGTGAATCATATTTAGTTGAATAAACACCCATTGGAGCAGTAGGTACAACTTTTATTTCAGATAAATCCATGTCATGTTCTTTCTCAAATGCTTCATAGTAAATTTTATGTTGAAATAAATTTGCGTCTAAATCACCATTGTCGAGCGCCTTGTTCGGTTGAATGTAGTCACTAAACTCCACATTTTTCACTGTATATCCTTTTTCCTCAAGTAGTGGCTTCAGAGCTTTTGTTACCATGTTACTGTACGGCCCAACCGTCGCACCAAACGTTATCGTCTTTTTATCCCCTGAATCACTAGAAGCCTCGCTTGATCCACAAGCTGCAAGCACCAATACAATTAATAATGTAAAAATTAATCCTAAACACTTTTTCATCCTAAAATTCCTCCTCTATTATCGTTTATTAACTGCTTTTGCAATAAAATCACCAGTGTACTGAATGACTTGCACCAACACAATCAGGACAATTACAGTTGTGTACATCACCATGTCATCATAGCGATAGTAACCGTATCGAATAGCTAAATCACCGATACCACCACCCCCAATGGTTCCTGCCATCGCTGAATAACCTATTAAACTAATCGTTGTAATCGTTAATCCGCTAATAATTCCAGGCTTAGCCTCTGGTAGAATAATATCTTTAATGATCATCCACGGGGACGCCCCAACAGAAACCGCCGCTTCAATCACCCCTTTATCAATCTCACGTGCTGATGACTCAACAATTCTTGCAAAGAATGGAATTGCTGCGACAGATAATGGTACTGCAGCAGCTGTTGGCCCAATGGTCGTACCTAATATGTAGTTCGTAAAAGGTAATAAGAAAACGAGTAAAATGATAAATGGTATCGAGCGAATAAGGTTTGTCACCACTCCGGCGAAGCTTTTCACCACTTTATTTTCCAAAAATAATCCCCGATCTGTAACATACAATAAAATCCCTAATGGAAGCCCGATAACAACAGCAATCAATAGTGCTATCCCGACCATATAAAGCGTTTGGAAGAATGCTACATTCAATTCTGGTAAAATATTAATCAATCGACTAAGATCCAAATTGAATCACCTCCACTTGTTTTACGCGTTCCTCTAAATAAGTAATTGCCCTTTCAACTTCATTCTGGTCACCATTTATTTCCATGATAAATATTCCAAGTGGTGCATCCTGAATGTATTCCACTTTCCCATGTAAAATATTCCCTTTAACGTGGAAACGCTGCAGCATATCTGAGACAATTGCCTCTTCCGCCAACTTCCCTCGAAATTGTAGTTTTACCAATGTCCCCTTACAACTGGCTAACAACTTTTCAGGTAAAGAAAACTGTAATACCGTTTGTATAAAGTTTTTCGTCAATTCCTCTTTTGGGTTGGAAAAAATATCATAAACAGCACCTTCTTCAACGATCCGACCATCTTGCATTACAGCACAGCGGTGACAGATTTCTTTAACAACCTCCATCTCGTGAGTAATGACTGCAATCGTAATACCAAGCTCGATATTGATCTTTTTCAATAATGCTAGTATTGATTTCGTTGTGCTTGGATCAAGCGCAGACGTAGCCTCATCACACAACAGTACTTTCGGGTTGTTCGCAAGTGCCCTTGCAATACTGACCCGTTGTTTCTGTCCGCCGCTTAACTGTGCTGGATAATGATCGATCTTGTCAGAAAGGCCAACTAGGTCCAATAACTCTACTACCCTATCTTTTCTGGCATCCTTACTAAGTCCAGCAGCCTTTAACGCAAATGCTACATTTTCAAACACCGTTTTGGATGCAACCAAATAAAACCCCTGAAAAATCATGCCAATTGATTGTCTCGCTGTCCGCAACGCTTTCGGTGACAATGTTAGTAAATTTACTCCATCGACGAGGACGGTTCCTGATGTTGGTCGTTCCAAAATATTCATACAACGGAGCAATGTACTTTTCCCAGCACCACTATATCCAACAATCCCGTATATTTCCCCCTTGTTCACATGCAGGGACACACGATCGACGCCGATTACTTTCTCACGTTTCGCTTGATAAATCTTTTCAATCTCCTGAAGTTCAATCATCGTCCATCCCCCTTTCCCGTACAAAAACCCCTCTTCCATAATGAAAGAGGGGTTGATTGTGTATTCAATCCTTATCTCTCAGAATGGTAAACTTTCATTCTGCAGGAAGAAGCACCACTCCGAAAACGGAAGGTTGCTGTGACATCAATGGGCCTGTCCCCTCCGTCACTCTGGATAAGATATGTAATTTTTATAAATAATTAAGACTTATCATATAGCCGTTTTCAGCATTTGTCAATAACTATTTTCTGAAAAGATTTAATTTACCAATTCTATTTGCAGCTTCTGCTAGTCGCTTCTCGTCGGCTAACAAACCTACGCGCACATAACCTTCGCCGGCAGCTCCGAAGCCATTTCCAGGTGCTGTTACAACATGTGCTTTTTCTAGTAATATATCTGCAAATTCTTCTGAAGTATAACCTTCAGGGATTGGTAGCCATGCAAAAAATGTCCCCTTTGGTGAATCGACCTTCCAGCCAATTTCATTCAGCTTTTCTATGAAACAATTACGCCGACTTTCATAGGTTTTTAGTAATTGTTGCACAGCATTTTGGTCTCCGTTCAATGCACTTGCCGCTGCTGCCTGAACCCCACCGAACAAACTTACATGCATATGATCCTGGATTAGATTTATACTCTCGACGACAGATTTATTTCCTACCGCAAAAGCCACACGCCATCCCGCCATATTGTAGGTCTTCGATAGCGTATACATTTCAATTCCGATATCCTTTGCTCCTTCTGACTGAAGGAAGCTTTGAGGTTTTATTCCATCAAACCCGATTGCTCCATACGCGAAATCATGTAAAACGCAGAAGTTATGTTTTTTTGCAATCGCCACCGTTTCGTCAAAAAAATCTTTTGTAGCAGTCGCAGATGTCGGGTTGTTTGGATAGTTTAAAAACAGTAACTTTGCCTGTTCCAACGCATCCACAGAAATCCCATCATAATCGGGCAAAAAATCATTTTCGGCAAGCAGCGGCATCATTTCTGTTTTGGCATCAGCCAATGCAATCCCTGACATATAATCGGGATATCCAGGGTCTGGTAGTAAAGCCAAATCACCAGGATTTAACAAGCATTGACTAAGCTCAACAAGTCCGCTTTTTGCGCCAAACATAATCGCAACTTCAGTTTCGGGATCTACTTCCACCCCGTATTCTCTTTGGTAAAAATCAGCCATCGCTTTTTTCGCATAGCCAAAGCCTTGGAAAGGTGAATATTTATGGTTGATTGGGTCTTCAGCAGCACCTTGCAAAGCCTCCACAATATGTTCCGGTGTAGGCAAGTCAGGATTACCCTGGCCCAAATTTATAACATCATGACCCGCACTTTGAAGATGCTGTACTTTCTTCACAAGCTTCGCAAAAAACTGCTCAGGCAGTCGCTTCAATGTTTCAGATTGCTCAAACCTTCGCACACATCTCACTCCCCATTTTGATAATTGTTACTAATAATAGACTTGGATTTACCTTTTGTAAAGAAGAAAAAACGACATTTAACTAGAAAAACATCCAGTTAAACGTCGTTTTCGTCCATCCAATTTTTTACAATCTTTATTACATCTATATCAGAGGAAGCATGCTGTAGGTAATCCAAATCGATTAGGTCACGATCAAACTTATGAATCTCGAACATTCGTTTTGCCCAATCATAATCATCAGACCACTCCGGATTTTCTTTATGAGAAATCATTGCTGATTCTAAACGGTGTATGATTATATCCTCAATTCCAATTACAAAGATATTTCGCCCACTCTCTAGTTGCATGCTTATCACTTTATCATAACTACCATCCAAATAATTATCAGGTATCTCTATGGAAAGCTCTAATTCCTTGTTGTACCAGCTGCGTCCTTCCTTTATAAAGCCTAATTCCCTCGTCAATAATTTATCAAATTGTTCTCTACCATCAGTTATGATATCTATATCTTGTGTTGTGTAATTATTTCTTGTATATATTTCTACGGATAGTCCACCTACCACAACTGGTTTCATTTCGTTTTCTTGAAAATAATCTGTTAATAGAGCACACAATTCTAACATTCTTTTATGTTTGGATAAGTGAGTTAACTTCTTAAATTCCTGCTTCAATTCATTCAGATGCATCATAATACATCTTCCTTTTTCCAATCATTTTCATCTTACCTTCTCGTTTTGCACGCTCCACACTTGCCTTCGTAATTTGCGTTAAAGCCCGTTTTTCATCTTCAGAGCGAGGCCTGTTTCTTTTAATACGAGGTGCGCTTGCACGTTCAGCATATAATTTCGCATTAACTTTCTTGCGATTGGATTGGATATTATTATTTATCTGAGAAATTCTAATAACACGCATGTTCAATACCACCTCGCCCTTTACTAATAGTTACTATCAGTATATCCTCATTCATGTTAAAAGTTAACTCTTATGATAAAATTACTACATAAACAAGAAAAAAGGAGATCTACATGACATACCATACATTATTTTTAGACATAGATGGCACCATTTTACGACCCGATCACACCATTATGGACACTACAAAAGAAGCCATTCAACAGGTTAAAGAACAGGGCATCGATGTTTTTCTTGCAACAGGTCGACCGCTTCATGAAATTTATGGATTAGCAGATGAATTAAAAGTTAATTCCTTTATTGGCTATAACGGCGCATTTGCCACCTACCAAAATAATACGATTGTTGATGAACCTATGGATTCACGTACAGCTGAACACTTTTTGGAAACAGCGTACAACAACCAACATGATATCGTCGTATATACAAGCGAAAAAAATTACTATACAGCCCTTACATCAGATGCAACTAAAAATTTTATTAACACATTTCACCTAAAAGAGAACGAACAACTTAAACCAGAGTTGGATATCAAACATGAAATACTTAGTATGACATTAATTAATATCGATGATAAAGATTTTCCACTCTACTCTACTGATGATAATTTATATTTGTCACCGGTAAATGTTAATGGAATCAATAATTGCTATGATGTCATTCGAAAAAACGTCAATAAAGGTGAAGCCATAAAGACCGTTCTCAAGAATTTCAACCGAACAAGTGAAGGCGCCATCGCTTTTGGTGACGGTATGAACGACAAAGAAATGCTTACAACGGTCGGAGAAGGCTTTGCCATGGGAAACGCCCATCCTGACTTATTTGCCTATGCTAAAAACCGAACAACGACCGTATCTGATTCAGGGATTTTTAATGGATTAAATCGGCTTGGACTTGTGAAATAGTGGTAGTACTTCATGGCTGTTTTCGTAAAGATTGTTGCTCTTGAAAGAATAGATATAAACTGCAACATAGCGTACCGCTCCGGAAATACACTACGCTAACATGGTGCCTGGAAGCAGTACTATATAGCTCCTTTTACTATTGTTGCAGTTGATTGGAGCGGAGGACCGTTGACTCCTGCGGGAACAGCACGAGTCTGAAGACCCCGCAGCGGTGGTCTTCCGCGAGGAGGCTGAAGCCGTGCCCGCGGAAAGCAACGGTCCGCAGTGGAAATCAACCAGCAGTTACGTCGCAATATATATCAACTATGAAGATGAAAAGCAACAATGCTTACGAAAAGAGCGCAAACTGAAAAGAGATCAAGGTCCTCCAAACAGAGGACCTTGATCTCTTTTTAACTTCTTTTTCAACCGAATTTATTTAAATACTCTTGTTGCCTCAACTGCTTTCTTCCAACCATCATAAAGTTCATTACTTTTTTCCACTTCTAGTTCATTCTTAAAGGTACGTTCATTTTTCCACTGTTTCGCAATTTCTTCTTTACTTTCCCAATATCCAACAGCAAGTCCTGCCAAATATGCCGCTCCAAGTGCTGTTGTTTCTTGCACGACAGGACGCTCAACAGGCACACTTAAAATGTCGCTTTGGAATTGCATAAGGAAATTATTTTTAACTGCACCACCATCAACGCGCAATGTTTTTAAATCAATTGCTGAATCAGCAATCATCGCATCCAACACATCTTTTGTTTGATAGGCAAGTGACTCAAGAGTTGCACGAATAAAATGTTCCTTCGTTGTTCCACGAGTTAGTCCAAATACTGCACCACGCGCATCACTGTCCCAATAAGGTGTACCTAATCCAACAAAAGCAGGTACTAAATATACACCATCTGTAGAATCAACCTTTAAAGCAAGATCTTCCGTCTCTGGAGCATTATCAATAATTTTCAACCCGTCGCGCAGCCATTGAATTGCGGATCCCGCTACAAAAATACTTCCTTCTAACGCATATTCTACTTTCCCATCAACACCCCACGCTAGAGTTGTCAGCAATCCGTTTTCTGATACCACACCTTTTTCACCTGTGTTCATTAACATGAAGCAACCTGTTCCATACGTGTTTTTTGCCATACCTTTTTCAAAACATGCCTGACCAAACAATGCTGCTTGCTGGTCACCCGCTATACCAGCAATCGGAACTTCATGACCGAAGAAATGGTAATCTACGGTTTTGCCGTATATCTCCGAAGACTGCTTGACTTCCGGAAGCATGGATTTTGGTACACCTAAAATATCAAGCAGTTCATCATCCCATTGTAAATCGTAAATATTAAACATTAGCGTTCTGGACGCATTGGAGTAATCTGTAATATGTGTTTTTCCACCAGTCAGTTTGTGAACGATCCAAGTATCCATCGTTCCAAATAACAGCTCACCATTATCTGCTTTTTCCCTTGCACCCTCCACATTATCAAGGATCCATTTTACCTTTGTACCTGAGAAATAGGGATCTAATAATAAACCAGTCTTACTTCTGAATAACTCATTATAGTCCTTTTCTCTCAATTCTTTACAAATATCTTCGGTTTGGCGTGATTGCCATACAATTGCCTTATAAATTGGCTTTCCAGTATTTTTATCCCATACCACTGTTGTTTCACGTTGATTCGTAATACCAATTCCAGCAACTTGACTTGGTTCTACATCAGCTTTACGCAATACCTCTGCTATACATGCAAGAACAGATGTCCATATTTCATTCGCATCATGTTCGACCCAACCAGGCTTTGGAAAAAATTGCTCAAATTCTTTTTGCGCCGTTTCCACGATTTCCCCATCATGGTTAAATAGAATTGCCCGTGAACTTGTTGTACCTTGGTCTAATGATAAAATAAATTGATTACCCATTTTAACCTCTCCTTTAACTAATTTTTTTTTCAACTTGATCAGCAACAGTTTCGTTCTTCTTAAGCTCGGAACTTGCTGCGCCAACTACTATTACAGCCATAATTACACTAAGCACCCAGAAAGCCGCTGAATACTCAGCAGTGAATATTGCTTGATAAAACAAGGCTCCATAAATACCACCGAGAGCAGGACCAACTATAGGAACCCAGGCATACTTCCAATTAGATCCACCTTTACCCGGGATTGGAAGAATAGCATGTGCAATCCTTGGACCAAGGTCACGCGCTGGGTTAATTGCATAGCCAGTCGCGCCACCAAGGGACATTCCAATTGCAATGATTAATGCACCAACAATTAATGGATTTAGACCCTCTGTAAATTCATTTGCACCGATAAACATAAGACCCATTACAAGGACGAATGTACCAATAATCTCACTAACTAAATTTGAAAAAGGACTATTGATGGCAGGATCCGTAGCAAAAACGCCTAGCTTTGCTGCTTGATCTTTCGTTTCCTTCCAATGTGGCAAGTAATTTAAGAAAACAATTACCCCACCAATGATTGCACCAAGGATCTGTGCGCTAATATACATCGGAACTTTTGCCCAAGGGAACTCACCCGCTGCAGCGAACCCAAGCGTAACTGCCGGGTTGATATGGGCACCTGTAAAACTACCAACCGCATAAACCCCCATTGCAACTGCGAGACCCCATCCAATCGTAATAACTACCCAACCAGAATCCTCCGCTTTCGACTTCTTTAAAACTACTCCACCGACAACACCTGCCCCGAAAATAATAAGTATCATCGTACCTATCAATTCCGCTAGAAACTCAGACATACTACCACTCCTCATTTAAAGTTATAGATCTATCATTCTGTCAGGAAATTTTCGTTGGCAACGCTTAAAACCATGAACATTCAGACAGCTTAAACCGGTCTCAGCAAAAGGTTTTTACCGCAATGGCTTGGCCTAAAAAACGGGTACCAGACATAATCAAAACAAAAAGACCCACACTTAAATAAGCATACTTCCCATAAGAAGGTGCTATTTGTAGTGTGGGTCTCCAAATCTCAACCACGAAAATTAACTTGTACATATACTCTATCCTAAAGTGAAAACGCTGTCAATAACTTTATTTTCGTAATTGAAAAAATAGTGTGTGCCATTGAATTTATAATAGCTATCCAAAATACCTTACAAAACTGTAAGCTTCTCGTAAGGAAAACACATAGGAGATTTCACCAAAACCAGATAAACTAGCTACAGATAAATTAATTGGAGGTAATAAAAAATGAGTAACGCAGTTGTAAACGTTAAAAACGTTCGTAAAACTTTTGGTAAGAAAAATGAAAACCAGTTTCAGGCATTAGATGGTGTTTCATTTGATATACAAGCAGGAGAATTTGTGGGAATTATGGGGCCATCCGGTGCTGGTAAAACAACCTTATTAAATGTTGTTTCCACGTTGGATAAACCGACAGGTGGCACAATAGAAATCGCTGGAACTGATATTACAACAATGAAGCAGGGACAATTAGCTGACTTCCGATCCGAGCAATTAGGTTTTATTTTTCAAGACTTCAATTTATTAGAGAACCTAACCATCTATGAAAATATTGCACTTCCATTATCTCTGCAAGGCGTCTCTTCAAAAAAAATTAAGCCAAGCGTGATAAAGGTCGCGGAAAAACTGGGCATTCAAGCAATCCTGGATAAGTATCCTGCCACCGTTTCAGGAGGGCAAAAACAACGTGCGGCTGCAGCACGAGCTTTGGTGCATGAGCCTGCTATTATTTTAGCAGATGAGCCTACCGGAGCACTTGATTCTAAAAATGCCAAAGATTTGATGAAAGCAATGGTTCATCTTAATACCAATCATGATGTATCTATCATGTTAGTTACACACGACCCACTTAGCGCAAGTTATTGTGACCGCATATTATTCATTCAGGATGGATTGTTATATAAAGAAATCAATCGCGCTGGAAACAGAAGTGAATTTCATCAGGAGATTCTACATGTGCTTGCTGAATTCGCTTCTCCACACGAAATGGAATAGAAAGGAGACTATGACATGTTACTAAAATTATCATTATCGAGTATGCGAAAAATGTTTAAAGACTATTTAGTCCTGTTGTTTGGACTAACGATATCCATATCCATTTTTTATATGTTTGAGACACTTGCACAAAATGAAGCATTTCTTGAAGCTAATTCAATAATATCTTCTATTATGTTTATTTTTCACGTTGGTAGCTTTATCTTAGCGGCCATCACACTATTTTATATATTTTATGCCACCTCTTTTATGCTTTCGATGCGACAAAAGGAAATGGGAATGTACATGACACTTGGTGCTAAAAAGCATAAAGTGACACAACTCATGTTTTTTGAAACCTTTTTTATCGGAATCATTTCTTTGATTATTGGATTAGTCATTGGGATTGGTCTAGCACAGGGAATTGCTACATTAATCATGAACCAATTAGACTTTTCAGGAGAGGGATTTCAAGCTTTCTATCTATCCTCTATTGTTACAACGGTAATTTTTTATGTAGCTTTATTCCTCCTGACATCGATCGTAAATGCAGTGAAGATAGCTAGAAAGTCAGTTTTAGACCTCCTCCATGCCGGACAAAAACATGACGGGGTAAAAGCTAAAGGCAGCTGGACTATTATTGGTGTGATTTTTGCTATCATTCTTATTGGTGTGGGTTATTATGCCATGATCAATGTATCCACGCTCATGCATTTAGGAGTAATTTTAGCAGCGATTACAATTACAATTGGTACCTATTTAATGTTCATCTCGCTGCTACCTTTTTTAATGAAAAAACTAAAAGGAATTCGCCGCCTAAATGAAAAAGGGATTAACTCCTTTACATTTGCACAATTGCGATTCCGAATTAACGCTTTAACAAAAGTTCTTGGTACCGTTGCAATGCTTGTAGCACTTGGACTTGGCGCGATGGCAGCAGGACTATCATTCTACAATAATGTGGAATTGCAGGCATCGATGGCCCATGCAAATGATGTAGCAATTCATCAGCCAACAGAAAAAGATATGCAGTTAGTTGAAAACATGGAAACCGTTAAAAAAAATACGTATCATTATAAGGTGGACGATGAAGGGGTTTATTTTTCGAAAAAGGATTTACTGGAAAATCCTCCACTAGTTAAGCAATTTGACCCGAATTTATTGGAATTACCTGAAGCAAAACGCGTATCTATTCCACTTCCAAAAGATAAATATATTTTGGGACAGACTGAAGGACTGAATTCAATCCCTGAATCGTGGATAACTGCATTAAGTACAGAATTACGGGCTGGTTATCAGATGTTTGGAGAACGCGACATTTACATTTTTGATCAAGAAAACTATCAAAAGTTATCAATGAACGAAAGAAAAGTTTTAAACGTGCGGGTTGAAGATTTTACGGATGCACTTCCGCAAATAAAAGAAATAGAAAAGCGCCAACAGAAGCTAGCTGGAATACAGGATGAGATGCAAATGCAAAGATTAGGAAGTAAGCTTGCGGATTATTTAATTTTTAAAAGTGTTGCAAGCGGAACGATATTCATGGGATTCTTCCTGGGGATAGCCTTTCTAATGATGATGGCAAGTGTTCTCATGTTTAAGCTATTATCAAGCGCTACCGCAGACACACATCGCTACAGCATGCTACGGAAAATAGGCGTAAGAAAATCGCTGTTAACCAGATCCATTTATAAGGAGTTATTCCTTGTATTCTTGTTCCCAGCTATACTCGGACTAGTCCATGTATTAGTTGGCATGCAAATGTTTTCATTTATATTGGTTGAACCATACACAAAGATTTGGTTTCCAATCAGTATATTCATCGTAATTTATGGAATATATTATTGGCTAACTGTTCAGATGTACAAACGGATTGTTTTGCCTAAAGAGGTATAAATATTAACTAAAGAGAGTAACCGTTCCTTTTTTGGAACGGTTACTTTTTTCATTGCCCAAATTCCGGATCCCAAATGAAATGAAAATGCAATAGAATTGTAAGATAGTTTTTTATAAATGAGGGAATAGAATTGAGGAAAAGGTTTTTTA
The DNA here is from genome assembly GCF_044793635.1 of Virgibacillus necropolis. Lineage (GTDB taxonomy): Bacteria > Bacillota > Bacilli > Bacillales > Amphibacillaceae > Virgibacillus_F > Virgibacillus_F necropolis_A. The sequence continues at coordinate 1,217,855 of NZ_CP084992.1, forward strand.
TATAAAGCGTTGGAAGCGTTATCATAACGGAGGCGATAGTATGAAAGGGATTATACTTGCTGGTGGGAGCGGTTCACGGCTTGCGCCAAGCACAAACAGCATCAATAAACATCTACTGGCTGTCTACGATAAACCAATGATTTATTATCCGTTATCTATATTAATGCTAGCTGGAATCAAAGAAATTATGATAATCAGCACAGATTATGACAAGCAGAGATTTGAAGAATTACTAGGTGATGGTTCATCGTTAGGCATTTCTCTTAACTACCGTGAACAGGTAAATCCAAATGGAATTCCAGAAGCGTTGATCATCGGAGAAAAATTCATCGGGAAAGATGATGTCACACTTATTCTTGGTGATAACATTTTTTACGGTCAAGGTTTCACGAACATTTTACGAAACGCTATCCAAAACCATGACTATGCAACGATATTTGGCTATCGGGTTAAGGATCCTAGGAGATTTGGCGTAGTAGAATTCAACCAAAATCAAAAAGTAGTTTCATTAGAAGAAAAACCTAAAGATCCCAAATCGGATTTTGCCGTTACAGGTCTATATATTTATGATAACCAAGCGATAAAAATAGCAAAGAAACTCAATTTCTCTGAACGTGGGGAATTAGAAATAACAGATGTTAACAAAGAATATTTAAAACGAAATCAACTAAAAGTCCAGCTCCTCGGTAGAGGGTTTGCCTGGATGGATGCAGGAACGCATGAATCCTTATACGAAGCTTCCGAGTTTGTAAGAAACATTCAACAACGACAAGGATTTAAACTCGCATGTTTAGAAGAAATCGCCTTTTACATGGGGTATTTATCAAAAGAAGCACTATATGATAAAGGTAAATCAATGGAAAAGAATGATTACGGACAATATCTGATGGAAATTGCCAATCGAAAACATACCCAACAATATTGGGACTCGATTGACCAAAATCCCGTGTTAGGACTGGTTGAAAATGAATAATCAAAAGCAAAGCCTTTTAGTTACTGGAGGAGCAGGGTTTATCGGATCAAATTTCATCACTTATTTTATGAAAAAGTATCCAAATACCCAGCTCATCAATATCGATAAACTCACTTATGCAGGTTCAAAAAAGAATTTATCTGAAGTAGAAAATCTAATTAACTATCAATTCATTAATGGAGACATAACAGACGAGAACCTGGTGAAAGATATTTTTTCCAATTTCAACATTTCTGGAGTCATTCACTTTGCTGCAGAATCACATGTTGATCGATCAATTGAAGATGCAAAAGCTTTTGTAGAATCCAATGTTCTCGGTACTTTCACTCTCCTTCAAGCTGCTAAGTATGCATGGGAGAAAAAAGGATTACTTACAGAACGACGATTCCATCAGATATCAACGGATGAAGTTTATGGATCACTAGGTGAAAAAGGTAAATTCTCTGAAGAAACACCATACGATCCGCGGAATCCTTATAGCGCATCCAAAGCAAGTGCAAATATGATCGTAAAAAGCTTTGGATACACGCATGGAATGAATGTCGTTATATGCAGCAGTTCCAATAACTATGGACCGCGGCAACATTCGGAAAAGCTGATTCCAACCATTATCTCGAAAGCATTAAGCGCCCAATCAATCCCAATCTATGGCGATGGAAATAATATAAGGGATTGGCTGTATGTAGAAGATCATTGTCGTGCTTTGGATAAAGTCTATCACCACGGAAACAAACTAGAAACCTATAATATTGGCGGGGGTAATGAAAAAACAAACATTGAACTTGCACATGAGGTATGTGAAATTCTGGATCAGCTTGTGCCAGAAATTAAAGATAAAGCATCAATCAAATCGTTTAACGATTTGATTACGTTCACCGAAGATCGCTTAGGACATGACAGACGTTATGCCGTTGATGATACAAAACTACGTCAAACATTGGGCTGGAAACCATCAATGACCTTAGATTCAGGACTTAAAAAAACAATAGAATGGTATGTGAGGCAATGGGAACAAGTCATTCATTAATATCAGTGGTCATCCCTGTTTACGGCTGCGAAACATGTTTAGTAGAGCTATGTAACCGGGTGAAAACCACCATTGAAAAAATTCCAGCCCAACTTGAAATTATCTTAATAAACGATGCTAGCCCTGACAATGCTTGGGAAACGATTAAACAAGTATGTTCTGAGGATCATAGAATCAAAGGAATCAACCTCTCGCGTAACTTTGGTCAGCACCACGCCATTACTGCTGGCCTTGATCATACGATTGGTGATTGGATTGTTGTCATGGACTGCGATTTACAGGATAGACCAGAAGAAATAATTAAATTATACGAAAAAACACAAGAAGGTTATGATGTCGTTTTTGGCAATAGAACAGTCCGCCAGGATAAATGGCTCAAACGAACCTCATCCAGACTTTTTTATAAATTTTACGATTATTTGGCTGACCGGACATCTGATCACACGGTCGCCAATTTCAGTATCTGTTCTAAAAAAGTGATTGAGGGCTTTCGAAAAATGAACGAGCAAAACCGCTTCTTCCCTCTTTTTATAAAGTGGATGGGGTATAACACAGCAAATGTTCAGGTTGAACATTGCCAAAGACAAGAAGGGAACTCCTCCTATAACATAAAAAAACTGGTTACACTCGGAACGGACGCCATCATTTCCCAATCTAATAAACCGCTGCGATTATCTATCCAGTTTGGATTCTTAATCTCATTAGCCTCGTTTATTTATGGACTGTATTTGTTCTTCCGGTACTTTTTCTTATTCCAACCTGTACCAGGATGGACCAGTGTCATGGTATCCATCTACTTTATTGGAGGGTTAATCTTTTTTAACTTTGGTATCCTCGGATTGTATATTGGAAAAGTATTCAATGAAACAAAAGCAAGGCCAATTTATCTAATTCAAGAAAAAACAGAAGCATTTCATGAATATGATGATGATCGGAGTTGAATAACATGTACGAATATTTAAAAGAAACCCCTTGGGATAAACGAAATTTTAATATAAACACCTACGAACTAACCGCTTCTACCGAAGATGCGCTAAAGGAAACTGTCGATAAAGAAGGTCATTTCACCCTTAAAGTGAACCCTTTAGATAACCCTGAACAATTACTGAAGTATGGGTTTTACTATATGGATACATTAATTGAGCCCATATGCAGAGAAGAAGACTTACGGTTATTCTTACGTGAAGGCGCATCGATTTCAGCTGAATATGATCCACAAGAATTAATCCAGATTGCTGAAGAAGCTTTCATTCATGGCCGTTTTCACCGTGATTTTAACATCCCTTCCTCTCAAGCAGACAAACGCTATGTCAATTGGCTTCATGATCTCATGGAAGCAAATAATGTATTTTCCCTCCTGTATGAAGGCCGTACAGCAGGATTTTATGCATTTGATCAGGATAAAGTACTGTTAATGGGTATGAAAAAGGAATTCCGCAGTAAGGGGCTTGCGAAAACCTTTGTGGGTCAGGGGTGTTTTGAACAGCTTAAACTTGGACACACGCATTTGAAAACCTCAATTTCTGCTGCCAACGTAGCATCATTGAACCTATTTTATGCGCTCGGTTTCAAATTGAAAAATACCGTTGATGTCTACCATAAAATGAACCATTCAAATCAAGTTGGCGTGTAGTATGGGCTTCGCATATATTTTCGCGACCATTATATTTACCGTTTATGGGCAAATAATATTGAAATGGAAGATTGATAAGTATGGGAGTTTGCCAGAGGATTGGATGGATAAAATGGCGTTTATATTTCGCCTGCTACTTGATCCATTGATCCTCTCTGGGTTTCTTTCCGCATTCGTCGCATCCCTCTTTTGGATGGCGGCAATGACAAAGTTCAATATCAGTTTCGCCTATCCATTTATGAGTCTCTCATTTGTACTTGTGTTTCTTCTTTCCGTATTTTTATTTGGTGAACCTGTCACAAGTCAAAAAGTGATTGGACTATCGTTAATTGTGTTAGGGATTATCGTTACAAGTCAATCGTTATGAGGTGATAACTATGATTCCATTTAATAAACCGTGTGTAACAGGAAAAGAGAACGAATATATTCAAGAGGCAATCCAAGCGCCTAAACTTTCGGGGAATGGTCCTTTTGGTAAAAAATGTACAGAATGGCTGGAAGACCGCCTGAAGTGTAAGAAAGCTTTGCTTACACCATCGTGCACAGCCGCTTTGGAAATGACGGCATTATTAATTAAAGCGAATGAAGGCGATGAAATCATAATGCCTTCTTATACCTTTGTTTCGACAGCTAATGCTTTTGCTCTTAAGGGGGCAGCCATCCGGTTTGTCGATGTTCAAACGGAAACGATGAACATTGATCCAGTAGCAATCGAAAATGCAATAACAGAACGAACGAAGGCAATTGTTGTTGTTCACTATGCTGGTATAGCTTGTGACATGGAAGAAATTATGAAAATTGCTAATCGACATGATTTATGGGTTGTTGAAGATGCCGCCCAGTCCCTGTTAAGTACGTATAAAGGTAAATCACTTGGGACAATCGGCCATTTCGGGACCATTAGTTTCCATGAAACAAAGAACTACACATGTGGTGAAGGCGGTGCACTTCTGATAAACCATGAAAGCGTGGTGAACCGTGCTGAAATAATTCAGGAAAAAGGTACAAATCGTTCACAATTTTTAAAAGGAATGGTCGATAAATATACATGGCGTGACCTCGGCTCATCCTATTTATTAAGCGATATAAACGCTGCCTATCTCTATGCCCAATTCCAATTTGCAGATAAAATAAATGAAGATCGTATCAATTCATGGAATCATTTCTACGAGGCATTACAACCTTTAAAGGAAACGGGCAAAATTTCACTTCCGTATGTACCTGAGGGATGTATTCATAATGCCCACATGTTTTATCTCAAAACAGAAAATGCAAACGTGCGTCAACAACTGATTGAATATCTAAAAGACCAGGGCATCATGGCTGTATCACACTATGTACCCTTGCATTCTTCACATGCAGGTGTAATGTATGGTAAATTCATCGGTGAAGATCAATTTACAACAAAAGACAGCGAAAGAATTCTGCGACTACCATTATATTATGGAATGGAAGAAGAGGATATCAATCATGTGGTCAATCATCTTTACAAATTTTACAAAATATAAGTTTATACTGATTGCATGCTTAATTATCATTGGTTACCTGATGCCGTATTACTTGTTAGGAGAAAACACACACATTCGCGTCCACGATAACCTGGACTCGAACATTGTTTGGTATAAAATGCTCGCTGAAAGCGGGAAAATATTTTCGATGCTATACACGGAATTTCCAAATGTGATCAACGGTCTCCCAAGAAGTTCGCTTCCATCAGGACTTGACGCAATGGTTTGGCTTTATGTGCTGTTTGGACCCTTCACAGCCTATGTAATCAACCAAACAATCATGCGATTTGTAGCGTTTTTCGGAATGTATCTGTTATTGAAAACAACAATCATTCCACAGGTTAAATCATCCTGGATAAGTGTCGGCGTTGCTTTAGCCTTTTCCATGCTTCCGTTTTGGCCATCTGGTGCATTGTCAATTGCTGGTTTACCTTTAGCGTTACACATATTTTTAACAATTCGAAGGCATGGGGTTCGAGCACCAAAACTGTATTGGGTAATCTTACTTTTGTACCCTTTCTTTTCAAGCTTTATCCTGACATTTGTTTTTTTCCTAAGTTTAATCGGAATCCTTTGGCTAGTTGATTGGATTCGATCAAAACATATTAATCTTCCGTTTTTCCTGGCGATATTCTTTATGAGTCTGCTTTATTTGATTAAAAATTACCTAGTGATTTATTCCATGTTTATAAATAGTGGATTTACATCACACCGCAATGAACTTAATTTAGGGCACAAAGATTTACAAGGGACCTTACAGTTGTTTTTGGATAACTTTATGGAAGGTCATACACATGATATGGATTTGCATTATTGGATTATTCTCCCGGTTATTGGATTAGCAATACTTGCAGCTGCATATTATAAATTAAAACCGAAATGGTTGGTAGGTTGTTTGCTCGCTAATGTGGCTCTTTCACTTATCTATGCTTTTTGGTATTGGGAAGGATTGCGTGTATTAAAAGATAATTTTATGGTGGCAAACACGTTTAACTTTAGCAGAATACACTTTTTACATCCTTTATTCTGGTATCTTTGTTTTGCATTGGCTTTAGCAATTTTGTGGAAACATCTTAAATTTGGAAAGTCGCTAGCGGTCGTTTTGATTATTGCACAATGTGTATTACTATTTCAGCTAAATGAAGAAAATAAATACGAAAAAGTTGGCACACCGACGTTTAAAGAGTTTTATTCCACTGAATTATTTCAAGAAATAGAGGAGTACATTGGAAAAGACCAGTCCGATTACCGTGTTGTAAGTGTCGCCATGCACCCAACAATTGCGCAATATAACGGGTTCTATACCCTTGATACGTATAACACCAGCTATCCACTTTCCTATAAGAAAAAATTTAGAAAGGTAATCGCACCAGAGCTTGAAGAAAATCCAACACTCGAAAATTACTATGACACATGGGGCAGCAGAGCCTATATGTTTGTAAGTGAAATAGGGAAACACTATTTGTTTTCAAAAAACAGTGATAAAGTCATCCAACAGCTGGATATTAATACAGACGCACTTAAAGAGTTGGGTGGGGATTATGTCTTTTCAGCACTGCCTATCAACAACCATCAAAAGATCGGACTTACATTCAAAAAGAGCTTTAAATCGGCACAATCTCCTTGGAAAATTTATCTCTACAAAATCACTTAAAGTGTAATGGATCCTATAGCTTCTGAATATAAAAATGCAACGTGATGAATGATCATGACGTTGCATTTTATTATCATTTTTTAAGATATAATTTAAATTTAAGCTTAATGATTTACTTCTTTCCATGTCCGGACCAATCCTTCAACAATAGGTTCAATTACTTCGGCTTCCGTATTGTATTTACTATGAGAAAGCGGAGTCCAGCCTGTCACCAGCCCACCTGCATTCACTTCAATATCCTTTGTTACGGCTTTTTGATAATGTTTATTCAATCCCTTTAAAGGAAACGCAAGAACATCATCCTTGTCGTAAAAATTGATCCATTCTCCTTGTACCTTTGGATAAATACTGTGCAGATCTGCAGATGGAACATGAATAGGCATTCCGAAATCCGGATAACGCATAGACCACAATGCCAGAGGACTTCCCATTGTATAAAAAAGCGTCAATGTCTGTGATTGTTCAATTGGTGTATTAGAAGCAATTTGCATTGTCTTTGGTCCGATATTTCCTTGTTTAAATTGAAGGTCATAAAAGTAATTACTTGCTACAATCGATCCAAGACTGTGACTTACTATGCATAACGGTGCTTGTGGCCCGGCCCTTTCCTTTAATTTGCGAATGGTTTCAGCCAAAAGTGCATTCACATTATCATAATTCTGTTTACCTTGCTTAGTCGGTTGATATGCAACTGCATCTGCAAGAAATTCCACTACAAATCGGCGTAACCACAAATAGTCTAAATCGGTATTTTTTTGCAATCGACCTAACAGCTTTTTTTCTTCATTTTCAAAAACCGATGACCAAAAAACGGATTCAAAAACAAGCTCTTGATTTGCATTTTTATTTCCTAGCTTTTCGATAAATCCCTTTTTGATTTTTCGAATCATTTCATCTGCAAAGTCTTCATCTGGTGTTCCAGCGCCATGTAAAAAAGCAACCGCTATTTTTTGTGCCACAACCACACCCCCAAATGGATTAACTATTATTTACATAATAAGCTTTATTTTTAATCCTGTTAAGATGATTTTGACCTATTCTCAAACCTATATACCCTGGAGGAGGTAGATTAACACCTAAGAAAAGCGCAAGCGCTTGGTCAGCCCCGACAAGTTTAAGACGAATCTCTTCGTGATGATTTTTATCACAAAGAGATTCGTCTTAAAACCTCAGGCGGGCTAGGGCGCTTGCGCTAGACAGATTAACGCCAAAGTTTTCTTTCTTAACTGCAAATAAAAATAAGGCGCAGCTACTTATCCTAGCCGCACCTTCAAATTCTAAACTCTTTCCAACATCCGTTCAAGCGCTACTTCTGCCCATTTGGCAATTTCCGGTTCTACTGAAATTTGATTCATCACTTCATCATTTTCAATTGTTTCCATTGTCCACAACAAATGTGGTAGATCAATGCGGTTCATTGTTAAGCAAGGACACATTTGTGGATTCAAAGAGAAAACTTCCTTGTCTGGATGCTGCTTTGTCAATCGATTTACGAGGTTCATTTCTGTTCCAACGGCCCACTTTGTACCCGCCTCAGCATTTCCAATCGTTTCGATAATATACTTGGTAGACCCAGCGTAATCAGATTTTGCAACCACTTCACGGCTGCATTCTGGATGGACAATAATCGCAGTATCTGGATCATTCGCTCGGAGATCCTCAATATTCCCCACCGTAAAGTTCTCATGTACAGAGCAATGGCCTTTCCACAAAATCACCCGCACCTGACTTAAATCGCCTCCATACTCAAACCGCTCCAATATCGGATCCCACACCGCCATGGCATCCAATGGAATTCCAAGATCATACGCGGTATTTCGCCCTAAATGCTGATCAGGTAAAAACAATATGCGTTCTTTTTGTGTGAAAGCCCATTCCAGCATTTTTTTCGCATTCGATGACGTTACGGTTGCCCCACCATTTTCCCCTACAAAGCTTTTGATTGCTGCGGTAGAATTCACATAGGTTAACGGGATAATCGTATCGCCAAAGGTCTGCTGCATCTCCGTCCAGCCGCGTTCGGTTTGATCAATATTTGCCATATCAGCCATCGAACAACCTGCACGCATGTCTGGCAGGATTACCTTTTGCCCATCACCAGTTAAAATATCCGCTGTTTCCGCCATGAAATGTACGCCACAAAACACAATATATTCAGCCTCGGAATTTTTTGCTGAAACCTGTGCGAGCTGCAGGGAATCACCCGTCACATCAGCAAACTGAATGACTTCATCCTTTTGATAATGATGACCAGGTATAAAAATTCTACTCCCCATCTTATCCTTCAACTCTTTAACACGGGCTTCCATTTCCTCAACAGATAAGGACTTATAATGGTCTGGAAGCATTTTCTGATCACTATTTTGAATCATATCTAATAAACTCATTTTTCTTCCTCCTATCGTACTAACAAACTAATATCTAGTGATGTTACGGAATGGGTCAGGAATCCTAGTGAAATAAAATCTACACCGGTGTCCGCATAACCAGCTAAATTAGCTAGTGTAATTCCACCAGAAGCCTCGGTAACAATATGCTTCGGAACAAGTGCTACAAACTCCCGCACTTCTTCGGGATTTCGGTTATCAAACATAATTACATCTGCACCGGCGCTTGCAGCTTCTAAAACTTCTTCCTTCGTCTCCGTTTCTACTTCAACCTTAACCATGTGTCCGATATTTTCTCGAACCGATGCTACCGCTTTTGAAATAGACCCGCAAAACGAGATATGGTTATCCTTAATCATGACACCGTCGTAAAGTCCTGAACGATGATTCTTGCCTCCACCTGACACCACAGCATATTTTTCAAGCATTCGTAATCCAGGTGTCGTTTTCCTTGTATCACAAAGCTGAATAGAACCGTCATTCAACGTATCCACACATTGTCTTGTCATGCTGGCCATCCCACTCATTCGCTGAACAAGATTTAAAATCACACGTTCGCCTCCAAGTATCGAAACGATTGGTCCATGTACTTCTGCAATCGTATCACCTGCATTTACCTGATCCCCATCCTTGTAAAAACATTCAACTTTCACCTGGTTATCAAGCAGTTGGTAAGCTTCATGGATAATCTGCAACCCAGAAATAACCCCATCGGCTTTTGCAATGAATACTCCTTTTCCAACTTCATCCGGTGGAAAAATCGCACTACTTGTGAGATCGCAGTCCCCAATATCTTCTAGTAAAAAAGATTGCAGTAGCGTACGTAACTTTAATAGATTCATTTATAATTCTCCTATACTAGTAGCTTAATTTCTTTAAGTCTTAAAATTTCCTCACGTGTTTCTAGACCACTTGATTCAGGATAGTCAGACCGAAAATGTGTCCCCCTGCTTTCCTTTCGCATCAATGCAGAAGTTGTAATGAGCCAAGCGGTCGTTAGCATATTCACAACCTCTATTTTTTCAACTGATAAACGACTCAAATCAATATGTGAAAAATCGTATTGCTCGAGCCACGCCTTCATCCCTTCTAACCCGTGTTCATTTCGTACCACACCAACATTACGCATCATTTTTCTTTTTATTGTTTCTTTTGTTGGTAGATCCATTGTTATTGATCTTTTTTTCACGTAATACGAGCCTTGCTTAGTCGTCCTATTTTTTTGGGACAATATTGCTTCAGCAGTCATGTTTCCGAAAACAATTCCTTCCAACAGCGAATTACTTGCGATTCGGTTTGCACCATGAACGCCGGTACATGCAGTTTCCCCGACCGCATACAAACCGCCAAGCGATGTTTGACCAAGACGATCTGCCTTAATTCCACCTATCATAAAGTGGGCACCTGGAGTAATAGGTAAAAGGTTAGTTCCCACATCTATTCCATTATCAACGCACATCTTGTGAATAGTAGGAAATCGACTAGAAAAATTTTTGACATTGGATATATTTAAATACGCATTCCGTTCATTGAAAATCGCCCGTGCAACAATATCCCGTGGTGCCAAATCCTTCAATTCATGGACACCATCCATAATCAAGTGTCCATCTTGATTGACCAAAAAGGCACCTTCTCCTCTTACTGCCTCTGATACAAGTCCAAGCGCCTGTTTACCATCAAAAAGAAGGGTTGGATGAAACTGGACAAATTCCATATCGGTTAACTGGACACCCGCACGGTATGCCATTGCATATCCATCACCAGTTACAGTTGAATCATTAGATGTATATGAAAAAATTTCTCCACAGCCACCCGTTGCGAGAATCGTAGAACCTGCATAATGATCGATCACTTCCCCAGCAGTATTTTTTGTAGTGACCCCCATACACTGCTGATCCTGGACAATTAAATCTATTACCATTTCATCTTCTACGATTGTAATTTTATTTTTAACTCGCTTAAGCATAAACGTTATCAATGCTTTTCCAGTTGCGTCACCACCAGCGTGCAGGATCCTTCTTTTTAAATGACCGCCTTCTCTCCCTAAGTTCCAATCGCCATCCGAATTCAGATCGAATTCCAATCCTTTCCGTGTTAATTCATATAGATGACGGGAACCATTTTGAATGAGCATTTGAAGGTTTTCTAAATCACTGTGCTGACATCCAGCAATCAACGTATCATGTAAATGGTCTTCCCAGTGATCATCCGGATGAACAGCCGCTGCAACTCCGCCTTGTGCCTGGAAAGAATTACTAGCTGTTTTATTAGACTTTGTGAATATAATCACATTCTTATCCATCGCTAATCTTTCAGCCACTGTCAACGCAGCTATACCGCTTCCAATAATTATCACGTCATCAAAAGCCATCGTTTATCGCCTCGATTATTTTGTGTGTATTTATATGTCTTGACACCTATATTTACACAAGATTAAACTTAAAGCAAGAGTTTTTTATTTTAGCTGTTTTCGTAAAGACTGTCGCTTTTGAGAAAATTGATATAAAATGTGGCGTAACTTCTATCTATGTTAGATCTGTATTGCTGATAATGGAAACAAGTTACTTAGGCAGCCGCAGCCCGTATACACTTCGCTTTCCGCGGGCGAGTGTCGAGCCTCCTCGGACTGCCGTCCTGCGGGGTCTCGCCGATCTCTTACTTCCCGCAGGAGTCTCCGTATATACGGGCTGCTGGTATAATAGTTTCCAATAACAGCATTCATTAGTTGAAAGAAATAACAAAGAATTCTTTACCAGTCCAGGTGAGTGGAGGGCGGTGACTCCTGCGGGAACAGCACGTGTCCGAAGACCCCGCAGAGTGGTTTTCTCGAGGAGGCTGAGGCCGTGCCCGCGGAAAGCATCCGCCCGGAGCGATCCTGGACGGCAGCAATAGCACATGTCTTTTGGAAATAAACCTAAAGTTATGTCGTAGTTTATATCAACTATGAAGTTGAAAAAACAACAATAAGTACGAAAGAACCTTTATTTTTTTCATTACATACATGTTCAAAAGGGTACTATTTGAATATTCTCACTAAGGAGTGTTTCGATGATTTATTTAGATTATGCCGCTACAACACCTATGTCTGAGGATTCTTTAGACATTTTCAATCAGGTTTCAAGGTCATTTTTTGGAAATCCAAATAGTTTGCATGATGCCGGCACGCGATCTTCTCAACTACTAGAATCCTGCCGCACGGAACTAGCAGAATTACTAGATTGCGGTCACAAAGGGATATATTTTACTAGTGGCGGATCTGAATCAAATATTCTTGCACTGAGTTCACTTATAGATGCACATAAAGATAAAGGGAACCATCTTATCACAACAGTTTCCGAGCATTCTTCTATCTATAACTTTTTTACCCAAATGGAAAAGGTTGGCTTTGATGTCACCTATTTACCATTGGATGAATACGGTCAAATCCAATTGGAAGATCTGAAAAATGCTATTCGCAAGACCACGATTCTTGTATCGATTCATCATGGTAATGGAGAAATTGGTACGCTTCAACCAATTGAATCAATTGGGAACATACTCCATCAGCATGAGATTTTATTCCACTGTGATGCTGTACAGACGTTTGGAAAAGTCCCAATCAATCTTAATAAAATTGATAGTCTATCGATTTCAAGCCATAAATTATATGGTCCAAAAGGTGTTGGGGCCGTGTATATAAACCCACAAGTAAAATGGAACGCACAAATGCCTAACACGACCCACGAAGGAGGCTTTCGGCCTGGAACAGTTAACGTTCCCGGAATCACAGCCTTTGTTACTTCCGCAAAAGCAGTGTGTGATGATAGAATAAAGGAACACAAGCGTATTGATGGCTTACGGGCAGCATTAATGGATAAACTGAAACAATTGCCTATTACCATCCAAATGGAGGGTCATCCAACTGATTATTTACCACACATTCTTGGATTTCGAATTGACGGAATCGAGGGGCAATATGTCATGTTAGAATGTAATCGTTACGGAATCGCAATTTCTACAGGCAGCGCATGCCAGGTTGGAAATCACAAGCTATCAAGAACAATGAAAGCATTAGGACGATCAGATGCAGAGGCTAAACAGTTTATTCGCTTATCATTTGGAAAACATACAACGATCGAAGACATAGATAAAACGGCTGAAGCTTTTAAAAAAATCACAGATAGATTCTTTCTTATTGAAGGAGATGAGTGAATGAGTAGCACTGAAAAATTATCGTCTGCCATGAGACAGGAGTTAATTTTGAAAAGTTTGAAGGAAGAACAACGGCCAATTACCGGAAGTGAATTCGCGGAAAAATCTAATGTAAGTAGACAAGTGATTGTACAGGACGTATCAATCCTTAAAGCGAAAAATGAACCAATTATCGCGACCAGCCAAGGCTATATGTATATCAAAAAAACTACAGATGAAGCGGCACACAAGGTCATTATTGCTTGTAAACATAACCCTGAACAAACCCAAAAAGAGCTGACCATCATCGTTGATCACGGCGTCACCGTAAAAGATGTCACCGTTGAACATCCAGTGTACGGCGATTTGACCGCTTCACTCATGGTCAGTAATCGTCATGAAGTTGAGCAGTTTATCAAAAGGATTCAAGACACGAAAGCTGCCTATCTATCCAGCTTGACTGAAGGCATCCACATGCATACCCTAGAAGCGGATTCACAGGCAAAAATTAATGCCGCCTGCAAAGATCTGCAGGCGACAGGAATTCTGTTGTAATCAAAACTATAATAGAGCACGTGCCAGTCAATGGCACATGCTCTATTTTTTCACGATTTATTTTTCAACATATGCCCACTTGTATTCAGTAGGTGCCCCCATAGGGTTCGAAATATACCCCTTCATCATAGGTGACGTTAACACAGCTCCAGCTTCCTGGTACAATGGTGCAATTGCTGCATCCTCAAACAGTACCTTTTCGGCCTCCAAAAAGGCCTCAAAACGCTCAACTGGTTTTAAAGCTAATTCATTCACCGTACTTTGAACTAATTTGTCATACTTCGGATTAGAGTATCCCATCATGTTATTTCCACCATCTGTTAACCATAAGTTTAAGAAGGTGTACGGATCAAGGAAATCAGGTAACCATCCTGCAAATTGAATTTGATATTCCATTTTTGTATCTAATTCTAATCGTTGCTCAAACGGAACTTGTTTTAATTCGATTTCTAATCCTGGAAGATTTGTTTCAAGTTGGTTGGCGATAAATTCATTCATTGTTTTCACGGTTTCCCCATCGCCACCAAGGAATTCAAGCGTAACTTTGTCTTTACCAATTTCTTTTAGTCCTTTTTCCCAAAGCTTTTGTGCCTTTTCTGCATCATATTTTACTAACGCTCCATTACTATCGCGGAAATCCTCACCGGTTTCTGGATGTTTCGAGAAATCAGATGGAATTAGACCATTCGCTACTACTGATCCATTGTTTAAAATTTCTTCAACTAATGCTTTTTTATTAATTGCTCTACTTATTGCCTTGCGAATATTTACGTTCGCAAGTGCATCAGATGTGGTTTGGTTAAACTTTAAATAGAATACACCTGTACCAGGAACAATTTCAAAATCATCGTGTGTAGAGTATTTGTCCACCAAATCTGCCGAGAGCCCGGCACGATCAACTTTGCCTTTTTCATATAGGTCCACAGCTGTTTGTGGATCTTTTACAACGTCATACGTGATTTTTTCTAACTGTACAGTATTAGCATCCCAATATGTTTCATTTTTTTTCAATACCCAAGATGATGCAGTACTTTTCCACTCCGATAATGTGAATGGGCCATTAAATAATAGTGTTTCAGTACTTGTTGCGTATTTATCCCCCTGTGCTTTAACAAACTTTTCATTAAGTGGTAAAAATGTGCCAAAGGCTGCAAGCGATTCAAAATATGGTGTCGGTTTTTCAAGCGTTACTACTAGCGTATAGTCATCCTTAGCCTTTACCCCTAACTTTTCTAAAGGCATTTCGCTGGCGTTTACTGCTGTAGCGTTCTTAATTACGCCACCCATCATGTACGGACCATATTCAGATCCTGTTTCTGGGTCAACTGCTCGTCTCCATGCATAGACGAAGTCATGTGCAGTAACAGGATCTCCATTTGACCACTTTGCATTATCACGAAGATTAAATGTCCACGTCAAACCATCATCGCTAACTGTGTGATCTTTAGCAATTCCTGGTGTTAATTCAGCATTTTCACCAAGTCTGTATAGACCTTCCATAGATGCATTCATGAATTGAAATGCATATTCATCTGTTGCCATGGACGAATCCATTGTGGGAATTGTATCACCGTTAATTAAGTTAAATACTTGTTCCACGTCTTCACTTTCACTTGCTGATTCTTCTGATTTTCCGTCTGATTTGCCGGAAGACTTTTCACTTCCATCACCATCCGACGAACACGCCACCAAGTATACACTTAGCAATAAACCTACAGCCAAAAGTAATAAAAATTTAGATAACTTCATAATCAAATAACCTCCCTTTCGTCTTCTAAGTATTCATTAAAACCCACGTTGTCCATTATACGACTCTTCTAATTATTTTGCATTGTATTTTAAAACAAATATTCAAAATAATCCAATAGTACTACCTTCCAGATGATACGATACTTGTGTCGGAAAATACATGCATATAAGAAAAACCGGGCATAGACCGCCCGGTCCTTTTCTGTGCTAGAGAACATCCGTTAGTTTGTATTCCTGGCCATGTATTCCCTTGTAATACTCTGGATACATTTCTCCACCACAATGTTCGCATCTAAACTGAGGCGGATCCGTTGGATCACCGCCATCCATCAAATCAAAATCTCTAACTACATCATAAGGTATTTTTTCTTCCTCATGACACGTTAAACAAACAAAGTTGATTTTCGTTTTCTTTTTCGCTAAGTGGTCGTTCCCCTTTTTCTTTTTCCCTTTTTTGCGGTTTTTGGATTGGTGTGTAATAAGCTATCACCCTTTCTAAGTACTTTCTTGCTTCCTTGGTTAAAGCTACTTTTATTTCTAATTGTCCATTCTCAAGACAGACCTCTCCCTGATACACATAATAATTATTGCAGTGCGGGCATATTAGGGGATCTTTTTGTCCACCAGCGATAACACGTTCTCTCCATGTTTGACGGCGTATTGTTTTCCACACTTTTATGATCCAACGCCGCCTTCCTTCTTGCCACTTACTTAATAGCTTCTTACTTAGACGTTTACTTCTTCTTGAATACATACCATAGTGGCGTATTGTTTTAAATTGGTCATCTGGTATATGACGAATCAAACGACTGATAAAGGCTTCCACCGTCAGCGTTTCATGCTTTTCTTTCCCATCTGTTTTATCGATGTATTTAAAAGTCACCTGTTGTCCATCATATGCCTCGATCCGATTGACTCCAATCGCTGGTCGACGAATATAACGGCCAATGTAACGAAGTTGTTCCTTTATTTTCCCCTTCTGTTTCGGCGCATGCACATAGAAGCCTTCCCCATTTTCGGAAAAAGCCTTTTGCAGTCGTGGTTGTACACGCCTCTTTTCCTGTTTGGTTAAGTTCCTACGGATTAACTTTAATACCACCGTTTGCCATTGCTTTCGAAGCATTTGGAAAGGGATATAATCATAGTCCTTCCATTTTCCTTTTCTCGTTATCCCTCCCATGGTTACCAACATATGGACATGGGGATTAAAATTTACCCTGGAGCCAAATGTGTGTAATCCGGAAATGATACCTGGTGTCACCTTTGCCTTCTTTTGAAAAAAGTTTGTAATTAATTTAGCTGCCTCATCCATTAGCGGTTTCAAAAGATGACGGTGTAAAAGAAATATTTCCCGTAACCCTTCATCGATTGTAAAAATCATGTGCCGATGATTTACCTGTAAAACGTCTTCCGTTAATAATCGGCTCCACTCTTCACTTTCCCCAATAGAACAGGTCGTGCAAAAACGCCCTTTACACCGGAATGCTACTTTATGTACGTCGTTACAGCCCTCGCAAACAAAGAGTTTGAATCCATTTTTCATATCTCCACAGCCTTGAAATTTTTCTACCTCCTTCAGAACGACTGGGCGGATTTTTTCTCTGTGTTTCTTCTTGAATGTTTCCCAATGATTGTAGTTATCAAAAAAGATTCGTTTCAGAATATTTTTCTCCATACATAGAAACTACCACAGTTACCTTTACTGTAGTAGGGGTTAATTTTATACTTTCTTTCCTTTTAAAAAAAACCCGAGCATTTTCGCTCGGGTTTTCAACTTATGCCCACCACATATCAGCAGGCTTTTCTGCTATATTAACACTTTTTAAATTTGCGACTGCCTTGCTGAATCCTTCATCAATCGACATAATCGGATCTTCATGCTCGATACTGACGACATAATCATAACCATAAGTCCGTAATGCACTTATGATATTAGACCATTCCTGTATCCCATGACCATAGCCTACTGAACGAAAACTCCATGCGCGTGTTTGTACTTTGTCATACGGCTGCATATCTGTAAGACCGTACATGTTAACATTCTCTTGATCGATATAGGTATCCTTCGCATGGAAATGATGAATCGCATTTTCCTTACCAAGAATTTTAATCGCTGCTACTGGATCAATGCCCTGCCACCACAAGTGGCTTGGATCAAGGTTCGCACCGATCGCGTCACAGGTTGCTTCCCTCAATTTCAACATCGTATATGGCGTATGAACCAGAAAACCTGCATGTAGCTCAAGTCCAACCTTGACTCCATGATCCTTCGCAAATTGACCTTGTTCCTTCCAATACGGAATCAGTTTCTCTTCCCATTGCCATTGTAAAATATCCGAGTACTCTCCCGGCCATGGTGTTACTGGCCAATTGGGGAATTTTGCCTCTTCATGGTCACCGGGTGTTCCAGAAAAAGTGTTAACGACTGGTACATCCATTAACTCAGCAAGTTTTACCGTTTTTACAAAAGCATCATGAGATTCTTCTGCAAACTGTTTATCCGGGGAAATAGGATTGCCATGGCAACTAAATGCACTGATCGTTAACCCACGCGAATGAACCTTATCCAAATATTCCTTACGCTTTTCCTCGCTATCCAATAATTCATCTACATTACAATGTGCACTTCCAGGATGTCCACCCGTTCCGATTTCAACTGCCTGCAATCCAGAAGCTTGCACATGATCGAGCATTTCTTCAAAGGACTTCTCTGCAAATAACACGCAAAATACGCCTAATTTCATATGTATCACCTTCATTCAAAAATTTTTATTCCATTATCCTAAACGAACACTTCTACCCGTTTCACTGCTCTGATAAATTGCTTCCATTATTCTTGTTACCTGTAGAGCTTGCTCTGGCTTCACGATTAATTCCGCTTCTCCCAAACAACTAGCCACAAAATTCTGTGCCTGCAAAAGGCCAGCATTATCCTCTGCTTTCGCAAACTTTGCTTCACCACTAAAAAAGGTTCCATATTTCGCTTGGTATAATTCAAACGGATAAACATTTAATCCGCCATCTACGCCAGAAATACTTAGATTAGTTACATCATCTTTGATATTCGCTGCCCAGGAACATTCCAGCATTAAAGACACGCCATTTTCAAACGTAATATAACCTGTTACATGGTCATCCACATCGAATGTTTCATGGTCAAAAGCGCCCCATTCATTCAACTGGTTTGGCGTTTTACTTAACCGATTATACGTTGTTCCCATTACTTCGACAGGTTTAGGGTCCCCAAGTAACCATATAGCTAAATCAAGAAAATGGCAGCCCCAATCTATTAAACTGCCTCCACCCTGCAAATCCTTATTTGTAAAAACACCCCATCCTGGAACCTTACGACGTCTCATCGCCTGCACGCGGGTAACCAACGGATCACCAATTTCATTATTCAAGATTGCTTGCTTAGCAACACGCGCTTCCTTTGTATGGCGATAATGATAGGCAATAGAAATTTTCTTATTTGTTTTCTTAGAAGCAGCAATCATATCCTCGCACTCTTTAGATGTAATCGCCATTGGTTTTTCGCACAAAACATGCACACCAGCTTCTAATGCACGAATCGCAATTTCCGCGTGGAATTTATTAGGTGTACAAATAGTCACCGCATCAACTGTTTCAAACAACTCCATGTAATCACTGAACACATGTGGTATTCCAAACTTATCCGCCACTTCCTGTGCACGTTCACTGTTCAAATCCTGAACTGCCGTAATTTCCACTGTATCCTGCAAACCCTGGTAAGCCGGTAGATGTCTGTCCTGCGCGATACCACCTGCACCGATAATTCCCATTTTTAATTTCTTCATTGTATTACCCTTTCTTTCATACAAGTCTATTTTCCCTTTATTTCTTCCAACGGTTTCGCATTTCCATACTCATGTCTAGGAGTATTCGTATTCTTAGCCCATTTCACACCATTTTTAATGACCTGTTGAATTTCTTTATTGTGATAGGTTGGATATGTTTCATGGCCAGGTCTAAAGTAGAATATCTTTCCTCTTCCACGTGTAAAGGTTGCGCCACTGCGGAACACTTCGCCACCTTCAAACCAACTAACAAAGATTAACTGGTCAGGTGCTGGGATATCAAAATGTTCCCCATACATTTCTTCTTTTTCTAACTCAATATATTGACCTATACCTTCTGTAATCGGATGACTTGGATCAACAACCCAAAGACGCTCTTTCTCATCTGCTTCACGCCACTTCAAGTCACAGCCAGTCCCCATTAGCTTTTGAAAGATCTTGGAAAAATGACCGGAATGCAGGACCACCAAGCCCATGCCATCTAATACGCGTTGTTTAACCCTTTCAGCAACTTCTTCCGTAACTTCATCGTGCGCCTTGTGTCCCCACCAAACGAGAACATCCGTATTGTCCAGCACTTCTTCGGTTAAACCATGTTCGGCTTCATCTAAAGTTGCTGTTTGCGTATTCAGTCCTTCTTCTTGTAAAAAACCAGCAATTGCTCCATGAATTCCTTTTGGATAGATATCAGCAACCACCGAATTTTCTTTTTCGTGACGATATTCATTCCATACTGTTATATTCATTCCATTTCACTCCTAGTTTTCTAATAATAAAGCACGTAAATTAACTTGATTTGTTTTGGCACAATCCATCGGTTCCCGGTCAAAATCTTCCTGTTCAACAACCAGCCACTCCACAGCTTGATCGTTAGCTGTTTTTAAAAGACCAGTAAGATCAAGCGTACCCTTACCGATTTCAATGCTTTTCTTTTCCTGATTCATATCCTTCATATGTAGTGAAACAACCCGCTCACCATACTTTTCAATAATTGATCCCGCATCATGCCCGGCATAATTTGCCCAAAAGCAGTCCAATTCTATTTTAACAAGTTCTGGATCCGTCTGACCAAAAAGTAGATCAAACCCTGTCATCCCATCATAAATTTCAAATTCAAAATTATGGTTGTGATAAGCAAATCTCATACCATTTTCCTTGCAAATTCGACCAATAGAATTAAGCTCTTCCGCTGTTCGCTTGTATGCTTCACCCGAGTTTCGCTTTTCTTCTGGCAAATACGGACAAATAATTAGGTCATTATTAATTTCTTGATTATAAAGGATTGTTTCTTTGAGCTTATCACTATTCAAAAGGTCAAAGCCGGTATGACTTCCTCCCACACCAATCTCCTTTTCATCTAACACGTTTTTCACTTGTTTCGCTGATGTTTCAAAGAAGCCAGCAAACTGAACAGCATCATAGCCCATATCAGCAACCCTATGGATGGTTCCCAAAAAATCCTTCTCAGCCGCCTCGCATACAGAATATAATTGCAATCCAATGTTACCCATACGTCACTCTCCTCTATTAGAAAGATTCTATAAAAACTTTGAACTACCTCTATAAAACAATCCGACGTCCCTCTAGATGAGATAATGCAGCAGCATCATTTATTCTAGTTAAATCGATAACATCTTTTTTGGTAATAGATGGTTCTATACTATCTTGAATTTTTGCCACCCACTGCTTCATTGGTTTTGGTACCATCGGCAATTCATCTGTTATGTCCACCCAGTTACCATCACCATGATGGATGCTTTTCAATTGAATGGAACCATCCTTACATAACAAAGTGCCTTCCGTTCCATAAAGTTCTAACTGAAACGGACTTCCATGTGATAAAAAGCTAGTCTCTACAATCCCAAGAGCACTAGATTCATAGTCAACGAGCACCGCAGCACTTTCGTCCACATCACTTTCAACACCTTTTTCCAATCGTGCATAGACAGCCTTAGCTTTTCCAGCCAATCGGTTGGTCAAATAAATCGGATGTGCGCCAAGGTCAATCAACGCCCCGCCACCAGCCTGTTGTTTGTCAAAGAACCGAGCAGGCAGCCATCCTTCTGTTTTCCCATTAGGAACCACAGCACCATTATGTGCCATTCGACAGCGGATCATCGTCAACGGTCCGACCCATCCTGCATCCAAAGCTTTTTCCGCATATAAAAATTCTTTTTCTGTTAAGCGCGGTAATGATACCATTAATTCAACACCATGTTTCTCAACCGCCGCAAAAATTTCTTTACAGTCATCAACCGTAAACGCCAATACTTTTTCCGTAAAAATATGCTTTTTATGACTTGCTGCTGCAAGGATAATCTCCTTGTGCATATTTGTAGGTGTACTAACTATCACAGCCTCGATTTCCGGATTGGCTAAAACCGTTACCAAATCTTTTTCAAATGGAACATCTAGCTCATTAGCCCATTCTTTTCCACGTTCAGTGTCTTCGTCCCAAACAAGTCCAACGCTTAACTGATTATTTTCCTGCACCTCACGCGCATAGTCATCCGCATGAACATGCCATCTACTCAATAACGCAACCTTCATAACCGGACACACTCCTTAATCGAAATAAACGGCCTTTCCTGTTTTCGCAGATTCATAGATTGCTTCTAAAATTTGTGTAACAACAAGTGCTTCATTCGGCTTTACAGTTGGCTCTGTATCATGTAAAAGACTCTCTATCCATAACCGTGCCTCAAGATCTGCATCACTTTCCGACTCCCCATCGTAAAAAGCAACACCACTATTATCTAGCTCCACATTTGTTGTATAAAGCTTACCAAATTCTTCTCCATTAATGCGCAATCCATCTTTCATGTCTGCGCCACCTTCTGTTCCACTTAGTGAGCATTTCGCTTCATCAACCTCTAGCGAATTTATGGCCCAGCTTGATTCGAGAATAATTGTTGCGCCATTTTCCATGGTAATGAACCCAAAAGCTGAATCCTCTACCGTGAATTTTTCCGGATCCCAAGGTCCCCATGCATTGGCTGCATCCTTATGTTCCCCTAGTTTATGGAATGTTGATCCCATCACAGATTTTGGCTTGTAATTATCCATCATCCATAACGTTAAATCTAATGCATGTGTCCCGATATCAATAAGTGGGCCGCCACCTTGCTTTTCTTCATCCAAAAATACGCCCCACGTCGGCACAGCACGACGTCTGATTGCATGTGCTTTTGCAAAATAAACCTCACCCAAATCCCCACGTTGACAAACCTTTCGCAGATGCTGACTATCCTGTCTAAACCGGTTTTGGTAGCCAATTGATAATTTCCTACCAGTCTCTTCAGCTGCTGCGACCATTTGTTTTGCTTCTTCAGACGTTTTTGCCATCGGTTTTTCACACATGACATCTTTTCCAGCCTTCATTGCAGCAATGGATATTTCTGCATGTGAACTATTCGGTGTACAAACATGTACAACATCAATCGTTGTATCTTTTAATAATTCCTTATAATCCTCATATACAGTTGCATTAGACGTTCCGTACCCGTCTGCCGCAACCTGTGCTTTTTCCACCTCTACATCACAAAAAGCTACAAGCTCAACCTGTTCTACTTTTTTTAAACTTGGCAGGTGCTTCCCGTTCGCAATACCTCCACACCCGATAATTGCTACTTTTAACTTTTTCATCTTTTCATCATCCTTCTATTTAAAAAATATTATTCTTTTACAGATCCCGATGTCAGTCCGGACACAATTCGTTTCTGGAAAAATAGAACCAGAATGACTATTGGTATGGTAACAATAACTGTTGCTGCAGAGATATCTCCCCATGGAACAGAATACTGACTTTGATATAACGAAATTCCAACAGGAACCGTACGCCAAACATCTGAAGTATTAATCGTTAAAGCAAACAAATATTCATTCCAAGCAGCAATAAATACCAGGATTCCAGTAGTAAATATACCTGGGGTCGCAAGTGGCAAGATAACTTTTCTAAATGTTTGAAAAGGGCTTGCACCATCAAGCTTAGCGGACTCCTCAAGCTCATATGGAATCTTTTGAAAGAACGTTGACAAAATCCAAATTGATAACGGTAAACTAATTGTAATATATGGAATTACCAGACCCAAATAGCTGTTACGAAGTCCAAGTCCAGTAATTAAGTTAAACATTGGTGAGATAATCGCAATCTGCGGAAACATTGAAGCCGCAAGTACAATCCCTAATATAAGGCCCTTTCCTTTAATTGGCAGTCTCGTCACCGCGTATGCTGTAAAAGAGGCAAATGTTAGTGACAAAATTGTAGTTAAAGCCGATACAACAAAACTGTTTAACATATAGCGTAGTAACGGTCGACTCGTCAATGCCGCTGTATATGATTCTAGTGATGGGTTATCGGTAAACCATTTATATGATGAAAATATTTCACCTGGTGGTTTAATCGATGTCAAAAAGACCCAGATAAATGGGAACATGACAAGAAACACAAATAGTACTAGAAAAATGTAAAACCCGATTCCTGCTTTCTTCATTTTTGCCCCCCCTTATTTCGAACGACCTGCAAATAATTCTGATCCGATTAGCTTTACATAGATAAAACTAATGATTGCCACACATAAGAATACGATAACGGAAAGTGTTGAGCCCTCACCGAAGTTCTGTTGAGCAAACAATGTTTTATAAGCGTAAATGGATATTGATTCTGTTGCATTGGCTGGCCCACCGCCAGTTAATACGTAAATTAGATCGAACACTCGAAATGCGTCTAGTGTTCTAAATAATAATGCAACTAATATAGACGATTTAAGCAATGGCAATGTAATACTCCAAAATTGTTGGAATTTATTAGCACCATCCACGTTTGAAGCTTCATATAACGATGCTGGTATAGTTTGGAGACCTGCTAAAAGTAACAAAGCCATGTATGGAGTTGTTTTCCAGACATCTGCTAAAATCACTGAGAACATACCACCATTAGCGGTCGATAATAACCAGGATGCATCAGGAATAATGTGTAATACTTGTAAATAATGGGCGACAACACCGGATTGCCCGTCATATAAAAAGCCCCACATCATGGCAGCAACAGCTGTTGGAATTGCCCATGGAATCAAAACAGATGCTCGGATAATTCCTCTACCTTTAAATGCTCGGTTGATTAGCAGCGCAATTGCCAAACCTAACACCAGTTCAAAGGCTACAGAAATTATTGTAAAAAATGTTGTATTCCACAACGATTTCCACATTCGCTTGTCCTGAAAATAGTTAACGTAATTCTCTAAGCCGACGAAATTGGACTTCAGTATTGTTTCACTGGTACTACCTAGTAATCCTGCCGTTTGTTTAAACTGCTCACTTAGCGCATCGTCATCAATAGATTCAGCGATTTGCGTCAAATCTTTTTGATAAGAATCCAGAGCCGAACGATAAGCTTTTGCAAAGTCATTTTCTATTTCGTTATACTTTAATTCCTCATTTGTTACAGGCTTGTAATTCATCAACATTTCATTGATCTTATCTACCTTTTGTTTCACCGCTTCATCACTAATTAATTCACTGTGATATTTGTTGATCCCTTCCTCAATCGTGGTAATTGTTTCTTTTACCTCTGGCTTGCCGGCTGAGCTCTTTAGATCTTCTAGCTGACCCTCAATATAAAAATGATTATCGAGGTAGTTCTCAAGGTCGATATTCGAACCAAGCAATGTCTCCGATCGTGCGGGATCATTTAGCCGGTAATCAAACATACTATTCCAAAACGACTGAGCAACCGGCCAAAGGACAACCACAATTACGAGAATCAACGATGGAATAACCATCGCATACCCTAGTTGCTTTTCATTCAGTTGAAATTTTCGTTTTTTCTTATCCCCCATAATTACCCCCCTCACCTATAAAACTAATAATATGTATGCATGAAAGATTGATAGAAAAGGCAAGATGAGGTTTCTCCCATCCCGCCTTATTTTTATTTTTGTTTAATCATTAACAGCTTCTTCAATTTTTGTTTGCATATTTTTTGCAGCCTCTTCAGGAGTCTGTTCCCCAGTTAAAGCTCTTGATAGTTCGATTTGCATAATGTCAGAGATTTCTTGATAGATTGGAGTTACTGGTCTTGAAACAGCATTTTCCAATACTTTTTTAAACTCTGGATTTGCAAATAATGCGCTTGCTTCTTTTACTTCTGGGTCATCATATAATGCTTTTAACGTAGGAGCACGGCCACCATGAATTGCTGTGATTTTTTGCCCTTCTGGACCAGTTAAAAATTTCACGAATTCCCAAGCTTCTTCAGGATGTTCAGAATAACGGTTAATCATTGCCATCCATCCACCTAGACTAGACGAACTACCTTCACTACCTGATGGTAGGGTTGTAATTTTTGAATTGCCAATAATTTTCGAGCGTTCTTCGTCTGCTGCTGATGCTTGCATGTACGGCCAGTTACGAGCAAATACTGAATTTCCTTCAATATATGCAGTTTCCGTTTCTACTTCTTTAAAGTTTAAAATATTATCCGGTACAAAGTCAGAATTCACAACTTCCTTCATCTTTTTAATAGCTTTGACTGTCTCAGGACTATCAGCTAATACATTATTGTTCTCATCAATAATTTGACCGCCATAGGAAGCAATATACTCAATTGCGTTACATATTAAGCCTTCATATTGAGCTGCTTGCATGATATAACCAAATTCTGTTCCTTTTTCACCTTGATACTTTGCTGCCATTTCAATTAATTCATCCCATGTTTCTGGTGGTTCCTCAACAATATCGGATCTGTAGTAAAGAACACCCGCATCCGTGTAGTTAGGCATTGCCCACTGCTTCCCATTATACTTACCAGATGCTACAGTTCCCGGGAAATATGCATCCATATCAATGTTATCCCGTTCAATAAAACGATCTAACTCTAGCGCGTAATCTGCTTGTCCAAATTCAGCCGGCCAAATCACATCGGCGTTGAAAACATCAATTTCAGAACTTTGCGCACTGAAAGCTGTTACATACTGGTCATGTGTCTGTCCGCTATCGGCAGGCATTTCACGATATTTTACATTTATATTTGGAAACTTTTTCTCAAATGCTTCAATTACAAGATCGATAGCACCTGTTGAATCAACATTACGAGCATAAACAATTGTTACCTCTTCATCAGAAGATTTATCTGCTTTTTTATCATTAGTACCCTCAGTTTCATCCTTACTTCCGGTTTCTGAATTACTACAGGCTACTAACAAGAATGCCAGAACAAGAAGAATCCCTAAGCTACCTAACCCTTTGCTAAAAAACTTCAAAACGGTTCCTCCTTTTTGATTGAGTTCATTTTTTTGCCGTTTCTCATACTACAGCTACTTATTCACTTACTGCTTGTTCAATTTTAGTTTGCATATTTTTTGCAGCCTCTTCAGCAGTTTGTTCACCAGCTAAGGCTTTGGAAAGTTCGATTTGCATAATATCAGAGATTTCAGGGTAGATTGGAGTTACTGGTCTAGGAACAGCGCTTTCCAATACTTTAACGAATTCTGGATTTGCAAATAATGGACTTGCTTCTTTTACTTCAGGATCATCATAAAGTGCTTTAAGTGTTGGAGCAGAACCACCTTCAGTTGCAGTAATCTTTTGACCTTCTGGACCAGTCATGAATTTTACAAATTCCCAAGCTGCCTCAGGATGTTCAGTATAACGGTTGATCATTGTCATCCATCCACCTAATGTAGCGGCACTTCCTGCATCGCCTTTTGGTAGCGTAGTAATTTCTACATTACCAACCACTTCTGACCTTTCCTCATCTGCAGCTGATGCCTGCATGTAAGGCCAGTTACGAGCAAATACTGATTTCCCTTCAATAAATGCAGTTTCTGTTTCTACTTCCATAAAGTTTAAAATGTTATCAGGTACAAAATCGGAATTTACGATTTCTTTCATTTTCTTAATAGCTTTCACCGTTTCAGGGCTATCCGCTACTACATTGTTTTCTTCATCAATAATTTGTCCACCGAAAGATGCAATAAACTCAATAGCGTTACAAACCAACCCTTCGTATTGAGCTGCTTGCATTAAGTATCCAAATTCAGTTCCAGCTTCACCTTGCAATTTACTTGCCTGTTCAATAAGTTCATCCCAGGTTTCAGGTGGCTCTTCCACGATATCGGAACGGTAGTAAAGCATTCCAGCATCCGTAAACTTAGGCATTGCCCATTGTTTTCCGTTAAACTTACCAGATGCTACAGCACCTTCGAAGTATGCACTCATATCAATGTTATCCTTTTCAATAAAACGATCTAACTCTAATGCATAATCCGCTTGCGCAAATTCCGCTGGCCAGATTACATCAGCATCGAAAACATCAATTTCAGCGCTTTGCGCACTGAATGCGGTTACATACTGATCATGTTGTTGACCTGTATCAGCGGGCATTTCACGAAACTCGACATTAATATTTGGATGAGATTCTTCAAATGCAGCAACTAGCTTTTCATTTGCTCCAGTTGTATCTACACCCCGGGCATATACAATTGTAACTTCTTCTTCATCAGTTGTTCCTTCAGCTTCAGTAGATGTATCATTATTCGAGGTATCCTCAGTTTCATCTTTCTTTTCAGTATCTGTGTTGTTACAAGCTACTAATAAAATGACCATTACGATGACCCACAGACTACCTAATCCCTTTTTCCAGAACTTCAATAATAGTTCCCCCTTTTTTGTTAAACCTCATCATTTTGAAATGGAGTGAATATAATTTTCAAAAAAATGAAATCGATTACATTACGCCTTTATTATACAATAAGTGAAAGCGTTGTCAATGATAAGTTTAAAAAAATCTGACAAGTCCTTTTGGACAGGCGGACCAAAAAAAAAACATAGATGTCAGTTTCATTAACATCTATGCCTCGAATACACAATACTACCTCCGTAAAAATCCACCTTCAGAACTTATTACCTGTCCTGTGATCCATTCCGCCTTGTCACTTGCAAGAAATTCGATTAAACGTGCTGCATCATCAGGCATTCCCATGCGCCCCATCATAAATTGTGAGGAGAGCTCCTGCTTAAGGTCTTCTGTCATCCAACCAGTATCTGTTGGCCCGGGATTTACTGCGTTTACCGTAATACCAAGTGGAGCTATCTCAGCTGATAAGGTCAACGTAAACCCTGATATCGCCGCTTTTGTCGCACCATAAGCTAGTTCTTCCAACATAGGTCCCTGCGCTTGACCTGAAGTCATATTAATAATCCGACCCGCAGAACCCTGAGCCTTTTCAAATCGTCTTGCGAATTCCACACACAGTAAAAAAGTTGCCCGCATGTTTACTGCATAATGATTATCAAGTGTTTGTGCATCCAATACCTGATAACCATCTCTTGTTGAATATGCAGCATTGTTCACTAATATCGTTGGCAAGCCTAACCTCTGTTCTACCTCATCCAATAATTTTATCGGTGCGTGCGAATCAGATAAATCGATCTCTATGCTCGAGCATCGAACACCATGTTCAAGCATTTCTTTTCGAAAACTATCCGCCCATTCAGGTTCCGCTTTCCAATAGGTAAAGAATATCGCACACCCATCAGCAGCAAGCTTTCGACATGCTGCTGCACCGATTCCATGTGTATGACTAACCCCAGTTACGACTGCAATTTTTTCATGCATACCCATCACCTCTTATGTAGACTCACGAATCACCAATTCATGGTCTAAAATGATACTTTCCACTTTTTTACCTTGAATTTTATTTATTATCATATTTGCAGAAATACAACCCATCCTATACATCGGTTGTGAAATAGTAGTTAACGTTGGATGTGTCATGTTAGAAAATGCTATTTTATCAAATCCTATCAAGGCAATATCCTCTGGAACCCGCAACCCGGATGAGTTGATCTCCTTTAACGCACCAATTGCCAAAACATCGGATACAGCGAACACGGCTGTCGGCTTTTCAGGCAAATCAAGTAAACTTCTCATCGCTAGCTTACCATCCTCAAAATCCAATGATTCCGTATTATAAATCCAGTCCGACTCAATTTCTAAGCCAAATTCATTCATAGCTTTTTCGTAACCACGACGACGTTCCCGCGCATATAGAAATTTTTCATCTGAATTGATAAGTGCAATTTTTTTCTGACCAATTTTTATTAAGTGCTTTACAGCATGATAAGCAGCCAACTCATTATTAATCGTGACATAGGAAATATTAGCATCCTCGTCAAATTCACTGCACTGAACAATCGGATATTGATTCGAGAGCTCGATTAATTTGGTTTTGTTCACTGAAGGATCCATGGAAATGATCCCATCCGCTAAACGGTTTCGTATCAAATTAAAATAGATAGCTTCCCTGTCTGGGTTCGAATCTGTTTCACACAGCAGAATATTGTATCCAAGACCTATTGCAGTGTCTTCAATACCATTGATTATATCTGAGTAAAAAGGGTTCGAAATGCTAGGGATCAATACAAGAAGTAACCTGCTTTCCGAGTTCCTCAAGTTACGCCCCAGTACACTCGGCTCATAATTCAATTCATGTATAGCCTGCTCCACTTTCATTCTAGTTTTTCTTGCAACAGTACTACTATTATTGAAAACTCTTGAAACCGTTGCAACGGAAACCCCCGCTCTCTGAGCCACTTCTTGAATGTTTGCCACGAGATCCCCTGCTTTCCATTTTTTTGTAAACGATTACATATATGTTATTATTATTACAACTATTTGTCAATATAACCTGCTTATTAACGCATACAATAAAAAGATACTGGGTAATACAATCTACCCAGTATCTCTCTTATAACCATTTATTTTCTATAGCAACATTACTCAGACATTGATACTTCTAATCGTTTCGCTTCTGACTTTCTTGCCGACTTTACCAGTAAATAAGTACAAATAACGCATTTAAATAAATAAACATATAATCCTCATCCCTTTGTTTAGAAAAGGAACAAGCTTCTCTCTAAAAAACATCTAACGATTATCTATTTTCTCTGGATATAAATCATGATTCATCATGCGATGATCGGCCATCTGTTCAAATTTTGTTCCTGGTTTTCCATAATTACAATAAGGATCAATTGAAATTCCTCCGCGTGGGGTGAACTTCCCCCATACCTCTATGTAACGCGGATCCATTAGATCGATTAAATCGTTCATTATTATATTCATACTATCTTCATGAAAATCTCCGTGATTTCTGAAGCTGAATAAATATAATTTTAATGATTTACTTTCAACCATTTTTATATCAGGAATATAACTGATATAAACTACCCCAAAATCTGGTTGGCCTGTTTTTGGACACAAAGTCGTAAACTCAGGACAATTAAGTTTTACAAAATAATCCCTGTTTACGTGTTTATTATCAAAGGCCTCCAAAACTTCAGGTTTATAATCAAACTGGTAGGTTGTACCTTGACTTCCCAAAAGGGTTAAATCTGTCAAGTCTTCATCTCTTCTGCCTGTCATGCGATTACCTCTTTCTCTGTAGTATGTAATAATCAAAAAAACCATGGCCTAAGGCACATGGTTTCGTAATCATCATCTGTCCTTAGTTTTTTATAGAGGGTTAAAAGCTAAGAACCTCTTCCGTAATTACGGAAATAAAAATCTCCATTACACCTAATTATATGAACAAGGCAATCAGATGTCAATGGAGATTGTTAGACACAATTTAACAATGGCTGTGAATTGCGCCCAGAATTATCTATAGGCTTTTCAACGCATCCTCAATTTGGACATCACCTGATATCATTTCAAATGCTTTATGATAGGCATTCGGTTCTTGTATTGCAGCAATCATTGTCTTCGCAACATCCGCACGCGGAATAGAACCACGCTCGACAGTCTCACCAACTTTTATTTTGCTGGTACTTTCATCATGAGTAAGCCCGCCAGGACGAACAATGGTATAATCAAGTTCTGTTCCCATCAAATATTCATCCGCTTCTTTTTTCATTTTTATATAATGATGCATAGCTTCCTGTCCTTCTTCTGGTTCGCCAAGGTCACGACCAGCACCAAAACTACCTAACATAATAAACTTCTTCGTACCTGATTTCTCTGTTGCCTTAATAAGATTTATCGCACCGTCACGATCTACATCAGTAGTCTTATCTGATCCCGTTTTACTTCCAGATCCTGCGGCGAACATGACCACATCCATGCCCCGTACTGCGTGACCAAGGTCTCCTTCCAAATCAGCAACAACAGGGATACCACCGAGTTTTTCCATCTCAGGTTTCTGTTCTTCTTTACGAATCATCGCATACGGTTCATGACCATCATCTTTCAAATACTGAATAAGCAGACGACCTGTATGACCATTTGCTCCTGCTACTAATACTTTCATTATATATCTACCCCTTTACTTGTAAAAATCGTATATAAAGTATATAGCCGTTAACAGGCATTACTAAACGTTAGTAACCCTTTACGCCTCGGATTCTTCTTTCTGATCCATAACCAATTTTTCATCTATATCCTTCGTATCATAATTTCCACCAAAAAACTTCTTCATCTTCGCATCTGCTTTTTGCTTAATCGGTTCATCGATATGGGAAATAATTCGATATACTGCATAAATTATTACTGCACTATCATCTGTTAGCCCAACCAATGGGATAAAATCAGGCACTACATCTAAAGGTAAAATTAAATAACCTAGCGCACCCGCAATCGTCAACTTTGCAGACTTCGGCGTGTTCGGGCTTTTGAAAGCATAAAACAACAAGAAACTGTAATACGCTAATTTGGTACCTAACAACTTCGCATAGTTTAGCATTTTCTCACCAAATTTATTTTCGGAAAAATATTTTTGACTTCCTTTTATCGCTTTAGCTGGATCAAGTTTCGCTAATTTCTCCTTGTAATTCATGTCTTATCCTCCTACAAATAATACTCTAATCTTTATGTTAGTGTTTAATCAGCTAAAACGCAACAATTGTACAAATAATAGTAGTTTAAAGGAAAAACATGGAGGATTATCGATATTTTTTAATAAACAGTTGATAACCCCATGAAACGGTTGATAAATTCCTAAATGACATACAATTTTAGCTATTAAAAAAAATGCCCGAAAAATTCAGGCATTTTTTATATCTTCCTATATCTATTCACGAACTCTAACATCATACTTCCGCAGCCAATGATCAATCTGACATAAATGAGCAATTAACTGTGGCCCTTTCATCAATTGGCCATACCAAGGTTCAGTAAACTCTTTTCCTTCACTTTTTACAATGGCTTCTATTCGATCCCGTTTTACAAAATTGAAAAGTGGCGAATTAGAATCTGCTAGTATTTCCTCCATCCAGTTTACCACCTGACGTGTATACTCTGGTTGAAAGGTTTTCGGATAAGGGCTTTTTTTGCGATACAACACGTCGTCCGGCAATAGCCCTTCCAATGCTTTTCGTAGAATACCTTTTTCTCTACCATCTAAAATTTTCATGTCCCATGGAATATTCCAAACGTATTCAACTAGTTTATGATCTGCGAATGGAACCCTAACCTCAAGACTCGCCCCCATGCTCATTCGATCCTTACGATCCAACAACTGGGCCATAAACCAATGCATATTTAGGTAAAAAAGCTCCCGACGCCGCGCATCTTTTCCGCTTTCCCCATCAAGTCGGGGTGTTTCATTGATTGTTTCGTTATACCGATCCATGACATAGGATTTCAGATTTAATTTAGTTTGCCATTCAGGATGAAGTAAGTCGATCCTTGAATCCAACGATTTCATCCAAGGAAAACCATTTTTTGAACTGGAGGTGTCATGAAACCAAGGGTATCCCCCGAAAATTTCATCTGCACATTCACCTGACAAGCCTACTGTCGTATGCTGCTTAATTCTACGGCAAAACCATAATAGCGAAGAATCGATATCTGCCATCCCAGGTTGATCACGTAACTCAACCGCTTCTTTCAATAGATCTGCTAACTCAAACCCGGTAATCACTTCATTATGATGATCTGTTGAACAATGGTTCACAACTTTTTCAATCCAAGGCTGATCGCTTGAAGGCTGGAACTTACTAGCCTTAAAATATTGATCGTTCCCCTCGTAATCAACCGAAAACGTTGATAAAGGCCCTTTTCCATTTTTTTCATAGTAATTAGAAGCAATAGCAGTAATAGCACTCGAATCTAAACCACCTGATAAAAATGTCGATACCGGAACATCCGCAACCAATTGACGTTGAACAGCATCAACAAAC
Organism: Virgibacillus necropolis; assembly: GCF_044793635.1. Taxonomy (GTDB): domain Bacteria; phylum Bacillota; class Bacilli; order Bacillales; family Amphibacillaceae; genus Virgibacillus_F; species Virgibacillus_F necropolis_A. The sequence continues at coordinate 1,251,507 of NZ_CP084992.1, forward strand.
AAACTCCTCACTTTTTCGGACGTTTCATCAACTGAATCATTATGTTCACGGCTTTCCATATTCCAATAACGCCAAACGCGGAGGCCATCCTTCGAAAATGTTAACGCATGGCCTGACCTTAACTCTTTAAACCCTTTAAAGATTCCATGACCAGGAGTTCTTGAAGGACCTAACCCAAATATTTCTGATAGACCATCGTGATCTACCTCAGCATTCACATCATCATGCGCTAAAATCGCTTTTAACTCGGATCCAAAAAGGAAACGTCCATTTGATTCCAGGAAAAACAACGGCTTAACGCCAAGCCGGTCCCTTGCCATGAATAAATGCTCCTTGCCCGCGTCCCAAACGCCAAAAGCATATATTCCGTTTAAGTATCGAACACATTCTTCCTTCCACTCGATATAGGCTGTAAGTAAAACTTCCGTATCTGAAGTCGTATGAAACTGGTACCCTTTATTCCTTAATTCTTTCCGCAATTCTTCCGTATTATATAATTCACCATTATATACAAGTGTGTACGTAACACCGCCATTGTCCTTACTCATCGGCTGTTTTCCACCTTCGAGATCAACAACCGCCAGCCTTTTGTGACCAAAGGCAGCATGTTGGCTCATCCACACCTGCGAGTCATCTGGACCTCTTAATGTCAATGTTTCTGTCATTCTTTTTAATGTGGATTGCTCTGCTCGAACGTTCTTCTGCCAATTAATAATACCTGTAATTCCACACAATATTTATCACTCCCCACGGTAAACTTTTTCTCCGTGGTCAGTTTATGCAATTGGGTGGGCATGTGTCACTATATTTTTTCAAATCCTACTGTGGTCGATTGTCCAAAAAGTTCTGATAAGCAAAACCTTTTACCTCGTCATCCGAGTAGTGGTTAAGCAGTTCATCAACTAGATTTTGGTATTGTGAATAATCCTCCAGACCAGTAAAAGAAGAAGTACCATCAAAGTCAGAACCAAATCCAACCTTTTTCACTCCACCAAGTGAGCATAAATGATCAATGTGTTTTACCACATCAGAAATTGATGCATGCTTACTATCCGGATTAACAAACGGCGGGTGGAAAACAACGTGAATGTTACCATTGTTCGCGAACATTGCTTTGATTTGTTCATCATCAAGATTACGAGGATGATTACAATGTGTCCGTGTGTTTGAATGACTGGCAATCGGGTATTTTGCTAACGCTATAACGTCCCAGAATCCCTTATCCGTTAAATGAGATACGTCGGTATAAACATGATTTTCGTTATTCTGCTTCACCACTTCTTTTCCGAGAAGAGTCAATCCTCCCCCACGTGGTTCTTCTGCTCCATCAGCACAAAGATTAGCATTATTCCAAGTCAGACCAATCGACAAAACGCCTAAGCGGTATAGATGTCTTAGCTTACCTAAATCATTACCAATTGCATCTGCACCTTCCAATGTTAAAACTGCACCAATTTCACCTTCTTGTAATACATCAAAATCCTTCCATGATTTAATGTGCTTCATTTCTGGATTTTTCCCAAGCACCTCTGTATAAAATAAATCCACTTGTTCAAGTGCATGCTGCCATTTTTCCTCGGCGGGGACATCTGGATCAATAAATATAGCAAAAAACTGTGCCATAGACTGCCCAGCTTTTAAATTGTTTAAGTTCGTATGCAAATGCTTTGAATTCTTAAAGTCTAGTGCGCCTTCATTAAAAAACTTGCCACGTTTCGCAAGCTGCAGTTTAAGTAATGCGTCACAATGTGTATCAATTATTTTCATTTGAAAGCCCCCTCGAATGGTTATGTATATTAATATATATGTTAGAGTGACGAAGGTGATAAATCAATATGAAAATCAAACAGAAAAAATACCAAGTAGCGTTAACTACTCAGTACCTATAATTTCAACCTACATAATATGTTATTCGAAATTAGGCAAAATCAATACTTCAACACGTCTGTTTTTTGCCTTATTAGCTTCACTGTTATTAGGCACGATTGGATGATATTCTCCAAAGCCTTTCGCACTAAACTTTTTAGGATCCAGGTTTTCGTTCTCAAGTAATAAACGCATAAAGTGAACAGCTCGTATAGCGCTTAATTCCCAGTTAGAATCAAACTCCTCGTTATGCATAGGACGATTATCCGTGTGCCCGCTGATAACAATATTCCTTGGTGGGTCAGTATTTAAAAAGTTTGAAACCTCTTTTGCAATTTTAACTCCCGCATCCTTTACTTCAGCACTACCGGGATCAAAGAAGACATCATTTAAAATAGTAATTAATAACCCACCATCATCCAGTTGTGTTTTTAGTACTCCGGACAAATTACTTTTTTCAATGTATTCATTAATTCTCCTTTGCAGTTCCTTCAATTCATTTATTTCTTTTTCTTTATTAGTTAAAGGATTTTTCTCTTTCTCTTTCTCTTCCTCTTCTTTCTCTTTTTCTATATCAACGGGAGATTCATTTGGCTTTTTCACAGGACTATCACTATGCTCTAACACACCAACACCGCCGGAAAATTCACCTTTAAAAACACGGGCGAGCTCTTCGAATTTTTCGGCATCTATACTGCTCATTGCAAACAATACAATAAATAATGCAAGTAGAAGGGTTAATAAATCCGCGTATGGCAGTAACCATGATTCGTCTATATGTGGCTCTTTACGCTGTTTCTTTTTGCGCATTGGTTTCCTCCTGATTTACCTTCATTAATTCCCTTGGTGAAAGATAAGACCCTAATTTATCTTTAATAATCTGTGGTGATTCACCATTCGCTATCGATAATATCCCTTCTATCATCACATGTTTGACTTGTGCTTCATTCTTAGATTTTTCTCTTAGTTTATTTGCAAAAGGATGCCAAAGCACATAACCTGAGAAAATACCCATTAAAGTAGCAATAAATGCTGCAGAAATAGCATTAGCTAATAGATTTGTATCTTCCATATGACCAAGCGCTGCGATTAAACCAATTACCGCTCCTAACACACCTAATGTGGGGGCGTATGTACCTGCTTGGCTAAAAATTGCTGCACCTTTAAGATGCCTTTCCTCCATGGCGTCAATCTTTTCCAACATTACATCCCGTATAAAATCTGGTGATTGACCATCAACCACTAATTGCATTCCAGAATATAGAAACGTGTCCTCTGTTTCGTTAAGCTTTCCTTCTAAAGACAAAACACCTTCTCTACGGCTAAGCTCTGACCATTCCGTAAACATTTCAATAACATCTTCTATTTTATTATTTTTTTCCTTTATAAATATAATTTTGAAAAGTGTCGGTACGTTTTTAAGTGTACTCATCGGAAATGCAATGCAAACCGATGCTGCTGTCCCTACAAAAATAATTAATAATGCGGCTGGATTTAATAATGCGACAGGAGGAACCCCTTTTAACGTCATCCCAACCCCGATGGCAATAGCTGCTAATATAATTCCTATAATTGATGCCTTATCCATTACCTAACCCCCGATTTAATAATAAAAATGTCTATAGAATATATATCGGTATTTATATGCAACTTTTTAACTAGAATGGAAAATTTATTAGAAAACTTGGCTTATCGCCAAGCTTCTAATGGCGAAAGCCCTTAGTTGCACTTATACTGGCATTTGCTCAAAAGTCCAATAAAGTATTTCATCATATTTCGGAATCATCAACAGAAGTAGCTTCGCAAATTCAAGGAGTTTCATCATTAACAGAAGAATTAGCTTCATCTTCCGAAAAGGTAAATACATCAATGCGACAGATTTCACAATCCGTCCAGCAATCTGTATCTGGGACAAAGGCAGGTATTCACTCTACTGACCTACAATATGATCTAACAGAAACAACCCTTGATGTCTCCAAAAAACTAATCATTTAACTGCCGAGTTGGAAGGTGTTATTCATACACTCCAGAATGAAGGTTAAAGGCGAACTTATACTATCAAACAATGGAGCCTATTTTTCGAATGAAAAAATAGGCTCCATTTTATTTTGGTAAAAAGCTTAATTGCTTTACACCTTATACAGGTTAATGAAATAATACACATATTAAACCCGACTAATCTTGTAGGAATAAAACTAGGAGGTTACTGATGAAATTAACAGATTTTAATACAACCGAAGAAAGAATCGAAGCATTAAAAGAAAAAATAGTACCCTTTATAGAAAGAGCGCAAAAGCACGATGAAGATGGAACTTTTCCATTTGAGAACTTTAACGATTTGAAAGAAATCGGATATCCTGCATTAACCATTCCAACAGAATATGGTGGATTAGGTATCTCGCTTTATGAAATGCTCCGCATGCAAGAAACCATTGCAAAAGTTGACGGTTCAACAGCACTTTCAATCGGTTGGCATATGGGTATTACAAAATACCTTGGAGAAAATCAGATTTGGAATGAGGAAAAGTACGCTGCCTTTGCCCAAGATGTTTTAAAGACAGGAGCGCTTTTAAATAACGCGGCAACTGAACCAGCTACCGGAAGCCCCACTAGGGGAGGACGCCCTGAAACTTCCGCGAAGAAAACAACCGATGGCTGGGTATTAAATGGTAGAAAAACTTTCACTACCCTAGCACCGATCCTGGATTACTTTGTTGTTAGTGCTTCGATTGAAGCCTCTGATAAAGTTGGCAATTTTCTAATCAAACGAGAAAAAAACGGGGTGGAAATTGAAGAAACATGGGACTCTATTGCAATGAGGGGAACTGGTAGTCATGATCTTGTATTAGAGAACGTGCACGTAAACAACGATGATCTTGTTCAATATTTAACACCTGGCAATAAACCAGCTGCAGGTTGGCTCCTCCATATTCCAGCATGTTACCTAGGAATAGCCCGGGCAGCACAAGAATATGCAATAGATTTTGCATCAAATTATTCGCCCAATAGCATTGAAGGTACAATTTCTGACTTGCCAAACGTCAAACAAAAAATCGGAGAAATGGAATTGCGCTTTATGCAATCGCAACATTTCCTTTACTCCGTAGCAAGAAAATGGGATGAGAGTAGCGAAGAAACTCGTGAAGAAATGAAACCAGAGCTTGGTGCAGTTAAACTTTCAGTCGTGAATCAAGCTGTAGAAATTGTAGATTTAGCCATGCGGATTACAGGTGCACGAAGTTTATCTAAGCAGAACCCTTTGCAACGATACTACCGGGATGTACGTGCAGGTATTCACAACCCACCAATGGATGACATGACAATCATACAACTAGCTTCAACTTCTATTGCTAGGCAGGTAGACTCTAAGTGAAACTAATTATATCTAACAAATATTAAAGGTAAACCAACTCACGGATAGCATCAAGGCTCTCACCTGGGTGAAACAGCGAATTTCAGTTTTTCGACAGGAATTGAGCAGGGTATGCCATTACCCGATTTTAAGTCGATATTTCCCGGGAAATGACTAATCTGAATACAAGACGAAAAGTCGCTAGTAGACGAAATCTACTAGCGACTTTTACTTTGGCATGAATCTAAAAACGCCTGATAGACTCTACATGAAGCTTCGTCTTTTGTTTCTACCATCTTTTCCGGGTGCCATTGCAATCCCAACACAAACGTATGTTCTTTACTCTCGATTGCCTCAACTATCCCATCATTGGATTTTCCACTAACTTGAAATGGATGAATAACCTTTCGATTAGCTTGATGATGCATGCTATTTACCTTTAATCTATTCACACCGGTCAGACGATGCAGAAGACTGTCTTTTAAAACAGTGACAAAATGTGAACCATGTCCTTTTGGTGCACGCTGTCGATGTTGTAATAAATCGTGGTCAGTTTGAGAGTAAATATCCTGATACATATCTCCCTCCACCGCAATATTCAGTATCTGACAGCCACGACATATGGCTAATATAGGTTTATCCTTCTCAAGCATTTTTTTAATTAATAGCATTTCAAAATAATCACGCGCAGGTATAATAGTTCCAAGATTTGGATGTGGCTCTTCTCCGAACAACGTAGGATCAATGTCATATCCACCTGTAGCATACAAACCATCAATTGTATTAGCAATTTGAGTAATAGACTCTTCATCTACTAGATTCGGTAGTATAATGGGGGTTCCACCTGCCTGCGTAATCACGCTTATATTATCTGAGTTAACAAAATAAGTTTCTTCATCTAGTTCCATTGATGACGTGACCCCAATTAGTGGTTTCATTAGTTTCCCTCCTGTTAAATTGAATAGGTTTAACAAAATTACTTAGTCCTTTAAAAAATCCTCAATCCGCTTCACATAGGGTTCCTTGTTATACGAGAAGTATAGCTGACTCGATAACTTAATAGGATCGCCAAAGAAAAACCGTTCATATAACGTTTCGCGTGTACCAAATGAACTCATCGTTAAATCCCACGCTAAACGGAAAAGCTTAACACGTTCCTCCGCGTTGCAGGATTTAGCCTGCAAATATTGATCTATATCTTTCCTAACATTCGACTGAAATGCATTTTCAGTTGGGATCGACATTAATCCGCTTGCACCTAAAAGCTGTATAATTTCGGTAAACCTTGGATAAACACGTGGAAACGTATTAATGGCAATTTGTAATGTCATTCGATCTGGTCTCATAAATCCCCACTCATCGATTTCAGCTTCGTCCTCTGATTTGATCACTAAAGCTTTCATCGTCTCTAATGCAACAATAATTTCTGAAGCCTTCTCCTGTACATGCTGATATTCTCCAATGTTAATCGTATTAATGATGGATTGGACGACACCTAAAACAAATTCCGTTTTAACAATTTGCCTGGAAACAGCTTGATGCAATGTAAAAGGCAAAAATGTACTGGATGCCATGAAACTATTCGATACTTCAATGTTGTCATAATAAAAGACTCGATCCCACGGAATTAATACATTGTCAAAAACAACAATCGTGTCCATCTCTTCAAACTTTGAGCTTAACGGATAATTAAATGAAGATTCCCCACCCACAAACGATTCTCTACAAACAAACCTCAGACCCTTACTATTACTTGGTATAGAAAACGCAAATCCATTCGCTTTATCTTGGATCCCACCTGCTGAAAAAACAAGGATTTCATCGGTTATACCACCCTGTGTCGCAAGAAGTCGTGCACCTTTTACGACAATACCTTCTTCGTTCCTTTCCACTACTTTGGCAGCAATAGGCTCATCGGTATCTTCAAAATAAAATTGCGCTCTATTTACTTGTGGATCAATAAAAGTATGTGTCATGGATAGATCATTTTCACGAGCATATTCATAAAACTTGGTTATGTTTTCAGGAAAACAATTTTCTTTTCCTTTCAGAAAATCTATAGAAGAAGCAAACGCCATTAACACTGTATTCATATAGTCAGGGCTTCTTCCCATCATTCCATTGTTCGATTTAGCCCAGTGTTGAACCATTATTCGTCTTTTCACTAAATCTTCTCGCGTTTTTGGCTGTAAATAAGACACACCTACTCGATCACCAGTTAACGGTGATGGATAGGTCATAACGTCATTTATTGATTGTTTATGCTGCAAGTCATAAAGAGCAGCTTGGCTTTTTATTACCCCTTTAAATGCAGGATGTTCCGAAATCTTTCCTGGCACCGGTTTCCCGTCTACCCATATATTCGTGTTAAGCTGATCTATCCGCTTAATATAGTCATTTCCGGTAATAGCTGGCATACACACACCCCTAAAGCTAATAGCTGATTGTTTTTTAATGGATGAATTGAAATTGTTCATCCATTTCTATAGTTGTATATTATTAATATACTTTTTCAATTGTGCCTGTGTGGGGTGTTTTCATATACACAAAAGAAGTAATCGCCATGTTTAATGGGCCGATTACTTCTTTTTTAGCAGTTAAGAAAGTATAAATCCTTTCTTACTGCATAAGTGCAACTAAGGCTTGGCGCCAAGTTTTCTAAGAATGCAGATTTTTAAACAGGGTGTGGCCCTTACTCAGCTACCGAAGCCCACTTGTATTCATAAAGAGCACCAAATGAGTTGTTTATAACACCTTTCATCCTAGGCGAGTTTAACTCGGCAGAACCGCTTTGATAAACTGGTGCAATTGCTGCATCTTCAAACAGAATCTTTTCTGCTTGCAGGAACGCTTCATATCGTTCGACAGGCTTAAGTGCTAGCTCGTTTGCAGTTTTTTCCATTAATTTATCATATTCAGGATTGGAATATCCCATCTTATTGTTTCCACCATCTGTTATAAATAGATTTAAGAACGTGTATGGATCTAGGTAGTCAGGGAACCAAGATGAAAATTGAATCTGATAGTCCATTGAATCATCCAACGCCAATCGTTGTTCAAATGGCACTTGTTTCAATTTAATCTCTAACCCTTTAAGATTTTCTTCTAATTGATGGGCAATGTATTCGCCCATTTCCTTAGACGTTTCACTATCACTAGATAAAAATTCAAGTTCTATCTTGTCCTTACCTAGTTCCTCTAAACCTTTTTTCCAAAACTCCTGTGCAGCCTCAACATCAAACGTAACGAGGTCGCCACTAACTTCGCGGAAGTCTTTTCCAGACTCTGGCATTGTTACGAAGTTCTTAGGCACAAAACCATTTGCTACAATTGATCCATCATTCAAAATTTCATCAACTAAAGCTTGCTTATTAAACGCTCGACTAATTGCTTTTCGAATATTTTTATTTGCAAGTGCTTCAGATTTGGTCTGATTCATTTTAAGGTAATATACACCTGTACCAAGTGTAATTTCAAAATCTTCATGTGAACCATACACATCGACTAGTTCTGAAGTAAGAGCCGTACTGTCCAACTTACCTTTTTCATATAAATCCACTCCTACTTGCGGATCTTTGACAACATTATAGGTTAGTTTTTCAAGTGTTACAGTTTCCGCGTCCCAGTAATCTTCATTTTTTTCATAATACCAAGATTCAGCGGTACTCTTCCATTCCTTTAATACAAATGGTCCATTTGATAATAAAGTATCCGAGCTTGTTGCATAGTCGTCACCTTGTTCCTTAACGAACTTTTCGTTTAATGGATAATATGTACCAAATGTAGTTAATGACTCAAAATAAGGAATTGCTTTTTCAAGTGTCACAACTAAAGTGTGGTCACCGTCTGCTTTAACACCTAATGTGTCAACTGATTTCTTACCCTCACTGATAGCGGTTGCATTTTTAAGTACGCCGCCCATCATGTAAGGTCCATATTCGGAACCAGTTTCAGGGTTTACCGCACGTTGCCATGCATACACGAAGTCATGTGCAGTTACAGGATCACCATTGGACCAGACTGCATCCTCTCTAAGTGTAAACGTCCACGTAAGTGCGTCTTCACTAATACTGTGTTCTGTTGCCATTCCATCAACAATTTCTCCACCCTCACCTAAACGATATAGACCTTCCTTTGTACTACTTAACGCTTGAAATGCTAGTAAATCTGTCGCTAAGGAAGAATCCATTGTAGGAATAACAGCTGATGCGGTTAGATTAAATACTTGCTCTACATCACCACTAGCCTCAACTGACTCTTTTTCTTTCTCATTACTAGCTTCACTAGTTCCTTCACTAGTTTCCTCTCCTTTATCTCCGGAGCAGGCAACCATGAATATACTAAGTAGTAAACCTAGCATTAAAAGTAACGAAAATTTTGATAATTTCATCTGTAATACTCCCCCTAGTAAATAACATATAGTAACGCTTATAAAATTATTGTTTTAATTATATTATTTTTCAGTCAATTATACAAGCAGTTCTTTTTACCCATTTGAGCTAAATACGACATCTACACACAATTACTTTTTCAAATAGTGATAAATTTCCCAGCCAATATCCGAAATAAAGTGGGGAGATTGGAAGTCGTCCACACCTTTCGACAGAACGGAAGCAATCATTGCCCGGTTCCCTACATAAAAAACACCTATATCATGACAAGCACCCGAAATAGAACCAGTTTTGTGCGCTAGCTCCCACTCATTCGGTACTCCTATTATCTCTGAATCTTGTTCTGTAAGTCTACCAGGTAAACAATTTTGAAGTTGCTGTTTCTTCATCATATCTATCATTTGTTCACAAGCATGCATAGATACAACATCACCCGCTACCAATTGCTGAAGCATGGATGTCATCTCTGATGCTGTAACTTGGTTAACTCCATCAAGATTAGCAGGAACAACCATAAGCTTATTATAAAATTTGCTTTTCTCTAGACCCATAACTTTCATCGTCTCACGAATTTTTTCCTTACCAACAAGATCAATGGCTATATTGGTGGCAGTATTATCACTTTGAATGATCATCAGCGTCATAATATCGTAAATCGTTAGTTTAGTTCCAGGTGTCATATGCTGCAGTACTCCAGACCCTCCTACTAATTCTTCCTTTCTTAATTCAACTGTATCACTCAATGAAAATTCCCTATCATCAAAAGCAGTATAGGCAGCTACTAAAATAGGAACCTTTATAACACTGGCAGCATAAAAAAGTTCATCCCCGTTGCTTGTCCATGTTTCTTTCGTATTGAGGTCTTTAAGTGCAATTCCCCATGTGCCACCTGCTTTTTCAGTGATGGCTTGTATGTTGTTTGTTAGTTGTTTCATGTATATAACCCCCTCGAAAAATACCTATACATATTAATATTCGACAAAACAGTCTACTTTCCTTTATTTTAAATAAGATATCAAAGTTCCCACTATAAAAACATCTAAAAAGGAGCAGACATCACTGTGACTGCTCCCCTTTCTATGTTTGAAACTAAGCTTCCTTATTCTTATAAACTTCCATAAACAATTTCACCATTAACCATCACTGCATTTCGAATAGGTTTTCGTGCTACTAATTCAGCAGATGAAGCAGCATCTACAAATACAAAATCAGCTGGGTCTTCTTTCTTTGGCCACTGTTTTTCTCCTTGATTATTCAAAGGTGTTACCCCTTTTGTCGCCCATTTCAAGGACTTGCGTAACTGATTTTCATCCTTAAGACCTGCCAGTTCACAAAATTTAGTTACCTTCTCCAACACATCACCTGTCCCATGTGGACTCCAAGAATCAAAAAATCCATCGCATCCAAAATGAACATCAACACCATGCTTATCTAACAACTGTACAGGAGGTAATGATTTGGTAAGGGGGATCGTCGACATAACTGCCACCTTTTGTTCTGCTAATCGTTCAGCAAGCTGGTGTGCGCGTACCTCTGGAACCTCCCCAATACAAAATGCATGACTAATCGCGCTCCGTCCTTGCCAACCTGCATCTGCGGCCATATCCAACCATTTTTCAATGGTATACCATCCCATATGGCCCCCATCATGAAGGTGAATATCTACATCTGCATCAAATTCTGCAGCTATATCCATCGTTTTGTACAATGACTTTTCAATCGACCGATCAATTCCCGCCGGATCCAATCCACCAACCATAGTTGCTCCAGATCGCATGGCTTCCCTCATTAAATTTGGAACCTCGTCCCTAAGCAGTCCGTGTTGTGGGAATGCAATTATATCTGCAGTAATAATCCCTTTATAATCCTCTAATGCAGCTAAAACTCCCTCGAGATTTTTCAATCCTATGTAAGGATCAATGTTTACATGTGTCCGAATGTGTGTGGACCCTTGAGATAAAAGTGTTTCAATCATTGTTTTCGCACGTTGCTTCGTAGTAGGAGCTAGTTCTATAAGTTCTTCAGCCTCATAATGAAGTCTTTCCTTTAAATTTCGAACCGGTTTACACGCTTTCCATCCTAAACTCATATAGGTCTTGTCTAGATGATTATGCATTTCTTTAAATGTCGGCACGGCTAAAAGTCCTTTAGCATCCAGTTTCCTGCTATCTGAATCAGGAATAGAATTGTGTTCATGAATCTGATCAACAATCTTTCCTTCTTCGACTTTCAGATGAAAAATCCCTGTTTTTGTGGAACCGTAACCTTCCTCATCTGTATAACTTCCTGTTTCTAATTTCACATTTTGAACCCATGTTGTCTTCATCGGTTTATAAACCTCCTTTCTATACTTGAACGGCATCTATATTAGTTTCAATCTTTTTCCCTTGATGAATAGTATGAGAAATCGATTTTCTTCGAGCCACTGCCTCCGCCGAACAACTTGCATCGACAATTAGCATATCAGCTTTATCGCCAATTTTTGGCCATACTTGTTCACCCGAATTATTTAATGGGGTAATACCACCACTAGCAAACTTCCATACTTGGCTTAATGATTTTTCATCTATTAATTTAAAACGTTCCGCTAATATACTTAGTTTTTCAATTGTATTCCCAGTTCCAAAAGGACTCCAATGATCAGTCAAGCTATCATGTCCCACAGAAACAGGAATTCCTGCCTTATCTAAAGTGAAAATCGGAACCGTCGGACGATTAATTGGTATGGTTGAAGTAATATCAATTTGAGCAGATTGAAGCAACTCAATTGTTTCCTGTAAATCATTACCTGATAAATCTCCAAGTGCCAGGGCATGGCTAATAGTCACCTTGCCTTCTAAATTCGCTTGCTTTGTTAAAGTAGCTAGTTTATCAAATGTGAATGCACCAAGTGAATCCGGATCATGCAAATGAAGATCCATCCCAGCCCCAGCTTGAACAGCAATATCGACCATCGTTTCTAATGAGCGGTCAATATCACGATCAACCGTCGCCGGATCAACACCACCAACTAAAGTTGCTCCCGATTGCATCGCTTCACGCATTAATCCTTCTACATTACTTCGAAGTAATCCATGCTGCGGAAATGCCACAATTTCATATGTCAGTTGACTTTTATAACGTTCAAGTACCTTAACCGTTACCTCAAGATTTTTCAATCCAATAGATGGATCGATATTGCAATGGCTACGAATATGGGTATGACCCTGAGCAAGTAAATGCTGTACTACTCTTTCAGCTCGTTTCTCTGCCACCGCTAATTGTTTCGGTAACAGCTTTTGTTCTTCTTCTATTCTTGTAAAAATGCCATTCGTTATCGGCTTGCATGCTTTCCATGGACCACTAAAGTATGTTTTATCAATATGGATGTGCATTTCACGAAGAGATGGCATCAACAACTGACCGTTAGCCTCAAGAATAGCTATATCTTCCGGAACCTCAATCGAATCATTAATTTCTATAATGACGCCCTGCCTCACTAGGATATCTTTCTTTTCTGTGTTCGTTTTCAAAATAACTCCGTCTTGCTCGTCAAACCCTGTTTCTAACTGGGCATTTTTAATTAATAAGTTTTGCATGAAATATTCCTCCTTATAATGTAGAAAGGGGGATTAACCCCCTTTCACCAGTTTCCTAATTACTTAACAGTAGCATTGTCAATCATGATGTAACTAACTGGACTTATCTTAAAGTCTTCCACATTGTTATTGTATACGGCTAAATGTTGATAATTTCGAATCGGAATGTACACCGCATCTTCCATTTCAATTTTCATAGCCTTCTCGTATAACTCTTCTCGTTTCTCTGAGCTAGTTTCGCTACGAGCAGTTTCTAGTAATTTGTCTACTTTATTATTTGAATAATAGAATAGGTTTCCTGCTAGACCGTGAGAATCAGAATGGAACAAGTTATATTGGTTATAATCACCATCGCCTGTTGCATTACCCCATCCACTGATCATCATCTGGTAATCACCTTTATCTATCGCGTCAATATATGCGCCATACTCAAGCACCTGAATTTCAACGTTTACTCCAATACCCTTGAGTTGAGATTTAATAACCTCTGCCATTCTCACTCGTTCTTGACGATCGTTCGTAACCAATGTCAGATTAACGCCATCTTTAAATCCTGCTTCTTCCATTAATTGCTTGGCTTTATTAATATTGTACTCATATGGCTTAATATTTTCACTATATCCAAAAACTTTAGGACTCATTGCTGAATTTGCTAATGTTCCTACATCATTAAATATCCCTTTTATAATTGCATCCCGTTCAACCGCATGACTAATTGCTTTACGTAGTTTCACATTATCTACTGGAGCGTTCTGCACGTTAAAAGCAATGTAACTAACCGCTAATCCATCTGTCTGATAGAGGTTCAACGTATCGGAATTTTTGATTCGCTCAATTTCAGAAATTGGCACAGTATCTGTAATATGTGCTTCCCCGGTTTCAATCATTGCAAGCCTTGTAGCAGATTCAGGAATCACCTCAAAAACAACCTTATCAATTTTAGGTTTTTCACCCCAGTAATCCTCGTTTTTGACAAGTGTAATATCTTGTCCAGTATTCCATGATTCAAAAACAAATGGTCCCGTTCCCACAGGATGGGATGCCAGTGATTTTGGACTTTCAGCAATCGCCTTTGGGCTGATGATGCTTCCCTCATTACTTGCCAAAATAGACAAGAGGGGAGCGTATGGTTTACTTAATATTAACTGAACCGTCGCCTCATCTATTACCTTTACTTCTTCAATCATACCTAATTTTTCTCTTTGTGGTGAACCCGTTTCTGGATCAAGCAATCGATCAAAAGTGGCTTTTACAGCTTTTGCGTTAAATGGAGCACCATCATGGAATGTGATACCTTCATTCAATTTAAACTGCCAAGTCGTTTCATCTATCTGTTTCCAATCTTTTGCTAGATTTGGAACAATTTCCATGTCATCATTAAATGCTACAAGCGTTTCATATACCTTTTGATAAATAATATTTGCAGAATCAATATTGGTAATAAAATGAGGGTCAAGATTTGTTGCATCCGCCTTAATAAGAACCTTTAACGTTCCCCCCTCTGCATTAGCTTCACTCTGTGAACCGTCATCCGACTCCTCAGCACCGCCAGTTGTCGAACATGCCTGAAGAAACATAACCGTAAGTAAAAGGACTACAAGCATTAAACCAGACTTTCCGTGAACGAAACGTTTTAACTTTGTCATACATTGACCATCCCTTTCTATTTTGTGATTACTACCGCAACACTTATTAGCATTATAAGAGATAATAGCTTATTTTTTTTGCAGTATTTTTACAATTGTTTAAGGTATTTTGACAATTTAGAATAATAGGATTTACTTTCATCTAAAATCCTCTATTCTTAATTTACAAAGTAACACTGAATTCAAAAAGGGGGTCCTATTATGGAAGCACAATTAAAACCGCAACAAGAATCGATATCGTTTAATGAGATTCGAAAACAACAACGCATAGAAAGAGTAAAAGAATTCACCGAAAAGTTAGTTCGAAATAAGGCTGCATTAGCAGGAGGATTAATTGTTCTATTTTATATAGTAATCGCACTATTTGCTCCAGTGCTTGCACCTTACGATCCGTTGGCGATTGACTTACCGAATAAACTTCAGCCACCATCGTTTGAACATTGGATGGGTACTGATGATAAAGGAAGAGATATTTTAAGTCGCATTCTGTATGGATCACGTCTATCCATGTCAGTCGGACTTGCGGCTGTGGTTTTCGGGGCTGTTTTCGGAATTATTATGGGAATGGCAGCAGGCTACTATGGCGGAATAATTGACTCAATTCTTAGCCGGTTACTTGATATTATGCTTGCATTTCCAGGAATTTTGTTGGCACTGGCAATTATTAGTGCTTTAGGGCCAAGCCTATTCAATGTAACAGTAGCTGTTGGTGTGTTTTCCGTACCATTATTTGCACGAATAGCACGTGGTTCAACAATGGAAGTACGAAAACTAGAATATGTTGATGCCATTCGCTCCCTTGGGGCCCATGATGGCATAATTATTTTCAAACATATACTACCTAATATTTTGTCTCCTTTAATTGTGCAAGGAACGTTACGCCTAGCAACAGCAATTCTATCAGCAGCCGGTCTATCATTTCTTGGACTAGGGGCACAGCCACCTTCACCCGAATGGGGTGCAATGCTTTCAAATGGACGTGATTATATTTTCAGCGCCCCATACATGGCCATCTTCCCAGGTTTAACAATTGCATTATTAGTAATGGGTTGTAACCTATTTGGGGACGGTTTACGGGATGCACTCGATCCAAGAATGAAATCATAAAAAGGAGGAAAACTTATGCTTGCTTTTATAACCAAACGACTACTTCAAACGATTCCCGTTGTTATCGGTATTACCCTAGTTATCTTTTTAATCATGCAAATGGTTCCAGGCGATTCAGCTCAAGTTCTTGCAGGAAAGGGTGCTTCACAGGAAACGGTTGAGGCTCTCAGGCACGATCTCGGTTTAGACCGCCCTCTCCATGTACAGTACTTCGATTATATAACCGGACTATTTCAAGGAGACCTTGGAATTTCCGCGAAAAGTCATCAGCCTGTTATTGATGAAATCATGACGCGACTGCCAATATCAATTGAGCTTGCGTTTTATAGTACCTTAATAACCATCATTCTCGGAATGACAGCGGGAATAATTTCAGCAGTACGTCCGTACTCAGCATCAGATATGAGCGTTATGGTTGTAGCGCTACTTGGGATTTCCTTCCCTAGTTTTTGGTTAGGTTTGATTCTCATGTACATTTTTTCAGTTGAGTTACAGTGGTTTCCAGTTGCTGGATGGGAAAGTATTCGTCACATGGTGCTACCAGCCTTTACACTTGGCGCGAGTGGAGCTGCCATTGTTGCACGCATGACCCGTTCAAGCATGTTAGAGGTTGTAAGGCAAGATTATATTCGAACTGCACGGGCCAAAGGGATACGAGGGTATCTAGTCATTTACAAACATGCATTAAGAAATGCACTAATCCCGGTAATCACGGTTGTTGGACTTCAATTTGGGGCTCTACTTGGTGGTACTGTTTTAATAGAATCCGTGTTTGCTATAAACGGACTTGGACGACTAATAGTAGATTCAATCCGAATGCGCGATATACCAATGGTTCAGGGTGGAATACTCGTTGCTTCTCTAGTATTTGTAATTGTTAACTTGTTTGTTGATATTATGTACCGATTTTTCAACCGTCGAATTGACTTAAATTAAAGGGAGTGATTTCACAATGACACAAGAAAAGGTTCTTGAAATTGATCAACTAAAAACTTATTTCCAGACAAAGAAAGGCGTTGGTAAAGTTGTTGACGGCATTGATTTAGTCCTTCATAAAGGAGAAACGCTTGGTATTGTTGGTGAATCCGGTTGCGGAAAAAGTATGACATCCTTATCAATACTTCAACTTATTCCAGACCCTGGGAAAATTGTTGATGGTTCGATTCGTTTAAATAACGAGGAGTTGATTGGTAAATCTGAAAAACAAATGCGGACTATACGTGGTAACCAAATATCAATGATTTTCCAAGAACCGATGACATCCCTAAACCCCGTCATTTCAGTAGGAGAACAAATCGCTGAAACCATTCGTGAACATCAGGGATTGAGCCGAAAACAGGCATTTAAAAAAAGTATTGAAATGCTTGAACTAGTTGGAATACCATCGCCAGAACAACGTGCAAAACAAGAGCCGTTTCAATTAAGCGGCGGTATGCGTCAACGCGTTATGATTGCAATGGCCCTAG
Organism: Virgibacillus necropolis; assembly: GCF_044793635.1. Lineage (GTDB taxonomy): Bacteria > Bacillota > Bacilli > Bacillales > Amphibacillaceae > Virgibacillus_F > Virgibacillus_F necropolis_A. Next base: position 1,268,913 of record NZ_CP084992.1, read on the forward strand.
CTTGCAACCCTGAGGTATTAATCGCTGACGAACCAACTACAGCACTCGATGTAACGATTCAATCACAAATAATAAAGTTGATGAAAGACTTACAAAAAAAACTCAATATGGGAGTAGTCTTCATTACACACGACCTTGGTGTTGTAGCAGAAACATGTGACAAAGTAGCCGTAATGTATGCTGGAGAAATTGTGGAATACTCCACAACCGAAGAGCTATTCCGCCACCCTAAGCATCCTTACACGAAAGGGCTTCTCCGGTCATTACCGAAACTTTATGAAGATCAGGAAGAGCTGTTGGCCATGGAGGGGAACATCCCTAGTCCATTCAAAGAACACCAGGGATGTAAGTTTGCAGATCGTTGTCCGATAGTCGAGGAGTCTTGTCACCAGACACATCCTAATCTCAAAGTCAGTACGGACGAATCATACCAGGTTCGCTGCTTACTACATCAAGATGAGAAAGAATTTAAAAAAGGAGTGAGTATCTCATGACGGTCACTACAAAACCTTTACTTGAAGTAAAACATCTAAAACAATATTTTTCGGTTAAAAAAGAGTCACCCTTTAAGGCAAAACAATATGTCAAAGCAGTGGATGATATATCTTTTGAAGTTGAGGAAGGTACAACATTAAGTATTGTTGGAGAATCTGGTTGTGGAAAGTCTACAACCGGTCGGGCAATCCTTAGACTGGAAAACCCAACAGATGGAGAAATTCATTTTGAAGGACGAGATCTAGCAAAGTTATCACGTAAGGAATTAAAGGATGTTCGTGGCGATATTCAAGTTATTTTCCAAGATCCGTTTGCATCACTCAATCCACGGAGAACGATTCGTCAAATGTTGAACGAGGCAATGGAAATACAAAACGTACTAAAAAATTCTGAACGTGAAGGTCGGATGCTTGAACTGATGTCATTAGTCGGACTGCCTCCTGATTCATTGGAGCGTTTACCCCATGAATTTAGTGGTGGACAACGCCAACGTATAGGTATTGCTAGAGCCCTATCGGTTAATCCCAAAATGATTGTTTGCGATGAGGCGGTTTCCGCTCTTGATGTGTCCATTCAAGCTCAAGTATTAAACTTACTTAAAAAACTCCAGAAACAATTTAACATGACATATGTATTTGTCTCGCATGACTTAAGTGTGGTTCGACATATTTCAGACCGCATCATGGTTATGTACCTTGGCAAAGTGGTCGAAATAGCCGATAAGCATTCATTATTTGATAAACCCATTCATCCTTACACAAAAGCTCTATTATCAGCAATCCCTGTTCCTGATTTAGATGTGGAGAGGAATGTTATTGAAATCAAAGGGGACGTACCCTCGCCGATTAATCCTCCTTCTGGATGTCGCTTTCATACGCGTTGTCCATTTGCGACGGAATATTGTAGCGAGGTTGATCCAGAATTGAAATCATTTGATAAGGATCACGTAGTCGCTTGTCATTATGCTGAAAATTTTATATCTTAAACTAATCTGTTTCATGTATAATGTAACTAATGAACACCTTAGAGGATGGAGTCTGATGGTATGATCAACCTAGAAACTCTTTCTATATATATTATGATATGTGTATTAGCTCCATTAATCGGAGCTTTTACACTTTTATTTTTATTCATATTTGAAAAAAGAATAGACTCTCTAAAAAGTCAGGCGAATCGGCTTGCACTTGAACAAGAATTACAACGAACAAGGTTTGATGTGCTCAGTCAGCAAATTCAACCCCATTTCTTTTTTAACACATTAAATGTCATCATGAGCCTAGCTCGACTCGACCGTAAAAAAGATTTAATTAGCTCAATTGAAATTTTATCCAAGTTTTTTAAACACAAATTCACCAGTGACCAATCACTATCGACTATTGATCAAGAGCTGCAATACACCAACTATTACTTAGACATACAAAAACTGCGATTTGGGGATCGCTTGCAGGTGGAACAGCATGTTGAGTCTGAAATGCGCGATAAAATGATCCCTACTTATGTTATTCAAACCTTCGTTGAGAATTGTTTTAAGCATGGATTTGAAAGATACCAAGGGAGCGCTGAATTAGTTATAAGCATTCATTCCAATGATGAAGAGGTGATTCTGGAAGTTTGGAATAATAAAGGTGAAGTTGGTCGAAGTGAGTCGAATTCTGAGCCAAAGCAGGAAGGCATAGGTCTAGAAAATGTAAAAGAAAGACTGTCCTTACTTTACCCTGATAAAAAGGCAGACGTGCATCTCATTGAACAAGCTACATTTACGTTAGTTCGAATGGAATGGCCAATACAAGAACGGTAGATATATAAGGAGGGATTTACTCGTGAATATTCTTTTAGTTGATGATGAGCAATTAGAACTTGAGCAACTTGAATACCTCCTGAAACCTTATTTTAATTTTAACTCTGTTTATAAAGCAAAAGATGCATCTCGAGCACTCGATATTGTCGAGGAAGTAGCAATTCAGCTTGCTTTTGTTGACATTCAATTACCAGGAAAATCAGGTTTGGAGCTTGCTAAGCAATTTAAGAATGACTACCAGATAAAAGTTATCATGGTCACTGCATTTCAATCATTCGACTATGCCCACCAAGCATTGCGAATGGGGGTTGAAGATTATATTACAAAGCCTTTGATTGAAAGTGAATTGATTGAGGCTATCCAACCATACCTCCAGCAGGCCAACTTATCAGATATGGTAAACCAAACACTAGAAACCATTCACACTCGTTTCGATGAACGCCTAACGCTTGGGGAAATTGCTGATGATATCCATGTTAACAATGCTTATTTAAGTCGAAAGTTTAATGAAGAGTTAAACACAAACTTCGCAAGTTATTTAAATAACTATCGAATTGAGATGGCCAAACGGATGCTTAAAGAATCTCCTAAAATGAATATTTCACAAGTATCAGAGACATGTGGATTTAATAGTCAACATTATTTTAGTTCTTTATTTAAAAGACAAACCGGATTGACTCCTCGTGAATTCCGCTCAAAGGATGTACAAGTTTGATGGGAAAATCTTATAAATGGTATATTACTGGAGGTTTATCACTAGGTGCCTCATTTGGAGTATTAACGTTACTGGCACGTTGGATAACTGCCAATACTATTCTATCCACCCCGGAAACATTATTCAAATACGGAATAGTTGGTGGTTTAGGGTATTCTTTAATGGGTATCTTTGCTTTTATTCTATTTAGTTTTGTCGCTGTAAAAATAAAACAGCGCTTCAACAAACATGAAACAATTGGGGATGTATTACAAGACCGACTTTCAGGTCAATCTTATACAATTATGATGGGTCTATTGCTACTTACAAGTTTTGATTCCCTATTTATCCAGGCTATGGGTGCTGGTCTATTATTTCATCTACTATTAGATATACCTGCTTTCATTGGTTTATTTATATTTTTCGTTTATTGCTTTATTTACGCAGGGATTGGAGGTATGTACACCTTACATAAAATAGAACCAATCAAAATCTCTCTTATTTTTGCAGCTATTATTTTTATACCAGTGTATTTCTTTATTCAAGAAGGGATTTATCCAGTTTATGATGGCATACGACTGTATCATCCCTATCTTTTGTACTGGAAAAACCATGACGCCTTTCTATTCATTCTAACAGCAATTTTAATTGGGTTTGGACAAGTTATAACTGATCGTGCAACTTGGCAGCGAATTCATATCATTCAACCTACGAAAGTTCGAGCGTCTTTTTGGTTAACTGGGTTAATATGGGGGACAATTCCACTTGCCCTTTTTTCAATGCTCCTTATATCAATCTTTAACAAAAGTTTCGATAATACATTTACTTTGTTATTCGAGTTTATATATAAAATTGACCCAATCATTTTGGTAATCTTATTCTTTTTATTTTGTTTCAGTATATTATCTACAACAGTTGGTGCGGAACTACATGCTACCACTGTCCTGATTGTAAAAAATATCATAAGCATAGACAAAAACTATTCAGAACGTCAAAAATATAAATTATCTTATTTAATTGCAGGCTTAATTTCTTTGGTTTTGTTTATAATTAGTACTGTTTTTACACCAAATTTATTAGAATTAATTTTCTTCTTTGGCCAATTTTACGGTGCCTTAATTGTTCCGATGCTATGGATTATTTTTGGAAATAAAAGATTAAGTGCTTTCTTTGCGTATAGTGTTTTGGTTGGAGTTGGTGCTGGAACCATTTTAATCGTAACAGGGGAATCATTGTTGGCAATTTGGATTAGTTTTATCACAAGTGGGTTATTATCAACCTTTATGTATTTTATTAGCCCCTCAGAAAAATAAGAGCTGCTGCCACCAATGCATATTGAACAATATACACTGGTTTTAGTAGCTCTTTTTCTAATATAAACCGCTCTTTGTATCTGTTAGAAGTGAGCGATCACAATACTACTTATTCGAAACAGCCTTACCCATAAGCAATTCAACAAATCGGTCACCAAGTTCATCCGTGGAAGCTTTCCCGCCCAAGTCTGGCGTTAGCTGTTCCGTTTCTTTTAGCATTTCTTTAACAGTAGAAAGGATAGCTTTTGCCCACTTTTCTTCGCCAAAAAAATTCATCATTTGACTGACAGACAATATTGCCGCAATTGGATTCGCAATCCCTTTACCAGATATGTCTGGAGCGGATCCATGAACAGGCTCAAACATGGAAGGAAAGTTTTTTTCCGGATTAACGTTTGCGCCTGTTGCAAGACCCATTCCACCAGTAATAGCAGCCCCGATATCGGTCAAAATATCACCAAAAAGATTAGATGTAACGACAACCTCAAATCTTTCTGGATTAGAAACAAAATATAAGCTGGCTGCATCGACAAGGTAGGAGTAAGTCTTTACATCAGGATACTCTTTTCCAACCTCTTCAAAAACCTCGTCCCAAAAAACCATTGAATAATTTAGTGCGTTACCTTTGCTTACACTCGTCAGCGTTCTGTTCGTCTTGCGTGCTTCTTCATACGCATAACGGATGATCCGTTCTGTACCTTTTCGGGAGAATACACCTGTTTGTAAAACCACTTCTTCAGGTTTCCCCTTAAATAACCAGTCGCCCGCCCCAGAATACTCACCTTCACTATTTTCGCGAATGACCAGGAAGTCTATGTCTTTCTCAGTCTTGGATTTTAATGGTGTTAAAGACGGACTTAAAAGCGTAATTGGACGCAGATTTACATACTGATCAAATTCTTTTCTAATCCTTAAAAGCAGATCCCTTAATGAGATGTGATCCGGTACACCTGGATAACCGACCGCACCCAAATAAATAGCGTCAAATTGCGCAAGTTTTTCCATGCCATCATCGTCTATCATTTTGCCGTGTTGCAGATAATATTCGCAGCTCCAAGGGAACTCGGTAAAAGAAAAAGAAATGTTGGAATCCATCTTTTCAATCGCTTTTAGAACTTTAACACCCTCTGCCACCACTTCAGGACCAATTCCATCGCCTGGTATAAGTGCTATATTAAAATTATTCATCGTAACCTCCTAAGTAGTCTAAGTTTCAATTTTATTACCATCTATGGATTACAAATATTCCCGCCGAATTCGTTCTGTTAAACCTGACAGCACTTCATCTACAATGCTTTCCATCCGGCCGGCTACTTCCCTAGCGGAAATTGCTTCTTCCCCTTGATTGCCAATCAATACTACTTCATCACCTTCAACCACGTCCGGTATGTTCGTGACGTCGATAAACGTTTGGTCCAGGGATATGGTACCAACAATTCTAGCTCTATGCCCTTTGACAAGCATTTCACCCTTGTTTGACAAGACTCTTTGATAACCGCCACCATGTCCAATTGGCACAATAGCTATTTTTTCATTGGAAGTTGTTACATAGTCCCCACCATACCCAATTGGAGTATTTGGAGGCAACTCTCGGATATGAATAAGTTTAGATTTCAACTTCATTACTGGCTTTAAAGAAACTCTATTATGTAGTCTGGGTGCAGGGTGATACCCAAATAAGGCAATTCCAGGTCGCACCATATCAAGATGCATATCAGGTCTTTCCATAGCAATCATTGAGCCACCCACATGGCGAATCGGAAAAGTAAATCCTTGTTCATTCAATTTTAGTACAGTCTCCATAAACAGGGTGAATTGTTTTTTGGTCGTCATCCAGTCCTCTTCGTCAGCACTTGAGAAGTGCGTGTAGACTCCCTCCCACTCTAAGCCCTGTAGGTGATAACATGACTTGCAAAAGTCTATCACTCTATCTGGCTCAACCCCAAACCTGTGGAGGCCAGTATCAATTTTCAAATGGACTGTAGCTATTTTCCCTTGATTGGTTGCAGCTTCACTGATAGCTTTCGCTAATTGCTGTGAACTTACTGAAGCTGTGAGCCCATAATGTACAACATCCGCTGCCTGATCGGACGTGACCGAACTTAAAATGTGGATAGGTATATCGATTCCACTTTCACGGAGTAATGCACCCTCTTCTACGGATGAAACACCGAGTCGGTCAGCTCCAGCATGTACCGCTTCACGTCCAATCGGAACAGTGCCGTGCCCATAGGCATTTGTTTTCACTACCGCTAATAGCATGCAATTTTTTTTAATGCCTTTTTTAAGTATTTGTATATTTTCTTTAAACGCGGTAAGGTCTATTTCCGCTATTGTTGGGCTATGTGATTTCAAGGTTACTGAATAATTCAAGCGACATCCCTCCTCCCAATTCCAATGAATCTAGTCTAGTTCCTTACATCCTTTACTCCCGTAGAGTTGAACGGGAGGAGGTGAAAAGTCGATCCGAGACGCCATTCAACATCAAATTCCAGACTTAATATAACGTACGGAACGCTTGTAAAACCTGCCTTGTCATTTTTCCAGGTTCACCTGTTCCAATTGTACGATCGTCAATTTTTAGAATGGGTACGACATCTAATTTCGTTGCGGTGATAAATACTTCATCTGCCTCCAGCATGTCTTTGACGGTGTATGTTTTTTCATTTACCTTTACACCTAAGCCATCACATAATTGCAGTACTTTTTTTCTCGTAATGCCATTTAGAATAAAGTTGTTCGCCGGATGTGTGAACAGTTCACCATCTTTAACAATGAATACATTTGAAGCACTTGCTTCCGTAACTAGATCGCCCCGGTGAAGAATAGCTTCAATTGCATTATTTTCAACTGCTTTTTGCTTTGCCAATACATTTGGAAGTAAGTTAAGGGTTTTTATGTCACACCGTAACCAGCGAATATCTTCTGTAAGCACGGCTGTTGCACCTTGGTCTTCAATCTCACTCATCCGTTCCTCAGCTCTCGTATACGCGACAGTTACTGGAGAAACATCAGAGGCTGGAAACTCGTGCCATCTAGCGGCAGACCCCCTGGACACCTGCATGTAAATAATACCTTCTTGCAATCCATTTGCCGCTACTAATTCCTCTAATTTACTTTTCAAGTCAACAATTGTACCAGGCAATGATAGCTTTACCTCTCCAGCACTTCTTTCCAGACGTTCTAAATGTTCATCCAACATGAGTGGTTTACCGTCATAAACGCCGATCACTTCATAAATCCCGTCACCAAACTGGTAGCCACGGTCTTCAATATTGATTAAGTTTTCCCGTTCCATAATTCGGTTATTATATAACATTTTATTCAACGTAAAAACCTCCCACAATTGTTGAAAATCCACCTACTTTTGGATTTTCGACTTAAATTGTTCCGCTATATCTAATATGACGGAAGTATCGACACTGCAGCCACTGATGACAATTACGTTATGAGAACCTAATCGAATTTTATTATTTAATACCGCACCGATACCAGATGCTGCCGCCCCTTCGATTACCATCCGGTGTTTATCCAGCATAAAAGCCATCCCTTCAGCAATCGCGTCCTCATTTAGTAAAACAATTTCATCGACATATTGCTGGACCATATTAAAGGTATAGTTATTGTGGATGCCGATACCGCCTAGCAAACTATCAGCCAGGGTGTCTTGTTCTTTTACGATGACCGGTTTTCCTGCTTGAATACTCTCATACATCGTTGCACCACGAGCAGTCGAAATTCCAAGTACCTGAATCTCAGGATCAGTTGATTTCAACGCAACCCCAAGCCCAGAATGTAGACCACCACCAGATAATCCTCCAATAACGGTATCTATCTCAGGTAAATCTTCCAATAACTCTAACCCAATTGTACCTTGACCAGCGATGATATAAGGGTCGTCAAACGGATGGATAACCGTTAAACCTTGTTCTTTTTCCAATTGATAGCTACGCTGTTCAGCATCATCCTGTGACTCACCATAAACTTCTATCTGTGCACCTGAACGCTGCAGCGTCTCTACTTTCGCTTTTGGCACTCGATTTGAAATGCAAATGGTGGCCTTGATTCCTAATTTTTTAGCAATATAAGCAACACTCATCCCAAAATTACCTGTAGAGAACGTTGTCACACCGTGTTTCCGTTCATCAGCTGTCAAACTTAAAATCTTATTTGTTGCTCCCCTAATTTTAAATGACCCACTCACATTAAGATTTTCCAGCTTTAAGTGAATGGATGTCCCTGCAAATTCGGACAACGCAGGGGAATATATTAAAGGAGATTTTTTAACGACCGGAGAAATCCGCTTTCGGGCCTCCCAAACATCACGCAGGACAACAGGCTTTTTTGCCATTCTATTCCCCCCTATTACTTTTTATTCAGCTAATTCAGGTCCTGTCAAAAAACGCCTAGTTGTTTCGGCTAAAATAGATACACCAACAGGCAAAACGTTTTCGTCTATATCAAAATGCGGTGTATGAAGATCTCTAATTTTGCCATCTGAAATTGCACAACCAAGAAAGAACATTGCGCCTGGAACCGCCTGGGTCATATGAGCGAAATCTTCTCCACCCAAACCAAATGGAGTATTGATTACGTTGAAATGGGGAAAAAGGTCCTGAATAGAGCGCTTAATTAACTGATTTACTGCTGCATCATTTTTCAGTGAAGGATCTTCAGGCGTTATCGTACATGTATAATCACCATCTAAAGCTTTAACCAATGAAAATGCCTTACGCAGTTCAGTGTGTAACAACGTTTGAACATCAGGATGGTAGCTCCGAATGGTTCCCTTTAGTTTCACTTCAGATGGGATAACATTACTGGCAGATCCACTTTGAATACTACCAATACTAATCACTGCTGAATCAAGTGGGGATACCCGACGCGCCACAATTCCATGTAATGCCTGCAACACCGGGCCAAGCATCCATACCGGATCTGTTCCCAGGTGAGGATATGCCCCATGTCCGCCTGTTGCATAGATACTTGCTTCGAAAACGTCCACGTTGGCCATGCTGTATCCATCATGAACCTGTACCTCACCAAGCTTGTTTTCCGGGCTCATATGTAAAGCAATGACACATTCGACGCCATCTAACGCTCCTGCTCGAATCATGTATGGTGCTCCAGTTGAACCATGCTCATCTGCTCGTTCTTCTGCAGGCTGAAACAGGAACTTAACCGTACCCTGAATCTCGCCATTTTGAAAACTTTCACCTAGTAAACTAGCAACGCCTAAGCCAATCGTAGTATGTGCATCATGACCACAGGCATGCATTACACCTGCGTGTTGTGAGCTGAATTCATAATCATTTCCCTCATTAATAGGCAACGCATCCATATCCGCTCGAATGGCAATTGTAGGTCCGGAGCCAGCTGAAAGCGTGCCAACTACCGCTGTTGGATACCCTACACCTACTTCAACGTGCATACCTGGAATCCGTTCTAAAACTTGTGCGACAAACCGTGACGTTTCCACTTCTTGAAAACTTAATTCCGGATACATGTGGAGCCTGCGTCGCCACTGAACCAACTGTGCAGCCATATCTTCTGCCCGCTTGAGCATTGCTTTACTTTTCGTAACCACATCAGCGCCCCCTTTTTGGAAAAAGGGAAGGATAACCCCCTCCCTATCTTGATCAATTTACGGCAGCTATAGCACTAATCTCTACTTTAACCCCTAACAATTGACTGCCCACCGTAATTCGTGCAGGCTTTACTTCAACATCTTTAAAATAAGATTCATAAACGCTGTTAAATTCTTGGACGGTCCCCTGATTTAGTTCCGATAAATGACATGTAGCATAGACGATATCCGAGAGCTTAGCGCCTTTTTCCGCTAATACATTTTTAATATTTTCCAAGCTTGCGGCAGTTTGTTCAGAAATCGACTCACCGGCTGATTCTCCATTTGGTTGAACACCGTCCTGACCCGATACGAAGATAAAATTTCCAGCTTTGACTCCTTGCGAATACGGTCCGCATGGCTTTGGAGCATTCAGTGTTTGTATCATCTGTTTCAAAAAGACCAATCCCTTCTTTAATTACCATTTTAGAAAGGCTCCATTTATAAGCATTGTTGCTTTTCATCTTCATAGTTGATATGACTACGACGTAACCAAAAGTCATGTTCAATGCCCGGCGACCGCTACGGAAAGATCACTACGCTTTCCCGCAGGAGTCTCCGTGTTTTTCCTCCGCTAACATGGTGTCTGGAAGCAGTAATATATAGCCCCTTTCACTGTTATGGCAGTTGATTTTCGCTGCGGACAGTTGACTCCTGCGGGAACAGCACGAGTCTGAAGACCCCGCAGCGGTGGAAGATGATGAGGGCCGACTAAAACCGTCCTTTGCGGACAACGTCGGCATACCCCTTGCCGGGGCAAGGAGGCTGAAGCCGTGCCCGCGGAAAGCAACGGTCCGCAGTGGAAATCAACCAGCAGTTACGTCGCAATATATATCTATTCTCTTAAAAAGCAACAATCTTTGGGAATACAGCCTTTATCGGCCGATTCGTCTTTATTTCCGCCAATCTACAAAGATATCCGCCGATTGTAAATTCCTTAAAACCCAACCACTTTGCTTATAACATATTGATTGAAGGGTTTATGTCCAGTTGAAGAGCATTATTCCATTCCAATCGAAACGTACTGTGATTCCACAAAGGCGTCTAATCCTTCGTGTCCTCCCTCTCGACCGATTCCACTTTCTTTCATTCCACCGAAAGGTACTTGTGCAGCTGATGGAGCACCATCATTCCAACCGACAATCCCGAAATTCAGTTGTTCAATAACACGGGTGCCTCTCGCAACATTTCCTGAAAATACATATGCAGCCAATCCGTATGGTGTATCATTCGCTAGCTTAACCGCTTCCTCGTCTGAAGCAATTTTTTGGATAGGTGCCACCGGGCCAAACGTTTCTTCCTGCATCACAACCATCGATTGATCCACATCTTTGATAACAGTTGGGGCAAAGAAAACCCCGCCGTCCTTTGTAATAGCTTCACCTCCCGTTACAACTGAAGCTCCTTTTGTTATTGCATCCTGCACGTGATTTTTCACTTTGTCCAAGCCTGCCTGATTAATTAATGGACCAATATCCACCGATTCATCAACACCATTCCCAACGCTCAATTCTTCAACTGCCTCGGAAAATTTCTCCACAAATGCGTCGTAAATACCAGCTTGAACGTAAATGCGGTTGGCACAGATACAAGTTTGACCAGCATTTCTAAATTTAGATGCCATGACACCCTTTACTGCCACTTCAACATCAGCATCGTCTAAAACAATCAACGGAGCATGCCCACCGAGTTCCAACGACAATCGTTTCACTTGATCAGCACTTTGTCTGATTAAGATTTTTCCAACTTCAGTGGACCCGGTAAACGTAATTTTACGAACCTTGGCATTATCCATAATCGCTTTGGCAATTTTAGATGATGATCCTGTCACTAAGTTAACGACACCTTTCGGAAATCCTGCTTCTTCGCACAACTCCATCAATTTGACCGCTGATAACGGGCTTTCACCTGAAGGCTTCATCACGACCGTACAGCCAGCTGCCAATGCGGGACCCATCTTCCGTGTCAACATCGCTGCCGGAAAATTCCACGGCGTAATTGCCGCCACAACTCCAACTGGCTTCTTCCAAACTTGTAAGCGCTTACTTGAAATGTGTGAAGGAATTGTTTCTCCGTAAACACGCTTGCCTTCTTCTGCAAACCACTCAATAAAGGAAGCTGCGTATTTCACTTCACCTCTTGATTCATTGATTGGCTTACCCATTTCTAATGTCATTATTTGTGCCAACTCTTCCTGATTATCCAAAATAAGCTGGTGAAGTCGTTTTAAATAACCAGCGCGCTCATATGCCGTCTTTTGTGACCACGTTTGAAAAGCCTCATGTGCAGCATCAATCGCCAGTGTAGCTTCTTCTTCACCACCATTTGGTACAGTACCGACAGTCTGACCATTAGCTGGGTTTACGACATCTATTGTGCCAAGTCCTTCGCCAACCCACTCACCATTTATATTCATTAAATAGTTTTTCATTTTTACTTCATTCATTATTTGTACACTCCAATCCATCTGAATTCTATTCAACAATCAGCTACAACAATCTAGTATTCTATTTAATTTTCAGCTCCAACAAGAACGGCCTCCACCGCTTCTTCGAGGATGTTCAAACCTTCTTCCAATTGCTCATCTGTAATCACGAGTGGCATTAGCAAACGGATCACGTTATCATAAACGCCGGATTTAAGTGCAATAACACCCCGTCGCTGCGCTTCTTTCAAAATCTGATCACTTAACGCTTTATCAGGCGCTTTACTGCCCCGATCTTTTACAAATTCCATAGCACACATTGCGCCAAGGCCCCTAAAGTCACCAATCACGTCAAAACGATCATACATTTCTTTAAATCTTTCCATGACCCGCTGACCAATCGTTACAGCGCGCTCGTTAAGGTTTTCTTTTTCCATAACTTCCAACACCGCAAGCCCTGCACGGCATCCTAGTGGACTTCCGCAATACGTACCACCTAATTCACCTGGACGCGCTTTGTCCATGATTTCTTCCCGTCCAATCACACCACTAATTGGCAACCCCGCAGCCATCGATTTGGAAATGGTAATAAGGTCTGGCTCGACACCATAATGTTCCATTGCAAAATATTTACCAGTACGTCCAAAGCCTGTTTGGATTTCGTCTGCAATGAACAAGATACCGTGTTGTTTACACAATTCATAGACACCTTGCACAAACGCTTTATCCGGAATGATAAATCCACTTTCTCCCTGGACTGGCTCCATAATGAAAGCAGCTACTAAGCTAGGGTCAACCTCACTAATGAAAAAGTCTTCCACTTGTTTCAACATGTGCTTTGTGTATGCTTCCGTGCTCATCGATTCAGGTCGACGATAATCATAAGGGAACGGTGCCCGGTAAACTTCAGGAGCAAATGGTCCATATTCATATTTATATGGTCGCACTTTCCCTGTTAGCGACATCCCCATCAGGGTACGCCCGTGAAAACCACCGGTAAATGAAACGATTGCCTGACGATTCGTATATTTACGGGCAATTTTAACTGCGTTTTCTACAGCTTCTGCACCACTATTTAAAAACATCACTTTCTTTTTCGAATAGCCTGGTGCAAGTTCCGCAATTTTTTCGGCAAGTTCGATATACGGATCGTACATCATAACGTTGAACCCTGTATGGATATAGCGGTCAATTTGATCATGTAACGCCTTGACCACAGTATCATGACTGTGCCCTACATTGATTGTGCCAATTGCGCCAGCAAAATCGATAAAATGATTACCATCAACATCTTGAAGCAATGCTCCTTTTGCTGATTCAACAAATGTAGGAATGCCATAACCAATACCCTGTGGCACAATATCTAGTCTTCGATCAAGCAATTCCTTCGCCTTTGGGCCAGGTAATTCTGTTTGAACGTTAGCAAACTGTTTGTTCATTTTGTTAAACCTCCTCGACCTCCAAATTATTTTTTTGATCAACACCAAGCAATTTTTCCTCTACGTACTCAATATGGTTTTTGACTCGTGTGTTAACTGTTTGCACGTCTTTTGATCGTAAAGCATTTAGCAATTCTTTATGTTCATCATAAAATGATTGATGACTGGAATAATATTGATCAAGATGCATGAGAAGCGTTCTGATTTGTACTTGTAGCGAATCGTAAATCTTTATAATGCGTGAGTTTCCACTTAAATTAACAACATAGCTGTGAAACTGCATATCGAGATCAAATAGTCCATTCCAGTTTTCCTCATCTACTTTTTCTTTCATTTGTTCCGTAATTTCTTCCAGATCCTGAAAATGTTTCTTCTCTAATCGAGGTATTGCATGCTTAAAAGCGTTGACCTCAATCAAAGTTCGTAACTCAATAATTTCGTCCAGGTCTTGTTGGGTAAAATCAGCAACGTACGTACCCTTTCGCGCTTTAATTACAACCAACTCTTCAATCTCAAGAATTTTCAACACTTCTCTAATTGTGCTTCGACTGACGTCAAATCTTTCCGCAAGATCGGTTTCAAGTAATCGCTCACCAAACTGAATCTCTTTATTCCAAATTCTCCTCTTCAGCTCATCTGCAATTTGCTCACTTAATGATTTTTGCAGGATAAAATTATCATCATCCATGAGTAAAACCCCCTTTCTAGATAATGGCTTCCATTGTGCAAAGAGCAACAACAGTAATATATGAATTGTTTTATGTCGATTGTCGACATTACTATTACTTTCATAATAATTCAGACTATTTCAATTGTCAATTATTGTTTTCATTATTTCAAATTTTTATTTTTTTATATTGACTTCCCATTAAAATGTAGCTATTTTTAGGTTAGTTGATTGCTAATTTTAACCTGAAACGGGGGAATATATAATGAAGAAAAAAGTTATCGCATATAACCGCGTAGAGAAACCTGTCCTGGAAGCATTGCAAAAAAAGTACGATACCCGATTTTTTAAAAATATCGATACCAAAAATGATTCCGACTTTTTGGATCACCTAAGCGAAACGGAAGGTATTATTGGATTAGAATTAGTAGTTGACCACGATCTACTTAAAAGAGCTCCTCATTTAAAAATTGTGAGCAATGTTTCTGTCGGATACAATAACTTGGATATAGAACAATTAAGTAAGCGTAACATTTTGGCAACCAACACGCCTGATGTGCTTACAGATACAGTAGCAGATACGGTTTTTAGTTTACTGATTGCTGCAGCTAGACGTATTCCCGAACTGGATCAATTTGTAAAAAATGGCGATTGGATTACAGAAGCGATTGAGCCGGAGCACTTTGGTGTCGATGTTCACCATAAAACGTTAGGCATTATTGGTATGGGAAGAATCGGTCAGGCTATCGCGCAGCGCGCACATTTTGGATTCGACATGGACATTTTGTATCACAGCCGTACGAGAAAACCGGATGTTGAGAAAAAATTCGATGCGACGTATTTCGGACTCGATGAATTATTGCGTACATCTGATTTCATTTGTCTCATAACACCATTAACACCGGAAACTACAGGGCTCATAGGGAAACGCGAATTTCAGTTAATGAAAAACTCAGCTATATTTATTAACGGATCACGAGGAAAAACGATTGTGGAACAGGATTTAATCGACGCCCTTAAGAGTAGTGAACTTGCTGCTGCAGGGCTGGATGTTTTTGAAAAAGAGCCCGTTGATTCAGATAACCCACTATTAGGGATGAAAAATGTTGTTACAACCCCGCATATTGGGTCCTCTACACATGAGACGGAGCTCAAGATGTCTGAATTGGCAGCTGAAAATCTGGAAGCGGGATTGAATGGGAAAAGACCACCAAATTTAATTAATCCAACTGTTTGGACAGAAAAATAGGCGGAGGACTATTACCCTCCGCATGTGTGCAGGTGCCTAGCAAAAAGGCACCCAGCAACAACACTTATCCCCTAAACCGCTTCAAAAAACTCTCCAGCCTTTCATTCTGGACCCTATGGAGTCTTTGCTGATTTATTTTACTCTACTTACAGAAAGTTAAATGGTTGGTTCAAGTTTAGTATTGTTCACCGCTGCATACACCTTCTGTAGTGATATCTGCCGGTACTGAATTATTTTCAGCACTAAAGCCGTTTGCTTCTAAAAGTTTCTTTACTGTTCCGTCTTCTTTTAGTTCAGCTAGCTTTTCATTATATGCTTCACGTAGTGTGTCACTATCTTTATGAAATGCTGCAGCACCGTAACTTGGAATACCTTTAATATCAGGTTGCTCAAAGTCGGTAACGAACTCTAAATTATCTGACTCAGATGTTTCTAAAGCCATTTTGAGTGACATTTCTGTACCAGTTGTTGCAGACGCACGTCCAGATGATACTGCTGAGAATGTTGCTGGGATATCTGGTGCGCTTTGAATTTGATCTTGACTTACACCTTCAGATTTAACATACTCATTCTCTGTAGCTCCCTGCATGATGGATACAGTTGCGTCTGGATTCTCTGCAATATCTTTATAACTGTGAAGATCTAATGGGTTTCCAGCTTGAACGACTAATCCTTCCCCATACATCATCTCTGGTGCACCAAAGTCGACATTTTCACAACGGTCAGGGTTTATTGCCATCCCAGCTGTAATAACATCAAATTTCCCTGCATTCAGACCCGGAATTAGCTGACTAAAGTCTGCCAATTTACCTTCAACTGTATCAATTCCAAGCTCTTTGAAGACCGCCTCAGCGATATCAACTGCAGCGCCTTTTAATTCACCGTCTTCTTGGTATGCGTATGGTTTTTCATTCGCAAATCCAACTGTGACTGTACCTTTCTCTTTCAAAGTTGTTAATAAATTCTCACTACCTTCTCCTTCTCCATCTGAACCACTAGATTCCTCGGAACCACATGCTGCTAATAGAATGAAAGAAAAACATAATACGGAAGCTAGTAATAATTTCTTCATTTCCTAATGACCCCCCTCTTATTTTGAAAAAAGTGTGCTCTAGGTCATGTCTAAGATGTTTTTCTATATATCTCCTAAATCCGGACAAACTATAAAGCCTAGGCCAACCGAATGTTAGGTTTAACCAATAGTTCACGTGGGAAGTCGGCAAGTACCTCGCAACCCTTTTCGGTCACCCGAAATGATTCACTAATTTCGATACCCAAATTATCCATCCAAATGCCAGGAATCATATGAAAAGTCATGTTAGGTTGGAGTATTGTGCGGTCTCCCGGCCTAAGGCTTGCCGTATGCTCTCCCCAATCTGGCGGGTAGTTAAGTCCCATCGAGTATCCCATACGAGATTCTTTCTTAATGCCATGTTTATCAATAACCTTGCGCCAAACCAACTCCAGTTCTTCACACGTAACGCCTGGTTTTATAGCATCTAAGGTAGTATTAATTCCTTCTATAACAACATCAGATATATGCTGCATCTGCTCAGTCGGCATTCCAATAACAGCAGTTCGTGCCAGTGGTGAATGATAACGCTTATAGCAACCAGCCAATTCTATAATGACCGGGTCCCCCTGCTTGAACCTTTCTTCCGTCCAGGTCAAATGACATGCTGATGTTTTTTCACCAGTTGGCAACAACGGAACAATTGCTGGATAATCCCCACCAAAATCCTCTGTACCACTTATCTGCGCGTGTGCAATCCCTGCAACAACATCACACTCTCTAACTCCTACATCTAAAGTATCAAAAGCTACTTGCATAGCCTTTTCGGCAATTTTAGAAGCCTGTTTGATATACGCAATTTCTTGATCAGATTTTATAATACGAACCCAGTTGACCAAATTTGTACCATCCTTAAACGTGGCATTTGGCAGTCCCTGGGATAACCGCATATAACACTTGGCGGTAAAATAATAAGCGTCAAGTTCAACGGCAATCGTTTGCTTACCACGTTTTTTTTCGTTTAACACATCACATACAAAGTCCATTGGATGCCTAACCATTGATTGAACATAATTATCTGCATAAGGTTTTATATGATTTTCATCCAACCAAGTGGTATGCCTTGCAGCACTAGCATCCTGTCCACGACCTATCCAAATTGGTTGTTCTTCATCAATCATAACGACAAGTAATTGATGAACATAAAAGGACCATGCATCGTATCCAGTCAAATAATTCATATTCGCTGGATCTGTAACTAACAAAACATCGATTCCTGAATCTGCCATCCGCTGTTTTGTTTTCGTTAATCTCTCATGAAACTCTAAAATAGGAAATGTTAACACAAACATCTCTTCCCCTCGTACTTAATTTAACTAACTATACACCTGTAAGCGGTTACATATGACTGCGAAATAACTAGCTTTTCAGTGGGGTAATTTGAGAGTAGGCTTGAAAAGCTCATTGTATGACATTGATAGTATCCAATGGCTGGATAGAAAAATCACACTACCCATCACTATGTCCATTGACCTATTATATAAAATGCATACATGTCTGCAATCGGAACAATTTAATTTTCTGTCGATTGTCGACACTGTGTTATTTATATTATAGTGCAGTACTTTTTTAAATGTCAATAATTATTTTAACTATTTTAAATTTTTTATTTTTTCATAAAGCAGCAGGTGGCAGAATCACTTCTAACGGCATTAAATCACAGCAAATAACGGAATCTGAAATAGTGCAGTCGTGTGTTGGATTTGGGTTTATCAGTCCCCAATAAAAAAACGAAACAACCCCCTTCAATAAGGGTAGTTGTTTCGTTTTAGAAACCTCTGAACCTATTTAAGCAACACGATCAATTTCTTTCTTCATATGCTCATCCGCGTATTTCTTGCCATACTTAGCCATCGACAGTTTATAAAGAATTGCACCTAAGATAACCCAGAACCCTACTATCGCCCACTCATAAGGCCAAACCAGTGCTGAAGGCATTCCTGGCATGTAAAGAAGGGATATCCCAAACGCCATAAAAGCTGCAATCCAACCAATTGTCGTACCACCTGGAAGTTTAAATGGACGTTTCATGTCTGGAGCTTTTTTACGCAAAATAATAAACGATATCGCCACCATAAACCAAGCTACAACGAGTCCTAACCCACCAGCATCAACTAACCAAACAAGCGCAGGTCGACCTAATAACGGAGCAGCTGTAGAAAACAAACCGATTAACAAAATAGCTTTATGCGGTGTTTTATATTTCGGATGTAGTTCCCCTAAGCCTTTAGGAAGCATACCCGCATTGGCAAGTGCATAAATTGCGCGACTTCCACCTACATAAAAACCAATCCAACTTGTCAATATTCCTCCAATACCACCAAGAACCAGAATATTACCCATCAGTTGACTATTACCAAAAGCTTTTGCCATCGCATCAGCAGTAACAAGATTTGATTGGCTAATCTCAGTCGGACTCAATATTCGTGAAACACCAAAAATAATGGCTATATACCAAACAACCGCAAGTAGTACAGAGAAAATTAATAATTGCCCAATTCTTCTTTGCGGCAGATTAATCTCTTCAGCAGCCTGCGGTATGACATCAAACCCTACAAACATAAATGGTGTCATAATGATTACCGTTAATAATCCAGCAATCCCTTTTTCAAATAACGGGGTCATATTTTGTGCATTTCCACCGACCGAGCTACCTGTGATCAGTATTAAACCTGCAATAATAATCAATAGTGTAAGAATAAACATAATGGAGGTAGAAAACTTTATCCCGCGATAATTAATCCAAGTAATAAGTAGAGATCCCAGAATACCAACACCTGCCCACGTCGCCGTGACATCCCAGCCCGCTATCGTATATAAATGGCCTTGACTATAGCCTGAAAATAAGTATTCAAAAACAGTTGGAAGGGCAACAGCCTCAAAAGCTACTACAGATATATAGCCAAGAATAATGGCCCAGGTAGTTATAAAGGAGGCAAGCCTTCCCATTGCCTTGTAGCTATAGACATGTTCACCGCCGGCTAGCGGTAAAGCCGAAGCTAATTCTGCATAGGTTAATCCGACAAAGATAACCATCGTACCACCAATTGCAAAAGCAAGAATAGCCCCAAGTGATCCTGCCTCTGTTATCCATAAACCGGTTGTCACTACCCAACCCCAACCAATCATTGCACCAAATGCGAGTGTGAGTACGTCCTTATTACCTAGGATCTTTAATAACTTTTGGTCGTTGTTCATTTATATCCCCCCAATTAAATTATTATTTTTGTTGAGTCTGGATGATTAAATGTTTTCTTAAACAACTTAGATTATGGAACTATTTACAAGTTGCTTTTGAACAGACAACACAGCATCATGTAATTTTTCTACCAACGTATTAACCTGGGTTTGGTTCATAATGAGTGGTGGTGAAAAACAAATAATATCTGTGCTATCAAACGTTACAGGTCGGCAGATCACCCCTCTTTCATGTAAGGCCTCAATGACTTTCGATGCAACTTTCAAATCAGGTGAGAATCGTTTATTAGTATCAGGGTCTTGAACAAGCTCCACTGCACCCAGTAGACCGATAGTACGGACATCCCCAACAATGTCCAGATCCTCCTTCATTTTTTTAAAGCCCTTCAGCAACTCTCCTCCCATCTTTCGAGAGTTCTCAACAAGCCCCTCTTGTTCAATGATTTCAATATTTTTTAACGCGACAGCCGCTGCAGTTGGATGCCCGCTATATGTAAAACCATGGAACAGTGTACCAGCCGATTTTTCTTTCAATACATGATGGATATAATCTGACACAATTACACCACCAAGCGGAATATAACCACTAGTGACCCCCTTGGCAAACGTCATCATGTCAGGAATCACTCCCCAATTTTCCATTCCAAACATTTTTCCGGTTCGACCAAACCCAGTGATTACTTCATCAGCGATAAATAAAATACCGTATTCATCACACAGTTGCCGAATTTCTTTAAAATAGTCTGCAGGCGGGATCAGTACACCACCAGCACCTTGTACCGGTTCTGCTAAAAATGCTGCAATTGTTTCTGGTCCTTCCACTTCAATTGTGTGTCGTAGTGAGGTTATTGCCTTTTCAGTATCTTTTCCATAAAGCGAGTCTGCATGGGTAAAATCAGTCATCATGTGGCCAGCCATTTCCCAAAATTCAGGAATTCCCGTTACGCTGGTAGAGGCAGCTGCAACCCCATGATACCCTCGCTTTAAAGCAACAATTTTTCTACGATTCGGTTGATCTTGTATTTTCCAGTAGTGGCGTACTAGTTTAATTGCAGAGTCGTTTGATTCCGATCCACCAGAGGTGAAAAAGACAGCATTTAAGCCAACAGGAGTAATGGATGCAATTTTTTCAGCTAACTTAATAGCAGGCTCATGGCTAAACGTTGAAAATGCGGAACTGAAAGCTAACTTTTTCATTTGCTCTGCAGCTGCATCAGCTAATTCCTCTCTTCCATGTCCAATGTTGACATTCCAAAGCGAAGACATCGCATCAATGAATACGCTTCCATTTCTGTCCGTTAAATATATCCCCTCTCCTTTCTCGATGATCACCTTCGCTCCATTTGCTTGTTGCTGTTGGATGGAAGATGTAGGGTGAATAAAATGTTTTTTATCCAGTTCGATCAAGTTTTCCATTTTGAATACCTCCTTGTTTTTACTAACGGAATGATGAAGAATCAAGTTCTTCATCACATTCCTTACATTAAGGCTGTTTTCGTAAAGATTGTTGCTTTGAAAGAATAGATATAAACTGCGACGTAACCAAAAGTCATGTTCAGTGCCTTGCGACCGCTACGGAAAAATCACTACGCGTACCTTAGGGCTTGCGCTGAGCCTCCTCGATCGCAAAGAACGCTCACTGTGGGGTCTCATCACTTCGCTTTCCCGCAGGAGTCTCCGTGTTTTTCCTTCACTGGGGGGCGTGTCCAATAATGGAATGATAGTAATCATTTTATTGATTAGAGCATGAATTCCCACTATTATGGCAGTTGGTTTTCGCTGCGGACAGTTGACTCCTGCGGGAACAGCACGAGTCTGAAGACCCCGCAACGGTGGTCTTCCGCGAGGAGGCTGAAGCCGTGCCAGCGGAAAGCAACTGTCCGCAGCGAAATCAACCAGCAGTTACGCCGCATTACATATCAACAATGCGTGCGAAATGAGCCTACATTTAAAAAACAAAAAACCAGCAATATGGATTAGAGCTAATAGAAAGCAGACTCCAACCTATATAACTGGTTTTAATCTAAGGATTTGCTCTACTTCGTCAGTACAGTCAATTAGATTTAACAGTTCTTTGATTTCTTATTATTAACAATTTACCAAAAACTCAAATTGTGGTCAACCATTATTTTGGAAAGTTCTTATAAAAAATTCTTTTTTACAGGTTATCAAAGGAATTTAATATTTGAAAGTTTTATACTTACTCCTTTAATTACTATAATCCAACGCGAATAATCAGTTTCCTTCAAAAATAACTCCTGTAAATCAACAATTCACAATCTTTACTAATAACAAATAGTAGGATAATATTCATAATAAGAAAGTTTTGTATTTATTTAATTTTCATTCTTATTCATATAGTTCATATGAATCTGTAATTTGGCCAAATAAAGAAGAAGGTGAAGTAGTGAACCTTACCTATTTCCTGTTTTTCCTATGCATCATTGTGTGTACGCTGATTATTACATACTGGGCGGCAAAGCAGAGTAAAACAACGAATCAATATTATATTGCGGCTGGTAGTTTAACCGGGATACAAAATGGGATGGCGATTGCGGGGGATTACATTAGTGCCGCTTCCTTTTTAGGTATCGTTGGCACGATTGCAATCAATGGATTTGATGGCTTTCTGTACGCGATAGGTTTCTTGGTTTCCTATTTAATTGTGTTGTTTTTTATTGCCGAACCTGTTCATCACCTGGGTAAATTTTCACTTGGTGATGTTATCTGTTCCCGTTTTCCAGGTAATAAAATGCGCTTGTTAATGGCTATCGGGGCATTTATCATTTCCATACTATATATGATTCCACAACTAGTGGCTGCAGGTCTTTTAATTCGTTTGCTACTGGATATTAACTATTCGACTTCCGTGCTAATTATCGGAAGTTTAATGACAGTGTATGTTGTATTCGGTGGCATGTATGCTACCTCATGGGTGCAAATCGTTAAAACAGTGGTGTTATTGTCAGGGACATTTCTTCTATCACTAATAGTATTTTCCCGTTTTGATTGGGATCTTACCGAATTGATTGCACAGGTTAAAATGGGCACCCCGTTAGGTGAAAGCTTTTTTCTACCTGGCAATTTATTTACTAATCCTTTGGAAACGATTTCGCTTCATCTAGCTTTAATACTTGGAACGGCAGGATTACCACATATACTGATTCGTTTTTTCACCGTCCGGAATACGAAGGAAGTGCGCAAGTCACTATTAACCGCAAGTTGGATTATTGGAGCCTTTTACATAGTCACACTTGTTTTGGGACTTGGAACCGTTGCTTTAATTGGATTTCATGAATTGGTCGCACTTGATCCGACTGGGAATCTGGCTGCACCTTTATTGGCTGAGGAGCTGGGCGGCGATTTTCTGTTAGCCTTTATTGCAGCTATATCCTTTACGACAATAGTAGCGGTTGTCGCTGGTTTAGTTATTTCAGCCACAACTGCTTTTTCACATGATATCTATTACCATATTATTAAAAAAGGACGTACTACCGAGAAAAAACAATTGCGTGCTGCACAGTGGACTGCTTTTGTTGTTGGTGTCATTTCAACGTTATTTGCGCTCGGTTTGAAAAATATTAATGTGACGTTCCTTGTTTCCTTAACATTCATTGTTGCGGCTTCAAGTAACCTGCCTGTACTATTGTTCACCATTTACTGGAGACGTTTTAATCAAACAGGGGCAATCATTGGAATGGTATGTGGATTGACCGCTTCACTGACCCTTCTGTTAGTCGGTCCGCACATAATGAATCCGGATGGAGGCTGGATTGCCAGGGATCCACTTTTCCCACTGTATAACCCGGGCATTATTGCCATTCCTATCGGATTCTTAGGTGCATATCTTGGGTCGATATTTTCAAGCGATCCAATCCAAACAGAAAGAGAGTTTAGGCAGTTCTATATAAAATCACAGACTGGGATTGAAACAAGGAGTGATGGCTCGTGAAGTACTTGACAATCATTTTATTTGAACGGCTGGGATTATTATTGGTTCTTGCCTTCGTACTTACGCGTATTCCCGGTTTCCGATCATTGCTTTATCGTGAATTCAGCAAAAGAATGTCATTTGTACATGCCTGTATGTTTGGCCTCTTTGGAATCGCAGGTACAATCACAGGCGTTGTCATTGAGGGAGACTCTGTTGTTGTCCGTGATTTTATCTGGTCTGTCAGCGATGGGCAAATGGTTGTAAGCCCAAGTCTTGTCGCTATTGTGATTGCCGGATTGTTAGGAGGACCTGTTGTTGGACTAGGTGCTGGCCTCATTGCTGGAGGACATCTTTTTTACCTGGGTGGCATCGGTTTTATTGCAAATAGCCTAGTCAATCCATTAACAGGATTACTGGCAGGATTAACTGCGCGATTCTTTTCAAACGAAAGGGTAATTTCTCCGATGAAAGCACTATTTATCGGCGTTTTCCCACCGGTTCTCCAAATGCATTTGCTGCTCATCTTTGAATCACATCCAGATAACATGATTGCGATTGTTAATACGATTGGATTACCTCTCGTGTTATCTAATAGCATTGCGATTGCTATTTTTACAGCAATGATTGGGATTGTACTAAGGGAACAGGAAAATGTGGCGGCGCTGGCAACGAAGCAGGCATTGACAATTGCGGAGGAAGCACTCCCTTTTTTAAAAAAAGACTCCTCCCGTGAAATGGCTGCAGGAATTGCCAATTTACTCTACGACCGGTTGAAATTAGCTGCCGTTTCTGTAACAAATGGACAGGTGGTTTTGGCACATAAAGGATTAGGAGATGATCATCACCGGGAAGGTGATCCAATTACCACGTCCCTTTCCCACCAAGCGATTGCTTCTAACCAGATGCAAGTGGCCTATTCACATTCGGAAATACAATGTACACACCACAATTGTCCATTGGAAGCTGCCATCATGATTCCAATCATGAATGCAAATGATGCAACAGGGCTTATTAAATTTTACTTTCGAAAAGGCCAGCATATCAGGCCAGTGGAGCTCATGTTAGCTCAAGGATTGGGACAGCTGATATCCAATCAGCTGAATACGATTGCAACCGAAAAACTTAAAACGCATATGCGTGACGCAGAGCTAAGAAACCTTCAGGCTCAGATTAATCCGCATTTTCTATTTAACACGCTTCACCTGATTGCAGCTTTGTTTCGAAAAGATCCCGAAAAAGCACGACACATCACCGTCCAATTGGCTCATTATATGCGATTTAATATCGGGCTTGTATCGTCATCACTTGTACAAATGGAAAAAGAATGTCAGCACGTAAAAGCGTATATTGATATTATTCAAACCCGCTTTTCCAGTCGTCTACAAATTAATTTTTCCGAACCAGAAGGCATTTCACAAGTTTTCATCCCACCGTCAACGATTCAGCCTTTAGTTGAAAATAGTGTCCAACATGGTCTGGAAAACGTTACAAACGGTGGCGTTGTAACGGTAACAATTGAAAAGTTCGATCTATCCATTAAAATAACCGTTCGTGACAATGGACGCGGATTTCCTGAAGATATTTTGAATCGTGTTGGTCATGAGTCATTAACAGAGAATCAAAACGGCGGTGCAGGATTGTATAATGTCAATCAACGTTTAATTAGTTTACTGGGAGAATCAGCACGTTTACATATTCGGAATTTACCTTCCAGTGGAAGTGAAATTTACTTTATAATTCCGTGTAAAGATTAAGGATTGAGGGGGTATTTTTGATGAAAAGTATTCATGCCATGATTGCTGAAGATGAACAATTGGCACGGGAAGAACTGGTCTACCTACTGAAAAATGAACAGGATGTCATGACCTATCCCAGCGCTGAAACTGGAGAACAATTAGTAGAGCTGTATATGGAGCATGAACCTGACGTCATATTTCTTGATGTTCAGATGCCGGGCATGCCTGGTGTTGAAGCAGCTAAACGAATTATGGAACTTGCCTATATTCAACCACCATTATTCGTTTTTACGACTGCATATGACGAATATGCAGTTGATGCATTTGAGATTGATGCAATTGATTATTTGTTAAAACCTTATGATGAGGCACGTTTTCAAAAAACGATGACCCGCATTCGAAAGCATCTGTCACAAATGGATAATAGCGAAAACCAGCACATCCCACCACAAGATCAATCCCCTACATCAAAATTACTCGTTGATGATGGTGATCGCATGGTCGTTCTGTCGCCGGATTCCATCTATTATGCAGTCCCATCCAAACGTTTATTGGAGATTCATACGAAAGATGAGGTGATTGAAAGCCGTATGACGTTACAGGAATTAGAAGAAAAACTGCAAGGACTTTCTTTTTTTCGAACACATCGAAGCTATCTAGTGAACTTGAATTACATACGGGAAATCACACCATGGTTTAACGGGACGTGTAATGTAACCCTTCAGGACAAGCATCATACATCACTACCAGTTAGCCGTTCAGCACGAAAAGTACTCCTTGATATTTTTAAAAAATAACCACTAATGGGCAAATTTTAACAATTCGAACATTAATTTCAACCATTGACCCGAATTTGTCCTTAGGTTCCTCCCTTATCCTTATAATGATTAGTAAGCGCTTTCAATTTATGTGGTCGCGCGATGTCAATCCAGACTAAGTTGACCACATATTACTTCATTCAAGGGGGAATAAAATTGAGTAAAACAATTGCTCCACTAAAGGTGCAAGCAAATATGCCTGATTATGATGAGGCACGTGCTAATTTTTCATGGAAAGATGCTGAAAAAACATTTTCATGGCATGAATCCGAAAACGTGAATATGGCGCATGAAGCAATTGATCGGCATGCAGAAACATGGAGAAAAAATAAAGTAGCTCTCTATTACAGTGATTCAAAACGTGATGAAAAATATACCTTCCAGGACATGAAATTCCTGTCCAATCAATTCGGAAATGTATTACGGAAAATTGGCATCGAAAAAGGCGAACGTGTCTTTTTATTTATGCCAAGATCACCTGAACTGTATGTAAGCATGATCGGAATATTAAAAGTCGGAGCAATTTCCGGACCATTATTTGAAGCTTTTATGGAACAGGCAGTTCGTGACCGACTTGAGAATAGTGATGCTTCTGTTTTAATTACAACATCTGACCTACTACCACGTGTCCCTTACAAAGAACTTCCACATTTAAAACATATTATTTTAGTCGGTGAAGGTGATGCACCAAATGACGATGAGGATACGACATTTTACCAGTACGAAAAAGAAATGAAAGACGCTTCAAGAGATCTGGATATCGAATGGGTTGACCGTGAAGATGGAATGATTCTTCACTACACGTCAGGTTCAACAGGGAAACCAAAAGGTGTCTTGCACGTTCACAACGCCATGATCCAACACTATCAAACTGCCAAATGGGTATTAGACCTTAAAGAAGATGACATATATTGGTGTACAGCTGATCCTGGCTGGGTAACAGGAACATCCTATGGAATTTTTGGTCCATGGTTGAACGGTGCCTCCAATCTTATCCGCGGTGGCCGTTTTAGTCCAGAAGATTGGTATGGAACCATTGAAAAATATCAAGTAACCGTTTGGTTGAGTGCACCAACAGCATTCCGCAAACTCATGGCGATCGGCGATGACGCAACAAAAGGTTTTGACTTAACTTCCTTACGTCACATTTTAAGTGTAGGAGAACCATTAAATGCAGAAGTCGTTCACTGGGGAACAAAAGTTTATAACCAACGCATTCATGACCATTGGTGGATGACAGAAACCGGTGGAATTATTATCTCAAACTACCCTTCCATGCCATTGAAACCAGGCTCTATGGGAAAACCGTTTCCTGGCATTGAAGCTGCTATTTTAGACGATGTGGGAAATGAACTTCCGCCAGGACAAATGGGCAAATTATGTATTAAAGCTGGTTGGCCATCAATGCTGCGAAACGTCTGGAAAAATGAAGAACGATTTAATCAGTATTTTCCATTTGAAGGCTGGTATGAATCGGGTGACCTGGCTTCTCACGACGAAGAAGGATACTTCTGGTTTGAAGGTCGGGATGATGACGTTATTCAAACATCCGGTGAACGGGTTGGGCCATTCGAAGTGGAAAGCAGACTTGTTGAACACCCAGCTGTAGCTGAAGCAGCGGTTATTGGAAAACCTGATCCAGTCCGTGGAGAAATTATTAAAGCATTCGTCTCGTTAAAAGATGGTTTTACGCAAAGCGCGGAACTAGAAGAAGAACTTCGTTTATTCGTAAAACAAGGATTAGCAGCCCATGTTGCACCACGAGAATTAGAGATTCGCGACTTTTTACCGAAAACCAGAAGCGGGAAGATCATGCGCCGTGTGCTAAAGGCATGGGACCTTGGACTTCCAACAGGCGATCTTTCAACAATGGAAGAATAGTATTTTTACCCAAAATAGTTTGAGGAGGTTTTTCATGAGTAATGCAGGCGCAAACAAAATTGATAATCATAAACATAATCAGATCGATTATGTAAAAGTGGAACAAAGCCCGAAGTTTAAAAAACTTATGAGCGATAGAAAAAAGTTCATCGTACCATTAACGATATTTTTTCTGGTATTCTATTTTTTACTTCCTATTTTGACTTCCTATACAACGTTCCTAAATACACCGGTGATTGGTGATATTTCGTGGGTATGGTTATTTGCATTTTCACAGTTTGTGATGACATGGGTCCTATGTACGTTATATGTGAGAAAAGCCGCATCCTTTGATAAGCTGGCAGATGAAATCATTGATGAACAGCTTGACAAAGGAGGGAAAAACTAATGAATACAACAGTAGTCGTTCTGTTTCTTGCGATTGTAATTTTAACACTTGTTATTACGTATTTTGCTGCCAAACACACCCAAACAACCGGTGACTTTTACACAGCTGGCGGTGAACTGAAAGGTTGGCAAAATGGTATTGCGATTGCAGGGGATTATTTATCAGCCGCTTCCTTCCTTGGTATTGCTGGTGCTATCGCATTGTATGGTTTTGACGGATTCTTTTACAGCATCGGTTTCCTGATCGCTTATCTGGTTGTGTTGTTTTTAGTCGCAGAACCATTAAGAAATCTTGGGAAATACACACTAGCAGATATGCTTAAGTCTCGCTTCGATGCTACAAAGGTACGTGGCGCAGCTGCCCTTAACACGATAACCATCGTTCTTTTTTACATGATTGCACAGCTAGTTGGTGCAGGAGCCCTGATTCAGCTATTATTTGATATCCCTTATTGGATAGCTGTATTGATTGTTGGTGTCATGATGACCATTTACGTGTTGTTTGGCGGCATGATTGCCACCAGTTGGGTTCAAATTGTAAAAGCTGTCCTTCTAATGGCTGGTATGGTTATCATTTCGTTCCTTGTTTTGTTAAACTTCAACTTCGATATCGGGTATATGTTCAACGAAGTTAAATCGGTTACGAGTCATGGTGCAGATTATTTAAAACCAGGATTAAAGTATACAGAGCCACTTGGGACCATTTCATTGATGATCGCACTGGTACTTGGAACGGCTGGTTTACCACATATACTTATGCGCTTTTTCACCGTTAAAGATGCCAAATCGGCAAGAAGTTCTGTTATTACAGCAACATGGGTAATCGGTATATTTTATGTACTGACGTTATTCCTCGGCTTTGGAGCAGCTGCATTCGTAGGTGAAGCAAACATCCTCGCAGCAAATCCGGGCGGAAACATGGCGGCGCCGTTACTGGCAAAAGCAATAGGCGGAGAAATTTTATTCGCGTTCATCTCAGCGGTTGCATTCGCTACAATCCTGGCAGTTGTCGCAGGACTTGTTTTATCAGGTGCATCAGCATTTGCACATGATTTATACGGGCAAATCATTAAAAAAGGAAAGGCAACCGATAAGCAGCAAATGCTGGCAGCTCGCTATGCTTCTCTAGCTGTATCTGTACTTGCGATTATATTGGCATTATTTGCCCAATACTTAAATGTAGCATTCCTTGTTTCACTAGCTTTTTGTATTGCTGCCAGTGCCAATTTACCGGTTATCCTTTACACCGTATATTGGAAAAAGTTCAATACAGCGGGCGCAGTCACAGCTATGTTAACTGGATTATTCTCAGCATTAATTCTTGTGTCCCTAAGCCCAAGCGTGTTCTCGCCGGTCGAAGGTGCAGCATTATTTCTCGGAGATCCAATATTCCCATTATCCAATCCTGCACTGGTTTCCGTTCCATTAGGATTCCTCGGTGGTTTCCTTGGAACGATACTTTCTAAAGAAACGAATTCGAGACGATACGCTGAAGTAAAAGTAAAAGCGAATACAGGCTATCGGGAAAAAGAGATATAAGAGCGATTGTTTCCAAAATTACAGAGAAAGAAACGTCTATTTTGCTTCAAAATAGACGTTTTTTTATACTGATAGAAAGTTTTATGGAAATCAGTATAAGTGCAACTTCTAATCCGTTTCACTCGATTAAATCCATGCTTAAATACCGTTCTCCACTATCCGGAGCAATACATACCACGCGTTTACCTTTCCCTAATCGTTTCGCAACTTCAATTGCCGTATAAATAGATGCTGCCCCAGACAATCCCACAAAAATACCTTCCTGCTTTGGTAACTTCTTGAACATGTCAATCGCTATTTCATCATCTATCTGCAAAATCTCATCATAAATACCAGTATTCAAGATTTCTGGAACAAAACCAGGGCTAGTTCCTACCAGCTTGTGACTACCAGGTTTTCCTCCTGATAAAACGGGTGATCCTTTTGGTTCCGCTATTGTAATCGTTAGTTCCGGAAGTTTTTTCTTTAACACTTCACCTGTTCCAGTGACGGTTCCACCTGTTCCAGCCGTGCAAACAAATGCATCTAATTTCCCGTCCATTTGTTCATAAATTTCAAGAGCAGTTGTTAATCTGTGCACATCCGAATTTGCTTGATTTTCGAACTGTTGTGGAATGAAACTTCCAGGGTTTTCTTTTTGCAATTCTAAAGCTTTTTTAATAGCTCCAGGCATTTTTTCCGCGCTCGGTACTAAAACTACCTTAGCACCATATGCCTTTAGAATATTTCTTCTCTCCAGTGTACTGTTATCAGGCATAATCAAAATTGACTGGTATCCTTTAGCAGCAGCGGCCATAGCGAGGCCAATTCCCGTATTGCCACTAGTCGGTTCAATAATCATTCCACCGGGTTGCAGTAGTCCCTTTTCTTCCGCAACCCTGATCATGTTTATCGCTGCACGATCTTTAACGCTTCTACTTGGATTAAACATTTCCAGTTTAATAAAAACATCCGCGGCATCTTCTGGGACAAGCTTGTTCAACTTTACGATTGGTGTTTCTCCCATCAGCTCTGTCACATTATTTACTACTTTCATCCTGAACAACCTCTCAATAAGAAAAATTAATTCCGAGTAATTTACTATACATAATACTATGACAAGAATAGCAGAGTCAAAATATAAAACTTAAGCAATAATAAGCCAGCCACTTCGGCTGGCTTTATCTATTATTCAATAAAACTAGAATCAACTAATCCCTCTAAATCCGGCTTTTCCTTCAAAAATTCAAGCTCATACGAAGAGTCAGCGAATTCCTGCAGGGTCTTTCCGTCTAATTTATATGTGAAATCAATCCTTTTCCATGCGTTATCAATGACTGATTCAGAAAGCTTCTGATCCGTAATGTCTTTGATTTTACCGATAGCAATTTTTTTAGATTCTTCTGGGTTATCTTTAATAAACTCTGTTGCCTTTTTATGTGCGTCTACGATACTTTGAACCATATCAGGGTTATTTTTGACCAGGTCTTGTGATGTTACAAATACAGCCGCTGGTAAGGTTTCACCATAGGCAACGTCCGGTGTGTCTACAAGGACTTTACCGCTACCTTTCGCTTCGATAACGGAAGCCCATGGTTCTGGGACTGTTGCCGCATCAACGTTTCCTGTCACAAACAACCTTTCATAGGTGGCAGGTTTTCCTGTAACATGTTTCATAGATCCACCAATACGTTTAGAAGTGATGCCGAATTCTTCTTTCATCATCGTTTCGAACTGAACATCATGCGTACAACCAACATGTGGTGAAATGAAAGTTTTACCCTTTAAGTCTTCTGGAGTTTCGATATCAGAGCCTTTTCTAGCCATAATCACAGTACCGCCTGTCGATCCTGCAGCAACAATATTTATTTTTGCTCCGCTTGTAAAATGATTCATGGCTGGACCTGGCCCCACAAGACCCCCTTCAATTTCGCCTGTTTCAATGGCAGTCATAAAAGATGACCCGTCTGGGAAGTATTGAAAGTTAACCTTTGTTCCATCAGGCAATGTTTCTGCGTACAGTTCCTTTTCCTCGGCTACCATTCCGGCAACATGATTAATATTTGGAAAATATCCAATCGTAATCTCTTTTGCCCCATCTCCACTTTCGCCCTCGCTACTTCCACCACATGCAGCTAATATGAGACTTAGTGTAACGAAACCAATAATTGATAAAATTTTTTTCATTTACGATACTCATCCTCTCTTTTATTTATCCAAACCCCATCGTTTCATAATATTTTTTTCTAATTTAGAAAACACAAGCTGATCGAAAACTGCACCGATCAATCCAATTATGATGATAATACCGATGACTTGATCCATACGGGCATAATCTTGTGCATATCGTAATGAATAGCCTAGTCCCGGTCCATTACTAAGTAATTCACCGGCCATTAAGGCACGCCAGCTGAATGCCCAGGCAAGCCTGACACCTGACATGA
The DNA here is from genome assembly GCF_044793635.1 of Virgibacillus necropolis. Taxonomy (GTDB): domain Bacteria; phylum Bacillota; class Bacilli; order Bacillales; family Amphibacillaceae; genus Virgibacillus_F; species Virgibacillus_F necropolis_A. The sequence continues at coordinate 1,301,607 of NZ_CP084992.1, forward strand.
AATACGGAATACTTGCCGGTACTTCCACTCGATAAAATAAACCAAAACCGTTTGTCCCCATGGTCCTTGCTGCACGAATGAAGTCGGGTGAAACATTATGAATAGCCGACCTGACATTTAACGCCATAACGAATGTACCGCCTAAAACGACAACGAATACAACTGCAAATTCTGTAAATCCAAAAAGCATAATCGCCAGTGGAACCCAGACAATGCTTGGAATGCTTTGTAAGGCAATTAAATACATACCTGCTGTTTCATCAGCTTGCTTCGATTTACCTAGAATCACGCCTACGATTGTTCCAAAAAGAATGGCCATTAACAAGCCGAGGAACAAATGCCTAAAAGACGCTCCTAAAGCCTTTACAAAATCCCCACTATCAAAGCCTTCATATAAAGCGGTCCCAACTTGACTAGGCGATGGGAATATAATATCTGCAAAAACATCTGACATATAAATTAACTGCCATAATCCTATGATTGCAACTAGAAACAGCACACGTTTAATGACTATATTCAATTTCATTTGACAGCTCTTCCTTCAATACTTTGTTAATCTCACCTTCAAGCAGATCCATCACTCGTTTTTCAAGCTCTATTATCTCGGGATTATCCCGTTTTCGTGGTCTGGGTATATCTACTGTGAAATCAGATATGATGCGACCAGGCCGTGTACCCATCACAACAACACGATCTGATAATTTGATAGCCTCTTGTATGCTATGTGTAACAAAGAGAATAGTTTTTTGTGTTTCCTGCCAAATTTTTACCAACTCGTCATGTAAAATATGGCGTGTTTGTTCATCAAGTGCACCAAATGGTTCATCCATCAATAAAACTTTAGGATCCATTGCCAATGCCCGCGCAATAGCTACACGCTGTTGCATCCCACCTGAGAGTTCATATATATAATTGGTTTTGAATTTACTTAAGTGGACCATTCTCAGAAAATGATCTGCCAGGGTGTTTGCTTCTTTCTTGCTCATCTTCCCTTTTAACGGAAAAGTGATATTGTCACGTACATTAAGCCACGGAAATAAGGAAGGCTGTTGAAAAACCATGCCACGCTCAGGGCCAGCCTGCTTAATTTCTTTTTCCTGAAGTGTAATGGAACCGTCTGTGATGTTTTCGAGTCCAGCTACCATCGATAGTAAAGTAGATTTCCCACAACCAGAAGGTCCAAGAATCGATACGAATTGGTTTTCAGGAATCTTTAAGTCAATATCGGAAAAAACTTCAAAAGATGATTGCTGATCCTGATCGATAAAGGTCTTTCCAACATGATTCATTTGAAGAAACAACGAACTACCCCCTAATCATAATAATTCCTATCAACAAAGTAGGTTTTAACCATTATATTAATGTTTCGACAGTTGTGTCAATTGTTTTTCTATATAAATAATGTGATAAACTCAAGAGGGAAGAATTATTTAATTAAAAACTAAACGATTTAATGGAGATGCTTGCATTGAACACAATTGAAGAGACGATAAAGTTAGCAGGTTTCGGCAGAAAAAGAGTAATGAAAAAACAAATTAAAATAATTAGGAAAAACCTACATGAAGGTGAGAAATTACTTGGGGTTGCTGCATCATTTCCGAAACCGATGGAGCAATTATTTGTAAGCAATAATAAAGTCATCGTCCATAAAATTGAAGGTCTAACAGATAATAAAAGTATTGAAATTCCAATTTCCACCATAAAGTCAGTGAAAGTTAAGTCAGCAGACTTCGGCGCAGAGATTAAAGTTTCAGCTCCAAACAATTCAGCAACAGTCGTAGAGATACCACTTGATGTTGCAAAAGAAATTAAAAAGTTGATAGATTCTTTGAGAAAAGCTTAAATAGTAAGAAAAGAATTTTTTAACTACACGGAGGCAGTTAAGGAATGAAAGACATCATCGTAACCTTGGCAGAAATAGTAAACAATTTTCACGATGTAATAATCGATTTGGTCGGTCTGCAAATGACAGACAAACAACTTCACTTCTGGATTATTGGCATTATAGGGATTGTAACTTTTTTTGTTGTCTATCTATTCTTCAAGATTGTTGAAGCTATGAAGTGGAGTATTACAATCCTATCATTTATTTATACATTTACAGTAATGGTCGTTTTGGTCTTTGCAATAGAGCTGCAGCAGGCCATTACAAATCGTGGCAATATGGAATTTGCTGATGCAGTAATGGGATTATGGGGCTTCCTCGTATTCTTCATGATCTATGCTTTTGTGGCTATAATCATATATATTCTAGTAAAATTTTTCAAGAAAGAATGAATGAATTGGTTACGAGGTTGCACTAAATATAAATAAGGATAGTTCGCCTATTCCGGCGCCCTATCCTTTATTTTATTACTCTTAAAGTTTGAATTGACGAACCAATCCATTTAGCTCTTCAGCCAATTTGGAAAGTTGTTCTGAACTTCCTGCAACTTCTTCCATTGAACTACTTGTTTGTTGTGAAGATGCGGAGGTTTGCTCTACTCCCGCAGCTGATTCTTCTGAAATCGATGCTATTTCTTCAATCGATCCATTCATCACACTACTGTCCGCTACAATATTTGATAGGTTTCCTGATATTACTTTTATATTGGTTACCATTTCACTAATCGCTGTACTAATTCCACTAAATGTTTCACCAGTAGTCTTAATTTGATTAGTTCCAAGTTCAACTTCTGCGTAACCATCGTTTAATGATTTCGTTACAGTATTTGTTTCATTTTGTATATTATCGACAATGCCTGTAATATCGCTTACCGAATCAGATACTTGTTCCGCAAGTTTTCTTACTTCATCTGCTACTACGGCGAAACCTTTACCATGTTCTCCAGCTCTTGCGGCCTCTATTGCAGCGTTTAGTGCGAGAAGATTTGTTTGATCCGCAATATCTTTAATAACCGACACTAGCTTTGAAATTTCTTGTGACTGCGTATCCAGGCCTTGTACTTTCTTCACTGCGTCTTGAACAATCTGGTCAATCTTAGCCATCTGTTCATTAGATGACTGCATTAACTGGCTTCCCTCATTAGTCATTCCTAATACCCTATCTGAAGCATGTTGAATGTGCTCGCCTTTTGTATTAGCTTCTTGTACTTTAGTTGTAAATGAACTCATGGTAGATGCTAGTTCACTTGCACTGTTTGCTTGTGTTTCCGAACCTGATGCTAATTCTTGCATAGTAGTTGCTACCTGTTCTGAACCAGCCTTAACTTCATTTGCTGACTGGGTTAATTCCTCGCTTTGACCTGTTACAGATTCAGAAACCACATTAATTTTGTTTAATAATTCCCGTGTATTATTATTCATTTCATTTGTTGCTACAACTAGCTGGCCAATCTCATCTTTAGAATTTGTTTCTAGTAGATCTTGACTTAAATCCCCATCCGCAATTAACTTCATTCGTTTCATAACCGCAACAATCGGTTTTGAGATCATCCGTGATGTGAACAGTGCAGTAATTATCCCAAGGACCACAACCAAAATAGACACTGCTATTACAAAAATAGAAGTAGCTTTACCACTTTCTAAAATATCATTTCCTGTTTTTTGAATTAGGTTTTCTCTAGTCGCAGCCATCTCCTCGAATCCAGCCATTATTTCTTTGGCAAGCGGCTTAACTTCGGAAGACAATATATCCATTGCTTTCTGTTTGTTTCCACTGTCATATGCTGCAAAAACTTTATCTAAAGCCGTTCCCCATTCTATTTTTTTCTCAATAAGTTTCTCAACTTTTTTTGAATCACTTAAATTCAAAACATGTTCTTCAAGTTCTATGCTCTCTTCTATTTGGGCATCAAATTGTTTTCTAAATTCATCATCATCGTATAATAAGAAAGCACGTACTAACGCAGTTCTATTCGCCATGTTATAGGCTATCTTTTCATCCGCAATTAACAATGGAAGCTGTTCATCAACAATCTCTTTCGTATCTTGGTTTGTTTTTTCAATCGCCAAATAGTTAAATACTCCTAAAACAAGAACTAAAAAAATGATTAAAGAAAAACCGAATAGGATTTTGGTATTTATACTTTTAAAATTGAATAATTTCTTCATGACATGTCCCTCTTTTACTGGTTTAGTTTAAAACTTTCTCCACCGATTCCTTGATTCGTTCTGCGGTAAAAGGCTTGACGATAAAATCCTTTGCCCCCGCCTGTATAGCATCGACAACCATCCCCTGCTGCCCCATAGCGGAACACATAATAATCTTGACGTTAGCATCCAACTTCTTTATCTCCTTAACTGCGTCTACACCATTCATTTCCGGCATGGTGATGTCCATGGTGACGAGATCTGGTTTTAACTCTTGGTATTTTTCAACAGCATCTAGTCCATTTTCCGCTTCTCCAACCACCTCATGGCCTAGCTTTGTTATATTATCTTTTAATTGCATGCGCATAAACGCTGCATCATCCGTTATTAATACCCTTGCCATTGTTGTTTTCCCCCTCTGATTTACTTCTCTACTACTTCTTGCACTTCATTGATTTCATCTAGATTTAAAATACATTCAAAATCTAGTAAAATTAATAGTTTGCTTTCCAATTTAGCTACACCTTTTATGAAAGCTTCATTGACACCACCAATAATTTTCGGAGAATCTTCAACCACATTCGGGTTAATGTCGATAACATCAGTTGCAGAATCAACAATTAAGCCTACTTGTACATGGTTAACGTCAACGATTAAGACACGTGTTTCATCAGTGAAATTTGTATCTCCTATTTGTAGCCGTTCCTTTAAATCAACAATAGGTGTAATGTCTCCACGTAGATTAATAACACCTTTTATAAAGTTAGATGTCCCAGGAACCTCGGTAACATCCGTCACTCTTTCAATAGAACGAACATGTTGAATTTCGACTCCATACTTTTGTTCTTTCAACTGAAATACGATAACCTTTAACAATTCTTCCATTCGTAAGCCCCTCTTTTCTATTTGATTAATGCATTCGGATCTATAATCAACGAGACGCGACCATCACCTAAAATGGTTGCTCCTGAAATAGCGTATACATTACGCAAATAATTGCCCAATGACTTTAAGACGACTTCCCGCTGACCTATCAATGAATCTACTATTAATCCTGTCAATCTATCCCCTTTTTTAATAATGACAATCGAATAGTTTTGCCCTTTTATTTCTTGGTCATCGTAAACCACGAATACTTCTTTTAAGGATAGAAGAGGAACCACTTCACCTCTAAAGTCCATTACCTTCTTCCCGTGTGCGTACATGATTTGCTCTTCCTCTAACAGCACTGTTTCCACGATTGAAGAAAGTGGTACAGCATAGGTTTCGGTTTGAACCTTAACTAGTAATGTTGAAAGAATAGAAAGTGTCAAAGGTAATTGGATGGAAAATTTACTTCCTTTTCCTGATGTCGACTCTATGAAAATACTTCCACCGAGTGATTCTATTTTACTTCTGACCACATCTAAACCAACACCACGTCCTGATATATCAGTAATTTCATCAGCTGTACTAAATCCGGATGATAATATTACCTGATAAACCTCTTCATCCGGAAGAGCCTCAGATTGTTCAAGTGTGAACAAATTATTTTCGACTGCCTTTTCAACTACTTTTTCCAGGTTAATTCCAGCACCATCATCTTCTATTTCAATAAACACATGGTTGCCACTATGAAAGGCACGTAAGTTCAGATTTCCTTCTTCTGACTTTCCAGATTGTTTACGTTCCAATGGTGATTCAATGCCATGATCGATTGAATTTCGTATTAAGTGAACTAAAGGATCGCCAATTTCATCGATAACCGTTCTGTCTAGCTCCGTATCTGCACCACTTACTTCCAAATTTATTTTTTTGTCTAAATCCTTTGCTAGACCTATTACCATACGGGGGAATCGATTAAAAACTTGCTCAATAGGTACCATTCGCATCGTTAATATCAAACTTTGCAAATCCTCGGAAACTCTGGACATGTGCTCTACTGTTTCTGTTAACTCATGGTTTTCTAGTTTTTTTGAGAGATCTTCCAATCTACCTCGATCTATAACTACCTCTTCAAATAGATTCATTAATTCATCGATACGTTCACTATTGACGCGAATTGTTTTAGAGCCAATTGATTTACTATTATTAGGGTTAGGCTCATTATCTACCGTTTCCGGCTGCTTATTTTGCATTTTCTGTTGCTTCAAAGCAGCGAAACTTGATAATTCAACTTTTTGAATCTCTGAAACCTTAGGTATACGATCCCGAATATCCTCCGGTGCCTCCTTTGATAAGAAAACAAGAGAAAATTCCTGTTCAAAATTTTCTTCCTCTAGTTCTTCAACTGGAAGGAACAGACTTAATAACCTCGCCTAACTCCTTCAATACTTCAAAAACCATATATACACGTGCAGCTTTTAACATACAATCTTCCGTTAATCCAACTGTTAATTGAAAAGCTTCAAAGTCCTTTTCTTTTGCCTGAGAGATAACCGTTGCCTGGTATTCATCAATCTCCATATCCATACTTTGACTTAGCTTTTTCTTTGGAGTGTTAACAGCGGTGCCCTTTTCGATTTGTTCTAAACGGATAACGAGATCTGAAACATCTTTTTTCCCATCCTCACCATTACCAATTGCACGAACCATTTCCTCCAAAGACTCAATTGCCTCAAAAGTTACATCAATAACCTCAGTATTTACAGCTAGTTCATTATTACGGATTTTATCAAGCACATTTTCCATTTGATGTGTTAAAGATGCAATATCCTCGAATTCCATTGTCGCGGCCATACCTTTTAACGTATGTGCAGACCTGAAAATCTCATTAACAATCGCTAGATCTTGTGGTTGTTTTTCCAATTTAAGAAGATTGTCGTTAACAGATTGTAAATGTTCGTTACTTTCATCAAGAAACATCCCTATGTATTGATTCGTTTCCATCCAATACTTCCTTTCTAATAATCACCATCAATCCAGTAATAAGTAAATTTCCATTTCTCCAACCTGATCGAAGTCTACTGTTACTTTAATAGCCCTTTCAAATCCTGATAATTTCGTATTGCCTTCAATGATTGTTGGTGAAGTAATATCAGTATTGATTCCCTCTTTTACAATGTTCGTTGAAAGACTTCCTGCTATCATATTTCCCAATTCACCACTAAAAGACGAAAGCATTTCCCCCTCTACAGGCATTCCAAACATAGCTTCACCAATTGAGCCAAAGGTAGCCGTATCGCCTGCTAGAACTAATTTCCCTTTTACATCACCTGTAATACCGATAAGAACGCCAAACTGAATATGTAATAGTTGTTCTAATAATTGTGGTTTAGCTATCTCATGTTTAATAGGGACTACCGTTTTTAAAGAAGTATATGTACCGTTCAATAATTCTTTAACAGACCTATTTCTTTCCTCTACCGAAATTGTCAATACAACCACTTCCCTTTTTAAAAATTCCACAAAAAAATTGACTACTCTAGGTATCATAGAATAGCCAATTGATTTCAATAAATATTGAAAATCGTTATCTGGCAACCAGGCAATCATAGTGTGAAGATTTCTGAACCCACACGTTAGACCCTAAGCTTTGCGTCCTACCCTTTCGAATAGTTTGCCTTTATCTTCAATAATATAAGTCTTTATAACTAGTTCTTTAGTCATATTATACCATTTCCATTTAAATTTCAACGATGTTCGACAGCTTTTATTAGAAAAGTACTACTCTTCTCATCCCCTGTGTTTAATTAATAGCATAAGAAAAGCGCAAGCGCCTTGGTCAGCCCCGACAAGTTTAAGACGAAACTCTTAGTGGTGATTTTTATCACAAAGAGATTTGACTTAAAACCTCAGGCGGTCTAGGGCGCTTGCGCTAGACAGATTAACGCCAAAGTTTTATACTTTCTTTCCTAATTAAAAAAAGACAGGTTTTAAAACCTGCCTTTAGCATAAAAATAGTACTACTATTTACTTCCGATATTCAAGAAGGTCCTCATTTAACTGTTTAGTACTTTTATAGACATCTTGGTAGATTGCAAATAACTTCTTATATGCACGCACATTCTCTTCATCTGGTAAAAATTCTTTATCTACCTTCAAAAATTGATCCGCACATTCCCTTAAGGAATCAAACCAACCACATCCATAAGCTGCTAGCATAGCCGCTCCCATTCCTGGTCCCTGTTCACTTGAAAGTTTAATGATTTTCGCATCAAAAATATCAGCCTGCATCTGTAACCAGATATCATTTCTGGCACCGCCACCAGTTGAAACAATAGAATCAATATTTTTACCTTGATTGCGGAAAATGTTAATAGATTCATTTAAGGAAAAAGTAATTCCCTCAAGAACAGCTCTTACAAAGTCTTTACGTTCATGTGAACTATCCATACCGACAAAACTTGCACGGATTGTAGCGTCGGCATAAGGGGTCCGTTCTCCTACCAAATATGGAGTGAATAACAAGCCATTTGATCCTAGTGGAACAGAACCTACTTCAGCAACTAACGCTTCAAATGACTGATCCTTCGCAAATACATCTTTAAACCAACTAAGGCTATGTCCTGCTGAAAGGGTAACACCCATTGTATAAAACGCTTTGGGATCTCCATGATTAAAGTAATGAACTTTTCCTTGGAAATCTTTATCATCACTTTCCTCATAGGAAAGAACAACACCTGACGTCCCAATACTGCAAAGTGTTTTTCCATCTTCCAATATTCCCGAACCAATTGCACCACAGGCATTGTCCGCACCACCAGCAAATACTTTGGTAGACTTCGCTAGACCTGTAGTAACCGCTAATTCTTGGTTTATTTCTCCTACCTCAGCATGCGATTCCACGAGTGGAGGGCAAAGATCTGAATCAATCTCTAATAAATCACAGATTTCTTTACTCCATTCTTTCTTACTAATATCCAACAATAACGTACCTGCCGCATCAGAATATTCCATCTGCAATTGACCTGTCAGCTTATATCGCAAGTAATCTTTTGGTAAAACAAATGTTCTTGCTTTCTCATATAATGCGGGTTCATGTTCTTTTACCCATAACAGCTTTGGTAATGTGAACCCTTCCAATGCCGGATTTTTCGTTATTTCCAACAAACGTTCTTCACCGACGGTATCATAAATATGCCGGCATTGTTCGGTTGTACGGGTATCATTCCAAAGAATAGCGTTTCGCAAAACCTCATCGTTTTCATCAAGAAGAACCAGGCCATGCATTTGTCCAGAAAAACTAATCCCTTCAATGTCTTCCGGATCACCTTGGTAATCCTTCAACAGGTCAGACAGCCCTGCGACTGTCTGATCCACCCATACTTGAGGGTCTTGTTCACTGTACCCGGTTTTTTCTTGAATTAATGGATAAGATTTTGAAACTTCCTGTGTTACATCTCCATTTTTGTTTACTAATAAAATTTTTACTGCACTGGTACCTAAATCTATTCCCACTACATATTTCATAGCAATTATTCCCCCGCGTAAGCTTGCAGCAAGTATTGATTGAGAGTTGCTTTGATTTTTTCCAAACGACCGGATTGGTGTTTTACTTCTGATAACCCTAAAGCATGATCCTCAAGTTTTTGGAAGTCAGTTTTTCCCTGTACAATGTCCAAACCAATTCCCTTCGTATAGCTGCTGTAGCGATCTTCGACTACACCCTCTAAGACGTTATCATCAATAAGTTTTTGAGCAACTTTTAACCCTACCGCGAAGCTATCCATTCCAGCAATATGTGCGTGGAATAAATCTTCCGGTTCAAATGAGCCTCTTCTGACTTTAGCGTCAAAGTTTAAACCACCACGACCTAAACCGCCATTTTTAATAATTTCATACATTGCTAAAGTTGTTCCGTGCAAGTCTGTTGGGAATTCATCTGTATCCCATCCTAGTAATGGATGACCCTGGTTCGCATCAACCGACCCTAACATATTATTAATACGTGCATAGCGAAGTTCATGTTCAAACGTATGTCCAGCAAGTGTTGCATGATTTGCTTCTATATTAAACTTAAAGTGATCTTGAAGACCATAATTTTGTAAAAAGGCAAATCCACTAGCAACATCAAAGTCATATTGATGTGTAGTAGGTTCTTTTGGTTTTGGCTCAATCAAGAATTGAGCATCAAATCCAATTTCCTTCGCATAATCAACAGCCATGTGGAAGAAACGACCCAGGTTGTCCATTTCGAGTTTCATATCTGTGTTCAGAAGTGTTTCATAACCTTCACGTCCACCCCAGAATACATAATTCTCGGCTCCCAGTTCTTTCCCAACTTCCAATCCTTTTTTTACTTTTGCTGCAGAATATGCAAATATATCCGCATTATTAGAAGATGCTGCCCCATGAATAAAGCGTGGATGTGTAAAGTTGTTTGCGGTATTCCAAAGTAATTTGGCCTTACTATCTTTCATGTAGTCCTTCATCATGGCAACAATTGTATCCAGATTCTGATTTGTTTCCTTTAGATTACTACCCTCTGGCGCAATGTCTACATCGTGGAAACAGAAAAATGGTACATCAAGTTTATTAAAAAATTCAAAGGCTGCCTCAACCCGAGCCTTGGCTAAGTCCATCCCAGTATATTTATCCCATGGACGAACCATAGTGCCCGCACCGAATGGATCTGAACCATCCATCGTAAATGTATGCCAGTAAGCTACCCCAAAACGAAGGTATTCTTCCACCGTTTTATTCCCTATTTTTTCTTCCGGATTATAAAATTTAAATGCGTATGGATTAGTAGATTTTGCCCCTTCGTATTTGATTTGACCGATATCTTTAAAATATGCCATCCTGTGACCTCCTATTATAATGAATTTTACTTTCATACGAATAATGTAACTGCTTACATAAAATTATATCAACCAAATCTTAGTTTGTCTATTAAATAAACAAAGTTTTTGATAAAGATATTATGTTATCATTTATATATACTTTCTATCTACACCTTTTGTCGTGAACAATCTTAAAATCACCTCATTATAGTAGCTTACAATCAAGGAGGATTATATGAATAGTACAAGTGGTTTTATTTATAGTATATTTGAATGGATTACAAGATTCGCTTATGTAAATCTACTATGGATAGTCTTTACACTGGCTGGTGGCGTAGTTTTTGGTATTTTCCCTGCTACGATATCGATGTTTGCAGTCATCCGAAAATGGTTGAAAGGAAACACTGATTTACCTGTTTTCCATTCTTTTTGGTCCTTTTATAAAAATGACTTTGTAAAAAGCAATTTACTTGGATTATTTATTATCGGATTGGCCGTACTAATAGGAATTGACTTTTGGTTTATGCAAGTAAATGTAAGTGACTTACTAAGGCTTACTTATTTACCATTATATGTATTTATGCTTTTATTTCTATTGTTTCTATTTTATATTTTTCCGGCTTTTGTTCACTATGAAGAAAAAATAGGAAAATTGATTAAGAATGCCTTTCTTCTTATGTTAATTAACCCGATTCATAGTTTTATGATTATCATATGCCTCGTATCAAGCTATTTTATTCTAGAAGCAATACCGGCACTGGCCTTTATATTTGGTGCCAGTATTTATGCTTTTATAACGATGTGGATTTGTCTGAACGCTTTTACAAAGGTTGAAAAAAGGATGGAACGCACTAATCGTAAAGGCACTAATGGATAATCACAAATACTGCAGATTTTTTAGAAAACTTGGCTTATCGCCAACCCTTAATGGCGAAAGCCTTAGTTGCACTTATGCAGTAAGAAAGGATTTATGCTTTCTTAACTGCTAAAATAATCCACCTTAACCTGTATAAAACGGTTAAGGTGGATTATTTGTTGTTACTCTTTACCTTTATAAATAAAATAGTCAAAATCGGCATGCTGTTTTTGACCCGACGTATCCTGGCACTGCATACCAACAAATGCTCCTGTAAAAAAGCCACCGCCCTGAATGTAATCATCAGACAGCTTATAGGAGTGAAATTGGATAGGTATAACGTTCCAGTTATCACCGTCAAACGAATAAGAATACTCGTAAGTGTTTGTCTTTACGTCAACGCGAAGGTGTACATAGTCAACATGATCTGGTATAGCAATTTCTTCGTCCTTAAGTGGCTGATCAAATGTAAAGTTATCACATGTCATTAATTCTAGTATTCTACCTTTTTCTTCATGCCAGGAAATCTGAAGCGATGTCCAGTTCTGTGTATTATAATAATTCACTAATCCAGCAGACTGTTGGAAGGTAGTTGGATTGAACGCTACCTTTGTCTCGGCAGTAAAATTAAAATGCTGCCAACGTCTTGCTACATATGCTTGCGTGAATTTGGATAGTAAAGACTCTTTTCCATATAAGCGTAAATGACCAGGATTATCCGTTAGCGATACGACTTCCTCTCCTAATGGGATACGTAATGTTTGAAAGTGGGCATTTAATGTAGCCGAGTTAAAATCATCTTTTTCATCATAATCCTTTTCCCATTTTACCTCTTCTATTTCTGGTCCATCTATTTTAAGAGAAGGTTGATTCCCACCCACAACATATGGCCAGTCGTTTTTCCATTCCAATCGTTGAATTGCAGTTTCTCTCCCAAGCGGGCAGTACCCTCGTGGATCCAATAATGGCTGTCCCTTCGCAGGCAATGGGCGTCCTGTTAAATGAACTAAAAACCATTCATCCGTGTGCGTTTTAACAATTGACGCGTGACCAGCTTTTTGCAGTTTATTTCTAGGGTATGGCCATGACGTAATCAATGGATTCTCTGGATGCACTTCATATGGCCCTCTTAAATCCTTTGAACGGGCAATTGTCGCTTGATGATCAAATTTCGTGCCGCCTTCAGCCGTTAACAGGTAGTAATAGCCATTCATTTTATATAAGTGAGGTGCCTCTGTTAGTTTTATATCTGTTCCTTTAAAGATGATTTCTGTTTCTCCAACCAGCATTTGCTTCTCTACACTATATTCTTGAAGGACAATTCCATAAAAGTTATGGTTACCTGCACGATGATCCCACAGCATGTTTACTAAATACTTTTTACCATCGTCATCATGGTATAAAGATGGATCAAAGCCCGAGCTGTTGAGGTGTATTGGCTCCGACCATTCACCATCGATTGAATCACATGTGACAAGATAATTGTGACTATCTTTCCATTGACCTTCTGTAACCTTAACATCGGTATAGATAAGCCAGAACTTACCATCACTATAGGAAAGTGCTGGAGCCCAAATCCCACCAGAATCAGGGTTTCCCATCATATTTAGTTGACTCAACCGATTAAGTGGTCTTGAAATTAAACGCCAATTCTTCAAATCCTTTGAATGGTAAATTCCAACACCCGGGAACCATTCAAAAGTAGAAACAGCAATATAATAATCTTCTCCTGCACGACAAATACTTGGATCTGGATTAAAACCTGTTAAAATCGGGTTCTGTATAGTTTCCATTTTTGCCCACCTCTATATCCCTATTATATTTTTTCATCCTTTTACTGCACTAGCTGAAATACCTTCAACAATTTTATTGCTGAAAAAGAAAAACGCTATTAAAATTGGAACGATACTAATCACAAGTGTAGCTCCTATTGCGCCCCAGTCAGTCATATACTGTCCGACGAAGTTCTGTATACCCACAGTAAGCGTCTTATATTTGTCTGAGCTGATAAAGGTATTAACAAATACAAATTCATTCCAGTTATAAATCATATTAATAATAACTGTAGTCGACATTACTGGGATTGTCATCGGTATGATAATACGGAAAAACAATCGATTGATGGAACACCCATCAATAATCGCAGCTTCTTCAATCTCTCGTGGCAACGTATAATAAAAGCCAAGCAAAATCATCATCGTAATCGGCAGGTTATATGCCGTATAGGTAATAATGATTGATAACGGGTTATCTATTAAATTTACAGTCAGAAACATTTTAAAAAGTGGTATCAACGCTGAATGAATGGGAATCATCAGGCCGACCATAAATAAACCTAATACGAACGTGCTCAATTTCCAGCGCATCCTTGTAATAGCAAAAGTAGCCATGCTCGCCAGTAAGACTGTTAGAATAATAGCCACTACCGTGTACCATACACTATTGAAAAAATATATCCCTATATCGCTTTGCCAAACTTTAATATAGTTTTCCCATTGAAATTCCTCTGGAAGGGAGAGCGGTGGATTTCCAAAAATATCGCTCGTATCCTTTAACGAAAACAAGACAAGCCATGCAAGCGGAAAAATTTGAAAGATCGCCACAAGTCCGAGGCAAAAATAGAGAACTGCATATCCTATTCGATTCATAAAATTAACCTCCTTCTAATACTGCACTTCATCATCATTGGTGGCAGTTAACTTACGGATGAATACAGTTACGATTAGTGTAATGATTAATAATAAGAAACCAATTGCACTTCCGTAGCCAAAGTCATAGCTTGCAAACGCCATTTTATACATATAAGATGCCATGACTTCACTTGCACCACTTGGGCCTCCGCCAGTCATAACATAAATTAAATCAAAATACTTTAATGATCCAACAATTGCTAATACGATTGTTACTTTAATTACTCCCATAATAAGCGGCAGCTTTACTTTGTAGGCAATCTGTACAGGTGTTGCTCCATCGATTTTTGCTGCTTCAATTAGTGAATCAGGGATATTTTTCAAAGCTGCATAATAAATCAAAATATAAAACCCTGCATACTGCCATAATATAGGAATAAAAATGGCTAAAAGTACAACCTCTGGATCTCCTAACCAGATTGGAGGATTATCTATCCCAAACCATCCTAATATACTATTTAATATTCCATTCGCTGGATTGTAAACTTTAATCCAAAGTTGAGCAATTGCTACAGAAGACAATAGCATCGGGATTAAATAGATTTTTCTAAGTAAATTGGCTCCCTTTATTTTAGAGGCCAAGATTAGAGAAATCGCTAAGTAAATAATTAAACTTAGTGTAGAAAAGACTGCTAGTAAAAAGGAATGCATTGCACTTTCCCAAAATTTCTCATCTTGCATTGCAGCAATGTAATTTTCTAAACCAATAAACTGCATTTCACCGATTCCATCCCAATGCATTAAGCCATAATAACCTGTCAGTGCTAATGGTATGTAAATTAATACGGCAATTAGTAGAAATG
Organism: Virgibacillus necropolis; assembly: GCF_044793635.1. Lineage (GTDB taxonomy): Bacteria > Bacillota > Bacilli > Bacillales > Amphibacillaceae > Virgibacillus_F > Virgibacillus_F necropolis_A. The sequence continues at coordinate 1,316,692 of NZ_CP084992.1, forward strand.
CCGGAAGGATATATAATGCGATCATCAACTTATTGGACATAACTTTATTCATAGCATTCACCTCCAAATGATTATATAGAGCGCTATTTAGAATGATATCGTGGAAAACTAGACTATTTAATAGATTCTTTCATAAATCAAATTCTGACACTTTATCAACATAGCAAACCCTATTGTAACCGTTTTCTTTTTGTTTTTAGCTCATTCCTAGCATTGTTGCTTTTCATCTTCATAGTTGATATAAAATGTGACGTAACCAAAAATCATGTTCAGTGCCTGCGACCGCTACGGAAAAATCACTACGCGCACCTTAGGGCTTGCGCTGAGCCTCCTCGATCGCAAAGAACGCTCACTGCGGGGTCTCATCACTTCGCTTTCCCGCAGGAGTCTCCGTGTTTTCCCTCCGCTAACATGGTGTCTGGAAGCAGTACTATATAGCCCCTTTCACTATTATGGCAGTTGATTTTCGCTGCGGACAGTTGACTCCTGCGGGAACAGCACGAGTCTGAAGACCCCGCAGCGGTGGTCTTCCGCGAGGAGGCTGAAGCCGTGCCCGCGGAAAGCAACGGTCCGCAGCGGAAATCAACCAGAAGTTACGCCGCAATATATATCTATTCTCTTATAAAGCAACAATCTTGGAATAATACAGCCTTGTTTTTAAAAAGTTGTCTCTAAAGTTTATATTCAAAATATATCAAAGAAACTCCCTGTTTGTCCAGTGGATAAACAAAGTTTTCATATTTTTATGAATTACAACTTTTAATTCAATCGAATACCTATAACAATTAATGCTTTCCTGAAGTAAAAAAATAGGGCTGTCGAGTTTTAATCGACAGCCTAGGACAACCCATTAGGAAATTGTCATTTTTTCTAAAAAAGTATTATTCACCTTCTGCAAGTGCTTCTTCTTGTAATTTAGTGAATTTCTCCGGTGTTATTTCCCCACCAAACAATGATTGAATAGCATCTAGGTGTACTTGAGCTACATCAGGATCCATCTGAACATCCGCAAATAAAGTTATATTGCTGGCTTTGTTCAATTCATCCAATACATCAATATACATTTGTGGAAGATCAACCGAACCGGTATCCACTTTTGTAGCAGGAATTACACCTGCATCTGTAACAGCCTGTTGTCCCCATTGTTCAACAAAGAAAGCAACAAAGTCTTTCGCTTCAGCTTTTACTTTTGAGTTTTCCGCTACAAACAAACCAACTCCGGGTCCACCAACCCAGCTGTTCAAGCTACCTTCACCATTAACAGTCGGGAAGTTAAAGAAACCAACTGAATCCCTGAATTCTTGTGGAACGTCTTCATTTGTTGTGTAGTTAGGCAGATCCCATGATCCAATTAAATACATGGCTGCTTGACTATTCATGAATAAACTTTTAGCTTCCTGGTCAGACAGAGCATTATAACCTTCTATAAATGCTCCCATGTCTACTAGATTTTGAATCTCTTCTGCCGCCTTAACAAGGGCTGGATCTTCAAAAGAACCAGAACGATTAATTGCTTTTGTCAATGTTTCTGCGCCACCGATTCGGTCAGCAAGGTACATATACCAAAGCGATCCTGTCCAACGGTCTTTATTTCCTAAAGCAATTGGAGCAACTTCATTCTCTTTTAATGTCTGAATTACGTTTTTGAAGTCCTCATATGTTTTGGGAACTTCCAAACCATACTCTTCAAAGATCGCTTTATTATAGAAAATAGGTGCAATATTCAATTCCAGTGGAAGTCCATATGTTTTTCCATCAATTGCATATGCTTCTGTTGTGCCAGACACAAACTTTTTCTGTAATCCGTCTTCCAGGACGTCATTTAAAGGAGCAAATAAATCCCCTTCAACGTAAGGCTTTAAAAATCCTGCTGCCCAAGTCATCCCAACATCAGGAAGTTCTCCAGACGCAGATAGCACTTTCAATTTTTCCTTATATTGTTCATTACCTAAAATCTCTAGTTCAACTTTCACATCGGGATTTTTCTCTTCATATTGACTTACGATTTTATTTACAATTTCATAGTGGTCTTTTGAACTGCCTTCAGGCCAAAGATGCATAAATTCAATTGTCTTTTGATCCCCTGAAGCTTCCCCACCTTCACTATCAGAACATCCAGTTACTACTAGCAATACTGAAACAAGTAAAGCAAACCAGATTACCATCTTTTTCTTTACCATAATTTGTACCCCCTCATTTTTGTAACCGCTTTCCCGAATTACTTTTATAGAATAGCAAAAATCATCTTGTTTGTCTACTGAATAAACAAAGTTTATAATAACAATTAGTTACCTATATTTGTACAATAAAGCAAATACGATTTTTTAACTATTTTGAATAGGTTATAATAGAAATAGACGATTCTAAAGGTAAATGAACAATTAGTTAATAACCAACTATCAACTGAAAGTAAAGGAGAACAGGGTATATATGGGAATAAATAAAACGTGGAACCAATTTGTTGTAAAAAAAGGGAACAAATCAATCGTACTTAATACAATTAAAGTACATACTCCGATCTCCAGAGCAGATATAGCTAACAAAACTGGACTGAATAAAGGAACGGTATCTTCATTAGTAAGTGAGCTACTTAAAGAACAATTAATAACTGAATCAGGTCCTGGACAATCAAGTGGTGGTAGAAGGCCAGTTATGCTGCATTTTAACAAGGATGCTGGATTTTCAATTGGAATTGACTTAGGTGTTAACTATTTACTCGGAACTTTAACCGACCTTCAAGGGAACATCTGCTATGAAAAAAAACTTAACCATACTTTATTGTCGTATGAAGAAATAGAGAATAGACTCTTCGAAGTTATAGATTTCTTAACCGCTTCTGCACCAAAAAGTCCATATGGGATTATTGGCATTGGTATTGGTGTACCTGGAACCGTAAGTACTAGCGGTGAAGTGCTGTTAGCACCGAATTTAGGTTGGAAAAATGTTGATTTAAAAAAAGTAATGGAAAAAAAATATGATGTTACTGTTACGATTGAAAATGAAGCAAATGCTGGCGCCTATGGAGAAAAAAGATTTGGAGCTGGAAAGAAGTTCGATAATATCATCTATATCAGTGCCGGTATTGGAATTGGAGTAGGATTAATCCTTGACGGAGAACTGTATAAGGGAAGTAAAGGTTTTTCAGGAGAATTAGGACACATGACTATTCAAGCAGACGGACTGAAATGTCGATGTGGTAATGAGGGTTGCTGGGAATTGTATGCTTCTGAACAAGCTCTACTAAACTCGGCTAAACAATTAGGCATACAGTCGGCTGAAAATAATAATATTACACTTGAAGACATTAATAAACTAGCACAAGAAAATGATCCAAAAGCTATACAAGTAATTGAAGAGATTGGGCATTATTTAGGAATAGGTATTAACAATATTGTAAATATCTTTAACCCTGACCAAATAATTGTTGGTAACCGCATTTCCACCTCCGAGAAGTGGCTCAAAAAAACGCTGGATCAAAGAATGAAAACCCATACTTTGTGGTATCAGCATAGTGATTTGAACATTTACTTCTCGGAATTGAACACACATTCAACTGCACTGGGAGTAGCCGCCCTAACAGCAGAAAAGTTTCTAAATGTTGATTTAGAAAAAAAGACATTAGAGGCACAAGATTAAATTTACCGTTCACAGTTGCGAACAAAAGCGCAAGCGCCTTGGTCAGCCCCGACAAGTTTAAGACGAATCTCTTAGTGATGATTTTTATCACAAAGAGATTTGACTTAAAACCTCAGGCGGGCTAGGCGCTGGAGCTGGACGTGGCTGTTTATGCACATCAGTTACCCACACCTTCCAAATCTATAGTTTCCTAGACAATGAAAAAACCCTAATTTGTTGCTACAAACTAGGGTTAAACTTCTATCTAGAATGATTTAAGAACAGATACGTCAAGTATATATATATAAAAACATGAATTTAGAATAAGCGCTAATTTCAAAAACAGGCATAATTATCCGGTTATTTTTCCCGATTTTGAATATTTAGTTAAAAACTTTGTTTGTCTGGTAGATAAATGAAGTTTACATAGTTATAATGAAAGGGCTTACAGAAAGTAAAGTCCTTTTTTTTTAGCAGGTTAAGAAAGTATAAATCCTTTCTTACTGCATAAGTGCAACTAAGGCTTTCGCCATTAAGGCTTGGCGATAAGCCAAGTTTTCTAAACAACAAGTATAAACCATCATTCTATCTGTTTTCCAATACTGCATAGAAAAGGAGGTTTAGTTCAAGCAATTAAAAAAATATATTTCAAAAGGAGTTTTTAAATGTTTAAGGCTCTACGAAAAACTATCATTTTAGGATTTGCTTTAACTTTATTAGTGCCATTCGCTTCCAATATAGTTTATGCCGAAGATGCGACTGGTCCGATTAGTGCAATAGATGTGGCCTCACTCGAAGATAGATATGAAGATTCTTTTGAAATAGGAGCTGCGGTTGAACCTTACCAACTGGATGGAATTCAAGGTCAAATTTTGAAACGCCACTATAGCAGCATTGTAGCAGAAAATGTGATGAAGCCTATCTCCATTCAACCAAAAGAAGGGGAATTTCATTTTGAAGAGGCAGATAAAATTGTTCAGTTTGCCGAAGAAAATGACATGGATGTACGTTTTCACGCCCTTGTTTGGCATAGCCAAGTGCCAGAGTGGTTCTTTATAGACAAGAAAGGTAACCCAATGGTTGACGCAACCGATCCTAAACAACGCGAGAAGAATGAAAGGCTTTTGCTGAGACGTCTGGAAAAACATATTAGAACAATAGTACTGCGGTATAGACACGTAGTAGATGCATGGGATGTTGTTAATGAAGTAATTGACCCTTATGCTTCCAACGACAGAGGTCTACGTGAGTCAAAGTGGTACAAAATCACTGGTACAGACTACATTAAAACAGCATTTGAGACAGTTAGAAAGTTTGCAGGGGATGACGCAAAATTATTCATAAACGATTATAATACCGAAGTATCACCAAAAAGGGAATATTTATATAACCTTGTTAAAGACTTGCTAGAGCAAGGGGTTCCTATTGACGGTGTTGGACATCAAGCACATATTCAGATTGGATGGCCTTCGATTGAAAATACTAGAGAGTCTATTAACATGTTTGCTAGTCTTGGTTTAGATAATCAGATTACCGAACTAGATGTTAGTCTTTATGGCTGGCCGCCAAGTGGTGAGTATAATACTTACGATGAAATTCCATTTAGTGTACTTGAATCCCAGGCACAGCGTTATAATCAACTATTCGAACTGTATGAGGAATTGGATGACAAGATTAGTAATGTAACTTTCTGGGGTATTGCTGATAACCATACATGGCTGAATGACCGTGCAGCAAAATATAGTGATGATGGAATTGGAATAGATGCACCATTCGTATTTGATGAAAATTACAATGTTAAACCCGCTTATTGGGCAATCATGGATTAGTTGAGTGGAATGTTACCACTCGAAAGATGTGGAAAGCTCTGTGGAGAGAAATCTCTGCAGAACTTTCCCTCTTTCAAAAAAATAACCTCACCATGCCAATGATTAATTTGTAAAAACTCGTAAAAAAAGCGAACCACCACGCTTGGATGGTTCGAAAATATTTATTCCTTTGAAATGTAACCTTCACTTTCTTGAACAATCTTGCCGGCTTCTTCAAAATCCTCTTCCGCCACTTCAACATGTAGAACTTGCGGGTCATGGGTCTCATTATCATCGACAGTGAACAAATTTTTCATGATCTCAATAACACCACTTTTAGAGGGTTCCGTAATTCTTTCCACAAGTACTTTCTCGACTTTGAGTGTTTCAAGCTTAGCCTTTGCACTTTCCGCATTATTTTCTGTTCTATAGTACGCATCAATTTTTGCCACGATCCACTTCATCCTTTCTTCAAACCATTCTTATTTATACTATTACCCTATTCGGTGTTTTAAAAACAAAGGTTATGATCAGATGCTACTTACGATAATCCCAAAGGACCTTCCATTCCCCTTCAACCACCGTTACATAAACATCCTGAACTATACTAAAATTTCCATATTTCCCCTCATAGACCTGTGTAACCGTTACTTTATAGACAACACCAATCGCTTCCGCACCCTTTTCAAGTTTCCAGTTTTTCACTTCTACCGCTTCACTAAGTGTATAAGTAAAGGTAGTAACACCAAAGTGGTTCATAAATATGTGCGCACGGTCCTGAATATAATGACCTTTGCCAAATTTATCTTTCATCAATGGATGAAACATCGCCCATGAATCGGAAAATGCTCCATCCTGTTCAAATGTATAAAATGAGTCGACCGCCTGTACCGCTTGTTCTTCTGGAGACTTGTTGATAAGGAAGTATATCGTAATTGAAATGATCACGGTGACTAGAATTAAGAAAATAAACCCTATTCCACGACTATTCCTTCTCATTTACTATCAGCCTCCCCTTTAACGTATACCATCATTTTTATTCAGTAGTTAAGACAAATAGTATTATCCAGCACTAAATCCCTACTTCAAATCACTCCCAGGTCTTTCGACACTCGAAATAACTAAAGAACTGCTTCCAACATGAGTCCAATGATTTATTTTTGAATTTATTGAAGGAAAATAAGCCACAAAAAAAGAATAGTTAACGTGTCAGAAAATATCAAAAAATGTGGAGGGATTAATCGATGAAAAGAAATAGTAAAATAGCATTATTTTGTAGTTCAGTTTTAATAAGTGCAAGCTTAATCACGCCTGTATATGCAGACTCAAATTCAAATGGCATGTCTCCTGGAACACCAGAAAATCAGAATTACTCTATTTCGGGATTTATTAGTCATGCTGAATTAAGCAACAAACTTCAACAAATTGAACATTCCAGCCAAGGAAAAGTCGCTGTCGAAGTAGCTGGCTACTCCAACCAGGGTCGGGAAATTTATACTGCTACTGTTGGTACAGGTGACAAGGTAGTGCTTGTTGAAAGTGAAATTCATGGAAACGAAAAAACAGGCACCGCTGCTCTTTTAAAGATTCTACAACAGCTTGGATCCAACAATTCAGCAGAATTCAAGCAACTTAGAGAAGAATTGACAATTGTAGCAATGCCAATGATTAATCCAGACGCTACAGAATTAAATCGACGCGGAAATGACTTATCATGGAGTGAAGTGGTTGAGGATTTCCCACAATTAGAAAATGCATCACCATCATGGAATTACTATACGTATACAAATAAATATTGGGATTACGCAGCTAACCCAGGATTTGATGTTAATCGTGATTTTAATCCAGATCTTAACTATACCCCACAACCAGAAGATTTCCCTGGAAATTCAGCATCACCCGGTTGGTATATCACTCCTGAATCACAAACAGTACGTGATGTTTACAAAGGCTTACAAGAACAATTTGGCAAAGTTAATGTGTTTATCGACCTTCACCATCAAGGACAGTATGTGATTGAAGGAACTGATGATGAAGTCACACTTTCACTTTCAGGTCTATTTGTCCCGAATCCAAATAGTGAGGAAGGTGCGAAATACAGTGAGTATGCAGACACATATAATGCTGAATTCTCGAAGCAGTTGAATGTCGCAGCATACGATGCGCTTCAGCAGATGGGAAATTCACCATTTGATAATATTTCTCTTTACCCACAAGGATTAGATTTACCAGGAACAGCACTTGGGTCCTTTGCGCTAAATGGTAGTGGAGCAGTTCTGTTTGAAGTAACCGGTCAAACACAAAGTTTTGGACAAAAGAAAAAAGGACAATTAGTGAAAGCCGTACAAACTGGGTTATACGGCATTTTCAATAGTGTTGCTAGTGAAGAAGTTTATGAGATAGATGCAGATGATTATAACGACATTCCATTAACTGATCGTTAAGGGTTGTTTAAAAAAACATCCACAAAATCTAGGACAAAACCAGAAAAGGAATCGGAAATTATTCCGATTCCTTAATTCTGAAAGAAAGTACGAAAAAACTTCTTAAAGAACTATCACGCGTTACCTGTTCCCATTTCCCATACTTTCTTCAGCGATTTTGATCATTCGTTTGACCATCTCGCCACCCACTGATCCGTTTTCTCGTGCAGTGGTGTCTGCTCCAGGCTGGACACCAAGTTCATTGGCAATTTCTTCTTTCATATTGTCAACTGCATTTCTTGCACCTGGCACTAACAAATCATTTTTGTTTTCTGCCATCACTGATCACTCCTCGTGGGATTTTGAACAGAATTGCTCCGTTCTGCCTTATCTTTTGAAAGAAGATCAATAATTAATCATGTAATAATAGCTTTTAATGAAATATGTGGTTTGTTACGTGTTCTTTTATCTCAATAAAAGTCTATCGGTCAATTATTTCAGAAAGAAAACTTGTTCCTTCTGCGGTTTTTGGGATTCCGAAAAAGTCACTAAATGTTGCCCCTACATCTGCCATTGTTTCACGGAGGCCAATATTTGCTGCTTTGACTTTTTCACCTACAACCATAATCGGAATATATTCTCTTGTATGGTTAGAATGTCCAATTGTTGGATCATTTCCGTGATCAGCCATTATGATTAATATGTCATCATCCCCCATATTAGGAATGAATCCCTTAACCCATTTATCAGTTTCATTTAGCAAATCACAATACCAGTCAACATCTTCTGAATGTCCTGCTAAATCCGTTTCCTGGATATTTACTAAAAAAGCAGCATTATCATTTTCTAGTACATATGCTTGCGTAACTTTTTCTAGCAAGTCAGTAGTATTTACAATTGAACTTTCTGGTCCCGTACCGTGGATAACATCGGCGGTCTTCCCTAATCGATAGACCTTCAGCCCATTTCTTGCTGCAATCATTGGGAATTGGTTGTCAATATCTACACCATACCCCATATGAAAAACATCATAATCTTTTCCATAGACTCCAGCCTTTGGTGTATCTACACCCCACTGATCCTTATTTTTTTCTTTCACACAGGCTAAGATATGGTGAATGGATGTATGAGGTCCACCAAAAGCAATTACTCGAGTGGTATCCACATTCTCACGTACGACTTTTCCAAGATTCTTCACTTCATTAAAAGGCATTTTATTAAAGTCAGCAGTTACATTAATGATGTTTCCTACAGCAGATTCCAGGTTATCTGCCACGACAACTGCCTCGTTCACTAATAGTACTGGGCAATCATCGAATGGATATGTTACATCATATCCACCCGCTTCAAGCGCTTCTTTGATAGTTGAATGAATATCTATCATTAGTCGCTTATTTGACTTTTTCGGACAACTTCCAACTATTTCCTGATGTCCTAAATAAGTATCTGCTCCATGATGTGCTAATTTCGCATATCCATAGGCATTACGTGGAGCTGGATTACCATCTACAAGCGTTCCTATCCCCAATCCATACAGGAAAGGAATCTGTAATTCATCTTGTTTTTTCTCTCGTATATGTTTAAAGGTATTTGCACTGCAATCCGCTGGTACATATTTTTCACAATCATCCATTGCACCGATTCCAAAACTGTCGATGACTACCAATGTCATTTTTGCCATCTGAGTCACCACTTCCTTTCTAGATGAATAAGCGTTGGATTTCCTGCTTGTATACCTTCAACCAGTGCAACATGGGCACGAGTCACAAAAACTTGTGTACGAAAGGCAAATATTGCTGTATCCCCGATTTCAATTGGAAAATCAGTAGGAATATCAATTGCACCATAGTAATCAATTGTTTCAGGACTGGTTTGATTGGCCTGAACATACTGATTTAGAATAGTTTGTTGATTATGACCTACCAAACAGCCCTCCATATTTGACCTGCCATAAAATCCGCCTGCAATCACATGGTAATTTTCATCAGATTTATGTGATACTTCACTTACGTAGACAATGGCTGGCTTTTCAGCTAAATCCTTAAACGCATGTAAAGGAGTTGTTCCGGTTAACCCGTGACCAGGCTCACCATGTGTTACACCCTCTTCCGCTAAAAAAGGAATCGTTTCACTGCTTGTTCCACTTGGCCCATTCACTTGTTTTACATCTATGCCATTTTGTTCAAGGATTTCCCTGGCTTTTAACAGCGTGTTTAAATTTTTCGTTGGTATCATTTTTGTTTTGTCACTAGCCAATTTTAGATTTGGGAAAGTTGTCACCCCAACAATTGTTACACCTTCCAAAGCCACAATTTGATCAATTACCTCCGGAAGGTCTTCTAGCAATATTCCGCCTTCCTGGCTTTCATATATACTGTCTTCATGACCAACAACCTTTAATAAAATATCCTGATTAACACCTATATTTACCGCATTATTCGCTAACTGTTCTGCTCTTTCATATGAAAAAACTGTTACAACTTCCGGCCTCCAGCTCAGAATTTCTTTCCATTGATGTTTTCCAGGCTGAACAAGATGTCCGATGTTTCCGATGGCTATTCCATGATCAGCTAACACTTTTCCTTCATCAAAATCAACCGCTACCGCTTTCTTTATTCCACTTTCCACTATAAGATTCGCAATCTCTGGAAAGCGTCCCAGTTGTTTACTCATAAAGTACAGATCGAATTTATGATCTTTAGCAACCGTAGCAAGTTTATTTGTATTCTCTTTTAAAATATCAACATCGATTACATATGTGTTTGGAGGAATTTCCCCCTTTTGATGAAGTGAAACACCAGCATGTATCAGCTCTGGATTTCTACGTTTTGTTACATCCAAAAACATGGAAGCATCCTCCTATTTCTATCTTTGTCTAGCGTTTTTTATTTAGATTTGATTGCTTTTTCTAATATAGTTAATACCGTGGAAGCGCCTGACTTCATTGGATTTATCCGAAGTCCATATTCTTTAAGGCTTGGCTGCGCCTCTATAAAGCTTCCCGAAACGCGATAAATCATTGGTACAATTTCATATTTTGACTCGGCGCCAACAGGATGTGTAGCCGCACCCAGACCATTGCTTCGTCTAATCACTTCTTGTGCAATTGGATCCTTTAACTCAACAATGACATTTTTTGATTGTGCGTTAGTCATATACGCGGATTCTATTCCCTCGATTGCGCCTTCATTTAATTGCTTACAGACCTCTTCAACCTGAGCATTTTGTATGGCAAGCGAAACTGGAGCGAACGTCATCATACGTAATAACTCCATTGCCTCATAACCCTGTACCTGTCCTCCACCAGAATAATTCCGTTTCTGTAGCAACGTGATTGCATCCTTTTTTCCAACTATAACACCAATCCCTTCAGGTCCAAGGATTTTGAAACCGGAGAAAGTAGAGTAATCTGCACCATATTCAATCCCAATTCCATGCGTTTTCATCGCGCAATAGTTATCATCGACGACAATTGGCAAGTCAGGGCGTACATGTTTGACTGTCTCTATCAACGCCTTTAGATCATACGTATCTGTTGGTTGCTGCCTTGCATGCTGAATATAGAACACCTTACAGGTTTGATCATCAGCTACAGCATTTTCAACATCCGTTAAATTATTAAAATCGACAGCTTTTGTTTGAATACCTAAAATTCTCACGGTATCTTTCGTAGTCGTATACACAGGAGCCGTATGAATAAACATGGACTCCCCTGCAGAAAGTAACGTGCTTAAAATAATTCGGATTGCACCGGTTCCTGCGCCACGAACAAGGCTTGAGTTTTCTGCTCCAAAGAAATCTGCAATCGCACATTCCACTCTTTCCGTTTGCTCTGGCTTTTTAAATCGTGGTGCTACACCTAAATCACCCATAGACAGAAATTGATCACCTGTAAAATGTTTACTCATGTTATCGACCAATTTAAATTGTAAAGTTTGAGCTTCTTCAATTGTTAAACTTGGAAGTACGGAATCTCCATATTTTAATCGTGATGCATCATAAACCATTGTTATTGCTCCTTTATTGAAAATGCATTTGCTGGATTATGAACTAATAAATCAGTAATCACATCATCAGAAACCCCACGCTCTTTCATGGCCGGTATAAATTTATTTAATACTAAATCATATCCTGGCCCACCATGTTTTCTCCAATGGGATTTTCTTGTTAAATCTGCTGATAACAAGATCTGTTTTTGAAGTCCCCGTTCAATAAAATCCATTAAAAAGGCTAATCGATCCTCGTCGGGTCTGTAATTATTTTTGCCTATCGTGTCAAATCCAATATATACGCCTGATTGAAGAACATCTAAAACTTCTTCTTTATTTGCATTCAGATCCTGATGACCGATAATAATTTGTTCTTTTGGTAATCCAAGTCCGAAAAACATATCAACCTGCTTACTCCCTAGCGTTCCGAGCGACGTGTGTGTTGAAACAGGCAGACCGGTTTCCAGTGCTGCTTTGCCTGCGCCTAAAATTAACGCCTTTTCAACTGGTTTTATTTCATCTACACTAGTTCCAACTTCACCAATTACTCCCGGAAAAATATCCGTTCCTTCAATACCTTGTGTGATTTCCCGTATAAAATGAGCAGCAAACTGATTTTGATCCCATCCCTGTGCAAACTCAGGGATAAATGGGTCTTTATAAAAACCCGTACACGTAACAATATGAACATTAGTTGCTTCGCTTAAGCGTTTTAGACGTTTAACATCTCTTCCCATACCATTATTTGTTAATTCAATCATGGAACGCCCACCCGCTTCATGAAAATGATTAAGCTCGGAAACCATACCTTGCTCATCATCTAAAATCGTATCCGGGTCATTTTTTATTCTTGATAAATCAATGGATAAATGTTCGTGTGCCGCACATAATCCAAGTTCTTCTTTCTTTATTTTGCCCGCTACTGTTTGTATCAAATTTCTCACTCCTAAGTTGTTTTTAACCGATCGCCATTATTCCTAGAGCCACCAAAATGTTTGCGATAATTCCTACCGCAATTGCACCAACTGGTCCTACTGCCATACGTACAATTGGGCGACCCGCTATTTCATTTAATAAGTAAAATCCTGCGATAAAGAAGAAACCAAATCCAGGTGCAATCGCGTTTGACGCATTTGCACCACCAATTAATAGTGCCACTTCAAGTAATTTGGTCATAGCACTTCGGATGTTCTCTCCAGAGTTTCTTACTCCAGGATAGTTATCCAGGAACTTAGCGATTGAACTTAATAACATTACTTCTAAGAAAATAACAATCGCACCAACAATTACGGCTATCCATACATTTGGTGAAAACAATCCTACAACAAAAATTAATGTAAACCCGACAGGACTATATACACCTGTTGCAATAGCAGTACTGGCTATTAAAGGAATAAATCCAATCGCACGTGCTGCTGCAGCAATACCGGCATCCGTTTGTTTTCCTTCTGCTAGTAAGCTAAGAGAAATTGGATCTCCAGCCATTAATAACAAATTAGTAGCACCTGCAATTAATGCACCAATTACCATAAAAAATGCGACATTCTTTTTGATAGCCTTCACTTTTTCACTAAATAAAGAAGCTAAATTCACTGAAGCACCATCTGACTTTTCACGCATCGCATAACCAAAAAGGAAGATCATACCCGCAATTAAAGCCATTCCTTCTTGGTTAATACTGATAACATTTCCACCAATTGATAAGAAACCGCTTTCATTTACAAAAACTGCTAACTGTCTTACCAGGGCTGCTACTATAAAAGTTAAAACACCTTTTTTAATACTGAATTGCATCGCAACAGCTAACGCTGGGAAAGCCATAAACGTAACAACTACCGGTGTTCCAACTGCTCCCATTGGCTCTAAAAAGTTAACAGGTAAGTGTTCGAATAACGCCACAAAACCTTCTAATCCTGCGAGTAGCCCCCAACCATAAAGCCCACCTACTACGGCCGCAATAGGAGTACCCCATTTATTTTTTGGAGCTATTAAACCGATAATATCTGTACCTAATAAAATACTGTGAATTAATATAATACTAGCTGTAATAGTAAACGGAATACCAAAACCGATAACTAATCCAAAACTCATCGCAAAGGCTGTTAAACCTAATTCCCTACGCTTTAATCGTCCTTCAATATGCTCCCCAACAATTGGACGTAACCCGTCATTGAATACCGCAATGTTTAAGTTAGCTAACACTGCAGCTACTGCCCCAATCAATACAACAAATACTAACTCCATAGCATAATCCCCCTAAGAATACTTACTTATTATTTGTTATAGCTTTAAGAATCATAGGCACTGCCGTTTCCATGTGATCCCCGGTAAACCCGAATGCTTTTTTACCACTTATAACTGCTTCCGCCACTTTTTCCTCCACTGGCTTTTTGCCTGGCATTGAAACCGTTTCACATTGATCTCTTCCAACAAGAGCAATTGCCATAGCAAGCGCACCGCCGCCACCTGTGTGACAGGCGCCAAGATAATAATCTGCCTGGCCAGTCTTAATGGCCATAGCGGCATCTACATCCGACTTAATAACCGTTTCAATCGATGAATCTATTTCCTGAATTAATGCCTGCATTTCCTTTTTTTCTACTTGTCCACCAATTACAATTTTCATACTACTCTCCTCCAATAGTTAAATTTATAACGTTTGTATAGTGCATATATAAATACTCTTTTTCTTCTTGTGGCAGTAATTTCTCCCATTTTTCTTCAATAAAGATAACCTGCTTTTCAACGATAGGAAAATGCGGAGAATCATTTACCTCACTCATCACTTCAGGTGCGGGCGCCTCAACTCCCTCCCCGTTTTCAATTCTTGATAAAGCGGTCGGTAAATGTGTGAACAGCATTTCAGCTTGTTCTATCTCCCGAACTTTTAATACGTCCAACAACCTTTCGAATGCTAGTTTAGTAACATTGCTCGCATGAGTTGTAATAACCTTTTGATCTACTAACAATAAAAGTCTTTCTTCAAGTTCCGCCCTATTCAAATCAATGACCCCCTGACTCTAATAATGTGGTAGCTTCTTTTTCTCCACCACTAACTGTTGAATGGAAACAATTTTCTGTTTATTAAGCTGTAAAATCTGATCTAATTCATCTTGTCGATCTTTTTCTATTACAATCACAGCTGTTGAAGCCTTTTCAGATACGCTAAGTGCTTTTTGGGATTTAAAAGCACCTATTTTAAAAGCACTTTTAGCTCTGTTTTCATCCGAGTTCCATACAGCTGCATCAAGCGTTCCATTCATCAAATTATCGAACAATTGCATGTAGTTTACTGATACTAATTCAACATCTATACCTTCACATTCCAATAGAGTTATTTTTGATTGGTCGATTGACGTATGATCAATCCCAATTCGCATTCCTTCTTTTATCAAATTATCATTTGGATTTGCGAAAAATATTTGATGGGAGGATACATATGTTTTCGGCCCAAAATTTTGAAAAATCACTAGATTATCATCATGTTTCAGCTCCTCTTCCGCCGCTAAATGGGACATGATTATGAAATCATACCTTCGTGATTTTAACGCTTCTAATCTGTGCTTTGATCCTCTCATATATGCTAAATCAAGACGGTTTACCATCTGTTCCGATGTTTCGATCAAACCCGTAGCTAATCCCTCGTACTGGGGGGAGTATGGTAAAGGCATGGCTCCCATCAATGAACCCACCCCGGCTATTTCTTTTAATAAATGCAAATCTTTGTTCGTTAAAAAGGTGCCTAAATGTCCTTTTGATTCCAAGCGGACCGCATTAAGATTTTCCAAAACCCTTAAAGCTCCCTGTACCGTTCCCCGACCCAATGCCAATTCGTTCACAAGATCATCTACCCTCGGTATTCGAGATCCTTCCTCTACATGCACTAACTTCATTGCAATTTCTTTTGCTGCTAAACCATTCTTTGAAAATAAACTGTCCCAAATTCTACTCATTTTTGACCCCTTTTTGAAAATACAATATTTAGTATATTGAAAGTATAGCGCTTTCATTATTGTTTTACAAGCCCCTTAGTTCCAAATCTTTGTTTAATTAATAAATTGTCGAACGTGCTGTTCATATAGTGTTTTAATGACTTTCGCAGAACAAATGAGTCTTTTGGCAGTCTTGAAAGCTGACCCAATATACACTATATTGTATATTAATAGTTATTGTATAGTTCAGAATTTTATTACACATTTTTTTGATGAAGGTGGTGAAAAGTGGCTCTACTTAAGTTTCAGGAAGGAGAATAATTGATGAGAAAAACGCCTATAATTCTATTACTTGTTGTTTTAACTTTTGGAATAACGTTTCAATCGACAAGTGCTGTTTTAGCCAAATCCAATAAACTTAGTCAAGGAAGTCCACAATCCGTTGGAATGGATAAAGAAAAATTAAATGAAATTGATGGGATTGTTCAAGAAGCGATTAACAACGGTACTACGCCTGGTGCGGTAGTATTAGTTGCAAAAGACAATAAAATAGTGAAAGAAAGTGCATATGGCTATGCCCAAAAATTCGATATGGGTCAACTACTCGATCATCCAAGAAAGATGAATCCTAAGACTATATTTGATCTAGCCTCGATTACAAAAGTAATGGGTACAACACAGGGAATAATGAAACTAGTTAGCGAAGGGAAGCTTGCTGTTGATGATAAAGTGTCTGACTACATTCCAGGTTTTGCCCAAAATGGCAAGGGAGCAGTAACCATTGCAGATTTATTAACGCATACATCCGGATTAACACCCTGGCAGCCTACTTATTTGCACGCAAGTAACTCAACAGAGGTTCTTGATTATATCAATAAACTACCATTAGAATATGAAACTGGTACAGACCGCCGATACAGTGATTTCAGTTTTATGACACTTGGATTTGTAATTGAAAAAGTGACCGGACAACGATTAGATGTCTATTTAGAAACAAATATCTATAAACCTTTAAAAATGAAAAATACAATGTTTACACCACCTGAGAGTTTAAATAAAAAAATCGCAGCCACTTCTTGGGGTAATCCATTTGAGTACAAGATGATAGATGATCCAAACTTCGGGTACTATGTGGAGGAAGATGCTGATGATTTCAAAGGTTGGAGAGACTATACACTCATTGGGGAAGTTAGTGATGGAAATAGTTACTATGCAAATAACGGTGTAGCAGGACATGCAGGACTATTTTCAACCGCTCGCGATTTAGCAGTTCTTGGTCAAACTATGTTGAATGGCGGTAGCTATGGAAAATTAAAGCTTTATGACGATGAGGTAATCGATACATTTACACAGCCGCAACGATATGGTCAGGGATATGGTTGGGAACTGTATAAAGAATGGTATATGGGTGAACTGCACTCTGATTCTGCTTTTGGCCATACAGGGTTTACAGGAACACAGGTGATTTTTGACCCGTCTTATAATTTACAAATTATCGTACTTACCAACAAACAAAATAATGGCCAACTGGAAAGTGGATCATATCCAAGTACAGGCTCATTATCTAGTGAAATAGCTACAGCTGTCTACGAGTCTATGGATGAATAGATAATTTCATACAAAAAGGTGATAGACGTTAACTCTATCACCTTTTTGTATTTATTTTGCCAATGAGGGAACCAACCGAACATTAAAACATATCCGTAACAATAGCCCTACTAATTTAGATCATCACCCAACCCTCTCACCATTTCCCTAAGCCCCGCCTCCCTTAACTTCTTCCTCACCCGTTTCCCTTGGCTTTTCACGGCATCAATCGTGACACCTTCCTGCTCAGCAATTTCCTTTACTGACATGTTTAGGATGATGTAGTGATAAACCCACTTCCATTGATTTTCCGTTAAGAGAGACCTTACTTGCTCCCAAAGAAGTGTAGAAAAATCATCAATAGGTATATCCGTGAAATCAGGAATAAGTGTGTTATTTTTGCGAATTCGATTGCTATTATAGGTTCTATTCCCAATCTCTTGCACGCACACGTCCTCGTGTTCTTGTTCCCTTGTCTTTTTTCGCAGCAAATCGATCAACCGGTTGTGAATTGTATAGTTGAAGTAAGTAGACATGATGCCTTTATCAGGTTGATATGTTTTATACGCGTTCCACATTGCAAAAAGTGCTTCCTGGTAAAATTCCTGATGTGGATCGTTAATACGTAATTTGTGAATGTGGTAATGAATTCTCCTCTTATTCTGTTCAAAAATATCTTCAAATGTAACGTTATTCTTATTGTCCATTTTTCGTTCTCCTCTACCATAAATGCTATTCTACTACTATAATCGCAAGTGAAAGGAGTTAAGTGTCACTTTATTAATAAAAGATACATATTTATGCAAACAAAAACCCACGCATTCCAATTACTGCGTAGGTTTATCGTTAAATTATAGAAAGTTAACTGGCCAATGTACGTTACAACAAAAATCCACCATATATAAGAGATGCAGCTATTACAAAAGCAGGATGAACCTTCATTCGTTCAATTAATAAATAACTACTAATTGTGATCAATGCCGTCTGCCATATACCTATACCCTCATACGACTCTTGAAAAAAACGCCATGCCATAACACCTAGTAAGATTGCAATTACAGGTCGTACATATTGGGTTAGTCTTTTCACTTTACTAGAATCCTTATACTTATAAAGAACGCCTAATAACAAAATCATAATAATTAACGATGGTGCAACTGCTGCAAATACGGCAACGAAAGCACCCAGTATCCCGCCCTCGTCATAACCGATAAATCCAGCCATTTTAGTAGCTATCGGCCCTGGCAATGAGTTAGCGAGTGCTAACATTTCACTAAATTCCTGGACGTTCATCCATTCATACCGTTTTACAACTTCATTTTCTACTAGGGGTATGGACGCTGGCCCACCACCATAACCAAGGATACCTGGGATGAAAAAGGCTAGAAATATATGCCAATACTTCATGTTGATTCACCCTCCTTACCCCTGACCTGTTGCTCTGTTTTATCCTCACTATCTTCCTTATCCTTTTTAACTAATGCGATAACAAGTAAAATACCAATCACTATTCCTGGGTGAACATTTAAAAGATATAGCAAGGCGAAAATTGCGATTGACATTAATCCCGTTTGCAACCAGCCCATACCTTTTACTGCTTTACCAAAGAACTGCCAGGTCAACACTGCAAGCATGACACCAACAACCGGTATTACTGCAGCGGTCATTCCTTGTACCCATGGTAGATCATCTATTGATGAAAGGGATGTTAATAGAATGATCATCAAAACAATAGTAGGTAAAATTGTTGCAAGGACTGCATTTAACATCCCAACTAGACCCGAAACATTATGTCCAATATACCCTGCCAGTTTGGTCGCAATTGGTCCTGGCAACGTGTTTGCTAGTGCCAATAGATCCCCAAAGTCTTCATCACTCATCCATTTATATTTTTCCACTACTTCTTTATGGATTAGGGGAATAGATCCTGGGCCTCCCCCATATCCGAGCATGCCAATCCTGAAAAAGGCAATAAATAAATCCCATTGTGTTTTCATAGATAGCTTTCCTTCTGGTTATTTTTAAGTTTCCTTACCATGCAGCTACAGTACCATCTGTTCGGGATTCAGTGCCACCCACGAGTACACCTGTTTCAGGATCACGCCAAATGATTTGACCACGGCCAAAGCTGTTTGGTTCAAGTGCAATCTTTACATCATGCCCCTTTTCAGCCAGAGCTTGGGCAAGATGGTGTGGAAATCTATGTTCCACTTCGACCGTTTTATCTTTTAGCCATTGCCAGCGTGGTGCATCCAGCGTTGCTTGTGGATTTAGTGCAAAATCAATCGTATTCATTATTACTTGGACATGACCTTGCGGTTGCATGAAACCACCCATCACGCCAAACGCCCCAACTGGCTGACTATCTTTTGATAAAAATCCAGGGATAATCGTATGATAGGTTTTTTTGCCTCCTCTTAAGGCATTTACATGGTCTTTATCCATCGAAAAATTGTGGCCACGATTTTGTAATGCAATTCCCGTTCCCGGTACAACTAGACCTGAACCAAATCCCATATAATTACTCTGAATAAAGGAAACCATATTCCCCTCATTGTCAGCTGTTGCTAAATAAACCGTTCCACTTAAAGCAGGTTCTCCAGCTTCAGGTTGCATGGCCTCGTCACCTATAAGGTTTCTCCGTAATTCCCCATATTCATCACTCAGTATGTCATCTGTCGTGCATCTCATGTGGTTCTCTTCCGTTATATGCTTATGTCCATCTGCAAATGCTAGTTTAATAGCTTCAAATTGCTTATGGTATGTATCTACTGATTCCTTTTCTGGGAAATCGAACCCTTTTAAAATGTTTAGTGCTTGAAGTGCAACAATGCCTTGGCCGTTAGGTGGAATTTCCCACACATCATAGCCTCGATAATTTACTTTAATTGGCTTTACCCATTCCGCTTTATGTGCAGCAAGATCTTCCGCAGATAAATAACCACCGTTTTCCTTAGAAAAACCAGCAATTTTATCTGCTAGTTCCCCGCGATAAAATGATGCAGCATTTGTTTCAGCAATGGATCGAAGTGTCTCGGCATGATCAAGTGACGACCATATCTCCCCAACCTTAGGCGCCCGTCCTTTTGGTGCGAATGTCTCGAACCAATGTGTAAAAACATTATCCGTCAAATTCGCTTTAAAAACACCATATGCTTTCTTCCAAAACCTACTTAATGTTGGTGATACTGGAAAACCTTCCGTAGCATAATGAATTGCGGGCTGTAATACTTCCGTTAATGGAAGCTTCCCAAATCTTTCAGAGAGTTCAGCCCATGCCCCAGGGGCCCCTGGAACAGTTACCGGGGTCCAGCCATATTTAGGTATCTCATCATGTCCCGCTTCTTTAACAGCATCTATTGATATATTTTGGGGAGCGCGTCCGCTTCCGTTTAGACCATGCAACTCGCCTTTTGTCCAAACTAATGCAAACGCATCTCCCCCAATACCATTAGAGGTTGGTTCTACAACCGTAAGACATGCTGCTGTAGCAATCGCAGCATCTATGGCGTTTCCACCTTTTTTCAGTATATCCAACCCCGCTTGGGACGCTAGTGGTTGAGATGTTGCAACCATGCCATTACTAGCGTATGTTGCATTTCGTGTACTTGGATAGGGATGGGATTGTTGGTTAAAAGAATCCATATATGAACACTCCTTGTATAGTAATTATTCTTTTATTTAGTAGGAAAATTAGCATCAAACCTCATGACATGCCACAAAATGTCCTTCCTCTACTTCGCGCCATTCAGGAGCTTTTACCTTACAATGCTCTTTTGCAAGTGGGCAACGTGTATGAAAACGACAGCCTTGCGGAATATTCATTGGACTTGGTACATCCCCTTCTAATATAACACGTTCTTTTTTCTTTTCACTGCCTACCGTCGGAATCGCTGATAACAGCGCTTGTGTATATGGATGTAGCGGTTTTTTATACAAATCATGCTTGTCAGCCAACTCAACAATTTGCCCGAGATACATGACAGCTACGCGATCGCTTATGTGTTTAACAACAGATAGGTCATGCGAAATAAATAAATATGTCAGCTGGTACTCTTTCTTCAGCTTCTGCAGCAAATTTAACACTTGGGCCTGAACTGATACGTCTAGCGCTGACACCGCTTCATCGCAAACAATTAATTTAGGTTTTACGGCTAGAGCACGGGCAATGCTGATTCTCTGACGCTGTCCACCACTGAATTCGTGCGGATATTTCCAATAATGTTCCGGGTTTAAGCCGACATCCTGAAGCAGTCCTTGAATGTAGCTTACCGTATCCTTTTTCGGTACGATTTTATGCGTGCGGACAACTTCGCTTAGCATCGCTCCCACGGTCATTCTTTGATTTAATGAACCATATGGATCTTGAAAAATCATTTGCACTTCTTTCCGTAATTCTCTTAATTTCCTCTTACTATAGTGATTAATATTTTCCCCATCGAAAAACGTTTCCCCTTCGGTCGGATTTTGCAGCCGAAGAACAGTTCGACCCATCGTGGATTTACCACAGCCTGATTCACCGACAACACCAAGCGTTTCGCCACCGTAAATGAAAAAGGAGAGGTCATCTACCGCTTTAATATAGTTTTTTGTTCCAACGGAGCTGCCGGTGGTAAAATACTTTTTCAAACCATTAACTTCTAGCAGCTTCTCCTGTTGCTGCTCCTTCTTTTCTGCTAACATTTCCGTTTTCCTCCTTTTCCGACCATCTGTCTGTGTACATCCAACAGCCAACCTGGTGGTTTGATTCGCCACTTAATTCAGGTGATTCTTCACGACAAATCTCACTTGCAAACGGGCACCTGTCAGCAAAACGACAGCCCACTGGCATATTCTCCGGACTAGGAACTGTTCCTTTAATGATAGAAAGGTTTTCTTTCTCTTCATCCAATTTAGGTATCGCTTCTATTAAACCTCGTGTATACGGATGCTTCGGATTTTCAAATAAATCCTTTACGTTGCTGTATTCAACGACTTTTCCCGCGTACATTACCAGAACTTTATCGGCCATTTCCGAAACGACACCCAAGTCATGGGTAATCATCATAATTGACATATTAAGCTTAGATTTCAGATCATTCATTAATTCAAGGATTTGCGCTTGAATTGTCACATCAAGGGCTGTCGTCGGTTCATCAGCAATTAATAGTTTTGGATTACAAGCGAGTGCCATTGCAATCATCACCCTTTGTCTCATCCCTCCACTTAATTGATGTGGGTAATCATGGATACGAGTTTCAGGGGAAGGGATCCCAACGAGCTTAAGCATTTCTATCGCTCGATCAACGGATTGTTTTTTTCCAGCCTTTTCATGAATGCGAACCGTTTCAGCCACCTGTTTGCCGATCGTATGTACAGGGTTAAGAGAAGTCATTGGCTCCTGGAAGATCATTGACATATCATTTCCACGAATGCGGCTCATTTCTTTCATGCTTTTGTTAACTAGATTTTCCTCCTCAAAGAGGACCTCTCCAGTTGAAACTTCACCATTTTTTGGCAGCAATCCCATGATTGCCAATGAAGTCAGGCTTTTCCCACATCCCGACTCGCCAACAATACAAAGCGTTTCTCCCTTTTCAATAGAAAAATCAACTTTATCCAAAATCGAAACCGTGCCTTTTCTATTTCGAAAACTGACGCAAAGCTCTTTTACCTCTAATTGGTTTTTGCTCACTTTCATCACCTCTCGTTTCCCTTCTATATCTATATAGCTACCTTCTAGTATATTATGAAACACTTAAACTTCTGCTAATAAGCATTCTATTATTTTGATTTTGGATCAAGCATGTCACGAAGACCGTCACCAAATAAGTTAATTGACATCACGGCAAGAAAAATGAATAACCCTGGGAAAAACACTAACCATGGTGCCTCCGTCAGGTACCCTTGTCCTTCAGCAAGCATAGCGCCCCAACTTGGTGTTGGAGGCTGCGTTCCCAAGCCGAGAAAACTTAACGAAGCTTCGGCAATAATTGCCCCAGCAATATTTAATGTTGCCATAACTAGAATTGGTCCCATCGAGTTCGGGAGAATATGGAACAACATAATCCTCCAATCCTTAATACCAGACGATTTCGCCGCTTCTACATATTCGCTTTCTCGCCTTGCCAAAACCTCACCTCTCATTAACCGAATGTAATTAGGGGTGAAGACGAGCCCAATCGCAATCATCGCATTTTCCAATCCTGCACCTAACACTGCTGCAAGAGTTAGCGCTAATACAAGTGGTGGAAATGCAAGCATCGCATCAGTAAATCTCATTATAAAAAACTCATCCCATAACCCTCGGTAATAACCAGAGAATAATCCAATTGGCAGACCAATGATCAGCGCGATACCAACGGATATCAGTCCAGCCTTCAGGGAAACTTGTGCACCGTATATAACTCTACTCAAGATGTCTCGACCAAGGTTATCTGTCCCAAACCAATGGGCTGCACTTGGACCTTGTAACACTGCACTGTAATTTTGTGCTGCCGGATCAGATGGTGCCAGTAAACCGGCAAATATCGCCATGATAATCAATATCAGCATGAAGATCCCACCTGCTACCGACAGCTTGTTTTGCCAAAGGCGCTCCATCATATCTACTAGCATTCGAATTTGTGGACTTTTGGTTGATGTGGTTTGTGTACTCACCTCTTGTAGCTGTTTCATTATTTCGATCCTCCAGTTAATTTAATTCTTGGATCCAAAATTGAATAGAGAATGTCAATGAAAAAGTTGATGAAAACTACTGAAAAGGCCATAAATAACACCACACCTTGAACAACAGGATAATCTCTTGTCAAAATGGAATCTAAAATTAGTCGACCCAATCCTGGAACCGCGAAAATGGTTTCAACAATAACCGTTCCACCGAATAGGGTCGTTAATTGTAGACCACTCACCGTAAGGACGGGAATTAGTGCGTTTTTCAATGCATGACCAAATACAACAGAACGTTCCAACAACCCCTTGGCGTACCCAGTTCGAATGAAGTCTGATTCAAGAACCTCCAGTAAACTCGAGCGAATCATCCTCATCATTTCAGCTGACATCCTTGTACCCAGGGTAATAGCTGGCAACAGCATAAGCATGATGCTTTTCATAAAGTTTTCTCCTAATGGAACGTAACCAGATGGAGGAAACCAACCTAATGTAATTGCAAAAACATAAATAAGCAAAATACCAAGCCAAAAAGACGGAAGTGATACGCCTGTAAGTGCAAAAGTAGTACTCGTATAATCAAGTGCTGTTCCTTTACGTATCGCACTTATAATACCTGCAGGTAGAGCTATCATCATTGCAATAATAAACGACATTACAGTTAACTCTAAAGTGACTGGTATTTTATTTAATAGGATTTCTATTACTGGTGAATGATCTTGAATTGAATATCCTAAATCACCCTGGACAACACCGCCCACCCAGTCTAAATACCGAACATGTATAGGGTCGTTTAACCCCATTTCCTTGCGCAGTGCCTCCAACGTCTCAGGTGTAGCTTCCACGCCCAACATCAGTGTTGCTGGGTCACCTGGTAAAATATTAACAAGTCCAAAAACAATTACACTTACAAGGAATAATACAATTACCATAAGACCTAAGCGCCGAAGTAAAAAATATGCCATTTTGCTCCCCTCCTTTAATGATATGTAATAAGGTGTCGCAGAATAGCAACACCTTATTTCTTCTTATTAGGAAATTAATATAAAACTTTATTCTGTGAATAGCTGACCTACATGACCAGCCACGTCCAGCTCCAGCGCCCAATGCCTAGTGCCCTTCCGGCACCTCCTTACAATAACAGTTCGACATAGTCGAACGTCCTTAATCGCTAACGCTCTTCGTGTTTCCTTTTCACTTCATCACAGCATAAGATTCACTTTGACTTTCGCCATCACTGGCGAGAAGTCAAGTTCATCTAATCTCATACGGAAGAAGGATGTTCGATTAAAACCGCCACTTGAGTGGCAACATCGAACTACCCACGTTGCGTGGGCACAGGGCATACTGCAATAAACGGGCGCTTGCGCTTTTATTTATTTAAACGATATGGTTTCGGTTCTGATCATTCCGTCTGGAACGTGATTGAATCCTTCAACATAATTCTTCATTGGTTTGATATTTTTCTCGTGGAAAATAAAGATATAAGGTACATCCTCCCACAGAATATGTGCTACTTCGCCGTACAATTCCTTACGCTTTTCTCGATCCGAAGTGGTTCTAGCTTTACTTAATAACTCATCCACGTCCGGATTAGAGTAGCTCATTTCATTCAAGGAACCTCCTGTTGAAAACCAAGTGAAAGTATTTCCATCAGGGTCTGTACGTCCGCTCCAGCCAATTCTGAGTGCGTCATAATCATGGTTGCGCATTTGCTCCAGTAATGTTCCAAATTCAACCATTTCAATTTCAACCTTAATTCCAATCTGTCCTAGCATTGACTGTAGCATCTGTCCGATTTGTTTTTCTTCCGGTTTCGGTGTTATTTTCAAGGTGAAACTGATGTTGCTTTGACCAGATTCTTCTATAAGTTTTTTCGCCTTTTCAATGTCAGCTTCTGGTACCTCCATATCTTCCGGATTTGCCCAGCTTGACGGTGGAAAAGGACTGACAGCTGGAGTAACACCATTGTGATACACTACTTTAGCAATTGCAGCGCGATCAATCGCAACATTAACAGCCTGACGAACCTTTTTGTTATTAAATGGTGCTTTATCAGTGTTTAACATCAACCCCTGGAAACCAAGGCCGTCTTTAACTGAAACGTTGATGTTTGAAGCACTTTTGACTTTATCAATATCCTTGAAAGGAATTTGATTAACAATATCAAGTTTTCCTGAAATCAAGTTTGTCACTCGTGAATTGCCATCTGGATAAGGTTTGTATACGACGTTTTTGATTGCAGGTTTCTCTCTCCAGTAATCTTCAAAACGTGTTAATTTAATATGATCCTGTTGGACACGATCAACAAGTGTGTAAGGACCTGTCCCAACTGGCTTGTTCGAGAAGTCCTTTCCTTCTTTTTTAACGGCTGTTGGAGAGACCATCATGCCTGCTCGGTCTGTTAGTACCGATAAAAAAGGTGAGTATGGTTTTTCTAATGTTATCTTAACCGTATATTCATCAACAGCTGTCACTTTTGTGACTAGGTTGATTTCTGATTCACGTGGTGAAGCAAGCTTGGGATCAAGCATGCGCTCAAAATTAAACTTAACTGCTTCAGCATTAAATGGTGTTCCATCGTGGAAAACCACACCTTGTTGAAGCTCAAACGTATAGGTCTTGCCATCTTCAGATATTTCCCAGCTTTTCGCTAGTTCTGGTACAAATTCCAATTCCTCATTAATATCAACAAGCGTATTATACAGACTCTGGAAGACTTGGCGATCGACGGCTGCTGATGATCGATGCGGGTCCAATTGAGGTGGATCATCGTCTAGCCCGATGATCAGCGTATCCTTATCTTCTTTAGCTGTTACTGGCTTTTCATTATCCTTACCAGATTCTGACTCGCTTGATGATGACTCTGAGTTACATCCTGATAGTATGAAAACAACGATCACTAGAAAAAAGAGCGATTTCTTCCATGCATAAGTCAATCGAACAACCTCCTATTATTTTAAAGTATTAATAATTTCAATTCAGTTTGTAAATAAATACCACTTTCCCTAAGAACCCTAACGCAATATACGTAATCCTAAATAATAGAATGAAAATACCTCATAGTAATAAAACCAGCTGCATCAATCTACTAACAATTCATCCGATTACTCTATCCTCCTCCACTTATTATTTTTGTAGTTTTCTTACTATTTACTAAGTTATAAATATAATACATAATTGAAAATTGCATGTCAATAGATTTTTGAACAAAAGTATACTTACTTTGTTAAAACGCTTTCATTTATATCTGTATTTAACAAAATTAGTTTCTTTTTGTATGATATTTTGGACTTTAAGTAAAATATCTTTTGTTAGTACTCTCATTTTCTGATACTATAAAAAGTAGCCGAATAAATTGAAATTTTAAACTATAGGAGTTAACTTTATGAAATATGATGATGTAGATCGCAAAATAGTAGAAGAATTAATTCAAGATGGAAGATTATCGTATGTGGAATTAGCGGAAAAAGTAGGTCTTTCACGTGTAGCTGTTAAAGATAGAATCCAAAACCTGATAGATAGAGAGGTAATCGAGAATTTCACAGTTGTAATAAACTCTGAAAAATTCGGAAAAAACGTTTCAGCCTTTTTTGAAGTAGATGTGGAACCAAAACAGTTACAGGAAGTAGCTCAAAATCTCGCTGATAACCCAAGTGTTGCAAGTGTTTATCAAATGACTGGTCCAAGCACACTACATATGCATGTACTTGTAGAGGATTTTAAAATGCTCGAAATCTTTATTAATAACGAACTATATGCTGTTGAAGGAATAACGAGGGTAGAAAGCTCCATACTTTTAAAAAGATTTAAAAGTCGAACAGGATATAAACTTTAGAATAAGGCGCACTATACTAAAGATTACTTAGAAAACTTGGCTTATCGCCAAGCCTTAATGGCGAAAGCCTTAGTTGCACTTATGCAGTAAGAAAGGATTTATACTTTCTTACCTGCTAAATAAGGGAGCGATCCACTACGGACCCGCTCCCTTATAACTTTAAATAGTTACTCATATTCCTTAACAAGCTTTTTTAAATAGTTTAGCAATGGTTCTTTTAGGTCGTCTCTTGTAAGACCAATTTCAATTGTAGTTTGAATAAAACCTAACTTTTCCCCAACATCATATCTATCACCTTCAAATTCATAGCCATACACTTTTTCTATTCGATTTAATTTCTCTATAGCATCAGTCAGCTGTATTTCTCCGCCTGAGCCTATAGTATGTTCTTCAAGGAAATCAAATATTTTAGGAGTTAATATATATCTACCAATTATTGCCAGGTTGGAGGGAGCAGTACCTTGTTTAGGCTTTTCAACAAATTTACTAACTTCATATCTTCGCCCATCGTTTGTAGATGGATCAATTATTCCGTATCTATGTGTATCATGTTCTGGTACTTGTTGTACCCCAATAATTGATGATTGAATGGTATTAAATTCATTTATGAGTTGTTTAAGACATGGCGTTTCACTTTGAACTATATCATCACCTAATAATACAGCAAAAGGTTCATTTGCAATAAACTTTCTTGCACACCAAATAGCGTGTCCAAGACCATTTGGTTCTTTTTGTCTTATATAATGTATATCTACATTTGCTGATTCTTTTACTCTCTCCAATAAATCAAATTTTTCTTTCCTTACTAGAGATTCTTCTAATTCAAAGGAATTATCAAAATGATCTTCAATTGCCCTTTTCCCTTTACCAGTGACAATAATAATATCCTCAATCCCTGACTTAATTGCTTCCTCTACAATATATTCAATTGTTGGTTTATCTACTATTGGCAACATTTCTTTTGGCATTGCTTTGGTTGCTGGTAGAAAACGAGTGCCTAATCCCGCAGCAGGGATAATTGCTTTTTTAACTTGCATGGTATATTTCACTCCTCCTTGTTCTAACTATTCTTTCTAGTAAAAAAAATAAATGAATAGCTGCAGTACCTAAAGTACAACTGCAGCATTCAGTGACATTATTCACTTTTTAAATACGAACCAAAACTTTTCATTAATATGTCGATAATATTAACTTCTATTACCTATTTTCTACTAAAAACCAACCATTTTTCAAGTTTTCTCTATTGTAATAGAATCGTTCTTTATCCTCATGGCGTATTACCTTCCCACCAGCGGCTTCAACTAATGCTTGTCCTGCGCCAGTATCCCATTCCATGGTAGGCGCAAAACGTGGATAGTAGTCCGCTTTTCCTTCCGCGACAAGGCAAAACTTCAATGAGCTTCCTGCTGATACTACATCAACCGGTTGACCATTCATTTGAAGACCATCGATAAACGCTTGTGTATCATCAGACATATGTGAACGACTTGCAACGACATTTATTGTTTCACTTTTTTTCTCAACGGGAAGCCTGGTACTTTTTTCAATTAAATCTGATTCATCACTAATCTCAAATTTGGATGCTTGCTCTAACCTGTATGCACCCGAATCCTTACTTCCAAAGTAAAACACATCTAAATCTGGTGCATAAATAACGCCCATCACTGGGTAATGGTCTTCGATTACTGCGATATTCACAGTGAATTCACCATTTTTCTTGATGAATTCCTTCGTTCCGTCTAATGGATCTACTAAAAAGAACTGATTCCACGCTTTACGTTCTTCGTAAGAAATATCTCTGCCCTCTTCACTCAGTACAGGAATGTCAGGATATTGCTTAGATAACCCATCCATTATTACGTTGTGGGAACGTTGATCCGCAATGGTTAACGGGGAATCATCCTGTTTTGTTTCCACTTCAATGTCTTGACTGTATACGTCCATTATTTCTTTTCCAGCGGCTAATGAGATGTCAAATAACTTTTTCAGGTCTATATTCATTTCTCAAGATATCCTTTTTCTTTTAGGTACGTAACAATAGCTTGTACAGATTCTTCTAAGGAAAGCTTATCTGTATCCACAACTACCTCAGCCTCACTTGGCTCTTCATATGGCGCATCTATTCCTGTAAATCCTTTAATTTCACCAGCACGCGCTTTTTTGTACAACCCTTTTGGATCACGTGATTCACATGTCGCAACACTTGCTTTTACATATACTTCAATGAATTCTCCTTCATCAAGAATCGCGCGTACTTTATCGCGGTCCGCACGATAAGGTGAAATAAACGCAGTCAATGTAAACAAGCCTGCATCAACCATTAATTTGGATACTTCGCCAATGCGGCGAATGTTTTCCGTACGGTCTTCCGGGCTAAACCCAAGATTATTGTTTAAACCATGGCGTACATTATCACCATCTAAACGGTACGTATGAATGCCCATTGTATGGAGTTCTTTTTCAAGCTCAACTGAAACAGTTGATTTACCTGATCCAGATAATCCAGTAAACCACAGAACTGCACTTTTATGTTTGTTTAAATCCTGTCTATTTTCTTTTGACACCTTTGAATCGTGCCATACGATGTTTGTTGATTTTGTCATGTTAGAATCCTCCTAGAACCATATCGTGTTAATTGATGTAACTGCTGTAATCATAACTAAAATACTGAGTGGTGTTCCAACCTTTATATAATCGGAAAACTTGTACCCACCTGGGCCATAAACAATTAAATTCGTCTGATAGCCTATTGGTGTGATGAAACTTGAAGATGCCGCAATTGCGACAAGTACCGCAAACCCCATTGGATCAAGC
Organism: Virgibacillus necropolis; assembly: GCF_044793635.1. Lineage (GTDB taxonomy): Bacteria > Bacillota > Bacilli > Bacillales > Amphibacillaceae > Virgibacillus_F > Virgibacillus_F necropolis_A. Next base: position 1,347,346 of record NZ_CP084992.1, read on the forward strand.
TCCAATGCTTTGGCCATTGATAGGCCAATCGGCAACATTAAAGCTGCAGCTGCACTATTGGTGATTAATTCGGTAAAGATATTTGTTAAAATATACATGATAACTAAAATGGCAATGAGTCCAATTGGTTGTCCGACAGCCATTAACTGATCAGCAATCCAACCTGCTAATCCCGTTTTTGTCATAGCGGTTCCGATTCCAAGTGAGCTGGCAATCAATAATAGAACATTGAATTGTACATATTGTTTTGCCTCGGTAACCGAAATGAGTCTTGCTATTAACATAATCATAACGGCTAAGGTCATTGCTTTAAACATGCTTAATACACCAAACGTAACGAGTAATATCATCGAGATCAATATCCCAACAGAGAAAAAGCCCTTTTTGGCATCTTGACTTAATGACTCAGGCGCATCAAGTGATGATACAACATAAAAATCATTCGACAGTTTGTTTTTCTCAATAAAATCGGAACCAGCGAGCAACAGTAATGTATCACCAGGTTTAAGGGTAATATCGCCTACCTTACTTTTAATTCGTTCATTATTTCGATGTACGGCAATAACACCCGCATCATACCTCGAACGAAATTGGCTTTGCTTGATCGATTTGGTTAGTAAGGATGATTGATGGGATACAACGGCTTCAACCAGATCCGTTGTTCCACTTTTCAAGTGATTCAATTGTAAATCGGTGCCTGTTTCTAAACTTAGGCCTTTTATTTTTTGCAGTTCTGCAATCGTAGAAATTAAGCCTGTAAATATTAACCTGTCCCCGGCAAAAATCTTCGTTGTAGAACGAACAGGTGATACTCTTTCATTTTCACGAATGATTTCAATTAAATACAACCCTTTTAGATCACGGAGACCGGCACCTTTAACACTCGCATTAACATGTTTAAATGTTTCTTCTACTTGCATTTCCGCAATATACTCTTTTGAGTGTTCCTGCATTTGTTGACTAAACCCTTTATTGTCGGGCAGTAAATGCCGTCCGATGAAAAAGATGTAGAGTAAACCGACAATAGCTATTGGAATCCCTACAGGCGCTAGTGTGAACAAAGAAAATCCCGTGTACCCCGAATCCAACAACAAACCATGAACAACTAAATTTGTTGAAGTACCCATTAAGGTTATCGTCCCACCAAGAATGGTCACGTATGATAATGGAATTAAGAACTTGGAAGGAGCGATATTTCTCTCCTCACACCACTTTTTAATAATCGGCGTAAACGTAACAACGATTGGTGTATTATTCAAAAACGCTGAAAATGCGGATGTCGGAATATAAAATCGTATCATTGATCCAAGTTGCGAATTACTGTTACGTAACCATTTCGTCATTAATTGATCAACCAATCCACTTTTCTGAACTGCACCTGCAACAATAAATAACAACGCAACCGTCAGCATCCCTTGGTTAGAAAAGCCACTTAATGCTTCGTCCGTAGTTAATATACCCGACAGTAAAAAAATCACCAATACTGAAAAAACAACCATGTCTGGTCGGGCTACTTCGAAAAGTAACCCAATCAGCATGGCTATAATCATGACTAATACAAAAATCATTTCAAATGACATGGGAAAATATCCCCTTTTTAGTTTTGTTGCATACCCTTGATGAGAATATCTGCCACTTCTGGACGTGAAAATTCTTTTGGAGGACGTTCCCCATTACGTAATTTTTCACGAACTTTTGTACCACTCAAATGTACATGAAATTCTTTATCGTGCGGGCAAGTTTTTGCCGTACCCATGTTGCCACATTCGGTACAGAAAAACGCATGTTCAAATTTAAAGATTTGAATACCTAACTCACCTTCAAATTGTGAAATGAATTCCTGTGCTTCGTATGTTCCATAATAATCACCAACACCTGCGTGGTCACGACCAACAATAAAGTGTGTACAACCAAAGTTTTTACGTACAATTGCGTGCAATACAGATTCCTTTGGTCCAGCATAGCGCATCGCTGCAGGATAAATTGCAAGACGTGTACGATCTTCAGGATAATAATGCTTCAAGATGGTTTGATAGCTTTCCATACGAATATCAGCAGGAATATCATCCGATTTTGTTTCCCCTACCAATGGATTTAAAAGCAATCCATCAACAGCTTCTAGCGCACATTTTTGAATATATTCGTGTGCACGGTGAACAGGGTTACGTGTTTGGAATCCTACAACTGTTTTCCATCCTAAGTCAGCAAACATTTTTCTTGTTTCACTTGGATCCATATAGAATTTATTAAACTCTCCATGATCCGGACGCTGTAACAACGTAATCGGACCAGCAAGATAAACATCGCCACGTTCGTATAATTTTTTAACACCTGGGTGTTTGTCTTCTGTCGTACCGTAGATATTTTGTGCTTCCAATTCTTTATCATAGGTGTACTTTTCTTTTAATTCTAACGTTCCGTAAATAATTCCGTCTTCGCCTTGAAGTGCAATTTCTTCACCAATTTGATACTTGTCCGCTTGTTCGTTAGATACAGATAATGTAATTGGAATACTCCAGATTGTACCATCTGCAAGACGGTAGTTATTTACAACACTTTCATAATCAGCTTGTCCCATGAAACCTGTAAGTGGGCTGAAACCACCAATACCGATTAGTTCTATATCAGAAATACCCCACGCATTCAATGTATGTGTATTTAAGGATTTTACTTCATTTAGTTTATTTTCTTTCTCTTTACCTGTTAGCTCACGATTAACTAGTTCGCCACCGTGTGCTTGGTGCAATTGATCTGTTTTTGTCATGAGAACACTCCTAAAAAATTTAATATCTATTTTATTTTATAGTAACACAAGTCCCAACACAAGTGCTTGCCACTAGAGACAATTCAGAATTGTTCTGACGACAGTCAAGAACCTCGCATTCAAACAATTCAACCCTCAGAAGTTGATTGAAAATGAGAAAATTTACCCATGCCATTCTTAAACCCTTTCACTAAATCCCGTTTCCCCTGGGCAAATAATATTTAGTTAAAATAAATGGAATAAAAGATATAAAGTGAACATACAATAAACAGTTCTAGAATACTGATATAAAGGCTTCAATTGAGAATCCATTTTCTTCAATTAGCCGTTTTTTGTATGCTATTAAAAAATCAAGGAGGATACTGCAATGCCAAGAGGGATTCATCAAACAGAATTAAAAACTCCGATTAAAGATGTCTGGTCTTTTGTTAGTGATATGAACAAATGGGCTCCATTGGTTCCTGGATACATGGACCATGAAATTTTAAATGACAGGCAATCCACATGGAAATTCAAAGGTGAGATCGGCATCATGCAAAAAACAGTTCATCTAAAAATAGACATTACGGAATGGCAGGAACCAACCAAGGTAACCTTTAACTTAACAGGATTGAATGAAAACTTTAAAGGAAATGGATATTTCGAAGCGAATGCAGTTACTAGAGGAAAGACAAAAATTACCGGCTTTATGAACATCACCGCAAAAGGCGTGATGGGGCCAATGATTAACCCTATTCTAAAAACGTTAATTCCAAAAACCACAAAAGACTTAACCGAAGCAATTGCTGACAAAATGATTGAACTTGAAACCGTATCTACATAGGGAATGCACAACATTTGCTTATAAACAAATGAGTGCATTGTGAAACACTACCTTCCTATAGAAAAGTCTCCTTTATTTCTTCTGATTGTATGCTAAGGCAGGTATTCCATCCGTTCCATTTTCTAGTTCACATTAGCCAACTAGAGATTAATAAAACTTCTCGGATACCGCCTTAGCAGTCCTTTCGCGATATTTTATCGCAGTTTCCTTCATTTGCATGGATACGCCCGTACACAAAATATCAACAATCGCCAGCTGAGAGATCCTCGCTAAAAGAGAACTTCCCTGTAACGGATTTTCTTTTGCTGACATTAATAAATCAACATCGGATATTTTGGTAATAGGCGACCTGGCGTTGTGAGTTACGCAAATGATATATGCTCCCCTATCCTTCGCTATTTTCAAGTTGTCATTCGTGTCTTTTGTACTACCAGAAATTGAGAAACCCACAGCAACGTCGTCTTCTGACATCAACGATGCACTAATTGCTTGAAAGTGTGTGTCCTGCTTCGCGTCACATGATTTTCCGATTCGCGTAAAAGAATGGGCAGCTTCTGCGGCTGTCACTCCTGAAGAACCTACCCCGTAAAAGTGAACATTTTTTGCTTTTACAATCATCTGGATGGCTTTCTCCAACTTTTTTGGATCCAGCAAATCTCGTGTTTCTTCCATCCCACGGCTTAGGGAAGATACGATTTTTTTCACCAGTGTAGCTGCATCGTCATTTTCCATCACCTCTTCATGCAAATCACTGGCAGGTTGAACCTGGTCCTGAGCAAGTGACAATTTGAAGTCCTGAAATCCACGAAACCCAAGTTTACGGCAAAAACGCAGCACTGTTGTCTCACCGACATCCGCTTTCTCCGCCAAATCTGTGATCGACAGATAAATGACATCCTTTGAATTACTGATAACGTAATTTGCGACTGTTGCTTCTGCTTTGGTAAGTGAACTGGCATAACTTTGGATTTTCAATAATGTATTTTTAATTTCACTTTCCGTTTTCATTCATACACTTCCTATCTATTTGTACATTGAATACTGATTTAGCATCCATCACTAATGGAATTAACAAATCGTCGTGTGATTTCTCTCGGACGTGTGATGGCCGTTCCAATAATTACAGAATGTGCCCCAGCCTTCATGCACTGAGCACATTGCTCTACCGTCCATATTCTGCCCTCTGCCATAACAGGCACCTTTTTTAACTTTGAAAGTTTATAGACTAAGTCGATATCCGGTCCACAAAGTTGTTTACTATAAGAAGTATAACCAGACAATGTCGTTGACACAAAGTCAACACCTAGATCCATAGCAAATACTCCCTCTTCATAGGTAGACACATCGCCTAAAATTAATATTTCGGGAAAGTTACTTCTTATTTTATGTACGATTGATTCAAAAGTTTCGCTGTTTGGTCTTGATAAATGAGTAGCATCAATACCTACAATTTCAGCTCCTGCCTCAATAATTTCACGAGCATCATCGAAGGTTGGTGTAATATAGACTAAACTTTCTTCATAATCTCTTTTGTAAATTCCAATTACAGGTAATCCGCAAACTTTTTTAATTGCTCGTATATCTTCGGGAGAGTTCGCTCTGATTCCTGCTGCTCCCCCTTCCACAGCAGCTATTGCCATTTTTGCCATGATTTCAGATCCATGTAATGGTTCATCTTCTAGTGCTTGGCATGATACAATACATTGGTTTTCAAATTGTTTAATTATATTCATTAGATAATCACACCCCTGTACTAGAAATTATTTTTACTTGTCGTATGTTTTTATCCCTTAACAGATCCCAAAGTGATTCCTTTAATGAAGCTTCTTTGTAGTAACAAGAAAAATATAATCAATGGAATGGCAGCAATGGATGCTCCAGCCATGACAAATGCATAATTTAATGTGGCACCACTAGGGTCTTGGGCTGCCATTAAAGTTAGGCCTAAAGGAAAAGTCAATTTGTCATGTGAACTTAAAACGACTAACTGCCAAGCATAATTATTCCATGTAAACATAAATGCAAATATAGAAAGAGCACCAAGAGCAGGTAAAAGTAAAGGTAAAACTACTGATATGAAAATACGCGGTTCACTGGCACCATCTATTCTTGCTGCATTCAAAAGTTCTTCAGGAATAGTTCGAGCAAATTGGCGAACCAGAAAAACCCCGAACGGAAACGCTACAGTAGGAATAATAACCCCCCATGCTGAATCAAGTAGTCCAATGTTGGCGGTTAAATCATATAACGTAACTAGAATGGTCTCATGAGGAAGCATCATAGTAGCAATAACTAAAACAAAAATGAATTTATCACCCGGAAAATGAATCTTGGCAAGTGCATATCCAGCAGTTGCAGACAAAATAAGGATAAGAAGAACGGACACGACTCCTATAAAAACACTATTCCCCAACCACATCATGATTGGATAATTCTCAAATATAGCTATGAAATTCCCAAGGTAAAAATCATTTGGAAACCATTCCGGTGGCATTGAATAAAGCGCTTCTTCAGTCTTAAATGCACCAGTTATCATCCAATACAACGGAAAAATGAAAATAATCGAAGCAATTCCTAGTATAAGATATCGTATTAATACATTAAATTTCATTACATATTCAATCCTTCCCCACGTTAATCCAATTTTGATTTAAGTAGTTTAAATTCAAATAAAGCTACGATTGCAACAAATACAAATAGCACAACACTCTCCGCGGCTGCTTGCCCAAAGTATGGTCCTATCTCAAACGCTGTGTTATAAATTGAAAACACTAATGTATCTGTCCCATGATATGGACCTCCATGGGTCATAAGGTAGATGACTACGAATATCTGAAATACTGCAATCGTGGAGGTAACTACAATTAGCATCGTCGTATTGATAACCATAGGTACTGTCACTTTGAAGAATATTTGGATGAAATTCGCACCATCTATTTTTGCCGATTCATATAATTCCTCTTGTACATTATCAACCCCTGCACTATATAAAATGAGTGGTTGACCAATCATCCAGGTTATTACTACATTCGAGGTTGCCAACAGTGCCATAAATTGTGAACCAAAGAAATTCACTGGTCCAATATTAAACAAGCTCAAAATATAATTAATGATTCCAAAATTCATATCATACATCCATATCCAAACAAAGACGAGCACAATTGAGGTTGTCACCACTGGCAAATAAAACACTAAACGAAAAAAGCTTTTCGTGTTCTTATGTAGGCTCCGAAGCATAGCTGCAAAAACCAAAGGAATGATAATAGTAAATGGAACAATTAGTACTACAAAATATAAGGTATTTACCATTGCTTTCAGAAAAAAGGGATCTTGAAAAATTTTAATAAAATTATCAAATCCAATAAAGCTGGTAGAATAAAGTGTTTTCTCAAACAAACTCAAATAAAAGGTTTTTATTAAAGGATAAATTAAGAATATAGACAGTAAACAAATAAACGGAAATACAAATATGTACCCCCATATTCTTTTCTTTTTTTCCATACCTACACCTCTATAATAATCAATTTGTATTGTGATAATGGAGCAATCCACATGGAATGCTCCATTACAAAAATCTATTCTTTATTTTCCTCTGCCAGCTTATTACCTACCTCTACAATTTTATCCAAGGCCTCTTGAGGAGTAAGCTCATGAAGAAATGCAGCTTGCAAATTCGGGAAAATAGATTTACGTAACTCCCCGAACCATGGTACATATTTTCCTGTTATTTCTTTTTCTAATGGATCATACAATTCCAGAAATTTATTGAATGCCGAGTATTTTTCTTCATCCATCGAATAATTTGATGATTTGCGTGCAGGTACATACAACCAACCCTTAGCAGTTTCTTTTATAGCCTCTGTTGATGTGACGAACTCCAAATATTTTTTTGCCCATTTTGTTACTTCTGGATCATCTTGTTTAAAAATCGCTATTCCCTGTTCACCTGAAACTGGAACACCTGGTTCTACTCCTTCAGCATGAAGTGGCACGATAGGATAAGGTTCAAAATTAGGATTATCTACATTAAACATTTCTCCAGGGGATGCCCAATAAGCCACTAATTTCCCTTGTTTAAACAATTTAAATCCTGATTTATAGTCTGAATTCGCTGGTCCAGGCGCAACGATTCCTTCATCAACGAGTCTCACCATATTAGATAATGCCTCGGCTCCTTTAGGATCGTTAATTAGATATTCAGAGAAATCATCATTAGCCCATTCTGCACCATGACTCATTAAGTATGTTAAATTGTTCTGATTAACCTGTTCATTTTTAGCCCAAAATGCTGTAGCGTAAATTCCATCACCAATGACTTGTTTGCTCGCCTTCTCGAATTCAGCCCAGGTCCAGTCATGGTCTTTTGGAAGCAGATCTAATTTACCTGCATCTTCAAATATCTTTTTGTTTACAACCAAGACTTGGGGGCCAATTACAGTTGTAAGGAAATACAATTCATCCTCATACATACCATTTGCCAATATGCCTTCTTTCCAATCTGACGGGTCACCTAGAACATCGTCGCCAAGAGGTTCCAATAGTCCGTGTCTTGCATACTCCATAATCCTCAAGGGCCCATTGGTTCCAATAATATCGGGTGGATTATCTGCCGCGATTGCAGTATTTATCTTTTTAGTGAAGTCACTACCACCAACCCTTTGGAATTTAATGGTGACATTCGGGTGTAACTCATGGAACTTTTCAGCCATCTTTTTATCCCATTCTCCCATAGTCTGATTATCCTGCGTGACGTGACCAGCACCCCAATAAGTGAGTGTGATTTGATCATCAGAACCTTCCGAAGAGGAAGAAGACTCTTCCGATGATGGAGAACAAGCTGACAATACTAATAAGAACATTAAAAACAAAGTCACACTTAACTTCATCGACCTTTTCAATTTAATCACCCTTTTAATTTATTTGGTTATCCCTACAGCGTTTTTTCGTTATCACCTCACTTGTAGATTAAAGAATGTATTTGAAAGCGTTAACAAAGTTGTACAAATAAAAATCCTATTGTGTTTTTTCTGATTTGTCTATATAATCATACAAAGGGAGATTATTTTTGTCAATATATTATTTTAGAAAAATATTTCCTTCTTTTTTTTACTTATACGTGTAAAATCTAAAAATATGAAAATAATTTTAGATTCTGATCAAAACTACCAATAACATAGGAAAGGTGATGAATATGAGAGGAATATTTACAGCACTTATGACCTCATTTACTGAAAATGGAGAAATAAATGAGGAGGGGCTAAGGGAGATTGTTAGACACAATCTCGATCAATGTCAGGTTGACGGACTATATGTGAATGGCAGTACAGGTGAAAACTTCATGATATCTACCCAAGAAAAAAAACAAATATTCAAGATTGTTAAAGATGAAGTTGGAGAAAAAGCCAAACTTATAGCACAGATCGGTTCAATCAATATTAAAGAGGCTATTGAACTAGCAAACTATGCAACAGATTTAGGGTATGACGCCATATCTGCCGTTACCCCTTTCTATTATCAATTTGATTTTGACGAAATTTACGACTACTACAACACAATCATTAATTCTGTAGATAATAAGATGATCATTTATTCCATACCAGCTTTAACAGGAGTCAATATAAATCTTGAACAGTTCGGCAAATTGTTTGAGAATGAAAAGATTATCGGTGTTAAGTTTACAGCACCTGATTTTTTCCTACTTGAAAGAATCCGTCACCGTTTTCCAAACAAAATCATCTATTCTGGGTTTGATGAAATGTTTCTATCAGCAGCCGTCTTGAATGTCGACGGAGCTATAGGTAGTACATTTAACATCAATGGACAAAGGGCTAAACAAATTTTCCAACTTGCCCAAAACGGTAAGATCGAGGAAGCAAGAGCCATTCAAAAAACAACGAATGATTTGATCTCAGAAGTGTTAGACAACGGCCTTTATCAAACGTTAAAAGGTATCTTACAATATAAAGGCGTTGACGCAGGTTATTGTAGAAAACCCCTTAAATCACTTACAGATAACCAGAAGAAAAAAGCAGAGGAAATTGCTGAGGAGTACCTTTAAATACGAGGAAAATTAAAACGGAGGAAAGAGATGAAGATAAAGAAATTTATCGGAATTGATATAGGTGGAACAACTATAAAATACAGTATTATAAATGAAAGCGGTGAAATCCTTTTCCATTCGAAAACGGCTACAGATATTAGGAAAGGAATAGACTTTCTTGAATCAAAGCTCGTTGACATTGTTCATTCCCTAATGCTTAAAGCAGAACATATACAAGGGGTAGGTATCAGCACTACAGGTTGTGTCCATTCAAAAACTGGCGAAATCGTTCATGCAGGTAATACAATGCCTGATTATACAGGAACCAATTTGAAACAACTTATTGAAAAAGAATTTCATATCACTACTAGTGTAAATAATGATGTCAATGCAGCCGCATTAGGTGAAGCATGGATTGGCGCGGCAAGGGATATAAACACCTTTTTCTGTCTTACACTTGGGACAGGAATTGGAGGTGCCTTTGTGATTGATAAAAAATTAAGTGTTGGCAGGAACTTTAGGGCAGGCGAAATCGGGTATTTGAGAAAAGATGAGTTTGGAAAAAGCTTTGAAGATAAAGCCGCTACCTCAGCATTGATAAGAACTGGACGAGAGAAATTACAAAACGAGCACATTGATGGTAAAGAACTTTTTGACCTCGCAAAAACAGGCGATGAAACATGTAATAGAATCATAGATCAATGGTGTAACGAACTATCAAAAGGCATCGCTGACATCATATGCATATTGGATCCGGGAGTTATTATTATTGGCGGTGCAGTATCACAACAAGGTACATATCTAATTGAAAAAATTAGAGAAAGTCTAAAACAATATGTACCAACCACATTTGCTGAATCAACGGTTTTGAAAATAGCACAATGCGGAAATGATGCGGGAATGCTTGGTGCGGTCTACCCCTTCCTCAATGATGGAAGCTGATATATTTCACCCAATAAAAAACGTCAAACGCTATCTATTCTTAGGTTTGACGTTTTTCATTTTTCGAGCAAAAAGGTTGAATAATTACTTCACTCCGTACCTCTCGAATTCTTCATCTAAAAATAGTTTCGTTGCCCCCAACCAAGTAGTAGCCATCAACATATTTCCAGCAGAATTCATATGTACACCATCAGTTGTTAGCTCATATTCGTTATTTACACTTAAGTAATTTATAAATGCCTGGTGGGTTGATACAATAATAGCGTCATATTTCTTAGCTAACCTATTAGTTATCTCAACATAAGGTTTTAATTTTTCATTACCAACTGATTCCACGTTCTCTTCAATTACTGTTGGCTCCATTAACACAATGACCGCATTTGTATTGGCTTTTACTTGTGCTAGTAAATCATCATAAATCTGTTCAAATTCCTCTGGATAAATTTGTTCCATACTTGGATTATCCAATTGGCGCCAAACGTCGTTAATTCCAATAGATACGGAAATAATATCCGGATTTAAATCAATTACATCAGTTTTCCATCTGGAAGCTAAATCATTTATTCTATTTCCGCTAATCCCCTTATTTATCAGTTCCAGCCGGTCCGAGGGGTAGGATGTTTTCAAATAATCATGTAATAATCTTACATAACCCGTACCAATCTGTTCAGGGTCATCAAATTTCCCTGATTCCGTAATACTATCACCGATAAAGATAATGCGTTTTTTGTTCAAGTGACCACCTCGCAAATTCATTTTTTGATTATCTACCATAATATCATGGATTGATAGTTACTGCTTTACATTCTTGAACGTGAAGAGTGAAGAAAGAAAAGAACATAAACTGCATTTAACATAGTGAAATTTTAGAGTTGTTTTATTAAATGAATTTATAGATAATTATTATATAATAATTATTCAAAATCCGGTAATTTTACGATGATAAATTTAAGAAATGAATCAAATCAATAATAATATTGTTTGGAAGGATGGGTTTTATGAAAATAGTAGGTGTCTCGGGAACAATAGTAGGAAAGAAAACTTCAATACTCGTTAAAGCTATTATTGAGGAAATTAACAGAATTGATCCTAGTATTGAAACTAAGATTCTTGATCTAAGGCAATATGATATGCAATTTAGTGACGGTAGGGCATTTGATTTATATAATAGCGATACTCAACAAATTATAGAAGAAATGTCTAGTGCAGATGCCTATCTAATAGGGAGCCCAATATTTAATGGATCCATACCAGCACCATTAAAAAATGTATTTGATTTGGTTAAACCTTCAGTATTTCGTCATAAGGTTATGGGGTTTGCAGCAAATGGTGGAACATATCAGCATTACCTAATGATTGAGAATCAATTAAAACCCATTGCAGGGTACTTACGTTCTCACGTTGCCCCATCCTATGTTTATGCCAACCTTGATCATTACACTCAGGATAATCAAATAGTTAATGAAGAACTCCTGGATCGTATTTCGTTACTCGCGGAGGAAATAGTGCATATGCAAAGAGTATTAAAACCAAGTACAATGAGCTTTATTTAAAAGAAAATTTGATACACAACTATAGCAAGGTAAAGTGCATTTAAGACAATCGACAATTTTCATTACAAGTTTTTTAGAATTAGAAACTAAAAATGGACCCAGCATTTTTTGCTAGGTCCATTTTTCATTTATTTACAAAACATAGAAACACTACCCAAGTTATCGAATTCTGCAATAATTGAATCCCCTGAATCAAAAGCAATCGCTCCTGACATTGCTCCACTTAGAATAATATCCCCTTTTTTAAGGCCTTTACCTCGGGCTGCTAACTGATGAACGGCCCAAGTGATGGCTGTTGCTGGATGTCCTAGGACGGCAGCACTTGATCCCGTTGCAGCTACTTTCCCATTCTTAGTCATTACCATCCCGACATTTCCCAAATCAACCGAATCTGGCGAAATCCATTTACTTCCTACAATGAATTTGGCAGATGAACAGTTATCTGCAACAACATCCACTAAGGTGAATTTAAAATCTTTGTAACGACTATCAATAATTTCAACGGCAGGGGCAACATACTTTGTTGCGTTTATCACATCTTTTTCTGTTATATCTGCACCTTGTAAATCTTTCCCCATTAAAAATGCAATTTCTGGCTCAGCTTTTGGATGAATAAGTTTTGCACGATTTACCGGTTCCCATTCATACGCCAGCATATCATTATGCAATTCCCCATAAATGGCTTCGTTGACTCCCATCATTTCCTGTTTGGCTTTACTCGTTAGCCCCAACTTTGCTCCAACTCTTTTTGTTCTATTTTCTACCATTTTACGAGCAAGTAACCCTTCTTGTAATTCATACGCTTCTTGGATAGTTAGCTCCGGATAATCATCCGTAACTTTAACCACTTCACGTACATCCCGCTCTGCGGTATATAAATAAGTAATAATCTCTTTTTCTTTACTCGTCATCAAAGGCATGCTTAAACCTCCACCTTAATTTTTTGTATAAATGTTCTATTAAAATATCACGTTGGTCAACCCAAACTTATGAAAAGCTATTTAAAATGAACAGTAACATTTCCGAGTGAACCAAAATTAGCTTCAATCTTATCCCCAGTAGCTACAGCAACAGCCCCGGATAACGCCCCTGGTAAAATTAATTCATCTTTTTTCAATGTTATATCAAATTCGTATAATTTGTTTGCCAACCAAGCTATGGCCTCCGCTGGATGTCCAAGAGCAGCAGCACCGGCCCCTGTTGCAATCATTTCCCCATTTTTAGACAAGACCATACTATTGGTACGTAAGTCTATTTGATTTAACGATGATGTTTGATTACCAATTACCACTTTCGCAGACGACCCGTTATCAGCAATTGTATCAGCTAGTTTAATTTCCCAATCAGAAACACGACTATCGATAATTTCAAGTGTAGGTACAATGTACTTCGTTGCCATCATGACATCTAAATATGTAATATTTGGTCCTTCAAGATCTGCATCTAAAACAAAACCAATTTCAGCTTCAACCTTTGGTGCTATCATCGTACTTACACTAACGCTATCCCCATCTTGAACTTGCATGTCATCCATTAAATGACCATAATCAGGCTCATTGACATTCAACATACGTTGCATAGCATCACTGGTTAGACCCACCTTTTTTCCAATGATTTTATTCCCTTGTGCTAGCTTCATTTCTACCATTTCAAGCTGGATTTGATAGGCATCTTCAATGGTTAAATCTTTATTCCGTTCTGTTAATGGTCTGATCCCTTGCCGCTTTTTTTCAGCCTCCAATAGTTCTGTTACAAATTGACTATTTTGTACTATCATTATTTAACCCCCTTCTATACTAAAAACAAACGAAAGGCGATCACTACGTCCCCTTTCGTTGTTTTTTATTTTTTAATGGTTATCGTTTTTGCTTCTGTATAAAAGTCGAAACTGTGTCTACCACCCTCACGGCCAATGCCACTTGCTTTAGAACCACCGAATGGCGTTCTTAAGTCACGAACATACCAGCAGTTAACCCATAATAAACCTGCTTCAATTAAAGAGGAAACACGTTGACCTCTACGTAAATCATTGGTCCACACGACCCCTGCTAAACCATAAATGGAATCATTGGCTATTCTGATAGCCTCTTCTTCTGTTTTAAATGGGATAATTACCGGTACCGGTCCGAAGATTTCTTCTTGCGCTACCCGCATCTTATTATCAACATCATATAGAATAGTAGGTTCATAGAAATTGCCAGTTTCCATTCCCGCAACTTGCTTTCCTCCATAGGCAAGTTTGGCACCCTCCGCTATTCCAAGTTGCACATAGTCATCCACAGATTTCATGTGTCCGCGTGATACTAGAGCTCCCATATCTGTAGCTTCATCCATTGGATCTCCTACTTTAATTTTCTTCACAGCTGTAACAAATTGATCTAAAAATTGATCATAAATACTTTCCTGCACCAAAATTCTTGAACCAGCTAAGCAAATTTCTCCCTGATTTCGATAAATGGAATCAATTGACCCAGCTACTGCCTCTTCTATATTAGCATCATCGAATATGATGTTTGCTGACTTTCCACCAAGCTCTAAGGAAACAGGAGTTAAATTTTCAGCAGCATTACGCATTACGGTTTTTCCGGTAGCCGATTCTCCAACAAAGGAAATCCGACTTACAGATGGATTGGTGGCCATCTCCGTTCCTACAGTACCTCCAGGCCCAGTCAATATATTGAGCACACCAGGAGGAAGACCAGCTTCGTTCGCAATCTCACCCAACAGGACAGCACTTAATGGTGTATAAGATGCTGGTTTAACTACCACTGTATTACCAGCAGCCAATGCCGCCGAAGCCTTCCACGTCATTTGCATAAAGGGAAGATTCCAAGGAATAATTAAACTTGTGACTCCTGCAGGTGCATATTGTGCATAAGACATATGGTTCTGCATATCATAATGCTCATCCACCGTGTATTTAGCCATTTCAGCAAAGAAACGAAAGTTGGCAGCTGCACGCGGAATATCAAATCCACGACTTTCTTTAATTGGCTTACCTACATCTAATGTTTCAATATAGGCAAGTTTGTCAACGTTTTCCATAATTAGATCCGCCATCTTACACAAGATACGCGATCGCTCATTTACTGACATCGTACTCCAAACGCCACTTGCAAACGTACTTTGTGCCACGTCAATTGCTCGTTTTGCATCTTCTGTTCCACCCATAGCAACACTGGCTAACTTCTTATTCGTAGCTGGATTAATCGTGTCAAACGTTTCACCAGAAAGTGCCTCTACATAATTACCATTAATAAATAGCTTTGAATCCTGTACGATTCTACTATCAGCTACTACCTCATTAGTCACTTTCTATTCCTCCTAATCTTCTATTTCAATAATCATTTCTATTTCAATTGCTGTATTATTAGGAAGTTGTGCCATACCTACAGCTGAACGACCATGTTTTCCCTTTTCCTCGAAAACTTCTCCGATTAAATCGGAAGCTCCGTTCATAACTTGTGGTTGTTCTATAAAGTCTTCTGTCGAATTAACCATACCGAGTAATTTAACAAACTGCTTTACATTGCTTAGTTCACCTACTTCATTTTTAACCACGCTTAATAAATTTAGCATGGATTGACGGGCTGCAAGATAACCATCTTCAGTTGTTAATTCTTTACCCAATTTACCATGATATTGATCAACACCCTGACCCGCAGTAAATAATAGATTGCCCACTCTTACACAACTTACATAACTACCCCACGCAGGTCTTAGTGGTGGTAACACGTGTCCTAGTTCTGCAAGTTTTTCTTCCGGCGTTTTTCTCATTTAATTTCTTCCTTTATCGTTACATTTAAAAAATCAAGCGCATTTTGACCGAGAATTGAATGTTTTTGTTTATCTGTTAGTTTTATAGTTTCATCAACCACCTTACCTGGTGGGATTTCTCTTAGTAGGAACGGGTAGTCAGATCCCATCACAATTTTTTCATATCCAAAACGATCTACAAGATACTTTATATTTAACGGATCGTAATTCAATGAATCAAAGTAAAAGTTTTTTGCATAGTGACTAGGAGGCTTACTTGTTAACCGTAAGTCTGGCCACACATGCCATCCCCTGTCTAAACGTGGTAAAATATAAGGAAACGATCCACCACCATGAGCAAAACAAACTTTTAATCGCGGAAACTTTTCCATGATACCGCTATTAATTAAACTTGCAGCAGCTAAAGCTGTTTCGCTTGGCATACCAACCGTATACATGAAGTTATGACGAGGCATACGTTCTCTACCCAAGGTCTCCCAAGGGTGAATAAAAAGTGGCACTTCCCACTTTTCAGCCATTTCAAAGAAAGTTATAAATTCAGGGTCATCTAAGTTTTTACCATTGATGTTTGTACCAATTTCAATTCCCTTCAACCCAAGTACATGTATGCAACGATCCATTTCTTTAATGGACACGTTTACGTCCTGCAGCGGAACAGTGCCTAACCCAATAAAACGTTCAGGATATTGTTTAACAGTATCCGCAATAAAGTCATTTTGTACTTTTGACATTTCTTCAGCTTCATCTGCTTTAGCCCAATAGGAAAATGTCACTGGAATAGGAGACAGTACTTGGATATCTACACCTTCAGCATCCATATCTTGAATTCGTTTTTCTGGACTCCAAACTTGATCCGTTACTTCACGGAATACTTTTCCCTCAACCATAATATTCGCACCACAGCTACACGTTTTTTCCAATACTGGCCATCTGCCTCCGCCAAACTTATCCGCAAAGTTTGGAATTTCCTCTGGAATAATATGTGTATGAAAATCTACTCTCATTTCCAAAGCCCCACTGTTTCAGACATAACATGACCACAATTATTACAGGTACGAAGTTCTTCACTTCCATTAAATTCTTCAATAGCAGCTTTTACCTGTGTTCCGATATCTGTTAATTGAATACGGTTTTTGTGCATCTCGTGATTACACTCATCACAGAACCACACAAAGTCTTCTAATTCGCCTTCCGCACGTTTTCGTTCAATTACTAAACCATGTGTATCAGCAACACGATGAGGAGAATGCGGTACCATAGCAGGCAACATAAATACTTCTCCTTCCTTAACTGTTACTACTTCTCTTTTTTCTTCTTGATTAATAATTTCAACATAACAATCGCCTTTAATTTGATAAAAGAACTCATCCGACGGGTCAACGTGGAAATCACGGCGTTTGTTTGGGCCTCCAAGGATCATGCAAATAAACTCAGAATCTTCCCAAAGAACTTTGTTATTTACTGGTGGTTTTAACTCACTCTCATTCTCCTTGATCCAATTCAATAAATTAAATGCTTGTAGTTTTGACATAATAATAAAACCTCCATTTTTTTTGATAACTTAATATCTATCATTAAATGAATCAATGATATTCCGATTAAATAAAGTAGAATTATATAGAAACAAAACAAACTGATAAAATAGCTTACCTTAATGAGCGTTACCTATAGTCCATCCAAGGAGCGGTTGTGTTTGTTGGATATTCCCCTCTAAAATTAACTTACGAATTCTTGTTGAAGAAATTCGTGTACCCTTTGTGCAACAAACTGTATGAATTGGTTCCACTGAAAAGTGTTTTTTCAGAAGATCTACGTTTCCTTTGCGATTTTTCCCGAAGCGGAAGTCTTCACTACTCTTATATTCAACGGGCATAATCGCCTTAATTCATGTATAAAACTTTCGGGTGTGCGTTTTGTATATGCTTCATCAAAGCTTGCGATAACTACATAGTCGACTCCTAGTTTTTTAAATCTTTGTACCTTCTCTTCAACGGTGGTCAAAATATGTGCACCTTGAAAGTAAGCACGTGGTGGTGGATCAAAGGTATAAACCACACTTGGAACGCTCTCTATATTACTTTCTCTTACCGTTTCTTGAATAACTTCCTGATGACCACGGTGTACACCGTCAAATGCACCTATTGTAATAATTGAGTTAGGTAAGATAAGATTTCCCCTCGCAGCATGAACTTTCATCACAAACCAAGTCCTTTCAAGATGAATAACCTTTTATTAATTCATTTATATCTTTGATGTCGACTCAGCCATTTCTAATGATCCTTCAAGAGCCTTGTCGACCATTGGATATGTCGGATTATTTCGTTTGTACAGATTATAAAACATTGCCATCTTACGAACCGGGTCTCCTGAATAATATCTCTCGTATTGAACTAGTCTTTGTCCAAAAGCCTCACCACAAAGATCCCATGCTAATTTAAATAAACGAATTCGTTTCTCGGCAGGTATCCCTTTGCGACCAACAAAATGTTTATTCATATCCTCCGACAGTTCAGGGTTAGCAAAATCACCTTCCGATGGCATCATCAATAATCCACCTGCACCAATTGTTTGTATTGTTTCAATTGCCTTTGGATACATTTTCGGTAATATTCCACGGATTGTTTCAAGTGGAGTTCCATTTGGGACTGCTTCGCCATGCGGTGTAATCTTGTATTCATATTCTGAGACACGAAGTAACGCTCTAATAGTTTCTACCGTTTGTAATAACTCTGCCAATGGATTTTGGACATTTAAGAAACCGTCAACTCCTATTGTATCTGCTAAATCCCTCGCAACCTCGGTTGCAAAAGACATTTTCACAAGACCCCTTACCCCTGATTGATGGGCAGGTTGCAAGTTAATTCCTGTTTTTGGATATAGTAAATTACCCGCTTCAACATTTTGATTAATAAACACTCGTTCCCATGGTACTAGAACATCCTTAAATACTAATATTGCATCCATTTCTTCATATTTTGAGGCTAATGGATGATCCCATGTAGATCGGGTACCATTTTGGGTTTCTTCACGACATAGTATCCGTAAGCCAGGTGTATCAATTGGAATAGCAAATGATATCGCATACTTTTCATCGCCTGGTTTAAAGCTTGGATAAGAATAAATAATTACTTCGTCAGTGATTGGAGCAAGTGTAGCTAACATTTTAGAACCACGAACAACTAAACCTTCACTTGTCTCTTTTACCACTCCTAGATGTGTATACGTATCTTCTTGTTCATTAGATGCTTTACTACGATCGTTTTGCGGATTTATAATTGCATGTGTTAGGAATAAATCATTATCTCTTATATACCGATAATAATTTAAAATATTATCTCCCCATTGCTCCCCATATTGTCTGAAAAACCAATCATTCGTAGCCATAGATGTTACAACCGTTGACAAAAAGTCTGGTGTTCTACCCATTAATCCAAATGTTGCTTCTGACCATACCTCAAATAACCTTCTTCGCGCTTGTAAATCTTCTCCGCTTCGTGGAATTAGGAATGCATTATTTACGCGTTCACCCGTTTCTTCGCAAACATGGGTTATTTCATCCTGATATTCGGAATCATGTTGCATATCAAACAATCTAGCAATTTCCTTAATTGGCTGTTTGAAAATCGGATCATTTTCTAAATCAGTTATTCTTTTTCCACCTAGCCAAACTTCGGGTTGCCTTGATTTTAATCCTTGAATATAATCCTCACCCGTTCTAATCCCCATCAGTCATACCTCCTAAATATTAATTACCAACTCTTTGATTTCTTTCTGTTTTAAGACACTTTCCTTTAAAAAATAAAAGGCCATCATTATTTCTATATGAGAAGTTCATTATTTCACCTACAAATAACATGTGATCCCCACCCTCGTATTCTGCCCATGGCATACATTCAATGGTGGCAATTGTATTCTTCAAAATCGGACCAATTTCGGAGTCATTTTCCCACTCCACAACCAAATCTTCTTGTGGTTTGCCAGCAAATTGCCATGCATAAGTTTCTTGCGCTGCTGATAACACATTAATAACAAATGATCGATTTTCCAGCACCTTGCAAGCGCTTGCATTTTTATCAACAGAGATAAGTGCTAGTGCAGGATCTAAGGAAACAGATGTGAATGAATTGACTGTAATACCTTTTCGATGTCCATTGTCATCATTCCATGTTATGACCGTTACACCAGTGGCAAAACTCCCCATACAATTCCTTAACTCTTTTACATCCATAGACTCTTTCTCCTCCCTTTTTTCCAAAAATCAGGTCTTAACATTCCTATTTGATATGGCAAAGCAGTGGGAACATTTATGGGATTTGTGGAAATTAGTTGAGAATTGACTAGTTTAACTCTGATGGAATTTTTTATTTGTTTTACTGTTTTATTCCTTCAACTTAGATCCCCTCGTCTGTTTGTATAAAAACCAGGATTCATGGCTATTCACATCACCATAAATGCAATATTTCTAATACCTCCTTTTGATTTATTAAGTTTAATATAGTAATTTTTTACGGTAGTCACAACAACGTAATTTCACTATATGAAATTGATTGAATTATTTTTATATTTTATTATTAAAGATATAAGTTTATTGAAAAGCAACGTATTAAAATGTAAATACGTATGCTTTTCAATACTATTTCCACTTGCCAACCCAATCTTAAAAACAAACCATATAAGCTAGTCACTAATAAGGCTAGGAATCCACAATACAACATCCTCCAAATATGTAAGTATGATTAATACTAAAATTGCCATTGCCAAAAATGGCATTATTGCCTTAACAAGGCTCTCAAACTTAACTTCTGCAATGGAAGAAACAATAAATAGCCCCGTTCCTACTGGTGGCGTTAATAAACCAATTGTTAGATTAATACAAATGATTACTCCGAAATGAACAGGATCTATTTGGTAGATTCCTAACAAAGGCATCATTACTGGTACCAAAATAATTAATGCGGCAATTCCATCTAATACCGTTCCTAGTAAGAGTAAAAAAATATTTACTAACAATAAAAATACATACGGATTCTCGGAAATACCTAGCATTGAGTTCGCAATCAACTGTGGTATTCTTTCAAACGATAAAACAAATCCAAATAAATTTGCTGTCACAATTAAAAAAGTAATCGTTGCTGTGTTAATAACAGTATTTATAAATATTGATGGAAGGTTTTTCATTTTTAATTCTCGATAGATAAAAGCACCAACTATAAATGCCACTACACAAGCAACACCCGCTGATTCTGTTGGTGTGAATATACCACCTAAAATGCCATAAATTATCGTGAATGGAATTAGCATAGCGGGTAGTACTTTTAACGAAGTTGCTAAGATCACTTTCAAACTTGCCTTTTGTGTTTTCGGGAAATCCTGTTTTGCGCTCATCATTCCGATGACAATAATAAAACCTATTCCTAATAAGATTCCGGGGATAATACCCGCCATAAACAAATCACCAATAGATGCACCAGTTAAAGTACCATAAATAATAAATAACATACTCGGTGGTATTACTGGTGCGACAATAGAAGAGGCTAAAGTTAAAGCAGAGGAAAAGTCACGTCTATAACCCTCTTCTTCCATTTCGGGAACCATTACTTTACTCATCATTGCGGCTTGCGCATTGGCTGAACCCAAAATGGATGCGAGAAACATATTAGCAATAACTGCTACATATGCCAATCCACCACGAAAATGGCCAATTAAAACTCTCGCAAAGTTTACTAGTTTTTTCGTAATACCCCCGCCATTCATTAGCTCACCAGCTAACATAAATAAAGGTATAGCTAATAAACCAAAGCTATCTATTCCAGAAAACATAGTCTGTGGTGCCGACCCCATCGCAGTTAGCAGGCCACTTAGTATTAAATACGAAAGTGAAGTTATAGCTAATACTAATGATATAGGGATTCCAATGAGTAAAAATACAATGAACAACAATACAACAATAATCATTGTCATAAGGCATTACCTTCTTGTTTATTATTTTTCACTAGATTTATGGTGTAATTCAATAAATGAATAAAACTAAAAGTTAGGCCAACTGGTACGGATAGATAAGGTATCCACATAGGAATTCGCATAGCAGATGACTTTTGACTCGTTAAAGAAAATATCCATTCATAACTCAGATAAATCAAAAGTATTAAAAATAACAAGATAAGAATGTGTGAAATGATATCTAAAATTCTTTTTCCACCCTTTGAAAACCTTTCTACCAAAAACGTTATAGATGCTTGGGACTTATATTTAAGCCCCAAGCTCCCCCCTATAAAAGTAAGCCACGCCATCATAAAAATACTTGCTTCACTCGCCCAATAAATTGGTTCATTTAAAAAGTATCGATAAAAAACTGACGAAGCTAATACCAAGGTTAATGCTGCAATTAGAATAATAGAAATTACTTTTTCTATCGATTCAATCCATGTATCCAGTGTATTCATAAAAATAACTGCCCCCTAACGGAATTTCTCAATAAACTTTTTAATTAATGGGTCCTTACTTTTATATTTTTCATCAAATTTTTCAGTGTATGGGGTAAACAAAGATTCATCCATTTGATAAAGTTCCATTCCACGGTCTTCCAATGTTTTTATGAATTCTTCCTCTTGTGAAGACCGTTTAAGCGTTGCATACTCAGACGCTGCTTCCATAGCTTCTTTTACTATTTTCTGATCCTTTTCCGGCATATTTTCAAACATTTCATTATTTGAAATCATAACTGATGGCCAAACCATGTGATTTGTCAATGCTCCATAACCCGTAACTTCATTAAAATTGGAGGTGATTGCTGCATCTAAGTCCATATCCATACCATCAATGACACCTGTTTGGGCAGCTTGATACACTTCGGGTAATGAAATGGATTCAGGATTTGCCCCTAAATAACGATACCAATCTTGTAGTGCCGGACTTGGAGTTACGCGTAACGATAACCCCTCCATATCTTCGGGTGTTTCCACTTTTTCTCTAAACAACATCACTCGATTACCTGAGAAAAAGTAATTCATTGCATTTAATCCTGTACCATCTAGTGTTGCTAAAATATCCTTTGATACATCACTACCACTTGCCTCAAGTGCATCCTCATACGAATCAAATAAAAATGGTGCAAACCAAGCGCTAAATGCATCAGACATGGATGTTAAGTGAGCATTGGTAATAAACGCAAAATCTATTGTTCCGTTTTTAAGTTGTTGCACCATATCAGCTTCACTTCCAAGCTGCCCTCCTGGATAAAGTTTTGTTGTCATTCGGCCATCGGAACGTTCTTCCAATTCCTCGGCAAACTTCTTGGCAGCATCATTCCAGATGTGGTTTTGTGGGGCTATATGAGCTAGTTTAAAATTGTATTCTTTTGCACCATCTTCCTTCTGTTTCCCACCTGCTTCTTCACCTGAACTACAAGCACCTAAAACAAGCATTAAAGCCATAAATAAAGCTAATATATAAACCCCTTTTGTTTTTTTCAATTCCAAGCACCCCTTTATTATTTTTTTACTCGTAAAAATTCTTCTTCTTTTTTCTTGGGCTGACTATGAATTATCATGACTTTTTAGGATCCAGCTATTAACACCCCCCAGATAGAATAATCAAACCTTCTAATACCACTTTGTTCTCTTGTGAGGTTATATATCTATATATCCTAGTTCTTGGGATATAGAGTTTGCGGTGTTTACAATGCTTTTTATCATGATATTACGATTGCTTCCTGTCATATAAGAAACTGGACCGACCAAATTAACTGCTGCAATAGTTTTGCCGGAGTACGATAATATTGGGGCAGCAATCGCATATGTATGGGTGTCATTCTCATTATTACTAATTGAGTAACCGGTTTTACGCACTTCTGCTAGCTCTTGTTCAAGTTTAGTAGTATCCGTGATTGTATTAGGGGCCTGACGAGCCAATCCCCTATTGATAGTTTCTTTCAAATAAGATGAATTAAAAGATAGTAACACTTTACCTGCGCTAGTAGAATAAGCTGGTTTCCTCGCTCCAACATGTGTCTCTATTGAGTATGAATCCAGTGAAGACACCTTCAAAACAAATACAACTTCACCTTTATCAAACATACCTATATGAACCGTCCCTTTATATCTTTGGGTCAATTCCTTAACTATCGGAATCGCTTTGTCATATATATCCTGTTGGAACATTACATTGTTATTCCATTCAAGTAATTTCCACCCTAGGCGGTATTTTCCGTTTCTAGCCCGCATTAACAGCCCTTCATTACATAAGGTACTAATTAAATGATGAGTAGTACTCTGATTCAACCCAAGTTTCTCTGCAATTTGACCATTTCCTAAGATTGGATTTTCAGTTGTAAAGCAATTTATAATTCGACTTGCTCTTTTCACAGATTCGATCATTCTATTTCCCCCATCAAAAAAGTATTGATAAATCCCCACCAATAAATTTGACTTACAAATCCGATTAATCACTTCTTTGAAATCGCTTTCAAAATTAATAATTTTAAATATTTATACTTTTTGAGTATATTTAATTACTTACAGCCAAGCAATAAAGAAATTTCACATTATGAAACTTCACTAATCTTTTTCATTACTATTTCCCCTTTCATATATAGTTAATTATACCTATATTTAATTCGACATTATTCTTTGATTAACTTTCCAGTAATACAAATATAATAAATACTATGGAACCATTTTACACATAAAAAAAGACATTACAGTGACCAAACTGCAATGTCTATAAAAAAATAACCAATATGATAAAAGATATGGAATCTTAATACTTACTCCGACACACGCTCCGCAAAATCAGCCAACAATCTAGCTCCAAATCCAGTCGCTGATTTGGCATAATACCCATTTTCTTCACTGCTCATTACTCCGGCCATGTCCACATGCAGCCATTTACTAGCATCTGGAACAAAGCGGCGCAGGAATAGAGCAGCAACAATGGAGCCTGCTTCTGGCCGTCCGTTCGTATTATTGAAGTCTGCATAGTCGCTCGCCAAATAATTATCATATGCATCAACTAATGGCATCGGCCAGTTGAAATCACCGTTTTCCCGACCAATGTCCTTCATCTCTCCTGAAAGCTTTTCATCACCAAATACGCCGGCCAGTTTCGTTCCGAGTGCACCGACAATAGCACCGGTCAATGTAGCAATATCAACAACGTAATCTGCTTTCAATTCACCAGCTCGAATCAGGCCATCTGCAAGAATCAGTCTTCCTTCCGCATCCGTATTGCCTACTTGCACATTCAGTCCATTTTTGTAGTGAATGACTTCGCCAGGAATAACAGCTTGGCGATCAGGAACGTTCTCAGCAATCGGAATTAGTGCAGCAACATTTACATTTGCTTTTGAATTAGCTAACAATTTCATTGCTCCAGCGACGGCAGCGGCACCACCCATGTCAAATCGCATATTGCTTATGTCTTTCCCCTTTTTCAATGTAATGCCACCCGTATCAAACGTAACCCCTTTTCCAATCAGGGCAACGAGTGGCTTGGATGCGTCACCACGGTAAACCAGTTCAACGAAAGCTGGGGCATGTTTACTACCTCGACCAACCGTCAATACTCCATTCATTTCTCTTTGTTCAAGCTCTTCTTTATCAAAAACAGTTACTTCAACAGCTGTACCTTCAAATTCCTTCTTTAAGATGGAAGGAAAAGTTGCCGGATTCAATACACTTGGTATTTCATTCATTAAGTCACGCGAAAAAGCCATCGCTTCAGCACGGATTTCACCTGCTTCAACAAAGGATATGACGTTTTCTTCATCACCCTTAATCATTAAATCAGCTTTGAAAGAAGTTTCTCCTGATTTATAGGCCAAAAATTTATACGTCCCTAAATTCCATCCCTCTACAAACGCTGTTATTACTGCGCCTCCAACTAATCTATTAAACGCATTAGAAAGTAACTCTTCCTCTATGGAGACTTGCTCAACCTGCCGTTTACTTAATGTACGGGCAATTGAACCTGCTATCATTCTCACTTTTTCATATGACTGCTTTTCCTCCTTAATTACTTTTACAACAACCAAAAGTTTCCCATCCATTAAAAGTATGGTAAAAGACCCTGAACTACTGTCCACATATTGTTTTACCGATTCATTGTTCTCAATTTGTACATCATCTGCAAATAAAATAGTTGCTTGATTACTCATTTGTGTCATTCTCCCTTCTATAGTACTCTTATTTATTTCGATACACGAAGGAATAATTCCTGCTAAATTAGTAAAAAAGTGACAAGGTAAAAATCTGTTCAGTCACTCACCACACCCGAATCATCGTCTGTATATATACCTGCACAATAATATAAAACACGATGGCATATTTTAAATTAAACTTTATTCCGTTTTTTAATAGACTTAATCCATTTGAAGCACTTAACACGATGACTGGCATGATTACCGGTGACAAGAGAATGGAAATGACGCTACCTGAAGTTATAGATAGCACAATTAATTCCGGTGGATATGGAAGCGAGATAGTTTCTAATAAACCTGCAACCAAAACCATTACGGTTAATGGACCTAACCCTAAAAACCCTAGTAAAATAACGATAAACGGAAGCAAATACAAAAAATTTATAAATGGAAAAATTTCTTGTGTGTATTGTATTCCACCGATAACAGTGAGTCCAAATCCAGTTTGATTTAACGCGTAGATCACTACACCTGCCGACAGCAAAATACATAGCTGATACGACTGCTTTACCATATCATTGGCAAAATATCTTCTTGTCTCTTTAACAAGTTTTCTCGTTCTTTTTTTCGCGAGATAATAAACACATGTCCATACAACCACTACAATTGGAATAGTCATCATTAGTTTGGCAGAAAAGATTGCGTGCAATAGAAATATTGTTCCAAATAATGAAATAAACAGCAACAAGAATTCAAAGACATTCTTTTTTATTTCTCCCCGGTTGGGATAATGAAGAAGTACAGAATCAATTTCAGTTTGTAGGGCAGCTGTTAAATCAACCCCATATCTTTTTTCCTGAAAATAAGAAAATATAACTGCTACAACAGATCCTAATATTGCTATTCCAAAACCTTGTATAACTGCTATCCACAACGAAGCTCCCAACGTTTCCACCGCGAAAATAAAACTCGGGATACTAATGACCCACAGAGTCGACAGGGCAAATGCACGTAGGAGTGCAGTGCCTTTAAAATTTTCCCACGCTTCTCCTTTTTGGTTTTTCAGAATGGTGTTGATA
Source organism: Virgibacillus necropolis (assembly GCF_044793635.1). Lineage (GTDB taxonomy): Bacteria > Bacillota > Bacilli > Bacillales > Amphibacillaceae > Virgibacillus_F > Virgibacillus_F necropolis_A. The sequence goes on from NZ_CP084992.1 coordinate 1,374,459, forward strand.
AATTGATACATCATAGGTATCGAGCCAAATAGTAGAAAGTAAGAAATTACCTGCGTAAAAGAAACAATACCAAAGTAAAATTTACGACTTGAGTCTATTCCTTTGTGTGCAAAGACCAAAATTTCTTCAATATAAGGTTCTTCCCTCAATACCCAGCCAATCATCGGAACAATAATTAATAAACCAATTATACTGCGCATTTGAAGTATTCCATTGAATAATCCAGCTATCGCTGAACCTTCGGAAAAGATCAAAACCATTACACCTACAAGAAACAGGAAAAGTGGCAATTTGAATTTCTTAACAGTTAGCATCATTCCCGCAAACAATAGCGTAAGCAACCCACTGACAGATAGAAGATCCAACAAAAATTCCACCTCATAAAAATAGGTGAAAAAGTGCAGAAGTGCATAGAAGGAAATGGATAATTTCAACCCCCAGGTAATAAACCGTTTCATCACATAAGCTCCTCATAGTTGAAATAATAGTTTCGGTTCAATAAGATAAGATAGAGAGTATTTCATCAAACTTTATTAACTAATAGTTTTATTCCATAATTAAACCCAACTGATTACCAGTTGGATTTATTAATGGAAACTATATTTTCACGCCTTTGGCTAGTTTACTAGAAACCGTGTCTTTTTGAGCTTTATGTTAGAATAGCAGAGATTGGTACTAAGAGAAAAAATAATGCTTACATCCAATTCAATACTACAACGGGTGATATTTTCCAGTTACCGCATCCACCGTTAGCAAAAACTGATTAGATTTGTGAGTACCACCTTTTGCAATCCAGTATGGTCGATAGAACACTTCTTGTTTTGATATGTTAAGCTTTGGCATGGAAAGGATTTTCATTTTATATGAAATTGAGTCATACAAGAAAGGTTCTGCAATTACTTCTGCATCCAACGTATTTAATTTCTTTTGAATAATGTTTTGAGTAGAAACTTCTTGTTTACTAAAATGAGGCACTTTATCAATTATAGAACCGACTCCATTTATACCATCAATTGAGCATCCTACCGTTCCACCAATTGGATGAAAGAAACTTTTTCTATCCAACGAGTATTCAAAAAAGAAATAAGGGTAGAAAACAAGTTGATCAACCTTAAATGTATTTTTAGTATCCATCTTTTCTAGGTAAATCTTTATCTCATTATTATTAAAATTTATTTCTTCAGCTTTTATTACTTCATTCATTTACATCACCCTTTAACCGGAGCTCTATTACCTATAAAATCAGAAATACTTCTTGCCTCTGGGCCTATGTCACGGGAAATATTCTTCTCAATATTTTTAGCTAACTTACGTGGTCCTAATGCTTCATCATACACTTTTTGCATATGTGCAGATGGCGTATTACCAAACATATTACCAATGATCATACCAATGATGGAAACCATTAATCCTCCAAGAAACGGGTGGATTGCTGTTGCACTTTGCCAGTCAAGAGATGTCCAAAGAATATTAGTGACACCCCCACCAATCATAGCGCATAAAATACCAACTTTATTGGCGTTCTTCCAATAAACCGAACATACATAAGGGACAAGAAAACTATTGCCAAGTGTACCAAATGCAAATACAACCAAAGCAAAAACCGATGGCGGCTGATTTACTGCGACGGCAACACCTATGACACCCGCAAGAAGAATGCTAAGACGTGAGATGCGAATCATTTTGGTTGGACTGGCCTTTTTATCAATAAATCGCTGATAAATATCGCGGGATAAAATAGTACCAGCTTGCATCAAGATAGAATCAGATGTTGACATAATCGCGGCCATGATAGCCGAAAGTAATAACGCTGCAAGAACACCTGGGAAGAAGGCGTAAGCAAGTGTCGGAATAACCATTTCAGGATCTGCTAAATTAGGTAGCAAGATAATACCAATAAATCCAATTATATAAGGTGTATATGCAAATAGTTGGTTATATATGGCTGTCCATAAGGTTGCAGATTTGACAGTCTTTGTACTTTTCATCGACATATGTCTTACAACAACATGTGGAAGTCCCATATAACCAATTGAATAAATTAAAACTGCTCCTATAATAACTCCCCATTGCCCATAAAATTCAAGACCTTTCCCCCATATACTGAGATATGTTGGATCAATTTTAGCAAGCGATTGGTTTAATCCAGAAATTCCTCCAACATTTATTAATCCCATAACCAAAATACCTAAAGCTCCTAAAATCATAACAATTGCCTGGAAAAAATCAGTCCATACAACGGCTAAATATCCACCTGTTACTGTATAAGCTACGATTACGCCAACACCTATAATAAGTGCCCACTCATATGGTAGCCCTGTTAAAGCTTCTAGAGACTTTCCTGCTGCAATAAACTGCGCAAATACATATGCAAACAAGAAAACAATAGAAATGATAGACCCGACCACTCTAATTGCGGGGCTTTCAAATCGCTTTTCTAAATACTCAATCGGAGAAAGCGCCCCCAATATTTCGGACATACGTCTCATTCTTTTCCCTAGGACAGATAAGTTTACAATTCCTCCACCAGCATCTCCAATTGCATACCAGATTGCATACCAACCTTGTTGGAATGCCAAGGCGGGGCCACCTAAGAACATGTAACCACTCATTGATGTACTTTGCATTGTTAACGCGGTAACCGCTGGGCCAATATTTCTATCCCCTAATAGGTAGCTGTCAACTGATGTAGATGCTTTTCTTGAAAAATACATACCGATCGAAAGTAATACTAGCAAATAAATAATAAAAACTATTGCATCAGTTGTCCCCATCTTATTTCATCTCCTCATCATCTGTTTCTGAAAGAAACCTTTCTTCAAGCTTGTCATCTCTTCTTTGTATAAAGTACATAACTATACCAAAAGTCAACCAAATAAATGGCCATGGAACAATTAACCAGAATGTTTCAGCAGGAAGGTTCAGCATTACATTTCACCCCTTTTGAATTAATTAGAAAAAAGCCGATAGATTGGAATCTATCGGCATTACTATATTAAACCCAGCGAGTTGTAACTACTTTCTTACGCGTATAGAACTCAACGCCATCTTTTCCATTCGCATGTAGATCACCATAAAAGGAATCTTTCCAGCCAGAGAATGGGAAGAACGCCATTGGGGCAGGCACACCAATATTCACACCAATCATACCTGCATCAATTGTTTCGCGGAATTGACGTACATTTCCACCATCTTTTGTGAAAATACATGCACCATTTGCAAAACGTGATTTGTTTGTAAGCTCTACAGCATCATCTAGGTTTTTCACTCTACTAATAGATAGGACAGGAGCGAATATTTCATCTTCCCAAATTTTCATTTCACTCGTAACATTATCAAAGATAGTTGGTCCCACGAAGTAGCCTTCTTGGTGAACACATTCATCTTTACGACCGTCACGAATTAGTTTTGCTCCTCCTTTTTCACCTTCTTCAATATATTGTAATGTTCGTTCTTTATGTTGATCGCGAATAACTGGGCCTAAAAATGCACCCTCATCCAAGCCATTACCAATTTTTATTTCATTGGCTTTTTGAACAAGCTTTTCAACAAGTTCATCGGCAATTGAATCCTCTACAGCTACAACAGAACATGCCATGCATCGTTCACCGGCTGAACCAAATGCTGCACCAATAATTTGAGTCGCAGCATTTTCTAAATTAGCATCTTTCAATACAGTGGAATGATTTTTTGCGCCTGCAAGTGCCTGCACACGTTTTAGATTTTCTGTACCTCGTTTATAAACGTATTCAGCGACTGGCTGAGAACCGACAAATGAAATAGCAGCCACTTTTTTGTGATCTAATAGTCCATTTACAACGTCATGTGCGCCGTGGACAATATTGAATACACCTTTAGGCAATCCTGCTTCATCCAGTAATTCAGCTAAACGATTTGCAAGTACCGGCGTACGCTCAGACGGTTTCAATACAAATGTATTACCTGTAACGAGCGCCATTGGGAACATCCAAGTTGGAACCATCATTGGGAAGTTAAATGGCGTAATTCCACCAATAACACCAATCGGATAGCGATAGACACCAGACTCAAGATCTGTTGCAATCGAAGGCAATTGATTACCCATCATTAACGACGGCGCGCCTGCTGCGTACTCCACACATTCTATTCCACGCAATACTTCTCCATGTGCCTCTTTTAAACTTTTACCATTTTCGATTGTCAGCAATTCTGCTAGTTCATCCCAGTGTTCAACCAGCAATTGTTGATATTTAAATAGAATACGAGCACGTTTTGGAACCGCAACTTCTTTCCAGGTTTGAAACGCTTCATCAGCTACTTCCACTGCATGATCCAAGTCTTCATTTGATGATATAGGTACATGTGCGATTACTTCTCCTGTGGCAGGATTATATACGCTTTCTGTTTTCTCTGATTTTGCCTCAATCCATTTTCCACCTACATAGTTCTTTAATGACTTTACAATTGTTTGAGTCATAATAATAACCTCCTGGATTTTTTGTTATGTTTAAGCTACCATTTCTACATCTTAAGATTGGTTTTGCTTAAAGACCTTTTTTACTACAGTAATAATGAACTCCAAATCTTCGTCCGTACTGGAAAGTGGCGGACAAATTGTTACAATATTGTTATATCCTGCTACTGTATCTCCATTTTTTCCAACGATTAATCCATTGGCCTTACATTCGCTGATGATTTTGCCGACTCGCTGAGCAACTGCAGGCTCCTTTGTGTTCTTATCCTCTACCAGTTCAATTCCCATGACAAATCCCAAGCTGCGAATATCACCTACGTTTGGGTGGCTTTTTAATTCTTCCAACTCTTTTTGAAGTCGTTCTCCTAGAATTGCAGCTCTCGACACTAGGTTTTCTTTTTCAATAATTTCGATATTTTTCAAGGCAACTGCGCAGGCTGCAGGGTTACCTCCAAATGTATTAATATGACGAAAGTGACTGTTTTCCTCACTATTTTTAAAAGTTTCATAGATGTCTTTACGAACAGCCGTGACTGACAATGGTAGATAGGCACTTGTAAGTCCCTTAGCCATCGTAATAATATCCGGCTTTATATCATAGTGCATATGACCAAACATCTTACCTGTTCGTCCAAAGCCACAAATAACCTCATCAATAATTAATAAAACACCATGTCGTTCGCAGATCTCTTGTACCTTTTTCACATAGACCGGATGCGGAATTAACACCCCTCCACCGGTAATAAGTGGTTCCATGATAATCCCTGCAATCGTCTCTTTTTGTTCCCATATAATTTTTTCCTCAAATTCCTCGGCTCTTTGTAAATTATATTCTTCTACAGATTGGCCTGCAGGTCGACGGTAAGTATCAGGGGGTGCAACATGCAGAAAGCCATTAGAAAGTGGTTCGTATTTGTATTTTCGTAATGCTTGACCAGTTGCCGACAATGCCCCCATCGAACTTCCGTGATATGCTCGGTAACGTGAAATAAACTTATATCTCGAGGATTCTCCATTTTGATGATGGTATTGGCGAGCAATTTTAAATGCCACTTCATTTGCATCCGAACCACTGTTGGAATAGAAAATCATATAATCGTCATCCAACATTTCATTTATCTTTTCAGCGAGTTCTATTGCCGGGACATGACTCTGAACCATAGGCGCATAAGCCATCTGTTTCATTTGTTCATATGCTGCCAGCGCCAACTCTTCTCTTCCATAACCAACGTTTACACACCAAAGTCCAGACATGCCATCAAGAAGTCTATTTCCATTATGGTCAGTTATCCAGGATCCTTTCGCTTCTGTCACAACCATCGCAGGATTGTTCTTATTATACGGTGAAACATGATGCCACACATTTTGACGGTCTTTCTCAACAAGTAACTTCTTTTCCTCTACCGTTTTCATTGTAGCTTCTCCCTTCTCAGGACAAAATTTGACTTTACTCATTGTCCATTAACAAGATTGTAAGCGTTTACTTTTTAGGACTTACATGTATCACTTTCCTTCTGACTTTGTATTACCTAAAGTTGACACTAATTAAGCTATACTTCATAATTCATTTTACAAACAATTTTAAACATTGTCATTTTACATAATGTTAAATTATTCGGGATTTGACTTAACGAATTGGAGGGATGCCACTTGATAAGTGAATTTCAATTAACCATTAATAATGTACTTACAAGAGATACTTTTCGAAATGCTAAAGTTATAGCTGGAAGTAATGGATTGGATAAACGGGTAAAATGGACACACATCTTGGAAACGAACAAATTCGAATCTCTAATAAATGGAGGCGAGTTAATTTTAACCACTGGTGCAGGTCTACAACTCGATTCACAAACCAAACTAACCAATGTTAAGAAATTAATAAAAAGAAAAGCGGTAGGTATTTGTATTGAAATTGGTACCCATGTCGATAAAATCTCATCCGAAATAATAGAATTAGCGGATAAACATGATTTCCCAATCATTATATTTGAAGAAGTTGTCAAATTTGTTGATATTACGCAAGACCTCCATTCATTAATTATTAACCAACATCATCTGGAACTGAATCAATTAAACTTATTATCAAGAAAGTTCAACGAGCTCTCTCTTTCACCAAATGGCATTTTAAAAATCCTTCAAGAACTAAACGGTAACTTTAAAAAAAGCACTTTATTTATTACAGTTGATACGAAATCTTACTATTACCCTCCCGAAGTAAAAGACATGGACGAAATAATACGTTCCTACTTTAAAGGTTTCAAAGAAAAAAATATGCAGCAAAGTTTTTTCTCTATAAATGAAGAAAAATTTGCTTTATTTCCAGTAAAGGGGCTAGGACAGGTTTGGGGTTATTTATGCTTACAAGTTGAAGATAGCTTATTGAATGAGTTTTTCTTTACTGTAATGGATTGTGCTGCATTAGCGATCGCACAAATTATGTTGAGAAACAGAACAATAGAAGAAAGAAAGCAAAGTCTGGAAGATGAACTTGTTCGGAATTTATTACAAGGTAAGAATTTTGACCAAAACGAGCTTCAGACAGTGCTCCCATCCCTGACAATCAATTTATATTATCGGGTTATTCTCATTCAAACAAATTACCCTGAAATAAATTTAGTCGAAATGGACTGGGAAGAAATTAAATTACAAAGATCTATGATGATCAAATCCCTTTTTAAACAACATGGTTTTTTCCCCGCTGTGTCGGTTAGAAAAAATGAAATTGCAATTATTTCATCCTTTACGGCTGAGGAGCACCTAATAAAAGATACGACAAAACAGATCATCCAAACCATATGTGATATAAAGGAAACGAACATCTTGGATGGCAGTAAATGCACGTTTGGTGTAAGTAAAGTCTACAAAGATATTACGCTTCTACCGAGAAGTTTTGAAGAGGCTAGAGACGTTTTTATTTTACAAGAGTCAAAAAAGGTACAAACATATTTTTATGAGAATATCGGTGTTTACCGACTTCTTCTACTATTACAGGAAAGTGGAAACCTTGAATCTTATATAGATGACTATTTGGGAACTCTATTAAAATACGACCAGGAAATGAAAAGTGAACTGTTTACAACACTTGAGATATACTTAGATTGCAGGGGTTCGAAAAAGATAGCCGCCGAACGATTGTTTATTGTTCGACAGACACTCTACCACCGGCTGGAAAAAATTAAACAACTAATCGGGCAAGGATTTATGGAGCCTATGAATCGTTTGGCACTTGAAACTGCTATTAAGGCATATTATTTAGTAAATGATACTCTGAAACCAGTTTAGTACATACATTATGTAAAACAAGCCTTCATCATATTTAACATTGTGTTTAGTGTTCTTAAACAAGAATTACTTTATAGTTGAAATATATTCTGCTAATTCCAAAAACTCAAAATACAAAGGAAAAGGAGGACGTTTGAATTAGAAAAAGAAATTGATGGATTGGTGAAATAAATTAGTAAATCGGGCATTTCCTGCTGAGCACATTTAAAGCTACAATCATGTCATTCTGTAAAATCATATACGAACAATCGTGACCCCTGTTTTTAGTTAATACAACTCATCTGTTGCAAGAACGACATTTCAGGATAGATATATTTGCTGAATTTATTGTTAGCAGAATAATAAAGGTGGATTATCTTAACAGGAGGGTTTATAAATGAAAAGGAATACGGGGAATTACCTAAAGTCACCTGATTTACTTCCAATTACCCATAAAGAAAAGTCAATAAGTACGGCCGGCTTTTTCTTCATGTGGATTGGAATGAGTGTTCTGTTGGCAACATTCGCGATTGGTGCAGCAGGAGTTCAGAGCATTCCTCTAGGTTGGGTCGTTACGGCAACCTTCATAGGTTCGCTTGCTATCGGAATATTTATAACGTTAATTGGTGATATCGGAATTGAACACGGAATATCATTTCCAGTGTACATGAGAGCACCATTTGGCATTATCGGAACCCATTTCCCTTCCATTATCCGGGCTGTCTCAGCATCATTTTGGTTTGGGGTCAATACTTACTTTGGCGCAACTGCAATTAGTGTAATTTTAACTATCCTCTATGGTTTTGATAACTGGTTTATTTGTTTTCTTGTGTTTGCCCTTTTTCAACTAATAAACACTGCACTCGGGATAAAATGGGTAGAGCGTTTTGCGGAAATTTCGGTACCATTCATTGTAATTGTTTCCATCTGGATGTACAGTACGTTATCATCGCAGGCATTAGAACAGGGTAAAAATGTATGGACATGGGTTGAAAGCCCCGTTTCAGGAGTTGCGACGATAACAGCATTTGTGGTTGTTGTGTTCGCTAATATGGGATTCTGGGCTACTTTAGGTGCAGACATTCCAACAATTTCAAGACATATTAAAGCACCAAAGTTTGAGAGAAATTGGTTTAAGCGAAATAAAGGTACTCTAATCGGAAGTGTGATAGCACTCCCATTGACGGGATGTTTCATGATTATGGTTGGTGCTGCTTCATTTACCGCCGCTTCTACAAATAATCCCGTAATAGCACTGCAGGATAGTACAACTGGTTGGATGCTATGGGTGTTATTGATCATGGTCATTCTCACGCAATGGTCCACAAATATTTCTGCCAACCTTGTTCCAGCTTCGGCTATTTATTCAAATGCAGGGGGACCTAAAGTTTCCTATGGTGTCGCTGTTTTTATAGCAGGAATCGTGGGGATTGTCATTCAGCCATGGAATGTTATGGACGTAATATTAACAGCTTTATTAATCATCGGGGCAATTTTATCATCTATAACAGGAGTTTTGTTTGTAGATTATTATGTATTGCGCAAACGAAGAGTAAATGTCCATGATTTATACAAAAACGATGGTCAGTACTATTATTGGAAAGGCATTAATGTTGCTGGATTTTTATCCTGGATTATAGGCGGAGGAGTAGCGTGTCTATTTTTGGATTTCTCCTTCATTATTGGATTTGTTGTGGGAGCAGCAGCTTATTATGTATTAGCTAAGTATTGGTGGTTCAAGAAATATAATCAGAATGAAATAGAAGATCCAGACGATGAAAAGTACTTGGGCATTACAGTTGGACGAGATTGGGTAATAGATACTGATGTTGAATTAGACAAAAAAGATGATGCAGCCGGCTAATAAATGCTTTCGTATAATTGCCTTACGTAAAATTGTATGCGCTTTCATTAGTGTGTCTACAAGTAATAATGAAGATTAACAAACCTAAATAGGCTACACGCAACTTTGAACAGTTGCGTGTAGCCTATTTATTCGTAGCATATATATATCCAACTTACCTGCTTATTGAGCTTTTTGCTGTGCCCGAATACGGGTTGAGAAATAAATTCTCGTATCGGGATTTAATAGTTGGAGTTCTTCTTTTTCAAGCGTATTTTCCTCAGTAATCCGGGTAAACTCAACAAATGCGCCACTCAGTGTTTCATTAACCGCAGTAATTTGATACCCTTTGTTATACAAATTATCGATTTTCTCCTTCTCTGCCAAAAATTCAGTGTGGTGTGACATCGGCCTTTCCACTTTTGAATTCCCCCTTTTTATCTCAAGAGTTTTTTCTAAAATATTGTTGTCTTTGCCACAAAAGATATAAACTGCGCCATAGCATACCGCTTCGGAAATACACTACGCTTTCCGCGGGCTCGCGCTGAGCCTCCTCGCGAGCAAAAACCGCTCACTGCGGGGTCTCAACGTCTTCGCTGTTTCCGCAGGAGTCTTCGTGTATTTCCTCCGCTAACATGGTATCTGGAAGCAGTACTATATAGCCCCTTCCACTATTATGGCAGTTGATTGGAGCGGAGGACCGTTGACTCCTGCGGGAACAGCACGAGTCTGAAGACCCCACAGCGGTGGTCTTCCGCGAGGAGGCTGAAGCCGTGCCCGCGGAAAGCAACGGTCCGCAGCGGAAATCAACCAGCAGTTATATATATAAACTGCGTGGATTGAATAGCAACAATCCTTACGAAAGGAGCAGAGCCTTATTTAATAACAACAAACTTTAGAAAAGCTTAACTCAAAGATTCTTCGGTTACCTTTTTGTTGGTATTAAACCGTTTACGTTTTAGATAGTTGCCTTCACCTGGATTTCCAACAAATTGTTTGTCGCGGATAACAAATTCCCCTCGTGATAGCACAGAAATTGGTTCACCAGTGACCTTCATTCCTTCAAATGGGTTGTAATCAACATTCATATGGTGAGTATCAACAGATAATGTCCGTTCCCGATTTGGGTCAAAAATTACAATATCAGCATCACTTCCGACGGCAATCGTCCCTTTTTGTGGGAACACTCCAAAGAGCTTCGCTGGCTGCGTCGAGACCATATCAACAAACTGATTAATTGAAATGCGCCCTTTTTTAACTCCTTCAGAGAAAAACAGACTAAAACGATCTTCAATAATCGGACACCCGTTAGGGATTTTCGTGAAATCGCCTTTCCCTAAGTCTTTCTGGCCTTCAAAGTTAAAAGAGCATTGGTCAGAACCTAATGTTTGCAGTTGACCGTTTTTTAACGCGTTCCATAGAACATCTTGATTCCATTTCTCACGTAATGGCGGTGAACACACATACTTAGCTCCCTCAAAGTTAGGCTCTTCTAAATTTGATTGGTCTAATACTAGATACTGCGGGCATGTCTCTCCCCATACGTTATAACCTTTTCGACGGGCTTCTGTGATTTTTTCTAGTGCAGCAGCAGAAGTCACATGCACAACGTACAATTGAGAGTCTGCAAGGCCCGTTAGCTCTACCGCCCTTCCTGTTGCTTCACCTTCTAATTCTGGTGGCCTTGTTAATGCGTGATGGATTGGATCTGTGTTGCCTTTTTCTAATGCCTCTGCTACGAGGTGATCAATGACATCGCCATTTTCGGCATGAACCATGACCAGCGCACCATGTTCTTTTGCAGTTAGAAGTGTACGAAACAGTACGCTGTCATCAACTTGAAAGACATTTTTATATGCCATAAATACTTTAAAAGATGTAATTCCTTCTTCTTCAATAATGGTAGGGAGTTCACTTAGTACAGCATCATTTACTTCTCCAATCATTAAATGGAAACTATAATCAATGACTGCCTTATCTTTTGATTTTTCATGCCAATGACTAACGGCGTTTCTTAACGGCTCTCCTTTATTCGTTAAGCAAAAATCGATAACCGTTGTCGTGCCTCCATAAGCCGCAGCAATCGTTCCCGTTTCAAAGTCATCAGCAGTTACCGTTCCACCAAATGGCATATCCAAATGGGTGTGTGGGTCAACGCCCCCTGGAAAAAGGTATGCCCCTTTTGCATCAATCACTTCATCAATATCCTCGGTAAGATAGGCGCCAATTGAAGTCACCTTGCCATCTTCAATAAGTACATTAGCCTCGTATTCATCAGTTGCAGTTACAATTGTTCCATTTTTTATTAACTTTTTCATTCTTTCTCATCTCCCTTCAATTATTTGACCAAACTAATTCCACTTGCTGGTTGGTTGATCGCAGCCTCACGCTCTTTCCATGTCATTGGCTCTTCGCTTAGCATCTCAACCATGTCAATTGCGCCGTCTACTGGACAAACAATTGAACATAAATTACAGCCTACACAGTCATCTTCGCGAACTTCCAGGTACTCAGTGCCATCTTTAGCTTTTAACATATCGATACATTGATGTGCCGTGTCTTCACAAGCAATATGACATTTATTACAGTTAATACACGTGTCCGTATTAATACGGGCTACAGTTTTATAATTAAGATCAAGATCACCCCAGTCAGAATATCTCGGAACTGACTTACCAACTAGGTCTTCAACAGATGCGATACTCTTGTCGTCCAGGTAATTATTTAAGCCATCAACCATATCTTCTACTATACTGAAGCCGTGGTGCATAGCTGCTGTACAAACTTGCAAACCACCTGCACCCATTAACAAGAATTCCACCGCATCTCTCCAGTCTGAAATCCCTCCAATTCCGGATATAGGTACATCAATCGTTGAGTTACGAGCACATTCAGCAACCATGTTAAGGGCAATTGGCTTTACAGCAGGCCCACAATAACCACCGTGCGCACCTTTCCCAGCTACATGTGGGATGGTGTTCCATGTATCAATATCGACGCCTGCAAGACTATTGATTGTGTTAATCATACTGATCGCATCCGCTCCGCCTTGAACTGCTGCATATGCAGTTGCGGTAATATCCGTAATGTTCGGTGTTAATTTAACAATGACAGGTTTACTAGCTGCTTCCTTTGCCCACATCGTCTGTTTCTCGACGAGCTCAGGTACTTGTCCTGAAGCTGCTCCCATGCCACGCTCCGCCATTCCGTGTGGGCAGCCGAAGTTTAACTCAAATCCATCTACCCCCACCGCTTCTACCCTTTTTACAATCTCGTGCCATTTTTCTTGTTCCGGTTCTACCATTAATGAGGCAATGATTGGGTTGTTAGGAAACCTTTTTTTAGTTTCGTAAATCTCCTCTAAGTTTACTTCAAGTGGACGGTCAGTAATTAATTCGGTGTTATTGAAGCCCGCAACGCGCTGACCATTGAAATGCGTACCCGCAAAGCGGGAGGATATATTTAATATCGGTTCTCCAAGTGTTTTCCAAACCGCTCCTCCCCATCCCGCTTCAAATGCTCTTTGCACCTGATATCCTGAATTTGTTGGTGGTGCAGAAGCCAACCAAAACGGATTTGGTGATTTTATCCCAGCAAAATTAATACTTAGATCTGCCACAAAAATACCCCCAGTAAATTGTTTGTAATTCGTTAAGCATTTACAGTTTCATTTTCACCAATCAATTCTTTATATATAGAATAAGCGGTTAGCTTCCCTTGTTCTGCCGCTTCAACGACCATCGCTTCCCCTTGACCGTTACCGAAAATCACATCACCTGCTGAGAATATTTTTGGATTTGAGGTTTGATGTGTATCAGAATCGATATTCACAATACCTCGGTCATGACTGAGATCAAATTCTTCAATTAAATCCACAAAGCGTGATTGTCCGATAGCCTTAATAACCGCATCCACCTCGATCGTAAACTCTGAATCTTTGATTGGGGATGGGCGTCGGCGACCTGATACATCCGCTTCGCCAAGTTCCATGCGGATACACTCTAGTCCGTTAACGTTCCCTTCATTATCTGTCAAAATCTTCGTCGGTTGGGTTAACCATCTAAATTCAACATTCTCTTGCTTAGCAAACTCATATTCGAATTCATATGCTGTCATTTCAGCTTGCGTTCGACGGTACAGCATTTTTACATCGCTTGCTCCTAAACGAACAGAACAAGTTGCGGCATCAATCGCAGTGTTTCCTGCACCAATGATGGCAACTTTCTTCCCAATAAAATCCTCACGTATCGGTGGTGTCTTTGTCGTTTCAACAAAGTTAATTGCGTCGAGTACGCCGTTTGCATCCTCACCTTCTATACCAAGCATCGGCACTTTTGACAATCCGACAGCAAGTACAATTGCATCGTAAGCGCTTTCAATTTCGCTTACAGAAATGTCCCTGCCAATCATTGTATTCGTACGGATCTCTACACCCAGATTTTCAACTTGCTCCACTTCCCATAAAGACACTTCCTGTGGCAAACGGAACGAAACAATACCGAATGTATCAAGTCCACCGGCTTTTTCTTTCGCTTCAAAAATAGTTACTTTAAACCCAAGACGGGCAAGTTCCCGGGCTGCAGACAATCCAGCAGGTCCACCACCTACAATTGCGACAGATTTTCCGTTATTTTCACCAGCTTTGAACAGTTGTTCATTATTCTTTATCGCCCAGTTTGTTGCATGCCGCTGTAAATTCCCAATCATTATTGGTAGAGAGGCATCGTTCAACACACAGGCACCCTCACACAAGTCTTCTGTAGGACATACTCGTGCGCAACTTGCTCCCACTGGATTAGCTTCCATAATGACTTTAGCTGATCCTTTCATATTTCCAGATGCAATCTTTTTAATAAAGGATGGAATATTAATGTCAGTTGGACAGGCTGTAATACAAGGTGCATCGTAACAATACAGACATCGATTTGATTCATCCATTGCTTCCTTAGGCGATAAATCAGGTTCGATCTCATTGAAATTAAGTGATAAGTCCTTCAGTGAAGTCGTTTTATCCCTAAATCGGTTCATATGCATAATGACGTCCTCCTCATTTTTACATGTGGCCAAGAATAGATCATTTTATATTCTGTTTAAAAATCAATAGCTGTGCTTCCCGCTTGTTGACATTGTCAATGCAGTTTCCAGTAAAACATTAACCCCTTTTTCACAATCTTCCCACTCAGTCAACTCATCTTCGGCATGACTTTTCCCATTAATACTTGGGACGAAAATCATTGCAGAAGGGATATAACCCGCTAAAAACTGTGCATCATGACCTGCTCCACTAACCATTTTTTTATAGGAATAACCTAAGGACTTAGTTGATTCCTCTAGTAAATCAACCACTTCTTTATTGAACCAGACAGTATCCCTTCCCCATAATTTTGTAACTTTAACATCACAACCCTCTTTCGAAGAAGATTGCGTAAGTTCTTGGATAATGTTCTCAACTTGGCTAATAGTTTCAGGGTCCTGGTGCCTTGCTTCCAGTGAAAGGACAACTTTATTCGGGATTACCGTGTGTACATTCGGGTAAACATTCAATCTTCCCATTGTATACACTAATTTATTATCAAGAGCACTCAATTTCTTGCGGGCTTCTGTAATTAAATTATTTGTCCCGAAGAGAGCATCTTTTCTCATGTCCATAGGAGTTGTTCCTGCATGATCGGATTCACCAGTTACTTCTATTTCATAACAAACCATTCCAAGTACACATTCAACAACTCCAATAGAAATAGCTTCCCTTTCAAGAATTGGACCTTGTTCAATATGTAATTCTAAAAATGCTGTAGCTTCTTCAAGACGGTTCTCGTAGTCACCAGCGTACCCAATGGACCGCAGTGCTTCCCTAAAAGTGACTCCGTCTGCATCCACTTTTTCCATCATAGTCGACTTATCAAATTTTCCTGAAAGAACTCCTGATGACATCATTGATGGCTCAAATCTTGCTCCTTCTTCATTGGTAATGTTTGCAACTGTGATTGGAATTTGTGGTTTAATCCCGTTCTCCACTAACGTTCGAATTACTTCTAATCCGGCTAGTACACCTAGTACTCCATCGAATCTGCCGCCTTTCTTTACGGAGTCTAAATGTGATCCTATAACGATAGGTGGTTTATCCTCGACACCTTCAAGAGTTGCATAAGTATTCCCCATGTCATCAATCTTTACAGATAGGCCTAACTCTTCACAACAAGAACAAAAAAAGTTCCGCACCAAGCCATCTTCTTCAGATAACGCTAGACGAGTTACTCCATTGTTTTCGGTCCGTCCAAAATCGGCAAAACGTTCCATCGTATTTTTAAGTCTTTCACCATTAATTAACAAACCTTCTTTTCTCATTTAACAACCTCCCCTTTTATTTTCAAAATCAAATTTTCGGTATATTCCAATACCTATTCATTTAATTATTACACAATCTACCATGTTATTCTATAAATTTTCGTGTTTCTTCTAAAAATTCTGTTACTTTCAGTTAAAATTTTTATCCCTCAATTTGTTAAAAAAGAATAAAAAAATCCCATCACAATAATAGCTCCCTATATTGCATATAGAAAATTCAAAATTGAGAATTATATATTTTTAACTCTACAATAGAGAAAAAATGATCACAATGTACAATATGTATAGGAATCTATTACTTTATTTAACATTTAGTCCAAGGCCAATGTTACCTTACACTAATTCATAACCAGTTCCCGCTTCTTTTATGGTATGATAAAGGTAACAATAAGGAGGGTAATCATGCCAAATCCAGCAATCATTGTAAGAGATAAGCAGCAATCCCACCAATTAGAATTAAGACGCATGTCTATCTATAAACAAAGTAAAATTGTTGAGGCAACAGACGAACATGATCAAACCTACTATATCTTTTTTTATAAAGAACAGTATTTAAACTATATAACACCTAAGAAAACCCCCACACGTTCCCATGTGATGGATTCGTTTAATAAAGGTGTCACACTGCACCCTGCCCACCCATTGGTTGAAACCGTGGTCTCCCCCTATCCACATTTTAAGAAACAGGATTTCAATGTTCTTTTTAAAAAACTTCAGCAGCAGCACACACTTCAAGAAACTGCTTTAATAGCCAGCTACTTTGAATCCTTTATTAAAAAAGATAAATTAGCTAATTTCATCAAAACTCTATTCTATAAGGAACGTCGGGACGGGAAATTATTATCCTGCTATCGCATTCTGCATATTCTTAAAGACCTTGCACCAAACCATAGTTTAGTTACTGCCTTTTCAGGCGACATGGAATTTACCAAATACGATGACCTTTACAAACAAGGGGATGAGACAATACTAGGAAGAGACCCCATTTATGTAGAGAAAAAATTATATTCTACTAAACACAACGATAAACCTTTTCAAAAGCTGTTTACCTTATATCAAGAGCAGGACCGTTGGATAGATATTATCGCAATCTACATAACCCGAGTAGTTCATACACAAAAAGCGGATGATTATCATGCACTCAAATCCCTGATAGATGAACATGGTAATGGCGAAAACATGCTACATTTCCTAGAAGATTTATACAAACGCGGCCTTACTATTGAACCGCTGTATATAGATTTAATGAACGCCTATATCGAGCATGAAAAACTGGAAGATGTTTTAACATTAATAAATAAATATGAGCTTTCATTAGAACCATCCCACTCTCAAGAATTAATCAGGATTGTAAAAAAGAAAGGGATCACGCCCGGCTCTGTCCCTCCAGAAGGGTTACAAAAACTGATCCTTACCTTATCTAAATCAAAAGATGATCAAGCAACTGATATTCTGCATCAGGCTGTTTCCTCATTATTAAACGAGCATACCCTTTCTTACATACAGGATTGGGCACAACCACTCAGAGATATTCCGATTACAAAAGAGGTATTACAAAAGATTGACGAAATGAACCTTATCGCCGATGATCCAAATCAACAACGAAGTCTTGGCGAACTCTACCATTACTTCCATCATCCCAAATTAGCTATTGAATGTATGAGCTGGGACATGGAACTCCGTGAAAATGACCCGAAGCCCGTCCAATGGCTAGCAAAGCTTTATCACGAAGTAGGAATGGAAGCGGAACATAAAGCCTACCAGCAACTTTATATTGACATGGTGAAGCGGTCTTAGAAAAGGCTGTTTCTAAAAGTAGGTTTATTTCCAAAGACATGTGCTATTGCTGCCGTCCAGGATCGCTCTGGGCGGCAGCAATAGCACTCCGGGTACAAGTGAGACATCTACTCAAACTTACGTTTTCGTAGTGTCTTCTTTGCCCGTATACACGTAGACTTCTACGGGAGGAAAGGCAAGGCCACTGAAAAAGTGGTGGATTTTAAAAATTTAACTTTACACCTTAACTTAGCATTTCGAATATACGGAGACTCCTGCGGGAAGCAAGAGATCGGCGAGACGCCGGAGGACGGCAGTCCGAGGAGGCTTGACACTCGCCCTAAGGTGCGCGAAGTATATTCGAATATGCGATGGTTGATCCACATATTTAGTACTATATTTAACTTTTTCAGTAGCCTCGAGGAAAGGCATCGGTGAGATGCGTTAGCACAAGGAGGCTCACCAGCCGCCCTAAGGTGCGCGAAGTGTATACGGGGCTGCGGCTGCCTAGTAACTTGTTTCCATTATCAGTACTATAGATCTAACGTAGATAGAAATTATGTCGAAAAGCGCAAAAAAAAAAAATTAATATTAATGAAATCATAGCCTGTCTATTCACTTCTATAATCGCATTTGCCATGGATTGAGTGGCATCTAATTCAAAAATTTGTGCCACCTAATTCTAATGGTATTCGATAATAGTTGTAAGCTTACTAAATTCCAACTTTTCACCATTCATATCTTTTTTATTTTTTGACAAACTACTAACGGAGGGAAATACCTCATTGTTTAATAAAATTTGAAAGGAGAATAATGAATGGATGAAAAGAAGAAATCAACAGACACAAAGAAAAAGGAAATTGAAAGAAAAAATATTCCAGAGGTGGAGCATACAACATCCCATCCTCAGGATGAAGAAATTAATCTTCAAAATGTAAACTTTGCACCAGGAGAGAATTCGTATTTATCAGGCCAGGATCATCAAAATGAATAAGAAGCAAAATAAAGAAAAAGATCAATCAACCAACAAAAGAGATCATGAATTTTCAGAAGAGTTATCAGATGGCGGAATAAGAGATGAAGTTATTAAAAAGTTTTGGCCTAACAGCAAGAAATAATAGCTAGAGACTCAGATTAAAACATGCGAATACTATCCTTATTTAGAACATTAATCAATGCCTTACCGATTTTTATCAGGTAAGGCTTTTTTTATAGCATCTTTTGTAAAATATCTTTACTCAAATACATTTTTAACTTCCCATATACTAATATCAAAAATTTTCCGATTAGCAATAACAACCGAAGTTTTTCCGATTTTTAAAGTCCCATTTATACGGATTAAAGAGTATGAGAGCATCTCTGGACTGATAAGAAGTATATATCTCCAAATGACAGCGCTTACCATTACTATCTCGCTTATATGCACCCGACTTACCTAAAAACCCTTGAAGTATAAATATGAAATGTTATTCTAACTACGGCAAACAAAACCGAGTTACCCAAATAAAAAAACATATAAATTTATATTATTACATCAAGAATTAAGATTAGAAGGAGTGTTGACTTGACTCAGGATATTGAGGCAAAACGCATCGTAATTAAAATTGGGAGTAGTTCCCTTACAAGCATAAATGGAGAGGTAAGCCGGAGAAAACTCGAGAAACTTGTTGATGAAGTTGTTCGGTTAAAAGAAGACGGTCATGAAATACTACTCGTTTCCTCTGGGGCTGTGGCAGCAGGATACCGCAAACTAGGTTGTCTCACCCGTCCAGAATCATTACCTGAAAAACAAGCATCTGCTTCTATTGGTCAGGGACTACTTGTTGAAACCTACTCTGACATCTTCATGTCACATGGATATGTGGCTTCACAAATATTAATCACCCGTGATGATTTTTCAGACGAGAATCGATATAACAACGCAAGGAAAACCATCAATGTGTTATTAGAAAGAGGAATTGTACCAATTGTAAATGAAAATGACACGATTTCGATGGACTTTTTGAAATTTGGCGATAACGATACACTATCCGCCAAAGTTGCAGGGCTAGTTGATGCCGATCAATTAATTATTCTCTCTGATATAGACGGTTTGTATGATGCAGACCCACGTAAAGATCCAAATGCTAAGTTGCTTCACGAAGTAAATGCGATCACGCCAGCTATTGAAGCTGCTGCTGGTGATCCTGGTAGCGCAAACGGCACAGGCGGAATGAAATCAAAAATAGACGCTGTTAAAATCGCAATGGCATCAGGAATATCTTCCTTTTTAGGAAAAACGGCAACCAAGAATATTTTGTATGATGCGGCCTATCACGATGCAAAAGGGACGTATTTTGAACCGAAAGAAGACATCCAAAATTTAAATCGAAAAAAACAATGGATCGCGTTCAACTCGGGACCTGAAGGTAAAGTAACGGTGAACGATACTGCAAGAGAAGCAATAATCAATCAAAGTAGTATAGCTCCAACAGATATACACACGGTAAGCGGTCGCTTTGATAAAGGAGCCGTTGTAAAAATTTATGATGTTCAAGGTGAAGTAATTGGCCTTGGTGTTGTGAACTACTCTTCAGAATCCTTGAGTAAATTAATTAACCAACCTGAAATTGAAAAGAATAACAATGAAAAAGCTGCGATTGAAAGTAAACACCTTGTGTGTCATTTAGATGCAAAAGTACCTGTAAGTGAATTAATAACTAATTAATTGGAGGGATTGGATGACAGTAACGACAAATGTGAACGTAGAAGAACAAGCAAAACTTGCCAAGAAAGCTGCTAAAACTTTATCTATATTAACAACGGAAGAAAAAAACGAAGCACTACACACGCTTGCTGACACATTAGATAATGAATATGAAACAATTTTACAAGCTAATGAAGAGGACTTAAAAAACGGACGCCAAAAAGGATTTGACGCAGCGTTTATCGATCGTTTGACACTTACCAAGGAACGTATTGAAGATTTTGCTGAAGGTCTACGACAAGTGGCTAAACTAGACGATCCTACCGGTATTGTTAATTCTGATTGGACGCTTGATAATGGAATAAACGTTCAAAAAGTTACCGTACCACTTGGTGTTATTGGCATGATTTACGAAGCACGTCCTAACGTAACGGTCGACGCTACTGGTCTAGCACTAAAATCAGGTAACGCAATTGTCCTTAAAGGTGGCTCTTCTGCAATTAATTCTAATAAGACAATTGTAGAAGTCATGCACCGCGGTTTAGAACAAACCAAAATTCCTAGCAATGCTGTTCAGTTTATTGCGAGCACTGACCGCGAAGCAACACAACAATTATTTACCATGAAAGAACATATTGATGTACTCATTCCTCGTGGAGGTGGGTCGTTGATACAAGCAGTTGTGAATAATGCTACAGTTCCAGTATTAGAAACAGGTGTTGGAAATTGTCACCTTTATATTGATGCAGAGGCAGATGTACAGAAAGCATTAGCTATTCTAGTTAACGCCAAAACAGACCGCCCTGCTGTATGTAATGCGTTAGAAACTACTATCATCCATAAAGACTGGCTTGAAGCAAATAAAGATGAACTGATTAAAGCACTACAAGATAATGAAATCAATGTCCATGGTGACAGCACCATTGTGCAACATGTACCTGGTGCAGTTCCTGCCAATGAGAGCGACTGGGCAAATGAATTTTTAAGCAAAGACATCGCTATCAAAACAGTCGATAACGTGACTGAAGCCATTCAGCATATTGAAGATTATGGCACAAAACACTCAGAATCGATTGTCACCGAGAATGCGAAGACTGCTGAAACATTTATGAAACTAGTTGATGCTGCTGCATTATACCATAACGCATCGACTCGTTTTACGGATGGATCTGCTCTAGGTTTTGGTGCAGAGATTGGAATTTCAACACAGAAATTGCACGCACGTGGACCAATGGGACTACCAGCCCTAACAACGGTGAAGTATTTAATGCATGGGACCGGACAGATTAGATAGAAGGTAAAATTGAAAGTAGCTTGGAGACTGTGATAGTTCTCCAAGCTTTTTTAGTAGGATGGACGACGGTGGGTATATTCTTTTGCAATCGGGCTAATCTTTTCGTCTCAACCTGCAATTCTTTTACGGCTTTAACTTAAATTTATCATTTTTTAGTTTAAAAACTTCCTTTTCCAGGTAATGGACCTTATCCAAAATAAAATCAAATTCATGTTTTGATACGATACTTTTATCCAATTTTTCATCCATATGTGTTAATTTGTCTAACAATTTTTCAAATGCATTGGTTGTTTGCAAAGTAAGTATATCCACTTTTTTATCTAGTCCATTAAAACGATCTTCCATACTAGCAAAGCGTTGATCTTGTGTTTCTTCCATACTATACAGACTTTTTTCATGCCTTTTTAGGTCATCTTTCACAGTCGTGAATTCTACCCTTATTTCTTTTTGAAACTCATTTTGTTGTTTCAAAATCACATCTAGAAGCCCACTATTTTCCATAGGGATTACTCCTTTGCTTGTATTCTAATTCTAATTAAAAGATAGACCATATCAGTAAAAAAGTCACACTAGGAAAATCTCTTATTGCAGGATAGAAAATGTATTTCATTAAGTTACTTCTGATGAAAATTAATTTTTAGTCGGATAAATTTAAGATTTAATCGCTAGATGCACGACAAAAGTTAATTTTACAAGTTTCTTACCAAGCACCTACCCATCTTCCTTCAACACAAAATACAGCAACGTGCAATGTTCAAACTTGCTCGTACATAGTCCAGTAAGATTATCGATTTTTTTCAATCGGTAAATTAACGTGTTTCTGTGGATAAACAATGCTTTTGCTGCTTTACTAATGTTCATATTATGGTTGCAATAGGTTATAAAATTATGTTTAAGATCTGTAAAAGCTTCATTATTTATCAGCGATTTTAACCGTTGTACTAATATCTTTTGCATTTTCGAATCTATTTGATGTGGGAGAATATCAATCAGTATATTCCAGTCATAATAAGAGTAAATTTTAGGAGTAATCGATGATTTGTTTCCATATCTGATCAGCCAATCCGCCTGCTCGTAGGATTGATTGAGACTATCAATGGAAGGAAAAAGGTTCCCGGAGGCAATGGTTACATCGTCAACTTTATATACGCTAAACATTTCCAACAGCTTTTCACATCTGTCCCAGAACCCCACCATAAAGTGTAAAAAGTCATCTTCACTTTCGATAGATTTTAGAAATACGATCCTCTCTGTATTTAAAAAAGCACATATATCTTGTTGATGCTTATCAAATGTTCGCACAACACAATCTAGTAAGGTTTTCTTCAAGCGGTCACGCGGAATAGTTCCATCATTAAATTGTACATTTTTTAATAGGTAATTACCGATATCAACTATAATGCAAATTCGTTTAACCTCTGAATTTATCGTAAGCAATTTACAATAGTGATTAATTTGATTGCGGTTTATAGATTTGTTTAACAATATATATTGCACAAACGATTCCAATGTCATTGTTTCTAAATTTTCGATTTGGACATGCAGTGTTTCCTGCCACATCATCTCTACATATTTTTTAACCAAGTATGCGTACGATTCAACCTCATCGGGGTCGCCAATTATACCAAGTACACCAACAGGTTTGTTGTCAAAATTCAATGGAACAGCAACCCCTGGTAATACATTGTCCATTCTGGATGCTTTATCTTCCGTAAACAGGATAACCTTATTCGCCTTCATAACTTCAATTGATGGCATATGGACGGTTCCAATTCGCGATGAATTTGTATCCCCAATTATATAACCTCGTTCATCGCTTACACTAATTGGAAAAGATAAAATTTCTGAAACCGCTTTCACTGTCTTTTGTGCAAATTGAACGAATCCATCCATCACGATATCCTCCCGTACTTTCCGTCACTTTTATATTATCACAATTTTTAAAATTATAGAAATCAATTATTTTTTGTGTAAAGTGACCATAGATTTTAACAGTGGTTGTACGTTATAACTAAATATAATCTAGGTGGTATCTAATTAGTGAGGTGGTATTTTTGCAAAAGTCAACAGACCTTATCATTATCGGCGGTAGTGTAATAGGATCAAGCGTTGCTTATAATTTACTAAAAGACGGCTACACTGGTGAAATTACCGTTTTTGAAAAAGATCATCTGTATGAATTTTCCTCGACCCCAAGGAGCGCTGGTGGAATCAGACAGTTATTTACCACAGCAATCAACATTCAAATTAGTCGTTATAGTCTACAACACTATAAAACGTTTCCTGAAGATATGGCAATT
Organism: Virgibacillus necropolis; assembly: GCF_044793635.1. Lineage (GTDB taxonomy): Bacteria > Bacillota > Bacilli > Bacillales > Amphibacillaceae > Virgibacillus_F > Virgibacillus_F necropolis_A. Next base: position 1,398,417 of record NZ_CP084992.1, read on the forward strand.
GATGGCGAAAAAGCCGAAATAGATTTTAAACAACGAGGATATTTATTCCTGGCTAAAAATGAAAACCTGGATCAATTACAAAAACAATGTACATTACAGCGTCAATACGGTGTTCCTTCCGATTTATTAACCCCCGAAGAATTACGAACCATCATACCAGAGTTAAATATAACTGATTTGCAAGGTGGATTATATTGCGCAGAAGATGGCTATCTTGATCCCTATTCCGTCATGCAAGGATATGTAAAAAAGGCAAAACAGCTTGGCGCTACCTATGTCTATGAGCCAGTGGAAACTATTTTAAAAAATGAGAGGGGCGTATCCGGTGTCGAGTTAGCTAATGGGGATACGTATCATGCACCAATTGTAATTAATTGTGCTGGTCCTTGGGCTCCTTTATTAAGCGAAAAAATAAACTGTCCAATTCCTGTTGTTCCTTTAAAAAGACAAATTATCCAGTTTGATATTGCGGAACCCTTGTCATATGACCTTCCATTAACCGTCGACCCTACTGGTGTCTATTTTCGTCATGAAGGAAAAAGCTTAATCTCTGGATTTTCCGAAGTGGTCAAACCAGGAATTGATTTTAAATGGTCCCGTGAATTTTTCATGGAACAATTATGGCCAGTCCTCGGGAACCGAATCGATAACTTTTTACACGCAAAAATTAAAAGTGGCTGGGCTGGGTTGTATAGCTATAATACCGAGGACCAAAATGCTATTATTGGTGAATACCCAGATCTCCCAGGATATTATTTGGCTAGCGGCTTTAGCGGACATGGCATGCAGCAAGCACCTGCAGTTGGTAAAGGACTATCTGAATTAATCCGTACAGGAAACTATCAAACTTTAGATCTGTCACCACTTCGATTCGAACGTTTTGCCGAAAAGGAATTGCTTATTGAAGGCGCAATTGTATAAGAACAAAAGCGCAAGCGCCCGGTTATTGCCGTATGGCCTGTGCCCACGCAACGTGGGTAGTTCGATGTTGCCACTCAAGTGGCGGTTTTAATCGAACATCCTTCTTCCTTGAGATAAAGGAAACACGAAGAGCGTAAGCGATTAAGGACGTTCGACTATGTCGAACTGTTATCGTAAGGAGGAGCCATGTTTATTGCGCCGAGTTTACGAGAAGCAGGAAGGACACTAGGCAATGGGCGCTGGAGCTGGACGTGGCTGACAGGTAGATCAGTTATCCACAATTACAATAGTTTCCAGGTAAATAATGAAAAATAACAAATAAGAAAGGATGATTAAATGCTCTATCTGAATAAAGATGACATTTTAAAAGCAGTATCCATGAAAGATGTGATTGATGCAATTGACGCTGCATATGAAGTCTATCATTCTCAACAATTTATAATGCCCACACGCATGCAAGTTTCGGATGAAGATAACACCCTGTTACTTATGCCTTGCATTACAAAAGATACAATTGGCACCAAACTGGTAACATCATTCCCAAACAATACGGACAAACCGGTTTTGCATGGTCTCGTCATTTTAAATAGTCAGGAAAACGGCGAGATAAAGGCTTTAATTGACGGATCATTTATAACTGGTTTTCGGACAGGCGCCATTGGAGGCTCGGCAATCCGCCACCTGGCTAAAGACGATGCTTCAAAACTTGCGATAATCGGAACCGGCGTCCAAGGCCTTTATCAAGCAGTCGCAGCATGCACAGAACGTTCGATTACAGATATTTACCTTTTTAATCGATCGCCTGAAAAAATCCCTTCCTTTATCGATTCACTTCAACAATGGATTGATGACACTATTAACATTCATGTGATGGATTCAGCTGAAGAAGCGATTACCCATGCAGAAATCATCATGACCGCAACCACTTCTAAAGAACCAGTACTTCCGGACAAACCTGAACTATTAGCAACGAAATTAATCATCGGCATTGGTTCCTTTCAACCAGACATGCGAGAGTTTCCAAAATCCTTGTATACATTAGCAAATCACATTTTAATCGACACAGAAGATGCAATAGAGGAATCTGGCGACATTGCCACACCACTTGAAAAAAATTGGATAAAGCGTGACTCCATCCAAAGCATGGCAAGTTTCATAGCATCCAAAAAACAGGTTGAAGAGGGTAAGACGGTTGTGTTCAAATCAACCGGAATGGCACTATTTGATGTTGTTGTCACTAACTTAATCTATCAACGGGCACTGGAAAAGGAGGTCGGCCAAAACCTAAGATAAAGTCTTTTCAAACAATCTGAAAGCGTTCACATTCCTAAGGGGGAATTACAATGACTATTATTCTAATTGAATTTGTCGTGTACTGTATCGCAATTCTATTGATTGGCTATTATTTCAGCAAAAATAGTAAAACACATTCAGACTTTCTATTAGGTGGAAAAAAGTTACCTGGATGGGCACTAGCATTTTCTGAGCGAGCTACAGGAGAATCAGCCTGGTTACTGCTAGGGTATACAGGTTTTGTTTTCATGACCGGATTAGCTGCGTTTTGGGTTGCGGCGGGGATTGGTTCAGGGATTATATTTGCCTGGTTGGTCTTAGCAAAAAAATTCATGCGTGAAACAGATAAATATAATGTCTTAACACTTCCGGACTACTTAGCAGTTCGCTTCGGGCAAAAAGCCAATGTTATTCGCTGGTTAACTAGTATTTTAATTGCCGGTTTTCTCATGTTCTACGTAGGTGCACAGATGGCCGGTGCCGGAAAAATGCTTTTCACAACGTTTGGCATGTCACCTACAACCGGTGTTATATTAGCTACAATCGTTATTATCGTAATTGCCTTTGCGGGTGGATTTATTTCAGTTGTTTGGACAGATATGATCCAAAGTGTAATGATGGTAATAACCTTAGTCGCGTTGCCAATTGCCGCCTTAATTTACATTAATACTAACGACCTGTCCATTAGTCAGTCACTTGCCGATGTGGGCGGTTCCTTCAATAGCTGGTTTGGCGGTCTAACCGGATTTGCGCTTGGTGTATTATTTTTCAACAACTTTTCCTGGTTCTTTGGCTTTCTGGGTGGACAACCACAACTCAGTGCTCGTTTCATGGCACTTAAAAATGATAAAGACGCTAATCAAGGTAGTATCGTCGCTATCATTTGGACATTTCTGGCATACGGAGGAGCATTTCTGATAGGGCTATGTGCGATTGCCATGTATAATCAAGGATCATTTGCAGATGTTGAAATAATTTTACCAACCATGATTCTGGATCTATTCCCATCCTGGATTGCAGGTATCCTTCTTGCAGGAGTCCTGGCTGCAATTATCACAACTGCTGACTCCCAACTTATGGTAATAACAAGTTCTGTCAGCGAAGATATCATTCATAAAGCAATGGGCATCGAATTAACCGAAAAACAATTAATCTGGATCTCTCGAATATCAGTTGTAATTTTTGGTTTGATTGGGATGATCATTGCACTGGTTTCAGATTCATTACTGTATCTAGTAGTCAGTTGGGCCTGGGCAGGTGTCGGTTGTACCCTATCTCCTGCTATCTTAATGACCTTTTTCTGGAAACGGTACTCAAGTGCAGGGGTTGTTGCTACTGTCCTTGCCGGACTACTTTCTACCATACTGTGGATTAGCACACCTCTTGAAGGTATCATCACATCTAAATTTACAACATTCTTCATCGCAGCATTTTTCGGTATCGTGTTTAGTCTACTAATGCCTGATAAAAATCAGAAGACGGGCGTAGATACGGTGGAAAAAGCGTTGTAGGGTGATTGGGTTGGATGGCTATATAATATCGAAACCCCGACAAAGTCTTAGTCGGGGTTTTTCATTACAGACTGGGTAGAGGACGGACTGTTGATATATCTGGTATTTCTACCATGCGCCATAATAAGTAATGGTCCTAGCAGCATTCTCAGTACCAATTTCAAGGCATCTCTTGGTTGAGTATTTATTTAATACGCCATATAAAAAGCCGGATATGAAAGAATCTCCAGCACCCATGGTATCAACTAATTTTGTATTCTTGACTCCAAGTTTGTAAAACTCCACTCCATCATATGCAATACTACCTTCTTCACCTAAAGTTGCTATGGCTACCTTACATCCCAGTTTTTGTACCTTTAGAAGAAAATCACGTATAAAATTATCATCCCCTTCATATGAGAAAAAGGAATAATCAACGAATTGCGGTAACCATTGGGTCAATGGACTATTAATTTCATCAGAAAAATCAAAAGAAGTAATCATCCCACTTTGTTTAAATCTTTGAAAATAGCACTCGCAATGACCAGAAATAGCAGAGTGAACAATCTTATGATTATTGATATGCAAAATATCGTCTGGACTTAGCGTGAAGTTCGCCATGACCCCTTCCTCATAATTAACGAAACACCTGTCATTTTCCTTTAGTTCCACATGGGTTACTGCTGTCTGACCTTCGTTTACGTGTAAATGTGATATGTCTACATTATGATTCTGCATTTCCTCAATAATTTTCTCACCATTTTCATCTGAACCAACCACCCCTACGTAAGAAGCACCAACTCCATATCTTTTTGAGTAAACTGCAACGTTAACAGCGTTCCCACCTGGATAGCTTTTATTTTGAAATGAATAAACGTCAATACAGTTATCTCCTATTGTGATAATGTCCATCTTCTATGCTCACTCCTAATTCTGATATATATAAATTCATTCTTTTCTATTAATTAATGAAATCTATGGATTTACGAAGAGCATTTTCTGGATTTTGATAATATTGAGATCCCATAATCTCCAAAGTACATATTCCATCGTAATTATTCTTTTTCAGATTGTCCAAATAATCATGAATCGGCAGTACCCCATCTCCAAGACTCAAATGCTCATCCGAATGACCGTCACCATCAACGAGATGAAAATGAATCATATCCTGATCGAAATGTTTAAAAAAATCTTCAGGTGTTTCCCCGGCAAGGTGCATAGCAACTGTATCTATCATGGGTTTTATTGCAGGAGATTTCGTTTCATTAATCATTTTTTTTACTTGATCGCAATTTGTAATAAGATTTGTTTCAAACGTTGTTAGTGGTTCAAGCACTAAAATAATACCTTCCTTCTCAGCCACTTTCGTCAATTTCGTTATAGATTCTAGAGCATAATTCCAAGACTCTTTATTTTGCACTGAGTAATCTCCTATTCCTGATGTAACTAGCATCATTTTGGATTCTAGCTCGGCAGCAACATAAATATTCTCCTTGAAATAATCAAAACTTTTTGTACGCCAATCAATATCTGAGCTTGCTAGATTGTATGGATAGACACATTGCTCTGGTGTGATACATGCAATTTCAATATTTCTCTTACGTATTTCTTTTCGAATTTCTTGAAGATTGGAAAGTAGATTCCTATAAACAAAAAGATGCGGCTCTCCCACCCACAATTCTATGGTATCAAGTCCTAATCTTTGCATAGAGTCAAGAAAATAAGTGAAAGGGTAATGTCTATATGTAATATTCATGCCAGCTAATTTCATTTAATGCACCTCCTAAAGAGTAAGATAGAACTACAGTTTATCATTTTCAAAAGACATTAATAATTACGTGGTTCTCTAAGTTGTATCATCCCTTCACACCGCCATCTGATAATGCTTTTATAAAATGTTTTTGGAATATGATAAATACAATAATCATAGGAATGGTTGCCATGAATAGACCCGCTAATAGAACACCATAATTGGTACCAAGTTGACTTCTAAGATTCATCAGCCCTACCGGTATAGTTCTCAACTCTGAACTTTCAATAAACGCAAGCGCAAACATAAATTCATTCCAAAAGAACATTCCGGTTAATAATCCTGTTGTTAACACTATAGGTTTACTCATTGGTAAAATGATACGCCAAAATACTGACCACGTATTACACCCATCAATATATGCAGCATCCTCTACCTCCCGGGGTAGCGATAAAAAATAAGAACGCATTAAAAAGACAGCAAAAGGAATTTGAAATGCAACGTACGGAAGAATTAAAGCCCAATATGTGTCGAGTAAGTTTATAGTCTGTAACATTTTAAAAAGTGCAATCAGACTAACCTGAGGGGCTAACATTAAGCCACTAAGTATAAATAAGAAAAGGAAGTTTCTCCCTTTAAAATCAAACCTACTAAGCGAATACGATGCAAGTGAGCTCAAGATAAGAACTATCACGACAGAAACACTTGTGACCAATACACTATTAAAGAAGTAACGAGCTACCCCATTTTCCCACGCGACAACAAAGTTTTCCCAGACCCACTTCTCAGGCAGCGACCATGGCTTCATAAAAAATTCACTATTTGACTTAAATCCACTTATTATCATCCATAACAACGGAATAATAATACTAAGAGCTAAAGATATCAAAATAACGAAAATTATTACATTAAATAATTTACCCCATATATTGATTCGCTTCATCAACTATCACACCCTACAAAAATAATTATAATCTTTTCAATAGTTCTTCCTCTATTCACCAGTTCTTGAGGCTTTAATTTGTAGAAAGGACAAAATAACCGTAATGATAAAAATTATAGTGGCAATTGCCGAAGCATATCCCATTTCATCATTTCTAAAACCACTGTTAAAAAGCATGGTGCCTAATACTTCAGTCGCATGGCCTGGACCACCTGAAGTCATAATATAAACTTCATCGAAAACTTTAAATGCTCCAACAGTCGTGAAAGTTGTAGCAACCAATATCATCTCCTTAATCTGTGGAATTGTAATATGAATAAAAGTATGAAATCTGTTAGCACCATCAATCATTGCAGCCTCATATAATGTCCTAGGAATTTTTTGCATTGCTACTAAAAATAACATTGCAATATATCCAGTGTACTGCCACTGAGATACAAAAATAACAGCATATATAGCTGTATCTGGCTCACCCAACCACGCATAGGAGAAGTCCTGAAAACCTATAGCTTGAATAAACTCGTTTATTATACCGATACTTGGTTGATACATCATATTCCATAGTAATCCAACAACGGCTAATGAAAGAATAGAAGGTATAAAGAAAATTGTTCGAAAAAACGGTTGAAACTTACGTACAATTTTTTCCTCTAATATAGCCGCAATAATCAATCCACCACCAACTTGAAAAACTAGTGAAATCACCGCATATAAAACATTATTTTTTAAAGAAGTATAAAACACTGGATCTGTGAACAAGGTTTTATAGTATTCCAAACCAACAAATACCTTTTCAGTGGAAAATGCATTCCATCGAAATGTACTATTATAGAAATTTAATATTATCGGTAAAAATATAAACACTAGTACTACAAGTAATGCTGGAATCACATAGAGTACAGCCCGTTTATTCTGGTAAATATTCACCTTGATTCCCCCTAGAAAGGGGTAAACGACCAAGTTATGTTTACCCCATCAAATTCACTATTTGGTTTCACTTTTGATCTTTTCAGCTTCCTTCTGCACTTCTTCCATAATCTGCTCAGGGGTTTTTGTACCATTTAAAAGCGGTTTCATATTGTTTATATAAACATCAGCTATCCTCGAGTCCACTGCAGTATCTAGCCATTGTGACAATCCTTCTGCTTCTTCCAGGATATTTTGGGCTTCTACAGATTGTTTCAAGGCATTATCTTCAGTTACCGCACCTTTTATTGAGCTATTCCAGTCAATCATGTCAACCATCATTTGCTGGGTTTCTTTACTGGTAAGAAATTTTAAAAACTTTACCGCTTCTTCTGGGTGCTTTGAGTTAGCAGAGACAATAAAACCATCAGGTGCTCCGGTTATAAAGTTTTGATTACCATCTCCACTTGTAATATCAGGCATAGGGAAGAACCCCCAATCAACTGGCATGTTTTCTTCTATGCGCGTAAACCCTTCTGTTTCGATATATACCATTGCACCTTTTCCTTGATAGAAATTTTCCAGAGCAAGACTATGGGACACTGAATTAATATTTTCATTAAAGTTTCCTTGGTCGTTTAATTTTTTAAGGTACTTTAACGCTTTTATATAGCCTTCATGTGTAAACTCGCCCGATTTTGGATTGTAATCCGACTTTAATTTTTCGTTAGGAACAAATTTTTGATTTAACCCAGTCAAATAATGAATGCTTGCCCAAGGCAATTCATTTCCAAGATAAATAGGTGTCACTCCCTCGCTTTTCAATTTTTCATTAATAGCCATGAATTCATCCCAGTCTTTTGGCTCTTCTAAATTATATTTATCGAATATTTGTTTATTGTAAACAAAGAATTTACCGACAAGGCGAATAGGTATACCATAGTTTTTCCCTTCAGACTTGAAGGGTTTTAAGCTTGCAGGAACAAAGCTTTCCTTCCATTCTGAATCCTTATTCAAATAATCCGTTAAATCTAATGCTATTCCTGCATTAATAAACTTTTGAATGAATTGCCCTGACCAAGAAAAGGTAATATCTGGAGCATTACCTCCTCCCACAGTTGTACGTAGTTTGTCTTTCATAGGATCATCTCCAACGGCTTCCATTTCAATATTTATATCAGGGTTTTTCTTCTCAAATTCCTTAACCACCTTTTCAAAAAAAGGTGAGTATTCAGGTTCAGGCCACTTTTGAAGAAATCTTAATTCAACTTGGTCTTTCCCTGATGATTGTTCCGAGCAGCCGACTACAACTAACATTACAGACACCACTAAGATTGAAAATAACATCAATTTCCTATTCATTTACTTTTACCTCCAATTTTTTATATTAACTAATAATGGTATATACCATTTACAACAAGCCTTCATTTGATAAAGTTTTTCATCTTAATTTTCCAGGCTAAGCCGCGAGTAATATCTAACGATATCGCTTCTTATTGTTGACTCCGTAACTTCTACCACTTGATCATCTGCATTATAGGCAATTGATTCCAAGAATATGCACGCGCTGCCATCCTTGATTTTAAGCAATTTACTTTCAAATTCATTAGATATGGCTACTTGCATGTACTGATCTGCCTTAATCGGTTTTACTCCATAATGTGTTTCTAGCATTTTATATAACGAGACATCATCAGTAATATACTCTTCAATTCCTTTACAATAGCTGTATGGAATATATGACTTTTCTATTGCAATCGGAATATCATTACCTGATCTTAATCTTTCAAAAATAATTATTTCATCTGCAACCTCAATATTTAACTTTCTTGCCATTGCTAAATCTGCGAAGTCTTTTTTTATATTAAGTACTTTTGTGCTTGGACGTAGGCCTTTAAGTTTTAATTCCCTACTATAACTATTAAATGTGATAAAATCCATTTCTAGTTTTCGTACAATGAAGGTGCCCGCTCCTACTCGTCGTTCAACCAATCCCTCCCTCTCTAAAATAGACAATGCATTTCTTGCTGTCATTCTACTGACATTACCCTTTTCGGCAATCATCCTTTCTGACATTATCTTGTCTCCTTCTTTTAGTTTTCCGTTATTAATGTCATCTAATATTAGCTTCTTTAACTGTTTATACATGGGCAGTTTATTTGATTCTTTTTTATAATCCACAAAGTTCACCTACATTTTTCTTGGTATATACCATTTTATAAAATCATAAATTATACAGGCAAGTCTGTCAACGATTAATTTTTTGTAAATTCTTAATTCGGTTCTATAGATACGTTTAATACTTGTATCTATAAGGTTTAACAAGAAGTACGATCCTTCAATAAATTCATAATAATTTTAAAATTTATTTAAAAACGCTTGCTTAATAAATCATTGACTGCTAGTATATGTTTTAAAATTACCGTGTTTAAGTATTAATAAAAAAATTTTAATATTAATGGTATATACCATTTTGGTGAAAGGTGTGTGAAGAAACCATTGAAATACGGACGTCATCCCCCTTTGTATTAGTGGCAGATAAAGATTATTTAAAGAAAGTGGAGTTATTTATCTTAAATATATCCAATATCTGGGGCCCATACCTCCACTTATACTTTTCAAGAATGGTCAAGAACAAAATAATGTTTAGCCTAAGGAGGATATTTAATGTTAAATTTTGACGAAAATGTTTACTTAAAAAATGGAAAACTAACTTATGAAACACGTGAGGAAATCGAAAGGGTAGCAGATGAGATCTCTAGTGAAGGTTTTAAAAATATCTTTTTCATCTCAGTTGGTGGTTCCATCGCTATAATGTGGCCAATTCAAGAAATGTTAAAACAAATGACAGGCATTCCTGTGTATGCTGAACAAGCTGCTGAGATAGTTCTAACTGGACATAAACAACTCACAAAGGATTCAATCATAGTCATGGCATCCAAGTCAGGAAATACGAAAGAAACAGTTGCCGCTGCTGAATGGTGTATAAATCAAGGGTTTCGGGTTGTTTCACTCGTAGGCAAAGAAAACTCCCCTTTGGAAAAAGCAAGTCGATGGACAATTCCAAACCTTGCCGAAAATGGGGTTGAATTTGAATATATGCAACTCTTCATGCTTCTTTTTAGCTTGCTAGAATCTAGAGGGGAATTTCCTGATTATAAAAACTTTGCTGATCAATTAGAATTTCTTCCTAATAACCTGTTGAATGCAAAAAAGAAGTTTGACCCTATCGCAGATGAGATAGCAAAAAAGTATTATAGTGAACCATACAACATATGGATTGGCGGAGGAGAAATGTGGGGAGAGGTTTATTTATTTTCCATGTGTATTCTCGAAGAAATGCAATGGGTCCGGACAAAGGCAGTTTCTTCCTCTGAGTTTTTCCATGGTACACTGGAACTCATAGAAGAAGAAGTACCTGTTTTTCTTGTTAAAGGAGAAGGGAAACGACGTAAAGTAGATGAACGTGTTGAAGAGTTCTGCAAACAATATACAAATAAATTTGAAGTTCTGGACACGAAAGACTACGAGCTAAACGGAATTGATGACCAATACCGTTGGATTCTTGCACCAACGATTTCTACAGCTCTTTTAGTAGACAGACTGGCACAACACTATCAAAAATACACCGGACATAATATGGATGATTACCGCTATTACCGACAATTCGCCTATTAACTCAGGATTTATTCTATAAATATCAACTTTTGTCAAAGCCTTATTATGAAGGAAAAAGCAAATTAGATATGGCTCAATTAAGAGCCATATCTAATTTGTATACAATAACACGATTATCACAAAAATCCCTACTTACACATCATTAATTCAAAATTATCACATGCAGAGCCTAGGTATTATAATACAAGTGATATTGATATTATTCGACAAAAACCGAGAAGTGACAGTGGCACACAAAACCCTCTCCCTATCCTATTCACTTTAGCTATCCGCTTTTTTCAATCCTTTAATTGCTCCAAGATGCATTCCCTCATGATACAATGTGAAATTCAAAATCTCTCCGACTGTACTTAACGATTTAAAAGGTTTCGCTGCTTCTTCATCAAGTTGACCGACTAGAGATGCCTTCAGTTTTTCCGGCTGTTCTTCAAGAAGTTGTCTTATCTCATCGAGTGACGGCACTTCATCCTTCCAATCGGTTGGCGTTGTCCCTGGAGTAAATAGTTCAATATAATGAGGAGGAATTTCAATGTCTTTTCCACCAAATCTAGCAAGTAAAGCATTTTGCACCGTGTATATGTGGCCCAGGTTCCAACGAATCGTATTGCGAAACCCTTTTGGCATTTGATCGGCCTGTTCTTCTGATAAACCTTCCATTTCATTCAATGTGTTTTGTCTAACTAAGTTAATTTGCTTGAAAATCATTTCTTCGTTCATAATTGCAACTCTCCTTTTCTCTTAATCTATTTAAAGTTAACACAAGTTAGCCGTTACGATAAGACTGAGCTCTCCCCCCTACAACCGCCCAACTACCTCCATCCCAATCTCTATGGAAGCTGTTGCTGCCGGTGATGGAGCATTGCACACGTGGATTGCTCGTCTGTCCTGGATGATCGCAAAGTCATCTAGTAAGTTGCCTTCACTGTCGAGGGCCTGAGCACGCACTCCAGCCTTTGCCTGCCTTATATCATCCTCATTGATTTCCGGAATGTACCGCTGCACGCCTTTGATAAAAGCTTTCACACTATAGGAGCGAAGCATTTCTTTTAATCCTTCAGCCATATTATTCCGCACCAATTTTATAAACCCGGGATAGGTTGTTCCTTCGATGAATTCCTTAAAATGAAAGTCTAATTTCCGATAGCCTTCACGCTTAAAACTATAAACAGCATTCGGCCCAATTAATATTCGGCCATCTATCATTCTTGTAAAATGGACACCGAGAAATGGAAAATCAGGATTTGGTACTGGATAGATAAGATGCTTCACCAGATGGCGTTTCTCGGGCTTCAACTCGTAATATTCACCACGGAAAGGAATAATTTTCAAGTCTGTTTTAATGTTTGCCAATTGTGCGACCCGGTCAGAAAACAATCCAGCACAATTAATAACATATCGGCTGTGAATAACTCCCATACTCGTTTCCAGTTCCACATGCTCCTGCCAAAATTGAATATCTGTTACTTCTGTATGTAAGGAAATTTCTCCTCCATGCTGTTTGATGATTTCACCAAACGTCTCCGCAACTTCCTGGTAATTCACGATTCCCGTGCTTGGCACCCTAATTGCCGCAATTCCATTCACATGAGGCTCAATTTCCTGTAATTCCTCAACTGAGATTCTTTCAACCGCAAGTTGATTTTCCAAACCCCTTTGATAAAGGTTTTCTAGTAAGGGAATTTCTTCTTCTTTCGTTGCTACAATCACTTTACCGCATAAATCGTAGTGAATTCCGTGTTTTTCACAGAACTCAACTATCTGCCTGTTACCTTTTCGGGCCAGTTCTGCTTTTAAACTACCCGGTTTGTAATAAATACCGGAATGAATAACGCCACTGTTTCTACCTGTCTGGTGAAGGGAAAGTGCTGCTTCCTTTTCTACAATGATAATCGATGCGTTAGGGTACTTTCTGCTGATTTCCATACCAACAGAAAGCCCAATAATGCCACCACCGATAATAGCATAATCATAAACCATTTTTCTTCACTCCTTATTGCTTAGAACATATCAATTAATTCAATGATTCCGAGGTATCCAAACAAAACGACACAGCCGGTTAAAACAATATTTGCAATCCAGCCATTCCTAAAGTCCTTAACCACACGCTTCGAATTTAATAACCAGAGTAGCGATATAGCCAAAAACGGCATGAACAATGCTCCTAGCGCACCATATATGATAACGAGCGCCACTGGTTTACCGAAAAATAAAAGAAGCATTGGTGGGAAAGTCAACCAAAGAAGATATGCGCGATAAGCTGGATCTTTTTCAGATACTGGTTTATCAGAATGCTTTCCTTTTTTTCGTATCATACGAACAAAATCTGCAAACAGATAAGGCACCCCATTCCAGACACCCAATAAGGAAGAAAATGCTGCAGACCATGCACCGATTAAAAACATCCAACGTGCAACCGTTCCAAATTCCTCACTAAATAAATTTGAAAGTGTCACTAATCCCTCTTCTCCATTGACCTTAATGCCAGTTCCGTATAGGAATTCAGCTCCGACTACTAATAGTGAAACAGTAAACACGGCAGTAATCACATAGCCAATAGCGGAGTCCATTTTCATCATTGGAATCCACTTTCTGCCTTCCCATTTCTTTTCACGGATCCAATAACCATAGGAGGCCATTGTAATCGTACCTCCGACTCCCCCAAGTAGACCTAATACAAGTAACATGGAACCGTCACCGGTACGTGGTACTAAACCACCGATAATATTGCCGATATCCGGCACCAGAATAACTGCTGATCCAACAACAGTTACAAACATAATACCAATCATGATTGTCATAACATTTTCAAATAGCTTGTACTTTCCAGTTAAAACAAGCGCCATTCCAGCAAGCCCGTGGATGATCGCCCACGCCCACAAAGGCATAATAGGAAACATGGTTACCATCATAATTGCACTGGTCGACATCGCCGCCGCACCATAACTAAATCCCCAAAGCACCGAGTATACCCCGAAATAACCCATCGCCCATTTTCCCAGTGAACGAAAGCCTTCCAGAATTGTCTTACCTGTTGCTAACTGCCAACGACCCATTCCTTCTGTAAAAAAGTATTTAAAAATAGCACCGAGCACAATCGCCCATATCAGTGTCATACCAAATCCAGCACCCGCAACAAGGGCAGCGATTAAGTCACCTGTCCCAACACCTGTGGCAGCTGTAACGAAACCAGGCCCGACAGTTTTCAGTTTCCCTTTAAATGTAGTTGGTGGAACTGGTGTATCTGTAGGTCTTTTTACATGATTCTGTTCAATAGTTTCAGCATTCATTTTGAAACCTCCCTTTATAAATAGCTTTCTGTAAGTGTTCGCGCATCACTTCGAATCTCTTCCAGTGCTCCTCCAGGATAATCTGGTGGCTGGTCAATTTTATTAAGTATAGAATAAATATTGTTTTCAATTCAACAATTATTCAGAAATGTATAAAAGATAAGTCATTTGGCTCAGTCTGTTTTATGGATTAGAGTCAGGCAGTTGGCAACACCTACAAACTGTTATAACCTAGTACTATATCCTCAAAAAAAGGAGCCAAAAAACATTGATTGAAGTTTACACAGATGGGGCATCAAGCGGTAACCCGGGAATCAGTGGTGCCGGAATTTATATAAAAGCAAGTGGAAAAACACATGAATACTTATTTCCATTGGGAGAGATGTCTAACCATGAAGCTGAATTTCACGCTGTTATAAAAGCATTAGAAATTTGCGTGGAGCATTTCCCAGGTGAAATACTATCATTCCGGTCAGATTCGAAGCTGGTAGTAGATGCGATTGAAAAAGATTTCACGAAAAACCAAATCTTTCTTCCCATGCTTGAAAAAATCAGGGAAGAAGCAAGCAACTTTCCATACTTTTTTATCAAATGGATACCTGAAAAAAGTAATAAAAATGCAGATCAGTTGGCAAGAAAGGCAATTCGGATGCAGTAAAATTCTTATGAAGGCTGTACTAATCAACACTATTTCCTTATATAATAGTACTTATGAAAGGGTGATCTACATGCAAAGTTCAACTGGATTCATTTGTGATGAGAGCTACTTTTGGCATCAAACGGGTAATGGAGCGTTGATGTTGAGCGCAAGCGGTTGGATACAGGAAGATATCCACGCAGAAAACCCGGAAACGAAACGTCGTATAAAGAATTTACTTGATCGGTCACATTTCATTAAAGAGCTTGAGCAAATCGAACCAAGATATGCCACTCGGCAAGAAGTCGAGACTAATCATACAGCTGACTATGTTGAGAAGGTTAAAACGTTAAGTAAGTCGGGTGGTGGTGATGCTGGAGAACATGCAATCGTCGGACCTGGGTCTTATGAAATTGCCCTACTGTCTGCTGGAGGTGTATTAACAGCTGTAGATTCGGTAATGAACGATAAGGTTAGCAATGCTTATGCACTAACTCGTCCACCGGGGCATCACGCTGAGCAAGATGGTGGAATGGGGTTTTGTCTATTCAACAACGTTGCAATTGCTGCAAAATATGCTTGGTCGAAGTACGGACTCAAGCGAATAGTTATCCTTGATTGGGACGTGCATCATGGGAACGGAACGGAAAGCGCATTTTATTCTGACTCAGAAGTATTATTTATTTCCGTACATCAGGAAAACATTTTCCCAAAAAATCGTGGGGCCATTACATACACTGGTAAAGGAGATGGATTAGGGTATAATGTGAACATCGAATTACCTGCCGGCACTGGAAACGAAGGGTACAACTACACATTTGATGACGTGATAGAACCAATTATAAATCAGTACCAGCCAGAATTGATTTTAATTTCAGCAGGTCAGGATCCGAGTCGGTTTGATCCATTGGGTCGCATGCTTGTAACGGCTGAAGGTTTTCACCAAATGGCATCAAGGGTAAAAACATTAGCCGAAAGGCATTGTAATGGTAGATTAATTGCCTGTCATGAAGGTGGCTATAGTACTTCATATGTACCGTTTTGCACATTGAAGATCTTGGAAGCTTTTAGTGGGAAGCAAAGCAATGTTGAGGATCCGTTTGACCTCGGCCATCATGAAGGTCCTATCTATCAAAATCAAATAGAAGCTATTAATAAAGTTAAAGAGATTCAAAATCAATATTGGAGTTTTCCATAATAATTAGAAAACTTGGCTTATCGCCAAGCCTTAATGGCGAAAGCCTTAGTTGCACTTATGCAGTAAGAAAGGATTTATACTTTCTTAACTGCTAAATAGAGGGGACAAAACACCTGTCCCCTTACCGAGTCCTCCACACGTTATCGATGCGATCATATGAATCCAACCGCAGATCATTTTTTTCATCACGCAGTTTATGTTTTGCAATCCTTTCAGATGGAGTTAGAGGCAAGTCTGTCCGAAATTCCCAATACCGAGGTATTTTAAAATAGGCAAGGTAATCATCACAGAATTCAATCAACTTTTTTACAATATCACTATGATCTGTAATTCTGTCTTTTAACACAACATATACTTTTACTTCATCACCACGCAATTCATCGGGAACAGGAATCGCTGCAACGTAATTTACATCTGGATAAAGTTTTATGGTTTCCTCGACTTCCGTTGCCGAAATATTTTCCCCACTTCTACGGATCATTTCCTTTTTTCTTCCTATATAATAAATCAATCCTTTCTCATCCATATAAGCCAAGTCACCTGTATGGAAAAATCCATTTCTAAAAGCCTCTTTTGTTGCTTCCGGATTTTTATAATAACCTTCCATTACACCTGTTCCTCTTAAAACTAATTCACCAATTTCACCACGTGGGACAGGGTGATCATGATCATTCATAATTCGTACTTCCCTATGCTGATTTGGCCTGCCTATACACCCTGTACCAACTAAAGCATCATGTTCCTCTTTCGTGACAGAAATATCTCCACCTGTTTCCGTCATTCCAAAGCATTCGAACCAAGGGGTGGCCCATCGTTTCTCGAGTTCGTTATGAAGATGTCTGGGGATTGCGGAACATGAGATATGCCTGACATAATGGGTCTGATAATGCTGAGAGACCGGCATTTTCAACATAAGTACAGGCATTACACCTAAACAATAAAAGTAGGTAACCTTATATTCCCGCACTTTCTGCCAAAATGTTGATGGATGAAAACGATCCAGAACAATTAGAGTTGCACCTGATGCTAATGAAGTAATCAAATTCCATTGAGGATCCATGTAGTAAAACGGCTGTGCAGTCAGCATGATATCGCGTTCGTTTATGCCAGGATGTGATGGCAATACATTATTTTGTCCCATTGTTAACCAATAATTATGTGTAAGCATGCATCCCTTAGGTCGACCTGTCGTTCCTGACGTATACTGTATATTGACGATAGTCTCGGGATACACAGGTAATAACGGCAGATCAGCCGTTACCTGGCTACATAAATCTTGCAAATTATGAACACCATTTTGACTGTTTTGACCTACTGACACGATATGTTTCAGTGTTTTCACGTTTGTTTTAATGCGTTGGAGTAAAGTGACAAACGCAGATGAAGTGACAACGGTTGCCGCCTCTGAGTGTTCAAGAAGATAGTTAGCATCAAACTCCTTATAGTGACTATTAATTGGCACCATGATTGCCCCAATCTTGCCTATAGCGAGCCACGTTAAAGGAAATTCAGGGCGATTCTTCATCATGACAGCTACGCGATCCCCATTTTTCACGCCTAGCCCAAGCAGCACATTCGCGATTTTGTTGGATCTCTCATATATTTCGCTAAAGGTTAATTGTTCATTAAACTCATCAATTACAAGACCTATCTTAGTACCCCAACGAACTGCGGCTCGCTCTGTTAATGTCTTGATATCTCCCACTTTATCCAAATCAAGATTTCCCACAGTCCCCATACCTGACATCGCCAAATCCCCTTCCCTGGTTTTAATTTTTCTTTCTTAATTTAAATTTCTCGGCTGCTTTTTCAGCTTCATCCGAGAATGTTGTTGAAAGGACATGCTCCACCTCTAATTCGTATGCACTTTCAATCGTGGACTGGGAACCATGGTTTAGGACAAACTTTGCTTTTGAAAGAGAAACTTGGGGTAAATTACTCAATCTAATTGCTAATTTCATAGCAGCTTCCTCTAATTCCCCTGAATCGACTACGAAATTAATTAACCCAAGGACTTTTGCTTCTTTTGCTGTAAACCTTTCACCTAGAAGTAATAATTCTTTTGCTTTGGTCAAACCCACAGTCATTGGAAGTAGATGTGATATCCCACCTGTTACACTAAGCCCGACGCTCACTTCCGGAAAACCGAATTCCGTATTATTATCGGCAATAATTAAATCACAACATAAGGCAAATTCACATCCAGCACCGAGAGCATAGCCATGTACCGCAGCAATTACAGGACACGTGGCCTTTCGAATTTTTCGTGTAACATCCTGAAGTCGTTGAAGATGATTCCTTAATTCCGCTTCCGTTTCGAATTTCGTATCTGCTTTCAAATCGTGACCAGCACAAAATGCCCTTCCTCTCCCAGAGAGAATAATAGCCTTAACATTATCATTTTCAGCCTGTTTCAAAGATTGATTTAGTTCTTCAATCAACTCGGGTACAACCGCATTTAAACGATTAGGTCGATTAAGGAAGATCAAAGCAATGTCACCATTTAATTCATAATCCACCGTTTGTTTATTTTCATCCATGAATAAACAGCCCCTCTAATAATACTTCCGTAACGTTGGTTATTATTCATATTATGCATGACTTTTTGATTAATTCTCAGGTCAAGCTAGGAACAATGTTAAGCAACTATTGTCGGGTGTTTTGTAAAAGGTTTATAAAACATATAAATGGGTACTTGATAACTATGTTGTTTCTTATATAAATATAAACAATGATTAATCAGTGCAGTAATACCCTTCAAAGGGTTTTGCAAATATACGCCTTGTAATTTGGGGACTTTACTTAATTTGATAATAGAAAGGAGGGTCGAAAACATAGAAGAATAATAACTGTAATAGATTTTGTTTACTACAACGCTGATAATCAGTAATGTTTATATAAGAGATAGCTGAGGATTTTAATCTAGAGTGGTTGTGTAACTGTAATTAAAACGAAATATGTCGTATCAAAATGCTGAAAAAAATAACTAACATGATAGCAGCTTAATTAGTCCGAATTTTACAAAACGACCTGGTTAAGATTTTGTTAGTGATACAAGGTATTTTTTTATCAGTTTCATTTCTCCACTTCACGGATCAGATTCAATAAAAGTGGAGAGGAAGTACGAGTTTGTGTAACATAAATGTTTTGAAGAAAAAGATAGAAGAAACAAGAAAGAAAATGTATGAAACATACGAAAATAACCCGAATGATCCACAAATATTGACCATTTCACAAAGTTTAGATGTACTATTAAATGAGTATGGTCAAGCATTTAAAAGTGCCAAAAAATTAAATAAAGGTCAAAAGAATTAGTATGATGAAGTGGATTATCATGTATGCCCAATATCCCACTAAATTGATGGGAGTATTGGGCATTTTCAATTACTCATTGACTCATAATTGGCTAGCACCATTACGAATATTG
This sequence comes from Virgibacillus necropolis, assembly GCF_044793635.1. Taxonomy (GTDB): domain Bacteria; phylum Bacillota; class Bacilli; order Bacillales; family Amphibacillaceae; genus Virgibacillus_F; species Virgibacillus_F necropolis_A. The sequence continues at coordinate 1,417,947 of NZ_CP084992.1, forward strand.
ACACTAACCTTGCTTTCTATCATGCAATCCTATTAAAAATAAGCGTATCATTGTATCGATATCCACCTCTATCAAACCCTTTACTAGAATAATAACCGGGAAGTGACATGCACCGCAGACTATGCTATAATTAGCTCGTCCAATCTTTCCCGGGGCCATGGTATAATGGGATTACACTTGAATGGCATTCAAGTAATCGGGGTTCAATTCCCCGTGGCTCCATCCTTGGTTAAACTTGTTACACGCCCCTTCTCCTAGACACCACATACTCTACAGCGCCAGTACCAATAAACACACCACTCAAAATTAATAGAAATCCAACCACATGATACAGCGTAATAACTTCATTTAAAAATATAGCCGCTCCAGTAATCGCAAAAAGTGTGTTCAGATTAATGAAAATAGCTGCTTCAGCTGGCCCTACTTTTTTAATGGCGTAGTTGTAACTCATATGGCCAAACGCTGATGCGAAAACTGCACTGAATAAGAAAACTGCTCCCAGCTTCCAATCTAGCAAATAGGTAATCTCCTGAAGTCCAGATCCAAAAACCTGACTCAACAAAAAGATGAAAACCGAACCAAGTACAAGCATGTACCCAGTTGCGAGCCGTGGATCAAACGTCGGTTTCAGTTTACTAATCAATACAAAACTAAATCCTTGCACGACAACTCCAATTAATATGATGAGGTCCCCCAACGAGACAGCTGCCAATCCATCAGCACCGGTCAACGTCGTCACAACTATACCTATAAATCCTAAAATGAAGCCAGAAACTCTTATCCACGTGACATGCTGACGCAAAATAATCACAGCCATCATCATGGTAACGAGTGGCATCATCCCCAAAATTAACGCTGCGTTTATACCGGTTGTCATCTCTATACCCACCGCGACAAGCGAATGGTGTAAAATCACATTAAAAACAGCTATGTAAAAAATGATGAGCCACTCATGCTTAAGAGGTAACCTGAATATCCCCATCACAGAACAAATCACCAAAACAACAATGCCCGCCGTCATAATTCGAAACGACGTCAGTAACATCGGATCAACTGCATCAACTAGTACCTTCAACGCCGATACATTTAACCCCCACATCAACATAACCATTAACAAAAGAATATAAATTTTCACCATAAATTAATTCACCTAGTTCCTCAGCTACTTCCTCTTACTCTACTATAATGCCGAAATCCTGTCATGACTTGAATTTAATTCGACAACGTTCGACAAAAACCGGGAAGTGACAGGCGCCACCCACCATACAACCATTCACAAACCAAAAAGAGCCCTCCCCAACAACCGGGAAGAACTCTTTCCGTAATCCATATTAAGATTTTTTCAATATAGATTTAACCTCGTCAAACTCATCTTGAATTTCTTTTGAAGGCGCTTTTCCTAATAGACTTACAACCATAATTGTGATCCATGAAAGTATGAATCCTGGTACAAGTTCATACAGATTAAAGATACCACCTATATCTGCAAACATTGGCCAAATAATTACTGTAGCAGCACCAACAATCATTCCAGCTAAAGCACCATTTCTCGTCATGCGTTTCCAGAACAAGCTCAATACGATTAGTGGACCAAATGCAGCCCCAAAACCAGCCCAAGCATAACTTACTAATTCTAGCACTTTACTATCTTGATCATATCCTAGGAAAATAGCAATAATAGCGATTACTAGACAAGCAATTCTACCAACAAGCATTTCCTCTTTACGAGTAGCGTTTCTTCTGAAAAGTTGCTTATAAAAGTCCTGTGCCAGTGCACTTGAAGCAACAATTAATTGCGAATCTACTGTACTCATAATCGCTGCGAGTATTGCTGCAAGTAAAAAACCTGCTACCCATGGGTTAAATAATACTTGCGTTAACATAATAAATACAGTCTCGGAATTTTCAAGAGGAGCACCAGTAACTTCAAAGTATGCGATTCCTGTAAAACCGATAAAAATAGCTCCAAACAGCGATATAACCATCCAAGTCATTCCAACTAAACGCGCTTTTGGAATTTCCTTCGTTGATTTAACTCCCATAAAGCGAACGATAATATGTGGTTGGCCAAAATATCCAAGGCCCCAAGCGAGTAATGAAACGACACTTATAATCGTCGCTCCGGCAGTTATGTCTAGATACGATGGGTCAATTTCACCGATTATCTGTAATGTTTCGTTCCAACCACCAAGTTCATAAATAACTACAATCGGTACAACAATTAGAGCTAAAAGCATTAAAATTCCCTGAACAAAATCTGTCCAACTTGCAGCTAAAAATCCACCGAAAAGAGTGTATGAGAGAATGACTCCGCATCCTATCCATAGAGCTAATGTATAATCCATTCCAAATGAACTTTCTAAAAGAATAGCTCCACCTACAAGACTTGAAGAAGTGTAGAAAGTAAAGAATACGAGGATAACAATTGCAGAAACTACCCTTAATAGCTTTGATTTATCACGAAAACGGTTTTCAAAGTAATCCGGTACGGTAATCGAATCATTGGCTACTTCTGTATAAACCCTGAACGGTTTGGCAACAAATTGCCAGTTCAAATATGCACCAGTTGCTAAACCAATCGCAATCCACGCACCTCCCATTCCACTTACATACACAGCACCTGGTAAACCCAACATGAGCCAACCACTCATATCAGAGGCTCCTGCACTTAATGCTGCAACTTCACCTCTAAGACGTCTTCCACCTAATACAAAATCATTTAAATTACTTGTCATTCTTGTTGCAATTACACCTATTACTCCCATTCCAATTAGATAGATTATAATTGCGGTTAATTGAGAAATATTAATATCCATTTTTTATTTTACACTCCTTGTTTCAGTAAAGTACGTTACAATTGATAGTATTACTAGTAATGGCATAGGTATTAACAGCCAGCACCAAGTTGCTAAAGTTAAATCCACATTATCACCCCCTATAAATGACTATCATTAAATCCTTATACAATCGCACAAAACCGAGAAGTTTAATCAAAACTCGTCAAAAACCAAAAACATAAGTAGCACCCAGTAAACTACTCACTTAAAGAAATGTTGATAAAACCAATATATGGATCGGTAAAAATAACCAAAACCATACAGAACCCGACAAAATATTCCGTGAGTTACCCCCGCTTTTGCGCTATTGTATGCACCCCTATTCATGTAAAAACAAAGATTAGTAGAATAGTAGGATGCGTCACTGAATAGACACAACATTTATCACTATAACATAAGTGGAATTTTTAAACAATTCTACCTATTTTCTTGACATCATTCTTTGTAAAAAAGTCAACACAATTTTGCTTTAAAAGACACTATTATTCCTTGTATTAGACGAAGCATTTACGCTAGCACTTTGCCGAACTTTCAGTGCTGTTATTCAGAAAGTGAATAGCACCTAAAAACCATTGCACAATCATCCTTTCTTCAAATAACTTTTCTGGAAATGAGTTATGATGCACCACATTTGGTAAACTTCCAGTACTACCCTTTATGTGCATGGATCCACCTGCAGGAACTTCGACAACTATTTTTTGTCTTTCGATTGCATTGACATCAATTAGACCTGAAAAGTCTTCGTAGTCAAGTTCGCAAATAGTTTCTTCCCCGCATACCAGACAAAGGTACACATTTTCAGCTTTATTTAAATCAGTTCCTATTGCTTGAAGCTCATTTACATTAAATTGAAATGACCAGGAAAATGTTGGTTTCATTAAGTATTTCACAAAAATCCGCGTATCATGACTTACCTGATAATGACCATATAGCGAATCGGGTTTATTAAGTGCCTTAAATGCTTTGTGCTCAGTAATTTTTGTCAATACTACACCATGATATAAGTCTTGAGTTTATATTTTCATTGATTTTAGCCCCTTTTATAGAATTTTGATGGGTATTTTTACCTAATTATATTTATTCAACATTATAACTGAAAATTCCTGCTTACCGGACAATCTTTTACATTTAATCACCATGTAACACCCCAACTAAACCTCCTCGCACCTAGGCATAAACCAGACAACACCCTAACCCAGGAATTTCCCAATCTCACATGCTAAACTATAGAAAGTACGTTAGAAAAGCGCAAGCGCCTTGGTCAGCCCCGACAAGTTTAAGGCGAATCTCTTAGTGATGATTTTTATCACAAGGAGATTTGACTTAAAACCTCGAGAGGCTAGGCGCTGGAGCTAGACAGATAAACGCCAAAGTTTTATACTTTCTTTCCGTATTAAGAAAACTTGGCATTCGCCAAGATTTTGTGGCGAATGTTATAGTTGCGCTTATGCAGTTAGGAAAGTTTATACTCCTTCTTATCTGCCTAGAAAGGTTGGCGAAAAATGAAGACGCAACATAATTTTACGCAGGGGAATATCCTTAAAAAATTAATCATCTTTTCTGGACCTATTATGCTTACCAATCTATTACAGACATCCTATCAATTTGCTGATAGTTTATGGGTTGGAAATCTACTTGGGGGAAATGCCTTAGGTGCTGTTGCTGTTTCGAGTACGATTATTTTCACCGTACTTTCGTTTGTTATTGGCTTAAATAATGCGGCACTTACCATTCTGTCACAGCAAAAGGGTCGCGATAATGAAGTAGGATTAAAGCATTACTTGAATGCATTTGTTGTAATTCTAACCATTCTCTCTGTAGGGTTAGGTGTAACAGGCTTCATTTTCGCGGAACAATTTTTACAACTGCTTGGTACCCCAGAAAGTATGATGGAAGCAGCAAAATCCTATTTACAAATTAATTTCCTTGGAATGCTGTTTTTATTCGGATATAACTTCATTAGTACCGTGCTCAGATCCCTTGGTGATAGTAAAACACCACTGCGTTTTGTAATGATTGCAGTGGTATTAAATATTGTGCTTGACCCTCTCTTTATCGCTGGTTTCAACCTGGGAGTGGAGGGAGCTGCATATGCTACTGTTATCTCACAGGGAATAGCTTTCCTATATGGAATCATTTTTGTTCTCTATAAAAAACTGGCACCGTTCAGCCTGCCAACTTTACCGACAAGACAAGAAGTCGGATTAATTCTGAATCTCGGTATTCCCTCTGGATTACAAATGGCCGTTATATCAGCTGGTGTGGCAGCTATCATGAGTGTTGTAACAGGTTTTGGCGACGATGTTGTCGCTGGATTTAGTGCTGCTCAACGCCTGGACAGTCTTTTAATGCTGCCAGCACATGCATTGGGGACCGCAGTTAGCAGTATGGCTGGGCAAAATATCGGTGTCCGTGATTGGCAAAGGGTGAAAAGAATTGCAAAGTATGGTGTTTTATATAACTTTTCTGTCATGCTAGCCATCGGAATTGTTGTGGTGTTTTTTGCGGAATACGGGGTTAGGCTATTTATCCAAGAAGAAGAGGCTGTCCAATTCGGTACAAAATATCTACAAATCATTGCTTTATGTTATCCGTTTTTAGGAATAAACTTTATCTTAAACGGCATTGTTCGTGCCTCAGGAGCTATGTACCAGGTTCTCGCACTGAACGTCATTTCCTTCTGGGTGCTGCGCTATCCCCTGACAGCACTATTTTCCAATCTTTTTGGGGATATAGGAATAGCCATTGGTATGGGAGGAAGTTTTATTACAAGCAGTCTAATAGCTTCCCTTTATTACCGCTTCGGAAAATGGCGAAAAAAAGAGTTATTTTCAGAAAGTACATAGTCTAAGGGGGAAAGAGGAGGGTTTCTTGTCCCCCTCGACTCCTCTTTAGTACCAATTAAAAATTGCAATTACGACAGCGTCTACTCAATCAAATCGAAGAACACTTCCTTTCTTATTATCAAAAATTCGCTTCAATTTATTATACGGTATATGAGAATCAATACATTATCCTGCCCAAGAAAAATCTTTCAGTTGATAAAAAGGGATGAAACCGAATTAAGACGACATTGAATAAACATTCTTAACAAACAAAATAGCCGTCCTTCTAATGGCATGTAACTTGCACATCAGAAAGAACAGCTATAAATAATTTAGTATATTTCGAGTAGCAAGCCGCTACAACTAAAACTTACTCAAACTTCACCGCTACATTTTTTACTTGCGTATAATTCTTCAGCGCCTCAAGCCCTTTTTCACGGCCGAATCCACTTTTCTTATACCCTCCAAATGGCATCTGAATTCCGCCACCTGCACCATAATTATTAATGAAAACCTGTCCAGAATCTACTTTGTTCCAGACACGATTTGCCTTACCAATATTACTGGTCCATATTCCAGTTACTAAACCGTATTCTGTGCCGTTTGCGAGTTCAACCGCTTCCGCTTCAGTCTTAAAGGAAAAAACGGTTAGCACTGGCCCAAATATCTCTTCCTGAGCAATTTTACTTTTTGGATCACAATTTGTTATTAATGTTGGTTGCATATAATAACCATTTTCGTGGCCATTAATTTGAACCTGTTTGCCACCCCAAATTAAACATCCGTCTTCTTCAGCTTGCCTTATGGACGATTGTATTCCGGAAAACTGTTTTTCAGAAAGGATAGGTCCTAAATCAAAATCTTTTAATCCTGGACCTATCGATATGTTTTCAAACTTTGTTTTAAGTTTTTCGATGAAGGTGTCTTTTATTGATTCTTCCACAATAAGTCTTGATCCAGCAGAACAAGTTTGACCTGCATTTTGGATATTGGATTTCACAACACCTTGAAGCGCTTCGTCCATATTACAATCACTAAAGACTATATTTGGCGACTTTCCACCGAGTTCTAATGTTACTGGTACGACATTTTCAGCTGCTGCTTTCATAACCGCTTTCCCAGTTTGAACAGACCCCGTAAACGTTACATGATTAATATCTGGATGACTAGCTAAAGCAGCACCAGCTTCATAACCGTAACCTGTCACCACATTAAATACTCCCGATGGTAAACTGGATTCATCAAAGCATTCTGCTAGTTTCAGAGCAGTCAAAGGTGTGTCCTCAGCGCATTTAATAACAACTGTATTCCCTGTTGCAATTGCGGCCGCTGCACTTCTAGCACTGATTTGAAGTGGATAATTCCAAGGGATGATGTGCGCTGTTACTCCAATGGGTTCACGTACTGTAAAATCTAACACACCATGATCAACTGGAATTGTTTCTCCCATTATTTTATCTGCAACTCCCGCATAAAATTCAAAATATCTTGCTGCAGCTTCAACGTCAGCATACCCTTGAGATAACGGCTTACCAACATCTGTTGTTTCAAGCTCCGCAAATTCATCCTTATTTTCCCGTATTTTTTGTGCCATACTATGCAGAATATACCCACGCTCATGTGGATTAGTTTCCTGCCATTCTTGACTTTTAAAAGCTCTTTTTGCTGCTTTCACTGCCACATCTATATCTTCATAATCACCACGAGGAATGGTTGCAATTTGTTCTTTATCAGCTGGATTATATACAGAAATTACATCCTTGTTATGACTTAAAACCCATTCCCCATTTATATACATTCTCAAGTTGTTATTAACCATGTTAAGCACCCCTCTTTATATTCCTCTTCCTCCATCTACGTTAAGTGCAGTACCTGTAATCATATTGGCTTCGTCCGTTAATAGAAATAAGATAGATTGTGCAATGTCCCTTGGTGTAAGTAGCTTTCCGAGAGGTACACTTTTACGAAAAGTTTCTTCTTTAGCAACTTCAATATCCGCATCTTTTGCTGTAAACTGCTGAAGCATATTTGTATCGCATGGACCTGGGTGTACTGTATTAACACGGACATTATATTCTGCAAGTTCTATCGCTAATGCCCTTGTAAAACTTTCCGCCCCTCCCTTAGATGCAACATATGCCTGCAATCCTGGACGAGGCCTTACAGCAGATATTGAGGCAACGTTAACAATAGATCCGCTTTGTTGTTTTTTCATATGCTTTGCTGCTTCCCTGCACGTCAAAAATAGCATAGTCATATTTATATCCATCGTTTTATTCCATTCATCCAGACTAACATCGTCAATGGGAGTAGCTCGCTGCGCAATTCCTGCTGAGTTAACCAGCCCATCAATTTTCGAGTGTTGTTCTGTAGTATCGGTAAATATGTTTTGGACATGGACTTCATCAAGTAAGTTACCATTATAGATAGTTAGCTTACTATTTTCTAACTTTACTAACTGATTTGTATGGATATCACATGCAATAACATTAGCTCCTTCCTGAAGAAGGATCTTAACTGTTTCTAACCCCATACCACCATTAGCACCGGTTACAATAATCGTTTTATTTTGTAAGCGCAATTCAAATCCTCCTCATCTAAAACATTCTTGCAAAAATTTCATTACTCACTTCTGTGGTTGTTAAAGTTCCACCTAAATCAGGCGTTGTTTTTCCTGACAATATAGTGCTTTCAATTGCTTGCAAAATTTGTTTACTTATATCTCCACGCCCTAAATGTTCAAGCATTAACGCTGTTGACCAAAACTGGGCAATCGGATTGGCAAGACCTTCTCCAGCGATATCAGGTGCAGAGCCATGTACTGGTTCAAACATTGATGGATATTCCCCAGTTGGATTAATGTTGGCTGATGGCGAAATTCCCAATCCTCCAACAAGTGCGGAACCTAAATCCGATAGAATGTCTCCAAATAAATTAGAAGCGACAATAACCTCAAAAGTCTCTGGCTTTTGAACAAACAATGCAGCCAGGGCATCTATATAAAAAGAATTTAATTTAATATCCTTGTACTCTTCTGCAACTTCTTGGACAACTTTATCCCATAACCGCATGGAATGAATAATTGCATTGGACTTTGTTGCACTTGTTACTTTAGATAAACCTTTATCAGTTGCATATTCAAAGGCAAAAGACGTAACATCCTTAATTCCTTTACGTGTCATAACGCTATTTTGAACAGCTAGTTCATCATCTGTTTTATCGAACAACGAACCACCAATATTTGAATACTCGCCCTCCGCATTTTCACGAATAATAGTAAAGTCAATATCACGCGAATTACTTAATGGGCTATTAATTCCTTTCAACTGTTTAATTGGTCGGAAATTAATGTATTGCTTAAACTGCTTACGAATTGGCATGATTAATTCCCATATCGAGATGTAGTCTGGAACACGCTTGTCCCCAATTGCTCCGAACAGGATAGCATCATACGCCGATAATGTTTCTAATCCATTATCCGGCATCATTTTGTGATGTTTTAAATAGAATTCTGAGTTCCAGTTATATTCGTCAATCTCAAAGTCTATCGTATGGTCATATTTTTCAATCATCCTTAATAATTTCAATGCTTCGACCATTACTTCTTTGCCAATGCCGTCACCTGGTAAGGCTGCAAGGTGAAATGTGCTCATTAAGATACACCGTCATTCAAGAAAGTTAATGCAGCTTCCCTGTAAATTTCAGTAGTTTCAGCTAATTCATCCACATCTACGTATTCGTTAATCTGATGCGGAATATCTCTGTCACCTGCTCCAATTGTGACAATTGGAATACCAGCAACATGCAAAAACGTACCATCAGTTGCTCCAGGAACACCGTTATAAACAGCTTCTTTCGTTGTTACTTTTTTAACGGCAGCTGCTACCGCTTGAACAACTTGGTCTTCTTTATCCGTATTTGTTGCAGGACGGTCTTCGATAACTTCATAATCTGCTTTAAAGTCTGGATCGTCTTCGGCAAGTTTTTCAAAAATGCCTTCTATACTTTTAACTAGTTCTTTATGATCAAGCCCTGGAATGGTTCGTATATCTAATGTTGTCATGCAATGATCCGGAATAACGTTAATTTGTGCATCTCCCTTATAAGGTGCTTGTAATATGGTTGGGGTTATACTTGGCCACCCTAACAGCGGATGTTTCCCCAACCGCGCCTGTTCACTCTTTTCCAGTTCTTCTAAAGCAACAATAATCTTTGCCATACGCCAGTTAGGATTAATTCCACTCCACGAAATAGCGCCGTGAGCCATTTTCCCATATACATTTATAACGATTCTCATTGCGCCTCTTTGAGCAATACAAACTTGGTTTTCCTCTGGCTCGCAAATAATGGCACCATCTACATCATCTGCCCAACCTTGTTTTATAAAGTGCTTAATTCCAGTCATAAATCCTTCTTCATCACACGGAATACAAAGAATGATTTTACCAGACCACTTTTCCTTGTTTCGTAAAAGTGAATGCACAGCTGTGATCATACATGCCAAATTACCTTTTGTATCGTTCGTTCCTCTACCATACATTCTTCCATCTACTATCTCAGCACCGAAAGGATCAAGCTCCCATGCATCGTGATTTCCCTCTGTAACCACATCGGTATGCCCTTCAAAAAGTAACGTTTTACCTGGTTTGCCAGAGTCAACAATACCAATTACGTTTGGTCTGCCAGGATTAACCATCTCCATATGCACTTCAATACCTAGATTTTTTAAATAGTTTGCGACAAAATTGGCTGCTTTCTCCTCATTACCATTTGGATCACCAGGTCTATAAACACTCGGAATACGGACTAATTCTTGTGTTAAAGAGATTACATCTTCCCTATCTTGTTTTTGTCTAGTAGTATTTATTTCTGTTTTATTCATGCATTTGCACTCCTTTTAATTTGATCAACACTATTATTCATCAATCTTTTATGTGTCAGTAAACTTACTATTATAAAGGCAAAAAATGATAGGACAATCGGTAGTACTACAGAATGCATTCCTAAGGGCTGCGGATAAAACGTATCAAATAAAATGTATGTACTTATACCGAGAACCATTGAAGTAAGTGCACCGTATTTATTAGCTTTACTCCAATAAAGTCCCATTACAATAGGCCAAATAAACGCAGCCTCTAATCCGCCAAAGGCAAATAAGTTCAACCATATCAATAAATTAGGTGGATTTAATGCCATTAAGAATACAATAGTACCTAGGATTGCTGTTATGGATACACTTAATTTTTTAACCTTATCGGACGATGCTTTTGGTTCAATATAATTTAAATAAACATCTTTTATAATTGTTGAACTGACGAGTATTAATAACGAATCTACTGTTGACATAATTGCTGCAAGTGGTGCAGATAATACAATTCCTGCTAACCATGAAGGCAAAACCTCTAATGCTATTAACGGCATTACTTTATCGCCTACTTCAATTCCAGGCAAAGTTGGTCTGGCAAATACGCCAATTAAATGCATACCTAGCATGATAAATCCAACTACAAGAGTTCCGATAATAATTGCACGATGCAACGATTTAGAGTTTTTGTATGCCATTGCTCTGACTGCTATTTGCGGAAGGGCAACGACTCCGACCCCTACCAATATCCAAAATGATGATACATAGGCAGGCGTAAGAGAAGCATCCGAACCAAACGGTGTTACAAAGTTCGGGTTCTCAGCTGTTAAATCTGCCATAATATTGGATATTCCTCCACCAGCAATAACGGTAGCAATTAACAACACTAGTGTTCCGATTACCATTACAACTCCCTGCACGGCATCAGTTACAGCAACTGCACGGAAACCTCCAATTACTACATAGACTAATACCGATACAGCAAATATGAATAATGCTGTAGTGTAGTTTAAGCCGGTTAATGATTCTAATAACCTTGCTCCTCCAACCCATTGTGCGGCCATTGCTGAAAACAAAAAGATAATAATACTTAATGCCGAAAGGATTACGACCCATTTGCTCTTATATCGTTCTTTTAAGAAATCTACCATTGTTATTGAATTGTATTTTCGAGACATGATCGCAAATTTCTTTCCTAAAATCATTAATACAAAATATCCTGTAGCTACCTGTGACATAGCAAGTAGTACCCAGCCAAGTCCTTCTGTATATGCGATACCCGGACCACCAATAAAACTACCAGCACTACCATAGGTTGCAGTCATCGTCATCGCTAAAACAAATCCGCCTAACTCCCTGCTCCCAAGAAAATATTCCTGTAAAAAGTTACTCGATGTATTAACATATTTACTGGCCCAAAATCCGATAAGAAAAATAACAACTAAAAATATAAGTAAAGGTGTAATTACAGCCCAATTCATTATTTAATTCCCTCCTCATCCTCAAGGTCAACCTCAACAAACCAGAATTTAACGACAATAATAACCAGAATTGCCATGATAATTGTTCCTACAATACAACTATAGAAAAACCAGGCAGGGAATCCAAATACATAACTGTACTCCTCAACAGGTTTGCTACCCATCCCATAAGCAAAGCTAAACCACCAAATAAAGTTGAATATTACCAAACCTAATCCAATCAGCGCTTCACGATTAGCAATTTTATACCTTGGGTCTACTTCTTTGGCACTATTTTGTTTCATCTTCTCATCCTCCCTAATCATCTTGTTTCTAGTAATCTAGCATTTTCCTCTAATCTCACTCCACTTTTTAAGAGTATTCTAAGTATTTTATATTGAATACGGTTACATTTCATTAGACATTTATATAAACTCAATCCGTGTAAATGTTACACAATGTAAAATGACAGGAAGAATATAAGCTCTTGTATAGTGTTAAAAAACTTATCTATCGTTACTATAGTAGATAAGGTTAGAATTTATTTGATAGAGGGGATTGATACTTTCCTTTAACAGCTATTTCTTGCTCCAATTCTTCTTTAGCCAATTCCAATAAACCCTGTTTTTCCAATAGATCAATAACACTTAAACCAAGTACTTTAGAAGCCATTAACATTCCTTTATGTCCAATCCCTGAGCCTACTGAGGCTGTAAATTGCCAGGAATGTACAGGGGTTCCAATCGGTACACATGCTGTATTAAACTGAGCAGTAGGAATATTCCAGGAAACATCTGCTACATCAGTTGACCCAGCTAAAATTCTACCTTCATCATACGGCTTGACTATAGTTTCATTTAAATTGTAATTCACAAGGTCTAAAGGTGCACCGGAAGCCCTTACAACCGTCTCTTTTGTCCCTACATCAAATGAATTCACAAGGTCCTTAGCTAAGTTTTTATCTTGGTCATCGAATAGTGGTGGTCCAACTTTCTTCATATTATTGAATAAAACTTGACCAAGTACATTATTTGGCAACATGTTATAGCAACCAGTTAGAAAGTCGACTTCATAATCAGTATCTGTCATCAATGCGGCACCCTGCGCAATATTCAAAACACGTTTATAGATTGAATCCACATCATGCCGGAATGGAGCACGTACATAATACCAAATCTGCGCCCTATCCGGAGTAACATTAGGTTCGTGCCCTCCATGCGTTATTACAGAATGAATTCTTGCTCCATCAATCATATGTTCCCTTAGAAAATGAACACCAGTATCCATGAGTTGAACAGCTTTTAGTGCACTTCTTCCAGATTCAGGATTAGTAGCTGCATGGGATGCTTTACCTTTAAATGTGAACTTCACCGAATTCATAGCTAATGTACTGCTACTCCAAAGCGAATTTAATGCACCTGGATGCCAAGTTAAGCACACATCCGTATCCTTGAATATACCATCACGTATCATATGAATTTTTCCTATCATCGTTTCTTCTGCTGGACATCCGAAGAATTTAATCGTTCCCTTTTTGTTTTCTTCCTCCATCACCTTTTTTGTAGCAATAGCTGCACCAACACCAGCAACCCCAAAAATATTATGACCACATCCATGCCCGTTTCCGTCTTCTTCCACTGCCTCTCTTTTACTTGATACTTTTTGAGATAAACCTGGAAGAGCATCATATTCTCCTAAGATTCCGATCACAGGTTTATCACTTCCCCATGTAGCAACAAAAGCAGTCGGCATTCCTGCTACTCCCATTTCTATGGAAAACCCTTCTTTTTGTAACATATCTGCTAACAGTTTAGAAGACTTATATTCTTGTAGCCCCAGCTCAGCGTATTCCCAAATTTGTTCAGAAGCTTCGATTAGAGTTGATTCATTTTGATCTATCCATTTCATAAATATACTATTTTCCTGCTCGATATCCTGATCCATAAATATCCTCCTTATACAATAGACGAAGTATAGATAACTTCAATAATTAAATAGAACTATTACATTATGAGAGAATAAATGATGACCATTTTCAAAGTGTATACACAACTCTCTCTTTTATTTAAAAAATGGTATCACAAGTAGTGGGAAATATCTATATATTATGAAATTTTATCAGTAATGATATATTGTTCGGTTAAAAGAAAATGCCCATAAATAGTTAATATGCTTGAAGTGACAGGAGAAATATGAATAATACATCAAAGTCTATTCAGGTTTATCGGGAGATTATATAGAAAGCACGCATGATGTGCACAATGCAGTAGTTACAGCTAAGGAAGAGCTTGGAGCTATTGTCTAAAAACCATTAAAAAAGCCTTAAATGAACATGTGCATTCATTTAAGACTTTTAATTTTTATTTCACCATTCTATCAAACCAAAATAACCCACAAAATAAACGTCACTACTATCGATACAATGCCTTGTATTAAGGTCCCCGCGGTCTGAGCTTTATACGCTTGCGTCACCGACATGCCACTGAATTCCTTTACAACCCAGAAGTAACTATCATTTACATGTGATACAACCATTGCCCCTGACCCAACAGCCATTACTACTAAAGCAAGCGGTACTGCACCCTCTATACCTAATTGCGGTAAAAGTGGTGCTATTAATGAAGATGTAATAACTAAAGCTGCTGTTGAAGATCCTTGTGCTGATTTCAATGCCGCAGCAATTATGAACGGAATGAAAACAAACATTGCACCCGTAAAAAATGCACTATCCCCAAATTGTTGAATAAAATCGGCAACTGGAGTAGCTTTTATAACGGAACCGAAAGCCCCACCTGCACCGGTAATCAACAAAATTGGTGCTGATTCTTTTATTGCAACTCCAATCCATTCTGTTAGTGTTTCTTCGTTATACTTTGGCAGTAGCAAAAATGCAAACAGAACACCAATTAATAACGCAACTACTGGTGATCCTAAGAACAGTAGAATATCAAATAACGTGCCAGTCCATCCTGCAAATGTGATGACTGAACTAAACCCAATTAATAGAATCGGAATAACAATTGGTGCAAATGATTTAATAGTGGATGGCATTTCACCAAACTCTTTTAAAATGGTTTCATAATCATATGTCAGTTCCGCATCTTCACCTTCGACCTTAATTTTTGTTCCTACTCTCATTGCCCATAGGTAACCCGCAATAATTGCTGGAATGGATACGATAATACCCATTAAAATAATTGTTCCAAGAAAGTCTTCTGCACCAATATTACCTGCTGCAGCTATTGGTCCTGGTGTTGGCGGAACTAATGTGTGTGTCGCAAATAAACCCGTTGATAGCGCAATTGCCATGGAAGCTATTGTCACTTTTGCCCGTTTTGCAAGTGCTTTTTGTAAGGAAGATAATATAATATAACCTGAGTCACAAAATACTGGAATACTTACAATTGCACCAATGAGACTCATTGCCATCTGTGGTCGTTTTTCGCCAACAATTCGTAAGACAACTTCTGCCATACGCAATGCTGCACCTGACTTTTCCAATATTACCCCGATAATTGTACCAAAAACAATTACTAGACCAATACCCCCCATTAATCCACCGAATCCATTGTTTACAGATTCAATAACGGTTGACAGTGGAAGTCCTGCTAAAATCCCAATGGCAAATGCGGCAAATAATAATGACAGAAACGGATGTAACTTTAACTTAGCAGTAGCAAAAATAATAAACAAAACACCGGCAACAATTAATAATATAAGACCAAATCCATCCATACTTTCCCCCCTCATATTTTAGAAAATCTTACACCATTCATCCCGTACATATAAGCAATAAAAAAAACTGGTATAAGTAACTATATTCATAATAGGACATCTTTTATTACTTTTATTAGTTTTATTAACCTTCTCTAATTCGACAATAATTGACAAAAACCGGGAAGCGACAGGCACCTACACATGCACCAAAATCCCCATTGAAATGTGTCAAAATTTGGTTTATTGTATAAAAATATTCCGAAAATACAAAATAGAAGGAGATTAACACTATGAGACTAACAAAACTATCATCACTAGTATCATTTGCCCTTTTGCTAAGTGTATTTGTCGTAGCATGCTCCAACACTTCAGGCACAGAAGAAGAAACAAAGGCTAATGAGGAAGTAAAAAAAGAGCTTCATTTACTTAGTAGTGACACAATACCTACAATGGATGCTCACATGGGGACTGACGTAATATCCTTTCAATTTATAGGTGCTACAAAAGAGGGGCTATACCGCCTTGGTGACAATTTGGAATTAAAACCAGGGATTGCGAAGGATCACACAGTAAGCAAAGATGGTTTAACGTGGACTTTTAATCTTCGTGATGATGCGAAGTGGTCAAACGGGGATCCTGTAACAGCACATGACTTCGTTTATGCATGGCAGCGCGCGGTAAATCCTGATACTGGATCTGAGTATGGACCGTATTTGATGGGTGGTGTCATTAAAAACGCTACTGCTATCAATAAAGGTGAAAAGACATTGGATGAACTAGGCGTTAAGGCTAAGGGAGACCACATGCTAGTCGTAACACTTGAAAAGCCTACACCGTATTTCAAATCGTTAACTACCAGAAGTACATTCATGCCTTTCAATCAGAAATTTATTAAAAAGCAAGGTAAGAACTATGCAACAAGTACCGATACGATGTTATTTAATGGTCCTTTCAAGCTAACGAATTGGGAAAGTACGGCGAGTTCTTGGAATTTAGAAAAGAACCCGAAATATTGGGATGCAGAAACGGTACAAGTAGAAAAGATGACATTTGATGTTGTCAAAGATCCGCAGACTGCTGTCGATTTATATGAAGCTGGTAAGGCTGACCGAGTAGATCTAACTTCAGATCTGGTCGATAAATATGCTTCACATAGTGACTTTGCAGTTACACCTGAAACGGCATTGTTTTATTTGAAATTCAATCAGACAACCTCAGATGCACTAGCGAATGTTAATATTCGGAAAGCACTGAGTAAAGCGATTGATAAAAAATCAATGGTTAACGAACTGTTAAACGACGGATCCATTGTTTCAAATGGTTTTGTTCCACAAAATTTCGCTAAACATCCTGAAACAGGTAAAGGTTTTCGTGAAATCAATGGCCCTTTAGTTACATATAATGTGGAAAAAGCACAAGCATTATGGCAAAAAGGCTTAAAAGAAATAGGAAAAGAAAAAGTGGAACTTGAGCTTTTATCTAGTGATGGTGAAGTTACAAAAACAACTACCGAATATATTGCTAATCAATTGGAAAAGAACCTTCCTGGATTGTCGATTGAACTAAAAAGAGTTCCATTTGAACAACGACTGCACGCAGACACAACAATGAATTATGATATTGAACTTGCTGGATGGGGCCCGTCCTATCTTGACCTGTATACATGGTTGGATCTTTGGTTAACAGATGGCGGCAACAACAAGATGGGATACTCTAATAAAGAATATGATCAATTAGTAAAAAGTACTGTAGATGAATTTGCACTTGAGCCAGTTAAACGTTTTGAAGCTTCCCTGAAGGCCGAAAAAATATTAGCCAAAGATGCTACAGTCGCTCCATTGTATCAAAGTGGCCGTTCACAGTTAATCTCGCCTAAAATAGAAGGCGTAATTAGCCGACCATTCGGTCCAAAATATGAGTACAAATGGACACGAGTTGCGCCAACAGAATAGTTCAATAGAAAGGATAGAAGAAATATGAATCATACATCAAAGCCTATTCAGGTTTATCGAGGAGATTATATAGAAAGCACGCATGATGTGCACATTGCTGTAGTTACAGCTAAAGGGGACTTGTTAGCTTATTATGGAGACCCACATAGACTCACATTTGCCCGGTCATCTATGAAAGCCTTGCAAGCTGTACCAATTGTAGAGTCACATGCACTGGAGGAGTACGATCTAACAGAAAAGGAATTAGCATTGTTTTGTGCTAGCCACAGCGGCGAGCCTTTCCACAGGAAATCAGTAGAAGACGTGCTGAATAAAATACATCTGGAAGAAAAGCATCTTCAGTGCGGGACACACATCCCCAGAGATATAGATAGCTATAACAAGCTGATAAAAAGCGGAAAGGAACTTACACCTTTTTACAGTAATTGCTCTGGAAAACATTCCGGAATGCTCGCGGGATGTGTCAAACAGAATATGGATGTGGATACTTATCGCGAAGTATCACACCCTTATCAACAACAAATTATAGATGTCATTTCAGATGTAAGCAGTTACGAAAGGGAAAAAATCATGACCTCTGTCGATGGCTGTGGTGTACCTGTTCACCGGATCCCACTTTATAATTTAGCGATGGCTTTTGGGCGTACAGCTTCACCTAACGACTGGGATGATGGAGAGCCAAAAAGGAAAAAGGCTTTAGGTCAAATTAGTAATGCAATGGTAAATTTCCCTGAGATGGTTGCAGGTACAGATCGATTTGACACCGATTTAATGAGAGAATACCAAGGTAGATTAGTAGCTAAAGGAGGAGCGGAAGGGGTTCACTGTTTTGGTGACCGGCAAACTGGTATCGGTGTAGCTGTAAAAGTAGCCGATGGAAATGCCAGAGGAACCAGTGTAGCTTCCATGCAAGTATTACATGAGTTGAAAATTGGTGACCAATCAGTATGGGATCAACTAGAAACGTATTACCATGCCCCTGTTTTAAATGCACGAAAAGAAAAGATTGGAGAAATAAAAGCGTCATTTGAATTGAATTTTATCTAGGCTGCATTCCCAAAGATTGTTGCTTTATAAGAGAATAGATATAAACTGTGTCATAGCATACCGCTCCGGAAACATGGTATCTGGAAGCAGTACTATATTGCTCCCTTCACTATTACGGCAGTTGATTGGAGCGGAGGACCGTTGACTCCTGCGGGAACAGCACGAGTCTGAAGACCCCGCAGCGGTGGTCTTCCGCGAGGAGGCTGAAGCCGTGCCCGCGGAAAGCAACTGTCCGCAGCGGAAATCAATAGCACTTACGTCGCAATATATATCAACTACGATGATGAAAAGCAACAATGCGTATGAAAAGAGCCTTTATATTAAGATTGGTCATAGATGTACATGAAACACTAAACAAGGAATTGGCGGGGTGACCGTCAATTCCTTGTTTAGTATAATATTCTACTATTATCTTTAAACCTGGTTTCGGTTACCTGGTCCCTTGATCACCCCACTCTATTACTCGGCAACATTCACCTAATATCGGAAATCGACAAACAACTACCAGTTTTACAATATAAAACCTCATTCCGTATTATTGACTTTAATTTGCAAACAATTTATACTTTTCAATATATACAATGAAAGCGCTTCACACTTTTACTACTCTAATACATAATTTTATAGACTTATGTTTGCGAAATTTATTAAAAAAATAGGGAGATGATTATTTGGAAAACTCATTGGATGAACTAATGCGATTCGAAGCTTCTACTATATATGACATTAAAACAACTGCATCTGGGCCTCAAGGCAAACTTCCACTTACGGATCAAATGCTTCGAAATTCTCCTAGTGGTAATTTATTTGGTTTATCTCAAAATGTTGGAATGGGATGGAAACCTACTAATTTAAATGGTAAACAAGTATTGTTGTTAAGCACACAGGGAGGTATAAAAGACTCGAATGGTGACCCAATCGCATTAGGGTATCATACCGGCCATTGGGAAGTTGATATTCTAATGAAAGAAGCTGCTGGAGAAGTGAGTAACCACCTAGGTATCCCTTTTGCCGCTTATGTCAGTGATCCGTGTGATGGCAGGTCACAAGGAACCACCGGGATGTATGATTCCTTTCCATATCGTAATGATGCGGCTACGGTTTACCGACGTTTAATACGTTCTTTACCAACAAGAGAAGCTGTCATTGGAATTGCTACCTGTGATAAGGGGTTACCTGCGATGATGATTGCACTAGCATCAATGCATGAGTTGCCTACTGTTGTAATTCCAGGTGGCGTAACGCTTCCTCCTTTATACGGAGAAGATGCTGGAAAAGTTCAAACAATTGGTGCTAGATATTCCAATGATGAACTTAGTCTAAAAGAAGCATCTGAACTAGGCTGTCGGGCTTGTGCAACTTCAGGTGGTGGATGCCAATTTCTAGGAACGGCCGCTACAGCCCAAGTGGTTAGTGAAGCACTCGGCCTTTCGATCCCGCATTCCGCATTAGCACCATCCGGGCAAGAGGTTTGGAAAGAAATGGCCAGACAATCAGCACGAGCTGTAATAGCAATGGAAAATCAAAACATAAATACGAAAGATATCATTACCGATGCTTCGATTAGAAATGCAATGGTGATCCATGCAGCATTTGGTGGATCTTCCAATCTACTACTTCACATTCCTGCGATTGCACATGCAGCTGGATGCTATATACCAACTGTTGAAGATTGGAATGAAATAAATAGAAAAACACCTAGACTTGTTAGTGTACTTCCGAACGGCCCTGACTATCATCCAACGATTCGGGCATTTTTGGCTGGTGGTGTTCCGGAGGTAATGTTATATCTACGTCCATTAGGGTTATTGGATGAGGATGTCATGACTGTAACTGGAAAGACCTTGCGTGAAAACCTTAACTGGTGGGAACAATCGGAACGGAGAGTGAAAATGAAGGAAAGATTAAAAGAAGCCGATGGACTAGAAGCAGACCAGGTAATCATGTCACCTGATCAAGCTCAAGAACGAGGCTTAACATCAACTTTCACTTTCCCTACAGGAAATATCGCACCTGATGGGGCAGTAATCAAGTCCACATCAATTGACCCTGAAAGACTAGACGAGATGGGTGTTTATTATCACAAAAGTGAAGCAAAAGTATTTACGAATGAACAGGATGCAATAGAAGCAATAAAAAATCGGGATATTCAAGAAGGCGATATTATGGTCCTTACCGGTTGCGGTCCACTTGGAACAGGAATGGAAGAAACCTATCAAGTTACTTCTGCACTAAAGCATTTATCCTATGGAAAATTTGTGACTCTATTAACAGATGCACGTTTTTCCGGGGTTTCTACGGGGGCTTGCATTGGTCATATTGGTCCAGAAGGTCTAGCAAACGGTCCGATTGGTAAATTACAAACAGGAGATATAATTGAAGTTAGAATCGATGCGACTAACCTCACTGGGCACCTCCATTTTCTAGGAACAAAAGAAAAGGAAGTTTCTCCTGATGAGGGAAGCCAAATACTTAATCGCAGACAACAAAACAAGCAAATAAAACCTTCCCCTAATCTTCCAGATGATACCCGTTTATGGGCTGAATTACAAAAAGTAAGTGGAGGAACTTGGAAAGGCAGCATTTATGACGTTGATCGGATTATTAAAGTATTGAAAGCTGGAGAGGAAGCTTTAAGTAAAAATCCTATTGAAAATAAGTAAAAGTTTACGTAAAAAGGATTCCCATTATGTTTATAATGGAGATCCTTTTTGGTTACCATAGGTACCATTTCAAGCCAACGATAATTAGTACAAAACTTGTAGTGCAAAGACCTTCATTATAAGTTATCTTTGTAGTAGTGGATTTTTTATCAACATGAGGAGGGACTTTTAATTGGACCTGCAAGAAGCATATAAAGTATTAGGTGTTTCAGAAAATGCTACGGAAAATGAAATAGAGAACCAATACATGACCTGGGTTAGACGGGATAATGCACACCAAAGCCAAACTGGAACAGAGAAGCCCTTTGATTTTGAGTTAATAACAGATGCCTACAATGTAATTAAATCATACAAAGAATATGGTTCAAAATCCCCGCAGGAGTTTGATTCGTTTCGGGAAAGAGTGGAACATTTCTTCCGCTATTATAAGATTCATATGCTTGTTGTCATCATTCTTATTATTGTATGCGGTTCCATTGTCCAGGCTGTCGTTGATCATCGTCAGGATGAGAAAGCATTGGCATCCCTGCCACCAGAAAACCTAAGCATTATGCTATATGGTGGGTACTTCAGTCCCGAAACAAACACAACTATATTGTCTGAAAATGTCTTGGAAGTAATTCCTTCCTGGGATCGAGTAACAATAACCTTGAACCACCTAATTACTAAGGTTGATGATTCTATGGATGTTAGTTACCAAGGAAAAAATGCTGTACTATTTGCAACTAGTAAGCCAGATATATACATTATGGATAAGGAGAATTTCAATCGTCATGTAAATAGTGGAATGTTTCAGCCCCTAGATCAATTAGAACCATCTCTTAAAAATTTCTTAGACAGCAAAGAGATGATTTATGCGGAAACAATAGAAAGTTCGACTAAACATTTATATGGGGTTGAAATAACAGACACATCTTTCTTCGAGGGAATACAAGTAAGTAAGGATGAAAAGGTTATTGCTGTTAGAGCAGATGCTAAACATAAAGACAATGCGATGAAATTAATTTTGGAGTTAACAAACGAAAATGAGTAACCTTAGGGCCATACAACAACTACTTTCAGCTGTTGTATGGCCCTTTACCACATTTAGAAAGTCTGTTTTCTAAATGTTTGTTGTTATTAAAAATTGTTACTGTCTAGGAAGATGAATGCACATCAGCAGTGGAAATATGCGAGACTCCTGCGGGAAGAGTAAGCTACGCAAGACCTTAGCTATGCGAGGTACGAGTGTCTAGCTACGGCTCCTAGCGCCTAGCAAATAGTTAGTCATGATGAAAGTAGGGACAAATCACCCTACTGTTCACATGCCTATCTATTTGTACGCCGCAGAGCAGTCGCCTCCGCTTTTCGTAAGAGCTGAGGAGGCTTGCGGCTTCCCCGGCGGCAAAGAAGACACTACGAAAAGCGAACAACGTGAGTTTGAGTAGATGTCGCACTTGTACCCGGAGTGGTGAAAGCGAGTATATTTCCACTGCGGCATTAAACAACCTAAGGCATTCCATTCGGATAAACCATCACCTTAATACTCTCTTTCTTATTAACCCTTGCTTTTTCCATTGCTTCCATCGTTTTCTCCAGTGGATACCGATCTGTTATTAATGACCTCATATCAGCAATACCTCGCGATATAAAGTCCATTCCTTGCGTATACGTGTTGGAATATCTGAATACTCCATAGACGTCCAACTCATTATCAGCTATCAATGGAACATTTACGCCAATTTCATCTTGTGGAGGTAGTCCAACAATTGCTAACTTGCCACCACGCTTAACAACGGACAGCGCAGCTTGTAATGCTTTAGGATTACCCGCCGTTTCAAAAGCAGCATCAACCCCCACATCATTAGTTAGCTGTTTTACAGCTTGAATTGGGTCTTCTTCACGAATATTAATTGTTTGTGTAGCACCCATTCTTTTTGCAGCTTCTAAACGTTTTTCTTCCAAATCAGTTACAATAATCGTCGATGCTCCAAATGCTTTTGCAGCAGCAATTGCTGTTAGGCCAACTGGCCCCATTCCCATAATTGCTACAGTAGAACCTGGCTGCAAATTCACACGTTTACACGCATGAATACCTACTGAAAAAGGTTCATTTAATGCAGATTCTTCAAAAGATAAATTATCAGGTATTGGAAACAAAAAATCTTCCCGGTGACTAATATACTGAACGAAAGCACCATCAACTGGTGGTGTTGCTAAGAATTCTACTTCAGGACAAAGATTGTATCTACCTTCTTTGCAGTAGCTGCATCTGCCACAGGTGATGCCTGGTTCGATGGCAACACGGTCTCCTATTTTAAACTTTGATACCTTTTTACCAACTTGTGCAACGACACCTGCACATTCATGTCCTAAAATAATTGGTTTCTCGACTACATATCTACCAATCTTTCCGTGCTCATAATAATGTATATCTGATCCACAGATTCCTACCGCCATTACCTTCACTAGAACTTCATCTTCCTTAACGGTTGGTATAGGAATTTCCTTTATTTCAATTTCTAATGGTTTATTCATTACTGCCGCTTTCATTGATTTTGGTACTTTAAGCTTTTCGACCACAGGATACCCTATCCTTTCCCCTCATTAAATTAACCTAAGGAAGAAATCTTGTTCATCCTTAGGTTATAAGACTATCTTCTTGCTTCACCCTGTACGGACATTTTCACCTGTTAATCAGTTGAAATCTGCAATCTTCCAAAAGGAGTTTTTCGGCATATGATTTACATCAAAAACAAATGGCCAATTTTTTCTCTCTTTTACTGGAAAGTTATCTAACCATGTGTATTCGTCTGTTGCTCCCCAAAAAGTAACAGATGTAATGACGTCAGCGTATTCTCTGAATAACTTAAAAAACCCTTGGTAACGTTCTGCTTGCAGTACTTTCATTTCCTCTGTTGGTTCAGTAAAATGTGTACGTTTATCATTAAAGTTAAAGACAGATACATCCATCTCTGTGATTTGTATTTTCATGCCTAAAGAAGCATATTTTTCTATAGCTTTTCTTATTTCATCATAAGATGGACCTGTTAAATTCCAATGCGCTTGCATACCAATACCATGAATTGGTACTCCCTTGTCTACTAACCCCTTAACCAACTTGAAAATTTTATCACGTTTTTCAGGATTGGATTCATTGTAATCATTATAGAAAAGTGCAGCATCAGGGTCTGCCTGATGAGCATATTCAAAGGCTTTATCTATAAAATCATCTCCAATAATAGATAACCACTTTGAATCTCTAAGTATATTTTTGCCACTATCTGTTACTGCTTCATTAACGACATCCCAGCTGTAGATTTGTCCCTTATATCTTTCCATTACTGTTGTAATGTGTCTTTCCATTCGTTTTAACAGTGTTTGCCTATCTACTAATTTCCTGTTAGCGTCCGTGAATATCCAATCGGATGTCTGGTTATGCCACACTAATGTATGACCTCGAACACTTTTCCCATTCTCTTTCGCAAACGAAAGAATCTTATCAGCAGTTTCAAACGTGAAACGGTCCTCCTCTGGGTGTAGAGCCTCAAATTTCATTTCATTTTCTGCTGTAATACTACTAAAATGCTTTTTAATTATCTCTTGCTCCGAATTCAGCGTCATAGGGTTCACTGCTGCACCAATATGGAAGTAATCTTGATACACCTTATGAAGTGAAGGTATTTCCTTGCCATTTTTATGATCTGACATCTAAAACCTCTCCTTAAACGTTAATTACTTTCTTGGCATCCAAATTTTAAAGTTCCCACTTATGGCCAACAGCGAAAATAAATAGAGACAATTATCGTAATACCTTCTCCCACCCTTACGTAATGGCGTATCCAAGAATAACTCTACACACTTTCGGGCATTGGGACCTGTTGTTGCCAGTGAAGCCATTGCATTTGAAGCAACTAACCCAACAGGATGTAGAGACTTTTCCTGAAAGGGCTCTCCAGCTACGGTATATCGACGGAAATCAGAAGGGTCTTTATCGACAAAAAATTGCTGTATTTTTCCTGTTATTTCAGTAGGGCACTTTCCGTCTCCAAACCACTCGTAATCCAAGCCTATATTACAAGCGACGCGATAAGAATCGCTATAAAAGTGACCGTAACCATTATCATCATTTGGCGTCCCATCATAATAAGCATATTCTGGTGCTAGCCCCGTATCAGGATGACAAGCAATTCTTAAGTACTCCCTACTTGCACCGGCAGCATCTTTCCAAAACTGTCTATCTTCTGGATAAGCCCATAATGAAAACAGTTCATAAAAGTGTGGTAAATGATAGGATGGATCAGAAAACTCTACGTTTGGTACAAATTTAATCAGTTTGTTTTCTGGATTCCACATCGGATATCCTAAACCCTCTTCCCCTTTATGGATACATGTGTGCAACAGATCTTTTGCTTGTTCACTGTAATTAAATGGTTGACTACCATCTCCCCAGCGATGTGAAGCAAAAAATAATGCCAACGCAAAATATTCTTCTCCATCTGGCGCTGGACCATAAGAACGTTTTGAGCCATCCGTGTTACATGACCATGCAAAATAGCCAGCATTTTCTCCTTCTGTCATGTACATATTCTTATAAGTCCATTTCCAAAGCCGATCAAAAACATCCTGTTTGTTCAGCTGTACAGCCATCATCATTCCATATGACATTCCTTCAGTACGAACATCTATATTTCCTGTATCTAGCATGTAAGCTTCATCGTCCCCAACTGTATAGTATATTTGCGTTTCTTCATGTTCATCAGAAAATAGTTTGTCCCATGTTTCATCAATTCTTTTCAAAATTTCTTCCTCTGAATACCCATATTCCTTTAATAAGTTTCTATATTGGCTCTTGTGAAAAGCGGCCTTGTTCATTATAGTAAACCCTCCACTAAAACAGTTTAATTTAAATGAGATGTTATTATAGTACTTGGAAATTTTGTTGGACTGGGACAAAATGTATGGGAATGCTGGGAAATATCTCGTCCAGTACCTCTGTTAGATATTTCATACCAGGTTCTTCACTTTCCGCATGACCTAGTACAATTAATGACTTGTCTTTCCCAAAGCAAATAGAATCCCGTACATATTCTGGCGTCTCCCATTCAGGTCCTTCACCATAAATGACTAAATCAAGATTTTCATTTTCAAAAAGTGAAATGGCATTAGATCCCCTATACCCTACCAATAAACCAATTCGGGTACATGGCATGGATGTCTCCCCCACAGAACGTACAAAATCAATTCCTAGTTTACGTTTTACGTACGCTGCGATTTCTTCAACAGTCATTGAAGGTATCGTTAAAACTGTCGCAGTCGCTTGATTCTTTTCAACGTATGACTCCCACTCAAGCGATTGAAGCAAACCTTGCATAATACCATCAGGCTGATAGCGATGCCAATAATCGTGAAAACGATAAATTGCAATACCTGAATCGTTTATTAGTTTGTATTTATCATCATAAACCTGACGTTGCTCGAACTCATCATTATCCCAGTGGCTGTAAAATACCCCTTCGTGTGTAATTAAAAGGTTTGATCCCAGTTCGTTCGCTTTTTTAATGACATTGTACGTAGGCATAAATGACACAGCAATTCCTGTTACTTCTGTACCTGGAGAGCCAAATTTTAATGTATCGACTGTATTTTCAATAACTCCCACCGGTCTAGTTAGTCGATTAATTACTTCTTGTATGGTAATTCCCACACTGTCACATCCTTTTTTACATACTAAAGGCGTTGTCGGTTACATCCATTCGTACTCTCGTGAAATTCCCTATCTTTCAAAACGGAACCAGCCAAAATCGAAATTACTTCCTGGAAGGAATACGAATGTTACTTTTTGTATTCCTGTTATTTTTTCCAGTTCAAATACTCGTTCTTCATATCCGTCAGTTTTCTGGAACTCTACGATTTGATTATTCTCGCCTTCTTCACTAGCAAATCGCACATGGATCGTATTCTTATCGATAGGCGATTTACCGTTAATTAATAGTTTCGTAGTCCCTTCGCTAGTAAAGTCCATTTGTTCAAACTCTAGCGAAACGTTATTTCCTATACCTTCGACACTATTTTCTGTTATTGAAAACGTGTCCCCATAGATATGGTCACATTCTACAGCTGAATTTCGTTCAAAGGCTCTATTTTTCTTTTCAAAAGAGAACCCTTTGATATGTACTTTCTGATTCAGGACGAAACAAATCGACGTAATACCTTGAAGTCTCTTTGACAAGCGATAGGTTTCTTCTTGGTACACATTCCATTTGGATTCCTTTTGATAGATTACATCCGCTAGTAATTCACTTCCTTCTTCATCAGGCATCCCTTCCCAAATTTGCAGAGAATACTCCTCACTTGATAAGGCAAAAATCGGAATCGTAATGGTGTCAGACCCATACGTACCAAAATTAACTTCACGAAAACCTACTTGCGTTTCTCCATCTCTACTTGTTGCTAAGCCTCTTTCATTTCCGTTTCCAACTTCCCCTTTACTATAATCATAGAGTCCCCCAAATATAAATCCATATGGGTCTTTGTAAGCTGTACCAAGGCCCTCTGCCGTAAATTCTAACTCAGAAATTAATTTGGTTCTGTCCGTACCATTCTTACTCGTACAACGAAGGCGGAATTCTCCATCACCCAGCGCTGTTACCTTCGCTTCATGGCCATTCGTTTCAACCTTTGAAATGTTTGATGCAATCCCTACATCATTCACGACACTCCACTCTACTTCATGGTAAGAAGTATCTTCAGGGTATAATTTTGCTCGCACGACCTTCTCTTTATTTGATTCATCAAACACTTGTCCAAAATCGCTGATAATTTCTAGTTTACGAAGCGGTATTTCTTCCTCTTTTCCCATAACTATTGGTAAATGTTGATTCTCCTCATTTACAGATACCCCTTCTACAGCGCCATCCTTGACTGGAACAGACTCAACTTCTACCTTCTGACCTTCTAAGCCTTCGGAAATCACCTCAATTTGGACCGAACCGGGTTCTAAAGTTGATCCTATAACAGCCATTAACTTCCCACTGAACAATCGTCTACTAATCCCTTTATATTGATCATAATCCGTGCTATCCCCATTATCCAGACCAATCAAGCGACCTTCGCCAGTAACATTGACAGAAACGCGATTATTCGCATTCTCTACCGGATTACCATTTTCATCTTCCATATTAATTTCCACAAAAAGCAAATCCGTACCATCTGCCGTAAGCTTTTTCTTATCCGCATGCAAACGTACTTTTTTCGCATCACCAAAGGATTTTCTTACATTTGTAGCAATCACTTCACCGTTTTCATCATATGCGATTGCTTTTAATACACCTTGCTCATAAGGGACCTTCCACCATCCAACAAGTTCTGTTCCATGTTTATGGTCAATATCATGCGTTCCTATTTGACTACCATTGAGCTGCAGTTCAATTTTAGGCGCGTTGGAGCAAACTCGTACATCAATCATTTGCCCTTCATTAAAATCCCAATAAGGAAGAATATGCACCATTGGTTTTTTCTTATAATCAGTCCATGCCGCTTGGTAGATATAATACGAATCTTTCTTAAAAGTAGCTGTATCAATCTGTCCAAAATACGCGTTTTTCGTATGATAAGGTGTTGGTTCACCGATATAGTCAAATCCAGTCCAGAGAAATTGCCCAAGTGAAAAAGGTGTATCTCTTTCTGCTATAATACAAGCTTCCGCTGACTTTGCTCCCCAACTTGTTGAACTATTTCCTAGTGCAGAACACTGTTCATCATCATCTGCGAGAATCGACTTTTCATAAGGGAAATGATAAATGCCCCTACTTTGTACAACGGAGGATGTTTCACTACCATAGATAATCCACTCCGGATGTTCCTCATGATGTTTTTGATAATATTTTTCTGCATAATTATACCCGGCTATCTTAACTAGATCTGCACAATTTTGCGCATTTTCCCAAGGCATATAATTGGACCCAATGGTAATTCCCGCATTTTCTTTCGGATCATATTTTTGGACAAACTCCATTAGCATTCTTGTTAGTTCTTGCCCTCGCTCATCTGCATGCGTATCATAAATTTCATTTCCTATACTCCACAGCAGCAAACTCGGGTGATTTCGATCACGCATTACCCAATTTTTCACATCGATATGTGCCCAATCTTTAAAAAACCTTGCGTAATCATAAGGCGTTTTTGATCTTTCCCACATATCAAAAGCTTCCGTAACGACAAGCAATCCCATCTCATCTGCTAAATCCATTAATTCTGCGGCGGGCATATTGTGGGCTGTGCGAATAGCATTTACACCCATATCTTTCAATATCTCAAACCTTCTTTTAAGGGCCGTTTTATTAAACACGGCTCCCAAGGCTCCTAAATCATGGTGTTCACAAACCCCGTTTAACTTCATCTTTTTACCGTTTAGTTGGAAACCTTGATTGGGATCAAGGCTGGTTGTTCGAAATCCAATATTCTGAGATACCGATTCAATTTCTTCCAAATTCTGATTAACTAGCTGTAATTCAGTTTTAAGCTGATAAAGATTAGGCTCATCTGTATGCCATAGCAAAGGATCTTCTAGAAATAGTGTTTGTCGATTAAAATCGCTTCCTGCTTCAATCTTTTCTGAAGTTGTAGCAACCTCCTGCCCTTTGTACATGATTTTATGGGAGAGTTGTACATGTTCATGGCTATTAATTTCTGTGTCGACTTCGACTTGCCATCCATCATCCTGCTGATTGGTTGTTACGTAAATTCCATCCGTTACAATATGATTTTCGCTTCTTGACTTCAGCCATACATTACGATATATTCCAGCACCTGAGTACCATCTACTATTTGGGCTTTGGAACACTACTTTCACGAGAATTTCATTTTCCCCTTCCACAGCCGCATCCGTTATGTCCTGCTCAAAAGAGGAGTAACCGTATTTCCATTCACCAACAAACTTTTGATTGATATATAAAGAAGAATCCATGTAAACTCCATCAAAACATAGGAGAATCTGCTCTCTTTCTTCTGTTGTACATGTAAACTTCTTACGATACCAACCTATACTGTTTTCATATAGATTTAATGTATTATAGATAAGCCAATCATGAGGCAGATCAACCGATTCAAATTCCAAAGTTGTACTATCCGTAAATTCCAGGTTGCTTTTTGCGAATTCCCATCCATTATTAAAAAGTACTTTCTTATTCATGTTTGATAAACCCACTTTCTTCTGGAGCAAGTTATTGTTCAAAGACCCTATTCTTACGCATTGTTGCTTTTTCATCTTCGCAGTTGATATAAACTGCGACATAAACAAAAATCATGTTCAGTGCCCTGCCACCGCTACAGAAAAATCACTACGCTTTCCGCGGGCTTGCGCTGAGCTTCCTCGCAGGAGTCTCCGTGTTTTTCCTTCGCTAGGGGGTCAGCTCATAACTTCAGTGATTGGAGCTGCGGGTAGTCGACTCCTGCGGGAGGAAAGGCATAGGTGAGACCCCGGAGTGCGGAGCACGAGGAGGCTCACCAGCCATCCGCGGAAAGCGACTACCCGCAGCGGAAATCACGTTTCTGTTACATCGCAGTTTATTTCCGTAGCGGTAAGTCATGACACAGTTTATATCTATTCTTTCAATCTTTACGAAAACAGCCTTGTTCAAAGGCTCTATTTTTCTCTTCAAAAGAAAAATAGAGCCCTTGATGCATCTTATGATGATGGTCAAAACAAACTGACCCACTCATATCATTTACTACAAATCCTTTTGATCCACATTAAACTCAATCAAATTACCATCAGGATCCATACTAAAGATCTGTGCAAAACCACTTTTACTAGTTGGTTTCTCTTCCAATTCAACTTCCATTTTCTTCAAATAATTCAGTGTTTGGTAGTAATCTTTTACGCGCACCGCAAAATGACCATCCTTCGTATTAATTTTTTCATTGGTGCGAAGTGTTTCAGACTCTTCATAAACAATAAGATGAAGTTGTTGATCTCCAACCTGATACCAAGCACCTGGAAAATCAAAATCCGGACGGCTTATTTCAGGAAAACCAAGCACAGTCCCATAAAAATACTTCGCCTTTGCTAAATCTGTAATAGAAAGACTAACATGGTGAAAACTCTCTAATTCTATCAAATAATCATTCCTCACTTTAAAGGTGTAACCGATGAGTCAGCTGGTTCTACATTAATTGCTTGTTCCTGCGCTTCAATACATAAAGTCGCTGCTTTAAATGTATGCTCCTGCGTCATCGCATTTTCTGTTCCATTTAAACAATCCAATATAAATTCTCCAAAAAAAGGGAAGCCAACTTTTCCAGATAGTTCAAAGTGTTTTTCCCCTTCATGGTTAACTAAGTACAAATGATTGGACGAGGAATCTCGACCAATATCAATATATTTTCTAACCTCTATATAGCCATCTGTACCTAAAATTAATGCACGACCGTCTCCCCATGTGCCAAGACCATCCGGCGTAAACCAGTCAACCCGAAAATAGAATGTAGCACCATTGTCTGCAAGGAGTGTTGCGTCGCCATAATCCTCAAATTTAGGATATTGTTTACTGTTATAGTTTGCTACCTTACTATGCAATACTTTCGCATCCTTCGCACCTGTATAATGTAGAAACTGTTCAATCTGGTGACTTCCAATATCACACAGAATCCCGCCGTAGGAATCGGGATCAAAGAACCAATCAGGTCGAGAGTTAAATCTAGCTAGGTGAGGACCCGTACCAATTACTTGTACTACTCTACCAATGGCTCCTTCTTCAATTAGTTGGCCAGCAAATATTGCGCTTTCGACATGTAAACGCTCACTATAATAGATTCCCCACTTAAGTCCGGTTTCTGCAACTTTTTGTTTTGCTTTTTCAACTTGTTCTTTCTTTACAAATGCAGGCTTATCGGTAAAATAATGCTTTCCATGATCCAAAACTTTGAGACCTAAAGGACCACGTTCTGAAGGAACATTTGCACTTGCCACTAGTTTAATTGAAGAATCCTCTAGAATCTCTTCTTCTGAAGAGGCAATTTTCAATTTGGGATGTTTTTCAGCGAAACCCTTCACTTTTTTAGGATCTGGATCGTAAACAGAAACTAGCTCTCCACCAGCTTCTATTAATCCGTTGCACATGCCATGAATATGACCATGATCTAATCCAATGACAGCAAAGGGAAACTCCCCCTTTCCAACCACTTTATTGACGTTTCCTTTTGGAGCATAATTCATACCATCACTTTTATCCATCCAAATTCCCACCTTTGAATTTCATACAATTTTATTGTAATGCTCTTTTCATAAGCTTTGTTGCGCCACAAAAAATCATGTTCTGTGTGTCCTGCAACCGCTGCGGGAACAGCACGAGCCCGAAGACCCCGCAGCGGCGGGCTTCCGCGAGGAGGCTGAAGCCGTGCCCGCGGAAAGCAACGGTCCGTAGCGAAAATCAACCAGCAGTTACGTCACACTTTATATCTATTCGTAATTAACTATCACTCATAATTTCCACCTGTAGTAATTTTGTTTTCACCAAAATCCTCAATTGAATTTTTCTTTTCATAGAAGCGAGTAGCATTTCTTAATACGCCTTTCCTTGTATAAAAAGGACTGTCTATGCGCAAAGGAAGCTTCACTGCCTTGCCTGAAACAGATGACTCATAAATAGCGGTTATGATTTCAAGCGTTTGTTTCCCTTGTTTACCACTGATTAATACATCGCCTTTGCACTCAATAGCCGATAATACATCGTTTATTTGTCCGATATGACCTTCGTATGTCAAACTTTTCAACTCATCATATACTTTTTGAATTTTATCTTCTAATTCTTTATCATCTTTCGGAAACCCATTCTCTCGTGATCTTGATGCCTTCAGCTTCCAAGGTACAGAAACACGAGCCCTTTTACCTTGAAAAACTAACTGTTGTTCCTCTCCATGGTGCACAACAGAACTTGTAATTTGTGCCAAACTTCCATTATCATACTTGGCTATTGCAATAGACAAGTCCTCAACCTCAGCGTTATCGTGGGATGTGTTGCTAGTCACAGCTGTTACCTCTGAAGGCATACCGTTCATCCACTGAAAAATATCAATATGATGAACTGCATGGTTTAATGTACATCCGCCACCCTCTTTTTCCCAGGTACCTCGCCACCACAGATTATAATAACTGTGACCTCTCCACCAATAGGAATCAACTTGGGTGTGAACAATTGGTCCCATTAATTTTGTATCAAGTACTTGTTTTAACTTCATCATTGGCGTTGTGAAACGATTTTGAGCTACTATTGATAAGATTTTATTACTTTTATCTGCTGCTGCGTTCATGGCATCGCATTCTTCCAAAGATGATGCCATAGGCTTTTCGACTAGCACATGCTTTCCAGAATTTAATGCATCTATAGCAATTTCAGCATGTGTGTAAGGTGGAGTACAAATGGAAACAAGGTCAATATCTGTTCTGTTCAGTAAATCATTATGGCTATCATAAAAATCCGCAGATAGATGAAACTTTTCCTTTAATTGTTTTGCCTTTTCAGGAAATACGTCACAGACCGCAACAATTTTACATCTATCTGGAAATTCTAAATAAGCTTTAATGTGTAGGGGTGCAATAGCACCAGCACCAATAATGGCAACATTCAACATATAATTGCTCCTTTAATCTTTTTTAAGATACTAAAGAATTCTACTTAACTAATACGAGGATATTAACGAATCATCTAACCCAATATATGAAGGCGTTTCATCAGTTACTGGAATAATTTCTATTAAAGTTACTTCATTTTTTGTCAAAGAAATGTCTAGTAGCAATTCGCCATTTTCACTCTTTTCATTCGACGTTCTTACTAATGGCTGAGCGCTTTGTTTTAATGTTTCCACCATATCTTTACTAGGAAATCTCGGACGCCCCATCTCTTTCCAGGTTTTCCAAGGGTTTGCATGACTTTCATCAACTGTTTGCCGTTTAATAAACACATTTCCATCGTTCACAGGAATCTCATAGTTAATAGTTGTTTCAAAGCCACTTCCCTTTTCCATTACCAGGTTCCAAGCGGCAATTACAATAGAACCATCCTCCTTTCTGGTTACCAATGTTTGACCATCCCGGTATAGTTGCTCCTCACCCAGTGCATTAAAAAATGCAAATAAGTGGAAAGTTGGCTTCGGAATTCCATTCAAGGCAATTAATCCAAACCCTCCATGAAATTGTGCTTTTGGAACATCCAGCTCTTCAAACACATCACTGAAGGTCCAATAAGAAAAGGAATCAACAAAATCGCCACCCTCACTAAGAATCCGGGCAAGATAAGCTGCATTAAGCGTTGTATCATGAACCGGATTAATTGGACTATAGGATGTATTGTATTCCGTGATATGGAACGGTAAATCAGGATACGGTGATGCTTGAATTAATTCACGTACTGTTTTAAATTCATCCAGCATTTTTGTATTGTCTGCTAACTCTTGATAATAGTAATCAGGCGTAACCTTTTTCGGTGGTTTCGATGTATAGGCATGTCTGGAAACGAAATCAATCGGCACATTTTCTGCTTGGCAAAATTTTAGAAATTCAACAATCCATTCATCCGATCCTCCACAAATAGCAGGGCCACCTACATGAATGCCATTGTTTACCTCCTTAATAGCATTTGCAGTAGCTTTATATAGTTTGAAATACTCTTCTTTATCATTATCCTTCCAGAAGTTCACTAGATTTGGTTCATTCCAAATTTCAAATGGCCATTTTTGTACTTCCTCTACACCATACCTGCTGATAAAGTGGGAAGTAAGCGCTTTTATTAAATCTGTCCATTTATTATAATCGTTTGGAGGTGTTATATTACCTTCCCAAGCAAAAATAGTTTCTTCGCTAGAGGCAAGTAGTTTCGGCATGAACCCTATTTCAATAAAGGGTCTAATTCCCAATTCCAGAAAAGAGTCAAAAATCCGATCAATATACGTGAAATTATAAAATGGTTGTTTCACTCCATCTACTTCAATTTCCCGATAGATTCCAATATCATCATGTAGTAGCCCATGACCGCGAATATACTCAAAACCAATTTTTTGTTTTGCTAGTTTCAAATGATCTAAATAATCCTTTTGCAACGCCAGCCCTAATCGACCAGTTCCTATGCAGTACTTCCAATTGGCATTAAATTTTTTTTGCACCTGATGATTAACAACTGTTTTACTCATAATTCCCCACCTTGAATTTTTTTGGCCTTTTTCTATAAGTTTGTTGTTATTAAATAAAAAGATGTTCCTGTACTGAAAGATTCCACTGCGGCATTAAACAACTTAATAACAACAATCTAGGTCTTCTTAATAAAGTTTAGCTCGATATCCTCCATGACTTGTTTGCTATTCATCATAAGAGCATAACAAACAATACCTGCCAGAAATAGAATAATAAAATCCGATATAACATACATGACAAACACGGTCATAATGACAATCCCAATATTCCCAATAGTAGCTTTTACTTTTGTAAAACAATAAAATACGGAAAGTCTATATATATCCCTAATTCTAAAGTTGAAATTAGCATTAATCAGGAAGACATAAAGGGACACAGTTAGTGTCAATATCAAAACAACTAACAATAATCCACCTAGAATTTGATTAGAAACCGAATCTTGTACATTGAAATATTTTAAATCTATAACGAGAACAGATATTACTAAAAGCAATGGTAGCCAACATTTGAGTGTGTCAATAAAATTAAGCTTATAGCCGTAGAAAAAGTCTTTTGTAGGAGAAATTTCCTTTTCCCGAATTAATTTTCCTATCGAATAACAAAGAGCTGAAATTGAAGGTCCTGTAGGGATAAGTGCCAGGAAATAAATAATAATATTGGAGATGCTAGGTATCAAGGTTACAAGAAAAAACAAAAATACAACGTTAGTTAATACAAAGTAAATAGTTAGAAGTAATAACCAATAAATATGATTCGTAACATCGGAAAATATCCCTTGTCCAAACTCTTTGCCATTATCCATGATAATCCCATCCTTTGCATTGTCTTGTTAGTTGACTTTGAGCAATTTTCAATCTATCTACTTATGTATTTAGTAAATCCTTATTCCCTCTGAAGATAAGAGATGTGCAATACGAGGGGTTAGTCTGAGAGCAATTGGCAAACGGACCAGATGTCATTTCCAAACTGTCCGGATGTCATATAAAAAGGTAAATCCGCCTGCAAGTATACCTTGTATCTTGCAGGCAGTTTATCCTCATTAGATTTTATTAATTACTTATTTTGTTCATCGTATACCTTATTTGCTAAGTCTACATAATCAGCCAATCCCTTAGCTTCCAACTCTTTTACATAAGAATCCCACTCTGACAAGTCACGGGAACCAAGGATGAATTTTAACGTGTTTTGTTTTACATGATCAAGTAGTGGTGTTTTTAATAGATTCTGTTTTTCAAGTTGCATTTGATCGTATTTAATTGGTGGATCTGGTACCAGGACTTCTTTCGTTTCAGCCATCGCGTTTTGGAATTCAATCTCTTCCTCACTCATCATAGAATGAAGTAGTTCTGTCGATCCACCATAAGCAAATACCCCACCAGAGAATCCAAAGTCAACATTCAATTCCTTTGTTCCAGATGGATTTAGACCAACGTAATTTACATCCTCTGTCAATTTTCTTGTACCATCTTCAGCTTTGGTATATGTTACTCCTTCTACGCCCCATTTAGTGAATTCTTTTCCTTCAGGGCTATACCATAACCAGTCGATAAATTGAAGAATTGCTTTAAAGTTAGGATTGTCTTTCGCTTTAGACGAAATCATGATCCCGTTTTCCAGCTTTGTTCCAGCCATAACTTGTCCTTCTGGTCCACCAGGAACAGGTATCTTCGAGATAGCAAAGTTTTCTTTACCTAATGTTTCTTCCATATCACTACGATACTGTACAATAGTTTGCGAATTCGTATTAATGACAAACGATTCCCCATTAATAAGTTTTTGTACAGCCTGATCATCGTCTTGCGTTACACTTTCTTTGTCTAGCAATCCTTTTTCAACTAGACCATGGAAATAGGTAACCATTTCCTTGTGTGCGTCTGTAGCCGGTGCAAAGTACCAATTTTCTTCTTCTTTGTCAAATTTCAAACCAGTCCCTAGTCCCCAGCCAGCTCGAGTACCAAAAGAAGTAGCTGCAATGTTTAGCGTACTCTCAAATTTGAAACGATCGGAGAAAGGTGTTACATCTGGATAAGCTTCTTTCATTTTCGTTAAAACGACCTCTAGTTCTTCCCAAGTTTTAGGAACTTCAAGATTCAATTCTTTTAAAATATCCGTTCTTATTGCTAGCGTATAATCTGGCCATACATTCTCATGCATACCAGGAAGTAAATAATACTTACCATCTTTTTGTCTTAACCCATCCAAGTAAGGTTTCATATTCCATTTCTCCACTGTCGCTTGGAAATGTGGCATATATTTCACATAGTCACTTACAGGAAGAATAGCACCTGATGCTACAAAAGGTGTCTCTTGGCCCGGGTAAGTTTTCGGGATGATCAATGGTGAATCCCCACTACTTATGAGTAGGCTTCGTTTCTGTTCGTAATCACTCATTGGTACTACTGTCGTATCAAATGATACATTGGTTCTTTTCTCAATTTCTTCAAATAGGAGCCAATCTTCTTGTATTGGATAGTTCGGGTGGTCACTGTAAAGCATGGAAATTGTAATTGGTTCTTTGGCCTTGAAGGTATCTCCCGCCTCATATTCATCCATTGCTGCACCTGAATCATTCGCTGAAGCATCTTCTGTCTCCTCCGTACAAGCAGATAAAAATATGCCTATGAACATCATGACGGACACTAAAGTTAATAACCTTTTTAATCGTTCATTCATACTTTTCTCCCCCTTAGTTTTAATGGTGACTTGATAAAAACTAGCTGATCGTGGATTCACCCCCCCAATTTTGTTTTATAAGAATTTATCCTTTTACAGATCCCAGCATAACGCCGGAAACAAAGTACTTTTGGATAAATGGATAAACCGTCAATATTGGCAGTACAGTCAACACCATTGTTACAGATTTAATATTTGCTGAAATTTGCGTTAAGTTATCTGCACTGGTTGCACCTGAGGAAATTGCGCCCTCTGCACCTTTAATAAGGTTTCTTAAATAGATTGATACCGGGAACAGCTCTTTCTCACTAAAGTATAGAAATGCAGGGAACCATGAATTCCAATGAAATACTGCATAAAACAAAAACATAGTAGCTAGAATTGGCTTGGAAAGTGGGATTATTATTCTTAATATAGTACCGTATGTACTGGAACCATCCATGATAGCAGCTTCCTCAAGCTCGTCTGGTATATTTTCAAAAAACGTTTTCATGATTAACAAGTTGAAAACACTAATAGCTCCTGGAACCACAATAGCCCAAATTGTATTACCAAATCCAAGTGATGTAACTAGTACGTAGTTGGGGATTAGCCCCCCATTAAAAAACATCGTAAAAACAGCGAACATCGTGAAAAATTTTCTTCCCTTTAGACGTTTCTTGGATAGCGCGTAGGCAAACATCCCCGTCATTACCAATGAAATTGCTGTACCTACAACTGTATAAACTACTGTGTTTTTATAATTAATCCAAAACATTTTGTCCGAAAGAATAACCTTATAGGTTTCTACGTTAAAGCCTACAGGTATAATGTTTACATTACCTGCATTTATTTGTGCTTCTGAACTAAAGGATTGGGCAACAATGTTTATAAACGGGAAGAGTGTTACATACACAATAAGTAACAATATGAATACGTTAAACACTTTAAATGTTTTATACTGCCATGATTCCTTCATTATTTTTCCTCCCTACCACAAACTATTATCTGTAACTCTTTTAGAAATATAGTTAGCCGAAAAGACTAATATCAATCCTATGATAGATTCAAATAAACCCATCGCTGTCGCATAACTAAAGTTAGAAGATTGTAAACCTATCCGATAAACATATGTAGCAATAACATCGGCTGTTTCATAGGTTAGTGGATTATATAGTAGTAATATTTTTTCAAATCCAACCTCCAAAAAGTTTCCGATATTCAGAATTAACAACACAACAATCGTAGGAAGAATACCTGGTATTGTAATGTGGATTGTCTGTTTCCACCGATTTGCACCGTCTATCTTAGCAGCTTCATACAACTCTTCATTTATACCAGCCAACGCAGCTAGATATAGAATAGCTCCCCAACCTAGGCTCTGCCACATTTCGGTACCAATATATATGGTTCTAAACCATTCAGGTAACTGTATAAAATTGATTCTGTCTCCTGAAAAAAACTCTACAAGATTATTAATCGCACCGTTTATGGAAACCAATTCCAAAACCATACCAGCAACAACTACCACCGAAAAGAAATGTGGTAAATATGAGGCAGTTTGCACAAACTTTTTAAATCTCTTTGATCTTAATTCATTTAATAAAAGAGCAAATATAATTGGTGCCGGAAAACAAATAATTAACGAAAGTGCCGCAAGTACAAGCGTATTTGTTAAAACATTGAAAAAGGTGGGATCTGATAAGATCATTTTAAAGTAGTACAACCCAACCCACTTTTCCCCTAAGATACTTCCTCCGGGCATAAACCTTCTAAAAGCGATAATGTTCCCAAACATTGGACCATATTTAAATATGACCATGTAGATGATTGGAAGTAGTAATAAAGAGTAAAGCTGCCAATCCCTCTTAAATAACTTAAAAGCATTATCCCTCTTTTCTTTCATCGATACTTTGACTTCGGATTGATCAGTTAGTTGCTGCACATAGGATCCCCCTTTGCTCTATTAAACAAGAAAACCATTTAATAGAAATCGATAGTTTCACATTAATTGTATTGTCGTATCCACCTTGCCGTGATAACGCTTTCAATGGCTTTTGTGTTAAAACATTATTCCCTTGGATCGTCGAACACTATATTTAAATGTATTTTAATATAACTAGTATGTTAGTTAGTTGTTGAAAATAGTATAACGTTAACCCTTATTAAATACAATAATAATTCAGACTATTTTTTACTTTTTTTAGTGTTAAATAAATCTAGCAATTTACCAGAGTTAAACACCAGAATAGGACATAAATCCGCCATCTACTGGAATACTAATACCAGTTACAAATCCACTGGCATTGTCATCAACTAACCATAGCAGTGTTCCTAAAAGATCTTCAGGTTTTCCTAATCTTCTCATTGGTGTCTGGGAAACTATTTTTTCCATTCTTGGTGTTGGTGAACCATCACTATTGGTAAGAAGAGATCGATTTTGCTCCGTTAAGAAAAATCCCGGAGCTATTGCGTTTACACGTACACCCGATTCAGACAAATGAACGGAAAGCCATTTTGTAAAGTTCTCAATCGCAGCTTTGGCTGCACTATACGCTGGTACTTTTGTCATTGGACTTGGAGCACTCATCGATGAAATATTGATGACTGATCCACTGCCACCTACCATTCGTTTAGTGAAAATTTGAGTAGGAATAAGTGTACCAATGAAATTTAGGTTAAGGACTGACTCAAATCCTTCCGTAGAAAGGTCGAAAAATGAAGTTACTTCATCGTTTTTGATATCAGCCAGATTTAGTTTTTCATTAGTGGTGCTTGCCTTCGGATGGTTTCCACCAGCACCATTGATTAGCACATCGTACCTACCATAAGTTTCAAAAACCTTTTCTTCTGCAAGTTTTACACTTTCGATATCTAAAACATCACATTCAATGGCAAGAGCTTCTCCTCCTGCGTCTTTTATTTCGTTTGCTACATTAACTGCCTTTTTATAGGTACGGTTCAGGATAGCTACTTTCATTCCTTGTCTTGCAAGCTCTACTGACATGCGGCCACACAATATTCCACCGCCACCTGTTACGACAGCAACTTTTCCTTCTAAATTTGAATTTAGTGCTAACATTAGATTACTCCCTTTTGAAAAAATTTAATCGATTCGTCTTGTGATTTTATGGAATCTTTCTGACGATTGCCATTTACCAGGCTATCCCAAATCCCCCACAGATACATAATCCCCAGTGCTCTATCATAAAGACCATACCCTGGTCTACATTGCTCATCCCAAATATGTCGTCCATGGTCCGGACGTACATAACCTGTAAACCCACTTTCATGATAGGCTTTAACAATATTACAAATATCTACCGTTCCATCTTCCGCTCTATGTGAAGTTTCTATAAAGTCACCATTTTCATAGACCTTTAAATTCCTGATATGAGCAAATGGTATTCTATCTGCAAATTCTCTTATTATTTCAGGGATGTTATTATCTGGATTTGCTCCGAGTGAACCACTACAAAGGGTAAGACCATTTGCTGGATTATCAACTAACTTTAAAAACCTTCTAATGTTTTCTTTTGATATAAGAAGGCGCGGTAACCCAAAGATAGGCCATGGTGGATCATCCGGATGAATAGCCATTTTAATATCATTCTGTTCAGCTATTGGGATAACCTGTTCCAGGAAATACTTCAGGTTGTCCCACAAATCCTCTGTCGTTACCCAACTGTATCTATCAAATAATTCTCGAAGTGATTTCAATCTTTCCGGTTCCCAACCAGGCATGGTAAAATTCGAATTGTTGCCTATTTTATCAACCAATTCTAGTGGATCCATGTTTTCAACTTTAGCCTTTTCGTAAAACATGGCAGTCGATCCATCCTCTAGTTGCTTAAATAGTTCTGTTCGAGTCCAATCGAAAACGGGCATGAAATTGTAGCAAATCACCTTTACGCCAGCCGCTGCTAAATTTTCTATCGTTTTTTTATAGTTTTCGATATATAAATCCCTGGTCGGCAAACCAAGCTTTATATCTTCATGAACATTGACACTTTCTACCACATCTATATGGAATCCATGGCGATCAGCTTGTGACTTTACAGCCTCTATTTGCTCTTTAGGCCATTCCTCGCCAGCCGGAATGTCATGTAAAGCCCATACAATTCCCTCAACACCAGGTATATGTTTAATGTGATTCAGTTTTACACTATCGTTTCCTTCTCCAAACCAACGAAATACCATTTTCA
This sequence comes from Virgibacillus necropolis, assembly GCF_044793635.1. Lineage (GTDB taxonomy): Bacteria > Bacillota > Bacilli > Bacillales > Amphibacillaceae > Virgibacillus_F > Virgibacillus_F necropolis_A. Next base: position 1,460,336 of record NZ_CP084992.1, read on the forward strand.
TGTCATCTTCCACCAATCGGTCACAGTTATTAGGGCTGTATAGTTCATGTAGCGCTTGTTAACCCGTTCAATGCAGTCAACATATTGATTAATAAATGGTTCTATTTTTGTCATCTGGGATACCAGACTTTCGATAAAAATACGCATTTATCTTATCCCTCCACTCCTCGGCATTGGATAATTGTAAATACAATCTTTCACGTACATTGTTGAACCTGTGTTCATCAATTTTTCCTTCTAATTGATCCCAGCGATTAATTAAATCTTTTACCTGTTCCACCCCACTGAAGTGCGTATCATAAATATGTTGGATCACATTATTACCATTTTTTAGTTTGTACGTGTAAGGTACATGATGGAAAAATAAAAGCAGATCATCCGGGCATTTATCTAATGAATTGTAGATCTCGTTATTAGGCGAGAAATATTGAGCGGAAAACCCTGTTCCTGTCTCAACGGTTCGGTCAACACCTATCCCATCTCGGTCGGCAAAATGATACGTTCCCCACATCGAATATTCGTACCCATCCACATTTGGACCGTAATGATGATTAGGATTCACCATCCAACCAACCCCGAGTGGAGCCGTATAGTTCTCATAAATACCCCAGGAATCTAAAAGCATTTCTTTAATTTGTATTCCAACAAACGGATCTTTTCCGAACGTTAATTCAACCCATTCATCTGTTATTTCCTCTGTTTCAAGGTCCGGATTCCAAATCAAACGACCATAACCATAAAGATTTGCCTGGGCTAGGGTATTACCAGTCCAATTGATATCATTACCGATATTAGATACAGCTGCTACGCCACTATAACGATAATTAAACTCTGTCCCTTCAACGATTGATTTAACAGTTGTTCCCTCACCTTTTGCAAAGGTATCGAAATTGAATATTTCTTTCCATTGTGGTACCAAATAGCATAAATCTTTTTGTTGGCCTGTATATTCTTGAGCTACTTGAAATTCGATCATTTGGTTGGTTTCCTCCATAGCACCAAATAGAGGTGAAACCGGTTCTCTGACTTGGAAATCCATTGGACCATTTTTCACTTGTAAAATGACATTATCAAGAAACTTTCCATCTAACGGTTTAAAGTTGTCATAGGCTGCGCGTGCTCTATCGGTTGATCTGTCGCGCCAATCCTGTAAGCAATTATAGACAAAGCATCTCCATACAACGATTCCATTAAATGGACGCAATGCTTCTGCTAAAACGTTGGCACCTTCTGCATGGTCTCTGTCATAGGAAAATGGGCCTGGACGATGCTCCGAGTCTGCTTTCACAATAAAACCACCAAAGTCAGGTATGTAGTTGTAGATTTCGCCGACCTTATCCTTCCACCATTGTTGTACATTTGGATCAAGTGGATCAGCAGTAGTTAAATTACCGATTTCTATTGGACTAGCATAATTGATACTTAAGAACGTTTGAATACCGTAAGACCTAAATATATCGGCTACGTTTTGTACCTTAGGTAATAATTCACTGGTTATGAGGTTTGTTTCTACTTTCCAGACATTTACATTATTGATTGAAATAGCATTTATGCCTACAGAAGAAAGCATCCTCGCATAATCTCGAATTCGATCCAGATCATCAGCAAACTTATTATTATCGTAAAAAATAGATTTTCCTGAATAACCACGTTCAATACTTCCATCCATATTATCCCACTGATTAAGCATTCTTATCTGATTCTTAGGCGTGTCAACAAGATCAAGATTATGGATTGTTTTCCTAGTTTGGATTAAGCGTAATAAATGGAAAACTCCATACAGAACACCCTTGTCCGACTTCCCAATTAATACAATCCTTTCCCTTTCTCCCTGCTTAACCGATTTGATTAAATAACCTTCATCATTTACCTTTTCTAATGTATCTGAAGGTATATCGTAATCCTCTAATTTAATGTTTTCATAAGTGCCCAATATAATAGTTGAATCATTATTAACACCATTTGAAATGGATGGTTCTTCCTTTAACATCGATTTAATTCCATATGCCATCTCGTTTGAGGCCGAGTCTAAAATAGATGACCCCCCCAGGAAAGCAATATTTAAGCAATAGGGTAAATATTGCTCCCTCGACTTTTGATCATCTATTTGCTTGTATTGTAACCAACAATTGTAACTGTTTTCTTGTTCTAAGCTACCACCAAAGTTAGTAGTTTCAACACTAGTATTCATAATTTACCCCTCTCTCGTCATTTATTGACACTATTTGATAACGGTTACAAAATAACTTGTACAAAGAACCTAACCTTGTTCATTAAGAAATTATTTATCATGGACGAACCATAGTATCAGCACCGAACGTGTCTGATCAATCCATCGTAAATGTGTGCCAGTAGCTACACCAAAACAAAGGTATTCTTCACCGTTTTATTCCCTGACGAAGTACTTAAAATATAAGATGTACTGCCTACATAAAATAATATCAACTTCACCTTAGTTTGTCTATTAAATAAACAAAGAATTTCGACAAACAAAATATTTTGTTATTCGCAAAAAAGTGAATTCCTTGATTCATAGCCTTTGTGTCCCAACGGAGTTGAAACATGATAAGGAAGTACATTTGGTGATGGTTACCTCTATATTTATTCGACATTTAAAACGTATTCCAACAATCAAAGACCTGATTAAACGTCTGAATGATGATTTTGTTTTTAAGCTGCATTGCGGGTATCTTGTTTCTGACAATCCCCCCACTGAAGCATCCTATTCTCGACTTTTAACGAAACTTAGTTTACCGGCTGTCCTAGGGAAAGCACAAGAAAAGGTTGTGCTTCAGGCGATTATTATGTTTATAACGCTTCAAAATTAGCTAGTGATTTTATTAACGTAATCTCAACAACAAGTCGCTTAAAACGGTTTTCTTAATAAAGATTCAACAAACAATTATGAAAATGATTCAAATAAAAGTAACAAGGAAAATTTACCTTATTTCCGAAAACCCACTCTACTTCTTTAGTTAAAATACTTAAAGTCTGAATTCAAGCGTTGTCCGCTTAATAGTAATCCTCGCGACCACCCCAGAACACATAATTCTCTACGTCATTACCTCAAAATCTTCCTCTTTTAGGAATGTATTTTCCTATCTTTCTAACTCAATATCCAAATATCTTTCTATATTATTAAAGGATATATCCTGGACCAACTTGCCGAGACTTTCCACGTCATTTGGATATTCACCATTTTCCACCCATTTTCCAACGATATTACATAAAATTCTTCTAAAGTATTCATGCCTTGTGTAGGAAAGTAGACTACGAGAATCTGTAAGCATTCCAATAAACCTTGATAAAATACCAACATTGGCTAGTGTTTTTATTTGTGCTTCCATTCCATCCCGTTGATCATTAAACCACCAAGCTGTTCCAAATTGGATTTTTCCAGGTATATCTCCTTGAAAGTTCCCTGCCATCGTAGCCATCATATAATTATCTCGTGGGTTTAAGTTATACAAAATTGTTTTGGGAAGTTCATTTGTTATATCTAACTCATTTAATAAATTAGATAAGTCTTCCGCATATGTGAAATCTGCAATCGAATCAAAGCCAGTATTTGGTCCAACTTTTTCTAACATTCTTGTATTAGTACTGCGTAATCCACCAATATGGAATTGCATAGACCAACCTTTATTTGAATAAAGTTTTCCTAGAAATACTAATACATAAGATTTAAATTGAGTTGCTTCTTCTTCTGAAATTGACCTTTTATTTCGTGCCTTTTCAAAAATAATCTCACATGTTTGTTGATCCGCATCGACGTAGAATGATGAGTCAAGTCCATGATCGGATAAACGACACCCTACTTCATGAAAATAATCTACTCGATTTGACAACGCTTGTAAAAATTCTGTGAATGTATATATAACGCTACCATAAACGCTTTCTAATCTTTCAATCCAGTTCACAAATGTATCCGCATGTATGTTAAGTGCTCCATCTGGACGAAATGTCGGTAACACTTTAGTATCAAATGAATGATCTTCCTTCAATTGTTTGTGGTAATCCAACGAATCAACCGGGTCATCAGTTGTGCATAGTGCTCTTACATCAAATTGTTTTATTATTTCCCGTGCAGAAAAGTTTCCTTGCTGTATTTTTTTATTACTTTTTTGCCATATTTGTTCTGCTGTTTCCGAAGTTAATACTTCATCAATTCCAAAACAACGTTGCAGTTCCAGATGTGTCCAATGATAAAGTGGATTTCCTATCAACTGAGGAACTGTTTCTGCCCACTTGATAAACTTTTCTTTATCACTTTTAGATCCAGTAACGTATTCTTCCGGAACGCCATTTGCTCTTAACAAACGCCACTTATAGTGGTCCTCACCCAACCAAGCTTCTGCAATAGATGAAAATCTTCTGTCTTCAGCAATTTCTTTGGCCGTAAGATGACAATGGTAGTCAAAAATGGGCATGTCCTTTGCATACTTATGAAAAAGTTCCTTAGCGGTTTCCGTTTCTAATAAAAAGTCTTTGTCCAAAAATTGCTTCATACTGTCCACCTCTTTTTATTCTGGATTATCAAAATTAGTAATTCTTATAATTCGAGGATCAGTAAAAATATCAGATTCATCTTTACTTGTAGTTGAAAACTCAGAAATAATCGCACCATCTTCGGCTGCCTGGAACCAATGCAATGTATTTGGTGGGATGGTGTATTGCTTTAAAACCATACTTTATAATCAGTTGATTAAATCTTTTGACCTTAGAGAATCTTTTTGGCGCTTGTCATTTACAAGGCCATCCCAAATCCCCCATAGGTACATAATCCCCAGGGCTCTATCATAAAGACCATACCCTGGTCTACATTGCTCATCGAAAATATGTCGTCCATGGTCCGGACGTACATAACCTGTAAACCCACTATCATGATAGGTTTTAACAATATTACAAATATCTACCGATCCATCGACTGCTCTATGCGATGTTTCTATAAAGTCACCATTTTCATAGACCTTTAAATTCCTGATATGAGCAAATGGTATTCTATCTGCAAATTCTCTTATTATTTCAGGGATGTTATTATCCGGATTTGCTCCGAGTGAACCACTACAAAGCGTAAGACCATTTGCAGGATTATCAACTAACTTTAAAAACCTTCTAATGTTTTCTTTTGATATAAGTAAGCGTGGTAACCCAAAGATTGGCCATGGTGGATCATCCGGATGAATAGCCATTTTAATATCATTTTGTTCAGCTATTGGGATAACCTGTTCCAGGAAATACTTCAGGTTGTCCCACAAATCCTCTGTCGTGACCCGACTGTATCTATCAAATAATTGTCGAAGTGATTTCAATCTTTCCGGTTCCCAACCAGGCATGGTAAAATTCGAATTGTTGCCTATTTTATCAACCAATTCTAGTGGATCCATGTTTTCAACTTTAGCCTTTTCGTAAAACATGGCAGTCGATCCATCCTCTAGTTGCTTAAATAGTTCTGTTCGAGTCCAATCGAAAACGGGCATGAAATTGTAGCAAATCACCTTTACGCCAGCCGCTGCTAAATTTTCTATTGTTTTTTTATAGTTTTCTATATATAAATCCCTAGTCGGCAAACCAAGCTTTATATCCTCATGAACATTGACACTTTCTACCACATCTATATGGAATCCATGGCGATCAGCTTGTGACTTTACAGCCTCTATTTGCTTTTTAGGCCATTCCTCGCCAGCCGGAATGTCATGTAAAGCCCATACAATTCCCTCAACACCAGGTATATGTTTAATGTGATTCAGTTTTACACTATCGTTTCCTTCTCCAAACCAACGAAATACCATTTTCATGTCATCTTCCACCAATCGGTCACAGTTATTAGGGCTGTATAGTTCATGTAGCGCTTGTTAGCCCGCTCAATGCAGTCAACATATTGTTCAATAAATGGTTCTATTTTTATCGTCTGAGATACTAGACTTTCGATAATAATATGTATTACTATCCCTCCATATTATTGAACCTGTATTAATCACATTATTACAATTTTTTAGTTTATACGTATAGAGCAACACTAGATTCATACATCAGCACTCTCCCGATATCTTTGAATATGCTCTTTAAAACTATTTGGTAACGATTACAAAATAAAGTATACAAAAAACTTACCCTTATTCATTAAGAAACTATTTAAAATATCCTGGATAAAGAATCTTCACTTCTCCCATTTCTATATTTACTAATTTCAAATGGGATTCCATAATCTCTTGCGCACGGTCTGGATCACCATTAGAAATATAATTAAAAATATCTTTATGTTGCGAAACAACAACTTTCCAGTCAGGGATTGACGCCAAGCGCAGCATACGAAGTCTGTCAAAGTGACTATTCATTTGCCTTACCATGTTCCATGTGCGTAATTTTTTACACCCATCAAATAATAGGCGATGAAACTCCTCATCCAGTTCAAACAGTCTGTGGTGGGAATCTTTCTCTAAACACAATTCTTGTAATGTAATATTAGTTTCCAGCTGGAATAATTGATCCTTGTTAAAGGTTTGACTGGCCTCTTTTACGATAGCCTTTTCAATACTCTCTCTAACAAAACGTCCTTCTTCTACAAGCTGCGGATCGATTTTTGTTATAATCGTTCCACTTTGGGGGTAGACACCTAATAACTCTTCATGTGCTAATTTCAAAAATGCCTCACGGACTGGAGTTCTACTAACTTGAAGTCTTTCAGAGACCTCTTTTTCAGAAATTTTTGTGCCAGGTTCTAAATCTAGATCAATGATCTGTTTTTTTATTGTGTGGTATACAAAGTCACGTGTTGATCCATTAATCCTTTTATCAGTAATTAACATATCCTTCACCTCATCGTTTTCATGAAATAACAATACTTGAACCAACAAACGCTAATATTAATTATACTAGTATGGTAGTTACAGTATATTGTTATTTTTCAAATAATTCAATAGTAAATTGAGATTATTTACAATTTTTTTATAATGACAAAAGCGCAAGCGCCGTTTAATGCCGTCTGACCTGGACGACGCCGTATGAGATTAGATTCACTTTGACTTATCGCGAGGAGGAGTCATGTTTATTGCGCCGAGTTTACGAGAAGCAGGAAGGCACTAGTACGTCCTGTACGTCGGACCTGGACGACGCCCTGCATGGGACCAAAATATTCAATGTCAACCTTTTAAACATTTTTTACTAATTGAAAAAGAAACAAGGACAAATTTTATCCTTGTTTCAAAATATCTTTTCTAGTCTGCAATCCATTAAAACTTGATTAAGTCATTAAAGTTATGTTGGTTAATACCAACGGGAAGTGGATACGGTTGTTCGCACTTACTCATTATTTCATAATGCCGATTTGAATCTGAAGCATCATGAAATCCGTGCATGATGTCTAATACATGAAAAGCGAGATCACCGTTTGCCCTAGGTGTTTCCTCTTTTAAGATAGCAGCAGCCATATCAGCAACACCTAATCCTCTACTGTTTTCACTGAAGCCATTTGTCAGGGGAATTTCACTCCAATTTTCATGATCATGTCTACGAACATATACCGGTCCACCAAAAGTATTAGGATCTGGAACACTCAAGCTTCCTTCGATTCCATGGATTTCTATATAAGGTAATTGGTGATGCCATGTGTCAAAACTAGTAATAATTGAGCCCACTGCACCATTTTCAAAATCGAGTACACCATTAATTTGTGTTGGTGTTTCCACCCGAATCTTTTCCCCATATTTTTCTTTACTAGTAATCATTCTTTCTGGAAATGCTATATTAGTTGAACCTGTTACTCGTTTAGCCGGTCCCAAAAGTGACACTAAAGCAGTCAGGTAGTAAGGGCCCATATCAAACATGGGTCCCCCACCTTTTTGATAAAAAAATCCAGGATCAGGATGCCAGCTTTCATGTCCATGATGCATCATGAACGCAGTTGCAGAAATAGGCTTTCCAATCCAACCATCATCAATTAACTTTCGACTTGTTTGTAGTCCAGCACCTAGAAAAGTATCTGGTGCATTCCCTACAAGTAATCCTTTTTCTTTTGCAACTTGTAACACTTGTTGCCCTTCTTCACGTGTTACAGCAAGAGGTTTTTCCCCGTACACATGTTTACCAACCTCCAATGCAGCGAGTGCTACCTTTGTATGTACAGCTGGAGGAGTTAAATTAATGACAAGATCAATATCTGGGTCAGCTAATAGTTCTTCTGTAGTATAAACGTTGGGTATATCAAATTCCTCAGCACGCTGTTTTGCCCGATCTATGTCAACATCGGCACAAGCAACAATATCATAGACATCAAATAGTTTTGACGTTTTGAAATAGATTCCACTTATATTCCCACAACCAACAATTCCTACATTTAATTTCTCCATTTGACATACCTCATATTTCTTATAGTTTAGTACGTATATTTTGCCGAAGTTTTTACCTAGTTGCCCAATTCATACCCTTACGCATAAGGGCGATAACTTCCGGCATGCGAACAATTTCTGCTACATGCCCTAAAGAATTATAATACACTTTACCCTGCCCCCATCGTTTCGTCCAAACAACCGGCATATCGACTTCACCGTTTGTCTGATAAGGACCATCAGCGACAGGAAACCGAGTAGTAGCATGGACCTTTACCGCTGGATCTATATGCATATAATATTGTTCAGACACTACAGTAAAATCTTCCATTCCTTCTGTGAGTGGATGGTCAGCGTCCAGAATATTGACAGTATAGGAAATACCATCATTACCTGGGTGCGCTACCCATTGTCCACCGATCATAAATTGATAGTCCGTTTCCATCCGGAAGGAATCTCCCATCCCTCCATGTAATCCAGCTAAACCTGTCCCGGCTTCGACTGCTTCCATTAAAGGAGTCAACTGTTCTTTGGTGATCTTATCCTGTGTCCAATTTGGAATAATTAGATCATAAGTTGTAAGATCATCTTCCTCCAAAGTACTTAGGCTGTCACTAATCTTTACATTGAAGCCCTCTTCTATTAATATACCGGCTAAAATATCTGCCACTTCCGCTGGTTCGTGCCCTTCCCAGCCACCTTGAAAAATTAAAGCTTTTTTCATAAACACTCACCTTATCTACAAGTTTCATTTCACTATCCAAACCATGATTATTAATGTTTAACAAAAAATCACTCTATTTCTTGATAATTGAAATACTCAAAGTCTGAATTCAACCGTTGTCCGCTTAAATCCTGTACACATATACCAACGAAGGTTCCAGTGAAGCGAATATAATCTGCATCGTCGTCAGAAAGATTGCTTATATCTATTTTGCCACCGATTTCCCGCCATTTGTTTCCATCAACTGAAAAGAAAAATTGGAGCCATTCATTATCAATTTTGGCTTTCAATTTAGTCGATGAATGACCCTCTATAGTAATATCTTCAGATAACAATTCATCGTATTTACCGTGCTTGGATTCAATAATCCCCAAACACTTACCGAGCTCTTCATGATGCGTGACTCTTAGATATACATAATCATCCGTATCATAGTAGACAATCAGACCTGCCATTTGTTGAAAATTCGTTGGTTCAAATTCTACAGCCGTTTCCACCTCCGCATGAAAACTCTCTAACCTTCTAGCTAAAAGACTTTGCCGATGATAAGAGTTCATCGATTCTCCACCCTTTAGCCTTAAGTATCCTTTACGTTCAGACAATGAAACCCAATCTTCAGTAAACGGTCGGCGTAATGAATTCCAGTACTTGTTTAGTTCTTCGCTTGTAAAATCATCGTAATTACTTTCCTTTTCAAAAGGATGTGGTTCGAGATCAGGAGCGGGGACGATTAGTTGTGGATGATTCCCACCTTCCACTCTTATCCAATCATCATCTGTCCAATAACACTTTTGGATAGCAGTTTCACGACCTAAAATACACTTCTTGTCCACCACTGGACGTCCACATAAGTGGGCTAAGTACCATTCACCATTTTGCGTTTCTACTAAACTACCATGACCCGCCTTTTGTAATTGGATAAAATCACTTTGATCCGAAGTTAAGATCGGATTAGTAGGATCCAATTCATACGGACCATCAAGTGACTTTGAACGCGCTACTGTTACAGCATGGGTGTACCATGTACCGCCCTCCGCTGTCACTAAATAATAGTAACCATTCCTTTTGTAAATATGTGGTGCCTCTGTTAAAGCTATTTCTGAACCTTTAAATATATTCTTTACTGGTCCGACCAGTTTTTTCTGTTCCACTGAATACTCCTGAAGTGCTATTCCAGCAAAGGAATTGGTCCCTTTTCGGTGATCCCAGATCATATTCAATAGCCATTTCGAACCATCATCTTCATGATAGAAGGAAGGATCAAAACCACTACTGTTTAAGTAGATAGGTTCTGACCAAGGACCATTAATATCCTCAGCGGTTATTAAATGATTATGGGTATCTTTAAATGCGCCTTGTCTACTTTTTACATCCGTGTAAATCAAATAAAATAACCCATCTGAATAAGTTAAGCATGGCGCCCATACACCACCTGAATTAATATTCCCAATCATATTCAACTGGGATAATTGTGTTAATGGATAGTTTAGTAGTCTCCAGTTAACTAAATCTTTTGAGTGATGAATCTGTACACCTGGAAACCATTCAAATGTCGAGGTAGCAATATAATAATCATCACCGACCCTTAAGAATGATGGATCGGGATGATATCCAGGTAATACAGGGTTTGTTATCTGCTTCATTCAAAATCCCACCTTAGTAAAAAAATGAGAGACTGCCTCAGTCGTATTAAAACATGAGACAGCCCCAAAAATACCTTCTTAACCCTTAATGAAAACCGTCTTCGTAGTAGTAAAAAACTCTTTTGCAGCTTGCCCTTGTTCTCTAGATTGTGAGCTGGAAGCTTTCATTCCTCCAAAAGGTGCCTGAAGCTCAACACCTGCTGTTTCAGAATTAATTCGAACAAGCCCTGCTTCAATATCATCAATAAACGTTAATATATAATCAATATTCTTTGTAAAAATGGATGCACTTAAGCCAAATTCAACATCATTAGCTAATTCAATTGCTTCCTTTACAGTTTCCACTTTCATCAATGCTAACACTGGTCCAAAAATTTCTTCTTGGGCAATTGTCATAGAAGAGCTAACTCCATCAAAAATGGTTGGATTAACGTAAAATCCATCTTTTAAATCAGTAGATTCTGGTGTATCACCACCAAGAATTAGTTCGGCACCTTCTTCGATACCTTTGGTAATGTAGCCACGTACAGTTTTATACTGACTTTCACTTGAACACGGGCCCATCCATGTAGTGCCGTCCAGCCCATTGCCTACTTTTATATCTTTCACTTTTTCTAAAAGCTTTTCTTTGAATTCCGCATAGATACTACTTTGAACGATTACTCGGCTACTGCATGTACATTTTTGTCCAGTAGATTTAAGTCCACCACTAATAGCTGCATCTACAGCAAGGTCGATGTCACAATCATCAGCAACAATGATTGGATTCTTCCCTCCCATTTCTAACTGGTATTTACCTCCGCGACCCGCAACAGTTTGTCCAATGTTGTTACCAACGTTGTTTGAACCCGTAAACGTTACTGCGTTTACATCTTTATGTTCAGCAAGACCTTGACCAATTACGGATCCTTTACCAGTGATTAAATTGATAACACCGTCTGGCAGTCCAGCTTGATCAAAACATTCCATTACTTTTGCCGCAGTAACTGCCGCCTCAGTAGCAGGTTTCAATATAACCGCATTTCCATAAATAAGGGCCGGTGCCATCTTCCAAATAGGAATCGCCACAGGAAAGTTCCAAGGCGTAATAACTCCAACAACTCCCAAAGGAACCCTTTTACTGTACATCAATGCCGAGCTATCAGAAGCAGGAATAACACCTCCTATTTCTCGCATTCCTTCACCTGCATAGTACCTTAGTATAGCGACACCACGACTTGTTTCCCCTTTAGCCTCTGCAAGTGTTTTACCCATTTCCCTCGTCAGTGTTTCTGCTATATCATTCAAGTTATCTTCTAAGATTTGAGCCATTTTAAATAAGTAGTTTCCGCGCTCAGTACCAGATAAGTTCTTCCACGTTTTTTGTCCTTTTTTCGCAACATCCACAACCTTGTCTAGATCCGCCTTGGTTGAGCTTTGCACACTACCAACCAGTTCATTTTTATTGGCCGGATTGTAACTTGGAACCACTTCACTTGACGATGACGCTTGCCAAACACCATTCACATAATTTAAATAAGTTTTTGTCTCTGCAATTGTAGACATATACATCCTCCTATAATTTTAAATTTGATAACGTAATATGAACACGTTTTCATTAAACCTTTACATTAACCTGAGATTTAACAGGATTAGTTAATACACCTATTCCTGGAATCTCAATTTCTATTAAATCATCTTCCTGTAAGGTAAAATCATCTCCTGGTACAATACACGTTCCTGTTAATAAAATCGTACCATCAAATAATTGGTTATCCCGAATCAAATAAGAAACAAGTTCATCATATTTTCTCTTCAGCAAGGAAGTATTAGCACTATCCTCAAATACTTTAACGCCTTCTCTGAAAATACGACAGGTAATTAATAGATTATAAGGATCAGTGACTGTTTCCGCCAAACGGATTGTAGGCCCTATTGCACAAGAGTGCCTCCAAATTTTGGCCTGTGGTAGATATAAAGGATTTTCTCCTTCAATATCACGGCTACTCATGTCATTTCCAATTGTGTATCCGACAATTTTACCATCCCGATTTAGTACTAAACCCAATTCGGGTTCGGGAATTTGCCAATTAGAATCGCTGCGAATGTAAACTGGAGTGTTGGGTCCTATTGTTCTTCGTTCCGTAGATTTCAAGAATAGTTCTGGCCTTTCTGCCTCATAAACCTTGTCGTAGTAAGAGTCTACTATTGCTTTAGCCTCATGATTTCTGGCATCCCTACTTTTAGAATAAGTGACGCCCGCAGCCCAAACCTCATAAGCATTAATTGGAAGTTGTAAAGATAAATCTTCTAATTTCTCATCCAATGGTAAGGAATCCTGAATGATTTCGTTAACGATCGTTAAACATGTTTCACCTTTATCATCTGCCCTCGCCATTAATTCAATAAAGTCGGCATATGGCAAAGCGTAAACCTTCGAATCATCCGTTACGGCCGCAAGCAAAACAGCACCCTTTTCCTTATATTTTATAATTCTCATTTAACCCCTCCGTTTTATATTATAAAACCACGTTCTGTAATATACATATTAGAAAACTTGTCATTCGCAAGCCTTTGTGGCGAATGTCATAGTTGCACTTATGCAGTTAGGAAAGTTTATACTTTCCTATCTGTTAAAAATTTAATCAGCTAGATGGAATGAATGGATGATTTATACCCTAATTGATGCGAAACAGTTAATGCTGATTCCTTTAATAAATCAATTGTGGTCTTTTTATATTCTTTTGTAACATTGGATATTGTAGTTGATATACTAATTGCCGCTACTGCCGAGCCCCGATAATCAAAGATTGGAACAGCAATACAGTACACACCAGGCTCATTTTCCTCGTTGTCCATAGCATAACCAGCTTCATTTGCTACTTGTAATTCTTTTATGTACATCTCTTTTGAAGTAATTGTGTGTTTGGTTTGTTTATAAAACTCATAATCAGTTAAAATATCATCTATTTCCACTTCACTTTTGAAAGCGGTTAATATTTTTCCAACAGCACTTGAATGGATAGGGACCCTTCTACCAATACGTGAAAAAACAATGGAGGTAGCACCTTCTACCTTATCAATATATACACCTGATTGACCATCCAGGATAACTAGATGCACCGTCTGACCGGTAACGTCTGATAATTCCGTTAAGGCATGTTTAGCAATTTTGCGAATATCAAGGCTGCTAAGCACATAATTACCTCGTTCAATTAGTTTTAACCCGAGGCTATACTTACCCGTTTCCATGTCTTGCTTTATATAATCGTGCATTTTCAGGGTTTTTAGAAGTGTGTGTGTTGTACTCTTATTCAACCCCATTTTAGTACTTATTTCTGATATTTTAAGCTCCGTTTGTCTTTCATCAAATAAATCTAACATACGCAGTGCTCTATCTAAAGATTGGATAATTGGCATAATAAATCTCCCTCTGATGTTGTAAAAATATAAGCCTGTTCACTTATTATATCAAATCCCCTTTCCCGTTATTTGGTTTTTTAAAATATTCATATAATTATATATAGTATAATACACTACCTTTAATTTGTCTTCAAGAAATATTATATGAAGTGACAGGCACCCTAAACAAAACAAGGAATTGACGGTCACTCCGCCAATTCCTTGTTCGCTTTTTATATTTCTTATCACAAGACCTATTATTCGACAACATTCACCAAATAACAGGAAGTGACAGGCACTTCAATTAACATTATATTTTTTCTCATTTGATTTTGAATTAGATTGTGTCAATAGGGTTTCTAATTCCTCTAGTGATCTTCCCTTTGTCTCAGGTACGAATTTCCATACAAATATAGCTGAAAGAAGACTCATAACGCCATAGAAGGAATAAGTTAAGCCACCACTAAATTCCATCATAGCTGGATATGTTGAGGATACAAAATAGTTAGCTCCCCATTGTGCAGCTACAGCAATCGCCACAGCCTGCCCTCTGATTTTATTTGGGAAGATCTCTGATATAAGTACCCATACCACTGGACCCCAAGACATCATAAAAGATGCTGTATAAATAATTATAAAAACTAATGTAGTAATTCCAATAATATCGAAAAAAGCGAGTCCCGCTACCCCGAACATACCCATCATCATACCGATGGAACCAATGATTAATAAAGGTTTTCGACCAAATTTATCTACAGTTAAAATGGCTATTATCGTGAAAACAACATTAACTAACCCCATAATAATTGTTTGAAACATGGATGCATCTTTTGCAGCACCCATACTTTCAAATATACGTGGAGCATAATAAAGCGCAACATTAATTCCAACAAATTGTTGGAATACAGATAATAGAACACCAATAACGATGATGGTCTTCCCATACGAGAACAGTTTTCCTTTACTTACATTAAAGGACTTCTTAATTTCAAACATTGTTGCTTTGGCCATCTTTTGATCATATATTTTAGAAAGTATAACCATTGCCTTCTCATTTTGATTTTTTGATACAAGATACCTAGGCGTTTCCGGAACAGCAAATAGAAAAACTAAAAACAGAACAGCTGGAATCGCCTCTGACAAGAACATATAACGCCAGCCCACATCATTAATCCATTCCACTGATTGACCTTTCGAGATTCCCCAGTTAACAAAATAAACGACCAGCATTCCAAAAATAATCGCAAATTGATTTAATGAAACCAATCGACCTCTGAGATGCGAAGGTGCGATTTCACCGATATACATTGGCACTACAGCTGAGGCTAAACCTACTCCGATACCCCCGATTATACGGTAGATATTAAAGGTAATTAGTAGCGCTATTGTTGGATCTCCTTTAGTGAAAAATAAAAATTCAGGATACGCAGAACCAAGAGCCGATAACAAAAATAGAAATGCCGCTATTAATAGCGAATACTTCCGACCAAAGGTAGTTGAAAAATATCCAGACATAATACCGCCTATAATACAACCAATTAAAGCACTAGAAACCGTAATTCCATGCACGAGTGAACTAAGGCCTAAACTATCTGTAAAGTAAACTTGCAAAGCGCCTTCCGCTCCAGATATGACAGCTGTATCATAGCCAAATAAAAGACCTCCTAAAGTTGCGACCAAAGTGATTAACACGATATAAAAGCTTTTATTTTTTTCCATCTCTATCAGAGAGAGAAAATAATCCCTCTCCTTTTCACCTCCTATAATGAAACCGCTTTCTGCTATTTTCTATAAATTATTGTAACAGCCTAAACTTAGTTTGTACAGTGGATGAACTAAGATAATTGATATAGTAATTGAATATCTTAGATTCAATAACCCTTCCTTCAACCTCTCGATTCTTAACCTCATCAATTTAGAAAAGCGCCTTTCTCCCTACAAAAGACGTTCACAAGATTATATAGATGGAACAAGGGCAACAAAAAATACTAATGATAAATCCATTCAAAACAAGCGACCGACACTCCAAAACAAAAAAGACCCACACATCACCAAATTGGTCTGCATAGGCCTCTTATATTCGTTATTCTTTTAATTTCACAGAATCCCGCTCAACAAGTTCTGTCGAAAGCTTATAACTATGATTTACTTTTTCACCTGATAATAATTGAAAAATTAAATGTACAGATAACGCCCCGGCTTCATATTTAGGCTGTTTCATAGTGGTCAATGGTGGGGTTATATATTCGGCTAGCTGAATATCATCAAAGCCTATTACGGAAATGTCCTCAGGAATCTTTATCCCATTTTCCCTAAAAGCTTGTATGCCCCCGATTGCCATTTCATCATTCGCGTAAAAAACCGCTTCAGGTAATTCATTTTGAGCTATCAACATTTTTGTTGCTCTGTATCCACCTTCACGTGTGAAATCACCAGACAATCTCCACTTTGATTGATATGTTAGCCCATTATCTTTTAATGCCCTTGAAAATCCTTCAAATCGCAGTTCATTATCATGCGAGTTATAAGGGCCATTTATATACGCAATTTGTTTATGACCCTTTTTGATTAAATGTTCAGTTGCAGCGTAACCACCATCCACATTATCTACTTCAACATGAACGACAAATTCATTTTTTAGTTTTCTATCCAATACAACAAGTGGAAATCCTTCCCTTGCTGATTCCAAGGTTAGTTCATCGCTAATATTGTGGGCTAGAATAATGACCCCGTCCACTCGTTTTTCTTTTAAAAATTTAACAGCTGTAGATTGTGATCCTCCAATTGAACTGCAAGCAATCAGATCATATCCATTTGTTGTGGCAACATCCTGAACACCTTTGATTAATTCTGAATAATAGGGTCCGGATAAATCACTCAGAATTAAAGCAATTGTATTTGTCTTTGTTCTTTTTAAGTCTGATGCAAAGCCATTTTTTTGATAGTTTAACTCCTTGGCAGCATTCTCCACCTTTTTTCTAGTAGATTGGCTAACTTTAGTACTGTTATTTAATGCGTATGAAGCTGTCGATATCGCTACTCCTGCGAGCTTTGCCACATCTTTAATTGTTGCCATTTTTACTTCCTCCATAAAATTCCTTTAAAAAACCTATTTTAATAGTACCTTTATTTCTAACAATTAGTTCATTACTTAATACCGGACATAGTGAATCCTTCGACAATATACTTTTGAAAGAAAGAAAATATTATCATGATCGGTATAACCATAAATGCCGCTCCAGCCATTTGTAATGCAAAGTTATTTGCATATTGACCTTGAAGCAGTGACAGTCCTACAGATAACGTGTACAGGCTCTCATCATTTGCGATAATTAGCGGCCACAGGAAGCTGTTCCATGCGGCAATAAAAGTTAAAATTCCCTGTACAGCAAATATCGGTTTAGCGATCGGAATTATTAACCGGAAAAAAATATAAAATTCTCCTGCTCCATCTAAACGGGCAGCTTCGATTAAATCAGTTGGAATGGTAGTCATAAATTGTCTGAACAAAAAGATGCTAAAAGCAACTGCCAAGCCTGGTAATATAATTCCAGTCATCGTGTTTGTCAGACCCATTTCATTAAGTAATAAATAAACAGGGATCATCGTAACTTGTCCAGGAATCATCATTGTTGCTAAAACAACATAGAATATTTTCTCCCTGCCTTTAAATTCGAATTTCGCAAACCCATATCCGGCCATGGCGTTAAATAGTAATCCTATGAACGAAAAGAATACAATAATTAATGTATTTCTTAAGTATACAAGGAAATTTAACTCAGTGAACAGTTTAATAAAGTTTTCTAATGTTGGATTTTCCGGAATCAACGTTGGTACAAGCTGCAGTACTTCACTTTCAGGCTTAAACGCACTGGAAATCATCCACAAAAAGGGGATCGAAACCAAGACTCCGCCAAGCACCATAATAGTTGTTACAATCCGCATTTCGGTTTTACTTTTTTTCATAGCTGTAGCCATTAGATTCACCCTTCCTTAATACTCTGTATCAGATTTTCTAGCTTTAAACTGAACTAACGTCACAATAATAATCATGATAAACAATATAAATGATGCAGCGGCTGCGTAGCCAAATTCACTAAACTGAAAACCTTCCTGATAAATAAATAATGCAACTGAAACCGTTCCGTCTAACGGACCGCCTTGCGTCATAACATAAGGCTCTTCGAAGAACTGCATCCATCCGATCAGTGTCGTTACCGTAACAAAGAACGTTGCGTATCGTAGCAGTGGCAATGTCACATGGAAAAGTGTTTTTATTCGACTTGCCCCATCCATTTCTGCAGCTTCATAATATGATCTCGGAATTCCTTGCAGAGCAGCAAGGAAAATAATCATGTTAATCCCGATTCCCTTCCAGACTGCCAAAATAATTAACGAAATTTTGGCTATCAATGGATCCTGCAGCCATGGAACTTCATCTATATTTACAAGCGATAAAACATAGTTGATTAATCCATAATCTGTATTGTACAGATATCCCCAAATTACTGCTACAGCAATGATATTGGTGATCGAAGGCATGTAGTATACAGACCTGAAAAAGGAGAACAGTTTATTGCTGCCATAATTCAACAATAAAGCGATGCCTAATGAGAAGAAAATAACGAGAGGCACACCTATAATGACATAAAAGGCAGTATTATAGACAGACTTTAAAAAAGTATCATCTTTAAAAAGTTCTATATAATTTTCCATACCTATAAAGCTAATATTCGACCAATCAGCCAACCCTTTTAGATTAAGATCCGTAAAGCTAATTACAAATGCAATCAGTATTGGGATAATACTAAAGATCATCAGCAATATTACTGCAGGTGCAATAAACATATATGGTTGTTTATTTTGAAATTTACTTTTAATTGAATCCAACATTTTTAACCCACCTATCAATACTGCTCGCGATATATATGAAAAGAAATATGGAGCATAAGCAACTGCTCATTGACTCCATATTTTTTCCATTATATATCAACAGCCTGCTTTGTTTTATTCTTCTTCCAGTAATTCCTGAGCCTTTTTGTTAAACTTTTTCATTTCTTCCTCTAGATCTGCTCCACCTGCATTAATACGTTCAAGTGAACTCAACAGTTCCTGAGCAATTCGTTCAAATTCTGGTATTTGAAGTCCTGCTTTTGCATCCTTCAATTGTTCCCCGAACACTTGATAGTTAGGATCCTCTTTTAGTACCGGATCTTCCCAAGCTTCCGTTCTTGCTGGTAGTGTGTTGGAAACTTTTAACCACTCAAGCTGTGTTTCCACTTCGTTCATATAAGAAATAAACTTCAATGCGTTATCTACATTTTCAGATGTATGGAAGACAGATAAAACGGATCCACCCATACTGGATGTTCTTGATTCTTTTTTAGGCATAACTGCTGTCGCCCATTTCCCTTCAAGATCAGGCGCCTGGTCCTTCATAATATTGATCATCCAAGGACCACTGAAGAACATCGGTTTAGATCCATTGCTGAACGCTTGTACAATATCTCCACCTTGTTGTGTTTGACTGTAACCCTTTTCAAAATAGCTATGATAATACTCCATTGCTTCAATAAATTCAGGTGAATCAAAATTCAAATCTTTATTTTCCAAATCTGCTTCATATCCATTTTGCCAAGCAAAAATGAATGGTGTAATCTGATCTTTTTGATCGATATCAATTCCAAATTGGTCTTCTCCACGTGCTGAAAGCGTTGCAGCAGCGTCTTTCAATTCTTCCCATGTTTGTGGAGCTTCATCATATCCAGCTTCTTTTAAAATATCTGTACGATAGTATAAAACGCGTGTATCAACATACCAAGGTATACCTACAATTTTATCTCCACGTTTCATTACAGCTTTTGAACCATCAAAATAATTCTCAGGTGCAAATTCCGGGTAGTCATCCATATATTCGGATAAATCCTTTAATGCGCCTGCCTCAGCAAACTCTGCTACCCATGTTGTACCCAGTTGAAGTACATCAGGTCCATTTCCGGAAGCAACTGCCGTTAATAGCTTATCGTGTGCATTACCCCAAGGGATAGCTTGTACTTCTACTTTAAGACCTTCATTTTCTTCTTCAAATTTCTTGGTAAGCTCTTCAAGTTTCTTACCTTCCTCACCCATTGCCCATACTTCAATTGTATCACTGCCGCCTTCAGAGCTATCATCAGAACAAGCACTTAAAAAGGCAAAAGCAGCCATAATTGAAAACAAAATTATTAATTTGGATTTCTTCAAAGCAAAACACCCCTTAAATTTATTTGTGAACATCTATTGAAACGTTTCGATATATTGATTATAATCAATACTGAATCCGCTTTCAATAGTTTTAGTAAAATTTTATTATTTTTATTCAAATTTTTACAACAAATAAGCTATAAACACTTGTATAATGGGATAAATTAAGATTAAAATAATTTGACCGCAAGATGAAAAGACCTTATAATTCCACTATACAATTTATCGAAACGTTTCATTTAACTACTTATAGACACGGAGGAGTAACTATGAATAATAAACAATTAGTTTCACTCATGGACCAAATGACTTTAGATGAAAAAATAGGTCAGCTAATGCAGTTAGCAACACCTTTTTACAAAGGATCTGCTAACCAAGGACAAATTACAGGTCCGATGGTAGGCATGGGAATTAACGATGATGTTGTTCGCAACAGTGGTTCCGTGCTCGGAGCATCGGGTGCTAACGAAGTAATCAGCATTCAACAAGCACACATAAGTGAAAATCGTTTAGGTATCCCTTTATTAGTAATGTCCGATATTGTTCATGGCTACAAAACTATTTTTCCTGTTCCTTTAGCGATTGGTTGTTCATGGGATCTGGAATTAGCAGAAAAAAGCGCAGAAATCGCTGCAAAAGAAGCGGCAGTATCTGGCGTACATGTCACTTTTGCCCCTATGGTTGACTTAGTTCGAGACCCTCGCTGGGGCAGGGTAATGGAGTCTACTGGTGAAGATTCATATCTAAATAGTCAATTTGCTAAAGCCCAGGTTCGTGGTTTCCAAGGTTCAGATTTAACAAATGACTATGACCGTGTTGCTTCATGCGTTAAGCACTTTGCTGCATATGGTGCTCCAGAAGGCGGGCGTGATTATAATACTGTCAACATGTCAGAACGCGAACTACGTGATTCCTATTTACCAGCTTATAAGGCAGCACTTGATGCTGGCAGTGAAATGGTTATGACTGCGTTTAACACAGTAGACGGAATACCCGCAACCGGAAACAAACAATTAATGCGTGACCTACTTCGCGATGAATGGAACTTTGATGGCGTCATTATTTCCGATTGGGGAGCAGTCAAGGAGTTAATCCCACACGGAGTTGCAGAAAACGAAAAAGAAGCAGCATTAAAAGCTTTAACAGCTGGTGTCGATATCGAAATGATGACTGCATGCTACGTGAAAAATTTAAAAGAATTAGTGGATAATGGCGATATCGAAGAAGAATTACTTAATGAATCGGTATTACGCATATTGCAACTAAAACAAAAACTTGGTTTATTTGATAATCCATACCGTGGAGCAAATGAACAGCTTGAAAAAGATATAGTAATGAGTGAAGCACATAGACAAGTCTCACGCGAACTAGCATCAAAATCCGCTGTATTATTGAAAAATGATGATGTTCTACCATTACAAAAAGAACAAAAGGTTGCTTTAATCGGTCCTTTCGCTGATAACAACGACATTCTTGGGCCATGGTCATGGTTAGGTTCAAAGGACGAAGCAATTACAATGAATGAAGGTCTGAAAATGAAAGTGAATGCCTCCAACTTTACCGTTTCCAAAGGCTGTGATATTGAAACGAGTGATGACAGGCAGCTAACTGAAGCGCTACAAGTAGCAAAGGATGCTGATGTTGTTGTTCTAGCCCTTGGAGAAGATTCCGAAATGAGCGGTGAAGCTGGATCCTTAACAGATATTAGGCTACCACAAGTCCAACTCGATTTAATACGAAAAGTGAAAGAACTGGATAAACCAATGGTGTCGGTGCTATTTAATGGACGTCCTTTAGATTTGCACGGGGTAATGGAACATTCAAATGCGGTATTAGAGGCTTGGTATCCAGGAACAGAAGGTGGTGCAGCAATTGCTGACTTAATTTTCGGTGACGCTAACCCATCAGGAAAACTAACCATGTCATTCCCTTACTCTGTCGGACAGGTACCTGTTTACTATAACAATTTCAATACCGGGCGACCAAAAGGTGCACCAGATGCCCAAGAACGATATGTATCACAGTATTTGGATAGCCCGAATGAACCACTATTTCCATTTGGATACGGCTTAAGCTATACAACCTTCACCTACAATAACGCGAGACTTTCAGCAGCAGAAATGACTGCTGACAGACCGATAACAATGAAGGTATCTGTTAAAAACACAGGTAATACAGCTGGAGAAGAAACAGTACAACTCTATATTCGGGATCTTGTAGGGGAAGTCGTACGGCCATTAAAGGAACTAAAAGGATTCGTAAAAATTCACTTACAGCCCGAAGAAGAAAAAGAAGTAACGTTTACTATTTCAGAAGAAGAGCTACGTTATCATCACGCAAACCTTGAATTTTCAAGTGATCCAGGTAAGTTTATTGCTTATATTGGATCTAATAGCCGGGATGTCCAAGCTATTCCTTTCGAATTATTAAAATAAGCACCTAAAGGAGAATGCATAAATGAACGAGTCTAAATTTACGATTAAAGAAGGAGATTTACAGTTCACCTTTTTAAATAGTGGTGATTTATTTGAAATCAGTCATAAAAGCACGATGATCAATCAACTATTGTCCAATCCAATTGACGGAGCATTAAATAACCTCTACTTGCGTATTTATGCGTCTGATGAAATAAAGGTTATCCCTTTATTAGGTGTTAAGTCTGATAGCAGCTTGTTCACCAACGAATCTCAAGTTATCTGGCAAGGTTCTAAGTGTGGCGTAGAATACCAGGTTACATTTAGATTATCATCGAAGGGAATCTGGTTCTGGGATGTTACCTTGAACGCCGAAGATATAGACGTAGATATTATTTACGGACAGGATCTGGGTCTTGCCGATCATGGAGCTGTTCGCTCAAATGAAGCTTACATGTCTCAATATATGGATCACAAAGTATTTGAAGATACCAAGAAAGGTTATGTTGTTTGCACACGGCAAAATCAACCTATGACTGACGGCTTTCCGTACATGCAACAAGGTGCACTTAATAAAACAGTTGGTTATTCTACAGATGGATTTCAATTTTTTGGACTATCGTATAAAACCACAAACGTGCCAGAAATACTAACGAAAGCCACCCTGGCAAATGAAATCTATCAATATGAATTTGCTTATACAGCATTGCAGTCAGAACGCCTTACATTATCTGGCCAGCAGCAATTTGTATTTTACGGCCTTTTTAAAGAGGATCATCCATCAACTATTACTTCCTTAGAATTTGAAGATGAAGTATCGAATGCATGGGAAGAAGTGAAAAATCAGCGCACCGCAGCTCGCCAACCGTTGGATAAGATCAGTACTTCTTCTATTATAGGAGAACCACTTCAAACTTTATCCATGACAAATGAAGAGATTAACAACTATTTTCCTGCGCGCCATCAGGAAGAATATGAGGATGACTCACTACTCTCGTTTTTTACGAATTCGTATGAGCACGTGATCTTGAAGGAAAAAGAACAACTTGTGGAACGACCACATGGCCATATCTTAATGAGTGGACAAAATGATAAATTAAAAGAAGACACGATAACTTCCACTTCCTTTATGTACGGTATTTTCAACTCCCAAATAACAGTCGGAAATACTTCCATGAATAAGATGTTATCGAATATACGAAATCCGTTAAACATAATGAAAACGTCCGGCCAAAGGATATACGTAGAAGTGGATGGAACTTATCGCTTACTTACCATGCCGTCGATGTTTGAACTAGGATTTAACTATGCACGCTGGTACTATAAAACCGAAAATGATGTATTGGTTATCACTAACTTTACAACTGTTGATACACCTGAAGTGCAGCTGCAAGTAAAGTCATCAAGTGGTAAATCCTATGACTACCTAGTTACAAACCAAGTAACAATGAACAATAATGAATACGAAAGACCGTTCAAGATAGAAAAAGAAGGAAATACCTTATCTTTTTATGCTGATTCTGAAGCTGATAGCGCGGAAAAATATCCAGATCTATCTTATCGTCTTCATGTAACAGGTGCTGATGTTCAGTTAGAAGATGAAAACCTTTTAGCTCAAAACGCTTTACCTGGTTTAGCCTCGCTTGTGGTTCTACATGTGAATTCCTCAAGTGAATGGGAAATAGGAATAGAAGGACTATTATATAACGAAAATAAACCTTGGAAGAAAAAAGACTTTGAAACGGAAGCTGCGCGTTATCGTACATTTTATCGTGATGTTATGAAAGGCTTTTCCCTGTCAATAAATAACGAAGCAACAGAAGAACTTGAAAAAATGAACGCTACTGCATGGTGGTATACACACAATATGCTTGTACACTTTTCCGTGCCACGTGGACTGGAACAATATATTGGAGCGGCATGGGGAACACGCGATGTATGCCAAGGTCCAACCGAATATTTTATGGCAACGCAAAACTTTGAATCAGTAAAAGAGATTCTTATAAAGGTTTTCTCCCATCAATATGAAGATATCGGAAACTGGCCGCAGTGGTTTATGTTTGATAAATATGCAAACATTCAACAAGCCGAAAGCCACGGTGACGTAATTGTTTGGCCTTTAAAAGTAATAGGAGATTATTTAGAGGCAACGAAGGACTATGCTATTTTGCAGCAAAAAGTTCCTTACACAGAGCGGGATGGATTCGGATTCACTGAAAAAACCGAAACTATCTTGGATCATGTCAAAAAGGCAATTAACTATATTAAAGATGAATTCATCCATGATACGTTCTTATCATCATATGGTGATGGCGATTGGGATGATACACTTCAACCAGCAAATGCCCAACTAAAAGAATTCATGGTTTCAAGCTGGACAGTCGCATTGACGTATCAAGTAATTAGTAAACTGTCAGAAGCACTCATAGAACCTGATGAACAGGAAGCAAATGAATTACAGGCATTAGCTTCCGGAATTAAAAATGATTATAATCGCTATATCCATAATGCAGATATTCTACCCGGTTTTGTATATATGGAACAACCAGGAAAGTCAGAATTCATGCTACATCCGACCGATTCGAAAACCGGAATTAATTATCGATTACTACCAATGATTCGAGGAATGATTAGCGAACTTTTAACAGCAGAAGAGGCTAAAGAACATTATGCTATCATCAAGGAAAATCTTTACTTTCCAGATGGCGTCCGCCTAATGGATCGACCAGCTAAGTATACTGGAGGAGTAAGTACACATTTCAAACGGGCAGAACAAGCAGCCAACTTCGGACGCGAAATCGGTTTACAATATGTACATGCAAACATCAGATTTGTTGAGGCAATGGCAAAACTCGGTAATGAAGATGAAGTTTGGAGAGGTTTATCGGTCATCAATCCGATTGGTATCAGAGATATTGTTCCAAATGCAGAAATCCGTCAAAGTAATACCTATTTCAGTAGTTCTGACGGAAAGTTTAATACTCGATACCAAGCACAAAAAAACTTTGATAAACTTAGAGATGGAACCGTACAAGTCAAAGGTGGCTGGCGCATTTATTCAAGCGGCCCAGGGATTTATATGAACCAATTAATTTCTAACTCACTAGGAATACGTCAAGAAAAAGGTAACCTTGTTATTGACCCAGTGTTGCCAGAAAAACTTGATGGATTACAGTTTAAATTTACGTTCATGGATCGGCCTGTTACATTTGTTTACCATCTGAATCAGGATAAGAAACACTTGGTTATTAACGGTCAGAACGTGGAAACAGAATCCATTACCAACCCTTACCGTGATGGCGGATTTATTGTCGGACATAAGGTGCTCGAGGAACTTCTATTAACGGATAACAATAAAATAGAAATTTATATGTAACAGGTTAACCCACAATTCTGAAGAAGGATTGTGGGTTTATTTTAGTTTAGCTAACAGTTCCTACTCCCAAGTCTGAATTGGACTTGCACACCTAAAGGCTACTGAAAAAGTTAAATATAGTACTAAATATGCGGATCCACCATCGCATATTCGATTATACTTCACTTTCCGCGGGCGAGTGTCAAGCCTATCTCTTGCTTCCCGCAGGAGTCTCCGTATATTCGAAATGCTAAGTTAAGGTGTAAAGTTAATTTTTTTAAAATCCACCACTTTTTCAGTTGCCTTCCTAGTAGTTGATAGACATCCAGCGCAAAAAAAACTCCCTCAACATCGAAGGAGTTTCATTAAAATATGGGCTTAGGAAGCGATATCGTGTTGAATAGCATTTAAACGCTTTTTGTTCGTTGCAATAAGGTAAAAGACAAGCGCCCAAATAAGAACTGCGATAATCGTTCCAATGTTGAAAATTCCTTTGTCTGCTGTCCACATAATGGAATAACCGATCGAACCTAACAACAGCGCGTAATAGAAAAACGGAAGAAGCGTTTTACGAATAACATGCCCTTCTTTCCCTACAAGTCCAACAACGGCCGATGCAGCGACCACGTTATGCACGCAGATCATGTTTCCAGCTGCACCACCAACTGCTTGAAGGGCAACCATCCAAGTTGGGTCAGCACCGATCCGCTCACCTACCCCGAATTGGAAGAGGGAGAACATCATGTTACTAACCGTGTTACTACCAGCTACGAACGCCCCAAGCCCTCCGATAAACGTTGCAAAAAATGGATACATGGAGCCCGCTATATTTGCAACGCCTTCTGCGAGTACAATCGGCATTTTTTCATAACCCGCTGCCCCGCCACCTGAGTTAAGAAATACTTGCACCATTGGAACAGTAAAGACGAGGGCTGAACCTGCAGCAATCATTGTTTTACCGGAATCTTTCCAAGCCCGGGCAAATTCCCTGCCTTTCATTCCGTGCATATAGTACGTAAATACTGATACGACTATAAAAATGAAGCCTGGTGAATAAAGAATGTCCCAGCCGGAAGATATCTCTGTTCCAAAGATATTTGGAATCGTAATCTTGGCAGCTTTAAGCCATTCTCCAACAACAGTTAGTCTTGAAATAAGTAGTAGAACTGCAATCAAAACGTATGGAGCCCATGCACGCCACATGCTGATTTTGCCTGCATAGATATCGCTATGTTTGAGTTCAACACGACCAGTCCATGTTGGGTCCCAGCGATCTTTTGCTTCGAAATCCCACATTTCGCTGTCTTTTGGCATAAGGAAGCCTTTTTTGGCAGCAGGAATGACAATTGCCAACCCAATTAAGCCACCAATCATGGAAGGAAATTCAGGTCCTAATGTAATTGCAACTATAAGATACGGTACCGTCATCGCTAACGAAGCAAATATGGCAAACTTCCAGACCCTTAAGCCCTCACTGAATGACTTGTTTTTTCCGAAAAACCGGGTCAAAATAGCGACTAGAAATAATGGGATTAACAGTCCCGCAATGGCATGAAGCAAAGCTACTTTCCCGGCAACACCAAATACAAAAGCTGAAACATCAGTAATTTGGGAAAGCGGCTCAATTCCTGTACCTACACCAACAATCATCGGCGTTCCAACTGCTCCAAATGATACCGGTGTACTTTGAATAATCATACCGCAGACAACAGCCGCCATCGCCGGAAACCCAAGTCCAACCAATAATGGCACTGCAACGGCAGCAGGTGTACCA
The DNA here is from genome assembly GCF_044793635.1 of Virgibacillus necropolis. GTDB lineage: Bacteria > Bacillota > Bacilli > Bacillales > Amphibacillaceae > Virgibacillus_F > Virgibacillus_F necropolis_A. The sequence continues at coordinate 1,488,197 of NZ_CP084992.1, forward strand.
AATCCTGCTGAACCTTCAATAAAAGAACCGAAAAGCCATGCAATGATAATTACCTGAATACGACGGTCAGGTGTAATATCTGTGAAACCGCGACGAATGGTGTGCAGACCCCCACTTTCTTGAAGTGTGTTCAATAGTAAAATCGCGCCAAAGATAATAAATAAAAGCGTAACAGCAACGATAAGACCATGTACAGATGCAGCAGCGACTTTTGGAAATGCTACATCCCAAACGAGAAGCGCCAGTAAAACCGCGACGATGTAGGAAAGCGGCATCGCTTTACTCGCTGGCCACTTAAGTCCGACTAGAAAAACCGCAACAACAATAACCGGAAGTAAGGCCAGAATAGCTAATATTCCATTTCCCATTTTCAAATCCCCTTATAAAAGTTTTTTTATTAGGCTCTTTTCGTACCCAATGTTGCTTTTTTATCTTCATAGTTGATATAAAATGCGACTTAACTAAAATCATGTTCGATGCCCTTGCGCCATCGCTGCGGAAAAATCACTACGCTTTCCGCGGGCTCGCGCTGAGCCTCCTCGCTCGCAAAGACCGCTCCCTGTGGGGGTCTCAGCGTCTTCGCTATTTCCGCAGGAGTCTCCGTGTTTTTCCTCCGCTTGTGTGGTGTCTATAATGGAACGATAGAATCACATCATTGATTAGAGCATGAAGTTCCCACTATTATGGCAGTTGATTTTCGTTACGGACAGTCGACTCCTGCGGGAAAAGCAACAGCTGAAGACCCCACAGGAAGTGGTCGATGAGGGCCGACTAAAACCGTCCTTTGCAGACAACGTCGGCATACCCCTTGCCGGGGCAAGGAGGCTGAAGCGTTGCCCGCGGAAAGCGAACTGACCGGAACGGAAATCAACCAGCAGTTACGTCGCGTAATATTGATATTCTCTCAAAAGCAACAATCTTTACGAAAACAGCCTTATATTAAATAACAATATGCATGTCCGCTCATAAAAACACAGAAATTTAATATTGTTATATAAACATAGAGATTAAACATAAAGAAAAAATCAGCCTTGTTTTACAGGATTACGAAGCTTACCAATTTCAGCAATTTCACAGACGATTTCATCGCCATCTTTCATCATTTCAGCACCAAGCGGACTGCCAGTTAAAATCACATCGCCCGGTTCCAGTGTCATCACTTCGGATAAGTAAGCAATCATCTTTCTCATTGAAACAATCATAAGCAGTGTTGAGCTATTCTGCTTCTTGTCACCGTTTAAGTATGCTTCAACCTTGATTTTGTCGGGATCAAGTTCTGTTTCGATATATGGGCCAAGCGGTGTGAACGTATCAAATGACTTTCCTATCATCCAATGCCCAGCTTCATGGAAAAACTGTGGTGCCGTTACATCATTGGCTACCGAATAGCCAAAAATATAGTCTGTAACCTCTTCTTCAGAAATGTTGCTCGCGCGTTTGCCAATCACCACTGCAAGCTCGGATTCAAATTTCACTTCTTCTACTTTACTTGGGATAACAATTGGCTCCCCACTCCCAATAACAGAAGAAACGGGCTTATAAAAAAATACAGGTATATCGGGTAATTCAGAAGGTAGATCAGCTGTTTTACCGACATAGTTTGCACCAATACCAATCACATGACGTGGTGTAAGCGGTTCCAAAAGTTCAATCTCTTCAACATCATGTACTACTTCTGTATGCTTCCAATCTGAAAATATGTCCCCCTCAATTTCTAGAATACCGTTGTCTGTTACGATTCCTTGCAAAATTGTCTCTTCAGTTTGTTTTTTAAATCTAGCAAATTTCATTGTTTGATCTCCTCAATTCTGAAAAATTAAGATGGGTTACACTACCCATCTCTCTCATTTTTATATCTTGTGAACTAGTAAACTATTATACTTCTGCTTTTTTCAGTTCCTGTTTAATTTCAGCACAACGGCCAGGGCTCGGGAATAGTTTCCCTGGATTTAATAAGTCATCCGGGTTAAATACAGATCGTATATCCGTTTGCGCTTCCATTTCTTCGTCACTGAAGATAAAGCGCATTTCAGATGATTTTTCAATGCCAACTCCGTGTTCCCCAGTAATCGAACCACCAACATCTGCACAAGCCTTCAAGCATTCGGAACCCGCTTTTGATGCACGTTCACTTTGACCCGGTATACTCGCATCAAACAAAATAAGCGGATGAAGGTTTCCATCTCCTGCATGGAAAATATTCGCAATACGAAGTTCATACTTTTTACTTATTTCAGCTATTTTTATAAGCACTTCTGGCAAGCGTGTTCGTGGAATAACACCATCCTGAACGAGGTAGTCAGGAGAAATTGCTCCCATTGCACCAAAACCCATTTTACGGTTTGCCCACCAAAGTCCGCGCTCTGCTTCATCCTTTGCTACTTTTACTTCGCGCACATTGTTGTTTTTACATACAGTAAGAATTTCATCAATTTGGTCGTCAATTCCAGCTGCAATTCCATCAACTTCAATTAGCAGGAAAGCAGCAATGTCTCTCGGATGCCCAACCGGATAAGCAGCGGATTCCACACCCTCGATGGCGATAGAATCCATCATTTCAAGTGCCGCTGGAATTATACCAGCCGAAATAATCTCAGAAACAGCTTGGCTCGCATCATTAATATCATCATAATAGGCGAGAACGGTCTTTTTACCTTCAGGATTTTTTAATACTTTCACCGTGATTTTCGTCACAATGCCAAGTGTTCCTTCTGAACCTGTCAACAGACCAAGTAAATCGTATCCTGGGCGGTCAGGAACCCCTTCTCCTCCAATTTCAACGATTTCGCCATTTGGAAGAACAACTTCAAGTCCTAAAATATGGTTCGTCGTTACACCATATTTTAAACAGTGAGCGCCACCCGCATTTTCAGCAACATTACCGCCAATCGTACATGCATACTGGCTTGAAGGGTCTGGTGCATAATAGTAGCCTTTGTCCGAAATGGATTGTGTCAACTTCAGGTTAACAAAGCCCGGCTCAACAACTGCTTTTCTATTTTCTAGGTCGACGTGAAGCATCTTCTTCATCCGAACCATACTAATAAGAACTTCACCGCCGAACGGAGTCGCTCCTCCGCTCAATCCCGTCCCTGCCCCACGTGCAATATAAGGAACCTTTTCTTTGTTTAATCGTTTCACAATCTCTGAAACTTGTTGTGCATTATTTACAAAAACAACCGCTCTTGGCATCCCTTTTGACATCGTATAGCCGTCACATTCATATGAGATGAGGTCTTCTTTTAAATATAGAACTTCACTTTCACCTACAATATCGATTAACTGTTGAACAACAGTGTCAGAATTTTGCTTTTTACGATTTTTCCCAAACATACCTTCCACCTCCTTCTTCTATGATTTCACTAGTTTGCTAGCTTCTTTTTTATCTTTTTCGTAAGCCCAATCTAGCAGCTGAACAGTATGGACTACTTTTTCACTTCTACCATGTTTTTCAACACCCATCGCAATTTGGAGCATACAACCCGGATTACCCATTGAGATCATGTCAATATTGTCAGGAATATCATCGATCTTACGGTTAAGAAGTTTCCCTGCCATTTCAGGATGCGTGAGATTGTAAATTCCCGCACTTCCGCAGCATCTGTCTGCATCAGGTAAATCTACCATTTCCACGCCTGGGATTTCTTTTAAAAGTTGACGGGGTTCAAAACGAATACCTTGTCCGTGAGCTAGATGACAAGCATCATGGTACGTGATTTTTGTTTTAATTTCTGTTTTTGGTCGTTCAAAATCATTGTCATACAAGAACTTAGAAACGTCTTCAATTTTAGCTGAAAACTCCTCTGCCAAAGGTAGCATTTCAGGATCATTTCTGAATAGCTCGTGATATTCCTGAAGCGCACATCCGCATCCTGCAGCATTTACAAGGATTTTATCGTAATCTTTAAAGGCCTCTATGTTTTGTTTCGCGAGCTTTTTCCCTGTTTCTCTTTCCCCAGCGTGAATATGAAGGGCACCACAGCATCCCTGTTGTTTGGGAAGGCCAACTTCAAATCCATTATGTGTGAGAACGCGAATGGTGGATTCGTTAACGTCACTGAACATGACATCCATGACACAGCCAGTCAACATGCCAACCCGTTGTTTTGTCTCCCCCTCAGCTGGAACAATTTCTGGATATCTATCTAGTACAGGTTTGCCGACTTTAGGAAGAATGGCTTCCATATCTTTCAAGTGTGTTGGCATTACATTAAGCAAGCCTGTTTTTCTTACTACGCTTTGTACACCGCTCTTTTGGTAAAACCTTGTTAAACTACCCAGCATATTCAGGCGGTTTTGATATGGGAAAACTCCCTTCAAAACTGTCCTGCTGAAAGCACCTGTAAATCCCGTTAAAGGCATCGCTTGGCGAACCTGTCCACGAGCTTCTTCAATCAAGCCACCGACTTGGACGTCTGCCGGACATGCTGTTTCACAAGCACGACAATCAAGACAATCAAAGACAGGTTTGGAAAAAGCTTCATTAACATCAAGTTTGCCTTCCGCAACTGCTTTAATTAAATAAACGCGACCTCTTGGCGAATGTTGTTCCTCACCTGTTTCTTGATAAGTCGGACAAGCTTCAAGACACATCCCACAGTGAACACAGTCTTCCCACTTATTTTTATCGGGAATATCTTCCCAAAGGTAGTTCCCTAGACTCTTCGTTTGACAAGGTGCATCGGTTTTCTCATTGTTCAATAAACTTTTCAATCTATTTTCATCCACACTCATTTTAAATACCCCCTACAAAACGTTGGCGGTTTAGGATTTCCTTTGGGTCATTTGTTCGTTTAATGCCTTCTAATAAAGAAAAATAACCTGGCTTTTCTCCCCAAACGCCAACCGCTTCTCTTAATGTAAACGGCAAATGTGTACACACAACATACCCACGTTTTTCTTCTACCTTTGTTTTTAATGCTTTAATGTAAGAAATGATATCTTCTGGAAATCCTTTGACATAAACTTTCGAAATGCCATGCCCTACACCACCATGTGCTTCGACTGCAACATGATGTGCTTCAGCAAGGTTGTCGGCCGCTTCCAGGTTAACGAGAACATCTAAATTATTGCTTCCAATTTTCAGTGCCGCCTGTGTGTTTGCTTCATTCGTGTCATCATTGTAGCCATTAGGTCCAAAATGACGGAACTTTTCCCACCAATGTCTTGCTTCCTCTTCATGCAGCACGGAATGCTCGACGCCGATTGGCAAATGTTCCTTTACCCATTTTTCCTGATCAAGGACAGCATTTTCCCGGTCTTCAAATGAAATTGCTAGTGTATATTTACTATTGCCTATCATTTTTTCAGAAATAGAAGGATTTAAAATCTCAAGAGAGACTGGTTCCATGAAAGAATCGAGAATTAGCACAGAAAAATCACGAATAGCTTGTTCATTGCCTTTAGGGAAATGCAAAAGAGATAAACCTTCATATTTCGGGAGAGGACGTAATTTAATCGTGATTTCGCTGATGACACCTAGCGTTCCCATTGAACCGATAAAAAGCTTATTCATGTCATAACCCGCCACGTTTTTCACAACTTTACCACCTGTCCGGATAACCCTCCCGTCCGAATATACGATTCTAGTTCCGATGACCAAGTCTCTTGCAGATCCGTAAAGCAATCTTTTTGCCCCGCTATCATTCGCTGCGACAATGCCACCAATCGTTGCCATTTCCGGCCAGAAAGTGTCAAGTGCAACACGCTGCCCATTCTTACCTAATTCATCTGTAATTTCCTTTAATGTCGTTCCGGGTCTCACCGTCAATGTCAGGTCACCAACTGAATGCTCTACAATACCTTTGTATTTGGAAAGCGATAGTAAAAAATCCGCTTGTTCAATCGCCCCGCCGTAGCCCCGCTTCGTTCCGCCTGATACAACATTGACCGTTTTATCGTGTTTGTTGGCATAAGCAAGAACCTTTGAAATGTCTTCTTCGGAATGGGCTTCAATGATTTGAATCCCACCGTTTCCAAGCGGATGTCCTTCTTCATCGTTAAGTTTAAGTTGTTCTTTCGGCAAAACCCCTTTTAAATCTAAAGAAACCATGTTGCTGTACCCCCTTGATTTAAGCCATTATCTTAAATTACTATGCTATAACAAAGCCAATAAACTATTTTAAAAAATCAGAAACTTTAACTTACACAGATGCTAAAGGTGAAAAAAAGGGACTAACTCCTTTCAAAAGTAATAGTCCCTGCTTGCCTTTTCCTATGAACGAAGATTAGTCGCCTTCCCTGTACGATACTTTTCTTTTGCTTCAAGACGACGACGGTGAAGAATTGGTTCTGTGTAGCCGCTCGGCTGCTCTTTCCCTTTGAATACAAGGTCGCACGCTGCCTGGAAAGCGATTGAATCATTGAAGTTAGATGCCATTGGACGGTATAATTCATCCCCCGCATTTTGATCGTCAACAATTTTTGCCATGCGCTTTAGCGTATCTAACGTTTGTTTTTCCGTGCAAATACCATGGTGAAGCCAGTTGGTTATCATTTGGCTCGAAATACGCAATGTTGCACGATCTTCCATAAGCGCTACATTATTAATGTCAGGAACTTTTGAACAGCCAACACCTTGCTCAACCCAGCGAACTACATAACCGAGCAGTGTTTGTGCGCTGTTATCAAGCTCTTCTTGAATCTCTTCTGCAGACCAGTTTGTATTTTCCGCCACCGGGATTTGCAAAATTTCATCACGGTAATCTTTTGTTTCTTTTGCAAGCTCCTCTTGAACTTTTCTTACATCAATTTCATGGTAATGAAGCGCATGCAATGTCGCTGCTGTTGGTGATGGAACCCAAGCTGTATTTCCGCCTGCTTTTAAATGACCTACTTTTTGCTCGAGCATATCGGCCATCAAATCTGGCATTGCCCACATTCCTTTGCCAATCTGTGCTTTTCCTTTTAGGCCTGTGTTTAAGCCAACACGTACATTATTTTTCTCATAGCCGTTCAACCAAGTCGATGATTTCATTCCACCTTTACGGATCATCGGTCCCGCTTCCATCGATGTATGAATTTCATCGCCAGTACGGTCTAAAAATCCTGTATTAATGAAAACAATTCTCTCTTTTACTTCATTAATACTATTTTTCAAGTTCAGGCTAGTACGGCGTTCTTCATCCATTACACCGATTTTAAGTGTATTGCGCTCCATATCGAGCATATCTTCTACGCGGTTAAACAATTCATTCGCAAAAGCAGCTTCTTTTGAACCGTGCATTTTTGGTTTAACAATATAAACAGAGCCTTTTTGAGAATTTTGGTAAGGTCCATTGCCTAAGAGACCGTGTTTAGCCATTAAGCTTGTAAACACACCATCCATAATACCTTCTGGAATTTCTTGCCCACTTTCATCCAGAATCGCATTGTTCGTCATTAAGTGACCTACGTTACGGATAAACATAAGCACACGACCAGAGAGTGTAACCTCTTCACCGTTCGGACCTGTATACGTCCGATCAGGGTTTAATGTACGGGTGATTTCTTTTCCGTTCTTTGTGAATACAGACGTTAAATCACCTCTGTTCAAGCCAAGCCAGTTGCGGTATACAAGCGTTTTATCTTCAGCATCAACAGCTGCCACGGAATCTTCACAGTCCATAATGCTTGAAGTAGCGGACTCTAAGAAAACATCCTTCACTCCCGCTTCATCTGTTTTTCCAATCGGGTGATCGCGGTCGATTTGAATTTCAAAATGTAAACCATTATTTTTTAACAGGACAGCTTCAGGCTCTTCTGCTTGCCCCTGGTAACCAGCAAATAGAGAAGCATCTTTAAGTTCAGTTGTTTCACCGTTTTTAAGTGTTACTTCTAATTTCCCGTTAATGATTGCATATTTTATTGCTTCTGTATGTGATGATACCTTTAGCGGTACATGTTCATCCAGGAAGTTTTTAGCAAAAGCAATGACTTTCCCGCCGCGGACAGGATTGTATGAATTTTTCTTCTCAGCGCCACCTTCTTCACTTATTGCATCTGTTCCATATAATGCATCATAAAGCGATCCCCAGCGGGCGTTAGCAGCATTGATTGCATAGCGCGAATTGTCAATTGGCACAACGAGCTGTGGTCCCGCCTGGTGTGTAATGACGTCGTCGATATTCTCTGCCGTAATACTAAAATCTTCTACCTGAGGCTCCAAGTAGCCGATTTTTTTCAAAAATGCCTTGTACACTTCAAAATCAAACGCATTGTTTTCTTTATGCCATGCATCAATTTGCTTTTGAAATTCATCACGCTTTACTAACAATGCTTTGTTTTTCGGAGCTAAATCGGAGACAAGCTTCCCTAAATCAACCCAAAACGTTTCACTGTCAAGACCCGTTTCTGGGAGCGCTTCTAAACTAACAAAATCATAAAGTTCTTTTGCAACCTGAAGATTGCCAGTTTTCACATAATTCACCATTCACCATACCTACCTTTCTTTCCATCCTTCTTTCTACTATTCTATTACAGGGTACGGTAGAAACAAAAATACATGTTTTGCATAATCATTATTCCTTTTGGCTATACCGTACTGTATAATAAAGCACAATACACGTTACGCTTGTGAAAGGGTGCTAATAATGGACATAAGGCAAATAGAATATTTTGCAGAAGTTGCGAAGCAGTCGAACTTTACGAGAGCAGCTTCAACGCTTCATATTTCCCAGCCATCATTAAGCAAAACAATTAAAAACCTTGAAAGCGAGCTCGGTGCCCCGCTTTTTTATCGAGGGGCTAAACAATTGGAGTTAACAGATGCGGGAAAAGCACTTTTAGTCAATGCCAAAAATGTTCTTCATGCTTTTGAAAATTTAACATCTGAACTAAATGATGTCATCGATTTAAAAAAGGGTGAAATTAAAATTGGAATTCCCCCGATTATAGGTGCTGCATTTTTTTCTAAATTAATTAGTAAATACAAAGAAGCCTATCCTTCCATTGATATGATATTAACTGAAGTTGGTAGTAATAAAATTAAACTAGGCGTTGATGAGGGAGCGCTTGATATTGGTTTAGTTTGCAGTATTCCCATGCAAAAAGAAAACTTTGAGACAATTAAACTATTAAAAGATCCGTTAATGCTTATAGTCCATAAAGACAATCCGTTAGCCGAAAAAAAGACTATCGATTTTTCACATATTGAAAAAGAACCATTTATTTTATACCGTCATGATTTCTCCCTGCATGATAGTATTATAGAAGCTTGCAAGCAACATGGTTTTTATCCAAATGTCGTCTGTGAAAGCTCACAAAAAGACTTTATGGTTGAAATGGTTGAAGCAAAACTGGGTGCGGCCTTATTGCCGAGTAAAATTTGCGATCAGATCCACAACGAAAAAATTATAGCAATTCCTTTTAACAAACCTGTTGTTAACTTGGAATTAGGCATGATCTGGAAAAAGGATAAATACTTGCCATACAGTGTACGTGAGTTTATCACCATGTCCGAATCGTTTACGATTTAACTTTTTTCGACAAAAACCGGGAAGTGACAGGCACCTACACCACCAAATAAACCGCCTTAACCGGCCCGTGCACCCCAACAACGATGTCCATTTCAATGTCAGCACTGTTGCTGGGGCCCGAAATAAAATTGACACACGTTGCAATTTCCTTGCCAGCTTCTACTTGTTTATGAATCTCATGTGTAGCTTGCGTCATCCGAGGTACAATGGATGACTTTGGTACGATGGCAATATAGGTAGTCGGCAACAGACTTACGGAACGGGCAATATCTTTATCATTAAATTGAACAATCGTACCCGACTCGGCCAAGCTTATATCACTAAAAAAAATACCCAAGTTAGCTTCTTTCGCTTTTTCAATATTTTCTTCACCTAAAGCCGTGTCCCATCTGTGTGTTTGCTCATTATCAAATACAGATGTTAGTCCATATTCAGCAAATCTAGCATCCTTCGTTGTTACAATCGTTCCTCCACCGTATTCATTAATAACCTTTTCTATCGTTTCAGAAAGCATAGATTTATCTGTTTCTACCACATCTACCTTTTTAGCTTTACTGTTTTTTTGGAAAGTAGCCAATAAATCATCAGGGGAATCATTTTTGTAAACCTCCCATTGTGGTTGATGTTTCCACGTTGGAAGGGTAACGTCAGTTTTGCGTTTACGTCCAAGTTTGTCGGCAATCTCATTTAAAAAAACGTCTTTATTATGAATGGTACCTTTCGCCATTGTCTTCTACCTCCCTTTCTTATGTTCCTTAAACCAGCTTCGAAAGTTATCCTTTCCAGGTGCAGGAAATTCACGGATTGCTGTCCACGGCTTCATTGGACCTGGACCTTTTGAAATACTTCCGTCTTTTACTAATGGTTTCATAAACGTTGGCGCACCTTTTACAGCCATCTGAAAAAGAGAAGGTGTACTTGCACCGACACCAAATGCATTCATGGCCATCTTTTCGCTCTTTTTTACCATCCCTTTTTCAGCTACGTAATTTTCCCGATGTCTAATCAGTTGTTCATGTAGTGGAATTTTAACCGGACAGGCCTCTGTACAGGCTGCACAAAGACTCGATGCAAAAGGAAGTTCGCCATATTCCTCGTAACCCCCGAGAATAGGGGAAAGTACAGCGCCAATTGGCCCTTGATAAATGGACCCGTAAGCATGTCCACCAATTTGTCTATAAACTGGGCAAACATTTACACAAGCTGCACATCGTATGCAATGAAGAGCAGACTGAAATTCAGTCCCTAGTGCATTCGAGCGACCGGCATCCAAAATGACAAGGTGAAATTCCTTAGGCGCGTCCACACAATCTTCTTCCACCCCAGGAGTTAAATTCGTTACATACGTGGTTATCTTTTGTCCAACAGCACTTCTACTTAGTAAATTTACCAGAACATCAAGTTCATCCCATGTTGGAACGAGTCGCTCCATCCCCATCACTGTTATCTGTGTATCGGGGTAGGTTGTTACCATGTTCGCATTACCTTCATTGGTTACAAGAGAGATAGAACCAGACTCTGCAACAGCAAAGTTACAACCTGTAACCCCAATGTCAGCTTTCATGAATACCTCACGGAGCTGACTTCGCGCAAAAGCGGTTAACTCCCGTGGTTCTTCGGTTCCAGTGTACCCTGCTTTTAATTGGAAGGTATCTCGAATTTGTTCTTTATTCTTATGCAATGAAGGAACAACAATGTGCGAGGGTCGATCTTTATCATCTATTTGTAAAATATATTCTGCAAGATCTGTTTCATGTACATCACAACCGACGTCTTCAAGCGCTTCATTTAAACCGATTTCTTCTGTAACCATTGATTTCGCTTTGGTCACATGTTTCGCATCTTTTTTCTTTGCAACTTCCTGAATATAGCGGTTAGCGTCTTCCGCCGTTTTAGCGAAATATACATGGCCGCCTTTCTTTGCAAAGTTTTCACTTAACTGATCAAGATAAAAGTCAAGGTTTTCCAAGGTATGCCGACGAATTTCTTCTCCAGCCTTTCGCCACTCTTCCCAATCACCAATCTGATCATCTCTTTCCGTAGCATCAAGCTTTTTATCACGCAATCTATCCTGAGCCGAAGCCATAGCATTACGCATAAAGTCATCATCCAACGCATCATCCACCCTATCGAAAAATGGCTTTTCCCCAATTTTCATTGGCATTCGTAATACCTCCCTTTACGCTCGCGAATTTAATATTTGAGCGATATGCTTCACTTCAATTGGTTTTCCCTTGCGATCAATCCGTCCTTTTATATTCATGAGACATCCGCCATCAGCTGCAATTAACACCTCTGCTGAAGATTCCTCAACATGCCTGACTTTTTCGTCCACCATCCGTTCGGAAATCGGTGCCATTTTCACTGCAAATGTCCCACCAAACCCACAACAATCATAGCTATTTTCAAGTGGAAGCAATTCAAGACCTTTTACATTTTTTAAAAGTTTAAATGGTGCTTCTGACTCTTGTAACAATCGAGTCATGTGACACGATGTATGGTAAGTTGCTCTCGTTGGATAAACTGCTCCTACATCCTCAACCCCCAAAACATTGACAATGAATTGGGTAAACTCGTATGTATTATCCGCGACCGCTTGGGCTCTTTTCCGCCATTCCTGATCTTCTTTAAACAGAGCAGGGTATTCCCTGAACATTGCTGCACAAGAACCGGAAGGGGTAACAATATACGTAGAGTCTTCAAAACTTGTAATCATCTGTTTTGCGGCTTTTTGTGCATCTTTTCTATAACCACTGTTATATGCTGGTTGTCCACAACATATCTGTCCTTTTGGTAAATCAATTTCACAGCCAAGTCTCTCCAGAATTTCCACAACATCTTTCGCAACGTCCTGATAAAATATTTCCCCGAGGCAAGTGACAAATAAGGATACTTTCATTATCATTCACACTTTCATTGTGTATTGGTATTTCACCCTATAAATCTATTAAAGAACAGGTTATTATATGTCTAGTTAAAAAAATGTAATTGGTTTAAATCCCACACGTTGTCCTCTTCAACTCACATAATCTTAATCTTTATTCTAATTCAAATAAACAGAATTTAAAAGATTGAAGTGTGGTAACTGACGTAAAGCTACCTATTTGTAAATGCAAAAGAGACCTATACATTACCAAATTGGTTTGTAGTAGGTTTTTTTAGGATTTAATCTAAAAGCCATTTCATATAAGGGCATGAGTTAATAAATGTTACCTGCTTTCTGTTAAAATAATCTAGGGAGGGGAGTTTTGATGAAGAAAACCTATTACATTTTACTAGGGATATGGGGCACTATCCTAGCATATGCAATCTACAAATACTCTCAGGGAATGGGGTATTGGGGAAACCCTTTAATGCTGTCAGTGGTATTTTATGTGTTAGCCATTATAGTGAATAAAAGATTCAATGTATTACTCATATTTATCGCTGTTTCTTATTTTTTAATGGCGATCTATATTGTTTATGATATGTTCATTATTCAATTCCCTTCATCACCAAGTAATAACTGCAACAATAAACCATGCGCCTAGCTTTCTTTATTGGTAAGAAGTGCATGTAATGTCTAGTGGTCACGGCATTGAAATACTAAAGTACAATGAAAAGTCAGACCCATGCGAACATTTATTTAGTTCGCATGGGTCATAAATCATTATAATTCTATCAATCTTATCAGTAGCCAAAATAAATAAGAGGCCGACCAAAGCAAGCTTTTTAGCGTACTTCCTGACAGCCTCAAATAATATTTATCTAATTATCATATTTATCCTTCATCTCATCGCCTTTTTCATTAATTTTCTCTTTTAATTTGTCCCCTTCAGTTTCAACGGTATCGAGAAGTGTATTGAATTCCTCCTCAAATGACGCCAGTATTTCTTGACGTTGCTCAATCATGCTAATGACTTCTTCGCTTACCTCATCACTGATCTGTTCATTACTTTCCAAGTAATAAACAGCATCTTTAAGATTGCCCTCTTCATCATAGGAAAGATTCATGAAATCCGTTCGTTCTCCGTACAATTCGTTCATTTTATCTGTTTGTTCACCGGATACTTCATTATAATTTTCAGCATTCCAAGAGCTCCACTCGTTGTACAAACGAACGCGTTCATCTTCCCATACTTCTTTAAAGTCATCTCCAGAGTCGACGGTTTTAAATTCTCCACCGCCCGCTTCGGCTACTTCCAATAGCTGTTTCTGTCCATTACTGTCTACATCAAAGCCAATAACATTCACAACGGCCTTGATATTGGAATCATGTAGACTTTTCGCAGCTTTAACTGGATTTCCACCACACGTTTCCACACCGTCACTTACAATATAAATAATGTTCTGGCTGGAGCTGTCCGCATTCTCAAAGTCCTTCTTCGCTTCAGTTATCGAGTTAGCTATCGGTGTCCATCCAGTCGGTTCAAATTTGCCCAAAGCATCTTTGAATTTGCCTTTGTTATACGGCTGGAGATCATAGACCAATTCTGTACTACCGCACGAAACTTTCTTATCACTGTCAGAGTTGCTCCCTTTATGTCCGTACACTCTCAAGGCAACATTTGCCCCTTCCGGCATAGAAGCAACGAAATTATTAACAGCTTCTTTTGCCAGCTCCATTTTTGTTTTGCCACCGACCTTTTGGGCCATACTTCCACTAGAATCAAGCAGAATCGCAATATTAGCAGTACCATTTACTTTCTTGCCGTCTTCAAGCTTCATACCCCCAGGCGCATCAGATACTGCCGTTTCAATGTGCGGATTGAACGCTTCGACAAATTTATAATATTCCTTGTACTGTCCCGACTCGCTCATCAAATCTAGTAAATTTGCATAGACTTGAAAACTGTCTTTATCTTGAAAGTTTTTTTCATCCAATGCACGATGGACAACGGCTTCATTATACGCAGCACCAGCATATTCCCCTGGTTCCTGCTCAATAATTTTTTCCATCGTCGTAGCAACTTCAAAATCTTTCTCAGGGCTTTCCTCTTTGGATGTTGCCTGTTCTTCCGTTTTTTCAGATTCTTTATCACTGGAGGCTTCCTTGTTCTTCGATGATGTTTTTTCATCTGAACTGCAAGCAACCAACATACCACATAGAAAAATTGTTAATAACACCAAATAAAAAATTCTTTTCATAAAAATTCTTCCCTTCCTGTTCTAAAAACGTATAATTTCAGTTAATTTAGCTTATTATTTTATACTACCAAACCAAGGAAACTTTTCAATAGGAAACATCCTTTTCTACTCTTCAGATTTTCCAGAAAAAAACCCATCAACCAAATGGTTAATGGGGCTTAATGTTTAATTATAAAACTTATTCACTTTCCTGTGCTTGTGCTTTTTTATCTTTAATCGAAACATAGCTTGCCAGGGTGATAAAAAGTCCAGAAACAATGATAACTGCTGCGTACATTCCACCAACACCTAGTTTAGCTATATAGCCCATAATAACTCCTACCCAAGCAAAATCACTGTCACCGAAAGTTGTGTTCGAGAGACCTAAAGATCCCAGAAATGACAATAAAATTGCCGGAAGTACGGTAATCAATATACCATTAATGAATGAACCAATAATGGCACCGCGTCTGCCACCAGTTGCATTTCCGAATACACCGGATGTTCCACCATCAAAGAAGTGAGGAACCATACCAGGAATAATCAATACTAATCCAAGAGGACCCATAATCGTCATACTAATTAGACCACCAATTAAACTCGATATAAATCCAACCAACACTGCAGTCGGAGCAAAAGTAAAAGTTGTTGGGGCATCAAGTGCTGGAAGTGCATTTGGTACAATTTTCGCAGCAATTCCCTGAAATGCAGGTACAATCTCTGCCAAAATCATTCGTACTCCCATCAAGATGATAGCAAGCCCTGCCCCAAAGGTCATCGCCTGAACGATCGCATACATAATATAATTGCTGCCACCTGCGAATTCCTTAAGCGACTCTGGACCCGCAACAATTGCAAGAATGACATACATGATAATCATTGTTAACGTGGTCATTACAATTGAGTCACGCAGAAAGTCTAGCTTCGGTGAAATTTTAATGTCTTCAGTAGACTTTTCTTTATTTCCAACTGTTTTTCCAGTTAATGATGAAACAATATAACCCAATGAATTAAAATGCCCTAATGCAAAGGGAGCATTACCCGTAATTTTTCTCATGAATGGATGTACCAAAGCTGGCATCATTGTAGCAATTGTTCCAAGAAGAACCCCACCTAAAATGGCTTGGTTTGTTCCTGTTACACCTGCACTTCCCAGTACCACCGCTAACAAGGTTGCCATAAAAAATAAATGATGTCCTGTTAAAAAGATAAATTTAGCGGGGGTTAAACGGGCTAAAATGATGTTTACTACAAATCCCAATGCCATAATGATTGCTGTTTGAGCACCAAATGCATCCTGTGCCACAGCGACAATTGCTTCATTTGTCGGAACTACCCCATGAAGGTTAAATCCATCTTTAACCATGGCGCTGAGGGGATCGAGAGCACCGACAAGGATACCGGCACCCCCAGTTAAAATTAGAAATCCTACAATCGTTTTTAACGTTCCGGATACGATATCAGTCAGTTCTTTCTTCAATGCTACTAGGCCAATGAGCGCCATCAAACCAACTAAAAAGGCAGGTTTGCTTAAGATCTCATCAACGATAAAATGTAATACAAACAAAGTTTATTCTCCTTCCCCGAACTAGATGAAACACTGCTCTCTATTAAAGATTTGCTAGAACAGGTTCAAGCTTTTCTTTCATTTCATCACGATCTACATAATTTTTCACTGTTACAATTGGTGCATCTACATTACCGGTCAACATATTTGAAAATTGTTCCGAGGTGACGATAATGTCCGTCTGTTCTGATTTAGCTGACCCAATATCGGCAGTTTTCACACTTGCTTTCATACCCAAATCTTTTAATACGGCTTCTGCTGTCATTTTTAATACCATGCTACTTCCTAATCCATTTCCACATACTGCTAAAATTTTCATATTAATTTCCTCCTAGATTGATACTTGATTTATCAAGTTTATTATGGTTTTTTTATCGGTAGCTTGAATTATCTCATCCACCCTGTTTTGATCTGAAATCAACTCTGTTAATTGCGACAATGCTTTTAAGTGAGTGTCATTATCCACTGCCGCAAGAACTATTACCATTTGCACAAAATGGTCTTCACTATCTGAAAAATAGACTCCCTCTTCAATTGTTAATAAACTCATAGCCATCTTCTGAACGCCTGCCTCAGGCCGGGCGTGTGGCACGGCTATTTTAGGGGCAATTACAATATAGGGTCCGCTTTCTTCCACATTTTCAATCATCGCTTTGATATAGGTGTCTTCAATATATTTCTGTTCTTTCAAAGGCTGTGCAGCAATTCTAATCGCGTCTTTCCAACTCTGTACCTTCTTCGTTTGTTGAATGCTATTTTCTGATAGAACTTCGTTAAGCATTGGCTTTCTGAACTCCCTTACACTTGTGTGATTGTGATTCAAAATTTGTTTTAAATCGAATGTTAATCCTTCTAAATTTTTTATATCTGCATGTTGTTGGACAACAGCTATTAAGTCCTCTGGTGAAAGAGGATAACTTCTCTTCTGGTCAGATTCCTGTTGAATCTGTTTAAATAATCGTTCTTTTTCTGCATCATCCAATATCGGGCTAACAGGAATTACTTTAGGATTGTCTGGTATCGGCTTTGTTGAAAAAACATAATCAATATCATCAAAGTTACCATTGATATAATTTCTATAAGAAACGCTTTGTACAATCTCAATTGATGAAAACAGCGTATCCAATTGGGATCTTAAGATATTAGAAGTACCCACACCGTTTTCGCAGACTACAATGCCTTTTTTCTTTGGAGTGATTTCTGTATTATGTTTTCTTAACCATCCCCCAAAGTGCATAGCAATGTAGGCTGTTTCATCATTATTCAACGATTGACCTACTAGTTTTTCAATGTGATGAACTACTTTTTTCGTAATATCAAAAACTTCCCCATAGTTTTGCCTGATTTCCGGAGTAAGCAGATTTTCCACAAAAACACCGTATTTCATTCGATAATACGTGGGTTTCAAATGGATAAACAACTGCTCTTCCATTTGGCTTCTATCCTCGAAGATGACGTAAGCGCGATTTTGAAATTCGGAAACCATTGCTCGGATAACCTGTTTTAATTGTCCGAGTTCCTGAACAGTATCGTCTGGCAATTTTGACGTATTTACTTTTGCACCCAACAAATTCATTGTTAAAAAACAAATTTCATCTTCCGGCCATGCAATGTCCATATGGATACTAAGCCGGTTTGCAATATGTCGGGCAACTTTATATTCCTCGGTTTGGCTCAGCACTTCCTTTTCCTCATCCTCAAGGGTAATCTGATCACCATTTTTTAACCGCTTACAAATAATCACCGATTTAATCGCTAAATTATCGTGCATTTCATCCGTATAGCTAACATGAATCAGTTTTTCCGCTTCTGTCACCCACTGCTTCACAATTGGGAACAAGAAAGGTAATGTGCCTGTAACCACCTGGATGTTGTTATCAATGGTCGGTCCATCCAACGATTCAACCACTTCAGATGACAGCCGCTCCCAACCCTGAAGCGTATACAATTCAGAATAATAACGTACGAATGCCTGCCGTTTGTCTTTCTCGCTTCCGGTGATCGTGTAGCCATCCCTCTTTGTAGACAACACATCGAGGCCAAGCGGCGAAAGCTCTTTTCTAAGTCTGGCAATGTCATGAGTAACAGTGCTTCTGCTAACCTCTAGCGTTTCTGCGAAGTCATTTGCAAAATACGTTTTCTTGTGGCTAAGCAATAAAACGGTAATCCATGCTAGACGCTCATCTGTCGACAGATGGTAATGCCGCCCCTCGATTTCGTAGAGAAAACGAGGCAACTGTTTTTTTGTTTTTTCATCAAGACTAATACCTTTACCGTAATGGTTAGTTATCGGATCCAACTGATGGTCTTCCAACCAGTCATTGATTTGCTGTACATCATAATAAACCGTCCGTTTGGATACCTGCAATTTAGTTTGCAGTTCCTCAGGGGTTACATGTGAAGGCGCATTCAACAGTTGGTTAAGGATAAAGATGCTTCTTTTACTTAAAGTCATTGGCATGCGCTCCTTAGTTTTTGCAAAAACTGAACACTTAAAGTATGTGCCTAACCTCATTTATTATAATAAACTCCTTAATTGAAGTTGTGAAGGCGTTTCCTTGTGTAGTTATTGTTAAATATAAATTTGCAAAACATTGCCTGACAAAAAATAACCCCTAAAGAAATTTCGCAAATAAAAAATCCCATAGATAGTAACTACCTATGGGATTGAATTTGCTATTTTATTCTTCATACAGTGGATAGCTTACTAGATTGCTGAAAATACGATATCCACCAGGTACTTGATTTTGAATTTGTCGGTACCAAACGAGATTTGTATACAAGTATGTTCCCTCGCCATAATCAGCCATCAAAATACCGCCGTTAAATGGCTCTTCATTCGGATCGGCCATGCTTACAAATGTTTCAAACCTGTCATCCCATTCCATTGGGAAATATAAACCACGTTCCTGAACCCAATTGGACCAGTCCTTTTCGGTTATATTGTTTGGATAATTAAACAATGGATGATTTGGCTTCAGTACGTTGACCTCGGCATCTTCCTGCGTTACCCGCCATTTTATGGAAGGCTGGCCAATGACGAGATTGTACGGGCTAGTCTTCTCAGGATCCCAATTGTCCCAAGGTTTATTATATTGAACAACAAGGTGTCCCCCATCTTCAACGTATTGTAATAAACGTTCATTATTGTTTCTCAAATCCTCACGAGAAAGATACGCTCTTACTCCGGTCACAATGGTATCGTATTTAGAGAGATCACCGGATTGGAGGTCTTCTTGCTCTAATTTAGTAACGTCCATTCCAATTCCCTGCAATCGTCCAGCCACTTTATCAAATCCACTATCGATATATCCTACCTTCAACGTTTCAGGCAAGTTTAAATCAAATGCAACCCCCTCAACTTTTGCAGGGTAGAGATAGTAGGAATTATCGATATGGTCATATTGAATTTTCTGTACGTAAGTGCTCAATGATTTTCCATTTGCATTTACGATTGGGTTGAGAGAAAATTCACCTTTGCTGACATCAGTTCCAGGAGACACAGTAAACGAAACGGTTTTGGTTTCACCCTCATTCTCAAATGTAACAGGTGCTGATTCCGGCTCAACCGTCCATCCTTCTGGAACATCAAGACTGACAGATGCATCAAGCTCTCCACTCGTGTTATTTTGGACCTCAGAATCTACGGTAATTTGTTTTGGTACATCTAACGTGTTAACTACTAATTTATTCGGTTGAACTTGTACGGAAACGTCCGGCATTACCGCAACAGTAGAATCAGTTTGATAACGCTGTTTAACCGCTGTTGGCCCTACCGAATAAGTTACTTCTGAATGAATTACAGGCTCATCATATGGTTTATAATAATCGGCATCAGCAGGAACATTAACTGTAAATTCAATGGTCCTTTTCTCCCCATCATTTAAACGAAATGGTTTTAGTGTATCGTCCGTTGTCCATCCTTCTGGAAGACTTAACATCACACTAACATCTTTCAGGGAATGCTTACCCTTATTTTCAAGCGAAACGGTAACCTTTGTTTGTCCATTTTGAACTAGTGTAGCGTCTTCTACTACAGTCTCAACTTTCAGGTTAGAAGCAACTTTACTTACATCAGTAAGTTGTTGTTGTTTTACATCTATCCGAAACAGAATGTCTTCTTTTACCTTCTCCTGTAATTCACTATGCGTTATTGTAGATTCCAGTTTTCTTGCTTCGTTAAGCGCTATATGTGCTTTTTTCATCGCCTTATCGCGACTTGGATATTGATCGATAACCTTCTCGAGTGTCTTTTGAAAATGATTAAGTTTTGCCCTTAATGGGTTAGAATTTAATTGACTTGCAATTTCCGTGAAATCATAAGCTAGTCCATCAAAAAGGTCTTCTTCGGCTGGAATGTCCTTAACTGACTTTGCAAGTCTTAAGTTAATTGCCTCAGGTCCTGCTGGAATGTCATTTCCCATTCCTTGACTTTTATGAAGATAGCGGGACTTTTCGCCAAGTTGCGGGTATGTCATTCCATAAATAGGATCATATATGCCAATTTCTATCGATGTAGTTGCATTTTCTGCTTCAGCTGGGAGGTACAATTTTTTCACTTGCCAAGTAGAAAGGCCTTCTTCTTCAAGCTGTTCTGGAAATACGGTTGGATCTGCCGCGTCTTCAAAAGCTTTTCTTGTAAGTTGATTAATTGCTCTGTGGTGTCCATGTTGTGTATCAACATCTAAAAAAGATGTAAAGAGGATATCAGGCTTATTAGTTCGTATCCTGTGAATAAAACGTTTGTAGGTAAGCTCCCTACCCCACTTTTCTAACGTTTCATCAGGGCTTTTTGAAAAACCAAAGTCATAAATTGGATCGCTGGTTATTTGGCTTAAGTGAAATACTTCTACACCAGTAACTTTTGACGCCTCAATCATTTCATTTGAGCGAATGATTCCCAGCGCATTTCCAAGTTCTTTCCCTATTTCATTTTGTCCACCCTCCCCGCGGTTTGCAATAAGACTTGCGGTTCTTATTCCAAGACCTCTTGAAAGGTATGCAAGCAGATGACTACGTTCATCATCGGGATGGGCACCTGTGTTTAAAAAACTTAAAGTAGTGTCAAGTGGTTGTAACGTGTTCCAAAGATCAACATCTTGCTCAACCTTTTCTTGTTTTTCAGGTTGCGCAGACGTCATTATTGGTACAAGCAAAAGTAGAACGAGAAACAAATACATAATTTTCTTCATGGTATTTCTCCCTTCCTAGTAGTTTAGTACAGTGACAGGATTGTTTACCAGAAACTATTTATAAGAATAGTCATATCCTTATTACGCTCACCTCCCTATAAGAACTTTCTACCTTCTAGCCTGAATCATCCTCCTAACAACATCCGGATTTGGACCGCCTGTGATGGTTCTTCTTTCTACAAAACATACTGGATCAATAATACGCTTCCAATCATGCTCTGTTAATTCCACATCACCTAGCCACAAATTAATTTGTTCAAAAGAAATGTCGTAAAGCTCTTTTTCCTTTTCAATTACCTTTCTTGCTATCACACTTGCTTTATGATGAGCTTTTCTGAAAGATACACCATAGTCTCTAGCGAGAACATCAGCTAGTTCAGTAATTGTGATCATATTCTCTCTTGCCTGCTGATGTGCCCTTTCTTTATTGAAATCCATGGTTATAATGACAGCTCGCATTAAACGTAAGACACGTATTCCTTTTCGATACCCTTCATAAATATGAGGCTGTAAGTCATCTTCTGTATCATTTATATCTCCATACGGTGTATTGTGAATCATGTGCAGTACAGCCATTCCTTCTGCGGCTGCACTACTAGCAATTGCTCTTGAATGTTCAATGGATACAGGATTTCTTTTTTGTGGCATAATACTACTAATTTGCACGTAAGCATCGGAAACCCTTAACAAACCTACTTCCTTTGATGCCATACGCAAGAATTCCTGAATCCATCTACCCATGTTAGTTGTCAGGCTTATTAGTGCTTGAGCTGCCTCCATCAAGTAATCACCAGCACCGATTGCGTCATAAGAATTTTCTACTAGACCATCAAACTCAAGCAACTCTACCATTCTTTCACGATTAATAGGAAACCCTGTAGTCGTAATTGCTGCAGCACCCATTGGTGATTGATTAACAGTTTTATAAGCCTGATCCAGCCTTTTTATATCGCGTTGCAAATTGTCATAGATGGCAACTAAATAGTGACCAAAAGTCGTTGGTTGGGCAGGTTGCGTGTGTGTATGTGCAGGCATAATTGACTCGACATGCTGTTCAGCCTGGGAAAGAATTGCTTCACTTAACTGCTTTGCATCACTTATCGCCTGTGTTATATACGCTCGTATCACTATTCGATACATAGCCTCGCCCATATCATTCCTGCTTTTAGCAATGTGCATCTTCCCAGCCAATTCCTCGCCAATGAGTTCTCCTATTTGAGATTCTACAAGGAAAAATAAATCCTCGTATTCTGTTGAATATTCGAGTTGCTTTCGATCAAGCAATTCCACCTGTTTAACACCAGCCAAGATTTGATCAGCTTCACCTTTGTTAAGAATCCCTTGTTCGGCCAACATAGTAGTATGTGCTTTATGAATCGTAAACATTGCGTCAAATAAATGTTCTTTTTGATCGTAAAACACTGGTTTCAACAATGATTCAACATAGGTTTTGCCAGGAAAACTGGCACCATCACTTGCCTCGTACTTTTCTTTATCAATTGTCATCAGAAACCCACCTTCATCCACTTTTGTCTACAATGTATTCTCCGTTTTAACACCGAAAAACTTGTATGCAATATACATAACTATTGCTATAAGACCAACCTGTATCATTCCAAATGCAGCCGCTTGACCAATGTTAAACATCCGTAGTTGATTCATGATTTCAATAGAAATCGGTCTGTTACCAATTGTATAAAGTAATACAGAGGTAGGGAATTCTCCTACAGCCTGAACAAAAGCGAGCAATGTACCACTTAACACCCCAGGCATGATTATTGGGATAACAACTCTTCTAAAAGTATAAAACCACTTCGCTCCCAGATTTTGTGCTGCTTCTTCGATAGAATCATCCATTTGTTCCAAAACAGCTGATGTAGACCTAACAACTAATGGAATAAACCGGATAAAGTAAGCTAATGGTAATATCCAGAATGTACCGACTAAAACTTGCCCAAATGAAAATGGAGAAGGTTTATTAAATGCTAAAATTAAATTCATTCCAACTACTGTAGCCGGTAATGCCCAAGGGATCATTACTAATATGTCTAATAGGTTTTTACCTATGAAACTACGCTTAACAAGTGCGTAGGATGTGATGATTCCAAATACAAATACACCAGCACAGGCGAGGACTGACATGATTAAACTATTTTTAACTGGGTCCCAAATATTTGGATCCTCAAACAATAACCTAAAGTTTTCTAGACTAAACGCTTGTGGATACGTTTGCCATGTCCAACCTCCTTCAGGAACCAACGATAATATGAGTAAAGTGAGATGCGGCAATAACAAGATAATCATCGCAATGATACCAAGCGTAACCATTACCCATTTCAATAACGGGTTATTCACTTCACTTCGATGAGCCCCTATACCTTTACTTGCCATGCGATAGTCTTTTCGCCCTTGGTACCAGCGCATAAACAGCAAGAAGGATATAGATACAACAGACAAGATAACAGACTGTGTTGCGGCCATCTCTAAATCACCATTAATTTTAGAAAAGTAAATTTGCAGACTTAGCACACGATATCCACCTGCGAGTAAAAATGGTGCACTGAACGATGCCATTGATACCATAAACACTAATAAGGATGCTGCAACCAGTCCTGGAGTTAATAAGGGGAACGTTACCTTCCAAAATACCTTTGATTTGCTGGAGCCCAAATTATAAGCTGCTTCTTCTAGTGATGGGTCAATATTGTTCAGTGCAGAAGATGTTGTCATATAGAAGTATGGGTACATCGTATAAGCGTGAACCAATAAGATCCCGGAAACACCACCAATGCTAAAAGGAACCTCAGAAAGATGTAAAACATCCTTAATAAAATTTGGTACTAACCCAGCTTCCCCATAGAGAAACATGAAGGCCATAACACCAACTAAAGATGGTAGAACAATTGGCATGATTGCAATATTAGAGAAAAACTGGCGCCCTGGAAAATCATAACGATTGAAAATATACGCCAGTGGAACACCTATTAAAGCGCTAAAGAAAACAGATAATAGTGATATATAAACCGAGTTCCATAAAGCCTGTAAATTTGCAGCAGCTTTAGAACCAAAAAAATCTGTATAATTATGAACCGAAAATCCACCATTCTTTTTGAAGCTTTCCAGTATCGTTTCAATTGAGGGATACAATACATAACCAATCAGCACCAACAAAACTGGTAGTAGTAGTAATAACGTTTTTCTTTTTTCTGCATTTAACATAAGCTTGTCACTCCCTTGCCTTTGGGATCACGCGTATTTGATCTTCTGGCATGTACACACTAACTTCTGTACCTTCTTTAAAATATGTACTTGGGCCACGGTTTAAATCGGTAGCTCTAATCGTTACATCTTCATTAATGGTTATATAGGTATGAACAGATGCACCAGTAAATTGCACGAGTGAAACGTGACCCTTACAGACATTTTTTTCACTGGTGATCTGATTATGATCAATTTGGATTGCTTCTGGTCTAATAGACATGACCAAATCATCATTTTCATCGTAGCTAGCTATGTTAAGTTCAGTATCTTTAACGTAAATGGAATCTCCCAATGTCTCTGAACGAAAAACCAGCTCATCCTCCGAAGTTTTGTCATACGTAATAGGCAACAATGTTGTCTCCCCTATAAATTCCGCGACAAAATCATTCAAAGGTTTATTATATATTTCTGTTGGGGTGCCTACCTGTTGGCACACACCATGGTTAAACACGGCGATTCGATCGCTCATGGTTAGGGCTTCCACCTGATCATGTGTAACGTAAATGGTTGTAATTCCATACTCGCGTTGTAACCGCAAGATTTCCGTACGCATTTCATCTCGTAATCTAGCATCTAAATTACTTAAGGGCTCATCCAAAAGTAAGATATCAGGTTCAATAACAAGCGCTCTTGCTAGAGCAACCCGTTGCTGTTGTCCACCACTTAACTGACTAACCTGCCGATCTATGTACTGATCCAGCCGAACTTTCTTAAGTACATCCCAAACCCTCTTCTTGGTATCTGATTTACTAATTTTTCTTACCTTTAATCCAAAGGCAACATTCTCAAATACCGTCATATGTGGAAAAAGGGCATAGTTTTGAAAAACCATGCCCGTATTCCTTTTTTCAGGTGGTACTGTTGTCATATCTTTTTCATTAAATTTAACTTTACCTTTAGTAGGGTAATAGAAACCGGCAATCATTCTAAGAGTTGTTGTTTTACCACATCCACTTGGACCTAAAAATGTAAAAAACTCGCCTTCTTCAATTAATAAATCTAAATCATTGACTGCCGTAACATTACCAAAACGCTTCGTTATTGTTGATAAGTTCACTGTTGACATGAGACAACAACTCCTCTTATGAAAAAAATTCTATTCTTCGCTCTTATCTTTTTCTGTGTTTTTAATTTTGTTATCCCAATACTCCATCCATTTTGGAGATTTCTCCTGGAATAAAGTCCAATCTATTTCCATTGGTTTAATCTCTGTTTCTGTAATCCATTCTGGTAGATCCTCAATATCCTCACGAGTAGGAATACGATAATACTTTTCGGCTAATAGTTTTGCAGCTTTCTTCGTATTTACAAACTCATAAAAGGCTTCTGCTGCCTTTGGATGTGGAGCATCTTTAACAATTGCAATACCCTCTGTTAGGACTGGTGTTCCGCTTTCCGGAATTACATAGTCAAAAGGATATCCCTTTTCTTCCGCCAACATTACGGTATCCGGCATATTCCAAACGGATAATGAGCCAACTCCTTTTGCTACCTGATTATACATAATTTCAGGATTTGCAGAGTATTCCTTGGTATTTTCATCAAGCTTTTGTAGCCACTCGTAACCTTCTTTAGGACTTTGTGTGTCTTGATATGTTCGATAAATCATAGATGAAAAGATAGTACGCATTGTTCCTGAAGCTAATGGATAACGAATAATAATTTCATCTTTCCATTTAGGATCAAGAAGGTCATCCCAGTCCTTCGGTGCTTCTTCGGCTGAAATTTCCTTTGTATTATAAAGGATTACTTCAGGTGTGATAGATGTTCCTGACCACATCCAGTCCTCATCATGATACATGTCATCTAATGCATCCGCATAAGTTGGTTTATACTCTGCAAGCAGGCCATCTTCCTTTGCCTGATCAAAGTTTACTTGAGGAGCTCCCCACCACACATCGGCCTGCGTATTATTTTTCTCTGAGCGTATACGATCCAATATCTCTTGAGAACCCATGTCTAAAAATTGCATGTCGACATCGTATTCTGCTTCAAATTGTTTTTCAAATTCGCTTAAAATGTCTTTACCATGCGGAGAATATACAACTACCTTTTCTTCCAGATCCTTACCGGAATCTGAATTCGAGGCACCATCACTGCCCTCTTCATCGGAACCACCTGCCATACACCCTGCCAGCGTAATACTTGCCAATGTAACTAGTAATAGTGAAAGTACCCATGATTTTTTAATAAAACGCATAAATCCTTTACCCCCTTGTTTTAAATATCAATTAATGTATCAAACTCCTTTAAAAATAATGCCACTGCCCCGATAACCCCTGCTTCCTTCTCAAACGTTGTTGGTACTACTTCACATTCTTTTGGAGTATATCTTTTCATGATGTCTACCATTTGTTTACGGAAAATGGAATATGACCCGCTGACACCACCCCCTAAAATAATTAGTTCAGGATCAAAAAGTGAAACATAATTCGCAATGCCTAAAGCCAAGTTTTCAATCGCGAAATTAACTACCTCCATAGCAGCTTGATCCTGTTGTTGATACAAATCAAAAGCCTCTTTTGCAGAGACATTTCTTCCTAATCGCTCTGATAACTGGTTTCCAATCGATGAACCACTAGCAACACTTTCCAGGAACCCATACCCAGCATAGACAGGATGATAATCCTTAGCATGAACCCTATCTGTTACGAGATAACCAATCTCACCAGCACTATAATTACTGCCACGATACAATTTCCCGTTTATCATAATTCCGCTGCCTATTCCCGTACCAATCGCAATGTAAATTAAATTCTTTTTATCTCTCCCTACACCTCTCCAATGTTCACCCAGTGCATTGATGTTCACATCATTATCGATGTATATTGGCAGATCAAAGATTTCTTTTAACCTTTCACGTATGGGAAAGTCCTTCCACTTTAATGCCGGTGCTTCTTTGACAGTTCCTTCCTTAACGTTTGTTATACCAGGAACCCCAGCACCCACACCCAAAATTTGTGAATCATCAATCCCTATTTCCCATTTCATAGACTCAACACTTTGTTTAATTTCCTCAAATAAATGATGTTCTAAATTTACTTGTGTTGGAAAATCTCGATAGGCATAGACCTTACCATTCAAATCAGTAATTCCTAATGCTACATTTGTGCCACCAATATCTATTCCGATAATATATCCTTTTTGAGGGTTAAACATTAAGTTAACAGGTTTCCTTCCACCACTCGTGGATGCTTCACCATTCCCAGTTTCAAATATCCAATTTTCTTCCAACAACTGATCAACAAGTGTGGAAACTGTCGGCTTACTAAGTGCTAGCTTTTTAGAAATAGTAGCACGCGAGGTAGATTGTTCATTCATAACGCATTTAAGTATCAACTTTTGATTCATTTTTTTTATGTAAGCAGCATTCCCTTTCTGCATTGAACAGGCCCCTTAATGTTATTTAACCATTTTATTTTTAAAGAAAAGTAGTAGAACGGATTAAGTTAGTAAAGTTTACTTACTAATCAAACATTTAATACAACATAATTGAAAGCCCTTTCATTGTAAACTCCAGAAATATACTGAATTTATAATTTTTCACTGGATTATCTTGTGTATTCTCGTTTATTCTTTAATTTTTATTGTTTTTTGATTTTTTAATATATTTATTTATACCTTTCAAAATAGAAAAAAGACCTGAACCAAAGTCCAGATCTTCCAAGAAAACACTTTAAATAACGCCCTTCAGTGCCTCCGTATATCTTATGATTTAACTTCCGATATCATCCCATGCACCTTCGCAACTTCCTCATCAGAAACAAGCAAATAGTACACGCCATCTATCTTCGTTCCATTACCTTTCATCATATAACTAACAACATTCTTACGAACATCGGCATAATTGAATAAAAGATTTTTCATATCATCAAAGTCCATATTTGTTGCCATATTATCGCCTAGCACGTCTATCATGCTATCAATCTTGTTAACAGATGCTACACTTGCACCTTTATCTATGACTGCTTGGATAACTTGACGCTGGCGTTTTGTTCGACCAAAGTCGCCATTTGGATCTAGATGGCGCATGCGTACATATCCCATTGTTTTAGGGCCATTAAGTTTTATCTCACCCTTTTGATAATGATAGCCCTTCTTATAGAACCCTTCATCATACCAATCAAGACTGTTATTTACGGTAATTCCGCCAACAGCATCTACCATTTCGGATAAGCCCTGCATGTTCATTTCAATATAGTAATCTAAATCTATATTTAGTAGATTCTCTACACTGGCTATAGACATATCAGTACCTCCAAATGCGTACGCGTGATTAATCTTATCCTTATAACCCTTACCAACCATCAGCGTACGTGTATCTCTAGGAATACTAATTATTTTCATTTTATTTTCTTTGGGATCTAGAGAAAGTACCATTAATGCATCGGAACGTCCACCATCCCCGGGGCGTTGGTCAACACCAAGCAACAAAATGTTAAGTGGTTTTTGTTCACTAATCTTTTTCTTACCAATTTCAGAATCTATAGTAGAAACCTTCTGATGGATTTCCTTATTAACTGTTTGTTTTGCATTATTATATATAGAAAACGCATAAGCTCCAACGCTGAGTGCCAGCACTAAAATTACTGCTATGCTTATCTTTAAGCCTAGTCGTTTTGGCTTTTTACGTTTATCTGATCGCTTTTGTACTGTCATTTTCACATACCTCAATCCGCATTAATCAATACTAAATACCTATGTAGTATAACATAAAATAACAGCGAATAAAGTCGTAGAATCAAATATTAACAGGAATGTAATCGAACGGAAATCATGACAATTTATATAACAGGATTTCGAATCTTACCAATTTCAGCAATTTCATTTCATCTCCCGTCTTTCATCATTTCAGCGCCAAGCGGACTGCCAGTTTCGCCCGGTTAGTGTCAACACGCCGTATAAGTATGCATTTAAAAATGACAGTATTAATAAATTTTATTTATAAAAACTGGGCGTTAAAAAAAACCGCCCAGTCCTTTTTTGCTAAGGAATCATCCAAAACTAATAGAAGGGTATCCATTTACAACTCCTAAAAATACGGTTCTCTATTACTATTTCGATTTTCTTGGTATGGGAATAAGTAGTATAACTTTAATGATTCGTAAACCTCTTTGGATTGAGATGTTCAATCTCATGGAACGTTTCCCCATCTATAATAAGATCTGCTGCAATCGATCCGATAATAGGGGCCATTTTAAATCCATGCCCAGAAAAGCCACTTATTAATAATGTATTTTCCATTCCTGGTGCAGCCCCAACAATTGAATGGTCATCTTGTGTGTAACCATCCATATAAACACTGGCTCGAACAGGATCAGGTATAAGATCAGGAATTAATTCCTTGACAGCATCACTAACTTCTATCATTTCTTCTAGAGAAACATCACGGTCAAGACTATCTGGTTCTGGGACAATCCCTGGATTCTTCGTATTTGAAGCTTTTACCATCGTTCCATCTAGTGTGGGCGCACCGGTCAATCTAAATTCTTTTCGCATGCGAGCAAATATCGGGAAATTATCAGGTTTAAAATCATCGATATTTTTTGCTGCAAACCATGTTAACACTAAACGTCTTGCCTTTATTTTGTTTTTCAATTTCGGAATAAGTTTTCCAGTCCATGCTCCTGTAGTAATCAATACTTTACCTACTCGATACTTTTTTCCATCAGCTAAGATAGTGACACCATTGTTATCTGGTAGGATCTCTTCTACTTTTGAATATCTGTGAATTTTTGCGCCATGAGCCTCTGCTTGATTCGCAGCAGAAATAGTTGCTAACTCAGGTCGTAAAAAACCTGCATTCTTATCTAGGATCATTATATCCTCAGGAAATAATCGGTGTTGAGGGTATCGATTTTTAGCCTCATTTCCCTGAATAACCTCATGTTCTAAACGAAAATCTTCTATCGACTTAAGCACATTCTTTATCACTTCCGTATTTGGATCACCAATCATTAATCCTCCATTAAGTGTTAATAAACTATTATGTGTTTCCTCTTCTAATTGTCTCCATAATTGACGGGCTTCTTGTAATAATGGCACATATTCCTTTCCTTCCATATACGCTGTTCGAAACAGACGCGATTCTCCACCGACAGCTGACCGATCATTCCCAACTCCAAATTGTTCAAATCCTAAAACAGAAACACCCCTTTTAGCTAGCTGCCAAAGGGCCATGCTTCCCATTGCCCCTACGCCAATAACTGCTACATCAGAATCCATACTCTCACCTCGAATTTTTTATTTATTCCGTTAATTTAGACTATGCCTCTTTCGTATTTCTTTCTAAATCATTTACTCGATTTTTATCTCTATACAAATAATTAAACAAAAAGAAGCCTACTAATGAACCGAGTATACCGAAAGCTACATAAGGTATATTGGTACCAATAATTTGTGCACCAGCTGCACAGGATATCCCTGATAACATACTTCCAATAGCACCTTTAGCATTTAATAGATTTGATTTTCTCATAATAAAACCTCCGAAAATCGGTACTAATAATCCCGATGCAGAATAGGCATACGTTGCAACCAACCACCCTAAAGCCTTCGGATAATATAACGCTAAAAGGACTGCCAATATTATTACGATAACGGACATCATTCGTGATAACTTCAATAACTTATTCTCACTAACCTTTGGGTTAATGTAGGATTGATAAATATCCGTTGTTATATTAACTACAACTGATTGAACAGCACTACTAACGGTTGACATAATAGTTGCAATAATAAATGATGCATAGATAGCCATAAACCAAAGTGGAATTTGAGTTAGGAACCACCCTGAAGCCATTTCCGGATCAGTTAAATTAGGATTCATAGAAAAAATGGCAATCCCCATAAATGATGCCCAAAAACCGCTGATTACTCCCACTATTGCAGCAATGATAAAACCCTTCTTAGCAACACTAGGACTACTTGCAGCATATATACGCTGGTAGGACATCTGATTCGTCAATGCCCCAGGGAAAATAGCCAAAACCCAAAAGATAATCGTCATCGTTCCAACTGCTCCGAATCCTTCTGGGAAACTAATCATAGATTCCGGTACTTTCGTTGTTATTTCAGACCAGCCTCCAGCAAGATCTAAAACATAAAATCCACTTACTATTGTCATGACTACCATTAAACAGCCAAAAATAAAATCAGTCCACGCAACAGAAGTCAATCCACCAGGCAATACAAATAATAGACTAATAGCAGCAAAGATTACTATCAGTGTGGTAAAACCAATACCTGTAATCTCTGAAAACAGACTTCCAAAAGCAACTAATTGTGTACATAACCATCCAAATGGAACAACAATAGCTAAAAAGGTAACGATACTCATCATTATTTTATGCTCACCGTATAGTTTTTTAAAAATATCCGGCATCGTAGTAAACTTATGCTCTTTTAGCCAATTAGCAAGTAATACTAGAATTACGATACCTATGGAATACAGCACATTATAGGTTACAGCCGACCAACCAGCACTATAGCCTATTCCTATATGAGCAACTAATACGCCGCCCCCCATACCTGTAGCAAATTGAGTTCCAGCTACTACATAAATAGGTAACGATCTACCCCCGACTGTCCAGTTTTCACTGCTTTTATCCCTTCTGCCGATCCAAAATGAGAAAATAGCTGCACATGATAAAACCACAATTGAACTTAAAACAATTACCAAAGTAGCGTTCATTTTTTACCTCCTAATAATTTATTAACCTATCTTTATAAATAATTAGTTTTAGTAAAAATCATGTTGTTTTATATCTTCTTTATACAGAAGCCTTAAATTCATTAAATCTATCGATTCTTAAACGCTTTAAATCGATAGATGTTTCCCCTTCCATTAAAAGTTCCGTCATTAGCGTTCCAACTAAAGGAGACAGTGTAATCCCACTATGCATAACCGCAAGAAATGCATTATCAACTGTAGGAATCTCACCTAATATTGGGAACCCATCATCTGGTATTACCCGAATCCCTGAAAAACAGCGTACTATATTTGCTTTTGCTAGATCAGGTAAATAGTCGACAGCCATTTTTGCTGTATCCTGAATTACATCCAGTGTAGTTCTTCGGTCATAGCCCACCTCTTCTTTTGAATATCCAATCAAAATTTCTCCATTGTCAGTTTGTCGCATCCCCCCTATTGTATGTTTGATTAGTGGTGCCAATGGTTCTGTAACTATTATTTGCCCTCGAACCTGCTTCACGGGGATATCTACACCTAAAAGCTCCCCCAACTCTTTCGTCCAAGGACCACCAGCTAAAATCAATTGTTCTGCAAAAAATGTACCTTCCTTAGTTTTGATCTTAAATTTTCCATTCTGTTTTTCAATATCAACAACCGGATTATAAAAAGAGAATTCAACATAATTTTTTTTTGCCGCTTTAATATAAAGTTCGACCAAGCGAAATGGATTCACATTTCCATCAATTTTGCTATACGTTGCCCCGGCAATATTTGGAGATAATGCAGGTTCTTTTTCTAATACTTGTTCGCGGTTTAATACTTCAATCTCAATTCCAACTTCCGCCTGCTTTTCCGCAAGCCTTAGTGCTTTCTCTCGGTCCGCTTCATTAAAAAATGGGGCGATACCTCCAGTACGTTTATATTCTACATCCCCAATTTTTCTTTCCAGAAAGGGATATAGTTCTGCACTATACATACTCAGTTCGCCATACCATGATGGTGTTTTATTATGAACCCAAACCCAAGCTTGAGTGGAGCCCGATGTTCCAGATAAAGGGAACCCTTTATCAATTACCAATATCTCTTTTTGCCTGCTTTCAGATAGGTGGTAAGCAATACTACTCCCTATTACGCCACTTCCAATAACTACAATATCGTACTGATTAGTCATTATTCGCTTCACCTTCTTTTGGGGCTGACTCATTAAAAACTGAAATTACACTTGAGGATTCCTTACCTCCGGCTAATGCACCGATACGTGTTATTCTTAACGGCATTCGCATTTTAGATGGCCCAATATCACTCAGCGGTTTGTTTGTTAATTCATTGATTATTCGTTGCATCAAATTTGTACATACCTTCGCTTGGCATGGTCCCATGCCACATCTAGTTATTCTTTTAATGTCGTCAAAAGTATGTGCTCCCATTTTTATCGCTGATTCGATTTCATCAATATTAATTTCTTCACATCTACAAACGATTGTTGACTTATCCATTTAAGATCCCTCCAAGCTCAAATCAAATAAAGATGATGATGGTAGGTTATTTTCTTCATGAAAACCTCTAACTAGATTCATTCGCGCACTATATGTCTCCTGTGTATTCACTGTTTCCAAATAATAAAGTTCCTTCCATAAAGATGCTCTTCTCTCTGTTGCTTGTTCCTCGCATAAAACACCTAAGGATTCTACCACACTGACTGCTGCAATTTCTCCCGTTAGTAAAATGGCACCTATAGTGGCGATTCCGGCTGCATTTCCAGCCACATAAATAGAAGGTTTGCTTGTTTCCATTAATATGGAATACTGGGGCACCCATCCCCCAAGGCCCGTTTGGTATGTAAAACTACAATTCATTATTTCAAAAGGTTCTAGAATTGGTGTCACACCTTTACCAATACAAACCAAGTCGATATCCATTTGTTCCTCCACACCGTTATGATTAAGAATTATCTTTTGCACCTCACCAACACCTGTTGCACTTACAATAAAACTATTCAAATAGATAGGGATATCGTATTCCTTTAATAATTGAATAGCTTTTTCATCATTACTATTTAATTCACTATCACTTTCAACAATTCCTTGTACAGATACACCAATTTCTATTAATTGTTTAACAACTTCTAACGAAAAAGTGTTCGATCCTAATATAAGTGCATTTTCCCCTGGTAGTACATATTCACGATTCATTAATATTTGGGCAGCTCCTATAGTCATAACCCCTGGTAATGTCCAACCTGGAAATACACTTGCCTCCTCGGCCGCACCAGTTGTAATAATAACTTTCTTAGCAGTGATGGGGATCGTTTTCATCCCATTTGAAACGCCAATTCGCCCATCCTTATAAGTTCCTATCATAGTATGCCTTAGTAAAAGCGTTACGTTTAAAGGTAAGAGTTTTTCAATTAATGACTGGGCAAGTGTTGTACCTCTTTGTTTTTCAAATTGCTTTGGAAGGTTATCCAAAATTTGCGTTTGTTGTCTTAATTGGCCACCAAGTGAAAATGATTCATCAACGACTACCGTTTTAACACCATTTGATGCCGCTTCATATGCAGCATTTAAACCTGCTGGGCCACCGCCAATTATTAATAAATCAGTCTCCACTTTTCACCCTCCTAACATTGGGGTCACTATTATTTGAATCAACATTCATGCCTTCTTTTACAAGATTCATGCAGCTAAGCACATGATCTAAACCATCTACAGATACAAAACAGCTACAACATCTACCGTTTGCACAAAACAATCCTCTAGACTGTTGCAGCTTTCTACTAACCCCAAATTTCTTAATACCATTTGCCATTAATGCAGCGGCTATCGTTTGACCTTTCTTAGCTTTAAGCAAATTTCCATTAAAATAAAAAGATACTTCCTTTTCAATGCGCTTCCCTAGAATCGGATGGTTGAAAGTGTTCACTCTAAAAAAACCTCCAAACATTATAATGTTATAATATTATAGAATTAAATCTACAAATTTGTTTGTTCTATTTTTGGGTGAATTTCGTATTCGGTTTAATAGTCATTTCTTATTTAATAGCACGATTTGGATTATATGCCACCAAATCTAGCCCTACTTCTTCGTCTTTTAAAATAGACGCAGCTAATTTTCCAACATACGGTCCCATTGTCAGTCCGGAAGCTCCTAAGCCTGTTGCTAATACGATACCCTTTAAACAATCCAGCCTTCCTAGTATAGGTAAAATATCGGGGCCCATCGGACGAAATCCAATTCGAACTTCCTGTATAGTTCCTTCAGCGAGACCAGGCGCAACGTTTAATGCCTCTGTTATAACTTCATTAACACCCCCAACAGTAGTCCGATAGTTGAATCCCGTTCCCGTTTCTCTTGTCGCACCAGCAACAACTCGGGAATCATCAAACGCTAGCATGTAATGACTACTTCCTGGCAACACTACTGGCCAATTAGAGGTGTCAGTATTTGGTAAATTAATGTGCGCAATTTGTCCACGTTGTGGCTCCACTTTAAGTTCAATACCAATAGGGGCTAATAATTCAGGCGACCAAGCTCCTGCTGTTATAAGAACCGTATCGGCATAAATTTTTTCATCATTAATCTTAACACCTGTTATCTTGTCACCCTCATGAATCAATGCCACCTCTCCATTCAAGAGTTTGGCCCCATGTTTTTGTGCGGCGCGTTTCATCGCATCCCTTAGTAATCTACCATCTACACGTGCAGCACCCGAAACGAAGACAGCTTCCCGTCCCTCTTTTAACGGAGGGAAAAGTTGACGGGCTTTTTCTGTAGATAATCTTTCAATATCACCTAATTCCGGCGCATCTATCTGTTTTGTACCTACTTCTTTTTCAATTCTTTCTAATTCTTCGGAATTAGCACCTAAACATATTGCTCCCACTTTTTTATAACCAACATTTTCTTCATTATCATTCTTTAATTGCGAAATTAACTCAGGGTAATATTGCGCGCCGCCTTTTGCAATTCTATACCAATCATCATCATCTACACTGGAAATCCATGGACAAACAATTCCTGCCCCAGCAGACGTTGCAGCCCCATGATGATCCTTATCAATCATAATTACTTCTGTATTATTTTTAACCAGATGATATGCAGCACTGGCCCCGACTATGCCACTACCAATTACTATAATCTTCATATCATAACTCCTTGTAAGTATATTTAGGCTCTAATTTTTTTGCCTACAATTTTTTACTATTTCTAAAGCTGAATTTCGAGAAAGTACCTAGATTGGTCTTGTTTAAGAATAAACTTAGAGTATTCAATCGTCTTATTGTTCGTTGCCACTGTGTATCTTTCAAGTACAAATAACTGTTCACCCTTTGGAATATTCAATAATTTTGCTTCATAATCATCCGCAATGATCGTTGAGAAAAAAATCTTTGACTTTTTTAATTTCTCACCATACTTTTTCACGAAAATATTATATAGCAAATCATCTTCAAAATCTGTGAGCTGTAAATCAGGAAATATTGTACTTGGTATGAACGAATGCTCAATTACTACCGGTCTATCATTCTCAATTTTCAGCCTTTTTATTTCGTAAACTTGACCATTAGGGTTAACTCCCAAGTGTGACCCAATTTTTTTACCAGCATAAATTTTATTAAAACTCAATGTCTTATGGGGATGAGCTTGATAATCAACTGTTTCATTTTGAAGAGACACCAATTTAGAAATATCTTGTTCTACCTTCTTTATAACAAATGTACCCTTACCACTTTGTCGGTGTAAAGCACCCTCACTAACAAGTTCAAGAATTGCTCTTTTCACTGTAATACTACTAACACCAAATTGAGATGCTAATTCCTTTTCAGGTTCTAACCTATACCCTGGTTCCCATTCACCAAGTGTGATCTTCTCCTTTAAATAATCCTTTACTTGATGATATAAAGGTGTAGATAAATTTTTATTAACTTTCATTCTCTTCTCCTTATCCGTCGAAACTTTTTATTTATTAAGTAAATGAACTATAACTTCATATTATTACTTCATCTAGTTATACTCAATACAAAAGGTAATACGACTACAAATTTCTATTATTATTTAAAGGATAATGACAAGAAACTTGATGGCCTGACTCTAGCTCTGTTAATTGTGGTTCTACCAATTTGCATTTCTCTGTGGCATAAGGACACCTTGTATGAAATCTACAACCCGAAGGCGGATCCACAGGACTTGGCATATCCCCCTCAAGAATTACTCTATTTTTATTACCTCTTAAGGTAGGATCGGGTATCGGTACAGCTGAAATAAGTCCCTCTGTATATGGGTGATGTGGATGTTGAAATAGTTGCTCTTTAGTCGCAACTTCAACTACCTTTCCTAAATACATTACTGCAATACGGTCACTAATGTACCTAATTGCAGGTATTCCATGGGCAATGAAAATATAGGTTAAGTCAAACTTTTTTTGTAAACGTGATAATAGGTTTAAAACTTGTGATTGTATTGATACGTCCAATGCGGAAACCGGCTCATCACAAATAATCAACTTCGGGTTTAAAGCAAGAGCCCTTGCTATACCAATACGTTGTCTTTGCCCCCCGCTAAATTCATGCGGGAATCTTTTTGAATAACTTCTATCTAGTTCAACGTTATCCATAAGTTCATATACACGTTTCTTCAACTCCCACCCCGTGGCAACATTATGTGTGCGTAGTGGCTCCGCGATAATATCAAAAACCCTCATTCTAGGATTTAAAGAAGAAACGGGGTCCTGGAAGATCATCTGTATATCGCTACGCTTCCTATGCATTTCTTTTTCAGTTAATTGGGTTATATCAACTCCCTCAAAAATTATCTTTCCTTGGGTTGATTCTAATAAACGCACTATTA
Organism: Virgibacillus necropolis; assembly: GCF_044793635.1. Classification (GTDB taxonomy): domain Bacteria; phylum Bacillota; class Bacilli; order Bacillales; family Amphibacillaceae; genus Virgibacillus_F; species Virgibacillus_F necropolis_A. Next base: position 1,526,315 of record NZ_CP084992.1, read on the forward strand.
AGTTTCCCGTTGTTGATTTTCCGCAACCTGACTCCCCAACTATCCCTAAGGTTTCACCCGCTTTCAATTTCAAGTCAATACCGTCTACAGCTCGCAAAAATTTTTTTTCTTTATTAAACCAACCTGATGAAACCGGAAAGTACTTTTTCAGCCCATCTAACTCCAATAAATATTCCGGCTTTTCCTTTATACCAATGCTTCCCTGATCAGTCGCCATTACCGAATCACCTCGTTTTCCTCGTATAACCAGCAACGAACTTCGTAATCATCTGTCTGTTTAATTAAAGGAGGCTCTTCATTTTCACACTTTTTCATCGCATACGGACAACGCGGATGGAACCGGCATCCTTTAGGCATGTTAAAAGGCGTTGGTACTGTTCCACTAATTGATTCCAATTGTTCATTTGTCCCCTGGATATTTGGTGTACTCTTTAATAACGCTTGTGTATATGGATGTTTAGCTTCCTCAAAAAGTCGAAACACGTCTCCTTGCTCTACCACCTGCCCTGCGTACATAACAATCACACGGTCAACCATCTCCGCTATTACTCCCAAGTCATGAGTAATTAACATGATCGCTGTATTATACTCATGACTTAATTCTTTCATTAATTTAAGAATTTGAACTTGGATTGTTACATCTAAGGCTGTCGTAGGCTCGTCAGCAATCAGAAGTTTTGGACTACATGATAAAGCCATAGCTATCATCACTCGCTGTCTCATGCCTCCACTTAACATATGAGGAAAGGATGAGTATACCTTATCCGCTCGCGGTATTCCCACCTTCTTAAATAAATTTATTGCTTTTTGTTTTGCCTCATCTTTTTTTTCTTTCTGATGCAAACGAATAGATTCAGCCACCTGATTACCTACAGTAAAAACTGGATTTAACGAGGTTAATGGCTCTTGAAAAATCATTGCTATTTCATTACCTCTTATTTTTCTCATCTCTTTGTTAGAAACTTTCATTAAGTCATTTCCATCAAACTGTATTTGACCGTCAATAATTTTACCACTGGCTCCAATCAATTGAAGAAGTGAAAGAGAGGTAACGCTTTTACCGCTTCCAGATTCTCCAACTATTCCAACAGTTTCTCCTTTATTAACCCGGAAGGAGACACCATTGACCGACTTGACAATGCCATCTTCGGTATAAAAATAAGTTTTTAAATCATTTACGTCTAACAATGTTGATTTTTCTTGCATAGTTCTTCCCCCCTTATTTTTTTAACTTCTACCTTGAAGCTTCGGATCCAAGACGTCACGCAACCAATCACCTAAAAATATAATACCTAGAACTGTAACTGTTATTGCAATCCCAGGGAATGTTGCAATCCACCAGTTCGTAGCCAGATAGTCCCTTCCTTCTGAAAGCATTCCTCCCCATGATACGGTTGGAGGCTGAATACCCAATCCAAGAAAACTTAGTGATGCCTCTAAGATAATCGCTGTTGCTACGCTCAAAGTTGAGATAACAATAAAGGAAGATATCACATTCGGTAATAGATGACGAATCATAACGGTTGTCTTTGAAGTACCAATTGTTTTAGCTGCCTTTACAAATTCAAGTTGTTTTAAACTTAATACTTCACCTCGAATAACGCGTGCATAAGTTATCCAATTTGTTACACCAATAACTAGTATCAGAGTAAGAATTCCCGGATCAAATACAGTTAACATAACCAAAATAAGTAAAATACTTGGCACAGCCAAAAATGTATCAACAATCCGCATAAAAATGTTGTCTATTAGACCACCGTAATAACCGGATACAATCCCGATAAACATTCCTATTATTCCAGCTACAACTACCGAGCATGCACCTACCAAAAGGGATATTCTTGTACCATATATGATTCTACTTAATATATCTCGACCTAAACTATCTGTACCTAAAAAGTGGTTGACTGTACCATTCCCAATCCACGCAGGAGGTTGCAAAGCTTTAAGCGGATTCATCTTCACCGGGTCATGCGGCGCCAAAAGTGGAGCAAAAATTGCAATAAGAACTACACTGGTAACAATCAATAATCCGACAGTTCCCGTTCTACTTCGTAATAATAACTTAAACCATTTTAATATAACTTTATTCCGGCTATCTCTAGTTTCTGGTTCAATAAATACAGTTGAATCAGTATTGGTGTTCATTTTGCCCTACCCCCATTTAAGCTTTGTCACCTTCTTATGAATATTTAATCCTTGGATCAAGAAAACGATACAACAGATCAGTTATTAAATTAATGAAAATCACTAAAACGGCGACTACAATTACCGTAGCTTGCACGATAGCCATATCTCTAGCATTTACCGCCTGAACAAGTAATTGACCTAAACCCGGCCAAGAAAAAACTGTTTCCGTAACAACGGCACCTCCAACAAGATAAGCCGTTTGTAGGGTCATAATCGTAACAACAGGGATGAGTGAATTACGAAAAGCATGTTTATATATTACAATACTCTCTTTTAACCCTTTACTCTCAGCTGTACGGATATAATCTTGATTCAATACTTCAAGCATGCTTGAACGCACTAACCGTGCCATTTCAGCTGCAACACCTGTGCCCAAGGTAATTGCTGGCAAGACTAAGTGGCTTAAAGTTCCACGCCCTGAAACAGGAAAAATTTGATTGTTAACAGCTAAGACTAAAATCAGCATAATTCCTAACCAGAAGTTCGGCATAGCTTTTCCAAGCCCTGCACCACCCGTTATAAAAATATCGATAAAAGAGTCCTTCTTTCTTGCTGACCATATACCCAAAGGTATTGAAATGATAATTGCTACTACCATTGAAGCAGCTACCAATTCCAATGTCGCCGGTAAATGATTTAGCACAATCGGTAAAGCTTCCCTATTGAAACGGTAGGATTCGCCAAAGTTTCCTTGCACTAAATCCAACATGAAATTGCCATATTGAACGATAAAGGATTCGTCCAAATGAAGCGCCTCTCGTAAAACCTGCCTATCTTCCTCTGAAGCACTTGGAGGAAGCATAAGATTAACAGGGTCACCAGCTACATAAACTAAAGCAAAAACGAAAGAAGAAATAATAATTAAAACTGGGATAATCTGCAGTAGTCGCTTAATTAGGTACTTTCTCATTTCCATCTCCCCCCTACCCTTTTATATCAAAAGAGATTAGAAGATATACTAATCTCTTTTGATTAATTAATAGAATCAATTTTACTTTCTAGTAATGGATGGAACATAAATTTGTTGATCAATTCTTGGTGAAAAATTGATGTCGTCGCTTATACCATAAATTGATTTTACTTGATACAGGTTGATATGTGGTCTTTCTTCAGCTACTATTTCCTGGATTTTTTGTAGCTGTTTTATACGTTCTTTTTTATTCATGTTATGGAGGGCCTCTTCATAAAGCTTCTGGACTTTAGGATTATAGTAATCTGTCTGCCCCTCTGCTCTCTCTTTCGTGTAATGTACAAGTGAGTAAGATGCATCCAAAAGTCCATCAGCTAAACCAATTAACAGTAGCTCTTTGTTTGAGTTGGAATTATACGTATTCAGGAAGTTACTCCATTCTGCTAAATCTAGATTAACTTTAATCCCAACCTTATCCAACATCCCTACAAGGGTTTGTGCAACTTCACTGTCCATTAAATATCTTCCGTTTGGAGCTGTCAAAGTTATATTCAACCCATCCTCGTATCCTGCCTCAGCTAAAAGTTTTTTTGCCTTTTCAGGATCGTAAACATACGTATTATATAAATCAGGATTATAACCTATAACTCCTTTGGGAGCCCGTGACCTTACTGGAACTCCTGCACCTTTAAGGAGTCCTTCAGCTAAAGCCTGATCATTGATTGCTAAATCAATTGCTTCTCGGACCCGAGGGTCGGAAGTTACTGACCCTTCCGTTGTACGAACAACGAGCAACATAACTCTCGTAGTATTCCCTTTAACGATTGATACACCTTTAGCATTATTTACACGTTCCCACTCATTCGGGGGAATTTGTTTTGCTATATCCACCCCTCCCGTCAACAACTCACCAACACGTGTTGAGGTTTCGGGAATCGGACGAAAAACAACCTTTTTCCATTCTTCAACTTTACCTTCAAAATAATTTTCAAAGGGTTCTAGTACAACACGAGAATTTGGTTTCCACTCTACAAATTTATATGGGCCTGAGCCGATTGGTTTTTTTAAAAAATGGTCCCAACCGTTTTCTTTAATATAATCTTTCGGCAAAATATCGGATCCAGATTTTGCAAGAAGCCGTGGCAATGTCGGTAATGGACCTTCTGTAACAATTTTAAAATGTAATTCATCAACTACCTTAACGCCTTTAATTGCTTTAAAATAAGGATATTCTTTTAATTTTTCATTTGTGGAAACCCTCTCAATGCTAAATTTAACATCTTCAGCTGTTAACGATTCACCATTATGAAATTTTATGCCTTCCTTTAATGTGAATTCCCAAGTAGTATCATTTACTATTTTATAATCTTGTAGCAACTCTGTTTCTGTTTCCATATTCGCACCACGTTTAAATAATCGATTATACGTGTTTCGAAATATATTTTCAGAAGGTGTTGCTAATGCATCTTGCGGATCCATCGTTGTTAAATCTGCTTTTTGTGCAATTACCAATACATCATCCTTTTTATCTTTTTCTTGCCCACTATCTCCTTCTTTTGTTGTTCCAGTTTCATTGCTGCAAGCAACCAACATCAATGAAAACAATAAGGTTATAGCAATAATCATATAGGGAAAACGTTTCATCTAAGAACCTCCAGTATTTTATAGATTTAAATATAATGCTTTGAAAAATTTAATTAAACTAAGACTTAACCTTAGCAAATTCATGCATTACAGTAGCTGTCATTTTTATACCGTCCATATAATCTTTTACAAAGATATTTTCATTCGGTGCATGGTAGTTAGATTGATCATTTGCTACACCTATTTGTACAGCAGGTATATTATCTTTTTTACAAAGTTTATACATAGGGCTTGAACCAGCCAAATTCACTAATACCTTTGGAGGCTTGTCATATACTTTTTGAACATTATTTAACACCGTTTCCGCCAAAGGATCACCTGGATCTGTTTTAAATGGTTGTATACCATTTAGAAAATCAATTTCAATATCCTCATAACCTTGTTGGTTAAGATGGTTGCGAAGCAATTGGAGAATCTCTTCAGGTTCTTGGTCGGGAACTAATCTAAAATCAAGTTTAACTTTTGCTATTGAAGGCAGAACGGTTTTCGATCCAACATCGGTATATCCTGAATCGATCCCACAGATCGTGCAAGTCGGTTGAAATAATAATTTATTTTTTAGTTCTTGGCCTGATAGGTTAAGTAAAAAATTTTTAAGCCCATACTTTTCTAATAGTTCTTCTTCTTTATAATCCATCAGGTTCAGGTACTCATTTTCCAAAATTGATGACGGTTTAATGTTGTCGTAAAAGCCATCAATCAAGATCACTTCGTCATCATTTTTTATTGTGTTTAATGCCCATATCAGACGCCAAGCTGGATTTTCTATAACAGCCGCTTCGGAAGAGTGTAAATCACTATTCGCACCCTTTGCGGTTAGTTCGACGTAACACATTCCCTTCACCCCCAAACCGACATGTAGCTTACCATCGAAAACCCCCTTCGTTCCACCTTCCCAGATAATTCCGTCGGTGCTCATTTTTTCTGGATGTTGGTCTGCGAATTGCTCTAGATGAGGACTACCAATTTCCTCCTCCCCTTCAAATATGAATTTAATATTCAGTGGCAAGTTACCATAGACCTGTTGATAGGCGTGTATAGCACAAATACGAGCCATTAGGTTCCCTTTATTATCAGCAACTCCCCGTGCGAAGATTAAACCATCTCTAAATTCTGTTTTAAAAGGATCGCTCTCCCATAGATCAATCGGATCCTCTGGTTGTACATCATAATGATTGTAAAAAGTTAAGGTTCTTTCCCTTCTCCCATCAATCTCTCCAAATATAACAGGGTACCCATCCGTTTCTATCTCTACTATTTCGGCACTAGTTGTTTTTAAATGCTTCTTAACTAATTCAATCATTTCTTTCATTCCACGGTTTTGTGTAGAAACACTAGGTTGATTACATACTTCTTGTAACCAACTCAAATACATAGACTTATTTTTTTTCAATATAATCATAAACTTTATCCACTGGTTTCCTCCTTTTAAGAATAATTTATTTTACTCAACTAGCTCCACTGTCCGGACTGGATTTTAAATGCTTAATAAGACTGAAATCGAAGTAAAGATTATAATGTTATAATCTTTACTTTTAAAAAAAGAAATCTTTAACTTTTTTTACCAACCCCTCGTTGAATTAATTCTTTATTTAACCCTTAGCCGTTTTATACAGCGAAGAAGTTTTTGAGTTTTGTGATTTATTTAAAAACATGTTACACCCTTCTAAATTTAAAGTCAATGGTGAAATTTTAGAATTTTCCGTCTTAACACATGCAGAAAGTTTTAAATTAAAACAAGTCTTTGAAAAAGAGGATCTGCTTCCAAGTTAGAAGATAATCGTCTGATCGTGCGTTGTCCTTCCCTAGTTTAAATGAATCTCATGCAGTATCTATATTACAATGGGTCATCTTTTATTACATTTATTAGTTTTATTAACCTCTCTATATAATTTCAGGATATCGTTCGACAATAATAGACATGAATCAGGCAAGAACCCCAAAACTAGGAGTGGGACGATAGAAGAGCCAAAAATGAAAAACTTTCTAGAACATATAGTAATGCATTGGTAAATTTCCCTGAGAAGGTTGCAGGTACAGATCGATTTGACATCGATTTAATGAGAGAATACCAAGGTAGAATAGTAGCAAAAGGAGGGGCAGAAGGGGTTCGCTGTTTTGGTGATAGAATGACGTGGTAGTTATACGAAAACAAATAAAGAGGTTCTGTATTTAGTCATTAATAATTATGAGATTGTAACACTCAGAAAGATCATCGAAGATATTGATGCGAATGCTTATGTTACAGAGCATAACGTACTGGGGGAATTTAGGAAAGGGTATATATAAGGGAAGATGATTTGGATTCAAATTGGTATATGAAAAAGCTCAACATTGAGGTTTCTCGAATTGAAAGTTGAGCTACATTTCATATCTATTATTTATATAATATTTTAAACTATTTAAACGGTAGGGGCCGATTCCAAAGTCTCACCATCCCGTACAACACCACACATAAAAAAATACCCAACCCGTTTGCCAACACATCGTAAAAATCCGCACCTCTACCAAAATAAGGCTGGAAGAATTCAATCGTTATTCCAATTAAAAATGCAATCACAACAGGGCCTACTATTCTTTTACATGCAATAATTAAAAGTCCAGATAATATAAAAAACAATATAAAATGACCAACAAATTCAAGTTTACTTATCTCACTCACTGTGGATATAAATGTAAAAAAATCAGTTTCTCTATAAGGACGGGGTGTTATAACAAAGTCAAACTCCCCAATCAATGTCTGATAAACATTATTTGTGCACGTTAATATGAAAATAAGAATAACCCATGATACTATGAAAAACCCCATCCTGACCACCACCTACTTTTCTCAATATAGTGTGGTCAGGCTGGAGTAACTTAATACTTTCTCACACACGGAGAAGGAGGGAGGCATTCAACCACTCATCCTTCCCCTAGTATTGCCCGCAGCTTCTTCCTAGCCTCACGTCCCCAGCCCTTCACTGCGTCACACGTTACCCCTTCTTGTTCAGCGATCTCCTTGATTGACTTCCCTTCTACAATATAAAGCTGCAGCCATTTCCGTTGACTGTCTGACAATAGTGATTTTCCCCTTTCCAACAGATCATTGTAATCCGGTGAATTCTCAGCAATCATAATTGGATAAGAGGTTTCACTTCTAATATAGTAATTACCGTCTTCAAGCTTCTCCCTTTGCACCTTGATATAGGACTTCTCGACATTTTCTATCCTTTTTTGCTTTCGCATTTGATCAATTAGTCGATTACGAATCGAGTAATTAAAGTACGTTGCAAGTGGCCCCTTATCAGGTTGATAATTTTCATAGGCGTTCCACATAGCAAATAATCCCTCGTAAAAATACTCTTTGTGCGGATCTCGCAAATTCAATTTATGGATGTAATAGTGAATCCGACGCTCGTTTTGTTTAACAATTTCATCAAATGATACCATCTCTTTGTTCATCATTTTCCTCCTGATTAACCACTAAAATCTATTAAATTTCGCTAATGGTTAAAATGATTATAGAATTTTAGTTGGATAAAGTAAAGCGGTTTCATCCGACAAAGTTCGACAGATGCCCGTCCTTCCCGTATTTTGTGCCGTTATTTCACTCGTAATCCTGCCAACATCCGCTCCATATCTTCTTTCTCAGCAACAAGACAATCCGGCACTTCAGTCACAGCTGCGGTTTGATTTCGCTTCAACTTTTCCTTTCGCTTTTGTTCCCTGAACCAATCTGGAATCACTTCTCCAGTTACAGTCCCACCGCTAAACGGCCGTACTTTCTTTTCTCTACTAACACGGAATTCCGCCCCTTCTGCCTGTGCCGCTTCAACCCCAGTAATTCCCTTTTTTGCCCAAGCCTGCAGAATGCCTTTCACATATCCCCAATTTCCTTTCCCCTGTTCCAAAGCCCGCTTCATCGCATGCAAAACTAAAGGTTCACCTAAATCGGTAATCCAATGAATAATGTCATCAGCAACATAAGAATTGATCACACCAAAATTATCCTGAAAAAATGCAATCGCGTCTGTAGTAGTTGTTTTATTGTTTTGTTTACTTTTTTGTTTCTGTTTAATTAATGGGTCCACATTGTCGTCCATTTTGTGGGTCACTTTTTGCGCATGCTGTTGATCAGAATCATGCTTTTTATCAACTACATTCGAATACAAGCAAACCATCTTGTACATCGCAGACTGATTTCCACCCCTAGAAGTCACAATAATAAACCCATTCTCCACTAATTCCGTACGTGCACGTTTAAAACCACTATCCGTTAGTCCAGCTTTATCAGTCAATTTTGACGCTGCAACCGTAAATTCTTCGCGCCAGCATAATTTGTTATTGATATCCGTTAACGTATACCAAAGCGATCGTGCATTTACAGAAATCGGCTCCAAATCAATTTTAAAATGAAATTCGTTCAGTTGTTTAATATAATTCATCGTCATCCACCCTTAAGGTTAAAATTTATCTCTACAACTTATAATCGAATAAAGTTTCTATTTGGTGGCATGAAAATAAAAAAAATTAAAAAATATTTTTTTAGGAAAAACGCTCACGTAAAATTCCGTACGAGGTCTCCCCCTACTGTCCTAATTATGTAGAAAACCGCATACAAATTAATCAGAGGTGATATTATTATTGAACCATTAAAAAACAACCGTGTTACAACTAATCGTTATTAAGGCAGCTAAAGAAACACCCAAAAGAAACAATGTTAGGTTAATTGACCGTGAAGGAATAGTATTACTAATAAGATTTTAACAACAATACTGAAACAAAAAATAAGTAACTATCCCCTTTACAAAGGAATAATTACTTACTTATTTATTATTATCAAAACCTCTAAGTTATCGAATAATGGTAAGCACCGGAATTTCATAAAAAGTAAATGAAAAATGCAAACATTTGAATCTTATCCTGGTTTATTAACTAAATCCTCGGAATATCTATCACCCTCTTTCCTTAAGCACTCAGTACTCCCACTCTACTATCGGCTCTTTTGTTACACAATCAATATGTACATCGGTTTTAATATTACCGCCAAATGTGTGGTTCGAGCCAAACGCAATGTGAATTGTGTTATATGCTTTTTCATCCTCTAAAATATTTCCGGTTAAACGTGCGGCGTGATTGGTTCCAATACCAAGTTCACAAAGAAGCCTTCCGTCTCCATCACCAAGAATGGATAATAGTTTTTCCCCCATTACCCCAGTAGCATCTATTAACCTTCCTTGTTCAATCGTTAAAATTACTGGTTCATCTACTAATCCAATACCAGCAATAGATCCACTAATTTCTATTTTTCCTTCTGACTTACTTTCGATTGGTGCGATGTATGCCTCGCCAGAAGGAAGGTTCCCAGATGCTGCTCTATCATGAAATACACCTGTACTAGGGATCCCTTCTCTACTCTCAATTGGAATTGTTAGCATGTAACCATCGCCTGTACTAATTCTTACTTTCATGGCCTTAGTAAGTTTATCTGTCATTTCATTAGTTTCCTTCTCAACAATTCTGTAGTCTGCACTCATCGCGCCATTTAAAAACATATCCTCCGTTATGCCTGGCATTGTTATGACACTAACCCCATTAGCGTTTGCTTTTTTTCGAGCGACTGTATGTGTTAAAGAATGTTTTGTAAGGCAGAATACTAGGTTATAGTTAAGCATTTCCTCAGCTGATTCTGCCGGAGGCTCTTCTCCAGATTTTGTTCGATCTTCCATTAGGTATATATCTGTATTCCATCCCTCTTTTTCTAAAGCACTTCTAAATTTCCTACCTAACTTTTCTGTACTAGAATCTGTTAGAACAAGAATCGTAACAGACTTATCTACAGAAAAATTATTCTTCATTAATTTAGCAACAACATTTTGAAATTTATCCATTTTACTTCCTCCCTTTTTCTGTGTGAAATAAACACTTGTTAAAACAAATATCAATGCGACTATAGTTCCGAATCCCAATGATTCATCTAACAGCAAAACTCCTAATAATATTGTCGTTATTGGCATTAGATAGGTTATTAGAAGCGCGAAGATGGCTCCTCCAGATTTCACTAAATAAAAATAGAGGACATTCCCTAGACCCGAATTGAACATACCTAACATGATAAACCATCCAATATTTTTAAAGTTATCCATTGACTGAAAGCTTAAAGGATCAAACCAAAGCATCATGATTCCTGAGAAAGCACTTCCTACTAACATAGTAGTGAAGGACAGCGTAAAAACGGAAACATGATTTAAAAACTTTCCTGCTAATACCGCTGATAAAGCATACAAACTCACCGCAAAAAGCAATAACCCAGCGCTGGTTAAACGGAATCCTACTTCTGAAGAAAAGCCCATGATAAATGATAAAAGAATACCTGAAAAACCTAAAAATACACTAACCAATTCCTGTTTAGTTACCCTTAACTTTAATAAAACGATGCTATATATAAGCCCGAAAATTGGCCCGGTTGCGTTTAATACAGCACCAATTGTTGTATCTAAGCCTCGCAAACTCAAACTCATAAACACCCACGGAATTCCTGCACTCAATAAGGTAATTAAAATTAATGATGGTATTTTCTCAAAGTCTTTCTTCGTCTTTTTCCAAAGAAAAAAAGGGAATAGAATAATACCACCAAAAAGGCATCGATAAAAAACGATTGCTACAGGATGAAAATCAGGCAACAACATTTTTGTGAAATAAAAGGTAGATCCCCAAAGTAAACTCAAGCCAAATAAAGCAAGTACAGGCATGTTACATCCCCCTGTTCAAAAAACAGATCCGGAAAATCCCGGATCCGTTAAAATAGGTATTCTGCAGCAATACGAGCCGTTAAAGTTCGTGGAAGGATTACTGGCAAGTTACTTCCTTTGATTGCCTTTTGCTTGTGCAGTTCGTTATACCCCATGCAATCTAATACAATCAAATCGGCTCCCTGGTTTTTTAAAGACTTCGCTGCCCCGGTTACATCACTTTCTTCGTACGGAGAAGCTACCTCTGTTATTATTTGCAAATTTGGGTGATCCCATTTTTCAACCAATGTGTCCCGTTGTTCTTCCAAAGGGATAATCAATCCTAGTGCACCCGATGGAAGAATTGCTTTAACAGTATTGTTCAAAACCTTATCAGGATAAATAATTGGCATTCCCGTTTCTAATGTGGGGAAATCCCCAGTACATAGCATAATAACAACTTCTACTTTTTCTTCTAATTTCTTCAATTCCTTTTGTAACAAGGGAAGAAGCTTACTTTTGCCAATCTTGATTGAATTGCCGCTTCTTAGTTTAGAAATATATGTCGTCTCATCGTCTTCTGGAGCGATAAAACCAATCTTCTCATCGGCAATACTATCCAACCCTCCACTTTCAATAATAACAATCTCTTTCCCCAATATTGACTGTATGGAAGGTGTTACATCAGTACGCGGGGACTGTCCAATTGTTAAGACACCAACACTACTCCTTACCATACTTACGCATTTCCTAACGTTTGTAAGTGTTTCATAGATCCATACAACTTTTCTAGACGTTTAAATTCATCCTCATCATAGAATTTGAACTGGTTTTGTGTGTATTCCTTTGCAACTTCTATGGAAAAACGGACTGCTTGCGCAACATCAACCTCATGACTTGCTCCTGTGCCACTGCCAGGGACTGCAGTTCTGGCGGTTATTGCAACTCCAATTACCGGTGCATCGGTTGCTACTGCGGGCTGTAGAATGCTATTTATATGGAAAACATCATTTCCATATGGCGTAATGTCTTGTGTAGTTACGGTAAATGTAAAAGGCAATTCTCCTGTGGTCATTTCCATGATTCTTAACATGTCATCATTGAATTTTAAAACATAACCTGATTTGACCGTAGGAGATAAAGCAATTCCACGATGATTAAATACTTTATTACCTTTTGTAGTGTCAATTGATAAAACTGCATCCATTTCAGGCACTACCTCGTACTCATTCATAGTCAAAATATCTACAGGTGAACCCATAAAATCAACAGGTTCATGTGGCTGGGTTGGAGCAGTTGGACAAATATGCGTCGTCACGTAAACGTCCCCGGGAAGTCGGTCCCCTTTCGCAGCCATTTTCGCTAATTTTAAAGCAACAGTTACTGCCGCTGCAGCACCATCACCATCTGATACAAATCCAATACGATTTGGTCGTGCCCCTAATCCTCCAAGTCTACCAACTATTCCGAGTGAAGGTGCCTTCCCACCACTAATCTTACCTTGTGTACCCTTAATTACTATTTTCACAAAATCTGTAGATCCTTGTTCACCTTTAACTGTTTCGTACGTCGCTTCACAATGATCAATATCTTTAAATAATTGTGTTACACATTCTCCATTTGCATTTGCATCATCAAGCAGTTCCATAACTTCTATAGTATATTTTAAAGACATCTAAACCATCTCCTAAATTATTTTCTTTTGAATAATAGGTTCTATTGCTTTTAAAAGTTTTTTATTGGACATTGTAGTACTTAATTTCAAGTTTTCCTTTGGGACCGATATAACAGCAATCTTAAGACCTTCTTTAATTTCTGCACTCACAATTGGATCACCGGTCTCAGCATCGAAAGTCATAATAAGATCAGGGAATGTTCCTTTCCTTTGTCCATTAACTGCGGCAGTCATATACTCATTCCAGAAACTTAATTCCAAATCATCTATACGAACACATCCAACATCAAAACCACCAGTCTCATTTAACTCGAAATGATTTACCTTTCCAGAGTGAATTACTCTTCCTTTTAAATAAGAGGCAACAGCTTCAATACGTTCGGGTCCTTCTGAAATGGAGAAAAATACATCCCCCAATTCAATTGCCTGTGTAATTCCTCCAACAGCTGCATTTTTTTTAACATAGTTCATATTGACCGGATTTCTGCAAACCCCAACCATTCCTCCAGCTTGAACTGAAGCAAATCTTACTGCGTCTGATGAAAGGTCAAGAGTAGCTGAAATAGAACCTTCTACCTTCTTACGACCGTATCCACCAGCAAAGGTTTGAATGGAATTATAACTATCAATTTCAGATAAATTCATAGAACCCATTGAACCAGTAGGGTGAGCCCTTCCATTGGACGGTGCGTCTAGAACAGGCAGGCCGGTTGCCGCAGATTGTAGCCAACCATTTACCGTTGTTTCAGCTCCATTTTCATTTGTCATTAATGCTTTAATTGGTTTATTAAATTCCTTTTGCATACGCTTTACTGTATCGATTAAATGTTGTGATTCCACATAAGCATCCTTGGCAGAAGGCGCCCCAACTAAAGAAACACACGCTACGAAGTCTTCTGCTTGTAAATCATCAACCGAGGCTAACTTAGGACTCCCTATCGAAAAGGCTTGTTTATAATTTTCAATTCCCTTTTCAATCCAACCGCCACCGCCTCCTCCTAATATGCAGCCACCATACACTGCTTTTTTTGCATCCTCCAACGTTAAAATTCTTGCCGTCATCTTATTACCCCCTGTTATCTTGCTTTCCAAATAGATGTAAAGAAACTATATAATGCATCACCAGCAATGAACCCTGCAGCTGTTGTATACATTGTGCTCTCTGCTTCAGGACCCCTCACTTTAAGAATTATTACTCGGATTAATATACCTGAAAGTACAGCCCATCCGGCAATCGGATTAATTATTAATAGGCCGGTTGCGAAAAGAATTCCCATTTGCCTTTTAGGTCCCCCGATAAGTTGGATAAGGGCACCAGGAATAGCCCACAACAATATAAGCAACCCTACATTTCCAGCTAGTCCAGATTCAATGGTTGTTGCATATACTTTATCCACCGGAGGAATTAAGTCTCTTTCAAAAAAGTTATTGGCAAAAAGGAATACCATTACAATTGCAACACCAAACCCAATGAAAGCACTTTTTAACTGTTGTTTTCGTCCAAATAATTCTTGTGTTATTGTTGAACCATTTCGAATAATTACGCCCGATTTGAAATCATAACCTAAATCAGCAAATGCTGGCCCTGTTGCCGCTGTGTAACCAGTTAACAAAGCAAGTGCAACTGGAGGAAAACCAAGCAACATACCAATCAATAATGAAATGAGGGTAACCGCAAATGCTGGAAACCAACCAGAGTGCATAGCTGCAATACCAACAATAATTTCACTCACTAAAGCTGCAAAGGCTGCAAATAATACAAACAATATCAATTGCCATATTGGCATATCACCAAGGATGCCCCCGACTACAGCCACAATCACAGCTCCAATTGAGTAGAATAAGTAACCGTACCCAAATGCACTTTTTATATCTTTATCTGTTCTGGTGTATTCACGTTCTGTACTCTTTACCTTTTTTGCATTTTCCTTTTTGGATTTTCTTAAGGTTATTATAAATTGCAATAAGGCTACCATTCCTGCACCAATCATCATGCCATGAGGAACATAGTATTGATTTAAATCCATTCCAAATAACTGGACCGAATAACCTCTTAATAACAACCCTATTCCAAACATTGATAGAGCCCAGATATTACCTATAAAAGCTACCCCGAAAGCTGACATTGAAATGCCAAGGTGTGATCCAATCATTCCTCCAAAAATACCGAGTCCTAAAAATTTCGCTTTTGAACCACCTTCGTCACCAGCCTTTAAAGCCTCTGCAGTAGCAACTCCGGGTGGCCATGTTTCATCAGCACCGAAAAGTTTTGTGTCAAATACTTTATAAAGAATCAATGAATCGATTAGCAATGCTATTCCTGCACCAATCAGCATCGGTATAATAAGTTCTGGCATACCCATTACGTAAGGAAGTCCTATTGGAATCAATAAGCTATTTGCTGCACCAAACGTCGCAGCAGAAATGGTTGTCTGAACTAAGTTCTGATTTTCCAATGAACGATATTTATAAAACATCTGCATTGGAATTCTGGCAATTAAAATGGCGACTAGTGCACCAATAATAGATGTATTTGGTGTAATTCCCAGTGTAGTAATAAGTTGCATTCCAATAATCGCACCAAATATCGCTATTAAAATGGAAAAAATAATAAACGCTGGATCAAATGTTTTATTTTTCATCGCTGTTTTCTCCCTTCTATCAACTGATACGCAATAGCCTGCGCTTCTACCAAGTCAATAACAGGAACATCAATTTTCCCTACAAAAAAATCCTTAAGCCGTATAGTTGAAAACCCCGTACAGGCAAATAAAATCACATCTGCGCCCGATTGTTTGACTTTATTAGCGATCTCTAGCAACTCAACTTTTGCCCCTTCTGAAAACAAGTCAGTCGTTTTTCTCAAATTCGGTGAAAAAGAATAGGAGTGGAACCGGTTCCCAAGCTCCTCTTTCAACCGAATTGGAGGTTCTCCACCAATTCCAATAACGCCAACGCTATTTCCTACCATACTTGCTGCATGAGCCCCAGACACTCCCGCACCCAAAACAGGAACTCCAACCACTTCACGAGCTTCGTTCAGAGCTGGATCTGCAGCACAACTTATTGTAATAGCATCTAATGATTCGCCTTTCACCATTTCCTGAACTAGATTGACTATCTTAGGAATCGCTTTTTTTTCAGATTCAGCATCATAGATACCATTTGGTTGTGCAGGTATACATCTTGTAATTGACTTGATTTGATAAGACTCCTCCATTTTCTTACTGTGTTCTTGCAAAATGTTATCCTGTTCCGTCGTTAATACTCGAATAATTCCTAACATCTGCTCACCCCTTTTTTTGAGTATAAGTATTTTTATAATTCTTGAGAATGCAAAAAGTGTGAAATATATATTAACTAAAATTTCTCACTTTATTTTACATAAAAAAAAAGACGGATATCCGCCATCTAAGAAAGATCTTTTATCTTCAAACAAAACCTCAAGATAAATCGATTATTAGAATCATTTAAATCCATATTTAACAATTCTTGAATTCTTTGTATTCTGTAAGTCATTGTGCGTCGGTGGACAAACAGCTTTTCTGAAGCCTTTGACACATTACCGTTTTCATTTAAATAAACTTCAAGAGTGTCCATTAAATCATTCGATTCAACTTGAGACAGGGGGAACAATACATTTTCAGTATATTTATTAACGAATTCATTTGATGTTAAATTTATAAGAATTTCATATATACCTAATTTGTCATCGGTATAAACAGTTTCTTCAGGTTTTACTCTACACCCTATTTTCATAGTTTTTGTAGCAGATTGAACTCTACTCTCGAAGGATTTTGCATTGTTCATATCCGAGCTTATAGCAACTCGAAGAAGATCGGGATTAGTTCCATTATAATTATTAATTAACTCATGCCACTTTCTAACTACTGATGGATAATCCTGTCTATTACAATACATAAAAGCATAGAAATTATGTTGCTTTTCGAAAATAAGTGTTTTACAAATACTAAACTGTTTGACAACATCATTTAATTTCCTTCTGATTATAGATGAATGATCAATTAAATAAAGAGATGAACAATTGGATATATCCAACCATTTTGCCCTGAAATGAACAACAGTCACAACTTTATTTGTTTCCATGTTTTCTAATTCTCCTAAATACTGTTCCATTGATTCCATATCATCAAGTCGTTGCTTTTGAAGAAGTAATTGTTCATTTATGAAAAGTTCACTTAACTTATTTCCTATTTTTATCATATGAGAAGTAGATATATCTTTGTATTTTAGATCCTTATTTTGAATATGGACAACGGCAAAAACTTTATCCTTGGAAATAAGAGGAAGAATAATTCGATCCCGAAAGCCCTGCATCTTAAATACAGTATAACTTTGATTTAAAAACTCGGTTTTCCATTCCTCAAGCTTCTCTGTAAAAGAAGGATAGTCTGGTTTTGAAAAGAGCGACGATGATTTCCTCCAGCCATCAGATTGGAAGCTTTCGGACACATACAGGAGTCTTCCTTCTGAATCCTCAATGTATACTGGAGAATCTGCAATCTCGCTTATTTTTTCAATTGCGTCTGATAAAAAGGGGAAATTTGATTTTTCAAATTCATAAAAAGGATGATGAATCCCTTTCTTACCTTTTTCCTTCTCCTCATATAAGTTTTCATATAGTGGTGTTAATACATTAATATAAGAAACATTCTTGGGTAAAGTTATGATAGGAAATGCATGTTTATTAGCAAGTTCAATCATTTCATCGGGTATGGTATTAATAAATCTCCCTAGTTTAATAACAATCCCTGAAGCATCTTTATCTATCAATGTTTGAACAATATTAGTTTGTTTATTAGGGTCATCCTTAATTGAATAAAAGACAGTCATTACTAGAATACCTGGCGTCACCCAACTTAATACTTCAGGAACCTCCATAACTTCTATAGAAGATATTTCACGGGTTATGCCTTTGTTGCCAGCTATGACTTTTCCAGCTTTTAAATCTCCTATCATTAAAGCTTCTTTTATATTCATTAATAAACCTCCTAGGGGATAAATTATCTGCATTTACTTATAAAGGGTTCAAAGTCTATTTTTTTATTTCGTACAGTATACCACTCTTTCATAATTCCAATGAACTATTTCCTATATTGGATTATTTTACTTCAGATATATCAGGTAAGTCCTTTACGATCACATAAGACATGTCGGATTCCACCGAATGCCACCTATGCTTTCTTATCAGCAAATTCCTTGCCAATAATAAAAACCCACGCATCCCAAATTGGTCTGCGTAGGTTCTATGAACTATCATATTAATAAACACCGATTTATAACTCATCAATATCCCATTATTCTATAATTGCTACAGGCCTAGCCCAGCCAGCACTTGCCTTTTCAACTTTCACTGGAAAACAAGCTACCTTAAACCCGTAAGGCTTCGGAATTTGATCAAGGTTAGCTAACTTCTCTATTTGACAATATTCCTTTTCCTGTCCCACAAAGTGGGCTGCCCATAAAACACCATCTCTTGGATTCTTTTTATAATCTTCGGCTTGTAAATAGATAGGTATGTCCCAACCCCACCCGTCAATTCCCATAACTTTTATCCCTTGATCTATTAACCAATGGGTAGCTTCAGCGGAAACTCCTGCATGAGCATTGAAATACCCCTCTTCAAAAATCTTTTTGTCTGCGTCAGTTCGAATTAAAACAATATCATACGGCTTTAGCTCATAATCCATCTCTTTAAGTTTTTGCTTTAGGTCTTCAGTCGTAATCTCATAACCTGGCGCCTTGTCATGAAAATCAAACAAAACGCCAGACCCGTAAAACCATTCAAGTGGAAGTTCATCAATTGTTCTCGATGGTTTTCCTCCTGATGTGGGCCAATAATGCCATGGTGCATCAACATGTGTACCTGAATGCGTACTTAATGTTACGGTTTCTACTGCCCATGCTTTACTTTCCGGAAAGTCTTCTGGTTTTAAATCAAGCAACCCCGCAGCTTGCTTAGCTCCTTGTTCATGTTTATAATAATCAACTTTAGCAGGAAGTGGTTCTTTAACCCTCTCAGTTATCGGTACACTTAAATCAATGATTTGAAAACTACTCATTAGACGTCCTCCTAAATTTTAGTTAAGCCCTAGGATTTTTTGCGTTTCAATTAAATCTACTAGCCCCTCCTATTTCTTCAGAAATACAAACAATTCTATCGAAAATTAGTCTCTAATTCATTATCCTCTTTTAAGCTGTCTACTCCTCGTTTTGTTTTCACACAATTGACTGAGTATTGCGGATAGATTGAGCCAGCAGTGCGAAGTTTTGAGCCACTGTTTGCGGATGTCTGAGCCAGTAGTGACAAAGGTGATCCAATCCACAGCTATATCCACTTCTTAACCACAGCTTTAGCTGCTTGCCCTTGACCGCCGTGCCACTTCTTAGTGATCGCTGGAAGGGGTCGGGGCCCCACCAGCGGAACTTAGAAGTGATTGTCTGTGGTACGCTATTGATGCGAATGAGCCTCAAAGGCTTAACTTTTGCCATTCGCCCTCAAAACCACTACCACGGACACAAACAAGGTCAAGGGTGGTGGCGGTTGTTGCTAAACACAAAAGTATGTATACTGGTCCTCACTTGGCAATGGTGGATCAAAATTGTGTCCTAAGCGGGTCAAAAACATGGCAGAGGTGGAGCTAACCTATGTCTTTCTCCAAAATACAAATTTAAGAAACTTTGAAAAACAATTTATCAAGTGCTGCCAACAATTTACTACATAGTAAAAGAGCCACTCTACCTTTCCTAAAGCAGTGCATATTCAGTAGTCCGCACCATTGACTTAACTTTGTCAGTGTTGTGGAACTATCGCAGGTTCGTCCTAAATAATGCCTAAGAGACACACCTGCTCACTCAAACATGATAAACACGGACAAATCGATTCTAAGCATTCAATGGCAAACAGCTTCGCTGTGGCTCTGGCTCTATTCCATAAAAGGAGTAGTTCTACTAGTGATTGTAGTTCGCAATGAATGGCTCAATTCATCCGCAATAATCAATTTGACCTCTAAATTTATTTATACTACCCTGGTAGTTATTTAGAACTTCACCTTAACAATAATAGAGTTTTAAACCTTAAAAATAACAAATTACAAATAAAAAGATCCACGCGAACATTTATTTCAAGTTCGCGTAGATCTTAAATCATCTTTTTGGCTATTATCATATGAATCTTTCTCAATCATCAATAAACAACAATTCATGAATGTATTGTTTTGTATAGGCCTTAACCTCTTTCTACCAAAAACCAACCATTTTTCAAGTTCTCTCTATTGTAATAGAATCGTTCTTTATCCTCATGGCGTATTACCTTCCCACCAGCGGCTTCAACAAGTGCTTGGCCCGCACCAGTATCCCATTCCATGGTAGGCGCAAAACGTGGATAGTAGTCCGCTTTTCCTTCAGCGACAAGGCAAAACTTCAATGAGCTTCCTGCTGATACTACATCAACCGGTTGACCATTCATTTGAAGACCATCGATAAACGCTTGTGTATCATCAGACATATGTGAACGACTTGCAACGACATTTATTGTTTCACTTTTTTTCTCAATGGGAAGCTTGGTACTTTTATCGATTAAATCTGATTCGTCATTAATTTCAGATTTGGATGCCTGCTCCAACCTGTATGCACCCGAATCCTTACTTCCAAAATAGAACACATCCAAATCTGGTGCATAAATAACGCCCATCACTGGGTAATGGTCCTCGATTACTGCGATATTTACTGTGAATTCACCATTTTTCTTGATGAATTCCTTCGTTCCGTCTAATGGATCAACTAAAAAGAACTGATTCCACGCTTTACGTTCTTCGTAAGAAATATCTCTTCCTTCTTCACTTAGTACAGAAATGTCAGGATATTGCTTAGACAACCCATCCATTATTACGTTGTGGGAACGTTGGTCCGCAATGGTTAACGGAGAATCATCCTGTTTTGTTTCCACTTCAATGTCTTTACTGTATACGTCCATTATTTCTTTTCCAGCGGCTAATGAGATGTCAAATAACTTTTTCAGGTCTATATTCATTTCTCAAGATATCCTTTTTCTTTTAGGTACGTAACAATAGCTTGTACAGATTCTTCTAGGGAAAGCTTATCTGTATCCACAACTACCTCTGCCTCATTTGGCTCTTCATATGGCGCATCTATTCCTGTGAATCCTTTGATTTCACCAGCACGCGCTTTTTTGTAAAGCCCTTTTGGATCACGTGATTCACATGTCGCAACACTTGCCTTTACATATACTTCAATGAATTCACCTTCATCAAGAATCGCGCGTACTTTATCGCGGTCCGCACGATAAGGTGAAATAAACGCAGTCAATGTAAACAAGCCTGCATCAACCATTAATTTTGATACTTCGCCAATGCGACGAATGTTTTCTGTACGATCTTCCGGGCTAAACCCAAGGTTATTGTTTAAACCATGGCGTACATTATCACCATCTAAACGGTACGTATGAATGCCCATTGTATGAAGTTCTTTTTCAAGCTCAACAGAAACAGTTGATTTACCTGATCCAGATAATCCAGTAAACCACAGAACTGCACTCTTATGTTTGTTTAAATCCTGTCTATTTTTTTTTGATACTTTTGAATCGTGCCATACGATGTTTGTTGATTTTGTCATGTTAAATTCCTCCTAGAACCATATCGTGTTTATTAATGTAACTGCTGTAATCATAACTAAAATACTGAGTGGTGTTCCAACCTTTATATAATCGGAAAACTTGTACCCACCTGGGCCATAAACAATTAAATTCGTCTGATAGCCTATTGGTGTGATGAAACTTGAAGATGCCGCAATTGCGACAAGTGCCGCAAAGCCCATCGGATCCAGCTCCAATGCTTGGGCCATCGATAGGCCAATCGGCAACATTAAAGCTGCGGCTGCACTATTGGTGATTAATTCGGTAAAGATATTGGTTAAAATATACATGATAACTAAAATGGCAATGAGCCCGATTGGTTGTCCAAACGCCATTAACTGATCAGCAATCCAGCTTGCTAATCCCGTTTTTGTCATTGCAGTTCCGATACCAAGTGAACTAGCAATCAATAAAAGAACATTAAATTGCACATACTGTTTTGCCTCGGTAACCGAAATAAGTCGTGCTATTAACATAATCATAACGGCTAAAGTCATTGCCTTAAACATGCTCAATACACCAAATGTAACGAGTAGTATCATCGAAACCAATATTCCAACAGAGAAAAAACCCTTTTTGGCATCTTGACTTAATGACTCAGGCGCATCAAGTGATGATACAACATAAAAATCATTCGATAGTTTGTTCTTCTCAATAAAATCGGAACCAGCGAGCAACAGTAATGTATCACCAGGTCTAAGGGTAATATCGCCTACTTTACTTTTAATTCGTTCATTATTTCGATGTACGGCAATAACACCTGCATCATACTTCGAACGAAACTGGCTTTGCTTAATTGATTTGGTTAGTAAGGATGATTGATGGGATACGACGGCTTCAACTAGATCCGTTGTTCCATTTTTCAAGTGATCCAATTTTAAATCGGTTCCCGTTTCCAAGCTTAGGCCTTTAATTTTCTGTAGATCTGCAATCGTAGAAATTAATCCTGTAAATATTAACCTGTCCCCTGCAAAAATCTTGGTTGTGGAACGAACAGGTGATATTCTTTCTTTTTCACGAATGATTTCAATTAAATACAACCCTTTCAGATCACGGAGACCTGCATCTTTTACACTCGCATTAACATGTTTAAATGTTTCTTCTACTTGCATTTCCGCAATGTACTCTTTTGAGTTTTCCTGCATTTGTTGACTAAACCCTTTATTATCGGGGAGTAGATGGCGACCGATGAAAAAGATATAGAGTAAACCGACAATAGCTACTGGAATCCCTACAGGCGCTAGTGTGAACAAAGAAAATCCTTCGTACCCCGAATCCAACAACAAACCATGAACTACTAAATTTGTTGAAGTACCCATTAAGGTTATCGTCCCACCTAGAATGGTCACGTACGATAATGGGATTAAAAACTTGGAAGGAGCGATATTTCTTTCCTCACACCACTTTTTAATAATTGGGGTAAACGTAACAACGATTGGTGTATTATTCAAAAACGCTGAAAATGCGGATGTCGGAATATAAAATCGTATCATTGATCCAAGTTGCGAATTACTGTTACGTAACCATTTCGTCATTAACTGATCAACCAATCCGCTTTTCTGGACTGCTCCTGCGACAATAAATAACAGCGCAACGGTCAGCATCCCTTGGTTGGAAAAGCCACTTAATGCTTCATCAGTCGTTAATATACCCGACAGTAAAAAAATCACTAATACTGAAAAAACAACCATGTCTGGTCGGGCTACTTCAAAAAGTAACCCAATCAGCATGGCTATAATCATGACTAACACAAAAATCATTTCAAATGACATGGGAATATATCCCCTTTTTAGTTATCTACCTTCAACGCCTAGTCCCGTGGGGTTTTAAGGTCGGGGCTGATCAAGGCGCTTACGCTTTTTCTAGTTTTTGTTGCATGCCTTTGATGAGAATATCTGCCACTTCTGGACGTGAAAATTCTTTTGGAGGACGTTCTCCATTACGTAATTTTTCACGAACTTTTGTACCACTCAAATGTACATGAAATTCTTTATCGTGCGGGCACGTTTTTGCAGTACCCATGTTGCCACATTCGGTACAGAAGAACGCATGTTCAAATTTAAAGATTTGAATACCTAACTCACCTTCAAATTGTGAAATGAATTCTTGTGCTTCGTACGTTCCATAATAATCACCAACACCTGCGTGGTCACGACCAACAATGAAGTGTGTACAGCCAAAGTTTTTACGTACAATCGCATGCAGTACAGATTCCTTTGGTCCAGCATAGCGCATCGCTGCAGGATAAATTGCAAGACGTGTACGATCTTCAGGATAATAATGCTTCAAGATTGTTTGATAGCTTTCCATGCGAATATCTGCAGGAATATCATCCGATTTTGTTTCCCCTACCAATGGATTTAAAAGCAATCCATCAACAGCTTCTAGCGCACATTTTTGAATGTATTCGTGTGCACGGTGAACTGGATTACGCGTTTGGAATCCTACAACTGTTTTCCATCCTAAGTCAGCAAACATTTTTCTTGTTTCACTTGGATCCATATAAAATTTATTAAACTCTCCATGATCCGGACGCTGTAACAACGTAATCGGACCAGCAAGATAAACGTCGCCACGTTCGTATAACTTTTTAACGCCTGGGTGTTTGTCTTCTGTCGTACCGTAGATATTTTGTGCTTCCAATTCTTTATCATAGGTGTACTTTTCTTTTAATTCTAACGTTCCATAAGTAATTCCATCTTCTCCTTGAAGTGCAATTTCTTCACCAATTTGATACTTGTCCGCTTGTTCGTTAGATACAGATAATGTAATTGGAATGCTCCAGATTGTACCATCTGCAAGACGGTAGTTATTTACAACACTATCATAATCAGCTTGTCCCATGAAACCTGTAAGTGGGCTGAATCCACCAATACCGATTAGTTCTATATCAGAAATACCCCACGCATTCAATGTAAGTGTATTTAAGGATTTTACTTCATTTAGTTTATTTTCTTTCTCTTTACCTGTTAGCTCACGATTAACTAGTTCGCCACCGTGTGGTTGGTTTGACATTTTATTACCTCCAAGTTCTGTTTTCTTACACCTTAATAGTATAGCTTTGTATTTCGACATTTTCTAACATATATAAATTACATAACTAAAAAGCAAGTAATTCTCCTTATTTCAACAAATTTTTAATAATACGTATAACATTCTCTTGCTGTTCAACACTCATATTTGACCCACTTGGCAAGCATAGCCCATATTCAAATAAATAGTCAGATACACTATTTCCTTCTTCATGTGGATAATAGTGTGCTTTTTCATACAGTGGTTGTAAATGCATAGGCTTCCATACGGGGCGAGCTTCAATGTTATATTTACCAAGTTCTGCAATGATTTCATGATGAGTTATACCAGTTTGAGCTGGATTGATTGTTAATGCAGTTAACCATCGATTAGACTTTGTGTCTTTTAATTCGGGTTGGAAATCTATACCTTTAATGCTTCCAAAAGCTTCATAATAACGTTCGAAAACAGCGCGTCGTTGTTGCACACGATCATTCAACACTTCTAATTGTCCCCGTCCGATTCCTGCGACCACATTGCTCATTCGATAATTATAGCCTAACTCACTATGTTGATAATGAACTGCTTGATCACGAGCCTGTGTAGATAAGAATCTGGCTTTTTGCAATGCATCTTCATCATTGGAAACTAAGGCGCCTCCACCCGAAGTGGTAATAATCTTATTCCCATTAAATGAATAAATTCCGTAATTACCAAATGTACCACTCTTTTTACCTTTGTATAGACTACCCAAAGATTCAGCTGCATCTTCAATAACTGGCACATCATTACGATTACATATAGCAACTAATTCATCTATTTTGGCACTTTGTCCATATAAATTAACAATAATTACAGCTTTTGGCATCTTAGTATTTAATTTTGCATCTTCTAAAGCACGCTCTAAAGCTTTTGGTGACATGTTCCAGGTATCCAATTCTGAATCAATCAAGACTGGCTGAGCATCTTGATACAATATCGGATTCGCACTTGCAACAAATGTCAATGAGGAACATAAAACTGAGTCCCCTGCACCTACTCCTAATAAATTTAGTGCCAAATGAATAGCGGCCGTTCCTGATGTTACAACAGTTGCCCCACCAATATTGTTATAAGTAGCCAGTTCTTTTTCTAGACCATCAACATTATTCCCTAGCGGTGCTATCCAGTTTAAATCAAATGCCTCTTGTATATATTTCTGTTCATTTCCACTCATGTGGGGTGATGATAAATATAATCGTTCCATTCTATGAACCTCTTCCTTTCACAGGTAATAGTGTAAAAATCTATTAAAATATAGTTCTAAAAATATATACAATATCCTTTAAAAATGAATAATTATATATATAATTTTTATTCATCACTGTTTTGTGTGGGAAAATCACTTCCCGATTATATCTCTCTGGATTTTGTTGTTTAGCTAAGATTTCTTCCTCATTTTTATAATGCAGTGTAGCTGGTCCAGTTATTCCGGGTCTGATAGTTAAGACAATTTGATCTTCATTTTTTAGTTTATCGGCAAATCCAGCTACATCAGGTCTTGGACCAACAAAGCTCATATCTCCCTTTAATACATTTATTAACTGAGGAAGTTCATCCATTTTTAGTTTCCGTAATATCTTTCCGCTTTTTGTTATTCTTATATCATTTGACGCTGTAACAGTGGAGTTGAACTTCGATACTGTTTTCATGGTTTTAATTTTTATTACCGAAAATTGCTTACCCCATCTACCAATTCTTTTTTGTAAAAAGAATCCATTACTTTTTGTATCAATACTAGCAATAATAAAAGCTATGAGGATTAACCAGCTAAAGACTATTAGACCAATTAGTGAAAATAAGAAATCAAAAGCTCTTTTTATTACTCTATTTAGTAATGGTATCTTCGGTTTCATAATGATGTTTCTCCATTGTATTTTTGATAATCGAATTTACTTTATCTAGTATATTTCTTTCACTTAATTTGCTCTTACCTTTACCTACGCTTTTGTTATTAATTTCACTTGTAATACTACTCAAAAGTTCATTTGTATAATCAATATTTAAAAAGTCACAAATAGACTTTAGGTACCTAATAGGTTCCTTTGTCAAATCTTCATAGTAGACTGTATAGACTTGATCTTTCGGGATAGTTTCAAAAGCCTCGGTTGCTCTATCAACAGATTGTTTCCATTGATGTGCACACACTTCCTCCAATGTAACATTTTGCCTTAATAGCTCTTCTAAGCCATTAAAATTTGGACCCCAATACGCTAATCGGTTTTCTTTTGAAAATAATTTGTAGATTCTATTTGTAAAATACTTAAAACCATAATAGGGTAGATCACTCTTTGGAACATATTTTACCTTTTGTGAAATGTATGAAGGTTCTAGTGATGCTGTCCATCTTTTTTTGGCTGATTCTACCACATCTCTCCCATCGCGAATGATGTGTATATACTTAGCGCTAGGATAGATTTCATGAACGAACCCAGCTCTCAATGAATTAGCACAGGTTTTTTCAAGAAGATGACTAGTATTCGATTCACTTGCCATTTTATCAAACTCATGTTGGATGTAGTTCTTAACTTTCTTTGTAGCCATTTCTCTCGTGAACTCATCAGTTGGATGACTAACGTTGTAATGACGCCAAATATAATTAATTTCATCACATGGCCATGTATTAACTCCATCAATCTTCGTCAGAGTATCCCGTAGCATATTGGTACCTGAACGACCAGCACCAATAATAATAACTGGAGTATACGTCATTTATTTCACTCCTACTTTTTCTTCATGTAATTTCTCAAACAAACTTATTATTTGGGATGTAGTTTCTTGTCTTGAAATATTATTTTCTACATATTTCAATCCATTCCGACCCATTTCTTCTATAAGTGTTCTGTTGTTATAAATTTCTAGGATGGCAGTCTTTAAAGATTGACTATCTTCAGGAGGAACTGCAATACCTGCATCGTGATCTCTTATTATATCAGTCAGCTCACTATCGAAATCAAAAGAACTTACAACTGGTCTTGATGCAGACATAATGCTCCAAGTTTTACTTGGGAACCCATTCTCAGACGTTCCTTTTTGTCCGATCACTATACTTACGTCACCTATACTATAAGCCAACGATGCTTTATCTAATGGAACAAGAGGATGCATTTTTACATTCTTGGCATCTAACTTTTCTCTATAATTTTGGATGGCAGTCTTTCTAGAACCATCCCCGAAAATCAGGAATTCAATGTCATTATACTCCTCCAGCTTTTTGGCTGTGTCGATTAATGTTTCTAAATTGTGAGGATATCCTATATTTCCACAATAGGTTACATAAAACTTATTTTTATCTAGCTTTAAGTCCTGAAACAATTTATTACTTTCCCTAGGAATATAGTTAACTTGACTTGAATCAATCCAATTATAAATGGTAGATATCTTACTTGGATCTAAATTATCATCTTTAAGGTGATAGTTTCTAAATTTATTAGAAATAGTAACTGTGTGCGTGCTTTTTCTCACTGATATTGTCTCAAGTATTTTTATTACCTTTTTCATCAAACTTTTAACAATCCGGTTTCCCATTTTACTATTCTTTTTAATAGACTTCGATATAATATCTTGTTCCCAATAAACTACAGGCACTTTCTTAATTTTGCTTAATATTGAACCTAATGGACCAATAAAAGGAGGCATAGAAATAGTCATAATTAGATCCACTTCTTTAGAAGACAGCCCCTTTCGAAACATACCTACTAATACGAACACAGATTTTACTATTCTCAACAAAAAGTTCTTTTCTTCAATCGGAACATAGATCCTTCTAATGACTAAAGAACCGTCTTGATCACTTTCGTTTTTTTTCGTTTTATATTCTTTTTTCACGTGGTCTTCTACCTTAACGGGAAACGGAGTAATCATTTCGACTTTGTGACCAACCTTAATCAAATCGTCAACTAAATCTTTTGCAAGCCTAGTTCCTCCAGCAATTTCAGGATAATAATTCGGTCTTAACACGAGCACTTTCAATTTTATCTTCCTTCCTATAAAGTACTATTAATAATACACTCATTTACCATCCTGATAAAAGAATAAAATAATTAGAAGCAATTTGTAATTAAATATATCTGAAAACCTTAACGTTAAATTTTTTACTAACAATTGAATATCCTACAAGGTTAGTAAAAATAATAGTTATCATACTAGCAAAAGCTGCACCATCAATTCCATACTTTGGAATTAGTATAAAGTTTAATATTATATTAATAAAAAAGGCTACCACATGTGCATACATCTGGAATTTCGGTTCACCTGTCATTGACAACATTAACCAAACCCCACCAACTGCTATATTAACAAATTGGGCTATAGTTCTAAGTACTAGTGCATTTTGTCCTAAAATAAATTCTTCACCAAAAATTGATAAGAAGAACTCGCTACCTAATAATATTATTGTAGATATAACAAATGAAAAAACAAATAATATTCTGGTTGCTTTCACATATAGTGCTTTTAATTCATCATGTTTACCTTCATGGAACATTTTAGCAATTTGTGGGGCGAATACGGTATTGAAAACCATTAACACGAGAGATACCGCTTGTGAAATTTGTACGGTAATCGCATAAATACCTACATCCGTATCAGTAGTCATGATACCCAACATAATGATGTCTATTTTATTAATTAATACAGCCATCGAGGATGCTAAGATAAGTGTCATAGAATAATAAAGATAATTTTTATCAAAAATAATTCTTATAAAACGATTTTTATACCTTATTATGTATAAAATATTAGAAAATATAAATGAAACATATACACCTAACGCTATCCCATAGGGAGATTGACCAAATAGAAAATAGAATACAATAATAGCAAATACTCTTAAAATCATAGTCAAGAAGCCATTGATAAAAAAATATTGTTTGATTTTTCCGTCTGATCTATAAATCCCAAAAAACAAGTGTTCCACTGAAAAGAGCCAAATTATCGGTAGCATGAATTTTATGTAATTATCATTTACAAAAAACCACATAATAACAATTATAATCATTGACACTATAAAATTTATAAGAAAACTAAAACTAACGTGTTTGTTACCGTTTTTTGGCAAAGAATACATCATGCCTTGATCTAGACCAGATTTTGCAAATGTCATCAAAATAGAAATCAATGTAAATGCGTATGTAAACTCTCCAAAAGTTTCTGCACCATACAATTTCGTACAAACATAAGAAAATAAAAGAGTGAATACTACAAATGATCCTCTTCCAAAAAACGATTCAATTATTTTAATCACAAATTCATTTTTAAATACATTTTTCATTTTCAACTCATACTACCTTCTATCATTTTATAATGCATGTATTTTAATTAAGATTAATGTAACATTTCTAATTCAATTTTCATTGCTTCTCGTCGTGTTTAATAAATTTCATTTGATTATCTATATTCGAATTATAATATTTAACAATCCCATAAAAAAACCAAAATTTAGAATCAAAAAAAGATGGTGAATTAAAAAAAGTACTTACAAACAGACCAACAAATACAAGCTTAAACCAGTACAAATTATTATTATTATATTGAGATATGTTATTTTTAAAGAATATCTCTTTAACAAAGAAATAATATATTAATATTGTAAAAATTATTCCGTACACTAAAGTATATCCTATTGGAGTAAAATGTGAAAAATGTCGGTATAAACCGTCGGTGATTTTAACTGTTGATCCAAAACCACCTCCAAAAATCCAAAGAAAAATATTTTCATTTAAATAATTTATAATTTGTAGTACTTCTCTACTTCTCCCTCCAGTAGCAACAAGCATGGAATCCATATCACTAAAATTAAATTTTAAGATTAATTTAAATCTATCAAGTATATTTGTTTTTACATATAAATATGTGAAAAACAAAATTGTTAAAGTGGACAGGATAACTGCACTAAAAAGGTATTTTTTATTTTTCTTTATCAACATCAGCATATAATATAATACTACTGTAATAGTTATTAATATTAGAAACCTTTTACCTGCAATTGCTATAAAGGTTAATCCTATAAAAGCTTTTACAAAGCTTTTATTATATATAAAATATACCGTTGCAGTGAATAAACCAAATGCCTCTATTGCACCATAACTCATAATACCTTTTGATACGGCTATACGAAAAAATAATACTGTAATAATACTGTAGTAGTAGATAAAGTTCATACATTTATATATCAATTTACTATTGTCTTTAGTAGATAGTTGATTTGCAATATTATAACCTAACGACATTACAAATATTGGCATAACAAATGTAAATGTGTGTGAAAGGAAATTCATGTTAAAATTGTTTAACAGTATACCTATCACAAATGAAATAAAGGCAAATATTAAAAACAAATAACTTTCACTAAACATTGTCAGTTTATCTTTTTTTAATGCGTACAAAACGGATATGAAAAATATAAATGAAAAAGAAATCATTGCAAAAGTTCTTATGTTACTTTCTATATTGTATAAATGGTAAAATTCTGAGGTAATATCTATAACAAAGTGTGCAATTAGTAAGGTTATTACTAATTTTGAAATTGTAATCTTCATATACTTTCCTTTCATAAACTTTTACCATGTTTTTCTTATTATTTTCTCCATGCACTTAAATCAACTTTTATAAGTTCCTCTAATTTTAATATGTCTTCCTTATAATAATCCAATAAGTACTTTCTCTCAGATTCTTTCATTTCATCCTTTTTCAATGATCTACTAAGAATCTCATGATAAAAACGATAAGAAATATTTTTTAATAGCTTTGGTGTATTTGGACCCTTTATAATATCTTTAAATTTGTTTTGTTTTATAAAATAACCTAGAAGTTTATTCTTAGTTACTCCTGATGTGTTGTAAACTTTACCTATATCTTCGAATTTGAACTCTTTACTTATTTGTAGAAAATCACAAATATATATCAATGTTTCAAGAGTATTGTTCTTTATTTCATCATATAAAACAATTTCCACATTTTCTTTTCCAAATTCTTGGATATATTGTTTAACTTGATTATAATATAATCCAACTTGTTTATAGTGCCATAAGAAAGGATAATTTTCAGTTATCCGCTGTTCCTCATTTTTCAGCGCTTCTTCAAATGATAACTTTTCATAGCCAGACCTTATGTTATGCATATAGGCAGAATATGCCCTGTCAATTGGGTTTCTAAGACAAATTATTATTTTTGAATTCGGAAATTCATTTTTAATACTTTCAGCAACATTCGTGTAGTATAAATATTGGACAGATGCCTCTCCGATTACTTTTTCATTATTAACATTCTTAAATAAAGAGTAGTAATTTTCTTCTGTCTTAATAAATGATTTATCGTACATTTCCCCATTTGGTCCTCCATGGGGAATGTTTACATATCTATACGATAAATACCTGGGTTCTTTTGGGTCAGAAAAATAGACCTGAGGGTGCTTTTTTAAATAATTATATAGCGAAGTTGTTGCAGATTTAGCGGCACCCACTATAAAAAAATTGGGTTGCTTATTATTCATACTCATATTAATCTCCTTTGAAAAGTATTGCTATATTCACTTGTTTTTCTTCCAATTTACTCTATTCACTATATCTATATAACTCTGTATTATTTTCACTACTTTTACAGATACATTATTATCATTATAATCATTCGCAAGAACAGTTTTTTCATGATTATCCCACATAGATCGGCTTATCTCAACTGCCTGAACAATTTCGTTTTCAGTAATTCCACCAATAACTACTGTTCCTTTATCTAAAACTTCAGGTCGTTCTGTTGATGTTCTAATTAATACTCCTGGAAAGCCCAGAATAGCCGACTCCTCGGATAAAGTACCGCTATCAGATAATGTAACATATGAATTTAACTGCAATGCATTATAGTCAAAAAAACCAAACGGCTTCATTTGTTTTACCAGTGGATGAAATTTAAAGTTACGTTCCTCTATTTTTTTCCAGCTACGTGGGTGAGTGGAATATATTACCGGATATTGATACTTCTCCGCAATTTGATTTATTGCATTCATTAAAGAGTTAAAGTTCTTCTCATTATCAATATTTTCTTCTCTATGTGCAGAAACTAAAAAGTACTTGTTTTGAGAAACTCCTAGTTTTTCTAATACTTTGCTGTTGTCAATTTTTTCCCTATGTTTATTTAAAACTTCGGTCATAGGAGATCCCGTAACAAATGTATGCTCTTTTTTTATTCCTTCATCATGAAGATAACGGCGGCTATGCTCCGTATATGCTAGATTTACGTCTGACACATGGTCTACAATTCTTCTATTTATTTCTTCTGGGACATTAAAGTCAAAACATCTATTTCCGGCTTCCATGTGAAAAACAGGTATTTTTAACCTTTTAGCAGATATTGAGCTCAGGCAGCTATTTGTATCACCCAAAATAAGAAGAGCGTCTGGTTTTATTTCTTCCAATACATTATAAGTTGATTCAATAATTTTACCCATTGTTTCGCCAAGGTTTTTACCCGCTACTCCTAAGAAGTAATCTGGTTGTCTTAACTCCAATTCCTCAAAAAATACCTCATTTAATGTATAATCCCAATTTTGTCCTGTATGCACCAAAGTGTGATCAAAATACCGATCGCAAGCCTTTATTACTTCGGACAATCTTATTATTTCTGGTCTTGTGCCGACTATAGTCATCACTTTTTTCTTGTTCATAATCTAAACCTCCAAGTAATTAGTATCTGGATTTTTCGGATTAAAAAGTTCATTTGCCCACATGATAGTTATTAAGTCTGTCTCCCCAACATTAACTATAGAATGAGTGTATCCAACCGGAATATCGACTACTTCCAACTTTTCACCACTGACTTGATATTCAATGATGTCATCCTCATCTATTTTTCGAAAACGGATAATTCCTGTTCCACTTACAACTAAAAATTTTTCGTTTTTAGTGTGATGCCAGTGATTTCCTTTAGTAATCCCTGGTTTGGATACATTCACAGATACTTGACCCCTATCTAAAGTCCTCAATATTTCTGTAAATGATCCACGTTCATCTACATTCATCTTTAAATCATATGAAAATTGATCTTCCGGCAAATAACTCAAATAAGTACTATATAATTTTTTAATTAATGGGCTGTTCATATTAGGTACTAATAGATCTGTTCTACTATTTCTAAAATCGCGAATTATATTCGCAAGATCTTGCAACGTAATTTGATGCACAGGCTCAACAGAACAAAATTCCCCTAACTTATTCGGACAATGTATTAGTGCATTTTTAAATTCTTCTAAAACATCATCAATATAAGCCAAAGTTAGAACTGCGTCTGGGTTATTAACCTGAATATCTTTATCTCTAGCAATGTTATAACAAAAAGTAGATACCACACTATTGTAATTTGGTTTTGACCATTTACCAAAAAGGTTAGGAAGTCGATATACATAGGCATTGCCATTTATTTCTTTAAAATAGTTAAAAACACTTTCTTCAGCTTCTTTTTTACTTTGTCCATACGGATTATCTTTCTCTGCTTGTATAGTAGAAGATAATAAAAGTGAAGTCTCTATTTTATTGTTCTTTTTCAAAAAAGAAATAATACTTTGGGTTAAATCACGGTTACCTTCAAAAAACTCCGATTCATTTTTAGGACGGTTAACACCAGCAAGGTGGAATATAAAGTCAGCCTTTTCTACCATTTGTTCCAAATCTTGTTCAGTATTTCCCTTTGTGTAAGGAAGTATTGTATATTCATTGTTCTTACCCAATTCTGCAACTAAATTCTTACCTAAGAAACCATTCGCACCTGTCACTAAAATATTCACTGCTTATTCCAACTTTCCAACTCGTTTTGAATATAATCTAGCTCAAGTAATTTTTCTTTTATCTGCTCTACGTTTAAACGTTCTGTATTATGTGAATTATATTCTGAGTCTGTTGATAATTTTTCGTCACCTTCCCCAAAATACTTATCGTAATTCAGATCCCTTTTATCAGCAGGAACCCGGTAAAAATTATTCATATCAATTGAAGTAACATTCTCTTCTTTAGTAAGCAAAGTCTCATAAAGTTTTTCACCATGGCGGGTTCCTATTACTTTAATTTCATTTTCTGCTTGAAATAATTCTTTTACTGCAGTTGCTAAATCACCGATAGTACATCCCGGAGCCTTTTGAACCATAATATCCCCTGCTTCAGCATTTTGAAAAGCAAATTCGACCAGTTCAACTGCCTCTTCTAAACTCATTAAGAATCTAGTCATGTTAGGATCTGTAACAGTAATTGGTTGGCTGTTTTTAATTTGATTGATGAACAAAGGAATAACTGATCCTCGAGAAGCCATCACATTACCATATCTTGTCCCACAAATTAATGTTCTTTCCGGTTCAACAGTTTTTGATTTAGCAACAAATACTTTTTCCATCATAGCTTTTGAAATTCCCATTGCATTTATAGGGTAAGCAGCCTTGTCTGTCGAAAGACAAATCACTTTCATAACTTCTCTTTCAATTGCTGCATTCAATACATTTTCTGTTCCTAAAATATTAGTTTTAACTGCTTCTAAAGGGAAAAACTCTGCCGATGGAACCTGTTTCAAAGCAGCAGCATGAAAAATATAGTCTACACCGTACATTGCATTCTTCACACTATCCACATCACGAACATCACCAATATGGAATTTCAATTTATCATTATTATATTTTTTTCTCATGTCATCTTGCTTTTTCTCATCTCGTGAAAAAATACGAATTTCTTTTATATCTGTATTTAAAAACTTCTTCATTACTGCATTTCCAAAAGAACCTGTTCCACCTGTAATTAGTAATGTTTTGTTGTTAAACATAGTTAATATCTCCCTTGGTAATTATAATTCCATATCTATTTTGTTATATATCACTTAAATTTATTGATAAATAAATCTTCTATCACTTAACTGCTAACATAGTCTTCTCCATAAACACAATCTTCATCAACTCATCCTTCAAATCAACAGT
The DNA here is from genome assembly GCF_044793635.1 of Virgibacillus necropolis. Lineage (GTDB taxonomy): Bacteria > Bacillota > Bacilli > Bacillales > Amphibacillaceae > Virgibacillus_F > Virgibacillus_F necropolis_A. Next base: position 1,562,117 of record NZ_CP084992.1, read on the forward strand.
AGAGTAATCATCAAATCTATCAATCAATTCATAAAATAAACTTGAGTCAACCTCAACTGTTCTTCCAACATAAATCTTCTCATAAACCTCACCAGGAAGAACTTCATCTTCTCCAAGCAATTCTTCATACATCTTCTCCCCAGGCCTAATCCCAGCATACTCAATCGGAATCTCGTCTTCTGTATAACCTGAAAGATTGATAAGGTTTTTAGCTAGATCGACAATTTTCACAGGTTCTCCCATATCAAGGACAAATATTTCGCCACCCTGTGCAAGTGTACCCGCTTGGATTACCAATCTTGATGCTTCAGGAATTGTCATGAAATAACGTGTCATTTCTGGATGAGTAACTGTAACTGGTCCACCTTTTTCAATTTGCTTTTTAAACAACGGAATAACACTTCCGCGGCTTCCTAGTACATTTCCGAATCGGACTGCTACAAAGTTTGTCTTACTGCGTTGTGCCATGTCTTGGACAACCATTTCAGCAACACGTTTTGTTGCACCCATAACATTGGTGGGGTTTACCGCTTTATCGGTTGATACCATGACAAATGTACTTACACAAAATGCATCCGCAGCTTCGGCGACATTTTTCGTACCAATTACATTGTTCTTAACCGCTTCGTGCGGATTATATTCCATTAATGGTACGTGCTTGTGCGCTGCAGCATGGTAGATAATTGTCGGTTTATGTTTTTTCACAACCTCAAAAATCCGATCACGGTCTTGCACATCTGCAATTACAGGAACAATTTCGATATCCAAGTCACCATATTTCCCTCTAAGTTCCATATCAATTGTATAAATACTGAATTCACCATGTCCCAATAGTACAATTTTCTTTGGTGTGAAACGCATGAGCTGGCGGCATAGTTCCGATCCAATCGAACCACCTGCTCCGGTTACCATTACCGTGTTGCCCGTGACGTATTCAGATATGGCATTAATATCAAGTTCAACTGGTTCACGTCCAAGAAGGTCCTCTACCTCGACATTTTTCAGCTGATTTACGGATACTTTTCCAGTCATTAAATCCTCAATTTTCGGTATCATTTGCGTTTTAGCGTTTGTTTTATTACATTCTACGACAAGTTTATTCAATGCACCATTACGTAATGATGGAATTGCAATAACGATATGTTCAATATTATTGTTTTTAACAACTGTTTCGATATCTTTTGCTTGGCCTAAAACAGGTAAATTGTATAATTGCATTTTTTGTTTTTTAGGGTCATCATCGATAAACGCTACTGGTAAGAGGTCAGAATTATTTTGATTTTTTAGTTGCCTTACGATCATCGCCCCAGCTGAACCGGCGCCAATGATCAACGTGGGTTTTTTGTCATCTGTATTATTGATGTATTGATCGCGGTAGACACGCCAGATGAATCGGGATCCTCCAATCAAGATGATATGTAACATCCATGTTACGATTAGGGCTCGCCTATAAATTGAAAAATCATTTGTTAAATATTGAACAATTCCTGCCGATATAATAGATAGAGTAATGGCTTTTACAATGGCCATCAATTCTCCAACACTAGCATAGGACCAAACTTTATTATATAAATTGTAAACAATCGCAAAAATATGATGAAAAACGAGTAATGCTATTGCACTTATAATTAATGCTGGCATATTGAATACAGATACATATGGATAGACGGTCCACGAGGCAATAAATATGGCAGTACTAACAATGACTGAATCCATCATGATTAATAATGTAAGGCGGGTACGATATGTCACAAGGTCAACTCCTTTCTTCTTGGTTTTGGAAAATGTTTACACTACTATATTAATAGTATTTCTTTTTGGATAAGTATACGCTTATTAGCACATACTTAACATAATCATATAAGACTATTTTTCTTCTTATAGAGACGTTTATATTCTTTTTTCGCCAATAATCGACAGTAATAAATCATAAAAAAATCACACTAAAGTACCGGTAAATTGTCACTGGTACTTTATAGGATATATAGGTAGATTTTTACATAATCAACGTTTTTCCATTGTATACGATAGCATTCACATAAATTTGTACATCCCAGTGAGACTGTGTTTAAAACAGTCCCATAAACTTTTTCTTCCTAATCATCGAAGGTTCCATCTTATTAACGTTTTGGTTATCTGCAAGTAATTGGCAGTTTTCCATAAACATATAAAACAGATCATTTCCGAATTCACTTCGTAGTTCTTGATATGCTTCATTCATACAAAAACCTCGTGTGGCCGTGTTATGAGCATCCGAAGCAATGAAATGCGTTAGGTTTGCATCTACTATTTGTTTGGTGAACTTTTGAATGTTTTTTCCAAACTTTCCTACAAAACTAGCAGCAGTAATTTGTGTTAATGCTCCCTTACGTACGAATTCATAGAGTTTAGCAGGATTTTGAATGAGTTCTGAATTTCGCTCTGGATGGACAATAACCGGTGTGTAGCCGGAAACTTGCAAATCAAACAGCATCTGTTTCGCATAACGCGGCACACTACTAGCTGGAAATTCGACAAACATATATTTTGTATGATTCAGTGATAATAATTCACCTTTATCTATATCATCAATCATGTCACCGTTAATGCGAATTTCTTGCCCGGGTAATAGAGTTAATGGAATATCCTCATTCACAAGAAGTTCGCTTAATACTTCAACACTTTTAATAATACTGTCTTTTGTATTATCGTACTTACCATTATTGTGATGTGGTGTAGCGATTATCGTATGGATACCTTCTTGAACTGCAGCCCGAGCCATAGCTATACTATCAGCTTCAGTCACTGCACCATCATCAATTCCAGGTAATATATGGCAATGTATATCTATCATTGTCTCACTTCCTAATTTAGTTCGGATTACGTAATATTTTTTCAGAATTTTATAACTAATGTACATAGTAACAGAAAACGACTTGAAGTTACAATACCCTATATTACATAGAGATAAACCAGGGAACTAGTTATTTTGACTCAATTATTAAGTCTAGATTTTATTTATTTCAAAAACAATATGATGTTACAGACAATAGAGTAATTGTTTTCCAGTCCAAGAAATAACTCCTTACCAAAATTGGTAAAGAGTTATCGTTTAGTTGACCCCATAATAATAATAGTAATTTGACGCTTTCTTTTCCCTATCATTCAAGATGGCACCGAGAAGTTTCGCTTTCGCAGGCTCTAATGCTTCTTTTGCTCTGGTTGCCGCTTCATTTTCTGTGTTATTACTTCTGACCACGAGCAAGGATCCGTCGACAATATTAGCGAGGATCTGTGCATCTGTTACCGCAAGTACTGGTGGCGTGTCAAAGATAATGACATCATATTGTAGACTTGCTTCTTGTACCAATGTCTGCATTTTTTTTGAACCAAGTAGTTCAGATGGGTTCGGTGGAATTGGACCACATGCTATAATATTCAAGTTATCGACATCACTAGTAGAAATGGATTCTTTTAGCGTCGCCTCACCAACTAGAATATTACTTAAACCACTCAGGTTATCTAAACGAAACGTATAATGAACGGTAGGTTTACGCATATCTGCGTCAATTAGTAATACTTTTTTTCCTTGTTGCGCATAAACTACGGCAAGGTTTGCAGTAGTGATTGATTTCCCCGCACTAGGACCTGGTGAGGTTACAAGCATCGTTTTTAATTCATCATCAACAGATGCAAACTGTAGATTTGTACGTATAGTACGGTATTGTTCAGAAATTGGTGAACGAGGATTAAGTTTTGTTATTAAGTGTCTGATTTTGCTTGCTCTAGACTGATTTTTTTTGCGCGCCACTGTATCCACCTCGCTTCGTTTGCTTTGATTGAATTGCCATGTGTTCTCCACGAACATCACTATCATTGATATGAGTAATTACTCCAAGTACAGGCAATCCAAGTTGTTTTTCAACATCGTCTTCTGTCGTAATTGTGTTATCCAAGTATTCAAGTAGAAACGCAAGACCAACACCTACCATTGCACCAAGCACAATTGCGATAGCGATGTTTAATAATGGATTGGGACTAACTTGACTCGGATTTTCCGAAAGTTCTGCTTCTGCAAGGACACTAACATTATCCACACTCATGATATCCGGAATTTTTTCCTGGAATGTTTCCACTGTTGAGTTTGCGATTTTAACTGCAGTTGCAGGATCAGTGTCTGTTGCAGTTACCGTAACAACCTGAGATTTTTCTTCACTTGCCACTTGTAATTTTGACTTCAATTGATCAGCAGAGTATGGTAAATCTAGTTCTTTGACAACATCCTCTAGGATTGCAGGACTCTTAATAATGATATTATACGTATTGATAAGTTGGATGTTTGTCTGTATGTCACCGGTGTTATATTGAACCTCTGGATCTTGTTTTTCCTGACTTACAATAAACTGTGAACTAGCTTGATAGGTTGGTGTTAGGATGAAATAGCTAACAACCGCTGCTATTAGTGCCGCCCCTATTATTAAGGAAACAATTAATAATAGACGCTCTTTAATAACCCCAAAGATTTCCTTGAGGGAAATAGTTTCTTCCATAAATAAACCTCCAAATATTTCTCTTATAATTATTATTTCTGTATTTTTCTATCATAATTATTTCTTTATTGACAACACAAACGAAATTATAACATATATATTTTGGTTAGATAGTCTTTTTAAATAAAAATCGACCTAATTTATTGGTTCTAATTACAAATAGTGGGTAGTATTACTGAAATATTACAAACTCAAGGACTATTTCACTATATTTTGTCACATTTTCTACAATTCTAGTGATTTCATGATATAATGATAGGAATTTGTAAGATATATTTTTCTTGTGGGGAGGAAAGCTTTTAAATGGCTAATAAGAAGATTATTATGTCGGTCACAGCAAGTGCATTCCTAGCTTCAGCTTTTGCAGCTACAGAGGCAGAGGCAGCGTCATATAAAGTGGAAAGTGGAGATTCACTATGGGGCATAGCACAACAGTTTAACACAAGCGTCGCACAACTGAAATCGGTAAATGGTTTATCTAGTAATCTTATTTATCCTAATCAAATCATAGAAACAGATAACAAACAATCACAACAAATTACTAAACCTACTGATACATCGACTAATACAAATTCTACATATACAGTAAAACGTGGCGATACACTAAGTGTAATCGCATCAAGACATAACATATCATTATCTCAATTAATGAATTGGAATGACTTGGATACTTATTTGATTTATCCAGGCGATAAATTTGTCGTTTCTAAGGATGGAAGTGTTGATAGCTCTCCGGCTCCTGAAACTGAACCAAGCGTAGATCAGGATGAGCAAGTAGCATCATCTACCGTTTATACAGTGCGTTCCGGCGATACATTAAGTGGGATTGCCTATCGTAATAATGTAACAGTAGCTGCACTTAAAAAATGGAATGGATTAACATCTAACTTAATCTTAGTTGGACAGAAGTTGAATATTGGTGAGAAGTCTACTCCATCTGACGGTGGTGAAACAGTAGTCGAAACTCCTAGTGCAGACGTAGATTACAACGCTAATAAAGTTGTCAGTGTGGCTAAAAGTTTGCTAGACGTTGGGTATTCGTGGGGTGGAACCACACCAGCAGGATTTGACTGCAGTGGATTCATCTATTACGTGTACAAGCAAGCTGGCATGGATATTTCTCGCACATCCAGCGAAGGTTACTTTAACCGTTCATACTATGTAAACAATCCACAAGTTGGAGATTTAGTATTCTTTGAGAATACATACAAGAGCGGAATCTCACACATGGGAATCTACCTTGGGAACGGTAAATTCATCCATGCAGGGTCAGACGGCGTAGAAATTGATGACGTTAACGGAAAATACTATTGGGGCAAACACTTCGATAGTTATAAGCGTTTCTACTAGAATTGATAAGGGGGTTTTCTGCTGACGCAGAAAACCCCCTTTTTTTGTTGAGTAGCGAAGGTACTTCTAGTGTGGCAATTGCTCGGTTATTTTACATCACCTGATCGATTAAACACTTGATTCAATCGGTTAGTTGTCCCTTTATTATAAATTTCTACTCCCATTCTACAACTCCTTGTAACTTTTTCCAGAACTTGTCGTAGCTTGAAAGTGGGGCCGCGAACCTTTTAACTTTTCCCTTGAAACGGAACCTCTAAATATTTACAAAAGATTTACCTTCTATTAATACTCATTTAACAAACAGAATCTATACTGAAAATTAAGAAGAAATGGTTCACAAAAATCACTTATTAAATAAGAGGAGCGTGAACAAAATGATACTGAACTTTGCACACAGAGGTTCCTTAACAGAAGCACCTGAAAATACGTTACCCGCAATGGAAAAAGCAATTCAGCATAACGTCAAAGCAATAGAACTTGATGTTCAACTTACGAAAGACAATCATTTAATAGTAATTCATGATCAAAACCTGTCACGTTTTAACAGACAAACACAAGGATTTATTAAGGATTACACACTTGAGGATATCAAAAAAGTAGACGTAGGATCTTCTTTTTCAAAAGGATATAAAGGAGTTACGTTAGCTACACTTGAGGAAGTCCTACAAATGCTGCCCCAAGACATATTATTAAATATCGAGATTAAAAATAAGCCAATTGTATATGAAGGAATTGAAGATATTCTTATAGAATGCTTGCAACAATCTAACCGAATCGACAATGTCTTAATCTCTTCATTCGACCACGCGGCATTAGAAACAGTACAAAAAAGAGTACCGAACATAAAAATAGGACTACTTTTGCATCATAGATTTCATAAACCATTGGAATACGCTAGAAAATGCGGCATGACTATTACCAGCATACACCCGCACGTAAAGTCTACAAATCGAAAACTGATTGCCAATGCCCACAAGCTGGGTTATAAGGTTTATCCTTACACAGTCAACAAGCTCAAAACTTATAACCGTTTAATGAACATTGGGGTCGATGGCGTCTTTTCAAACAACCCCGAAATATTCGCACAGTCTAGTAAAACCAATAAGAATGTTAATCAAACCCCAGCCACAGCTGGAGTTCGATGAAATTATTTTTAGTGACTTTAGATTAAAAGTGCTGTCCAACCAATCGACCTTATAGCTTAAGCGATTGACATCGTGGTTTATCCAATCGAGAATATGCCGTATCCGATCGATCTTGAAATTGAGCCATATTAAAATCTGGATCTATTATATCCCTATAAACTACTAAAAAACGCATCCAATTCTCGATTAAATTTATCCGTTTCCTCCAAGAACAACAAATGACTACTATTATCAAAGGCTACTAATTTTGAACCAGGAATTCGCTGCTGAATATACTCACCCGCTTCGATTGGGAAAAATCCGACAGTGCCGAAGCATATTAATGTTGGAACATCTACATTTGAAACCGACTCACGGTAATCTACTGCCGTCTGATTAAATACAATTGCACTTTCAATTGATGCTGGTAGATTATTCATTTCAGCTAAGATCCATTCATGTTCTTTAGGATCTGGCTTTTGCTTAAACATACCGTAGATGAATTCACTGTTGAAGCCATTTTGATCTTCCTGGATTACCTGCATGACACCTTTAATCGCCTCGAAATCAAATGCTCCATATTCCCATCCCGGCCAAATATAGTCCGATGGAGATTGGTCAACAATCGTTAACGCTTTTATATTTTCCGATCCAAACTGGTTCACGTAATCCCATAACACGAACGCACCCATTGACCACCCAACTAAAATAACATCCTTTACATTTAGCTCTTCTATAAACCGCTTCAGATCCCTAGCGTACCGGGATACTGTATGACCATGCTCAACCTTAGTAGACTGACCATGCCCACGCAGGTCCAGTGTTATGGTGCGATATTTTTCGCTAAAATAAGGAACTTGTTTATGAAAAAACTTACTGCTCATCATCACGCCATGTACGAAAATAACAGTCTGTCCTTCACCTTTATCTTCATAATAGAGCTTTGTTTCGGAATCAATCTCAGCGTATGGCATTACTATCTCTCCCCTAACTGATTTATTTTCTTTATGTTATGTTTGAGCATAGTGGTTATTACTGAATATTATAATTTTTATTTTTGCCAACCATTCAATAATACAGAAAAACTCCAGCCACAGCTGAAGTTTCTCTTATTAGCCACCCATCTTATCAGGTAATGTGTGGATTGATTCGATTAAGTCGTTAAGCTTTCCTTCAATGCGGTGTAACAAATAAAACGTCACCACTATTGGGAAGCCAACCTCTGTAACGAATGACATCCAGGTTTCCATTTGATTTCCTCCTCTCTACGATACTAGTAAGGACCAGCGCCAGAATACTATTCTTGTCGCTGGTCCAATTAATTAAGCTAATTCAATATCCAATACATTACGCTCAACGATACGTGCGCTTTTCACAGCTACTAGATCGCCGCCAGATGAAGTGAATGCGTTTTGGGTGATGATTTCATCCATTGCAGCTTGCACTGCGATTGCATCAACTGGTTCAACCGGGCTATCAAGTGTGTATGTCACCACTTTGCCGTCCTGGTTTTCAAATTTCATTTCTAATTTTTTCGCCATCGAAATCCCTCCTTTCTTCTAAATTGGACATTACTGTTACGCCTGACTTAACTCAGAGCTGTCATTACGTAGCACGTTGTAAAGTGTACGTTGCTGTAATGGCTCAAGTGAAATTGAGATTGCGTATAACTGATCCGGTGTTGCTTCTATTTTCACATTATTGAAGCTTTTCGTTTTATAAAGCTCTTTACCTGAGATAGCGTCAATTCCGTCATTGAAAACTAAACGAAGCGTTGAGTTGACCATTTGTGAAGTTGCCATGTGTCTCACCTCCTTTCACCATTACAATCGAATGGCAGTCGGAAAAGGTGGCACGTAATTTAAAATAAAAAATATCGCCACCGGGTTGTGTTCGGTGACGATAGTAGTATTATATAGAAGGTTTTCTCGATCGCTTGGCGAATTTCCGGGCACCAGGCACTTAAATGCCATTATTCCTTCCCATCCATAACCCTTGATTTAAGTTACTGATAATCGTATAAACAAAGAATGCAGCTGTGCTCCCAACTATCCACAATAGAAATGGGATGAAATAACAAATTATTACTATACTAGCTATAACCATTACACATAAAACCGTTGTACCAATTTTTCCTATCGTAAAGAATAACGCATTTTTAATGATTTCCTTTGTAGATAGGTGGAAGTTTACAGTAATAGGCAACATGTAGATACTCATACCAACATAAATAAACGTGCAAAAAATCAGTAGTCCTATCACAGCACTTTTTCCTGAAAATGAAAGATTCATTAGTAAATAAAAATCCATGGTCATTAAAGCACCAATTACCGACCAGATAATTCCCAGCAGGAAACTTTTTTTAAAGTTCTCTTTAAACAAGGAAATAAAATTACTTCTGATTTCATAATCAATTCCCTCTATCTTCCACTTTCTCACTATCCCAAACATTGCAGCTGTTGAAGGATAGATAGTTACAATAGGTAAACAAAAAATGAACCAAAGTAAATTAAGAAAAATGAATGCAGTAGTAACTTCTAAAAGTCTTTGCAATTTGTTGCGTATCATTTACATTTTTCGCCTCCCTAAATTCATATAAGAATAATGACCCCTTTAAGAAAAGCGCAAGCGCCCGTTAAGCGACGTATGGACTGGTCTGAACCGAAGGAGATTAGATGAACTTGACTTATCGCCCACAAAGGCGAAAGTCAAAGTGAATCTTATGCTGTGATGAAGTGAAAAGGAAACACGGTGAGCTAAAGCGAACCGATGTTGACTTATCGTACGGAGGTGAAGGAAGTCCACTAGGCGCTGGAGCTAGACAGACCTAAAAGGTATCATTCCTTATCAAACCAGCCGTTTCCAATCATTTGTTTATACCAGTAATAGCTGTCTTTTTTCGTTCTTTCCAATGTGTTAAAATTTACATGAATTAGACCAAAGCGTTTATCGTAACCTTCTGCCCACTCAAAATTATCAAGCAGTGACCATGTTAAATATCCTTTAATGTTCACTCCTGAATCCATGCTTCTTTTTAATGAGGTTAAATGCTGCTTTATGTATTCAATACGTCTTTGGTCCTTGACACTGCCATTCTCAACTTCATCGTTATAACAGGCACCATTTTCAGTAATATAGATTGGAATGGAACCATATTGATCTTTTATTTTTAATAATACTTTGAAGAAGCCTTCCGGGTATATATTCCAATTTAAATCCGTTTTTTCATATCCAATATCAACCTTTTCCAGATCAAACAAATCTTCATCCTTCTTATATCTGCCAACACTTCCCGTATAGTAGTTAATACCAACAAAGTCAATTGGTTGGCTAATCGTTTCCATGTCACCATCTTCTATTGTAAGCATGACACCTTTTTTCTCAAACCAATTTACCATAAACTCAGGATAGCTACCTTTAAACACAGGATCAAAGAACCATTCAATGAAAAATCCCATACCTCGATCGCAGGCATCGATGTCTTCTTGCTTACTACTGAAGGGTTCAAGCCACTCTAAATTTGGCGCATAACCGATTTCGCCTTCTACACCCAGTGCCCTAAAACGTGTTACTGCTTTGCCATGGGCAAGCAATAAATGATGGGAAATAGTTGTTGCTAGTTGCGGGTCTTGGTTACCCGGCGCATGAATTCCCATAAAGTTGGATAAAAATGATGCACACCACGGCTCATTAATGGTAATCCAGCTTTTAATTTTTCCACTAAATTCTTTAAACATATATTCGGAGTAGTTTGCGAATGCTTCAACTGTTTCTCGATTATTCCAACCACCTTTATCCTGGAGAGCCTGCGGAAGATCCCAATGATAAAGCGTACACATAGGTTCAATCCCGTTTTCTACTAATGCATCGACTACGTTATGGTAGTACTGAAGACCTTCCTTATTTACCTCACCAGTTCCAGTTGGAAAAATGCGTGACCATGAAACGGAGAAGCGATAAACATCAATACCCAGTTCTTTCATTAACTTGATGTCTTCTTCATAACGATGATAGCTATCACAAGCGACATCCCCATTATCTCCGTTTAAGACTTTGCCTGGTGTATGTGAAAATGTATCCCAAATTGATGGGCCTCTACCACCTTCAAAAGCAGCACCTTCAATCTGGTAAGAAGCTGTAGCAGCTCCCCATTTCATATCTTTTGGAAATTCGATAATAGCCATTTACTTTCCCCCATCTTAATTAAGAATTTATAATACTTTTGAGGTAGTCATAGAACTACCACATGACTCTCTCACTATTAATTCGGAATCAATAAAAGCCGGATCCAATTGGGATTTGCCGTTTATTAAATCGTTCAGCATGTAAGCTGCTAATTTTCCCAATCTATCCTTATCCTGTTTGATTGTAGTAAGCTGCGGTTCAATGTAACGACATGCATCAATATCATCACAACCCACCAGACGAATGTCCTCAGGTACGCTCAATCCAGATTCCTTGATTGCTCTTATTGCTCCAATTGCCATCAAATCCGATGTCGCATAAACTGCTTTAGGATAAGGCTTACTTTCCAGAATTCGTTGCATCGCATTGTATCCACTTTCTTCATGAAAATCTCCGTACGCCACCCATTCTTTCTTCACTTCCAGGCCCAGTTGGTTCATAGCTTGTAAATAACCTTTCTCACGAAACATCGCAATAGCTGAATCCTTTTTTCCACCTATAAAACCAATATCTTTAATTGAATGTAGATAAAGATGCTGTACGACCTTCCTTGATAAATTTACGTTATCCGTCATTACAAAACTCGAACGGGGTCCATTTATTTCTAAATCAATTCCAATACAAGGTATATCACTTTCTACTAATTCATAAATTGCATCTTCTATTTCCTCACCTGCGATAATCAAACAACCATCCACATGAAAATGTCTGCATCGAGCCAGATAGCTGCCATTATCCTGGTTAAAATGTTCATTCGAAAACATGATAATGTCATAACCTAATAGTCCAATAGCCTTTTTTAATGCCGTAACTACTTCATTGAAAAAGGGATGAGTAAAGTCTACATTTACTTTACCAGCATAGATTAAACCAATTAAATTTGATTTCTTTGTCGTTAGTGTCTTGGCTGAAAAGGTAGGTTGGTATCCCGTACTCGCAATAACATCACTAACCTTTTTTATCGTTTTGGTACTAACCCCATTATAATTATTAATTACTTTTGAAACGGTAGCTGGGGATACCCCCGCTTTTTTTGCTATATCTTTTATTGTTAGATTCATAGTCAACCCTTCTATGCCATCAGAATTTTGTTATATACTCTCGTTAGACTACTAAAAATCGGATGAGCAATCAATTTTCTATTCCAAAGAATAAGCCTATTTAACAGCTCCATCCGTAATACTTGAAATAAACAACCGGTTAAAGCATAGGAAGATTATAATCAGTGGGACTGTCGCCCAAAAAACACCAGATAAAATCATTCCAAAATCTACATTAAATGTATTACTTAAGGTTGCCAAAGCTACTTGTATCGTATAATTTTCAGGATCTCTTAATATGGTAAACTGCCATAAGAACTCTCCCCAAACAGCAGTAAAGACAATTATTCCTAGAGTTGCAAATGCCGGTAAGATAATTGGCAATACAATTTTACGGTAGGTAGTAATATTGTTACATCCGTCTAATTTAGCAGCCTCAATCAGCTCATCCGGCACAGATCCGCTTACATATTGTCTCATTAAGAATATCCCCAACGGATTTAGGAAAAATAGAACCATTACCCCAGGTAACGTATCTAGCAATCCAGCTTTAGCTATTAAGAAATATTGGGGAATTAAGCCTAACTGCGGCGGAATAACCATTGTTAACAGGATTGCTATAAATAGAATGTTTTTTCCTGGAAATTTAAATTTCGCAAATGCAAAACCTGCTAATGAACTGATAAGCAATACAACAACTGTAACCGTTGTACACAGGATAATTGTATTCAACATTGCTTGAAAGAAATCAATTGCTCCTAAAACCTTTTGAAAATTTTCAACCAATAGCGTTCCGGGTGTGATTGTAGGCGGAATTGAATTATATGCCGCACTTGGTTGTGTCGCCATAACAAACATCCAATAAAAGGGAAAAAGAGAAAATAATGCTGTCAGCGACAAAAACGAATAAACAAACAATGTACTTAGTGAAAACTTCTTCGTTCCAGCTATTTTACTCATTTTCCCACACTCCTTTTCTTCTGCTTCCTACCAGCACCCGAAGCCAATAATGTATTAATCGCTGAAAATACGATGATAATAATCAGCAGAATTACAGCTGTCGCAGAAGCCGTTCCAAAAGACTGCAATTTAAACGCATCACGATATAAGTACATAACAACAGTCATTGCCTCATCCCTTGTAAAGGCTGAAGTACCCAAAAATACAGTTGGTTCCGCAAATAATTGCAGCGCCCCCACGGTAGAGAAAAACACAGTTAACAGAATAAACGGTTTCAGCAGTGGCATTGTTATGTAAAGAAGCTGTTGAAATTTGTTTGCTCCATCAATCGTTGCCGCTTCATATAAATCATTTGGAATACTTTGGATTCCGGCAAGATATATAATCGTGTTATACCCAAGCCATCTCCAGAACACCATAATCGAAATGGCTATCTTTGCACCCCACTCGGATGTCTCCCAGTTGACTGGGTCGAAGCCAAAAATACCTAATACATAGTTTGCTAGTGCTGTTTCATTATTACTGAATAGAACACTAAAAATGAGAGCTACCGCAACCATTGACGTAATATAAGGCATGAAAATCGTAACTCGAAAGAAATTTCTAAAACGAAGAAACGATAAATTTAATAAGAAAGCTAGTACAATTCCAATAACTAATTGAGGGGCAGTCCCCATTAATCCGATAACAATCGTGTTATAAACTGATTTCCAAAACAAAGGATCTGCTAAAACTACCCTGAAATTGTCTAACCCTACAAAAATCATTGGACTTAATCCATTCCAATCCTGAAAAGCCAAATACATACTAAACAATGTTGGATAAAGCCCGATAGCGCCAAATATAATGAAAAAGGGTGCAATATATAAGTAACCCGAGATCATGTCTTTCTTTTCTTCTGACACGAACCTTTTCTTTTTAATTGCTTTTTCATTTGTAGAAACCATTTTTATTCCCCGCTCCCCGTAACCTGGTAAAGGTTGGATATGATGCCTGGAGCACCATATCCAATAGAATTATTAAACGAATTATTAGCGGCTAACTAAATCTTTAGCACGTTGAACAGCAGCGTCCCATTCTTCTTCTGGGTCTCCACCAGCTTGTACGTTTTGTAAGGCACTAAGAATTTCCTGGTGAATAGGAAAGTACTTTTCACCTTTGTAAACAGCACCTTCAATATCTTGTGCAGCCTGAGCAAAAACAGATGATGTTACTTGTCCGCCAAAGAACTTATCTTCATTAGTTTTGAATTCTTCCATTTCATATACAGCTGGAGCAGACGGGAATAATCCATTGCTTTTGAATGACTTCAATTGATTTTCAGGAGATACTAACCATTCAGCAAAGTCATAAGCTGCTTGGGCATTCTCGGTTTCATTCGGAATTGCAATATAAGATCCACCCCAGTTTGCAGCAAATTCAGTTGGTAATGTCGCCACTCTAAATTTACCTACAGCGTCTGGAGCATTTCCTTCCATCCACCCTTTCAACCATGAAGCACCTAGTTCAGCAGCAAATCCACCAGTGTTTACGGCGCTTGCCCACTCAGGGGACCACAATTTGAAATCACCTACAAGACCAGCTTCATTTAATTCTACTGCATAGTCGTACGCTTTCTTAACAGCATTACCTTCTTCATCAATCAACAATTCTCCCTCAGGATTTAAATATGTTTCAACTGCAGGATCTAAATATGCTCTGTATGCCATTTCTATACTATCAACAAAAGGCTTTTTAGTTTTCTCTTTGACTTGCAATCCAGCTTCTTTAAATGCTTCTGGAGAATCAATCAGTGCTGCAACTTCAACTGGGTCAGTTGGTAATCCAGCAGCTTTAAATACATCTGTACGATAATATAAAGCCTTTGGACCAATATCGGTAGGAAGTCCGAACAAGAAATCACCTTCAGCGTTTTCACCAACATTCCATTTCCACTCTAAGTATTTATCTTGAACATCCTTAGCACCAAGGTCATACAAGTTTGTAAATCTATCTTGCGCTACTTTAAAACGATCAAGTTGGTCAACTTCTAACATTGTAAGGTCAGGTGCCCCACTTCCAGCAGATAAAGCTGTGAATAATGCATCATGATGGGCTGCAGTTTCAGAGGTTTTTACTTTAATCGTTACATTTGGATTCTGTTTTTCATACTCTTTTGCTAACTCTTCATAACCAGTGGCGCCAAACGTCCAAAAGTTTAACTCTACCTTTTCATTCCCTGAAGCCTCTCCACCCTCTTCACTACATGCAACAAGTGAAAATGCCATGATTAATGTAAACCCTAATACAAGCCATTTTTTCATGTTTTTCATCCTAAAATTTCCCCCTTCAGATTTTGAATTACCCAACTGTTTCAAGCGTGACCCTAGTTATGTATTCACCACCTTGGAATATAAAGTAGTTAAGCTATTATTCATATGATGGAAACCGGTTTCGAAAATAGTTATACGAAACCGCTTTCAATGAAGATTATAAACCTTAGCTTTTGAAAATGCAACAGACTTTTCAAATAATTATTAATAATTTAATAAATGGAAATTCACTAGATTTTAAAAATATAATCTGCCTTAAAACGTTGTTAAGTAAGGGTATTTAGTTCCTTCAGAGTGTTAATTTGTTTCGCGCACACGCCGAAATTGCGATGGAAGAAGGTTAATAGAAACAGTAGTAGAGAAAGGTGATCTAACAAAATTGTTTAATTTTATAGAAACCGATTTCTAAACCGTGGAGAGCGGATAACATGGAATTAAAAAGAGGTTATTCTGTCTGATAATAACGGGTACCGTTACCTATCATAAACATTAAAGAAAGACCTTGAACAATGAAATTATTTTCGCGGACATCAGATACGTTATTTATAGAAAACAATTAATATTAAGGTGTTAATCGGACACCAGGTTCCTTATTTGGAGGGAATGACCCTATTTTACTTTGATATATGTTAAATAAGTGATTGTAAGTCCGCATAACTCCTCATAATCACTGGATTAATAGAAATAGCGAACCGTATGTCCGCCAGTTCCGGCTAACGAGGTTTTTAATTAGCAATTAAAGTCGATAGTTTTCCCACCCCTTCACACAGTTTTTTTAAAACGTGATTGCAGATTTAATCGCCAGGATTTATTATTGCTAACATTTGATGGTCTTGCCATTTTCCGTTAATCTTTATATTCTTCTTTGCAATTCCTTCTTGATGGAACCCGGATTTCTTTAATACCCTTATCGAGCCAAGGTTGTGTGGCATTACACCCGCTTCAATTCGATGGAGACTCAATGTGTCAAACGCATAGTTAACAATTAATTTAATTGCTTCTGTCATATACCCATTTCCATTGTGACCTTTATCAAGAGAGTATCCAACCATACCACTTTGCGCAGGACCTCTTTCTATTTTAAACAAACCAATTTCGCCGATTAATTCCCGGCTTTCTTTTGTGAAAATTCCAAAGTGATAACTCTTGCCCTGTTCCCTATATTCTTTCTTTTCTTGTATTCTTTCCGCCTGGCCTTCCAGTGTATAAAAATCATTATCCCTCTCAATGGAATATTGCTCGAAAAATTCACGATTTCTTATTTCTAATTCCAGAGTAGCTTCGACATGGCTGTCATCAAGTGGTTTCAAAAATATCTGACTACCTTCAATTATCATCTTTTATCCAACCTTTCTTGACCTAATAATACCTAATCTCGGAAATTGATATCACTGTATTGGGTGAAGCATTGAAAAAGATTTGGGGGTCAAGGAGTAGGGCAGGTCAGTTTTCACATATTTTGTAACGACCATATAATCCAAACACATTGACAGTATAATTATTTGAAATTATAATATACTTATAATAAGGTACCGAGTAGCGATAACTACTCGGCCACCAGCAACTACAAACTGCATTAAGAGCAGTTGGCCAACGATCTAGCTGACTTACCTAAAAGAAGTAAACGCGACCTGGTCAGGGGGGCGGTTACTTCTTTTGCTTTAGGTAAACGACAAAAGTTACAATTAGAGTAATAGTAGCTATTTGAACTAAACCAAATTGTGCTACCAGACTTAATGCTTCGAATGTCGTCATCCCACCACCTCCCATCTTAAGGGACTTAAGAAATAAGGAAGATGGCCAACCGCCCACAATACCTATGTAGTTACTAGATTTATTTTATCATAACTATTTATAGAATAGTAGCATGAAGGGAATAAACGTTCGGTTATTTTTCGTTTTTTCACACTTTCAACGTAATTTTTCTGACAACTTATACTTCATGTTTACTTCCAATAAGCAAACACATTGACAGATAATTAATATGAAATATAATATACTTATAATAAGGTACCGGGTAGCGTCAACTACTCGGCCACCAGCAACTACAAACTGCATAATAGCAGTTGGCCAACAATCTAGCTGACTTACCTAAAAAGAAGTAAACGCGACCTGGTCAGTGGGGCGATTACTTCTTTTGCTTTAGGTAAACGACAAAAGTCACAATAAGAGTAATAGTAGCTATTTGAACCAGACCAAATTGTGCTACCAGACTTAATGCTTCGAAAACTCGGGAGACAAACACAAGAACACTAACACAAATCCCATCTAAAATAGAAAAAGACCAGCGCCAGAATACCATTCATGTCGCTGATCCATTATTATGCTAAGTACCTAGTTAATTAAAAGCCTCTAAAACCCCCAAATCCTAGGAGGTTCCATCAACCTTTCAATTCCTTAATCTCATTCAATTCCTTTAATACAACCTCAATTAGCGGAGCCTCATCATCCAATCCAGAAACGGTCTGCAAGGTTTTCCTATAACCGTTTTCAGCAATCATTTGTTGTAACTTAACCGCTTCTTCATCTTGTTCGTTTATATATTCTAAAGCGGCAGCTATTGTTTTTGCAAGATAGGTGGCTGGTTTATCTGCAACTTTCATATAAAGGCTAGCTGGACGAATTAAACGATCCTGTGGTCCTAACTTACGAATCGGTCCCCTTCCTACTCGGGTAACCTCATCGGAAATGTGTGGATTCATAAACCGTTGAATAATTTTATTCACATATGCTTGGTGTTCTTCTCTGTTGAAATCGTACGTTTGGATTAGGGCTTCACCGGATTCACTTAACGCACCTTTGATGATTTTTTGCACAGTTTGATCTTTCATTGCATCGTTTATTGTCTCGTAACCCATATAACGGCCAATATATGCAGGGATTGTATGACCAGTATTGACAGTAAATAACTTCCGTTCAATATATGGCGTGAGGTCTGTTACATATGTAACACCATCGATAGCTGGTTTTTCGCCTTTGATTGCCGGCTCTTCCACGACCCATTCATAGTATGGTTCAACGGAAACCTCCAAGAGATCATCATTTACCTGGTTTGGAACAATCCTGTCGACAGCTGCGTTAGGGAAACCGAAGAGATTATTAAAGGATGCCAACTCTTCTTCTGTTAAATTTTCTACTATCTTTTCTTTTAAAAGCGCGCTTCCGCCTACCATGTTTTCACAGGCAATAAGGTTTAACGGCTGCGGGTTTACTTTCACCCGTTCGCGTAACCCTTTTGCGATTAATCCGGAAATCACCGGTAAAATATTTGGTCCTACAGCGGTTGTCACAATATCCGCCTCGACAATAGCTTGGATAACTTGATCTGGATTTGTCACACTATTAATTCCTGACACATTTTTCACGGTTAGCTGTTCACTGTTTTCAGCAGCTAATACAACGTTGTATTGCTGCTTTTCGTTTAATTCCTGAATAACCGCGTCATTTACATCAACAAATGTTGTATGGTAATTTGCTTGGTATAACAGAGCCCCAATAAATCCCCGGCCTATGTTCCCTGCGCCAAAATGCACTGCTAACATTTAGTTCACCTCATCAAAAAGACGTATGATTTCTTCTTTTGATTTTGTATCCAGTATTTTCTGGATGTTTTCTTCTTCGGACAGAACGATCGCAATTTTAGATAGAACTTCTAAATGCTCGTCACCTTTTCCTGCGATACCAATTAACACTTTAACAATATTTTCATCACCAAAATCAACACCATCTGGAACCGTTACAACAGAAAGTCCAGTTTCAATAACCGACCCTTTGGAATCCTCTGTACCATGTGGGATTGCGACATTATTACCCATAAATGTAGAGGTTAATTCTTCTCTTTCCAGCATTTTATCAACATAGGACGCTTCAACATAACCATTATTCACAAGGATTTCGCCCGTATAACGAACCGCTTCCTCTTTTCCGCTTAACGTTACATTTAAATCAATATTATCTTTGCTTAATACTTCTTTTGTCATGACTAGATGCACTCCTCATAATAGATTTTTTTCATGTAAAAATGTATGAAACTGTTCAGATAGAAAATTTCTAATTTGAGCTTCGTTACCTGACTCAAACAATTTCATGCTTTCTTGACTCTGGATAATTAAACTACTGAGAAAACTTAGCACTTCCAACACTTCTGCCTGTGTATCTTCAGGCGCCAGCATGATCAACACCTTTTCCATTACTACCTCATCGCCGTCCATACCTTGAACGGTTAATGGATGGTCAAGTGAATAAATCGTAAAGCTTGGTTTAACCACATCATTGGAACGTGTATGGTAAAGTGCAAGTGAGGTATTCGGAATTCCAAGACCACTTATTTGTTCCCTTTTCAGCAGTTTTTCAAAAACGTTTTCCTTATTTATGACCACTTGGCTTTCTTCTGATTCTGTGCAAATCTCGCGCAAAATAGATTCCATCGTTTGTTTTCCAGATATTTGCCTAACGTAAAAAGCCTTCAGCAACTCCACTATTATTTTTGAATTAATCTGCGTTGCTTCTAGTTGTGAAAGGAAATCCGTACGTGCTACTTCTTCCTGTTTCTGCTTTCCAGCAACCCTCGGATTCCTCACAAGCTTCTTTTGTCGTATTGCCTTCTCCACCTGTTGAACCTCCGCTTGCGTTAACATTGGCGACGCTACAATATATTCCCGGTCGAAGCCCTTTAAAGGAACAGTCGAAACAATGATGTCATATGCAACTGTATCTGCCTTATTCAAATCAAACATCGACTTATTTTCCACATATTTGATCTCAGAAACATTTTGCATGAGCTTCGTAGCGAGAATTTTCGCTGTACCTATCCCACTCGAACAGATAACGAGCGCCTGTATATCTGATTCTTTTTCATCATGCAATAAAGCAGCTGCAAAATGTAGTACGAGATAACCGATTTCATCATCCGGAAAATCCATATCAGGAAACGTTTCGCGAACACCTTCCTTTATCAATTGAAAAAGGTCATCGTAATTACGCTTAATTTCCTCAATCATTGGATTTTTAATCGTCATGCCCTGCTTCAGCCGGTAAATCGTTGGTTTTAAATGTGCGACCAAATCCTTCAGTAAAGTGGCATTTTCGGTTACATCGGTGTCCAACTCTGTGCTGATAAAATTAATTAATTGTTTT
The DNA here is from genome assembly GCF_044793635.1 of Virgibacillus necropolis. GTDB lineage: Bacteria > Bacillota > Bacilli > Bacillales > Amphibacillaceae > Virgibacillus_F > Virgibacillus_F necropolis_A. The sequence continues at coordinate 1,582,753 of NZ_CP084992.1, forward strand.
GCTTTGTAAGCAATATCTATACTGGAGTCTTCTATTAAATAATGTTGATCAATCCGCAATTTGGCTCCCATCAGGTGCATCGTAATATACCCTATTTCATCTTCTGGGATAGTCATATTTAGGGATACTTCCAGATCTCGAATCACCTTTTCTGCGATTTCGTATTCCTTCGTTCCTTCTATTTGCTTCAAATACGCTTGATCAAATGTAATGTTTTCTCCTTTTCGAAGTCGTTCCATAGCGAGTGCAAGGTGAACAACCAATCCAATATAAGCACTATCTGCCAAATCATGCGGCAATTCATCTCTTGCTTCGTCCACTCTTTTTTCAATGATGCTTAACTTTTCTGGATTAACCAAACCGAGTAGCCGATTGGAAATAGCATTTAACGGATGTTCCGATTTTTTCTGGATGTTTTCTTTTAACAGGGAAACGAATTCAAATGGATCCACGTACTTGGTAATCAACTGACTGATTGCAGATCGTTTATCCGTTTCATTTCCTTCTATTTTGACGCCATATCCTCTTCTTCTAATAAGTTCAAGGTGATAAGTCGCTAATTCTTCTTCTAATTGATCCAGATCATTGCTAATAGTTGCTATTGTTACATGTAATTCATTTGCAAGTGCGAACAGTTTGATTGGCTCGTTCGTTTCAAAAAGTGATGATAGAATCAGCGACTGACGTTCTTCTGGTGTGAATTCAGAAGTTATCCTGCTTACAAGTTGTGACTCCAATTGCTGTTTGTCACGTTCATCGCCAATGATGCGAAGTCCCACTCCGGCCTTTTTCACAAGCTCCAGGTTATGATCAAAAATAAGCTGTTCAACACTTTTCAAATCCCTGTGGATGGTTCGTTCACTTACACCAAGCATTTCGGCGACTTTTTTTACAGATATATCTTCTTGCGCATGCAGTAAATGCTCTATCACCTTTCGCACGCGGGCCGCTATATACAAACTGTTCACCTCCCTTGCAAAGCTGTTGGGATTAATTTTGGATCTTGTTGCTATTTAATACTTGTTTAAAATTGTGTCCTAACATACCGCTCCGGAAATACACTACGCTTTCCGCGGGCTTGCGCTGAGCCTCCTCGCAAGCAAAAACCGCTTACTGCGGGGTCTCATCGTCTTCGCTTTTCCCGCAGGAGTCTACGTGTATTTCCTCCGCTGGGGTGGTGTCCAATAATGGAATGATAATAATCACTTTATTGCTTAGAGCATGAATTCCCACTATTATGGCTGTTGATTGGAGCGGAGGACAGTTGACTCCTGCGGGAACAGCACGAGTCTGAAGACCCCGCAGCGGCGCTCTTCCGCGAGGAGGCTGAAGCCGTGCCCGCGGAAAGCAACTGTCCGCAGTGGAAATCAACATAGCACTTACGTTACAGTCATATATATTTTGTAACAAAAACAACATTTTTAGAAAATAACCTTAATTTTTAAGACGTTCCACTAACTCGTCATACTTCGGACTGTTCAAGAAGTTTTCCACAGATATGTGCTCAGCAGCTGGTATCTTAGCCTTTGCACGATCGGTTAAATCCTTATGGGTAATAACAATATCCGCATCATCCGGGATTTCATTGATTGCTTTATTGGTAACAAAAACATCAATATCCGCTTTTTTAAACTTATTTTTTAACAATGAAGAACCCATCGCACTTGAACCCATACCCGCATCACAGGCAAATATAACTTTATTCACTTCATCTGGATTCTTTTCTTCTACAGGTGTTTCTTTATCATGTTGATTTAGCGCGTCAGATACAGAACTTTTCTTCCCTTTCATTTCTTCCATTTTGCTAGTCGCTTCAGACATATCTTCGTCTTTCACTTTACTGGTTTTCAAAATTAATGATGCGATCAGGAAAGAAACTACTGTTGCTACAACAACACCTGCGATAACACCAAGATAACCGCCTTGTGGTGTCAGTGCCAATATGGCAAAAATACTTCCTGGTGACGCTGCTGCTACTAACCCTGCATCAAAGAGTGTGAACATGAACACTCCACTTACGCCACCACCGATTGCTGCTAAAATCAATGAAGGTTTCATCAAAACATATGGGAAATAAATCTCGTGTATCCCACCAAAAAATTGAATAATCGCCGCACCTGGTGCAGAGCTTCTTGATGCCCCTTTTCCAAAGACAGCAAACGCAAGCAGAATACCGAATCCAGGACCTGGGTTTGTTTCTAATAGAAATAGAATAGATTGGCCAATATCTGCTGACTGTTCCACTCCAATTGGACTTAATATTCCATGATTAATAGCATTATTTAAAAATAAGATCTTAGCTGGTTCGATAATGATATTTGCGAGTGGCAAGAGTCCAGCATTAATAATTGCTTCAACACCAGAAGCGAGTACATTATTCAATGCCTCTACTACAGGCCCAATAATTTTCAAGGCAAAACCTGCCAAGATTGCCGCTAAAATACCCGCTGAGAAGTTGTTATAAAGCATTTCAAATCCAGAACGAATTTTATCCTGAAATAATTCATCAACCTTTTTCATCAAATACCCAGCAAGCGGGCCCATTACCATCGCTCCAAGGAACATTGGGATATCTGCCCCAACAATAACACCCATTGTAGCCGTAGCACCTACAACTCCACCACGTAAACCGTGAATCATGCGTCCACCAGTGAAACCAATTAACAGCGGCAATAAATACTTGATCATTGGATCTACCAGTTTTGCCAAATCCTCATTTGGCAACCAACCATCCGGGATAAATAAAGCAGTAATAATACCCCAGGCAATAAACGCACCAATATTCGGCATAATCATACCGCTTAAATAACTACCAAAACGCTGTACTTTAGCGCGAAATCCTTTATTAGCCATATTATAAATTCTCCTTTTGTGATAATTCTCTATACCCTTATAGTACAGCGCTTACAAAGCTATTATCAATCACTTCTAAACAGCATTTTGTCAAAGAAGATGTTGACACAATTTAATAATAGGCTTTGTAGAAGTGAGTGAATGATACAAGAAAGTTGGAGTTGTATGGTTGTTGGGAGTTCAATCGGTTATCCCCCGGGGTCGATCGATTGGGGGGAACTTGAATTTGTTGTCATGTTCCTTTTTTATTGTGAGGGAGTGTGTCCGGGGTTTGGGTTGCTCCCTTGAGTTGACAGTATAATTAATAAGAAATATAATACACTTATAATAAGGTACCGAGTAGCGCTAACTACTCGGTACTAGCAACGACAAACTGCATTAAGAGCAGTTGGCCAACTTAATTTGTGTTGTTTACGTTAAAGAAGTAATCGCTGACCTTGCTCGGGGCGGTTACTTCTTTAGGTTTTGGTAAACGACAAAAGTAACAACTAGTAGCTATTTGAACTAGAATAAACGTTCGGTTATTTTCAAGACTAATTATATAATTCTTCTGATAGCTTTACACTTCATGTTCACTCCAACAAACAAACACATCATCATAACAGTGACCCGGCACCATCGATAAATAATTCTGTTCCAGTAAAGTCAGCAACTCAAGAGAGGATTACGCATTCCCGGACCAGAAATAACAAAAACAAGCCCATCAACAACCAAGTGAATGATGGGCTTAACGATTAACTTATAATAAATCTACTTATACTCTGGCAACCAGTCTCCATGCGCTTCAATCAAATCGTCACACAAGGCAACAATGTCATCAATGGACAACTCTGCTGAAGTGTGTGGATCTAACATCGCCGCCTGGTAAATGTGTTCTTTTTTTCCAGACATTGCAGCTTCAATGGTAAGTAACTGTGTATTAATATTGGTACGGTTTAAAGCCGCTAGTTGTTCGGGTAACTCACCTACATAAGTAGGTGTTACACCACTGGCATCTACCAGACATGGGACTTCTACGCATGCTTTTTCTGGCAAATTGCTAATTAAACCACCTGTATTTAACACGTTTCCACCAATTTTAATCGGATTATTTGTTTCCATTGCTTCTATAATATAGGAACCATATTCATGCGTACGGCTATGTGTCACACTTTTGTCATTAACCAAATCCTGGCGCATATTTTTCCAACCTTCAATCTGATTCACACAACGTCGTGGGTATTCATCCAATGGAATATTGAAACGGTCGACTAATTCTGGGTACTTACTTTTGATAAAGTAAGGATGATACTCCGCATTGTGCTCAGAGGATTCTGTTACATAATAACCAAATCGCAGCATTAATTCGTATCGAATCATATCATCATGCTTTTCCTTTTGTTTTTCCATTGCTCTTTTTTTAATTTCTGGGTACAAGTCTTTTCCGTTCCGGTTAATTTCTAGTAACCAGGCTAAATGATTAATCCCAGCAATTTTCCACTGTATATTGTCTGTTGGCATATTCAAATCTTTTAACAAATGATCTGCACAATTTTGTACACTGTGACATAAACCTACCGTCTTTATTCCAGTATGCCGAAGCATTGTTCCCGTAAGAGCGGCCATCGGATTAGTATAATTTAAGAACCAGGCATCCGGACTGACCTCCTGCATATCTTTTGCAAAGTCCATCATAACGGGGATTGTTCTAAGACTTCTAAACAAGCCGCCAATGCCAATTGTATCTGCAATAGTTTGGCGGAGACCGTATTTTTTAGGAATCTCAAAGTCAACAATCGTACTTGGATCATAGCCGCCAACCTGAATTGCATTAATCACATATTTCGCGCCTTTTAAAGCTTCTTTCCGATCTGTATATGCCACGATGTTTACGGTAGAGTCCAGATTCTCTTTTAAATTTTTTAACATATTTTCTGAATCTCTTAATCTCTCATGGTCTATATCAAATAAGGCGAATTCAAAATCTTGTAAAGCATCCACTGTCATGCAATCTCCAAGTACATTTTTTGCAAAAACTGTACTACCTGCTCCTAAAAATGTAATTTTAGACATTTAAACCCTCCACTTAGAATATGCTATTTTACGCTAATTCTAGCCAGAACTTTTTGACCTGCCGTATTAATAATTTGACCGGGAGAACCAAAATAAGGAGTTCCATCCTTTTTCCAAAACAGTTGTTGTACCCGTGCATGACGATTGTGGTCGTATAATGGATTTCCTTCAATTTTTTTATAAGGACGGGCATGATAAACAAGTATGTCGGTAATACCATCTTCAGCAACTGTAAAGCTATTATGACCTGGTCCGAATTCATTTGTTTCTTCATCTGAAGTAAACACGGGATCTTTTGACTTTGACCATGAATATGGATTTAATAAATCACTATCTTCAGCAGCAGTTAACAGGCCCATTGCATAACGGTCATCCGTTGCACTAGCAGAATAGGAAATAAAAATTCTTCCATTTCTCTTGATAACAGCTGCACCTTCATTCACATAAAACCCTTCTTGTTCCCATGTAAATTCTGGCGTCGATAGTAGTACCTGTTTTTTTATCGTCCATGGATTACTCATTTCGGCAATATAAAGGTTTGAGATTGTATCATTATCAACCTTTTGAGCCCATACCAAATACCGTTTTCTGTTATGCTCAAAGGTAGTTGCATCTAATGAAAAACTTTGAAATTCTGTGTTAATTTGTCCTTTTTCAATCCATTCTCCCTCAAAGGGATTCTCGGAACTATTTTCCAAAACATACGGCCGAATTGCCCATATATCATCTTTATCTCCTGCTGCATAATGAACATACCATTTATTATCAATGAAATGGATTTCAGGTGCCCATATGTGAATGGACATAATTCCGCTATCACGTTTTGTCCATAAAACTGACTCTTCAGCGTTTGAAAGGTCCTTTATTGTTTTTGCTCTTCGTAGGACGATACGATCATATTCAGGATGAGATCCAGTGAAATAATAGTAGCCATCGGTATGTTTATACATATATGGATCTGCCCTTTGCTCAACTAATGGATTTGGATACGTTTGCATTTGAAGTTTACCACCTACAGTGAATTTGCCAGGTTCTTCATATTGTTCACAATTGATTGTATCCCATTTTACATCTAGGTCTGCGTTTATACCATTATTGAATTCAACATTTACTTTCTTAGGTAGAAGTGGGACTTTGTTTATCACCGTCGTTACTTCTACACTTTCAACTTTAGTAATATTCATATGTAACGTCTCTCCTAATTTTCATATTGAAATTTTCTTTATAGGATATTTAATATCTTCCTGCTTGAATTGATTGATTAAAAATAAGCCTGTACATCGTTTCCTTAAATGGAAAGCTTCATTTAAGCTACGGGTAATTAATGTGTTATCAATCTCTAAATCTGCTGGTGTTCCAGCTCCTCCAACCTTTCTAAGCATATTTCTAATTTGTGAGGAACTAGGCAATTCTTCTATTAAACTTTTTATTTGCCCGAAATTTTCACTGAACTTTTTTAAGTTAGGTGAAAGTTTATTATCATCCAAATCTACGACCATTTGTTTATATAAATCAATTATGATAGTTGTTGCTATTCCTACCTTTGCTCCATGTAGAAGCTGTTTAGCATCCTTTTTTAACAATTCCATTTCCCAGTAATGGGATAAATGATGCTCGCCCCCTGATGCGGGTCTAGAATGGTCTAACACTAACATGACCAGCCCTGATTCTATTAAAGATTGCATCAATATTTTTATTCCATTGTCTTCTTTTTTTGCTATTTCTCCTGCACTGTTTACGCAAGCTTCTAAAGATTCCCTTGTCAAATCTGCTGCCAGTTGATTGTATGGCTCATTTCCCACCAAATATGAAATCTTCCAATCTAACAGAGACGTGTATTTACCAATTATGTCGCCAAACCCCGCTGCAGTCATTTCCTGTGGCGCTTTTTTAAGAATATCAATATCCGCAAATACAGCAACAGGCGATGCAGTTTGGATTGTCTTTTTTACACCACGCAAGATTAAAGGAGCCCCTTTAGATGTAAAACCATCGACAGAAGCAGCAGTAGGAACTGAAATAAATGGGATAGTCATTTTAAATCCCGTAAAACGCACTACATCATGAATCGTTCCGGATCCTACAGCTAAAATGACATCCGCATTGTTTGGCATTTCAACAATTAGTTGCATTAAAGTTTGCTCATCAGCAATCACTTCACCGTGTCTATTTGGACTTAATTCTATAGTGGTAACCTGAAAATTCCCATCTGATAGCAACTGTTCAATTTGATTGCCCGCTGCTTTTCTCGTATTTCCATCAAAAACGAGGACTATATTTTTAAACTTATTTGCGACTAAGTATGATGGGACCAATCCGACAGCGTTCTTTTCAACTCTTATTTTTGGGAACTTAATATTTTGTACATCTACTTCATTTGCTAGCTTTGTAAGATCTTCAATGGTCATCATATACCTCCACATTCAGTTTCTTTTATGATTCAATAGAAATTACTGTTACTGATTTTGATGGTAATGAAATATCTAGTTTATGCCCATTTATTTTATAATCTTCAAATACAGTTGGCTTAACAGTTTCCGGTTCTTCGAAAGTATTACGAGCATTCATTTGTTTAGAGGTTAATATTCTTCCTTCTACTTTTATTTGATCTACAATTCCTCGTAAGTCCAGGTTAATAGTTGCTTCAGAATCTTTATCCATATTGCACAAGCTAATGTTTACCTTGCCTTTTTTGTCCTTGGAAGCTGAAACACTAACCTGCGGAAGAAATTGGTCTCCATGTTTGATTGAATTTACCTTTACATCTATTGCCAGTTTCTTCGCATCCTGATGGACTTTATACATTTCAAATACATGGTATGTTGGTGTTAAGAGCATTTTATCTCCTTCAGTTAAAACCATCGCCTGCAATACATTGACCGTTTGAGCAATATTTGCCATTTGGACGCGATCACTATGATTATTAAAGATATTCAAAGATACACCTGCAACCAGAGCATCACGGATCGTATTCTGCTGGAAAAGGAAACCTGGATTAGTCCCAGGTTCCACATCAAACCAAGTTCCCCACTCATCAACAATCATTCCTACTCGTTTTTCTGGATCATATTTATCCATAATGGTACTGTGCTTAGTGATTAATTCTTCGATATGCAAAGCTTTTTGCATCGTAATCGTCCATTCGTCTTCTGTAAAATCAGTAGCCGAACCCTTACCCTTCCAAAAATCTCCCGGAATTGCGTAATAGTGCAGGCTTAATCCATCCATCAGATGGGCAGCTTCCCGCATTAACACTTCTGTCCAATTGAAATTATCTACATTGGCACCACCAGCAATTTTGTATACTTTGTTATCGCCATAATTACGGACATATGTCTGAAAACGTCGGTATAAATCAGCATAATATTGAGGACGCATGTTACCGCCACATCCCCAATTCTCGTTACCGACACCAAAGTACGTAAGGTTCCACGCCTCTTCTCTACCATTTTCCTGTCTCCATTTTGCCATTGGGGATTCACCATCAAATGTCATATATTCTACCCATTCAGACATTTCCTGGACTGTACCACTCCCAACGTTCCCACATATATACGGTTCAGTTTCCAATAACTCGCAGAGCAGCATAAATTCATGTGTACCAAAATGATTATTCTCTACCATGCCACCCCAATGTGTGTTTACCATCCGTTTACGATTTTCCCTGGGACCTACACCGTCCTTCCAGTGGTATTCATCAGCAAAACAACCACCAGGCCAACGAAGTACTGGAATATCGAGTTCTTTAAGAGCACCCAATACGTCGTTTCGAATCCCCTTTGTGTTTGGAATAGAAGAATCCTCGCCAACCCAAATCCCTTCATAAATACATCTACCAAGATGCTCTGCAAAATGTCCATAAATATTCTTGTTTATTGTTCCTTGAACTCCATCCGCATTAACAACAACATTGTTTTCCATTATTACACCTCATTTAAATAAATTTTTTCATTAATAGTCCTGACACCGTATACTCCACCCGCTACTTTTCCTACTTTTGATGTAAACTTTACTTCAACCTTTGATTTTCCTTTTATCAATTCTTCTGGAATTTCATAACAAACATCAAAAAGGCTGCCGGGTTTATTTTCATTTAGTTTCTGATTTGCAATTACAGACCCATCTACTAAAATACTAAATTCTCTTTCATATGTTTTTCCATTAACATGTAAATGCTTATCATTACCAAAGTAAGTAACAAGTAGATACATCGGCATATCCGGTTGGACTGCCATCTCATAACTGAAAAAACCACCATCTCGGCTATCACGCCAACCTTTATGAACTAGGTTTAAATAACCTGATGTCGAATTTTGTGTTTGGATATTATGGTCAACTTCTGGCTGCTGCTCATTAGGGTTAACAACATCAACCGTAATCCTTCTTGTTCTTTCCAGTTCCTCTTTTTCTTTATCCCTAAAATTCTTGTAATCTGTTTGACTCATGATATTCCAATATAAGGTGTACCGTTGGTGATGTAGCTCATAAAACGGAATGAGTCTAACTTTAACATCTCCTGGTTGACCAATTGCTTCCGTTTCAAATGTCAGCGGTAATTCTTTAACTGGTTTTATCCAACTATTTAAATCCTTCTCATTCGTAACAAGCACGGGAACATCAATTAACGGGTGGTTGTTAAGCTCCAAGTGGTCTGCCAAAATGTCTGTTTTTGGAAACTTTTCCGTTCCTAATGCACCCGCCATCACTATAGGTCCATACATAATAGCTATCTTTTTCGGATCATCTTTAGCTGCATACGTGTGGAGACCCATTGGAAGGTCTATTTCAATACTATCTCCAGCTACCCACTCTTTGGTAATTGTCAAATACCCGTTTTCCGATTGTGAGAATGTTTCTTTTCCATTTACAGTAGCAGTGACTGTTCCTGCTACCCAGTGAGGAACTCGAATACGAATAGCTAGTTGTTCACCATTTGCTTCAGTAAAAGTAAGCCTCGATCTATTAGACTTCGGAAATGATGTTTCCTGGCTAATCTTAATCTCTTTATCTTCTAATTTAGCTTCTGAAGAAATAAATAAATTCACATACAATTGATCCTGATCTCGATAATAGATATTTCTTGTGTATCGGGCTGGATTCTCCATGCCAGTCCCTGTACAACACCAAAACGAATCATCTGGTGAACAATATACTTTTAAATGACCAGGTTGAGTTGATACAAAGTATGTTTTCATTCCAGAATCTGGATCTTGGGAGGCAAGAATATGGTTATAGAGTGCTCTTTCATAGAAATCCATATATTCTGCTTTATGGGACCAATGAAAGAGGTGCTCAGTAAGCTTGAGCATGTTGTAGGTGTTACATGTTTCTGTTGTCAAAACCCCTAACTCTTCAGCATTTTCTATTCCAAAATGCTCACCTATACTATTTCCCCCAATTACATAAGAGCGATAATTGGTTACTTGGTTCCAGAAAAAGTCAGCCATATCTTTGTATTCTTCAACTCCAGTTATTTCATAAAGCTTGGCAGCTCCAATTACTTTCGGGATTTGTGTGTTCGCATGTTTTCCCTCAAGTTTGTCAGACCTTTTAGATAAAGGTTCTAGGATAGTTTGATGGCAAAATCGTTCGGCGAGCTCAAGGTAGTCTTCATTTTTCGTTATTACATACAGGTCGGCCATCGCTTCATTCATACCACCATGTTCACACGTTAGCATTTTTTGAAATTGCTCATCTGTCAGGTTTTCCAATCCTTTTTTAGCCCAATTTGCTAATTTAATGACTACCTCTAAAGCTTTTTCACTTTCGGTATAGTTATAGGTGTCAATAAGTCCTGCATAAATCTTGTGGGTGCTGTACCAAGGAACCCAGGACCCTCCTAAACTAAAGTTATCAACCTGGAATTCCCCAGTAAATACGTTATCAAAGCAAGTCCTTGGGAAACCACTTACATATCCGTCTTCATCGAAGTGTTGAATATACTCTAACTCATCAATAGCATAATCAAGCTTCTTTTTAAGTAAATGATTATTTGTTACAGACACCAGTACAGCAGCCGCGGATAACCAGTGACCAATTGAGTGTCCTGCAATTCCTTTTGATTCCCAACCACCATAGCGGGGTTTTTTAGGAGTTTGTGACACAGCTTCATAACATGGAGCAACGAGTCGATCGACATCCAGGTAAAGTAAGTATTCTTTTCCTCTTTCTTGTGAGTCCATGAACATCCCATTTAAAAGACTTACATTTTCCAATTTGCGCCCTCCTCTTCGATTTCGAAGTTTAACGTATAAACTGTTAGTTGTTTGGCTGTGCTAAGTTAGCAATTTGTGATGGTGATAATGCTCCTTCATAGATGCGCAATTCATCCATTAATCCCTTAAATGGAGGATCCCACCAGTTAACACCTAAACTAAAGCTGGCACCGGTAGTAGTAAATATATTTGGGAAGTCCGTTCCTGTAAATTTTTCTTCACCATTCACATAAACACTAATTACACTGTTATCAACAGTGAAAGCCAAATGCGTCCACTCGTCAGTATTAATTGTCATACCAGTAGGGGCATCATACCATCTTTCACTACCCGACCAGACCTTGGTACTCCCCCCTCCTGGAACAAGACTAACCCAGTTATTACTATCTCTAGCTCCAAAGAACGTGGTTGTATAATTCGTTAATTGTTCAGGATTTAACCAAAGTGATACCGAGTACGTGCTACTTGAGATAAGCCCGTTTGGTAAGCGGACACCTGATGAACCGTCGAATACCGCAGCATTCCCAAATTTACCATCTGTGTAAGTTATAGTACCGCCCGTATTATCAATTCTATTACCAGTTACAGTACCTGCTCCAAAATTATTTGTTTCTTCACCTAGATTATTTTCAAATGCATAGTGAGCAACTAAACCAGCCTTTTTATACGGTAATACAGTAATGTTAAAGCTTTTTGTTTCAGTAATATCACCTTTTGTTATTGTGGCAGTGAGTGTAGCAGTTAATTCCTCAGAACCAGCCTCTGGTCGATTAACTTCCCCTTCAGCAGTGACTACACTAGAATCTGAAGTCTTCCATGAAATTTCTGTGTGTCGAGTTCCTTCTGTTGGAAGTGTCAAATTGGAAATAACATGGTCTGTGTCACCAAGACTCAAATCATTTACAACATCCTCTACAATCTCCTCATCAGTTTTATCAAGTTGTTTACTTCCCCAAACTGATACTCCTTCTTTTGATACAGCTGTAAATGTCATTACATAACGTTCTGATGTTGGATTCCATTGACGTATGAACACTCCGTTATAGGTATCTCCATCCACCGTTATTTTTGCTTGATTATGGCTCGTTTTTTTCCATGTACCAGTAACATCACCGGAAATGGTATTGTCTTTATTTAAATGAATCAATACAGAATTTTTGATAATCCCAGAAATATCTTTACCATGGTTAATAAACTTATATGCACCAATTAAATCTTGTCTGTTTACCTTTTCTAACGTTTCATCTGCATAGCGGTATGGCGCAACCACTGGCCATCCTTCTTTATTCATAAATATTTGATGAACGCGAAGCTCGTGCATCTCACCTGTTTCTGGAAAGCGTGTATGGAAAACCAAAAACTTCTGACCAGTATCAGAGTCATAGAAAACTGAATTATGTCCTGGGGAAACATATCCGTAGCCAATTCCTGTACCGGGGTCTCCCACTTTTCTTTCAAATAAGAAGTTACCCATAAGTTTATTGCCATAGCGAGAATGGTCTACTTCCCCTGGTAAAACAGCATTTTTTCCTTTTCCATCTAAATAAGGACCACCTGGATTTTTTGATCTGAACACTCTCATATTATATCCACCATCTGCACCAAGCCACCCATAGGATATATATAAGTAATAATATTCAGTATTCTTATCGTATACAACATAAGGACCTTCTCCAGATTTCCCAAACCCACCTGCAATTTTGGTTCCAAAATATCGATCAACAAGTCTACCGTCAGCAGTAGTTCCATCTTTACCTGGATAAATTGCTTTACCTGTGGTTTTATTGATTTCCAGCATAAAAATCCCACCGGACCAGGAACCATATGTCATCCACAGTTTCCCATTCTTGTCATAGAACAAATTAGCATCTATAGCGTTAGGGAAGGTGCTATTATTATAAGATCCACCGCTATTAAACCAATCAGCGTTTTTACCATTTAATGTACCGTTATCGATAAGTTGTTTAATATTTGTATTTGTCCATTTCTTATTAACGTCACTATCTTCATCATACGCTTCTTCTTCGGTAAAACCTGAATATACAATGGTATCTACATACTTATATGGCCCCTCTATATCTTGTGATACCGCAAAACCAATAGCGGAACGGATATAAGTAGAAGATGCACTATAATAAATCATATAAGCACCTTTGGATCCATCCTCATTGACATAGTCTTCACTCCAGAAAACTTCAGGAGCCCATACAGCATAACCACCTTTACTATCAGCATCGTCTTCACCGGCCCAAGCAAAAGAACCAGCTAGATTTTGTGATAAATCTCCATAGATCTCATTACCAGGTGTAGTGTAACCATTAGTGAACCTAGTCCAGTTTTTTAAATCTGTTGACTTAGCAGCCTCGATATGAGAGCCAAACACGTAATACGTATCACCATCTTTTATAATAGAAGGATCGTGAACAGATACATCCGTAAATTCAGGTGCTTCGCCTTGATCAATGCCAGGCTTGTTACTATTTTCATTAGGTTGACTAGCTGGTTTGTCGTTACCAAGTATTGTACTTGGTATAATAAATATAAGCATTAAGAAAACAAGCATAAATCCTAACAAGCTTTTACTCATTTAATTATCTCCTCTCTTTTTTAAACATAATTGAAGGGGCATATAACATATGCCCCCAAAACTATTTATCAGGAAGGTCTGTTATCCATTTTCTTAAAAATTTGCATGGAAAACCACATACATCCTACTGTCATAATACTAATTGAAAAAAATGGGAGAACACCGGGGTATTCTAGAGAAAAGTATGTTACACCAATAACAAACACACCCGAGGCAATCGTATAATGAATTTTTGTCAATCCGATTATTAATGCATTTCTAATATGGTGAAACCAATTTGCTTGATAATGTGCTAGTAATGGAAAACACCATATAACAATAATGGTATAGAGAAATACTACAAGATAAAATGCGAATGGAATGACAAAAAATATTTCACCCGCTGAACTCGCAATCACTCTATAATTTGCATAAAGCAAACCTCCACCGATTGATAGTAACCATCCCAGGATATTAGCACTAATGAAATCTTGGCGATATATATGCTTAAAAGTTTGCCATATCTTAATCTCCTGATCTCCCATTATCCATTTTCTGGACACCCCTAGCGCCGCTACTGTAGCAGGAAAAACTCCACCTACTATTAGCCCTAGTAAAGAAAATAAGATCCATAATAAATTAACAATTGCCAGACGCATAATCCATTGAAGTATAAAATCAAGTGATGATACTACTCCTTTACCATTCATGTTCCTCGTCACCTCTTATTCTATTAATGCTATATTTTACCCTTTTACTCCTCCAACCGTAAGCCCTGCAACAAAGTAACGTTGGAAGAATATAAATAGAATAATGATTGGAATAATCGTCATTATAGATCCGGCAATTAATACATCATAATTATTTCCGTATGGTGTTAGTAAAGTAGCTAAGCCAACCGGTAAAGTGAACATATCGTTAGATCGTAATACAATTAACGGCCAAAGAAAATTATTCCAGCTACCAAGTCCTTGTAGAATCGCCATTGCAGCTAAAGATGGTACCATTAATGGCAACATAATTTTGAAAAATATGCCATATTCAGTAGATCCATCAATTCTTGCAGCATCCATCAATTCCTTAGGTAGACCTAAAGCATATTGTCTAAAGAAAAAGACAGCAATCGGTGCCACAATCATAGGGAGTACAACACCTGTATAGGTATTTATCAAATGCATGCTAATCATTAATTGGAAGAGAGGCAACATTAATATTTCAAATGGAATCATCAATATAAACAAAACAAGTACAAAGAAAAAGTTTCTACCTTTAAAATCATATATGGCTAATGCATACCCAACCATAGATGAGAAAAATAGGGATAGGACAATGGTAATTGCTGAAATCATTAAGCTATTTCCGTACCATGTCCAGTAGTCGCTTGCCTGAGTAAATATGTAGATATAATTATCTAAATTTAATGTACTGGGATCAAAGGTTAAACTAATACCATTACGCATCAACACTTTTGATGATCTAAATGAAGAAATCAGCAAACTAAAAAGTGGAAATAGCGCTATAAAGGATATTACACAGAAACTAAGATTTATTATCCATTTTAATGAAGTATTTTTTTTCTCTTTCATTTATTAATCCTCCCTTTTAAAGGCCCCTGTTAGAATTAGTTGAACAAAGCTAATAACTAGGATTATTAACATTAATACAACACCTATTGCTGCTCCAAAACCCATGTCGTTTTGTTGAATCCCTTGTTGATACAGATAACCAACGACTGTCAAACCTATATTACCCGGTGAACCAGCCGTCCAGAAAACAAAACTTTCCTCAAACATTCGGAATCCGTTTATAATTGAAATAGTAGAAACAAAGATAGTTACGGGTTTTAGAAATGGAAGCGTAACAAATCTAAACTTCTGGAACATTGTAGCCCCATCAATTTCTGCCGCTTCATATAACTCCTTTGGTACATTCTGTAAAGCAGCGAGAAAATATAAAATATTTACACCCATCCAACGCCAAGAACAAAGCAAAACCATTAAAAACATTCCCGACCAGGCATTGTATCTCCAATTTACAGGATCAAAGCCCAGCCAATTAAGGATTTGGTTTGCTGCCGCAGTATCAGTTTCACCAAACATTAGTCGGAAAATCATACCAGCAACAATCGTTGAAGTTAACGCTGGAATAAATAAAGAGGCTCGAAAAATCGTTTTATTTTTCGTAAACTTAGAGTCTAATAAAACGGATAATAAAATTGGAATCGCTACCAAAATGATCACTGTTAAAATCACATAAATAGTAGTATTAGATAGTGCTTTGTAAAAAGTAGGGTTAAAGACTCTTGAGTAATTATCTAATCCAATAAAAGTAATCTGGCCCGGTAATACACTTTGAAAACTCATAATAATCGCTTTGATTGCTGGGTATAGAGATAAAATCAAAAATGAAATAATAAACGGTGCGACAAAAATATATGGCACTACCTTTTTCGAATTTAGAAACCTTAAAAACTTATTAGGTTCCTTTGTTGCTGATTCCAGTCTATTACTATTGGATATTTTCGACACCCAAAACCCTCCTCAGAAAATAGTTTTAGCCTAAGGGACAGAAAAAGTCCTGTCCTGATATGCTACTTGGCAGTACTAATATTTTTTTAGACGAATTACATTCCAAGAAGTTTTTGATAGTCTAACCTCTAAAGTACCGTCTTCCAAGGAAGAACTTCCATTTCCGTGAGGCGCTACTGTTTGACGACTTGCTGTATTTACAGCTTTCAAATCATCATTTTCTAGAACAATGTGTTCAACAAGGCTATATCCTTCAAAACTTCTAACATCGCAAGATACAGTTATGGACTCTTCTAGGTTTTTATTAATCATAAAGATTGTTACTTCACCTTCGCCATTCTCCTCATTGTAAACAGCTGCACTATCAATATAAGGTACGTCCGTGAAATCTTTGCTATCATACTTTGGTGATGAAAGAATTGGTTTTAACGAAACTCCTCTTCCATAAATAGATGCGTGCATATATGGATAGAAAATTGTTTGCTTCCAGGACCGGCCGTTATTTTCAGTCATAATTGGCGCAATAACATTTACCAATTGTGCCAAACATGCCATTTTAACTCTATCTGCATGCTGTAAAAACGTAATTAGCATACTACCAACCAATAGGGCATCTTCAAAGTTATAATGATCTTCTAGCTGTGGAGGTGCAATTGACCATGGTTCAATCTCCTTGTCTGCATCTTTAGAATGATACCAAACATTCCACTCATCAAAACTTAAATTAATCGTCTTCTTACTACGATGTTTTGCCTTGATATAATCGCAGGTTGAGGTAACAGTCTTAATAAAGTGATCCATATCCATATTTTTCGCTAAGTAGTTTGCTGGATCGTTTGTACGGTTTCCATAATATTGATGAAGTGAGATGTAATCTACCTGTTCATATGCAATATCAAGAGTTGTTGCCTCATACTCCGGAAAAGTCGGCATTCCTGTATTTGAACTCCCACACGCGACAAGTTCGATGGTCGGATCTACTAGCTTCATAGCTTTGGCAGTTTCCTGCGCTATCCTTCCATATTCATGTGCCGTCTTATGACCAACTTGCCAAGGGCCATCCATCTCGTTACCAAGGCACCAAGTTTTTATGTTATGTGGAGCATCATACCCATGCGATTTTCTTAAATCGCTCCAGTATGTTCCACCTGGATGGTTCGTATATTCCAGTAAATTCCTTGCTGCATCAATTCCTCTAGTCCCTAAGTTAACTGCCATCATAACATCGGTATTAACTTTCTTTGCCCAGTCAGCAAATTCATTCGTTCCTACTTCATTCGTCTCAACCGTTCTCCAAGCTAATTCCAAACGACTAGGTCGGTCTTCCTTCGGCCCCACACCATCCTCCCAGTTGTAAGCAGATACCATATTCCCACCGGGATACCTTACAATAGGAACTTGTAATTCTTTAACTAGTTCCATAACATCTTTACGAAAACCTTGCTCATCCGCTTCTGGATGACCTGGTTCATAAATTCCTCCATATACTGCACGACCAAGGTGTTCAATAAATGAGCCATATATTCGCTCGTCCACCTTAGCAATTTCATAACTTTTGTCTAATACCATTTTTGCTTTTAATTGGTTCACCATTAATTAACACTCCTTTATAAAAATTTCATTCAACTTTCACCATCTAATAAGTTATCGGGTTAAGTGCAAGGAAGTTCGTTACTAAGCCCTTTCTGTGTATCCGCTTTCAATAAGTATGAAAAATCGCTAACGAGATCACGGAATACTTATGTAAACCTATAATTCAAGTCTATTAGTTGTACGTATAAGTTATGTTAGTTAGATTATATATAAATATTCTATTTATTTCAACAGCTTTTTTAATATTTTACTAAGAATATAATTATATACCTAGGAATAATGATCTGTATCCCTGTATGGATTCAATTCATTGATTAAATATGAGCGTGATATACTTTAGCAAATATTTGTATAACCCTTAATCAGCAGCTATTTAATTGTACGTATAAATAATTCCCGTTCACTTCTTAAGAGATCAAGAAGCCCTTTCATTATTATTCTCATCTCAGATTTTCTAGGTATACAAAAATAGATTGCAAGGCACAAAGATATATACCCTGCAATCTATCTTTTATTGAATGTTAGCTTCTATTGTCTCCTGTGCTTGTTTAAGTGCCTCCTCGGCGGTTGCAGATTGTTGTCTAAGAACACTATTAAATACGTTCGTATTAATCTCCGTCGCTACATCCGGTGTATACTCTGTAACATTCACCGCATTAATTTCATCTTTAACAGCTAGGAATGTATCAAAGATATCGTCACCAAAATATTCATAATACTTATTATCTGCTTTGATTGCTTCACTTTCCCAAACATCATGACGTGGAGGAACAAAGCCTAATACTGTCCATATTTTTTTATTTGCTTCTTTAGTTAGTTTCGCAAAGGCTAAAAATTCTTTTGCTAGTTCAGCATGTTCTGTTTGGTTTGTAACAACAGTTCCCGTACCACCCATACCAGCTGAACGGTTACCACCAGCTTCCCAAGCAGGCATTGGACGAATTGCCATCTTACCTTTTAGATCTGGCATGTAGTCTAAAAATCTCCCCATATACCATGCAGGCATAGAAACAGATGCAGCTCCACCGTCATTCATATAAGCATAAAATTCTTCTGCGTGTGGATCACCTCCAGGAGTTAGTTCAGCAATTTCATACTTGTAAATCATGTCATGTAAGAATTCTAAGGTCTTAACATTTGCTTCATTATAAACTGTCAGTTCCCCTTCATCATTAAAGAAATCAGAACCCCGTTGACTAATCATTTGAAAATAAGTCATGTAATCTCCTGAATGAGCTGTTGTCATCATAGCATCCGTGTTGGCGACAACTTTTTTCCCAGCCTCAACGTAGTCATCCCACGTTTTAATGGAATCTATATCCACTCCGGCTGCGTCCATAATTTCCTTGTTGTAATACATTACTGAAGTACCAACGTGGGTTGGCATGCCATAATATTTACCATCTTTTCCATATATTTCAAAACGCGACTTGACGAATTTATCTATAACAGGGTCAACATATTCGTTCATCGGTAACAACTGTGGTTCACCTTGTAAATAATTGGGGAAGCGCCCAATCTCTATATCGGCAATATCAGGAGCACCTGTACCAGATTGTAATGCTAATAATAAATTGTTATGCATTTGATCAAATGGGAACGTCTCTGCAACTAATTTAATCGGCCTGTCAGGATTTGCCTCATTCCAACGAGGCACTGCATCTTTAAAAAAGTCCATGTGCAATTCAACAAATGTCCAATACGTCAATTCTGTTGCATTTTCAACATCGCTACCAATCACTTCTGATTCAGTGGCTTCCCCTGAACTGGACTCACTATCACCACTACAGGCCACTAAAAATAATGCCATTATTCCAAAAATTAAAGCTAGCAGGTTTTTCTTCTTCATTATTCTACCCCCTGTTTTTTAATATGGATTTATAAAGCGCTTTCAATTACTGAAAAGCCAAGCAATGAATTTTCACCCCCTATGCTGATTAAAACATAAAATTTTGAGATAACTTGGTCGCACATCCAAATTAAAGTGATTATAGAAACCCAAAGCTGATATAATGAACTAGCAAATTGAAAAAGGACTAGAATTCCTATAGTCACGTAATGTTGATGTACGAACATGTTACCCCGCTTCAAAAAGTAAGACAATTTAGAAGGATGTTATTAATGTAAATATTAACACTACTATAAATCATAGTCAATAAGTTTCCCACTAAAATCACATCAACTTATACGTATGTGGAATGAGTATCATGAAACAATCCAAATTGGACATACGTTGCCAGTAAGCCATACACCCGTGTATCGGCTTTTCAGTTTTAATTCAATGCCCACAAAAATAGGTTATCCATATGCGGATAACCTTAAGGATTGAGTTTTTTCGAGGAATTTCGTACAACAAGTTTAGGTTCGAACACAACAGATTTCACCTGATCAAGAGATTTTTTTTGATTACCGCTTTTTTCTTTTATTAAATCTAAAATCACCTTTGCTGCAGTCTGTCCTATTACGCTTTTTGGGTGTTCCACAGTAGTTAACTTTACTTCAGATACTTTTGCTAGGAAGGAATCATCATAACCAACTAAGGAAATGTCACCTGGTACATTTAAATTCTTTTCCCGCAAAACATCCAGCAACTCAATAGCAAGTTCGTCATTGTAACAGGCAATAGCCGTTGGTTTATCCCCATTCGATTTAGCCAACAATTTTTTTAATTCATCTACTGTCTTCGATGCTTTTTCATGTGTGGAATATGATACTAAATTGTTAGGGTTAATTGGAACTTGATTTGTACGATGTGCCTTTAAATATCCTTTCATCCGCTTTTTCCCCTGAATATCATCTGTTTTAAAAAAGCCAATGATATTTTTATGGCCAAGGCTGATAAGGTGTTCCGTTTGAATAAATCCACCTTTTTCGTCATCCATTGTGATACTCAATGGTTCTAATGCATCATAATCTGCATTAATCATTATGTAAGGTATATTTTGGCTCTCTAAATTTAAATAGTAATTAATATTAGGATTTGATATAGCACTTTTTGTTGGTTCAACAATTACACCATCAAAATTTTGAGAAAGGATCTTTTCTAGGACATTTTTTTCAGTTTCATGATTATTATTGGTACTAAACAAACTAACATTATATCCATTTTTACTTAAGATTTCCTCGGCACCTCTAATTATTGATGGAAAAATATAATCAGATATATAGGTGGTTATTATAGCAATATCTTTTGAGTTGTTACTTATTGTTTGGTCAATTTCTGTTCGATCAGCACAAAATGTACCAGAACCCTGTTCTCTATACAGCCACCCTTCCGTAACCATATCCCCGATTGCCAACCTAACCGTATGACGACTAACACCGAATTCTTTCATTAATTCACTTTCAGAGCTGATCTTCTCATTTGGAAGGTAGGATCCATCTAATATTTTTGATTTAATTGCTTGTTTTACAGTATTATATTTTGTCATAATTAACACCTCTACCTTAAAACATATAAGTTATTTTGAACAAAAGCGCAAGCGCCCGGTTATTGCCGTATGGCCTGGACGGAGCCGTATGAGATAAAGGAAACACGAAGAGCGTAAGCGATTCGATGTTAACTTATCGTAAGGAGGAGCCGGAAGGGCACTAGGCAATGTGCACTAGGCAATGGGCACTGGAGCTGGACGTGGCCCTACATAGTGACCAAAATATTCAATGTCACATTTTATGTTTTCCTTACGTGTAAATAAAAAGTCAAACGTATAAGTGACTTAATAATATCACGTAAAATATATTAGAGCCAATAACAGGTGTGAAACTCGAACATAAAACAGAGATCTGCTAGAAAGCAGACCCCTGAACAAATTTTATTTAATCTCTTACTTCCAAACCATCTGACTTATCTTCAACTCATTCCGCAACTTCCTCGGATTTGTGTCTTTATCAATCACAACACATTCAATATTCGCCATATCTGCAAAATCATATAACTGGTCAGTCGTCACTTCAAATGAAAATACGGTGTGATGTGCTCCACCTGCATAAATCCATGATTCAGTTGCTTCACTTAAGGATGGTTCGGGCTTCCACAGGACTTTGGCAACCGGTAAGTTCGGTGTTTCGATGGTAGGCTGTTCTGCTTTTACTTCATTAATTACAAAACGGAACCTTCCACCAAGCTCAATAAGTGATACATTTACTGCGTCTCCACCTTTACCATCAAACACTAAACGAGCAGGGTCGTTCTTCCCCCCCATTCCAAGTGGATTCACGACAATTTTTGGTTTCGTCGCTGCTATTGTTGGACATATTTCCAGCATATGTGATCCTAATACCTTTTCATCGCCCGGCTCCAGGTGGTACGTATAATCTTCCATAAAGGAGGTACCTTTGTTACTAGAGATAATTTTCATCATCCGAAGTAGTGCTGCTGTTCTCCAGTCACCTTCACCCGCAAAACCATACCCTTCTGCCATTAAGCGTTGAGCTGCTAGACCTGGTAACTGCTTCATGCCATGTAAATCTTCAAAATTAGTAGTAAAGGCATTATAATTACCTTTTGACAAAAATGCTTTTAATCCTAATTCAATACGCCCTTGCTCTAAAATAGATTCTCTAACTGCACCAGGTTCACTTGCTTCTGCTGGCAAGTTATATAATTCACTATATTCTCCGTAAAGGTTCTCAAGTTCTTCATCCGAAACCTTACTCATTTCTTCTACTAGGTCACCAATTCCGTAATAATCAACCGTCCAACCAAACTTAATTTGGGCTTCTACCTTATCTCCATCAGTAACCGCAACGTTTCTCATATTATCCCCGAAGCGAGCAACACGGATATTGGTTCCTTCCGTGACAGCTACCGCGGTTTGCATCCAGCTTCCAATTTTCACTGTAACATCCGTGTTTTCCCAATGACCGACAACTACTTTACGCGGAATATTCATACGCGTTCCGATAAAACCATATTCACGATCGCCATGTGCAGATTGATTTAAATTCATAAAGTCCATATCAATATCTTTCCATGGAATGTCACGGTTAAACTGTGTATGCAAATGCATCAATGGTTTTTGTAATGCATTAAGTCCAGAAATCCACATCTTTGCAGGTGAAAAAGTATGCATCCATGTGATTAACCCCGCGCAATTTTCATCACTATTTGCATCTAACATTAATTTCCGTATGTCATTTGCATTGGTTAAAATTGTTTTGAAAACAATCTTAAATGGTAAATTGCCATTTTCATTTAGTTTATCCGTAATATGCTCTGAATGGTCTTTCACTTCCTGAAGTACATCCTCGCCATAAAGGTGCTGACTACCGGTAACGAACCAAAATTCATATGGTCTTATAGTTAACATATGTGTTCCTCCTAATATAGTAATCTAGTATTATTCCGCAGCACTTCTAAGCGCCCGCAATCTCTTCATAACATCATTTTCACCGCGGCCAAAATAAGTATGAAGTGTTGCATATTCTTTATATAGTTTTTCATAGATAGCTACATTTTCTGGAATAGGTTTAATGACTTCGTCTTTAATCCGCGCCATTTTCTGAGTAGCGTCTATTATCGTGTCATACCCTCCATTAACCGCGCCTGCAGCGACTGCACCAAACATTGCTGCTCCTAAAGCCGGTGTTTGGATAGAATCTGCAACCTTGATAGGACGGTTCGTAACATCAGCATATATTTGTATCAACAGCTTGTTTTTATGAGGCAATCCACCACAAACATACAGTTCATTTACTTCTACTCCATTAGTATGAAATGCATCCACAATTTCACGTGTACCAAAAGCAGTTGATTCGAGTAAAGCCCGATATATTTCTTCAGGTTTTGTTTGTAGAGTCATACCTACTAATAGTCCACTTAAGTCTGTATCTACCAGTACGGAACGGTTACCATTCCACCAATCAAGTGCCAGTAATCCCGTTTCACCTGGTTTATATGATGCTGCTTTTCTCTCCAGTAGTTGGTGTACATCTATACCTTCAATATCAGCCTCTTTTTTTACATACTCCGGTACAGCTTGATCAACATACCACGCAAATATATCGCCTACTGCTGGCTGACCTGCTTCATAACCATAAAAGCCAGGTATAATTCCATCTTCAACAACCCCACACATTCCTTCTACTTCTTCTTCCTTTTCACCTAAAAGCATAGAACAAATGGAGGTTCCCATAGTCATTACTAATTTACCAGGTTCTGTGACTCCCATAGCTGGAACAGATACATGGGCGTCCACATTTCCTACTGCTACTGCTGTACCTGCATTTAATCCAGTAAGTTTAGCCATTTCTTCTGTTAGTTCACCGGCCCTTGTTCCAATTGACACAACGTCACCGCGGAGCTTCGTTTCGGTCAAGTTTTCTAACCTACTATCAAGTGCTTTGAAAAACTCTTTACTTGGATACCCATCCCTTTTATGCCAGATAGACTTATACCCAGCCGTACAACTATTTCGGACAAAACTGTTTGTCAGTTTTGATGTAACCCAGTCCGTTGCCTCTACAAAGCGATCAGTTTTTTCATAAATATCAGGGGCTTCATTCAGAATCTGCCACACCTTAGCAATCATCCATTCCGAAGAAATTTTCCCTCCGTATCTCGGTAAAAACTTTTCTCCCATTTGTTCAGCAATTTCATTTAGTTTGTTCGCTTCATCCTGCGCAGCATGATGTTTCCACAACTTTATCCAGCTATGTGGATTACTTTTCCATTCAGGGTTATTGGAAAGTGGCTCTCCATTTTCATCAATAGGCAACATCGTACAAGCAGTGAAATCAATACCCATTCCAATTACATCATCTGGGTTTACTCCCGACTTCTGTAGGACGCTTGGTATTGAGTTCTCTAACACCTCTATATAATCCTGAGGATGTTGCAAGGCCCATTCATAACCTAAATCTATTTCGGTACCCGGTAACTTTTCATCGATAACTCCGTGTCTGTATGGCGTTACTTGATCAGCAATCTCCTTACCATTTTCTAATGAAACCAGCACCGCACGACCTGACTCAGTACCATAATCCACACCAATTGTATATTTTTCTGTCATATTATCATCCCCCTTATTTCTGTTGCCCGTAATAAGCGTTTAATCCATGTTTTCTTAAATAATGCTTATCCAACAGAACCTGATCCATATCTGAAACGTTTGCATTTAATTGATACGTTTGTAACGCCATTTTTGCTACTTCTTCCAAAACAACTGAATTATGAACAGCCTCATTAGGATCTTTTCCCCAGGTAAAAGGGGCATGGCTATGAACAAGAACACCTGGTACATCGCTTGGACTCATCTCCTGAAAAGTCTCGACAATAACATTTCCTGTTTCATGCTCATACTTACCATTTATTTCAATATCACTCATAGGTCTAGTACAAGGAACCGTTCCGTAAAAATAGTCAGCGTGTGTTGTGCCCAGTGCTGGCAAGCTTTTCCCGGCCTGTGCCCAACTTGTTGACCATGGTGCATGCGTATGTACGACACCTCCAATATCCGGAAACTTTTTGTATAAAACGATGTGTGTTGGTGTATCTGACGAGGGATTTAAACTACCTTCAACAATGTTGCCATCAAAATCAACGACGACCATATCTTCTTTTTTTAATTCATCATAGGGAACTCCACTAGGTTTAATAACTATTAATTCTTCCTCTCTACTGATACCGCTTACATTACCCCACGTAAAAGTCACTAAATTATGCTTTGGCAAAGCTAAGTTTGCATCTAACACTTTTTGTTTTAAACCTTCTAACATTTTTTACTCACTCCCTTTCTTGCTTAAATAACACCTTATACGTATAAGTTTTAATCGTTAATTCTATATTAATATAATTCGTACGTACAATCAATTAAATAATACAAGAATTGTTAAAAAATTTGAAATAAAAAAATCGCCACCGGCTAATCTTCGGTGACGATAGTAGTATTATATAGAAGAATTTCTCGATCGGATGGATTGGTTTCGTAGAGAAGTCGATTGGTTACCCAACCAAGATGATTGATTACCATCGTTTCGTTACCCCTCTACAGCACATAATTGGTGATTTTAAAAGTAGCCATGTGATATTTATTTAAACCAACCAAACACATTGACAGTATAATTATTTGAAATTATAATATACTTATAATAAGGTACCGAGTAGAGCTAACTACTCGGCCACCAGCAACTACAAACTGCATGAAGAGCAGTTGGCCAACTTAAATTGTGTCTATACTAAAAAGAAGTAATCGCGACCATGTAGGGGGGCGGTTACTTCTTTTTGTTTAGGTAAACGACAAAAGTTACAATTAAAGTAATAGTAGCTATTTGTGCTAAACCAAATTGTGCTACCAGACTTAATGCTTCGAATGTCGTCATCTTAAGGGACTTAAGAAATAATGTTCGGTTATTTTTAAGTCTGATTATTTCAAACTACCATCATAACAATGACTCGGCACCATCGATAAATAGTTCTGTTCCAGTTATATGGCTTGATTGCTCAGAAGCTAAAAAATAAATTAAATCTGCTACCTGTTCAGGACTGCCAGGACCATGTTCAAGTGGCTGACTTCCTTCAGGGTGCTCTACAGGAATCTTAACTTTCTTTAGATTTTTCTCATCTGGATGGGTGTTCTCACCAATATTAGTTTGAATTGCACCAGGACAGATAATATTAACTCTAATGTGATACTCCGCCAATTCCAATGCTGCCATTTTCCCGAAAG
The DNA here is from genome assembly GCF_044793635.1 of Virgibacillus necropolis. Taxonomy (GTDB): domain Bacteria; phylum Bacillota; class Bacilli; order Bacillales; family Amphibacillaceae; genus Virgibacillus_F; species Virgibacillus_F necropolis_A. Next base: position 1,609,226 of record NZ_CP084992.1, read on the forward strand.
CCATCTGGCCAGCCTTTGAGGAGCTGTAGGCAGACATACCAAAACTGGAGAAGGTTCTATTTCCATTGATTGAGCTAGTTATCGCAATGCTTCCACCTTTATCTTTCATATGTGGGATTGAATATTTCACGGTAAGAAACGTGCTTTTTAGATTGGTGGTCAAGGTTTGGTCCCAATCTTCAGCCGTAAGATCTTCAATAGGAGCTACACGCCCGTTAATACCCGCGTTAGCAAAAACAAAGTCTAAACGCCCCCACTTATCAACAACCTCTTTAATGGATGCCTCCACTTCTTGAGGATTTGATACATCTGTATCTAAAACGATTGCTTGTCCACCTTCATTTTCAATTTCTTTCTGTACATTGGCCGCATTTTCCTCTTTCAAATCGACAAGCCCTAATTTCGCACCTGACCTCGCCAACCGTAATGCCGCAGCTCTACCAATACCAGAAGCTGACCCGGTCACTATTGCCACTTTATTTTCCATCGTCTGATTTACCATGACATTCCCTCCTATTTTTATTTGATAGTATGTACTTTTAACACGATGCTATGTAGGAAATAGAACAGTGGTGTTAAGATTTAGGGACACCAAAAATAAAAAGCTTGCAGAGAAAAAATTGTTTCCTCCACAAGCTTAAGCTCTACTTAAAACTCACTCCAAGGTGTTGCTGTTTCCTCAACAGTTGTTTTAACCTTGTTCAGGTTATCCGTGCCCTTAGTTTCAAGCCATTTATAATATGCATCCTTACCTTCTTCAGCAAAGGCGTTCACACCATTTTTCCACGTTGCTCGTCCGCAAAGAACTCCACTAAACTTGGACTTTGCTTCTTTTGCAAAATGAAGGGTTTCAACAAACTGTTCGTTGGTCACACCGCCGCTTAGATAAATGAATGGCAAACGGCTTTCCTCTGAACAACTAAAATAGTACTGTGCCGCTTTTTCTCGACTAAAAACAGGCTGATAGTTATCGTATTGATCGTAGCCTTCGATATGAAAAATAGATACAGGAACTTCGACTTTTAATAAATCAACGCCATACTCCTCTTTTGAGAATTCCTTCATAAAGAATTCAACTATCTCTGGTTTTGCTTTAGCGAATTCCGCGCTCTTTCCCGAAAGACCCTCCGCACTATAGGAAACCGGCTCTAATATAAACAAAAGATCATTTTGCTTACATTCATCGCCAACTCTTTTAATTAGTGCATTTTTTATACTATTATATTTCGCTGCTTCTTTATGGTCGTAATATACTAATAACTTAAGTGCACTGGCCCCTTCTCTCACAAGATCCTGCACGGCATAATCATCAACCAAATTAGGAAGTCGTCCTTTTTCCGTTGCATCGTATCCGGTTTTTTCATATGCCATGATCAATCCAATATCTTTATTTAATTTCTTGGCTGCGTCCCATCCGTATTCCGGGTCAAGAAGCAAGGAAGAAGATTGATTTCCAAGAACCTCACTGACACCTTCTTTGAATTTGCGCAAACCATCTTCGTACGTGATATTATTATTTAATGATTGAATCATTTTACCTAAAGAGCCACGTTGATCCATTGCTGTAGCAAAGATTAGATTGTTTTCATCCGAAATTAGTTCTAATCCACGTTGTTTTCCTGGTGATAGATTCATAGTTTCATCCTCCAATTCTTTCTACATTTATCTGTTTGATACACCAATCTATTTTTTCTGGATTTACATAACCTGTTTGTTCTTCCATTGCATTTAACACACCCATAGCCAGTCCAAATTTAATCAGTTCCACACCTGATAAACCACGGGACATCCCGGAGGCAAACCCCGCTATTACAGAGTCACCAGATCCCACTGGATTAACTGCCTTAATCTGAGGTGCTCTCACTCGGTAAATGTAACTTCCATTTTTAACAAGTGCACCATCTGAACCGAGTGTAACAACTACCCATTCGATACCCACAAACAAAACGGATTCCAATGCATCAATAATATCCGTCTCATTAGCTAAACTCTTACCTAGTAAGCCAGCGAGTTCATCCTGATTTGGTTTTATTAAATAAGGTGCACTTTCCAAGGCTTTTCCCAATAGCTCACCCCTTGTATCAAGCAATACAGGGACATCATAAGATCCAGCTATCTTGATTAATTTTTCATAAAAATCATCTGCCAAACCATTTGGCAAGCTTCCAGAGATCGTGACAATATCAACCTTCTGTACATATTCAGAAAAACTTCTCAAAAATGTCGCAGCCTCATCCTCTGTAATAACTGGACCACTCTCCAAGATTTCGGTCTGTTGACCACCATGAATCAAGGCAATACAATTCCGTGTTTCACCTTGTATTTTTTCAAAGAAATCCTGTATCCCTACCGTAAAAAGCTCACAACGAATGAAACCTCCTAAACTACCACCTAAAAATCCTGTAGCAGCAACTTCTTCTCCAAGCTGCTGCAACACTCTAGAAACGTTCAATCCTTTTCCACCAGCAGTTTTAGAAACATCGTTCACACGATTGACGGTATCAAGCGAGAACTCGTTAAGCTTATAACTAATATCAACAGCAGGGTTTAATGTTACGGTTAAAATCATCAAATTCACCTCTCCACTTGATAGATAACTTCCCCTTCAACAGCTGTAGCTTGAACGTTTAACTCATTATCTAGGACAACATAATCCGCCAACTTGCCGTTTTGGATGCTACCTAAATCTGAATCTCTACCAATACTTTTTGCTGGGGAAAGAGATGCTAAATGCCAAACTTCCCGCAGAGATCGATTACTCCAAGCTTGCAAATTTTTGACGCCATCAATTAACCCCAATGTACTTCCAGCTAATGACCCAGTCTCGGTCCGCGCTACACCATCTTGTAACACGACAGGAAACTCACCTAGATGATAGTTTCCATCAGGTAGTAGTCCAGCCCGCATGCAATCAGTTATTAGATTAGTCTTATCTTCTTTTATTCCTACCACCATCGAAGCAATATCCGGATGTACATGATGACCATCACAAATTAACTCTGCGAAAGCATCCTTATAAATCAGCGCAGCTCCGACAACGCCAGGTTCCCGGTGATGCACGCCTGACATCCCATTAAATAAATGCACAAAATTACGTGCGCCAGCATCTATAGCATCTTTGCAGCAATCATAGCCTGCGTCTGAGTGTGCAATACTCGTCAATACACCTTCATCACTGACTTTACGAATGAAATCTATTGCGTCATTTCGTTCAGGAGCAAGAGCGATTTTTACAATTGTATTCTCAGATAGCTTTTGCCATTGCTTAAATTCCTCAAAGTCAGGGTCACGAAAATAACTCGGGTTTTGCGCACCTTTATGTTTCTCAGTGAAATATGGTCCTTCTAAAAAAATCCCCTCTGATTGTGCACCTCGAAGTCCAGATTTAACTGCTTCAGCAACTGCACGAATGGAATTATTCAAATCCGTTTTAGACGATGTCAATGTTGTTGGTAAAAACCTTGTAACACCAAGAGTTGGTAAAGCATCTGAAATTCCTTGAACTGCTTCAACAGTTCCATCCATGATGTCATGGCCGTTTATTCCATGAATGTGCGTATCAAATAGACCGGGTGTTATCGTGTATCCGCTCCAGTCAACGATATCTGCATGAGCTGGAACTGTATCTATAAACTCACCAAACCTACCATTTTCCACAAGTAAATAAACCCCATGTCTTTCATCATTTTCAAGTAAAAATCGATCTGCTTTCATATAATATTTATTCGTAGTCATAAATCGTCACACCCTGAACAACACGATTCACTCGCCCATCTGGACTTGGATTATCTGGTGTAATACCTAGTTGTAATGATTTTTTTAATGCTATGATTTGGGCGAAAATAATGTATAATAATGCAAGTTGAAAATCATTACCGAGAGTTTCCTCATTGTTGTTTACGGTTATAGTAAAGTCTGCAAGGTCTTCCACTTCCTGATCTTTTTTCTCCGTAAGTGCAACAGTTTTCATCCCTGAATCATCGGCTGCTAGTTCGCGTAAAATATCCATATCATATTTCCTTGTGTACGGATCTCGCGACATGAACAAGACCGTTACAGACTTTTCATTCAAGATGGACTTCGGACCATGCCTGAAACCGAGCGATGATTCATGAATCGCAGCGACCTGCCCTGCAGAAAGCTCCAACATTTTTAAAGCAGCCTCATGCGAAAGCTGACTGAGCAACCCAGAACCAAGATATACAATTCGTTCAAAATCAAATTTTAATACGTCATCAACTGTGTCTGCCAGGCGATCACGTAATGCCTTAGAGCTTTCCAAAAGCTGATCTGCTTCACTAATTGTAAAATCTTTTTCAGCAAACAATGTGTAAGCCGCAATAATCATACTTGTAAAACTACTTGTCATCGCGAATCCTTGATCGTGTGCATTTTCCGGCATTACAACTGTTTTACTATTGCTATCATTTGCCACATTTTTAGCAAGCTGCCCATCCTGGTTACATGTAATAACTACTTGATAAAAATCAGCAATTAACTTTTCACCTAACGAAACTGCTGCAACGCTTTCCGGACTATTACCAGACCGTGCAAACGACACCATGATAGTTGGCACTTCGTTAAACAAATATGTAGTTGGATTTGACACAATATCTGTTGTTGGAATTGATTCAAATTGAACTTTGCTTTGATTCTGTCTACGCAATTCCGGCACAACTGTATCCCCCGCAAACGCAGAAGTACCTGCACCAGTAAAAATCACACGAACCTGGTCATGCTTCTTGTAAATAGAATCAATAAATCCAGTTAATGACTCTTTTTGCTCGGAAAGTAATGTGAGTAATTCCAGCCAAACCTCTGGCTGTTGATGAATCTCCTTAGCGGTATGCACCGCTTTCTTCATTTCTAGCTCTTCAGTAGTTAAATTAAACATTTGTCATCCTCCATGTGTTAAATTTAGCATTAGTAGTGGTTATGTTGTCATAACCACTTTAATTGTTGAGAAGCCGTGGATTGAACTCGATTGCTTCTCTTCCAGCTTCGATCGGTTGTTGGCCAAACCAAACTGACTCTTTTAGGTTAATTCAACCGTATAATCAAATTTGTCACCACGGGCCACGCTAATCGTATATTCAATCAATTCATCGTTATGATAAGCAAAACGCTTTATCAGCATCGCAGGTTGATCTGTTATCATACGCAAATGTTCCGCTTCTTCTTTTCTAATCATCGTTGCGGAAAATCGTTCAATGGCCTTCGTTACATTCACTTGATATTCCTCATAGAAAACATCATACATGGGCCTTTGTTCCAGATCATTCTTTGTTAAATTAGGAAATAACTTTTTAGGTAAATAAGAAGTTTCATACATTAAAGGCTCATCATCCGCTAGTCGCAGGCGGCTAACCTGTAAAACCTCATCTAGTGGACCAAGATTCATTTTACTAGCTAATCGTTCATCCACCGCAATTTCCTCAAATGACATCACCTTTGTTGTTGGTTTCTTGCCAATTGCTTTCATTTCTTCCGTAAAACTATATAACTTAACTAAATTTTGATTATATGACTTTGGCGCAACAAACGTACCTTTACCATGTAATTTATAAATAAAACCTTCCCGTTCCAGCTCTTGCAACGCCTGCCTAACTGTTATCCGACTTAAATCATAAAGGTCACATAATTCACGTTCAGACGGCAACTTTTCGTTCTCACGGTATGCCTGTGCTTCTATCTTCTTTATTAAATCCTCCATTAATTGCAAATACAATGGCACCCTACTTTTCTTATCCAATGCTTGAAATGTCACCTCCTAATAGTGGTTATAACCAATTGGGTTAAGTATAAAATACTACTTATGAAAAGTAAAGGTAGTTTTTTTAGTTTTTATCCCTACACCTCCTGTTTTTTAATTTTAATGATTCTTTCCCCTTCCCGATGGATAACATAAAAATCATTTTCCCTCATGATTAATTGAGGAGTTGTTTCCATGTGTTTAGAAAAAAATGATTCATCCGTATGTGCAAATACAGCGGCCGCCAGCCAATGATTTCCGATTTCCAATTCCTTTATTAGTGTCGGAATCTCTGAAACATTAGGGTATAACATGTTTGTATTCGGCGCAGTCCTAACCATTTTAAGTTTTCGCTCTCCTAATAAATCGATAATGCAACTTAGCCCAACTGACGATTTTGCAATATCCCAATCTGGCTTCATTAACCCTATATATGGATCGTCCACCGGGATGGCAAACCCTCCCTCCGCTGTGTCTAACATCCTTTCAGTTTGAATATGATGAACACGAATATGCCAGGCATTAATTGGAATGAGCCAAGTTTCTACTAATACATCTTGCCATGGTTTCCATAGTGAATATATATATTCTTTACTCATTTTGACTTTTTCACATTTACGGCGGACACGGTAAAGATTATCCTTTTCCGATAGGGCCAGCATTGAGTCATAGGCACCGTGAGTCAGCCCATACGGCTCTTTTGAAACACTGAACCCAAACTGGTTGGAGTAAGCAAATTTTGCATACTTTTCAGCGGTATGCGCTGGTTCAAAGTCTGCATATTGACCAGATGTTAAAGCATAAACATGCTCATGATCACGACACATAATCATTTGTGAATGTTTCTGCACCTTGATTTTCTCTAACTTTGGCAAACTTTGTTCTTCCTCCGTCCAAAAAGGATGGCTCTCATTTAACGCCAGTACAAGAAAAGACTTCAATGCCCAGTATGGAGATCCGGGTGCATTGTAATTTTCGGACATGATCAAATTTGGGTATGCATATCCTATTGTTAAAACCCCGTCATCTGTAAAAATTGACTGCTTCATCCACCAGCGTAGATGTCTCAATACAATTCCTTTTATAACACCCCATGGAAACGCTTCAACATCTGCAAAAGCTAATGCACTCCAAAAGGAAGTTTGCGCAAATCTATATGTCATGCTTCTGCCAAAAGGAATAGATGATCCATCTTCAGCAAACCAATAAATAAAATCTTTTGCGAATTTTACTGCTCTATCTTTGAATAACTGAGACCGAATAGGATCTTCTTTCTCCATTAACTTTGCGTAGATAAGGCAATAATAATGAATTGCAAAAGATACATAGTAATCTTTCTGATTCGTTAAGCCATCAGAGTACCAACCATCTCCTAAATAAAAAGTTTCGATACGTTCAAAGGCATGCTTATTCGCTTTTTTATCATATTCCATACCTTGTTTGGCAAGCCCGGTATTAACCAAAACTTTAAAAAGATTCCAGTTATTATCAGGAGTCTTTCTTTTGTTAACAACTTTTATCCATTGATAAAAATTCTCTCTTTCCACAGATGTTAAAGAATCCAAAACATTAGAACCACATAGTGCAAGGGTTAAGCCAAATGCTGCCGTTTCTACTGTGCGTTGATCATAATCTTTTGGAAATCCCCAAAACTCCCTGTGTTGGGGGTTTGTTCCATTTTTAATACCTTCTATATAATTATCCCAAATCGGAACGGATCCCCCACCCGCGATTAGAGGTGCTAACCCCCATAACGGACGGGAAAAGGCCTCAAACCCTGCCACTTGTTCACTATAGTGAGTGGCGGCTTTCCCTAGGTATAAGTGTGCTTTATCTGCGCTAAAATAATTTTCTAGTGGTTGGGCAATTTGTTTCATTAAGGTTTGTAAATCTTTTTTTGTTCTTAACGGGTTGTTCTTTATATTTAAAACAGGATTTTTTTCAATTTGTGCCATTAGGGGTTACTCCTTTCAATAATTTTGATTTTAAGACTTTTAGTACTATACTGCCATTATGCATTTCTTTGTGATTTAATTTATCTAGGAAAATAGCGAAATATATAAGACACGATCATTTAATAAAGATATGAATACACCATGATATTACGGCAGGTTACCATACACAACTAAGTTTTTTAATGCTTTAGCATCCTTTAAAAACTGTTCTATATTATCCCCTTTTACAAATTCCATTAATAAGTAATGAACGTTTTTATCTTTTTTTAATTTACTCAAATATTGTTCCCATTCCACTACTCCTTCAGAAAAAGAAAGCCTGTCCGTATAATTCCAATGAAAAACATGAATATGAGTCAACCATGCGCTTAATTTCTCTATACTTTTCAATCGTTTATTTATTGTTTCACCTACAGCTGGTTGCCAGTACAAATGAATATTAGGATGATTTATTTCATTCACTAGAAGCAAGGCACTTTCTACGTTATCAGTAAGTGTCCCACCATGATATTCAAAGTTAATCTCTATATCCTGTTTTTCTGCCAACTCAGCAATTCTTCTCGCATCCTCAACAACGGCTGTTCTATATTTCTCATCTATTTCATGCGAACCTATCTTTCCTGCCCAAACTCGTATAGAAGGTGCCTTTAGTCTTTGTGCAGTTTCCAATACTACATCAAATGGAATACCTTCCTTTTCATGACCTACTCGATAATAAGATCCGTAAGAAACGATTTCCAAATTGGCTTGTTCTGTTAATTCAGCTACTTCAGCAGCACGAATAGTGTCCCCAGGTGGTACATGGAAATCACCACCCCACTCAATTCCTTCCATATTTGCTCCATGGGCAAGTTTAATAACTTGTTCTACTGTTAAATTCCTAAAAGTTACCGAGCATAAACCAATTTTATACATGGTCTCCCTCCAAGTTTTATGCCATTACATCAAATTCCTTTTTAGATACTTGCCATATTAATTGTTCTCCAGAAAGATAGCGCTTAAATTCATCAAGCATATATGCTCCCATTCTTCCACACTCTTGCCCTTCGCTTCCTGCTATATGTGGTGTTAATACAACATTAGGAAGAGAATATAAAAGGGAATCCACGGAAGGAGGTTCTGGATCGGTAACATCTAAAATAGCAGTAATATCACCGCGTTGTTTCAGAACATCTAACATTTCTGTTTCCTTAACTATTGCTCCCCTTGACGTGTTAATGAAACTTGCATATGGTTTCATCAACTCAAAATGTTTTTTTCTTATCAGCCTTGTTGTTTCGTCCAACAATGGTGCATGCAAAGAGACGATGTCTGCTCTTTCAAATATGTCATCTAATGAACATAGCTCAACATTTAGTTTAGCCGCTTCCTTCTTGTCTACGAATGGATCATATGCTAGTACGTTAATATCAAAATGTCGAAGATATTCATTTACTTTTCGCCCAACTGTACTTAAAGAAATAAGGCCTACTGTACTCCCAAACGATCCTGGTATATGATAAAAGGGTTTTTCAGGATATTTTCTATGTTTCTTAACATCAAGAGCAAACTGCCATCCCCTCTTCAAAGAAAACAGTATTTGCGATAACGTATATTCAGCTACCGGAATGGCATTTGCAGAAACGGCATTAGTTAACACGATATTTCTATCCCAAAAAGCTTCGGTTGCGATTGGCTTTATAGAGCCCGCCGCATAAAAAATTGCTTTAAGATTAGGAGCGGCCTCAAGAAATTCCTTATCCAGTTTAGGCCCACCCCATCCAGTAAAAATGACTTCAGCCTCCTGTAAAATAGACTTGTCTTCAATAATATCCTTCGATGATAGTGGCACGGAATAGATGTTAGCCAATTTTTCTATTTCTTTTTTTACAGTAGATGGGTAAACCAGATCAATAAAGTTTTCATCCATTATAAATAAACCCTTAATCATTTTTTTCACCTCTATAAAGTTTTTTAAGCTAATTCCTTTCTAATATATACTACAAACTATTAGGTATGAGAAAAGAGAATAGCCACAACTACCCTCTTTTTCCAACTCTATTTTTTTATCCCATTCATCAATTTCGCTAAATACTTATACATGCTTAACATAACGATCTTTGATCAAAGAAAGTACATCATTACCAGGTTTATCCCAAATCGCTTGGTTCATGATTTCTACCTCGATTGGCCCATTGTACCCTGCCTGCTCGACTGCTTTTCTAATGCGACGGATTTCGATCACTCCATCTCCCATCATACTTCGGGCTTTAAAGGTATCTGTAATAGGAACAGCCCAATCAGAAACATGAAATCCTAGTATACGCCCTGTAGCTCGAACAATTTGGTTATATAAATCAGGATCCCACCAGACATGAAACACATCCACTACTACCCCAACCTGATTATCGTTATATTTTTCTGCCATTGTATTCGCCTGATCCAATGTCACTACTACAGAGCGATCAGCAGCATACATCGGATGAAGTGGTTCAATTCCCAGTTTCACACCATATGATTCTGCGAATGGAACGAGTTGTTCAATCCCTTCCTCGACCCATTTCCGTGAGGTATCGATATCACGGTCAGGGGCAGCGCCACAAACTAATACTAAGACATCCGTTCCTAATTCAGCAGCCTCTTCAATGGCACGGAAGTTATCATCCAAATTTTTTTGCCTCTGTTCCGCTGTAGACGCAGGAAACATACCACCACGACACAGACTGGAAACTTGTAAACCTGAATCCGCCACAATCCTTTTACTCTCAGCAAGACCGACTTCTTGAATTTTATGTCGCCATAAAGAAATCCATGATATTTCTGCTTTTACGCACCCAGCAACCGCTTCTTTTAAATTCCAATTTTCGGTTGTAATCTGGTTTAAACTAAGACTTTCCAGCGATGGTCCATTTCTTACCATTTCCTCAAATCCTCCCTACAAGTTATTTTTGAAAAATCGATTCGCAAATTATCGAATTCTCGCCTGTGCTAAGACAATTTTCATTCTTTCCACAGCAAGATCGGGATTTCGTAATAATCCTGCTTCATCTGCCATTACGAATAGTTCGGAAAGGTGGATGATTGAGCGGTGACCTTCTGCTCCACTAATCATTCGGAAATGAGGCTGATGTCCATTTAAATAAGCCATAAATACGACACCTGTTTTATAGGCATAAGTGGGTGTTTGAAAAATATGACGTGATAATGGAACCGTTTTTTCTAAAATAGAATAATAGCTTTCAAAATCATCCGCATCTAATGCATGAAGTGCTGCAGTTGCCGCTGGAGCAATTGCATCAAAAATCCCAAGCAGCGCATGACTGAATCCTTGCTCATCTCCACGAATTAGATCTGGATAATTAAAATCATCTCCTGTGTACATTTTTACACTTTCAGGAAGAAGACGTCTCATTTCGATTTCACGTTGATCATCAAGCAATGAAATTTTTATACCGTCAATTTTATCTTCGTTTTCCTTGATTACTCGTAAACATACTTCCATGGCTTTATCAACGTCTTTATAACCCCAATATCCTTTTAACGCCGGATCAAACATGTCGCCAAGCCAATGTAGGATAACAGGTTTCAAGACCTTGCTCAAGATATTTCCATATACCTTCTCATAATCTTCAGGACATTTAGCACAGGCTGCCAAAGCCCGGCTTGCCATTAAAATAATCTGTCCACCCTCATTTTCAACAAATTCACATTGTTCTTCATAAGCAATCTGTACATCTTCAAGTGTGGGATTTACTTGCACCAAATGATCTGTACCAGCTCCACAAGCAATCTTCCCATTAACTGATTTCGCTTCTTTAATGGAACGGCTAATTAACGATTGTGCCTGACTCCAGTTTAAACCCATACCACGCTGAGCTGTGTCCATTGCCTCGGCAACAGCTAATCCTTGTGACCATAGATAATGGCGGTACTGCATCGTAGTCTCCCAATCTATTTGACTATTATTAAGTGGATCGGTATCTGCAAATGGATCACTTACCACATGTGCAGCCGAGAAGGCAATACGTTTTTTTAACGTTTTTCCTTCAGGAATATCAAATGAAACAGCATTTTGTGGCTTGAACGTATATAATTCTCCGCCTTTTTTTGGTAACTTTAATTCATTCCCCAACACTATCCCTCCAATTATTTCAACTCAGGTACATCTACCCAACGACGCTCTTCCCATGATTGTAGTGCCAACTCAGAAAGTTGGGTCCCTTTTGCCCCTTCAAGTAAATCCAAAACATATGGTTCATCAGCAACAACATGTTTTAAGAACATTTCCCACTGAATTTTGAAGGCATTATCAAAGTCTGCGTTATCAGGAACTTCTTGCCATTGTGATTCGAAATTAAATGGGTTTGGAATATCAGGATTCCAGATTGGCTTCGGCGTATTAACACGATGCTGAACCTTACAATCTCTTAGTCCAGCAACAGCACTTCCTTCTGTTCCGTCCACTTGGACAGTTAACAGGTCATCACGGTCTACGCGGACAGCCCATGAAGAGTTTGCCTGAACGATAATTCCATTTTCAAGTTCAAATGTACCGTAAGCAGCGTCATCAGCCGTACAGTCATACTTCTCTCCTTTTTCATCAATGCGCTTTTTAATATGGGTAGCACCTAAACATGATACTGATTTAATTGAACCAAATAAATGTTGAATGACATAACGCCAGTGAGCGAACATATCAACGATAATTCCACCACCATCTTCTTTACGATAGTTCCAGGATGGACGTTGCCCTTCTTGCCAATCCCCTTCAAACACCCAATAACCGAACTCCATACGCACACTTAAAATTTCACCGAAGAATCCCGAGTTGATCAGTCGTTGTAGCTTTAAAAGTCCTGGTAAGTACAATTTATCTTGAACAACACCGTTCTTTACGCCAGCAGCTTCAGCAAGTCTTGCTAATTCTACTGATTCATCCAAACTAGTTGCAGTTGGCTTTTCGCAATAAATATGCTTTCCTGCTTCAATAGCCTGACGAATCCCTTCTGCTCTTCGCACTGTCGTTTGTGAGTCAAAGTAAATTTGATTATAATCATCTGCTAATGTTTCCTCTAAATTCGTACCCCATCGTGAAAGGTTATGTTCTTCAACCAATTCTTTAAGTTTATTTTCACGTCTTCCTACCAAGATTGGGTCTGGCATAATCACATCACCATTTGGAAGCTCAATTCCTCCTTGTTCACGAATCGCAACGATAGAACGAATTAAATGTTGATTCGTTCCCATGCGTCCGGTAACACCATTCATAATAATTCCGATATTTTTAACTGACATTGTTTTTCCCCTTCCAAGCTTTTTGTATAACTTTATAATAGGGCACTTTTATAAAGTTGTCTTATAACGCCAGGAAAATAATTCTTAAATTCGGAAGTAATCTCTTCTTGATATCCTACAATGATTTTCAATCTTCATTTTCGTTCGGCAACTGATAACCAATCCTAAATTTTCAGAAGGGAAATTAGTAAAAGAATCTATAGAAAGTAGATAGCGATTCAAACCAACTTTGTAGCAAATTGGGAATATCTCTATATTTCTGCGACAGATAAAGTGCTTTTTATAAGTAAATACTCGTATTACCGTCTTAGGCAAAACACGAGCTTTTTGACTATGTCTTTGATTGTTATCATAAAAAGGGCCCCCTTTCCATTAAGGCCACTGGGCAAAAATAATGGAAATATCCCATCAAAAATACGGACAAAAAAAGCTAACGACAATATATAGGTCGTTAACTTTTTTTCTTAGACAAATACGAACTTTTTCAGACTGTCATGCTATCCTAATTTATGTGTATCAATCAATGAAACTTCGGCGTTTTTCGTACTATGCATTTCAAAAATAATAATTTCGTTTGTTCCCTTTTTTAGAACTGGACCTGGTAAATATAACGTTTCCTGTGGACCAATTTCCCAGTACCTTCCTAAGTTAAAATCATTAACAAGGACAATACCCTTTACCCAGCCTGGCAGTTCGACAAATGTATCACCAATTTCTCTAACTTCAAATGTTCCACGATAAAACAACGGTTGATCAGACGTTTGTTTATTCGTTTGTTCAAATGCTAATTCTGCTAAATTATTCATTGGTAGCGAGTACATCTCCCAATCAAATAAAAACTGGCGTTCAAAACGTACTCCTTCGGTAATCCCTTTTGGGTCGTTCAATAATGGTCCATAATTTATCCGGCCCATGTTTTCTACTAAAATATCAAGTTTAATTCCTTCTTTAGGTACTTCAATCATAAGTGTGTTGTTGTTAAGACGGTCGATTACACCCTTGTATTCCTGGTCCACATATACAATCGCGCGATCTCGAACGTCTTGAATCGTTAATTGAGCTTTCCCGAGTGGCCCTTTTAAATGGTTACGATAAAGGATAAAACCATAATCCTGACCTAATTTTTCCATTGTTTCTGGATGCGTTTTTCTAACGGGTTTACTAATCTGATCCAATGCATTAAATAGATTAATAGATTCTTTCATCTTAACCGTACCATAATCCATTTTAGGAATAGGTTCAGGTAACACAAGTTCGCCTAAATTCATGTGTTTTGAAATAGCTTCGCGTACTGCATGGAACTTAGGTGTGAGATCACCCGTTTCACTTATTGGACAATCATAGTCATAACTTGTAACAGTCGGAGCATATTTGTCATCGTAATTAGCACCATTGTAAAAACCAAAATTAGTACCACCATGGAACATGTAGAAATTAACTGAATCCCCTCTTGCTAGCATTTCTGAAAACGTATCGGCTGTATCTTGCGGATCGCGTTGATGATGTTCTTCACCCCAATGATCAAACCATCCATTCCAAAATTCCATGACAAAGTTTGGTGTGTTAGGAAAGTATTCCTGTAATTTAGCGAAAGACTTCTCTGGTTTTGACCCAAAGTTAACGGTTGCCAACACATTTTTGACTGTCCCCCCTTGAAGCATTAAATCGGTTGGTCCATCGGAGGTAAACAGTAACACATCGACATTCCTTTTTCGTATCGCATCGTTCATGTAATTTAAATAGCGTTTATCATTTCCATAACTTCCATATTCATTTTCAATTTGCATCGCAATTATTGGACCACCATTCGTTTGCAACAATGGCTTTAACTTTTCTAGTAAAACATCATAATAGTTATCTACTTTTTCTAAATAAGGTACATGGTAGGACCTGATCTGCATATTGCGATCCGCAAGTAGCCATGAAGGCAATCCGCCAAATTCCCACTCTGCACAGATATAAGGACTTGGACGTGCGATGACGTATAACCCTAAGCGCTCCGCAATATGGATGAATTCTACGATATCAGCAATACCCGAAAAATTAAATTCACCTTCTTTTGGTTCATGTAAGTTCCATGGAATATATGTTTCGACACAATTGAAACCACAAGCCTTTAACTTACGTAATCGATCTTCCCAATATTCTGGAACAATCCTGAAGTAGTGGATTGCCCCAGATATTAGTTGGATAGGTTTATCATTCATGTATAGTTCTTTTCCCACTACGGTTAGTTTAGACATGACTTGGCACTCCTTTAAAACATAATTAATATCAAACTAGTAACAATAAGTGTTCGCTTAAATGCCTGGATTATCTTAAGCCTTGTTTGACTGTCTGTTGGTCAATTGCTATTTTAATTTATTCATCGTAAGACCTTTTTAAATAGGAAATGTCTTCAAGCAACAATTCTGCAAAGGATGCTTGAATCTTTTTTCCGGATTGTGCTTGAACTTGGTTTTCTAAAGCATTTAAACCATTTATTATTTGCTTCTCGCCGTTTGCTTTCTGAATATGTTTAATCTTCGACAGTAAACTATTTAAAATACCTTGACTAGTAATCCACCCTTGTTGATTTGCGTAATTCACCGCCTCATCCAAATGATCGACATCCATTTTAACGGTGAAGACAAACTCTTTTACTGTCTGATTTCCAGCCAGATCCGACGCTGTTACCTTTACATTGTGCTCTCCGGTAGACAAAGATATTGGATCAAAAGTATAAGGATGCTCCACCTTCGTACCATCCAACTTGACTTCTAAACTGTCGACACCACTTAACGAATCAGTGATGTTGAAATGGATTGAACCTTTATCTGTTCGGTAAACATTTTTTAATTCCTTCGGTGTAATATCGGGTCCTGTCATATCAATCATCACAGTTGACATTTTAATTTCTTCAATATTCGCCGCATTATCGATGCTGTAATATGCCAATTCATGGATTCCTTCATCTGTAATATCAACGGTGTCCCCCTTGGTAAGTAGCCCTCCGTCTAAACTGTACAACGTTCTCCAAACACCACTTTCTTCATCCGTAGCGGTCAATTTCACCGTTTGTTCTGTTTTCTCCCACCCTGATTTGACGTTTTCCGTCGTTATAGGAGGAGTTTTATCTGGATTTGAGGTAATAATCTCAAGATAAGGTTGATTAGATTCGTTTTCCTTTGTATTCATGACCGGCCAATTACCATTGCCAGTAAGTCCAATTGTCACCTCTTGATCACCATCTAGCTGAGACTTTACAAATGAAGTCACATCAAAAGATTGATACTGCCACTCTTGATTAAATATGGATTGGCTTATAAAGTCACCCATATTTGGTCTGTTGTTCCAAGTGACACCTAGTTCTTCCCAATTATCGTTGTTTACGCCAAAAGCCTTTACAGGGGCAGGACCCTTATCATTTTGTGCATAAACATGTATTTTCGCCGCTACTATTTTATCCTCGATTTCAACCGAGTTTAAATTAAACTTCAAAAATGCTTCCCGGGTGAAATTAGCAGATGGGCTCTCTTTTGCAACCATCCATGATCTTGCACCAAAGTTTTGATTTGCTTGTGAACCTCCATTGACAAACGTATCAGCGACAGGTTCCAAGTTTATCTCCTCGCTGACTGGAGGTTGGTAGACAGGGGGAAGCCCCTCAGGAACTTGTGAATTATATTTCAGTTTGATTGTATGTGATCTTCCCATTGAACCACTCACATCTATTTTCACTTTTGTGAAAGGCCGCTTATGCAATACTTGCACCGTTTCATCTTTACTGATCACTTCCATCCCAATTTTACCTACATCTATTATCAACGTATTTTGTGATTGTGTCGGATCGGACACGGATAGCGTTAAAATGTTCCCTTCTTTCTTAACCATAACGGAAGCTGGCTGGTGTGAACGAACATTATCTACTTTACCCGCTTTCCAAAAGTTCATTGCCGTTAGACCGAGCTCTTTTTCCTTAACAGCCTGGATGTCATTCGTGTTTTTAATAATTTGGATGTCCGAATCTTGACTGTACTGCCTTGTTTCAGAAACGTTTTTATTTGGAAGCAGTACATAAGAATAAGAAGCATTTTCCGGATTCGTCCCATGATCAAAAGACATGCTCAAATAGTTTCTTGTGAACGATTCATCTGTTAAAAAAATGTTGGTGTTGATGTCTGTCCACGAACCGATTCTTTCCTCCCGCAATACGGACACATCACGTGACTTCGGGAAATAGTAGCCGATATCCGAATTCGTAACATTCCCTTCCAGATGGGCCCAACGAGCATTTTCAACCGTTTCCGACCGTCCTAACTCGCTACTCCTGACGTCACCGTTTACCGTAAACGTGTTGTCCCCGCTTTCGTTCAGTCCGCGGTTCTCAATAATTGTTTCAATTTCCCGATCATTATTGCTCGTAATACCGGCACCTAAGGCAACTACCTCATTATCAAACATAAACCAGGATTTCTTGCCCTCAAGTGTACCTTCTTCGTAGTTAAACGCCATACCTGTCGTACCATAAAGTCCATTGATTGTTGAACCACCAACCCAACTTTCAGCGCTTCTCGTATCGGGTTTTTGTTTCAGATCCGTTGTCGTCCCCGGTAACCGAAGCGAATCTATTGTTGGCCAGAAGTCATCGCTGTATTGGGTAAGATCGTTATTGTACAGGTAAGTCATTCCACTCCCTGTATACCAACCTTTTAAATTTTCTCTATTACCAGTTTCATAGTTTTGAATACGATTGGAATACATACTAATACCAAAAGTCCAACCGGGACGACGGTGAACAATACGATCCATGGATGAAAACTGGTAATGGCCAATCAGTTCCCCTCTCGGCTCGATTGCCTCATTGGACATCAATGATTTAACCATTATCATATCGTTAATACTCAGATTATTATAATATTTTTCAAACGCGGTATCTTTAACGACCCAATGTTTGACCATACTTTTTAGCTTTTTCTCAATATCAGAAGGAGCGGCTTCGGATAAGCGAAGTAACGCTATAGCCACTGTCCTTCCATTGGAGTGATCTGATGACCCTTGTCTGGAGATAGCTCTACCTCTTACCATGTCCATCATCGCCCCCTTATAAATAAGAGGCTGAAAGGATTCAAAAGCCCATTGGTACACATTATCTATGCCAGAATTTGTAACATGCCAAGAAGAATCGTGTAAGATATACAGCACATCTACGAGATGATTGAGCAATACAATGCCGTAACTTCCGGTATATGCTATATCATTGTGTTGGATAAATGAACCGTCCTTGTAAAACCCATCACCCTTATTCACATAATTAAATAATTGGCTTAAGGCATCACGGGCCATTGTAATTTTTTCGCTGTCTTTGCCAACAATTCCGCGAACAGCTATAATCAATGCCTTGTCAACCCGGTTAGCTCCAGTTGCTTCAATACCATACCTTGTAAGAATTGTTGGATCATCTACAAAGTGATCGATAGCAGCTGTATAATTGTTAATTTGGGCAGAGGTAAGATCCTCATACATTAATACTAAAATATCTTTTATGGCCATAGGTGAACCGATTTCCCAGTCCCACCAATTACCGTACTGAGATGATGATTCATTGTACCGGTTCAGATACAACCAATCCAAACCATAAATAATCCCTTCTCTTAAATCCGAATTTTGATATAAGGACGATCCTTCCATTGTATATGCAAGCGCCATGTCCTTTAGACGTTCATAGCTTTCTGTCATATAGTTTGGAGGGCGTCCCGTATGATTTTCTAAATCGTCCCATAGGTATTCGTGTTCACCTGACTTATTCATAGTTTGCAAGAATCCCGTTTCCTTTTCGTTTGTGACTCTTGTAACTAGGTCTTCGATGTGGTTTGAAATATCGGGATCTGAGGGGTCATAGTCACTTCCGCCGGTAAGGTAATCTTTCCATTTTTCACGCAATTGATCGAATTCGTCTGCTGCATATGCCTCGTTTTGGGAAAATAGATTCAGAAAAGGTGTGATTAACAATACGGATAAAACCATTATTCCTATCGAACGGTACTTTTTTCGATTCAAGTTACCAACTCCTTCATTTTTCAAAAAACAAAAACCTTAACCACTATCTCTAGTGCCAACAACACATACCAAAACCCAAATGACTCATTATTCATCACCTACATAGTGGCTCATATTTCATTTCCCCCAGAACCGAGCAATTCTGGTAAAACTCTTACATATATATAAATTACATCAGCGATGCAAATTCATAGAATTTAGAAAGTGTATCTTTTAACCTTTAATACCACCCATAGTCATGCCTTCTGTTAACTTTTTCTGTGTTAAGGCATAAAGCACAATCGTAGGAACTAATACTATGACAAGAGCAGCAAATAACGCCCCCCAATCGGTGGCAAAGCGCTGTACTTCCATTAAATTGGCAAGTCCTACTGGTATTGTCTTTTTAGCATCAGTTTGTATCAAAACTAGCGCTAATGCATATTCATTCCAAAATGCAAAAAATTGAAAAATAACAACCGTTAAAATCCCTGGTTTGGCAATAGGAAGTATAATTCGGATTAACGTTGAAAAATATCCACAACCGTCTATAGAGGCTGACTCCTCATACTCCTTGGGAATTGTTTTTAGAAAACCGATGAGAAGATATACTGAAAATGGAACGTGACCAACTGCATAGACTACACTAAGCCAAAACAGATTATCCAACATGTGCATATCGCTCATTAGCATAAATAATGGAACCAGTATATAAAGAGGCTCTATAAACAACCCCGCCATATAAAAATTATGTAAGAATTTCTTTCCAAAAAAATTAAATCTTGCAATTGCATAAGCAGTTGGAATGGTTATTATAAGCATCAGAATCATAGAAAAAACCGTTACAAATATGGAATTAAAAATATACTCCCCCATATGAGCCTTTGTAAAAGCACGTACAAAGTTTTCGAAGTGTAAACTAGTTGGTAGTGACCAAGGACTTTCGAGAATCTCTGTATTTGTTTTAAGGGATGCAAATACATTCCAGATAATTGGATATACAAACCATATTGTTATTAAAATAAGAAATAATCTAATTACTATTTTTGAAACTTTTCCCACGGAAGATTTCCCCCTTTAGGTATCCCGTTCTGTAAGTTTATTGCTTAAGAAAGAAAGAAAGATGGATATTATAAATACTGTTACTGTTATAGCCATTGCGTAACCAAAGTTTGCATTGACGAATGCTTGTTGATACATATAGGTCATAACAACCTGTGAGGAATTATTTGGTCCACCTGCTGTCATAACTGTGACAATAACAAAACTAATAACCAATACACCTTTAATGCTAAAAATAATTGTCACCCTAATGATCTCCCACAGCATAGGGATAGTAATCTTAAAAAACTGTTTGGTTGCCGTCGCACCATCCATACTAGCTGCTTCATATAGTTCCTTTGGGATACTGTCCATACCCGCCAAATACATAATCATATAATACCCAGTTGCTTGCCAAATCATTGTTACCGCAATTGCCCATAGTACCGTTTCTGGATTCCCTAGCCAGGTTAGCGCAAGTTTATCAAGCCCTATAAACTTAAGAGCAGAATTTAAAATTCCCATATTTGGGTGATATATAAAAGACCATAATATCCCAATTACAACAAATGATAGAATACTAGGAAAAAAGAATATTGTTCTGTACAAGTCTTTTTCCCTTAACCTTCCATTTGATAATATGAACGCCAAAACTAACGATAAAAATAAGGTCGCTACTGGAACTATCAACATTAGTATCCCAGTATTTATAAGAGCCTTTAAAAAAATCCCGTCATTTAACATATCAGTGTAGTTTTTCAATCCAATAAATTCACTTCCCCCACCAAACGCAGAGTAATTATACATTGATTTCAAAAAGACCTGTATGGTTGGATAAATTATAAAAAAGCAAAATAAAATAAAAGTCGGTAAAAGGCAAACTAGAAGAAAACCTAATCTTTTCTTGTTTTTCATATATTAACACCCCGTAATTAATTAGGAATATCTACTATTACCAAAGCAGATATTCCTTGTTCTCATGGCTTTTATGAAACGGCTTATTCTTTCATACTTTCTTGGACCTGTGAATATACCTCATACATTTTATCTGCCCATTCATCAATGGTCATTTCACCATTCATAACGCTGGCCGCCTGATTAAATAAAATATCTTGTGGCATTATATTTGTACCTTTTGGTAAGGGCTTCCAATCACTAGTAACTGGGGTCATTCCCTCTTCAACAGCCTTGTAAGTGTTATAGGAAGATGGAGTAATATAATCTTTGACAAGGTCAACTGCTCCTTTTACCGCCATAACACCCTTTGCTTTCTTTCCATTTAAGATAACACCCTTATCCGTATACATGTATTTCAAAAACTTCTTGGCCAGTTTCTTATTATCTGCCTCTTTAGGTATATAAATCTGCTCAATAGCAACTTGAGCACTTATAGGATCTCCTTTTTCAAAGGCTGGAATTCCTAAGAATCCAAATTCAAAGCCTTCTTCTCTTGGTGCATCCTTCATTTCCGTTTCAAACCAACTTCCATTAGTTATAAACATTGCTTTACCCTGCATGAATGCTGTTTGTGCCTGAGTATGGTTAAGTGCAACTGTTCCGTTCATCAACATATTTTCTTCTTCTGCAATTGTCTTGAAAATTCCTAATACCTCTTTAGCAACATCAGATTTCCAAAACTCTGGTTCATACCCAAAAAATTGATCTAAGGCTTCTTGCCCTCCTAAGTCATTTATGGCTGGAATAAATATTTCAGCCAGATAGCCTGGAACAGTTCCTTGATAAGTAAAGAGTGCCCTGTCATGTTCTTTCGCTACATTGTTCAAGGCAAAGAATTCTTTCCACGTAGCTGGCGGTTGAATATTATTTTCCTCGAATAACGTTTTGTTATACCAGAGTCCATTAACATTATAATTGTACGGAGCAATATAAATTTTACCATCATCATATGGTGACGCGAATGATGTTTCAAGCATTCCAGGTAATATTTTATCCTTTAGTGGTATGTCTTCATTCAAAGCTTTACTTTCAAACACATCTGTCAAATCAGTTAGCCCATGTTCCTTAATTAGACCTTGCGTCACTCCTGATGGATCCGTTTGATTTAGATAAACTAAATCTGGCGGATTTCCATTAATGATTTTAGGACGTATCATCTCACCAATTTTGGGGTTGGCAGTTATATTTATTTTTGTTCCTGGGTAATCTTTCTCAAAATTTGCAGCGAGTGCATCCCAAAAGTCTCTTCCAAAGCCACCCTCAAAAACCGCAACGTCAAGCTCTTTATTTCCAGACTGTCCATCTTTAGTCTCCTTATCTGTTTTGTTCGAACAGCCCGATATAGCTATTATGCCAAGCATAAACACAAGTAGTAGCATAACTTGAATCATTATACCCCTCTGTTTCATTTGTTCTCCCCCTTAATTAATTAAGTTAACTTATTATCAAATACTACATTTACTACATATTTTTTTGAAAGCGATAACAAAATTTGCAAAAAATAAAAGATTTAATTTCCAACGAGAAATGTACAGGTATAATTTACATCCCAATTGTAAATTATACTCTCTCTTGTTCACTAATAATTGAAAGAATTAAATGTTCATCCGCGCCACTCAGTTATATCATTATTATTATTCTAATCATGTTTAACTGGCGTAGACACCCTCCTTTCAGAATACTCTGCATAGATTTATACTAGTATATTTTTATAAAAGTTTCTTATAATACTAGGAAATGAATTCTTAATTTCGGAGGTGATTTATTTCTTAATAGATCTCTCTAACTTTCAATCTTCATTTATGTCTGGAATTTGATTAGCAATCCGAAACTTATTGGGAGAAAAGTCAGTAAAAATTTTAAAAGATCTATAGAATGTCGATAATGATTCAAATCCAACTTCGAAACAAATTGAAACTATATCTTTATTTGTTTCTATTAGCATTTTTTTAGCTACTTCCATTCTTACCTCGGTTAAGTATTGGATAGGTGTAATATTATATTGTTCTTTAAAAAGGCTATTGATATGACGAACACTTATACCAACTTTAGTAGAAATATCATTTGAATTTATTACTTCAAAGTAATGTGTATCAATATATTTACGGAGCCGTTCAGCACGTAAAATATTAGCATCCAATATCTTTTGGTTTTTATGAGACCGAGCAAGTATAAGTAATAATTCTGATAACAATATTTTCATTGCCAATAAATTAAGCGGCTTTCCTATCGATTGCTCGTATAACATTCTTCTCAATAATTGTCTTAATTCACCCGCTTCAAAAAGATTTACGTCTATTAACTTAGTTTTATTAAGATTATTAAATAGTAATGCTTCTTGAATTTCTGAATCTAGTTTATCGATTTCAAATTCAAGTACTAAAACAGTTAATTTAGAATTAGCCTCAATCGAATGATTTGAATATGGTGTAATGAACGCTACACTATCCTGTGAAAATTCATAGCTCCACTCATTAAAAGTTATTTCACCATTATTTTCTAGAGCGTAAAGAATTTGATAAACTGGGTGATGATGGCTTTTTACGTAATCATTTTCAAAGTGCTTATTTTCTTTTAAGTGAATGCCATGCAAAGTTAAGTCGCTAGTTTTTTCATTCAAAATCTGCCACCCTCTTTCTTAACTTTTAACTATCTTTAATCTATGTTTACTAAATTAGGTCCCATCAATTTAATAACCTGTTTTATTTGTTGATATAACATTACGTCCGCTTGCTCTATACATTTATCTAAGGGTAGCGGTTGGTTTATTATCGAAAAGCATCCTGCAAAACGTTCTCCCAACGCATCTACATCACCAATAACACTTCCTGAAATCAATACAGTAGGTACATTATATTTCCCTGCAAGTTCTGCAATATAACCAGGTGCTTTACCATATAACGTCTGTTCATCACTTTGTCCTTCTCCAGTGATTACTAAATCAGCATCCTGTATTTCATCCTCTATTTTCATTGCATGTGCTAAGAGTTCTGCCCCAGAGACCAAAGTTCCACCAATGGAAAGTAGTGCAAATCCGATACCCCCTGCTGCACCTGCCCCAGGATCATTTTTTATTGATTTACCAATTACAGATTCAATTGTATCAGCGTAAACATTTAGTGCTTTGTCATATTCATGTATTTGATTTTTTGTTGCACCTTTTTGTGAACCATAAATATTAGTAGCCCCCTTGATACCACAGTGCGGATTATCTACATCACAAGCAACCTTAATAGTAGATTCCATCAACCTCGAATCAATGTCAGAAAAACTAACTTTTCTTACGTTATGTATATCTTTGCCGAAAGGACCTACAACATTTTCATGTTTATCCCATGCCTTCATTCCCAAAGCAAGAAGCATCCCCAAACCACCATCATTCGTTGCACTTCCACCTAGACCTATTATAAAAGAAGTACACCCCTTATTAAGAGCGTCAATCATTACTTCTCCTATCCCAAACGAAGTGGTGATGTCAGGGTTTCGTTGATTGGTAGGGACTTGAACTAAGCCTACAATACTTGCGCACTCGATAATGGCTGTTTTAGAATCAACGATTGCATAAGTTGAGTTTATTTTCTCCCCTAGTACAAACTATCGGAACCCTTTTCCCCTTACCTGATATAAGCAATGAATCAAGTGTCCCCTCTCCACCATCAGCCATAGGTTTCATCACTACCCTATGGTTTTTGTTAACATCCAAAATAGCTTTTCGCATTATTTCAGATGCTTGTAAGGATGATAAACTACCTTTATAGGAATCTGGTGCAATTACTATATTCATTAACGAACTCCCTCCTTATATACAATGCCAATAACAACATGAACAAATCCCCCGCTTATCGTTAAACAATCAACAACTATTGTTTCACCCATAGTATCCGTACCGATGTGCGGACATACTTCGACTAAACAAAAATGCCAGACCACTAAGACCTGACACTCTTCCGTACAACTAATTTCGTCGATATAAAAACCTTTTTCGCTATCTGCCTACCTTCCAACCGCTCAATTAACGTATCTACTGCTGTTTCACCCATGAGTTCTGTATATACTTTAATCGTACTTAATGATGGATAGACATACTTGGAAATAGACATATCATTAATACCGATCACACTTACACGGCTTGGAACAGCAATACCCGCTTCATGCAACGCACGTAAGCTGCCAATTGCCATGACATCGCTACTTGTAAAGAAAGCGGTTGGCAATTCATCGCCCAGATCGTCGATGGCTTTTGCCATTAAGTTATAGCCATCATCTACAGAAAAGGACCCAACATAAACAAAGCGTTCATCATACAACCCTTTTTCCTGCATGTAATTTTTAAATGTCTTTTCTCGTAAATCATTTAAAGCATCTGGCTGTCCTTTGAGAAACTCCCGACCACCAATAAATCCGATTTCCTTATGGTCCGTCGAAATAAAATAATCAATAATCTTTTGTGTAGCTTTTTCAAAATCAATTACCACTGCATCGTATTTATCTTCATTCGGGCTGTAGTCAACAAATACTACCGCTGGGTTAATAGCTGTTAATTCTTTTACCTGCTGATCACTAAATTTCCCGACAGCAATTATCCCTTCAATTTCAGCAGCGTTGATATCATCAATATTATTGAAAAAGTAAATATCAGGATTCAAATCAAGCTGCTTACATCGTTGTTCAATTCCTAGTCGAATCGATAAATAATACAGATCACTTAATTCTTCCTTTTCTGTGTACCAATGAACAACAGCGATTTTTTGACCTGTATATCTTTTCCCTGGTCTCTTCCGATAGGAAAGCTCTTCAGCTGCTTCAAATACCTTTTTCTTTGTCTCATCAGCGACAGATAAGCTGGCATCATAATTAAGCACCCGTGATACAGTGGCAGGTGAAACTCCAGCTTTTTGTGCTATGTCTTTAATTGTTGCCATTTACTAAGGCCCCCTTTCTATTACTGAATTATATAGTTAGTATAGCACTTTTTTACTGTAAACCCTGATTTCTACACATCTTTTGCACAACGGAACCCAATATTACCTGCTGAACTATAATTAGTAAAAATTAGGTCTAGTCATTTTTATCTTATCTCCTTTTTCATTAGCTACTTCAAAAAGATAGGAAGAAAAATAACGATAAAGGTCGATATGAAAACCACCCTTTTTTTTAAAACTAGCAAATATCTATCACACGGTTACAAAACTATCATAATAGTAGTCGAGATCTATTGAACTTCCTTTATTCAACCTCGATTCTTCAGCAGCAAAAGCCATTAAGTGACTTCTTAATGAGACAGCAGCGGATGAGCGGCTTTTATTTTCCCCGATTTGTTCTATATCTCGAAGGAATGAACGAATAATCCCATTATCACCACCTCCATGACCTCCTACGGGTTGATCAAAACGAATGGTTGTTTCATGTTTTGTAAGAAAATCAAAAATAGAGATACTGTTATCTTCCATATTACCGCGAATTTCTCCTTTTGTTCCCATTATTTGAACAATACGTGTTTGCTCTCTCGTAAACCCGCACATGCTGAAGGTTGCTGTAGCGCCGTCTTCGAACTCCATATTAACTACTTGGTGATCGACCACATTATTATCCGATTGATAAACACATTTACCATAAGATGTTTCATTTAATGCTTTAATAATAGCTTCATTTGAATCATCTTCCGTAAACTTTCTCGCCCACCCTCTTCCTTCTCCGAGATAGTAACGTCCTGCATGGAAGGCACATTCCGATTCCACTGGGCAACCATCTAGACAACGCTTTGGTGCATCCTCAGGAGCATTTTCTTCGCGAAAGTGCATAAGTGAACCATATGAACTGATTCGTTTACATGTTTTATCCATAACATAAGAAATAATATCCATATCATGGCATGACTTTTGCAAAATCATCGGACTCGATTTTTCCTTGTTATTCCAATTACCACGAACAAAGCTATGTGACATATGCATAACTTCTACATTTTCATTTAATTGCAGGGATACTACATCACCAATTTTACCTTCTGAAATCACCTTTTTAATAGTAGACCAGAACTCTGTGTAACGTAATACATGACAAATAGTTAATTGGCGTTTGTACTTTTTTGCTACACGTTCCATTTCTATACATTCTTTCGGATCAGGTGACATTGGCTTCTCCAATAGTACATGATACCCTAATTCTAAAGCCTTTATTGTTGGTTCATAATGAAATCTATCAAGTGTGCAAACAATTGCTATATCAGCTACTTTCCCGCTCCCCAACATGTCTTGCCAGGATGTAAAGCAATCTTTTGCCTGAATATTATGAGCATCCTTAAATTTATTTCTTCTTTCATCATTTGGTTCGGCTACTGCTACTATTTTTAATTCATTCGGATATTCTAAAGCATAAGGTGCGTAGGCTCTAGCTCCTCTATCACCTGCACCTATAACGATGGCTGTTTTTGGTTCCATATTAATTTCCCCCTTCTATAATTCGTTAGGCATTCTATTGATTCCGTGCTTATTTAAATAGTTGCTTTTTCATACTTCGCAAATGTTTGAGAGGCCCCCCACATCAAAGCATAGGCTGTAACACTCCCACCAAAAAAGAAAAGTAATGCTGGAATCGTGATAAAAGTAATATAATTTATAAGAACAACTCCCACAATCAAAAATACAGTTAAAATGGGGTGGATTATTCCAATTATAAAAGGCCATTTTATATACTGTACTGTTCGCAGGTTAAAATGGACTAATATTGGAAAGAAATACATTAAAACAATTAAATATAAAATGATAACAGCAATAACTCCAAAACTAGCAATAAAATAAACAAGGCTATCTTGGGCACGTAATATTTGTAGTTCAATAGACAGGATGTACCCCAGAATAAATAATAAGCCTCCTAATAAATTGGCTTTAAAAAATTCATTTCGATACGTCTTCCAAAAGAGTTTAAATATCGCTATATCCTTTTCACCCATTATCCATTTTCTTACAACTGCAAACATAGCTGTTGTTGCTGGCGTAAATCCAAAAACTATCAACCCTAAAAGCGTAAAACTGACCCACAATAAATTAACATAGGCAAATTTCATTACCCATACACATAAATTATAGTATCCGTTCACAAATCCTTTCATGCTAAAATCCTCCTATGATTGATAGTTTTGTTCCACGTATATACGTAATAATGAGTGGATTATTCTTTTACTGATCCAATTAAAACACCTTTAACAAAAAATCTTTGTAAGAATGGATATAAGATAAGTAATGGTAATGCCGATACTATGATTACTGCATACTTAACCAATGAAGCTGTCTTCACTTGTTGTATAAAGGATTCAGCATTTCCCGCTCCCTCACCAATACCATCTGCACCTACTTCATTGAGTATAAGAATTTGTCTCAAAATTAGTTGTAATGGGTACATTTTGTCATCTGATAAATAAATGAGTGCATTAAAGTACTGGTTCCATAAACCAACTGCATGGAATAATGCCATAACCGCAATAATTGGCAAAGACAGTGGCAAAACTATCTTTCTAAAGATTAAAAAGTCAGATGCTCCATCTATTTTTGATGCTTCTACTAGTTGGTCCGGTATACTTTGTTGAAAAAAGGCGCGTGCCACAAGTATGGACCATGCACCAACTACATTTGGAATAACAATGGCCCATATTGTATCCAACATACCAAGTGATTGGATAACTAAATATGTCGGAATCAATCCACCGTTAAAAAGCATTGTGAACAGAATAAACCAGAGTATTATTTTTTTCCCCATCGTTTCTTTTCTAGATAATGCGTATGCACATGGTAACAAAACAAATAAATGGATCAACGTACCTACAACCGTGTATATAATCGTGTTTCGATATCCTAACCATATTGCTTCGTTTTCAAAAACTCGCTTAAACCCATCAAATGTAATGTCTACAGGCCATAACCACATTCTCCCCGAGCTTACTGCTGCTGGATCACTTATAGAGGCACTAATAACAAAAACCAATGGATAAATAATGATCAATGTAATTAGTAATACGAATATTCTGTTCAGGACATCAAATGCTTTATCCGATAAACTAAACCTTTTCATAGCTGTCCCCCCTTACCATAAGCTATTTTCACTTGTCTTTCTTGCAATTTGATTGACTGTTATAAGTAATATAATGTTTATTAGTGAGTCAAAAAGCCCGATGGCTGCCGCAAAACTATATTGCCCCTCTAATAAACCTGTTTGGTAAACGAATGTTTGGATAATATCCGATGTCTCAGCATTTAAGGAGTTTTGCATTAACAATACCTTCTCAAAACCAATAGACATGAAATTTCCAATATTTAATATGAATAATACAACGACTGTAGGTAATATAGATGGAATGTTTATATGAATGATTCGTTGTATTCTTGTAGCTCCATCTACCCTTGCTGCTTCATGTAACTCTGGATTGACTCCAGCCAAGGCAGCCAAATAAATAATTGTTCCCCACCCTAAAGTTTGCCATTGTCCGGACCATATAAATATGTGCCGAAACCATTCTGGACTTGTTAAAAAAGGTACTGCTTCTCCTCCAAGTGATACGATAATGTGATTTACTAATCCAGTTACAGGATCCAAAAAGGCAACAAGCATACCAACAACTACTACTACAGATACAAAGTGAGGAGCATATGTAAGCGTCTGTGACCACTTTTTAAAAGGACCGTTCCTTAGTTCGTTTAAAGAGAGAGCAAAAATAATTGGTAAAGGAAATAATATCAGCCCATATACGTTGAGGATGATTGTGTTTTTTAAAAGTCTCCAAAAATAGTAAGAATCAAAAAAACGGGTAAAATGATCAAATCCTACCCAGGGGCTGCCCATTATTCCTAAATTAGCATAAAAATCCTTAAAGGCTATTTGCACGCCATACATGGGGATATAATGGAATATAAGAAAATACAAGAGTGCAGGTAACAGTAAAATATACAATTGCCAGTTTTTTAATAAGCTTTTTTTTGTACGTTGAAACTTGTTATCAACGGTGATCGATGCATCCATTCCACTCTTTTTCAGCCTCATGCAATGACCTCCTAATCCTATTTTTGTTAATGAAAGGAGGAAATTAACTCCTCCCTTCATTTTATAGATATCCTATCACTCTAAAATCGTTTACTTACTTTTATATCTTTCATAAGCTGCTTGTTTAATTTCGAGATATTCATCTAATCCCATATCTTTTATTGTTTCTACGTATTTATCCCACTCTGAAAAGGGAAGATCACCTGTAATAAATTTATCCCGCATTTCTTTAACATACTTTTCAATATCAGCTCCCGAGGACGATAACACTCGGCTTTCCTCTTCTGTATATGTGAAATCAGGCCATACTTCTTCAATCATATCAGGTTCCAGCTTCTTAGCCGCTTTAACCTCTGAAGGCGAACTTTCAGCCCCTTGGAAAAATTCCTTCTTAACAATACCTGGATAACCTCCACCAGGATAAGTTAAATAATTCGATAATATAGGCGCTCCTCCCTCATTCTTGACTTCATCTAAAAACTCGTACTCGCCTTCTGATGTCTCTTTAAAGGTTTTTCCTTCAATGCCCATAAAGAACAGCTTCGCACCTTCATCACTGTAGAAATGGTCCATCCATCTAATTGTGGCTGCAGGATGTTCATTTTTGTCTGTTATGACAAATCCGCCCATATTAAATACTGGTGAGGACATGATGGTAAACAATTTGTCCCCATGAGGGCCTTCCAAGGTCGGCATACCAGTGTAACTTTTCCCTACATCTCCCCCAAAAAGTTCTTCAGGACTGTTAAAAATTGTACTTCCATATAAACCTTTTGAAGCATTTGCGAGATATTGATCCCACTCAATAGTGAAAATGTTTTGCTGAATTAACTTCTCGCTGTATAGCTTGTTCACATATTTCAACGTTTCTTTATATCCATCTGTAATAGGGTAGAACCGTACATTCTTCTCTTGTGGATCCATGTCTATAAATGAAACACCTCTATTACCTACTCCATACGATCCTTGAATCAACTTTACTAAACTATTAATTGAACTAGCACCAAATGGAATTTCATCCGCTTCACCATTTCCATTTGGATCTTTTTCCTTAACTGCTTTTAGATACTGGTAAAATTCTTCTGTTGTTTGTGGCATATCCATATTTAATGTATTTAGCCAATCCTCTCTAATCCAAGGTTTAACATACATAAGAACCGCTAAAAAGTCAGGTGAAAAAATAGTTGGAAACGAGTATATATTCCCATCTGGAAAGGTTATCGACTTTTTTATATCTGGGTACTCTTCCAATAACTTTTTCAAATTAGGTGCATATTCATCAATTAAACCATTGAGCTTAATAAACGTACCTCGTTGCCCATATTTAAAAATATCCAAATTAGAAAAAGAAGCGGAATGGAAAGCATCGGGTATATTTCCGCTAGCCAGTGCTAGATTCCTTTTTTCTTTCAGCGAGGCAGACGGTACCATTTGCCACTTGATATCAATATTAGTCATCTCTTCATATTTATTAAAAATCATGACATCGTTCCAGTCTTCTGCAGTTGCTGGGGTCTGGCCAGCAAAAAAGTCAAGTGAAATCTGTTCTTTTACAATTGGCAACTCTGAATCAGTTACATTTTTTAACTTTTCTTTATCTAACTCTACTTCTTTGGACCCACCAGCTTCCTCATTGGTACACGCAACTAAAAACAATACTACTGTCGCCATTACTAACAATAAAAATTTTCTGATTTTCAATGGTTGACCTCCTTGAAATTTTTACAAGTATGTTATAAGGAGGGGAATACCCCCCATTCATAAATGTCATTTCTCAAATTAATTAGCTTTTCATACACAATTTCATATCCTTTAATTACTTGCATACCTTTCATAGGCAGCTTGTTGAATTTCCATATATTCCTCAAGCCCCATATCTTTCAACGTTTTTACATATTTATCCCACTGCGAAAAGGAAAGATCCCCCGTAATGAACTTATCCTGCATTTCATCAACATACTTTTCGATGTCAGCTCCCAAAGCTGATAATTTTTTATTTTCTTCTAGCGTATATGTGAAATCCGGCCATGCTTCTTCAATAATATTTGGCTTTAACAGTTCAGCCGACTTTATAGATGAAGGTGCGCTTTCTGTCCCTTTAAAAAACTCTTTTTTTATGATTCCTGGGTAACCCCCACCTGGCCACGTTAAATACTTTGACAATTCCTGATCTAATGATAATCCCTCTTTGCTGTTTTTTATTTTATCTAAGTATTCAAGGTCCCCTTCTGCATTCTCTTTATAGGTTTTGCCTTCAATGCCCATAAAGAATAATTTTGCACCTTTATCACTATAGAAATGATCCATCCATCTAACTGTAGCTGCAGGATTCTCATTCTTATTCGTTATAACAAATCCACCTATACTACCTACAGGAGAGGAGAATCCTGTAAACAATTGATCACCTTGTGGTCCAACCAATGCAGGACCAGCAGTGTATTTTTTCCCTATATCACCCGCAAAGAGTTCTTCAGGGCTGTTAAAAACAGTGCTACCATACATACCTTTTGACGCATCTGCGAGGTATTGATTCCATTCAATTGAAAAGATATTTTGCTGAATTAACTTCTCACTATATAGTTTGTTTACATATTTCAGCATTTCTTTATATCCATCTGCAATAGGAAAGAAACGTACCTTCTGTTCCTTTGGATCCATGTCGATATATGGAACACCCCTATTTCCTACTCCAAATGAACCTTCTAACCAACTAATTATGGTACCAATATTCGTCCCACCATATGGAACTTCATCAGCTTTACCGTTCCCATTTGGATCTTTTTCTTTTACTGCTTTTAGGTACTGGTAAAATTCTTCCGTTGTTTTAGGTAAATCCATCCCTAATGCATCGAGCCAATCTTGCCTAAACCAAGGTCTTCCACCCAGTCGAAGCGACGTGAATTCTGGTGAATAAATGGTGGGAAAAGAATATATATTCCCATCCGGGAACGTGAGAGCTTTTTTCACCTCCGGGTACTGTTCAAATATCCTTTTTAAATTGGGTGCATATTTATCAATTAAATCATTGAGCTTGATAAAGACCCCTTGGTTGCCATACTTTAATAGATCTACATTCGGAAAAACTGCAGTATGAAATGCATCGGGTAAATTCCCACTAGCTAACGCTAAATTCCTTTTTTCTTTCAGCGAGGCAAACGGAACCATCTCCCAATTGACATCAATATTTGTCATATCCTCATATTTGTTCCAAATCATGACATCATTCCAATTTTCAGCAGTTGCCGGGGCCTGTCCAGCAAAAATATCAAGAGAAATTGGCTCTTTTACAATAGGCATCCCTGATTCAGTCAAATTTTTAAGTTTCTCTTTATTTAACTCCACCTCTTTTGGTCCGGCTTCTTCATTGGTACATGCAGCTAATAGCATTGCAAATGAAATAGTTATTAAAAGTAGCAAATTTCTGACTTTCAATGATGGACCTCCTTTAACCTTTTGCAAATTTGTAGTGTCCTTCTGAATCGCTTACATGATAAACATCACTAGTATTTTCTTCCTTGATTAGCCCAAAAAATAGTGATGTAAGATGAGTGCAGTGTTCTAACTAGTGGTCTTAAGATTCACCTCCATCCCCTTTAAACCCGCCCCGACAACGCCTGCATTTTCTTTAAAATGACTTGTCTGTAATCTTTGTAAAACAGATAGTTGTTCAGGAATTAAATATTTCAATAATGCCTCTCTCACAATATTTAGTAAAAAAGGATTATTATTGATTACTCCTCCACCAAAAATTATCTTGTGAGGATCCAGCAAACTTACAATAGAATAAATCCCATGTGCTATAGATTCAGCAACTTCATCCATTATGCCTTTAGCAATAGGGTTTTCCTTTTGAAATTCTTTAAAAAAGTCTTCTGTGGTCATGTTAGGATAGCCAAAGCGATCCACGGCAAGCTTTTGAATTGCAGGTCCGGATGCAGATTCTTCTATACTATGCATCCTGTTTGGTGAGGATTTTGCTAGATCTGGTAGTAAACCTATCTCACCCGCAAATCCATTTCCTCGCAAAAACGAACCCTCTTGAATAATCGAACAAGAAATCCCTGTGCTAACGGTTACATATACGAATGTATCTTTACTCGTACTGTCTGAAGCCTTCCATTCTGCTAAAGCTGCCATATAAACATCGTTATCAATTACGATATTTTCAAGCGCATAGTAGTTTCGTAATCTTTCTACAATCGGAAAGTTCTTCCATGGCAAGTTATTTTGAAAAACAGCAATACCATTTTCTCGATCTACTTTCCCGGGAACACCTACCCCCATCCCCTCAATCATTGATATATCTAATTTCGATTTTACTAAAACATTTTCAATACTTTTAGTCACTTGATCAAACATTTTTTCTTTGTCTGAAGGGTTACTTGGCACCTCCACACGATCAATGATTTCACCATGTTGATTAATAATGACTGTAGCAATTTTTGTGCCACCAACATCAACACCTAATCCATATCTCACCAAAAGTCACCTCATTATTTCTTTCAAAATACATAAAATTATGATTGCGCTTACACAAAAATAAAAACAATTAGTAAATATATTTAATAAATTGTTTACTAATTATTTTTCATATTATCACAGCATATTTTATTTGTCTATACATTATTTAGAATATTTCATAAACTAATTCTGGTATGTATAAGGTGATACATACCCGCAGAACAAAATAAACCTCACAACACAAAAAAAGGAACTCGACAACTAGTCAAGCTCCTTCCCTCTTTACTATTCTATTTAACCCAGCTCCACACGCGCGCCCGTTTCAATCGATTCCATACAAGCATCGATTACACGAATATTGTTGAGCGTGTTTTCAAAATCATTATGAAGTTTACGATCTCCATTCAAAATTGCTTGGGAGATATGTTCGACCTGATCACGATATTGATCGGTGTTTACTGTTTCCGTGCGTGTCACACCTTGCTTTTCAACGATGATTAGGCCATCCCCTCCATTTTTGTCTGGTCTGAATGCTCTCGGAATTAGGATTCGCCCTTCTGTACCTACCACTTCGTATTCATTACGGTCTGTCAGATTAAAACTTGAATCAAATGTTGCTTGCATGCCGTTTGAAAACGTTAAATAAGCGTAAGCATCTGTATCTACCCCATTATCTTTTACAGCATTGACCTGAACGGTTTCAGGCTCTGATTGAAGTACGTTACGTATCACATGAATGGCGTAGCAACCTAAATCGTATAGACTCCCGCCACCAGCCTGATATTTCATGCGAACATTACTCTCCCGATCTTTCATGGGAAAGGAATGTGCTGCCCGCATATAAGAAACATCGCCGATCTCACCTGAATCGATGATTTGTTTTACACGGTCATGCTGCGGATGAAAGTGATACATAAATGCTTCCATAAAGATTACTTGGTACTCCTCACAAGTCGCTTTAATCTCTTCGACTTCAGTCGTATTGACCGCTGCTGGTTTTTCACAAAGAATATGCTTCCCTTTCTTTGCCGCTGTAATTGCCCATTCTTTATGTAAATGATTTGGTAACGGGATATAAACAGCATCAATTTCCGGATCATCCAATAATTTTTCATAGCTGTCATGGGTTTTTCCGATGGAAAATTTATCAGCAACAGTTTTTGCTTTTTCCACCCCACTACTACTAGCGATTGCCGTTACTTCTGCGTTTGACGCCCGTTGGATTGCTGGAATCAGTTGTTTCTGCGCTATTCCTGCCGTACTTAGAATTCCAAAACGTACTTTAGTCATTTACGTGCCTCCTCTATTTACTGAATTATCATAATTAATTATACCTTAGAACGGGGGAGGAAAAAAGATTTCCGTTTTTGTGGTTCTAACTTAAATATATCTGGCGGTGTGTATCTAGTTTTTTATGCTGACGATCGACTACTCTTTTTTGTACAGCGGTACGACCAACAAAAGCGGAAGCGCCCGTTTAGCGGCGTA
Source organism: Virgibacillus necropolis (assembly GCF_044793635.1). Lineage (GTDB taxonomy): Bacteria > Bacillota > Bacilli > Bacillales > Amphibacillaceae > Virgibacillus_F > Virgibacillus_F necropolis_A. The sequence continues at coordinate 1,645,202 of NZ_CP084992.1, forward strand.
TGGATTGTGCCCACGCAACGTGGGTAGTTCGATGTTGCCACGCAAAGTGGCGGTTTTAATCGAACTTCCTTCTTTCTTTTGAGATAAAGGAAACACGGTAAGCGTAAGCGAATAAGGACGTTCGACTATGTCGAACTGTTGTCGTAAGGAGGTAAAGGAAATCCAATAGTCGCTGGGCGCTGGAGCTGGACGTGGCCCTGCATTGTGACCAAAATATTCAATGTCACATTTTATACTTTCCTTACACACCAAAAAGGAACTCGACAACAGAGCAAGTCGAGCTCCTCCCAATAACTTGCATTTTTTCGTTCTTAGGATTACTTTTTAATTAACTTTCTCAACTTTACTATTTCTGTAAGTTGCAATTTTGTTAACTTTGTAATCTGTTCATTTGAGAAATTTTCATGTATTAACTCTTTAGCAAAATCTTTCGCTGCTTCCTCTCTACCCTCTTCCTTCAACTCTTCAAAAATCTCAGCTAATGTTTGAGATGGATTCCTTTTATCTGTAAGCATCTGGTGTGTCCCCTCCTTATTAATAAATGGGATGATATCTTCCTTTAATTTTGTTGTTAACTCATCTGTTACTTGAAGTATATTATCAATGAAATGAAATAAAGCGGATAGATATGTGCGGATGAGGTCTGGTTGTGTGGTTGTTTTTTGTAGAATTTGGATCATCAATTTTCGTTTGAATGCATAACGTTTGTTTGCGTCATGCTTGGTATAACTCGCACGAGTATATTTCTATACATTTTACCACATCCCTCTTCATAGAAAAATTTATCGTATTTACAATTTTATTATAGAATGAACGTTTGGTTTAAGCAATGTTTTAGCGTCGCAAATCACGCTTGAAGGGAGCTTTTTTAATAAACGGGGTTTATTAACTAGTCTTTTCTATTGATCATTCCATCTTTGGTAAGGGTGTTCGATCGGTTAGATGTTAATGTCGATCGATTATCCGCCAATGCCGATCGCTTGCTCGTTGAAGTCGATCGGTCGTGGACAATTATGGATCGGTTACACCAAAATTCCGATCGATTACGATTCCAACCACCTCAAACCGCACTTCTACACAAATAAAGAGGCTTGATATCAAAATCAAGCCCCCAAAACATCCTATTTACACCTTTTGTGCATCTTTTGCCGAAGTCCTCCGGCGTAATTCTGCTTCAATTTCTTCAAGACTGCGACCACGTGTCTCTGGCAAGAACTTTATTACAAAGAATAACGCACCAATACCAATCGCGGCGAAAATCAAGAATACCTGTCCAATTCCGAGTGCACCTGATACCATCGGGAAGAATTGTGCTACTAGCAAACTACCAATGGATAGTGCAAGCGCGGCAATGCCTGTTGCGGCACCACGGGCGCGCATTGGGAATAATTCTGGCAGCATAACCCATAGTACTGGTCCCCATGTGAATGCGAAAAAGACAATGAATAAAGTCAGACAAGCAACAATGATCCATGCACCTAGACTGGAATCCAGTCCTATTGTTTCTAATAGCACAGCTAGCAAAATCAATGATGCGACCATGCCGATATTTCCGATAACCAACAACTTTTTACGGTCAATTTTGTCAATTATCATTAATGCGAAAATCGTAACGACAACGTTAACTGCACCGATTCCAACAGTTCCAAGAATTGCAGTTGCGTCACCTAACCCTGCTTCATTAAAAATGGTTGGGGCATAATAGATGATTGCGTTGATACCAATAATCTGTTGAAATAGCGCAAACACACACCCGACTATGAGCGTTGGACGCAGCCAAGAAGATGACAAGACCTTCCATGTACTATCCGAAACTTTATCTATTTCAATCATTTCGCGAATTTCAGTTTCAACCTGTGCTGGTTTTCTCGTCAAGCTCAAGACACGGCGAGCCGCCTCTTCGCTTTTATGTTTAAGTAGCCATCTTGGACTTTCTGGCATGAATATAACACCAATCATTAGGATCAATGATGGAACAACCGCTAGTCCAACCATCCAGCGCCATCCTTCCATATCTGCGAAAGCATAGTTCACTAGATAAGAAGAAAGAATACCAATCGTGATCATCAACTGGTTTAATGAACCCAATGAACCACGGGACTCTGTAGGTGCCATTTCTGATAAGTATACAGGTACAATCGCTGTAGACCCTCCGACTGCTAGTCCAATGATTAAACGGCCAACTATAAGTGCCTCTAAATTAGGAGATAGTGCTAAGATAAGCGAGCCAATCACAAATATAATAGAGATATTGAATACTAATTTTCGTCGTCCAAATTTATCGGAAAGTGGCCCACTGAATCCGGATCCAAAAATTGCTCCGATCAACATCGAACTAACCACTAATCCTTCCGTGAAGCTTGTCAGAGGTATATCATTTTTGATGAACAATAACGCTCCTGAAATTACGCCCATATCATAGCCGTACAGAAGCCCCCCTAACGCACCGAAGAAAAAAATCATATTTTTATTAATTTTTTTACCCTTCATTACTCTTCAACCTTTCTTTTTTACATTAAATCAAGCAAACGTTTACAAAGTACCTAGTAATTTAGTAAACTAGACTTAATTAATTAAATTAATTATCTTATGGTATTCTAACATATTTTTTCTTATAACAAAATCATACAATTTTTGACAAGGGGTGTAACGATGACTGACCTTAATCTCATGAAAGAATTTCAAAGCGTTTTCCAAACAGATCACGAACCAAACACTTTTTTCGCACCAGGGCGAATCAATTTGATCGGTGAACACACCGACTATAATGGAGGCCATGTCTTCCCTGCATCGATATCTTTTGGTACATATGCAGTTGGAAGAAAGCGGTCTGATCAAAAGTTCCGCTTTTACTCGATGAACTTTCAAGACATTGGAATCATTGAATGCGACCTATCCGGCCTTTCCTATAATGAAGCACACGACTGGGCAAACTATCCAAAAGGAATGGTTACTTATCTTCGGGAGTCTGGTCACGACATTGAATCAGGCGCAGACATTTTATTTTATGGCAACATTCCCAACGGGGCTGGTCTCTCCTCTTCCGCTTCTATAGAAATGGTAACTGGTGTACTAATGGAAACACTCTTTGATTTAAAAGTTGATCGTATCGAGATGATTCAACTGGGGCAGCAGGTAGAGAATCAATACATCGGCGTAAACAGTGGTATTATGGATCAATTTGCGATTGGCATGGGAAAAAAAGATCACGCCATTCTATTAAACTGCGATTCATTGGAGCATGCATTTGCACCAATTGTGTTGGAAAACCATGTTATTATGATTATCAATACGAATAAACAACGTACATTAGCAGGTTCGAAATATAATGAACGACGTGCACAATGTGAGCAGGCTCTTGCTGATCTGCAAACTGCAATTTCAATCAAAAGTCTTGGTGAATTATCAAAAAAGCAATTTGAACAACATAAGTACTTAATCAAAGATGAAATCAATCGAAAGCGCGCCAGGCATGCTGTCTTTGAAAATGCTCGGACATTAGAAGCGCTTGAAAAATTACGTCAGGATGAGCTGGTAGGCTTTGGGAAATTGATGAACGAATCTCATCGATCACTTCAGAAGGATTATGAGGTTACAGGCGTTGAGCTTGATACGGTTGTTCAAGCGGCTTGGGATCAAGATGGTGTTTTAGGTGCCCGTATGACTGGTGCAGGATTTGGTGGATGCGCGATTGCAATCGTTGAGCGTAATCAGGTTGAAATTTTCAAGAAAAACGTGAACTGGATCTATCGTGAGGCAGTTGGCTATGATGCAACATTTTACACTGCAATGATCGGCGATGGCGCTAAAGAAATTTCAGAAGGAGTGTTATAGATGAGTGTATTAGTTTTAGGTGGAGCAGGATACATTGGCTCCCATGCAGTTTATCAGTTGATTGACCAGGGTGAAAATGTGGTTGTTGTTGATAATCTTGAAACAGGTCACAAGGATGCAGTTCACCCGGATGCGGCCTTTTACCAAGGAGATATTCGCAAGATTGACTTTCTACGCGAGGTGTTTCAAAAAGAATCGGTTGACGCAGTCGTTCATTTCGCAGCAAACTCCCTTGTCGGAGAGTCAATGGAAAAGCCACTTAAATACTTTGATAACAATGTATATGGCACACAGGTTTTGTTGCAGGTTATGGTCGAAAATGATGTGAAAAAAATCGTCTTCTCATCAACAGCGGCAACATATGGTGAACCTGAGTCCGTACCGATTACAGAAAAGATGCCAACAAATCCGACCAGTACGTATGGGGAAACAAAGCTGACAATGGAAAAACTGATGAAATGGACAGAGCAAGCCCATGGAATGAAATATGTTTCATTACGGTATTTTAATGTGGCTGGCGCAAGAGAATCGGCTGAAATTGGCGAGGATCATCGTCCGGAAACACATCTAGTTCCAATTATTTTGCAAGCTGCACTTGGTCAGCGTTCGCATATAACCATTTTTGGGGAAGATTATGACACGGCTGATGGCACGTGTATCCGCGATTATGTTCATGTAGAGGATCTTATAAAGGCACATCTGCTAGCATTGGATTATTTGAAAGATGGTGGGGAGAGCGATATTTTCAACCTTGGAAGTAATCAAGGTTTCTCCGTAAAAGAAATGATTGATACCGCACGAACTGTTACCGGCAAAGAAATCCCAGTGGAATCTGGCGAACGACGCGCCGGTGATCCTGGTGTGTTGATTGCTAGTTCGGAAAAAGCTAAGAACGTATTAGGTTGGGAACCAACTCGAACCTCCATTACGAAAATCATGGAAGATGTCTGGAAATGGCACACTAGTCATCCAAATGGCTATGAAGGTGGAGATAATCAATGATTTTTCAACATATTGAAGGACTTATCCAGAAAGCAGTTGAAGTAGCGTTAATTGAACCTGGGGACAGGATTTATACGCGCAACAGAGTTATTAATCTATTAAATTTGGAATCTTTTCCAGAGAATGTTGAGGCTGTGACCGCCGATTCCATTCCAAATTTACTTGAAAAAATGATTGCTTATGCTGTAGAAAATAACGTGATTGAAGATGTTTTTGATGAAAAGGAAATTCTCACAGCGAATATCATGAATTGCTTTGTGGCTCGTCCTTCTGATGTGAACAACGTTTTCTGGAATGAGTACCAGCAATCAGCTAAGGCAGCGACGGATTACTTTTATAACCTTAGTAAAAACAGTAACTACATCCAGATGAACCGAATTAAGAAAAATATCCATTTCAAGGCTTCAAGCATTTATGGCGAGCTTGATATTACGATTAATTTATCAAAACCGGAAAAAGATCCCGAACAAATCAAACGAGAACGCGAAATGAAACAAATTGTAGGTTATCCTAAATGTCTGCTTTGTGTAGAAAATGAAGGTTACACAGGCAGAACCGGGTATCCAGCACGTGCGAATCACCGCGTTATTCGCGTGCCACTTTTGGAAGAAAATTGGTATCTGCAATATTCCCCGTACGTATATTATAACGAGCACAGTATTTTACTTGCAGAAGAACACCGAGACATGAAGATTGATAAAGGTGCATTTGAAAGACTGCTTACGTTTACAGAAAAGTTCCCGCATTATTTTATCGGATCCAATGCGGATTTACCAATTGTTGGTGGGTCGATTTTAAGTCATGACCACTACCAGGCTGGTAATTATGAATTTGCAATGACAAATGCCGCAGATGCATTTTCATTTGAATTAAGTGAGTTTACGGATGTTTCCGCTTCCGTTTTGAAATGGCCTTTATCTGTGGTTCGACTTAACAGTGATGATAAGAGTAAGTTGCTTCAGGCTGCCGATCACATTCTACAAACATGGAGAAATTATTCTGATGATAGTTCGGAAGTAAAGGCATTTTCTGATGATACTCCGCACAATACCATTACACCAATTGCAAGAATGCGTGATGGCGCGTATGAGCTTGACCTTGTCTTACGGAACAACCGTACATCTGACGAACATCCGATGGGCATATTCCATCCACATGCCGATGTACATCATATCAAAAAGGAAAACATTGGATTAATTGAGGTTATGGGGCTTGCTGTTTTACCAGCTAGATTAAAAGAAGAACTAGCAGAAATTCAGAATTTTTTGCTTGGTGAATCAAACGATGTAGCTGATTACCATCAGGAATGGGCTGGACAGATTATGAAAGAAAATGGTCTGCTTTCAGATCATGCACAAGCCGAGCGTCTTTTAGAAAAAGAACTAGGAAAGAAATTTACTAGAGTTCTTGAGGATGCCGGTGTTTTCAAGGAAAGAAATGCATTTGAACGCTTTATCGAAGCAATAAATAAGTAGGTGGCTGATAATCATGAACATCGAAATAAAGGATAGATTAGGCAAATGGAAAGAATTTAAACTAGTAAATGAACAAGGCATGTCTGTTAGTGTACTAGACTTTGGAGGGATCATCACAGAGGTCATTGTTCCTGATCGAAAGGGAAATAAGGAAAATGTCGTCCTTGGCTATAAAAACTATGCTGGTTATGAGGAGAATCCTAACTTTTTCGGTGCACTAATCGGCCCTGTTGCAGGCAGAATTCAAGATGCCTCGTTTGAACTTAATGACCAAACATATTCTCTTGAATCTAATGATGGGGATAACCATCTACACGGGGGATCAAACGGATTTCATCGTGTTACCTGGGATGTTGAGCCATTTGAAACTGGGGATTCTGTTGGTTTAAAGCTTACCCACAGGAGTTCGGATGGTGATCGTGGTTATCCTGGTAATGTAGATGTTGCTGTTACGTATACATTAAATAATGACAATGACTTTATTATTGATTACTGGGCAAGTAGCGATCAGACCACCCCTATTGCACTGACGAATCATTCTTATTTTAATTTAAGTGGTGATCTGAAAAACACTGTTAGTGGGCACCACGTTACAATGGATAGTTCGTCTATTGTTGGGTTGGATTCGGAGCTTATTCCTACTGGAAAACTAGTGGATGTGTCTGGTACAACTTTTGATTTCCGTGATGGACGTCACCTCTCAGAAGGATTTGAGGATGATTCCGAGCAACATAAAATTGCGGATAATGGTTATGATCATTATTTTATGTTTGATAATGAAGGGCATGTTGTTGTTAAAGATGAGGATTCGGGTAGAGTGATGAAGGTCACAACCGATCAGCCTGGCATGGTGATGTATACTGCGAACGGTTTAGCTGAAGGACTGGAATTAAAGGAAGGAAGTTCAAGGAAATATCTTGGGGTATGTTTTGAAACACAAGGATCTCCAGCATCCTTACATCATGAAGGCTTTCCAAATGTGATTTTAGAGGCTGGAACGGAATACAACAAAAGAACAAAGTTTTCTTTTGCCGTAGAATAGTGTCGTTATTTCCCGGGAAATGATGAAATTTCCCTACTACGAACAAAAGCGCAAGCGCCCGGTTATTGCCGTATGCCCTGGACGGAACCGTATGAGATAAAGGAAACACGAAGAGCGCAAGCGATTAAGGACGTTCGACTATGTCGAACTGTTATCGTAAGGAGGAGCCGGAAGGGCACTAGGCAATGGGCGCTGTAGCTGGACGTGGCTGACAGGTAGATCAGTTATCCAAAATTACAAAATTTTATTGTTTCCTAAACACTGAAAAAGAGCTGAACGCCGCTGTTCAGCTCTTTTTTTATACTGGTGCAAATAATTCAACCAATAATAGGGAAATTGCCCCTAGTAAAGTAGAGTCATCACCAAGCCTGGTAACTGACACCTCAGTCCGCTTTGCTTCAGGCGTCAGCGCACGTTGATCAATCGTTTGTTTAATAGCTGGAAGGATGAATTTCGCACTCTTCGTTACCCCACCACCCAATACGATTCTTCCAGGATTAATAAGATGAATTAAGTTTGTTAATCCCACTCCGATTATCACTCCGGTATTATGCAGGACGTTTATATATGCATCGTCACCTCTTTGAGCTCGGTGATATATCTCTTCACCGGTTATGTTGTCTGGCAAGTCTTTGATATCCTTACGGGCTCGCTCTACAATAGCCGCTCCAGTAGCAAAAGTTTGTAAGCAACCACGATTCCCGCATTCACAAACCTCTCCATTAATATCAATTGTCATGTGGCCAAGTTCGCCAGCGAGATCCTGTGCACCGTGATATAGCTTTCCTTTATAAACAAATCCTGCTCCAACTCCATGACCAAGATTCACAGCAACCATACTATCTACGTCATCATGACCACCAAACCACGATTCTCCTAACGCCATTGTTCTTGCATCATTCTCAACCCTGACAATTAAATTGAATTCCGCCTCAAGCTCATCTTTTAAGGGAATGTTTGTTAGGTTGAGGTTCGGCGCAACAAGTGAAGTACCTGTTTCCACATCCACAACACCATGCATCCCCACACCGACACCCATGATTTTGTCTTTATTTGTCGACGGTGCATCAATAATTTTATGTATGTTTTCCTTTATAATAGCCATAAATTGATCATTCGTTATTGGCGTATTAATCCTACTGGCTGTTCGTTCAATAATTTTTCCGGATAAATCTGCAAGAATACACCCAATCGACTCCGGCCCCGCATCTACGCCAATCACATAAAAAGCATCATTATTGATATGAAGCATCGTCGGTTTTCTGCCACCTTGGGAAACACCCAGATTGCTTTCAATTACAATCCCCTGCTCAATCAACTCTTTCACAATGCTACTAACAGTTGGCGGGGTGAGTTTTGTTTCCTTAGCAATTTGCGCCCGTGAAATTGGTTCTGTACTGCGGATTTTGTTTAATATGATTGATTTATTGACTGACTTCATTAACTGAAAAGTACCGCGTTGCATGGATGATCCCCCTTGTTCTAGCTTAACTTAATTATATCATAGTTAATTAAGTTAATTTAGGGATTAGTGTATTTAGAGTTGCGGGTGAGGGATCGTAGCTGGGACCATGCTGAGTGTTGGCTGTCGATCGGTTAATTTGCGGTGTCGATCGGTTATGGCTCTTGACGATCGCTTGTACGATGATGCCGATCGGGTCGAACTCGTTTTCGATCGGTTAGGAAGTACTCCGGATCGGTTGAGGTGCATTCTCGATCGGTTAGCAATCCCGCTGTGTCAATTCTATCATTTTGGTTGTGCTGGGCGCGGCGAACGCGCTAAGTTCCAGCTGTCGATCGGTTGATCTGCGATGTCGATCGCTTGTACGATGATGCCGATCGGGTCAGACACGATTCCGATCGGTTAGGAAGTACCCAGGATCGGTTGAGGTGCATTCTCGATCGGTTAGCAATTCCACAGTATCAATTCTATCATTTTCGACTCCATCTCTTGTATTTTCCATCATATATTAACCCGGAACTTTTTAATAACCTTGTCACAATATGACGAGAGTCGACCTTTAAAAATTTCATACATTCTGTGTTAGTAATTGATGGTTTAATGAGTAATAAATAGTCTGAGATTGCCTTTATATATGCGTCTTTATCCTTTTCACCACATTTGTTACAATGCCAGTTCTTCTGTTTGCGCTCCATTCCCAACTTTCCACATCCTGGACACTGCACCCCGCTTAATATCTTCTGATGATCAATTACATATTCCCGTCTGTAATCGAAATCAAATGTCCCACACTCTCCCAGAATTAAGGCACCAATTTTTTGATGAAGATGTCCATGACGATTTCCCTCCAACTCCTGGTTCATTTTCATAACTTGCTGCGGCATATATTCTCCATGCATGACGACGTCAGATATATCTTTTTCCGCTGGGATTACCTTGAGAATTGTACTTGGTTCACTAATTACAACGAGCGGATAGATTGGAATATCCATAATAGTGTGGTCACTGAGCCATTCTGTTAGCAGGAGTGTGTTTGTTGTGGCTTGTATGATGGGGTTGCGGAATCCTGTTATTTTTCCATTATGTTCGCGGGTAAATTGTTTTAAGATGAAGTTGAAGGTTACAGTACCAGTATAGTTTTTAATTTCGACTACGAAGATACAATGCGGGCCAATAATAAGGGTGTCAATTTGGAAGGATGAACCTTTGTTGTGGAGATACACATCGTGGAGTATCGTGAGGTTATTTTTCAAAAGTGCGGCGGTGAAGCGATCAACAGCTTTCTCGCCATCAAATCCTTTTTGACTATAAGCAAAATCTTCTTCTAGCTTAGGATAGATTTTGCGCCGAGGAGATAGCCTGCGCTTTAGCGCTTCCAATACAGGTATTTCAACCGGGGTTGTTCGTTTTTTGATTATCATATATTACTCCTTTATTCGTTATTTTTCTTTAATAATTAAAAAGATTATACCACAATATTGGAATAATATAGTACTTATTCCCAACACGGGAACGGAATGGCCATTACTGATATTACTGAGATTAGTCTTTGAAATGCCAATTTTTCGAACGAAGTCTGTCTCAAAAAACCCGGAAGATGAAGAAAAAAACCAGCGACAGAATAACATTCATTGTCGCTGGTCCCTTTAATTATGCTAATTCAATGTCCAATACATTACGCTCGACAATACGTGCGCTTTTCACGGCTACAAGATCACCGCCAGATGAAGTGAATGCGTTCTGAGTGATAATTTCATCCATTGCAGCTTGTACTGCAATCGCATCAACTGGTTCAACCGGATTATCAAGTGAGTAAGTCACCACTTTGCCGTCCTGATTTTCAAATTTCATTTCTATTTTTTTCGCCATCATAATCCCTCCTTTCCGCTAGATTTTATACTGTTACGCCTGACTTAACTCAGAACTGTCATTACGTTCAACTTTGTAAAGTGTACGTTGCTGCAACGGCTCAAGCGAAATTGAAATTGCGTATAACTGATCAGGTGTTGCTTCCGTTTTGACGTTATTGAAGCTCTTCGATTTATAAAGCTCCTTACCTGAGATAGCATCAATTCCGTCGTTGAACACTAGACGAAGCGTCGAGTCGATCATATTTGAAGTTGCCATGTGCCTCACCTCCTTTCACCATTACAATCGAATGGCGTTCGGAAAAGGTGGCACGATATTTAAAATAAAAAATATCGCCACCGGATTATGTTTGGTGACGATATTAGTATTATATAGAAGGTTTTGTCGATCGAATGCGACAGATTGTCAAACGGTAAATGGGCTGCAAGATATATGCCTGTTCAATATCTTCAAAGTTTCCTAATGCATTCTTTATTAATTCAATGTCGCGCTCACGTAATCCAAACATGGCTCTTATTCCTCCGACAGCTTGACATATAATACTTTAATAGCTGGAAAATATAATTGCGTAATTTCATTTGCAAACTCTTTTGCTAATGCTTCATCGTATGTATGCGCAGTTAAATTCCTTTTTGATAATGCTCCCAGCCAAATATGACCATCATCTATTAAATCTATTTGGTATGCTTGTTTGATTGTCTCTCTTGGACTTTTAACATTATAACCTTGAACTTCCAAATAATCTTTTAAAACTTTCAATGATAGTTCCAATGTCATTTCAAAAAAATGAACGAATCCTGCTCTCTCTAATTCGTTTTCAATAGTTTGCTTAGAATACTTCTCTAATAATTTATAAGACCTCTCAAAGTTCTCAATACTTTGTCGCCAACGTTCATCCTTCGACTGTTCCACGTGGTACACCTCCACGGATATTGTTATCTATAATTTATATTGTTATTATAGTTCATATTATATAAATGCCAAAAACTTTTGCAGATTAATGTCCAATCAAGGCAATGGATCCCAAGAGACTAAAATCAATCGTTGAACAGATACCTTGAATAATGCCGTTTTCTTTTATATAGAATAGTGTCATAATAATAAAACCATAGTTAATGAATAATATATATAAGTCAAATCGAGGTTAAACGGAGGAATTATGCTAACTTTTGAAGAAAAACTATCCATTATTAATACGTTTCCAGAATTAATACGCAAGGACATCTCAATGGGACGAGTTAATTTTCATTATGAAAAAAGCGCACTCGACAAAAAAATCGTCGTTCATAACCTACACCCAAATGGCAATGGTTTTGTATACACGAGGTCTATAGGGAATTATGAAACAGATAATAAAGGCATGACCAATATCCGGGATTATACAGAAAATGAGTTGGTCGATATTATCCAACAGGCAATTAATTCACTTTCGCCAGAGGCAAATGCTGAAATAATTCCAGATGATGAAACCTGGATTAATGCAAACGAACAAACCTTATTACTTTGCTATGAGGACGGATTGTGGAATGTATACGCTGGACAAGACTTAGATGGATCCTTTCATTCGTATAATCAAGCCACACAGTTTTTGGATGAAGAAGGTTTTGAAAGAAAATAACATTTGGAAAGCTTCAGCAGCTGCTGAAGTTTTTCTCTATTAACGAACCATCCTATTAATAAACCGTAGCTTAAATCGCTCCTTGGGTTTTCAATTCTTAGGACTGTCGCGATCGGTTATCTACTCTTGACGATCGCTTGTATGTCGAGATCGATCGGTTGTCCCCGATGACGATCGCTTGTGTGTTGAGGTCGATCGGTTGTGTACTATTTTGGATCGGTTGCGAAAATATACGTGGAGCTACCGCATGATTTTGCGGCGCTTCTACGCGAATTCAGCGAAGTTCCTGCGCGATTCCGACCACTTTTCCCATCCAACCGAAACCTTTTTCTCTCCTAAACGTCTGTACTAATAGGAAATCATTCAACTGTAATTGTTTCTTACAGAAATGTAATAAAATATTAATTTACGAATAGGAATATTCATAGTAAAATAAAGATTAATGTTTCAAAAATCGATGTATTAATGTAAAATTCGTGGTATCTTGGATATTCACTTCTAAAAATATTACTGTAAAAGTTAGGAAATTAAAGGGGAAAATGTTATATGTCTAAAGAAAAGACAACTCAAACCAGAATGACCAAAAGAGGCAAAAAAAGAAAATTACGCAAACGCGCTTATTTTATTTTAATTCCGGTTTTATTAGTATTTGTAAGCCTACTTACTTACGCAGCATATTTATATACAAAAGCTGATTCTGTTTTCACGGAATCCTACAAAGATGATGGCCGTGCTAAATCAGATTTACGCGAGGAAGCAGTGGATCCCGCGGAGGATAACGTTTCTGTATTAATTATTGGTGTTGACCAAAGTGATGTCCGCAACAATAAAGGAAGTGCTCGCTCTGATACTTTGATGCTTGCTACACTGAATATTGAAGATAAAAGTGTCAAGCTCGTAAGTATTCCACGCGACTCTTATGTATATGTTCCTGAAGTTGATAGGAAGACGAAAATTAATCATGCCCATGCTTATGGTGGTCCACCAGCAACAATCAAAACAGTTGAGAATTTGCTAGAGATTCCTGTCGATTATTATGTGAAAGTTAATTTTGATGCGTTTATCGATGTTGTCAATGCAGTTGATGGTATCAAGGTTGATGTTCCTTATGAATTATATGAACAAAATTCTAATGATGTCCAGGAAGCTATTCACCTATTACCTGGCGAACAACAACTAAATGGTGAAGAAGCACTTGCCCTTGCGCGAACCAGACACTATGATAACGACATTGAACGTGGTAAACGTCAGCAAGAAATTATTAAAGCTGTTGTCCAAAAAGCAACATCACTAAATTCAGTCCTTAAATTTGATAATATTATTGAAGCTGTTGGTGAAAATATGACAACCAATATGACATTCGATGAAATGAAAAGCTTTATCTCGTACGGAACAGGAAGTGGAAGTTTAGAAATTGATACACTAACACTTGAAGGTAGTAACTACCGACCTGGAGATACGTATTACTGGAAGTTGGATGAGATTGCTCTTGAAGAAACAAAAGAGCTGTTGAAAAGTCATTTAGAAATTGACCCAGCTACAGCTAAGCTTTATGAAAATGATAATAATGAAGATTCCGTATCAGCAACATCAGATGATAGTACAGATAGAACAGCCACACAATAGATTAGAAAAAACCTGCTAGCCACAATGGTTAGCAGGTTTTTTTGTCTTGCTTAAATTTTCGAAGTAACTTAGTATACGAATTTCCTATGATTTCTCCCACAAACTCTTCACAAAATTAGTAAGTGGTTTGAAGTCATTATTAATCAGACCTAGACTTTCAATTAAAACTTCAATTGCAAGTAGTGCCACTCCCAGGATAATAATGGAGCCCCATAAAGTTGTCATCGAAAAGAAAATCGCTGATATACTAAACATTGCACTTAATGAATAGATAAACAATACCGTTTGTTTGTGTGTAAATCCAGACTGCATTAGCCTGTGATGCAGATGTGATTTATCCGGTTGTGAAATCGGCTGTCGATTAACTCGTCGTCTAACCATTGCAATCAATGTATCCGATATTGGTACCCCTAAAATAAATATTGGAATAACAAATGAGATCACGGTAATATTTTTAAACCCGAGTAGTGCCAGCACACTAATCATAAATCCGAGAAACATTGCACCGGTGTCACCCATAAAGATTTTAGCAGGGAAAAAGTTATATCGAAGGAATCCCATCGTACTAAAAAATAAAATAAGTGCCATTGTTGAAACGTAAACATCACCCATCAGCACAGCCATTCCGGCGATCGTAAATAATGCGATCGAGGAAACTCCTGCTGCAAGTCCGTCTAATCCATCGATTAAGTTAATAGCATTCGTAATTCCAACTATCCAGAAAATCGCTACAATTGAACTAAGGAATCCGAATTCAATTTGTCCACCGAAAGGCAAATTAATAAATTCAACTTGTAATCCACCCCAGTACACTACTAACAATGCAACTACGATTTGCACTGAAAATTTAATTTTAGCAGAAAGATTGTATAAATCATCGATAATCCCTAAAACTATGATTATACTAGCTCCAGTTACTACAGCAGCATGATAGTCACTATAGGGTTGTAATATGAACAATCCTCCTACAAAACTTAGAAAGATAGCTATTCCGCCTAAAGTTGGTGTTGGTACCTTGTGCGCTTTCCGATAATTAGGTTTGTCAGTAGCATTTAGCTTGATTGCTAGTTTAATAATTAACGGCGTTATAATTAAAGAAATAACTAACGTTAAAGAGGCTAATAGAAGTATCGTGAACAATTTCTCACCTCATTTAGAATATATATACATCCTCACTAATTATATAGGTTTTCGATTAAAATCTCCAATGATATTTTAATAGTTACATATTTTTATCATTTTTTACGTTGTGATATGATTTATTCAACAGTTAGGAGTGGATAGAATGGTTTTAAATTTTGCTCATCGAGGTTCATTGACCGAAGCACCGGAAAATACTGTACCTGCTTTTGAGAAGGCAATCAAACATGGCACAGAAGGAATTGAACTAGATGTCCAGCTAACAAAAGATAATAAACTTGTCGTCTGTCATGACCACAAGTTCACCAAATATAATAAAGACGTAAAAGGTCGAATTCGTGATTTTACATTAGAGGAAATTCGACAAATTGATGTAGGATCCAAATTTTCAACAGAATTTAAGGGCGTAACATTGCCGACATTAGAAGAGGTTCTTGAAATATGCCCTTCTGATGTGAAGCTAAATGTGGAAATCAAAAATATACCCGTGATTTATCCTGGAATAGAAGAAATTTTATTGGATTGTCTGCGGAGCTATGACCGGTTAGATAATTTGGTTATTTCATCATTTGACCATGTAGCACTTGAAAAAATCCAGCAGCTTGCACCTGATGTTGAACTGGGTATGTTGTTTTACTATCGTATTTTACGTGCATGGGATTATGCCAAAAATAGTGGATTAAACATTAGCAGCATCCATCCGAATAATGTCTATACAGATAGAGAATTTGTAGAAAACTGTAAACAGCTTGGCTATAAAGTCTACCCCTATACAGTTAATTCAAAAAAACGTTATGAGGAGTTAGTAGGTTATGGAGTAGACGGAGTATTTTCGAATAACCCGGAGATATTTCGTAATTAATATTGGCTATTTCTAAAAGTTTGTTGTAATTAAAAGCTGTTTTCGTAAAGATTGTTGCTTTTGAGAGAATAGATATAAACTGTGACGTAACTTTAGGTTTATTTCCAAAGACAAGTGCTATTGCTGCCGTCCAGGATCGCTCCGGGCGGATGCTTTCCGCGGGCACGGCCTCAGTCTCCTCGCGGAAGAGCACCGCTGCGGAGTCTTCAGACTCGTGCTGTTCCCGCAGGAGTCACCGCCCTCCACTCACCTGGACTGGTAAAAGCTATTTACGTAAGAATCTTGGTCATTTCTTTCAGTTATTGGCAACTATTATACCAGCAGCCCGTATACACGTAGACTTCTGCGGGAGGACAGGCATCGGTGAGACTACGCAGTGCGTTAGCATAAGGAGGCTCACCAGCCGCCCGCGGAAAGCGAAGTGTATTTCCGGAGCGGCATTACACAAACTTAATAATTGAAAAAGGCTATTCCCACTTATACCACAGAATAGCCTTCTTATAAATATTTACTTTTCCTCATAACCATTAGGATTTTTTTGTTGCCAGTTCCACGAATCCCTGCACATATCATTAATATCTTTTTCTGCCTTCCAACCAAGTTTTTCGTAAGCTTTTGTTGGATCTGCATACGATGTAGCAACGTCACCAGGTCTTCGGTCAACTATTTTATAGTTAATATGTTGTCCAGATGCCTCTTGAAAGGCCTCTATAACTTGTTTAACACTATATCCTTCACCTGTACCAAGGTTAACAATTTCTAATCGATCATTAGCTTCTATATTCTCAAGCGCTTTTAAATGTCCTTTTGCTAAATCAACAACATGGATATAATCCCTAACTCCCGTGCCGTCAACTGTATCGTAATCATCGCCAAATACGTTTAATTCCTGTAGTTTACCGACGGCCACCTGCGTTATATACGGCATTAAGTTGTTAGGTGTACCATTTGGATCCTCACCAATTTCACCGCTGGCATGCGCGCCCACCGGATTGAAATAACGAAGCAAGGTAATATTCCATTTTTCGTTTGAATGTGATAGATCCATTAGTATTTCTTCTATTATTAATTTACTTCTGCCATATGGATTGTATGCCTTCGTTGAAAAAGTTTCTTTAATAGGAAAAGATTCTGGTTTGCCATAAACTGTGGCAGATGAACTAAAGATTAAGTTATATACATCATTTTCTTCCATCACTTCACAAAGATTTAATGTACTGACTAAATTATTCGAATAATATTTTAAGGGTAATGCTACTGATTCCCCTACAGCCTTAAAGCCAGCAAAGTGAATAACTGCATCAATGTGATTATTTTTAAAAACTTTATCTAATTCATCTTTATTTAACAGATCAATAAAATAGGAAGTTACACTTTTACCTGTTATTTCTTCGATACGATCGATTACGAGCTTATTACTGTTGCTTAGGTTATCAACGATTACCACATTGTGGCCTTCATTTACTAATTCAATTGTCGTGTGGCTGCCAATATATCCGGCGCCTCCTGTGACTAGTATATCCATGTAAATTCCTCCTTGTTATGAACAACGGGATTAAAGCTGCGTCACTAATGCACTTTTTTGTTTTTCTTGAGCATTCGTCTTATACTCACTACGTTCTTTTTTTGACATCTTCTTATACTCTTTTAAAAATGCCTCATACTTTGGCAGTACTTCCTCGACAGGTCCAAAGTCCTTCACCAATCCATATTCTAGCCATAGGATTTTTTCGCAAAACTGTTTCATTTGACCAATTGAATGACTAACGAAAATCATGGTTTTACCTTTTTGTTTAAACTCTTTCATTTTAGCCAAGCTTTTTTCAGCAAAGGCCTTATCCCCTACAGAAAGCGCTTCGTCAATGATCATTATATCGGGATCTATGGTGATGGATATCGCAAACCCAAGTCTTGATTTCATCCCGCTTGAATAGGATTTAACTGGCTGATCAATAAATTCACCCAGCTCTGAAAACTCGATAATTTCGGGTTCCAGTTTCTTAATTTGATTTTTACTAAAACCGAGCATTAGACACTTCAGTTCAATATTATCGCGTCCGGATAAATCGCCCTTAAGTCCAGATGCAACAGCAATTAGAGCAACTTGTCCGTTTGTCTGTACCGTACCAGCAGTCTCTGGAACAATCCCAGCGATTATATTCGACAAAGTTGATTTTCCGGATCCATTAATGCCAATAAACCCGATCGTATCCCCTTTTTCAGCCTCAAAGTTTACATCTCTTAGCGCGTAAAAATCTTTCCCATAACTCCTCGGTGTTATAAGATCCAAAAGGCGTTCTTTCGTCCCATTATATAGTTTATATTTTTTTGAAATATTATTAGCTATTATCGATTTTTCCATATCATCACAAGCCTTTACAAGTAATCAATAAAGTGTCTTCTAAATTTAACATGCAGTGCAGAGCCAAATAGGAATAATACAATTACAAATGCCCAGAATACCAATGTATACTCCCAGTGTGTAATAAAGTACCATTCTGTTCCAAATAAGGCAGCCCGGTATCCTTCAATCAAATAATACAATGGATTTAATTTCATGATGTTCATGACTATCGGATAACCCGAAAGAATCGTTAATGGCCACAATACCCCTGATAAATATAATCCCATGCGTAACGTCGAATTCAGAAACATGTGTATATCACGAATTATGGTAGACAATGTTGAAGTAATCAGTGATAGTGCATAGATTAAACAAAATGCAGCAAAGATAAAATAAATAAATTGTAAGTAATAAATGTTTACGAAAAATAATCCTGTAAATTGAAAAATAATAATGGATATACCCAACATAATTAAATGAATATAAAACTGAGAAACAATTGCAAAATTAGGTATTATACTCATTGGAAAATTCATTTTTGAAAGCATCCGTAAGCGGCTATAAATGGACTTTGATCCCTGAATAGTGGATTGGTAAAAGAAATTCCACAAAATAAATCCTCCGAGTAACCAAAGTATGAATGGAGCATCTACTCCTGGTGCAACTTCTATCCCTTCTCTTTGTCTAATTGTTCCAAACACAAACCAATAAATAAGAATTTGGATGGATGGATTAAGTACCTCCCAAGCCATACCAAGGTAGTTATTTTTATTTTTACTTTTTAATTCATATAAGGAAAGTCTTCTAATTAAATAAAAGTGATCTATTTGTTCTTTTATAACTTTAATTGCTGATTTCATAATTGTTTTACCCTTTCAAATCTATACATTGATAGTAATTGCTCTAAATTATACAATCATCCTCTAAAAATGACAATAAAATAATAAGGCTTATACCATATAGGAATAAGCCTATCCATTCATAACCTCATTCACCACACGTTCACTTGCATGTCCATCTTCTAAATAACAAAATTTCTGATAAAAAGCTTCTGTTGTTTCAGATGGGGTAAAACCATTTTGACTAAGGTCTTTAATTTCAGCTATTACTTCTTCTGTCGTTTTAACCAACGGACCGGGAGCCTTTTTCTCAAAGTCAAAATAAAAGCCCCGCAGGTTATCCCGATACTTTTCCATATCATAAACGAAGAATATCATTGGTCTCTTCAGGTTCGCATAATCAAAAAATACAGAAGAATAATCGGTAATTAATAAATCAGATATAAGATATAATTCCCTAATGTCTTCGTGGTATGTGCAATCATATACAAAGCCCTCGTATTCGGTTAAATCTAGTTTCCCAGCAACAAAATAGTGAAGCCTCAAAAATAGGATATACTCATCACCAATTTCTGCTTTTATCCGGGCTAAATCCATCTGTAAGTCAAATTTATTTTTGTCACGATTGTATAATTCATCATCTCTCCATGTAGGTGCATACAGAATGATTTTTTTATCTGTTGGAAAATTGTACCGTTTTTTGATCCCCGTAATTGTATCTTCATTATTGGAATTTATTAAGAAATCATTTCTCGGATACCCTGATTCAATCATTGTCCGATCAAAATGAAAAGCGCTTTTAAATATTTCAGTTGAATAGGCATTTGGCGATACTAGATAATCCCACTTTCTAGCTGACTCCAGAAAATCCCGTTTATATTTATCCGAATTAGAACCGGGCATATGGACCTCATCCATATCTGCCGCTAATTTCTTTAATGGTGTACCGTGCCATGTCTGCACATAAATCGTATTTCCTGGTTTAGGAATCCATAAAGGTAAACGACTATTAGTAATCCAATACTTCGCTCTGGCCATTATGAATAACCACCTGATGGATAAACGCTGAACATGCTTACCATCAGGCTTGGAAAAGTACTTTTCATCGACACTCCAGTACATGTCATAATCGGGATGGTTTTTCAGCATATATTCATATATCGCCCTGGGGTTATCGCTGTATTGCCTCCCTAAAAAGCTTTCAAAAATTATCATCTTATTATTTTTGGGCAATACCCAACCAAGGAATTTAAATACAACTTTATACAGTGTATAAACGATTCCCTTAACTTTTTTCCTCATTTTATCCCTGCTATCAGCAAATCAATTAGTTAATGTCTTGTAAAAACTTTCCATTGCCTCTTCATTAAACGCTTCAACATCAAACTTGTCCTGTTCATTACTCCCTTTAATTACGGATTCCATACCTTCACATAATCCGCTTACAGAGTTTTCCGTCAAGGTTCCATACCTGCCATCCTCTAAGATATATCTGCTTGCAACAATGTCCGTGGAAACGATAGAAAGATCAAGGGCTAATGACTCTAATAAAACGAGTGGATGTCCTTCATAATGGGAGGACAATACAAATGCATCACACATCCCCATCAAATAAAACGGATTCGATTTATGCCCAACCAGGAACACTGATTGCTCTACGCCATGCGCCCGAATCAGTTTTTCCAGCGTTCCTCTTGCCGGGCCCTCGCCGATAATATAAAGCCGTGTATTTTCATACTTTTTGTGGAGTTCCGCAAATGCTTCAATAAGTTGGTCTTGTCCTTTTTCTGGTGACAACCTGCCCATATTAACAAAATTGGTGTAACCATCTTGTTGTGGAAGTGGGACATCATAAATTTCGTTGCCCTTTAAATTCACCAATACAGGTTTATTATTTTTCTCATACACATCGCTGTCATCTTTTGATAACGTCTCAATTTTCTTAACGTTAATCGAGTTAATTAAATAACTAACCTTCGTATCCTCAATATACTCTTTTAGATTCTCTTTGTTTACTTCCATTGTTGCTTCAGAAACACTAATTAGTTCGTCAAAATACTTGTATATGGTAAAGACCCCTCGTAAATTAATATAATGCGGTCTTTTTCCATTTACATTTCTATTCATATCAGAAAGCATATCACTATGCATGACAATCATTTTCTTTTTCGCGTTACCTGCTAATATAACATTCGGCCAGAACATAGCATAGCCACTAAAGTCTATTGCGTAATCAAATTCTACATTACCAAAAATCCGTTTATATTCTCTATTATACATATCAGAAGGAAAGATAGACTTTAGAAATTCTGAAGTCAATCCTCTGTTTTTTATAATATAATTCCGCAACTCTTCCCCTATCGTCTGGCTGATTCGTCCAGATTTAGCAACGAGTCTGGCATTGGGATTCATTTTCATTATATTTGATTTCGCATGTGCACTATTTGATTGATTAATTAAAACGGAAACATCATATTTCGTGTAATCAATATTATCCAATAAATTTAATACAGATCCTGTTATTCCATTATTTTGCAGTCCTCCAGGATAGATCATGATCTTTTCTTTTTTCTCATCAGCTGAGCATGCAGCTTGCTTTTGAACCTTGCCATCCAATCCAAAGATTGTTTTTACGACATTTTCAGTTACATTGCCATAATCATGATAGCAGAACCTGTCCACAAAATGGTTATACGTTTCCTTGTACTTTTCCTGAACCGTATCAATATTGCTGATACTGTCGATTAGACCATCAACATCAGTTGAAATTGGACCGGGTAAATCATTACGATCCAAGTACATGCCACGATTCTCATTGTAATCGTCATAGTCCCACATATAAAATAAAATGGGTTTTCCAGTAACTAAAAAATCAAAGAAAATACTGGAATAATCTGTAATTAAAATATCAGTTACAGCGAGAAGTTCATTCGTTTCAAACGTATCAGATACTAATTTCCCTTCTAGTAAAGCATTCTTTTTGGCATAAGGATACAAAAATGGATGTATTTTCACCACAACTTTATACTCATTACCGACACTTTCTTCTATTCGGGTAATATCATGATAGATTTGTTCAATATCATCACGCGGTTCAGATACTTTTTCACCTTTCCATGTTGGTGCATACAGAATCATTTTTCTATTTTCAAGCTCAATATTTTCCTCTTTTAACAGCTGCTTCATTTCACTTTTATCCGCGTTAACTGTAAGGTCAATTCTGGGATATCCCTCTTCCAGAATTGTACCATTGTAGATATTTTTTAATTTAAAACCATTATTAAAAATGTCCGTTGTGAATTTGTTCGGGCTCAGAATATATTCAGCACTTAGGAAATTCCGCAGCACATTACTCGCTCCGAGTGGTTGCCCTTCAATATCAAATCCCATATGCTTTAACGGCGTCCCGTGCCACGTATTTGTATATACCTGCCCTTCTTTAACGGTATATATATTGGAGAAAGTTGAATTATTAATTAAATATTTGCACGTGGCAAGATACCTATAGTATTGATCACTATTTCGTAAAACGAATCTAACATTGGTATGTTTCGCATACTTTTTTCTAACTGATTTCAAATAATCTTTATCCAATATGACCCATACGTGGACTAAGTCCTTCCAGCGAGGCTCCTGTATAAAATACTTAAATATCGCATAGGGGCTGTCGGTCATTGATTTGCCGTCCCGTGATTCATATAATACGTAATTGTTCTTTAACGGTAATTTCTCATACCATCTCGAATATTTAGCTCTTTTATTAACATCTTTTACTTTTAAATAGTTTTTTATTGGATTTACTAATACCTTTATTCTTCGTTGATTTATTTTTTTTATTGTTTTAGAATCCATTATAGTTTCTCCTTAGCATGCAAATTTAAATAGGATAACTTCATGATAATATCGATACTAATTTTATCGTAGTATTTTGTCAAAATTACTTCGGTTATACTTTACTATACCAATATGCTCATAAATTAATATAGTTCTTCGAATACTATTACGAAAATATGGGTAATTGAATATATAAGACAATTGCTATAAATAAACTGAATTGTAGTAGGAGGAGTATTCATAATGGCACTTTTCAACATGTTTAACAAAAAAACACAGTCTCCAAAAAATAAAGCAGTTACTGTAATAGGATCCGGTAGATGTGGGACTTCCATGGCCACCCGTTCCATTAACTTTCTAGGTGTCGACCTGGGAGAAGGATTTGTAAAACCGAATAAAACCAACCCAAAAGGTTTCTGGGAAAACAGGAAAATAGTTGATATTCACAAAGAAATTAAAAATGAACTCGGTAGCATGCCTTTCCGAAAAGGCTGGCAAAAGACAGGAAAAATTAAACCTTTAAAGCAAAAAATGAAGGAAACCGTAGAAGACCAATTCTCTGAAAAGTCCTTATGGGGATGGAAAGATCCGAGAACGAGTGAGTGCATTGAAATGTGGAAGGAAATCCTGTCTGAACTTAACGTAAAAGCCAATTACCTTATTATGATACGTAATCCGCTCGATGTAGCCGCTTCTTTTAAAAGAGCATATAACAGAGAGGAAAAATCAGCACTAAAACAATGGCAAATCCGAACACTTCTGGCCCTAAGAGGTACAAAAACTGACAGCCGTATAATTGTTGATTACGATGATTTTGTAGAAGATAGTTTTGGTACGGTAAAAAACATTGCGAAATCGTTTGATCTTCCCTTGCCGAATAAAACGGAATTAAAAGGAGAACTCGATTCATTTATCGACCCAACACTACGTCACAGCAGAACCACTTTAAAAGAACTGGCAAAGAGTAGTGAAATTGAAGAGGATATGAAAGAATTATACCGCGTTTGCCTAAAAGCTGCACATTCCCAAGAATATTTAAAATCAAAAAAGTTTTCCATGCATATCGATAAGCTATATTATTCTTTTTTGATTAAGCATTTTTAGATTGGATGAAATTTTTAAGACTGAGCATTATTATAGCGACGTGTTAGAACATGTAGTTGTGATGATGCTCTTTCTTTTTTATAATCACTTTTGTAGTGTATTTTTTTCTCTTTTCCAAGTATAATGAAAAAGAGTATTATTAAGAGAATGTAAACTGTATGTTATAGTAGTGTAAAGAGAATATAGTAATATATATTATATCGCGTCATTAGATGGAGGTATTCTATGAGAAAAGTAATCACATATGGAACGTTCGATTTACTCCATGTTGGTCATATTAATTTATTACGTCGCGCAAAAGAAGTTGGTGACTATTTAATTGTTGCCATATCATCAGATGAATTCAATGCACTTAAAGATAAAAAAGCATATTATAGCTTTGAACAACGTAAGGCAATTCTAGAAGCTGTCCGTTATGTTGACGAGGTTATTCCTGAACAAAAGTGGGAACAAAAAGTAGAAGATGTGCAAGATTATGATATTGATGTATTTGTTATGGGGGATGACTGGAAAGGTGAGTTTGATTTCTTAAAGTATTACTGTGAAGTTGTATACTTACCACGAACGGTTGGTATATCAACTACTCAGATTAAAAAAGATTTGAATAAAGCGCACAATGGTTAGAGAAATAGCAATTACTGTGTACCTTTTTGTTTTTCGTACACTCTTTCATATGTTTAACTTATTTCCTCAAAAGAAGAAAACAGTCTTTGTTGCTTCATTTGGGGATAATATTTTGTTTACGTTGGACGAGTTAGAAAAACAAGTTAATACTCAGGTGATTATTCTCAAAACTTCCCAATGTAAGATTAACTTTGGACATACTTCTACTAGAAAAATTATAATTTTTGAACTATCTCATTTATTTAGTTGGATCCGGTCCATCTATCATTTAGCTACAGCTGACAAAGTATTAGTTGATAATTATTTTGGTTTTTTGGCGGTTACTGACTTCAAACCAAATGTACAGTGTATACAATTGTGGCACGCTGTTGGAGCGATTAAGCAATTTAGTTTAAAGGACCCAACTGTTAAAAATCGAACAGAGCGCGCCAATGCCCGTTTTAAAAAGGTTTATCGACGATTCACTCATATTGTAGTAGGTTCCGAAAAAATGATACCTATTTTCCACGAAAGCTTTGGTGTCTCAAAGCGTGTTTTTTTACGGACAGGTGTTCCACGTACTGATTTTTTTTATGAAACCGCTAAAATGCATGAAGTAGAACAGAATCTTAAATCAACTTTTCCAATAACCAAACGAAAAAAAGTAATTTTATATGCCCCAACATATCGCGATCAGGAACTTGATCGGATGAAAATTGAATTAGACATTAAAAAACTTGAAGCACAGCTTTCTGATGAGTACGTCCTATTCTTACGCCTTCACCCTGCTGTTAAACACAAGTATAAGGATGCAGATTCCAATTTTGTTTATGATGTAACTCATATTGCAGATTTAAATCAGCTTTTAGTTATTACTGATATATTGATCACTGATTATTCATCGATACCATTCGAATTTTCTATGCTGCAACGACCAATCGTCTTTTTTGCATATGATTTAGAGGAATATAATGAAAATGTAGGATTTTGGGAAGACTATGAAACGCTAGTACCAGGACCGGTTGTTCGAAATACAGACGATCTTTTAGAAACCATTGCTGAAAATAAATTTGATTTACAACAAGTGAAAGAATTCGCTGATGAATGGAATCAATATTCAAAAGGAAATTCAAGTGAGAAACTTGTAAAAGCGCTCTATAATGAAGGACCAAATACAAATTAAGCGATCGACCTATATTGTCGATCGCTTTTGTTTACTTATACTTTTTTTAACCCAAAGACTTTACGAATACCATCTATTAAAGGTTGTTGACCATTCAACACGACCCCAGCTAATTCTGCGATGATTTGAACGCCAATAATAATTACCCCAAATATAACCAATGACAATTGCAATGTTGCGCTATTAAATATGATAGCCATCGCACCAAAGTAAGCACTAAATCCATAAATAATAAGAACAGAAGCTTTGTGGCTATACCCCATTTTTATTAACCTGTAATGAATATGTCCTTTATCTGCCGTCCCAATGCCCTGCTTATTTATTATTCTTCTTATTATTGCAAATAAGGTATCAAAAACTGGGACTGCAATTACGATAATAGGAATAACAAAACTAAAGAATGCAATATTTTTAAACAGTCCTAATACCGCCACAACTGCTATCGCATATCCCAAAAATAAAGCACCTGTATCTCCCATGAAAATCTTGGCTGGATAAAAGTTATGATACAGGAATCCTGATGTACCTCCAATTAATACAAGCGTTAAATAGACAACCGTTACTCGAAAATCCATTACTGCCATGATAAAAATACTTACTAAAGCGATTCCTGATACACCCGCTGCTAATCCATCTAATCCATCAATTAAATTGATTGCATTTGATGCACCGACTATCCAGATAATTGTAATGATAAAACTAAAATCGTCAAAATATATAACATCAAAAAAAGGCAGGGTTATTTTTTCAATAACAACTCCAGAAGAAACAACTACAATAGCTGCAGCGGTTTGACCGTTTAACTTCATCAGTGGCTTTATTTGAAATATATCATCCAAGATTCCAGTCATTAACATAATGACCGCTCCAATTGAAATAGCAATCATTTGTTCATGTTGTGGTTGTAAATATAGTAACCCGGCAAATACCCCTAGAAAAATAGCAAGGCCACCCATACTAGCTTTAACTCCATCATGAGTTTTTCTTTTATCTGGTTTATCTACTGCACCTATTTTTATGGCTAGTTTTTTTACAAGAGGAGTTACCAATACTGCAGTAATCGATGACAGTAAAAAGGCTATCACTAATTCCGTTACATTAAACATTTGTGCACCTACTTCAAGTTAAAATATTACTTAATCAATTTTAGCAATCTCTACGTATACACTGCATTTACACAATTTTTGCCGTGAATAACCAATAAGAGGTAAACGCAATATATGAAAAATATGTTTTTTTTAGTTATTAATCATAAGCTTAGTCATTCATGTTATAATATCCCTAGAAAAACAATCAGTTAAGGGGTTTTATGTAGATGAACGTGTTAGAAAAAATAAATCAATCGAAGACTATTCAAGAATTAAAAACATATAATAAAATTGTCGAAAAAATTAATAAAAAAGAGAAACATTTTGAAAGTTTCAGTGATGACCAATTAAGAGATAAAACAATGGAACTTAAAAAACAATTAAACCAAGGAAAGACAATACACGATATAAAGGTTGATGCATTTGCTACCGTTAGAGAAGCATCTAAACGGGTATTAGGACTCAGGCATTATGATGTGCAATTACTAGGAGGATTAGTCCTTTTGAATGGAAATATTGCTGAAATGGCAACTGGTGAAGGAAAGACACTTGTTGGTTCATTAGCTAGTTACCTTGTAGCCCTTGAAGGTAAAGGAGTACATATCATTACTGTTAATGATTACTTAGCACATCGAGATAAAGAATTAATCGGACAGATTCACGAATTCCTTGGACTTTCTGTAGGCCTTAACGTTCCTGGAATAAGCAATTTTGAAAAACAGGAAGCGTATAACTGTGATATTACATATGGTGTTGGAACTGAATTCGGTTTTGATTATTTGCGTGACAACATGGTTGGTTCCATACAACAAAAAGTGCAACGCCCCTATCACTATGCAATTATTGACGAAATAGACAGTGTTTTAATTGACGAAGCAAGAACACCATTAATTGTAGCTGGCAAAGATAAACCGAGTGATAAACTTTACAGTGTATGTGCAAGCGTTGTAAAAGGTCTAAAAGAAGATGTTGATTACATATTCGATCGGGAAATGAAAGTTGTTAACTTTAGCGATACAGGGTTAAATAAGTTTGAAAAGATATTTGGTGTGGAAAATTTATTTGATCTAGAACACAGCACATTATTCCACTCACTATTACAGGCGTTACGCGCTCGCACTTTATTTGAGAGAGATGTTGACTATATTGTTGAAAAAGGTGAAGTGCAGCTCGTCGATATGAACACGGGAAGAGTGATGGAAGGTCGAAGTTTAAGTGATGGTCTTCATCAAGCGATTGAAGCTAAAGAAGGATTAGTAAATACGGATGAAAATAAAACACAAGCATCTATCACTATTCAAAACTATTATCGTATGTACCCTCTATTATCAGGGATGACCGGTACCGCTAAAACGGAAGAATCGGAAATCCGAAAAGTGTACGGTATGGACGTTATAAACATTCCTACAAATAAAGTGAATCAAAGAGAAGACCTGCCAGATATGGTGTTTTTGACGAAAGAACAGAAATATGAACACCTAGTAAAAGAAATTAAAAACAGACATAAAATAGGGCAACCTATTCTCATTGGCACCGCTTCAATATTACAATCAGAAACCGTTGCAGAGTACCTGGAGCAGGAAAACCTCCATTATCAGCTATTAAATGCAAAAAGTGTTAAACAAGAAGCAAGCTTAATTGCATTGGCCGGCCAAAACGGGCAGATAACCATTGCCACAAATATGGCTGGTCGGGGAACAGATATCCTACTTGGTGAGGGTGTAGTTGAGCTAGGTGGTCTCTATGTAATAGGTACGGAACGAAATGAAAGTAGACGAATTGATAATCAATTAAAAGGGCGTTCTGCTAGACAAGGTGACCCAGGATTAACACAGTTTATTGTTTCATTAGAAGATAACCTACCTACTCGCTTCATGGCTGATGAGCTTGAGAGGTTAAAACCAAAATTAAAGACAAATAGTGCTGGTGCAGTAAAATCAGCAAATGTACGAAAGTTAGTAGATACCGCCCAGAAAATTAGTGAAGGCGTGCAATACCAGCAGCGTGAGTATAATTTAAAATTAGAAGATGTTATTAATCAACAGCGTACCGTAATGTATGAATTTAGAGATAGTATTTTAGAGTCTTCCGAAGTATTAAACCTTTTAGCTAAACAGACCGAGGTCATACCAAATCAAATTATTGATATGCATGTCAATACTGACTCTGAAAATTTGCCTGGAGAATGGGATTTACACGAATTAGAAGCTGCATTGAATCAAACTCTAATTACTACAATCTCTTTTGAAGGAAAAGAGCTTGAAACGGTGGAAGATATTAAACAATTTGTTAAACCGCATTTCGAAGAACACCTAAAAACACTTCATTCGTATAGTGAAAATGAAGATATAGAGAAAACGGTAAAAGGGTTGGGACTATCCGTTCTAGATACATTATGGAAACGTCATTTAGATACGATGAATCAACTAAAAGAAGGTATTGGCATAAGACAGTATCAGCAGGAAGACCCGATAGAGTTATTTCAAAAAGAAGGATATACACTTTTTGAAACAATGTACCATGAAGTTGAATATCAACTTGGTATTCGATTGAAAGGGCTTATTCAAGGGATAATTGATAAACAACAAAAAGATGAATTAATTCAAAACTGATTAATGTGAGAGGAAGATATTATGTTAGGTTTTACTAAAAAGCAGAAACAAAGCGATACAACTAATTCGGTAAATGCGGATGAAGTTATCGGATCTGATAATGGTGAGCAGAGCGAAGAATTAATAGAAACCGAACTATCTCTGTCACCAAACTGGAATATCCCAAATGAAGATCGGTATGTATACGCATTTCACAATAATGAAAGCCCAAAACTAAAAGTAAATCAAATTTCGCTATATGGAATAGAATTAAATAAGCTTAAGAATAATAGTTTAGTAGCAACAGCTCTTGTGAAAAATACAATCGGAAAAAGTATTCACTTCGAAAAAGCGTCTATTTTATTATTAGGAGCAAACAAGGAAATTATTGCCAGAAAGGTATTTGATCTTAAACAAATTGGAACAATACCAACAAATTCAGCACGTCCTTGGAAATTTGCATTTTTACCAGAAGATTTAGTTGCGGATACAGACTTTGACATGAACACCTGGTCCCTAGCATTTGAAGTGAGGAAAAAACACCAATTGAGTCTTGAGGATTCATGGGAAAAGTCGATTGCTGAAGAAACAAAAAACAACTTACAAAAAGTAGTAGCTAGTGCTGCACCTTTAAAATCTGGAGAAATAAACTTCATGGGGCTAGAAGCAAAACAAAATGAAAATGGCGACTTAGTTGTAACTATATTAATCCGGAATGGTTCTAACAAAAGCATTACGCTAGAAAAAGTACCACTTGGAGTAAA
Source organism: Virgibacillus necropolis (assembly GCF_044793635.1). GTDB lineage: Bacteria > Bacillota > Bacilli > Bacillales > Amphibacillaceae > Virgibacillus_F > Virgibacillus_F necropolis_A. Next base: position 1,675,482 of record NZ_CP084992.1, read on the forward strand.
AGATGCAAGTAATGATGAAATAGCTAAGGGTGGCTTCAAACTAGATGACTTTGTTGTCAAAGAAAATACAAGTAAACCTTGGTCATTCGTATTTCCATCTGCAGTTATTACGAAAGATGAAATAGACCTTTCTAAATGGCAGGTTTATGTTATAAAAAGTTAGGTTGGGGTATAATCCTCAACCTAATTTTTTATCTGATTCCAACTCGAATACTTCGATGGAAAAGGAAAAAACCCATGCAGAGAGTTTACACTACATGGGTTTTATCTCATTTATTCAATTTTAGATATATACTCAAATGACTCTTGGTTGTCGCTAAGGGTATATTTAACTTTATTATCACTCGCTGCCCGAATACCAAGTGCAAATGATACATTAATTCTAAACTGACGATACGGATTAATTTCCACCGATATTCCGTTATCTACCAGTTCCTTTTTACTATATGAAGCGACTACATTATCATCTTCATATACTTCTATATTTTCCACAGTTAATGTTTCATCACTTAGGTTATAAAATGATGTACTTACATTTTTTATAAAACCAAAACTAGTCAAAGCTGCATACGTGTTAAACTGTACTATTGGTTTATCAGTCACTGTAATTTGACTAGATGCTTTTTTTCCACCTTCAGTTTCTACTGTTATTACAGCTGTTCCTTTACTTACTGCTGTAACGATACCGTTGTTATCAACAGTTGCAATATTTGGATTGCTTGATGACCAAGTTATAGATATATCAGAAACTTTTGGTGTTAAAGTAGCAAGAAGTTGATAAGTTCGGTTGGTTATTATCACTTTACTAGTACTATTCAGTGTAATTTGACCTTCATTATAATATTCTATTTTTCTTTCAGCTTCTACCAATCTATTAATCCCTTCAATTGTAGCTTCACTATCAATTGCTAAGGCATTATCTACCAACAACCTTGCTTCCCTTACTACCTCTTTATCTGACAGCTTTATATCAACAGGTAACGCAGCTATCGCTTCTTCCGCTACCTTAACAGCTGGTGTGAGGGCATCATAGTTTATGCTTACTATATAGCTACTATCTTGATTTTGAAAAGAAACTTGATTCTTGCCATGAACGAGTCCCTTTTCGAGTGTTAACGTTTCTTTTGTGCCATCATTAAAAGTTACGGATATAGATGTAGCATCAATAACCTCAATGTCTACAACTGAGTCAGCTACCACAACTTTGATTACAATTTCTTCTGCAGAATTCCCTGCAAGATCCTCCGCATTATAATGAATATTATAAGTACCTACTTTAGTGGTATCTATTTTCGTAAGCTCTTCACCTAGTTCATTTTTAATAACAGAAATAACATTTATTTGTTCATCCTTATTGTCTGAAGCTGATATTTTCGGGATGGTAAAGTCGTTTCCTTTTTCAACATAATACGTGTTCGTTCCTTGTAAGATTAATTGCGGTGCAACCGTATCTGGTTTTTTATACGTTACATTAACAGAGAAATCTTTACCTTCATATTGAAAAGGTACTGTATTTTTTCCATCAGTTAGTGGTGTACTCAATTCTATGGTAGTTGTTTCATTATTTGAAAAAGTAACCCTAACATGCGTTGCGTCTACTACAGTAACTGACTTTACTTCTGTAAATAAATTTCCGTAACTTGTTTCAGTATTAAATGAAAGTAATGCAAAATCGCCACGTTTCATTGGTAAATTAGGACCGAAAGTAGTTTTGGTCATACCAGCTATAAGACCATGAGAATATAAGACTTTGATATCATTTATATACCATGCATCGTCAACTACATCTGTAAATGGAAGAGTTTTCTCTTCTTTTAATTTCAAATCATATCCTTGAACAATCATTCTAGACAATGCTGCTCGAGTAATATTTTCCTTTGTTCCAAAAGTGTTTTCGTTGATACCTACTATAATTTCCGCTTCATATAAAGAGTTAATTGCTCCGGAATACCATACCCCTTGCTTAACATCATTAAAAGGAGCTGGTGGTGCATTCTCAGTATCTAAGTTTAATAAATTCGCAAGCATTACAGATGCTTCAGCACGTGTAATTGAGGCGCCTACTTTAAACTCCCCGTTATCATAACCTTGCACAATTCCAGCATCCGATAAAGCTAGGATTGGTTCAAAATATACCGTTCCTTCTTTTACATCAGTAAATTTGCTGTCTGCTGATACACTAGGTATGGATATAACAGTTGCGATAGCCAAGGCAATCAATAATGTTACAAACATACGGTAAGGAATACTTTTGTATTTCATGTTGTTATTCTTCCTCTCAGATTCTATGTAGCTAGATAAGTGAAGAAAAAATAGCTTCTTACTCCTCACTTAATCTAAACCCTTTATAATTATCTTACATTTAAACATAAAAAGATAGTGCATTTTTGACTTTTTGGGACAATGACCCCCAAAAAATGCAAAAGAAAAACGAATTAACTTATCTGTATTAATCCGTAGTGGTTCTGACAAAAGCATACAAATAAACCTTAGTCATTCGTTATTTCCACTTTGTTTCAAAAAATGAAATAGACCTTTCTAAAATGGCAGGGTGTACATTATAAAAAGTTAGGTTGGGCTAAAATAAAAAAAACCTATAGGTAGACTTTTTTAAGTTGTCTACTCTATAGGGTACATTTTATTTACTCCTGAGGCTTTTAATGAGATCTATTCTACTGTTGACTTTCTGCTTTATTTATAAAAATACTAAATTCTGCTCGTGTTACATTTTCACTAGGTTTGTATTCTCCATCCGGATACCCCATTGAAATACCACTTTGAGCAATGGCATTAATGAAGGATGAAGCCCAATGACTACTTTTAACATCAGAAAAATAACTGTCATTTGTTTTAGGAATGCCATAGGCTATTTGTATAATAACAGCAATTTCTGCTCGTGTCAGATTCGCATTCTTTGCAAATACTTTGTCGCCTCTTCCTTGAAATAACCCTTCATTCTCCACTGCTGCGATTTCTTTATAAAACTTATCTGTTGGTTTAACATCCACAAACATTGGATTTGTTACATTACTGGTATCTAAGTTCAATTCACGTGTTAACATAAGTGCTGCATGTTGACGGCTGATTGATTCATCTGGACGAAAATGACCATCTTCGTGTCCCGAAATTGTACCATTATTATATAGATACATGATTGCTGGAAATGCCCAATGCACAAGACTAACATCCGGAAATACTTGTTCAGGTGCAGTAGATACAGCCATCAATATCGTAGAAACAGAACGTTCATACCCATCTGAAGGTAAGTTCGCCAGCATAATCTTTTCAGTTCCAGGATACCGAACAGCCATTGTAGTTGAACCACCGCCATCCATATTTAATGCACGATAAGCACCCATGCTAACTAGGTATTCTGCAAACTCTGTCAAATTTATTCCATTACTATAACCTTCTTGTCTTCCATCAACAGTTACAAAAAACACCTTCTCACCTGTACGGTCAATCGCAACTGCAGTTCTAGGTGCTCTTGTTCTAGCACTATCGCTATTAGGATCCATTGTTAATGACACTTTTCCATCCTCAACCAACATAGGACCGCTAGCAAGCATAAATGAAGAATTCTTCCATTGTTCATCTATGTCTATTGATAGTTTGATAGAATCTCCTATCTCAATACCTTTCATTTTATCAGAACCTGTGCCATGCGCTGATAATACAAATCCCTTTTTAGGTATCACTGTTTCTGTCGTATCACCTGGGTTACGAATAGATTCAACTGTCCCTGTTACAACTGATCCATATTCTAGACTAGGAGCAGATGGTAATTTAACAACTATCTCCGTCCCCCACTTATTCGTTTCCGTATATTGGCTTGAGAAATGGGATGTATATAGAATTGTATTATTTGGAGAACGTGTTTTATTGGTACTAGTAATATCATAGCTTTTATTGTTATGTATATACTTCATTTCTAATTGGTAGTAATCAATAACCCCTTTACCGTTTGCATTAATACCAAAGGCAATAGGTTCGTTAACATAGTTACTTTCACCTGCGAAAACTTCACCTGCATGGACAAGTCTATTATTCTTGGAAACTAAGTTCATGGCTGTCCCTAAATGAAAGAATGAGCCATTAATTGCTCCTAGTACTGCATGACCTTCCTGATGGTAATCAAGTGCTAATGATGTCGTAGTATGCACCTGATTTAGAACTGATGGAATTCCAACTTCAACACTTGTATATGGATCATTCATGTTGATTTCCATTACTCGTACTGCTTTATTTGTTTCCCCATCCGAAAAACGGATATCCTTATAATTGACTCCTTGTGAAACCTTAAATTGTTCATTTATTGTTGCTGCATTAACAGTTAATGGCGACCCTGCTAAGACTATTAAAATCACTAAGATAAATACTTGTATACTTACTTTATATCTCTTTTGCCATTTCACTAAAATACTCCCCCCAACTAAGTTGTCAATCTACTATAATAGTATTCACGACTCTTTTGGAAATAAATAGATATAGATTAATACTTTTTACTTTGGGTTTATCTTTGTAATACACATTATTCAAAACACAAAAGAAAATTTGCTTTAAATGCATTTGACAATAATTTAAGGGGAATTGAAAATGTTAGTGATCCAAAGTGTTGAAAAAAGTTATCTGATATAAGGTTGAATTAATTTTAAAATACCAGCGATTGATAAAAGGGAATAATTAATAAAGAAGGTTAATCATGTGCTGAACACATCACTACTAGGTTTAGTGAAATATTTGTGTTCCTCCTAAACCATGGATGCTCTCAAACAATAATATAAATTGGGGCAGTTCACTCTTCTCATGTTGCCTTTCAAAATATATATTGTTCGGTTATATTTTCGAAAGAACACAGAAATAACCTGCAGATATTTTACCATCCACAGGCCTTTTCTGTGTTTTATTTTTTTTGTGATATCTGACTTATATCACGTACATAATACGAACTTAAAATGAATGTTATTTCGACAGGATTTCCCTCAATACCGGTATAAGACACTACTAGGTTATCATCATTAAGCGTGATTTCTCCATCTGTATATTTCGTTTTCGTCTCATCACTGTAATAGACATAATTAAACTCAGCTGAGTTTCCAGCTATGTCAATGACTTTTCCACCCCACCGGCCGAAGCCATGGTTTCCTTGATAACCAAGGTGAACATTGTAAGCTTTTTCGGAAGATGTACCAACAGAGAACATATCTCCAACAGGCATTTGATTAATTACACCAGTATATATCTGTTTATCCACTAAATAATCTAAAGCATTAACAAGCAATAGATCCGACTTTTGAATGGATATATCAGCGTCAGTATCCACAATTAGTTCTATCCCAAAGGCTTTTTCAGTTAAAGTACCCACAGTTCCTGAAGCAATTGTTATTTTTGCAGATTTTATAGCTTCTACATTTTCAATGTCGCCATCAAGAATAACCTCACCAATGGTGTCAATTGTTACAGTACCAACAGTTCTTTCATTCACAAAATGAGTGCCATTTTCATCTTCAATTAAAACAGCCCCAAGTGTTCCTTCATTAGTGAATGTATTACTAGCAACATCTTTAATTATCGTGACCTCTGTAACTGTTGTAGTTGCATCAATAATAAAATCAGCGTTTGGTATATTTACAATTAAATCTCCATTGATTGTTAAATTCCTCAAATCAATAATACCAGTTACATTACCACTAATTGTTACATTTCCATTAACGGTAAGTCCTTCACCATTCTTTGGACCAAAGGTGATATTCTTTCCAGATGATGCTACTTTTATGTTTAAATCCCCACTGTAAGTCCCTGTAGAATTAATAATATCTTCATTGCTATTATCGACTTATACCAAGTTAATGGCTTTCGGTTCGATCCTTCACCGTGCAGGCGACTTTCATCGCACACGGCGATCCGTCAGTATAATAGAATTAGTATAACGGGCATGGTTCATAATACCTATAAACATCCCTTAAAAATACCAATCATGAGTTCACATGATTGGTATACTAACCTTTCATACTGACTGTGTTCCTTCGCTCCGGCTAGTTTTACCCTCTCGTTATGTCACCATCACGATACAAACGGCTAGCCATCAACACTACTATGAACCCGCCGCCATCTTATTAGCATCATAAGTGCTAACCCACCTCTTCTAACAAGACATCAAACGTTCCATCATTTCTATCCCTATATTTAATGACCTTAGGTCTCCACTACCCAGGCATAAGAACGAACGGTTTAACAGTCAATTATTCCAATCGCCAAAACATTACTTCAAATGTTTGGATGGATACTAAACTCCTAGCTTGTATTCTTAGTATCAACTAACTTATCCTGCTTCATCATGGATTCGTTTCCTGACCATAATCATTTTTTAAGGAGCCCCGCCTCACCTTTTTGTAAGTACGACTTCACCTGACTTCATCCCTTCAACTGAGTTAGAGCCTCATTGGATGCAGGAGGATTAGGCACACGTTTATAGACTGTTACCATGTATAGGGATTTCACCCATTATTTAGAAGTGATAGTTAAAAAAGTGCCTCCAGAAAGTCGACTCTACATCTATTTCCGGAGGCATCTTTTCACTTATTTCACTAGATAACTAGCTTATAAAGTAACGTTTCGTTTAGTTTTATTTAGAAGTATCCCAGTTACCTTCTTTTACTTCAAGAAGAACAGTTTTTCCATCGCGGTCGATTGTAAGTTCTTGAGAGCTTACATAGTAACCATCGATGTATGCTGCTACTTTATAAGAACCATTTGCAAGTTCGAATTCATTTCCATTTTCATCAGTATGAACAATGTTACCAGCTTCATCAAATACAACAACTTTTGATTTTTGGTCATTTGATGAACCTTCTAAAACAGTATTAACTGTTACAGGGTAAGTAGCTTCTGTTTCACTCATTACAATCTTAGTTTTGAAGTCTTCATTATCCTCTAATGATACTCCTAAAGTTTGTGTATTGTACCCTTCTTCCTCAACAACTATGCTGTATTCGCCTACAGAAAGATTATCGAATAAGTGTTGTGAGTCAGTAGAAACTTGGTAAGCACCTGCTTCAATGTTTACATCTTCCGAACGGTCTGCCCAAGCATCGTAAATTGTAATTGTGTTGGCATTTAGATCTTTGTTAGCTCCATCTACAACAGATACATCGATTTGTGCTGCAGCTTCTTCAAGGCCTAGATGATGATTTTCAACTTTATCTTTGTTGTTCAAAGTAAGTTGTTCAACATATGTTTTGTATTCTGCAGTTCCACCGTTAGAATCAGAATCAACTGCATTATCACGAACAACTACTGTGAAAATTCCTGGCCATAAATCTACACCAGCTTCATATTCAGCAGCAGTAGCTGTATCAACCAAATTTCCGTTTTGGTAGAATGATACAGTTGCGTCACTAACCGCACTTAATGAATCGTTGTTACGCACTAGACCTTGGACACTAGCATATTTAGTTGGGATAACTAAATCCAAACTATTAGATTTAACTACAGCTTCTTTACCTTCAGATACCGAAACTGTGCTTTCTCCAGACTTATATCCAGGTTTATAAATTTCAACAGTATATTTACCAGGTACAAGCCCACCAAATTCACCTGCGGTTGCAGTTTCAGTTGTAGCATCTTTAGTGATCTCATCAACATTGACTACTTCTCTTGCGACCTCTTTACCATTCGAATCTTTTAAAACTACGACAGTTTTATCAACAGTTTCATCAGAAGCTTCACCTGGATTAGTGATATTTACAGCTTCAGCAATTCCTGTAATAGAACCACCTAGTACCGCTTCATATTGTTCACCTTTCACCAACTTAACAGGTTTGTCTTCACCTTCGGTGTCAACATATTTAGAAACATCGGCATCAGTTACAGTAAATGAGTATTCTTTAGCAACTACATAATCTCCTGCAACAACTACAGTATAATCACCAGCTGTAAGGTTTTTGTTAAAGTTGAATTTAACGTCACCATTTACTGAAGTTAAGTCTGAGCTTCCCGCTACAACTGCACCATCTGAATTGTGAACAGTAGCAAATAAATTAGTTTTATTAATTGTTTTTGATACTGGTGCACCTAGATAGAAATCAACATCTGCACCAAGTGCTAATTCAATGTTTTGACCAGTAAGATTTTTTCCTTCTTCGACCGAAAGAGATTTAGTTGTTACAGTGTCTAGTCCAGCTCCACCAGTATATGTTGCTGATAGGTTATAATCGTCAGAAGTTAATTTTAAATCTTCAAATGTATAATTACCATTCGACTCTGTCTTTACAGTTTGACCTGCTAGTTCAACGATTGCATTCTCAACAGGGTCACCATCTCTTGTAATTTTACCGCTGATATCTATTTTCTTAATTTCAGTAAGTTCTGTAGCACCCAGCTCAGTGATTTGACGATTGTCATTTACTGTGAACTCTACAGATTCACTATGATAACCAGTTTTATCGATTGATAATCTGTATTTACCACCGAACTCAATGAAGTTACCAGGAGTAATTCCTTTGTCCGATTGGTCAATAGAATAAGAACCATCTGCCTCAACGTTTTCAGAATGGATAGTAACCCACTCGCCAAGATCTTCACTATATGCTTGGAATGAAACAGTAGATCCAGACACGTCTTCACCAGTTACTTTATTGACAATTTCACCAGAAATAGCAATATCTTCTTGGGAGATTTCTGTGAAGTTTTCTGTAATTACTGATGATACTTTATCATTAGTCACACGAACTTTTTCTGTTTGTGATTCGTAAGAAGGTTTTGTGATATTGATTTCATAGAACTTATCAGTATCAAGATTTTTCACTTGATAGAAACCTTGTGCATTAGTAGTGTACTCTTTACCATCAACAGTAACTGTTGCACCAGCAACACCGACATCTTCACCTTCATCATTTTTTTCAAGTACAAACCCAGCGATTGAAGTTTCTTCATCAACTACAGCTACTTTAGTAGTTTTAGAGATTGACTCATCACCTAGGTAAGCTTTTACAGTTACTTCATACGTTCCAACCTCTAGTACATCTGATGAAAATGAGAATGAACCATCTTCATTTAAATCAGCTGCTTTTTCTTCTCCGTCAATTGTAACGGTAACGCGATCTGCTCCAGATACTTCACCAGTTACATCAATTGTGTAATCTGCATTAGCAACAGCATTTACACTGTCAATTGCGAATCCTGGAATTCCTTCGTCTGGTTTTGGCAACATATTACCAAATTTGTAATCAGTGTTAGCTAATAACCATGCGAAATCTCCACGTTTAATTGGATCATTTGGTCCGAATGTGTTTGCATCTTGACCAGAAATTAATCCGTTAGCGTATAGAGTTTGAATTGCAGGTTGGTACCAAGCTCCATCTTTTAAATCAGTGAATGGAAGGTCTGCTTCTTCACCAGGGATGTTATAAGCCTCTACAACTAGTTGTGCAAATTGAGCACGTGTCATTTGATTATTAACACCGAATGTACCGTCATTTAATCCAACGATATGTCCAGCTTCGTAAAGAGCGTTAATTGAGTTTGTATACCAAACATCTTCCTTAACATCCGGGAAGTCAGTACTAGGTGCATTAGTATCTAGTTCAAGAATCTTTGAAACCATAACTGATGCTTCAGCACGTGTTACAAGATTCCCCATTTTAAACTCTCCATCTGTGTAACCTGTTACAACTTCTGCTTCAGCTAAATCATTAATCACATTAAAGTAACCATGATCTGTTGGTACATCAGGAAAAGTTTGTTCTTGTTCTGCAGCAAAACTAGCTGTAGGTGCTACAGCTGATGCTACCATTGCAGCAGTTGCTGTTGTAGCAAATAGCTTACGACTTGTCTTCGACTTTGCCATTGAATAATTCCTCCTTGTGACTCTTACTATTTTTTTATTATTCTTAGAAACTATTTTCTACATTTTCACTTCTATGTATTATAGATTCCAAGAATAATAATATAAATCAAGCAAAAAATGATTAATATAGTTCTTTTTACGCTTGATTACTATCAACTCTAGGTTTAATTACTTACTACAAGAATATAACACCAAAATTAGCAAAATTCAACAACTATGGTAAATTTTTTACGATTATTTTACAAACTGTAATATTACTGGAAAACCTAGGTAATTTATATATCGACAAGTTGTGCTGATTGTTTAACTTTTTTTGAAATAGTTTTTGATGTGGATCATAGTCTTTTTCACTTATAAAATGTTTTACATAAAGTAATTTACAGATTAATAGAGAAAATTCTTGGTTGTATATAAATGTTGCAAAAATATTTCAATCATATATCAAATACTCTCTATAAATTTTCAACGCTTTTTTGAATGTAGTCGAAAAGAATCACAAACATCAATTTTTTATTTTAATCAAACCATTGTCTTGAATCCTTCTTTTGCACCATTCCTTTTATGTAAGTAATTAAAAAAATCGGGCTGTCATAAATTTGACAGCCCGATTTTTTTACCCTAATATTCTTTTAAAGTTTTTGACAAAATCACTGAAAACTCAGCCCTACTTATATTTTGTTCGGGTTTAAATCTATTATCTGGATATCCACTAAGTATATTTGAATTAAATAATGCATTTACCTCATTGAAATAATATTTTCCTTTTTTCACATCATCAAACGCCTGTTCTTCTGATAGTGGTATATCAAATGCTTTCTGAACCATAACAGCCACATCACCACGGCTTATGAATGACTTCGGCCTGAACGTATCATCAGGATATCCGGTAATTATTTGTTCATTGGTTGCGGAAACAATAAAGCCAGACCCAAAATACTCTTTTTTAACATCACTATATATCGAATCCCGTTGAGTACCGTTTAAGTTTAAGATTGTTCCAATCATCGTTACGGCTTCTTCTCTTGTAATTGAATTAGCTGGTCTAAATGTTCCATCCTGATAGCCGCTAACATACTCTTTTTTTGCCAAGGACTGTACTGAGTCTGAATACCATACGTCTGGCTTAGTATCACTAAAATATAGCGCTGGCGACTGAACTAGTCCATATCCGTAATCCGGATCCTTTCCTTCTCTTCCTAAATCAATAACATTTTCCGAAACCTTAGCTTTAATTTGATTAGTATTCATGTATGGATAAGCTTGTTTATATAATGCAAACACACCTGCAACATACGGAGCAGCCATTGAAGTGCCACTTAAATTATTATAATCATTTTCACCAGAACCTAATAAAACATAGGTGCTATAAATGTTTTCTCCTGGTGCTGTATAGGAAAGTGATGACCCACCATACGAAAAACTAGATTTTTTTAAATCCCTTCCAATTGACCCTACACCGATAACATCTGGGTACCTTGCAGGATACATAATATCCTTTCCAACCTGACCTAATCCGGTTTCATCATTACCTGATGCAGCTACTATTAAAAGGCCAGCATCGTCCGCAGATTCAATTGCAAGTTTTAATGCTATTGTTGAATGTGGTGAGGTAAGACTTAAATTCACGATATCTAAATCATGTTCAACTGCCCACTCAATACCAGCGATAATATCTGTTTGTCTACCTTTTCCATATTGGTTTAATGCTTTGATTGCGTAGATGTTTACGTTTGGAGCCACTCCGACAGTACCAATCATATTATTTTTGGCAGCTATAATTCCTGCTACATGTGTACCATGTCCGTTTAAATCTTGAAAGTTGGGTTCTTCTTCAACAAAGCTTTCCCCGCCAACAACATTCAAATCTGGGTGTTTACCATTTATTCCTGTATCAATGATACCGACTTTTATTCCTTTCCCAGTTAAACCAAGTTTTTTTGTACCTGTAGTAATAGTTTCCTTATATCCCCAGTCAACTACTTCACTCTCTGTAGTTACTACATAATCGTTTTCAACCCATCGAACGCCAGATATTTCTTTTATCTGTTGTAGTCTATTACTTGGGATAGTAATAGAGACAGCATTAATAGAATCCATGATGTGATGTAATTCATATGGTATACCCTTTAAATCCTGTAGATTAATAGCTTCTTCATATCCTACAATTATTCGCTTGTTATTTGCTTCTTCAGCAGTAATGACAATACCGGTGCCCAATAACAAAATCAGAAAGCTAGATACACATATTACTAATTTCGCTTTCATTTAAAAAGTCCCCCCTTAGTAAAAAGAAGCGAACATAAAATGCCCGCTTCCTCCCCGATAATTTATTTAATTTATCTTTCCTGCCATTTATAATAATCCATGACTCCCTGATAAATTGCTTTGGCAGCTAAATCTTTATATCGATCTGATTTCAACTTACTTGCATCCTCATCATTCGTTATAAATGCTAGTTCAACTAATGAAGAAACTAAAGGTGTATCATTAACTACTCGAAAGTCTTTTTCATCTATTCCTCTATCAGAAGTATTAAGCGCATCGACTAAACGTTTCTGAATAAATTTCGCTAAATGACAGCTATCTATTGTACGTGCATTGAATGGTCCTCCATTATCTCTTGTACAACCATCAAATGCAGCGCTTGAGAAAAATGTTTCAGTTCCATTCGCACCTGAGTCATAAAATGCATTACCGTGAATGCTAACAAACGTGTCAGCATTATGGTTAACTGCGTAATCAACTCGTGGATTCAAGTCAATAAAAGTATCAGTCGTTCTAGTCATAACAACTCGAATACCTGCATTATCAAAGTAATTTTTGACCCGTTTTGCAACATCCAGATTGAGTTCTTTTTCAATTATGCCGTTTCCACTAGCACCCGGGTCACTTCCTCCGTGTCCTGGATCGATTGCGACTGTGAGAGGTTTAATGTATTCGCCGTGTACATACCCAGCAATGCTACCATTCTCAACATAATACCATTTACCAGATTTTTTGGTTGCTGTGACAACATCATTTTTATCCAGGCTGCCAATATCTTTGCCACCTGGGCTTTTACGGACATTTAATCCAATTTCTGGTTTAACAATTCGTTTAACTGGCGATATCGATACTTCATCAACCTTAAACGCCGGGTTAAGTGCACGAGCTACAAATAACGAATAATGCTCCCTCGTTATGGGTTGCTCTGGTCGATATTTACCATTACCTGTTCCTGCAGTGATACCAGCTGCAATTAACATTTTAACTTCTTCCGCATAAAACGCATCAGAATCTACGTCTATGAATTGATAATTACTTTTCGCAGATAAATCAAAAGCCTCCGCTATTATTACAGCCATTTCCCCACGAGTCATTGAATTATCTGGTCTAAATTCACCTTCTGGATATCCTGCAATTATTCCCATTTGGTGCGTAGACTCAATGTGTCCTGCCCCAAACGAATCTGGATCAACATCCGTAAAGGAAGAAGATCCGTGAATCTCTTTTAAATCAAGTGCCTCTCCAATCATAAATACAGCTTCTTCTCTTGTAACATCTCGATCTGGTTTAAAGTATCCATCAGGATAACCCGAAATAATACCTTCATTAATCAAAAAGTTGATTTCTTTGGCGTACTTGTCACGAATATCTGGCATAGATTCCGCTGAGACTTTGATTGCAGGTGATAAAATGATACCTCCAATAAACAAAAATACTAAAATAAAAGCTAATTTCTTCTTACCCATCCCTATTCCCCTTTGTTATGTATTAACCATGCTAGTTTGAACTACAATCTAAAATTCTATCGTTATGTTTTATAAAGATATTTAACTTCAACTCTATTACTATATCGCAACCGCTATGATTCTACAAAACATACCACAATCTCCACTATTTTTGAATAGGTATAATTTCATAATATTCGACAACCAACAAGGCTTTACTGCCGTTTTTACATAAAAAATACAATATAGTTAAGTAGAATGATTATTTTTTTATGTAAAATAGACTATATTTTTGTCAAATAGTTTGGTAAATTAATAGATATCATTCTACCTTATATGACGTAATAATCCTACTTTATTCTATAAACTGTTCATCTTTCCACTCGGATCACCGAGAATCTGCATAATACATAGGAGGAATACATTTAAAATGAAAAGAATTTCCACAGTTGTTATTGCTTTAGTTTTAGTTTTGTCCATTTTCACCCCCAAGAATGTTCAGGCTGCTGATGACATTACGGGGCACTATTTTGAAAATAGCATGCGAACATTAATTAAGATGGATATAATGAGCGGATATGATGATGGAACGTACAGGCCGGATAGACTAGTAACACGTGCAGAATTTACTACATTTTTGGTTCGAGCATTAGACCTTTCTTCAACTTCTTCAACTAGTCCATTTACCGACGTTAAAAAAGGAGATTGGTACTTTTGGTCAGTAATGTCAGCTACAAGCTCTGGTCTAATAGGTGGTTATCCTGATAACTCGTTTCGACCTAATAACAAGATTTCCAGACAAGAAATGGCTGCAATGATTATTCGTGCTTTAGATTATAAAGGAATAAGTGCGGGGCAAGCACCATTGGAATTTGCTGATAATTCAAAAATAAATCCTATGTTCCGAGGCGCAATTCAACAGTTATTATATCTCGATGTTATTGCTGGCAAGAAAAGCGGGGATAATGTTTACTTTGCTCCCTTAGACAGTACTACACGAGGTGAAACATCTGCAATCTTACTTCGGATGCTAAATGTTATTGAGAATCCTCAAGAATTTGTTAATTACACAAATTACACAATTGATTTTCAAAATATGATTAGTAAGCAAGTGAGTGCTAATCCAAAAGTTGACGGGGCTGGAATATATCGAGCAAGTAGAGATCTTGTAGCTTACTATTTAAATCCAAATAACTTTTCAAGGGGAACTAGTTCTTATTTACAATTTTTATCACTTTCTCAATCTACTGGTTTAAAGGTACAGGAACTTAATGAGAAAGTTCTTGCAGGGAAAGGTATTTTAGAAGGCCATGCCGATGCATTTATAGAGGCAGGTCAACGATATGGCATTAATGAAGTTTACTTGATTTCCCATGCACTACACGAAACTGGAAATGGCACTTCAAAGCTGGCAACAGGTATAAAAGTTAATGGGAAAATGACATACAACATGTTTGGTGTTGGTGCCAGAGATGAGTGTCCCAATACATGCGGAGCACAACGAGCTTATGATGAGGGTTGGTTCACGCCAAGGGCAGCAATTATTGGTGGAGCTAAATTTATTGGGAAAAATTATGTAAATGCTGGACAAGACACACTGTACAAAATGCGTTGGAATCCATACGGGCTACAAAAAGAAGGTTATGCAACGCATCAATATGCTACTCATGTAAGCTGGGCAGTCCTACAGACTAATAGTATTCAAAAGATATATAATCTTTTAGACACGTACGTTCTTAAGTTCGATGTACCAACATTTAACGATCAGCCAGGTCCAACAGAAAGACCTACAGGTGTTGATCAATACTATGTAGATCGTAGACTTGAAGGGGAAAAAGGTAAAACCACCGCAACTATTGGTCTTAACTTCAGAACTGGACCAACTACTAATTTTGGCGTAATTAAGAAATTACCATTTGGCACAGAAGTAACTCTTATTGGTGAAAACGGTGGCTGGTATAAAATGAAGGTAGATGGGCAAAAAGGTTGGGCATCTGGTAAATACATTTCGCTACAAAATGTTACTAAAGCAAACATAGCTAGTATAAATGATGCGACTGCAAACCAAGAAAAGCCTAAAGAAATAGAAGAAACAACTGATATTGAAATTGATGCTAAAGCTGTCGTTGAAGATCAAAATAAAGAAACTACTCCTTCAACTCAGGAAGAACAAGAAGCTAAATCAGAAGATCCATTATTAGAAGAAGATGATGAAAAAGAAAATAACGAAACAGAATCTTCATTAGATACTAAAGTAGAAAACAAAAACTCTGATAAGAAGAAAGAAAGTAAGGAAATTCAAATTGACTTCACCAAACATGAAGGTATTATGGGAGAAGTTAATATCGATGAGGTTACTTTAAGAAATGAACCAATTACTAATGACAGTTCTTCTATCCTAAAGACGTTACAAGCTAATACAATCGTAGAGGTTTTAGATGAAAAAGATGGTTGGTACTTAGTAAAAATCGATGAGGAACAAGGTTGGGTATTAAGTGAAACAATCACTGTATTAAATGTCTTAAAACCTGATACTACTGATAAGCCTTTCGTAATTAAAGCTGAAGCTAGTACAGAAAGTGAAACTATCGGACATATTGCAGAAAATGACCTCATAATCCTGGCATTGAACAATGAGGGAAAACTTATTAATACCGACGGATGGTATAAAATAGTTTTAAAAGACACGAATCAAGCTTGGGTAAGGTCAACAAATATTAAAACTAAACTACCTGAGCTTCCATTATTAACTATTCAATAAGACAGTTTTTTTGGAAGGGAACATCTACTTGTTTCCTTCCTTTTATGTTATATTATTTAAAGTATTATGCGTAAAAGGAGTACGATTAATTAATGAAACAGGTAACGATAATGGGGGTACCATTTTTACATACGGATCAAGAAAGTTTTGTATCGCTGTTAAATCAACATATTCAACAACGAGACAAAACATTTGTCGTAACAGCAAATCCGGAAATCGTGATGAAAGCCAATGAAAATCATAATTTTATGGATCTTGTTCATCGTGCAACCTATGTTGTTGCTGATGGTATTGGCGTTGTTAAAGCGGCTCAATTATTAAATAGACCATTGCCAGGACGCGTTACAGGGTATGATACGATGGTCCAATTACTAGAAATAGCAAATAAAAAACAATATAGTGTATTTTTGTTAGGTGCACAAAATGAAACATTAAATAAAGCCACAGATAACATTGCGAATGACTATCCTGGTGTAAATATCGTTGGCTCACATGATGGCTTTTTTGACTGGGAAAACAATGACATTGCAAAAAACATAGCAGAATTAAAACCTGATATTACATTTGTGGCATTAGGAGTACCTAGACAAGAAAAATGGATCTCTGAAAACTGGTCCAAATTTAATCAAGGAGTGTTCATTGGGGTTGGAGGTAGTTTTGATGTGGTTGCTGGAACTGTTCAGCGTGCACCTATCTTTTGGCAAAAAGTAAATTTAGAGTGGTTGTACCGTATTGCAAAACAACCTAGTAGATGGAAGCGCGCATTAGCTCTTCCCCGTTTTGCCATTCAAATAATAAAACAGAAAGTCAAGGGATCTTCATGAGCAAGTCAACTTTTGTAAAAAGCACACTAATTTTATCTCTTGCAACATTACTCTCTAAAATATTAGGAAGTATATTTCGCATCCCTCTACAAAACATTGCGGGTGATGAAGTACTTGGTATATTTAGTTTAGTCTATCCAGTTTACATGGTCGCATTGATTCTGTCTGTGGCAGGGATACCAATTGCAATCTCCAAACTTATCGCAGAAGCAAGGTCAAACGACGAACATGCAAATATAAAAGAAATATACATTACTGCAAGTATTCTAGCTATATTATTTGGAATCATTAGCTTTTCGTTAATATATAGCTTTTCCTCATCAATAGCTGCTGCGTTGGGGGGCCCAGGAACGCGTTTGGCTCTTATAGTGGTGGCTGCAACTTTACTTGTCGCCCCATATATGGCAGTTTATCGAGGTTTTTTTCAGGGTTTTGAAGACATGAGACCTACTGCGATTTCACAAGTAATAGAACAATTTATCAGGGTCGGATTAATTCTATTAGTTGCCTATTACTTAGTTAGTAAAGGGTTTTCTAATAATGTTGTTGCAGGCGGGGTTATGATTGGTTCAGTAGCAGGAGCACTAGTTTCCCTTCTTTATCTACGCTTGAAGTACAATCGGTCTCCCTTAAAGTTATCACCAGTAGATAATTTTTCATACCAAAGATTTATCATCTGGAGTAAAAAAATATTAAAAGTTTCAGTTCCTATTGCCATTGGCACAATTACAATGGCCCTATTGAACTTCGTTGATTCTTTCACTATCCCATACGGACTGGAATCTGCGGGATTCGAAACAAGTAATATTAATTATTTATATGGAATATATGGACGTGGTCTTTCTTTGGTACAAATTGCAACTGTACTGGCGACCTCTATTGTTCTTCCCTTAATTCCCTTAATCACTACTAAATTAACAGAAAGAAAATACAGTGAGACTCAAGAGGTTATTGAAAAAACACACAGGATAACACATTTGACTTCATGGCCAGCTGCAATGGGACTATTAGCCTTGACATTACCGTTGAATCTAGCTTTGTTTACAAATCAAGAAGGTAGTTTAACACTAGCTATTTTAGGATTTAGTTCTGTATTTACATCACTTACTGTATTAGGAACAGGAATCTTACAAGGGATGAACCTAGCAAACAAAGCAGCTATTATAATTGTAGTTGGTGTTGTGTTAAAAACTTTCTTTAACATATACCTAATTAATCTATTTGGGTTAAATGGTGCAGCACTTTCGACATTGTTTGTTTATATCATTTTGTTTTGTATAAACAGCTTTTATATTTATAAACAGATGCCATATAAAATTATAAATTCCGATATGTTCAAAATGGTTTTCTCTTCATTAACAATGGGCACAATAATCGGAATACCTACATTGTTCTTTAGTTTTGAGAATTGGACAAGGATACAGGCAATGTCCTATGCACTTATTGCAGTCTTATTCGGCATAGGATTGTATTTTCTGCAATTATACTTAATGAAAGTAATCGACAAAACTACAATCAAAAGCCTACCTATTGTCGGGAAAAGGATGAAGTAACTTTATTTAGAAAAGTGATTAGAAAGGAATGAATGAAAATTGATCAAGCGCCAATGGCTTTGGATTATTATAGCTTTATTATTACTCATCTCTTTACCGGGATTACATGATAGATGGCAAACTGAAGTTAATAATAATACCTATGAAATAGCTACCCCTTATCAGGAAATTCTAAGTTTGACCACAGAAAGCCCAATAACAACAGATGAGGCACTCTCTTCGCTAAAAGAGGCTGGCCTAAATACAGTAAGTCTAAAACCTATGACATTAGATATATGGGAACATCTAGATATAATTACAATATACGGTAAAGAAGAATTGGAAACGGCCCTAATGTTCAGTAATATAGAGGAGGATTACAAACAAAAGCAAGATGGCTTTTATACTACAATACCGAAAGAACCGTTTTACGTTAAGAAAATAAAGGAGAAACTTGATCCGATTGAGGTAACTATTAACAATCAGTCTCTATATTTTTTCCCAGATAAAGAAGGTTCCTTGCGTCATTCTAATCTTGGATACAATAGGAATGCTATCCAAAAAATTAAAAAACATGATCTTAACTATTTATTAAGAGTAGAAAATGCAGACAATACTACCGATGACACCACTAAAAAAAGTGTCATTAAAAAACAAACAATCGAAACTTTAGTTGACTTGAAAGATGAAGACGTTTCTAACCTTTTGTTTTCGGGATCAGAAGTAATTGGATATCCAAATCTCCAAAAAGTGAAAGCCTATTCCGGAAAACTCCAAGAAGCAGGTTATAATTTTTATACAATTGAATTTTTCAACCAAAAGGGTCTGCAAACAATTGCTAAAGAAACGAATTATAATACTATTAGACTTCATAGTTTTGGTTTAGGAAATGAAACTTTTGAAGAGGGTGTAGATAGAGCTGTCAGAGCTATAAAAGAACGCAATATAAGAACCATCTTTTTTCACTTTCCAAACCCAAAACTAGTTGAATCTGTTGATAGTCTGGAAAACGCTACAGAATTTATAAGTGCAGTTAATAAAAAGATGCCTGATCAATTCACTTCAGGTACTCCAGAACCATTTGATAAAATATTTACTCCCGCATGGATTAAAGTTGCTGCACTTATGGCAGGTATATTATTCACTTTCCTAGCATCAGGTATTTTTAACAAAAACACGATAAGAATATCTTCAATAGTATTCATGTTTTTACTAGCGTTATCTTATTTCCTTTTGCAAAATCTATTATTATTAAAGGCCTTTGCATTAATAATTGCCGTTATAACGCCAATTTATGCTGTTATTTCCACTGGTAAAGGAACTACAAATATCAAATATATTACATTTCGATATTTAAGAGCTATAGGTATAAGTTTTGTAGGAATTGTAATTGTAATAAGTTTGTTGAATGGGAATAAATTTATTACTGGATTTGAATTGTTCAGGGGAGTAAAACTAGTATATATTGTACCTATTCTCTTTGTGGCCATCTATTTATATTGGAGGAAAATACTTAGTTATTTTAATGTAAAAAAAATAACTTCTACTTTAAATAGAAATTTAAAATACTGGCATGTGTTAATTTTTCTACTTGTTGGGTTTGTTGGATTTTACTATATCTCCCGTACAGGTAATAGTGGGACTGTCAGTGAATTTGAATTACTGATACGATATAAATTAGAAGAGTATCTATATGTGAGACCAAGAACAAAAGAATTCTTGATTGGATTTCCGTTTTATATTTTAGCCTTATATACAATGGGGATTAACAATAAATGGGGGAAATTCTTACTCATCCCCGGTGTGATTGGGTTTTTATCAATTATGAATACCTTCACGCACTTTCATATTCCGTTAAATATTTCTTTATTACGGACTGCATATAGCATCGTAATAGGGTATATCATTGGTATTGTTCTGATTTATTTATTCAAAATTGGTTTCCGCTATATTTCCAAAGCAATTAAAACGAGGTGGTCCTAATGCACGTCGTACTATCTGGTTATTACGGTTTCGATAACGTAGGCGATGAAGCTATATTGTTTTCTATTATTCGTGCCATGAGAAAAATACAAAACGAAATTGAAATTACCGTTCTTTCAAACAATCCAGAATCGACTATGGAAACATATGACGTCAATGCTGTAAATCGATGGAATTTAAAAGAGATCAGCACTGTGATTAAAAAAGCAGATGGCCTTATAAGCGGCGGTGGAAGTCTCCTACAGGATGAAACCGGACTTAAATCAATCCCATACTATACTGGGATAATAAAAATTGCCAAGTGGTACAAAAAACCTGTTTTCATTTATGCACAAGGCATGGGGCCTTTTAAGCATCGAATAAGTAAATGGATTGTAAAAACAACTCTCAACAAGGTAAATCAAATTACAGTAAGAGATAGTAGTTCTAAAAGCCTTTTAGAAAAAATCGGTGTAAAGAAAACTACTACTATCCTACCCGACCCAGTGATAGGTCTCGATGGTAGCTCATTTAAAAATAATTGGATTCAAAGTCAACAAATTCGCAATCCATTTATCACAGTGAGTGTTAGAGATTGGCCAACTGCAATGCCTTTTAAAGAAAAGATTGCGAGTTGCCTGGATCAACTAGTTCGTAATGGCAATTCAATTGTTTTTGTTCCAATGCATGGTAAACACGATGAAATAGCATCAAAAGAAACCGCTGATTTAATGACAGAAAGAAGTATAATTGCACCATATGATGCGAGTATTGAAGAAAAAATTTCTATTATAGGACACTCAAATCTATTAATTGGAATGAGGTTACACTCGCTTATTTTTTCATCGATAAACTATACCCCTTTTGTTGCTATTTCCTATGATCCCAAAATTGACGCATTTGCATCAATTTATGAACAATCTGTGGTGGGTCATGTTGAGAAGGATGATTGGGACGATAAAAAACTTCTTGACCTTGTTAATAGATCTTTATCATATGGTGTTGCAAAACAAGACATTCTTAAAAATAAGGTGAGAAAAAATCAAAAAGAAGCACTGGATACACCGAGATTAGCTTTCAAACTATTCTCAACTGATATAACAGGCAATGAATAATGATGATAATTTACCCTACCTATACAAAAGTACGGGCCTTATTTCGGCTAAGTAGTTCCGATAACGTGGAGAAAATGCGAAAAAACAATATGAAAAACAAACCAATTAGCAACCATAATCACACACTAAATAACAGTGTAATCAGTAAGAAAGAAGACCGACTTAAGAGTCGGTCTTTACATTTCCATATAATGTAATCTCTAATTAACACACCAGTAGTTCAGTAAGAAATGTTCTATTTAGTAAATAAAATTCATTCCTATTCACCGATAATTTCAGAAGCACCTTCATCTATTTCTATAATAATTTCTACATTATTATCAAACTTAACTGTCCAAGAGTTCCTATTATTTGTTACACTTTTTATTTCCTCACTTTTATATCCTCGTTCTTTAAATTGTTTCCTAGCCAAATCGATTACTTTCTGAGAAGTGTCCATAGTTTCCTGATATACCTTTGGCTCATCTTCCGGAACAAGAGCTTCTTCACTTTTTAATTCATCTTTATTGTCATCCTTGATGGGGTCAATAGATAATGGAATAGCAATTATAAAACAGACGAGCACAATTGCTGATAGCTTTAGTTTCAAAAAAACAAACCTCCTAGTGACAAAATGTATTTAATTAACTTGTACTATTAACATTTTACTAAGTTTATATATATGTTTTAAATTCTTCGATTATTAGGTTAACCTGAGGCGTTAATAGAATTAGCATAGGCTTTGTCTTTTTGAATTATTACATCATTTAGCTTCATAAAAACTTTGTCATTTGTTAGTCTATTTAAAACAAAGATTGATTTAATAGCATTATCATAGTTAACATTCCTGATAAACCAAAAGTAATTAAAACCGTTACTATTCCTCTTAAAAGTAATTTACCGTCTCTTTTGCCTATCATTCCTACTATTCCAAGAAACAAAGTTATCCACGATAAGAAGAAAACAATATTTAAAGCATCTGTACCCGTTGTTTCAATAACAAAATAAGCAAACCCTTTCCATGTCACTACTGTTAGATACAATACTAAGCAAAATAACGAAAGGACAAAAGACCATAGATTTATTCCTTTCCTCATAATTAACACTCCCCTTTTTTAAGTAACCTGCTTCGTTTGTAAAATAAGGTTAACCAGATTTTTCTGGTTGACCATTTTTTATATGCTTTTATTATAACAGTAGCCGGGGTAGAACGTAACTGCTCGTGGGGCTTGGACCACGGCTACTAAACCGTTCGCCCCCTACTTGTAAAAACATGATTTGGCTGGTTGGGATATTGATCCCGTTTAACAAGCAAAGCTATGACATTACAAGGAGGATTAGGGGTACCGGCAAATACGTTTTAGGAGGAGATTTTGAATGAATCCAGTCGTTGGTCTAAATGTTTCTAAAGGGGAAAGTCAGTTCCAAGCATTTTTGGACAAGAAAAAACCGTACCTTAAGAGTTTTAAAGTTGAACACATAGTAATGGGCTAGTGATACTTCACGAATTTTTAAAGCACTTAAAGGAAATTACAGGGCTGAATCCAGCAATTGTTTTGGAAGCTACGGGACAATTATCTTGCTTCTGTGCGATTTGGTCTTATATTTATTATGTTTCTCCACCAAAACGGAACTACTTATTTATTATTTCGGCTCGTTTTTTTGTGTGGTATTAAACGTTGTATTTATCTTTCTGGAAGACCCTTCATATAGATATCAGAGATCTTTTCCAATTTTAATACACGGATGTAATCCTTTTTATATTTATCAAAATCACTAATTTTTTTCCCTGTTACGATATTATAGGCTGTTCCGTCCTCGAATCCTTTTTCTGGAATAAATAGTAATTCCTCATTAAAGAACGATCCAACTGGCAAGTAATATCTAACTCCTAATAAGTTCTTATCATAGTTCAATAAATCCTGTCCAAAGACAACCTGTTCTTCTAATGAAATACCTAACAGGTTAGCTATTGTTGGCATGAAATCTAGCTGACCACTAGTTTTTTCAAAAGTTTTTCCATCTGTAATTCCTGGAGCATGGATAATAAAAGGTATATTTAACCGATCCAGATCTTTATATTCATGTCCTAGAAGGTCGCTGACCAATTCAACATCTTCTTTACTTATGGCACTCTGTTGTAATCCAAAATGATCTCCATAAATTACGATTATACTCTTATCATAGATTCCTTTCTTTTTAAGATCCTCTGTAAAGTCACCTATTGCTCTATCCACATAGTTAATTGACTGTAAATAGGCACCTGTTAGGGACCCACTAAATTTGTCTGGAAGTTCCAGTACCCCTTTATCCTTTGGCAAGCTAAAGGGATGATGACTTGTCAGTCCAATTAAATGGGCATAAAATAATTGCCTTTTTTGATGATGTTTTTCCAACACTGGTAAAGCTTTTTCGAATAATACTTCATCTGATGGTCCAATACCGATTACATCTTCATTACCAAAAAAGTCTCTAGCGTAATACTTCTCAAAACCCAATGCAGGATATAAATCATCCCTATTCCAAAACTCTATATCATCCGCGTGAAAAGTCATAGTTGTATAACCCTTTGATTTCAACAACCGTGGCAAGCTAGGGAATTTTTTATCCCCATAAATTTGGGAAGTAGGATTGAATGCCACTGGATATAGAGAAGTATTTACGATAAATTCAGCATCAGAAGTATTTCCAGGTCCAGTCTGCTGAAAAGTGTTCGGGAAATAAAAGCTATTCTTTAACATTTTATTCAAATTTGGCGTAACTTCTTTCCCGCCCACTTTTAATCCGATAGTGAAATTTTGCATTGATTCTACCTGAATAACGATTAAATTTCTTCCCTCTGCAGCACTAAAATAGTTTCGTTGTTCATTTGGAATTCTTTTTATTCCTTTTATCAACCTAATTTTATCCTTTAGTTCAGATACCTTTTTCACGGAAACATCTACATCAATCTTGATTCGACTTCCTGAACCCGCATAAATTTGTAATGCTTCATAATTTAAAATCCCTTTTTCTTCTGCAGCAACAACATTGTTATTTATCATTTCATCTTTATGAACCATGAAATTTGTAAATGAAATACTTAGCGCTAAAACTAAGACAGGCATAACAATAAGTTTTTTACTTAAAGGTTTGCTAGCTAATGGGTACTTTCTGAACAATAATAAAATGATAAAAATAATAATATCAATGAAAAACAACATATACACAGGCTTAAGTATCGCTGTAATACTTTCATTTATAGTGTCGACTTGTCCTAACTGAAATAAAGCGAAATAGGTTATTATTCTGCCAAAAAATGAATGATAAAGAATAAATGTCAAAAACAGTGCTGAAAATATGATATTCAGTAAAAGATAAAAGTATGGTTTTCCTTTTATCGATATCAACTCTATTATGGAAGTGAATATTAAAATATAACTTGACTCTAAAACAATTGTTTTTGTTATGTTCAGTTCATCAAATAACAAAAATCTTAATATAAGGAACTTAATTAAAAAAATTGTTGTTATGATAATTAAATGGCTTTTTAAAAAGTCTGAAATCCTATCGATTTTCATGTCTTAATTCCCTTCTAACTACTTTTTATAAACTTAATGAGTATTATAAATCAAGGGCAAGAAGAATCTTCTGTCCACTTTAAGTTAGGATGTACATCTCTCAGTAAAATAAAATCACATAATTAAACCCTTTTAATAAAGATGGAGGAAATAATGAAAAAATATATTATCGGAGTAGCTATCATCCTTTATGCTCTCTTACCGAATTTAGATCAACCAACAGCCAATTACAACAACATCGAAAAAAGCTACGATGTTGTTGTAATTGGAGCCGAACCTGAAGGAGTGGCAGCAGCGGTCTCATCCGCGCGAAATGGTAAAAAAACATTACTTGTAGCAAAAAGGGACGGATTGGGCGGTGTAATGACTTATGGCATGTTGAACTTTTTAGATTTAAGTAAGGACAAAAACGGTGATCCTGCTAATGCTGGTATCTTTAAAGAATGGCATAAGTTAGTCGGCGGGAAAACAGGATTTGATATTAAGGTTGCAAAAAAAGCTTTTCTTACATTAGTACTGGAAGAAAAAAATCTTACTTTATTTTTAGAAACGAAAGTTGAAAAAGTTATTAAAAATGGTGATCGCTTAATAGGAGTTCAATTAAAAAATGACTTAGGGGAAAAAACGATAGTTAAAGCAAAACGATTCATAGATTCAACCCAAGATGCTGAAATTGCTGCAAAAGCAGGGGTTCCTTATTTTGTTGGAGGGGAGGATATTGGACTTGAAAATAAAAAAATGGCTGTAACATTGATGATTCATTTAGAAAATGTTGATTGGGAACAAATTAAACAGGCAGCAAAAAGTGGCGTTTTTGGAGGAGGGGAAGTTCATACAAATGTCATCTGGGGCTTCAGTAAGCTACATATTAAATACAAACCAAAACATGCTGAAAAGACAAGATTAAGGGGTTTGAATGTAGTGCGTCAAAATGATGAAAGTGTTGTAATAAATGCTCTCCAAATTTTTGAGATTGATGGCCTTGTAAAAAAATCCAAAGAAAAAGGTATCAAGATAGGAAAAGATGAAACAAGACATATCCTAAAATTTTTAAAGGATAATTTTCCAGGTTTTCAAGAAGCTGAAATTGCAAGTTTTCCGGATGAACTGTACGTGAGGGAAACAAGACATATAAAGGCTGAATACCAGTTACCTTTAAGTGATATTTGGGAAAACAAGGATCACTGGGATAGTATAGGACTTGGAGCCTATCCAGTAGATATACAAGCTACTTCAATCAATGATTATGGTTATGTCTTATGTAATCCAGTTCAATATGCAATACCTTTCCGTTCTTTAGTTCCTCTAAAAATAGATGGATTGCTGGTTGCTAGCAAAGCATCTGGCTATAGTTCGTTAGCTGCATCAAGCGCTAGGGTCTTGCCAGTAGGGATGACTACAGGACAAGCGGCAGGCGTTGCAGCATCCGTATCTATAGATCATAATATAAGCTTTAGAGAAATGACAGGCCAAAAGAAAATTATTACGAAACTTCAGGCCAAATTAAAGAATCAAGGTGCAAATCTCTATCCCTTTGAAATAGATTATCCTTATGAAAGTAAATGGTTTTACCCTGGTTTGAAAACGCTTCTGAATTATGGATTGGTTGTTGGAGGTTATGAAAATAAGCTACCTATTGGGAAGCCAATTGAAGAGTTATCCTTTGCAAATATACTGAGTAACGGCGTTAAGAGAATTGCTAGTCAAGAAGCAAAAGAATTGCGCAAAAACATTCCTACTTTTAAAGAAATGGTAATACCTGAAACAGAGTTAACGCGAAATAAGGCTGCCAAGATGATTCTAACGCTTTTTGGAATTACATACAAAGATACAGAATCCTGGAATAAAGCCTATGCAATTGGATTAATTAATGAACAGATATTTGAAAGAATTACTAAAAATAGTATATTGACAGGTTCTGAGGGCTATTACATTGCCGGGAAAATTTTGGAAAATCTACAATAGAAAGTGCTCTAATAACTGATGTGAAGAGAAATAACCAAAATAAAATAAGAGGAGTCATTTTCCCCCTCTTATTTTGCTTGTTTTCTAATTAAATTTTCTTTTTTTCTTATTGGAAGCCTTTGTTGTTCAGGTAGTTTGCCAAAGACAATCCAATAATGAGGTATATAACGGAATGTGAACCTAACAACTATCCAACTTAGAATCCCAATCAGAAGAAACGTTAAAACCTGCCAGCTATGATAAATTAATGGACTGCCTGATGAAAGGATTCCTCTAAACAGCATTAAAAATAATGGATGGATAAGATATATACCAAATGAAGTAGCACCTATCTCCATGAACAACATTTTCGTTTTATCACCAAATCTCTTGTTTGCTACATGTGCAAGATAAAACAATACTAACCCTGCAAACAAGGCATTGTTAGCCCAGGTGAACTCGTAAATATAACTAGTAACTATTTGTGGAAGTAGAACTGATACTTCCGAATACGAACCTACCCTTACTAGATACATAAAACCTGAATATAAAATTACTATTGCACCATAGCCAATAAATATTGGTAGCATTATCTTGTCTTTATATGATTGGTTCTTCATCTTCTCTCTAATTTGAAAATAATAGATTCCCAGGAAGGCCCCAACAAAATAAAAGGATAAATAAGATAATGAAATGGATCCTTTCAATGTGATATGAAAATAGTTTTTGTTTAGAATTACCCATATCCATTGAAGTAGTATTCCAATCCAAATCGCATTCTTTCTTAAGAAAGGAGATTTCTTAAACATAATCAATAATATCGGAAAAAGGATGTATAACTGCACACTAATAAAAACAAAGTAAAGATGAGGGTGTGCTTTTCCTAAAGCCAATAATGTTAAAAACTTATTCAATGCAAATGATAAGCTTGGATAATCATAATAAATATACCATTTAATTGCAAAATAAATAACAGAAAAAAGGATATATGGAACTAATATAAACTTTAAACGTTTTATATAGAACTTTTTCATTAAAATCCAATTTGTTACTCGTGGATAATAATTATAGAACAATACAAAACTACTCAACATTATAAACGTAGGTGTTCCTAATTTACCAGCTATGTTTAGAAAGTTATATACCGGAAAAAGGAATGAGTCTGTCGATATACTTGTTACCCCACTTGACGTGGAGTGAACCACTAATACAGCTATAATAGCGAATGCTCGGGCCAATTGAATTTCATCTAAACTAATTCTTTTTTTATTATTTATCACTTTATCACCAATTCTCTTAATTTCCATTAACTATCTTATCATTTTTTCCTGTAATATCATAGACAATATTTTGGCTGTCGCTTCTTATCAAGTCCCTCTTCCAACTGCTGTATGATACCTATCCTATGATGTTTATAGTTTCATAGTTCTAATAGATCGATTCTTTACCATGATTATATTTTACTAGAGGTATTATTGTTTACAGACTAATTATGTAGTATGATATTTATTGTCATCCTTACTGGGGATGACTTTGTTATTTAGGGGGATATTTATGCTTTTCAACTCATTTGAATTTATATTTGTATTTCTTCCTTTTGTATTCGTTGGTTATTTCCTTTTGAATAAAATACATATGGGGGCAGCATTACTTTTACTGCTATTATGCTCGTTAGTCTTTTACAGCTGGTGGAATCCAATCTACCTTCCATTAATGCTTGCGTCACTTGGTGCAAACTACTTTTTTGGTATAATGATTACCAAAATAAAGCCTGACAAGAAGAAAAAAGTAGTGTTATCAATCGGATTACTATTTAATGTTTCTCTACTTGGGTTTTTTAAATATACAGATTTCTTTATTAAAAATGCAAATATAGTATTACAAGAAGATTTTAATCTATTGCACTTGGTATTGCCTTTAGCAATAAGTTTCTACACCTTTCAGCAAATTGCTTATTTAGTTGATTCCTACCGTGGCGAAACAAAAGAATACAACTTCGTGAATTATGCTTTGTTTATCTCATTTTTCCCACAGTTAATTGCTGGCCCTATTGTTCATCATAGTGAAGTAATTAATCAATACCAAGATAAAATTAAAAAGAAAATAAACTGGGAAAATATTTCTAAAGGGTTATTTATTTTTTCAATTGGTTTATTTAAAAAAGTAGGGATCGCGGATACTTTTGCAATATGGGCAAATAATGGGTTTTCTTCATCTGAAAGCTTAACCTTTTTTGATAGTTGGATCACCTCCCTATCGTATACTTTCCAACTTTACTTTGATTTTAGTGGGTATACTGATATGGCAATTGGTGCCGCATTACTGTTTAATATTACATTACCAATTAACTTTTATTCTCCGTATAAAGCTGTTTCGATACAGGACTTCTGGCGACGATGGCATATTACTCTATCTAAATTTCTATTAAACTATATTTACATACCTTTAGGTGGGAATAAAAAAGGACCAAGACGTACCTATATCAATATTTTAATAATCTTCTTTGTAAGTGGATTCTGGCACGGGGCTGGTTGGACTTTCGTTGTGTGGGGTTTGTTGCACGGTGGTGCTTCGGTGATACACCGTGGTTGGTCCAAAGCTGGATTCAAGCTACCCAAGTTGGTTGCTTGGTTTATTACTTTTCAATTCATAAACGCGACATGGGTGTTGTTCCGAGCACCAAACTTCGGGACTGCTGTCGATGTTTTATCTGCCATGATAGGATTAAACAAAATTCAAGTTCCAAATCAAATCTTATTGATTTTTAATTGGAATATACCCGAAGCTTATCTTTATACGTTTAACTTGACGAATGATTTATCAAAAACAGTGATTTACCTAATCATAGCTTTGTTTGTTAGCTTATTTTTAAAGAATTCGATTCAACTAACGAAAAATCTGGGGCCAAATCCGGTCTACTCCATTTACGCTGCAATATTGTTCGTTTATGCAGCTTTTCGGTTACAGAATGTTTCCGAGTTTCTATATTTTAATTTCTAGGATGCGATTCTAATGAAATCATACAAAACCTTCGTCCTTATCTTCTTTATTATAATTGGATTACCTCTAAGCACTGTGGCAGCATTTAATTATTATATCGATCCATTATGGACGTTTGACCACTCAAATGACTACAATGACGTACAAACCGTAATTGATGAACGTCAACAGAAAATGAACGATATACACTACGGAAACTTCCACCATGATACTCTACTAATTGGAAGTAGCAGGTCAACTTATATCAATCAGTATTCCTTTGGGGATATGGATGTGTATAACTTTGCTGCAAGTGATTTATCATTTAAAGAATATAAAAGCTTTATAGCATATGCAACCAAAGAAAATGGTGAAGACTTTGAACAAATTATTATAGGTGTTGACTTCTTTAAAAGCAGTATAAAGGAAAGCAAAGAAAACCTTAATTTAAAGCAATATAAAGAAAAATTGAATGAACCCTTTTATCGGTTTAAAAATTTAATTTCGCTTGATGTGTTGGACTATTCAAGGAAAAACTATCGATTATCAAAAGAGGATGAAATTGTACAACTTAGAAATTATAATCGGAGAAATGTAGCATTTGCAAAGTCTATACCAGACGATCTGAAGTTAAAGCAAACAAAGTCAAAAATCAAAAAGTTTAAAGATGTTTTTTATGGAGAGCAATATAGTTATAACCCTGAATTTAAAAAAGTACTAACTGAACTAAAAGAAACAAATCCGGATACAGAGTTCATTTTCTTTACTACACCTATTTCAACACCATTGTTTATGGCAATGGTTGAAGAAGGAGATTTTAACTCATATGTACGATGGCTAAATGATATGGTCATTGTGTTTGACGGAGTATATAATTTTATGTATCCAAATAAAGTAACCAATAATTTATCAAATTACTTTGATGGACATCACTTTTATCCTAAAGTAGGTGATTTGATTGCATCAAAAATAAGTAAATCAAACATGAAAACTGTTCCAAGTGATTTTGGAGTGTTTGTGACTGAACAAACGTTTGATGAACATATTCAAAAGGTGAAAACTTTAGTTGAAGAATATAGAGAAAAGAAGACCTACCTTCAGTGAAGGTAGGTCTTCTACTAGTTTACTTTTTAGATTTGACGCCCTGCATAAGACGCAGTACTGGTCGATAATTATCCCCTATTAACCCAGTTACCTCAACAATCAGCTCGATAGTGACAAGTAACGCAACAATAATAAGTGTAGATCCCCATAATGTTGCACGAGTAAAGATAATTGCAGCAATACTAAAGAATCCACTCATTGCATAGATCATAATAACTGTTTGACGGTGTGTAAAACCTAATCTAATTAAACAGTGATGTAGATGTAATTTATCTGCCATTCCTAATGGTTTCCGTTGAATAATACGACGAATAATGGCAAATATCGTATCTAGCAGTGGAACTCCAAGAATTATTATAGGAACGATCAATGAGAATAACGCCACATTTTTAAATAATCCCATCACGGCTAGTACACTAATCATGTACCCTAAAAATAATGCTCCCGTATCCCCCATGAAAATCTTTGCAGGGTGAAAATTGTAAAAAAGAAATCCTATAGTACTTCCTAATACAACCATACCTATGATAGCGACAAATGTACTTCCCATAGAAATAGCCATTCCCGAAATAGTTAACAATACAATAGAGGATACTCCTGCCGCTAGACCATCAAGTCCATCAATTAGATTAATAGCATTAGTAACTCCCACAATCCAAATAATGGTTAGTGGTATAGCTAAATAGCTAAACTCTATTCTTTCACCAAATGGTAGAGTGATAAATTCAATTTGTACTCCACCTATTACAGTTACAATTGCAGCTGCTAATTGTCCAGAAAGCTTGATTTTTGCGGATAATTCAATTAAGTCATCCAATACACCAACAAAAGTAATTATTGCTGCACCTGCTATTATTGGCCAAGCTGATAATGTATCTGGAAGAAAAAGAAGTATACCCAACAGAGAACTTAAAATAATAGCTAAGCCACCTAATCTTGGCATCACATTTTTATGAACTTTTCTATCGTTTGGTTGGTCAACAGCTCCAATGGAAACTGCTAGCTTTTTTACAAAAGGTGTTAAAATTATTGAAACAATAAAACAAACTACTAGGTCTAAATACTCCATTTATATCCTCCTACTACAATTGCAATCATATATATACTAGTTTTATAGACGAAAAATCTGTTATAAAGGTTTCATCATTTCGAAAAAATCTCTTCATTCAACTTAATTATAAATAAATACCAAAAATTTTCAACCCAAAATTAGTTATATTAATAGTTTTCATATTTTTAATAGGATTCTATATATACCATTTAACTGCCCTCTGATTTGTCTATACAGATTGTAATATGGTAACTTTAAAGTAAGTTTATACTGTGAAGACATAGGAGGATATCATGAACAAAGTCAAATACACTATAATGGGAATTGCCCTTTTTGTTTATACATTAGCTGTTATTGGTTTAACCACGATGATTATTACCCCGGATCCAGACTTCGATCGGAACACCACATTAACAACTGAAGAAATTGACAATATGTGTGATAATCGTGAAGATGTTGGTTTTTAGGAAATAAAAAAAACCTTCGCTCGTAAATATGGAGCGAAGGCTTTTTTTATTCTTCTTCTACGTTTATTTTTTTATCTCCTAAAATCAAATAGTTAAGTTCCTCTTTCGGAATTTTATTGAATTCCGTACGTTTCACTAAATAGAAAACAACTCCCAGAACAATCCAGGCCAGTAATGCAATTCTTGACTCCACGCCAAGAAATGCTGGTGATCCTGGTATTAGCAGTAATCCAATGAAAGTTAAAGTTGCTAGCATCCCGATCACTGAAATAAACTTCTTACCCGGTGCGACAACGTGTTTTGCCGAATTAAATTCACTACCCATTGACCACTTGAAAATACTGAATGCTGTGTAGCATGTATAGAAATAGGCAATGGAGACTCCGATTGAGGACATGTCTACTACCCATAGTAATGCTTCTCTACCAAACCACGGCGCAAACATAGCAACTACAGCAGCAAACATGATGCCGACATATGGTGTCTTATATTTCGGATGTACTTTTGAAAATACTTCTGGCAATATTTTCGCACGTGAAATTGCGAATAATAAACGGCTAGCGGAAATTATAAATCCATTAAGACCTGTGAATATCCCCATACTTAGCGCAATTGCCAGGATAATTAATCCTATCGTCCCAAGCACTTCTTGAACCGCTACTGCAGTTCCCCAAATATTTCCTGCTTCAGCCATTGCCTGCCACGGACTAGCCATGGCTGTCGCGAGAATCATGAAGCTATACAGTATTCCGGAAAATGAAATAGCCAATATAATCAATGAAAATGCTTTTTTAGATGAAAAGTTAAATTCCTCTGCGGCCTGTGGAACGTTGTCAAACCCGACATATGCCCATGGTGCAATCGCTACGATTGATATAATAGCTGCGAATGTCGTTGTATCTGTCGGGAAGTATGGCTTAATATCTGCAAGTGATGTGCCAGGATTTCCACCAATTAATACAGTGATGAAAGCGACACCTGCAAGCATAATAACGCAGAATATAAATTGCATACGTCCGGATAATCCAGTTCCCCGGACATTTAAATATCCAAATATGAGCAGTGTGATGGACGCAATTAAAATTTCCATCCCGTAAACGTCCCATCCAGCTATTTCATACAAATGCAGATTCTCTATAACTTGCGGAAAAATAAATTTAAACATTAATGCGAATGCAGATGCGTTGAGAGCAACAATACATATGTATCCAAGTGTTAGAAACCACCCACAAATAAATGCGTGTGTTCGGCCTAAACTGACAAATGCGTAGGCAAACTCACCACCTGAAACGGGAAAGCTTTTGATCAGGAACCCATAACTCACGGCAATTAACATCATGAGCGCAGCACCAATTAGAAAACCGATGATTACACCAAGTGGACCAGCGCCTTCCATCCAAACAGTTGGTTGGACAAATGCACCCCAACCGATTGAGGATCCAAGGGCGATGGCCCATACCCAGTGTGGCTTTAATGACTTTTTGAGTTTCTTTCGTTCTTCCATGCTTCGACTCCTTTTAAATCAACTCTTTTTATGTTGCCTCTCTTTTATTACAAAATACGTTTATTATCTCGATTTTCATATCATCTATCTATTGACGCAAGATGGGTGCCAATCTTTATTAAAGAAAGGCACCCAGCAATTTATTCATTACTATTTACAAATTTGCTCTACTGAAACGTTTTATAAAATGTGGACATTGCCTGGTCATTATATTTATTGGAATCAAATATATCTTTATTGTACGTATTTTCTTTATCAGCCACCGTACTCAACCCTTTTTCCAGTCCACTTATACTATTTTCAACAAGGAATCCATACTTGCCATCTTCTAATACTGTTCGATTTGCAACTATATCCGTCGCAATAATTTTCATTCCTAAGGTCATAGCTTCTAATAAAACCATTGGCTGCCCTTCATAATGCGAAGAGAGAACGAAGCAATCACATTTGTTCATTAAGAAAAACGGATTTTCAATTTGCCCTAATAGGTAAACAGATTCATTCAACTCTAATTCGTCTATAATGTTTTGCAGATCTTTTTCCAAAGGTCCACGGCCTAAAATGTAAAGTTTACTATTTTTATGTTTCTCATGAAAACTAGCAAATGCATGAATGAGATTATCCTGACCTTTCTCTGGTGATAATCTTCCCATATTAACAAAATTCACATTTTCCTCACTTGGTCCGGGAATAAACCGGTCACCTACTTCGAAACCAAATACTTTTGTTATTACCAATGATCGACTATCAATCCATCCTAAGGAAGTATCATTTTCTTTCATATGGGAATAAATACCTTCTTGAGTGGTTACTTCTTCATCAATATTCACCATCTGTCCATCAAGGGATTTTGGATTATTCATCATTACTTCAGCATCTTGCAAGCCACAGGGCTTATTCCAGATGTAATCAGTTTCTCTTAATTTAATTTTTCCAACTCTTGATACTTTCTTTTTTTCAATAATTGTAGGTGTATCTATAACTTCGAATCCTTTTGCATCCATCCACCCGATTTTCTCATTATCAATATAGAATAGATAATACGTTCCTGCTCTGGTTTCTTTGATCGTGTTAATTTCAACCAGCTGGCCTTCATATTCTGTAGCATCAGCCAATTTTGTTACATTATTACTCGGTAATGCTTTTGACCAGATAGTATGATCTTCAGGCTCAGTTATTGTTGCGAACATTTTATCGTCTATATTTATTTCTTTCAGTGTTCTGTTCTCAATATTGTTTATAAAAGTCTTCTTATTCTTATTATTTCTTGATTTAATATATTTTCTTTTTAAGTCAATTTTCAGCTTATCCAAAACCTTCGTTGTATCGGAAATCGCACATTGATCATAAAAATTTAATGCTCTGTTATCAATCCAACCTATGATCGTTTCGTTAATTACCATTCTGCTGTACGTACTATGTTGTGTTTGTGCTTCTTTATCAATTTTAACAATCATATTATGATAATCCCAACTGGTTGAAACCTTTTCACAGCCTTCCACTTCATAAGGTTTAGAAAAGATATGATTACCTCGTGGCCTTGATACTTTTGCGATTACATTTTTGTCTTCCTCATAAATTATACTGTCTGGTAACAACGTTATTGCATCATCGTTAATCCAGCCAATGATTTGGTTGTTATGGCTAAATTTGTAATACGTAGTTTGTTCAAATTCAGCCTTTCTTGAAATCTCAATTTCGGTATTATCAAATTTTTCTTCAAGGTGTACTTTAGTAGAATTCGCATCATTAGCCAGTACATTCCACACAATACTATTTTGATAATCCGATACAACCGCTCTCGCTTTATGATCTTTCGTTTTTAATGAGGAATCATTACTATCTTCCTCTTTATCTTCATCTGAGTTTTGGGATGCCATTTCTAGAATTTTATTCGGATTGATCGAATTCATAACATAATCAAATTTATTATAATCCGCGTACTCGGACAGGTTCTCCCTATTCAACTCCATTGTTCCTTTAGAAACACTTACAAGCTTATCAAATCGATCATAGATAGAAAATAAACCTCTTAGATTGATTCTATGTGGTCTTCTCCCCTTTATCGTTCGTTCGCTATCGCTGAGCAAATCATTATGCATGAAACAAATTTTTCTTTTTGCATCTGCAACTATAAGGTACTTAGCCCAAAATAAACTATAACCACTAAAATCAATCACATAGTCAAATTTAGTATTACCAAATAAGCGTGCATGTTCCCTGATATAAGCCTCTTCAGGGAAAATTCGCTCACCAAGCGTACCTTTAACTCCTCTATTATGAATAAATTTATCTCTGTATACTTCAGATAGCTTATAGTTAGGTAGACCAGGTTTAAATAGAAAACGTACATTTTCATTTACTTTATCTAAATTTTTCAGCACTTCTTTGTTATGCGGCGTCGCAGTAAAACAACTCACATCATATTTATCGTAATCAATGTTACTCATTAAATTAATAAAAGAAGTTGTGATCCCATTATCCATCATGCCGCCGGAATAAATTAAGATCTTTTCTTTTTTGGAATGTGAATTGGAAACTGTATTTAGTTTTTCTGTAGTATTGTTAAAAATATTATGAACGACTCTTTCTGTTACTTCACCGTACTCGTAATTCGTAAACTTTTGTTGCATATTTAGATACTTATCACGAAAATCGGATTTTACATTTCCTATATTATTAATTGCATCGAGCAATTCTTTACAGTTAAAAACCATTGGACCCGGAAGGTCTTCATTACTCAGATATTGACCTCTTTCTTCCCCATAGACATCATTATCCCAAGTATAAAAAATGATTGGTTTATTTGTCACAAGGAAGTCAAAGAAAATACTGGAGTAATCAGTAACCAGTATATCAATTGCAGATAATAACTCATTTGTATCGACAAAATCAGGAACTAATTTATGCTTAATATCCCTATGCTTAATAGCTTCCTTATATAGGAAAGGATGAACCTTAATCAAAATATTATATTTATCATCCAGTTCTTTTTCCAGATATTTTATATCCGCAATAATTTGATTGATATCATTATTAACCTTTGTGATGTTGGTTCCTTTCCAGGTTGGGGCATATAAAATATTCTCTTTTCCGTCATCAACTTTTAGACCGAGAGATCTTAACTCATCTGTTAGCTGTTCAGGATTAGTATTAAGGGTTAAATCAATTCTTGGATATCCCTCTTCAATAATTTTACCTTCGTATAATCCACTCAGTTTATAGCTATCCATGAAGATGTTAGATGTATACGTATTCGGACTTAATATATAATTTGCACTTAAGAAGTTCCTTACTACATTTTGAGACTGTGATGGATTTCCCGGGATATCAAAACCCATATTCTTAAGAGGAGTCCCATGCCATGTATTGATATAAGTCTGATTACGCTTAGGCGCGAAAAAGGACTGAAAAGTCGCGTTATTAATTAAATATTCACAGCTTGCTAGGCACTTTAGGTAGCTCTTTGAATTTCGCTTGACGAACTTTACATTTGGCATTTCTTTATACTTTGCAATGACACTTGATAAAGCATCAAAATCCTGAACGGACCAAATATGCAAAAAGTCTTTAAACTCTGGACTTTTCAGCATATGTTTGAACATTGCATACGGGCTATCCGTAATACTATTACCATCACGACTTTCGTATAATATAGTGTTCTTTTTCACTGGTAACGTTTCATAGAATTTAGTATATTGATGAACATTCCTGTGTTTTTCTTTAAATAAGTAGTCCGTAATCGGTTTTTTTATAAAATTAATTTTTCTTTTGAGTACCTTCTTATTCACTCGATAATCCCACCCTGAATTTATATTTATCTCAAATACATTATTTGTCTAAAAAATTGTGATAACATACCGCTCCGGATAGTCGGTATTAACTGTGTCATTGCATACCGCTCCGGAAATACACTTCGCTTTCCGCGGGCTCGCGCTGAGCCTCCTCGCGAGCAAAGGCCGCTCACTGCGGGGTCTCATC
The DNA here is from genome assembly GCF_044793635.1 of Virgibacillus necropolis. Taxonomy (GTDB): domain Bacteria; phylum Bacillota; class Bacilli; order Bacillales; family Amphibacillaceae; genus Virgibacillus_F; species Virgibacillus_F necropolis_A. The sequence continues at coordinate 1,713,802 of NZ_CP084992.1, forward strand.
GTCTTCGCTATTACCGCAGGAGTCTTCGTGTATTTCCTCCGCTGGTACAATGTCCATTAATGGAATGATAGTAATCACTTAATTAACTAGAGCATGAACTTCCACTATTATGGCAGTTGATTTTCGCTGCGGACAGTTGACTCCTGCGGGAACAGCACGAGTCTGAAGACCCCGCAGCGGTGCTCTTCCGCGAGGAGGCTGAAGCCGTGCCCGCGGAAAGCAACTGTCCGCAGCGGAAATCAACATAGCACTTACGTCACAGTCATTCATATTTTGTGGCAAAAACAACAATCTATTAGATAAAAGCCTTTATTTATATATTAATTTATTTTACAAGAGTAATACTATTATTTCAATTAAGTCAAAGACTTTCGACATGATCATATCGTTGATAATCTTTACTATCAAAAAAACGTATTGAATCGTCGATTAGCAACGATTCAATACGTTGTGCAGTTTACTGGTTATTATTTTTCGGAGGCATAACATGAAGTTTTCCATGCTTACGCAAATAAGCCTGGTATAACTTTTCAACCCGTTGTTGAAAAGATTTTGATTCAAGATATTTTTGCGAACGTGCTCCTTCAAGACAAAGTAGGAAAAGCTCCTTTATATCATCTTCAACATCCTGGCGATTCTTAAACTCTTCGATGTCTGTTCCACTATTACTAGTCTGTAAACTCGGGTCAATAAATTCATCTAGTTCATTTTTTATTTTCGTTTCCTCTTGTGGCCATTCAAAATCAAGGGTATTAGAAACTCTACGCATACTTTCGAGACTATTGTTGAATAACTCATCGTATTCAACAATAATGCGTTTTTCCTTTTTTGTCTCCCTTAATGCTAAAAGAGTCCGCAATTGCCATTGTCTCTTTGCCCATGTTTCATCTCTATCGTATGCCCTTTTATAAGAAGCGATAACATCAACAGGATTACGTATAATGATTAGATAGTTTCCTTCTACATTTATTTCCTTCAGGATACCCTTCCACATTTCAAGAAACTCATTGTTACGGGGATCTTTCCAACCCCAGACCTTTTTATTGAAGAATTCCTCCTGAATGTAATCTTTAAGTTCATTTCTATAAGGTCGAACGTCATCAAAGTAAGGAAACCCCTTAGGAAACGGCCTTTTTTTCAGGATCTCACCTATTTTTTTATGTGTATTAACTATTTTTTTATTTTCAAAAAATCCTTTGGGATTAGTTTGATTCGTCTTAATAAACCCCGAACCAAGGTCAACTCCCGCAATATTGATTGCACGTGCAAGGACAGATGTTCCAGATCGGCCTGATCCAAGAACAACTACTGCTTTACTATTTGGCTTTGGTTCTGTTTCTTTCTTTCTCTTAGCTATTTTAAAAGAACCTGCTGCGCTTGCAATAGAACCAACAGCGATTAATGTTTTTTTATTTTTTAAAACCCTCATTAAATCATTCTTTCTTTCACTATTACCCACTCGAAAACGTCCTTTCCTGTATAGGTGATATTCTAAATTATCTTTCTATTAATTATACACTGCCGCTAATTAAATACAAAAAGTTTTCACTTGTACCGTCTATTAACTGATTATGTGGTTTGATATACGTTTCGACTTAAAAACTCTTTGCATTTGAGCTTTTGAATTTTTAGTCCAGAATAGAAAAAGTAGGCTATGATGAATACCGCTGGTGTAAATAAGATTTGCCAAATAATCTGTTCTGTTACTGCAGTGAGTCCGAATTGTTCCATGAACATTCGGATAGCTTTTATTACAAATACATGTGATACATATATTCCTACTGCATTTGCACCTATTTTCGACACAAATGAGTTTTTCCCGATAGCAGGGTATTTTATTATAAATAGAAAAATCAATATGCTCAATGGTATTGTACTGATAAAATAATTTTGGTTTTGTCCACCCAATAGTTGGATGTTAATAAAAGCCTCAGCTATTTGCGCTACAGATAGTACAAATAGGAAACCTATATATTCAATATTAAATATCTTACATGCTAATACGTTGAAAAGCTCATTATATTTCGCAAATATTGCTCCTAATGAACTGTAAAACAAGCCAAAAAATAGTGCGTCACTTGTATCGTATGGAATTTCATATATCCATGAATAGGATTGTCCGAACATACCATATAAATGAAACCCTAAACTAACCACAAATAAAACTTTTAACAGCCTCAATTTCATGAAGATAAAAATTATTATAATTGAATAAATCAAGGCTAATAGAAACCATAAATGATATTGTGGTGAATCTGTCCCATAGTAAATGATATCCAAAATATCAAATTGTGATATAAAACCACTTGTCATTGATGATAGTGCTTCACCCATTTTTTCAGTCTCTATAAATTTTACGAGAAGCTCAAAAATAAAATAAAATATAAACCATGCAATATAAAGTTTTACTAATTTAACCGTATATCTTTTTAAATAGGATAGCTGTTTCTTGAATACATTAACATCTTCCCCATTTTGTATACTGTTCATTTTATGCATGAATAAATAGCCAGAAGTTATAAAGAAAAAGGGCACCGCAAATCGTGCAACTATATCAATAAGAAAATCAACAAATTCACCATCTACATTACCTAGTTGAACATTGCTTACTGTTCCCGTATGAATTGCAACTACAAAAAATATAGCAAAAAATTTCACAAAATCAATACTGTAATTTCGTTCCACTTCCAAACCACTTCCTCATTCCAGCTCCCCATTATTATGCTATAAAATTTCGTTATTGACTTGGTTTGATTGGGGGTCAGTGGATAAAAGGAGATTATACAAAAGACCTCATCCCATAGTACAGGATAAAGGTCTTATGTTTAGAAATATTCGATTATCGCAGGCTATCCTTTTGCATTACTACTTGGTTTTTCAGGAGATTGCGGATTATTATTCTCACCCTTATTTGGTTCCTCATTTGTTCCTGTACCTTCATCCACTTCCGGTTCATCTTCTGTTTGATCATTTTCTGAATTCTGGTCTGAATCCTGTTCAGATCCATTATCATTTTCTTCAGGTTTCTTCGTGTCTTCATCTTTTGATTCATCGGTAGTAGCACCATCGTTGTTTTCCGATGATTCATCTTCGTTATTTGTTGGAGAGTCATCAATATTTCCAGTTGAATTGTCTTCTTCATTATTAGACTGATCTGTTTCGTCATGCTCCTTACTAGGTGTATCCGCTACTTGTTGTGAAGTATCAGGTTCCCAGGTTGATTCATTTTCCGAATCCTTTTCAGCATCATAATCATCGTAATCTACAACTTCGTCAATCTCTTCTTCATTGCTATTTTCTTTATCTGCCTCATCTAATGGATCTTCTTGTTCTTCTTTTTCAGCAAGCGTCATCGTATCACTTGGTACTTTATCATTAATAGGAAATTTAAATTTATCTATAGCAATTTTCCCGGCTGACTGTATTTTTTCAGTTATTTGCGGTGCTACATCTTTCTCTTTAACTTTTTCTTCTGTAGCATCCTGTTGAACAGTCGTTTTCCCGTCGTTAAAATTTTGCAATAAAATAATTGAAATAATGGCTATAACACTAAAAATATTGGCTACAATGATAACTTTTTTCCATTTGGTTTGCTTGTCCATTATACACCTCCATATTACTGTTATATTCTATCATAGTGAACAATTTGCAGGATGTAAATTACTCCTTAGACTTTTATTCACTTATTGATCCTGTTTACGTTTTTTGGTTATTTTTTTGACTGAATCAACTATTGGTCTTTTCCCGTTTAATACCAGGCCTGTAAACTCGGCAAAAACATGAATAATAAATATGACTATAAACGTCACAATTAAGGTAATTGAAATGTTTGTATTTGAAAACAGAATAGCCAAACATCCAAACAATGCACCAAAACAATAAATAATCAAAACCGTTTTGCGATGACTATATCCTGCTTGGAGGAGTCTATAATGTATATGTTTATTATCGGCTAGCATTATGTTTTCTTTATTATAAGCTCTTCTTAGGATAGCAAAAAGTGTATCAAAAATAGGCACCGCTAGTACAATTATTGGGATTATAAAGCTGAATAAGGTAATATTTTTAAACAAACCAAGGATAGATACAACTGCGATCATATATCCAAGAAAGTTGGATCCTGTATCCCCCATATATATTTTTGCTGGGTAGAAGTTGTGAAATAAAAATCCGATATTCGCCCCAATCAGTATGATACTGAGTGATGCTGCTATCAGTTGCACATCTACAATTGCCATAATAAACATACTGATCAGTGCAATGGTGGACACCCCAGTAGCCAATCCATCGAGTCCATCAATTAAGTTAATAGCATTCGTGATACCAACTATCCATAATACAGTTACAAAGACACTTATAAACCCTAAATCAACCAGACCAAACACCGGAATAGTAATTTTATCAATAATGAGTCCAGATGATATTAGAAATGAGGCCGCAATCAATTGGCCAGATAGTTTTATTATCGGTCTAATCTGATACTTATCATCCAGTGCACCGGTAATCACTATGACTAGTGCACCAAGGAAAATTTCTGGAAGGTGCTCATGATTAGGCTGCAAATAAAGTCCAGCCAAAATAACACCTAGGAAAATGGCTAGTCCGCCAAGCCTCGGAGTGATTGCTTTGTGGATTTTTCGATGATTCGGAAAGTCCAATACTTTAAGTTTGAAAGCCAGTTTCTTGACTGGAAAGGTTAGTAGGTAAGTTGAAATAAGCGCTATCAAAAAAGCAATTGACAGATCAACGTAGTTAAACATAGGATTCTCCTAGGAAAATATATATTACCTTTGATTATAGCGAATTACGTCGGGAGTCCGCAACTGAATGCTTGACTCCTGTTTATCGTAACCCAATCCCACCAATAATATAATTCACCGTCCGCTTAATCTCCACTTCATCTTCCCAATCCTTATTCGGTTGAACAATAAACCTGGTTACGAGAAATCCAAGTATAGTGGGACCGATCATGCGGATAATGGTTTCGTTTGGCAGGTCCTGCAATTCACCCTTTTCTTTATAGTAGTCCAATGCCTGACTAACGGCAGGATATACTTTTTCCATAAATGATGTTTTGAAGGAAGCTTGAATATCTGGGTGAAAGGCTAGCTCCTGGATCAGAATTTTTATTAACGGTATATTTGATTTGGCAAATTCAAAACGATTTTTTATAAATGTACATAGTAAATCCTCAAAGTGTTCATGAGATTGCTGGAAGACCTGGTCAACAAACTTTTCAGCAAAAATTGGTACGATTGATTTCATGATTACGGGTGAAACAATGGCTACAAGCAGGTCTTTTTTTGTTCGGTAATGGCGGAAGATGGTACCTTCCGCAACACCTGCTTGTTTGGCAATTTCACTTGTCGATGTGTTGTGATAGCCTTTTTCCGATATGATTTTGATTGCTGCTTCGATGATTTTTTCTTGCTTTGGTGTCATGGTGGGTGCCTCCCTGCTTACAGTTTACGGTGTTTTTTCAATGCGACGATGTTCAGGATAATGAATGCCACTGAAAAACCAAGTATGACGCATATATCTATTGGAATGCTGCTTAATGCCTGGCCACGGATCATGACTTCACGTAATGCGTCTGCCCCGTAGGTTAATGGCATGACTTTTCCTAGCATATCCATCCAGCTTCCCGGTTCAATATGAAAGATACCTGAAAAGAATACTTGCGGAACGATGACGATTGGGATGAATTGAATCATTTGAAATTCAGTTTTCGCAAATGCGGATAGGAGCGTTCCTAGACTTAATGCTGTTAGTGCTAGTAACAAAGTGATGATTAGAACAGCAAATATTGATCCTTCCATATAGATGTCCAGAACATATACCGAAAAAGTTACAATTATAGCAGATTGTATGATGATAAAAATTCCAAATCCACACAGATATCCAACTACGATTTCCCATCGTTTTAACGGAGTTGCCAGAAGGCGTTCTAGCGTGCCCTGTGTTCGTTCCCTGAGAAATGTGACTCCTCCTATTAGAAAAACAAAAAAGAAGACAAAGAAGCCTATTAATACTGGTCCGATGTTATCGAATAAGTCCAGGTCTGTGGATCCGTGTAAGAAATTGATGTCCATATTTAATGAATTCGGATTTAATTGTTTAGACGCTTTGCTTAAAAGTTGCTGGACCGCAGATGTCGCGTTTGGGTCGCTGCCTTCCATTGTCACTTCAACTGTATTTTTGCTCCACTGGATGTAGGCGTCGATATCATTTTTTTCTAGAGCCTGTTGCGCTTCCTGATCGTTCATTTCTTTAATTGTTGCATCCTGGTTTTCCAGGGTTTCCTGCATTGGTGCTGGTATGTCAGAAACCGCGATAGTTGGTTCATAGTTATCCATATCAAGCACAAGCCATAGTAGGGTCATGACAAATAACGGCGCAATCATCATGAGAGCGATGCTACGTTTGTCACGCATAAATTGCTGGACGATACGTTTTATAATGGCACGAATTCGCATACTTTACACCTCCACACTTTTTCCGAAATATAAAAATGCATCTTCTAACGATTGGGTTTCACTTTTTTGCCTTAGATCTGTTGGGCTTCCTTGTGCGATGACATATCCATCGCGAAGTAATGCTAGATTGTCGCATTTTTCCGCTTCATCCATCACATGTGTTGTGATGACGATGGTTGTGCCTTGGTCCTGCAGCTTCCGTAAGTCTTCCCATATCGAAGCGCGAAGGACTGGGTCGATACCCACTGTTGGTTCGTCCAGGATGAGCAGACTTGGTTTGTGGAGTAATGCTACTGCCAAAGACATGCGCCGCTTCATTCCACCTGAATAGTTATCGAGTGGTTTTTTGAGATGGTCGGTTAGATTAACGATTTTCGCTGCTTCAGTAACACGCTCTTTCCGTTCCTTTTTGGGAATGCCATAAATGCTTGCAAAAAATTCAAGATTTTCCTTGGCAGTTAATTCGCTGTATAGTGCATCAGATTGAGCCATGTAGCCAATGTTTTGCATCTGTTTTAAGGATGGCATTTTGTTGTCATCGATTGTGACTGTGCCGTTAGTTGGGTTTAGAAGTCCAATCATAATTTTTACGAGCGTTGTTTTCCCAGAACCTGATGGACCGAGTAAGCCAAATAGCTGACCGCGTGGAATGGTGAGATCGACTTTTTTTAAGACAACTTCTTTATTGTAACTATGCTGGATGTTGTTTAATTCAATAAAGGCAGACATGTGAATCCTCCTCTTATTTCAAATTGTGAGTGATTACTCACTTTTATTGTAGTGTATGCTGGAGTTTTTGTAAAGATGATTGATCGATTGTTGGGGTAGCTCGATCGGTTAGTTCTGTTTGTTGATCTGTTGACGTGTAATCTCGATCGGTTGTGCGCTATTTCCGATCGGTTATCACGGTGTATACGATATTAACGAATACACAAATTCCTGGCCCGGGGTTTCACTACTTCTTTCCTGATTGGACTTTATTCACTATTTTTTGTGGGTTTCATTTTGCAAGCTGATTGGACAAATTGAATAATTATAAACATGAAAAAGCTGTTTGTTTCATAGTTATTATGGATGTGAATTTTTTCATATAAGGGGCTGGGGCAGCGTGCAATTTTACTATGGGAATCAGTGGCCACTGCGTGTGCTTGATGAGGCTGAGTTTTGGAAGGAGCAAGAGGCTGAGCATACGGTAGTAATTCGGGAATTATTGCCTGATTTGGAGCAGGAATTTGTTGATGGGCTAAAACGCTGGGAGGAGGTTTTGGGAACAACCAAGCAGCATGTAAAGCGATTTATTGAGTCGGTGATTCGGAGCAAGAATCACATTCCACCGCAATTGGCGCAGCAAGTGCTAGAATTGGCGTCATTTTGTTTGCAGGAGAGTGTGGCGTTCATCCAATTTTGCCGGAAAATAAAGTCTGAAAGTGCGGCTGTAGTGGATAATCCAATGGCGAAAACGGTTATGGATCATATAATTGATGAATCGGAGTACTTTATCGGGATTGCGCAAACAATTTTATATGAACAATAGATGAATGGTGCTGCTACATGTTGTAGGAGCACTTTTTTGTGCTGTTTGTTGATTTTTGTTACCTGCTGGATTCACTTGAGAAATCAGTTGCTGTCTCCCGTCTAATAAACGAATTTTACCCCTTTTGTGCTATAATATGGAATAACAAAATCGGGTGCGGGTATTTTTTCAGAAAAGGTGGTGTTCTACATGCATAATATGGATGTTTCCATTGCAAAGGTTTGTATGTTGGCGGGTAAAATTATGCTCGAAAGTGGAGCGGAGACTTATCGCGTGGAAGATACAATGAACCGAATTGCGGTATCGTACGGTCTATCAAACGCACAAAGCTATGCGACGCCGACAGGCATTATTTTTTCCGTTGACCGTGTAGAGAAGACAAACTTTATCCGAATATCGAAGCGTTCAACAGACTTACATAAAATCACTGAAGTAAACAGTATTTCCAGAAAATTGACCGGGGATGAATTGGTGCTGTCGGAGGCGTTGGTGCAATTGGAGGAAGTGGATCAGGCCAGGCTGGAGTTTGCTGAATGGATTCAAGTGATTGCAGCTGCCTTCGTTGCTGGATGTTTTACCATTATGTTTGGAGGTATATGGGCTGATTTTATACCTTCCTTGATAGCAGGTGGTATCGGTTATGCGACCATGCTGTGGTTTGATCGATTAGTAGCAACCCGCTTCATTTCAGAATTTATCGCATCTGTAGCAATTGGGGTGCTGGCAATCGTGTTCGTTCAAACTGGTATGGGTGTGGAGCTGGATAAGATTATTATTGGTGCGGTAATGCCGCTTGTACCAGGATTGCACATCACCAATGCGGTGCGTGATTTGTTGGCAGGACATTTGGTTGCGGGTCTTTCAAAAGGTGTTGAGGCTGTTCTGACTGCGTTTGCGATTGGTGCGGGAGTTGCGGTTGTATTTGGATTCATTTAATTTTTTGTGGAAGGAGTGTTGGTCATGATCGTTGCACAGCTTGCGACTAGTTTTATTGCGGCAGCCGGGTTCGGTGTGTTATTTAATGCACCGAGGAAATCGTTGGTGCAATCAGGTCTTGTTGGGATGTTCGGATGGATTTTATACTATGTCCTTGTTGATGGCGGAATGGACGTTGTTCCAGCAACGGTTTTTGCATCAATGCTGGTCGCGGTGCTCAGCCAAATTTGTGCCCGCGCCTTTAAAACGCCGATAATTGTGTTTATCGTATCAGGGATTATTCCCCTTGTACCAGGCGGAATTGCGTATGATGCGATGCGCAACTTCGTGGAAAATGATTATTATACAGCTGTTCAATTGTCAGCAAAAGTTATGTTGTTATCTGGTGGAATTGCGATTGGATTGATGTTTTCAGAAGTGGCCAATCAGATTATCCGGAAGCAACTTGCGAAACGAGTGGAATCATAGGAAAAGGGTTAAGTGCCTGAAGATTGCTAGATGGGCAATGGGCGCTAGAACTAGATACAGGAAAACCGACTTGCGTGATGTGACAAGTCGGTTTTTTTATGGTTTATACTGTTCTGTTACGATCAGACATTGCACCTGTAATTAGTAATGTGAACGCTGTGATAATGTGCATCGTGATACCTACAAATGGAATCCACCCTATAAGCGATGTGACTATACCGAGTATGCTGCCTACTGTTGGGCCGTTGTTGTTTTTCGATAATATTAATGTGATAAGGTGTAGAATAAACATAACCACCAATGGGACGTACCCCTGGGCCATGATAAACAGTCCGCCAATAAACGGAATAGCGAGGAACGCTTCAAATCCCCCTGTGACTAGCCTCATAATTCGTGCTGATGACATTTTGGTGCCTCCGTTCGTCTTATATAATAAATATATTCCCGTTTGATGAGATGCGTAAAACTTGTTGTTGAATGGCTTTGGATTATTTTTTGTCTTCATCGATTGTGTTCCACTCGGTCAACGTGCTGTCTCCCGAGTTTAACAAACTCTCTCCCGGATTCAACGTGCCGTCTCCCGAGTTAAAGCACTTCTCTCCCAAATACACAAACCCGGCCCGACTCTCACCATTTCTCTCCAACCCGGACCTTATTCACTATTTTTTCCGTCTAACTATTTTTGCCGTTAAATCATCTAGCAACGTATATACGACCGGGATCAGTAATAGTGTGAAGATACTTGAGATACCGAGTCCGAATATGATTGTTACCGCAAGTGGCTGCTGTGTTTCTGCGCCTTCTCCTAGCGCCAATGCCAGTGGAATCATGGCTAGGATTGTTGTTAAGGTTGTCATCAAGATTGGGCGTAGGCGGCTTGGTCCCGCTTCGAGAATCGCTTCGTACCGGTCGACGCCTTTTCGCCGTAAAATATTAATATAGTCAACGAGCACGATTGAGTTGTTCACGACTATCCCGGCGAGCATGATGATTCCGATGAATGCTGGAATGCTGAGTGGCAAGCCTGTTATGAATAGACCGACCATGACACCGACGACAGTTGCTGGCATAGAGAACATGATGATTAATGGGAATAGGAAGTTCTCAAATTGCACAGCCATTACAGCGTAAACCAGGAATATTGAGAAGATCAGTGCGATAGATAGGTCGCGGAATGATTCCGCCATATCCTGCGCTTGGCCACCTATCTCGTAGCTGTAGCCTTCTGGTAAGCTAAGATTACTTAATTTTGACTTAATATCATCGACAACACTTGCCAGGTCACGATCGACTACTTCACTTGTTACATTCATTTGCGCTTGTTGATTTTCCCGAAGTAATGTAACCGGGCCTTGCACCTCTTTAAATTGTGCAACGGTTTCAAGCGGAATTGCGCCTCCTGTCGGTGATTGTATTTTCATATCCTTCAGATCACCAATTGTGCTTCGCTCGTCTTCTGGATACATGAGTACAACATTCATTTCATTACCATCTTCGCGAAATTGGGTTGCGACCTGGCCGGTAAACTGTAATTGTACCTGCCCAGTTATTTGTTGTTCCGACAGTCCATATGCCGCTGCTTTCTCCTCATTGATGGACAATGTCATTTGTGGTACACCCTTTGATGCTGATGAAGCCGGATTATATACACCCTCTACATCAGATATGATGCTGACCACTTGTTTCGATAAATCAGCAAGCACTTCATGCTCAGGTCCGTTCAGTTGGATTTGTACTGGATTCCCGGTTCCAAGTCCTCCACCAACCGCACTAACGGTAATTTCCGCTCCAGCGATCGCTTGCAGATCTTCATCGATTTCCTGGACAATATCTGTAGTCGTTTTATTCCGATCGGTTGATGGGATCAATTGAATGGTGTATGTTCCCGTATTAACGCTTGTGTTCGTTGGATCAAAGCCCCCACCACCAACACTTACATAACTTGTTTCAATAACATCTTCATAGTTTATTAGCTTTTCATTCGTTTTCTCAACTATTTCTGAAGTGTGCTCCAGAGAACTGCCTGGCTCTGTTTCCACTCGAATTTCAATTTGCCCCTGGTCAGACGATGGAATGAATTCCGCTCCGATTAATGGGAATAGGGCAAGGCTAGCAACAATTGCGATGAACGTCCCAGCAACGGTTGTCTTCCGGTGTTTGAGTACCCATTTTAAGACACTGCGATAGCCAGAATAAACGCGATCCATGAATCGGTCAAACCAGTAGCGTCTACCTTTATCCTCCATTGCTTTTGACAGTAATTTTGACGAGAGCATTGGCACAAGCGTTACCGCGACAACAAGTGACGCGATAAGTGAAAATGAAACCGCGAGTGCGAGTGGCGTGAATAAATCGGATGCGATACCTTCTACATACACGATTGGTAAAAATACAACCAATGTTGTGGTGGTAGATGCAATAACAGCAGGTGCTAGTTCGGACGCGCCTTTTGTCGCCGATTCAAATACACTATACCCCTTTTGCCTGTATGCAAATATATTTTCCAAGATAACAATCGAGCTATCGACCATCATTCCGATTCCGAGCGCTAATCCGCCCAGCGTTAATACGTTTAGCGTTTCGCCGGTAAAATACATTAGTGTAAACGTTGCGATCACGGCAATAGGAATCGACAATCCAATAACAATCGTTGCGCGTAAGCTTTTCAAAAATACAAGCAGCACGAAGAAGGATATAATTCCTCCGATGATGATATTTTGCACAACGGAACTGATTGATAGCTCAATAAATTCAGAAGTATCGATGATGACGTTTAAGTTTACATCGGATGGAAGTTCTTCCTCGAGTTCTTTCATTCCATCCTTAATGTTTGTTGCGACCTCTACGGTATTTCCGTCCGATTTTTTCATGACAGCTAACACAATTGAGGGTTCACCATTCACGAGCGTGAGTGAATTGGATTTTTTAAAAGTATCCTTCACTTTGGCAACGTCATCAATATGTATGGTTGCCCCTGATTCAGTTTGAACAAGCGTTTGTTTAATATCTTCAACAGACTCAAGTTCACCGGTTATCCGTATTTGCAGGTCTTGATTTCCTTTGTCAACAGCACCAGCTGATGCTGATTGGTTGGTATTGTTTAACGATTGAACGAGGGTTTGTGCTGACACCCCATATTGACGCATTTTTGCTTGGTCGAGAATCAGTTGGATTTCACGTTCTTTTCCACCTTCAACCGTGACAGATGCGACACCGCCTTGGCGTTCCATGTATGGCACGATTTGATCGTCAGTAATTGCCGTCAATGCTGCTGGGTCTTTGCCTGTCAGACCAACCCACATGACAGGCATCTGATCCGGGCTGAACTGTAATACACTTGGGTCCCCTGCCCCTTTTGGCAAAAAGCTTTTTACCTGATCAATTTTTCCCCGGACGTCAATGAGTGCCTGGTCCATGTCTACACCATTACTAAACATCATGACAACCAAGGATGATCCAGATTGTGATTGCGATTGAATCGTTTCAATTCCTTCAACCGAGCTGATTGCTGATTCGATTGGTCGACTAACTAAATTTTCTACCTCCTGTGGTGCTGCATCTTCATAATTCGTTGCCACAACCGCGATTGGAAGCTCGATCTCCGGAAAAAGATCAACCGTTAAACTACGCATGGAAACGACACCCAGTGCGAGGATGGCAAGCACGATCATGATTACACCAACAGGACGTTTAACAGATGTATTTACTAACTTCAAAATGCATTACCCCTCTTTCACAACGTTGACCTTGGCCCCATCAGTTAGCGTCAGTTTGCCACTTGTTACGACTTGGTCACCCTTTTTCACATCGCCTTCGAATGCCGTTTGGTCTGAATGTGTTTCCGTAATTTTTATCTCTTTTTCAATAGCTTTATCGTCTTTAATAATGTAAATAAAAGACTTGCCGCTTTCTTCAACGACCGCTTCTGTCGGTACAATAAGCGCGTCCTTAATCTTATTTTCCGGTACGCTTATTTCAGCAACCATTCCTGGTAAAAAATTGTTGTCATCGTTCGGAATTTTTGCCTCAATTGGATACATCCCTGTTTCGTTTGGAAGTTTACCAATGGATGTGATCTCTGCACTAATTTCAGTTTCATTGATTATGATAGGGTATTTTTCACCTACTTCAAATAGAGACGTCGCTTCAGCGGTAACGGTTAGATTAAGTACTAAATCTTCTAAATCAACAATCACAGCCAGTGGCTTTTCAGTTGTTGCGATCGCACCTTCTTCGCCTTGAAGCTCAGCAATTTCACCTGATGTCTCTGCGTAAATAGTCCGTGTTCCAGCAGGCGTTTGGACGGTCGCTATTACATCATCCTCCTCTACCTTTTCACCATTTTCGACTTCCAAAGTAGTAATCTCACCAGGCGCCTGAAGCATGATGGGCGTTGTGCTTGATGGTGCTGTGCGTCCATATACAGATCGCTCCACGATTAAATCGCCTTTATTGACTGCAGTAATTTCTACCGGTGTTACGGTATCTTTTTTGTCGGCATTATTTTCCTCATCTTGATTACAAGCAGCAAGCATTGTTAATAGAAGTAGTGCTGCCAGCGTTATTCGTACCTTTTTCATATGTAAAAAGCTCCTCTCGCTCTAATTCGTAAGTAATAGGATTGCAGTTTTCTATACGGATGTATATGTTAAAAGGATTCACAATTGCTCACTATTTTATGTTCTGTCAGCTCACGCGTGGGGAGAAATAGAAAAAACCGCATCGAAGCGGTTTTTTAGCCATGAAAATTACCATAAAACGGATTATTTCTTCGTCCAAATAATATGGACCGATTAAGCTTTACGATGAGCTGACTTGCCCGTTTGTGCTGCATATCCAATGTACTCTCAGATGCATTAACATACATTCCGCTTCCATCAGTGAATGCAACAAATGTTTTATCGCCACGTTGCTCATAGAAGTCGATATGGTCATAAGAAAGCCAGACACAATCTTTACTTTTTGTTGATGAAGTTGGCAGCATGTAAACCCCATTATCAGGAATCACAGGTACAGGAATTTTACTATTTATTTTTAAAATATCCTTCACAGCAGTACGCCTACCTGAAAGCGTCGACCCATACAGCAAACATGTATTATCAATAATCTGCTCAGGCTTATGTAAAGAATGCCGTTCAGTTTTCCCTTCTAAAATCAGTGAACGATAAAAGGTAGAATCCTTCGATATAATTGCTTTTGTTGCCCGTGTAATTATGAAAACTGATGTAAATTCTTTCACGATTGTGCTCCTCACAAATTCCAATATATGACTATTGTACTATGCAATATAATTATTTTCTATATATTCTTTTAAAAGATTGAAAATATTTTTAATTCCTTTTCAAAAAAATAATATATTTGTCATAATTGTAATACTCTTCCGCACAAACCCTGTCCCCATTAGCCCTTACCTTTAACGCTTTATTACAGAATAAACCAACTTCTTCCTATATGTTAATTTAACTAGTTTCTTTTTTTACGACACGGGTAATTACAACGAAACGAGTCGCCTAAGGTGGGAAAATATATGTTACTAACTTAGGAGACTTATGGTAAAGGAGGTTACGTATGGATGCATCCCAGAAAATCAAAGATAATTCCGGCGCAACTATTCTTGTCGGAGGTCTTTCGACACTAGCTGCTTCCACTCTTTTAGTCCCTAAAGTTCGAAAGCGTGTGAAGAATGTGGTCAAACGTGCCGACAATCCAACAGAGCTAAAAGACGCAGCTGAAAAAGAAGTTAAAAATGAAATGGCTGATCAAATGCAGGAAAAAATGAAAGAAAGCATGCAAGCCAAGGTCAAGGAAGCAGCCAACACCTTACAAACGAAGAAAAATGAAAATGCGAAAAAAGTACATGCAAACGCGGAAAAAGTGGAAGAAAAAGCTCAAAGCGCTCTACTGAAACTCCGGGAAAAAATTGCAGGTGTAAAGGACGCTGGCGAATCCTTTCAGCAAAAACTGAAGGATAAAACCGGCACAGATAATGGAATCTCTGGAGTGGCGGATATCAAAGGAGCTAACAATATCAAGAGTTCAACACAGATTAAGAGTTCCAATAAGATAAAAGGTCCAAAAGATATCCCACACGCTTCAGATATAAAGTAGAAAAGTGAAAGCGGAAGCGACTGAAAAAATCTAAAGGAGATGTGCATAATGGCTATACAAAAATCAACAGACAGTTCAAGTTTAGCGGAAGTTATTGACAGAATTTTGGACAAAGGTATCGTAATTGATGCATTTGCTCGTGTGTCCGTGGTTGGAATTGAATTGGTTACGGTCGAAGCGCGCGTAGTTATCGCAAGTGTTGATACATGGTTACGTTATGCAGAGGCTGTTGGATTATTGCGTGACGATGTGGAAGAAGACGGGCTCGCTGATCGCTTATCTGCACGTTCAAACAGCATTGGCTATGATGAGGAAGAAGCGAATGCTTAAATCTGTTGGAGCTGCAAGAGGGTAAGTCCTCTTGCATGGCTCTGACACCATTTAACTACTTATAAGGGTGAGGATTGATGATGCAAATCATGGCAGTAGTCAAAGATTTTTTTACTGAAAACATTGCACCACCACACAAAATCATTTCTGTAAAAAAGCAGGAGGAAGGCGGATGGCGAGCGTTGGTGGAAGTAATCGAGGAAAAAGATTACATGAAGAAATACGCCCATGACCAAATGGTTGGGTTGTATGAAGTATTTCTGGATGATGATGAAAATGTTAATGGTTTTTCACGGATCAGTTTACGTTATCGTAGTGTGCTTGAGGAACAACAAGCATAAATCGCACGCGGAATAATAGGAGGAAATCATGGCAGCAACAACCGAACTATACCAGCAATCAACCTATTATAAAAGATTAATAAAGCGCTCATTACGTTACCTTTCATCTGGCTATCCGGTTCATTTCACTGGGGCATCAGGCATTGGAAAAACGACATTGGCACTGCATATCGCAAGACAGCGAGACCGCCCTGTCATGCTCCTAAATGGAAATAAAGATTTATCAAATCAGGATCTGATTGGTGCGTTTACAGGATACAAGAGTAATAAGGTTAAAGATAATTTTGTACGGACCGTTCATAAAACAGAAGAAAGTGTAACGGAATCATGGACAGATGGACGATTATTGGAAGCTATTAAGAATGGGTACACGTTGGTCTATGATGAATTTACCCGTTCAAAGCCTGAAGCAAATAATATTTTTCTTCCTATTTTGGAGGAAAGAGTTTTGCCGTTATATGGTACAAAAAGAAAAAATTCACTCGTTAAAGTTCATCCAGATTTTGCGGTAATTTTCACTAGTAACCCGGCTGAGTATGCGGGTGTTTTTCAATCACAGGATGCATTGCTTGACCGGATGATTACCTTGCCCCTCAATCAGATGGAAGTAGAATCTGAGATTAAAGCTGTCGTAAGTAAAACTGGTGTATCTGAAAATGAAGCGGAAGCAATTGTCGATTTCGTTTCTAAAGCTCGTGAATTGTGCTCGGAAAGTTATGCGCCAGGATTACGCGCATCCATCATGATTGCCGAGATGGCTAAGCGCTACAAGGTTCCTATTGATGGTTCGAATCGTGACTTCTGGGATCTGTGCTTTGATATTGTTTGGTTCCCCCTCCAAGCATGTAGTAATAAAGAAGATTCAAAGCTGATTAGTAAGTTGAAAATGGAATTCAAAAAAATAAAGTCAGGTGATTGAAATGGAAACGAAAACTGGAATTTATGTATTTTGCGGCATTCAAACGAATCAAACTGATTTAACTTTTGGATCAGTTGAATTTGAAAATGGCGTACAAGACACCTACACCATTCATTATAAGGATGCTGCTATGGTTGTTGCGGATGTTCCAATGAAAATTTACCCACCGAAAAAAGATAATCTCATGATGCATCAGCAGGTTATTTCGAATGTAATGGAGCGAATGGATACGGTGATCCCGATTAGCTTTGGCAATGTTTTCAACTCAAAAGATGACGTGCTTGCATTAGCAGAAAGTTTATATCCGCAGCTCGAAAATCTGTTCCCACAGGTGAAGGGAAAAATCGAAGTAGGATTGAAAGTCGTTGGGAAAAAAGACTGGCTTGAAAAGGAAATCCATAAAAATGAAAAGGTGCTTAAACAAAAAGAAATAGTCGGTGGAAAGTCTGAGGCTGCGGGATATTTTGACCGGATTCAGCTTGGTGAAATGGCAAAAGAATTTTTCCATTCGCTGCAGGGTGAAGTGAAAAAAGATATTCACGAGGAGCTTGCACCTTTAACAGAAGCTTCACAGGTCAATGACCCAATTGGTGAAAAAATGTTGTTGAATGCTGCTTATTTAATTGATCGTGGTCAGGAGGAAGCTTTTGATAAGAAAGTCAATGACATTCATGAAAAATGGAAAGACAAAGTTGATTTTAACTATACTGGACCATGGCCAGCTTACAATTTCATCAATATCAAACTAAAGGTGGAGGAAACTTCATGATCCAAAAACTCTTCACTTCCCCATTGAATCTTGTCGTGAAAATTGGAGAAAAGGTACAAGAAGAAGTGGATAAAGAGTTTTATGATTTGGAGCATATTCAAAAGAAATTGATTCACCTGCAAATGATGTATGAGCTAGAGGAAATAAGAGAAGAAGCCTATAAAGAACAGGAAGATGAACTATTGGTCCGTTACGAGATTGCCAAAAAACGGGAAATGGACCAATGGAATGAATATACAAAGCGGAAGTAAAGCGAGGAAGTTATCATGGAAAATCTGATTTATTTATATGGAATTATACCGAATAAAGAAACAGCTGAAACTCCCCTTCCATCGTTAAAAGGAGTCGATGATCAGCAGATTTACACCTTAAACCTTGGTGATGTCGATGCAGTCGTATGCGATGTTAGAGAAGCTGAATTTAATGAAAAGACACTTGAAGAAAAGATGAATAATGTGGAGTGGCTACGCGTGAAAGCATTCCATCATCACGAAATGCTGATGCAGCTTCACGAAACGTATACTGTGATTCCGATGAAATTTTGTACGATTTATCAAAGCAGCTCTAGCCTTATGGATAAGATAGGAGCGCTTAAGGAATCCATGGCAAATTCACTTGATTTTTTATCTGACAAGGAAGAATGGAATCTGAAAATATATTGTGACAACAAGACGCTTCGCGAAGGTATTGGTGCACACAATTTAACAATAGATGAAAAGAAAAAAGAAATAGAGACGCTTTCTCCTGGGAGGCAGTTTTTAGAAAAGAAGAAACTAGAACAGTTAATTGATCAAGAAGTTGAAAAGGAAAAGGACTCTTTTTCCAATAGCCTTCATGATGAGTTGAAAGCCTATAGTATCGAAAATGAAGTCAAGAAAAATTGGAACAAGGATGTTACGGGCAGATCGGAAGAAATGTGCTGGAACAGTGTCTATCTGATCCCATTGTCCGATGTGGAAGCATTCCTTTCCAACTTGAAAACGATGAAAGAAAAATATGAAGCAGCTGGCTGGCAGCTTGAACTCACTGGTCCATGGCCTGCGTATCATTTTGCTAATTTGACATAAGGTGGTGGATCGATATGTCAGAACGGAAAGCTTATGAAAATAAAGACGTTGCATTAATCGATATTCTAGATGTGGTGTTAGACAAAGGTGTCGCAATTAAAGGCGATATTATCATCTCCATCGCAGGAATTGATCTGGTATATCTTGATTTACGAATCCTGATTGCATCTGTTGAAACACTTATTCAATCAAACCGTGAATCGGCCGAACAATTATCATCCAAACGATTTGAGCATGAAGAGGAGGCGTTAAACCGTGTCATCAACAAACCTTGAACAACGGCCTGAAAAAAGTGGGCGCATCAACCTTGATACAGAAGGAGCCGAACAAGGTCTCGCCCAGCTTGTTTTAACCGTAATGGAACTTTTACGTGAATTAGTAGAAAGACAGGCGTTACGGCGAGTGGATGGCGGAACTCTTACGGAAGAAGAAATTGAAAAGTTAGGTGTCTCACTCATGAATTTAGAGACAAAAATGGATGAATTAAAAGAAACTTTTGAGCTGAACGATGATGATCTGAATATTGATTTAGGGCCTTTAGGAAATTTATTATAGGCTTTGAATGTTTAAAGGTTGGTTAAGGAGGGTATATAGTGTCCATTGAACAGTCTACTCAATCAAGTAACCTTGTTGACGTCTTAGAAACTGTTTTAGATAAAGGGGTTGTGATAGCGGGTGATATTCGAATTGGAATTGCAGATGTTGAGCTAATTTCAATCAAAATCCGCTTAATTGTCGCATCCGTTGATAAGGCAAAAGAAATTGGAATGGATTGGTGGGAAACAGATCCATACCTCAATTCACAATCCGCTTTACAGGATCAAGACAAGCTTATTGAAGAAAATGAACAACTTCGGAAACGACTCGATGCCCTTGAGCAAAAGATGACAACTGGGAGTCGGTTAAAATAAATATTAAAATCAAAACAGGGAGGAAACAATCATGGCAGAATTGAAAAAGAAAGCACAAAAGAAGGAAGCAAAAGAAGCAAAGGTTGGGCTGAAAGCGAACAAGAAAGTAGTTACAGCAAGCGTTGTGGGTGGCGTTATTGGGTCTGTTACAACTTTATTGTTTGCACCGAAATCCGGCAAAGAGCTGCGGGACGATATTTCCAGTCAGGTAACCAATGCAAAAGACAAAACTGTTGAATTCAGTGGTAATACTAGAACAAAGCTTTCCGATTTTAAGTCGAATGCTACTGAAAGGTCGAAACATTTAACACGTAAATTTAAACGTGAGGATAATGAAGATGCTGATGAGTCTGAATCTGAATTATACTCCGATGTCTTAGAAGATGCACAGGGCAGTGAAAAAGAGGTTGCTGCAAGTGTAGAGAGCGATGAAAAAACTAAGAAAGATCAGAGTGAGAATAGAAAGCCTGCATCAAGTAGTAAGAGTCCAGCTAAAAAACCAGCAACAAAGAAAAAACCAGTAGCAAGTAACAAAGCACCTTCTGGCAAATCAACTGTTGATTCTGAGTCGAAAGATTCGAAAAAAGGAGCAGCCGCTAAGTAATTGTTCACATAAAAATAGATATTTTTGGAAAATTGTATGATATACTATCAGAAAAGATAGAACTTTGGAGGTATCATACATGGATATTGCCGCACTATCTGTCGCAATGGCGAACCAGCACGTACGCGCAAGCGCCAGCCAAGCAATCATGAACAAGTCAATGGGAGTTATGGAGCAACAAAGCCAACAATTATTGGACATGCTCAAAACCAGTGGCGCCCAAGCACCACATCCATCGCTTGGAAAAGTGGTCGACATACAGGCTTAGTATTTATTTTCTAAGAGCAAAAAAATGACAGGACTTTGATTAGAGTCCTGTCATTTTGGTTTGTAAAAGTGATCCATATAAGGTAGATCCAAGGTTATTGATTTTTTTCCTCATCTTCAATTGTTCCATTATCTCCACCATTTGTTCCGTTGCCACCGTTTCCATTCGTGCCATTTTCGTTTCCGTCCATGCCACCGTTTTCACCATTCATACCGCCATTTTCATTCGTTCCGCCATTCTCTTCCATCTCGTTTTGGCCACCATTGTCATCCTCTTGATTCAGCGGAGCCTCTTCATTTGCTGGCTCTTCCTCATTAGTAGTTCCACATGCTGTTATTAAGGATAACGCCAAAACTGGTGCACCTAACTTTATTAAAAGTTCCTTTTTCATTTTAATTTCCTCCTTTATATGTCACTTTCGACATTAGCTTAACCACAAATTTAAATGTAATACTAATTTTTGTGAACAAATATTGGAGAAATGATTTATTTTGAGCTTTCGGCTTGGTTTGAGTCGCTTTTGGGATGAATAGTTAGTATCATATCAACCTTGGGACAATTATATCGACTGTCATTAAGAACAAAAAAAGTGACCCAGCGCAATACGAGGTCACTCACACTTCACTATTTTATTGCAAACATAATTTCAGCTTCGCAAGCCATTTCTCCATCAACGGTCGCAATGGCTTTTCCTTTACCGATTGGCCCTTTTATTCTTATGATTTCAACCTCGAGTTTCAGCTGATCTCCTGGCTTAACCTGACGCTTAAATCGACATTTATCAATGCCTGCTAGAAAGCCAATTTTCCCTTTATTTTCTTCAATTCCTAGAACAGCGATTGCCCCTACCTGCGCAAGTGCCTCAAGGATTAGAACACCTGGCATTACAGGATAATCTGGAAAATGTCCTTGAAAAAAGGGTTCATTAATGCTTACATTTTTCAATCCAGTAACACGCTTACCCTCTTCAATTTCGATAACTTTATCTACTAATAAAAATGGGTATCTGTGCGGGATTGTTTCTTTAATTTCTTGTATATCCATGGCTAGTCCGCTCCTTCATGATTTTTTTATGTAAAAATTGGACATGTTAAGTGATACCTAATGAGTATTATAGCAAAAATAGGTTTATTTTTGTCAGGATAGAGGAATTTATAACTAACCATTAGTCGTTGATCCCTGCAAGAAAGGAGAAACTTACATGCTTTGGACAGTTTTAATCATTTTACTGATTTTATGGGTGCTTGGATTCCTTTTTGAAATCGCTGGTGGATTGATTCACTTATTGCTTGTTATTGCCTTAATTGTTCTGGTTATACGTTTAATTACCGGTAAAAAGGTTCCTTAACCAATTTATGAAACGCTGTTTTCGCAAAAATTGTTGCTTTTGAGAGAATTGATATATATTGCGACGTAACTGCTGGTTGATTTCCGCTGCAGGGTCTTCAGGCTCGTGCTGTTCCCGCAGGAGTCGACGGTCCTCCGCTCCAATCAACTGCCATAATAGTGAAAGGGGCTATATGGTACTGCTTCCAGACACCATGTTAGCGGAAGAAATACACGAAGACTCCTGCGGAAACAGCGAAGACGATGAGACCCCGCAGTGAGCGGTCTTTGCTCGCGAGGAGGCTCAGCGCGAGCCCGCGGAAAGCGTAGTGTATTTCTGGAGCGGTATGCTATGACGCAATATATATCAACTATGAAGGTGAAAAGCAACAATGCGTACGAAAAGAGCATTATGAAAAAAAGCATGGCTGCAACTCAGCCATGCTTTTCAACTATTCCTTTTTCGTAACTATATCAAAAATATGGCGCCAAGTTTCCATGTCAAGTGCATCACTTGGTTTGCCGCTTCCAATAATGCCATATCCAACCATAGCACCTACAACGAGTGCTATTGCACATAAAAGAAGAACTACGATAATCCGTAACCAAATCGGGAAAGCGCGACGTCTAGGCTTTTTATTTTTTTTCTTTTCAGCCTTTTGTTTTGCCTTTTGTTGCTTACGTGTCATATTCTCAGAAGATAATTCTTCCTCTTGCATAGACTTCTTCTGCCTGCGAGTTTTTTTCTCTGAAGATTTTTCCTTTTTCTTAGGAATTAACTTCTTCAACTTCTTTAGCTTAGGAATTGTTTGCTTTATCTTCTCATTTAGCTTGGGAATAGTCTGCTTTATCTTCTCTTTTATTTTAGGGAGTGTCTTTCTTACCTTCTCCATTGGTTTGGTTATTGGTCGAGTCTTTTTCTCTTCAGTTTTAACTTCAGGTTGACTGTTTGACATGGTTTGTTTCTCCTAACTCTCTTGCAATTGTTCACATTACTTCATTTATCTTAGTTGGTTGACTAGGCCCATCATTTGATCGCTCATTGAAATGGTCTTGGCATTAAATTGATACGAACGTTGTGCCATAATTAGGTCCGTCATTTCTTTCGATATATCAACATTGGATTGTTCCAATGCTCCACTTTTTAACAGTGTATCATTTTGATTGGTTGCTTGTATAATCTCATTTTGATTATAACCTAATCCCTGAAGATCTGGTAAACGAAATGCATTCTGACCAGTTGCTTCGAGCAATCTTGGACGAACCGCTTCAACAATAGAAAGCCTTCCAGCTTCTAATGTTTGATTCCCACGAGTTACAACAATTTGTCCATTGTCACGAATCGAAATGGAATCAAATCCTGATGGAATAACGATTGGGCCATTTTCACCTAATACAGGATTTCCATCATTTGTCGTCAGCATGACAGCTTGATTGTCGTTCACTGGTGATAAGTAAAATGCACCTGAACGAGTATAACGTGTTTCGTCAACGCCATTTTCTGTCACTTGAATTTGGAATAGATGATTTTTATTAAGAAGTGCCGTATCAAGTCCACGCCCAGTTTCTTTAATCGCACCTTGTGTCAAATTGATATTGGTTGATCCGAGCATCGCGCCCGTTCCAATCCTAACGCCATCAGGTGTTAAACGACCTTCCGCATTAGCAGGATCAGTCATGTTGTTAATTTGTTGAAACAATAAAGATGAAAACTCAGCATTGCGACTCTTATAGCCTGTCGTTTGGCTGTTTGCTAAATTGTTCCCAATCAAATCGAGTTTATTTTGCAGCTGATTCATCGTTACTGCTGCTTGGATCATTGTTCTTGACATGAAAGCCCTCCTAACCTAGTCGTCCGACTTCATTAACTGCTTTTGACATACTCTCATCATATGCTTTTAAGACGCGTTGATTTGTTTCAAACATGCGGTATGACTCCATCATTTGTGTCATCGCCTGTAATGAATCAACATTTGATTGTTCTAAAAATCCTTGTTGAATCGTATACGTTGCGCCAGGCGGAACTGCTCCAGCCTCGCCCGTGAACAATCCATTTCCCTCTTTTGCCATTTGAGCGGCATCCGCAGTATATGAAATTCCAAGGGGGATATTTTGTCCATCTACTTGAACGTTTCCATCTTGAGTCACCGTAAAATCATGACCATTTGTTTGAATTCGGTTACCAGCTTGATCCAGTACATAATAGCCTTGATTAGTGACTAAAAAGCCTTGTCCATCAACGGTAAAATTACCATTTCGTGTATAACGCTGTTCACCTGCTTCGTTTTGCACAGTGAAGAACAGAGCACCACTCTCGTCTGGTAGAACACCATTAATCAAAGCCATATCAGTCGATATTCCAGTCTCACGAATATCTCCCTGGACAAACTTCGGTACATTTTCCTGCACATAAACACCAGTGTTCAGTGTTCCAATAGGATGGTTTCCAGGAATGTTAAAGCCACGTTCAGTCGGCAGCTCTGTGGACCCCATTTGCTTCATTAATAATTCAGGAAATGCACGTAATGTTGGCTGATCTGCTTTATAGCCTGGCGTATTCACATTGGCAATATTATTTGCTAATGCCTCCTGACGTCTTTGCTGTGCAATCATTCCACTTGCTGCAGTATAAAATCCTCGAAGCAAAACGTTCAACCCCCTTTGTTGATTGGAAAAATACGAATACCTATTATATATATGGCAAACACAAAAAATTATATGATTTTTTTACGCTCAATTTTATCAATGTTTTCAAGCATGATTCCTGTTCCTCTAGCAACACAATTCATTGGCTCGTCCGATAAAAATACAGGTACCTTTAATTCTTCAGCAAGCAATTGGTCAATTCCGTGGACCAATGCTCCACCGCCTGTCAAAATAACTCCGCGGTCAATGATGTCCGCTGATAGTTCAGGTGGTGTACGTTCCAATACTTTTTTGGCACCTTGCGTAATTAAATTAACTGATTCTTGTAATGCACCAGAAATTTCACCTGAATAAACCGTAATCGTGCGCGGCAATCCAGACACCATATCACGCCCGCGAATATCCATTTCTTCTTTACGGGAATTTCCGAATACTGTTGCAACATTAATCTTTATATTTTCCGCCGTACGCTCGCCAATAAGCAATTTATATTTCTTTTTTATGTATTGAAGAATCTCAGCGTCAAATTTGTCACCAGCCATTTTGATTGACTCAGCAGTAACAATATCACCCATTGAAAGAACTGCTACGTCAGTAGTTCCCCCACCGATATCAACAACCATATTTCCGCTTGGTTGGAAAATTTCCATCCCAGCACCGATTGCTGCAACTTTTGGTTCTTCTTCTAAATAAATTTTCTTACCGCCTGATTTCTCCGCAGCTTCTCTAATAGCTTTTTGCTCAACCTTTGTAATATTAGTTGGGCAGCATATCAACATTCTCGGTTTTGACAAAACTCCACGAACATTAATTTTATTTATAAAATGCTTTAACATCGCTTCTGTTACATCAAAGTCAGCAATAACCCCATCTTTCAATGGACGAATGGCTTCAATATTTCCTGGTGTACGTCCAACCATACGACGCGCAGCTTCGCCTACTTCCAAAACTTTTCCAGTATTCTTATCCATCGCTACAACTGATGGTTCATTTAATACGATTCCTTTACCTTTTACATGAATTAAAACATTGGCAGTTCCAAGGTCAATTCCAATATCACGAGAAAACATTAATCAAGATCCTCCCTGTCGCAATTACTATCTCACATTATCAACGAACACAATGCTACTAATATTATATTTTACCACAAAATCTTTAAAATTAATGCAAAAAAACCAAAATTATGCGGGGTTTTTTGACTATGTGCGGATAGGACTTTTGATGTGGATGGTTGGATTGTGCGAGGGCAGCAATTATCCGTGATTCATGGTTCGTGCTTGCGGGGTTGGATTGGCGGATATATTTGTGGATTGGCGGTTATATTTGATTAATGGCGGTTATATTTTTATATTGGCAGTTATATTTTAAAATTGGCGGTTATATTCTCAGAACGGCAGATAAACCCCAGGAATGGCGGATATGTACTTAAATCGGCGGATATCCCGAGCAGAAATGCCAAGCCTGGATCAAGCAACCACCATAATACCAGCACCCAACCACAACCCCAAAAAAACTCAGCTCATAAAAGCCTGAGTTTTTGGGTCATTGCCCACGTCATTATCCTACTGGTTTGATGGTTGTGGCGTTTTTGGGATCGAGTTTGATTTGTGTAGCGCTCCCGGTTTTGATTTTATATTTTTTTCGGGTTGCTTCACCTCCGCGGAGATGTCGAATTGCTTTGTGGTATTCGAGAATATCCTTAACTTGATTTGCGAGTTTTGGATTGATTTCTGGTAAGCGTTCTGTCAGATCTTTGTGGACTGTGCTTTTGGATACACCAAATTCCTTTGCTATCATTCGGACGGTCTTCCTCGTCTCCACGATATGAATGCCTATCCTGATTGTCCTTTCTTTGATGTAATCGTGCACACCATTCGCCTCCCTAAGTTGATAATTCCGAGGTGTGAAATGAGACAAGGTGATTCTTTTAGTTTGTGGCAGTATTCTTTTTTTAAGGAACGAATTCATGTACTGAAAATAAAAACGCTTTTACAGATGTCAGACTATACGAAACAAGTTCAGCACACTTACATGAATTTATATCGTATAAAATATATGTATAGGGGGTTAGTTACTACGGTTTCCTACATGCCACACAAGCTCTCACCTCAGACATTACTGAATGCTTGGTTTGTAACATTTTATTACTTAAAAGAGCCGTTTATGATTAAATTTATCCCTTTTCCATAAGGGACAAGAAGTATTTTTAGAAAAATGGTACAAAGGAGCAAAAATGCAGGTAAAAAACACTTGCAAAACATAAAAAAAAGCCCTCTGCATATACAGAAAGCTTTCTCTTAATTCATACCATCAATCTAAATCTCCATATCCTGGATCGTCAACATGGATACATGGATCAGGTGTTACCCCTACTGAATTACTAAAAGTAGTTACAACGCTTGTAAAAAATGCTCCAATTTCCCCCATCATGACGCCCCTTTCGTCTTCTAAGAAAGCAATTTAAATTAAGCACCCATCTCTCGTAATGCCAAAATAGGCAATTTACTAAAGAAATGATCGCTCCGCTTTTCAATGAAATAGTTATACGATTGATATAATAAATTTTTATCGTTAGTAGCTAGTCCCAAATAATACATTTGAAAAGGCGAACTTATTGACATATCCCTTAAGTAACTTTCTGCTTTTCTATGGTTCCCTTTAGCAATTTCGATATGGGCTTTTTCGCTTATGTCGTAAGTTGAAATTCCTTCAACCTTTTTATGGTGCGCTGAAAGAAATGGGATGTTAAAGTTTTCAATAATTTCGATGTTATACACTAAACCATGCTCATTTGAAATCTTTTGTCCTTCCTTGAGATGGTACATGCCTTGTTGGTAGGTATCAAATGTGTAGGTCAGGGCTAAATTTATATTTATAGCTGCTTTTGTATTCGGGTTTTGAGTCAAATTTATTACTCGAAAGGCATATTTTCTTGCCATAATGAGCTCATTCTTGACCCAATAGTAGACGAATAATGCCTCATACATCCGTATCCTAAAATAGGAAAGTAGAAATGAATCATTTATAGAGTCAAATAAATTCATTTGTAAATCTAGGAAGTTACCCAATTTCCCAAATTCATGCATGTCATAGTAAGCCATAATCTTCACAAACTCTTTTAAACATAATACTTCTGGTTCATCACTGTTGAGAATTGTTGCGTGGTGTATGATTTCATGTGGTGTAATAAGGTTGAGCTTTCGATCTAGCATCAATTGGTAGATTGCTGCCCATTGATTATTCGACTTCATAGGTGATTCGCTATTTTTATGTATCAGATCTTGCAAATCCTCATAAAAGCCATTCATGTACAGAAACTCCAAGCCTTTTTTCATAATCTCGTTTCTATTGCTTTGCAGGCATAATTTTCGAACTAATTCTAGTACTGTTTGCTCATCGTGCTGCGTTGATAACATGGAAATCACGTGTTCAAGAGACAACTTACCATCGTTGGTGATGGAAAGTATAGACTTAGTTATTGTTGCGGTAGTCATATTACTGTTTCATTCCCCTTACTTTTAAAAACTTTTCTTAAACCATGATATATCGTACCATATATTCCATAGATAGATAGACCTATTCCTTCGACAAATTCTGAACAATTAAAATAAAAAGACAGGTCTATCGCCATTTACCAGTGCCTTATGCCTTATTTATTTATACAAATTTTTTTCTATCAAAGTGCAAAAAAAAATAGCCCTTTAGTTAAAAAAGGCTATTTTTTAGTAATTTTATGCACTAGCACTTGATGCAGATGACTCTGCTTCATCACTCGACTGACCGTCTTCTTGGTTTGTTGAATCGTCAGGAGTCATTTCTTCGTCCTGGTTGGTAGAGTCATCAGGAGTATTTCCTTCGTCCTGATTAGTAGAATCATCTGGAGTAATTCCTTCGTCCTGTTCGATAGAACCATCTGGTGATTCAGTTTCTGGTGCTTCGCTACCATCTTCTGAATTAGTAGCATCGTCCGGTGTTCCACTAGTTTCTTCTTCCGGTGTAGTAGATTGCTCATCTGACTCTTCTGATGTAGCATCACTACCTTTCTCTTCACCGTCTGATTTTGTCTCTTCTTCGACTTTAACTGAGCTTACCGGTTGGTTGAAATACTCTTCCGGATTTACTGGTTCTCCATCTTTTCGGATTTCAAAGTGGACGTGAACAGCGTCTTCCTTACCGAATATGTTTTGACCAGCAGTTCCTAGTACATCACCTTGCTTAACGTTATCCCCAGCCTTAACATTCACTTCTCCAAGACTAGCATAGTAGGTTTTAAGATCACTGTCGTGGGATAGTGTTACTACATTTCCCAATAATGGATCTTCTTCTACATTTTCAACCGTACCACTTAATGATGCTGTTACATCGAACGTTTCTCCGCTTGCAGTTGCAATATCGATACCTGTGCTCTGGTAATACCTGCTGTTGTAAAGAACAAGCGCACTTTCCTTGGTTTTTTCGTCTGCGCTGTAGTCATAGAATTTAGTTACGATTTCTGCTTGATCTTGATTACTCACAGGCATTTTAACAACCTCTTGTTGCTCCAGTACCGGTTGTGCTTCCTCATCAAACGGATCTGTTGCTGTATCAGTTGATTCCTGGCCATCTTGTGCAGGAATTTGATTTTCCAGATTCTGATACCACACAACGAACGTTAGTAGGAGTGCAGCTACCGTTAAATAAACTGCTGGGAAAAACCACTTCTTACGAAATACACGGCTCCACTTTTTTGAACCGCCATTATTTTCCTCTTTCATATGATCATCACCTCAACAACCATTCTGATCAGAAAAAGGAAATTATATACATGGAAGAAAAAAAATTTTGTATAACCGAGTAGTGTTTGTAGAAAACCCGCTAATTATGTGATTTATTTTAGGGAAAGAAAGTATAAAACTTTGGCGTTTATCTGTCTAGCGCAAGCGCCCTAGCCCGCCTGAGGTTTTAAGTCGGGGGTGACCAAGGCGCTTGCGCTTTTCTTATTTACCTTGAAACCAAAGTTGGAGCAGTTTCAGTGACCTTACTTATTTTTACCCCTTGATAATAATAAGTTAGTATTTCTTTGTAGCCTTTACCTTCTTTGGCCATACCGTTTGCACCGTACTGACTCATGCCTACTCCGTGTCCATAACCCTCAGTAGTAAAAATTAAATGATCATTTTTCTTTTCTATAGTAAAGTCACTCGATCTCAATTCTAGCTTTTCTCTTACATCTCTACCTGAAAAAGTTTTATCCGCAATTTTAATTTGATCCACACGTTTGCCATCAGTCCGTGAAATTTTTAGTGACAATTTTTCACTGCTTGGAATGTCGATTGCAAGCTCCTCTTCAACTTCTGTAATTGGTATCGTTTTTTGTTCTAAAAACTCAGGTGAATTTTTGTCCCATGGGCTTGGAACGCTACGTAAATAAGCGAACTTGTTTGGCCAGTAATCCTCTGAGTTTTCCGTGTATCCGTTACTAGTCGAGAAAAATGCCGGCTCAATCGGCTCCTCTTTATAGGTAAGGATTTCTCCTTTAGTTTCCGCTACTGCTTTATTAATCTTGGTCATCTTCCAATCAAAATCTGTACCCCAAATTCTTCGTAACTCCTGCTCATCTTTGTATACCTGGTGCTGAACAGTATCGGTAACAGTAGAGTCGGCATTCTCTGGCTGATGAAGCATGTGTGACACGACATAAGTTCTAGCAGCAAGTGCCTGTGCTTTTAATGCTTCAAGTTCAAACCCTGCAGGCATTTCCGATGCTACGACACCCGCCACATATTCTTCCAACGGGATGTCCTCAACCTGTTCCGAACTGGCACGCATCACCGCTACCGAAAATGGTGAATCGCTTGTTTTCAGCTGTGGGGTCTGCTGTTCGATTTTATCTGTAATTGCCTCCTGATCGTCCATATGAATAAAAGGAGCTACAATAAGTGTCGGCATTATCAGTATGATCATAATCAAACTTCCAATGATCAAGAAACTTGGGCTTTTTAAAAGTGATGTAACACCCGCGCCTTTAAAATGCTGCGATTGATTAAAATTCTGCTTATATTTAAGTGCCTTCTTTCGCTTTATATAAGCATAAGTGTTTTGTTTCCGTTTTTTAGATGATTTGTTCATTGATTGCCTCCTTTTGTTAAAATGGATGGTGTATGTTGGATTGGTTGCTTAGTAAAACCCGCCATATATGCCGTCTTTATAGCGAATGGCGAAGTGCAAAATCAGCAATCTCCTTCTAGTATATCTACTATTAAACGTATACATTTTTTCAAAACAATAGAACAAAAAATTGGATTTTAATGTTGGTAGTTGGTGTGGATGGAGTCGACTATTTATTGGTTTTATAACTGTCATCGCGAGGTGTATATAGAAAAACCGGGCATCCCCAACCCGGTCTTTAAACATGAGAACATACAGCTGTTTATCCTTGGTTTCCCTGGTAAACATAGTTATGACAGACTACTTATAAAACATTTATCCTCCGATCAGCACTGATATCGGCCAATCTACAACAATATCGGCCGTTATTAAAATATAACCGCCATTTTAAAAATATAACTGCCGATATCAAAATATAACTGCCAACTTCAAGATTTATCCGCCGATCAAAAATCTGTCCTATTCCTAGTCCTACTCTCGCTCAACTAATTAAAGGTAATTCCCCTTATTCCACCCAGTAACGTCTGGTAGCACACAATTCTTTTTCATAAATTGTTCCTTTTAATTCAATGATTTCAACCGATTTTCCATTAGTACGTGAATGGATCATGTTGCCATTTCCATAATAAATGCCAACATGATGTAATTTTCCTTTTCCTTCTTCATAAGCAAAAAACAATAGATCACCCGGTAAAAGATTTTCAACATCAACAGGCGCTCCCGCTTCTGCCTGATCTGATGCGTCACGTGGAATCTGATAGCCGCAAGCCTTATGTGTCGCATAACTGAAGCCCGAGCAGTCATAACCAAAGGAGCTCATGCCTCCCCAGAAATAGTCGAGATCCAAGAATTGTTCTCCAATCTTTACGATTTCATCACCATTCTTTTTTTCCATTCCTTGTTGCGTTCCATAAATATGTACTGCCTCATTAGGCAAAAACATTGTGCCGTTAGGTGTCGCTACCTCAATCCTTTTCGGATGCTGATTCACAATAGGCAGGCATGTCATATAGCTTAATTTTACAACTTTTTCACCTTTATCCTTTTCGAGCCATGCTTTCTTCGTTATAATTGCAGCAGATTTTGGTCGATTCCAATAATCCTTTTCTACCTCTTGAAGCTGTGCCAATGGGACCCAGCCCGGGTAGCCACTTGGATCTTTTTTCGAAGGTTGTGCGGGAATTACAACATGCGCCCAATCCCCTTCGATTTCCGTGACCTGAACTACTTCTCCATATAAAAGCTGTGATTGTACGCGGTTTTCATTACACAAAGCTGTTTTCTGTTCTTGTGTTAATTTTGTAACCCAACGGTCGATATCGGTTGGATTAGTTAGGCCCGGTTCATCAATTCCACGTGCTGACTCCTTTGTTGTCCAAACCGTCGCAACCTGCACTGCCGTTACCCAAACTGTCCCTTCATCAAACGTTTGATTAGTCATTTAGTCCATCCCTTTCTGCAGAAAATCTTCCTTGAGCTTAGCTATTCCTAATCCTGGTGCATCATTTAGATGAATTTGTTTTCCCTCATATTCGATACCGCCTTCGATTACGTCACCGGAGAGCATTAAAGGTGCGTCAAAATCAAAACGAGTGATGTTTGGCTGGCTTGCCGCGAAATTGGCTGCAGCAGTAATACCAATTTTCGTTTCTATCATACTTCCAACCATGCATTCTACGCCATACACGTCTGCTAGTTTTGCAATCTTCATTGCTTCGTGAATCCCGCCAGCCTTCATTAATTTGATGTTGATCAAATCGGCGCTGCACGTTTCTAGAATGCGTTTTGCATCTCTTGGTGAAAATACACTTTCATCGGCCATGATCATTGTATCTGTGTTGTCTGTTACATATTTTAACCCTTGTATATCATGCGCTTTTACAGGCTGTTCAACTAGCTCAATCGCAAGGCCACTTTGTTCCATTTCATTAATTGCCCGAACCGCTTCTTTCGGTTTCCAGCCTTGGTTCGCGTCAAGTCTAATTAATACGTCATTTCCAATCTTTTCACGGATTGCTGTGATCCGTTTGATATCTGTTGCGATTTCATCCTTACCAACCTTCACTTTCAATACAGTAAAACCCTTCTTGCAATAATCTTCGGCATCTGCAGCCATTTGCTGTGGGCTGTTCACACTTACCGTATAATCCGTCTCAATTCGCTCATGGTATCCACCTAAATACTGTGCAAGAGGTGAATTCGCCTGTTGTGCAAGGCAATCATACAACGCTATATCAACAGCTGCTTTGGCGCTCGAATTACCCACCAATGCGGCATGTATTTTTTCAAAAATTCGTTCGCTCTGAAGCAATGATTGTCCGATTAGTTGAGGTGTTATTATTTTTGTAACCGCATAATCAATACTCGCAAGGCTATCACCTGTAATGACATGGGTTGGAGGCGCTTCTCCAAAGCCTACAACACCATTGTCACAGGTGATCTTTACAACAACTGTTTCAGCAACCGTTACCGTCCTTAGTGCTGTTTTGAATGGTGTATGCAACGGCACAGCGAGATTAAGAGTTTCGATTTTTTCGATGATCATTTTTCCGCCTACTTTCTACTGTGTCTGGTTCTAGCGCCCATATGTCGCTTCCGCTTTTCTAATGTACTCCTGGATCAATTTTTACTATTTTATCATATGTAGACATTGTTGCTCTAGTGCCTAATGGTATAGCTAAATGTGGTTGGCAATGCCCTATTTTAAAGCCCGACATGACAGGGATTGATAGATTGTTAAAATAATCTTGAAAGACTTGTTCCAATGATAAGGATGCCTTCTCTTTCTTAGGCTCCGCATTTGAAAAGTCTCCGACAAGAATACCAGCTGCATCCGCTAACTTACCCGCCTGCTTTAGCTGGTTTAGCATGCCATCCACCCTATATGGCTCCTCATCTACGTCTTCTATCAACAACATTTTTCCTTTTGTATCGATTTCATATGGAGTTCCAACTGCACTTGCCAGTAACGATAAATTACCTCCGACAATTGGTGCTGTTGCATTTCCATGATTGATGACCTCGAGCTTTGAGGCAATTTGTGAATAAATGAGAGTTGTCGGCTGGAATAGTTGATCAAATTGTTTTAAAGATAAGTCCAGAAAACTATCTTTGCCCACGTCAGAAGCGAGCATTGACCCATGAAACGTTACGAGCCCAGTAGCCTGGTGGATCGCTGTATGTAAAAAGGTAATATCACTATAGCCCCACATAATTTTTGGATTATGTTTGATCATATCAAAGTCAATATCTTGCGCAATTCGTCCTGTTCCATATCCTCCGCAAGCAAAAATAATTGCCTTAATCGTTGGATCCGCGAACATGTCGTGCAGGTCACTTAGCCGCTCGTCATCTGTTCCGGCTAAATAGCCATGGACCTTTTTTATTTTCTTTCCAAGTACGACGCTGAGTCCCATTTTTTCAAAAACAGGAATAGCACGATTCAAGTTTGCTAGATTTGGTGGACTAGCCGGTGCGATGACACCGATTGTATCACCTGATTGAAGCCGTTGTGGTCGTAGCATGGTTTGCCCTCCTTTTTGGGTATTAAGATATCCGCCATTCCAGATCCACAGGAAATTTACTGTTCCTTGAGTTGTTTAATGGATGGCCCAAAATCAAAGTTGCGGTTGATTTTGAGAAGGGAAGGAATTGCAGGTAGCAGAATATTAAGGCATGACGATGATCCAAACGTTAGGATCATCATCGGAAACCTTTTAACACATAATGTAGCATCTTCTATGAAAAGGACGTACGCATCGCTAGCTCCGTCATTACAAGCATTGCTTGATACGCTTCTAAAATATCCTTTGCTTCAAATTTTACGATTGTAGTTCCAGGCTCAATCGTTGTCCCGGGCATTAAATTTGCCCATTCTGCTTGCCCATAATTTGAGAACTCAATTTTCAACGTTGGATTTTCTGGCGGTGTTAAAGGTTTAACATTGTGCCGGTTTTCCAGAGCCTGTGTTACTTTTTCGGTTAAAAGTTCCCCAGCTTTTTTTGGTGTGAGGCTTTTGACAGATGACCTTGAAACGGTTTGTTTAACCGCGGCAGTTGTAACATTAGGTATTAGTTCTTCAGCTTCCTTTGCCGCCTGGTCGTCACCTGCAACCATAAGAATTGGCACCCCATAATGTCCTGCAACATATGCATTTAACCCGAGTTCACCAATTGGTTTATCATTGATGAAAAAATTCCTGACCGCGTGAATCATGGCATGCGACATGACACCGAATTGACCTGCTCTAGCATGGTATCCTACAAACATTGCTCCCTCGTAAGAGTCATCAAATCCTTGCATCATAGAGAACGGTTTGACATCACCTGTAATTAACAGTGCATCTGGATGCAGTTGGTCGATCAATAGGTTGTTCATTTTTGAATGGCTGTCATTAATAACTATTTCAGAGCACCCGAATTTATACCCCGCATCAATTACATAATTCGTTTCGTCAGTCATAATTTTACGTCCCCGGTCATAATTATGTTTGTTGGAATCCACATATGTGTCATCAGGTAATCCTGTAATCCCTTCCATGTCTACTGATATATATAGTTTCATAACTAATCCTCCCAAGTTTTATATTAAATGCTATATATTTAGACTATAGTAAAAATAGTTATTTTTCTATGAATATAATAATAAAAAATTGGTAATACTAAACTTAAAGGCGTAAGTGGCCGTAATTGCCGTATGACCTGTATGGCGCCGTATGAGATATAGGAAACACGAAAAGCGTTAGCGATTCGATGTTGACTTATCGTAAGGAGGAGTCAGAAGGGCACTAGGCAATGGCCACTGTAGCTAGATATATAAATGTACAAAAAACAGATGAAGCATATAATAGCTTCACCTGTTGGGGTTACGTATAAGATTATTTCGTTACCATTGAGTTATGATTAGTACTTTCCTGTTGAAACGTATCAACTACATCGCCATTTTCATCAACACGTTCGATGTCTGCACCTAATGATGCAAGTTTTCCTGCAAAATCAACATATCCACGATCAAGATGCTTTAATTCAGTCACACGGGTAAATCCTTCTGCTCTGAGGCCAGCAATAATTAACGCTGCCGCAGCACGCAAATCAGTTGCCGCTACTTCAGCACCTTGTAAATCTGTAAGGCCTTCAATAATAACACTTCGACCTTCAATTCTCATTTTTGCATTCATACGACGAAATTCTTCTACATGCATGAACCTGTTTTCAAAAACCGTTTCCGTAATAACACTTGTACCTTCTGCGCATAGCATAAGTGCCATCATTTGTGATTGCATATCAGTTGGGAATCCTGGGTGTGGTAACGTCTTAATGTCTGTTGCTTTTAACACTTTCGGACCAATAACACGAATTCCATTATCCTCATCCTGCACAATTACGTCCATTTCCTCTAGTTTCGAAATTACCGAACGTAAATGTTCGCTTACAGCATTCTCTATCAAAACATTTCCACCAGTAACTGCTGCTGCAACCATGAATGATCCAGCTTCTACTCGATCCGGGATAATAGGATGTTCTGTACCATAAAGATACTCAACACCTTCAATACGGATTGTTTCTGTTCCAGCTCCAACGATTTTAGCGCCCATTTTATTTAGATAGTTAGCAAGGTCAACTATTTCAGGTTCTTTTGCACAGTTTTCAAGTATCGTTTTTCCGTCCGCTAATGCAGCTGCCATCATAATATTTTCAGTTGCACCAACACTTGGTACATCCAGGTATATTTTTGCACCTTTCAGACGACCAGAAACATTTGCCTCAACAAAGCCATTGCCAACATGCACACTTGCACCCATTGCTTCAAATCCTTTTAAATGCAAATCAATAGGACGTGAACCAATTGCGCATCCTCCAGGCATTGCAACCTTCGCATGACCATAACGTGTGAGGAGCGGTCCTAATACCAATACAGATGCACGCATTTTACGAACATATTCAAACGGAGCCTCCGTTTTTAATTGTTGCGACGCGTCCACTGTAACTGTATTATTTTCAAACTGTACATCAGCATTCATATTTCGTATAACCTCATTGATGGTGTATACGTCTGCAAGAGTTGGAACATCTGTAATTACACTCTTTCCTTCACTTGCTAAAATACTTGCGGCGATAACAGGAAGAACAGCATTTTTAGCACCTTCAACCTTAACAGTACCATTTAATTGACTCCCACCGCGTACGATGATCTTATCCATAATCCAATCTCCTTATGTTCCAATTTCACTATATTAATATTCAGTAATCAGGATAGGTGTTCCTACCGTCACTTTTGTTTCTCCATTTGTAGTATTCGTAATTGCAATATTTACATTCACGGGATTCCCTAAAATCGTGAATTTTTGTTGCCATGATGGTGTATACCCGTAAATTACTTTTTTATTCATCGATTCTTCAACATTGTCAGTTTGTGTTGAAATGTGTTGAATTTGCAACTTTTCTTTTAACAAATCAACTAAATACACACCTTTAATTATACCATCACTCACAGTTGTCAGACAAGCAAATTTTGTTGAACGGTTTGTGAAATATTGTTGAAGGATTGATTCTTGCAACTCCAAATATCTACTTTTTACAGCCTCACTCCAATTATCACCCGATATCACAGAAATAAGTTCAGGTTTATAATTACTATTTTTTGGAATGACAATACTATAATTTTCGACAATACCTGCATTTTTTTGTACGTTCCTAAATGTGTATTTTATAATATTTTCATCTTCAGAATAAGAGTCTATATAACTATCTTTAAATTGTTTAATAAAACCTAGTAATCTATCTTTTGGCATATTTTCTTTAAATGTCACTTGCCACTTATCTATCTCCAGGTTCGACTCAATAGTTAAATCCGCAAGATTGGTCATTTCGTCCTGTGTAATCAGTTTATTATGTGCCGATACCTGGTTTGTCATACATAATATTAGTATAAAAATAAATGCTATTTTTCTCATAAAAAAACATCCCCCTTGTCAATCTATATATCTAGTATGAACAAGAGGAATGAAAAAAATACTGTATTAAATTTGATTGAAGGCAATGAAAGTATAAATGAAAGTCTGTCTAGCTCCAGCGCCCAGCGCCTAGTGGACTTCCTTCACCTCCGTACGATAAGTCAACATCGGTTCGCTTTAGCTCACCGTGTTTCCTTTATCTCCTTCGGTTCAGTCCAGTCCATACGTCGCTTAACGGGCGCTTTCGCTTTTCTTAACATCCAATTTTTAAAACAAATATGTTAGGTTTTGTGACCAGTTAAGAAAGTCAAGGAAGAAGCGACTTACGCCAGATCCAATAACGATCGTTACAAACAACAATAAAATCCTCGCTTCTAATGCACGACCCTTACGTATGAGCGGATCAAAATTAATTGTTTGCATCACATGCCATGTAATCGCGATAAAAATTAAATGTGAAAGCATACTAGTAATTGCTAGTTGTCCAAATGAAAACATTATTTTCTCTCCTTCTAAGTGAATGATACCCTAAATCCGTACTATATATTTCCCATTGCTACTTTGCCATTATTAAATAAAAATGTCAACGAAATGGAGATGTCTGCGCAGGAATAAATGTGTAGAAAGTGGGGGGATTATTGTCGATATTTCCCGGGGAATATTTATCGTGTAACTCCAAATTTCGAGTGGATACCTTATCCTTTGTAAAGTAGATCATTGGATATTTAAATAACGTGATAATAACTGGCCAATAGTCAACTTTTTAATAATAAAAAGCCTCTCACAACATAAGTTATAAGAGACTTTTCATGCTAACGAGCGATGTCCAATCGGTTCATTGCTCGTTTGAGTGCTAATTCTGCCCGTTGGAAGTCGATATCGTTTTGTTTGGTTTGTAGGCGTTGTTCTGCGCGCGTTTTTGATTCTTTGGCGCGTTCTACATCAATTTCAGTAGGTGTTTCCGCAGATTGAGCAAGTATTGTCACTTTATCTGGGCGCACCTCAAGAAATCCACCACTGACAGCAACTCGTTCCACATCATTTCCGCGCTTTAAACGTACAGCACTTATGGATAGTGGAGCGACTAAAGGGATGTGTCCTGGAAGAATACCAAGCTCCCCAAATTCTGCTTTACAGCTTACCATTTCAAAACTATCTTCCATTACTGGACCATCAGGAGTAACAACACTCACAGTTAGTGTTTTCAATGTAACCCCTCCTAGCGACAGGTAACTATGCAGGACAAAGATCGGAGGTTGAACTCTAACTTTGTCCATTAGGCAGAGAAATCTCTACCAGTTAAGCACGTATACCATGGTGTCGTTTTATTCCGTTTCTTTTGCTTTTTCGACTACTTCTTCAATGCGTCCAACCAGGCGGAATGCATCCTCTGGTAGGTCGTCGTGTTTTCCATCAAGTATTTCCTTGAAGCCACTTACAGTTTCTTGTAAAGGAACATAAGAACCTTTTTGTCCAGTAAACTGTTCAGCTACGTGGAAGTTTTGTGATAGGAAGAACTGAATACGACGTGCACGGGAAACAGTTTGTTTATCTTCGTCTGAAAGTTCATCCATACCTAAAATTGCAATAATATCTTGAAGTTCTTTGTACTTT
Source organism: Virgibacillus necropolis (assembly GCF_044793635.1). Taxonomy (GTDB): domain Bacteria; phylum Bacillota; class Bacilli; order Bacillales; family Amphibacillaceae; genus Virgibacillus_F; species Virgibacillus_F necropolis_A. The sequence goes on from NZ_CP084992.1 coordinate 1,753,218, forward strand.
TGTAAAGTCTGTTGAACTTCTGTTGCAACTTCATAGTGGTCGTTACCAACAATCTCAGGGTCAAGCGCACGAGATGTAGATGCTAGCGGATCTACCGCTGGATAAATACCTTGCTCAGATAATTTACGATCTAAGTTTGTTGTCGCATCTAAATGCGCAAAAACTGTTGCTGGTGCCGGGTCAGTATAGTCATCGGCAGGTACATAAATCGCCTGGATCGATGTTACTGAACCTTTGTCTGTTGACGTAATACGCTCTTGAAGCTGTCCCATTTCTGTTGCAAGTGTTGGCTGGTAACCAACGGCAGATGGCATACGTCCAAGTAATGCTGATACCTCTGAACCTGCTTGTGTGAAACGGAAAATGTTATCAACGAATAATAGTACGTCCTGACCTTGTTCATCACGGAAATATTCAGCCATTGTTAAGCCTGTTAATGCTACACGCATACGTGCACCAGGTGGCTCGTTCATTTGACCGAAGACCATCGCTGTTTTCTTGATAACCCCTGAATCGCTCATTTCGAAATAAAGGTCATTACCTTCACGTGTACGTTCACCAACACCTGCGAACACCGAAATACCACCATGTTCTTGTGCGATGTTGTTGATCAATTCTTGAATTAATACAGTTTTACCTACACCAGCTCCACCAAACAAACCGATTTTACCACCTTTAATATAAGGTGCTAGAAGGTCAACTACTTTAATTCCTGTTTCTAATACTTCTGTTTCTGTTGCTAAGTTTTCAAACTTAGGAGACTCACGGTGAATTGGGTCGCGACGAATACCCGCATCCATTGGTTCATCAAGATCAATGTTGTCACCTAATACGTTAAATACGCGGCCAAGTGTTTCTTCACCAACCGGTACGGTAATTGGTCTACCTAAATCTACTGCTTCCATTCCACGCTGTACACCATCAGTTGATTGCATTGCTATTGTACGAACAGAGTTGTCTCCAAGATGAAGCGCAACTTCTAACGTAAGTAGAAAACTCTCATCTGAATCTTTTCCTTTAAGCGTTACGGTTACTGCATTATAGATTTCTGGGAGATTCCCGTCATCGAACTTCACATCGATTACTGGTCCCATAACTTGTGTAATGTGTCCTATGCTCATCGATTTCCCTCCTTACTAACTTATCAATTGGTCAAAGTGCTACTCTAACGCTGCTGCCCCACCAATAATTTCTGTGATTTCCTGTGTAATTGCTGCTTGACGTGCACGGTTATATTTCAATGATAAATCATCAACAATATCATCAGCATTATCTGAAGCACTACGCATTGCTGTCATTCTGGCAGCATGTTCGCTTGCTTTCCCATCAAGTAATGCACCGTAAATTAAACTCTCAGCATACTGTGGCAGGAGTACTTCCAATATCTTTTCCTGATCCGGCTCATATTCATATTGACTTGAACTGCTACTTGCATTCTCCACTGTTGTAAGTGGAAGTGCTTTTTTCGCTGTAACCTCTTGCGAAATAACACTTACAAAATGGTTATAGAAAATATGAAGTTCATCAATTTCTTCGTTAATAAACATTTGCACGGTGTCATAAGCTAATTCCTTAATTTCAGCGAAATCAGGCTGATCAGCAAGACCAAGTATATGTTTTGCTACTGGCATATTACGTTTTTTGCAAAACTCATACCCAATACGTCCCAAAACAACTATGGTATATTCATCTTTTGACTTGTGATTCTCATTAATCGTTTGATTCAGTTTACGCAAAACGCTACTGTTGTAACCTCCAGCTAAACCACGATCAGATGTGATAACAAGATATCCTGTTTTTTTCACATCACGAGATTCTAACATCGGATGACTAGCACTTGAATTATTTTGGGCTATATTTGATACTACCTCTTGTATCTTTTCACTATAAGGTACAAAAGATTTCGCATTTTGTTCGGCACGATTCAGTTTTGAAGCGGATACCATTTGCATTGCTTTGGTGATCTTTTTCGTTTTTTTCGTTGAATCGATTTTACTTTTAATATCTCTAAGTGATGCCAAGCTTTTTCACCACCCTTTCATTCAAAGGTTGCTTGCATTTCTAACGATTTATCTATACGGTTGTGATCGATTCGCTGCGTAATCCGCCATAATCGATCTCAAACCGTTTCTAATTTAATTTGACGGTAAAAAAGTTTTCTTAAATGATTCAATTGCATTTTTCATGTCGTCAGCTTCTGGTAATTTTCCTGTATCGCGAATAGTCGCAAGTACTTCTTTACCATTTTCATCAAGCCATGAATGGAACTCACTTTCAAAGCGTGTGATGTCCTCTACAGGAATATCATCTAAGAATCCTTTTGTTAGTGCATAAATAATCATTACTTGTTTTTCAACAACAAGTGGCTTGTGTAAGCCTTGTTTTAGTACTTCAACTGTTCGTTGACCACGGTTTAGTTTCGCCTGAGTTGCTTTATCAAGGTCGGAACCAAACTGAGCAAATGCTTCTAGCTCACGGAAAGAAGCAAGGTCTAGACGCAATGTACCAGCAACTTTTTTCATTGCTTTAATTTGTGCAGAACCACCAACACGTGATACCGATAACCCTGCGTTAATCGCTGGGCGTACACCTGAGAAGAATAAATCTGATTGTAAGAAGATTTGTCCATCAGTGATTGAGATAACGTTTGTTGGGATATATGCTGAAATATCGCCTGCTTGTGTTTCAACAAATGGTAGTGCGGTCATTGAACCGCCACCTTTTGCATCACTAAGTTTTGCTGCACGTTCAAGTAAACGTGAATGCAAGTAGAATACGTCACCTGGGAATGCTTCACGACCTGGTGGACGGCGTAATAGTAATGAAAGTTCACGGTATGCAACCGCTTGTTTTGATAAATCATCATATACGATCAATACGTGTTTCCCGTTGTACATGAATTCTTCACCCATTGATACACCTGCATAAGGAGCAAGGTATGATAATGGAGCAGGATCAGATGCACCTGCTGATACAACGATTGTATAATCTAATGCACCATAACGGCGGAATGTCTCAACTGTACCACGAACAGTTGACTCTTTTTGGCCAATTGCTACGTAAATACAAATCATGTCCTGATCTTTTTGGTTGATAATTGCATCTACTGCAACTGTTGTTTTACCTGTTTGACGGTCACCGATAATTAACTCACGTTGTCCACGTCCGATTGGTACAATTGCATCGATTGCTTTAATACCAGTTTGTAATGGTTCATCAACAGATTTACGATCCATTACACCTGGTGCTGCAGATTCTATTGGACGAGTTTTAGTTGTCTCCATAGGACCTCTGCCATCAATTGGCTGTCCAAGTGGATTAACAACTCGACCTAACAATTCTTCTCCAACAGGTACTTGCATAATACGACCTGTACGGCGAACTTCATCGCCCTCTTTAATTTCTGTATATGGTCCAAGGATAACAATACCAACATTACTTTCTTCAAGGTTCTGTGCTAATCCCATTACACCATTAGAAAATTCAACTAGCTCCCCGGCCATAACGTCATCAAGACCGTGAGCGCGTGCGATACCGTCACCAATTTCAATAACGGTTCCGACGTCACTTACTTCAATATCAGAATCGAAATTTTCGATTTGCTGTTTAATCAGTGAACTGATTTCTTCAGCTTTGATGCTCATACCATTTCACCCCTATCATCATTTGTTTGCAGTTACAATACTCCGTTCGATGCGTTTCAGTTTTCCACTAATGGAACCATCGTAAATCGAGTTTCCCATGCGAAGTTTGATACCGCCAATAATCGAAGGATCAACTTTATTTTCAAGTTTAATTGCTTTCTTATCAAAGCGTTTTGCAAATGTATTGCTAAGCTTTTGAATTTCATTGTCGGATAATGTGCGAACAGAATATACGGTTGCTTCAGCAATTCCTTTTGCATCATTTGATAAGTGGATAAATTGTTCCACTATTAATGGCATAAGTTCTGCACGATTGCGTTCTACAAGTAGTTTCATTGTATTTAACATATCTGCAGAAAATCCCTTAAACACTTCCGTTATAAACTGCTTCTTCTTATCATTTGTCACGCCTGGATGCGTCAAGAATGAATGAAGTTTTTTATTTTGTTCAAAGACCTTCTGCACTACAAGTGCTTCTTGGTCTAAGTTATCTAATGTTGACTTTTCAGTTCCTAGTTGAAAAAGAGCCTCTGCATAACGTTTAGCAACTACTGCTTCACTCATCGCTCTTCTCCTACCTCTTGAATGTATTCATTGATCAGTTTTTCCTGATCTTCTGCACTGATTTCTTTCTCAATCACCTTACTAGCAATTAGAACAGATAAAGATGCGACTTTATCCTGTAATGCTTGAATGGCTCTCTCTTTTTCATTACGAATTTCTTCTTGAGCTGAAACTTTAATCCGGTCTGCTTCTTTACGTGCAGATTCGATGATTTCCTGTTCCTGCTTCACACCAATATGTTTTGCATCTTCAACGATTTTTTGCGCTTCTTCTTTTGTTTGGCGTAATTGTTCAGCCGCTTCTTTTGACGCACGCTCTGCTTCAGCACGATTTTGCTCTGCTAATTCAATTTCATTTGAAACATACTCTTCACGCTTTTGCATCATTCCCATGATAGGGCCCCACGCAAATTTCTTAAGCAATGCTAGTAAAATGATGAAGCAGAATAGTTGGACTAACATGTCACCGACATGAAATCCTCCAATTCCAGCATATAGTGTAGAAAACCCAGTGAATGCTTGCACAGAATTCACTCCTTTCGCCTAACTTATTGGGCATTACATTTTTATAAATACCGTTTATCCATTTTCATTAAGGAACATAATAAGGGCGAAGATTCTATTGGAAGACACTCTCCGCCATTGTTATTTCTCAAAGTCTAGCTCCAGCGCCCAATGCTTCAGGCGCTTTCGCTTTTGTTACTACATTACCATTAGTGCGATAACTACTGCGATGATCGGCAATGCCTCAACTAAACCAATACCGATAAACATTGTAGTTTGAAGTTGACTCTTAAGTTCTGGTTGACGAGCGATCCCCTCAACTGTACGTCCTACGATTAAACCGTTACCAACACCAGCGCCTACCGCTGCTAAACCTACTGCAATTGCAGCTGCTATACTTCCCATAATATAAATCCTCCTCGAAATATGTTTTTAATTTTTATTTCCTGCTTTGCCAGTCATGCTGAAAAGCTGGTTAATACACAATTTTGTTTTGACCTTAATGGTCGGTACTTACTTTGTGTGACATGTATACCATTGTTAACATTGTGAAAATAAATGCTTGGATACCACCAACGAATATACTAAATCCTTGCCAAGCCAACATTGGGAGTATTCCACCTACGAATCCCAATACTCCAGAGGCCATTACGCCTGCTAGTAAACCTAGTAGTACCTCGCCGGCAAATATATTACCAAATAGACGAAGGCCTAACGTTAAGGTGTTTGCAAACTCCTCAAGTAGCTTTATAGGTAGGAATGCTGGGAATGGCTTAATGAAGTCTTTACCATATTCCTTAACACCCTTGACCTTAATTCCATAGAAATGTGTTAACAGGATAACCATCGCCGCAAGTGATAATGTAACACCTGGATCAGATGTTGGTGATTTCCACCACAAGTCATGACCGAACACAGCCATGAACGCTACCCCCATTAAGTTACTAACCAGAATGTATGTGATAAGTGTTAACCCCAATGGCAAGAAAATCTTACCTGTATTCCAATCCATCGTGTCATTGATTATGCCTTTGACAAAATCTATGATCCATTCCATGAAATTCTGCGCACCTTTTGGTTTCATCTGCAGTGATCTTGATCCTATCATACAGAGAATAAATACAATTAAGCTCGCAATAATAATCATTAAGACATTCGACATATTAAAATCAAGCCAAGGTATTCCTAATACATCTTCCAGTAACGGTGCTGTATGATCCACGTTATTCACCCCTCTCTCAAGCACTAATCTTTAAATCTAGACACCATAAAATCAATCAGAATGACAATATAAGAAGTCATTAATCCAATTATTACAGCTATGATGTTAAAATAATCTTCGAAACGAAGTGCAAGGATAACTGATAATGCGACGGCAGCAAATCGCGCTACAGTACCAAGTCCTCTTGTGGTTTGCTTTTTTACTACGGCCTCTCCTAAGTCGTAAATCTTCTTTTGTAAGATCCATAAATTATAAAAACTAATTACAGTTCCTAAAAGAAGTCCGAGGAAGATACGAAGATAAGGGGTGAACCCCGCTCCAAGTATCAATAATGCGAGAAGGTAGAGCATCCACATGCGTTGACGGGCTATCATATTTTCATATTGCTTCATGATTTATTATGCCTCCGTCAATGTCAGCTCTGAATTCTACCTTTATAATAGTAGGTTCTGTTGATGAGCTTGTTTCTTCCAGTCCGGGAAATATCCCAACAAGCATGCTGCCTAGAAGGAAGATTATTGTCCCGGAATCAACTATCCAAGTGCTTAGTAAGTTGACTTGATTCTATCTCACTCACACTAAGATTTTTTAGTGAATATGTAAGAAAAATCGGACCATTTGCAGAATGATTTCGTTTATACTTACGTAGTCTCAAATTCGACATAAAAACATAATTATTGCAGTATATTGAAAACCTTATCATTCCACACTACGCAAGTGTACAATAGCCTTAGAGTGTTGTCAATTAGTTTGTGAGATAAAATACAATAGAAAATTAAGGCAAATTATTCACGTTCAGGAAGCGTATTTCGCGTACTTTACGACAAACTCTGCATGCACGTTATACACTTCCTCATAAACACTCTATTAATAGTATAAAGGATAAGTGATTACAATTGCGTGACGTTTTTGTGAACGAATAGATCTATTCTGTAACTATTAATTCCGTTACATAACTATCGTAAGTTCCACCGCTTAATGTCAAGGTCACTAGCACTTTATATTTACCAGATACATCCACTTTCTTTTTATCCAAAAACCCTTCATTCATTCCAACAACTGGTTCATCAATTTCGAACAGCGTTTTTTCATGTACAAGAGTATCCGGATTGTATAAGTCGACTGTTATATGTTCAACATCATCTGTTACATATAATCGATAAACATAGGTGTCATCTGAAAAGGCTTTTAAAGAAAACTCCAGCCCCATTGCTTTTTGATAATCCCCTGTTTCATTAAGGAAAAGATATGGTAACTGATATGTTTTGCCCTCACTGTTTAACGCTAGGTAACCCTGATGGATTCCCTTACTCAACCAGTTTGAGGTAACATCTACTTTTATCGGTATCGTTTTTTTGCCGTTTGCTTTGACCGTAAACACTTGTGGCAGATGCCATCTCAGTCCTTTCTGTTGGTTTGGGATGGTAAAATAATAATCCTGTTCACGATTGGAAGTATTTTCAACTGTTAAATTGACTGTTTTCATTTCTTGATGCCGTTCAACTTTTCCAAAAGATAGCAAAGGTTCGTGCAGAATCGTATCCGTTTGAATGGCTGCTTTTGGTTGTATCAATCCCATTCCTTGTACAATTGGATCCAGGATTTTGCCACTTGTATCGTACAAAGGCTTGGCCGTCGTTTTTAATGCGTTTGTTAATTGATCAACCGTCCATTTTGGATGCGCCTCTTTTACCAATGCTAGCGCACCCGCCACATGTGGAGCCGCCATACTTGTTCCTTGCAAGGATGCATACCCACTTGGAACAGTGCTTAGAATATTGGCTCCTGGTGCAACAACATCTGGCTTAATATCCCAATTTACTGTAACAGGACCGCGTGAACTGAATGATGCAATCGTTTTAGGTATCTCTTGATAGTTTGTTTCCATGTAGAGATCTCCATTTTGTATTTGGTTGAGCAGCCATTGACCTGCACTTTTAGAGACGGATGCGACTGGAATCTGGATTGGGTCCTGTTGATTTGCGACCGAGCCACTAAAGTTCCCTTTTTCATTGTTATAAATGATAACCGCTTTTGCCCCTTTGTCTTGTGCTTCTTTTGCCTTTTCGTAAAAAGGAATTTTATTGCCACGCTGGACAACAGCTATTTTCCCACGGAGATTGTTTTCCTGGATGGATGCTAGCGGATAATCCTTGTTAAAATTCCATGAAGGTGCACCATTCATCGGATTAATTGGGATCGATTTGTCTTCGAGAGAATCGTATAGGTACGGAACTTTTTCAGGATATGTAGATGCCCCAACCGATAACGCTTTTGACGCTGTTGCCGGAGACCCCACCGTCCAATTTGCAGGGCCTGAATTCCCATTGGCGATTACCACTGCTACTCCCAACTTTACTGCACGGTTCACCGCTACACTTGTCGGAAAGTCCGGGCCATTCACAGAATTACCCAGTGATAAGTTGATGATATCGACACCATCATCAATCGCTTGTTCCATAGCGGCGATTACTTGAATCGATGTCCCACTACCACCCGGTCCTAGTGCGCGATAAGCGTAAAGTTCTACATCTGGTGCAACACCTTTAAATTGCCCATCTGCTGCAATAATGCCAGACACATGTGTGCCGTGAAGAGTGGGAATACCTTGCTGCTGCAATGTTTCCATAGGATCGTCGTCAAGATCTACCAGGTCATAGCCGTCAACATAATTAACGTCCAGGTCAGGATGGTTGTAATCAATTCCTGTGTCAATGACTCCTACTTTTACACCGTCACCCGTAAAGCTTGTGTTGTTGAGGTCGTTAGGAATGATAGGTACTTTTTTCGTTTGCGCACGGGTCTCTGATGCTTTGTATGTGCGGACTGGGTGGACCGCTTTCACAAAATCAAGTGAACCCATTTCTGTCAGATTGCGTGGTGAGGACTTCAGTGCCAGACCATTGAACAGTTTATCAAAGGTTGCAACCACTTCCACGTACGGAAAATAAGTATGTAAATAATCCTCACGTTCTTCAGGATCACCTTCCACTTCAATGATGATGGATACGATGTTTTTATCCTCTTGGGCATGGGCAGGATATGGCTGTGTAGTGAGGATAAGTGCCATGATTGCTGTCAGTTTAATGAGTAGTCGCATGATTCGTGAGGTCCCCTTTTTTTAGCAGTTAAGAAAGTATAAATCCTTTCTTACTGCATAAGTGCAAGTAAGGCTTTCGCCATTAAAGCTTGGCGATAAGGCAGGTTTTATAACAAGGAAAGAAAGTATAAAACTTTGGCGTTTATCTGTCTAGCGCAAGCACTTAGCCCGCCTGAGGTTTTAAGTCAAATCTCTTTGTGATAAAAATCATCACTAAGAGATTCGTCTTAAACCTGTCGGGGCTGACCAAGGCGCTTGCGCTTTTCTTATAGCTTTTGAAAAAAGTGGGAAAACATACATGAAAGAGCAGGGTTTTTTGTGGGCGTAATTGGGGTTGATGTACCTATTTTATAAAAATTCACATATAAAAAAAGTACCGCCAGACTGGCAGTACTCCCTCTAAACTATTTAAAATAACCCGATATTGCATCAGCAATTCGCTCGGACGCTTTTCCATCACCATATGGATTAGAAGCTTTGCTCATTTTGTCGTGAGCATTTTTGTCTGATAATAATTCGTTTGCAAGATTAAAAATGGTATCTTCGTCTGTTCCTGCCAGCTTTAATGTTCCTGCATCGATTCCTTCTGGGCGTTCAGTAGTATCACGAAGAACCAAAACTGGTACACCAAGTGATGGCGCTTCTTCTTGCACACCACCAGAGTCAGTTAAAATTAAATGTGCCCGGGATGCGAAGTTATGAAAATCAACTACTCCAAGTGGCTCGATTAATTTAATCCGGTCATCGTCCCCTAATATATTTGCAGCCGTTTCCTGGACTACTGGATTTAAATGAACCGGATAGATCACTTGAACATCGTCATGTGACACGACTATACGTTTGATTGCGCGGAACATTTGCTCCATGTTGTTCCCCAGATTTTCACGGCGATGCGCAGTCATGAGTACGAGGCGTTTGTCGCCAAGTTCATCGAGAATTGGGCTGTCATATGACTCATCGACGGTTGTTTTTAATGCATCGATTGCCGTATTTCCAGTTACAAAAATACGATCTTCAGGTTTATTTTCATTCAACAGATTTTGCTTTGACTTATCTGTTGGAGAAAAATGAAGGTCGGCCATTACACCGGTAAGCTGACGGTTCATCTCTTCCGGATACGGCGAATATTTATCCCACGTGCGTAGTCCTGCCTCTACATGTCCGACTGCAATTTGATTGTAATATGCAGCTAGCGATGCAGCGAATGTTGTCGTTGTGTCACCATGAACAAGCACAATATCTGGTTGTACTTTTTTCATCACGTCATCCAGACCTTCCAATGCACGGGTCGTAATTTGTGCAATTGTTTGGCGTTGTTGCATGATATCAAGGTCATAATCTGGTGTGATATCAAATATCTCTAGAACCTGGTCAAGCATTTCCCGATGTTGTGCAGTAACAGTTACAATTGGTTCGAATTCAAGCTCTCGTTTTTTTAATTCCAAAACAAGTGGAGCCATTTTAATTGCTTCTGGACGCGTTCCAAATATAGTCATTACTTTTATGCGTTTACTCATTATTTGTCACTCCATCAATTATTTTGTACCGTACAAGCGGTCACCAGCATCGCCAAGTCCAGGGATAATATATGCATGTTCATCTAGTTTTTCATCAAGTGCTGCAATATAAATATCTACATCAGGATGTTCTTCTTTTAATTTTTCGACGCCTTCTGGTGCAGCAATTAGGCACATGAAACGGATTTGTTTCGCTCCACGTTTTTTCAATGCCTGGATTGCGTCACAGGCTGATCCACCTGTAGCAAGCATTGGATCAATCACGATTAATTCACGTTCTTCAATATCTGTAGGTAGCTTAACATAATATTCTACTGGTTGAAGTGTTTCAGGGTCACGGTATAAACCCACATGTCCGACACGGGCATTCGGGATTAACTTTAACATCCCATCAAGCATGCCAAGTCCAGCACGAAGAATTGGAATTAGACCAATTTTCTTACCTGCAAGCACCTTTGTATTCGTCTCCATTACTGGTGTATCGATTGTTTTATCCAGTAAAGGAAGGTCACGTGTAATTTCAAATGCCATTAACATGGCTACTTCATCAACAAGTTCACGAAATTCTTTTGTTCCTGTATTTTTATCTCTTATGTACGTTAATTTATGTTGAATTAACGGATGATCCAATACGAGTACTTTTCCCATTTTGCTGATCACTCCTTCATAGTTTCATGCATCTTTAAAATTGTACTGAAAAATCGACAGTGTTTCAAGTAAAGCTCGGTTTTTGTTTATTCATGTCAGTTAAACATAGCTTGGAAAAGACAACCAGATAATATTTATCCGCCGATTTTCATTTATTTCCGCCATTAAACTAGGATATCAGCTGTTATACAGATATATCGTCCGATATAAAAATTTATCGGCCATTATTTAAATATAACTGCCAATATTAAAATTTATCGGCCAATATGCGAATATAACCGCCAATTGGGAAATCCCCAAACCCATTATCCATTAGAAGACTTGGCTTATCGCTAAGCCTTAGTTGCACTTATGCAGTAAGAAAAAATTTCTTAACTGCCAAAAAAGCGCCCCTACTGTTAAAGTAGGAACGCCTCTTTCAATTATGCGTACAACGGATGTTTATTTGTTAAACTATAAACACGGTCTGCAGCTTCTTTTAATTTTGCTTCGTCTTCATGGTTTCTTAGTGTAAATGACATGATGGATGCGATTTCTTCCATTTCATCTTTTCCAAATCCACGACTTGTAACTGCTGCTGTTCCAATTCGAACACCGCTTGTTACAAATGGGCTTTCGACATCAAATGGAATTGTATTTTTATTTGTGGTAATTCCAATATCATCTAATACTTTTTCAGCAACTTTTCCTGTTAAACCAAGCGTTGTTACGTCTAAAAGTAGTAGGTGGTTATCTGTTCCGCCAGATACGATGCGGATACCTTCTTTCATTAATGCATCACTTAATGCTTTTGCATTTTCAATCACTTGTTTCGAATACGTTTTGAATTCGTCAGTTAAAGCTTCTTTGAATGACGTAGCCTTTGCAGCGATTATGTGCATTAATGGGCCACCTTGCATTCCAGGGAATACGGATTTATCAATCTTTTTCGCGAATTCTTCTTTACATAAAATCATACCGCCTCGAGGTCCACGTAATGTCTTATGTGTAGTTGTTGTAACAAAATCAGCATACTGGACTGGATTTTGATGAAGTCCTGAAGCAACTAATCCAGCAATGTGAGCCATATCTACCATTAAATAAGCTCCTACTGCGTCAGCAATTTCGCGGAATTTGGCAAAATCAATGTGACGGGAATATGCGCTTGCACCAGCTACAATAAGCTTTGGTTTTACTTCTTGTGCTTTTTTCAAAACAACATCGTAATCAAGCTGTTCGGTTTCTTTCTCCACACCATAATCAACAAAATTATAAAGTGTACCACTGAAGTTTACTGGACTACCATGTGTTAAATGTCCACCATGATTTAGGTTCATACCAAGAACGGTGTCACCAGGTTCCAGGACAGTGAAGTATACAGCCATATTAGCTTGAGCCCCAGAGTGTGGTTGAACGTTTGCATGATCTGCTCCGAATAGCTGTTTAGCTCTGTCGCGCGCTAAGTTTTCCACCACATCGACATGCTCACAACCACCATAATAGCGTTTGCCTGGATAGCCCTCTGCATATTTATTCGTTAACACAGAACCCATTGACTCCATAACCGCTTCTGAGACAAAGTTTTCTGATGCGATTAATTCAATTTTGTCATGCTGACGTTTTTTTTCATCCTGTATTGCTTGATATAATTCCTGATCTCCTTGTTTTACATGTTCCATAGTTAGAACCTCCTAGAAATATTAGAAAAGCGCAAACGCCTCTACACCCCCCCGATAAGATTAAATGGAACACTCATAGAGGTAGACGTTCGAGCTAGACAGATAAGTACAAAATTTATTTGCAGATTTTGTTTGCTTCTGAATTGGTATAGATAGCTCGTTCTCCACCGATTAATTTTGGCCTAGTTTTCGCCCCTGTTACACGAGCTTTTCCAATCATTTTTTGTGAAAAACGAAGTGGTATTGCAACATGTTTTAGGTGCATTCCTATCATGGTATCGCCAATATCAATACCAGCATTGGCTCGGATGTTTTCTACAACAACCGGATTGTCCATGTGCCTATATGCATAGGAGGCCATAGATCCACCTGCCCGCGGTGCTGGAATGACAGATAATTCTTCATGAAAGCGCGGATCGAAAGCCTCCCGCTCTATAACCAATGCACGGTTTAAATGCTCACAGCACTGAAAGGCAAGGTTCACATTGGTTGCCTTCTTTAGATCCATTAGACCATCAAAAATAACAGCAGCCAAATCCTCGCTTCCGGACGAACCAATATGTTCCCCAGCGACTTCGCTTGTCGAACATCCAATGACGAAAAAATCACCAGGTTTAAGATCATCACGTGTCTTCCACTCGTTTACGAGAGCGTTAATGTTATCTTTTACTTGTTGATGTAGATCGATCACGAGCAATCACCTATCCTATACTGATTAAAATTCGAGTGGCGCCTATGCACTTATTTTTCTTCGTACGTTGAAATTTTTCCAATACGATTGCCGTGGCGGCCACCGTCAAACTCTGTCTCTAACCATATTCTTGCAATCTCGCGAGCTGGTCCCGGACCGATTACACGCTCACCCATTGCAAGCACATTTGAATCATTGTGCTGACGGGTTAGCTTAGCGCTATACATATCATGCACTAACGCACACCTAATGCCAGATACTTTATTTGCTGCTATCGACATACCAATTCCTGTACCACAAATAAAAATCCCACGATCGAACTCACCATTTGCAACTCGCTCTGCAGCAGGTAAAGCATAGTCAGGGTAGTCTACAGAACTTTGACAATCACAGCCTGTATCTTCATATTCTATTCCCTTTTCGTTAAGAAGTTCGATTACTTCCTTACGAAGGGTCATTCCTGCATGGTCTGCTGTTAAAATTACTTTCATGCTTGTCTCACTCCTTATCCATGATTTCCTATAACTCTATTATGCACCATTTCGGTTTATTTTTCGATTTTTTTGACTAGCTGATCAATATACATATCTAGTTCCTTTAATGTCGCTTGATATACCTTCAAATCTCCACCAAAAGGATCTGAAATATCGTAATTTATAAGACTGGATTCAAGTTGCTGAATCGTTTGTATATCCTCACGCAAATACACTGTTAATTGTTGCTCTAGTGTATGTTGATCCATTTTGGGTTGATTTTCCTGAATAAAAGTGGATCGTTTTTCCTGATAGTTGGCGTAAGCTGTTTTTAGCTCCTGCCAAACTTCTTTATCTGCATCAGATACATATTCTTTAAGGGTATAATATTTTTCTTGAAATTTCGGATGATGTAAAATCAATGATTGTTTATGTTGTGTAGTCATCGTTAACACAAGGTCTGACCAATGGAGTAGCTTGTCTGTAACCGGTTGTGAACGATGATCTAGCGTAATCCCCTCTATGTTAAGTGCCTCAATTGCTGTTTGATTTGCCCGCTGATTTTGTCCAGCAAAAATACCCGCAGACTGTACAGTAGCGTGCGGTAGCTTATGATTTATTAAAGCCTCGGCCATCGGGCTTCGACATGTATTACCGGTACAAATAAACAAGACATTCATAGGGAAGTAACCTCCATAGAAAAGCGCAAGCGCCCGGTTATTGCCGTATGACCTGTGCCCACGCAACGTGGGTAGTTCGATGTTGCCACGCAAAGTGGCGGTCTTAATCGAACCTCCTTCTTTTTTTTGAGATAAAGGAAACACGAAGAGCGTAAGCGATTCGATGTTGACCTTATCGTAAGGAGGAGCCGGAAGGGCATAAGGTAATGGGTGCTGGAGCTAGACAAATAAAATATATCCTGCTAAAACTATACCATATAAAGAGGTCACTGTCAGAAAAAAGTGTAAACGATTATCACTGCCTATTTTTGGCATTAATTAAGGCTGTTTTCGTAAAGATTGTTGCTTTCGAGAGAATAGATATAAAATGTTACGTAACCTTAAGTTTATTTTCAAAGACATGTGCTATTACTGCCGTCCAGGATCGCTCCGGGCGGATGCGCACCTTAGGGCACGACCTCAGCCTCCTTGCCCCGGCAAGGGGTATGCCGACGTTGTCCGCAAAGGACGGTTTTAGTCGGCCCTCATCAACGACCACTCTGCGGGGTCTTCGGACACGTGCTGTTCCCGCAGGAGTCACCGCCCGGAACGATGCTGGACTGGTAAAGCTATTTACGTAAGGAATTCTTTGTCATTTATTTCAACTAATGAATTCTGTTATTAGCAACTATAATACCAGCAGCCCGTTTACACGGAGACTCCTGCGGGAAGCAAGAGATCGACGAGACCCCGCAGGACGGCAGTCCGAGGAGGCTCGACACTCGCCCGCGGAAAGCGAAGTGTATACGGGCTGCGGCTGCCTAAGTAACTTGTTTCCATTATCAGTAATACAGATCTAACATAGATAGAAGTTACGTCGCAATATATATCAACTATGAAGATGAAATAGCAACAATGCGTACGAAAAGAGCATTAATTAAAGAGTAAAAGCAGGCCAAACACACATAGAATACTTCCACCCAACATTTCGCTGTAAACACCAAGGAATCCATGTACTTTTTTTCCAGCAATCATTCCAATCCACGTTAATACCATGCTCGCACCACCAAAGAGAACCAACGCGATTGCTGTTTTAACTCCCGACATGCCAAGACTTAAGCCAACCGAAAAACTGTCCAAGCTTACACTTATCGCGAAAAAGATGAGACCAATTCCGGTGGGTTGGATAATTTTTTTAGCATCATGGTTAAAAGCAGAAAAAAACATCTGAGCACCAATAACGATTAATAAAAGACTTCCAATAAAAACAGTGACATGTCCAATTTGGCCAGAAATAGCTTTCCCCAGCATAATACCAATGAATGGCATGATCATATGAAAAACACCGATAACTATCCCTATATATGCAATTCTTTTTAACCGGATCAGCTGCATTCCCATTCCTAGACTAACGGAAAACGCATCCATTCCGAGTGCAAACGCCATAAATAATAATGAAACAAACTCCCCTACATGCTCTTCAATCATCAACCATCCTCCTCAGACTCGTCCATAAAATGTATGCTAGTCCGAGTTGGATTATGATTGAGCTTAATTCGGGTGGTACCTGTCACTTGTCGAAAAATAGTTAAGTAAAGTGTCTATTCTATATGTTTCACGGCCGCTTTTTGTAACCGGTTCATAATGGCTTGTCCGATTCCTGTTTCAGGAAAAACTTCGCAAATGATAAGGTCAGTATCGCCGTTCTTAAAGGAACGTAATACATCATAAAGATTATTTGCAATCTCTGCTAAATTGTCACGAGACCCTAGTTGTTTAACTTGATCTGACTGCAGCAAAAGAGCTGTTTCATCACTTGCCATCACACCAACCTTGTTACCTTTTGTGAGTTCCTGATCGATGACGCTCTGAATTTTATCCACAGAACCTTCAATTAACCACAACGGTACTTCTGGCGCATAATGGGTATACTTCATGCCTGGCGCTTTCGGCTTCCCAAGACCAGTTGCCAAGACAGGATCAACCAGAACGGTACCAACAACTGCTTCAATTTGCTCTTTCGTAATCCCGCCTGGACGTAGGATAATTGGAAGCTCTGTTGTGCAATCAATAACAGTAGACTCCAAACCAACCCCCGTTGAACCACCATCAATTAGTCCGTTAATTTTTTCGTTTAAGTCGACCCATACATGATCAGCGGTAGTAGGACTAGGCTTACCCGATATGTTAGCACTTGGCGCTGCGACCGGTATATCTGCTTCTTTTAACAATTCTAATGCTATTGGATGGTCTGGAATCCTGACACCTATCGTAGGCAAGCCAGTGGTAACATTTTTCGCACATGTACCATTACTTGGTAAAACAAATGTGATTGGACCTGGAGAAAAAGCATCAATCAACTTTTCAGCAAATTCCGGCAAGTTATCCACAAGATCTGTTAATTGTTTTTTTGTAGCAACATGGGCAATTAATGGATTATCTGAAGGACGCCCTTTTGCCTCAAAAATTTTAGCAACCGCTTCTTCATTTGTTGCATCTGCACCCAATCCATAAACCGTTTCAGTAGGAAAAGCAACAGTCATCCCGTTTCTCAGGAATCCTGCTGCTTCTTGTATTTCTTTACTATTTATTTTTTCGTTTTCATGTAGATTCCATCGAACTGTATGTGTCATCATTGCCACCCCATTTCTACCACTCATTCTAATCGATGATAGGAAATTTCGCAAAAGCAATGAATCACTCCGTTTGCTATTGTGGACAAATCGTGGATAAGTTATGGTTTATCCCCAACTTATCCACGGATTGTTAACAAGTCGTGTGAATATCCACTATGAAACTTCATACGCCCACCAGTTTCCACTATTGTGAACAGGTATATTAACAGTGACAGCATCTTTTTGTGGACGAAATTGTAAGGATTCTAATAAAATATCCACTAATGGCTGCTGGCTGTGTACATATACACATGTTGCCTGATTTTCCTTAGCTATCGTTAAGATGGATTCAATAATGACTGGTAATCCATGCGCTGCCCGCTTGGTAACGTGTAGTTTTTTCAACCAGTGAACCCCATTTTCCACTACATCTAAAACAAAACAACCTTCTATTTGCTCGTCCATTTGGACAACGTAGCCTTTTTCCGTTAGCAGGTCCTTATCCACATCCTGGTTATTTAATAAAAATTGATCTAATCTCGCATTTGATACATCTTTTGCTAGAATCAATTCCATCTATTTCACCTCTCCAACTAAATAGTTTCAATCTATTAAAACTATGTTATGCGCGATGGACTAGCATTATGACAGGCCTAACCATTCAAATAGAAAAAATTTAGTTTCAACAGGTTCTTCCTCTTGTTTGATAGCGTCCGGGTCTACTTCACTAGCTTTTACGGTAGCGACGGATGTTCCATTAGCAAAGTCCAGAAAGCATAGCGGTGGGAATAGTACACACCACCAATTCGCCCCTCTTCCTTCACCAATAGTAATCAAAACTGCTTCATATTCGCCTGCAGGATAGATATAGGAGCCGTAAAGTTTTGTTGGAAAAGTTACATTAGGCCCATATTTCACTTCAAATTTTGGTTCCTTATTTTCCTTTTTCAATGTGTCAGCTACAATCGATCTTATTTCGGGAAGTCTGGCCTGAATTAGTTCACGTGCCTCGTTTATATCCGTGATATCTGCCACCCATTTAGATATATTGGCATTCACAGCGTCACGTACTGCGCGTTTTATTTTCTGGTCATGATCGCCATTACTATTAGCTAAAATCCGTAAACGAATCGCCTCGTCCGGGATCACTTGATAATCCATGTTGTCATCCGTTGGTTCACTTGCGCCATTTGACGGCATCGAGAAAAATAATATAAAAAATATAAGTACAAAAAAGATAATCTTCTTCATCAATAGTTCCCCCTCATACGTTTGTTTTTAACAGTATGGGCGGATATAAATAATTTTAAACTAGCAATCTAGTAGAAAATAATTAATAGTTATTTAAGGGGAGAATTTTGAGGATGAGTGGTCCGTGTTTTGGCGCTTGTGGCCCGAGTTTCGGGGCTCGTCTCCCGAGTCTTGGCGCTTGTCTCCCAAGTTTTCGTCTGTGTCGCCCAAGTCTTCGCACTCGTGGCCCGAGTTTTCGTTTGTGTCTCCCGAGTTTAGTGCATTAACTTTTATTCTTTCTAAAACCTGAAAAACTTATCCACAGGAGATAAGTTTTAGATTTGTGCAGAAACGATGCGATCATGACCATTTATATCTTTAATCACTGTCACATCAGCAGCTGGATATTTATTTTTAATTAATGTTTGAACTGCTTGACCTTGTTCATATCCAATTTCGAAAACAACATTTTTAACACCTGTAGGTATGCTGTGGATAATTTCTTTATATGCAGCAAGCCCGTTTTCTTCGGCAAACAAAGCAAGATGTGGATCGTAGTTTTTGACCGTATCTGACAAGGCAGGTTCATCAGACAATGCAATATAAGGTGGATTGGAGACAATCATATCTGGTTCAATTCCTTGTAGCCTAATTGGTTGTAAAAAATCTCCTTCTAGGAATGTGACGTTAGCATTTAGCTTTTCGGCATTTTGCCTAGCGGTCTCAAGAGCTTGGGCTGAAATATCTGTTGCATACATCTCCGCATTAGGCAATTCTAACGCAAGAGTAATCGCAATAATGCCACTTCCTGTTCCCACATCGACTATAGTTTGAACTTTCTCATCCGTAGTTTGAAGAATGTGTTCGATCAGTTCTTCAGTCTCCGGACGCGGAATAAGTACATGTTTGTTGACAAGAAACTCTCTACCATAAAAAGATTCCACACCGATTATGTGTTGAATTGGAACCCCTGTTTCCGCGTGCAGAATGATCCACTTTTTAAACTTATCCACAAGAACAGCAGGAATAGTCTCCTGCATATTCGCAAAAAACATGGAGCGGGACACATTCAAATAATGCTGCAGCAAAATTTCCCCAACAGTAGCTTCCCTATGATGTTTTTCTAAAAAAAGAGAAGCCCATTTCAGGACTTCGTATTGCTTCATTGCTTTTTCCATCTTATTCACCGATTTGCTCAAGTTTTTTTGTTTGTTCTTCCATTTGTAATGCTTCAATAAACTCATCTAATTTTCCAGTTAAAATTTGATCAAGCTTCTGAATAGTTAAATTTATGCGATGATCTGACACGCGGTTTTGCGGGAAGTTATACGTGCGAATTCGCTCTGAACGATCACCAGTACCCACTGCTGATTTTCTTGTTTCATCATATTCCGCTTGTGCTTCACGTTGGAACTTATCAAAAATTCGTGCACGCAAAACTTTCATCGCTTTTTCTTTATTTTTAATCTGAGATTTTTCATCCTGACAGGAAACCACCACACCAGTTGGCACGTGTGTTAGGCGTACAGCAGACATGGTCGTATTAACACTTTGTCCACCAGGTCCACTTGATGCAAATGTATCGACACGAATGTCATTGTCATGAATTTCTATCTCTACCTCTTCCGTTTCTGGCAAAACTGCTACAGTAGCGGTTGATGTGTGAATCCGTCCACCAGATTCTGTCTCCGGTACACGTTGAACACGATGTGCACCATTTTCGTATTTAAGTTTGGAAAATGCACCTCTACCACTGATCATAAAGATAATTTCCTTATATCCACCAACTCCAGTTGAGCTAGCTTCAATTACCTCGGTCTTCCAACCTTGAACCTCGGCATAACGGGAATACATCCGGTATAAATCACCAGCAAACAATGCCGCTTCATCGCCTCCAGCAGCACCACGAACTTCCATAATAACGTTCTTTTCATCATTTGGATCTTTTGGCAACAGTAAAAGTTTCATTTGGTCTTCTAACTCTTCCTGTTTCTTTGCCAGTTCGGAAATTTCAGCTTTGACCATATCATGCATTTCATCATCTAGCTTATCCTCAAGCATTGCCTTGGCATCATCTAGCTGTTCACGGACATCTTTATATTCACGATATACTCGGATAACATCTTCCAATCCAGCTTGTTCCTTGGAATATTCACGTAATTTGCTTGTATCATTGATCACTTCTGGATCACTTAGCATTTGATTTAATTTATCATATCTAACTTCTAACGATTGTAAACGATCTAACAATCCGGCCACCTCTTTCTCATTAACAGTATAATTATAGTATACGAAATGATGTAGGTCAAAGGTGACTTGTTAAGTTGGAATGTTTGGCGCTTTTGGTTTGGACGTTCGGCATTTTTCGCTACACCTATGAACTGGGTTCATCCAGCGGGAAGGTCTTTCCTCTATCATCTTTGAATACGACATGTTCTGATGAAAAGTGTACAGGTGAATCGAGTCCCGATGCTGCAGCAATCCGGAACAGTCCTTTTCGCATCGTAATGACATAGTTTGCGGTACGCCATTTCTTTTCGTCAATAACCAGCGCCTTTTGTAGTTCAGGGTCCGTTGTTGCAACGCCTACTGGGCAAACGTTCGATTCACATTTTAATGTCTGGATACAACCAACTGTAATCATGAATGCACGTGCAATATTTACTAAATCTGCGCCCATACTAAGCGCAATAGCTACTCGATCTGGGGAAAACAATTTCCCAGCAGCGATGATTTTTACACGGTCTCTGACACCATATTTTATCAAAGCAGCATGAACTAGTGGAAGTGCTGATTTAATCGGTAATCCGACACTGTCCGTTAGTTCCTGATAGGATGCACCTGTCCCACCTTCACCACCATCAACGGTTATAAAGTCTGGGCTTTGTCCTAGATCCCTAATATGTTTAGCCAATTCCTCTGCCTCATGAATACTACCAATAACAATCTTCATACCGACAGGCTTGCCCGTATGTTCGCGGATGCGCTCGATGAAGCCAAACAGTGATGGTATATCACCGAAATCCTCAAATCTATTTGGACTATCGATTGATTTAAATGGTTCCACTCTACGGATTCTGGCAATTTCTTCGGTAACTTTTTCAGCATCTATATGACCACCGCGTGTTTTTGCACCCTGCGCTAACTTAACCTCAAATGCTTTCAATTGCGGAATTTTGCTTTTTTCCAATAGTTCATCCCAATCAAAGTCACCATCAGGAGTTCGAACACCAAATAAACCCGGTCCAATCTGCATGATAATATCCACGCCACCTTTAAGATGGTAATCCGATAATCCACCTTCCCCGGTATTCATCCATGCGCCTTTTGCAATTCCCAAACCTTCCGAAAGGGCAGTTATTGCTCGGTCACCAAGGGAACCATAACTCATTGCGGACATACCTATTTGGCCTCTCAGCTTGAATGGATATTTTGTGTTTGGACCTATAATAATAGCATCCTCTTCATCCAATAAATAGGCACTTGATTCATGTCTTTCTAAGCGCTCTTCCCTTTCCGTAAATAATGGATCCTTAATTAAGAGGTAGCGGTCTGTGGTTACTTTTGTTTCCATATCCATTTTCAATTCTTCCGTAAGCTTTGGAAACATAGAATTCCTTACATAATAGCCTGGCGCTTCAAAGTCTCGTTGCGAACCAAAGCCAAGTACATCACGTTTATATTTTGCCTTCTTTACAATGTGCTGGAAATCCCTTCTGGAAAAAGGCTTTCCCTCATTGTCGTTATTAAAAAAGTATTGGCGTAATTCTGGACCTATTTTTTCGAAAAAATATCGCGCTCTACCTACAACGGGGTAATTACGAAGAACCGGGTGCTGCTTTTGAGTACGATCAATAGAATATACATAGAGAACTATAATAATTAAAACAAGTACGATCACGGCTACTGCCACAAAGCCAATAATCGTCATGATATCTGCCAAATTCATTTAACCATCCTACCTTTCACAACTAAGTCGATTAAGTTTAGGATGTTTCATTTGGAGGATAACTATACACAAAAAGAGTGCACGAGGCACTCTTTTTCATTAACTGAAATTTGATAGTGTTTTTAAAATGGGGTTGGTTGGTTTATTAGGAACCTCATGGTGATGACGACATCTTGGTTCATATGATTCTGAAGCACCCACTAAAATAATTGGGTCGTCGTATGAAGCTGGTTTACCGTTAATTAAGCGTTGTGTACGACTTGCAGGAGATCCACAAACTGGGCAAATAGCATTCAGTTTTGTAATCGATTCACTTAGCGCCATTAATTTTGGCATTGGTCCGAATGGTTCCCCGCGAAAGTCAGTGTCAAGGCCAGCGATGATTACGCGAATACCCTTATTTGCAAGCTCGTCCGCTACATCGACAACACTTTCGTCAAAAAACTGAACTTCATCAATTCCGATAATATCTACATTACTGTCAATATGTTCAAGTATTTCTTGTGAATTATTTACAGGTCGTGCAATGGTGGAAGATCCATTATGTGAGACAACTGATTCGTCTGCATACCGGTTATCCAAAGCAGGCTTAAAAACACGTACAGATAGGTTGCCATATGTTGCACGACGGACCCGTCGAATTAATTCCTCTGATTTCCCTGAAAACATACTACCGCAAATTACTTCTACCCAACCACTTTGTTTCATTACGTACATGAGAGGGTCTCCTTTCACAGGTGTTTCTTGTTACACTTATTTTATCACTATATATTAGTTTATGTAGTGGTAATTTTTTTTGGTTACGGAATTCGTCATGTTTTAGTAACAGCAGATACTAATTGGCGAGATTTACCAGCCGTTATTAAAATCTATCAGTCGCCACACGAACGAATATATCCGTTAATAAATAACTCGGCATTCGCTATGTCTTTAATAGCGAATGCCAAAGTTATTACTGATTTCCTTAGAAATCTTATATTTGAAAAGTAAAAAACAGGCAAAATATAGACACTTTGCCTGTTCTTAATATTCAAATCCAGCTTCGGCTCCTAGATCAGTCGCCAACGCTTTTTATTTCATATTATATTTTTTCTTGAATCGGTCTACACGGCCACCGACTTTGTCAGCTTTTTGTTTACCTGTGTAGAATGGGTGTGAATCTGAACTTACTTCCACACGGATTAATGGGTACGAGTTACCGTCTTCCCACTCAATTGTTTCTTCTGAATTTCTTGTTGACCCGCTTAGAAACTTAAAGTCTGAGCTTGTATCAAGAAATACTACTTTTCTGTACTCCGGATGAATATTGTTTTTCATGTCATTACACTCCTTTTTGCCCTGAATCCTTTGGAAAACAGAGTTATTGTAAGAGCCATCATAGGTTTATTACCTTATCGAAACTCACATAAAAAGATTATACCAGTATCAGGTACTAATTGCAATATGATAGCGCAATTCAATCTATCACTTTAATCGAGCAACATCGCTGTACTGTCGCCTTTGCTTTTTATTCAATCCAGCTACGGCTCCTAGTGTCTAGCAAATAGCTAGTCCTGTTGAACGTCCGGCAAGTTCACCGTACTTTTCACAGGCCTTTCTATTTGTACGACACTGGTCAGTCGCCTTCGCTTTTTATTTCTACTTTTTTGTACCTCGTCTGGTCATGTCCTCGTCCATTTGTTGGAAGAATTCATCATTATTTTTCGAGCCTTTTAGACGACGCAAGAAGCGGTCCAGAAAGCTTGAGGAATCCTGCATGGTTTTACGGATTGCCCAAATTTTATCAAGGTGTGATTTCGGAACAAGTAATTCTTCTTTTCTTGTTCCTGATCGTAATATATCGATTGCAGGGAAAATACGACGTTCTGCCAAATTACGGTCCAGATGTAATTCCATGTTCCCTGTTCCTTTAAATTCTTCATAAATCACATCATCCATCCGTGATCCTGTATCAACTAGTGCAGTTGCTAAGATGGTGAAACTTCCACCTTCTTCAATATTTCTTGCTGCACCAAAGAATCGTTTTGGACGGTGAAATGCTGCAGGGTCAATACCACCGGATAATGTTCTACCACTTGGTGGAATTACAAGATTGTATGCTCTAGCAAGTCTTGTGATACTATCCATTAACACAATAACGTCACGCTTATGTTCCACTAATCGCATTGCACGTTCCAATACTAATTCAGATACTTTTATATGACTTTCAGGAACTTCGTCAAAAGTTGAGCTTACAACGTCAACGTCTGGATGTACCGAACGCTCAATATCTGTAACCTCTTCCGGACGCTCGTCAACTAATAAAATAATCAACTTTGCGTTTGGATGATTTTTCGAAATGCTATTCGCTATTTCTTTTAAAAGCATCGTTTTACCAGCCTTTGGAGGCGCAACAATTAGGCCACGTTGACCAAATCCAACTGGTGTCATCAAATCAATAATTCTTGTCGATAACCTTTTTGGTTCTAATTCTAATTTCATTAATCGATCTGGATATAGTGCCGTCAATGCTGGAAAATGAACTCGCTCTTTCGCACTTTCAGGATCGTCACCGTTAACTGCATCTACGTGCAATAAACCGTAATATCTTTCATTTTCCTTTGGTGGACGCACCTTTCCAGATACTCGGTCACCGTTTCGCAAATCAAAACGACGGATTTGTGATGCAGATATGTATATATCCTCTGCACTTGATGAGTAGTTAATCGGACGTAGGAAACCAAATCCCTCTGACGGAATAATTTCTAATACGCCGTTCATGAATAAAAAGCCATCTTTTTCTGCTTGTGCTTTTAAGATAGAAAAGATAAGTTCACGTTTTGTTAGTTTTGCATAATAAGAGACTTTGTATTCTTTCGCTAATGCATAGATATCTTTCAATGTTAAGGTCTCTAAATGAGATATTGTTAATTCAGCCATAAAATCACCACGCCTATTTATTTTTACATTCTGTTTTTGAGAAACTATCTATTATTAATATAATTGGTTTTTCTTTTACTAAATTCCGTGAATTTCTCATACTTTTCTTCAGTGAAACATGTAATCAATGAGATTTCCTCTTCAAGTATGAAGGTAAGTTCATGAAAATAGGAAGAATTGTCGGAAGCTAGAGTAGGAGTTTCTTTAAGGTATTGGTATAAACTATATTAACCATTCTTTACTACTAGTAAACATCTATAATTTTAAACGTTTCATAATCAAGATTCAACTCTATTTTTTGTCGACTTTTGAAAAGTTTTATTAATAGATAAGGAAGCCATCACTTATGGCTTCCTTAGTCCTATTTATTTTAAGGTTCCATGACAAGGTTTGGTTTCTTTTGCAGACTATGCTCACCATCGATAAACCTTACAGTTCCGCTTTTCGCACGCATAACAACTGTTTGGGTAGTTGCTTTCGTACCTTTGAATTGAACGCCTTTTAGTAATTCGCCGTCTGTTACACCTGATGCAGCGAAAATAGCGTCATCTCCACCACAGAAATCATCCATCGTTAACACTTTATCAAAATCAGTAACGCCCATTTTCTCACAGCGTTTACGTTCTTCATCATTTGATGGAATTAACTTCCCTTGTAGCTCTCCTCCCAGACACTTCAGTGCTACAGCAGCTAATACACCCTCTGGAGCTCCTCCGATACCAAATAAAATATCTACACCAGTGTCATCAAAGGCTGTATTCATTGCGCCAGCTACGTCACCATCTGAGATTAGCTTAATTCTAGCTCCAGCATCACGAATCTCTTCAATTAACTTTGCATGGCGAGGACGATCTAGTACAGTCGCAACTAAGTCTTCTATAGCTTTCCCTTTTGCTTTTGCTACGATTTGCAGGTTTTCAAGTGTGGAATAGTTAATGTTCACTTTCCCAACAGATTCCGGTCCGACCGCAAGCTTTTGCATATACATGTCAGGAGCATGTAAAAGGGATCCTTTGTCTGCAATCGCGATAACTGCTAATGCATTCCATGTCCCTTGGGCAACAATATTTGTTCCTTCCAACGGATCAACTGCAACATCGACGCTTGGGCCAGTTCCAGTTCCAAGCTTTTCACCGATGTATAACATTGGTGCTTCGTCCATTTCTCCTTCACCAATAACAACTGTTCCTTGCATCGGGATTGTATCAAAAACATCACGCATAGCAGATGTTGCTGCATCATCAGCTTCATCTTTCTTTCCTCTTCCCATCCAACGAGCTGAGGACAATGCAGCAGCTTCCGTTACACGAACTATTTCCATGGTCAAACTTCTTTCCATGATAAATTCTCTCCCTCATATTATGTATTTGGTAATTTATCAGAATTAACAACAACACCTGACCTAGAAAATAGGCCAGGGATGAATTATTAGGAATTCTGAAATTGCTCTACCTCATGATCTGACATTTCTTCACGCCATACTTTTGCACCTAGGCTGATTAATTTGTCTGTGATCTTTTCATAGCCACGATCAATATGCTCTAGACCAGTGATTTCAGTAACTCCGTTTGCCATAAGTCCAGCAATTATTAAGGCTGCTCCAGCGCGCAAATCTGATGCTTTTACGCGGGCACCCTCAAGCTGAACAGGTCCGGATACAATTGCTGATCCACCTTCAACTTTGATTATAGCATTCATTCTTCTTAATTCGTCAATATGCTTTAAGCGAGCAGAATAAATAGTATCCGTTACTACGCCTGTATTAACCGCCTTCGTTAATAATGTGGTAAACGGTTGTTGTAAATCAGTCGGAAAACCTGGGTAGACCAGCGTTTTTATATCAACACTTTTCAATGGACCCCTTGGGGCTATTAAAAGTTGTTCATCACTTTCCTCAACCGTTACACCCATTTCACGAAGTTTTGCCAAAACAGACTCTAGATGTTGCGGGATCACGTTATCAATGATCACTTCACTACCAGCTGCTGCAGCCGCAATTGCATATGTTCCAGCCTCAATTCGATCTGGAATAATCGTATGTGTACAACCATGGAGTGAATCCACTCCTTCAATACGAATTACGTCAGTCCCAACACCTTTAATCTTTGCACCCATATTGGTTAACAATGTGGCAACATCAATTATTTCTGGCTCTTTAGCTGCATTTTCAATGACTGTTCTACCTTTTGCCTTAACTGCTGCGAGCATAATATTAATCGTTGCGCCAACACTGGAAACATCAAGGTATATACGTGCGCCAGTCAGTTCTTTTGCCCGTATATAGATAGCTCCTTGTTCATTCGTAACCTCTGCTCCAAGCGCTTCAAAACCCTTAATATGCTGATCAATTGGTCGAGGTCCTAAATGACAGCCACCTGGCAAGCCAATAACAGCTTGATTAAACTTTCCTAACATTGCCCCCATAAAATAATAGGATGCACGTAGTTTCTTAACCTTACCATTTGGTAATGGCATTGAAATCATGTGTTCAGGGTCGATACTCACCTTTTGACCATCCCATTCGACTTTCCCACCGATTTCTTCAAGTAAGTCTCCAAGGGTGTAAACGTCAGAGATTTCTGGTAACCCCTCAATCGTTACGTTTGAATCAGCCAAAATGGCAGCAGGCAAAAGTGCAACTGCACTATTTTTCGCACCACTAACTCGAACTTTACCTTTTAAAAGATTTCCGCCTTCAACTAACATTTTTTGCATTTAGATACCCCTCTTTTCGAGGTTGTTCAAATATTATTGAACACTCATGTTTGATTTGTTGATCTTAGGTTGCACAATTTTTCCAAATTCATTCTAATAAATTCCTGTTTTTGGTAAGTTTTAATACCTAAAATGGAACAGAGCTTACATTCCAGGCTGTTAGAATAAATCTAGAAGGTTTTTAAGCGTGAAGCAAACAGCCAACCCTAAATATCGGCCATTTGAAACCAATATCTGCCAATTTACCAATATATCTGCTGATTTTGAAAAATAACCGCCATTAATCAGATATATCCGCCAATCAGCAAATATATCAGCAAATTGAGTTTTAAACCGACAGTCGCCTTCGCTTTTCCTTGTCTAGCTATGGCTCCTAGCGACTAGCAAATAGTTAGTCCTGATGAACGTACGTGAAATTCGACGTACTTTTCACATTCCTATCTATTTGTACGTCACTGAGGCAAGCCCACTTCGCTTTTCTTATTTATTCCAGTCTGCTAAGAATTTTTCAATTCCTTGGTCTGTTAATGGATGTTTCACTAATTGACCTAGAACTTTATATGGAATTGTTGCAATGTGTGCACCATTTAGTGCTGCATCAGTCACATGTAGAGGATGTCTGATTGATGCTGCAATAATTTCTGTATCAATACCGTGACGGTCAAAGATTCCAGCAATGGTTGCAACTAGATCCATTCCGTTTTGTCCGATATCATCAAGACGGCCTAGGAATGGTGAAACGTATGAAGCACCTGCACGAGCAGCTAAAAGTGCTTGGTTTGCGTTAAATATTAAGGTTACATTTGTTTTAATATTCAAGTCACTGAATGCTTTAACAGCTTTTAGTCCTTCAAGTGTCATCGGTACTTTTACCGTGATGTTAGGTGCAATAGTTGCTAATTCTTTACCTTCTTCAATCATACCTTCTGCATCTTCCGCAATTACTTCTGCACTAACAGATCCAGAAACTTCTTCTGTAATTTCTTTTAAACGCTCATGGAAAGATACGCCTTCTTTTGCAACTAGGCTTGGGTTTGTCGTTACACCAGCTAAAACACCCAATGCATTAGCGGAACGGATATCATCAATATTTGCTGTATCAATAAAAAATTTCATATACTATTTCCCCACTCTCATACGTTGTTTTTTATCTTCTGCCCAGGTCTTAAGCGGAAACCCCTGTCGCCAATAATCGACACTGCTTAAGCTTGGTTAGATGAACCAAATTCGCGCATTTTGCCAATAACTGTTTCTTTAATAGCGTCACGTCCAGGTCCCATGTATTTTCTTGGATCATACTGTTCTGGTTGTTCAGCTAATACTTCGCGAATTTTTTTCGCTTGTGCTATTTGGTTTTCCGTATTTACATTAATTTTTGCGCTACCTAATGAAATCGCGCGTTTAATATCATTTGTTGGAATGCCTGTACCACCATGCAATACAAGTGGGACATTTGTAAGGTTCATTACTTCTTCCATGCGATCAAATCCAAGGTTTGGTTCACCTTTGTATGGTCCATGAACAGATCCTAACGCTGGAGCAAAGCAATCAACATTTGTTTCTTTAACTAGTCTTTCACATTCTGATGGGATTGCGTATGCTGCTTCTGCATCTTCAACAATTAAATCGTCTTCTTGTCCACCAACACGGCCAAGTTCTGCTTCTACAGAAACACCATTGATGTGTGCTAATTCTACTACTTTTTTAGTTAAGGCAATGTTGTCATCCAGTGGATCATGTGATGCGTCAATCATAACAGATGTAAATCCTGCTTGAATTGCTTGGGCACATTTTTCAAAGCTTGAACCATGGTCGAGATGAATTGCGACAGGAACAGTAGTCCCGTATTCTTCCATAAGTGCTTTAACCATCGCTACAACTACTTTAAAGCCACCCATATATCTAGCCGCACCCTCCGAAACTCCTAAAATTACTGGAGATTTCTCTTCTTCAGCAGCCTGAAGAATTGCTTGTGCGTATTCCATATTATTTACATTGAATTGACCAACTGCATAACTATTTTCTTTGCCCGTCTCGAGCATTTCTTTCATTGATACTAATGGCATGAAAAAATCCTCCTCTTAGATGAGTCCGATCACCTATTAATTTAATTTAGCTACAGTATTAGAATACCAATTAGAGCATCAAGTCGCAACAAAAGAGTGCAAATGTAAGATTACGCTATTTACCCCAATTTTCTACTTTACGATTTCATTAACAATATCGCATACTTCCATGATATTAAATGGTTTAGCCATTACTTGCTTGACCAACGTACACGACTCCGCCTCTTGCATTGCTTCTTCCGCTAATCCGCTCATTAAAATAGCGGGAAGGATTATTTTTTCGCTTTCCATTTGATGAAGGACTTGTATCCCATCCATGATTGGTAGTTTGTAATCTAACATAATTAAATCAAAAGTAGACGTATGAATATGATCTAAAGCTTCTTTTCCTGTATTAGCTGTTGTTACTTGATACCCTTCATTTGTGAATACTTCATCTAGTAAAAAACGAATACCAGGCTGATCATCTACAACTAAAATATGCTTTCTCATCTCGTATATTCAAACCTTCCTTTATTCTCTTTAAGTCGGTTGCCCTATTACCACATTTCTCTATAATGTATAATTATTCCTGCTTTTTCGCATAAAAAACTAGTGCCAAAATTTCGACGGCATCTATCCGACAAAACCCGCATTCTAGTTAGGTGCGGGTTTGTCAGCTATATTATTTGTTATTTTTAGTCATGTCTACAACCGCACCAATAAATCCTTTAAATAAAGATTGTGGGTTCGTTGGGCGTGATTTAAATTCTGGATGAAATTGGCATGCAACAAACCATGGATGATCGGTTACTTCAATCGTTTCAATTAAACGGCCATCAGGACTGGTTCCTGAAAAAATAAACCCGTTATCTTCCATTTGTTGTCTAAAATCATTGTTAAATTCAAAACGATGACGATGACGCTCATACACCAAGTCTTCATTACCGTATGCTTCTTTTGTTTTTGTTCCATCTTGTAATTTACAAGGGTAAATACCAAGTCTCAGTGTCCCACCAAGATCTGATATATTTTTTTGTTCTGGTAATAAATCAATGATCGGGTATGGCGTGTTTGGATCTATTTCCGCAGAATGTGCACCATCTAAGTTTAGTACATTTCGTGCAAATTCGACCGTTGCAAGCTGCATTCCGAGACAGATACCAAAGAATGGTATATTGTTCTCACGAGCATAGCGAACCGCTTCAATTTTACCTTCAATTCCACGATCTCCAAATCCACCTGGTACAATTATTCCATCAACACGGGATAACTCTTGTTTAATGGTTTCCTTATCTAGTTTCTCTGCATTAATCCAATGAACCGTTACATCAGTGTCATAAGGATACCCTGCATGTTTTAAAGCTTCTACAACTGATAGATATGCATCAGGTAACTCTACATATTTTCCGACTAATCCTATTGTAACGGTTTTCGATAAATGACGAACTTTATTTACCAATTCCTTCCACTCAACCATATCTGCTGGTTGACATGCTAATCCGAAGTGATCGCAAGCTAATTGATCTAATTGTTGCTCCTGTAAAGCAATAGGAACTTGATACAGAATATCTGCATCACGCATTTCAATAACTGCTTGTTCGTTTATATCACAGAATAACGCAATTTTTTCTTTCATATCCTTACTAATTGGTAGCTCCGTTCGCAATACTATAGCATCAGGTTGGATACCTAATGATCGCAATTCTTTCACACTATGCTGGGTAGGCTTTGTCTTCATTTCACCTGCAGCTTTGATATAAGGAACCAGTGTACAATGAATGTACATAACATGTTCACGGCCAATGTCACTTTTAATTTGACGTATTGCTTCTAAAAACGGTAGAGATTCGATGTCCCCAACCGTTCCTCCAATTTCTGTGATAACTACGTCAGCCTTTGTAGCTTGACCAGCACGATAAACCTGTTCCTTAATTTCATTTGTAATGTGCGGAATTACCTGAACTGTTCCACCTAAGTAGTCCCCGCGACGCTCTTTTTTAATAACACTAGAGTACACCTTACCTGTGGTGATATTGCTATATTTATTCAAGTTAATATCGATGAAACGCTCATAGTGACCAAGGTCAAGGTCGGTCTCTGCGCCATCTTCTGTTACAAAAACTTCACCATGCTGATATGGACTCATTGTTCCAGGATCAACGTTAATGTATGGATCAAATTTTTGAATAGTTACCTTCAGTCCGCGATTTTTTAACAAACGGCCTAAAGATGCTGCTGTAATTCCTTTACCCAACGATGAAACTACACCGCCAGTTACGAAAATGTATTTAGTCACGTTGCATCCCTCTTTCCTATACCTTATCATTTCAAACTTTAGAAATAATATTTCTAATAAAACAAGAAAAGCGCTCCCCCACTATTCAGGGGGAACGCTTTGTAAATGTAAATTCAAGAGCCCAATAAAAATTGTAGCATACGGGTCAAAAAAGTCAAGTGTACTTGTGCTATTTTTGATCCTCTTCGTCATCGTCGTCTTCGTCATCATCGAAGTCATCTTCGTCATCAAAATCATCTTCATCTTCGTCTAAATTGTCTAAATCATCATCTAATTCTTCGATATCATCTTCAACAATATCCAACTCTTCTTCATCTTCTTCAAAGTCATCTTTTTTCTTTTTAGCTTTTTTCTTTACTGGTTTCTTTTTCTTAGGAGCTGCTTTAACTTCTTCATCACGTTGGTCAACTGAATACCAAGTTTTTAATCCCCATAAATTAGAGCCAGTTGTCATAAAACGGCCATCAATATTCAAATCTGTATAAAACTGTGTAATATTCGATTCTTTTTCTTTCTCACTAAATCCTTTTAAATCTGCAATTTTTTTGAAAATATCTCTAAAGTCCATTGCCTTCTTTTTATCCAATAAAATTAAATTTGCTAATTCAATCATGGACATTTTAGAGATCTCCTCGTGGCTATATTTTTTCAAGCTCACGGTAATGCACTCCCTTTATATGTAAAATTATTAGTTAATATTTTCTTATTCCGATAACCATACCATACATTATAAACAAATCTATACCAAATATGCTAGAGAAATACACAAAAAAGTTGAGAAAACACATATGTTTTTCTCAACTTTTAAAATTAATCAATATTTTGTACTCGTAAAAAACCAAAACATTTCATTTGCCAGTTACGGCTATTTAATAAAAAACCGATTGTAACTAGCAACCCAAATACTTATATCCGCCGTTTTGAAGATTTATTAGCCATTCCATGAATATATCCGCCATTCGCCTGCCTGCGCTTTTCTCTCTGGCTAGCTTCGGCTCCTAGCGACTAGCAGATAGTTGGTCCTGATGAAATGTACGGTAAATTCGCCGTACTTTCACAGTCCCATCTATCTGTACGTCGCTGACCAGTCGCCTACGCTTTTCTCTTCTGGCTAGCTGCGTGGGCTAGCGGCTCGAGGCATAGTCAATAGACACTCCGAGAACAAAAGACCGTGTTCTCTTCGGTCTCTTGTCTATGCTTTTCGCCGCTGGGCAAGCCCACTCCGCCTTTCTTTACTACATATTCCTTCTATACTGTCCTCCGACTTCGTATAGGGCGTTGGTGATTTGGCCTAGGCTTGCTACTTTTACGGTTTCCATTAGTTCAACGAAGATATTTCCGCCACCAGCTGCTACTTCTTTCAGGCGGGTAAGTGCTACTTCGGTTTGTGTTTCATTCGTTTTTTGGAAATTGTGCACACCGTTGATTTGATGTTCTTTTTCTTCTTTAGATGCACGTGCAATTTCCATGGAATCAATATCTTCTTCTGAAGGTGGATTTGGACTCAAGTACGTATTTACCCCAACAATTGGTAATTCACCTGAGTGTTTTTTGCCTTCATAGTACAGTGATTCTTCCTGAATTTTACCACGTTGATATTGACGTTCCATTGCGCCAAGTACTCCGCCACGATCGTTCATTTTTTCAAATTCTTGTAGAACTGCTTCTTCGACAAGATCTGTTAATTCATCGACAATAAATGATCCTTGTAGTGAATTCTCATTTTTTGTCAAACCAAATTCCTTGTTAATGATCATTTGAATTGCCATCGCACGACGTACGGATTCTTCTGTCGGTGTTGTGATTGCTTCATCATATGAGTTTGTGTGCAGGGAATTACAGTTGTCCTGAATTGCCAATAACGCCTGCAGCGACGTGCGAATATCATTAAAGTCAATTTCTTGTGCGTGCAGGGAACGTCCAGAAGTTTGAATATGATACTTAAGCTTCTGACTTCTTTCGTTTGCACCATATTTATCACGCATGGTGATTGCCCAAATACGGCGTGCTACACGACCGATTACCGTATATTCTGGGTCAAGTCCGTTTGAGAAGAAGAATGATAAGTTTGGCGCAAATTTATTAATGTCCATTCCTCTACTTAGGTAGTACTCGACATACGTAAACCCGTTTGCCAATGTGAAAGCTAATTGTGTAATTGGGTTCGCACCAGCTTCTGCAATATGGTAACCGGAAATAGATACAGAATAGTAGTTACGTACTTCTTTATCAATGAAATACTGTTGAATATCGCCCATCATACGTAAGGCAAATTCTGTTGAGAAGATACATGTATTTTGCCCTTGATCTTCTTTTAAAATATCCGCTTGAACTGTACCGCGAACTACCGCTAATGTTTCGTCTTTCAACTTCACATATTCTTCTTGATTTGGCTGACGATCATTTTCCCCAACGAACTTATCAACCTGCTGGTCAATTGCAGTATTGAAAAACATCGCAAGGATAATTGGCGCTGGCCCGTTAATTGTCATGGACACAGATGTCATTGGGTTGGTTAAATCAAAGCCGTCATAAAGCTTTTTCATATCTTCCAATGTACAAATACTTACACCACTTTCACCAACTTTTCCGTAAATATCCGGTCGTGGTGCTGGGTCTTCACCATATAATGTTACTGAGTCAAATGCTGTTGATAAACGTTTCGCATCGCTATCCTTTGAAAGGTAGTGGAAACGACGGTTTGTACGTTCCGGTGTACCTTCCCCAGCAAACATGCGGGTTGGGTCTTCCCCTTTACGTTTAAATGGAAATACACCTGCAGTGAATGGAAATGCACCTGGAACATTTTCTTTCATTAACCATGTCAAACGCTCGCCCCAGTCGGTGAACTTAGGGAACGCCACTTTTGGCACTTTAATACCGGCAAGTGATTCAGTGCTAATGTCCATTTCAATCTCTTTATCACGAACAGAGAATGTCATGGTGTCCTTGCCATAGCTGTCTTGTGTTTCATCCCATTTAGCCAGCATTTTTTTTGCTTCAGGATCAAGCTTTTCTTCATAGGATTCAATGGTTTGATCGATTGTAGCCACGACATTTTCATCGTCGATTGTCTCTTTTACACCTTGAAGTTGAAACAATTTACGAGCAATGTCGCTTTGTTTTTCCGTTTTGGCATGATAAGTACGCACATGTGTACCAATCTCACGCAAATAATGACGGCGTTCATTCGTGATAATCATGTTTTGTTTTTCTGCGATAATGTTACGGTCAAAGCCGATGTCATCGCTCCAGTCATACTTTTCATTTAATGTATCAATAAGTGATGCAAAAAGTGCGTTTGTTCCTGCATCATTAAATTGACTTGCGATTGTTCCAAATACAGGGAACTTTGTTTGGTCCTGGTGGAAAAGCATATGGCTGCGTTCATATTGTTTACGAACCTGATTTAATGCATCTTCAGATCCTTTTTGCTCAAATTTATTAATAACGATAAAGTCAGCAAAATCAATCATGTCAATTTTTTCAAGCTGTGATGGTGCACCAAACTCAGCTGTCATGACATACATCGATAGATCTGTAATTTCTGTAATTGCCGCATCACCTTGCCCGATTCCACTTGTTTCCACAATAATAAAATCATAGCCGGATGCGCGTACAACATCAATAACATCCTGAATCGCTTTTGATAACTCACTTCTTGAATCACGGGTTGCAAGGGAACGCATATAAACGCGGTCTGTAAAGATAGCATTCATGCGAATACGGTCACCTAATAGTGCGCCACCAGTTTTCTTTTTCGTAGGATCAATTGAAATTACAGCGATTTTTTTGTCCGGAATTTCATTGATATAACGACGGATTAATTCATCGGTTAATGAACTTTTACCAGCACCACCTGTACCTGTTATTCCTAATACAGGCGTAGGTTTTGTCGTTTTTTCCTGAAGTGACTGAAGGACCTTCTGTTTGTCTTCTTCCGCTACTTCATTATTTTCCATATAAGTAATAAAGCGTGCCATCGCCTGACGGTCGCCTGTAATTAATTTATCCTGATCTTTTTCCACGTCAATTGGCGGAATGAAATCACATTGTTCGAGCATGCGATTAATCATACCTTGAAGTCCGTATTTACGACCATCTTCAGGAGAAAAAATCCATGATACTCCGTATTCGTGAAGCTCTTTAATTTCACGAGGGATGATTACTCCACCGCCGCCACCATATACATGAATGTGGTCAGCGCCGAGTTCCCTTAATAAATCAACCATGTATTTAAAATATTCAACGTGACCACCTTGGTAAGATGATATCGCGATACCTTGTGCATCCTCCTGAATTGCTGCATGGACAACCTCTTCAACTGAGCGATTATGTCCTAAATGAATAACTTCTGCTCCGCTTGCTTGTAGAATTCTACGCATGATGTTAATCGATGCATCATGCCCATCAAACAAACTTGATGCTGTGACAAATCGAACAGGATTTGTAGGTTTATAAACTTGTACTTGTTCCATCATCAAGCCTCCCATCTATTTTTTAACTATTTTATAGGCTGTTTATTCGTTATATTTAACCCCTGTAATAGGTAATGAATTTGACGATCAACATATTCATCTAATGTAAATTGCTTTTGCAGCATCCATCTTCTGAATCCCCACATTTGACCTTGAATGAAAATGTTATTTGCTAAAAGCTTTGCATCCTGTTCAGAAACAGAATTTGGAAGACACGTGACAATAACGCGTTCAAGCATTCCTACCATGTCACGTTCCTTTTGCAGAACGTACTCTTTTGTTTCTTTTTCGAGCGACTTAACCTCTTGGTACATGATGACGACTTCTTCCTGCATTTCATCCATCAGCTGCAAATATGATTTAACAACATTGATAAAGTTTTCCACCGATGGATCCTTTAAGTCAATCGCCGCTTCAAGGCGTTCTCTCACTTGATGATAAATCGCATCACAGACAAGAAATAATACATCTTCCTTGGTGCGAATATATTCATAAAGCGTACCAATGCTAAAGCCGGACTCCTTGGCGATTTCACGCGTTGTTGTCCGGTGAAAACCTTTTTCTTTGAAAAGGGTAATCGCTCCTTTAATCATTTGGTTGCGCCTTTTTTCAATCAGGTTTTGATCTTTTACAGAAGAAAGGATTTGTTTTTGGGTCATTTAGTATTCCCCTTCCTTTTTCCATTTTTGATACCAATCTATCGCTTGCTGATATGGGTCACTTTCCGCATGAATTGGTGAAAAATCAGCATTTGTGTCGATGAAGCCTTTCACATCACGCCATATTTCCTCCCGAACCAGTTCATAGACTTCTAACCTTCGTTGTTCGGTACGACGTTTCGCACCTTCATCTGTTGCATATAAAAAATCGTGATGTTCGTTTATTTTTCCCCAAAGCTTATCAATGCCTTTGTTCTCGGTACTGATTGTTTTAATAATTGCTTTTTCGTGGTTCTCTGTAGCTGTCATCATGACCAGCTCTTTCAAAAGTGCCTTCAACTTTCCGTAGCCTGGTAAATCACCTTTGTTAATCACGAACAAATCGGCAATTTCCATGATGCCAGCTTTGAAAATTTGCAGGACGTCGCCACTGTTTGGCGTTAATACTAATGCTGTGGTATCCACTACTTTCATAATGTCGAGTTCCGATTGCCCCACACCAACTGTCTCCACAATAACAACATCAAATCCATAAGCATCACATATCCGGAGTGCATCTTTTGTAGCCCGTGCAAGCCCACCTAAACTACCGCGGGTTGCCATACTTCTGATATACACCCCATCATCTGTGAAATGTTGGTTCATTCGAACACGGTCACCTAACAATGCACCACCAGAAAACGGACTAGTTGGATCAACAGCAATTACCGCAACTGTTTTTCCTTCCGCTCGAATATGGGAGATTAACTGATTCACAAGTGAGCTTTTTCCCGCACCTGGAGAACCTGTAATCCCGATATGACGCGCATGCTTTTCCATGGAAAACACATCACGTAATAGTGATAGTTTTTCAGGATGGTCATTTTCAACCAAGGTAATAGCTTTAGCTAATGCTCGTATATCCTGTTTTTTCATCCGCTCTACTAGTGTGTGCATTGGGGTACATCCTTTCTTACATCATCCGACAAGTTATTTCGTTAGCATTCTTCCAATAACTAAACGTTGGATTTCGTTTGTTCCTTCATAGATTTGTGTGATTTTTGCATCGCGCATATAGCGTTCTACTGGGTAATCTTTTGTATAACCATAACCACCAAATACTTGAACCGCTTCAACGGTAATACGCATTGCTGCATCACCTGCAAATAGTTTAGACATAGCTGACTGTTTACCGTACGGCAATCCATTTGATTCAAGCCATGCCGCCTGATAGGTTAGTAGTCGTGCAGCTTCTATGTCTGTCGCCATGTCTGCCAGCTTGAAAGAAATTCCTTGGTTATGTGCAATTGGCTTACCAAATTGTTCGCGTTCTTTCGC
Organism: Virgibacillus necropolis; assembly: GCF_044793635.1. Taxonomy (GTDB): domain Bacteria; phylum Bacillota; class Bacilli; order Bacillales; family Amphibacillaceae; genus Virgibacillus_F; species Virgibacillus_F necropolis_A. Next base: position 1,792,123 of record NZ_CP084992.1, read on the forward strand.
ATAATCAACCGCTGCATCAAGTGCACCTTGAGCAATACCTAATGCTTGAGCCGCAATACCATTACGTCCACCATCGAGTGTTGACATCGCAATTTTAAAGCCATCACCTTCAGCTCCAAGCATGTTTTCTTTTGGAACACGGCAGTTTTCAAAAATTAATTCTGTTGTAGGAGATGAACGGATTCCTAATTTTTTCTCCTTTTTACCGAATGTGAATCCTTCTGTTCCTTTTTCCACGATGAATGCGCTGATTCCTTTATGTTTAGCATCCGCATCAGTTTTTGCAAAAACTAAATAAATATCTCCAACACCACCGTTTGTGATCCATACTTTGCTACCGTTTATAATGTAATCATCGCCATCTTTTTTTGCAGAAGTGCGCATGGAAGCTACATCACTGCCAGCTCCTGGCTCTGACAATGCATACGCTCCAAGTGCTTCACCTGTGGCCAAGCGAGTAAGGAAGTTTTTCTTTTGTTCTTCGTTTCCGTATGTGAAGATTGGCCAGCTGCAAAGTGAAATATGTGCAGAAAGTGTTACACCTGTTGATGCACAAAGGCGTGAAAGCTCTTCAACTGCGATAACATAGCTCACATAATCTGATCCAATCCCGCCATACTCTTCTGGCCATGGAATACCAGTTAGTCCAAGTTCCGCCATTTTATCAAAAATCGCGCGGTCAAAGCGTTCTTCTTCGTCGCGCTCTGCAGCAGTAGGCTCCACTTCCTTTGTTGTAAAGTCACGGACCATTTTACGTAGCATTTCTTGTTCGTCTGTTAGTTGAAAATTCATTTTTGTTGCCTCCCTAATCTTTTAATAGACTTTTTGCTATTACAATATGTTGAATCTCACTTGTACCTTCGTATATTTCAGTGATTTTTGCATCACGGAAAAATCGTTCAGCAGGATAATCCTCTGTATAACCATAACCACCATAAACTTGAACAGCTTCAATCGCTGTATTTCTTGCTGTTTTTGATGCTAGTAGTTTTGCCATGGATGCTTCTTTATTACATGGAACATCAGCTTGAACCATTGCCGCTGCTTGATAGACTAGTAGTTTCGATGCTTCGACATCTGTAGCCATATCAGCCAATTTAAAGGAAATCCCTTGATTATGTGCGATTGGCTTTCCAAATTGTTCTCGCTCTTTTGCATAGTTCACGGCATGTTCAAGCGCCGCTTCACCGATACCTAAAGCCTGTGCCGCAATACCGATTCGGCCAAAGTTTAAGTTAGCCATCGCAATTTTAAAGCCTTCTCCTTCATTCCCTAAAAGCTGTTCTTTTGGAACAACACATTGGTCAAAGTTTAACTCAACCGTTTTTGTACCATGTAATCCCATTTTCTTTTCTGTTTTCCCAACCGTCAAGCCTGGAGTATCTTTTTCCAAAATAAATGCGCTAACACCTTTTGCACCTTTTTCATCACTGGTTCTAGCGAATGTAATGTATGTATCCGCTACACCACCGTTTGTAATAAATGTTTTAGATCCATTTATAATGTAATTGTCTCCATCTTTTTTAGCCCTGGTTTTCAAACTTGCAGCATCAGAACCTGCACTTGATTCAGTCAATGCGAACGCGCCTAAATACTCACCGGAAGCAAGTTTAGGTAAATACTTTTTCTTTTGTTCTTCCGTTCCAAAATAAAGAATTGGATTTGTACCAACTGATGTATGAACCGATAAAATGACGCCAAGTGCTGCGCTTACTTTTGATATTTCATGAATCGCTATTATATAGGAAGTGAAATCCATGCCACTTCCACCGTACTCCTCAGAAATCGGGATCCCCATTAAACCAAGCTCTCCCATTTTTTGAATCAATTCCTTTGGATGGCGATCCTCTTCTTCCATTCGTTCAACTTCTTTTGCTACTTCTTTTTGTGCAAAATCCCGAACCATTTTGCGCATCATTTCTTGTTCTTCGGTAAAATGTATATTCATAAAATGCCCCCTTGTTTCTTCTTGGTGTCTTTGTTTATTTTTATTTTCGCGTGATTTTTGGTGATTTTTGTGTTTCGCCGGTGATTCATGTGATTTCGCCGGTCAGCCTTGTAAAGCAGTACGCTTCTGACCAGTCGCCTCCGCTTTTCTTGTATAGCTGCGGCTCCTAGCGACTAGCAAATAGGTAGTCCTGATGAATGTACGGAAAGTTCACCGTACGTTCACATTCCTATCTATTTGTACGTCACTGGCAGTCGCCTCCGCTTTTCTTAGTCATACTGATAGAAGCCGCGTCCACTTTTCTTACCGAGCCAGCCGGCTTTTACGTATTTACGCAATAATGGACATGGGCGGTATTTACTGTCGCCAAATCCTTCATAAAGTACTTCCATAATATAAAGACATGTATCTAGACCGATGAAATCGGCTAATGTAAGAGGTCCCATTGGGTGATTCATACCGAGCTTCATCACCGTATCAACGTCTTCAACAGAAGAAACACCCTCGTAAACTGTATAGATTGCTTCATTAATCATTGGCATTAAAATTCGGTTTGCAACAAAACCAGGGAAATCTTCTACTTCAACAGGTACTTTGCTGAGTTTATTTGTCATTTCCTTAATTGCTGTGTACGTCTCATCACTAGTTTGCAAGCCTCGAATGATTTCGACAAGCTTCATAACAGGTACTGGGTTCATAAAATGCATGCCAATCACCTGGTCTGGGCGATTAGTTGCAGCAGCAATTTCCGTAATTGGAAGAGAAGATGTGTTTGACGCTAAAATAGCATGTTTCGGCGTGATTCTATCAAGTTCGCCAAATACTTTCTCTTTTACATCCATATTTTCAACAACCGCTTCAATTACAAGATCGCAATCATGTGCATCCTTCAACTCGGATGACGGAGACAAGCGATTCAACGTTCCGGTCTTATCAGATTCGCTGATTCTTTCTTTTTCGACTGCTCGTGTTAATAATTTTTCAATACGCTTCAAGCCTTTATCGATTGCTTCCGCGTTCATGTCATTCAGTAAAACGTCAAATCCAGCTTGTGCACACACTTGTGCAATTCCGCTTCCCATTTGACCTGCACCAATGACCATAACCTTTTTAATTTCCATGATGTTTGCCTCCTTGTTCAGTTCAATCGATCGACATTTCGATGTTTTCGATCGACATTCCACCTTTACCGATCGTGTCCCAGATATAACCGATCGACACGCTTGTGTAACCGATCGAGTTTTGGGACGGACCGATCGACTTTATTTGCACTTTCTCCACTTTTCTTATTGTCTAGCTGCGGCTCCTAGAAGCTGCCGCTTTTCCTATTTAGGTACTTCTACCAAAATTGCGTCGCCTTGACCGCCGCCACTGCAGATTGCAGCGACACCAAGTCCACCACCGTGGCGTTTTAGTTCATGTATTAATGTTAAAATAATGCGCGCACCACTTGCTCCGATTGGGTGTCCAAGCGCTACAGCTCCACCGTTAACATTTACTTTTTCTGGATCAATCCCTGCGATTTTTCCACTTGCAAGTGACACAACAGCGAATGCTTCGTTGATTTCAAATAAATCAATGTCATCTTTAGAGTGACCTGTCTTTTCTAGCAATTTATTAATAACAAGGCCCGGTGTTTCTGGGAAGTCTTTTGCTTCCACTGCAACTTCTGCATGGCCAAGAACTGTTGCCATTGGGGCTTTGCCTAATTGTTCTGCTTTCTCGTCTGACATGACAACAAATGCACATGCGCCATCATTGATTCCAGGTGCATTCCCTGCAGTAACTGTTCCATCTGAACCAAACGCTGGGCGTAATTTTGCCAATCGCTCTAATGTAGTATTCTTACGTGGAGCTTCATCTGTATCAACAACGATTGGGTCACCTTTACGTTGTGGAACCTCAAGAGACACAATTTCTTCAGCAAATTTACCATCATCAATTGCCTTTACTGCACGTTGATGAGATCGGTATGACCATTCGTCTTGCTGCACTCTTGATAATTCGTGTTTCTCCGCTGTGCTATTTCCGTAAGTACCCATATGAACATTTTTGAAAGAACATGTTAATCCATCATGAATCATCATATCTTTTACCGACTTGTCACCCATGCGGTTGCCCCAACGAGCATCAGGTAAGAAATATGGTGCATTGCTCATGCTTTCCATTCCACCAGCAACAATTACAGATTCGTCACCAAGACGAATCAATTGGTCTGCTAGTGTTACACTGCGCAAGCCTGACGCACATACTTTGTTAATGGTTTCTGTTTTTACGTTCCAAGGAATTCCAGCTTCCCTCGCTGCTTGTCGTGATGGAATCTGACCTTGACCACCTTGCAGGACGGTCCCCATAATTACTTCATCAAGTTCCGCTTCATCTAGCCCCGCACGATCAAGTGCTTCGCGGATAGCCTTTCCGCCTAGTTGTGATGCCGTAAAAGGTTTTAGTGCTCCTCCAAATTTTCCAAATGGTGTACGCGCTCCGGATACAATAACAGTTTTTGCCATGACTCCAACATCCCTTTCTTATTTAAAAAGTAATTTGATTGATAACGCTTTCTTTTTGAATTTTGATCGAACGCTCGCTCAGTAGTGATTCATAAATTAGAGAGGCAATAAATCTACCTCTCTATCATTTTAAGCTGATTTCTCTTGTTCTTCAACAAGTACTGACAATGCTAGAATTTCCGCAACGTCCATTGTACTGATATCCTCTTCTACTTCTTTTGCTTTTGTACCATCACTAAGCATGGTTAAGCAATATGGACATGCACTGGAAATCATCGTTGGTTCAACCTTCATAGCCTGCTCTGTACGAGAAACGTTGATGCGGTTTCCAGTAGTTTCTTCAGACCACATTAATCCACCACCTGCGCCACAGCACATTCCATTTTCACGGTTACGATCCATCTCTACTAATTCAAGACCTGGAATCGATTTAAGAATTTCACGTGGTGGGTCATAAACGCCATTATATCTTCCTAGATAACAAGAATCATGATAGGTTAAGCGTTCATTTATTTCACCCTGTGGACTTAATTTTCCATTCATTACGAGATCATAAAGCATTTGTGTATGGTGATGTACCTCTGCCTCGTAACCGAAATCAGGATACTCATTTTTGAAAATGTTGTAAGCGTGCGGATCGATTGTAACGATTTTTGTCACGCCATTTTTCTCAAATTCTTTAATATTCTTCTCAGCAATCTCCTGGAATAAAAATTCATTCCCGATACGACGAGCCGTATCCCCAGAGTTTGCTTCCTTATTACCCATAATTGCAAAACTAATTCCAGCTTGGTTCATCAACTTCGCAAATGCTAACGCAATTTTTTGACTGCGGTTATCATAAGCCCCCATTGAGCTCACCCAGAATAAATATTCAAATTCTTTTTCTTCTTTTTTCAATTCTTTAACAGTTGGAATATAAACTGTCTCATCAAGTTCGCGCCATTTGATGCGATCTTTTTTCGATAATCCCCAAGGGTTACCTTGGCGTTCGATGTTCATTACTGCACGTTGTTGATCTTGGTTCATTTTTCCTTCTGTCATAACAAGGTAACGACGCATGTCAATGATTGTACCAACGTGTTCATTCATTACCGGACAAGCATCCTCACAGTTACGGCATGTTGTGCAACCAGCAAGCTCTTCTTCGGTAATAACATCACCGATTAGGCTAATATCCTGTATGCTTTTTTCAGCTGCTTGTTGGCCACCACTTTGAGTCATGCTTGCCAATTGGTTTCCAGACGTTCCTGAAAACGCATAGGACGGAACCCATGGTGATTTACCTGTGACCGCTGCACCTTTTGCAGTTAAGTGATCACGAACTTTTACCATGATATCCATTGGTGACAGCATTTTCCCTGATCCTGATGCAGGACAAACGTCTGTACAACGTCCACACTCTACACAGGCATAGAAATCAATCATTTGATGTTGCTCAAAGTCTTCTACTTTCCCTACTCCAAATGAAATTTCTTCTTCACTTTCTTCTGCATCTTCATCAATATCAAAATCTAGTTTTTTTAGTTTACCAGGTACACGTTTACTTAAAAATACGTTAACTGGTGCTGCAAGTAAGTGTGCATGTTTTGATTGTGGAACATAAACTAAGAATGTCAAAATTGTCACGGTGTGTACCCACCACGCTACATAGAACAGAATCATAGCTGCAAGTGGACTTAACCAACCAAACGCCAATGCTACTAAACTAGCAATTGGTTCTGACCAGGTCGCCGCCTCGCCATGCCATACCATTGCAAATCCATTTCCTAGTAAAACGGATATCATTAATGTTCCGATGAAAATTAATACTAGACCTGCTTTAAAGCCTCGTTTTAGGCGAACAATTTTCTCAATATACCTACGATAAAATGCCCAAATAACAGCTACTAAAATCGTTAAAGTAACGATTTCCTGAAAAAATGTAAAAGCAGGATATAACGGTCCAAATGGCAGATGATTTCCAGGCGCAAGCCCTTTAACAAACATGTCAAGCGCACCAAATTGAACGAGTAAGAAACCATAGAACATCATAACGTGAATGGTTCCTGACTTTTTATCCTTTAACAGCTTCGATTGACCGAAAACAATTTTACCAATTCGACGAAAGCGTTCTTTAAAGTCTCGGTCAAACTCCGATTTCTTACCGAGCCTGATGTAAGCTACACGTGTGGCCACGACTTTAGCGAATAAATACAAGCCATAGATGACAATAGCAATAAATGCTACCATATTAAGAAGTAAAAATGTATCCACTATCCGCTCCCCCTTTAAATTTAGTATACCGAAAAATGTTAGCGATTGCATTTTTCGGAAAAATATATATGTTTGGATAGAAAAATTCCCCTATACTAAACTATTACATTCTTAGTTTAATCATGAATGATCATTCAGTCAACACAAATTTAGCGAAAATTGTAGAAAAGAAAAAATTCCCTAGCGTAAAAACACTAGGAAATTTTAATCCTAACTGTGTTAATGACAGCTCCATCCCCCGTGTGCTGAGGTTAAAACCCAAGCTTCATTTTACATTTTCTCTGGTGCTGTAACTCCAATTAATTTAAGTCCATTTGCAATTGTTGTTTTCACTGCTTCCATTAATGCCAGTCTTGCTTTCGTTAATTCCTGATCATCGCTGAATACTTTTTCAGCGTTATAAAAGCTGTGCAATAATGTTGCCAGGTCAAAAACGTATTGTGTCACTTTATGCGGTGTACGCTTGACCGCTGCATCTGCGACTGTTTGCGGAAATTCGCCAAGTTTTTTCAATAAATCTGTTTCTTTTTCAGCCGTTAACAGGGTTGCATCAAAATCGCTATGAGTCGCGAATCCTTTTTCCTCTGCTTGCGTAAGCATCGTACAAATTCTTGCATGTGCATATTGTACATAATAAACAGGATTTTCATTTGATTCCGAACGTGCAAGATCCATATCAAAGTCAAGTTGTGAATCGTTGGAACGGGTTACAAAGAAGTAACGTACCGCATCTATTCCTACTTCTTCCATCAATTCACGTAGCGCAACAGCTTTTCCTGTTCGCTTACTCATTTTTACCTTTTCCCCGTTTTCAAACAGGCTCACCATTTGGATCGTTTTAACTTCAAATCTTTCTTTATCATAGCCAAGTGCCTGGATCGCTGCACGCATTCTTGGAATATACCCGTGATGGTCTGCGCCCCACACGTTAATTACTTTGTCATAGCCGCGATTAAATTTATCCTTATGATACGCAATATCTGGTGTTAAATAAGTGTAGCTTCCATCCTGCTTGATTAATACACGATCCTTGTCATCACCAAAATCAGTTGAGCGGAACCATGTTGCACCATCTTTTTCGTACATGTAATTTTTATCCCGTAAAATATCTAGTGCGTTTGATACTTTATTTTCCGTGTATAGGGATGTTTCAGAAAACCAGTTATCAAATCCCACACGGAAGTCAGCGAGGTCTTCTTTAATTTTGCCAATCTCATAGTCGAGTCCATACTTTTTAAAATATGGTAGGCGCTCTTCTCTTTCGACATTAGCCCACTTATCGCCAGCTTCCTCAGCTAATTTTTTACCGATTTCGATTATATCAGCACCATGGTAGCCGTCTTCAGGCATAGCAACTTCCTTATCAAGTGCTTGCAGGTAACGCGCTTCGATTGATAGTGCAAGGTTATCGATTTGATTACCAGCATCATTAATGTAATATTCACGTTCCACTGCGAATCCCGATGCATCAAAAACATTGCAAAGAACATCACCAAACGCCGCACCACGTGCATGGCCTAAGTGTAAGTCACCAGTTGGGTTAACGGATACGAACTCTACTTGGACTTTTTCGCCTTGACCAGTATCTGTTTTCCCGTAATCTTCTCCAGCTTTCAGGATCGTGGAAACAAGCTCTCCAAGATAATCATTTTTCATAAAAAAGTTAATAAATCCTGGTCCAGCAATTTCTACTTTTTCAATTGAAGCTTTGGTGTTATCTAATGATTCAACAATTTCCTCAGCAATTTTGCGTGGCGCTTTTTTTGCAATTCGAGCTAGCTGCATCGCAATATTGGAAGCAAAATCTCCATGTGCCTTATCTTTCGGTTTTTCTAAAATTATCGTTGGCAGTTCGCTTTCATTTGCAAGATTCGCTTTTATAACGGCTGCTGCAATCTCTTCTTTTAATGTTTCTTCGGTTTGCGCAAGTATATTCACTAGGAATCCTCCTTTATTAGTAGGGTCAATTGATGTTGACGCTCTTCTTGTCCGTTTAATTTTACGTTAAATGTTAGGGAAAGTTTCCCTGGCCCGTTTTTACTTATTAGGCGATATCCAAGTTTGTGTGTATATGTTTCCATATGTATGTTTACGTGTGGATGCTTAAATAAATTTTCTGTCGTTTGATTCACACGGAATTGCTGGTGCATTGTGATGTCACCTGTTCGTTTAATACTCACTTTATCATTTTGGATTGTAATCAGGTTTTTAATTAAAAGATCGTCGTCATTTTTTTCCTGAAAGGTAATGACGTCCATGTTGTTTCGTTGATATAAATCACCTGTAAAGTGGGTTGTAGTTTGTTCGGTTTCCTTATCTTCAGTAATTTCCATATGAAGGGAGCCCGATACAGATCGATGTTGTGCTTCCATTCTATCGCCCCTGAATAAATCGTATAATTTCTTATTATACCGATAAACGAATGGCGATATCAATATATATGGAGAATTTTTTTGGGTGGTTGTACGTTTGGAATAATGTGAAGATCGATATATCGGCTGGACGGTTGATATTTTTGGTTGAAAGTCGATATAAAATGCGACGTAACTAAAAATCATGTTCTGTGTCCTGCGACCGCTACGGAAAAATCACTACGCTTTCCGCGGGCTTGCGCTGAGCCTCCTCGATCGCAAAGAACGCTCACTGCGGGGTCTCATCACTTCGCTTTCCCGCAGGAGTCTCCGTGTTTTTCCTCCGCTAGGGTGGTATCCAATAATGGAATGATAGTAATCACTTTATTGATTAGAGCATGAGTTTCCACTATTTTGGCAGTTGATTTTCGCTGCGGACAGTTGACTCCTGCGGGAACAGCACGAGTCTGAAGACCCCGCAGAGTGGTTTTCTCGAGGAGGCTGAGGCCGTGCCCGCGGAAAGCATCCGCCTGGAACGATCCTGGACGGCAGCAATAAACACCACATAGAGGCTCGTCTTAAGCTTGTCGGGGTTGATCAAGGTGCTTTCGCTTTTCTTATACCCAACCAAGCAACATCTCGCGCACGAATTTACTTGCTGCGATTGCTGTTTGTTCGGACGGATCATATGCTGGTGCGACCTCAACCAAGTCAGCGCCAATTACATCTATATCAGAATCAGCAATTAACTGAATGGATTCTAATAGTTCACTTGAAGAAATTCCACCCGCTTCGGCTGTGCCGGTTCCTGGTGCGAATGCTGGGTCAAGTACATCGATATCAACTGTGACATATACTTTGCGCCCACTTAACGTCGGCAAAATTTTTCGTAAAGGCTCTGCAACGTGAAACTTTGACATATGCATGCCACTTTCCTTGGCAAACTGAAATTCTTCACGCATGCCTGAACGAATCCCGAACGAATAGACGTTTTCAGCGCCAATCAATTCACAAACTTTACGAACCGGTGTTGAATGGGATAGCACTTCACCTTCATATTCCAAACGCAAATCGGCATGTGCATCAATATGTATGAATGCCATATCTGGATACTTGCGGTGCATAGCTTTTATCACCGGCCAAGTCACCAGATGTTCGCCACCTAGGCCAAGTGGAAATTTGCCTAATCCCAAAAGCTTATCGATATATTCTTCAATCAGCGTAAGGCTACGTTCGGCATTTCCGAATGGTAGTGGAATATCTCCTGCATCAAAATAGGATACTTCTTCCAAATGCTTGTCCATGTACGGGCTATATTCCTCGAGACCAATTGACGCTTCACGGATCCTGCCAGGGCCAAAACGTGACCCAGGACGAAAGCTTACAGTCCAGTCCATTGGCATCCCGTAAATTACTGCTTGAGCCTCGTCGAAGTTATCGCGGGACATGATAAAAACTTTTCCTGAATATGCCTCATCAAACCGCATGGTGGCACCTCTTTTCTATTCGGTTAACTCTTTTACAAACCTCGGTAATGCAAATGATGCAAAATGAAGTTCTGGCGTATAATACTTTGTTTCAATATCCGTGAATCGTTCTTCTTTAACTTTTAACGGGTTGTGAATTTTACTTCCCATTGTAAAAGTCCACAATCCACTTGGATAGGTTGGAATGTTTGCTGTATATAGTTTTGTTACAGGGAAAATATCTTTTACATCATGAAAAACCTGATGAATTAAATCTGCCTTGAACCATGGATTATCTGTTTGCGCTACAAAAATTCCATCATCTTTAAGCGCACGGGAAATTCCTGCATAAAAGCCCTGGGAAAATAAATTCACTGCTGGGCCGACTGGTTCTGTTGAATCGACCAAAATTACGTCAAATTCACGTTCACTTTTTGCAATATACATGAACCCATCATCAACTAATACCTCTACACGTGGATCATCAAGTGAGCCGGCAATAGATGGCAGGAACTTTTTCGAGTATTCAATGACTTTCCCATCGATATCTACTAATGTCGCTTTTTCTACTGATTGATGTTTCAGCACCTCACGGATTACACCGCCATCGCCACCCCCAACGACTAACACGCGTTTCGGATTTGGATGTGTGAAAAGTGGTACATGTGCAACCATTTCATGATAAACAAATTCATCTTTTTCCGTTGTCATAACCATATCATCTAAAACGAGCATATTGCCCCATTCTTCTGTATCAAGCATTTTCAAATCCTGAAAGTCTGTTTTTAAAGCTGCTAAGGTTTCGTTAACTTTTGCCGTAATTCCGAAGTTAGCAGTTTGTTTTTCTGTAAACCAAATACCCATTTTTACATCTCCTTCAATCAATCATGAAACAGTAAAATTATAGTCAATTTCTCCGAAAAAGCAAGCACTTTCAGCTAATTTAATCTAACAAGTTTAATTCGTTCTATCTTTTCCCATAATGGAACTAATGTACACTTAAAAATTGGAGTTAATGCCTATGAAGAATTTCTTGTTAAAATATAAGCTTTTAAGTGGATTAATTGGAATTATCCTTCTTATCGGAGTCTCTCTAGCAGGGATCTATTTGGCGAGCTTTTTACTAGGACCGCCAGCACTTAAAGCTGAACAAAACACGATTTACTATAGTGCAGCAGATACGGTAATCGGTGAGGAAACAGGTGCGGAAAGTCGCTACTGGGTTGGGCTTGATGAAATGTCTCCCTACTTTAAACAAGCGATTTTAGCTATCGAGGATCAGGAATTTTATGAACATAATGGATTTGATTACTCCCGTATTGCTGCAGCGGTTCTTGAGAACGTCAAAAATATGTCTTTAGAAGAAGGCGCCAGCACCCTTACCCAGCAATACGCACGCAATTTGTTTTTATCTTTTGAAAAGACCTGGACACGTAAAGTGAAAGAGGCCTTTTATACCGTTCGCCTAGAAATGTATTATTCAAAGGACGAGCTATTAGAGGGCTATCTAAACACAATTTATTACGGGCACGGGGCATATGGAATTGAGGCAGCCAGCAGGCACTTTTTTAACAAGTCTGCAGATGAGTTAACACTGGCTGAAGCTGCGATGCTTGCAGCGATTCCTAAAGGGCCGACTTATTACTCCCCTTTCAATAACTTGGAAAATGCTACACGCAGGCAGCAACAAATCCTATATGAAATGAAGGAACAAAATGTAATTAATGAACAGGAATACTTCTTAGCAACACATGCAAAATTAAATTATGCGGAACCGAGTAAACAAACGAAAAAGGTTATTGCACCATATTTCCTGGACACTGTATTACTGGAAGCAGCAAATAAATTAGATCTCGACCGGGAAAAAGTTCGTTCTGGTGGTTACAAAATTTTCACAACGCTAAATGTTGGAATGCAACAAAAACTAAAAAAGGAAGTTACCGAGACTGTTAACCCTTCAAGTTCGATACAACTTGGTGCGGTTGGGATGGATCCGGAAAACGGCGCTATTCGGGCGCTTGTTGGTGGTCGTGATTATAGTGAGAGTTCATTTAATCGTGCTACCAATGCGAAACGAATGGCTGGGTCAGCCTTCAAACCTTTTTTGTACTATGCCGCATTGAGACATGGCTATACACCTACAACGATGTTGATGAGTAAGCCTACCGCATTTAAACTTTCTGATGGCAAAGTTTATCAGCCGAGTAACTATAATGGGTATTATGCGTACAAACCTATTACGTTGGCGCAGGCACTTGCTTTGTCTGATAATGTTTACGCAGTAAAAACGAATCTTTATTTGGGAGTAAATAAACTAATCGACTCAGCACGTAAATTTGGGATCGACAGTAAATTACCGCCAGTACCATCACTTGCGTTGGGAACAGCATCTGTAACGGTTGAAAATATGGTCACAGGATATGGAATTCTTGCAAATGGCGGGGAGCGGATTAAGGGCCATACGATCACAAAAATTATCGATCGAAATGGTGATGTGGTTTATGATGCCCCTAATGAAGAAGGTAAGCAAATTTTAGATAAAGAAACAGCATTTATACTAACTGACCTCATGAAAGGTATGTTTGACCATTCACTTGATGGATACATGTCCGTAACAGGTTCACCGATTGCAGATAGGTTAACGCGTGATTATGCAGGTAAGTCAGGAACTACTGCTTCAGACAGCTGGATGATTGGATACAGTCCTAACTTGGTTACAGGTGTTTGGGTCGGATATGATGATAATCGCGAATTAGATAAAGCTGCAGAAAATCGCTATGCAAAAGATATATGGGCTGGGTTCATGGAAGCTGCTCATACAGAGTTACCAAAGGTGGATGTAGATGTTCCAAAAGGCGTTGTCGGAGCATGGGTTGACCCTGTTTCAGGCGGCCTCGCAACCCCTTATTGCCCTAGCGGAACACTCATGTATTTTGAAAAAGAAAATGTACCAGCCAAACATTGTGACACTCATTTACCGGAGGATGGTAATGAAAAGGTTAAAGATAAGGAACCTTCTAAGGATGAACATAAAAAAGGTGTTTTCGAGCGGATCTTTGATTATTTGTTTTAGTATGCGAGGGTGATTTGGGGTAGCTCTCCCGAGTTGTGTCGGTTGTCTCCTGAGTTTGGTGTGAGCTCTCCCGAGTTGTGTCGGTTGTCTCCTGAGTTTGGTGTGAGCTCTCCCGAGTTGTGGTGACTGTCTCCCGAGTTTAGTGCGGGCTCTCCCGGGTTGTGGTGCCTGTCTCCCGGGTTTAGTGTGAACTCTCCCGAGTTGTGAAGCTTGTCGCCGAAAAAATCGAAAAAAAGCCGACACACTGGTAAGATGTCCGTCTTACCACGTGGTCGGCTTCTTTTTTGTCCTAGCAATACATGTGAAAGTCCATGTATACATATTCTACAAATTCTTGTCTAAAAGTACAAGAATTTCATCTATTATTCACGATTCGTTCACAAATTGTTCATTATTTCGGCAGCACTTCTTTTAATTCATCTGTTGAATTGTTCCACATTTCCTCATTAAAGTCGACAAGAAAATCCTTCAACAATTTTTTCGAATGCTCATCCATATGTTCGAGCATAATTTTGCCTTTTAATGACTTGTCCATATGTGTCACATGTTCTGGCATTGACTTATATGCGCGTTTAATTTCGCGGTCTACACGAATTTCACTACCACAAACACCAGCATAATATGGACCAATTTCGCCTTTCTCAACGGTTACCCAGACAATCCAATACAATTTGCCATTCGGAACATCGTCTTTGTTAGGCAAAAATTTCACTCGACGCTCAACTTCACTACGAGCATGCATAGCGCCCATATCAACAAAGGCACGGTCTTCATTCGGATCAATGATTACTGGGGACATATTTTCAAGACTTATCGCACCAACGCCATATCCACCATGCCCGTCAGTTGAATCATCTTTAAGTATCGTAAATGGATTCGTATTCTTTTTCGGTTTATCTTCACTCATTTAAAGGACCCTCCTTTTAAAACTTTGCGTATATTGTAGCACAAGTGAATTTATCTTTTCACTTCATACACCCTGATTATTTTTTGACTAGTCAGTAAATTAATGGTATATTACTATTTAATTGGGGGGTGTAGTTCATGAGGATAAAACTATTCGTTGTTTTTTTACTGGCATTCATATTTGTTACCGGATGCACAGAATCAGATCCTAAACTCGACCCAAAAGAACAAGCCAAACAAGTAGCGACTGATTTTAAGGAGAAGCAATATAAGATTAAGTATGAGGAGATTGCTGACCTCGATCTTAGAGAAGCCTTAAGAATAATTGATGACAGAGTCAAACCACTGCTTACAAAACATGCATTTGATACGAATACTATGGTAAATAATTTTCGGGAGACTGTTGATGTATCAATACTTACAAAAAGCAACCTTTCTCTAAAAAATATCGAATTTGAATTTAAGGAAAAAACAGATGATACGTATATTTTTGACTACAATGTCGAGGTATTTTTTGAAAAATACAATGATGATATCCTTACAGAGACAGAATCAATTACAGGTGAAGTAAAAGTTACAAATACAGAGGATGGATTTCTGGTAAGCAATAGTACCCAAACTCACTTTCCACTGAAACATATTGAAGCGATTCAGAAGAAATTTGGAGTGCCTGTTGGATATTACTAGGTCTGATCTATGAACTAAGAAAAGCGCAAGCGCCTTGGTCAGCCCCGACAAGTTTAAGACGAATCTCTTAGTGATGATTTTTATCACAAAGAGATTTGACTTAAAATCTTGAGGGGCTAGGCGCTGGAGCTAGACAGATTAACGCCAAAATTTTATACTTTCTTACTGCCAAAAAAAGTCGCCCAGAATATTAAATCTAGGCGACTTTTTTAAGTTTCATTTTAATTTTTCTTCAATTGGTCAATAAACGCCCAAGCATCCTTTACTTCTTCTTCTGTGAAGTTTTGTTTAGGTTTAACGGTATGAATTTTTTCAACAACTTCTTCTTGTGAAAGGTCATCAAAATACAGCATAGTTGAAACAAGCTCCAGAAAGCGGGAACTCCTCCCTCTCAATAGTCCAACTTGTTCCTCTATTTCAGGCATGTCTAAAGTAAATTGATTCAAAAACTCTCTTCCGTTATCGGTTATTGCATAATTATATTGATAATAATTGCTTTTATCCTCTTTAACTTCATTAATAAACCCTAGATTACAAAGCTCTTCGACTCTTAGAGTAAGTTCTTCCGAATATGGGCCATAAAAATGAAATTGATACTTTTCTTCAAATGGAACCTTGCATTTCTGTAAAATATAAATCATTTTTTGCAGTTTTTTTCGTCCAGATACTTCTTTTGTTACCTCGAAAAAGTGCATTAATTTGGCATGATTTGTTAACATTATATATTCGCTCCTTGGATATTCAATAGCTCCATGATACGTTTTTTAGCGGCGCTATTTTGTTCGAGATTTTCTAATAAGTCTGCAGGAAAATACAGCTTGTGATCGGTTCGTTTTTTACCTGAAATTGATTCTACTATATCGGAGTGACGGGAAAGTTCTTTCAACTCATTGTTTGGCATTAGCAAATGAATTGGCAGGCGCTCCTCCTCTTCACCCGGTCTGTAAAAATCGTACGGCAAGTCTGACGACGAATCGACTTCAAGATAATATTCAGGATCGATATCCACTTCCTGAAACAATTTATATAACTCCATCCATTCATTCATCTGACTGTTGGGGTTAAACTCAATATACTTAAACAGGCGACGATTCATAAATCGCTCACATAAATCCCGAAGAATGGCATCGTCTTCTTCCTGCCATAATTGGAAATAATAGGATACAACCGCTTCATCCAATTTTAAATAATCCTTTAAGTCCACCTTCTCATGAAAAAAAGAAATAAAGTGAATCGGCTCGAGTTTAAAAGTATACTTTGATTCAAATAAATATTTCGCCCGGTGAAGAATTTTTGATAAAATTACTTCAGCACTGCGCGTAACAGGATGAAAATAAACCTGCCAGTACATTTGATAACGGCTCATGATATAGTCTTCTACCGCATGCATTCCACTCGATTTAATAACAACCTGATCATCGATTGGTCGCATTACCCGTAGAATACGCTCCATGTCAAAGTGACCGTAGCTTACACCGGTAAAATAAGCATCTCGTTGCAGGTAGTCCATCCGATCGGCATCAATCTGACTGGAAATTAAGCTGACAACTAATTTATCTTCATATGTTTTTGCGATGACATCTGCGACTTTTTGTGAAAAACCTTTAGATACGCGTTCTAAAATTTTATGTACATGTGTGTCACCAATAATAATTGCCTGAGTAAAATATTCATGGTCAAGCTTAAATACTTTTTCAAACGAATGCGAAAATGGCCCATGACCCAAGTCATGCAACAATGCTGCACAAAGGCAAAGTAACCGTTCATCGTTATTCCAATGCGGCTTGTCCTGAAAATTGTTAATGATTCGTCTTACAATTTCATAAACACCTAACGAATGATTAAACCGACTATGTTCAGCCCCATGAAACGTTAAATTCGTGGTGCCAAGCTGCTTGATACGGCGCAATCGCTGGAATTCAGGTGTTGCTATCAGATCCCATATCACCTGATCCTTCACATGAACATAGCGGTGAACCGGATCTTTGAAAACTTTTTCCTCATATAATTGTTCATCTTTATACGCCATTTTTTCACAACCCGTTTCTATACGACAATTTTGTTATATTATATAATAGATAGCAAAAGTAAAAAAGACATAAAAGGGAGAAAATCATGCAATCTTGGAAAGAAATCATACACCATCCGACATTCCGCTATATGGACCAATCGGATGAACATAAATTTTATAATGAACCGATTAGTGCATTAACCTCTTTCGCCATCGATGATACGTTAGCACTTTCTGTCGGGGACGGGGAATCTGCTCCTACTATACGTTTATGGGTACATCCAAACACAGTTGTACTTGGAATTCCTGATGCAAGGTTGCCTTTTATTGAAGAAGGTGTTGGGCTTTTATCACATCGTGGGTACCATGCGGTTGTAAGGAACTCCGGGGGGCTAGCCGTCGCCCTTGACGAGGGGGTACTCAATATTTCCCTAGTTTTGCCTGACGTAAAAAATTTATCGATTAATACTTGCTATGAAGCTATGGTAAGTTTTGTTCAATTTATGCTTGCAGACCTTACGGATGAAATCGAGGCCTATGAAATTGTCGGGTCCTACTGTCCAGGAGATTATGACCTAAGTATTGGCGGCAAAAAATTCGCAGGCATATCCCAGCGCAGAGTCAAAGAAGGCGCCGCAATTCAAATTTATTTGGATGTGGAAGGTCATGGCCAGGAACGTGCTGCATTAATTCGTGATTTTTATGAAATTGCGTTAAAGGGGACGGAAACAAATTTCTCATTTCCTGATGTGGTGCCGGAAACGATGGCGTCTTTGTCAGAATTATTGCCAAGAAAAATTACAATGGATGAGATGAAACAGCGCGTGTACGGAGCTTTGGAGGAACTGAGCGAAAATATTGTCACTGCTGAATTTTCCTCGGGAGAACGGGAGAACTTCGTGAAAAGATTAGAGCAGATGAAAAAACGGAATGAGAAGATTGCGGATATGCAGTGAAGTATCGATTTTATAGGCTAGGCTGTGCCAGCTGGGTTCGCAAATTTAAAAAGCTTGCAGGGCCGATTCCCGCAAGCTTTTCACTCATTATTTTGACTGAACTGCCGTGATTAATGCCAAGTTATAGACATCATCGGAGCTGCACCCGCGTGATAGATCATTGACGGGTTGATTTAGACCTTGTAACACCGGGCCGACTGCTTCAAATTCGCCAAGTCGCTGTGCTATTTTGTAGCCAATATTGCCAGCCTCCAGACTTGGGAAAATAAAGACATTCGCATCTCCTTTTAGCGGTGAATCTGGAGCCTTTTTCTCGGCAACGCTTGGTACAAAAGCAGCATCGAATTGAAATTCACCATCTATTAAAAGCGCAGGGCTTTTTTCCTTAGCAAGTTTCAGCGCTTCTGCAACCCGCTCTGTTTCATCTGATTTAGCCGATCCTTTTGTTGAAAAGCTTAGCATTGCCACGCGTGGATCTACCCCAAACAATCCAGCAGTTACAGCACTTTCCACTGCGATTTCTGCAAGATCCTGACTATCTGGTGCAATGTTGATCGCACAGTCAGCAAACACATATTTTTCATCACCGCGAACCATGATAAATACGCCAGAAGTTTTTTTAATTCCTTCTTTTGTTTTAATAATCTGCAGTGCTGGACGAACTGTTTCCGCGGTAGAATGGGTTGCCCCACTTACTAGTCCATCTGCTTGATTCATATACACAAGCATCGTCCCGAAATAATTTTCATCCAGCAAAATTTGTCGAGCATCCTCGGATGTTACCTTACCTTTCCGACGTTCAACAAACGTTTCGACCATTAATTCAAATTCCTCGAATTCACTCGGATCCATGATTTTACATGATGAAACGTCAACGCCAATTTCTTCAGCACGTTGCTTAATTTTACTTTTTTCGCCAATTAAAATTGGTGTCAAAATGCCTGCTGCTCCTAGTTGGCTTGTTGCTGTTAAAATTCGTTCGTCCGTTCCTTCTGGAAAAACAATAAATCTATTTGAACCTTCCAATTTTGCTTTTAATTCGTCAAAAAAATCACTCATGACCAAGCACCTCCACGTCCTATTTATTCCTACTATTATATGATAATGCAACTATGGATACATGAAAAGCAACTCACTTATCTTTGAATTGCCTAATTCTAACCCTTTGTCCATGATTAATATTCCCTCAATATGGTATAGTAAATCCATAAGATGATAATTTTTTACACATAAGGGAGCGATATATAATGGCAGCAGCAGAAGCAGTAGAAACCATGGATGGCTGGTATTGCCTGCACGATTTACGTAGCATTGATTGGGCGTCTTGGAAAATGGTTTCAAGCGAGGTGCGACAAGCAGCAATAGACGAATTACATACCCTTTTAGCAAAATGGGATGCTGTTGAAGAGGCTAAAGAAGGCAGTCATGTTGTATATACAGTTGTTGGTCAAAAGGCAGATATCATGATGATGATC
Source organism: Virgibacillus necropolis (assembly GCF_044793635.1). Classification (GTDB taxonomy): domain Bacteria; phylum Bacillota; class Bacilli; order Bacillales; family Amphibacillaceae; genus Virgibacillus_F; species Virgibacillus_F necropolis_A. The sequence continues at coordinate 1,811,762 of NZ_CP084992.1, forward strand.
CTGCGTCCAACAATGGATGAGTTAAACGAGGTGGAAACAGCATTTAACAAAACAAAGTTCGCTGATTTCCTGTTACCATCCTATTCATATGTATCAGTTGTCGAGCTTTCAAAATATTTCCCACAGAAAAAAGATGTGGATCCTGAAACATTGCCAGAAACGCAAGCACGTTTAAAACCAATTTTACCGAAATGGGATTACATTTCATTTTACCCAATGAACAAGCGTCGTGCTGGCGAAGAAAACTGGTACTCTCTAGATTTTAAAAACCGTGCGAAGTTATTATATGAACACAGCAAAACTGGTCGTAGTTATGCTGGTCGTATCAAGCAAATCATTACAGGCTCATTCGGATTTGATGATTGGGAATGGGGCGTAACTCTATTTGCACACGACGCAATAGAGCTAAAACGCATTGTATATGAAATGCGCTTTGACGAAGTTAGCGCCAAGTATGGTGAGTTCGGCGAATTTTTCGTTGGAAACCACCTACCAAATGAAAAAATTGCAGCATTTCTTCAAGTATAATAGTAGACGCACCAGCATGATTCATGCTGGTGCGTTTTTTTGTGTTTATAGACTTTATCACGACCGGGAACTGGGTGCTGGTTTTGAATCGATTTTGAATCGGCGGTTATATTTTGATATTAGCCGATATATTTGGATAATGGCAGTTATATTTTTATATTGGCTGTTATATTTTAAAAACGGCTGATATATTTGTAGATTGGCGGAAATAGCTGTGAATCGGCGGATAAACTGTCTTTCTTCTAATGGTTTTATTATGCATTCACAGTTCTCTCTGCTAACCACGGCTCCTAGAAGCTGCCGTCATAAGCAATGAACACTCCGAGCACTAAGATGGTGTGCTCTACGGTCCCTTGCTTACGCATTTCACCGCTGAGCAAGCCCGCTACGCTTTTCTCTTTGTCTAGCTGCGGCTCCTAGCGACTAGCAGATAGTTGGTCCTGTTGAACGTACGGAAAGACCACCGTACTTTTCACATGCCCATCTATCTGTACGTCGCTGAACAGTCGCCTCCGCTTTTCTCTTCTGTCACACTGCCTAGGTTCTAACATAGAATATCCTGCATATAAATAAATTAGTATTTGGAAAAGAGGTGGCCCTAATGCCGAGAATTAACCCTACTGAAAAGGGTGTGGCACTTCTTGCGAGATTAATGCGTGCCGAGGCTGAGGGTGATGGAAAGTTAGGAATGCTGATGGTTGGCAATGTTGGGGTAAATCGAGTCGTTTCAAACTGTTTAGATTTCACCCAATTGAGAACAGTTCGGGATATGGTATTCCAAAGTCCAGGTGGTTTTGAAGCTACGATTCACGGATACTTTTATCAACGTGCGCGAGAAAAGGATAAAAGTCTTGCACGAAAGACAATAAAAGGTGGCCGTTACCATCCTGCTTCGTATGCACTTTGGTTTTTTGCGCCTCAAGGGAATTGCCCTGCACAGTGGTATGGCCAAAGGCTTGTTGGGCGCTATAAATCACATTGTTTTTTTGCGCCGGACTCATCAGAATGTCCGAGAGTTTACTAATTTCAATTAATTACCAGGAGGTTTTTTTATGAATGAAAATGAAAATCAATATCCGTACTATTACTACCCACAAGCATCTCCAGCATACTATCCAGGATACGATTATCGTCAAATGCAAATGATGCCCCAGCAACAACAACAGCAACCACCGCAACCGCAACAAGATCAAACAATGCTTCCAGATATGGAACAATCCTACATTGAAAACATTTTGCGATTAAATATAGGTAAAGTAGCAACTGTTTATATGACTTTTGAAAACAATGCAAAATGGAATGCTAAGATTTTCAAAGGAGAAATTCTAGCGGCAGGAAGAGATCATATCATTTTAAAAGATTTGGAAACGGATAAAAGATACCTATTATTGATGTTATACTTGGACTACATCACATTCGATGGGGAAATAAACTATACCTATCCATATGGACCTTAATAATTTAATAACATTAAGGTAAGATACCTACTCCTAAACTATCAGTAAAGGATGACCCATACGGAATCGATCCACGCATTGCACAGTGGGATCTTTATCCTTATATGTGTCATCCTTCTTTTATTTTAATCTCTATAGGGGGATCACAATGAGACATCCATATGAAAAGTTCGTACGATTAGAATTAATTATACTTATTTTAGCTGTACTAGTCGGGGTTCTCGTACTAATCAAAGGGTTTATCTTTTTAGCGATTCTGTTAATCTACTTGATTGCATGTGGTTTATGCTGTGAAGCAATGATTGAATTTCATACACACAATCAAAATAAAGCTTTCAAACATTTTTTGCAGGCTTTATTACTTTTTGTATTTACAACCTATATCATATTCCACTTATAAATACTTCGAGACTGCATAACCGAGCAGAATCCAACCTGCTAGGAAAGCTACTCCACCAACTGGCGTTATCATCGCGAATGTTTTAATTCCAGTTGTTGAATAAATGTACAGGCTTCCTGAAAATAATAAAATTCCTATAAAAAACAACCACCCTGCCCAAAGCATTCCTCCACTTTGGAATTTCAATAGTAATAACCCAGTTACAAAAAGTGCCATTGTATGGAACATTTGATAGGTTACAGCTTTCTCCCATGTTGCTATCGCTTTTTCTGATATTTTACCTTCTAAGCCATGAGCACCAAATGCTCCTAGCGCTACTGCTATAAACCCGTTTATTACACCGAGAATTAGAAATAATTTCATCATTACACCTCTTTTATCTTATTAAAAGTCTAAAATAGACTTCCCATTTGCGTCGTCTTTTTCCACTTCTGATTCCTGTTTACTATTAGTTTTCACAGAGCTACTACTACCAAGCATTGCCTTCATTTCTTCACTGGAAATATCCATTGAATTTGTAGACTTTTTCACTAGCTCATCTTGTTCTCCGTCTATCAGTAGATCACTTAAAAGTCGTACATTTTCAATATGCTTTACCATTTGGCGTTGATTGTTTTGATATGATTGAGCCTGTTGTAACTCATGCATCATTTTTTTTAGTATCGTTTCATTCGGAATCGCCATCTTAACCACTCCCTTACATAAATTCCATGTCCTAGTATAACATGTGATACGTACATTATTTATTACGAAAGGCTGTTTTCGTAAAGATTATTGCTTTTGAGAAAATAGATATAAACTACAACATAACTGCTGGTTGATTTCCGCTGCGGGGTCTTCAGACTCGTGCTGTTCCCGTAGGAGTCAACGGTCCGCAGCGAAAATCAACTGCCATAATAATGAAAGGGGCTATATAGTACTGCTTCCAGACACTAGGTTAGCGAAGGAAAAACACGTAGACTCCTGCGGGAAAGCGAAGTGATGAGACCCCGCAGTGAGCGTTCTTTGCGATCGAGGAGGCTCAGCGCAAGCCCGCGGAAAGCGTAGTGTATTTCCGAAGCGGTATGCTATGACACATTTCATATCAACTATGAAGATGAAAATGCAACAATTCGTATAAAAAGAGCCTTACGATAAAATGAAATGTTAGAAAAAAATCGGCATTCGCCTCGATTCTAACAAAATTTTTCTTAGCAGTTAAGAAAGAAATCCTTTCTTACTGCATAAGTGCAACTAAGGCTTTCGCCATTAAGGCTTGGCGATAAGCCAAGTTTTCTTATAATGGCATTTCCTCAAAACATCTATACTTTCCCTAAGTATAAATAAGCCTTGGATAGAGCTCCAAGGCTTTTATCATTTGATTATCCAATTTTTATGCATTTATTCGATCTTTCAGTTCTTCTAGATAGCGCTCATACACCCATTGCAAAAACTCAATCTCCTGTTTTTGCAAATGACGTCCAAGCTTCTCTTCGGTATCCTGTTCTAATACATTCAAAAAGCCCTCCACGCTATAATTCCCCCTAATAAACCGTTAAAAAAGTATCATCTTTTCTAATTGTACATGGAAACTAAAAAGGAATCAATATAAAAATTAATAATTTGCTAAATATACAGAAAACAATCAAAATCGACATAATTCATTAGCTTGTATGGGAATAATTCATCACTTTATATGCTTTATTTAGTCGATCTTTATAGGCAATATGTTCCCGTGTGAATTTCGTTGGACTATCAATACCTGCAACTGCCGCCATATCAAATACTCCTTCACGTAAAGCTATCAGGTAATTACAAACGCGATATTTTTTCTCTTCGATGCTTAATGCTTTTTGCAAATCAGGATCTGTAGTTGCAACACCCACTGGACAATTATTTGTGTGGCAAACCTGTGCCATGATACAGCCAACAGATAACATAAATCCTCGTGCAATGTTAATCATATCTGCCCCCAGAGAAAGTGCCATCGCAATTTTATCTGGAGTTATTAATTGACCTGACGCTATAATTTTTGTGCGATCACGCAACCCATATTTTTTTAGTAAATCATCAAGTAAAGGTAATGCTGCATATGTAGGTAACCCAACTGATTCTGCTAATTCATAATAGGTTGCACCGGAACCACCATTACCACCATCAACTGTTATGAAATCTGGTACAATATCTAGTTCCTTCATCGCTTTTACATAGGTTTCCACTTGCGCTTCGTCACCAACAACAATTTTAGTTCCAACAGGTTTCCCACCGATATCACGCATTTTATCAACAAACTCTAGTAATCCTTCTGCATTATTAAATTCATGGAAACGGTTTGGACTGTTAATTGTTTTCCAAGGTTCGACATTACGAATTTCGGCAATTTCTTCCGTTACCTTCTTACCTTCTACATGTCCTCCTCGTTGTTTTGCCCCTTGAGCAAGCTTGAGTTCAAATGCTTTTATTTGATCGATATCGCTTTTCTTTTTAAAAAGTTCCCACGAAAACTCGCCATCTGTTGTACGAACGCCAAATAAACCGGCACTGATTTGCATGATAAGATCGACATCACCTTTTTGATGGTAAGGAGAAATGCTTCCCTCACCTGTATTCATCCACGTACCACCAGCCATACCGAGCCCTTTCGAAAGAGCCGTTATCGCGTTATCCCCTAGTGAACCAAAACTCATTGCGGATTGGCCAATAAATCCTTTAACTTTAAAAGGACTCCGAACAGTATCCTTACCAAGAACGATCGCATCATCATCCGTTAAATAAAATGGATCCAGTGTGTCTTCGTCATGGTGTTCTTTTCTATTAAATAGTTTTTCATTATCGATTTGATATAACCTAGTCCTGATCTTCGGTTCCTGATCTATCTTCATTTCCTCCCGTTGACTAGGAAACAAGTTGTTTACAATATAAAAACCCTCTTCATTAAAATCACGTTCTGAACCATACCCTATCATTCTATTATTATATTTTGCTGCTTTGTATACGAATTCGAATTCTCTACGATTGAAAGGTTTTCCTTCATTATCATTGTTGAAAAGATATTGTCGTAGCTCCGGACCTATTTTTTCTGTAAAATACCGGATCTTCCCTAATACAGGATAGTTCCTAAGAATAGAGTGCTCCTGTTGTTTTGTATCAAGGGCGTACACGCGCATGAAAATAAACAATGGTACAAGAACAATCAATGCTACAATTACAATTAACGCGATCAATAAACCTGTTGTCATCTAATTTCTCCCCTTTTTTTATCTTTTTTTCTAAATAACATATGGTAGATAAACGATTATGATAATAAATACCCAGATGACATCCACAAAGTGCCAGTAATACTGAAAGATGCGTTGCTTTTCAATATATAAACCATAAGGCATATTCATTCTTCTATATTGTATAAGAAGGAGAACCATCCAACAAGCGCCGAACGTTACGTGTGCTGCGTGAAGGCCTACAAGCACATAAAATGATGACATAAATACGTTTGCTGTTAAACCATTGCCCTCCATAGTATATTTATAGAATTCATGGATTTCTAGACCTAAAAAAGTTAGACCGAACAACAAAGTTAGGACGAGGCCAGTCACAATTTTTATTCCCTGACGCTTATCTAATCCTATTTCAGCGATCAATAATGTGCCACTGCTAGAAAGCAAAAAGACGGATGATAACACAAGACTTTTCACTTCAAACAATTCATTGGGCTTCGGATAAGTTGGAGGTGGCGTAAATATCAAATATGTCGCAAAGAGTGTTCCAAACATGACACTTTCCACAAATAAATAGATAAAAAATCCAAGTCGCTTATCTTTAAATAATGCTTCCTGATAATTATTCATTGGATTCAGCCTCCTCCCGGTAATCCTTTTTACGTTCATCAGTTACTGAGCGAATGATGAATAATACAAATGTACTTAAGCCTCCAAGAACCGCCATCCAATACCATGAATAAATCATACCAATACTCATGATCGACAAGGAGACAGCTATTAATAATGGCTTAATCGTTTCCACAGCTATCGGAGCTGGCCGATTATTTGTCGTAGTCTCTAAATTTCGTCCTTCAACCTTTGCATACCAATAAGGATCCATCTCTTTAACTATTGGCATCGGTTCAAAGGTATGTTCCTGTGATGGTGATTCCACCGTCCATTCAAGTGTACGCCCGTCCCATGGGTCATTACCGACTTTTTCCCCATATTTATGTGTTTTATAGACATTCCACGCAACAAATAACATACTACTACCCATAATAAAAGCACCAATCGTACTTGTTAGATTTAATACGAATAGCGAATCACCATAACTATAAGTGTACACACGGCGCGGCATCCCTTGAAGACCTGTAATATGCATTGGTAAAAAGGTCATATGGAAGCCAATTAGAAATAACCAAAAGTGCCATTTTCCAAGCGTCTCATCCAAAACCTTTCCAGTAAATTTAGGATACCAATAATATAATCCTGCAAAAATACCTAAGATTGTTGATCCAATAATCGTGTAATGGAAATGGGCCACAACAAAATGGGTATCATGATACTGGAAGTTAGCGGCAGCGACAGACAGCATTACTCCTGTCACACCACCCATTACAAATGTTGGGATGAATCCAAGCGAAAACAACATTGGAGTTGTCATTCGAATTACTCCTCCGCGCATCGTAAACAACCAGTTAAATATTTTGATTCCGGTTGGAACTGCAATCAGCATGGTGGTGATCGCAAAGAACGTATTTGCCATCGGGCCAAGTCCTACGGTAAACATGTGGTGTGCCCAAACCATAAATCCCAGAAACCCAATTAACGCCAATGAGAGCACCATTGCTGGATATCCGAATATACTTTTTTTCGAGAAAGTCGAGATGATATCTGAAAAGATACCAAACGCAGGTAATGCCAGAATATATACCTCCGGATGCCCAAATATCCAAAATAGATGCTGCCAAAATACTGGATTACCAACCTCCCCAGAAAAGAAGCCAGTGCCAAACATACGATCAAACATTAGCAAGTATAATCCCATTGATAGAACGGGGAACGCAACCAAAATTAAAAACGATGTAATTAGTGCAGACCATGGAAAAAGTGGCATTTTGGTCAGCTTCATGCCTGGTGCACGATGCCGAATGATCGTTACTATCATATTGATCGCTGTAAAAATTGTCCCCAGACCAGAAACTTGTAAACTAAAAACGTAGTAATCGTTTCCAACATCAGGAGTAAACGTATCAGTCGATAATGGCGCATAGCCGGTCCAACCAGCATTTGGTGCACTATTAAAGAAAAATGACATGTTAAATAAAATCGCGCCTGCTAAAAAAAGCCAGAAGCTAACTGCGTTCAAAAACGGGAATGCCAAATCACGTGCACCTATTTGAAGTGGAACTGCAATGTTCATCAACCCGATTAATAAAGGCATCGCTACAAAAAAGATCATCATGGTACCATGCGTGGTAAATAACTCATTATATTTATCTTGTTGGAACACCCAAAATTCGGCGTGGGGCTGCGCCAACTGCAGTCTAATTAACAAGGCATCTACTCCTGCACGCAGAAAGAATAACACACCAAACAACACGTACAGCGTTCCGATCTTACGATGATTCGTTGTACGCATATAACTCCATATAAGTGGCAGCTTTTGTTTTTTCAAAACGTATATTGTCATAAAAATTCCTAATATAATGGTAAAAGCCCATGCTGCCACAACATCTGAAGGGATAAACATGGTATCTCCGAAAAATGGTATCGTCATTAATTACACCCTCTACCTATAAGATTCGATTTGGTTTATTTTCCCAACCATTCCTCATAGTCTGCGATTGACACGACTTCAGTTGTAAACTGCATTTTGGTGTGCTGGACCCCACAGAACTCTGCGCATTGCCCTTCATAAGTACCTTCTTCAGGATTAACAATTTTGTATATCAATTCTTTACCAGGTAACACATCAGTTTTACCTGCGAGCTTCGGAATCCAAAATGAGTGAATAACATCCTTAGACTTCAAATGGAAAACAATAGTATTATTAGCAGGAATGATCAGTTTGTTTGTCGTTTCTTTTCCATTTTCATAACTGAAAGTCCAAAAATACTGCTGTCCCGTCACATTAACATGTACCGCCGATTGTTCAGTTTCCTCAGAAGACGAAAGGATAGGTGATTGATTATATGTAATGGCTACAGTCGGCACTGCAAGAACTGCCAGTAATAAAACAGCTAATGTAGTCCAAGTAATTTCAAGCTTTTTATTTCCTTTCACATCTTTAGGAAGCGTATCTTTATTCAGACTAGTTTCTCTGTACTTCCACACAAATCTCGCAAACAAAACAAATACAATCAGCAACACAACCATCATGAGACCAAAACTAAACCAAATCAAAAAAGCCTGGTCTTGTCCTGTTTCACTTTTTGCGTTTAATACGGTTATATCGCAACCTGCCAAAAGTAAAAATAGCGGGATTGTTAGTAGTTTTTTCATAGAAACAATCAGCCTCTTTCAAAATGATAGTAATAAACTTATTACCGATAAGCAGTAGTATTAAACATGGCGACTTGTATCCGCCATTCGAAAATTCCAGATCTAAACCCGACCACTTTAATGCACAACAAAAAAACAAGACTGCCCTTTACTAATAGGACAGTCTTGCATCTTATTCTTCCAGCTTTAATTTCGATTCTAACTCTGTAATTCTCGCTCGTAATTCATTGACGTCTTCCTTCGTGGCTATACCTAAATCATTCGCCATTGCCTGCGTTTGTTCATATTGTTTTGTACTCCACTCATCTTTCGTTGTTTGGCCTTTATCGAGGAAGTTTTGCATAACGGTTCTAGCTTGATCACGTGTTAATTCGTTCTTATCCACTAATTCCTTAAGCTTATTATCCAGCTTTTCCTTACTGCTAACTGCTGCACCCAAGCCTAATAAAAAACCTTTTTTCAAAAAATCACTCATCATCATGACCTCCTATTTCTTAATCCTATCATTCGGTAATGCTTTATTAAAAGAATAACTAATGTAATCGAAAATACACCAGTTATTAGATACCCAATAATCCCATAGACGTAGACACCAGCATACATTCCCCCTGCTATCATGATAAAACTAATTAACTCTACAAATAAATAAAAATGGTGATACAACTGTGTTTGTTGTTTTTCTTTCTCCCATTGCCTATTCTTTTCCCCATTTTCCAGCCAACCTAACATAGCCTTCGGAAAGGATAGAATTGGTTTTGCTGCATCTTTAGCAACTTGTTTATAGATGGAATCGGTGAAACCTTTCCCGCCAATCCACTGTTTAATTTTAGGTTTTGCCCATTTCTCAATATCTACATCTGGATAAAGACTGATTAATAAACCGAAAACTATCGAAATTGCTCTTCCCAAGTAAGCATAATCTGCTGATAGTTGGATTGGTTGATCTTTGATAAATAAACGAATATCGTCCTTTATCGTATCCATTGTATGTGTGTCCATTTTCGTAAATGATCCATTTTGGTACATGGCAATTGTTTCTTTGATCATTTTCTTAAGCTTACCACGATTAGCGTTCGGTAAGACAAAATTCATATCGTCCAGGGTTTGTACCACTTTATCATAATCATCCATAATTAGCCCTTGGATTATCTGTTTAAAATAATGTGTATCCTGTTTCCGCACTTCACCAACCATTCCAAAATCAATAATCACAATCGTGCCATCCTGTTGAATCAACAAATTTCCTGCATGCGGATCAGCATGAAAATTACCATCATGTAAAAACTGATCCAAGTAAACGTCAAATAGTTCTTTAGCCGTTTGCTGAATATTAATGTTGTGTTTATTCATGTAAGAGAGATCGGTTATTTTCGCACCGTACATCCATTCCATAACCAGTACCTCTTTTGTACAAAGTTGTTCCATATATTCTGGTATATAAATAGCTGTATTCGATTTATAACGTTCTTTAAAATAGTTACCAAATGCTAGTTCCTGTTCAAAGTCCAACTCTCGATTCATGACATATATTAACTCACGGTATAATGCATTTAAATCTGCTTTTTTCCCAAAATTGGTTAGAACTTTCATCATCCAGAATACAATTTTCATTGCGGTGAAGTCCATATGAAAGATATCACGGACACGATACCGCTGAACCTTTATCGCAACCTCTTTCCCGTTCTTTAACTTCCCTTTATAAACTTGTCCGATCGAAGCTGCTGCCACAGGCTTATCTTGCACTTCCAATAGATGGTCATATATATCCCCACCCCACTCTTTTTCCATTAATGATTTTGCATAAGAAAAAGAAGAAGGAGATACACGGTCTACAAGTCCCGCCAATTCCTGTATAAAAACATCAGGCATAAAGTCTGCACGTGTACTTAAAAACTGCCCTACTTTTATTAGTACACCACCCAGTTTAACAGCAGTTTTTCGATACTCTCTAGCCTGCTTCTTTAATAGGTTATTCCATTTTTGCCTAGTTCGATCATCCCAAATACGATGTCTTATATGGAATAAGGAAGCTTGACAAATAAATTTAAATATCATCCAGACAATGACCGAACATCGATATACAACATTGAATTTCATTCCGTTTTCCACATACAACACCTCGCCATACTTTACCCTTAAAGTATATGTATTTAAACAAGGAAAATTCCCTTAAAACATGAACAATGTGAACTGTTGTAGGAAAGATTAGACTTTTTGCCTATGATTTTGCGAGATATGTCGAAAGAATAGTCCGAATTAACTATTCATAATTTTTTGAAAATAAACACCTATTCGTTTATACTAGTACATATGGCGCGTTTCACAGGAGTTCAAAAAAATTCGGGAGGTTCTTTATGAAGAAATTGGTAGCGTTAACATCTACATTAGGTTTAGCATTATCGTTAGTTTTACCTAGTGCATCTTTTGCAGCAAATACAGAGAACAATGTGAAGAATGACACCATAGAAAATTGGGATGCAGAAAGATATGGTGATGTAAAAGACATCACTTCTGAACTAAATAAATTATCAAAAGATGAGGACTTCCAAGAAGAAGCACAGGAAAAAATTAGAGAAGCTGCGGAAGGGTTAGAAGCAAGCGAAACGGATGGCGCATCTACCGCATCAAACGATCAGCAATTCACCTTTGATGGCGGTACGAAGCAATTTCTTGATAGAAATTTAGCGTTTCAGGAATATACCTTAAGAAGTGTGGGAGAAAACGTGGAAATCTGGGTTGCAAATGACTTAGGCTTCCCTGAGGGAGATCCACGCCCTGATCAGGTTGTCACCCAAGAACAAGTGGACAAGCTAGCTGCTGAGTTTGATTCAAATATTTATCCAACGGTAACAAATTTCTTTGGTACTCCTGATTCTCTTACAGGTAGCAATGCTGTTTTGGAAGATATAGGCGCTGTACCTGAAGGATATTATGAAAATGGTAACGACAAAATAATGCTATTAGTGAGTAACATTCCAGACGAAAATTACACTGATCCAACTTACCCATTTTTCGTTGCTGGATTCTTCTGGCAAACTCTTGAAATGTACACAGACAGAAATATTATTTCAATTGATTCAAACAACTGGGAGGAACGTCTGGAAAGTACGTTCTACGGTACAACTATTCATGAAATGCAGCATTTAATTCATGCTGATAATGATAGTGATGAAACTTCATGGTTAAATGAAGGATTCTCAGGCTTTGCTGAGTACCTAGGTGGCTATGGTCATCCATATGGACATATTAACTTTTTCTTAGACCATCCAGAAAACTCATTAGTAAACTGGGATGAGCACGTAGACGCTGAAACAGGTCCAGAAACACTTGCAGATTACGGAGTGTCGTACTTGTTTACCCTATATAACTATGAACAATTTGGGGAAGACTTCATTCTAGATGTAGCAAAAAGTCCATTAAATACGATAGACAGCTATGAACAAGCGTATAAAGATAACGGTATAAACGAGACTTTCCAAAGTGTCTATGAAAAGTTCGTCGCAGCAGTTTTAATCGATGACCAAGATAATATTAAAGGCAAAAAAGGAATTTATGGATTTGATAGCATTGATTTAAGAGAGGTTCCTGTTGACGATGGAGAAGTTCGTGGTATGACAGTAAACCTTGATAAAGCAAAACTATATGAAAAAGATGGTGTTCCTGCTTGGGGCGCTGATTACCAAGTACTAGACTTCGATAGTAAAATTAAAAACATTACCTTCGATGGTATAGACTTTCTACCAATTCAGTGGGAAACTGTTGCAGACCCTCAAGATGAATCGAATCAAGTCTTCTGGGGTGGTAATAGCTCAGAAGCTGATAACAATTTAATTTTCAAGGCTGATCTAACAGGTACAACGGATCCTACCCTTACCTTTGATCATCTTAAACAAATTGAGGAACAATGGGACTTTGGCGTTGTCCAGGTTTCTACTGACCAGGGTGAAACATGGACAAGCTTAGCTAATGAAAACACTCGCTCCGATGTAGTAGATGCAGGATATCCTACGATTAAGGAAAATCTTCCTGGCTTCACTGGTGTTAGTGAAAACTGGGCGGAAGAAAGCTTCGATTTATCAGCGTATGTAGGACAAGAAGTTTACATTTCCTTCCGTTACCTAACTGACTGGAGCTACCAAGAAGAAGGTTGGTTTGTTGATAATATTGAAATTCCAGAAATTGGACTATCATTTGACGGAACAAGTACGGACAGCTTTGTATCAAAATCAGAACTTCTTCAAAACTATGTAAACTATTCGGTTACATTCGTGAATAAGGATAAACATGATAAATACAAAGTAATGCATATTGATCCATTCAATGTAACCGATAAAGATGCACTGCAATTACGCCAATTGTTTAAGAAAGGTACAAACTATATGACAACTTGGTATGCGGCACCATCTGATCAACGTAACCCTGTACCATTCGAGTACAGCATTGAATTGAAGGATAATAATGGAAATAACGGAAAACATAAAGGCAACAATAAATAATTAACTATTCGCGCCGAATACCTGGCAACCAACGTTGATTCGTTGATTGCCAGTTTTTTTCATGAATTATTATTGGTATACTTGCATGAGAGTCGCTATATTAATATCTTGTCCAATATCCTCGCATTTCCTCCGAATCGCTTATACAAAATAGGTTTTGCTATTTTCGCAATTTCTCGTATAATGAAAAGAAATAGAAATCAGACTGGGGGAACACCATGAATAATCAAAACTACAAACTAATAGATCATCTTAAATTTATCATTCCATCATTACTTGGTATTTTCCTATTTATGACCCCTGTTCCATCCGGGGATGGGATGACGATTCCAATTGCTTTAATGGCAGGTTGGATCCAAGGACTACTTGCAGGCTACTTATCACTTATTATGATGTGGATAATTATTATAACTGCTCTAGGTACAGTTATTGTAAAAATAATTGGTGGTGACAAACTAAATCGTACACCATTTTTCAAACAGCTATTTAACGTTACACCGTTTTGGGCATTTACGCGTGTAGTTGCTGCGGTTTTTGCAGTTATGGTCTACTTTAAATTAGGTTCAGAAGTAATTTATGGTGAAAGCACTGGACAATTGCTTTTAGGTTCTTTACTTCATGTTTTATTTGCCGTGTTTTTATTTGCGGGTTTATTTTTGCCTTTATTGATGAACTATGGCTTGCTGGATTTATTTGGCACATTAATGACTAAAATAATGCGCCCACTATTCCGATTACCGGGACGTTCTTCCATAGACGCACTTGCTTCATGGATTGGTGACGGAACGATTGGAGTACTACTTACTAGTAAACAATATGAGGAAGGCTATTATACCAAGCGTGATGCAGCTGTTATTGCAACTACCTTCTCTGTTGTATCAATTACTTTTACACTCGTCGTAATTGAACAAGTTGGTCTCGGAGACATGTTTATCTCATTTTATTTAACGGTAATTATCGCTGGACTGGTTGCTGCATTCATTATGCCGCGCATTCCACCTTTATCCAAATATGCAAACACCTATATCAATGACGCAGAAGACGATATGGACGAATCTGCTCCTGAAGGACATAATATGTTAACATATGGCTACAAAAAAGCACTTGATCAAGCTAAAAAAGAATCAAGCGTTCTGAAGTTTTTTAAAGAAGGCGGACAAAATATTTTAGACATGTGGATGGGTGTCGCACCAATCGTTATGGCAATTGGTCTAGTAGCCCTAATGATCGCAGAGTACACCCCTACCTTTACATGGTTGGGTATGCCATTCATCCCATTGCTCGAACTGATGAATATTCCATTCGCTCAAGCAGCCTCCGAAACAATTTTGATAGGTTTTGCTGACATGTTCTTACCATCTATTTTAGCAGCATCTATTGAGGCTGAAATGACTCGATTTATTATTGCAGCTTTATCTGTTACACAATTAATTTACATGTCAGAGGTAGGTGGCTTGATACTCGGTACAAAAATCCCTGTATCCTTTGTACAATTATTCATCATTTTCCTACTTCGCACACTCATATGTTTGCCTATCATTACGTTAATTGCACATATGTTATTTTAATCACCTAAAAGCCGCTTCGACAATGTCGAAGCGGCTTTTGTTTTTAACGAAACCTTTGATTCGTTACTTCCTTAATTTTATCTGTGATTAGTGACGTATCTTTAGGGATTTCTGTGTCTATTTCCTCTTCCTCAGAACCCTTGATTACTAATGTTTCATCATAACCCATTTGACGGGCAGTTGCTTTCATGAAATCGTAAAAGCTTTGTTTCTTCTCAGGTCCGACATGATAAACACCTGTTACATTATTAAACACCATTTCCTCGAGAACGTTTGTTAAATCTTCAATGTGTACAAAGGATCGAGTTAAATCATCTCTGAAATCTATCGGTTTAGTTGACCGTAAATGATAAGATAAACGATCTGTCCGATCATCTAATTTTCCTACCGCATTCTCTCCATAAATCGGTCCCGCTCTCAATATGACATAATTAGAAAACTCGTTATCAATTAAACGTTCTGCCTTAACTTTTCCATTTGCATAGTTACTAAAACTATGGTCATCTGGTAAAGTTGATAACGGATCCTCTTCACTATATGGTCCATCACCATGGGAAAATACAAAGTCCGATGAAATGTAAACCAATTTAGTCTGCGGTGTAAGATGTGTTAATAAGTGCATCAGACCTTGATCGGTAAGTTTGTGTTCATTTGGACCACTCATTACAGCCCATACCACAACATCAGGCTTCTCACTTTTAAAAAAATTGGAAAATGATTCTGGTTCATTTACATCTAACTTATATAAATCATCAAATAAAGCTGGTTCCTTCAAGTACGTTCCAACAACATCTGCTTCTGACGCATGCTTTAACTTCTCGTATACGGTTGCCCCTACATATCCACTTGCACCAAATACACATATTTTCATCATACTCACCTTCCTATTCTATTTATTTAGGTGTGAAGGTTCTGGCTGGTTGTGTTTACTCCTTTTGTTGGAATTACGCAATATAGATGTTTTACCCTCAATGATTGGTTGTGAAACTACCTGAATAGGTTTACTTGATAATAATAGTACAATAGCCGCAGCAATTACTGCTAATCCTACTAAATCCATAACGCCATTTACTTCAAATAAATTTGTATCACGGAAAAATTGTACGAAAAATCCATGAAGTAAATAGACATAAAGTGTTTGAGTTCCATACTTTGTAAGCAAATTATTCTTTGTAGGGATCCATGCTAAAACACTCATTGCCATAGCAGCTGAAGTTGCATAAACGAGTAAACGGGCAACAACACCAAATTCTGGTAGGCCTAAATCGATATACGACTTCGAAGCTAGTAACCATCCAGAGTTAAAATCTGGTGCGATAAAAATCGCGATTGCAACAATTGCCATTACTGCTAATGAAGCAAAACGCATACTTTTTCTTTTTAAAAACATCACATGATCTTTTGTTAACCAATACCCGATTAAGAAGAATGGGAAGAATACAAAGGTCCGTGACAGACTAAATGTGTGGCCTATTTCACCAAAGTACCCAACGATTAAACCTATCCCCACTGCTAATGTCATACTTACCAACGGTGGCATTTTCTTGAAAAAATAGAGCAATAGATGCCAGCTAAATAAACTGAATAAAAACCATAATGACCAATGTGGATAGAAGATACCTGTTTGCCAGTCATTATGACCTAGAAAGAGGTAATATCCTGAATATAATAATTGGAAAATCAAATATGGCAACAACAGTTTTTTCGCTAAATTCATGATATATTTTTTATTCCCTAGTCCTTTTGCGAAAAATCCCGCTAAAAAAATAAACGCAGGCATGTGGAAAGTATAGATCCACATATATAATGTGTTAATTCCTTGTGATCCATCCGTAAACGGCTGAATTAAATGACCAAAAACAACTAAAAATATAAGTGCTAACTTCGCATTATCGAAATATGCAGTTCTTTCCATTTATCTCATTCCTTTTATGTTAATATCCTGTGTACCATTACTATACCCGCTTCTTAAAAGAAATACGTAACAATTTAGTAGATTTCATGAGGTTGTTAAAGGAATGTAAATGGAATGAAATAAAGAAACTAGCACGTAATAATTGTAAAAGGCTATATTCCCAAAGATTGTTGCTTTATAAGGGAATAGATATATATTGCGGCGTAACTTCTATCTAAGTTAGATCTGTAGTACTTATAATGAAACAAGTTACTTAGGCAGCCGCAGCCCGTATACACTTCGCGCACCTTAGGGCGGCTGGTGAGCCTCCTTGTGCTAACGCACTGCGTAGTCTCACCGATGCCTGTCCTCCCGCAGGAGTCTACGTGTATACGGGCTGCTAGTATAATTTTTTGCCAATAACAGCATTCATTAGTTAAAAGAAATGACAAAGAATTCTTACGTAAATAGCTTTACCAGTTCAGCATCGTTCCGGGCGGTGACTCCTGCGGGAACAGCACGTGTCCGAAGACCCCGCAGAGTGGTTTTCTCGAGGAGGCTAAGGCCGTGCCCTAAGGTGCGCATCCGCCCGGAGCGATCCTGGACGGCAGCAATAGCACATGTTTTTGGAAATAAACCTAAACTTACGTCGCATTTTATATCAACTATGAAAAATGAAAGCAACAATGTGTACGAAAAGAGCCTTGTAAAAAAAGCCGCTCCTCAATGGAAGCGACTTTTTCTGTACCTATAATGAAGTATCTTTTTCAATTGCCGTTTTATCATGAAACGTTTTTATGTTCAACTTCCCTAATATCCGCGATGATAACGTTCCGGATAAAATGGAGTCATTCACATTAAGCGCTGTGCGCCCCATGTCTATTAAAGCTTCAATGGATATTAAAAGACCCGCTAATGCTACTGGAAGGTTCATAGATGAAAGAACGATTAAAGCCGCGAATGTAGCACCACCACCGACGCCCGCAACTCCAAATGAACTAATACCGATAATTAACACAAGCTGCAAAATGAATCCTGGCGTTAATGGATCGATACCAACTGTTGGCGCAATCATAACTGCCAGCATAGCTGGGTAAATTCCTGCGCAACCATTTTGACCAATTGTTGCACCAAATGATGCTGACATATTTGCTATACCTTGGTCCACACCCAGGGAGTTCTTCTGTGCTTGAATCGTTAGAGGTATCGTTCCTGCACTTGAACGGGATGTAAATGCAAAACTTAATACTGGCAAAACTTTTTTCAGATACATCATTGGGTTTAAACCAAATACACCAACTAGGACTAGATGAATTATGAACATAACGAATAGCGCAACATAGGAAGCGATAACAAATTTACCTAATTCAATGATTCCCCCTATATCTGTGTTCGCCACGGTAGTTGCAATCAATGCAAGAATTCCAAATGGTGTTAACCTGAGAACCATGGTAACGATACGCATAACTACTGCATAAACAGCATTCACGATTCTAGTAAACATTTCTGCATGAACAGGATGTTTTCGACGTACTCCCAGGACGGCAACCCCTACAATTATTGAGAAAATTACTACTGCGATAGTTGATGTAGGTCGGTCTCCAGTCATGTCCAGGAATATATTAGAAGGAATGAATGATAGAATTTTTTCTGGTGTAGATAAATCTTCCACATCTCCAAGCCGTGATTCCAGCAGCGCTCCCCGATCATTCTCTGCCTGGCCCGCTTCAATTTGATTGGCGTTTAAATCGAATAATGCTGCACTTCCAATCCCAACCAAGGCGGCGATCATTGCTGTAGAAACAAGGATTCCAATTATCCATGCAGCCATCTTTCCTAGTTCTGATGATTTTTCGAGATTGATTATCGATTGAATAATCGACACCATAACGAGTGGCACTACAATCATCATTAACAAGCGAATATATCCCCGACCGACTACGTTATACCATTCGGTTGTTTCATTTAAAATATCTGACCCGGTGCCATAAGCAGTTTGAAGAATAGCCCCTAATACAATTCCGAGTCCAAGACCGGCAAAAACGCGCTTGCTGAATGAGAAGTGCTTCTTTTGCATAAAGATTAAAAGGGCGATAATACCTAGTAAAAGTGCGATGTTAAGCAAAACATATACTAAACTCATCGTCATTACCTCCTTTTTCGTAGTTGTTTAATATATGCTTGAAAAAAGTGATTTACACCTTTGGACAAGTTTAATAAAACAAAAAAACGCTAACATATTTTATGTCAGCGTAGGCGTTATCCTATTTTATTGTTGGTTGAAGTTCCATCTCCACATTGCCCTGTAGCGCACGTGAGATCATACAGCTTTTCTCCGCTTTGGTAACTAACTTTTCTACTTTGCTGTAATCCGCTTCGGTCGCGCTTGCTGTCAAACTCACAGATGGCTTATGGATGATTTTTTTATAAGTAAATACCCCATTCGTCACATCCACTATTCCATCAGATTCTAACGACATTTCGTTTAACGGAAGATCTGCTCGTTCAATCATTGCTGCTAAGGTTATTAAATAGCAAGTAGCAGCAGCACCTAAAAGCATTTCATCTGGATTCGTACCAACACCAGGTCCGTCCATTTCTGGTGGGATGGAGATTTTCGTTTTTAAATTTCCCGCTTCTATATATCCTTCACTATTCCTACCGCCTGGCCAGTTTGCTTTAAGTTCAAAAAGATGTTCTGCCATATAATCACCTCTTTCTAAATTTCATTTTACCGCAATTCTTACCAAATATTAAATGAATGACCTGCTTACTACCAATTGATCTGCTACTGTTATGATAAACGGCTACCCATCGCAATTCAGGAAACTTAACGAATTTTAATCATATAATTATGGTATAATAATACTATAATTATATGATTGGAGGGAATATATATAATGCTAATAAAATCATCAACAACACTACGAAATGATTACAATTACATCTCACAGTTAGCTCGTGAAAAAGCAGAGCCAGTTTATATTACAAAAAATGGTGAAGGTGACCTGGTACTCATGGATATAGATACTTTTGAAAGAAGGGAGAAGATTCTTGAGTTAAAAGAAAAGCTTCTTGAAGCAGAAGAACAACGTTTATCAGGAAAAGATACTATCTCACTCGAAAATGCGCATAGGAATCTAAAGGATAAGATTGATGGAAAAATATAATATAGAATTACTTCCAATAGCAAATGATGATCTTCATGATATTTTTGACTTTATATTGCTTGACAACCCAGCTGCTGCAACGAAAATGCTTGAAGCAATTTTTACATCAATAAAACATTTAGAGAACTTTCCTAAAGCAGGTGTTTCACTAACGCAAAATTCTTTAAAACTATACTCTTTTCGAATGATAACAATTAATCCCTATGTTGTATTCTACCGTTTGATTAACGATAAAGTTTATATTTATCGAGTGCTACATGGAGCTAGAAATTATACGGAAATACTGGCAAATAATAACCAAATAAACAATAAAGAATTGTAGAGAAATAAGTAAACTCCATTCACGAAGTCTACTTATTGGTGATCCAATATTTCTTTTAACACGCTTGCTTGGTTATATTTCTCTTCTTTTGAGGCATATAAAAGCGTTACACTTTTTTGATGTTTCTTCGTAATATCTTTTAATTCCTGAAGTGCTTCCTGCTGCTCTCCATTCTGTAACTCTTTCTTATACTTCTGTTTAAAATCATCGTACTTGTCCGGATCGTGGCCAAACCATTTGCGTAAATCTGCTGACGGTCCAGCCTCTTTTATCCAATGGTCAAGCTTGGCATCCTCCTTTGACATTCCTCTCGGCCAAACACGATCAACTAGAACGCGTACTCCATCATTCTGGGATGCCTCTTCATAAATTCGTTTCATCTTTACGGCCATACCGAAATCCCTCCTATTACATCAATACCCGATTTGAATTAAAATAAGCAACCAACACAGAGTTGATTGCTTAAGTATACTTAACCATGTTGAACGACACGGTTTATCACTTGATCCATAGCTTCTTTTAAAGATTCAAGACTTTTTTGGCTTATCTCTTTTGTTTCTTGACACACACCGTAATAGCACTTAATTTTAGGCTCTGTTCCAGAAGGACGTAGACATACCCAACTATTTTTATCCAGGATGAACTTAAGCGCATTTTCTTTTGGAAGATCCATTGTTTCCTGCTCATTACTTTCTCCAAAAATAGTACGCTCACCTGTGGCATAGTCTTCCATCTTCTCCACTCTAAGCCCTGCTACTTCAGTCAATGGATTTTTCCGAACATCTTCCATAATCAATGCAATTTTGTCCGATCCTTCTTTACCTTTAAGCGTTAGCGAGGACATCCCTTCTAAGAAATACCCATGTTTCGCATAAAGGCTATCTAATGCTTCAAGTAGGGTCTTCCCTTGCTCTTTCCAATAGTATGCCATTTCACATGCCATCATGGCAGCTTGTACAGCATCTTTATCTCGTGCAAAGCTGCTAATCAAATAACCGTAGCTTTCTTCAAAACCGAAGATAAACGTCTCACCTGTACTATCAAATTGACGAATCTTTTCACCAATATATTTAAATCCTGTTAACGTGTCGATTGTTTTTGCCCCATAATGGGTAGCGATTGCTCTTCCTAATTCCGTTGTCACAATTGTTTTTAATACACGTGCATTTGATAGCATAGCCTGATCACTGTGTGACAATGAATAGTCTAATAATAAAGCCCCTAACTGATTACCAGTTAATACTTTAAATGATTGATCCGCATCCCTGACAGCAACACCTAATCGATCAGCATCCGGATCCGTTCCAATTAAAATATCAGCATCTACGTTATTTCCTTTTTCAATTGCCATTTTAAATGCTTGATGTTCTTCTGGATTTGGTGATGCAACAGTTGAAAATTCCGGATCTGGCTTGGCTTGTTCCTCAACGATATGAACATGTGGAAATGACAGTTGCGCAAGTCCCCTTAAGACTAAATCGTGGGATGTTCCATGAAGTGGGGTGAAAACGATATCTAATGCTTTATCCTTTTCAAGTTCCGCTTCTCCGAGCTTGGATATTTGTTTCAATTGCTCCAAATAGGCATTGTCTACTTCACTACCAATCCAGGTTAACAAACCTTTATCTTCAAGTTCAGTTTGTTCGATAAAAGGCACAGTCAGTTCGTTTTCAGTTTGTTCAATATAGGAAATAATTTCAGCTGCCTCATCAGGTACAATTTGTCCACCATCTTCATTGTATACTTTAAAGCCATTGTATTCCGGCGGATTATGGCTAGCTGTAATCATTACCCCTGCTACTGCTCCTAAATTACGAACAGCAAATGACAATACTGGTGTTGGGTGAAGCTCGTTGAATACGTATGCTTTTATACCATACGAGCCGAGAACCTTAGCAGTCTCGAGCGCAAACTCCTGCGACATGTAGCGTGAATCGTATGCAACAACCACTCCACGGTCATTCACATTTACGCAATTTACTTTTAAATAATTAGCAAGACCATTAACAGCCTTTCGTATAGTATAAATGTTCATCCGGTTAATACCAGGTCCTAGAACACCGCGCATTCCACCTGTTCCAAATGATAATTCTTTATAAAAAGCATCTTCTAATTTTATTTTATCGTTTTTAATATCCTTTAAATCCTTTTTCAAGGAAGGATCTAAGTTTTGAAAAGAATTCCACTTCTCGTAAGCTGTTTCCCATTTATTCATGTAATATATCCCCCTATTACAACCCTTATTATTCTTCTTCAAAGTTTAGCACATTTTACAATTTAATTCTATTTACCTATGTATCGTTTATTGGTAGGAATAATTGGCAAAAATTATAGAATTCCGCTTCCTATTATATCCATTAACGGGTAGAATGAAAGGAACTATATATTTTCATAAAGAAAGGTGTGATACATTTGCATAAAAAGCGATGGTTCAAGACACTTACATTATTCATCATGATATTTCTATTAATTCTATTAATCTCTGCAACAAACTTTATATTTGATCCAATATTTAAATACATGGGTGCGGTAGCTATTCCGATCATAGGTGCTGGTGTACTCTTTTATTTAACAAAACCAGTTGTCAGGATTTTAGATAAATATAAAGTACACCGCGTATTTTCCATTATTATTGTATTCCTGTTACTCTCTTTACTTATATACCTAAGTGCTACATATATTGCACCAATTGCTCAAAAACAATTCTCCAATCTGATTGATAATGTTCCAGGTATGGTAGAAGGTGCACAAGATTTAATTACATACTGGCAATCTAATCAAGATGCACTGCCTGCAGGTGTTGATGATACGATAAATAACATCACATCAAATTTACAGTCTTATGTCGAAACTGCTACATCATTTTTGTTTGGGTTTATTGGACAATTAATCAGTTTTGTCTTTGCTATTGTACTTGTACCATTCTTTTTATTCTTTATGCTTAAAGATGGTGAAAAATTTGCTCCTTTTATCACCCAAATTTTTTCAGAGAAAAAAGCTGATAATATTAAAAGCCTTCTGCACAAGCTCGATGATGCACTAACGTCGTATATTCAGGGGCAGCTTATTGTTAGTTTTTCAATTGGGGTACTATTGTTTATTGGGTATCTCATCATTGATTTGCCTTATGCACTTACGTTAGCGCTGTTTGGGATGTTAATGTGTGTCATTCCATTTATTGGCCCATTTATATCAGTCATTCCGGCTATAATCGTTGGGTTTTTCCAGGATCCAATGATGGCAGTTTGGGTTGGAATTATTATGATCGTGGCTCAACAAATTGAAGGGAACCTGATTTCACCAAATGTGATGGGGCGTGCATTACAACTGCACCCACTCACCATTATTACAATCATTTTAGCAGCGGGGAGCATTGCTGGATTCTTAGGTATCGTGTTCGCAGTCCCATTCTATGCCGTTGTCAAAACAATCATCGTCCATTTTTACCAAACTTATGTAGAATCACAAGAGAGTAAGAAGGATGCATTGATATAAGAAAAGCGCAAGCGCCCGTTAAGCGACGTATGGACTGGACTGAACCGAAGGAGATAAAGGAAACACGGTGAGCTAAAGCGAACCGATGTTTGACTTATCGTACGGAGGTGAAGGAAGTCCACTAGGCGCTGGGCGCTGGAGCTAGACATATAGAATAAATCCCGCTTAGATCAATCAAAAATCTAAGCGGGTTTTTCTGATCATTTTTTTGAGTTAAATTCATATACCACAGATGTGCCAACCTCATAATAGCCAATTTTTTTATAAATACGATTGGATGTTGGATAATCTGCGTCAGTGTAAAGGCTGCAAAAATTCGCTCCATCCCGCAGTAACTTACTTGTGAACGCTGCAACTGAACTTGTCGCGTACCCTTTTCGTTTATGTTCATCAGGCGTAAAAACAGCATTCACTGTCGCACCGTTCTTTGTGCTTCTTGAACGATTAATCATTGAAACAGGCTTACCATTTACTTTCCAAAAATAAGCAGAACGATTATTTAAAAATTGAGTTGCTAGGTTTTCTGCATCTCCCTTTGTTGTTGCCTCATTTACTTTTCGCCCAAATTGAACGAGCCATTCTGAAATAAGCTGGTAATCATTAGCATGTGCTTCGACTAAATCACCGTCAGTTTGAGGTACAGAATTAACCTCATCCAGCTGATAAATAAGTTGTTTCATATGTACACTAGACAACACATCATTTAATCTTTCCCACTCTTCAACAAATGGTTTTACGAGAGTTTCTGGACCAAGTATTCCTGGAACACCCAAATTATTGTCCCGTAAAAATCCTGCAATCGCTTTTGGGACACCTTCCTCGATTGAATCCACATCTGGGAAAATCCAATTATTTGGAGGTGTTTGCATAAAAGCAAATATAACTTCCCCGTCTTCTTCCACATATCCCAAAAACACGTCTTTGTAAACAGAACGTCCCTCCGCAATCCGATTAAGAAGTCCCAGCATCAAATTATTGCATGCTTCTTTTTTTAATAATAATGGTTCTACTAAATCTGAATACTTTTCTGCATCATTTTCAAAATGAAGATTCATCTTTTTTCCCCCTTTTTTGAGATTGTAATATAGTATACACTACTATTAAGAGGATTTTATCAGAAAAAATCACTAGGGGTGAAAGAATTGAAAACAAAAGATATAGAAGCAAAATTAGTAGAACTAAAGGCAGATTACGCCCGTATTATGGGTGATATGGATAAAGTGGAAGCGGTAGGTCAACGAACCAACATCGAAGAAAAACAACTTGAACGACTAGAAAAAGAAATTTCCGAACTTAACAGGCAGTTAGAGGAATAACACTTTTGCCGGGTGCTTGGCCATGGTGTTTTATCGGGGACTTCTAGCTTTTATCAGGAATTTTGCACGTTTATCAGGATAATTCGAATTTTATCAGGAAATCGTCCGTTTTATCAGGAACTTTATATTTTGGACAAAGTCAAAGGAGACCCGTCAAAAGAGTCTCCTTTTCCTTATTGATTATTATTACGCTTGTTTTCTAGTTTTTCTTTAATTTTTTTTTGTTCCTTATTTGGTGGCGATAAACTCACCACGATATCACCGGCTTCCGGTGTATTTTTCATCTCTTCGGCATAATAATACATTTTACCAGAAGGCTTCAACATGTATAACAAAACAGCCTCATCGTCCCGTTCACTTAGGTAACGGCTATAATTATATTGTGCTGTAATTGTCGTTTGACGGAAAACATAACCACTTTTTATTTTATTGCTGAGATCCTCCATCGAAATTTCTTCTTTAAATAGGATTTTCCCACCAATTTTATCAACAATGTTATTCATATTATCAACCAAGGTATACGGACTTGATTTATATACATTTGTCCTACCATATTCCGGCATAAACGTTGTACAAACTAACGCATTATACGAATGGAACTCAGTCGCTGCAATTAAGTAATCATATGGCGTTGTATCTAAATGATATTCGGTTTGTTCAGAAAGCACTTCCCCATGGTAAAACGGTATTCCGGCCTCGCGTGCTTTTCGAAGACGTTCCCATGAAGAATCAACAATAATTACTGGCGCCTTCACTTTTGTTAATGACTTAGCTAATTCAACTGTAAATTGATTGCTTCCTACAATAAGTGTACCTGGACGTCCCTCCATGGATAGATGGAGTTTTTTGGCCATCCACCGAATAGAAAACCCGTGGGCAACAACGGTGAAAAACACAAGTCCAAACGTGAGCGTTGTTATGATAGAAGCGTCCTCATATCCAGCTTCACTTAGTATGGATGCAAAGTAGCTGGACACGGTTAATGCAACAATTCCACGTGGTGCAATCCAACCCACTAACAATTTTTCATTCAACGACAAATCAGTATTTATAGTTGATAAGAAGATGGATAATGGTCGAACAACAAACATCATCAATAGAACGTATCCGATAATCTCTGGTTGAAAGATTTTTAATAATACTTCTACCTGTAACGACGCAGTCAGCATAATAAAGATTGCTGAAATTAATAGCATAGACATGTTTTCTTTAAAGTGCCTCATATCAGCAACAGAACTAATTCCCATGTTTGCAAGCGTCATACCCATAGCAGTTACCGCAAGTAACCCTGTCTCATGCATGATTTCATCCGCTATAGTGAAACACAAAATAACAACTACAAATACTGCCGGCGACTTCAAATATTCTGGAATATTACCTGTTTCAAACATCCAGCCAATTCCGCGGCCACATGCCCATCCAAGTATTGCTGCAAAAATGGATGCTGCAAAGAATAAGATAAGTTGAGATCCATCTGGGTTATTTGCTGTAAAATATGCAATAATTTCAAATGCAAATACAGCGAGTAATGCACCAATTGGGTCAACAATAATACCTTCCCATTTCAAAATCTTCGCTGGCCGAGGCTTTAATTTGGATTGTCGTAATAAAGGCAAGATTACAGTTGGTCCTGTTACAATAAACAGTCCTCCAATTACAAATGCGACTGTCCATGATAACCCTGCTATATAATGTGCAGTAAGTGATCCTAAAATCCATGCAATAAATGCACCCACTGACGAAATCCGGAAAACCGGCTTCCCTAATCCACGTAATTCTTTAAAGCTTAAGTTCAAACTACCTTCGAATAAAATAATCGCTACTGCGACAGTAATAATTGGGTTATATAAATCTCCAAAGTCTTCCTCAGGATTCATCAAACCAAATATCGGACCAACCAATAGCCCTGCTACAGACATGACAACAATAGCTGGCATACGATAACGCCAGGACAACCATTGAGACCCAATCCCTAAAAGACCGATAAGCATAATTTCAAAAAGAACAGATGGAACCATATCAAACCCCCTCTTGATATCATTATCAAGGTTTTTATATAAAATCATTTTAAATGTGAATAATGCTAATGTAAACAATTTTAATCCGTTTACAAATAAAAGTTTCCATTTATTTATTCACATAACTGTTAAAACTCTTTGTTAAGTTATGTTGACAAGCTATTACAAAAATTGTTAAGATTGTTCTTGCTTTGTGCATGATTCAAAAAGTTTTAGATACGCGGAGTATTTTATCATAAATTATCTGATAATATTGAAAACAATCCTGGGATTGTTCCAATATTTGTAAGCGTTTACGGCTGTCATGCATTTATTAGTCTAACCAGAAGGAGCTATCATCATGAAAAAAGATACATTTATAATTGGATTTATGCTTTTTGCGTTATTCTTTGGTGCTGGTAATTTAATATACCCTCCAACCCTCGGAATTGATTCAGGTACTTCTTATTGGGCAGCTATCGCTGGATTTGTGATTACCGGTGTCGGATTACCAATCCTTGCTGTGACAGCCATTTCTTTTGTCAAAAATGATGCACGGGAATTAGCTGATAAGGTTCATCCATTATTTGGACTTATTTTTACATCAGTTGTTTATTTAGCAATCGGACCATTTTTCGGTATACCACGCGCTGCATCGGTCGCTTTTGAAATGGGTGTAGAACCATTTACAGCAGGCATTTCGTCTACACTTGTTTTATTTATATTTACAACGATCTTCTTTATATTGGTTTATGTAGTCAGTTTAAATCCATCCAAAATGGTGGACCGTATCGGTCAATATTTAACACCAATTCTATTAATTGCAATCATCGCTTTAGCTGTTGGTGGATTTATTCTGTTAGATAGCCCTATGGTAGACCCTATTGAAAAATATGCATCATCACCATTTTTCACTGGCTTTGTTGAAGGATATTTAACCATGGATGCAATCGCTGCCTTGGCATTTGGTATTATCGTTGTAAATGCCTTCAAAGAGCGTGGAATTACAACGCAAAGCGAGCTTGTAAAATCTACAATAAAGGCAGGTATCATTACAGGTACTGGTTTAATTATCGTGTACGGATCCATCGGTTGGATTGGTGCAAAAATGGCGACAATTGGGGATTACAGTAACGGTGGCGACATTCTATCCAGCGCCGCAGAGGTGCTATTCGGTAGCTTCGGTGCATTGTTATTAGGAGTCATTGTAGCCTTGGCATGTTTTACAACGTGCGTCGGATTAATTGTTGCTTGCGGACAGTTTTTCACCAAGATTACACGCTTAAGTTACAATAAGATAATCTTATTGACTACAGTTGTCAGCTATCTTATTGCTAACCAAGGATTAAACACGATCATAAGTTATTCTGTACCGGTGCTCGTTTTTATTTATCCGATCGCAATTGTTTTGATCATATTAACCTTTATACAAAATCTATTTCACGGTGCTCGCCCTGTTTACCAAGGGGCAATTCTTTTTACAGCCGTTACAAGCTTATATGATGGACTACTTGCATTTGGTATGGATTTATCAACGGTTAAGCCATACATGGAAATGTTACCATTTTTCGCACTAGGCCTAGGTTGGATTGTACCAGCTTTAATCGGTGGAATTATTGGCTTAATTGTAAGTAAAGTAGCAAATCCTAGTTACGCTAATTAATTTAGAAAAGCGCAAGCGCCCGTTAAGCGACGTATGGACTGTGCCCACGCAACGTGGGTAGTTCGATGTTGCCACGCAAAGTGGCGTTTTTAATCGAACATTCCTTCCACCAGGAGATAAAGGAAACACGGTGAGCTTAAGCGAACCGATGTTGACTTATCGTACGGAGGTAAAGGAAGTCCACTAGACGCTGGGCGCTGGAGCTAGACAGAAAAAATGTGTCTTTAATTACCAAAACACCGCCTTTCCCAAAAAAGGCGGTGTTTATAGTTTTTGCTATTATTCCCAAATGCATCATGTTTTTTGCTATAATGAACTTAGTGTAACAAGGCTTATTCATGGGTGGTGGCTCACTCCCTTTTTAGAAAGGGGGTGATGCGATATGACGGTTTTCGAAACTATTTTCCTGATGATTTCATTTGGAACTTTAATTGTTGCGATACTGTCAAATCAAAAAAAATAACCACCCTATGAGCCTTGGTTAGCAATTAGGGTGATATTTCACTTCTACTTGTGAGCCGCCCCTTTGAAGGGCTGTTACACTCAGGCTGAATGGTGTTAGCGCACCGTTCAGTCTTTATTATTGTATTAACTTCTATTTATAGTATACCTTATTTTAACTTATTGTTAAACATTTTGCCAACTTTCCATTATCTGAAAGCTGTCTACTCGAGTGAATATGGCTCAAGTTCACAACAACTTCTTCAATTATAAAACTTTATTGTCTCCCAATAGTAGGCTTATGTTTCTTCAATATTTTATGATAGAATTAGTTGTAATGAAGGAGGATCATGATGATCGCTGAAGCAGAAAAAGTCCTACAAACATATTATGGTTTTCCAGCCTTCCGACCAGGCCAAAAAGAAACCATATCAAATATTCTTCAATTAAAAAACACACTAGCTGTTATGCCTACTGGTGGCGGTAAATCAATATGTTACCAAATTCCTGGGTTGACACTCGATGGAGTCGCGATTATTATTTCGCCCCTGATTTCCTTAATGAAGGACCAGGTAGACGCATTGAACTCGCTTGGTATTGCAGCTACATATATAAACAGTTCCTTATCAACAACTGAACAACAGCAACGTCTTCGGGATATTGAAGCACGTCGTTATAAATTTGTCTACGTCGCACCAGAACGTTTTGAGTCATCTTTTTTTGTCCAATTGGTAAAACGGTTGCCCATCGCTTTAGTGGCGTTTGATGAAGCGCATTGTATTTCTCAATGGGGGCATGATTTTAGACCCAGTTATCGCTCAATTGTACCGAATTTGAAAGCTCTGTCGAACATACCCGTATATGTAGCATTGACGGCAACAGCTACAGAGGATGTCATTTCAGATATTCAGACGCTGTTACATGTTGAGGATGATCATGTCATTAATACCGGTTTTGAACGCGATAACCTTGCTTTCCATATCGTGAAGGGAAAAGACAAACCGAGCTATGTCAGATCCTTTCTTTCCGAACGAAAAAATGAATCTGGTATTATTTATACGGCAACGCGTAAGCAAGCAGACACCTTATATGATCAATTGACCACAAAAGGATTTTCCGTTGCAAAATATCATGCTGGTATGTCTGAAGATGATCGTAAAAAAGCCCAGGCCGCGTTTATACAAGATGAGATTCAAGTCATGATTGCAACGAATGCTTTTGGAATGGGCATCGATAAATCCAATGTTAGATATGTCATTCACTATGCAATGCCAATGACAATTGAATCCTACTATCAGGAGGCTGGACGTGCGGGACGAGACGGTGAGCCAAGTGATTGTATCTTGCTTTTTTCCGCACAGGATATTCAGTTACAAAAGTTCTTAATTGAACAGTCTTTCATGGATGATGATGCAAAGCGGGCAGAATATCGTAAGCTCCAGGCCATGATTAACTATTGTCATACCCATAGCTGTTTAACGTCGTTTATATTGGATTATTTTAATGACACTACTGTTAAAAAAACATGTGATCGTTGCAGCAATTGTATGCACCGCACAGATCAAACCGACATGACAAAGGAAGCGCAAATGATACTGTCCTGCGTGAAGCGGATGGGTGAACGATTTGGTGTGAGCATGACTGCAAAGGTCCTTAAAGGATCCAATGATAAAAAAATTAAGGACTTTAAATTAAATTTAATTTCCACGTATGGAATTTTATCCAATTATACAGAAAAAGCCTTAACAGAATGGATCCACTTTTTAATCGCAGAAAAAATACTTGCAACCGAAGAAGGCCGCTACCCTACTTTAAAATTGAATCAAGAATCAGTTGATGTACTAAAAGGAAAGCGAACCGTTTGGATGTATTCAACCGTTATCCCAACTGGGGAAACCGCAGATTACAAAGAAGATCTGTTTGAAGAATTAAGGCAACTGCGTAAACAAATTGCTGATGAAAATGGTGTACCGCCATATGTCTTATTTTCAGATGCGACATTAAAGGATCTTAGTCGTTATTTTCCAGATTCAAAAGATGATATGTTAACAATTAAAGGAATTGGCGAGAAAAAGTACGAACAATATGGTGAAGCATTCTTGGAAGTCCTTCAGGCATGGCGTGAAAGAAATCCGGATGTAAAAATGAAAGTTAGAATTGCTGATAATGCCCCGGCCAAACCTAAGCCGAAAGCAACGTCTGATGAACCTAGTCATCTAGCAAGCTATCAAATGTTCCGATCTGGAAAATCAATAAAAGATATTGCTGTCATTCGCGAAATGTCACAGCAAACGGTTGAAGGGCATATTTTCAAAGCTGCGAAAGAAGGATTTCCACTTGCATGGGAAATCTTTTTCACAGCAGATGAAGAGAGAAAAATCTTGGAAGTACGTAATGAAATCGATGAGCCCAAGTTAAAGCCGTTGAAGGATTTGCTACCAGAAGGGTACAGTTACACGAAAATCAAAGCTGTTTTAGTGAAAAATGAATATATGTGATAGTGAAGATGCACCTCATTAGTTGGGGTGCATTTTTCAATGGATTGGCGGATATACAGTCTGCCAGCAGCACACAATCCAACGAAAAACTAGTAAGAAAAACCGGGCATAGACCGCCCGGTCCTTTTCTGTGCTAGAGAACATCCGTTAGTTTGTATTCCTGGCCATGTATTCCCTTGTAATACTCTGGATACATTTCTCCACCACAATGTTCGCATCTAAACTGAGGCGGATCCGTTGGATCACCGCCATCCATCAAATCAAAATCTCTAACTACATCATAAGGTATTTTTTCTTCCTCATGACACGTTAAACAAACAAAGTTGATTTTCGTTTTCTTTTTCGCTAAGTGGTCGTTCCCCTTTTTCTTTTTCCCTTTTTTGCGGTTTTTGGATTGGTGTGTAATAAGCTATCACCCTTTCTAAGTACTTTCTTGCTTCCTTGGTTAAAGCTACTTTTATTTCTAATTGTCCATTCTCAAGACAGACCTCTCCCTGATACACATAATAATTATTGCAGTGCGGGCATATTAGGGGATCTTTTTGTCCACCAGCGATAACACGTTCTCTCCATGTTTGACGGCGTATTGTTTTCCACACTTTTATGATCCAACGCCGCCTTCCTTCTTGCCACTTACTTAATAGCTTCTTACTTAGACGTTTACTTCTTCTTGAATACATACCATAGTGGCGTATTGTTTTAAATTGGTCATCTGGTATATGACGAATCAAACGACTGATAAAGGCTTCCACCGTCAGCGTTTCATGCTTTTCTTTCCCATCTGTTTTATCGATGTATTTAAAAGTCACCTGTTGTCCATCATATGCCTCGATCCGATTGACTCCAATCGCTGGTCGACGAATATAACGGCCAATGTAACGAAGTTGTTCCTTTATTTTCCCCTTCTGTTTCGGCGCATGCACATAGAAGCCTTCCCCATTTTCGGAAAAAGCCTTTTGCAGTCGTGGTTGTACACGCCTCTTTTCCTGTTTGGTTAAGTTCCTACGGATTAACTTTAATACCACCGTTTGCCATTGCTTTCGAAGCATTTGGAAAGGGATATAATCATAGTCCTTCCATTTTCCTTTTCTCGTTATCCCTCCCATGGTTACCAACATATGGACATGGGGATTAAAATTTACCCTGGAGCCAAATGTGTGTAATCCGGAAATGATACCTGGTGTCACCTTTGCCTTCTTTTGAAAAAAGTTTGTAATTAATTTAGCTGCCTCATCCATTAGCGGTTTCAAAAGATGACGGTGTAAAAGAAATATTTCCCGTAACCCTTCATCGATTGTAAAAATCATGTGCCGATGATTTACCTGTAAAACGTCTTCCGTTAATAATCGGCTCCACTCTTCACTTTCCCCAATAGAACAGGTCGTGCAAAAACGCCCTTTACACCGGAATGCTACTTTATGTACGTCGTTACAGCCCTCGCAAACAAAGAGTTTGAATCCATTTTTCATATCTCCACAGCCTTGAAATTTTTCTACCTCCTTCAGAACGACTGGGCGGATTTTTTCTCTGTGTTTCTTCTTGAATGTTTCCCAATGATTGTAGTTATCAAAAAAGATTCGTTTCAGAATATTTTTCTCCATACATAGAAACTACCACAGTTACCTTTACTGTAGTAGGGGTTAATTTTATACTTTCTTTCCTTTTAAGAAAACGCAAGCGCCTTGGTCAGCCCCGACAAGTTTAAGACGAATCTCTTAGTGATGATTTTTATCACAAAGAGATTTGACTTAAAACCTCGAGGGGCTAGGCGCTGGAGCTAGACAGATTAACGCCAAAGTTTATACTCTTTCTTTCCTTACACAAAAAACACCGCTCCCCCAAAAATCAGGAAGCGGCCCTTCAAAAATATTATTTAATTTCAAATGCCCATGTACCGTTACGGAAAACAGCTTCTGTTGTTCCGTCTTGTAACACACCATCAATATCAAGGTTTTCGGATCCAATCATGAAATCAACATGCGTTAAACTGTCGTTTACACCATGCTTGTCTAGTTCTTCACTATCCATGTCAGCTCCACCTTCTAAATTGGTTGGATATGCTTTTCCAAGTGCAATATGGCAGGATGCATTTTCATCGAATAATGTGTTATAGAATATCAACCCGGACTGTGATACAGGTGATTCATGCGGCACCAATGCAACTTCACCTAGACGTCTTGCACCATCGTCTGTATCCAGTAGATGTTTTAATGTGTCCTCGCCTTGCTCTGCTGTATATTCAACTACTTTTCCATCTTTAAATGTCAACGAGAAATTATCGATTAGACTTCCACCGTAATTTAGTGGCTTCGTGCTTGAAACAGTACCATTAACACCATATTTGTGTGGCATAGAAAAAACTTCTTCTGTTGGCATATTCGGATTGAAGGTAATGCCTTTTGCAGAATCAGCAGATCCACCCTTCCATACATGTCCTTCTGGTAGTTCCAACTCTAGGTCAGTTCCTGGAGCTTTATAAATTAACTTCTTATAGTTTTTCTTATTCATTAGCTCGCGTGCTGTTTTTAATGTTGCGTTGTGCGCATCCCATGCTGCGATTGGATCTTCCTGGTCAACACGAACAATTTTTACAATGGCATCCCAAAGGCTTTCGATTGCATCATCTTTTGATTGGTCTGGAAAAATTTTCTGCGCCCAATCACCTGTTGGAATTGAAATAATTGACCATGTAATCAGGTCATTCATGGTGTATTTGCGGAAATTAGTCA
This sequence comes from Virgibacillus necropolis, assembly GCF_044793635.1. Taxonomy (GTDB): domain Bacteria; phylum Bacillota; class Bacilli; order Bacillales; family Amphibacillaceae; genus Virgibacillus_F; species Virgibacillus_F necropolis_A. The sequence goes on from NZ_CP084992.1 coordinate 1,846,200, forward strand.
TCGCCTGTGCAGCAGCTTTATTTGCTTTTGCAACACGTGAGGAATCAATATCCTTTAACAAGTCTGGGTTTGTCGAACGGATCGACAACACTGCTGCACCATCTTCTGCATACATGTCATGTAATTTCACTCGCCACTCAGGGAAATCCGCAATTACTTCATCTGGAGCATTTTCATATTTTAATAATGTAAGTTCATCATCTACCCAATTAATATGTACATCTTTAGCACCTAATTCATATGCTTTTCGAACTACAATTTTAGTAAAATCTGCTCCTTCAATTGGTGCATTAATCATTAGTGCTTGATTTTTTTGCAAATTCACACCTGTTTTTAATGCAAGTTCTGCATACTTTTCTTTTGTTTTTTGGTTGGTCATCCTATTCCCTCCGTAGAAATCATATATTTCGTGTACCGTTATTATTTCATAAATCACCTGAAATTACCAAGTAATTAAACAAATTATCCAAAAATACTATTACCAATTTCTTCATATTCCTTCGTTTTATAATAGGTGCAACTAATTTACGCAATCTAATGAATGTGTTATACTGTCATCAAGTTACTTTTCGTAATTAATAATAAGAAAAATTCTTAATTTAAATAACGTCAATAATAATATATAAACCATTTAAGAGGTGGTCTACATGGAAGAGTTATGTCCGCGATTTGAAAATGCTATGCAACTTGTCAGCAAACGCTGGGTTGGCTTGATTCTATTCGATCTTTTAGAAGGCAAAAAACGTTTTTCTGAAATGGAAGCAGACTTACCTATTAGCGGAAGATTGCTTTCTGATCGATTAAAAATGTTGGAACAGGAAGATATTGTTGAACGTAACATTTACTCTGAGTTCCCTGTTCGAATCGAATATTCACTGTCTGTAAAAGGGAAAGCACTAGAACCAGTAATTCGTGAAATTCAGCGCTGGGCTGAGGACTGGGTTACGTTAGAAAATCAAACCGAAAAAGAAGTAAAATAAATAATGCGCTGAAAGGCTGTTCAATTTGAATAGCTTTTTTTCATGCGCAATTTTCAACTATATCGCGCGGTAACGCTGCTCTTCTCAATTTGACAGCCTACCGCACAATCCCCTTTTATAATTAATTTTTCTCCTAATTCGTTAAACCCCAAGCTTCTTCCCTAACATAAACTGCATCATGACATTCGCTGCAACCCTACTAGTCATGTTTCGAATATCGATGGTTGGATCAATTTCAACAATATCCATAGCCTTAACCTTTGCATGTTGAGCTGCTAAATGCACTCCTGCTAAAAGCTCACGGCTATCCATACCGCCAGGTCCAATCGCTGGGCACCCCGGTGCAAATGCTTGGTCCAGCACATCCATATCGACAGATAAATAGATAACATCTACCCTGTCAGCAAGCTTTTTCATTTCACGTTCTAAAATTACCAGGATCGATTCACGAAACAAATCCTGCATGGTATATACAATAACACCTTGTTCTTTTGCGTAATCATCATATCCTTTGGCATTGGTAAAATCCCGAATACCAATTTGGATTAAATTTTCACCGCTTAATACACCGTCTTCTATCAAACGTCTGAATGGAGTACCATTTGTAGGTCCGCCATCCTCCACGTTGCGTAAGTCATGGTGGGCATCAAATTGAATTACCCCGACAGACGAATATTTTTCTGAAAAAGCCTTAATGGATGAGTGGCTGATCGCATGATCACCACCAAGCACCATCCAATTTTTTGCAGCATCTGTTTGATAAATATCGTAAAGACCTTCATACAATCTTTGCTGATTACCTATTACATCAGTTGGATCCATATAAATGTCTCCGAAGTCTATAATTGATTCGGTAAAATCTACCCCAGTATCTCCTGAAAACGTTGTGTAGCTTTGTAATGCTGATCGAATTGCAGACGGGGCGAAGGACGCCCCTGAATGACTAATAGATGACTTGGAAAAAGGTGCTCCTGCAATTGCGAACACTGCATTTCCACCATCTTCCCAAGGCACAAGCAGCTCACGAACTTTTGTTGTGTAACGATCTTTAAAAATTGCTTCCCCAGCAGGTTTAACGTGTCTCAAGTTCGTCATCGTATTGCCTGCCTTTCATATAATACAGATCCATTTTTCACGACTGTGTTTACATGGTTAACCCCGTAATGATACGGAATGTACATATAATTTGGTGCATCCCATAGAACAATATCTGCTTTTCTACCCGTTGCGATTGTTCCTGCTTCTGAGCCACGGCCTATCGCATGTGCCGCATTAACGGTTACAGCATGCCAAATTTCTTCAGGGGAAAGCTTTAATTTTAGTGCCGCAATCGACATAATAAGCTGTAGGTTTTCAGTTACAGAGCTACCAGGGTTAAAGTCTGTTGAAATCGAAATTGCCGCACCAGCGTCCACCATCTTGCGTGCAGGTGAATACGTATCTTTTCCAAGATAGAAGCTAGTTCCTGGCAAAATAACCCCTATCGTATCTGATGCTGCTAATTGCTTAATCCCTTCGTCAGATGCAACAGCTAAATGGTCACCACTAATCGCTCCAACTTCAACAGCCAGCTCTGTTCCGCCTAACGGATCAATTTCATCTGCATGAATTTTAACACCAAACCCTTTTTCCTTCGCAGCTAGGAGGTACTTTCTCGATTGTTCTACTGAAAATACACCTGTTTCGGTAAAAATATCCACGAATTCTGCAAGATCCTTATCCTTAATTTCATCAAACATCTCAGTCATTTCATCCAAAAAAGCATCTGGATTTTCTTTAAATTCCGGTGGGATGGCGTGTGCACCAAGAAAAGTTGAAACAAGGTCTAATGGATGCTGCTCGCCCGCTTCTTTTGCAACATGAAGCTGTTTAAGTTCTGTTTCTTTATCCAATCCGTACCCACTTTTTGCTTCAACCGTTGTGATCCCATGCATAGCCATGCGGTCTAAATGGAATAAAGCCTTTTCCAATAAGTCATCATAAGCTGTTTCTTTTGTGGAATTTACCGTTGATAAAATACCTCCACCTTGTTTCAAAATATCAAGATATGGAACTCCCTGTTGTTTTAACGCCATCTCTTTTTCACGTGAGCCGCCAAAAACTAAATGTGTATGTGGTTCAACTAACCCAGGTGTAACCAGCTTACCCTTTGCATCGATGGTACGGACAGCTTGGATGCTAGTAGCCTTCTCGGACGAACCAATCCATTCTACTTTTCCATCCCGAACAGCAACTGCCGCATCCTCCATCACGTTAAGGTCCTTCATGTCATTGCCTTTTACAGGGCCTTTTTTATCCATTGTAAGTAATTGTCCAATATTTGTAATAAGTAAATCTACGTGCATGATGTATGCTCCTTTCTATTTTTTCGTTGGGATTTTAATATCATGTTCCTCTGCAAAATCAATAGCAGATTCATAGCCTGCGTCTGCATGGCGAATAACCCCCATACCAGGGTCTGTTGTTAGAACACGCTCAAGACGTTCGTGGGCTAAATCTGTGCCATCCGCTACAGCAACCATTCCAGCATGCAGTGAATAACCCATACCAACGCCACCCCCGTGGTGGAAGGAAATCCATGAACCACCCGCAGCTGTATTAATGAGTGCATTTAATACAGCCCAGTCACCTACAGCATCACTACCATCCTTCATTCCCTCTGTCTCACGGTTTGGTGATGCAACAGAGCCACAATCCAGATGGTCGCGCCCGATAACGACAGGTGCCTTTAATTCACCTTTTCGAACAAGTTCATTAATTGCTAGACCCATTTTCATGCGCTCACCATAGCCTAACCAGCAAATTCTGGATGGAAGTCCTTGAAAAGCAATTTGATTCTGCGCCATGTCTATCCAGCGAATTAATGCTTCATTTTCTGGGAATAATTCTTTAATCAATCGATCTGTCCGATATATATCTTCTGGATCACCTGAAAGTGCTGCCCAGCGGAACGGCCCTTTTCCTTCCGTAAATAATGGACGAATATATGCAGGCACAAAGCCAGGAAAATCAAAAGCCTGTTCCACACCCTCGTCATGTGCAACCTGTCGAATATTGTTTCCATAGTCAAACACAATCGAGCCTTTTTCCTTAAATAAAAGCATCGCTTCTACATGTTTCGCCATACTTGCCTTGGATTTGACTGTATAAGCTGCCGGATCATTTTTACGTAAAACTTCTGCTTCATCAACAGTAAACCCAACTGGAACATAGCCATTCAACGGATCATGTGCGGATGTTTGATCTGTTACAATATCAATTTTAATATCTTTGTTTAAAAGTTCATGATGAACCGCAGCCGCATTTCCAAGGAGTGCAATGGAAAGAGCTTCTCCGGCACCTCTAGCCTTTTTTGCCATAGAAATTGCTTCATCAATGCTTTCCGTCATGACATCGCAATACTTTGTCTTCAAGCGCTTTTCAATGCGACTTTTATCGACATCTACTGCGATAACAACCCCTTCATTCATTGTGACAGCGAGCGGTTGCGCCCCACCCATACCACCAAGTCCGGCTGTTAATGTAATGGTTCCTTTTAACGAGCCATTATAATGTTTTTTGGCTAGGGAAGAAAAGGTCTCATATGTTCCTTGCAGGATCCCTTGTGTCCCAATATATATCCAGCTACCTGCTGTCATTTGTCCATACATCATCAAACCTTTTTGATCGAGCTCATGGAAATGTTCCCAATTCGCCCACTTTGGCACTAAAACAGAGTTAGACAATAATACACGCGGTGCATGCTTATGCGTTTTAAATACACCAACAGGTTTACCAGATTGGACTAGCATCGTTTCATCATTTTCCAGATTGCGTAATGTATCAACAATTGCGTGAAAAGCATCCCAATTTCGAGCAGCCTTTCCAATGCCACCATACACAACAAGTTCTTCCGGGTTTTCAGCTACCTCTGGATCCAGATTGTTATACAGCATACGTAATGCCGCTTCTTGCTCCCAGCCTTTACACTCCAGTTCTAATCCTTTTTTAGCTCGCACATCAACCTTATTCATGAAAAACTCCTCCTTTTAAACTTACACGTGATTGCTCATCGTTTTTTAACCAGTTTGCTAGATTTGTAATATCTGTTGAAAAAATTCGGTCTGCTGTAATGCTGCTAACAACCTGACGTGCGCTATCGTAAAACTCTTTGGTCATGGATCCCATTTTTTCAGTCCCACGATATTCAACTGCCTGCATCGCACAAATTAATTCGATGGCTACCACATGTCTTGCATTTTGCAGCATCTGCAGTGCATGTCGTGCAGCAATCGTACCCATACTGACATGGTCCTCCTGGTTGGCAGACGATGGAATGGAATCAACGCTCGCTGGATGTGCTAGTGTCTTATTTTCCGATACAAGTGATGCCGCACTATATTGCATAATCATTGCACCAGACTCAAGACCAGGGTTAGGACTTAAAAATGCTGGTAAATCATTTAATTGTGGATTCACCAATCGTTCAATACGACGTTCAGAAATATTAGCTGTTTCAGCAATACCAAGTTTAATAAAATCCATGGCAAACGCAATTGGTTCCCCGTGGAAATTTCCACCTGAAATTACCTTATTCTCTTCAGAAAAAATCAATGGGTTATCTGTCACAGCATTAATTTCTGTTAAAAGTTTATCTTTTGCATAATTAATCGTTTGCCAGCATGCACCTAGAACCTGTGGGATACACCTTATTGAATAAGCATCTTGCACACGTAATTCACCTTGTTTTGTAATAAGCTTACTATCTTCTACGATGCCGCGAATTCGTTCTGCAACATCCATTTGCTCCTTGTGACCGCGTGCCACGTGCAGGTCAGCGTCAAATGCATCAATAATTCCTTGTAGCCCTTCCATTGTCATCGCAGCAATCAATTCACTTTGATGGAGAAGTTTTTCCGCTTCGAGATATGTGACTACACCAACAGCGGTCATTGCTTGTGTTCCATTGATTAACGCTAGCCCTTCTTTTGCCTTCAATGTTAAGGGGGCAATACCCTCTTTATTTAATGCTGCACTCGCTTCCATCTTTTCTCCACAATACATTACCTCACCTTCTCCCATTAACCCAAGTGCCAAATGGGAGAGTGGTGCAAGGTCTCCGCTTGCGCCAAGTGACCCCTGCTGTGGAACTACAGGGTGGATGCCACTGTTTAATAATGCGAGAAGTTGATTGACTAACACAAGGCGTACACCAGAGTATCCTTGGGATAATGCATTTGCCCTGAGAAGCAGCATTGCCCGTGTAATATTCTCAGAGAATGCTTCCCCAACACCGCATGCATGGGAATGAATCAAATTAAGCTGTAAATCATCTAGATCTGAATCATCAATGACAACATCACTAAATTTTCCAAAGCCAGTATTGATACCATACATTGTTTTTTTATCTTTAATAAGGTTATCAACTGTTTCCCGGTTTGCTTCAATATTAATACATGCTTCATTTGCCAATTCTACATTCTCATTGTCGAAAATAACGCGTTTTACCTCATCAAATGTTAATGTTTTTCCGGTTAAAATAACCATGATAAACCTCCTCGGTACCGCTTTACTATAGTAAAGCGATGAAAATAAAAAGAGGCTGCGGTTAAAAACCGAGCCTCTTTGAATCATTTAATTGATTAAATTTTATGTTGCTGCTTTTCATTAAAAGCACCCCAACTGTTAGAAAATTCTTATCCTTATTGTAAGCGTTTTCTGGATAAGTTGCAACTATGTTTCGAAAATTCCGTACTGTGTGATAGGCCGGTATCATTCGCAACCCCACGATTAAGTCCATATAATTGTGTAAAAAATAAAGCGCAAGCGCCCCGGCCAGGCACTTACGCTTTTTTTTAAGGCTGTATTCGTAAAGATTGTTGCTTTTGAGAGAATAGATGTATATTGCGATGTAAGTGCTATGTTGATTTCCGCTGCGGACCGTTGCTTTCCGCGGGCACGGCTTCAGCCTCCTTGCCCCGGCAAGGGGTATGCCGACGTTGTCCGCAAAGGACGGTTTTAGTCGGCCCTCATCACCTACCACCGCTGCGGGGTCTTCAGACTCGTGCTGTTCCCGCAGGAGTCAACGGTCCTCCACTCCAATCAACTGCCATAATAGTGAGTGAAAGGAGCTATATAGCACTGTTTCCAGACACCATGTTAGCGGAGGAAATACACGAAGACTCCTGCGGAAACAGTGAAGACGATGAGACCCCGCAGTGAGCGTTCTTTGCGATCGAGGAGGCTCAGCACGAGCCCGCGGAAAGCGTAGTGTATTTCCGGAGCGGTACGCTGTGACGCAGTTTATATCAACTATGAAAATGAAAAAAGCAACAATGGGTACGAGAAGAGCCTTTATTAATTATTCTCTTTTTTTCCTTCTTTACGTTCCCATAGTTCAATACCATCCTGATTATCTAACACATCACGGTAGAATACTGGATCTTTTCCTTCTTTCCGTTGACGCTGATAATCCTTTAAAACTCGATTGGCAATTTTAAATAGTTTACTGATTGCATACAAGTTGATTAACGCCATGATTGCCATTGATAAGTCAGCAAGCGCCCATACTAAATCAAATGATACCACTGCACCAAAAATTACCATTCCAAGAACTGCCAGCCGGTAGATGAATAGAGCAGTTTTACTTTCTTTGATAAAACCAATGTTATTTTCCCCGTAATAATAATTACCAAGGATGGAGCTGTATGCGAATAAGAAGATTGCTACAGCTATAAAGATTGATGCCCAATCTCCGATATGCGTTTGGAATGCATTCTGCGTCAACTGAACACCTTCAAGCTTACTTCCTTCATAGCCACCGGCAGAAATGATGATAAACCCTGTTGCACTACAAATTAATATAGTATCAAAGAATACACCTAAAGACTGGATCAGACCTTGTTTTGCTGGATGTGTTACTTCTGCAGTAGCAGCCGCGTTTGGTGCACTACCCATACCAGCTTCGTTTGAGAATAAGCCACGTTTAATACCTTGCATAATTGCTGCACCAAATCCCCCACCTGCTACCTCACGAATACCAAATGCATTCGAGAAAATAAGTGAAATCAAATCAGGAACTGCTGCGATATTTACAATTAAAATATATACAGCAAGGATAATATAAAAAATAGCCATTATCGGAACTATGTATTGTGTTACATTGGCGATTGATTTCAATCCACCGAAAATAACCATAGCCGTTAGGATGACAAGAACAATAGCCATCATATTCTTACCAAAATCAAACTGATTAGCAAATGCTAAGCTGATTGTATTTGATTGTACAGCGTTGAATACGAGACCGTACGTAAATGTAATTGTAATCGCAAAAAGAATTCCAAGCCAACGCTTTTTCAATCCTTTTTCCATATAATAAGCGGGTCCACCACGGTATTGATTTTTTTCAGACACTTTATATACTTGCGCGAGTGTGCTCTCTACGAATGCTGTTGCTGCACCCAACACAGCAATAACCCACATCCAAAAAACTGCCCCTGGACCACCAATTGCTACGGCAGATGCAACACCAGCAAGGTTTCCTGTTCCAACACGCGATGCGGCACTAATTGCAAATGCCTGAAAGGATGAAGTTCCTTTCTTCCCTTCCGCACTTATTGTTCGTTTATCAAATAGGACACGAAACATTTCAGGTAGGTATCTAAATTGCACAAACTTTGTTTTAATCGTAAACCATAACCCGAGACCAATTAGAACAATAATTAGCACATATGTCCATAAAACATTATTTATATCTCCGACAATACTCTCGATGAAACTCATGTTGTTTTCCCTCCAAATAATCTATAAATTTTAAAATGGCATGTATTTTATATACCCTTAATCATTTGCAAGTATTCTACAAATTCAAACAAATAAACCCAAAAATTGAGCCTTCACAATTTTATCATAAAAGATAAAAATATACATAATTTTTTTCCATTTATGACATTGTCAAAACTTGGTGAAAACGCTAGCTATGGAGGCTCACATGTTCGACTACGATAATGAAAAATCAAAAAACCGCCTCACAATGGAAGCGGCTGAAAATTTAAATCTATCGGTCCCACGGAAAGTCGGTACCAAATGTTGTTGCTAGTTCTTTTGAGTTTGCACGGCGTTCTTTCCGGTGCTTCGCTCTAACGGGTGCATGATCATGAAGCTGTTTTTCAAAATCTGTCTCTGGTACGACAGATGTAACAGGTATTGGCTTTCCATTTTTATCAACCGCTACAAACGTTAGAAACGCTGTTGTACATACCTTGCGCTCTCCTGTTAATAAGTGTTCTGTCACTGCTTTCACAAAAACTTCCATCGATGTATTGTGTGTCCATGTTACAAAGGCCTCGACACAAATTGAATCTCCCTCTTTTACAGGTGCGAGAAAATCAACTGAATCGGTAGATGCGGTAACGACTGTTTCTCTGGCATGACGAACTGCTGCAATTGCCGCTACATCGTCAATATGTGCCATAAGCTTTCCACCGAACAATGTTCCGTGTGTATTGGTATCTGGCGGAAGAACGTGTGATGTTTTAACCGTTAATGAATTTCTACAAGTATTGCTTTCCATAATTTATCCTCCTAAATGGTTTATAAGATTGGTGAGAGCAGTCGTGAAATCGATTCTTTAAACCGAATTCCGATCGACCGTTTTTCATATAACTTCCTAGTCATTTGAGTGGAATGACTAATATCCTCCATATAACTAGCCAATAACTTTTGTGCAACAGTCTTGTCATACAAAAATGCGTTTCCTTCAAAATTTAGCCTAAAACTTCGCACATCAATGTTTGCAGTTCCAACTGAAGCAATTTTACCGTCTACAACAATGGTCTTCGCGTGAAGGAATCCGTTTTGGTAAATATACACGTCCGCACCGGCTTTAAGCAAATCGCCAATATACGAAAGGGTCGCCCAATATACAAAAGGATGATCTGGCTTATTCGGAATCATAATCTTCACATCAACTCCTGAAAGACATGCAATTCGTAATGCATCTGCAAGGCTTTCATCAGGAATGAAATAAGGGGTTTGAATATAAATGTATTTTTTTGCTGATAAAATCATCTTTATATAGCCATTCTTGATTTGTTCCCATTCAGAATCCGGTCCACTTGTAACAATTTGAATCCCAACATCACCAGAAGGTACTGAATCATAAAACCGGTCATTATATAAAATGTCATTCCTTGAAGCCTGATTCCAATCGAGGATAAAGCGTGTTTGCATATGATTGACGGCATCCCCGACTACACGCAGATGCGTATCACGCCAATAACCAAATTTTGCGTCTTTCCCTAAATACTCGTCACCAATATTAAATCCACCTATGTAACCAATCTTGCCGTCTATGATGGTGATTTTTCTATGGTTACGGTAATTAATTTTCATATTGATCTTGGGGATTTTAGGAGGGAAAAAAGCTTCGACCTGGCCCCCCGCATGACGTATTCGTTTAATGAACTTTCGACTTAATGTCCGTGATCCCATATCATCGTACAAGACACGAACCTCCACACCCTCATTTGCTTTTTTCACTAATACATCCGCAATCCGCTTCCCAAGTCCATCATAACGGATGATATAATAAAGCATATGAATGTGATCGGTGGCCCTTTCCAGGTCTTGTATTAGCGCTTTAAATTTATCTTCCCCATCTGTATAGATATCGACCTTATTATCTTGTGTAAAAATCGCATCATTATTTCGTAAATGCATATAATACAGATCTTTATATTCACTTAATTCTTCATGTTTAAACGTAAACGTATCCTCTTCTATGGCGCGAAGTTGTGATTGCACAGATCTTTTAACGCCCAGCTTGCTTTTCGTCTCCCATGTAAAGATACGTTTGTTACTAATCTTTTTACCGAAAACTAAATAAAGGAAGAACCCTGCGATTGGAATAAAAAGTAACACCATTAACCATGCCCATGTAGATGTTGCATCTTTTCGTTCGAGGAAAATGATGGTGGTTGCAAGTACAATATTAGATATAATAACAAACCCAAGTAATAAAGGCATAAAATCCAAGGCAGTCTACTCCTCTCTTAACTATCAAAGTTCATCAAAATTTTAAAGTCAGTCCATACTCGCTTACGTTTTCGGGGGTATTCAAGGCGCTTCCGCTTTTCCTCTATCCATAATATAGCACAATTTAGCCCGACAAGTTAATATTGGTATAAGGGGGGTTTTTTATGAAAAATAAAAAATATGCATTGGTGATCGGTGGAACCGGTATGCTGGCTCAAGTTTGTCATGCACTCGTTAATGACTATTATTATGTATCCGTCATTGGTCGTAGTACTATTCGCCAACAACAATTAAAAGATTCAAGCAATGAACCTGATAAATTTCATGGAATTGAAGTGGATTATCATGATGATGGTCGTTTTAGACAACAGTTACAAAAGGCTTTTCAAGCATTTGGTACGCCTGACCTTGTCGTTAGCTGGATTCACGGTTCTGCTCCCCAGGCACTTGATTCGTTAATCGATGAAATAACAAGAATCAATAAAACAAAGACCTGGAAGTTATTCCATGTGCAGAGTAGTTCCCGTTTTTTTGAGAAAGAAAACACGCCTGTACCTGAAAATTGTCAGTACAGACGTGTCTATTTGGGGTTTATCCTGAATGATTCAACATCGCGCTGGTTAACACACAAAGAAATATCCGATGGTGTCATCCGCGCTATTCATGCGGATCAAACGGAATCCGTAGTTGGCACTTTGGAGCCTTGGGATAAACGACCCTGAATCTGGTTCAAAGCCTGCTCTAAATCTGCCCAAATATCTTCCCAAGCTTCAAGCCCAATAGATAAGCGAATTAATTGATCGCTTATTCCCATTTGTTTACGTTCTTCTTCTGGAATAACGGAATGCGTCATACTTGCTGGATGCTCGATAAGTGTCTCTGCGTCACCTAAGCTCACTGCAATTTTTAAAAATGACAGTTGATTCAACAAGAACTGAGCATCTTCCTTCGTTCCGTCAACGGTAAACGAAATGACACCACCGCCACGCTTCATTTGTTTTTGGAAAATCGGATAATCCGCGTGGTTTTTATCGCTTGGATAATAAACACGGTCAATTTTAGGATGATCTTTTAGCTTTTCAAAAATTTTCTCTGCATTGTCCGAATGACGGTCCAATCGAACCGGTAATGTTTTTAATCCACGAAGTAATAACCATGCATCAAATGGTGAAATAATGCCTCCAATATCCTTTTGAGTAGTCATTGCAACCGAGTCTAAAAATTCTTTTTTCCCTACAACTAAACCAGCGACAACATCACCATGTCCGCCAATGTATTTCGTTGCACTATGGAGTACAACGTCACAACCAAGTTCAAGTGGTTGCTGTAAATATGGTGATGAAAAGGTATTATCCACCACAACTGGTATATTAAATTCTTTTGCCACACTTGCAACCATTTGTAAGTCGATTAATTTCATCGTTGGGTTGATTGGCGTTTCCACATAGATACATGTTGTTTCTGGGCGAATTAAATCTCTTATAGCTGCTTCAGAATCCATGCTTGAAAAATCATGTGCTATATTATATTTTTCTTTCATCATGGTCAATAAACCAAATGTACATCCATATAGGCCTGACGAGCAGATAATATGGTCATTTGCTTTGGTAAGTGCGATTAATACTGCTGAAACAGCTGCCATCCCTGATCCAAAAGCAAGACCACGTTCCCCTTTTTCCAGTGCAGCAATTCGTTCCTCTAATACAGCGACTGTTGGATTTCCAAGTCGCGAATAAATGTAACCATCTTCTTCCCCAGCAAATCTGCATTCTCCTTGCTCAGCGGAATCGAAAGTAAAAGTAGAAGTTTGAAATAACGGTGTAGCCAAGCTACCCAACATATCTTTTGCGTCATATCCCTCATGTATGACCGTTGTTTCAAAACGCTTTGAATTGGTAGTCATCATTTTCTCCCCCAATAAATTTTACATGTGTACTACCATTATCATATATGATTTCCAGTTGTTTTGAAAGCGTTTCCCTACATTATTATACAGAACAAGGTTATTGCATTTTGTCCGAAATAACTCTAAACTTATCTTACTTTAAGTATGAATAATGCTAGATGAATAGATTGGAAGTGCAGAGAAATGGAACAAAGTGACGAAAAACTGGGCATAATATATACGGCTAGCGCATATTTACTTTGGGGATTCCTTCCAATATACTGGAAGCTCATTCAGGGGGTAGCAGCGGGGGAAATATTAGCACACCGTATTATTTGGTCATTCTTATTTATGGTTGCTGTGATTCTTGTGATGCGAAAAGGCAAGTCTTTTATCAAAGAATGCAAGCTAATTATCCGAGACAAACGTAAATTGATTGGAATTACACTTGCATCAGTCATGATTAGTATAAATTGGCTCACCTATATTTGGGCTGTCAATAATGACCATGTCATCCAAGCAAGTCTGGGATACTATATTAATCCATTAGTCAGTATTTTGCTCGGAATTATTGTTTTAAAAGAATCCTTGACCAGGCGACAATTATTGTCCTTTATTCTTGCTGGCGTTGGGGTAATCTATTTAACCTTTAGTTACGGCGTATTTCCATGGGTTGCGCTTCTGCTTGCATTTAGCTTTGGTTTCTACGGTCTTTTGAAAAAAATGGTCGACATTGGTGCCATGTTCGGTTTAGCAATTGAAACGATGATCGTTACACCTTTAGCACTTATTTATGTACCCGTTTTCAGCGAAAATACCTTTGTACAACATGACATTTTATCCAGTACAAATTTATTATTAATTGGGGCTGGTATCGTAACGGCAATTCCATTATTATTATTTGCAAGCGGTGCAAAAAAAATCCCACTATCCATGGTCGGGTTTTTGCAATACATTGCACCAACCATCATGCTCGTCTTAGGTGTATTTGTATATCATGAAACATTTTCAGTTTCTCACCTTGTTTCATTTATGTTAATCTGGATAGCATTAATCATCTATATGGGATCCGCACACCGCAGACGTAGAAAAGCTTAGCGGGCTGGTCAGCGGTGAAATGCGTAAGCAAGAGACCGTAGAACACATGATCTTAGTGCTCTTAGAGGCTATTGCTTACGTCACGAACCGCTAGCCCGCAAAGCTAGACAAAAAAATCAGAACCGATATGGAATTAATTGTGATACTTTCATTAAAAAAGGGTATACAATGTAAGGGGAATTAAACACCCTTTTAACATAGAAAAAATATACTATTCGTAGGTGTGGTCATCATGAGGAGAAAAACAACTATAATTATATTAGGAGTTCTTTTGTTAGGTTTAACGGCTTTTACAATCCTATCAAATATAAACTCCCCCATCGACAAAGCGATAGACAAAGCAAAAATTGAAGAAAAAAAAGATAAACCAGATAAAGAAGCAGACAAAGAAGAAGAAAAAAAAGAACCAATCGACGAAAAAGAAGAAGAAACAGAGGATAATGTTGCAGGAAAAGTGAAAGACTTGGTAACGGGCGCTGTTCAAGAGACTGTTGATTTTTTCACAAATAATGAAGCAAGTGTTGTAGCTATTGGTGATTCATTAACACAAGGCGTTGGTGATGAGTCTGGTAACGGTGGTTATGTTGGAATGTTAGAGAAGGCCTTAAATTCAACGGAGGAAACTACTGTTACATTTGACAATTACGGCAAACGTGGCCGTCGTGCTGACCAACTGTTGAAGTATCTTGAAGATCCAAAAGTAGCAACATCCATTTCCGATGCAGATATTGTATTAATTACAATTGGTGCGAACGACATAATGCAGGTTGTTAAGGAAAACTTTGCAAATATAACCATGGACGACTTCAAGGAAGCACGAGTGAAATACGAGGAGCACTTAAAGAAAATTTTCGAGAAAATTTATACATTAAATCCGAACGCTGAAGTTTATTTGCTGGGTTTTTATGATCCATTTGGTAAATATTTCCCCAGCATTAAGGAGCTTGGAGTAATCGTTCGAAATTGGAATGAAACCGGTAAAGAAATCACAGAGAAATATAACAATGCCACATACATTCCGACAATTGATTTATTCGATGATCCTAATGTAGATTTATTTTGGAGGGATAACTTCCATCCAAATTATAAAGGTTATCATCGAATAGCAGAGCGAGTTTTAGAATACTTGCACAAAGATAATAATGAGGTATAAGAAAGGTGGGCAGCTATGAAAAGACGAGACAAACAAGTAAAATCAAAATGGAAGAAATACTTTTTTCTCTTGCTCACAATTAATGTAGTTATTGTGTTAGGTATTATGCTATTAATTTTTTGGCCTGTTTCAAGTTCAACCATACCTTCTACAGAAGAGGTTGATGAACAAAAGAGCTCGCAATTTACTGTGCGAACATCGAAGGATAATTTAAATGAACTAGTCAATGCATATCTTGATAAATTACTAGATAATTCACGACACCATTATAGTATTGAATTAAAGGAAGATGTTCATTTATTAGGGGAACTACCTGTATTCTCCTCAACAATTCCACTCTCTGTTCACTTTGAACCACTTGTACAAGAGAATGGGGACGTCATTTTAAAACAAAAATCTATTTCAGTTGGATTGTTGGAGCTCCCAAATCAAAAAATTATGGAGTATATGAAAAAGTACTTACCTATGCCTGAATGGGTTACCGTGAATCCTAAAGAAGAAGAAATCTATGTAGCTGTTACAAATATGGATATACGTAGTAACTTTAAAGTGAGCATCGAAAATTTCGACTTAGAAGCTAACAATCTTGCATTTAAAATTCATGTTCCTTATAAAACATTGGGTATAAAACCTGATAGTAATGAATAAAAGAGAGGTCTAAAGCAAATTTCACGATTGCTTTAGACCCTTTTTTATTCTTCCATATATACTTCATTCATTTGTTTGATTTTATCTTTCACTCTATCTACCAAGTGGTCAGGCGATAACACCTTTGCCTGGTTACCCCAAGTCAAAATCCAATTGATTAGACCACCAGATAACTTGGCTTTTGTCGCTAATACAAAATGCTCGTCATCAATTTTTTTGATATCCGCTTCTTTTCCAAATCGATCCAGTACAACATTAACTAATTCTAAGTGGAAGCGTATTTTAATCCAAATTTCTTCTCCTGCAAACATGTGAAAGCTTTGATTTATGTATTCTTGCAAATGGAAGTCTTTGCTTTTCACAAAGGATTGCTCACTAACTTCTATATCGCGAATCCGGTCTAATCGGTAATGCCTGATTTCCTCAGTTTCTTCAAAATATCCAATTAAATAATAGAAATCATTTTGCCAAATTAATGCATATGGCTCAACATGGTAGTATTCACCCTTGCGATGAAACTCAAATTCTTTTTCAACATTATATTTGCCATATTTATAATTTAAAACTTTTCCTTCTGAGATAGCACGGTGAACACAATCAATGTTGAGTTTAACAAGATCATAGTCCGCATTCGTTGATTGACTAAATAAAATCGGTTCTGGCAATGTTTTTCCAATTTGCTTACTTGTTAACTGCTTCATTTTTTTGATTAATTTTTTCTTTTCATTTGTCGTAATAAATCGCGCTGATAAAATAGCATCAACCATTAATCGCAATTGATATGTTTCAAATAATCTGCCTTGGTGGCTATAATAAATCTTTCCAAACTTCCCTTTATTTTTTACAATTTCAAAATCCAGCTCGTCCAATATTTCCAGATCTCTCTTAAGCGTACGGTGATCAACTGTCATTGGATCGCCAGTGGTATTTCGTAATTTTTCACTCAGTTCATCGATTCCTACTTCGTTAACCTCATCTGTTTCCGTAAACAGAATTTCTTTTACCTTTAATAATCGATAATTACTGCCACGTTCCATTTCCTATGATCTCCCTTCTAATATCAAAAAAGAGCCATCTACAAATGTATATGGCCCTCCTTATCTAATCACAAATCGTTTTACCTTTGATAATAAAAATGTAAATGATTGCTTTGTTAAAACAGTTTCACTACTGATTAATCTCGGTTCTACAATATTGTCTTTATAGTCACTGAGCTTACCTTGATAAACCAATTGTAAACCAGATAATCCTCTGATATCTGAAGGTGTTATAAAACATTCCGGTTTCGTAAGCTGAAATCCTTCTACTCCTCGTAAAACAGTCGCAACAAATTGAGAACAAAACATTGCGTGTTCACGATTTATTTCGATTTGCAGCATAACACCAAAAAGTCCTAAAAAATTATATTTATAATCGCCTGCTTGTAGCTCAATTTCTTTTATCTTTGTTTGGACCTTTTGAAATTCAGCATCAGATAAATGATAAGCATAGATGGCACATGATGAATTTTTCAAAAAGTCGCTGTGAATATTCTCTTTCACAAATCCCCCGATAAACGGATTTCTTGGATTTTTTCTACCGAAACTATAGACTTCCTGCAATTCATCGTCAAATGAGATGGACACATGGTTTAAGCCTTCCTTTGTGCAATAATTAATTGCCCGGGATAAATAAGTTCCAGTATCTGTAAAGAGAAAGTAAAGCGTTCTTCCTCCCATGGCATTCCCCTCCGTGTGACGGTATGCTTTTAACACTTTTTTATTGTGTTGATTAATTGTTACACATTTACTGAAAAAAATATAGTCTTTTTCAAAAAATAAATTTAAATTTACTTTAAAAAGTGAATTTTTAAAAAATAATTCCTTGCAGTTAAATTTACTTTCTTTACTATATGAAAATACTGCACAAAATTCTACATTTTCATGGAAATTAATACTTAAGATTGACTAATTGGTATAAATGCCGTAATCTAACGTTGATGCAATTTTTTCACTATAAAATTTACAATTTCAATGTATTAAATATTAGAAAACCCTTATGCACTAAGAAAGGATTTATACTTTCTTATCTGATAAAATATATACGAAGGCTTTCGTCATTAAATATTCGTGATAAGCCAAGTTTTATTAATGGAGGAAATGACACATATGATAAATGTTTCAAATGTAAGCTTACGTTTCGGCGATAAAAAGTTATTTGAGGATGTAAATTTAAAATTTACTCCTGGAAACTGTTATGGATTAATCGGAGCAAACGGCGCTGGTAAATCAACTTTTATAAAGGTTTTATCTGGTGAAGTTGAACCTCAAAGTGGCAATGTTTCCTTGTCTTCTGGTGAGCGAATGGCTGTTTTAAAACAGGACCACTTTGCTTATGAGGAAAAAGAGGTCCTAGATACTGTTTTAGTAGGACATGAACGATTATATAAGGTGAAACAGGAAAAAGATGCTATTTATATGAAAGCTGATTTTTCTGAGGAAGATGGCATGCGCGCTGCTGAACTTGAAGGTGAATTTGCGGAAATGAACGGTTGGGAAGCAGAATCAGATGCGGCAGTTCTTTTAAAGGGACTTGGTATCGATGATAAGTTTCACGACAAAAAAATGTCTGACCTAGCTGGTGATCAGAAGGTAAAAGTTCTCCTTGCACAAGCATTATTTGGTAATCCAGATATTTTGTTACTGGATGAGCCGACAAACGGATTAGATATCCAGGCTATTCAATGGTTAGAGGATTTCTTAATTAACTTTGAAAACACTGTAATTGTTGTTTCCCATGACCGTCACTTTTTAAATAAGGTTTGTACCCATATTGCAGATGTTGATTATGGTAAAATCCAGATTTATATTGGTAACTATGACTTCTGGTATGAATCAAGCCAGCTTGCTTTACAAATGGCACAGGAAGAAAACAAGAAAAAAGAAGATAAAATTAAAGAATTACAAGCTTTTGTTGCACGGTTTAGTGCGAACGCATCAAAATCTAAACAAGCGACTTCCCGTAAAAAATTGCTTGATAATATCACGCTAGACGATATAAAACCTTCATCAAGACGCTATCCATTTGTTAATTTTAATCCTGAGCGTGAAATTGGAAATGATTTGCTTCGAGTTGAGGGCTTAACAAAAACAATTGGTGAGAAGAAAGTACTGGATAACGTGAGTTTCACCGTTAATAAGGACGATAAAATTGCCTTTGTTGGTCGCGATGATATAGCAAAAACTACTTTACTCAAAATCATTATGGGTGAAATGGAACCAGATGCAGGGACTTACAAGTGGGGCGTCACAACATCCCAATCCTATTTCCCTAAAGATAATGCAAAGTATTTTGAGGATAATCAGCTTCCACTAGTTGATTGGTTACGCCAATATTCACCTCAAGATCAAACTGAAACATTTTTACGAGGATTCTTGGGTAGAATGTTGTTCTCTGGAGAAGAAGCACTTAAGAAAGCCAATGTGCTCTCAGGGGGAGAAAAAGTACGTTGTATGTTGGCAAAAATGATGCTCAGCAGTGCAAACGTGTTAGTCTTAGATGAACCAACAAACCATCTGGATTTGGAATCTATTACAGCACTTAATAATGGCTTAATTAAATTTAAAGGCTCTATTTTATTCACATCACACGATCATCAGTTTGTTCACAGTGTGTCAAACCGGTTGATAGAAATTACTCCTAAAGGAATTGTGGATAAAGAAATGACCTACGACGAATACGTACAGGATAAAAAGTTACAAAAAGATATCGCAGAAATGTATGCAGGGTAATGAAGAAGGAGCGACACCGAAATTGGGTGTCGCCCTTTTTTTATTGAATCAAACATCGTTCTAGGAAATGTGTTATCCGCCGATTTCATGTTTTATCCGCCAATTTGAAAATATATCGGCCGTTAAATTCTTTTATCGCTGATTCTACAAAATAACCGCTGATGTAAAAATATAACCGCCATTACTTAAAAATAACTGCCAATCCACAAATATATCCGCCAATCAGATTTCCATCAAAAATAAAGGCGCCCAGCCAAAGCTAGGACGCCTCCATACACCTTAAACGGTCTTATTAAATTTTGCTTCTACTTTTTCCAGCATATCTTTCGTCATTTTATCTAGATCATACTCTGCTTTGAAGCCCCATTCCTTAGCGGCTGCGGAGCTATCAATTCGATTTGGCCAGCTCTCTGCAATATTTTGGCGAACCGGGTCAACATCATAATGAAGCTCGAACTCAGGCATATATTTTTGTATAGCCTTTTCAAAATCCCCAGGTTCTGCTGAAATGGCAGATATATTAAACGCATTGCGGTGTTCAAGCTTGCTGGCATCAGCTTCCATCAATTGTATGATTGCATTCAGGGCATCTGGCATATACATCATATCCATGTATGTACCTTCCCCAATATAAGAAGTATACGATTGGTTTTTCACAGCTTCGTAATAAATTTCAACAGAATAATCCGTTGTTCCGCCTCCTGGTGGCGCCACATAGGAAATCAAGCCAGGAAAACGAACACCGCGAGTATCAACACCAAAACGAGAATAGTAGTAGTCACAGAGTAACTCTCCAGCTACTTTGTTGACGCCATACATCGTTGTCGGGCGTTGAATAGAATCTTGCGGTGTATCATCTTTCGGAGTGTTTGGACCAAATGCCCCTATGGAACTTGGTGTGAAAAATTGTAGGTCAAGCTCACGAGCAACCTCTAAGGCATTCACTAATCCACCCATGTTTATATCCCAAGCTTTTTTCGGGATTGCTTCTGCTTTTGCTGATAGTAATGCTGCTAGATGCATGATGGTATCTACACCATATTGTTTTGATACCTCGAATAAACGATCATAATCTGTTACATCAACAATTTCGAACGGTCCATCAGCATCGTCGTGGTCGTCTCTTTTTTTTATATCTGTTCCAACCACATTTTCTTTACCATATGTTTCACGTAATTTCGTTACAAGCTCAGAGCCAATCTGCCCTAAAGCCCCTGTTACTAAAATCTTTTTCATTCGTTTTTACCTCCAACATTTCTATAGCAGTAGAAATTACGAAATGATACCCATTTCTTTTCCTACTTTTTCATATATACGTAACGCATCATCAAGCATTTCCTTCGTATGTGCTGCACTTGGCATGTTGCGCACACGGCCAGTTCCTTTTGGTACAGTTGGGAATACAATTGATTTGCAATAAACGCCTGCTTCATATAATTTTTTACTAAACTTCTGTGTATCCAATTCATCACCGATGACACATGGTGTAATTGGTGTTTCGCTATCACCAATATCAAATCCTAATTTTTTCAATCCGTCTTTTAGGTAGTCACTATTTTCCCAAAGCTTTTCATTTAACTCAGTACTTTCCATCAATATCTCAATTGCTTTAGTACTCGCAACTGCATCTGCAGGGGTAACAGCAGTCGAAAACAAGAATGGACGAGAACGAACCTTGAGCCAATCAATTAAATTGCTTTTACCGGCAACATATCCGCCAACTACACCGATTGCTTTCGACAATGTACCCATTTGAAAGTCTATTCGGTTCTGTAAGCCAAAGTGTTTTACTGTTCCAGCACCTTTCCCCATTACACCAGATCCATGTGCATCATCTACATATGTGATTAAATCGAACTCCTCTGCAATATCAACAATTTCAGGTAATTTAGCAACGTCACCGTCCATTGAAAATACTCCGTCGGTAATAACCATGATTTTATTATAATTACCGGACTCTACAGCTTCTTTTGCCTTTTTACGTAAGTCATCCATGTCAGAATGGTTTACGCGAATAATCTTTGCCTTAGATAAACGACAACCATCAATAATTGATGCGTGGTTTAACTCATCGGAAAGAATCGCATCATTTTTGTCCATTACAGCTGAAATTGCTGCCATGTTACAATTGAAACCCGATTGATACGAAATCGCAGCTTCCGTATCCTTAAATTCAGCTAGCTTTTTCTCAAGCTCCACATGGACATCTAACGTACCATTGATTGTACGTACGGCACCCGCACCTACGCCATGAGAATCAACAGCTTCTTTTGCAACCTTTTTCAAACGTTCATCAGTTGCTAACCCTAAATAATTGTTAGATGATAAATTAATTAATTCTTTGTCATCTATTGTAATGACTGGTCCATTTGGTCCTTCAACAGGTTCAATGTCATTATAAAGACCTTTTTCTTTTAAATCGGCAATATTCTCTTCTAAAAATGAATGTAATGCTTTACTAGTCATAGATTATATCCTCCTTATCATTATGTAAGCGCTCTATCATTTACCGTTAAAAACCAGTATACACTCCGTCTTTAATAGCTAGCTTAACTCATGTGTAAAATTCGACACAAGTTACTTGCGCATTCCATATTACAGTTTACCATATTTCGCTAATTATGTTTAATAAGAGCTAAATTTAGTATACACATTCAAAGCACTACCATACATTCATTAATTTTTGTCGAAACCTTTCATTTTTGTAAGAAATTTGTCTGTTTTTGTCATAAAAAAACATAGTAAAATAGTCACTTTTTTAATATACTAATTAGTATGAAGAACTTATCGGGGGGAAAAAAATGAAAAGAATGTTAATTGCACTATTCCTTATGCTTATTATCGGATTTGGCATTGTTGGATACACGCAAACAGGTGATCCAAACCAAACAATTGAAAAAGAAACAAATTCATCATCTATTAAACTATAGGTTTATTTGACATATATAAGAAAAGGAAAGCAACTAACAAAATTAGTGCTTTCCTTTTATATTGCTCGCTTTTTCTATTCAATTGTTATTATTTTAAAATTGTTACGTTAACTGTTTGTCTTCCCCATGCATATGCTTCATCTTTAGTTTGAACATGAACGTCGATTTCATTTCCATTAATTGCTCCACCAACGTCTCCAGCTACAGCACGTCCATAACCTTCAACATAAACTTCAGTACCCAATGGAATGACGTTTGGATCTACTGCAATTACTTTTTTATTTGGATTAGCATTTAAGTCAATTCCTGTTGCTGTTACTCCTGAACACCCAGGGCAATCAGCTGTATATGCAGTAGCTTCTACACTAATTGTTTTACCTTCTGAGCTATTATCTTTTTCGTTATTTGATTTTTCTACTTCTGCTGTTTCAGTTTTTGTTTCTGCTTGAGTAGTAGTTGCGTTTGATTCTTTTGCTTTTGCTGGCTGATTGTCTTGATCCTGATCTATGTTGACACCTTTAATTTCAAGTTCTTGTCCAATTGAGATTACATCAGACTCTAATTTATTCCATTTTTTGATATTGTCAACTTTGACGTCGAATTTTTCTCCAATTCCGATTAACGTGTCGCCTTCTTCAACTTTATATATTTCATTAATAAACAATTTTTGTTTTGGTTGAATCACTGTAGTTTTCAACGCATTTATTTCAACTAAATCGTCAACCGATGTATTGTATTCTTGTGCTATGTCCCAAAGAGTATCTCCTTTTTCTACTTGATATTCCTCTGCTGAGACGTTTGTAATTCCTGCGCCAGCAATAATGATACTCATAGCAAGAGCTGCTATTAATTTCTTCATAGGTGTTGTCCCTCCTCAAATTTCTGACATTGCCTATATTATCACAGCGAAATAGGTAATGCAGTTACAGAGAAGTTAAGAGTCTATTACAAGCATTACTAAATAATCATTGATATATTACAATTATGATAGGTTTATAACAAAGGACTGTTTTATTACAGGTATTCGGGTATTAAGGACTATAAATTGTGGTATTTTTGAGGACTTTCGACAAAAATCTATCATTCTAGTATATGTTTTTTGCAATACAATTCGGGAATATTATTAGTTGTGGGCTAAAAACGAACAAAAGTGTAAGCGACCGATGTTTATCTTCATAGTTGATATATAATGCGACGTAACGAAAAATCATGTTCAGTGCCCTGCGACCGCTACGGAAAAATCACTACGCTTTCCGCGGGCTTGCGCTGAGCCTCCTCGCGAGCAAAAACCGCTCACTGCGGGGTCTCAAGACTTCGCTTTCCCGCAGGAGTCTCCGTGTTTTTCCTCCGCTAACATGGTTTCTGGAAGCAGTAATATATAGCCCCTTTCACTGTTATGGCAGTTGATTGGAGCGGAGGACCGTTGACTCCTGCGGGAACAGCACGAGTCTGAAGACCCCGCAGCGGTGGTCTTCCGCGAGGAGGCTGAAGCCGTGCCCGCGGAAAGCAACGGTCCGCAGCGGAAATCAACATAGCAGTAATGTCGTAGCAGTTTATATACACAAAAAAACCTTGCTATCTTTAATAAGAAAGCAAGGTTTTTTTGATTACTATATTTGTTTCTTCTTTATTTAGATTCCAATTCTTTTTTATACTGTTCAAATTCAGTTGGCGTACAACGCACCCAGTGTCGTGGAGCAACTTCTCTAAATTCCATTTCTTCATCCACGTTGTGTACTGTTGGATCGTATTCAACACGTTTACGATTACGTTCATACTCTGGATCTGGTAGTGGAATCGCGGAAAGCAATGACTTTGTATATGGATGTAACGGATTTCGATACAACTCATCACTATCAGCTAGTTCTACCATGTTTCCATAGTACATAACTCCGATACGATCACTTAAATATTTTACCATTGATAAATCATGTGCAATAAATAAATACGTCAAACCGTATTCACGTTGCAGCTTTTTCAATAAATTTACTACCTGCGCTTGGATTGACACGTCAAGTGCTGAAATAGGCTCATCGGCAATAATAAATTCTGGTTTAACAGCTAATGCTCGAGCAATACCGATACGTTGTCTTTGCCCACCACTAAATTCATGTGGGAAACGTGTCGCGTGTTCTTTGTTCAGACCAACTGTAACAAGCAATTCCTCAACGCGCGCTTTACGCTCTTTCGCGTCTTTTGCAAGATTATGCACATCGATTCCTTCTGCAATGATATCCATAACGGTCATTCTTGGGTTAAGTGAAGATGAAGGATCCTGGAAAATCATCTGCATTTTGCGATTGAATTTTTTCATATCAGCTGTAGATTTTTTACCGTGGACATCTTCGCCCTTATATTTTACTGTTCCGTCAGTCGCTTCATATAAACGAATGATTGTTCTTCCAGTCGTAGATTTACCACAACCTGATTCCCCAACCAATCCAAATGTTTCACCTTGATATATATCGAAATTAAGGCCGTCAACAGCTTTGACTACACCTTTTCTGCCAATTTTAAAATGACGCTTTAAATTACTAACTTCTAATAGTTTTTCAGCTGTCATGTACTTCACCTTCCTTAACGTCAGGAGTTGTACCAGTTGATGCAAAGCCGTCCATTCGTCTTTGTACCGCTGCTGGTGGCTCCATTTTTGGAGCATCTTCATGCAATAACCATGTCGCAGCATAATGTGTATCTGAAACCTTGAACATTGGTGGTTGCATTTCTTCATCTATTTTTAATGCATATGCATTACGTGGTGCAAATGCGTCACCCTTAGGTGGATTTGTCATATCCGGTGGACTACCTGGAATAGTGACTAGGTCGTCAGTATTATCATCCAGCGTAGGCATTGATCCTAAAAGACCCCAAGTATATGGATGTTTTGGGTTATAAAAAATTTCCTCTGTTGTACCAATTTCAACTATTCTACCTGCATACATAACCGCAACTCGGTCTGCAACGTTTGCTACAACACCTAAATCATGTGTAATAAAAACAATTGCACTACTTGTTTCTCTTTGGATATCTTTCATTAATTCTAAAATTTGCGCTTGAATCGTAACATCTAGTGCAGTAGTTGGCTCATCCGCAATCAATAGCTTTGGATTACATGCGAGTGCTATCGCAACAACAACACGTTGACGCATACCACCAGAAAATTGGTGTGGATATTGATGCAAGCGTTTATCTGCATTTGGAATACCTACAAGCTTTAATAATTCTACTGCACGTTCACTTGCGTCTTTACGATTCATTTTCTGATGTTTCATTAAGCCTTCCATAATCTGATTTCCAATTTTCATTGTAGGATTTAATGATGACATTGGATCCTGGAAAATCATGGATATATCTTTTCCGCGAATCTTTTGCATCTCTTTCTCAGACTTATGAACTAAATCTTCACCTTCAAACATGATTGATCCTTCTTTAATAACACCCTGTGGCTTAGGCAGAAGACGCATAATAGCTTTTGTCGTAACAGATTTCCCTGAACCTGATTCACCAACAATTGCCAGCGTTTCTCCTTTGTTTACATCAAACGATACACCGCGCACCGCTTGTACCTCGCCGCCAAAGGTGTTAAATGATACGTTAAGATCGTTAACCTCAAGTAATTTGCTCATTTATAAACACCTGCCTTTTTATTTATGCATTTTAGGGTCAAAAGCATCCCGCAATCCATCCGCTACAACGTTAAACGCAATCATAATTACGGAAATAACAATTGCTGGATATAAAAGTAAGAACGGGTAGATTCGAAGATAATCAAATCCTGTATTAATTAGTGTACCAAGTGATGCTTCCGGTGGAACTAACCCAAGTCCAATGAAGCTTAGAAATGCTTCGAAGAATATCGCACCAGGAATCGTGAACATTGTATTAATAATAATGACACCACTAATATTTGGTATTAAATGCTTCGTGACTATTTTTGAAGCTTTTGTACCCAACGTTCTCGATGCTAATACATATTCCATGTTTTTAAGTTTTAATATTTCCCCTCGGACTAACCTGGCCATTCCTATCCAACCGGTAATCGTCAGGGCTATGGTTATTGAAAGTATACCTGGCTGCAGGATGATTATCATGAGTAAAATAACAACCAAGTTTGGAACCCCTACAAGCACTTCAATAATCCGTTGCATGACATTATCTATTCGACCGCCAGCATATCCAGAAATACCACCATATGCTACACCGATGATAAGGTCAATTGCTGCAGCTAAAAAGGCAATGTATAACGATACACGTGTACCTTTCCATAATCTTGTCCATTGATCTCGACCTAAATTATCTGTTCCTAGCCAGAAATATGTGTCATCCAAACCTTTTGCCTCATAGACATGGTAAGTAGCTTCAACTACTGCCGAATCTTTTGTACCATTTCCTTCATCAACTACTTCGATATCTATAAAATCTTCTTTGTTATCATATCGCATATAAGCATTCTTAGTAGCGTCTTCAACATCGTCGCCATCATACTCACCACTTAAAGTTCCGTCAAAACCTGACCATTCAGCATCATCCAACCAACTCACTCTTGGTGGCATTGTTCCTCTTGTAACGTCTTGATCATTATAGCCGTATTCGTTCATTCCCGGGCCAAAAAAGCTCATAATTATAATAATAAACAGGATAATCACGGAGACTATTGCTAATTTGTTTTTTAAGAATGTTCTAGTTGCATCCTGTAAAAACGTTCTACTTGGTTTTTCAATTTTTTCACTTGTATCTTCTTGACGTTCGAGGGGTTGTAATAGTTCTTTAGGTATTTTATTCTGATCCATTTTAACTCTCCCCTCCTGATACTCTAATTCTAGGATCAATTATTCCGTATAATAGATCAATAATTAATATAATAACTACAAACAATACTGAAAACAGCAGTGTAGTTCCCATTATTGTAGGATAATCATTTACCATAATTGATGATACGAACTGGTCACCTAACCCAGGTATTGCAAAAATTTGTTCAATTACAAGTGTTCCTGTCATTAAACTAACTGACATTGGTCCCATTATCGTAACAAGTGGGATCAAAGCATTACGTAGTCCGTGTTTAAAGATAATACCTGTTTCCGTAACACCCTTCGCTCTAGCGGTAAGAATGAAATCCGACCCTAGAACTTCTAACATTTCTGTTCGTGTAAAACGAGCAGATACTGCCAATGGGAAAATCATTAATGCAATCGTTGGTAACACTGAGTACTCCCAACCTTCCCATAGGGCTACAGGGAACCAACCCAATTTAACTGCTAATCCCCATTGCAGAAGGCCTGCAAATACAAAGGATGGGATTGATGTACCTAATACTGCTAAAACCGTGGAACCATAGTCGAGAAATCCATTATGGAAAACTGAGGCTACTAAACCAAGGAGTATTCCTAATAGTGTACCAACTATCATAGCTTGAAGACCAACCTGAAACGATGGACCAATTCTATCCATAATAATATCTGTTACAGGTGTATTAGAGAACGCAAATGAGATTCCTAAATCACCTTGCAAAAGTCCACCCATATAATTCAAGTATTGGATTGGAACCGGGTCATCAAGTCCGTATTTCTCTAATACAACTGCAGCTTGTTCCTCTGATAGTTTGTTTTCAGCACTAAGCGGACTCCCTGGTAATAGTTTCATAAGGAAGAACGATATCGTAGCAATTAAAAATAAAGTTATAGCCATGTACATAATACGTTTTAGTAAATACCGTGCCATACTTGCACCTCCCAAGAATTTTGTAAATTCATGTTGAAAAAGTTCGATTGTTTAAAATTATACGACTTTTTTATTGCATTGGAAAAGAGAGTATATGTCCACTTAGGAATATACTCCCTTTACCAATTACATAACCTAGCATATTCTAATTAGTTACCTCTAAGAATACAAATCTTTGGTTATTCAGCTGCTCCAACACTTGCCCACTTGTATTCATAAGTAGCACCCATTGGGTTGTTAATTACACCTTTAATAGAGGGTGAGATTAATTGTGCACGAGCACTTTGATACAATGGTGCAACTGCCGCATCTTCAGCTAAGATTTTTTCAGCTTTTAAGAAAGCTTCAAAACGTTTAACAGGATCAAGAGCTAATTCATTTACAGTACTTTGAACTAATTTATCATACTCAGGATTTGAGTAACCCATCTTATTGTTTCCACCATCAGTTAACCATAGGTTCAACCAAGTGTATGGATCAAGATAGTCAGGACCCCATCCAGAGAATTGAATATCATAGTCCATGTTAGTATCTAATTCTAAGCGTTGTTCGAATGGAACTTGCTTCAACGTAATTTCTAATCCTTCAAGGTTAGATTCCATTTGGTTAGCAAGATATTCGTTCATGATTTTAGTAGTTTCGCCATCTCCACCTAAGAATTCAAGGCTAACTTCTGTTTTACCAATTTCTTCTAAACCTTTTTTCCATAGTTCTTTAGCTTTTTCTGGATCGTATGTTACTAAATCTCCATTGATTTCGCGGAAATCCTCACCAGTTTCAGGATGAGCAGAGAAATCAGCAGGAACATAACCGTTAGAAACGATAGATCCATTATTGATAACTTCATCAACTAAAGCTTGCTTGTTAATAGATTTGCTTAATGCTTTACGGATATTAACGTTAGCAAGTGCATCTGAAGTTGTTTGGTTAAATTTCAAATAGAATAAAGATGTTTCTGGTGTAATTGTAAAATCATCATGTGATGAATATTTATCAACTAGTTCTGCAGAAATACCTGCACGTTGAACTTCACCTTTTTCATATAAGTCCACTGCAACTTGTGGATCTTTTACTACATCATAAGTCATTTTTGTTAATTGTACAGTTTCAGCATCCCAGTACTTTTCATTTTTTACTAAGTCCCAAGAAGTTGAAGTACTCTTCCATCCATCTAGTAAGAATGGTCCGTTAGCTAATAACGTTTCAGAGCTTGTAGCATATTTGTCGCCTTGTGCTTCAACGAATTTTTGATTTAATGGTAAGAATGTACCGAAAGCTGTTAATGATTCAAAATATGGTGTTGGTTTCTCAAGCGTAACAACTAATGTATAGTCGCCTTCCGCTTTTACACCTAATTCTTTTACAGGTTTTTCGCCAGCGCTAATTGCTGTAGCGTTTTTAATTACGCCACCCATCATGTATGGGCCATACTCAGAGCCTGTCTTAGGATTCACAGCACGTTGCCATGCATAAACGAAGTCATGCGCTGTTACTGGATCCCCGTTTTCCCAAACTGCATCTTCACGTAAAGTGAATGTCCAAGTTAGGGCATCTTCACTTACTTTATGTTCTGTAGCAATACCTGGCGTTAATTTAGCATCTTCCCCTAGACGATATAGACCTTCCATAGTAGTTCCTAGGAATTGGAATGCATATTCGTCAGTAGCTAAAGAAGCATCCATTGTAGGAATAGTATCCCCATTTAATAAATTAAGTACTTGTTCAGCTGGCTCTTCTGCAGGTTCTTCTGCAGGTTCCTCAGTTGTTTCACCTGAGTCGCCATCTTTTGTTTCTGTGCTGCCCTCTTCTCCACTAGAGCATGCAACCATGAATATACTTAGCAAAAGACCTAATGCTAATAGTAATGAAAATTTCGACAATTTCATGGTATGTTGACCTCCCCTTTTTTGTTTTTCTAAAAGCTTGTGTAGAAAAATTATCTACAATAAGCATTATACAATTTTTCAAACTATTTTGCATTACTTTTTTTAATAAATTTTTTCAAAACTCTATTATAATAACAATCTCGTTACAAAAGATAGGTCTATATACCTATACAATTTTACTTACTTTTAACATTATTCCGTTCATAAAGCATTAATCTTATTCCTATACTTTCATTTTAGAATCTAATATTATAATCATCCTATCTTTGCTATAATTAGAGATATTCTATTTCAAAGGGTGTACAAGTATGATTTATTTAAAAAATAAATGGATTTTCTTTCTAATTAATATCTTTGTAACCATTCTACTATTTATGACCTCTTCTCCAACATACAATCTAACGCATTTCATTAATTCTTTATTTTATGTATTGTTAGTGTATCTCATCTTATTGTTATTTTTATTTATTATAAAAGGACGCTTTTTTGATGGGATCACATGGAGTTTTCGAAGATTCCGTTCAATTATGTCCAAAAACAGGGATTACTTAGAAGAACTGGGAGATAATCCAATGCTTTCCGAACGCATTAGCATCACCTTTTACCGATTTATTGCATTTCAAACATTCGCTTTATTGGTTTTTCTGATGCTATTGCTCGTTATATATTATATATAACTCTACAGTCCCACATTGAAAAAGAGAGTATATTCCGCTATGGAATATACTCTCTTTTTACTCTAGTTATTCTGATGCCCCAACACTTGCCCATTTATAATCATAGGAAGAACCCATTGGGTTTCTAATAACTCCTTGTATTTTCGGCGAAATTAATTGTGCACGAGCTCTTTGGTACAATGGAACAACCACTGCATCTTCAGCTAAGATTTTTTCAGCTTCTAGAAATGCCTCGAAACGTTTAACCGGCTTAAGTGCCAATTCATTTACAGTACTTTGAATTAACTTATCATACTTAGGATTGGAGTAGCCCATCTTATTGTTTTGACCATCCGTCAACCATAAGTTTAAGAATGTGTATGGATCAAGAAAGTCAGGAAGCCATCCATTGTATTGAATGTCATAGTCCATGTTTGAATCCAATTCAAGCTTTTGTTCAAAAGGGACTTCTTTTAAAGTAATTTTAAGTCCTGGAAGATTTGTTTCCATTTGGTTAGCAATGAATTCGTTCATGAGTTTAGTCGTTTCACCATCGCCACCTAAAAATTCAAGCTCAACTTTTTCCTTACCAATCTCCTCAAGACCCTTTTCCCATAGTTCTTTTGCCTTTTCTGGATCAAATGTTACGAGATCTCCATTGATTTCACGGAAATCTTCACCAGTTTCAGGATGTTTACTGAAATTTTTAGGTATATAACCATTAGCAACAACTGATCCATCATTTAAAATTTCGTCAACTAGTGCTTGCTTGTTTATCGATTTACTAATCGCTTTACGGATGTTCACGTTTGCAAGTGCATCTGAAGTAGTTTGGTTAAGTTTCAACCAGAATAAAGTTGGTTCAAGTGTAGTTGTATAGTCATCATCTGATGCATATTTATCAACCAGATCAGAAGAAACACCTGCACGATCCACTTTACCTTTTTCATAAAGATCCACACCAACCTGTGGATCTTTAACTACATCAAAAGTCATTTTTTCCAATTGTACTGCTTCAGCATCCCAGTAATCTGGGTTCTTTTTTAAATTCCAATTTGTTGAAGTACTTTTCCAATCTGTTAATAAGAATGGCCCATTAGACAGTAATGTATCAGAGCTTGTTGCGTACTTATCGCCTTGCTTTTCAACAAATTTTTGATTTAAAGGAAAAAAGGTACTAAAAGCTGTTAAGGATTCGAAATATGGTGTTGGTTTTTCAAGTGTAACAACAAAAGTATAATCTCCATCAGCTTTTACACCTAATTTCTCAATCGGCATATCACCTTTACTAATTGCTGTTGCGTTTTTGACAACGCCACCCATCATATATGGTCCATACTCAGATCCTACTTCAGGATCTACAGCACGTCTCCACGCGTAAACAAAGTCATGTGCTGTTACAGGATCTCCATTTGACCACTTTGCATCTTCACGAAGATTAAATGTCCAAACTGTTCCATCTTCACTTACCTTATGGTCCTTAGCTATGCCTGGAGTTACTTCTACATTTTTACCTAGACGGTAAAGACCTTCCATCGTATTTCCAATATAAATAGCAGATAGTGCATCGGTCGACAAAGTAAGATCCATCGTTGGAATCGTATCACTTTCTAATAGATGTAGTACTTGCTCAACATCTTCGCCAGTCTTTTCATCCGAGTCTTCATTGCTTGATTTTGTACTGCTCCCATCATCACTAGAGCATGCTGCCAGGAATATACTTAGCAAAAGCCCTAGTACTAAAAGTAATGTTAATTTTGATAATTTCATCGTATGATGACCCCCCTATTGTGTTTTATAAATGCCCGTACACGGATTTATCTACAATTAGAATCATACGATTTTTCAAACTAGTTTGCATTACTTTTATTTAAGACTTTTTGGCAAAACTCCACTAGAATAACATTATGATTAAAAAGATACATCTTTTTGCCTACATTAACTTTGTGTGTTTTTTACTATAACTAGTATAAATTACATTACGCATTTCGTTGTTTACTATATTTAACAATGTAAAATCCGGTCAGCGTTACCAATACTGCTAAAATACCTGCCGTTATGAATAAGTGGTTAAACCCTGTTTCCATTATTGTGGTAACTGTTGTTTCTAATTTTTCTTGCATAGTACTATCTGTAACTTGACCAATTCTTTGTTGGATATCACCATAATTCAATTCGTTTTGTGCTTCAAAACTAACAACATCTTCACCGAACTTACCCTAACTGTTGGCTCGATGTTTGTAAGACTTCCTGTTATGTATCCAGCATAAATAGTTGGGAATAACGTTAACCCAATCTGGCGAATTAAAGATAAAGTGCCGAGCGCAGAACCCTGCTCCCCGTCTTTAGCACTTTCACCAACTAACACATTTAATGGTGCCCCAAGCAATATTCCAAGTCCAACACCAGCAAGAACACTAGCAATTATAAATGTCCAGACTCCCGCCACCCATAGTGGGAACATGAAAAACCCTATAATCCCAATTACACCAGAAATAATTATGGTTTGCGCTGTACCACGTTTGTCCGTTAAATATCCACCTAATCCTGCTCCAATTCCTGATGCAAGTGCAAGTGGGGTTAACCAATAACCGGCATTTTCAACTGGCACTTGTAATACTTGTTGTACATATGCCGGGATGAAAATAATTCCAGCAAGAAATCCTCCAGACAAAAATCCTAACAACAACGTTATTTGAAATAACTTTGTTTTTAACAATGAGAAAGCGAGAATAGGATCCCCACCACGCGACTCAACACGCCGCTCGTAAACTAATAAAACAACAAATAAAGCAATTCCTATAATAAGAAATGGTAATACATTAGCCTGCATTACGCTTTCTATAAACGATTGACTATCCAACTTAGTAATTCCATACATGAGTGAAAGGATAGCTCCTGCCAATAGAATGCTTCCTACAAAATCCAGAGCTTTGGACTCGCCAGGATAGGATTCATCAATCTTCACAACTCCACCTATAATAAGAAATAGTGCAATCGGTAGGTTAATCAAAAATAACCAGTGCCAGGAACCAGTAATGTCTAGTATTACTGCACCAAGGTTTGGACCTATTACCGCTGCAATTCCGTGCATACCTCCCAAGAGCCCTAGTGCACGGCCTTGTTTATCCTTTGGTAAGGTTGCTAAGATATGCGAACTTCCAATGATAAATATCCCGCCACCACCGATGGCCTGAATGACACGAGCAACCAGCAAAAAGGTAAATGAAGGACTTATCGCAACGAGTAATGAACCAATCGCAAATAAAGTTATTTCTATTATAAATAATCGTTTTCGCCCGAACCTATCTGACAGCTTTCCTACGATTGGCACACTTACTGCAATTCCGAGTGTGTAAAGGGTTATACTCCACGTTCCCCATGATGGCGATACATTAAATGAATCATTAATTGTGGTTAGTGCAGTGCTTATGATTCCGTTATCTAGTCCGGCCATAAATACACCAATAGTAAAAAGTGTAATCGCCCATTTTTGTGATCCTTCATTCTGTTTGGACATTTCTCGTACCTCCAATACACTTGAAAATAGAGCCCTTTAAAGAGCTCCATCCTACTTCCTTGCCACGTCCAGCTTCGACGCCCATTGCCTACGCTTTTACTATTGGCCTTTTTCGTAAGTTTAGTTGCTTTTCATCTTCATAGTTGATATAAAATGCGACCTAACCAAAAGTCATGTTCAGTGCCCTGCGACCGCTACGGAAAAATCACTTCGCTTTCCCGCAGGAGTCTCCGTGTTTTTCCTCCGCTAACATGGTGTCTGGAAGCAGTACCATATAGCCCCTTTCACTATTATGGCAGTTGATTGGAGCTGCGGACAGTTGACTCCTGCGGGAACAGCACGAGTCTGAAGACCCCGCAGCGGTGGGCTTCCGCGAGGAGGCTGAAGCCGTGCCCGCGGAAAGCAACTGTCCGCAGCGGAAATCAACCAGCAGTTACGCCGCATTATATATCTATTCTCTTAATAGCAACAACCTTTACGAAAACAATCTTTAATTAAACAACCCCTTAAAGAAGTTACTTAACGCTTGGAAAAACTCACTAAAGAAATTTGCGACTTTGGTCCAGAATCCTTCATCTAATCCTAGCTCATCCACTTTATCTTTAATCGTATTTGTTAAGTCCTCCAGTTGATTTTTCACTTTATCAAAATCAATATTTAAATCACGCATTTTGTTAAAAAGATCTATAAGCATTTGGCGATCCGCTTCGCTTAATGAAATGTTTAACTTACTTAATTGATCTTCAACAATTTGTTGTACCTCTTCTTTTGTTGCTGGGTTTTGTTCCGCAATATCTTTTTTAATTTCAGTTAAAAGCTCACTTACCTTTTCCTGACTTAGCCCATCTTTTTTGGCAAGATCAGTTGCAACCCCAAGCTCCTCATTAGCAAGTTCCATCCGTTCTTTATCTAACTCAACACCTTGTACATCATACGCTTTATAGATTCCAGTAAGCGCAGAATGCCCACTAACTTTAACAGGTGATGCGACATCTACCGTTGCGTTCTCCACACCTGCAGTTAACAAGGCGTTTGCATACATTTCACTTGTTACTTCTGTAATATTATCAGGAGTTTCTATATTAATTGTTAAACCTGCGCCTTCTTCCTCGCGCACAATTTTAGCCGATGAAAACATACGAGCATCAGGGTTTCCGTTAATATATTTTGCTGCATCGTCACCAGTTATTGTATATTCTTCTACCGTTTCATCATTTTTTACATTTAACAACTCACGGACTTCATTTTTTTGTGCGTCAGATAAATTAGCACCCAACACAAGAATTGGAACACCTAACTTTTCATTAATACTGGTTGTTGCGTATGTTGGCTTGGATACACCAATTATTAAGACAAAAGCTACTACTAGCATCATTGCAATTTTTATGGATTTCATCATTATTTATGTCACTCCTTCTTATTGCTTATTTTAACACATTCTTCCTTTTAGTGAACCTGAGCATATACCTTTAAAATTACATCGAACTTCTATATATTTAGGGTACCGAAATAAAATGCAAGAAAGAAGGGATTTATCATCACTGATCAAAATCCTATTGTAAAACGCAACTTAATCATTATGTGGTTCTCAAATTTTTTCATAGCTGGAAGTATGACCATGATACTTCCATTTATATCCTTATATATAGAAACGTTCGGTAACTTTTCCGATACCTATGTACAAAGTTGGTCAGGTTGGATCTTTGGTATTACATTCGTATCAGCTTTTATTTTTTCACCCGTCTGGGGCAGAATTGGTGATAAATTTGGACGCAAAAAAATTCTAATCATATCTGGCCTTGGATTAGGCTTATCTGTATTATTAATGGGGTTTGCCACTTCCGTATGGCAGCTTTTTTTATTGCGCTTGTTTATGGGAATCTTTACAGGATTTATCCCAACCTCACAAGCAATGATTGCTACCCAAACTCCTAAGAAAATTGCTGGGAGTGTTCTTGGCACTTTACAAACCGGAAGTATTACGGGTTCACTTGCAGGACCACTACTTGGTGGTGCGTTAGCAGACATCTTCGGTTATGCAACGACATTTAAATGGACGTCTATTGCGGTATTCTTGTCTGCATTCATTGTTTTATTTGGAATAAAAGAACTGCGAATGAAATTTTCCGACGATGAAGAGTATACGGCCTATTCAAGTAAACAGGTTTTATTGCATATTGTCCGCCACCCAGTATTGCTCATCGTCATGTTAATTTCCATGCTTGTTCAAGTCGCTCATTTCAGTATACAACCAATATTATCGTTATATGTTGCAGATATACATGGAACAGCCAGTATTGCCTTGTTTTCAGGTATGGCTTTTTCCGCAGCAGGCCTTGGCAATTTATTGATGGCAAAACGCTGGGGCAGTATTGGTGACCGATTTGGTTACGTAAAAATAATGATCTTCCTATTATTTATGGCTGGTATAGTTTATTTCCCCGGGGCGTTTGTTACAAACATCTGGCAATTAATTGTGCTTCGCTTTTTACTTGGAATATCGATAGGCGGTATCATACCGGTTCGAATTGCTTACATTCGACAAGAAGCACCACTTTCCATGCAAGGTGAAGTACTCGGATACAACACAAGCCTTCGTTTCTTAGGTAACGTAATCGGTCCTGCACTTGGCGGAATGTTAGCTGGTTTCTTCGGATTTTCGGCTGTGTTTTTTGTAACAAGTGGTTTGCTAGTACTGAGCGGTGTTATCATGTTGGTAACTTGGTATCGTCACGAATACGGAGGAAAACTTCAGCAGGCGTTTTCATCGCATCGTAATTAGGAATTCGTGAGCCGATGGGGCCGGGGTGATCGGTTGTGGCTCTTCTTCCGATCGGCCATCCAATATCCAGCAGTCTTTCATGATTGAATTTGTAGCCTGAATGTGCTACAACTAACAGAGTTAAGAATAATATTTGTAAGAAAGAAAGTGATAGCAATGGGTATAGTCATAGTCGACGTTTGCGACGGAAATGCCATCACTACTATTAATATAGAAGAAATTATTGAGAAAGAATTTCCGGAAGTTGCGGTATTGATGAATGAATGCCTGTCATTTTGCGGGTTGTGCCGACTTAAGCCATATGCGTTAGTTAATGGAAAACGCGTTTCCGGCAACACACCTGAAGAATGTTTAGATAAAATAAGAGAAGCAATAAGAAAAGAACTAGCTGTTTATGAGTAACAGCTAGTTCTTTGTTTACTGGTTTCTTCTATTATAAACTTGCCTGATAAATTTTTTCCGAGTCTTCTTTATTAAGCTTCTTAAAGTTTCCATATTCTGCACGAACCTGAACAGTTTTTCCTGCCATGGTTTCAACTGTGCTTTCATCAATATCGTAATCTGCAAGTTTATCTGGCGCACCAATGCTATTCCAGAATTCACGTAGCTTCGAAATTCCTTCTTTTGCAACGTCGCGGTCTGATTTCCCTGATGGGTCAACGTCAAATACACGAACAGCTAGTTGCTTAAAGCGAGCGACATTTTCGTCCAGCACATGGTTCATCCAGTGCGGGAATAGGATTGCGAGTCCGCCACCATGTGGAATATCATGAACTGCAGATACCGCATGCTCCAAGTTGTGTGTTGCCCAGTCTCCCTGATATCCCATGTTCAGCATATCATTGAGTGCTAGTGTTCCACTTAACATGATTGTTTCGCGGTACTCATAGTTATCCGGTTCATCCAGTAATTTTGGAGCAGTTTCAATTACTGTTCGTAAGATTCCTTCACAAAACCGATCTTGAATCGGAGTATTCGATGTATGATGGAAATAATGCTCCAAAACATGCGACATGATATCCACCATGCCATATACCGTTTGCACGCGAGGTAAAGACATCGTATGTGTTGGATCTAAAATGGAAAACTTAGGACTTGTGTGTGGGGATCCCCAGCCATGTTTTTCATTCAATTCCCAATTGGTAATAACAGAACCACGATTCATTTCAGAACCAGTTGCCGCAATTGTTAAAACTGTTCCAAACGGTAGTGCGTCTGTTGCTTGTTCTTTCTTCGTTACAATATCCCAAATGTCAGCGTTGGATTTTGCACCTGCAGCAATTGCCTTTGTACAATCAATCGTACTTCCTCCACCAACTGCAAGTAAAAACTCGATTCCTTCTTTTTTACAAATCTCAATTCCTTTGCGCGCGGTTGTAACGCGAGGATTCGGTTCCACACCAGACAACTCGTGTACCTCTGCACCAATCTCGTTTAATTTTTCCATTACATTATCATAAATGCCATTTCGTTTAATGCTTCCTCCACCATAAACGATTAACACTTTTTTTCCGTATGTTGGAACCTCTGTCGTTAGAGCGTCCAATTGCCCTTTACCAAAAATCAATTTTGTTGGATTATGATACGTAAAATTATTCATGTTATATTAACTCCCGTTCTTCTTTCGTGTAAACAACGACATCCATTTCCACTAAAACATCTTTAGGCAAGCGACTAACCTCTACTGTCGCACGTGCAGGATATGGCTTTTCTAAATACGAACCATATAATTCATTTACTGTACTAAAATTGTTCATATCATTGATAAAGATTGTAAATTTCGCAACATGTGAGAAATTTGTATCCGCTTCTGCTAATATCGATTTTAAATTATCCATTACCTGTTTTGTTTGTGCTTCGATGCCTTCCACCACTTCTCCTGAGGAAGGGTCAATTCCGATTTGCCCGGAGACATATAAAAAGTCCCCTGCTTGAATTGCTTGTGAATACGGCCCAATAGCTTCTGGGGCATTTTTTGTATGTACTTCTTTTAACATTTACAAAAAACCTCCTTGTTTCTTTTATGTCATTATAATCCTTCTTTATTAAAAACCGAAATAACTCGATTTACTCATCACTTATTTTCTCACGCATCGCCATTATATCCTGCACATAATAAATATCCCCATAACAAGCATTTATTTCCCGTGCACCTTCACGTAAACATCTGAACTTGGCTTTATTAGCAGCATTTTGATACATTTTTTGAGAGAAATCAATGGCTACCTCCTGGGTGTATTTCCCCTGATTTTCCAATGCGTATTCAATAAATCCTCTACCAAAATTATAGGATTGAATCGCCAGGTGCAAATCACCTTCTGCATCATGTAGGGTTTTGGAAAAATAATAGACTCCCTGTTTAATAGAAATTTCCGGGTCTTTAATACAATTTCTTTCCCCACAATAACTTTCGGAGGATTGCATGGGATCGGTTCCACGTCCACCAGATTCCTGCATCATCATTGCAAGCAAGATATCCACATGATTTTCAATATCATATTTTTTTGCATACTTTTCCACAAGTGGTTGGTACTGTTTTACTTCATCACTTAGTATATCTTCATCTACCTTGAATTCTGTTTGTGCTAAAAGCGAGATAATAACAAGTAATCCAATGATTGAACCCGTTGTAATTAACGTATTGCGGATTGCTATTTTTGTTTTACGTCTCAT
The DNA here is from genome assembly GCF_044793635.1 of Virgibacillus necropolis. Classification (GTDB taxonomy): domain Bacteria; phylum Bacillota; class Bacilli; order Bacillales; family Amphibacillaceae; genus Virgibacillus_F; species Virgibacillus_F necropolis_A. Next base: position 1,885,916 of record NZ_CP084992.1, read on the forward strand.
GTTGTTTTCAATCCTTTACTAACTTGATCGATAATCCTACGATATTTCCATATAACATGTGTCCGATAAGCCAATAGGAAAAGGCAGTTCCATCCATAAGCTCTGGGGTTCTATTGGAAAAAACCGTAGTACCCCATAGTAACATACCAACTATTATATTGATGCATATATAAATGGAAGGTTTTTGATGTAGATTATAGTGCTTCAAGCTATAGTAAAGTAAGATAACGAGAATTATAGATATACACACATGCAGTGCGAATTCTGTTAACTCGTTCCAGTTCCATGTATGAATAACAGGAAAATAATCAACGTTGAGTAAAAGTGTATAAACCATTTCGCCAGTAATTGATTGAATCAGTTTGAAAACATAACCAAAGATGATGCCAGATATAATACCAATACCACTTAGTAATATAATTTTATTCATAAGTTATCCCCAACTTATTAGTGTATATGTGAATTTTTTTACCGTATTTCGTACTAGAATTTATGTTCTGCACAAAATATTGAGTTATCCTCAGCCTTATCCACAGGTTGTGAATAAGTTTTATACTATGTCCACAGATCTATAGTTTTCTACACACATCAATCATCAAGCTCTAACCCAAGCTGATCTGTTTCCTCTGTATCTTTTCCGATTAACGATGCGAGGATATCCACAACTGGATCTTCATTCACTATCGACCCTACTCCTTGGCCTGCCCATAGAGATTGAAACTCGGAGACGGCAAATTCTTTAGCCGCCCCGCGAATGTCTTTCGTTAATTCGTTTTGGATTGGAAAAGGCAATATTTCACAATCACTTGTCTCCACCTCTTGAATAAAACGATTAAATACAGCCCGTGCTGGCCTTCCTGAAAAAGCACTAGTAATAACGGTATCCACAGACGAAGCTTTCATTAATGCCCGTCTGTACGCACTATTTGTTCCAGCTTCCTTTGCAACTAAAAATTTAGTACCAAGCTGAACACCAGCTGCCCCCATCCTTAAAAGCGCGTCAATTTGTCCGTTATTTGAAATTCCACCGGCAGCTACAACGGGTACATCAAGGTTGTACAAAAATTCCTGAACCAAGGAAAGTAAGCCAACATTGCATCCATTTGGATATTTATTTACATCAAAAGTACCTCGATGTCCCCCCGCTTCAAAACCTTGTGCTACAATGATGTCATATCCTGCTTCAACTAATTCGTTTGCCTCATCCAAATTAGTCGCCATGCCGATTAATTTGACATCATTCTTTTTCAGACGCTCAATTAAAACAGACGAAAGCACACCAAAAGCTGTACTAACAACCGGTATATCCTGCTCAATAACGACATAAACCTTTTCCTGTAAATAATCATAAACTTTCACAGATTGCTTTCCCGGATCAATTTCTAGTTCATTTCGATATTTTTCCAAAAAATGCTGCATTGGTGCCACATCACTGGAAAACGATTCTAGGTTTGCAGCAAATAAATTTACCGCGAATGGCTTGTCTGTTAATTGTTTTACCGCTTGGATTTCATTCCTTAAAGACGAAGCACTCATATAGCCAGCTCCAATCGTCCCAAGCGCACCGGCATTTGCCACCTCAGCGACCAATTTAGGAGTTGTAATTCCTCCCGCCATTCCTGCTTGAATAATTGGTATATGTAGATTGATAGTTTCTAATAGCTTACCCATGCTGCATCCCCTCCGATTCATCATATCTTTTATAGTAAACATACCACAAAAACGGACAATTATATGCGAATATTGTATTAAATTATTAACCCTAATATTTTATGGTAAAAATTTCCTCCACTTATTGGACATATAATAGGTACTTTTGTCAACTTTCATATCTTTCCTTCTTGACAATATTAAGAAAATTCCGTACCATAGTAGGGATTAAAGTTGTCTGTCGTTAAATATTTCGTTAATTATGACATTTTAATAATGTGGATGTTTTTTGAGGCTTACTGTACATTTGTAGCTAAATATGGAGGCGGATATAGGAATGAATTTCCAACTGATGGAAGCTACTATTCATGAACTAATCAGTGATACTATCGATCATTTTTCGATCTATATCCACACCAAAGACGGGGATATTTCAATTAATGCGCATGAACCAAAACGAGCAGCTGGTACAATAAAAATTCCAATTCTTATTGAAGCATATCGCCACTTAGAGTCAAATATCGTTCAACCGGACGCATTAGTTTATATTGAGAACGATATGAAAGCAGGCGGTAGGGGTGTTATCAATTACTTAACAAACTCTAATGTGTACAGCTATAAAAACTTGTTAGAACTGATGATCATCGTTTCGGATAATACGGCCGCAAATATCATACTTGACAAAATTGGTATGTATACTGTGAATGAACTAGCGACAACCATTGGCTGTGATCACACAAAAATAGGGCGAAGATTCATGGGTCATCAAGATCCTACATTAGATAATTACACGAGCGCCCGTGACATGGTTAGATTTTTACACCTTATAGAAAACCATAACGAAATAGTAACGGATACTAGTAGGAAAGATATTAAAAAAATATTGCTTCACCAACAGATTAATCACAAAATAGCTTCCTACGCTGAACAAAAAACAAATGTAAATATATACCACAAAACCGGCGAGTTGCCAGGCATTGAACATGATGTGGCGCTAGTAACCTATCGAGAAAAGAAAGTCTATATGGCTATATTGTCAGAAAATTGGACCAACAATGGAACAGGTAAAGATTATCTAGCAGATATCGGTAAAATCGTACTAGAATACACAAAAAGTTGATACTTATAACCATTTAATAGAAAAGCAAACAAATACGGAGGTCTACAAATGAAAATTAAAATTGCAGTATTTGGTAGGGAAGAAATAGTTGAGCGAATGAATGATTATGTTGCGGGTGAAGATGATGTTGAAATAATTCCTTTCATCTATTCAAAAACAGTAGAAAATATTGATTTGATTGAGAAAGCGTTTATGTGTGACGTCTATTTATTCGGTGGGTCACTTCCTTATCTATACGCTAAAGAGAAGATTGATAAAAAGCGTTTGCCTGCAGTACAAGTTGCATTTGATGAATATATGATACTGACATCTTTTTATCGATTGAAAAACAAATATAATCAAGCATTAGATCGCATTTCTATTGACGTGTTGGACAAGGAATATGTAGACGATGTAATCAGCGAATTAAATATGGAAGATCAGGAAATATATACCTACAGCTATGGTGAGGACCCTGTATTAGATATTGGAAAAATATTTCATTACCATAAAACACTTTTCCAAGAAGGAAAAATTGATTATGTATTAACTTCAATTGAAGAAGTGGAACAAAGGCTAATTGAAGAAGGAATTCCAACTAGCTGTATGATCATTCCAAAACTAAACCTAGAACACGCCGTTGAAAAGGCAAAGTCAATCGCAACCTTAAACAAAAGCAAGAGTGCACAAATCGTCTCTGGATTTGTACAAATTAAAGAATTTGATAAAATTGTAGCGCAAAAAGGGGAACTTTTAGCACAAGAAATGTTGCTAAAACTCCGTCAAATTCTATTAAAATTCGGTCACCAAACCTATGCATCCGTTCTAACAAATGGAGATAACCAATTCTCCATATTTGGTACGAGAGGCATTCTGGACCACATTACAAACCATTATCGTGATTTTCCATTACTACAGGAAATTGCACGTTCATTAGGTATTCCGGTAGAGATTGGCTTCGGTTTAGGATTGACAGCGAAGCAAGCTGAAGATAACGCAAAGCTTGCACTTGAAACATGCAGCCATTCAGAGGAAAGCAGCTGCTTTATCGTAAACGAGCGAAAAGAAACAATTGGACCGCTTGGTGTGGCTAAACATGTAGATACATCACAGCTTTACCACGCGCTCATTCACCGTGCTAGATTAAATAATGAATTATCCTATAACTTTATTGATTTCATTAACTTGCGAAACAACGAACCATTTTCCGCAAATGATATTGCAAACTATTATCAGGTGACGAAACGCAGTGCAGAACGTACAATACACAAACTTTTAGCGGGAGAAGTGATCCGCGTTATCGGAGAAGAAAAACCATATGTAAAAGGTCGTCCACGTAAGTTGTTTGAACTAACAATTTAGTTTATTGGAACTGTGGTAAACAACTGAAATTGCAAATATATCTATTATAAATGTGAAATTCAGCAATTCAATAATTTTAAAACAGAGCTTTGGGCTTCCCCAGCTCTGTTTTTATGTACAAAAAAATACCCCTTTTATAAAGGGATATTGCGTTATCCTTTATCATTAAATAAAAAACCCATAACTTGTTCAAATAAAGCAACATCATCTGTAATTAAAAAGATTGGTAACAATAAGATGGCAAGTACTACCGCAAGATTTGCAACAAAAAACTTCATAAATCCTTTTGCAATTTTCTTCATTTGTTACATCCCCTTTTTATTCACTATTTTCCCGTTATGCCTTACTACAAATTATTTTTGACGGCTGAACAGGGAAGTATACCTTGCGTGATATATCATCATACGCAATTTCCTTTTTTTAGTTGACGAAGCCTCCTCCACCAATTAACCAACAGGATGAATTGGTACTCTTATTTTATCAGATAAGTGCGAAAAATTCAGGTGTTTTTTTAAAGGCTGTTTTCGTAAAGATTGTTGCTTTCGAGAAAATAAATATATATTGCGACGTAACTTTAAGTTTATTTCCAAAGACATGTGCTATTGCTACCGTCCAGGATCGCTCCGGGCGGATGCTTTCCGCGGGCACGGCCTTAGCCTCCTCGAGAAAACCACTCTGCGGGGTCTTCGGACACGTGCTGTTCCCGCAGGAGTCACCGCCCGGAACGATGCTGGACTGGTAAAGCTATTTAAGTAAGAATTCTTTGTCACTTCTTTCAATTAATGAATGCTGTTATTGGCAACTATTATACCAGCAGCCAGTATACACGAAGACTCCTGCGGGAGGACAGGCATCGGTGAGACTACGCAGTGCGCTAGCACAAGTAGGCTCACCAGCCGCCCGCGGAAAGCGAAGTGTATACGGGCTGCGGCTGCCTAAGTAACTTGTTTCCATTATCAGTAATACAGATCTAACATAGATAGAAGTTACGTCGTAGAGTTTATATCAACTATGCAGATGAAATAGCAACAATGCGTACGAAAAGAGCCTTTAACAAAAAAAGCCATGTGCATATTGAAATGCACATGGTTGTTTAGATACTTAATAATTCTCTTATATCACTCTCGCTAAGGCTGGATAACATTTGTTCACCAGGCTGAATTACTTGATCAATTAATTCACGTTTCTTTTGTTGCAGTGCGTAAATTTTATCCTCAATTGTTCCTTTGGTAACCATTCGTATGACCTGGACAACCTTCTTTTGTCCAAAACGATGAGCACGTCCTGTTGCCTGATCCTCTACTGCTGGATTCCACCATAAATCATAAAGAATGACTGTATCCGCACCTGTTAAATTCAAGCCTGTTCCTCCCGCTTTTAACGAGATAAGAAATACACTTTTTTCTCCATTATTAAAACGTTCACTCATTTGCACGCGTTCCTGTGATGGGGTTTGACCATGCAAATAAAAATAGTCGATTCCATCCTCTTCTAGCTTTTTCTTAATAATATCATGCATGCTTGTAAACTGTGAAAAGATCAACATTCGCTTTCCACTTTCCGCTGCATTGTTAACTGTTTCCATTAACTGCTCTAACTTACCTGACTTTCCTTCGTAATTTTCAATAAACAAGGATGGATGACAACAAATTTGCCGCAGACGGGTAAGACCTGCTAGTATCTTCATCCGATTTTTGTTAAAGTCCTGATTACTAAGGCTTTGAGCTGTTTCTTGTTGAAGCTCACGTAAATAGCCAACATACAGTTCCTTTTGTTGTTTGGTTAATTCGGAAACATGAACGGATTCGATTTTGTCTGGAAGCTCTTTTAATACATCCTTCTTCAACCGTCTTAAAATAAATGGCTTCGTAAGCATGGCAATTTTAGAATTGGCCAGTTGCTTGAAGTTCCGTTGACTTGGCATTAAACCTGGCAAAATAACCTGGAAAATCGCCCACAATTCTTCAATGGAATTTTCAATCGGTGTTCCGCTTAATGCGAATCGATGTCCCGCTTTAATTTCCCGAATAGCCTGCGATGTTTTCGTCGCATAGTTTTTAATATATTGAGCTTCATCCAAAATCATGGAGTGGAATGTTATATCCTGATAAAGTGCGATGTCCTGCCGTAAAGTAGCATAGGACGTTATCCACACATCATCGTCTGTTTTTGGATCAATCATTGCCATTCGTTCTATTGGACTGCCTGCGATCACACGGACACGTAAATCCGGTGCAAACTTTTCACATTCGTTTTTCCAGTTGTATAATACAGATGAAGGCGCCACAATCAAATGCGGTAGCTCCTGTTTTAACGAGAGCATATAGGCAATACTTTGAATAGTCTTCCCAAGTCCCATATCATCTGCCAAAATGCCACCTAAATGATAACTACTCAGTGACTTAAACCATTGAAATCCCGTCTCTTGATAATTGCGTAGCGAGGCATTTAAATTCTCTGGAATCTCGTATACCTGCTCTTCTGGTGATTTCAGATGATGCAAGAGCTTTCGAAACGTCGGGTCATAGTTTTTCTTCGTATCAATAAGCGCATCAACCTGCGCACCTCTGTAAGCTGGTAACTGGACGCTTCCATCCTGTAGGTCAGTCTTCTTCAAGTCTAATTCCGACATCAACTCTTGAATGGATATAAATTCGTCACCTTCAAGTGATAATAATGCACCACTATCCGTACGGTAATAACGTTTTTTCTCTAAAACCGCGCTTAGGATCTGATTAATTTCATTATCTTCTATTCCATCAATGCTGAATCCTATTTCGAGTAAGTTGTTTGAAGACTCTAATCGTACACTCGTACTGGGAATAGGGTCATTTTCAATGAAAAACTTGCGAATATCTGAAGTCAAAAACAGTTCCACATACGATTCAAACATTGGCAATACATCATATAAAAATTCATACAGAACTTCCTCATCCGCATCGATATATAATTCTTTGCCATTAAAGTGAAAATTAGCATGTTCGATTAACTGCATAATTTGTTGTTCTTTTTCCACGTCACGAATAATCAGGACATCCTCTTCTTTACGTCCATTAAATGGGTCGACCTGGTATTCCCCATAATGATATTCCAATCTACCCGTAAGCCAATCCGCTTTTAAATCAATATATAGTTTTGCCTTTAATGGAACCTGAATAATCTCGGAGGCTACACTTTCAGAAATCTTTACTTCGCCAACCTTTTTTAATGAGGGTACAACCTCTGATAAAAACACATCCGCCTGATCTGCCGGAATTGGCAGATTCGCATTGTCCCTTGATAGATCACTGACCTGTTCCAGCAAAGGTACTTGATCTTTTTTTGGAAAATAAAAAGTACCACTATCGAATAACAATTCATAGTTAGAAAAATACATAGCATCTTGCCTACCTGTTATTGCGAGCGCAAGTTCTTTATTATTACTTTTTTCCAACTTAAACTCAAAAGGAAGTTCATCCTCCACAATCGAAATGTCCTTGAAGACATTCTGTTCGGTATCCACAGCAAAGTCGCGATCAACCAATTTCTTCAATAAAGGTTTCGCAAGCAGTGGAGATATCGAGATGGAGCGTCCTTCTGAAATATGTGTTTGATAGCGGTATAACGAATGGCCATCATATAGCCGTTCATTTTGTACAATGGACATGATGAGCTCGAATAGTTCTAGGTCCTCGTCTGAAAAGTAGTGCAGTTCCGGATTATACGTAAATGTTTTGGTGAAATAATGCTCATGTTCTTGAAACACATCCTGCAAAAACCCATGCATATCTTTCACAACTAAGCGACGTTTTTCCCCTACCTTCAGTTCAAGAAATAACGTATCATTATATGCCCATTTACAAATATACTCTACCTGTAGCTGCTGACGATTAATGCTTAAGCTACTTGCACGCTTTTGTTGCTGTATATCCGTAATCGATTGAATAAAATTCTTTGTCGTTTGAAATTTGTCAACATGTCGTCTATTATCCTGTTCCTTGTGTCTTTTGCCAATTGCAAATAACACCGCAACAATATGTTTACACTGATTGTACGTTCGAAATGCAGCACAGTCACAATAGGCGTCTGAAAGTTCATGTGGCAATCGTTTCGTATTCACTTCCACAAAATAATTTTCACTCCCATAAACCGTAGCCGTCCAAACGTGAAAATTAATATCGTATAATAATTCGGTTACTCTTCCCTGATGAAAATACTCTAGGCCACGTTCATACACCTGGGAAGGAAATAATCGTTGCATATGGAAAATATCATAGCTTTTCAAATCAGGTTAACCCTACCTTCTTGTATTCATTACTTATATTGTATACAAAATATCAATCTTTTTAAACCAAATTGAGCCCCTTTGGTTAAAAGGAACTCAATTTTTCACCTTTTATCATGTTCAGCCCTTTGAAAACTTTCCGTAGTTGGCTGGAATTTTGAAGCTTCACTTTGAACCTTCGTCTTCCCTTTACGCTTATTTTTCCGGAATTTATAAACCACTCCAACCTTAGTCTGCTGGATTTCTTTTACGCCCTGAATGATAAACTGCATCGCATAAATGCTTAGCATGAAGGCTAATAGTACCCAGATGATGAGCCAATATCTCCCTGAAGAAAGAGCGTGCATGGTATTGCCAATTAATCCAGACCATTCGTAGGTGATTGATCTAGGAGGTGAAGGCATCATACCAAAGTCACGGTTTGTACCACCAAAGAAAAAGTTGAATATCCCTAAATGCATAAAGATCAGGAGCACCTGGATAAATTGTTGGCCAAATAAAATGGTCATCCGCGTACCAATATGCGGGAGTATATGCCGCCAAAAGATATGAAACCTGCTACCACCAAGAACCTTCGCACTCATTATAAATTCATAGTTTAATATACGTTTCATTTCATTTCCTAATAACATAGATGTCAGCGGAACAACCAAAACAGTTAAAATAATAATCTCCAGCACAATTCTCTCGGTAAAGGAATAGGCGAATCCACCGAACTGCTCCATCAATATGGGTGCGAGTAATAAATATGCAATTACACTTAACGGCAGAAAGTGTATCGAATCTACCATTTTTTCAATCCAATTTTGTCGTCTCGGTCCAAACGCAAAAGCATAAAACACTCCACCAATTAACCCAATAAATACTCTTAAAACAGCGATGATTATAGCGAATATTAATGTATATTTCGCTCCAATCACTAGCATGTCATAAATACTATATCCCGCACCATCAGACCCTAGTAAAAACGGCTCTGTCGGTGCATGTGGTGGGGTACTTTTAATTGACACCCCATCGTCTTCGTAAAGTATCCCTACTTTGTCGATGTGATTGTCCGTTGTAATAGAATAAATGAGGCTGTAGCTAATTAAACCAATGAAAAATAAACTACCAATTGCGAACTTGTAATTTTTCATGTGGGTTAAAAAGATTTGTATAGGCGCCCATGGTTTGAACCTGTACCAGTTGACATGCTTCATCCCAGTAAACATATTTTTTATATACTGGAAAGGTTGAAAAGAATGCCGCTTATTCATTTTTATTTGATGATTATATAGTGGGTCCTGATTCAACCAAAGATCAATTAACTGGAAAAATAAAAAGAATGGTGTAAACAATAGGATTAGTGCCACGGCTATTGTCATCGGCTGAAAGCTCCCAACGACATAAAACGTGAGACCATGAACATTAAAAATTCGTTCAATAATAAATTGACTTGAGAGTGTTGCCCAAATGATAACTTTTGAATGGTGAAACGTTGTCGGCAAAATGTTTTTCAATACATGACGTAATAGAATACCCATCTTCTGAATGCCTTTGCTTTTCAGGAACCCGACATAATCCTTCAAAAACTCCTCTTCTATCATCAAAAGTATAATCTTAAATAGGGAAACCATCGGCAGAATAGCCAATGTGATTATAGGACCAAGATATGCCTGTTTATCCATATAAGACGCTACTCTGAACAACTCTAAACCATATGTTTTATACACATAAATAACAAACGCCTGCAGAAGTGCTGCAATAACGATATCGGGAATTGACTCTAAAAAGTCCAGAACACGCTTTATTCCCTGCAAGATTTTTTGCGGCAAAAAATTCGCAAAGAACGCGAAAATAAAAGCAAGCGAAAATCCTAGCAATAATGCTCCGAGCAAGATTTTCATGGAATAAATAAATGGCTCCCACAATGTTCCAACAAGCGAAAATTCCCCAGGTGATCGGGGTACTTGATAAACCCAGGAAGCTGGTTGAATGAATGTAAGTAGAAAATCTCCTAACGCCTCAAAATAACCCAAAGGATTTGATAGTCCTGCATCTGCAAAAAATTGCGGAAATACACTTATACAAATAATTCCGAAAACTCCAAGTAAATAAAAAACCCCTACTCTGATGAATTTCATAATTACACCCCAAAAACTCTTTTTCTCTATTATTTACGGTAAGATAAGTCTACTACTAATTGACTAATCTCGCCACCCCACTTATCACTTTTTCGATTTTAATAGTAGGTAAATATATAGAAAGATTGATAGCATAACCGAACCAGCAGAGGTTACATAAATGACACTGTAATCATACATAAAGGCCAATTGACCAAATGTAATTGCCCCAACTCCCACACCTAAATCAAAGAATGAGAAAAATGTCGCGTTTGCCATTCCTTTTCGATTATCTGCAGCCTTATCAACCGCCCATGCCTGTAGTGCTGGTTGTACACTCCCAAAGCCCAAGCCATACATTCCGCCTGCGATTAGCATAACTAGTGTGCTTGGTAACCATGAAAGTAATAGCATGGAACCAAAAATTAATAAAGTTCCTGGAAGAAATACAAAAATATGACCCTTTGAATCATATATTTTCCCAGCAAACGTGCGAGATATCATTAAAAATATCGCAAATACCAGGAAGTATGATTCAATCCCCGGAATTCCTTTTTCCGTTGCATATAGTGGAAGGAAAGATGCGATTCCGCCAAAGCTAACCGTAATAAAGAATAATAACAATGATGGCTGGATTGCTGTTTTTTCAAAAATATCAAATTTAACAGTAACTGTTTTATTTGGTGATTGTTCCACTTTTTTATAACGAATCCTGGTGGATAACAAAAATGCCATAAATCCAAGTGCCGCACAAATCAAAAATAGTTCTTTAAAAGACATTACACCAACAAGTGTCAGACCAAGTGAAGGTCCGAATGCCAAGGCAAGATTACCGGATAGCCCGAAATAGCCCATCCCTTCCCCTCTGCGCTTTGGCGGGATTAGGTCCGTTGCGATTGTTCCTGTAGCTGTTGTTGAGAAACCCCAGCCGATTCCTTGTACCATCCGCATAATAAATAAAAAGAAAATACTCGCGATAAATGCGTATGTACCAACGGATAGAACAAAAACAGCAAGGCCAAACATATAGACAAAACGTCTACCCTTGGATTCCAATGCATGTCCTGCATAAGGTCGCAAAAGTAACGCGGAAAAAGTAAAAATACCAGTTATAAGACCAATTAATTGATCACTGCCCCCGAGTTCCTTCACAAATAATGGAATCGTTGGAAGTGTCATTTGGAATCCAAGAAAAATAAAGAAATTAGCCATGCAGATAAGAACAAAATCCCGTGTCCAGATCTTATCTGGTATAGTAGCCGTTTTTACCGCAGTAGATTGAGTGCTCATCTATGACATCCTTTCTTCGGTACTCGAAATATAAGTATACATGAGCAACGTATGATTGGGAATGGGTATAATTGTTTTTTTTATTTGTGCAACCAGGGCGACGGTTGAATGGCATTTTTGAATAAAATTTATTGCATGAAATTGGTATAAATGACCTACTTAATAACTATATATGTAAGACCACAGTATGAACTGTGGCCGGTAGATAAGCGGTCCCCCCAGGGGAGTCGGCTACTCTATCTAGAATAGACCTCTTCCATTACTTGTCGGGTAAATAGGGAGGTCTATTTTCTATTGATCAGTGTAATGATCAATGCGAGTAAGGTAATCAATAAGGAACCGAATCCAATTAGTACCACCAATACTTCGTATAAACTCACAAGGCACCACCTCCATTCGGAAGGCTAGCCTGACACATCCCTAAAAGAACTTTATCTATTAGTAGTATATTAATCTCCCTTCCTCAAGGGAACGTACATTCACACATAATGCGTGTCCATTTTTCTAAAGCTGTTGAAGAAACAAATATAAACCTGTAAAAAGCAACAGGATATATGTCATGATTCGAAAAAATTGTTGGTTAATCCGTTTAAACAAAAGCTGCCCGATGATTAACCCTACGATTACCATTGGTAGTCCCTCAAGGCTGGAAATCCATATAAGTTTGGTGGTCCCTGCAAAAATAATTTGAATTACCAGACTTACAAAATAGATAAATAAATAAAAAGCTAAGGTAGTTGCCCTCAGTGCTTCCTTAGATGTATTTGTCCCGGAAAAATACAATAATATCGGTGGACCCGGTATCCCAATACTAGTCGTAAAGGCACCTGAAAATCCACCAATTGTAAAGTCTCGTTTGTTTGTTTGGCTTATTCGATAGTTTAAGATTAGTAATAACGTTAAAACCAAAATCAACACACTTACACATAACTTTAACAGCGTCATATCCAGGAGAAGGAAAATCGTTATCCCAATTGGCAAGCCTACTAAACTCCCAAGTATAAAGCGTTTCAAGATTGCAAAGTCTACATCATGTTTTATTTTTGAAATAAGAGCAAGCGATATAACCAAGGATAGAATTAGGTTAATTTGAATGGCTTCCCGTGGTTCAAAAAGCAATAGAAGAAATGGGGTAGCCATGATTGAAAACCCAAACCCTGTACTAGTTTGAAGAATCGAAGCAACTAATATTATGATGAAAAAAATGATGAATGTATCCACGAAAACACCTGCTATGCTTGTAATTTGAGTCTACTGACTAGTTTAACATGACGTAAACTTTATGTCCTGATTAAAATTGGAGCTTGAATAAAAGCGCTACACCAACGTAGCGCTTTAGTTTATTTTATAGCGGGAAACCCACCAATCAGCTGTTCATAAGCGTGACTTGCTCGTAATACTAGTCCATCGTTGAACCTATTCCCAGCTAGCTGCATGCCAATAGGTAATCCGCTTTTAGTAAATCCTGCCGGGATGGATGCGGCTGGTAAACCAGTCATATTATATATATGTGTCATCATCCAATCTGAATCCGCTTCAATTTTCTTTCCTTCAATTTCTTCCGGCCCTAATAAATGATAATCAAATGCTGGAACCGAAAGCGACGGAGACATCACAAGGTCATACGTCTCAAAATGTTTTTGAAGCTCCCTCCAAACTATTGTCCGCTTCTGCTGGTAACCAATATATTCGCTTGTTGGGATATCAAACCCACGTTCAATCATCGTTTGGTAGGACGGTGTTAGTAGTTCAGGAACATCCCGCAACATTGATGCCCCGCCAGCCGCTGCTGCCGCATACCATGTATTTTTGAAAAATCCCAGGAATTGATGAAGCGTCATGCCGAAATCCATTGATACTTCTTCTACTACTGCCCCTAGTTCCTGCCACTTTTTCACTTGTAGATCGATTACTTGTAATACCTCTTTATCCACCGTATACATGCCAAAATCTTTTGTATAGGCTATTTTTATACCATTCAAGTTACCTTCCACCTGATTGACTAAATTCTCATCAAACCTAGGCAATGAAAATGGATCTGTCGTCGATGGCCCTTGTGTTACATCAACGAATAAAGCTGCATCCCGGACCGTTTTTGTCAACGGACCATGATTCACGAATGGATTGTTCGTGCCGAATGCGTTGACTAAACTGTTGTCCATTGGGATTCTTCCATATGATGGTTTAAATCCATACACTCCACAAAAGCTTGCCGGGATACGTACCGAACCTCCCCCATCACTTCCTTCAGCAAACGGAACCATATTAGCTGCAACTGCAGCAGCTGAACCGCCACTAGATCCACCTGCTGTTTTTTCTAGATTCCATGGGTTTTTCGTTGCGCCAAACAACAGATTATCTGTCGTTCCTTTATGACCAAAGTCAGGTGTATTGGTTTTCCCTATTATAATGGCACCAGCCGCTTTTAAGCGCTCCACTACTGTTGCATTACGGTCAGGTACGTTATCACCAAAAACCTTTGTTCCAAAAGTGGTTCTAATCCCCTTTGTAGGTGTTAAATCTTTAATTCCAACAGGTACACCATGTAAAGGTCCGAGTTTTTTTCCATCCACGACCTCTCGTTCTGCTTGTTTTGCCTCGTCCATCGCATTTTGATTTATTGTTACAAATGCATTAACTTGATCATTTTGACTTTCTATTTGATTCATATAATAGTCCATCACCTCAACAGGTGAAAGGTCTTTTGTTTTAATTTTTTTTGCTAGATTGTCTGCTGTATGATTTGCAGTCACTATGGCACCTCATTCCTTCAAGTTGAGTAGAATCAATTGTATCATTTTTTCCATTCAGTTATTATTCCAAACGATTGCATACACCTCTTAATACCTACTATCATTTATCGTAAGTTGAATTTTCTGTAAAATAATGAGGAATTTGAATGATTTTCCCCATATATTGTTTGAAATCTAGTATAATAGGAAATAATTTATTACATGTTTTTTATAACAATTAAAAAGGAGGCCGTAATGAAGAACTTACGACTATTACTCATCGGAATCAGTGTATTGCTATTATCTTTTATTATTGCACCAACCGTTGATGCCCACTCTGGTAAAACATACGAGGTTGGAACATCGTCACTTAATGTCAGGAATGCACCATCAAATGATGCTAAGATTATGGGACAATTAATTCCTGGTGATCAAGTTGTTGTTTTTAAAGAACTATATGGATGGGCTCAAACGTATTATGGAGGTACGGAGGCATGGGTCGCATCACAATACTTATACCCATTAGAGGATGCAGAACAACCCACAACCACCTCAGCAAAAGAAAAGGTAACAGTAAACGCTGACGGGGTGCATGTACGCAGTGGTCCTAGTACGGACTATTCAATTATTGGTTATACAACAACAGGAGATACATACACAAAAATTGAAACATCCAATGATTGGCATAAGGTTATACTTCAGGATGGTTCAACAGGTTGGATTGCAGCCTGGCTAACAGACACATATACACCTGTAGCTTCCACCGAAAAGACACAAGCCCAACACGAACCTGAACAAAACGCTAATGGCTCACTTGATGGTTTGAATATAGTGCTTGACCCTGGTCACGGAGGTAAAGACCCTGGTGCAATAGGCTTCAATGGAGTCCTGGAGAAGGACCTAACATTATCAACAACTAAAATTGTTGCTTCCTATCTTCGGGATGCTGGTGCAACAGTTAAGGTAACCCGACTAAGTGACCAATACTTATCCTTAGAGGAACGCGTACAATTTAGTAGCTTATTTCAAACAAACGCATTTATTAGCCTACATTACAACGCCTATCCAATTATGACTGTAAATGGAATTGGCACATATTATTACGCTAACGGTCAAGGGCTTGCTTCATCTATTCAAAACGCAATTGGACAACAAGTTGCACTGAATGATCGGGGAATCCATTATGGAAACTATCATGTATTACGAGAAAACCGTGATCTGGCAGTGCTAGTTGAACTAGGATTTATTACTAACCCAAATGACTTGTTTACCATCCAAACAAGCGAATACCAAAATAATGTTGCTCAAGCAATTACAACTGGTGTTAAAAACTATTTTCTTAACTGAGAAAAGAGAAGCTGTCCAGCCAATTTGGTGTGGGACAGCTTCTTTATCTGTTATTTACTTTTCATTCTTATACAAAATGCAGTTTTGTTTTCGTGCCGCTTCTGTAATCGAGAGTACGGAAAGACTTAAATCTTTTAGTCTATTATATTCTTGATCATCATTTGTTTCTATAATTCTCATGAAGTTCTCAACCTCGAATATCATATCAAGATCCCAATCCACTGTCTCTAACGAAACTTTTTCTTTTGAAGCGATTTTGATTAATCGCAAATCCGTAATGGTTCCTGCATTATCAAACCGTAATGTGCCTTCTTCACCATGGATTTCACAAGAATTAAAGGAATTGGATATTTTTGAACAAATAATGGTACTAGTGAAGTCTTCATACGTTAAAACTAGCGTGCCATTTCCATCTACGCCACTTTCAAGCATGACTGGATGATACGATATTCCTTGAGGTTTTCCAAATAAAGTTACTGCTATGTACAGAGGATAGACTCCCAGATCAACTAATGCTCCACCAGAAAAGTCCGCCGAAAAGATATTAGGTGTTTCCCCTTGCAAATACTGATCATAACGAGATGAATATTTGGAGCGATGTAGCATCATACTGCGAACCTTGCCGATATCGGGTAATCCTTCTTTTAAGCGCTGAAAATTTGGTGAATGTATGTTACGCACCGCTTCAAATAGGTAGACGTTATTTTCTTCAGCAACTTTATATGCGTCACTTAACTCTTTCGTATTAGAAAAAATAGGTTTTTCACAAATAACATGCTTTTTATGCTTTAAAAACAAAATAGCTTGTTCAAAATGAAGTGAATTAGGTGATGCAATATACACACATTCAACCTCGTTGCTTTTTGCTAGTTGTTCCAAATCTGTATAAGCATTTTCTGCACCATGTATCTTTGCAAAATCCTTTGCCTTTTGTACTGAACGTGAATATACAGCAGTGAGTGTAAAACCTTTCGTTTCCTTTGCAGCCTCAATAAATGAGGCTGTAATCCTGCTCGTACCTATTGTAGCAAAGTTCACTTATCTCACTCCTTTACTTCAACTTACTAATTATAATGCATGGATCATTTCTTTCATCTTAGCAGCAGTTTCACTAGGATTTTCAGTCTTCGTAATTGCGCTACCAATAATTACTACGTCTGGTTTCTCCTCAACTATTTCAGATAATGATTGCAGATTGATGCCACCAGCAACTGCAACCTCAAATTCAAGGTCTTCTACCAATGAAAAAAGTTCGGTATTAAATGTACCTTCCTTTTGCTTATCCTTTCCAACGTGAAGGCTTACAAGGTCAACGCCCAATTCGTGTAGTTCTTTCATTCGCTTCTTACTAGTTACTTCCAATAAATCTACCATTACTCTTTTCTTATATTGTTTTGCTATTTTCATCGTATCTGTAATAGTTAAATCAGATGAAAAAGCCATAACCGTAGTAATGTCCGCCCCGGCTTCAAAGGCTTGTTTCGCTTCATGTCCACCAGCGTCACATGTTTTCATGTCCGTAACAATCGTTTTATTAGGAAATAACTTTCTTATTTCCCTGACAATCGACATCCCATATTCTTTAATAACACCTGTTCCCACTTCAATAATATCGATTTCCTTCTCTGTTTCTTTGACGATCTGCAGACATTCTTCCCTTGTTAAACGGTCTAAAGCAAGCTGTAATTTCATGTTTACATCCCCCTCGTCTATCTTTCTATTCTTTCTATCTCTCCTAGCTCCATTTGCACATCTTCTAAATATGGCAAGCCTTCATTATCACCTGATACACTAACCACCATTGATCCTATTTTATTAGCAAATTCAAGTGTTTTCTTCAATGGCCATTCATGTAAAATGCCATAAATAACACCAGCATCAAACCCATCGCCAGCACCAACGGTATCCACTACTTTTCTTGGTTTAATGGGAGGAACTTCAATTAATTTGTTATTAAAATAACCGACTGAACCCTTTTCACCTTGTTTAACAGCAATATAAGAAATCCCTAGTTCCTTTGATTTCTCTATTATTTCTTTCGGGTCACTTACTCCCAAAATAATATCCATTTCTTCGTCTCCAGCAAGTAAGATATCTACGTTTGGAAGAATAGTTGATAATGCTATTTTCGCTTCTTCTTTACTCCATAACTTCAACCGAATGTTCGGGTCAAATGAGATTTTTAGTCCATGCTTTTTCGCCAATGAAATTGCCTTTTCAATAATAGGTATGTTTTTCGGATCAATTGCTGGAAAAATCCCTGTTATATGCAAAATTTTAGCTTCTTCAAAATAAGTCTCATCCAAATCTCCTGGTGTCATCGTCAATGTAGGGGAATTTTCCCGATAGTAAAATGTTCGAACGCTACCATCTTCCATAATTTCTTTAAAGTTTAATGATGTTGGGTAACCATCCATCAATTTCACTTGAGAAATATCAATTCCTTCTCCACGAACAAAGTTTCGAATAAATTTGCCAAACTCATCATTCCCTAATCTGCTAATCCATCCAGATTTTAATCCTAGACGTGCACATCCAATTGCGAAGTTTAATTCAGCGCCGCCTATTCTCTTTTCAAATGCATTTACAAACCTCATTGGCCCCGTTGATACAGGGTTGAACGCTATCATTGCATCCCCAATTGTTATTACGTCCTTCACGATAATTCCCCCTTAGAATAATTTAGGCTCTTTTCGTACACATTGTTGCTTTTCATCTTCATAGTTGATATATACTACGACGTAACTGCTGGTTGATTTCCGCTGCGGACAGTTGCTTTCCGCGGGCACGGCTTCAGCCTCCTCGCGGAAGACCACCGCTGCGGGGTCTTCAGACTCGTGCTGTTCCCGCAGGAGTCAACTGTCCTCCGCTCCAATCAACTGCCATAATAGTGAAAGGAGCTATATGGTACTGCTTTCAGACACCATATTAGCGAAGGAAAAACACGGAGACTCCTGCGGGAAAGCGAAGTGTTGAGACCCCGCAGTGAGCGTTCTTTGCGATCGAGGAGGCTCAGCGCAAGCCCGCGGAAAGCGTAGTGCTTTTTCCGCAGCGGTTGCAGGACACAGAACATGATTTTTGGTTATGTCGCAGTCTATATCTATTCTCTTATAAAGCAACAATCTTTGGGAATACAGCCATAATTTATAATGTCTATTTCCTGATCTTTCCCAATAATAACTTTATCTGTCATCTCAATAAACAATCCCGTTTCTACTACTCCGACTAATAGCTTCAAATTTTCATGAAGCGTTTTGGGATCTGAAATACGCTCAAACCTACAATCAAGTATATGGTTTCCATTATCCGAAATAAAAACTTGATTATCTTTCACTCTAATTTCAGGTTTGCATCCTAATTGTGAAATTTTTTTTGCTGTAATTTCCCATCCAAAGGGGGTTACTTCTATTGGTAAAGGGTAACTCCCTAGTTCAGATACCATTTTTGATTCGTCTGCAATGATAATTAAATGATTAGCAAATGAATCAATTATTTTTTCTCTAACGAGTGATCCCCCTCCACCTTTAATAAGGTTTAACTGTCCATCAATTTCATCAGCACCATCAATTGCTATATCAATTTCATCTATTTCAGCGAGCGTTTTTAAAGAAATTCCAAATTCGTGTGCCCATCTCTCCGTTTTCCGGGAGGAAGGTACACCATGTACAACTAATCCTTTTTTTACTAGTTCACCTAATTTTTTCATCATCCAGTAAACCGTTGTTCCCGAACCTAATCCAACTGTCATTCCATCTTCAATAAATTGAACGGAATGTTCACCTGCAATCTTTTTTTGATTATCCACTTTCTTCCCACCTACCTATTTCTTTAAAACCAACAAATGGCCCCAATAGTTAACTGGAGCCACTTGTGTAATTGATTTTTTTATCTAGAATAATCCCGGGTTAATCATTTTTGGAATATAGAATGCTACATCCGGGAAAAAAGCAATAAAGAGTAACACTACAACAATAATAGCAATATATGGTAGTACCGCTACTAGAGAACGTTCAATGGATAGATCCCCTATCTTCGCCGCCAGTAATAAACACAACCCATATGGTGGTGTTATTAGACCAACCGCCAATGTGATTACTACTATTAATCCTAAATGAATTGGGTCAACACCAAACTGAATTGCTGTTGGTAAAATAACTGGAACGAATAGGATCATCGCTGGGATAGCGTCCATAAATGTTCCTATGAATAAGAAGAATCCAATAATAATTAGTATAAATACCCACTTAGCATCAATGTTACTAGCAAAGAATTCTTGTGCTAATGTTCCCAATCGATAGTAACTCATCAATTCACCTAAAGCACTTGCTGCTGCTAATGCAAAGAGGGATAACGAACTAAGTGCCAAGGTATCAACTAATATCTTAGGAATATCACTAAGCTTTAACGTTCTATAAAAGAACATACTTATTAGAAGTGTATATAAGGAAGCTACTGCTGCAGCTTCAGTTGCTGTGAAAAACCCAGAAATAATTCCACCAATAATAATAACAGGTGTAAACAATGCAGGAATCGTTTCAACTAGTAATTTGAGAAACTTACCAACGGCCACACGGTCATATCTTGGATATTTCTTTCTGATTGCCATGATATAGATGAAAACCATCA
This sequence comes from Virgibacillus necropolis, assembly GCF_044793635.1. Lineage (GTDB taxonomy): Bacteria > Bacillota > Bacilli > Bacillales > Amphibacillaceae > Virgibacillus_F > Virgibacillus_F necropolis_A. The sequence goes on from NZ_CP084992.1 coordinate 1,906,388, forward strand.
TACTTAATCCAATCAATATTCCTGGTACAATTCCACCAAGGAAAAGTGCTCCTACTGATGCATTGGTTAATCCAGCAAAAATAATCATCGGAATACTTGGAGGAATGACAACTCCAATTGTTGAGGAGGCTGCTGTTACTGCAACGGCTGTTTCTTTGTCATATCCTTTTTCTTTCATACTAGGGATAAGAATCTTTCCTACTCCTGCTGTATCAGCTTGTGATGCCCCTGATACACCTGCAAACATCATCGATACTAAAATGTTTGCATGAGCTAATCCACCTCTAATTGGCCCTACTATTGCTAGAGATAGCTCTATTAATTTTACTGAAATCTTACCGGAGTTCATTAAGTTTGCTGCTAAAATGAATAATGGAACTGCTAACAAAACGAATGAATCTAATCCATTAAACATTTTCATTGGAACCGTAAGTTCAGGGATATACGGTATATCAAAAATACCTACAAGAGCTACAATACCAATAACGAAAGCAATGGGTATCCCTATTAGCATTAATACAATAAATAGACCTAACAATATGAATCCCATTACTCTTGCACCTCCTTACCCTGTAATAACTTTATATGGTTCAATAAATGGGAAAGCGAATAGATAACCATTGTAATACCCATGATAGGGACGGAAATCCAGACATACCCCATCTTCATTTCCGGTAACGCCACCCAATTATAATCCCAAAAGTTTTGAACAACTTTTATACCATAAAAGAAAATAGCAAAATTAAATAAAATGAGAATAAGATCATTGAAAATACCCAGGGATAGTCTAGCTTTGCGTTTTAACTTTTTTTCAAAGAAATCAAAATTAAAGTGTTCTCTTCTATTTACCATTACCGACGCACCCATGAAGACTGCCCAAATAAAGGAATAGTTCGCCACTTCTACAGTCCAAATTGCCGGAATTCCTAAATGCCGTGTTGCAATTTGTATCATAATAACGATAAAGAATATGGATAAAAATATAACACCTGCTGTCAATTGCACTTTTTCAAGTGCTTTAACGAAACGGTTCATTGTATAGCCTCCTAACGAAGCCTAAAGGAAAGGACACATAAAGTGTCCTTACTTTAGTTGTTATTTTGCATCTCTAATTTTTTGTAGCATATCTTCTACACCCATCTCTTTAGCTGCTTTATCTTGTAGTGGTATAGCTAATTCAATGAATGGTTCTCTGTCGATTTGGTTAACTTTTGCACCTTCGTCAATTGCTTTTTGTTTGTATTCTTCTTCTTGCTCATAAAGTGCTTTTCTTTCTGCTTTAACCGATGCCTCAGCGGCTTTTAAAATAGTTTCCTTTTGCTTATCAGTATAATTATCAAACTTTTTACCGTTTACTAATAAGAATCTAGTTGTGTAATCATGACCAGTTTCTGTAATATACTTACCATTAGCTGTTGTATGGTGGTTTTGCTGTACAAAGTATGGATAAGCATTTTCTGCTGAATCTACTACATCCTGCTCTAGTGCCTGGTATAATTCACCCCATGCCACATCAGTTGGAATAGCGCCCGTTTGTTTCCAATAATCAGCAACAACACCAGATGTTTGTGTACGAATTGTCATACCATCTAAATCAGACATTTTATTTATTGGTTTTTTACCATAATAATGTCTTACTCCTGCAGTCCAATAACCGATAAGTTTAAAATCATTGTTTGACTTTTCATTAATGATTTTTGCCATTTTATCTCCAACTTCGCCATCTACTACTTTTTCCCAATGGTCATAACTCTCAAATAGATATGGAAAGGCAAATAAATTAACCTCTTCTATACCTGTTTGGGTCATGAAACCTGGAGAAACAAGTACAACATCAGCAGCACCTAATTTAAGTTTTTCAACTAGCTCTGACTCCTCGGTTCCAAGAGTTCCAGCGTGTACTTCTACTTCAATTTTGCCATTTGATTCTTTTTCAGCTACTTCTTTAAATTTTAATAATCCATCTTGATAAGGATTCTTTGGTGATGTCTGGTTATGAGCTGCAATTATTTTTATTTTGTCGCCACCTTCACCTGAACCCTTATCATCGCCGCATCCCGCAAGTACTGCGAAAGCTAATAGTATTAATACAAATGGAATTAACTTAAACTTTTTCATGTTAAATCTCTCCTTGGTTTTTATTTAGATAAAAACTAATGCTTTAATTCATCTAATTTATTTACAAACTGTGATGCTGTTTCAGTCAATCGTTGATAATCTTCTGCTGTTTGGAGCTTGTCAGCATTTACTAGATTACTACCAACACCTACTGCAACACCCCCTAGATTGAAATAATCATTCATGTTTTGCAGTGTAATGCCTCCCGTTACCATTAAAGGAATATGCGGTAGTGGCCCATGGATACTTTTTATATACTTGGGACCAAATACATCTGCCGGAAAAACCTTTATCATTCCTGCTCCGTGCTCATAGGCAGTTAGAATTTCTGTTGGCGTCAAAGCACCAGAAATAGTTAATATCCCGTATCGGTTCGAAAATTTTATAGTCTCTGTATTCAGTGTTGGGGATACAATAAACGCTGCCCCCGCCATGATGACCGCTCTAGCTGTTTCTGCATCCAATACGGTGCCTGCACCTACTAAAACTTTATCGGCAAATTCGTTAACCACCATTTCAATCAGAGTCGTAACTTTCGGTGTTTCAGCAGTTATTTCAATTGTTTTGACTCCACCTTTATACAAAGAATCTACTATTGGGATAATGTTTTGTTCATTAGCCTTTCGGATTACTGGAACAATAGGATTTTCTCTGATTCTATCAATAACAACCATCGTCTCATCCTCTCTCTCTTTTATTCTAAATTTGCATGTAGTTTATTTAGTTGTGCATTACTTTGTTCATCCCTTTTATTTTGTAAAAGGTGAACCATTAATGCGTCTAAAACTAAATGTGCTGACTGATCGAACTGACTTCCAAGTGGTTGTATCGTTTTAGGCTCATGCGCTTCACGTTTTTTCGTTGCTGCAGGAATGAATAGGGTACAATCACTAAGTTGACCGATTTTGGAATCTCTATTTGTAGTTACAAGAGCCAATTTAGCACCAACTTCTTTTGCTTTCTGTGCGAATTGTGCTAAAGAACCTGTACTACCTGATCCAGAAATTACGATTAATAAATCATCGCTTTCTATACTTGGCGTGATGGTTTCTCCTACCACAAAAACCTGATACCCACTTTGCATTAAGCGCATAGCAAATACTTTTCCAATTAAGCCTGAACGACCAGTTCCAGATATAAAAATTCGGTTTGCATTCTGAAGTTCATTTCCTAACTGGATGACTTCATTTTCATCAATTTGTTTTAAGACATTTGTGATTTCATCTGCAACGGTATGAATGATTGTTTTCAAAATCTTCATCCCCTTTCGTGTTAATTATTAGCGCTTTTATTTGTAAAATTTGTTAACTAGCAAGATGAACGTTTTATTAATACAGGTTCAAAGCGATAGATTTCCTCTGTATCCTCTGTATTAGTCTTTTTAATTTTATTTAAAAGTAATTGCGCAGCTTTATTCCCCATCTCAAATGTTGGTTGAGCTATCGTCGTTAAAGAGGGATTATAAAAACTTGCAAATGAAACATCATCAATTCCGATCAAGGCAACATCTTCTGGTATTTTGATAGCATTTTCTTTGGCATATTTTAAAATCTCTATTAAAGCTAAATCATTCATAGCAAGAATCGCTTCAGGCGGTTTTGGTAACTCCAGCATTTCTTTTAATCCTTCTTGTATGTGGTGAATATCTAAACTTTTAATATACTCAGGAACAATAGGTAGATTATGTTTTTGCAGCGCTTGTTTGTATCCACTTATGCGTTCCAACCTTGGTGTTATTTTTTCAACTGTCGAAGGAGTAATAATTCCAATTCGCTTGTACCCCTGTGATATAAATTCTTCTACTGCAATTGATGCTGCATTTTCGTTGTGCAACATGATTGAACTTACCGGTACTTCTGGAATTCTTCGGTCCATAAATACGATTGGATAATTTTCCTCAACCATCCGTTTGTACAATTCAACATTATCCCCAGTTGGGAAGACGATGATGCCATCCACTTGTTTCGCTCGAAGCATCTCAATATACTTCTTTTCCTTAATTGGCTCGTCATCTGCATTACACACAATAATATGAAAACCTAGTTCATTACACACATCTTCTATCGATCGAATTACTTGTGTTGAAAATTCATGTAAAATATTCGCCACAATTACACCAATGGTAGTGGTAGATTTTTGTTTCAAACTTCTTGCTACTATATTTGGTCGGTAACCTAATTCTTCAATAGCTAATTCTATTTTCTTTTTCGTTTTGACAGCCATATAGTCATATCGTTTGTTCAAATATTGGGAGACTGTGCTTTTTGATACCTCTGCATATTCAGCCACATCTGCAATCGTAACCGTTTTCATTTAATTTTCTCCTATGTCATATTTAATACTGTTTTTTATCACTAAACCGGTTTAGTAAACCGATTTAGTAAAGTATAAAATAAATGAAAGCGTTTTACAACAGTTTTTTGTAATTAATTTATTTATTTTAGAATTGTCTTTTTATTCCAGTGATCTTTTATAAGAATAATATTAAGAAAAAGAGACTAAACTCAAATGAGTTAGCCTCTTCTCCATCAATATTTATTCACAAATTACCCCAACACAGCCCGATCGCTCTCAAACTGGGCTCCGCGTATTCGCTGGAATTCGTGCAATAGTTTTTCAATCGTTAGCTGCTGTTTTTCTTTACCAGCTACATCAAAAATAATTTGACCTTTATCCATCATAATTAACCTATTTCCCAAGTCTAAAGCCTGTTGCATATTATGCGTAACCATCAACGTGGTAAGTTCAAATTTTTCCACCACATCATGCGTAAGCTTCGTAATTAGCTCTGCACGTGCTGGGTCTAATGCTGCAGTATGCTCATCCAACAACAGTATTTTTGGTTCGGTAAAAGTGGCCATTAATAACGAAAGTGCTTGGCGTTCTCCCCCCGAAAGTAAACCTACTTTTGCTGAAAGACGATCTTCCAATCCCAAATTCAATGTTACTAAGTATTCCTTGAACAACTTTTTTCGTTTTGCCGTCACTCCAGGTCTTAGTATTCTTTTTTTGTCACGTGTATAGGCCATCGCCAGGTTTTCCTCAATTGTCATTGATGGTGATGTCCCTGACATTGGATCCTGGAACACACGACCAATGAATGCTGAGCGCTTATATTCGGGCAAATGGACGACTTGCTTATCATTGATATATACATCCCCAATATCAGGACTTAAATTCCCGGAAATGACATTCATTAAGGTAGACTTTCCTGCCCCGTTACTTCCGATAACAGTGACAAAATCCCCCTTTTCTAGTTCCAGATTGATAGATTGCAATGCTTTCTTTTCGTCAGGGGTGTCTTCATTAAACGTAATCGCAATATCCTGTAATCGAAGCATGTTACACCTCCATCTTAAGCTGGGCTCGTTTTTGCATACGCCGCTTTTTTTCTTTACGAGCAGACAGTATTTTTGGTGCCACTAGAGCTGCAATTACCAGTAAAGCAGTAATTAGCTTCATATCACCCGTTTCTAGAAATTCAACACGAAGCGCTAGGGTTACTACAATCCGATAGACGATTGCCCCACCGATGACAGCAATTGTTGTTCTGGCAATCGTTTTCGTACCAAACAAAGCCTCTCCAATTATTACAGATGCAAGTCCGATAATAATCATTCCAATTCCCATTCCGACGTCCGCGAATCCTCCATGTTGAGCAATTAATGCCCCGGAAAACGCAACAAGCGCATTTGAAATCCCGACACCTACAATAATGAGGGAGTCAGTATTAGCTGACAGACTTCTAATCATCTTTTTATTGTCACCTGTCGCACGAAGCGCCAGACCAACATCAGTCTTTAGGTAATAGTCTGTTAACAATTTGATAACGAATGTTATTACTATCATCAAGATAACTATTGACCAAGTACCAGGTAATTGTTCTATACCAAGCATTGCTAATAATCCATTTAAAAATGTATCGATACCAGTCGCTGCCCAAATAGATTCCAGTTGTTTAAAGATTGTTGATTCACGTAATAACGATAGTGTGGGTTGGCCCATGATCCGCAAATTAATAGAATATAGGGCAATCATCATTATTATTCCTGACAGTAGCGCATTAATTTTCCCTTTTGTATGGAGCACACCTGTTACACAACCAGCTAGAAATCCTGCAAATGCTGCTAGGATCGTTGCTAAGATTGGTGGTACCCCATTAATCATTGAAATGGATGCTACTGCCGCACCAGTAACAAAACTCCCATCCACGGTTAAGTCTGGAAAATCCAAGACGCGAAAGGTTAAGTAAACTCCTAAAGCCATGATTGCGTATATTACGCCTGATTCTACAGCACCAAATAATGATATAAGCATGATATCCTCCTGTTCGCGTCTAGTTAAGTATTAATCTATTCTTGCTCTACAAGTTTTGCTTTTTCATCCCACTCCGTGTTCCATTCAACACCTTGTTTTTCTGAAGCCTGTTTATTAATAAATAATTGAATTTCTGCTGGATACTCAACAGGGATGTCTTTCGTTGTTTTCTCTCCTGTTAAAATCGCTGCAGCCATTTCTCCAGATCGATATCCAATTTTGTGGTAGTCAATTCCGAAAGTGGCAAATCCACCCTTTTTCAATGAATCTGGTTCGCCAACTATAAGTGGAATATCCTGCTCATTCGCTACACCTATAACACTATCCAATGCGGAAACTACCGTATTATCCGTTATGATATAGAAAACATCTGCTTCACCAACGAGTGTAGTAGCCGCTTGCTTCACTTGTGCGGAACTAGCTACTGTACGTTCGGAAAGGCTTAAGCTTGTGCCCTCAACAGCTGCTTTTACATCTTTAATTTGGCTTATAGAGTTTTGCTCCCCCGAATTATAGATCAATCCGACATTAGCACCTTCGAAATTCGCATCGATAAATTCAACCGTTTTTTGAATGGCATCGGGATGAAGATCGAGTACACCCGTAACATTCTCACCAGGTTCATCCATCGACTTAACCAATCCGGCTCCTACTGCATCTGTAACAGATGTAAAAATGATAGGAATCTCGCTTGTCGCTTGTACTGCTCCAAGTGCACTTGGTGTGGAATTGGCAAAAATCAGGTCTACATTATCTGCAACAAAGTTATTAGCAATTGGGGCTACATTATTCTGATCCCCTTGTGCGCTTTGTAAGTCATATTCTACATTTAATCCGGCGTCTTTCAATGCTGCTTGAAACCCTTTGTAGGCTTCATCAAGTGATGGATGTTCAACAATTTGAGTTGCCCCAACTTTATATGTCTTTCCTTCACCGTCCCCACTTGCTTCTGAAGATTCATCCGAACTACAAGCTACTAAAACCATCATACTAATCATTGCTATTGCTATTAATAGTAGACCCTTTTTCATTACATTTCCCCCCAAATAGATATTATAATTTTTAGAATATTTTCTAACATTATATCAGAACCTGCCGTTGAGTCAAGTCTTATTTGGGCCTTTAGACATACCGGATAACACGTTAAAACTATTTCCGAATGTCCCATTTAGGCTTAATTGATGGTGTATAGAAACTGTTTCTTTTCCCTCTACCTTCCATTAGCTTTTCACAAATTTGATTGGCCGCTTCCATCGTCGTTATCTGATTAAGCTCAGCCTCTTGATATACCTTGAGAATTACGTTATAAATCTCTCTTGTTTTCATCAGTACTCTTTCTTTATTTGCCCCATAAAGCTCATCAGCAACTTGAATTAGCCCCCCTGAGTTAATAATATAATCAGGGGCATACAGAATTCCCTTTTCTGCTAGCTGGATACCATGTTCTTCTGTTGCCAATTGATTGTTTGCAGATCCGGCAATTGCTTTCACTTTAAATTGAGAAATCGTATCATCATTCACGATGCCGCCAAACGCACATGGAACAAAAACATCCGCTTCTTGAGAATAAATGTCATTATTACTTACTACTTTGACAGATCCCGACATTGTTTTCGCTCTTTCCTGAATCGCTTGAATGCTTTTTTCATTAATATCAGTCACATAAAGGTCTGCACCTTCATCAAGCAGTCCTTCCGCCACTTTAAAACCAACTTTACCAAGTCCTTGAATCGCATATGTGACACCTTGTAGATTGTCTTTGCCAAAGAGTATTTGATTTGTTGCTTTAATACCGCCTAACACCCCTGTGGCTGTTGGAATTGAAGAATCCCCACTGCCTCCATATGCTTCTGGAACCCCTACAATGTTATTGGTTTCTTTTTTGGCATAAACGAAATCATCCATGGTAGTCCCCATATCTGTACCTGTATAAAAACGACCACCCAGTGATTCAACAAACTGACCAAAAGCACGGAAAAGCTCTGGTGACTTATCTGTGAGAGGATCACCAATGATAACGGCTTTTCCTCCACCAAAATCTACATCTGCCGCAGCACATTTATAACTCATTCCTTTTGATAAACGAAGTACATCATTAAGTGCCGCATCAAGACTCCGATAAGGCTGCATTCTACAACCGCCGAGTGCTGGCCCAAGAGTTGTGTTATGGATAGCAATAATGGCCCTTAGCCCAGTGGCTTTGTCATTGCAGAATACTACTTGCTCATGTTCAGACATTTTATCCAGAAAAACAAAATCCTCATTTATGCTTGATTCTGTTACGAAGCTCATCCAAGACCCCCAATATTGACGAAATAGTTATAAACACATTTAATAGGTTTGTTTTGATGATAGTTTCTGGCTGATTAAATCTTTTGGCAAAATCACCTGTTTGACCTCGCCTTTTCCTATTAAGCCATGTTCATTGAATGCCTCAACTTTTGTAAGAACTTGCTGATTATTTTTGTTTTCAATCAGGGTTGCTGTTAATTTCACTTTTGAATGTAGAGGGGACGGATCAATGTGCTTTAATTGAACGGCAGCCCCCATCCCCTCCTCATGTTCCTCTAAGAATGGAAGAATGATTTTTCTTGAGACCCATTCCATGTGGTATACCATTGCAACCGTAGAATAAACAGGATGTACCACATTTCCTTCAAAGCTTGCAAACATATCTTCTGTGACTTCTATCTCGATTGTTTCGGTTCTGCCTATTTCCATTCCTGATTTCATCTAATCACCCCAAATCGTTAAGCTCATTTATACATTCTCCTCTTGAATGGCATCTAATAGATTAGCTGAATGGTTCATTTGCTCTTTTGCCTCTTTAACCATTCCTTCGAGCAATTCCTTGACAGTAGGTATGTGTCTGATTAATCCTGCCACTTGCCCACTATTGATGAAACCATTCTCCATATCACCTTTAAGCGCACCTAAAACGTGCAGCTTTTCTGACGTTAACTCGCCATATTGCTCGACTGTCATTCCCTCTTTTTCAAAATTAAATAGCTTTGTAGCATAAGGGTTTTTCAAAATTCGCCTGACCCGTCCAACCGGTCGGCCGATAATCATTGTTCCGGTGTCTTCAGCTTCGATAAGCCGCCTCTTATAGTCCTCATGAAACGGTGCTTCTTTCGTCGCAATGAAACGAGTACCTATCTGGACACCACTCGCACCAAGCATGAAAGAAGCTGCTAATCCTTTTCCATCTCCTATTCCACCAGCTGCTAATACAGGAACCTTTACATGCTGTACGATTTGTGGAATTAATGTAAAGGTAGTAAGTTCAAGATGTGAGTTAATCCCCGCTGCTTCAAACCCTTCCGCCACAAGAATGTCAGCACCGGCTTCTTCGGCCTTTTTAGCATGTTTGACAGATGCAACAAGCGCGATGACTTTAATGTTATGTTCGTGAAAAAGCGGAATGTAAGATGACGGATTTCCTGCAGAAAGGGTGACCGCATCTACATTATGTTTAATCACTAACGCTATTAATTCATTAACATGTGGTGTCACACTAATTGCAATGTTTACGGCAAATGGTTTGTCTGTATTCTGTTTAGTTTCAAGGATTATTTTTTCTACTTCATCCGGTGACATGGTGCCGCAACCGATTGTTCCAAGCCCCCCCGCTTCTGAAACAGCAGTCGCTAGTTGTGAATTGCTAATATTCCCCATTCCACCTTGGATGATTGGATAGCTAATATTAAGTAGTTTGCAAACTGGATTCATGATTCCTCCCCCTCAAATCATATGCCCATTTATTTCCCTTTAAATTCTGGGCTTCTTTTCTCGTTGAAAGCATGCAACGCTTCCATACGATCTTCTGTCGGAATGATTACTTCATATGCTTTTGATTCGATCGCAAGTCCTGTATGTAAATCTGTATTCATTCCTTGAGTAATCGCATGTTTCGCTTGTTTAATAGCAATCGGACCATTTTTCATCATAGCAGTAGCTAGTTGTTCGCAAGTAGCAAGTAACTTTCCGGTTTCCACCACTTGTAAAACTATACCAAGATCAAGCGCTTCTTCGGCCGTGAATTTTTTAGCGGTAAAAATTAACTCTTTCGCTTTCATTTCACCGACTAATCTTGGCAGACGTTGCGTACCACCGGCCCCTGGAATGATTGCCCAACTTGTTTCAGTCAGACCCATTTTCACTCCTTCAATGGCGATTGAAAAGTCACAGGCGATCATCAATTCAAATCCACCGCCAAACGCATAGCCATTTACCGCAGCAATTGTTGGCTGCGGTAATTCCGCAATACTGGTAAATACATCCCGAATTGCTTTAACATTACGCCTGACTTCTGTTTCAGATAGATTTTTTCTCTCTTTTAAATCAGCTCCGGCACTAAAAGCTTTCTCCCCAGCACCTGTAAAAATTACTACTTTCATCTCTGCGTCAAGATGAATAGCATCCGTCACCTGCTGAAGCTGGTGAAGTGTTTCATAATTGAAACAGTTCAATGCTTCCTCTCGATTGATTGTAACGTATGCAATATTATTTTCCTTTTTGAATAAAACAGTCTCCATCGATTTTTACCCCTTTTAATGCTCTTCCGTTACATTTTCTACAATAGTTGCGATGCCCTGACCGACACCGATGCACATCGTTGCAAGACCATATTTTGTTTGCTGCCTCTTCATTTCATAAATTAGCGTTGTTAAAATACGAGCACCACTTGCACCTAGTGGGTGACCGAACGCTATTGCACCACCATTCACATTAACCTTTTGTTGATCAAATTCCATCTGACGAATACATGCAAGCGACTGAGACGCAAATGCTTCATTTAATTCTATTAATCCTACGTCACTTACCTTTAAACTGGCACGTTCAAGTGCTTTTTGCGATGCGTAAATTGGACCAAGACCCATCACTTCCGGTTCCAATCCAGCGGTGGCTCCAATTTTATATTTCACTAGTGGTTTGAGGTTCAGTTCCTTTGCCTTTTCTGCACTCATTACTAGTAAAGCAGATGCTCCATCGTTCACGCCTGAAGCATTTCCTGCTGTAATTGTTCCACCTTCAAAAATCGGCTTTAATTTCCCTAGTTTTTCTTGCGTTGATTCTGGACGTGGGTGCTCATCTTTTTCTACTATTACTTCATTGCCTTTACGATCCGTATAAACGACTGGAACAATTTCATCTGTGAATTTATTTTCCTCCATTGCTCTTTTAGCACGCTGCTGACTTTCAAAAGCAAACTGATCCTGTTCTGCACGAGTTATCTCATAACGCTGTGCCACATTTTCAGCTGTCTGTGGCATCGTATCCGATCCATACATTTTTTCCAGCTTCTTGTTTGTAAAACGCCAACCTATCGTCGTATCGAAAAGTTCCATATTGCCACGTGGGAACTCTTTTTCCGGTTTGGCCATCACGAATGGTGCGCGTGACATGCTTTCCGTGCCACCTGCAATATAGATATCCCCTTCTCCAATCGCGATTGCACGTGCCGCGTACATTACGGCATCCAAACCTGACCCACATAGACGATTAATCGTTGTTCCCCCTACCGTGACAGGTAACCCCGCTAGCAATGCCGACATTCTGGCCACGTTACGGTTGTCTTCGCCAGCCTGATTGGCGTTACCCAAAACGACATCTTCAATTTGTTCAACCGGAAGTTCAGAATTTCTGTCAACAAGCGCTTTAATGACAGTTGCTCCTAAATCATCGGGGCGAACATCTTTTAACGCACCTTTATACCTACCAAAAGGGGTACGGACAGCATCTACAATAACTACTTCTCTCATTATTTAATCAACTCGCCTTTGCTCGTATAGTCGTAAACTCCTTTTCCTGACTTTCGTCCAAGTCGGCCTGCCTTGACGTATTGTTCAAGAAGAGGAGCGGGTCGGAACTTTTCCCCAAGTGTTTCATGCAGATATTTTAAATTATTTAGACGCGCATCCAGTCCAACTAAGTCACCAAGTTCAAATGGACCCATCGGATAATTTAAGCCTAATCGAATCGCTTTATCTATATCTTCCGCTGTCGCCACGCCTTCTTGCAGCATGTGAAAAGCTTCATTTCCAACCATTGCACTAATTCGGCTTGTGACAAACCCAGGAAACTCATTCACGTCAACAGTTTCCTTACCCATCTTCTCAGCAGATTCGCGAATGATTTTTACCGTTTGCTCGCTCGTTTCCAGTCCTTTTACAATTTCCACGAGAGGCATTAAATGAACAGGATTGAAAAAGTGCATCACCGCTACTTTCTCAGGGCGTTTTGTAAAGGAAGCTATTTCTGTTGGGCTAATGGTCGACGTATTTGAGGCAAAAATTGTGTGGTCTGGTGCATGCTCTTCTGCCATTTCCATTACGCTTTTCTTTAGCTCCCGTTTTTCTGGAACTGCTTCAATTAAGAGATCGGCCGATTCTATTGTGGTTTCAAAATGTAACGAAGTATGTAGATTGTCTAATAGATTTTGCGCCTGTATATCTGTCAGCTTCCCTCTTTTAATTCCTTTTTGAGTTGTCTGTTTCGCGTGTTCATATGCTTCCTGTAACTGCTTTTCAGATATATCAACCAATGTCGTATGGAAACCAGCAAGGGCCGAGACATACGCAATGCCCCGCCCCATTACACCAGCTCCCATGACAGTAACGTTTTGAATTGCCATGGTCAGCCTTCCCTTCCTTTAAAAATTTACATCCTACTCCGGGGACTCGAGACATAGGCATTAGACTCTTGAGCACGAAAGACCATGTGCTCTACGGTCTCTTGTCTATGCTTTTCGTCGCTGGGCGAGTCCACTCCGCTTTTATAATTAAACTCCAAATGGATTGATTGGTTTTGGCCCGTAATAGGAAAGAACACTTTTATCTTCCATATATAGATCAAGGGTTTCGACACAAAGTTCTCGACCGAATCCGGATTGTTTATATCCTCCAAATGGTGTCCCAGGAAATGCCGAAAATGGACTATTGACCATTACGATTCCAGCTTCAATTTTGTGAGCAACACGTGTTGCTCGTGCTTGGTTAGTTGTCCAGATTGATGAACCTAATCCATATCTCGTATCGTTTGCACGCTTGACAACATCTTTTTCATCGCTAAACTTTTCTACTACAACTACTGGACCAAATATTTCTTCTTTAACAGCTTTCATGTCTGGTGTTACATCGGTTATAACGGTCGGTTCATACCAATGTCCGTTTTCAAAACCTTCAATTGTTGCCTTTTTACCGCCTGTAGCAATCGTTGCACCAGCTTCTCTAGCAGATTGAACATATGCATCGATTACTTCCACCTGATCATTGCTAATAATGGAGCCAAGGTGTGTTCCTTTATTAAAAGGGTCTCCTGATTGCAATTTCTCTGTTTTAGCAATAAATTTTTCCATAAACTCATCGTAAATCGATTCATGAACAAACATTCTCGACCTAGCTTCACATGACTGTCCGGTATTAAAGAAAATACCGAACAAAGAACCTGGTATAGCCGCTTCTAAATCAGCATCTTCAAAGACGATATTTGGTGACTTCCCACCTAACTCAAGTGTAAGGCGCTTTATTGTTTGTGAGGACTTTGCCATAATATCTTTTCCTGTTGATGTTGAACCTGTAAAAGCAACCTTATTGATATCATCATGTTCTACCAGATAATCTCCTACGACACTGCCTGAACCAGGAATTGTATTGACTACCCCTTCTGGTACACCTGCTTCATGGCATATTTCGTTAAGAATAATGGCTGTAATTGGCGTTAGACTAGCCGGTTTGATGATAACCGAACAACCAGTAGCTATCGCAGGTGCTATCTTCCACGCTGCCATCATCATTGGATAGTTCCAAGGTATAATTTGTGCACAAACACCAACTGGTTCTTTGTTTGTATAGTTAAAAAATCCATAAGGCATATTATTGACAGTCCCACGATGGCCAACAATTGCGCCAGCGTAGAATTCAAAGTCCTCTATCGACTGGTTAATTTGGATCTGTGCAGCACTCGCTGCTTTTCCACTATTTAAAACTTCCATTTCAACAAGCTCATTAAATCGCTCGCGCATAATTGCTGCAATTTTATTTAACACACGTGAACGTTTGCCAACTGGATACTTCCGCCATTTCCCATGATCAAATGCATTCCTTGCTGCTTGTACTGCCATTTCTGCATCTTCTTTATTTGCTTTAGCAACGGTTGCCAGTACCTCTCCTTTTGCTGGATTATACGTTTCAAACACTTCACTTGAACTGCTTTCTACGCGTTCCCCATTAATAATCATCGCATAGTGATCACGTTTCATTGGTCTAACCTCTGTTACTGCTTCTTTTGCTACTGTACGTTCCATTTCTCGTCACTCCTTCTATTAATTTCCGACAAAGTTCGGTTTGCGTTTTTCTTTAAAAGCCTGTAATCCCTCTTGATGATCATTAGACTTGCCAGCAATACGTTGTGCCTGTGCTTCCTTTTCCATCATTTCTTCATAAGGGAGATGCATGCCGTCCATCATATAACGTTTGATTAATGAGAATGATTGAGTTGGCAATGCTGCTAGAGATTCAGCAAATGCTGCCACCTTTTCTTCCCAATCCGTGGATTCAATCACCTCTGTTGCAAGTCCCAATTGATGTGCCTCAGACCCTGTAATTGGTTTACCAAGTACAGACACTTCAAGTGCTTTCGCATAGCCGATAAGGCGTGGCAGAACATATAGGAAGCCCGAATCAGGTATCAATCCTATGTTCATAAAAGCACTAACAAATTTACTTTCTGGTTTCACCAACCTAAAATCGGCTGCTAATGCAAGGCTCATTCCCGCACCCGCTGCAATACCGTTAACTGCTGCTATGATTGGCTTAGGCGTTTGTTTGATTGCCTTCATCATCGGATGGTAACGGGTACGAAGAAAATTTCCGTGATCGGTATCCTCATCTACTCCGGCCAAATCCTCACCAGCGCAGAATGCCTTTCCTTCTCCTTTAATGACAATACATCTTACCGCTTCATCTTTACTCGCTAGTTTTAGCGCATGAATAATTTCTTTGTTCATTTCCCTTGTAAAAGCGTTAAACGATGACGGTCGGTTTAAAACAATTGACGCAACAGCATTATTTTTTTCATAGATAATAGTTTGGTAGTCTTTTCCCATTTCTCACACTCCCCTGAAAGATGGTCTACGTTTTTCTATGAAAGCTTCCATTCCCTCTTTTTGATCTTCAGAAGCAAAAGCTAAGTAAAAGTTCTTCCGTTCCAATTTCAACCCCTCAATTAAAGACAAATCACCCGCTGCATCCACCGCCTCTTTGATAAGACGCATAGATATTGGTGCCTGCTTCGCCAGTTGGCTTGCTAGCTTCATAGACTCTTCCTCCACCAACTCAGCCGCAACGACTCGATTAATGACACCATATTGCAATGCTTCCCCAGCACTCATTGGTTGACCTAACCAAATCCATTCCAACGCTTTTGCCCGCCCCATTGCTTTTGCTAAAAACTGTGTACCACCTGCCCCAGGCATTATCCCAAGTGTTACCTCAGGAAAACCGAATTTGGCATTTTCGGCTGCCACAATCAGATCACAATGAAGGGCCAGTTCAAAGCCACCCCCTAAAGCAAATCCTTTTACCGCTGCAATAGTAGGCTTTTTAATTAATGTCATGCGATCCCATACTGCGAATGGATTTGCAAGCTCTAAAGTTAAGGCAGTTTCTTCCACCATTTCATCAATATCAGCACCAGCTGCGAACGCCTTTTCATTACCTTTTAACAAAATAACTCGTATCGAATCATCACGGTCAAACTCTTCCATTTGGTTTACAATTTCATCAACCATCTTTCGGTTCAAAGCGTTGGCTACTTCAGGACGATATAGTTGAATAATCCCTACTGTATCCTCTCTAGCAACTTTTATATGTGCCTCAGTCATTCAGTTCTTCACCAATCATTAAGGTTACAATGTCGCCCGCAAACTTCATCACGTCTTTTCCAGAAGCCTTTCCTTCATCTGTTTTCATAGCCTTTTGCAAAGACTCATGGTCATCATAAAACATTTCACATAACAAATAGTATTCACTTTTCCCCATTGGAGAGCCTACAATTTTTGTTACTTTCATTTCTCTTAGACCAGGTATTTCTTTTGTAATTGGAGTATGTTTATTAAAATAATGCTCGTCAAAAGCTTCCTTATCTTCCGGTTGTTTGTATAAAGCGATTAGTTTGACCATAATTTAAAACTCCTTTTCTATTAACTTTTAATAGTAGATTGCTTTACTACTGGTTTCATAGCTTCAAATGGATTTTTGCAGGACCCACAGTATAAAATGCTTCGACAAGCTGTTGGTCCAAAAACATTATCCATTGATGTATAATCAGATCCGCAATAAGGACAATCAACCGTCCATTCATCTCCTGGATGATAGTTTTCAGGAGGTGGGGAAATGCCATGTTTTTTTAAATTTTCCTTTCCCTCAGCGGTAATAGCATCAGTCGACCAATTATGTTTAAAGGAAAACTCTACGTGACAATCTTGTACCCAATCAACTGCTTCCATTGCTTTTTTCACATTTAATTCAATGAAATCGAGTGCAGGACACCCTGCAAAGGTTGGCACCATTGTAACGGAGACCCTGTTTTCATTTACATCGACACTATAAACCATGCCAAGATCTACAACACTGACTGAGGGAAGTTCAGGATCATCAACTGTTCGTAATACTGCGTGTATTTCCTTTTCCTTTTGTTTTTGCGTCATGAGCGTTCACTCCTTTCACTTGGTGTCATTGAAGGATTTTCGGCCTAGCATTATTACGTTTTTGTACCTCAATCCGATGAGATATCTGCCGATTTACAACTATATCGGCCATTACGCAGCGATATCCGCCAATCCGCTTTTCTTTTCTACCATATTGCTTCTTTATCGCTGTTATATACTTCAGCAAGTGTTTGTAAGGCTTGCTCTAGATCAGCCGTGTGCTCACCATTCCTGCCACTGCCGTACTTCTTGCTTAGTGGGGAAGTTGGTGTAACGGTTAATGTTGCTGATACTTCTTCCAGCCATCGTTCTTTCAAGGTATCCTCCCCGCAGATTAACTGATGCTCTTCCATTGCATCGGCTTCAGACCCCAACTCTAGAACGTCCTGAAATTCATTCCATGCTTCCTCTACCCTTGACTGAATCCTTGTTTGAGCATCCTCTGTTGATCCCTGAAGTTGTTTAATCCACATTTTCCAATGCGCCAAATGATATGTTTGCTCCATTAATACTTTTTGAGCAACCATAGCAAGTGGCTGATAAGAACCATTTGAAACCGCTTCCAATTTTACTTTTTTAAAAGCCTCATACAAATAGTTTCGAACGACGGTAAGAGCCCAATCATAATACGGTTCTTCAAAGTAAGCGCCTTCCCCATTTCTTTTTTCCAAATAAGTAGCGTTCCGTCTCTCTTCTGGCGAACGTTCATGTGCAAGTACATCAGCTGCCCCTGCATCTAATTCTTCTAACAAGTTATAATACAAAACTGCATGACCCATCGTGTTCTGCGTAATCGATGAATAAGCAACATCCGCTTCAATATGCGGCGCTAGCCCTAACCATTCAGAACCTCGAAATGAGACGACAAGGTCATCATCCGCTAGTTGGTAAAGCAATTCAGTTAATGCTTTCAAATATGAAGCGTCTTGCTTCGCTTGTGTCGCCGACTGCTTTTGCGTCATGACTTTTTCACCTCTTTCCAGGACATGATTTCTTTTTCATCCAACATACCCTGTTCTTTTTCCTTCCACTTTTTCCTTAAATAACCGTATCCTTTTGTTGTCCGATACTCTTTGTTATCCAAGCGTTTCGTCCATTGCTGCCGTTCCGCACTACTCATTGAACGAATATTACTCCTTTTTACAACCCACACATCTATCACGTCTTCTCGACGCATAAAATTTTCCTGAGCCATATTCAGTGCCATTTCCTCGTTTGGTGCAAGTAAACTAAATTGGTGCTGGATCGGTGCCTTTACGCCTTTTTTGCTGAACACTTCATATTCCTGGTAAAAATTAGACCCGTCATGGTTTCCCACCATAATTTCTCCCCCCTCTTAAAAACGCTATATTCGTTCTGTCGTTTATAGAATCTTCCAACCTATGAACCAACAGGCTCTGGTGCTAATGCCTGCCTTACCCAGCGATTGTTTTCATATGCAATTTCCCGCAAACGTAATCGTTCTTTTGAACGTGGACCATTATTTTTGATAATTTGTTTGAATTCTTCCCAATCAGGTTGTTGGTAAATCCAAACCTCTTTTTCCTTGTCATAATGCACGGTTTCATCTGGTACAGTTAATCCTAAAGAGAAAACACGCGGTAAGTACTTATCCAAAAATGCTTGGCGTAGTTCTTCATTCGAGCTTTTACGTATACGATATTTCTTCATCACATCCTGTTTTGAAGAACCTGTAGTCGATGCCGAACCTGGGCCAAAAAACATTAATAGGGATGGCCACCAACGATTTAGTGACTCCTGTAATATTTCCCGTTGAGCTTTTGTACCCTCAGCTAACGCCATGATTATCGATTCGCCATGCTGGGCATGAAATACTTCTTCCGCACATATACGCTGAAGCGCTCTTTGGTACGGTCCATATGAAGCGTCTAGCATATTCGTTTGGGAAATAATTGCCGCACCGTCAACTAACCAGCCAACCATGCCAGCATCTGCCCATGTTTTCGTTGGCATATGAAAAACATTATGAAACTTTAAATCTCCATTTAATAGATCCTGCATCAAATTTTCTCTGTTTTTTCCATAGGGTTTCATTAAATCTTCCGTTACACGCAATAAAAGCTGGCCATGGCCCATTTCATCCTGTACTTTTGCCATAATGCCTAATTTCCTTCTTAGTGTGGGAGCTTTTGGTGTCCATTCTTTTTCAGGAAGTGCACCCATAATTTCGCTGATTCCATGCATAGAAATGAGTTTAATAAGTGATTCACGGTACTCTGTTGGCATCCAATCATCAGCCTCTATTTTTTCACCCGATTCGATACGGGCCATAAACCTTGCATATTTCTCTTGATCCTCTTCAACATGCGCATTGGTTACCGAGTCCGCGTCCTCCACATAGTTATACATCACAACATCTCCCTATAACGTTTATATAACGCAAGTATAACAAAGTGTTATACTGTTATCAATAACTAAATTTTCTATATTTTACTATTACTTTAAAACATTATGAATCAATTTAAATTAAAAATAGTGGATGTTTCTATTTTTTATAGTACAATACTTATCAGGTTGTTTAATATTATCGTTAGAAGCGTAATTAGGAAGGAATTCAAATGGAAAAAACAGTTAGCACCCGTTCAATGATTTTTACACTTTACGGAGATTATATAAGTCATTATGGCAACGCAATCTGGATTGGAAGTTTAATTAGATTGCTTAAAGAATTCGGCCATAATGAACAGTCCGTACGCGCTGCTATGTCGCGCATGAGTAAGCAAGGCTGGGTTCAATCAGAGAAAAAAGGAAATAAAAGCTATTATTCTTTAACAGACCGCGGGGAAGCCCGTATGGATGAAGCATCCAAGCGAATTTATAAATTAGAATCTCCTGAATGGGATGGAGCGTGGAGAATGCTCATATACACAATCCCGGAGGAAAAACGTCACTTGCGAGATGAATTAAGACAGGAGTTAATCTGGAGTGGGTTTGGCGCTTTGTCTACTAGTTGTTGGATCACTCCAAATCCCATGGAGCAGCAAATTAAACGTCTGGTTGAAAAATATGAAGTCGGTTCTTACGTTACTTTTTTCCGGGCTACACACGAAGGAATGAGTGATCATGCAAGCTTAGTAGAAAAGTGCTGGGATTTAGACAAGATTAATGAACGATATTCCGAGTTTATCAAGGAATATAGTCAAGACTTTATCATAGACAAACACAATATCGTAAAGGGAGATTTAAGTGATGGAAGTTGCTTTGTTAAGCGGGCATTGCTTGTACATCAGTACAGAAAGTTCCTATTCATTGACCCAAGCCTCCCACAGGAACTATTACCTGAAAAATGGATCGGTGACTCAGCAGCTCATCTGTTTGGGGAGTATTACCGAATTCTTGAGAAACCCGCTACACGGTTCTTTGAATCGGTGTTTGAACAGGGTTAACACTCAACACTAAAGTTAACCACCCTAAACGCTTTCTGGCATGTAGGGTGGTATTTTTTACCTTTTTATTTCCTCAAGCACCTCTATTTGTCTAAACTCTTGTCCTTTTTGAACATACGTGTTTATTGTTTCTTCAATCATTTCCATATCCTTATCGGTCAACGATCTCACTACTTTTCCTGGCGAACCTAACACTAAGGAACGGGGTGGAATCACCTTTCCCGAAGGTACCAGACTATTTGCCCCTACAATAGAATATTCTCCTATTTCCGCACCGTCTAACACCGTTGCACCCATACCTACTAGTGCTCCTTTTCTTAATGTACATCCATGTATAATGGCATTATGGCCAACAGACACCTCGTCTTCTAGTGTCAGTGGAAATTTTTCATAAAGGTGGCACATGGTGTTTTCCTGGATATTGCAGCGTTCCCCAATTCGAATTGGCCCTTCATCTCCCCTGAGTACAACATTAAACAAGACCGTTGAATATGCCCCGATCTCTACATCCCCAATCACCTTTGCGCCATCTGCAATATAAGCAGTTTCATGAATACGTGGTGACTGATCTTTGTAACGGTAAATCATGTATTTTCCTCCTTCAATCAAACGGTTTGTTTACTCCTTTGATCAACGACCCGAACCGCTTTGCCTTCTGATCTGGGTATCGACTTCGGAGACAGCACATTAACAACGATTGTTACTAAACATTCTTCTTTGACCATCGACTGAATGCGTTGTTTTAATTCCAATACCTTCACATGCTCATGGTTATTTTCACATTCCAAAAAGGTTTCTTCAGACAATTCGACGTTTAACTCTACCGTATCCATATATCCGTCTTTTTTCAAAAAAACTTGATAATGCGGTGCCAGTTCTTTTACTTTTAGCAAAGAACGCTCCATTTCAGACGGAAAAACATTGACCCCGCGAATGATGAGCATGTCATCAATGCGACCCTTGATTCGTGACATACGTATCGTCGTCCGCCCGCACTTGCACTTCCCTCGGATAACAGCGGCAATATCTCCAGTCCGATAACGTATAATTGGGAAAGCTTCTTTCGTTAAGCTTGTAAAAACTAATTCACCATATTCCCCATCTGGAAGAGACTCCAATGTATCAGGATCAATCACCTCTACAAAAAAGTGATCCTCTTGAATGTGTAAACCATTCTGTTCTTCGTGACATTCAATCGCCACACCTGGACCGACAACCTCACTAAGTCCATAAATATCCACTGCCTTGATGTCCATCCGTTCTTCCAATGCATTTCTCATCTCATCAGACCATGGCTCCGCACCGAAAATGCCATATTTAAGACTAGTTGATCGTGGATCTCCACCCTCCTCCTCCATTTGCTCAGCAATTCGCAATGCATAAGAAGGTGTGGCACAGATAACTTTAGGCTTAAAATCCTCGATTAACATAAGTTGGCGTTTTGTATTTCCACCAGAAACTGGAACAGTAGTAATACCTAGTTTTTCCCCTCCATGGTGAAGTCCCAGACCACCAGTAAACAGTCCATATCCGTATGCATTATGCATGACATCCCCAGGGTTTCCACCTGCTGCAGCAATCGATCTAGCCACGATCTCCGCCCAATCATCAATATCCTTTCTCGTATAACCGACGACTGTTGGCTTTCCACTTGTTCCTGAAGAAGCATGCAGGCGAATAATATCTTCCATTGGTGAGGCAAAAAGACCGTATGGATAATGATTTCTTAAATCTTTCTTTTCCGTAAAAGGAAGCTTCTTAATATCTTGTAGAGACTGTATGTCATGCGGTTCAATTCCCATTTCGTTAAACTTATCTTGATAAAATTTAACATGATTGTCCACCCGTTGAACAGTATGCTTTAACCTTTTTAACTGTAATGTTTCCATTTCACTCCGCTCTAATGTTTCCATCTCTCCATTAAAAATCACCCTGAATCCCCCCTTTATATATTTTTGATGATGGTTATAACATAACAACTATTATATGTGACGTTAAAAATTCGTTATAAAAATGATATCGCTTACATTTCAGAATGTCAATTTAATTTTGAATAGTTTAGTCAATAATTGTTCGTCTGCTTTTCACCAATATGTATGTATTTTATTTGTTGGATAAAACTAAGCAATGGACTTTTGAATTGTTAAGAAAGGTTGAAGGATTTTATGAAAAAAAGTGTAATTGATTGGCCTACTTTTATAGGGGCATTGGTATTAATTCTTGGCGTTTCTATTCCACTTATCTTATTTCCTGAGGGTGGGGCAAAGGTTGTAAATATAGCAAATGATTTTATGACCGAAAACTTTGGAATGCTCTATCTTTTGGTTGGCCTAGCAGCCTTCGCATTTCTGGTGTTTGTTGCATTCAGTAAAAATGGACAAATTAAGTTAGGAAACGCTGACGAAAAAAAGGAATTTGGTACATTTTCTTGGGCTGCAATGCTTTTTGCTGCAGGAATAGGTTCAAGTATTCTTTACTGGGGTATGATCGAATGGGCTTATTATTATCAAGGTCCACCATTTGGACTTGAGCCTAAATCAAATGAAGCGATTCAATGGGCATCCTCTTATGGTATTTTCCATTGGGGTCCAATTGCATGGGCAATCTACACACTTCCCGCCTTACCAATTGCTTATTTCTATTATGTTCGCAAAAAACCAGTACTTAAAATCAGCGAAGCAGTAAGACCTGTTTTAGGTAGACTTGTGGATGGCCCGATTGGGGTTATTATCGATGTTTTATTTATGTTTGGTTTACTGGGTGGCGCTGGGACAACCCTAGCCCTTGGGACGCCGATGATTGCGGAAGGAGTACATGACATAACTGGAATCCCAATCACATTAGGGTTAAAGACAGGTGTCATGCTTTTATGTACAATCATTTTTGCTATAAGTGCATACTCAGGCTTACGTCGCGGTATAAAAATATTAAGTGATGTTAATCTATGGCTTGCTATTTTTGTATTAGGATTCATCTTTATATTTGGTCCTACATTGTTTATTAGTGAAACAACGATAAGTAGTATAGGAATTATTATGGATAACTTTTTCCGGATGGCAACATGGTTAGAACCATTTCAAAACTTAGCTGGATTTACAGAAACTGGGTTCCCTGAAGCCTGGACTGTTTTTTACTGGGCATGGTGGGTTGTATATGCGCCATTCGTTGGACTCTTCGTTGCTCGTATTTCACGAGGACGCACGATACGGGAAATGATTCTTGGAACCATGATTTACGGTACTATAGGCTGTATTCTATTCTTCGGTATTATGGGTAACTTTGGGTTGTATTTACAACTTACAGGAAGCTTCGATGTCATTAGCTTTATGAATGAATTCGGCGCACCAGCAGCAATTATCGCCATTCTTCACCAATTACCAATGGCGAATGTTATGGTAGCAGTTTTTACCGTGCTAGCTATAATATTTTTGGCGACAACATTCGACTCATCATCCTATATTCTGGCTGCAGTTGTTCAAAAAGAAGTTCAATCAGAACCATTACGTTGGAATCGTTTATTTTGGGCATTTACCTTATGTCTACTACCGCTTGTATTAATGTATATCGGAGACCTTGAAACACTACAAACCGCTAGTATTGTTGCAGGATTCCCCGTTATATTTATCATGATGCTGTTAGCATGGTCATTTATGAAGGCATCGAACAGTGATATTAAAGAATCTAAAGGATACGAGCCACCAACAATCCACATTAACCGCAGAGAAATACTGGAACGGATAAGAAAAAGAGAGAAGAAACGATCTGCATTAGAGGCTATGCAGGATAAAAATATAGACGAATAGACTAGGTTCAATTGAAGTTCCAATTATGGTCGAAGTTAGTGAAAAAAATGTGGCTTTCACTATTGGCGGTTATTTTTCATAATGGCCGATATATTTGTAAATCGGCATTTATCCAAGTGTAACGGCCGATAAACATACTAATCGGCGGATAAAAAGTTCGTCTTAACTTATTAGGGCAAGTAAAAAAAGGCCGGTTCCACCCATCAAAGGTGAACCGGCCTTACCTAATTATTTACCTATTAATTCTCACTTCATACCATAATTTTTTAGGGGTAGAATTGTTGGTTTCAGGCAATTTCGTTACTTTGGACTTTGGGAACTTAAGTCTTACATACTTCAACTCCGCGTTTGTTAATCGCAATTCCCTTACACAAGCTCCATCTTTAAAAGAATCTGACAAAAACTCATCCAACCGCTTATCCTTTTGATGATTCATTCGCCATTCCTCCTATAGAGAGTTATAGAACTTTCGTGCTTTTTTTAACCTTTTTGCCTGATTGAATAATTGATTGCTCTACTAAAACCTGCATGGCATCTACCGTGTATCGACTTGCTTCGTCACTTAATGGGATGCACGATAATTCGGTACAACCAAGGATAATGCACGTACAGCCTTCCTTAAATACAAGCTCATTTATAATGCGATCAAGTTCACTAGAATCGACTGTTTCATCTGCTTTAAACTGATAAATAATTTGCATAACTTTTGCCTGGATATGCTGATTAGGTATAACTGCTTCCATACCGAATTTCTGGCAGCCTTTTTGATAAATACCACTATTGATTGTACCATTTGTAGCCAAGATTCCTACTTTAGCATGACCACCATACGTTTCATCAATGTACTTTGATGTTTCATCAATCATATTAATAATGTTTATGCTGGTCATCGTCTGCATAGTATCATAAAAATAATGGGACGTGTTACATGGAATAGCAATGTTGGCTACGTCCGTTTTCTCAAATAGCTCTAGATCGCTTTTAATCGCCTTTAAAAAAGCTTGTTCGTTCTCATTCAAAATTGCATCAGTTCGATCCGGGATTGTCGCGTGATTTAAAATAATCATGTCCAGATGGTCTTGATCTTTTTTAGCTAACGTGTGTTCAATAACTTGTTCAAAAAATAAAGACGTTGCCATCGGACCCATTCCGCCTAATACCCCTAACTTCTTTTGTTCCATTGGTAAACCACCTACTTTATCACGTGTATATATATTTTACGGTAGAAACAATTGCTTTCTGGTGGTTATAGGCTTATAACTGTACAAATTGCTTCTTTCTCTTCAGTGCTTCTAGAGCTATTTCGGTTTCATTAAAAGGCACTTCACGATCGCCAATCTTCTGTGTTGTTTCATGCCCTTTTCCTGCAATAAGTATCGTATCATCTTTTTCACTTATATTGACCGCATGTTGTATAGCTTCTTCACGGTCTAGTACAGTTTTATATTTACCGTCGAAACGATCCATCGCTTCGGAAATTTCATTTATAATCATCAGTGGATCATAATTCCTTGGGTTATCAGAAGTTACAACAGAGAAGTCTGCAAACTTTGATGCAATACGACTCATTCCAACACGCTTCACGCGTCCTTGATCACTAGTATCTGCATAAACGCCGAATACTAAGATTATTTTTCCTTTTACATATGGGCGAATGGTCGTTAATGCTTTTTCCAATGCATCTTCCGTATGTGAAAAATCTACAATAATCTTGTAATCATTTTCTTTGTAGACCGTTTCTAAACGACCTTTAATGCCTTTCACATTTTGAATACCTTGTTGAATATCTTTTAGCGAGACACCATTGCAATACGCAGACGCTATCGCTGCTAAACTATTGTACACATAGATGGCACCGGGTATATTGACCGTAATTTCAACACTTCCCGATGGTGTATTAACCGTGTAAGTAGTCGTATCAAATGAATAACGTATATTGGTTGGGTAGATATCAGCTTTATGTTCAATTCCATACGTAATTAACGTTGCTTCATAATCCTTCACTCGATTAATTAACCTTCTGCCATATTTATCATCCACATTAATAACATTGAATTCTTTTGTCAGATCAAAAAGTTCAGCCTTTGCTTCAAAATATTCGTCCATATTTTTATGCAATTCCAAATGGTCAGGTGTAAGGTTTGTAAAAATTCCTGTATTAAAGCTGCTATAAGCCACGCGCTTCAGGTTTAACGAGTGTGAAGACACTTCCATAATGCAATTATCAACTTTTGCATCCTTCATTTCCAAAAAAGTGCGCTGCAAATAAAGCGATTCTGGTGTTGTATTCTCATTTTGAACCAGCTTATTGTTGATCAACGTACCAATTGTTCCAATTAGACCCATTGATTTTTTTGCCTGTTCAAAAATCGACTTGATAAAATATGATGTTGACGTTTTGCCATTTGTTCCTGTTAATCCAATAACATTTAACTGCTCAGTAGGATTATGGAAGTAATTAGCTGAAACCCGGGCTAGTGCATCACGTGAATTAACCACTTTTAAGACCGTAACATCTTGTTCAATTGGGATATCCTTTTCGAGTATGATTGTTGATGCACCTTGCTTAATCGCTTTATCAATAAACCGATGGCCATCAACAGCAAAGCCTGAAATTGCAACAAAGATACTATTTTCTGCAACTTCCCTAGAATCAAAGGTGATTCCACTAATTTCTTTATTTAAGTCCCCTTTAACGTTGTCGAATTCCAGTCCTTGTACGATAGAGGTTAATAACATCTTCTCAGCTCCTCGGGTTGTGTCATTGTTACCGTTACTCTATTTGATTATATAGTTTGTTAAAATAAGTGTTGGTATACTAGTTTTGTTACTTAGAACGGGAAGAAATGCGGAACTTCTTGTCAACTTTTGACTTTATAAAAGTTATTCCCGGCTTTGGATCATTCCAATCCCATATCGCATTTGCTTTTGGACGAACAAGGGATTTCAGCACGGTCCCAATAGAGAGTTGCCCAGTTTTCACATAGTCTTTCACTGCAAGCATATCTTCATATCCATACCAGAATGCCGTGTTTGTATCTGATTGAATTGCTTTAGGTTCCAATGGGTTACCCGTTAATTCCATATACGTGATATAAGGCATATTAAGTCCGATTTTGCTTAACATCTGATTAAAGTTTGTTATGCGTGCATTGATTTCGATTAAATAATAATCCCCAGTTTGTGCATCTTTTTTAAATTCAATTTCTGCGAATCCTTTAAAACCTATTTCTTCTAAGAATTTGGATCCTATTTTGTAAAGTTCTGGTATATGTTTTTGTACAATATATACGGATGCTCCAAAATTAATCGGGTATTGACGGTGTTTTTGACACGTTGCCCAATGGGTCACCTTTGCATCCTGATTTAAGTAGGCATCAAATGTATGCATATGGTTATCAAACCCAGGAATAATGCGCTGCACAATTACTTCCAGATTAGCATCCTTCGCTTGTTGTATAGCTTCATCCAGCTCGTCTCTTGTGTGTACTTTAAACAACTTCCGTCTAAACTTCGCAACAAAGGATGGTGAATCTGTTGGTTTTACAAGGCAAGGAAATTGAATAATTGAATCGACCTTTTCATAAAAATTCGGATCATTAACCTGGATGGTTTCAGGTACTTTGATTCCTTTTTCCATTGCAAGTTGATGAAGTGTATCTTTATTCATTACTTTCGTATAAAGCCCTTGTTCCGTTTGCGGGATCAAATAATACTTTTTAAGCTCGTCCAACCTAGTGTCAATCACTTCCAGATACGAGTCATGACAAGGAATTAACACTGGTTTTGCATCCTGTTTCTTTGCATAATCAATTAAAAAATCAAGAAATGCATCGGAATCATTTTTATAATGCGGGGCGATTATTTTTTCTGAGCAATATTTCGACTCTGCCCCATACCGATCTTCTTCGGTATAATCGACGGCTACTGTATGAATGTCGTGAATTCCTAAACATCTTATTGCGCTTAATCCAATATAATAGTTGTTTCCTAAAATAACTGCTTTATTTTGCATTCTATCTACTCCTCGATTATCTACATTACGTTTAACTCCATTATACAATAAATTTCATTCTATGAATATGTTAGACAGATTACGATTTTCGGAGCTGGTAAAATTTATAAAAGTTCTTAATGGTAACTTTCAATACTGCGTACAGTGGAATTGCAATTAATATCCCTACAAACCCATACAGTGACCCTGCCACGACAAGTAATAAGATAATGGTTAATGGATGTAACTGTAGTCTTTTTCCAAAAACAGCCGGTGAGACAAGGTTCCCTTCCAATTGCTGAACAACCAGAAGAATGATCAAAACATAGAACACCATTACCGGGTCCTGAATTAACGCAATTAATATGGCAGGTAAAACACCTATAGCAGGTCCAATCAAAGGAACTACAGCAGTAATTATGACAAACAGGGCGAGAACCAGGGCATAATTCAGATCAATCATCATATACCCTATATACATGAGTGTTCCATCCACCAGTCCTACCGTCAGCTGCCCAAGAATATAAGATGCTAGCGTACGGTCAATATCCTTTAATATTCTTTCTCCTTCATCCAAGTGCTTATCAGGGATAAAATTAAGCAAGTATGGTAGAAGTCTTTCCCCATCTTTCAAAAAATAAAATAGTATAAACGGAACTATAATAAGGACAGTTGCAACACTAGTAATTGCACCAACAATTTCGGTTATGTTATCCCCAATTGTTTGTGCCAGGTCACTTAAAAAAGTTATGGTTTTTCGTTTAATTTCCTCAACCGACAACATGCCAAAGTTATTTTCCGCGATCAACTCTTTTGTTTGTTCAACCGTATTTTCTACTTTTGATGGAAGCTGATCAGTCAGTTGCTGTGCCTGATCGGCAATCCTTCCGCCAACAAGCTGGATAAACAGGAATACGATAACAGCAACAAGTGCATATACTGCTAAAATCGCAATAGAACGGTTCATATATTTAGGCTTCGAAAATAGCCTCACCACCGGCCGAAGAACGTAATAAAACAAACCGGAAATAATAATTGGAAAGAAAAGAATTGCAATTAATTTTTGGAATGGATCTAGGAAAAAATCAACTTTTCCCAGGAAATAAATACAGAGTAAAACCAGCAATGTACCTGTCGCATATTTAAAAAATGGCTTTCTTATCCACATTTCAGCACCTACTTCACGGTTATCTATTACCTATTCTTTACCTTTTTTGAGATTATAGTAAACAGCAAATGCGGAAATTTAGCAAACAATGACGATTTCTATCCCGTTACGGAAAAGGCGGACACAATTTGAATGAAAAACGCAGAAATGGGACATGGTATCTGTGGAAGGAGTGGTTATCATGGAACATGCGTGGTTGTCTTTAGTACCTTTTTTAATCGTAATTGGAATGTCTATTTGGTTGAAGAAAATCATGCCGGGACTAGTACTCGGCTTATTAGTTGGAGCATTACTCGTTGAGGTAAACTTATTAGATGGAACGCAGGAGACAATTACATATATCATAACTACACTATCCGACAAAACAAACATTCAAATTATCGCCTTTCTATATTTGTTTGGTGGTCTTGTTGGCATGATGACTATTTCTGGCGGGATAAAAGGGTTTGCGGAATGGATTGGCGAAAAGATAGACTCCCAGCGTGGGTTGCTCATATTAATTTGGCTTACGCTTCCGTTTACTTTTATGATGCCAATGTTCCGAATCCTGATGATTGGACCTGTTATAAAATCAATTATGGAAAAAATGAAACTTTCCAAACAAAAAGTTGGCTTCACGATGGACGTTTCAACTGTTTCTGTTATTGTTCTTCTACCGGTAGCGACCGCTTTTGTCGGCTTTATGATTTCATTGGTAGAAAGCGGGATACAAAAACATCAGCTCACAGAATCGTCCTATGAGGTATTCTTATTAAGTATTCCATTTAACTTCTTCGCAATTACGATGCTTCTGATGGGCATAATCCTTACCTTTTGGAAGCCGGGCAAGAAAAAGGAAGGATCGGAATCAGGACAAAAAAATAAGTCGAAAAAGGAAAAACCAGACCTTCATAATCTAGGTCGTAAAAAGGAATTGTCTATGGTTAAAGCGCAGCCTTGGAATTTGATTATTCCCTTATTTCTTTTATTAGGCTTATCTCTATTCTTATTGTGGCAGGATGGTGTTGCAAAGGGTGCAGAAAGCATTTTTCAAGCTTTTTCGATGGCAAATGCGACATTTGTGATGTTACTAGCTGTTTTTATTACACTTATAGTTACATTCGCTTTCTACATGATCCGTCGTCAATCACTGGATGAAACCATTTACCATTTTTTCGACGGAGGAAACAAATTAATGCAGGCAATTATTCTCCTGATTTTAGTATGGGCACTTTCACTCGTAGCTGAGGACTTAGGCTTTTCTAAATTTATAAGCTCCACCCTTGGAACATTTTTGCCCACTTTCACCATTCCAGCAATTATATTTCTGATTGGTGCAATTGTGTCCTATTTTATTGGATCATCATGGGGAACATGGGGATTGTTCATGCCACTTGGAATCACACTTGCCACAGTTACTGGGGCATCGTTACCAATAACAGTTGGTGCAGTTTTCGCAAGTGGATCGTTTGGTGCACTAACTTCACCTCTTGGAGATACAACAATAACGACCGCATCCATTTTGGAAATGGATCTCGTCGAATATGCCCGATATAAATTGAAGTTCGCATCAATTGGGGCCGGAATAGCGATTGCATTGTATCTTGCAGTTGGATTCTTTTTTGTTTAATTGTGGATGTGCTGCGGGATTTGAGATATCGGTATTCGCTCGATTTTAACGAGTCTCATACCGATTCACAAAATTCCCAGTCTAAATAGTGATAAAAACAGAGGGAAAATACGAGGAAAGACATATTACCAGATTCGTTGAAAATATAAAAAGCATCAAGAGGATTCTCCACGTAAATCATTCTTTGTAATTAATTGATGTATTTTTTCGTAACATATACAGACGTCATAACGGAGAGGAGCGCACCATAATTAAGGGAAAACTTGACCTCGTCTCCTACTTTTAAATCGACATTTCTGGCATCAAGAATTGTATGATCACTACTTGATCCAAGAATTTCAATATCCAATTCAGGTGTTAGCCCTGTTACAAGAACATCTTGAGATCCGAAAGCAACGATAGCTCTCCTTATCAGTCCACGATCGCAAAATTCAGGAAGTCTTCCGAAAGCATCCTGCCCGGTTTCCCCATATGGAACGGATGGCTTTACTTTCGATTCAATCACCTCTGAAACGAAAGTAAACGCGTCTGTAAATAATCCAGGGATTGCTTTCCGGTCAAGCGTTTCACGTCCCAAATATATTGATTCTCCCAATCGTAAATTGTTGATTTTACCGATACTTTCATTAGCCGTAAACCAATTGTAGTTAGCTGAATTTCCTCCTGAAATATATAGGAGAGGGAGCGAAAAATTCGCTTCAATATTGACGGCTAGTTCCGATAAGTATCTCATGTTTTCCTCGCTTGGTTTGACACCTCCAAAGCAGGCAAAGTTTGCACCTATCCCTACAATCGAAACTCCTGATAATTGTAAGACCTCTTGAACAAATCTCTCGAGGTTTGAGGGAATAATCCCTTCTCTTAAATCTCCCATTTCAATCATAAGTATTATTTGATGCACCGTATTGGATACATCGGCACTTGCAGCCAGCCTTTTGATGACGGCCAACTCAGTATTCATACTGATATCGGCATATTTAATGACTGCTTCAACTTCACTAAGGGCGGGGGACCTTAGAAGAACGAATTGTGCATTTACTCTAGCAACCCGCATTTTTCTGATATTTTCTATTTTAGAATCAGCAAGCATATGAATCCCTTTATTCACAAAAATACTTGCGATATCTGGATCACCGCAGACAGTTTTCGTAACTCCCATAAGTTCGATTCCTTTTGAACCATATAACTGAACCAGCTTTTCTGCATTATGTGCGATTTTGGCAAGGTTAATCTCAACCCTAGAAACGGTCGGTGCGGCAGTTACAATCAATTGACTAGCACTTTATTCTTTTTGTTCTTTAATTCCGGGTAAATTTCGAAGAACCTCTCAATCAACTTGTCACATCCATACTTTATAACATCAGTCGTCGGAAGGTTTAGATCCTTTTCATACTCCGTAATAGCCTCAAGCACCTCTGCATCAGACATATTTTCATGATTGATAGTAACAGCTACAACCTTTGACTTTGAAAAAGCTTCAATCAGATCTATCTCACTTTGTAATGTCGGCATTTTCATATAGCTAAAATCACCAAGATTTTCTCTTTTCGGTGGATGCTGAACAATAATAGCACTTGGTCTTGATCCCCTGATAATTGAACAGGCACTGATATATGCAGGATGGCTTAATGCCCCTTGTCCTTCAACAATTATTATATCCGGATGCTCATTATCATAGGCTTTCATGATTTGATTTTCGATCTCACCTGTCATAAATTGTGAAGGGATTGCATCTATTGCCACACCGTATTTCGCACCCTGAATCAAGCCTGTTTGCCCCGTCGCCACAAAAGCAACGTTAAGCCCCTTTTCAATTAACTCTTTTACTAGTATTACTGATGTCGTTCTTTTACCGACAGCACCATCTGTACCAAGCACAGCTACAATGGGGATTTTGACGTCTAAAATTCTTCCTGAAAATAGGTGCATATCTTTCTTTTGAGGGGGCTTTCTAACATCATTGATTGTTACTCCATACTTAACGGAATTTTCCACAAACTGTTCATCATCAGTAAAAAATTCATGAAGTGTGTTGACAATATTCATCCCCTGTTTCATTGCCTCTAACACAATATCTCTTTCACTACTTTTTAGAAACCCTTCGGAAGGGGCGATTCCATAAATGAACTGATCTGGTACTTTGGACAAGTTTTTAAGTGCCTGGTCAAGATTTGCGAATACCGGAATGTTGTTAGGTTTCTTTTCAAGATATTCCCCCGCGTCCATACCAGCTTTCGTACTGTCAATCACTCCGAGAATTTGATATTTACCCGAGCTTCGAACTAATCCATTGGCGGTTTTCCCGTCCATTGTTCCGAATCTGTTTTCGCAATAAACAACTGCTGTTTCCTTCATAAACTTCCACTCCCATAAATTTTTTTCCTGTCATGTTTTCACATAGTGGAAAAAATTACCATTTAATTGTATACAAAAAACACCTTAACATATGTAGAAAACTGACAGGCGAAGAGCCAAAATACTAATCATGCAAGGTGTTTTGTTCGAGGTATTCAATTTATTTTCACTATATTATCATTATAGCACAAGTTACGAAATAAAGATTTTTGTCATATATAAACACTCATACTTAAAATGTTATTAAACTGGTGCATCTCAACCTGATAGTTATGGTTAGTAAGCCAGGTCGACCAGCAGAGATTGATCTGCATAAAACTCATCTTCTATAGCTTCAATTGCCTCGTTATTTCCCTGGAAATGATTCATCATTTTTAAGCAATGCTGTTCATTTAAGAACATCAATCAACAATACAAATTTGCCCATTGTCTTTTAACACACGATCCATTTCCTGTAAGGCTAGTACCTTTCCACTATCAGGAAAATGGTGCAATGCGTAGCTTGAGACGACACCCTCTACATGGTTATCCACTAAAGGCAAGGCCAAGAAATGCCCCTTTTTAGTGTCAATCTTAGGATGCTTCTCATTACACAACTGAAGCATTTTTTTAGATTGACCCACGCCATTTACACTTACATTTTTTTCCAATATATTCGGGCCAAGATTCCCTATTCCCACACGAATATACAGACAAGTATCACCTGAATCCATTTGTATTGTCATAGCCACCTGACGGTTAATGATATCGGTTGAATTTTTATCTGATATGGGTATGAGAGAACTATAAACGTCAACGTAAAGGTCAAGCTTTTTTTAATGCACGGTGATGTTGTGTATAAACTCCAAAATAAAAAGTGCAGCTCATAATCAGCTGCACTTCATTAGTTATTTATTCATACTGGAGAAAAAATCACCTAACGGATCATCGTCAAGCTCTATCTCTTCATCTGAATCTGATTGTTCATTTAAACCTTCCTGCATATCGTCAAGTAAACCTTCCTGCATATCGTCAAGATTTATATCCCCAAGTCTATCCTCACTAGCAGCTGCTAATTCGTCCTCACTATTATCCATTTCTTCAAATAATAGTGACTCATCCACGTGATTGGACCCATTATTTAATGAAGCCAACAACGAAGTAGCACGTAATGGATCACTTAGTAACTGGTACAAGATAGAACCAATTAAAGCTTCAGAATGTTCATGCTTAATCCAGCTTTTTTGTTCCTTTGACAATTGCTTCGGAAGGGGAATCGTGATTGATTCACGTTCCCTGGTATACGTCTCATTTACCCCTTTTAATACATATTGGGCAATTTTACTGGAGAAATTTCGGCGTTCGGTTTCTTTTAATTTTTGTAATAACTTTAAAATATGGTCTGGTGTATCTGATGGAACACGAAAAGTGATTGATTGTCCGCGTTCTATACTTTTTTTAGTATCTGACATACCCCATCACCTTACTTTGCTTTTTCTGTAGTTTTTTCTTCTTTCGTATCTTTACTATCTTTCATATTTTTTGCAACAAAATCTGAAACTAATTTGTAATAAGCATTCGCCATCATCCAAATACTTTCATTTTCATCCTCAAAAAATTCGATATTAAATCCATCAAGTTTATTATTAAGTGCTTTAATGTATTCTTTTAAAACAGCAGATCCTCCACCAACAAAATAGCAGATTTCTGATTGCGAATTTTTTGCCCAGACATTACGTAAGTAGCGATACTCCTTCTTAGCAAGTTCTAACAAAATTCGATCTGTTATGTCGTGTACGTTTGTCCGGCTTCCTTTTACCATAATATGATGGCGGTCGTTTTTACGCGTGATAATATCCACCACATCACGGCGACTATCTAATTCAACACCATGTTTTGTGCGGATTTCTTCACGAATTTCTTCTAATGATTCAGCTACACCTAGATTAAAGCCTTGTGCCTTATCATCATCAACATTACGGTTGCGGATAACCGCGATATCTGTTGAAAGACCACCAATATCCTGAATTAATATTTGTTTATCGATTAATTCCTTATTAATTACGTTTCTATCATTATCCATGATTAGATTGACATATGCTGCAAACCCCTCTGGATATACCTTTACCTCATCAAATTTGATATTTACTTTCATACCTTGATATTTCGGTGTAACTAAAAATTCAACCTGGTGTACGGAACCTAAAAGCTGTGAACGATAGCCAACATCTTTTCCTTCTTTTACTTCACGAAGCGGTAGGCCTGTCCCTAGTGTATAGTTTGCATCAATCACGTCATTCTTACCTGCTTTGAATTGACCATTACTTACAGCATCTATAGCTAAGGATGCAATTAACATTACAACCGTTTGATCTTCTTCCGATTTACTACTCCCTGGGTCAAGCTCAGTAGAATTATTTGTCTTTGTCGCTAGATTACCAACACGGTATACAGCATTATTTTCTTCTAGGGCAGGGGAGTGGACTTTAATATGTATATTGTCCAGCGGATCCTTTTCATCTAATTCTTCAATTCCTATTACAGGACGATCCTCCATGTCACGTGCAATTACATTCGGTATATACAATTCATTTTCAAGTTTTCCAAAGTTTGCTTTTAACGCATCATTTCCAACGTCTACTGCAGCAATTCTAGATTTAGTCATTTATCATCATTCTCCTCTCAAAAGTTAGTACACTATCAATAATAGTTTATTCCATAAAAAATGGCAATCAGACTTTTATCGCATTCTTTTTTGTGTACTTGTATACAAAAATGCAATCGCTATTAAATCAATGTGTGTGCTTGATTGTTTACAAGTATACAATTTTGTGTACTTGTTGTTTGCACTTTGTAAACATGTAAACAATTTTGCAAACATGACTATTTTTGTAATAAATTTCCTATTATTTATCTTTATAGAGATTAAAAATAATATATTTTTGCTCGTAGTTTTTAAAAGATGAATGTGAAAACAGGACAAATTCAAACCTTAGAATAGTGCATTACTAAAAATTATGAAGTGAATACGAATATCCAAATAAAAAAAGTATTTCATAGTATACAAGTACAAGAGTGGCAAGTAGACGATGCAAAGGTTGCAAGATTATGTGAAATCGCCCACGAAACAACCAAATTTGCGTCTGTATCACCCCCCCTACTCCACCTATTCAGAGTCCAAAATGCATACTGATGAAGGAAGCTATCCTACCAATCTAAAAAGTACTAATTATATAACCTCAAAGCATCAACTATAATATCTAAAGTAAAGAAACAGTATTTTATAAGAGGGATTTGATCATCATTATATAAAAGACTTTATTTATAGGTATAAAGAACCGGGAAAAAAGGTATAGAAATCTTTCAACAACTAGTATAAGATGGATTAAAGGGGGAATTGCTTATGCCAACAGAGAAAGGAATAATATCTATAATTTTTGCTGTTTCATTGGCAATTTCAGTTCCTTTCGGTGCTATTTTAGTAGATATGGAGACATACCTAATAGCTTTAGTTTTATACCTTATTTTCTCTCTTCTTTACTTCAACCTACGAATATTTAGCAAAAAAGGAAAGGTAAACATTGATTATGGTACATCGTATAGCATGTCCTTTGTCCTGTTCGCCGGTCCATTAGGCTTGTTAATCTACGAAACAATCTACCGTACTACTGTTTATTTTTACAAAAAAAAGACCAACACGGCCGATTCTGATGAATTTATGCATTTATTTTATAATATAGGCTCTTTTGTACTAGCAAATTCTTTAGCGTTTTACCTATACATAAACGTTTTTCCAATGATAGAAAATGCATCCTTTGAATATTGGGTTCTATTTTTTGTACTAGTGTTCGGTACAGCTATGCTGACGGACACATTTCTTGTTATCATTTGTTATTTCTTAGGCGAGTTAAACACTAAACAAGAAATAATCGATTTTTATAAAGGCAGGAGCTGGCTCGATACCGGAAAAGTAACCCTTACGAATGGATTATTACTGGTTTTCCTCAATGAAGGTAAATGGGAGGTTATTGTAGCATTTTTCATTCTAAATTATCTTGTGAGTCGTTCGTTCATTGTAAAATCACAAAGCCTACAGTATCGTGCTGAACGAGACAAATTCGAACAAATGGCATACACTGACTTTTTAACAGGAATTCCAAACCGTGCGCATATGGATAAAACCATGAAGATTTTGCAGGATTCTGGAGAATATTTGGGTGTGGTAGTAGCTGATATTGATCATTTCAAAGTAATCAATGATTCCTATAACCATGCGGTTGGGGATATAGTTATTCAACATTTCGCAACGTTATTACAGGATAATCTAGAAAAAGATGCTTACATTTTTCGTAGTGGTGGTGAAGAATTCACATTGTTTTTACGTAACCAAAGCTATGAAGATACGGTCAACCTTGTTGAGACGCTCCAATCATGCGTGGAGCGGAGTATAGTTGATGCCACCTTTAAGAATTCGGATGTCCAAATTCAATATACCGCTTCATTTGGGCTATATTACTACAAGGTAAACAATAACTTTTCACTTGAGAAAGCTTACATTTATGCTGACAACCTTTTGTTTCATTCAAAGAAAATCGGTCGGAATCGTGTAAGCGTTACAAACGGTATGATTGATGTACCATTATCAAACAGATACTAACAAACTAACGTAACACATTTTGAAAAAAGATGTGTTACGACCTTCTAAAGTATCTGCACGTAAATAAACCTCTCCCTTATCACCAAATAGGAAGAGGTATCAAAAGCAACAGTATTTAATCAAAACATATCCCCCCTTTTACCTTGTACTTACTTTCGTGTACGGCGACTGTCGATTAGTGGTTGCAATTCGTATAAATTAAACATGTCATGCCCTCCTATATCTTTGATACTCCAAGTATAGGCAGGAATTAAGTTTTCCATAACAGCTAAGAGCCTGAAATTCACTCAATCTACAGACTGATTTTTATCTAAGTCCTGTACAGGTAAACGACTCGATCAATAAACAGTTCCTTGAAATTATTTGCTACAAATGCTAAAATGACTGATATTCATTCATTTATAAAAAGAGGTGACAATCATGCGTGTAAAAAAGCAGGAAAAGTTCGACGCAATCCTTGATGCAGCATTTAAAGTAATCGAGGAAAAAGGGTTTGAAAACACATCCATTTCAGATATCGTCAAGCGTGCTAATGTTGCGCAAGGCACATTTTATTTATATTTTAAGTCAAAAAATGATCTTGTACCCGCTATCGCAGAAGAATTACTTTCTAAAACATACAACATGGTTATGGAGCATGTGGAAGATACCATGACTTTCGATCAAAAGTTAAAAACAATAATTGATGTGACCTTTGAAATAACGGAAAATTATAAAGAGGTAATCGTGTTATGTTACTCAGGACTTGCTTATGGCCACTCATTTGGAAAGTGGGAAGAAATGTACGTCCCTTACTACAACTGGATGGAAAAACAACTGAAACTAGCACAGGAACGCAATGAAATCGCTCAGAATACCAAAATTCAATTCAGTGTGCAGGTTATTATCAATATGATTGAACAAACTGCTGAACGCAGGTATCTGTTTAACAGTACTACAGGCGTGGACAACATTGGCGATCTTAAGAAAGAACTCTTTAATTTTGTAAAAAGAGCAATGATTTAATTTTTAATAATAAAATGAATGACAGTCATTCATTAATGTGAGGTGTTCATCATGTCATGGATTTTACTTGTAATTGCTGGTGGTTTAGAAGTGTTCTGGGCGTCATATCTAAAGTATGCAGATTCCTTATTAGAGTGGGGATTGGTTGCTGTTTTTATTGTAATTAGTTTCGGATTACTAACGCTGACATTTCGCACCATTTCGGTTGCTGTAGCGTATACAGTATTCGTTGGTATAGGAACAATTGGCATTTATCTCGTTGGAATTTTAACCGGAGAACCTTTTTCTATCAAGCAGCTATTCTTCTTTTTGCTTCTAGTAATAGGTGTTTTAGGAATGAAAGTTACTACAAAAGAAGGTGAAAACTAATGGCTTGGATCTTTTTAATGGTTGCTGGTATAGAAGAAATCATTTCAGTTAGCTTGTTGAAATACGTGCACGAATATAAGAAGAAATGGCCCATGATTGTCATTGTAGTGGGATACGCACTTTCCTTCTCCTGTATGGCATTCGCCATGAAAACTATTACGCCAGGAGTTGCTTACGCCGTTTGGACCGGGATGGGCAGTGTAGGGATTACACTCGTCAGTTACTTCTGGTTTAAGGAAAAAATTCATTTACCCCAGTTAGCCTGTCTTGCATTGATTGTTATTGGCATTGTTGGTCTTAAATTGAATTAAAAGTCTTGCAGGAGTTTTGGGGGCGGGCGAAGAAATAATAATGTAGATGAAGTTAATACCTGAGGAGAGATGACAATGAATAAAATCAGTCAAATCGGAATTCCCGTTAAAGATATAAATCGAGCTATTCACTTTTATAAAGACTTACTTGAACTCCCCCTACTTTTCAACACGGGCAGTATGGCTTTTTTTGACTGTGATGGGCTCCGACTAATGCTAAGTCTACCTGAAAAAGAAGAATTTGCTCATGCAAGCTCTGTCGTTTACTTTCAAATTGATGATATTCAGGAGTCTTATGAGGACCTTACCGAAAAAGGTATCCCATTTATTGATGAGCCACATATGATTACAAAAATGGGAAATACAGAAACCTGGATGGTGTTTTTCAAGGACTCCGAAGATAATACACATGCTTTGATGAGTGAAGTTGAGAATTAATGTTTAAGGAGAATGTTTATATTTCACCATTTAACAGCAATCAAGAATTGTTATTCACTTAATTTGCTCCTTCTAGTGTCCACCACAATAACCTGATTATTACCCCATGCCTCTGTAAGGAGGAACGGGCATGTTTTTAGCGCATTTCTGCTTGCGCATACACAAACATCAAGGATACTATGTAAAACCAACAGAAAGACCTCGTATGGATGCGCTTTTTGAGTTCGAAAGAGCGGATCGGTTAATAAATCAAGTAATGTTTTTTTTAGTAAAAAATATAGGATGGCACCGCCACCCGAAATCTTACTATTTTCTTTTAGTAAAGTGAATGGTTTGTGCAAT
This sequence comes from Virgibacillus necropolis, assembly GCF_044793635.1. GTDB lineage: Bacteria > Bacillota > Bacilli > Bacillales > Amphibacillaceae > Virgibacillus_F > Virgibacillus_F necropolis_A. The sequence goes on from NZ_CP084992.1 coordinate 1,946,971, forward strand.
GCAGAATATGTGAAATATATCTGACCAAAGGATAAAGTAATCATACGTTTCTCCAGATATATTTATTGGAGTGGGATATTCTACAATTAGAGCGGCCTGCCTCATCATTTCTAAAGGCTGGTCTATAGATGGAAGTATCAAGCGGACCTCTTCACCATCGATACATTTGCGGAAAATAGATGGATTTGTCCCGTACGGATTTAATTGATGGAAAGCTTCTTGATATGCTAGTTCATTAATCGTTGCACCACCACTGGATATAGCAGAGAGTTGAAAAAAGCCATCCTCCGCACCATACCTTTCATCATAACCAGGGATTTGCATCCAATGAGCTGGAAATCTCAAACTAACCTTGTATGTTGAACTTTTATAAACCTTTGTCGGAAAAAGACTGGGGTAAGACATTCAAGCACCTCCACGATAAACTTACCTATAGCCTATGTAGAGGAATTAAACCGGTGATTACTTTCTTCACATTGAAAAAGGGAGCCGATTTAACGACTTCCCCTTATCCTACTTCCCTTATGTTATTGAGGTTTATTTTGTTGAGCTTTCTGCGCTGCTTGTTGTGCTTGCTGCGCAGCTTGTTGAGCCTGCTGAGCTTGCTGTTGTGCTTGTTGTTGTTGTGCTCCCTGAGTTGCTTGTGCTTGTTGTGATTGCTGTTGTGCTCCTTGAGTTGCTTGTGCTTGAGTTGCTTGCTGACGAGCTTGCTGCACTTGTTGTTGCGCTTGCTTGAACTGTGGATCTTGCTGAGCAGAAGGTCCAGCTTGAGCCTCAGTATTTTGTAGTGCTTGCTCTGCTTGTTGCAATTGTTGTTGTGCTTGTTGTAACTGTTGTGGATCCGCGCTAGCCTGTGCCTGTTGAACTGCTTGTTGGGCGCGCTGAGCTTGTTGAGCAGCTTGCTGTATTTGTTGCTGTGCGTTTTGTTGTGCCATTGTGTAAAACCTCCGTCTATTTTTTTGAGCTTCCATGCACTCTGTATATATAGTTCACATGTTCATTTAAATTATGTATAATATATTTCGGAATTTTAAATGCCAAAAAACACGCCTGATAAGTTTCAGGCGTGCTTCTTGTAAATTATATTATTTTCTCTTTCTTAATTTGCTTGCTTCGTAACTGTCCGCAGGCTGCATCGATATCTGCACCGTTTTCCCAACGTACTCCACAGTTTATCCCATACTTTTTCAACGTTTCAAAAAATGCCTGAATTGTTTCGGATTCACTTCGTTGGTATTGGTTATGCTCATCAACAGGGTTATATGGAATTAAATTCACATAAGTCAAATGGCGCTTGTCAGCAAGCAATTTCGCAAGCTGTACCGCTTCTTCCTTATGGTCGTTAACATCCCGCAGCATAATATACTCGTACGTTATGCGTCGATTCGTTTTTTCTAAATAATAATCGACTGCCTTCATTAGTTTGTCTATTGGAAATGCCTTATTAATTTTCATAATCCGCGTTCGTAGCTCATCGTTTGGTGCGTGTAACGAAATTGCTAAGTTAACTTGTATTCCAGTATCTGCGAATTCATATATTTTATGTGCAAGCCCACTAGTTGAAATCGTAATATGTCTTGCTCCGATACAGAGCCCTTTATCATCATTAACTACACGTACAAAATCAATCATATTTGTGAAGTTATCAAAAGGTTCACCGATTCCCATAACAACAATATGACTAACTCGTTCTTCGTTACCTTGTTCATCAAGATGCTTCTGTACATTCATAATTTGTTCAACAATCTCTCCAGCAGAAAGATCACGACTTTTCTTCAATAGTCCACTTGCACAAAACGTACAGCCAATATTACAGCCTACTTGCGTTGTAACACATACTGACAGACCATAATTAAACCGCATCAAAACAGTCTCAATTAAATTGCCATCTTCTAATTTAAATAGAAATTTTATTGTGCCATCCTTCGACTCTTGTTTGACTGTCTCTTCTAAAGTGTATAAAACAAAATGTTCCTCAAGTAGTGCAATGCAATCCTTGTTCACGTTGTTCATTTGAGCGAATTCTGTTACACGCTTCTTATATAACCAATTCCAAACCTGTTGTGCCCGGAATTTCTTTTGTCCATGACCCTCTAACCATTCCGTAAGCTGGTCAAATGTAAGACCATAAATGGATTTTTTATTCATTGTGTACCCTCTTTTCCACGATGCATTCCTTTACCTTCCTATACTACTGAAAATTTGTGTATGAAGCAAATGGTTTGTTGTGGAAAATGTTAGTTTGCAAAGAACAAAAGCGCAAGCGCCCGTTTAGCGACGTATGGATTGGACTGAACCGTATGAGATAAAGGAAACACGGTAAGCGTAAGCGAACCGATGTTGACTTATCGTAAGGAGGTAAAGGAAATCCAATAGTCGCTGGGCGCTGGAGCTGGACGTCGCCCTGCATAGTGACCAAAATATTCAATGTCACATTTTATACTTTCCTTACTGCTAAGAAAAGCGCAAGCGCCTTGGTCAGCCCCGACAAGTTTAAGACGAATCTCTTAGTGATTATTTTTATCACAAAGAGATTTGACTTAAAACCTCAGGCGGGCTAGGGTGCTTGCGCTAGACAGATAAACGCCAAAGTTTTATACTCTTTCCAAATTAAAAAGCCAGAACCAATATGGCCCAGCATTTAATCTGTACGGTTATTAATTTACCTTAATATCACCTGAACTTGTTCTAGCGTTAATACTACTCTCACCAGTTCCTCGGGATGCGGATGCGCGATGGTCCGATCTTTCCTTAAACTCTAATCCGTCAACCCGAACATTTACATCACCTGAATTAGCCCTGCATTCTAAACTTATCGATTCAGGTAGTTCATCAACGTGTATGTCCACATCACCACTGGATGCCTTACATTCTAAATTTCCGCTTATTGTGTCATTATGATAAAAGATGTCTCCCGATGATGCATCTAATCTTACATCATTACATACAAAACCCCGTAATTTTATTTCACCACTACTAGCACGTAACATCGCTTTTCCAGCATCGTTTCCGTTTGCAATGATATCACCACTGGATGTTTTTACAAATAAACGATTCTCTATTTTTAATCCTGAAATAGTTTGGCTTCCAGATGAGGATGTACTTGTTAACGACTTTGACGCTAATTTATTGATTCTAATATCTCCAGACGATGTCCCCGTTTGAATATCTTCATAGTTTTTTTCTGGTAATGTAACCTTCAACTTTACGTCACTGATACTAATATTGATACCAAAATGGAAACTAACAGATTGATTATTGCTTTTAAAGCTTATATCCAGCCTATTTGCTTGCTGTAAAATTTTAAACTCATACTTTTCTGCTAAGTTTTCACTCATTTTACCATCTAAAAAAACACCTATATCATCCCCCGCTACAGGAAGAACCTCTATATCAGCTGAAGATGTTGAAATGCTTATGGTATCAATTTGTTCCGCATTTACCGTTTCTTGTTGGTGAATATCAACCATACTCTTTTTTAATCCAAACGCTACCATAGTTTATCAGTACCCCTTTTCAGAATTCTTTCCACTATTCTAGCACCTTTTCAAAGCCGTTTAATCGGTCTGTAGACGGATACGTTCTACTGCGGTGGGACTTTATTGCCCATCTTTTGAAGTAACCAAATCATTCCCTACCTGCTTCTCGCACTTCACTTTCTATTCTTCACTTCATCCATTTTGGAATAAAAATCCTTTTCCATGTCCCGTTCGAAGAAATTTCCAAACTTGCACAGATAAGCAATACAATCCGAGACTTCCTTTCCCATTTCAACTGAAACCTGTTCCTGAGCCTGCCTAAATGCAGTGACCTCATCAATTCCATCTTCCATTTTTTGCTCTGCTGTCACACAAAGCTCCCGTAATAATTCTGCAATTTCCGCTACTTCCGTTGTCAGCAGCATGTGGTTGGTTAACAGTGACACTTTGCTTCGTTCATAAGAATCTTCTTTAATGTGAAAGTTTAATTCTTTTTGATATCCTTTGGTGAATTCCTGTAAGTTCCTCATTACACACCTCATATTTTTGATTAATTTTTATTCTTCCCCAAACAAGTCATCAAGTGTTTTGGAGAGGTTTTTACATATAGAAGTACATAGACTAAGGCTTGGATTATACTTACCGAGTTCTATCAGTCCGATTGTCTGCCTGGATACTCCAACCAATTTAGCCAGCTCCTCCTGTGATAAATCCCTTTCGACCCGCGCCATTTTCATTTTAATGTTTTTCATTCCAGTCACCATTTTCCTCATCATTGCCTAGTTCATTTTCTATAGCTTTTTGGCTTCGTTTATTTGCAATAGCATAACTTCCACCAAGAAAGATAACAAAAAAGGGAATATAAATCACGAGTGAAACAAGAAACACCATAATGAAATAGGTAATAGATGTACCCACCGTATCCGCAAACAAAATTGCACTTCTGATACCAAAAAATAATGCGATAGCAAACCCTGCTACCAAACCGCCAATTATATTTTTCTTGGATAAGGAAGTTTTTTGGTTCCTGTCATGCAGTTCAGCTTCGGCTGAAAAAATTCCTAAACTACTCGAACGGAAGATATAGTAAGCTCCTTGAGCAAATAAAATCACTAACTCGATTACCATCATTTCTATTTCGAATCCTAATAAAAATGATTTAACAGCAATTGAAAGACCGCAAATGACCGAAACAAGTACGTACATTTCACGATAAATCTTATTTTGAATTTGAGTGATTCGTTCATCGTTTACCTTTTTTGTAAAACCAAATAAATTCATTTTCATCAACTCCTTATTAGGTAAGACTTTCTTATATTATACAATACTTCTTACATTTTGCAATATATATATTACATAAAGGAATATAAAAAAACCAAACCGCTGCATCCTCTGCATCGGTCTGGTTTTGAAGAATAATTCTTATTTCGTTCCGTTTTTCACCATAGTGGCAACTTCAACTGTGCGTTTAGCTTGATGTTTGACCGCACCTTGTACATCTTCTACCATTTTTCCATCCTGTCCAACTGAAACACTCGTTCCGTATGGGTTTCCGCCAGCGCCGAATAATACTGGATCAGTATATCCAGGAGCTGCTACAATTGCACCCCAGTGGAACATGGAAGTGTATAGAGCTAATAATGTAGCTTCCTGACCACCATGTGGATTTTGGGCAGATGTCATACCACTAACTACTTTGTTAACTGTCTTTCCACTTGCCCATAATCCGCCTTGTAGATCAAGGAATTGTTTCATTTGTGATGGCATATTACCAAAACGAGTTGGAATGCTAAAGATAATTGCATCAGCCCACTCAAGATCATCAGATGTTGCTTCGGGAACATCTTTTGTCGCTTCAACGTGTGCCTTCCAGGCAGGATTAGATGCAATCGCTGCTTCTGGAGCAAGTTCAGGTACCTTTAACACCTTAACTTCTGCACCAGCTGCTTTAGCACCTTCCTCAGCCCATTTTGCCATCTGATGGTTTGTTCCTGTTGAACTATAATAGATCACTGCTAAATTTACATTCGACATAGTATCCGTCTCCTTCTTGTTACCAAATAATGTATTGAAAAAACCCATGTTTACACTCCTCTTATTTATTACCAATTAGTTCTTTATTATCAACCCAATTAGTAATGTGTTAAATAAGTTACTTAACGTAAGTTAGTATATTAAAATAATGTTATGGTGTCAAGTAAGTTGTGACGAATGATCTAAATGGCATTTTTTTGTATTACCCGATAGATACTAAAAAACATGTATAGAAATGAAAATAACCCAAGAAACGGACACCATTATGGCGTTCGATTTCTTGGATTATTAGGTAACCATTGCTATGTTATTATTTACCCATTGCCGCTACTTTCTCAGCAATATATGCAGAAACGTCTGCAATTTCCTGTTCAGAAAGCTGGCCTTCAAATGCCGGCATTCCACCGCCACCACTTTTTACTTGCTCAACTACTGCATCGTAATCACTTGCCATTTCATTTCCTTGTAGACCTGGTGCGCTTCCACCAGCACCTTCCTGCCCGTGACAGGACATGCAGTTACTTTGATAGATCTCAGCACCGTTTGCAGCATCTCCTTGCATGGTTGTTTCGCCGCCGCTGTCGCCACCAGTATCACCGCCTGTATCAGTGCCTTCCTCATCTCCACCGCCACCACAAGCAGAGATAACCATTACCAATGCCAGAAACAGTAAGGAAACCAAAAGCTTTTTATTCTTTAGCATGAATTCATCTCCTATTTATTGTTTGTTAACTATACCTATTATAATGTTACCTTTATAAACAATGGTAAAACCTATTATTTGTGTTTTGTCATTAAATATTCATATTTTGCCGACAGTTTTTGGACACAGACAACTCTTCTTTTTGTCGATTTGCCAATTAGGTGCAAATAATAATGTTTATTAAAATTTAATACTTTTTTCATGACCTGTTTAGATTGTGGGTTTATATTTAAACTATAGAATATATAACAACTTGCTAAAGGAGAATAGTATGTCAATCCGCAAACGTCTTTTTCTATCAAATGCCGCAATGGTATTGATGCCAATTATTATCTTCGTGTTATTAATTATTTTATTAAATATAGTTCTAAACGGTGGTACGAACGGATTCGATCATAATGGATGGAATTCAACTGAGGAATCAGATGCTGAACTATTTACGCAATTAACTAAAATTGCTTCACTACAACAGGAAAAATTATCTAACCATGAATACCTAGATACATTAACAAATAAATTAGAAGGTGAAAACAGCGGATTTATCATTAGAAAAAAGGATAAGGTTTTATACACAGGTAAACATTTACAGGATATATCAAGTGATTCCCTTCCCGCTTTCGGAAATGAGGGCTATGATCCAGTAGCATGGCTTGGTCATGATCAATATTCGATACGACAGCATGACTTTTTCTTTAATGATGGTACAAAAGGGTCTATTTTATTAATAAATCAAGCTCCGGGTTTTGTGAAATTTGCAAGAACATATTTCCCGATTTTATTTATCAGTTTGCTGCTTATTCTTGTGCTGACGAACTTGCTATTATCTTATTTCATGTCGAAAAAGATATTAAAGCCAGTAAATCAATTATCTGTTGCTTCCGCTAAAATCAGTGAAGGGAACCTTGACTTTAGTGTCTACAGCGATGGTAAGGATGAATTAGCCATGTTAGTTAAATCCTTTGATGATATGCGAGCAAGGCTGAAGGAATCGACAGAACTAAGGGAGAAATATGAGAATAACCGTAAGGAATTAATCGCAAATATTTCACATGATTTAAAAACGCCGATTACTTCTATTCTTGGATATGTAGAAGGTATCCAAGACGGGGTCGCAAATACAGCGGAAAAACATAAACGATATCTTGATACTATTCATGCCAAAGCAGGATATATGGACAGATTAATTAACGAGCTCTCCCTTTACTCGAAATTAGAAGTTAAAAGTCTGCCTTTCCATTTTGAAAAGGTTAACATCAAAGCATTCATGGAAGATTACCTGGAGGAAGCTAGATCAGATTTAGATGAAAAGGATGTTGAATTAGTTTTAAATACAACTGATAGTCATTCAATTGTACTATTGGACAGAGATAAACTAATACGGGTGATGAACAACATTATATATAATAGTGTAAAATATATGGATAAAGACCAGTGCTGTATTGAAATGTCACTTAAAGATGCAGGATCGATGATTGAAGTGATGATTAGTGACAATGGACCAGGGGTATCTTCCGAAGAGATTTCCGACATTTTTAATCGCTTTTATCGGTCAGATCCCTCACGAAACACAGGTGGAAGCGGTCTTGGTCTTGCCATAGCTGCCCAAATTATTGAAGCACACGGTGGTACCATTTGGGCAGCTAGTTCCCCGGGTGAAGGATTGCGCATTTACTTTACACTTAAAAAGCCAGCTGATAAAGGTGATGAACATGTGTAGAATATTAATAATTGAAGATGATCAGAGTATTGCCGAACTTGAAAGGGATTATCTTGAAATTGAAGGCTTTGAAGTGGAGATAGCTTCAGAAGGCAATAGTGGCCTTGAAGCCTCTTTGAGTCACAACTACAATTTAATTTTACTTGATTTAATGCTTCCTAATGTTAATGGATTTGAACTTTGCAAACAAATTCGAAATGAAACCAATATCCCTATTCTAATGGTCACAGCCAAAAATGAAGACATCGACAAGGTACGTGGGTTTGGACTGGGGGCTGATGATTATATCGTCAAACCATTCAGCCCAAGTGAACTAGTAGCACGGGTAAAGGCTCATTTAGCCAGATATGACCGGTTAATTCACAAGGAAACTCCTGCTGAAGAAATTCAAATACGTGGACTTCACATTAAAAAGTCTTCAAGACAGGTATTTATAAATGGAAAAGAAGTTATTTTAACAACGAAGGAATTCAATTTACTAACATTTATCGCCATGCACCCTAACCAGGTTTTCAGTAAAGAACATCTATTTGAAAAAATTTGGGGGCTCGACTCCATGGGTGACACTGCAACTGTAACCGTTCATGTGAAAAAGATCCGTAAAAAAATTGAAAAAGATACAACCAACCCCCAATATATAGAAACTATTTGGGGAGCAGGCTACCGCTTCAAAGGGTAAATAATATACGAACCACTCAAACTTCAGCAACAGTTTGAGTGGTTTTTTTATTCTTTATGAATTGTTTATAAATGCTTTAGAAGAAGTTTAGATGTGGCTGGTACATTAGAACAGTAGAACAATAACTTGCACAAGGAGGTGAAGGAAATGAAACTTTCCATCACACCAAAAAGATGGCTCCTGATCGTTCATATCTTATTTGCAGCGATTATGTTTGGTAATATGGTTACATTTCTTATCTTAAGCATTACTGTGGCCACTACAGACGATGGAAAACTTATTGAAACCAGTTACCAGATCATGTATTTACTTTCTGGGACATCTATTAAAGCATCTACAATTGGCGCTACTGTATCTGGAGTACTCCTTTCTGTTTGGACGAAATGGGGCTTATTCAAATTTTATTGGATTATAGCAAAGCAAGGTCTCACCGTGCTGTTAATCGGATTAAACCTGTGGGGGATGCTTACTTGGACTCTTCAAGCCTTGACGTTTACACAAATGGGCGGAGAAAGAACGGACATATTCCTTGTGCAAGCAGAGCTTTGGACGGGCATCATCATTCAATTACTATCACTGGTAATCATGTTTGCTATTTCCGTATTTAAACCTTGGGGAAGACGCGTTGTTACCCCTTGATAATAGCACTTGTCGTTGCATTTGGAACGCAAAGATAAGTAAAAAAATTACTTAAGGAGTTGATTAGTATGTACTGGGAACATTTTCATCCATTTGGATTCTTTTTCTTCATCATTTTAGTTGGTTTACTCATTTCATCTATCATTATGTGGAGGCGCAGACACGGAATGTGTTATCACGTCAATCGACAACCACACAGTGCCTTTTCCATCTTGGAGAATCGCCTGGCTTCTGGGGAAATTAACATTGAAGAATATAATCAAATCAAAGAAACACTGGAAAAATAAGTTTTAATATATGTTAGCTTCAAGCCGATAGTTGGACGATTATTTATAAACATCGTATCATCTCTTATTAGATAGGAGTGATAAATGTGCCTTTAACAAAACGTTTTAACCATATACCTTTATCAGTCTTGGACCTAGCCCCAATTAATGAGGGAAGTAATCCAGGGCAGTCATTTAAGAATAGTGTTGAACTAGCACAGCACGTTGAAAATTGGGGATTCAACCGCTTCTGGCTAGCCGAACATCACAACATGCCTGGTATTGCTAGTTCTGCAACTTCAGTCATCATTGGCCATATTGCCGGTGCAACAAAAGAGATCCGCGTTGGATCAGGTGGGGTTATGCTGCCAAACCATGCTACGCTCGTAATTGCTGAGCAATTCGGTACTCTCGAAACGTTGTATTCAGGACGAATCGACCTTGGCCTTGGACGTGCTCCTGGAAGTGATCAAGCAACCGCTTATGCGCTACGTCGCACATTAAACATGCGCGTTGATGATTTCCCGGCACAGGTAGAAGAACTTCAGGAATACTTTGAGGGCAGCCCTGATGCACGTGTGCGCGCTGTTCCCGGTGAGGGTCTTGAGATTCCAATCTGGCTTCTTGGTTCAAGTGGATTTAGTGCTCAGCTTTCGGCACAAAAGGGATTGCCTTTTTCGTTCGCAAGTCACTTTGCACCTGACTATACTATTCCAGCATTAAACCTTTATCGTGATAACTTTAAACCATCGACCACACTCCAGGAACCATACGCAATGCTTGGAGTAAATATCATTGCTGCAGATACCGATGACGAGGCTAAATGGTTAGCTACCTCTCAACAACAGCAATTTTTAGGCATAAGAAGAGGGGATCCAACAAAGTTGAAACCACCCATCGATAACATTGAAGAATTATATTCTGCTGCTGAGCTAGCAGCAGTTGAAAAAACACTTGCTTCTGGCACCACCATAGTTGGTGGACCTGAAACAGTGAAACAGAAACTAGCAAGTTTCATCGAAGAAACACAAGCAGACGAAATCATCGTAAACACACAAATTTATGATCCAAAAGCAAGATTGCGCTCCTATGAAATTGTTGCGGACATGATGAAGTAGATTAACGGTTCCGTTACCTATCGCAAACATTAAATTTGTAATGTAAAATGACCATCATTGTATGCTAATGATGGTCGTTTTATGCTGGTATAGTAGTATTTTCGGTTTAATATCTATTAAAATTGCACTCCAATTTGAACCTACAATTTCGTATGCAAATTGGCATACATAAAAGAAAGACCTTGAATAAAAGAATACCTAAAGTTACTTTCGGGGACATCAGACACGTTATTTATAGAAAACAACCAATATTAAGGTGTTAAACGGACACCAGGTTCCCTATTTGGAAGGAATACCCCTATATTACTTTGATATATGTTAAATAAGAGATTGTATGACCGCATACCTCCCAAAATCACTGTTTTAATAGAAATAACGAACCGTATGTCCTCCAGTTCCAGCTAATAGCTAGCCAGCGTATATTTCCACTTTTCTTCGCACCTTATGTTTTAGTTCTTTGGAGTCGTCGCATTCATTTAAACCACCCTTTTTCCTTGAACCTGGAGATGGCTTCAATACGGTTTGTCACATCCAGCTTATCCAATATTACTGAAACGTAATTACGAACGGTACCAGTAGTGATAAATAACTGACTTGCAATTTCTTTAGTATTTTTCCCGTTGGCAATTAAATTAATGACCTGTTCTTCTCGTTCGGTCAAGGGACTACCGGTGCTGTATGCCATATCAATTAATTCTGGGGCGTAAATTTTCCTTCCATCCATGATGGTTCGGATTGAGTTCGCTAAATCCTCACTTGGACTATCCTTCAACAAATATCCGTTCACATCCGCTTTACGTGCTCGTTCAAAGTAGCCAGTTCGAGCAAATGTGGTTAAAACAATGACTTTACAAGGGTCATCCTTCAGTTCTTCAGCAGCATCCAGTCCACTTTTCAATGGCATTTCAATATCCATCATACAAATATCGGGTTGGTGCTGTTTCACCAAGGCTAAGACCTCTTCACCGTTACTTGCTTTCCCGACCACCTCCATGTCCCCTTCTAAGTCCAGTAAAGAACCAAGAGCACCAAGCAACATCTGCTGGTCTTCAGCAATTACTATGCGAATCATAACAACCCCTCCTCTTTCGTATGTTTAATCACATGTGGCACTTGAATCTTAAGCGTTGTTCCGTCAGATGAATCAAGATCTAACCGGCCGTTCACAAACTCTAAACGTTCTCTCATCCCTTGAAGTCCATTGCCTTTATACGAATCGACTTCATTCGGAATTCCAACTCCATTATCGTGTACAGTAATGACCAATTCTTTTGGTAATTGTTTAACCTCTACATTACACAGGGTTGCTTGACTATGTTTTACAACGTTTGTCACAGCTTCTTTCAAACTCATACTCAACACATTTTCGACCAAAAGAGGAACGTTTGTTAACGTCAGGTCACCCTCCAGGTTAAACTCTATTTGTGCTGCGTCCAGAATTTGTTCAACGCGTACAATTTCATCTTCAAGCTTTGCACCTCTCATATTTGAAACCATTTCACGAACCTCATTTAATGCTGTTCTGGCAGTTTGATGAATATCGTTAATTTCTTTTTTGGCAGCATCAGGTTTTATACTCACTAATTTACCAGCTAAATCACTTTTCAACCCGATGAGTGAAAGTTTTTGTCCTAATGTATCATGTAAGTCACGTGCAATTCGCTGACGCTCTTCCATTACGACCAACTGGGAGATTCGTTTATTAGCGTCCTTTAATTGTCCCTCTAGTTTTTCTTGCTTGATGCGATTATGCATATTAAATGGGAGCAAAATAACACCTATTACACTTATTATAATGAATGGAATCTGCATTAGAAATGCTTCACTTTGTATGAAAAATCCAATACTGACCGCTACAACTGTCGTTACTAAATGGACGGCATATAAAGTTATAAATCCTATTTTATTTTGGATATTTCCAATATAGAACGCTAAGAAAAGTGAAAAATAAACATATCCAAAAAATAACGTCATCACAATGCTAATCGTCATTTCTATACTTACCGATAAATAAACTGGCCAGCCTTCTGATAAAAACGATAACCGGTACGTAGCAAAAAATAATATGGTCATCGTAATACCTATGATTATTTCAGTTGTTGATGACCCATGGAAAATAAAATAGAAAGGGAGAACACAAAAAATAATCCAAGCATAGGAGCTAAGACCCGTGTTTCTTGGAATTATATGATACCAATTTTGCATCGAAAACCCTCCTTTTCTAACTTTATTGTATATCAAGAAAACCCTTCATGACTAGCTGAAGGGCTTTCCAACTATACCTATTTACTTTTCCTGAAAGCTTGACCTTCTTGTATTCAAATCCACACTTGCTGAAGTCTCTTTCAAAATACCTTTAACTTCTTTAAAGCTTTTAAACGATTTACTTGTCTCGTCCCACAAGCGGAAGTTAATCGATTTCAAACTAGTAGCTAACGTAATCGTAGTTGCTTTTTGTAATGGTGGCGTCGATTCATGTGCCTTTTCCAAATTGTAGTTAGGGACTCTTGGACTTAGATGATGCACATGGTGATATCCAATACTACCAGTCATCCACTGCAGAATCTTCGGTAACTTATAAAAAGAGCTACCGTCCACAGCTGCCTTGACGTAATCCCACTCATCTTCATTTTCAAAATAGGTATCTTCAAATTGATGCTGTACGTAAAATAACCAAATACCTAGCGAACCTGCAATAAATAATATTGGAAGATGTACAATTAGAAACGCCTGCCATCCGATCGTCCAAATCAATAATGCGTATATAGCAAAAATAGAGACATTGATTAAATGCGTATTTATACGTTCCTTTCGTTTAGCATCTTTTCGATTAAAACGTCCGGAAATTAAATAAAGATAAATCGGACCGAGTCCAAACATAACTAATGGGTTACGGTACATACGATAGGATAACCTGCCCCAAAATGACGCAGCCTTATATTCTTCAACCGTCATAACCCATACATCGCCAGTTCCGCGTTTATCCAAGTTACTACTTGTGGCATGGTGAATGGAATGCTCTCTTTTCCATTTTTCAAAAGGGAATAAAGTGATGATTCCCGTTATTGTACCAACAATTCTATTCGCCTTTTTATTTTTGAAAAAAGACATATGCGTACAATCATGGAAGATGATAAAGATTCGTATGACAAACCCTGATGCAACAACTGCCAATGCAAGGGTTAACCAAATGGATATAGACAAACTTTGGTATGCAAGGAACCAAAGGATGAAAAAAGGCAGTAATGTATTAATTAATTGTTTAATGCTTGCTTTCATATCCGCAGTTGCGAATGGTGCGACATTTTTTCTTAATTGTGTTTGTTTTTGTTTACTCATAAGATCCTCCTATGGTAAGGATTAAATTTCTATTATTATTTGAATAAAAATTATCTTTATTCTATTTCCTATCATAAAAGAGGATGTTGTCCCAAAGAAGTCATAAACGTCAAGTAGCATACATGACAAGTGTCATATATGCTACTCAGATTTCTATTTCTTTGCGAATGTATCAGGCATTACAACGGCAATCACTTCACCTTTTGCACAAATTTTACCATCTGCAAATACTTCTGTATGTACTTTCCACTTTTTAGGATGAACCTTTTCAATTGTCCCGATTGCATTTAGTGGAACGTCTTGTGGCGTTGGTTTCATAAAGTCGACATGCAACGATCCCGTCACAAAACGGGGTGGTTCAACACCCGCACCAGGCTCATGCCCATTCTCCCGATGTAATGCAAGAGAAGCTGACCCTGTTCCATGGCAATCAATTAATGATGCGATTAAACCTCCATAAACAAAACCTGGTATTGCTGTATGTTCAGCTTTAGGTCTATAGGTAGTAATCGTTTTATCACCTTTCCAACCCGTGCGAAAGTGATGACCGTTTTCATTCATCCTTCCACACCCATAACACCAGGCAAAATCTTCTGGATACTCATCTTGAACTGCGTGAACGGTTTTTTCTGTCATTATGTTTCCTCCCTTTTGATATTAATGGTTAGCATCATTTTTTCATACTACTCTGCTTTTTCTATTATACATTTTTTTGCAATTAAATTTTTAGTTTATATAGAAATACTCATGTAAAATGACTAATGAAATAGTAAAATTAAGACAATAATAATTACTCAATGAGGTGACAATATGAAAGCAATCGTTGTAGAACAGCCAGGTGGCGCAGAGCAATTACAAATAAAGGAACAACCTAAGCCAGACATAAAAGCAGGAGAATTACTGATAAACGTAAAAGCAGCTGCAATAAATCGAACTGACATTGTAAGCCGAGAGGGAAAGTCTGGATATCTGGATAATCCAATTTTGGGTGTTGAAGTATCAGGAGTTGTGGAAGAAACCGGACAAGGTACAAACATCAAACCCGGTACACGTGTGATGGGACTTGTAAATGGTGGTGGCTATGCAGAATATGCTGTAATGCCGGCTGACAGAGCAATGATCATTCCTGAAAACCTTTCATTTGAAGAAGGTGTTGCCATTCCAGAAGTTTTCCTGACAGCATTTCAAACCTTATTCTGGTTAGGTGAATTACAATCAAATGAAACCGTACTGATTCACGCTGGAGGTAGCGGTGTTGGTACTGCAGCAATTCAACTTGCCAAGCAATTTGCGAATGCAAATGTAATTACAACAGCGGGTTCCAGCAAAAAACTGAATTATTGTCGTTCGCTAGGCGCAGATCATTGTATTAACTACAAAGAACAGAGTTTCGAGAAGGAAGTTTTAAAAGCAACAAATGATCAAGGTGTCGATTTGATTCTTGACTTCATCGGTGCTTCGTATTGGAAGAAAAACTTAGCTAGTCTGAAGATAGATGGCAGGTGGATTTTGATTGGCCTTTTAGGTGGTGCACAACTTGAAAAAATAAACCTAATGGAACTGATGGCAAAGCGCGTCCAATTAAAAGGTACTTTGCTTACACCGAGAAGTGATCAATATAAAGCAAATCTTACTCATGATTTCGTACATAAAGCCCTTCCCCTATTTGACAATAAGGAGATAAAACCAGTAATTGACCGGGTATTCTCTTTCGAAGAAGTACAAAAAGCTCATAAACATATGGAAGGCAATAAAAATATCGGGAAGATTATTTTAAAGGTAGATTAAATGCTTCGGTATTAACGCTTGATTATTCTAGTGTTATTCATTTATTTTTGGTAATCTTATGGTAGAAGCATTAACTAACAGAGATGAGGTTTTTTACATGAAACGACTAGTCATTTTAGGTGGCGGATATGGTGGGATGTTAATTTTATCAAATCTATTGGACAAGCTGCCTGATGATGTACGCATTACGCTTATCGATCGAAATCCCTATCACTCCTTAAAAACGGAGTATTATGCAATTGCTGCAGGTACAACTTCTGACAGAAATGTCCGTGTTGATTTTCCAACCCATGATCAGGTGGATTATGAATTTGGAGAAGTTGCACAAATTGATACCGAAAATCAACAAATTTCCTTCCATGACAAAAGCAATACTGTACCCTATGATTACTTAGTTATTGGACTAGGTTGTGAGGATAATTATCACGGGGTTCCAGGAGCAAATGAATTCACCCAAAGTGTTCAAACATTTGCTAAATCTCGACGTGCTGGACTTGAGGTTGGAAATTTGAAGGCGTTTGGAAAAGTTACAGTTGTAGGGGCGGGCTTAAGCGGCATTGAAGTCGCTTCTGAAATCCGGGAGAGTAGACCCGATTTGAATATCCGACTACTTGATCGAGGAGAGACGGTATTAAAACCATTTAACTCTAAAATTCAAGAATATGTGGAAGATTGGTTCGTAAAAAATGACGTGGAAGTCATCCATAATGCGAATGTTGAATATGTGGAAAAAGACGGCGTCTGTAACAATGGTGTCTGCTATGTTAATGATGTCACCATTTGGACAGCGGGAGTTCAACCGAATTATTTAGTAAGAGAACTACCTTTTGAAAAAGATGTACAAGGAAAAATTGTATTGAACTATTTCTATCAAGTTCCATCACATCTTAATGTGTATGTAGTCGGCGATTGCGCTTCTTCTGCTCATTCTCCAAGCGCACAATTGGCAAGGGAGCAAGGAGAACAAATTTCCGAGATATTAACTTCCGTATTCAAAGGAGAAGTTCCACAACAAGCTAAAGAAATAAAACTAAAAGGTACACTTGGTTCACTTGGTAAATCAGATGGATTTGGTAACATGTTCCAAAAAGCAACAACTGGATTTATACCTAGGATCGCAAAGTCTGGTGTACTATGGTTAAATAAACGTCACTAATTTTCATTGGCTGTTTTCGTAAAGATTGTTGCTTTTGAGAGAATAGATATAAAATGCGACATAACTTCTATCTATGTTAGATCTGTTTTACTGATAATGGAAACAAGTTACTAAGGCAGCCGCAGCCCGTATACACTTCGCTTTCCGCGGGCGGCTGGTGAGCCTCCTTGTGCTAACGCACGGCGTAGTCTCACCGATGCCTGTCCTCCCGCAGGAGTCTACGTGTATACGGGCTGCTGATATAATATTTGCCAATAACAGCATTCATTAGTTAAAAGAAATGACAAAGAATTCTTACGTAAATAGATTTACCAGTCCAGGTGAGCGAAGGGCGGTGACTCCTGCGGGAACAGCACGTGTCCGAAGACCCCGCAGAGTGGTTTTCTCGAGGAGGCTGAGGCCGTGCCCGCGGAAAGCATCCGCCCGGAGCGATCCTGGACGGTAGCAATAGCATATGTCTTTGGAAATAAACTTAAGTTTACGTCGCATTTTATATCAACTATGAAGATGAAAAGCAACAATTCGTACGAAAAGAGTCTTTTCTTTAGTAGCCTTTGCTTCTCCACCACAGGGATTGCAAAGGCTATTATAATTAATTCCTACTAATCCCAAGATATTTTAAAGCTCATCTATAAAAGATTCTGCTTGGTATTGATAGTTTTCCAAATCGACTCGACCATCCTCACTAACATCAATTCCCTCATCCTCAAGCAAGTTTTTTTGTGTCCAGACACCTTCATCACTTTTCAAGGCAATCTGACCTTTAATGTTTACGACACGATGCCAAGGTAAATCATATTTTCGACTCATCGAGTGGAGAATTCGAACAACTTGTCTTGCCCCTCGTGGACTCCCGGCAAACTTTGCAACCTGACCATATGTCATAACCTTTCCCACTGGTATTTGCTTTAAAATATCAATCACATTAGCAGTGAATGGCTTCATAATGTTGCCCCTTTCTCATTTTCATAGGTAAATACACAAAACGAATAGACACACCTCGCATATTATGTAGTATTCAAATGTAATTGTGAGGAGGAAGTGTCATGACAAATAGATCATTTCCAAGGTTTTGTATATTTCCTGGTTACAATTGGTGCGGACCTGGATGTAGTGGACCTGGCGCACCAATTAACAAAGTCGACGCAGCATGCAAAGCGCATGACGAATGTTATCGTTGGCATGACTCGCGTTGTGAATGTGATAAAGAATTTTTACGTAGATTACATGCCTGTCGGAATCCTCATACAAGAGAAGGGCGACAAGCCAACGTCATCTATAACTATATGAAGGCTCAATCATTTTTCACGTGTGGTTTTTAATAGGATACCGTATTGTCTTGGTATCCTTGTTAATTTGGCATTTCCTTTTATAAAACTCTAGCTTTAGGAAAGAACTTCAACCAGCTAACGATCGTTGCGATTAATAAAACAACTAGATACAAATAAACTCCATAGCTATACGATAATACGAAAAAGTGAATGAGTGCGAAAACCCCAGATACCAATGTAAGTAAAATATTTAAACCTGTATTCATATCCTGTGCGAACTCAAATGATTGGGTAAAAGGATAAGTTTCACCATTCAGTAACCTATATGAAATAATAATCAGCAGACATCCTGCCAAAAACACAACAATCAAGTCAGGTACAATTCTTACAGAAAAAATCCAAATAAACGCCGCACTTAATACTATAAAAACAGGCAAATAAAGCTTTACTAGATATGCTTTTATTGTACCGCGGTGAAGGGATCCCAGATCCTCAATTGGTGTTGCGCGAAAAACCCAGCTTCCTTTATAGTTCTCCGAGAATTTCAGCATATGAATCACTGCCGGAATCATGATACTACTAAAATATATGGTTAAATACATGTTACCCTGCCCAATATCAGACAACGAGCCATCGCTTAAACCATTAAGTAAAAAAAGAAACGGAAAAACAAGCGCAAATCCAAGCGAAGGATAAACTTTCAATTTAAATTCTCTTTCTTTTTTCATCATCAGTGATGCAAGGCGAAAGAACACTCGCTCTTCCCTATTAAAGCAAACTAATCGTGCCCATAGAAAATCAAGCACATACAATTTCTTTTTGTTTTCCCCAGAATCACCAATTAGTTTTTCTAAATTACGTTCAAAAGAAGGCATTAAACGATAATAAATGATAATAGAAATAACCGGTATTAACAAAGCCGCCATTGCCAAATATATTATCTCGCTGGACATATTCTGATTAAGCAACCATTCAAATGGCGCCGCGAACCAAATCGGTGGTATGAAAGCGTGCCACCAGCTGAATGTATAAGAAACAGTTAGATCTACAATTTCGAAAGACCTTATTAACAGTTGATAGCCGACAATTATACCCACAGATAAAAGGATTTGGACATAATTGATAATATCCTTCAATCTTTCCCCATTAAAAAACTGCAATGTAACGATATATATTAGTGCTGTGAGCGCAATGATAAATAGAACATTAAATATTAAAACCCCTAAAAAAAGCAGTGAAAAAACAATACCTTTGTTGATTATCATAACGATAAATGGAATCGCAACAAACGCCCCTGTCAATAAAGACATATAAATACTGACATGAACCATTTTTGCTGCACTAATTGTTTTCTTACTTACAGGTTTCGTACTTAATATATTTTTATCCCTAACATCTAAAAGCACGGATGAAAAATCTGAAATCATAGAAGTCATCAGGAGAAACATTATTACTCCAAAAGTAAGGCTCATTTGTAACATATAATTATCACCTAGAAAAATAAACGGAATGAGAATGAGACCATAAAGTCCATACAACCCAAGCGATTTCAGAAACTGATTTCCTTCTTTCTTTTTCGAGGCATTCATATTAAGGATAGTAGGTACACGTCTTTGATCCATTGTTAACTTCAACTGAAGGATCTTTCGCATAACATCATAATCAATTCGAAGCATTTTAAATAAAAATTTACATGTATCAAGAAACTTTAGTGATCGGAAATCATTCATTTTCTTTCCCCTCACTGACAATTCCTACAAAATTCCCTGCAATACCCTTATGCTCATCAAACCCTGTGAGTTGGTTAAATATTTCTTCTAGTGTACCTTCCTTACTTTGCTCTCTTAATTCTTCAAAAGTTCCATCAGCAGCGATCTTTCCATCAACCAATAACACAATACGATTGCTGATTTTCTCCACAACATCCATAATGTGCGAGGAATAGAAGATAGTTTTACCCTGTGCAGCCAGCTGCGCAAGAATTTCTTTAATAATCATTACACTATTTGCATCCAAACCATTTAACGGTTCATCGAAAAATAATAAGTCAGGATCGTGCAACAGGCTCGAAATGATTAAAACTTTTTGCTTCATTCCTTTAGAGAAAGAAGAAATTCGTGTATGGAACACATTATCCATCCCAAATTCATTCATTAATTTTCTGGCTTTCAAGCCCGCTTCCACCTTACCCAATCCGTATAACTCGCCAATGAACGTTAAGTATTCACTCGCGGTGAGATTATCATAAATATCTGCATTCTCTGGAACATAGCCAATCTTTCGTTTATATGTATGATCACCAGAAGCTATGTCCTGTCCGAAGATTTCAACCTTCCCCATATAATCTTCAATTAATCCTAGCATTATTTTTACTGTCGTACTCTTACCGGCGCCGTTCGGACCAATGTAGCCTATCACTTGTCCCTGGTACACATCTAAATTAACCTCATTTAACACCCGTTTTCCACCAAGGTGCATGGTTAAATCAGTAAGCGACAATACCTTTTCTGCATTTCCCAATCATAATCATCCTTTAAACATAATAGTATAACTATTCTAACATACTACCGGCCGGGTTTGGTGGCGCCTGTCACTTCCCGGTTTTTGTCGATTTTTGTCGATAAAAATACCCGGTAGTAGATAAAGAAGGAAATTTTCACTTAATATCGAATAGGGAATAGGTAGGTAATATAATTATTTCCAGGAAGGGTGTAAACAATGTCCGAACAAGCTGTTGCAGATAAGATCTATGCATTGGAACAAGAGATTTCCAAGAAAAAAGAGGAATTGGCAGTACTACGAAGAGATGAAGAAAAACTTGTCATAACCGATTACGAATTACGTGATAAGAATGGGAAAAAAATAGCCCTTTCAGAATTATTCAGAGACAGTGACACGCTATTTGTCATTCAAAATATGGGTAGTTCCTGCAGTTACTGTACATTGTGGGCTTACGAGATTAACGGAATTCTACATCATCTTGAAAGTATTGCACCTGTAATTTTGGCATCATCCGACGAGCCTGAAACGATGCGCGATTTTGCTGAGGGCAGGAATTGGAATTTTAACTTGGTTTCTACAGCGGGAGCTGAATTCAAAAAAACACTTGGATTTGAGCCAAAGCAAGCCTCCCCACATCCAGGTGTATCTATTTTGAAAAAGAAGGATGACGGAACGATTTTCCAATATACCAAGGCAAGTTTCGGTCCTGGAGATGATTTCTGTGGCATGTGGTCCTTCGTTCGAATGTTACCGGAAGAACAAACGAACTGGCATCCCAAGAAAAATTATTAAGAATAGGAATAGCCCGCTGAAGACTTAATTCAGTGGGCTATTTTCACATCTTAAACTTACCTCTCTCGACTTGATTATGGCTCGCGTCTATAGACTGCCGCATTAATCAATCCTCCTACCAGTAGAACAACCGCTGTCAGATAGAACCATATCATTAAAACGACCATGTTCCATAGCTGCCCATAAAATATGGAGTAGTCGCTTATACTGACATAGTTTGAAAAGCCGATTGAAACGACTTGCCAACCGATTGTTGCAAAAATCGCACCAGGAAAAACCATCCTCCAAGGCAACCTGATACTCGGTACAACCTTATATAATAGTAAAAAGAAAAAGTATAAAAAAATGGTACCAATACCCCATTTAGCAATAAACCATAAATCAAAAAATGAAGCATGCACTTTAATCCTAGGCAAGACAAACGTACGCACAATATCCTCAACAATTGGAACCAGCAAGGATAATGACAAAAGCATCATAAATCCAAATGTGAGTAGTAAATCGTTTATAATTCCATGTAGAAAGAAAGATTCCCGCCTAATTTTATATGCTTTATTTAATGAACGAACCAGTGATTGTACTGCCATAGATGCCAGCCAAAATGCCGCTATCACACTAAAAGACAGCCACTGACCTTGTCCTTTATCCAAAATGCTTTCCAAGGTACTACTGATTACCCTGTACGTGTCTCTCGGAGCAAAAGGTTCTATCAACACTAAAATGTTTTCTAATTTTACGGGCAGAAAACCAATAAGTGTAAAAACGAAAATAAAGAAAGGAAATAAGGATAGCATGAAATAGTAAGCCATTTGCGCGGACTGATCATAAAAACGTTCTGCAAAAAATCGTATAAGGATTTGCTTAGTACTTTTTAAAAGTCTCACTGATGAATCCTCCTTTCCCTCCATTTGGCTTGTTCTGTCCTTTCAGAATAATACTATGTTTAAAGTCGTTACTTATCTCTAAAATTTAATTTCGTTCAAAACTTTTTAGACAAAACAGGACCTGCCACTATGACAAGTCCTGTTTAGCAAAATTAATTATGATTTATCCTTCTTGCTTCGATATTCGTTCGGTGCTTCACCAGCATTTGCATTATAATTCTTAAACTGAGCTTTACGCCCGTTCCGATGCTCCCCACTATTCTCGTTTTCTTTAAATTGATTATTAAATTCCTTTTCCTTATTGACCATTTCATTACCCCTTTCCAATAAACAAGATTGCTTTAGTTTTTGGATTTGGGTCATATTTATTCATACCGCTATTTTTGAAAAAAACCAAGCAGTGTCAGGCATCAAGGATTATATCAAATTCTCATTGACTTCCTTAGAACTACTTGGTACTATTTAATTGATAATGATAATCCTTATCAATTAAGGGTTTTTCACTACAAAAAAAATCTCCCAAAGGAAGGTTGTTTTTATGAAAAAGGTTACGCTATTTGTACTTATATTGCTTTTTCTAACTGCATGCGGTGAAAAATCCGCTCAAGAGGACTCTGATTCAACAAAGGAAAACGCAGCAGATCTACGGACAGTAACAATTGAAGATGGAATCCAAGAAGTGAAAATCGAAGGGACTCCAAAAAAGGTTGTCGTATTAGAATGGACGTATGTTGAACATCTTTTGCCCCTGGGAATTCAACCAATCGGCGTGTCAGATGTTGAAGGATATAACAAATGGATAAATGTTGGAGATCCATTAAGTGAGTCTGTTAAAGATGTAGGTACCCGTGCTGAACCTAACTTAGAAGCTATATCTCGTCTAAATCCCGATTTAATTATTGGAGTCAAATACCGTCATGAAGGAATTATAAAACAATTACAGGATATTGCCCCTACTGTCATGTTTGCACCGTATTCTCAGGAAGGAGCTAAAAACCAATACCAGCACATGTTAGATGAATTTCATACCATTGCAAAAATTTTCGACAAACAAGCGAAAGCTGATGAAGTGGAGCAACAACTTGAAAAAACATTTAAAGAGCAGGGACAGCGAATTGCAGATGCAGGATATAAAAATTTAGATGCTGTTGTTACGCAGGCTTTCACATCACAAAACGCACCAGTATTACGCTTATTCACGGATAATTCCGTAGTTGCTGGAGTGCTAGAGAAAATGGGAGTCAATAACGCTGTCACATCTGATAAACCAGAAATTTATGGTTTCCTATCCGTTTCAGTTGAAGCGTTGCAAAATTACCAAGACAATCATTTCTTTTATTTAGTTCAAGAGGACGATACTATTTTCAGTGAACAGCTGGCTGATAATCCAGCTTGGACCAACCTAAATTTTGTAAAAGAAAACCATACATATAAGCTACCAGGTGATATGGGAACCTTTGCAGGACCGCTGTCAGCTAAAAGATTGTCGGTGGAATTTGCAGATGCTTTGGTTAATAATAAATAAAACTCAAATAATGACCAGAAAGAAATCATCCTTCCCAATCGGAATTAGATGATTTCTTTTTTTGTGAACAATAGATTGGTACATTACAATTAGGGAAACCTATAAGTAAGAAGAGGAGGTTGTTTCATGAAGGCGATTTGGAAAGGTTATTTAGATGCTTCACTTATTTTGAAAATTACCGTTGCACTTATTCTTGGTATTATTGTCGGGGTTATATTTGGTAAAGATGCTGCAGTATTAGCGCCATTTGGGGATCTTTTAATTCATTTGTTGAAATTCCTTATCATTCCGCTAATTTTATTTACATTAATTGTTGGGGTTAACCAAACAAAAATAGGTAACCTGGGTCGTATGGGGGGAAAGGTTTTTGCCTATTACCTGCTGACTTCTGCCCTCGCAATTATAGTTGGGATCGCTGTTGCAAGCTTTTTTAACCCTGGAACTGGAATGACACTGGATACTAGTGAAAAGTTTGACGTCCCGGACAATCCGGGCACAATAAGTGTTCTATTAAGCATCATTCCTGAAAATATTTTCACTGCGTTTAGTGAGCTTAATCTATTAGGTATCATTTTTACAGCAATTGTTTTCGGAATTGCGATTTCATCATTACGTTCATCGAAGGAACACGCTGAGCTAGGAGAACATGTCTATAAAGTTATTGACGGACTGAATGAAGCGACTTTATCTATTATGAAGGTCATCCTTCAATACGTTCCAATCGGAATTTTTGCCATCATCGCAAAAACCGTTGGCAATCAGGGTGCCGAAACGCTACTTTCACTTGGAAATATGATTCTCGTTCTTTATGTTGCCTTAATTGTACAGGTTGGAATCTATGTCATCTTAATGATTCTTTCAAAAATCAAGCCGACCAGGTTTTTTACGCATGCACGGACACCAATGATTACTGCTTTCGCTACCCAAAGCAGTTCCGGTACATTACCACTTACATTAAATGCGGCAAAAAATCTGGGGTTATCAAGAAGCTTATATGGGTTTAGTCTTCCGTTAGGAGCCACGATTAACATGGACGGTGCGGCTATCCGGATTGCAGTATCCGCTGTATTTGCTGCCAACATTGTCGGAGACCCGTTAAGCTTTACAGATATGCTTCAAGTAGTGTTGGTTGGTACGTTGGCATCTGTTGGTACAGCCGGTGTCCCTGGGGCAGGTATTATCATGATCGCCACTGTTTTTGCACAGTTAGGTCTACCGATGGAAGCTGTTGGTTTATTAACTGCAATTGATGCACTAGTTGGTATGGGTTGTACAGCTCTGAATGTCACAGGTGACTTAGTCGGGACAACCATTATTAATAAATCGGAAGAAGAGTAAGAAAAGCGCAAGCGCCTTGGTCAGCCCCGACAAGTTTAAGACGAATCTCTTAGTGATGATTTTTATCACAAAGAGATTTGACTTAAAACCTCAGGCGGGCTAGGCGCTGGCCTGGCCGATAAAAACGCCACGTCCTGTGGCTTTATCGGCACTAGTACGTCCTGTACTTCGGAGCTGGACGCGGCCCCGCATAGTGACCAAAATATTAAATGTCACATTTTATACTTTCCTTACGTACAAGAAGGTAAACAGTTCTCATAATAACTAAAGAATGTTAAAGACTGAACAATCCCTTCTAATCAAGGGATTGACAGTCTTTTTTTGGTATTCTTACTAATATTTACATCCAAATTTGTACAGGATATTAATAATAAATGATATAATAAGTATGTTATTTAAAAATATAGGGGGAAAAATATGCAGGAAGACCAAATGCCACAAGACTTTGTCAACGTAAAATCTGCAAATCGTCAAAAAAAATTAACAAAAGCCAAGTTATTAAAACGAATGATTTTTGTCCCATTAGGTGCACTTTTAGTAGCTGCGGGACTGGAAATATTTTTAGTACCAAACAACATAATTGATGGAGGAATCATCGGAATCTCCATTCTAACTGCCTATTTATCTAACATTAATCTCGGATTATTGCTTGTCCTCTTTAACCTTCCTTTTTTAATACTCGGCTATAAACAAATCGGAAAAACTTTTGCCCTTACCACTTTAGTGGGCGACCTTATTCTTGGGATCGGGGTAGCATTATTTCACCCTGTTCCAGTTTTAACAGAAGATCTCCTGCTCGCCTCTGTTTTCGGTGGTATATGCATTGGGGTTGGCGTTGGTCTTGTCATACGTCACGGTGGATCACTTGACGGGACTGAAATATTGGCAATTATATTCAACAAGGCAACCCCATTCTCTGTCGGTGAAGTTGTTATGTTTATGAATGTCTTCATTCTAGGAAGTGCTGGATTTGTCTTCGGCTGGGATCGTGCTATGTACTCGCTAATCGCCTATTTCATTGCATATAAAACAATCGACCTTACGCTTGAAGGATTGGATCAGTCCAAATCAGTTTGGATTATAAGTGACCAATATCAAGAAATTGGTGAAGCCATAAACGCTCGTCTTGGTAGAGGTGTAACCTATCTCAATGGTGAAGGTGCATACACAGGAGACGATAAGAAAGTTATTTTCACTGTCATTACCAGACTTGAAGAAGCTAAGGTAAAAAATATCGTGGAAGATAAAGATGAATCTGCATTTCTTGCGGTAGGTGACATTCACGATGTGAAAGGTGGACGCTTTAAGAAAAAAGCGATTCATTAATAAGCTAAAAAAATAAACATGTAAAAGGATAAATGGAACGCTTTACCACCACTCTATCATCCTTTTATATGTTTATTTTTATGTAAATTGTTTACAAACACTTCACCTAAGCGAGCGGCAAAGTAAACCAGAAAGTATTGTGATTCCCTTTTGAAGTAATTCCAACATTACCGTGATGATGTTCGATTATTTCTTTTGAAATAGCAAGCCCAAGTCCTGTCCCTCCTGTTTCGCGGTTGCGGGAAGCGTCTATACGATAAAATCGCTCAAAGATTTTATTGTATTCTGCCGGCGGAATTTTTTGACTCGGACCTGTAATAGAAAATTTGTATTCGGATTTTATTTTTTCCCCTTTAAGCATAATAGGACCAGTTCCTTGATAATAACGAATGGCATTGTCGATCAAATTGCTGACAACCTGTGGAATCCCTCCACTATATACGTTCACTATTCCATGATCAGTTTGAACGTCTATTGCAATGTCAGCTTTCTCAAGCGACCAACGAAACATTTCTACAGATTGTTCAATCAGCAGATACATGTCCACCGAGGCTTTCTCAGAAAGTTGTTGCTGTGTGACATAATCCCATTCCTTAAGTTGCTCAAGTTGTTCAACCATTCCCGTAAGACGTGTGGATTCTGCGTGGAGTGACTGATATAATTTCAGATCCCCTTCAATCACCCCATCTTTCAATGCATTCAGATACCCATTTAGATTGGACAAAGGTGTGCGAAACTCATGAGACAAGTCTGAGACGAGTTTTTGTCGATGTTGCTGGTTTCTTTTCAGTTGCAGAATTAACTCATTAAAATGACCAATTAATTGTCCAGTTTCATCATCAGATGATAACTCAATGGGACGCGGATATTGGCCTTGTTTCATGCTTTTGGTAGACTCAATCAGCCTTCTGAGTGGGTGTATTAGTTTTTTCGTTAAATAAAAATGAATCACACTACCAGTTACAATTGCCGTAATGCTAAATATCCACAAATAATTAAAAAGCGTTGAATTAAATTTATTTTGCTTCTGATCATTCATCGTTCCCATTCCATCAACTAAAAAACATGCTGTATTGTAGATCGCAAAACTACTAAACACAATAAATGATGCAACTACCACTATATTTATAAAGGTCAAACGCCATAAAAATTGTTTTGGAAGCCATGATTTTTTAATGAACAAATTTATACCCCATTCCTCGAACAGTGCAAATACGTTTCGGGGAAGCCGTATTATCCTCAATTTTTTCCCGGAGTTTCTTTATATGTGCATCAATGGTACGATCCAGAACAGTTTTATCAGCATATGGATATAGTTGATTAATTAGGTCTTCTCTTGACAGAACTACATTAGGATTTTCCATGAAATGAAAAAGAAGATTGAATTCATGCTTCGTCAGATTAATTTGTTTATCATAAAGCAAAACCTCGCCTTTTCGCGGTTTTATACACAATCCGTCACAGACAACCTTTTGACAAAATTGCCCCGTCCTCCTAAGAACTGCTTCTACATGAGCTACAAGTTCATCTGGGTCGAATGGTTTCGTCAAATAATCATCAGCACCTATTTTTAATCCATTAATTTTATCCTCTGTTCGAACTTTAGCAGATAGCATAATAATCGATACTTCATTTCGTTCCTGTTCGCGTACCCATTTACAAAATTCCTCGCCACTAAGTTTAGGGAGCATTAAATCAAGAATAATTAAACACGGATGATAAGTTAAAAAAACATCCTTTGCAGTTTCACCATCAACAGCCTCAACCACGTCATATCCTGCCTTATTCAAATATATGCTGACAAGCTCACGGATCATTTTATCGTCTTCCACTACCAATATCGTTTGTTTCACGAGATCACCTCACTTTTTAGTTTACTAAATTTGAGGCCTATTGTATCTTCTCAAATCCTTGAACCATCATTTCGTAATTTAAAGCACCAAATGCTTTATTTCGAATGCGGCCAGCAGAATCGATTATAAAAGAAGTAGGAATGGGTTGAATTTGATAATCACCTGATACAGCCAATTGTTTATCTAACAATACTGGGAATGTTATTCCGAACTCATCAACAAATTTTTGAACATCTTCTGTACCTGATTCAGATCCAGTTAAATTAACAGCTAAAATCACTACATCTTTGTTTTCATGAAACTTCTGCAAATCAGGCATTTCAGCCCGACAGGGTGGACACCATGTTGCCCAAAAATTTATCATGACCTTTTTACCCCTAAAGTCCGAAAGTTTTACTGTCTTCCCATTCAGCGTAGACAGCTTGAAGTCCGGAGCGATTTGTCCTACTTCAAGACCTACTTCATCCGACTCAACGACCTCCTCTTCCTTATCATCATCCTTAGGTGGGGATGTTATTGTATTGTCCGAAATAGATTCAGCCTTTTCTTGAATGGCCGTATCTTCAGACGAAGCGATGAAATCATACACTGCGAAGCCAAGCATCCCCACAACAATCACAATAAGAATTGCCTTTTTCATTGATACACCCTCCGTTCTTATCCTAATTTAGTTAACCAAGTATTCTGTACAAGCTGCAGTAAAAATGCAGAGATTCGTGGCATTAAGCCAGAGAATAATATAAGACCCATCACAATCATGACCACTCCACCTATTTTCATAATGATTCCACTATGACGGACAATCCATTTTGTGGACCCAAGAAAGAAGGTCAATACAAGAAACGGTAATGCAAAACCGATGACATACATGATGGTATAAAATACTCCTTGTCCAGGGTTACTAGCTGCTAAAAATAAAATGGAAGCAAAAATTGGCCCGATACACGGTGTCCATCCAGCTGCAAATCCCATACCAACAAAAAAGGTTCCTAGATAGCCCATGGGTTTTTTTGAGTAATGAAAGCGCCTTTCCTTCATTAATGCTGTGAATTTAATCCACCCGCCAACAAATAGCCCCATGAAAATAATAAATACCCCAGCTATACGCTGGATGAGTAATCCAGAATCACCTGAAAGTAATTCTTGAATCCATTGACCTAAAAACGAAGCACCGACACCTAAACTAATAAAAATCAGGGAGACTCCGAGTAAAAAAAATATGGAATGGCTCAATAACTTTTTACGGATTTCACCATCATGGTTGCCTTGAAGTTCTTTGACACTGATACCTGTAATATACGATAAATAGGCAGGGAAAATCGGTAACACACAAGGGGATAGGAAAGATAGCGCTCCAGCGCCAAGCGCCAGAAACATTCCTACCACCAACATTGTATCTGCTTCTATTCCACCCATCATGACACCCTCTTTCTTAATGTAGATAACGCGATACTACTAATAGCAATAATGCCATAGAAGCCTTGATCCAAGTAAAATTGGAATACACTTGTATGATGAAAAATAGATAAAGCGAGTTGTCCCAGACTCCACCCAAGAATGCTTACAAACATAAGCTGTGCAGTTGTCACTTTCTCCTGTAGCAGGATGATAATAATAAGTAGTACCGCAAGTAATCCTATGTAAACCCAAGTGAGCACTCCATCTCCTACCATGATTTGAATAAATTCATACACAAAGGAAGCAGATAAAAATACATACATCCAGGATAAGAGAAGAAGTAGTAAATGCTGATAATGTTTAACTACTTTGAATTTGCCATATATCAAAGTGAGTAAAAATGCCACATAGAAAGCCTTTGAATCACTTGGATAAGCCAAAATAGCACCTGGGTCACTTATGAATGTGGAGATATTTGTCAGAATTTTTCCAACCCACAATGAAATGACAAATACAACTAGAATAGATCCAATTTCATCTATACGTTGCTTCGTTTCTAACTTTGAAAAAGGACTGGTGAACCGAAAAAATATAAATCCCACAACAAAACTGCCAATAAGTAGGATAAGCGAACTTTTGATAATGAGAGGACCAATTATCCAAGCTGATGGCATAGTAGTAATTCCTCCTAAATGAGTTCTAATAGTAATTATATAAATGGAATATGAAAATTTGATGAAAGTAAAAAAAAGAACGGCAAAGGTTTTATAACTACCCCAACCGTTCCCCCATATAATACAATATAGAACCGAATTAACTTAAAAGATCCATCCAAATTTTAATTGCTGTTGCTATTATTAAAATTGCCAGAATCCATTGCAGATACTTTGTATTAACCTTTTTCCCTAATTTCGCCCCAAGTGGTGCAGCGATTAAACTTGCTATAATCATGATAACTGCTGGGACAAATAGTACCTGACCAGCTATTATTTTACTGGTTGTCGCACCGATGGAAGAGATAAATGTAATTGCCAAAGATGTTGCAATTGTAATTCTTGTTGGAACCCTAAGAACCACTAGCATTATAGGTACTAACAAGAATGCTCCACCTGCACCGACAATGCCTGCGCTCACCCCGACAAGTAGCGCGAGTAGTGCTGAAAGCAATCTATTAAATCTGTCCATGTTCAAAGGTACATCATCAATATCTTTTTTAGGCACCAACATTAAAACTACAGCGATTAAAGCCAACACGCCATATACCATGTTAATTCCGTTTTCGGTCATATGAGAGGAAACAATACCACCAACAAAACTACCAATTAAGATACTGATACCCATATATCCTATGATGATTTTATTTAAATACTCCCCTTTTCGATATACCCATACCCCACCAATTGTCGCAAAAAATACTTGAATAGCCGTAATACCTGAAACTTCAAATGCACTAAATTGAGCTATTCCCAAAGCTGCAGGAATATATAACAACATGGGATAGATAATAATGGAACCACCTATTCCAAGCATTCCAGAAACAAATGAGCCAATGAATCCAATAAGAAAAATTGACACAATGAAAATAATACTAAACTCCATACTGCATTACCCCTAACAAGAGGGTCCCCAAAGATGGGTTCCTCATGCTTTTTTAATCCAAAATTTTAGTACCCCGTCTTCTTCCATGTCTTCTAATAGTTCATGACCACCAGATATCGTCCATGCAGTAAGGTCACTTTTAGCTCCTTTATCTGTCGCATGTACCTCTAACACATCACCAGAGTTTATTTTTTCCATTGCCTTTTTTGTTTTAACAATCGGCATTGGGCATGCCAGTCCTTTGGCATCTAATACTTTAGTTGATTCCATTTATATTTCCTCCTCTGACTTAGCCTTCAACCGCACAACGGTTTGGGCCAGTTTCCATTTCTCTTTGTTTTTCACTTTCCGGATTGATTTTACCCATGTTTATTTTTCGAATATCTTCATATGCATTTGGTTGTGGTGGAAGATTTTCCGTAACCATTTTTCTAAATTCATTCTCATCCTCTATCTGTAATCCCGTGTTTTTCTGATATAAATCTCCTAAACGAGCGGAAACACTGCCATCTTTTCGGAGCTCTTCCGCAAATGAATAATGGGCGGGTAACACAACTAAATCTTCGGAAAGTTCTTTGTAACGGTTATAAAGCGTGTTACGAAGATCGCCAATCCAATCTTCTGCCTTTCCAGCTAAATCTGGACGGCCGATTGATTTCACAAACAGTATGTCCCCCGTTAATAAATACGTATCGTCAATGATGAACGAAGTGCTTCCAATCGTATGCCCTGGTGAGTACATTGGTTGTACGTTAACCGTTGTGTTTCCGACAACAATATCATTTCCTTCTTCTAAAGCAGCATAATCAAACGTTACTTCTGTTGCATCCTTTGGCGGTAGGTGATAGCTTCCTCCTACTTTTTCTGCTAACATTCGTCCACCGGAAATGTGGTCTGCATGTAAGTGTGTGTCGATAACATGCTTAATTTGTACGCCATTTTCTTCCGCAAATTTCTCATAAACATCTATCATTCTTGCCGCATCCACAACTGCTGCTTCTCCGTTTGATTCAATAAAATAAGATAAACATCCTTTACCTAATCGAACGAATTGATAAAGTTTTCCCCCACCATTTAAATCAGCAATTTTCACGGGTTCTACATGTTCACTCCAGGCTTTCATTCCACCTTCAAGGTCAAAGACATTGGTGAAACCTGCTTCATTTAGCATTTCGGCGATCATTTGTGAGGACCCACCCTTTGCACAA
Source organism: Virgibacillus necropolis (assembly GCF_044793635.1). Classification (GTDB taxonomy): domain Bacteria; phylum Bacillota; class Bacilli; order Bacillales; family Amphibacillaceae; genus Virgibacillus_F; species Virgibacillus_F necropolis_A. The sequence continues at coordinate 1,979,585 of NZ_CP084992.1, forward strand.
ACAACGATAATTTCTTGGTCTTTGTCTAGCTTATCAGTTACTGGTTCAATTCCATCGAGTAAATCAAAGTATGGTACGTTGATTATTTTTACTTTTTCACCTTCAATTTTCCAATCAGCAAATTCATCTTTATTTCGAACGTCCAGAATGAATGTTTTTTCATGGTTCACTATCCTTTTCGCCAATTCTTTCGTAGTTATAGTTGTTGGCATCACTCTTACCTCCTAGCTATTATTGTCTAATGGGCCATCCCACTTTGACATTCCGGGTATCACATTTTTAACGTTCTTAAAGCCATTTTCAAATAGCGTCTGTGCAGCTAAATCACTTCGATTACCTGTACGACAAATAACATGTACTTCATTATCCTTATCAATTTCTTCTAATCGTTCTTCTAGCACCCCAAGGGGTATATTCACAGCATCTGGTATATGACCAAACGCAAATTCAGCTGGTTCACGAACATCTAGAATAACAAGTGATTCTTCTAGCTTTATTTTATTTTGTAGTTCATCCAAACCAGTAGTCGTTTCATGTTTTATTTCCTTTTTGATTTCCACATCACTCGCTTTTCGCAAATAATGCTTTAATACATCAGCGTCTTCTATTGTTCCAAGATAGTGATGCCCTGTACTCGTCGCCCATGCTTTAAAATCCGCTGTGGATCCTTTATCAGTCGCTTGGACTTCGATTACCTGACCAGGTTCCAGTTTTGTTATAGCTTTTTTAGTTTTAACAATTGGCATTGGACACGCTAATCCTTTTGCATCTATCGTCTCATTTGTTGTAATGTTCATGTGAATTTCTCCTCCTTTACTTTACTTCGTCTTTCCAAGCCAACATACCGCCTGCCATATTGGTAACGTTATATCCCTTTTCTATTAAAAATGCGCATGCCTTACCACTTCTGCCACCAGACCGACAAACCATAAAATGATGTTGACCCTTTGGGATTTCATCTAGTCGATCTTGAATTTGACCCAATGGAATATGGCGTGCACCTGGAATTATTCCCTGAGCTACTTCCTCATCTTCTCGAACATCGATAACACTAATGTTCTTTCCATTTTTCAATTTCAAAGCTAGGTCCTTTGTTGTAATTTCTTTCATTCTTTATCCCTCCAAATTTATCATTATTATACATATACCTGTATGGGTATAATGTTTTGTAAAAAAATTATATAAATAAACTTATATTGCCATTTTCTGCATCACCAATATAGGCTGCAACTCCTGCATACTCTATTTCATCAAGTAATTCTTCTTTTTGCAGTCCAAGCAAGTCCATCGTCATCGTGCAGGCAATCAATTTCACATCTTGTTCCTGTGCCATTTCTACTAATTGAGGTAGAGGCATGGCATTGTGTTTCTTCATCACACTCTTTATCATTTTAGGTCCCATTCCCAAATAATTCATTTTGGACAGACCCATTTTTTCTGTGCCTCTTGGCATCATTTTTCCAAATAACTTCTCCATAAGTCCTTTTTTAATTGGAACTTGATTTTCTTTACGAAGTGCATTTAATCCCCAGAAGGTATGAAAGATTGTTACCTCGTGGTCATAAGCCGCTGCACCGTTAGCAATGATATATGCAGCCATCGCTTTATCATAGTCACCACTAAATAACACAATCGTTGTTTTCTTTTTATCTGACATTTACATTTCTCCTATCCTATGATTAATTATTACCATTACCCGTATGGGTATTATACCTGTTAAAAAAATAGGGTTAACCGTATTGCTTAACCCAGTTATCATCCTAAAACCTGGACTTTATATTGTCAAATATTACTTTTTATCGGCTTTTAACAAGTAAATTTACCGCTTCTTGTATAATTGCTTCGGAACTTTCGTCATTATCCTTCGCCTCACGAATGCATTGCTCCAGATTTGTGCTAACAATTAATGCAGCAGTTCGATCCAAAGCAGCCTTTGCAGCTGACATTTGTACGATAACATCTTTACAATCTTTTTCATCGTCCAACATTTTTAGCAAGCCTCTAACTTGACCTTCTATACGTTTAACTCTATTTTTCACTTTATCATCGTATTCCATTGCTACACCTCTTTCTATCAATTGCTAGGCTTAGCATATACCCCGTAAGGTATATTGTCAAACTTAAACGTTAAAAAAAATATCTTACAAACTAAAAACGATTTTTGTAGTTCAAATTCACTATCACATTTCAGTACATTAGAACCATTTTTCTCCTTTTACGCTAGAAATATTTACAATATTTTGTTTAGACTTTATTATTAGACTGTTACCAAACTTCTTTCTTAGGAAGTTTAGTTACTCTACTTAGAAAAAGAATAGGGGGAGGTCACTACATAAATTATTTTAAGATTTAGGGGCAGTTAAATCTAAATACTTTATAGGAGGAAAAAGACTTTATGAAAAAGGGACTCATTCTATCTACTACTCTAGCGCTTACACTAGGGTTTGGAACAGTAAATATTAGTGCAACAACAGCACATGTTCCTGAATCTAACAATCTATCTGCAAAAGTTACATCGTCAGTTGGATCACCAGTAGATTTAGGCATTGCTAACGATGAGAAATTAATAGAGATGTTAAAAGAAAATGGTACGATCGCAAAAGATGCAAGTGCCAAAGAAGCGCAAAAGGCTTTGAAAAAATTCCTAAAAGGAAAAGCCAAAAACGCTAAAGAGACGAAAGATAAACTTCCAAAAGGCTTAGATGGCGACATGAAAGATAAAGCGAAAACGCATGATAATGGCCTTACAAATGGTAAGGGTAATAAGCTTGGTCATGCTAAAAAGCAAAACATTACTTCTGTGGAAAAAGAAGTTTATAACGGCGAAACACGTTCTGATAAAGTTCTAGTATTAGCAATCGATTTCCCAGATTACGAGAAAAGCTCTATTGAACAAGAAGAAACAGACATGTGGTATGAAAATTACCCACTTTCACATTTCCAAAATATGATTTTTGGAGAAGATGGATATGAAGGTCCTAACGGAGAAAACCTAATATCTATGAAACAATACTATGATCAACAATCTGGTGGTAGCTATACTGTAGATGGTACAGTTGCTGGATGGTATACAGCTGAGAATCCTGCTGCTTACTATGGCGGTAACTTCCCTGCTCCAGATGGCAGTGATGCACGTCCACGTGAACTAGTCTTTGAAGCTTTAACAAAAGCTGGACAGGATCCAAACGTTGATTTAAGCGAGTATGATGTTTGGGATCGTTACGATTACGACACAGATGGCGTATATGATGAGCCAGATGGTGTAATCGACCATTTAATGGTTATTCACGCAGGTGTTGGTGAAGAAGCTGGTGGTGGAGCACTTGGCGGCGATGCAATTTGGTCACACCGTTGGAACCTTGGACAGTTAACTGCAGTCCCAGGTGGTACATCTGATAGTGATCGTTTCGGTGGACAATTGGCAGCTCTCGATTACACTATCGAACCTGAAGACGGCGCTGCTGGTGTTTTTGCTCACGAATATGGTCATGACTTAGGTCTACCAGATGAATATGACACGATTTACAGTGGTGCTGGTGAAGCAGTTTCTTACTGGTCTCTTATGGCAGGCGGAAGCTGGGCAGGAGATATTCCTGGAACAGAGCCTCCTGGAATGAGCCCGTTTGCTAAAGAAATGCTCCAAACGTTACATGGTGGTAACTGGTTAAGTGGAACTACACTAGAATCAAATGAAATCACAGATGGCGGTACTTCTGTACTTCTTGACCAAGCGGTAACAAAAGGTACAAACAATGACGCTGTACGCGTTGATCTTCCTGCAAAATTAAATGTATTGAACACTCCAGCTGCTGGAGAATTCGAATATTATGGTGGTAAAGGCGATGAAGCCGACCACAAAATGGTAACAACAGTTGACTTAACTGATGCTACAAATGCAACACTTGATTTCGATGCTTGGTATAACATCGAGTCAAATTGGGATTATGCAATGGTTCAAGTTTCAACAGATGATGGTGCTACATGGACATCACTTTCAAGTGACCGTACAAGCTCTGTAGTTGATCCAAACGGCTATCCTGCAATTAAGGAAAACTTACCTGGATACACAGGTTCAAGTGATGGTTGGGTACATGAATCAATTGACATTAGCGATTATGCTGGTCAAGAAATTAAAATTCAATTCCGTTCTATGACTGACTGGGCAACAAACCTAGATGGATTCTTTGCTGATAACGTTAAAGTAACAGCTGATGGTAGCGAAGTATTCTTTGACGGAGCTGAGGCAGATCCTCAATTTGATCTAAATGGATTTGAAAAGCATGATGGTAAATATAAAACTGAACACTACTATTTATTAGAGTGGAGAACGCATAACGGTGTTGACGAAGGTCTTGCTCACATCCGTCGTGGTGCTAGCTTAATGAGCTTCGATCCTGGTTTAGTTGTATGGTATGTGGATGAATCATATGATAACAACTGGACAGGCGTTCACCCTGGTGATGGTTTCCTTGGAGTAGTTGATGCTGATCAACACGCTATATACTGGAGTGATAAAACAGTAGCTTCTACCCGTTACCAAGTACATGATGCAGCATTCAGTATCGATAAATCGGAGAAAATGTTTATCGATTACTCAGATCTACTAGGTCGTACAATGAAAGACAACTTTACAAAACGTACTCCATTGTTTGACGACAGTGAAGACTGGAGTAACCCAGGTTTAGTAGACGCTGGACGTAATGTACCAGAATACGGATTGAAATTCCGTGTTATTGGACAAAGCGCTGACGAAACTGTTGGTAATGTATTGATTTATAAGTAAGGATTTTAATGAAAGGATCGGGCTAGTTGCCCGATCCTTTTCTATGTTAAAAACCTTCAAACCCGGCTTCTCAAAATGTCTAAAAAAAGCCCATGGCCATGTGACATATCCGCCGATTCACGGGTATATCTGCCATTCTGGAAATATATCTGCCATTATTAAGATATAACCGCCAATTTAAAAATATAACTGCCAATATTGAAGAATAACCGCCGTTATCAAATTATATCGGCCAAGCGCCCCCCCACGCCTGACTTACTTAACGAACAAAAGCGCAAGCGCCCGTTTAGCGACGTATGGATTGGACTGAACCGTATGAGATAAAGGAAACACGGTAAGCATAAGCGAACCGATGTTGACTTATCGTAAGGAGGTAAAGGAAATCCAATAGTCGCTGGGCGCTGGAGCTGGACGTGGCCCTGCATAGTGACCAAAATATTCAATGTCACATTTTATACTTTCCTTACACAAAAAAAAATCTACCTTCTGCAAATAGCAAAAGGTAGATTCCTCTATTTTAATGTCTGAGCAATAGCCCTTCCCGCTTCACGTCCAGTAAATAAACATCCACCTAAAAACGTGCCTTCCAACGCTCGATAGCCATGTAGCCCTCCGCCACCGAATCCAGAAACTTCTCCAGCTGCATATAAACCAGGAACCGCTTCTCCAGTTTCATTAAGCACCTGTCCAGATAAATCCGTTTGTAATCCACCCAACGTTTTACGACTAACGATATTTAACCGAACAGCAATAAGTGGTCCGTTTTTCTGATCTAGTATTTTATGTGGTGTGGCAACGCGAATTAATTTATCACCCAGATAATTACGTACTCCCCGTATCGCAGTTATTTGCAAGTCCTTCGTATACGCATTATCTACTTCTCTATCGCGCGCCTCTATTTGTCGCGCTATAGCGTCACGATCTAGTAATCGTTCACCTGTTAACTTATTCATGCCAATAACTAGATTATCAATATTATCTGCTACAACAAAGTCCTCGCCCTTGTCCATAAATGCCTTTACGGGAGACGTTGGTCCAGGCAGTATCCTGCTCAATACCTTTTTAATACTTTTGCCAGTTAAATCAGGATTTTGTTCAGAACCAGAAAGCGCAAATTCCCGTTCGATAATTTTTTGTGTCAAAATAAACCAGGAATAATCATAGCCAGTTTTTTGTATCGCTTCCAGGGTGCCCAGTGTGTCAAATCCGGGAAAATTCGGTGCCGGGAATCGGTTCCCTTCTGCATCCAACCAAATGGACGACGGACCAGGCAGAATACGTATACCATGCTTGTCCCATACTGGATTCCAATTTTTTATCCCTTCTGTATAGTGCCACATGCGATCACGGTTAACAATTCGGCCGCCAGCATCCGACCATCCACATGCGCTGGCACACCTGTTATCATCTTTTTAGGGGCTTTACCAAGTCTACTAGGCCAGTTTTTACGGATTAGGTCATGATTAGCCCCTATACCACCACTAGACACTAGTACAGCTTCTGCACGATGGGAAAATTCACCAATAACATCCCTTGAACTTTCCTCCCCCCGGGCAGCAAAGCTATCAGCAAGTACAGCTCCTGCTACACCGACAATCGCTCCATCATCCGTAACCAAATTATCCACACGATGACGTGGTTTATACACAACGTTACCGTTTTTCATATGCTCGCGTACTCGTTGTTCAAACGGCGCAACAATGCCAGGTCCTGTGCCCCATACAATATGAAACCTTGGTACTGAATTTCCATGTCCTTCAGCAAGATAACCACCACGTTCAGCCCAACCAACTACAGGAAAAAAACGCATTCCCATACGCTGCAGCCATTCACGTTTCTCGCCAGATGCAAAATTAACATAAGCTTTTGCCCATTTTTTACCCCAGTAATCTTCATCATCTTCCTTATCGAAGCCAGCAGTTCCAACCCAGTCCTGCCAAGCTAAATCCTTTGAATCCTTTATTCCCATCCGACGCTGTTCTGGTGAATCTACTAGAAATAATCCTCCGAAAGACCACCATGCCTGCCCACCAAAAGATGCCTCTGGTTCTTGATCTAACAGCAATACTTTTTTACCGGCATCCGCGATTTCAGCAGTTGCAACTAAACCAGCAAGCCCAGCACCCACTACGATTACATCTATGTCCATGAAGTTACCCCTTTAGCTTTTAGAATCACACCAAATTGAACCTTTCCTCCAAAATTATCCACCAATTTAATCTTCTCCTATTACCGCTTCATTACTTCCTTATTCACTAAATTATCTGGCTCTTGATTTTGTAGCCCTTGACCAAGGTTTTTAACTGCCAACTCAAACATTTTCATTCTAGTCTCAAGTGTTGCCGAACCTATATGAGGGACTGTCATAACATTTTCCAATTCAAGAATTTCGTGATCCGTTTGAATTGGCTCTTGTTCAAACACATCTAAAGCCGCTCCTAAAATTTCTCCTTCTTTCAACGCCTTGACCAATGCCTGTTCATCCACATTTTCACCACGTGAACCATTGATGAAAATAGCAGATTGTTTCATGCGGGAAAACTGCTCGGCTCCCATAATATGCCCCGCTTCTTTATTCGCTGGAGCCATAACCAGCACAAAATCAGACTCTGTCAATAGCTCATTCAAATCACAATACGTTGCATCCACTTCTTCAGCGACCTTATCATTTTTCGTTCGATTATGATAAAGGATTTCCATATTAAAACCAAAATGGGCACGTTTCGCTACAGCAGAACCAATTCGCCCCATTCCAATAATACCGAGTTTCTTATGATGAACATCGACCCCATAGTTTTCCAAACCAATCATATCCGTCCATTTCTTTTCCTTTACTAAACGGTCAAGCTCGGGAATTCTTCGTGCAGCAGCAAGCATCAACGTCATCATCGCATCGGCAGTAGTGTCATCTAATACACCGGGCGTGTTCGTACCCATCACGCCATGTTCCGTCATTGCTTTTATGTCAAAGTTGTCGTAGCCAACCGAAATATTGCTAACGATTTGTAGCTCAGGAGCATTCGCCAAAAGCTCTGCATTAATCGGAAGTCCCATACCTATCAGGCCTTTACAATCCTTTAACTCTTCCAAAAAAACCTCATACTCTTGTTTAACATCCGTAAAGTGAACAAGGTTGAAACGTTCTCTTAGTTTTTGAATGCCGATATCTGGTAGGTCATGATAAGCAATTACTTTAGGTTTTACGTTTGTACTCATACACTGATTCCTCCTATTTCTACTTTCAAAGTTCTATAATTCCTGTTCCATCAGATAGGGATTAGTACAAATTACGTTCTTCACCCGCTTGATCGTATCAGGTTTAATAGGTACATTTTTGTTCCGGTTAAGGTAGATCCACCTAAGACAAGCCAACGCTTCAAATAGTTCAATTTCATCATCCTGCAACGGATTTTCCAATAAATATGCGGTATGAAATATAGAAGAATACTGATCAGATGGACTGTAAATCTTGAACAATGTATTGGACCATGCAAAATCATACCTCTTATCACCCAGTTGACCGTTCGTCCAATCTATAACAGTATATCGCCCATTATCCTCCACAATATTTTCAAAATGAAAATCTCCATGAATAACACAGTTCTGCCTAATTTCAGTCTTTCCAACCAATTCGGTAATGGTTTTATGTAAGTCCGGAAAAGCTTCTATTCCAGGGTAGAAATAACTAATAAAATCATACTTTGGCAGCGTAATATCTATTTTTTTCAGTGGTGTTTTATGTATGCTGGATAAAATAGATGCGATTTCAGTCAATGCTTCTTTACTTACATGCGTAGCTGGTGTCCCATCGTAAGAGGTTAGAAGTACACTATCCTCTTCAGAATTAATTCCCCATCCGATTGCTTTAGAAACAGATAATCCACGTGCAGAAAGAGTATTCAATAAGTGGTACTGAAATTGAATATTGGGTTTCGAATCAAGAGTCCAGCACTTCAAGACAAAGCTTTCTTTTTCTGTGCTGATTTTCATTACTTCCGCTTCATTTCCCTGATTCATCGTGTGAACACTTAAATCTGACTGTCCTAAAAGTTCATCTAGTTTAACCGATTTCTCGTTCCAATCAACGTCATGAAATAGATTTTGCATACATAATTCCCCTTTTATTTCCACACTTTAACTATTCTCCATTACATGTCAATTTCCCTGCTAATCGACAAAGAAAAGCGCCAGGACCATTTGATCCTGGCGCTTTTTCTTCTTTATCCTACACCCTCGGTTTACTCTCAAATCCTACCTTCTTATGTGTGCCATCACAATATGGCTTCGCCTGAGAATGCCCACATCTACAAAGTGAAAAAATCCTTTTCGTGGTATACGCATTTCCTTCTCCATCCACCAATTCGATGTCACCCGATACTAGCAAAGGCCCATTATCATTCACTTTAATTTGTAGTTTATCACTCATGAAAATCCCCCTTATTTATCATGAAATCTAATACTTCTTTATCAATCTTTCCTTTTTCCAGTTTTCGTTCTTCAAAGTTTTCCACATGAAGAAAAGATGTCAAACCTTTATGTAGTGCTTCATCGTCTACAAACCTGCTTTAGCCCATGGAACAACTGAGCCAACCCCAAGAAACTTCGATTGCACAGCAACACCTAGCTCATTTGTTTCAGGGTCAAATCCCGCTATTGAAAATGTCATTGATACCATGTCCCCTCTATTAACAATTTACTTTTCTATATGCTTCTTTATTCATAAACTTCGACGAATACAATTAAAATTCCTTTATTTATGGGAGCACAAATAGGATACAAGAGCGTATCGTAAACTTGTACCCATATGGATAAATTATTTGGGACAACTGATTGGTTATCTACATGGCCTGATCCTTCCCTTACGGCTGCTTCCCTTTTGTATATCCTTCCTTTGTCTTCTTAGCTAGCTCAAATAATCCTGTTCCAGATAATCCTGCAAGAGCGCCTGCCCATAAACGCATGACTAAATCTAGATCAGTGAACGGATAAGCCATAGCACCAATTAATAGCCCGATTGAAACACTCACTAATGGAATAAAGTTTTTCTTCAAATTGAAAGTCCTTTTAATTAATTCAATTAAGGACAAAATGACTGGTGCTATTACGGATGAAAATAATAATACTTCTTGCATAATAAATTCCCCCCGTACCATTTTATGTCCACTTCTCTCGAATGGTTGGTACAGACGTTTAGTTTTAATAAGAAAAGTGCAAGCGCCTTGGTCAGCCCCGACAAGTTTAAGACGAATCTCTTAGTGATGTTTTTTATCACAAAGAGATTTGACTTAAAACCTCGAGGCGCTGGGCGCTGGAGCTAGACAGACTTTCGTTTATACTTTCCTTGCTCTCAAAAAAAAAAAGAGCCCTAATGGCCCTCTAATTCAACTTCTCGACATCTGTAACTTGGAAGTTATTTTTGTATAACTCTTTCTTAATACGCTCTACTTCATTTGAATTTACATTTTTCGGTAACACGATACATACTCTTCTTGCGTACTTTGAGTCGTTATTCAGTGAAATAACACTTTGTACGTTGCAATGCTTATTAACAACTTTTAGCATTTTCTGTAATGCTCCTGAGAATTCAACGGTACCAATGGTCAAGGAATAACTACCATTATTCGCTCCCCAGGCATTCTCTAGTACCGAAATCACATTCGCATGTGTTAGAATTCCTAAGAATTCTCCCTCTGCATCTACAATTCCCAAATATGGTAGCTTTTTAATACTGGAAAACACTTTAAAAAATGAGTCGTTTTCCCTGACCCAACCTTCTTGATCTCTCATAAGTTCCTTCACTGGACCGTTCAAACCATGTTCTTTTTCATATTCCAGGATATGGACCTTGTAAATATTACCGAGAAACTTGTTTCTTTCTTCATCTAGGACTGGTATACACCTGAATCCGGACGAGTTCAATTTATCCATTGCTTTTTCCATACTATCCGTTTCTTTAACATAAATAACTTCCTGTCTCACTACATAATCATTACTTACAATCATTTTTTCAACCTCCCAAGATTCTAAGTTATTCAGCACACATGTTATATATGCAAAAAATTTCATGATGCTTTTATTATTTTTGCCATTATAACATCAAAGAAAAGTAATTTCTCCTGTCATTACTTAAATTCGACCTTATGCTCTGTTTTTCCTTCAAACCACAAGAATTGTTCATTGGTGGATTGGTTATACAAATGGTAGTATAAAGAACATAAGAACAAAAGCGCAAGCGCCCGTTTAGCGACGTATGGATTGTGCCCACGCAACGTGGGTAGTTCGATGTTGCCACTCAAAGTGGCGGTTTTAATCGAACTTCCTTCTTTCTTATGAGATAAAGGAAACACGGTAAGCGAAAGCGAACCGATGTTGACTTATCGTAAGGAGGTAAAGGAAATCCAATAGTCGCTGGGCGCTGGAGCTGAACGTGGCCCTGCATAGTGACCAAAATATTTAATGTTACATTTTATACTTTCCTTACAAATTAGAAAACTTGGCTTATCGCCAAGCCTTAATGGCGAATGCCTTAGTTGCACTTATGCAGTAAGAAAGGATTTCTTACCTGCTAAACAAGAAGTTTCGGAAAAGAGTGGTGACGCATTGGGACATTTACATATCAAACACCACTGGCTCGGAAGGCTGCTGGCTTCAGATCCAGGACGAGTACGGTTTCAGAAGGCAGGGAAAGCAACCATCAGTTTAATGTCGGCTGTCTTCACGACCTTATTGATTTTACGCTTATCAGGAAATGACCTCCTTACACCGGCTATTGTATCTGGAATGGTCGGAATGATGGGTATCATGATTGTCATGGACGATTCAAAAAAAGAAAAACAAATAACGACTTTATTACTCGGTGTTTCCGCTGCAGTTGGGATTACAGGGGGATCTTTACTAGCAGGCAATCTCTACTATATTGACGTGTTAATGATACTCGTTATCTTTGGTGCCTTTTACTTAACGCGGTTTGGTGTTCGTTACTTTTCCATTTGCATGATCGGTTTTATAACGGTTTATATTTCTTCCGTTTTGAGCCTTTCATCAGACCAATTACCGTGGTTCTATATGGGTATCTTAATCGGGGTGATTTATGCGTTCTTGTACAATTTCATTTTATTTAAAGACTCAGCACAAATTTTAAAACGGAGTATCCGGTCCTTTCATATCCAAAGCAATTTGACGTTTAATATGTTAATAAAAGGCATTCAGGATACAGAGCCAAACCCTAAGCGAATCAAAAATCTTAGGAAAACTGTTCGTAAGCTCCGCGATTACGGTAGAACTGTTTCTGGAAACCTTAACGCACAGGACATAAAAGAAATATGGCCTGGCCTTGATACCGCGCAATTACGACTGTATGTGTTCGATACGGGTATGTTGATTGAAACGTTAACTGAATCCATATATAAATTGAAAAAAGCTGATGCACTTGAGATAGAGGAACTGCGCAGATTGCTTGTTTGGGTAATAGCCTGTCTTCGTGATGCCAGAGTGCTTGCACAAAATTATGATAAGCAAGATTTAGAAGAAGCGGAATTAGCCGTACAGGGACTTCGTCTAGCCATAAAGGATCTTCTCATTCAGAAAGAACAACCTGAAGGATGGGTTTTTCTTATTCGTCGGATTGAATCGATTGCGAATCATGTGGTAGAAGGTGTGGTCAGCATACAAGAATCCCTGCATGAAGGTAAATCCGCGCAAAGTAATCAAGAGGATAATGAGGCAGACGATGACGAAGATGACTCTACTGATAATAAGAAAGAACTTAAGCCTTCTACAAAAAAGGCTTACCAGGCACTTGTTGCAGGAATTATCGCTATAATCGTTGGTCAAATCATTTCGCCAACCCAACCATATTGGGTGCTTCTTACAGCATTTATTGTTCTACTCGGAACAGAATCAGTTGGGCGAACCTATAAAAAAGGATTCGAGCGCTCATTTGGAACGATAATTGGAGCAGCACTAGGATTTGGCCTTGCAAAAATATTTTCCGGCCACTCCACCATTGAGTTGATTCTTTTGTTTCTGGTAGTTTTCTTAGCGTTTTACCTCGTTACCGTTTCCTATACCATGATGAGTATGTTCATCACGATGCTAATTGCCTTTATGTACGATATTTTACTCGGAGGAGTCACCCTTCAATTAATCGGTGAACGCGTCATCGATACAATTGCAGGTGCCATCATTGCTTTTGCAGTATCAGCAGTTATTTTCCCTAAGAAAACAAAGGACAAAGTCGCAGATAGTATTGATGAATTTTTAACCGAACTGAAACCATATGTAACCGGCTATGTGCAGAGTTTTCGTGAAGATGTTTACGTGAAAGATCTTGCGGACAACGCGTTTACGTTGGATCAAAAGCTTCAATCAATTGAAGACGAGGCTGGCCCGCTGCTTAACCGGCCGGAAACGATTAGTAACTCTGGTATCGCCCGCTGGATTACCATATTCACAGCGATCAACTATTACGCCAGACACCTGGTCGCTTCATCGTTTAGAGGGAATTTCGAATACCCAGAGGAGTTAAAGGAAACCTTTAAAGATGTCGAGGAAAAACTGGAACATAACATTGACACTCTTAGCAAACTTATCCTAGGAACCGAACGTACTGGCAGGATTTATAGCTTAAAAAAAGAACGGGAACAAATCGAGCGCCTTGCTCCAAATAGGGACCAAGCCCACCGAGACTTAATCCATCACCTTTATTATGTGTGGCGAATTAATCAGTCCATTGTGGCCTTGGGTATCGATATGGGGGCAGAGGAAAAATAAAAATTTCATACGGGGAGTTATGTTATCGGGCGGAAGATTGGCTATAGCTGAAGTGCTTTATCTGCCGATTCGCAGCTTTATCCGCCAATCTATAATTATATCGGCCGTTTTAAAAATATAACCGCCATTTTAAAAATATAACTGCCAATATTGAAATATAACCGCCAATATCAAAATATATCGGCCAATCGGACATTATATCCGCCGATTGAACATCGGACCATATTTGTACAAACCCTATTCAAAATAAAAATCATCCTGTGTACATATTTGTTGAACACAGGATGATTTTTATTTATTCATTCGACTGTATAATCGGAAGAACAACATGGGAAGGATACGTTTCATTGTGATAGATCCTTTGATTTGCAGTTTTGTAATCTGAACTATTCAACATCGTTTTCCCTGTATTTAGATTCGCATCAAAACGCGGGAAATTACTGGATGAGACTTCAATCCTTATCCGATGGTTTGAAAGAAACAGATTGCTGGTTGCCCACAAATCAATCTCATACTCTACCACTTCCCCGCTCAAATCTGCCTCAGGCTTGTAACCGTTGCGATACCTTGCACGGACAATACCATCTGCTAAATTATAAGCTGTTCCATCCGGTAATACATCTATCAGTTTTGCAGTGAAGTCAGTGTCTTTCACATCTGTCGACGCCCAAAGCTTGACTTTGATAGGACCTGTTACTTCAACCGGCTCATTTAGAGGCTCAGTTGTATAGACTAATACGTCATCTCTTTCCTCAATCTTCCGTTGGTCTTGTGGGCCAGTTGTGTTAACACCATCGTACAAGGTGCATCCACCTAATGACGGCACTGGATTTTCAGGATCGTACACAAAATCATCTGTCGGTTCCTGACCTGGTTTTCTCGTGGACAGTCTTCCGTCACCACCTCCAGTATTGGCACTACCCTGGCTGTGTAGATAATATGGTACATAGTTTGTACGCGCAAGAGGCCACTCCTGTTCATCGCGCCACTGATTCATACCCATTACAAAGATTTTAACCGGAGCTTCATCAGCAATATGTGAATCTTTCCCCTTCAACCAGTAGTCAAACCAACGGATGTGGAGATTTGTCAGATCTTCTTTATGGTCTATCCAATCTTCTGATGCATGGGAGCCAAACTTTCGCTCTCCAATCACCGAACCGAAGTCACCGTGAGCCCAGGGTCCAATGATTAATTTCTGGTGCTCTCGTATACTTTGGCCGTCCGCCTTACTGTTCATTTCCGTGTAATTGTCAATCGTCGAACCTAGCAAACTATCGTACCATCCTCCAAGATGATATGCCGGAACATTAATCCGATCATATTTGTCTACTAGACTTGTCCTTTGCCAATCATTATCTTCCATTCCACGTTCCAGTTGCTCAAAGAAGTACTTTGCTACACCGAGTTCTTTTAATAGTGGCCAATCCTTAATTGGTGCATGACGATACCATTCTTCTATATGGTCGATACCATTAGCCAGCTTTTTCATAACTTTGCCATACTCAACTGGATCTGTGTACTTTCTTTTGATAAGATCCGGAGCAATTGATTCAAGGACCCAGGTTTTCGATCCACCTAGTCCATATGCGCCATGATAGTACGCATTACCTTTTCGTTGATCACTTAATGTTTGGGCAGGGAAAATTGCCTGTAAACTCGGCGGTCGCTCCGTCGCTGCCAACAGTTGCGTAAAGCCATAATAAGAGAGTCCGAACATCCCGACCTTCCCAGAAGAGTAGGGTAATGATGCCGCCCATTCAACCGTATCGTAGCCATCCTCAGCTTCATAGATAAACGGTTCAAAATCTCCTTCAGATTGAAAACGGCCTCTCACATCCTGAATAATGACGACATAACCATTTTCAACAAGCCGATTTGTATCCAGATAGCGGTGAGAATAAAAAGGTAAATCCTTACTGTACGGAAGGCGTGTTAATAATACAGGAAACTCACCTTCCTCTTGAGGACGGTATATATCAGCATAAAGAACTGTACCATCCCTCATTGTGCATGCAACATTCTTTCCTAATAAAATCTGCATATAAAATACCTCCTTGTTCGGGGAGCTGGCTGCTAGGCAACAAAGGGAAACTCCGTTATGCTGCCGCTTCCGTTTTGTCTGTACTTTTTACTTTGACTGGTGAAAGTAACCGCTCCAGCCATCCCATTACCACATCGGCAACCACTGCCATCAATGCTGTCGGGATTGCCCCCGCCAAAATAATAGCCGTACCATTTGTGGCATTTGTTCCACGGATGATAATATCTCCCAAACCGCCTGCACCAATAAACGTACCAATCGTAGCAATACCAATTGAAATAACGAGTGCGGTCCTAAGACCCGCCATAATAACGGATAATGCAAGGGGCAATTCAACCATTCGCAATAATTGAAGTTTTGTCATTCCCATACCACGTCCTGATTCAATCAGTGCATTATCTACACCACGAATACCCGTATACGTGTTCTTTAAAATTGGTAAAAGTGAATACAGAAATAAAGCAAAAACGACAGTATTAGCGCCAAGGCCCATAGCTAACATAAGAACTGCCAACATGGCCAGGGCAGGAATCGTTTGAATAATGTTCGTTAGTGAAATCACCCAAGCGCTTAACTTGGCATGACGTGCAATAATGATGCCGACAGGAATAGCAACAATCGCCGCAAATAACACACCGTAAGCGGACATTAGAAAGTGGCGTAAAAATTGTTCCCATACGTAAGCCATATTTTGTGAATAGTACAACCCTAAATCTGTAAGTGTTTCCATAGTAACTTCACCTCCTAGAGATTTTACTCGAAGTAATTATTTTTCTCCAAAAATTCTTCAGCAACAATCCTTGGTTCTTTCATCTTTACGTTCGCCTGATAATTCATCTCTCGCATTTTTTTCGTGCTAATTTCTCCAGCTAGCTTCTTGATAATATCGCGAAGCTCAGGATGCTTTTTAAGCACTTCGTTGCGGACTACCGGAGAACTATCATATGGCGGGAACAAATGTTTATTGTCTTCCAATGTCACAAGGTCAAAAGCCTCTAGACGCCCATCAGTGGTATAGGCAAGTACAACATCCATTTCTCCACTTTCAACAGCCTTATAAACCAGACCAATGTTCATAGGAAAAACTCGGCCGAATTCAAATCCATACGTTTTAATAAACGAATCATACCCGACAGCCGGACGTCTGATCCATGCACTGTCGACACCCAATCTCAGTTCAGATGCGATTGATTTAAGGTCAGAAACAGTTTTTAAGTTTTCTTTTTCTGCTAATTTACTTGTTACAGTAAAAGCATACGAATTAGCAAAACCGTATGAATCAAACCATGTCTGATTGAATTGTTGTTCAAATTCTCTTTTTACTATTTTCATGGCTTTTTCAGGATCTTTGACTGGCTTCATACCCAATGCACCAACTAAATCCGTCCCCGTATACCTGGTAGCGGTGATATCAACCTCATCTGCCATCATTGCCTGGTGTTGCACAGTGGAAGACCCCATGTTCGTGATCATTTCTGTTTGAAGGTCTGTGTAATGATCGACCATAAGACGTACCATATTACCCATAATTGCCGATTCCGCTGTTCCCAACGTACCAATCGTGACTGTTTTTTCAGCAGGACCACTAAGTCCAGGCAGAGAACAACCACTCAGTAATGTTAATGCAAGTAATAATGCTACTACTGATTTTTTATTTACCGTAAACACTTGATGTAATCCCCCTTTCTATATAGCTTCCTGCGAATCTCTAATACCTTTTGGCGTCGCTCGTTTCTCAAGGCGTCCAAGAAGCAAGTCCGTAATTAATGCTAACAACGTAACTGGTACAGCACCTACAATTATTAGATCTGGTCGATATAGGTTCATTCCGTTAAATATATAGTCACCTAAACCACCAGCACCGATAAACGAGGCAAGGGTTGCCCAGCCAATTAAGTAAACCGTTGATACACGAATTCCAGCCATAATAACTGGGATTGCTAATGGTATTTCAACCGTGATAATACGCTGCCAGACGTTCATTCCCATTCCACGCCCCGCTTCCAATAAGCTTTTATTGACACCGTTGATACCTGTAAACGTGTTCCTCAACATTGGTAGCATCGAATAGAAAAATAATGCCGCAATAGCGGGAATTTTACCAACACCGAGAACTGGGATGAAAAAGGCAAGAATTGCAAGGCTCGGAAAGGTTTGAACGACTCCGACTGTCCCTATTACAAACCCTGCAACCTTTGGGACACGTGTAAGCGCCACTCCAAGTGGGATCGCAACGAGCACACCAAGGACAACCGCAGTAAGTGAGATATAAAAATGTTCCCATATTTTCACTAACAATTGGTCGCTGTTATTGGTTATAAATTGTATAATCTGATCCATATCCTTTTCTCCTTCCTATACACTTACTGTATGAATATTATCTTCTTCTCCCCAAATAGAGTCATATACAACATCCGCAAGACTCGCTCTGGTCACAATACCTTTGAGACGATGTTTTTCATCAACAACAGGTACGTATTTCATGCCTCTTCTCAAAATTTTATGGATTGTATCACGAAGTAAAGTCCCTTCTGGAACCGTATATAATTCTGAATCCAGCACATCACCGACTTGTGCTGCCTTCTTACGATTTTGATCAATGATTTCAATATCAATGTAACCTTTTAACACACCTTGACCATTAACAACAAGTAACGAGTCTACCCTGCGCTGTTTCATTATTTGAATGGCATCTGATAATGACTTGTCCTCTGTAACTGTTGCTGGATCAGCACTCATAATCTGTTCAACGGTTTGAATGTTTGGTCTCGCCTGTACTAAGCGCTCTTTACCAATAAACTCTTCAACAAAATCATTAGCTGGATTTCGCAATATTTCTTCAGGTGTACCGACTTGAACTAGCTCCCCGTCTCGCATAATCACAATTCGATCAGCCAGCTTTAAAGCTTCATCCATATCGTGTGTAACAAACACAATTGTTTTCCCTAGTGATTGTTGCAACTTTTTAAACTCTTCCTGTAATGCGTCTCTTGTTATCGGATCAAGTGCACCGAATGGCTCGTCCATTAAAATAAGGGGTGGATCTGCAGCAAGTGCACGTAATACACCAATACGTTGCTGTTGTCCCCCACTTAGTTCATGTGGATAGCGATTCAAATACTCTTTTTCCATGTCTACAAGTCGCAGTAACTCTTCTGCGCGTTTTATACGTTTACCTTCCGGCCATTTCAAAAGTTTCGGTACAAGTGATATGTTTTCCTGAATCGTCATATGTGGAAACAGTCCAATTTGCTGAATAACATAGCCAATTTCGCGTCTCAGCTGCACCAAATCCTTTTCTAAAATGTTCTCTCCTTCTATATGAATGCTTCCTTCTGAAGGTTCTATTAAACGATTAATCATTTTCATTGTTGTTGTTTTCCCGCAACCACTTGGTCCGATAAAAACAACAAATTCCCCTTTATCTACCTCCAGGGTCATATCATCAACGGCTTTTTTTCCTCCATCATACACTTTTGATACGTGATCGAATTTCAGCAAGTGAAAGACACCTCCAAATTTATTTTTTATACGTTACATCTTTTTGGTAACACTAAATAAAAGTATAGATTAAATTACATAAAATAAAAACCTTATATATTGTACATATAATCCATAAAGTTTATAAACTTTTTATTGTATAAAGTTTATATTTGATTTGCTTAAAATTCCCCTAGATTACTTTGAAATACTTTACTATGCTAGTTTTCCATTTTTTAACCAGTTGTGTTACATTGTTTCTATAAAGTTAGATAGTCGAAAGGATGAAAGAAATGGAAGAAGAAAAACCGTTCGACCAAACAAGAAAAATTGAAGAACAATTTGTAGAAAAAATCGCGGAGAACATGCATACATTTGGGATTTCAACAACCGTTGGACGTGTACTCGGGACTATTTATATGAACAGAAAACCGATGACTCTTGATGAATTATCAGAGAGTATTGGAATGAGTAAAACCCGAATGAGCCAGGTTGTGCGTGAAATGTTAGATCTCAATATTGCAGAAAAGGTTTTTGAAAAAGGTGTACGTAAAGACATGTACAACGTTGAGCGTGATTATTATCAAACCTTTATATCACTATTTACATCTAACTGGCGCAAAGCTATAAATAAAAGCAAAATGTTCGAGCAAAAGCTTCAACGAGAACTAGCTAATATAGACGGAACATTAAATGAGGAAGCCGAAGAAAAAGTAAATGAATTACTTAAGGAAACGCGCATTTGGCTGGATTACTATGACTGGATCAATCGCCTTACCGAGTTTTTTGAAAGTGGCGAGGTTTTTAAACACGTACCAATTCGTGAGGATCAGGTAAATAAATAATAAATTATCTATAATACGTACTTCCTAGATTAGAAGATACACAAGGAGGAGTTATCATGCAAAAAAAAGTCATCATATCTTGTGCAATTACAGGTGCTGGAGCTACTACGGATAAAAGTCCACACGTTCCAGTTACACCAAAGGAAATTGCAGATTCAGCAATTGAAGCAGCGAAAGCCGGGGCAACAATAGCCCATATACATGTCCGCGATCCGAAAACTGGAGAGCTCAGCCATGACCCAGAGTTATTCCAGGAGGTAGTGGAAAGGGTACGCGAATCCGATACAGATGTCGTTCTTAATATCACAGCCGGTGGTGGAGGCGACTGGATTCCTAGTAACGAAGACCCTACAACAGGTGGCCCAGGTACAGACATCCAGACTCCCGAACAACGCCATGAACCAGTTGGCAAATTATTACCAGAAATATGTACACTCGATTGCGGAAGCGTTAATTTTGGTGAACAAATATACATTAGCCCGACTGATTGGTTACGCAAACAAGCGCGCCTTATTCAACAAAGTGGCGTAAAGCCGGAATTAGAGTGTTTTGACACTGGACAAATCCGCTTCGCTAAACAGCTAATAAATGAAGGTCTCATTGACGGGGACCCAATGTTTCAATTTTGCCTAGGCATCCCATGGGGTGCAGAAGCCGACGCAGAAACCATGCTTTATATGCGTGACAAACTTCCAGAGAATGCTAATTGGGCAGCATTCGGAATCGGACGTATGCAAATGCCAGTTGTAGCACAGTCCATTCTTCTTGGTGGACATGTTCGTGTCGGATTAGAAGACAACCTTTATTTGAAAAAAGGGGTATTAGCAACAAATGGCCAGCTTGTTGAAAAAGCTGTATCCATTATCGAAAGCCTTGGATCTGAGCCAATGACACCACAAGAAGCTCGCGCACAACTAGGGTTAAGAAATCCACATGGAAAGGCTGATTAATTATGAGTGAAACAAAAAATACCATCCAACGCGTTACCGTTGTGGGTACAGGTGTTATCGGAAATGGCTGGATTGCCCGCTTTTTGTCCCAAGGCTATGAAGTAACAGCAACTGACCCTGCTCCAGATGCGGAAACAAAAATGCGT
This sequence comes from Virgibacillus necropolis, assembly GCF_044793635.1. Classification (GTDB taxonomy): domain Bacteria; phylum Bacillota; class Bacilli; order Bacillales; family Amphibacillaceae; genus Virgibacillus_F; species Virgibacillus_F necropolis_A. The sequence continues at coordinate 2,000,605 of NZ_CP084992.1, forward strand.
GCAGCAATAGACAATGCATGGCCCGCACTAGAGAAACAAGGCTTATCTGATGGAGCCACAAAGGATCTTCTACATTTTGACTCAAACCTTGAAAGTGCTGTTGCAGACGCAGACTTAATTCAAGAAAATGCACCGGAACGGGAAGAGTTGAAACGGAAATTGCTAGCAGACATTGACCGCTTAGCGAAACCAGAAGCCATAATAGCATCCAGTACTTCCGGAATCATGCCAAGCACACTACAAGCTGACTGTGCACATCCAGAACGTGTTATTGTTGCACACCCGTTCAACCCTGTATACCTTGTACCACTTGTGGAACTTGTTGGTGGTAAACATACTGCACCAGAGAATATTAAAAAAGCAGAGGCTTTTTATACATCAGTGAACATGAAGCCGCTTATCATATCTAAGGAAATTGAAGGCCATGTGGCTGACAGGCTGATGGAAGCAATCTGGCGCGAATCTTTACATCTCGTTAATGATGGTATTGCTACAACAGAAGAAATTGATGCCTCCATTGTCTACGGACCAGGTTTACGTTGGGCATTAATGGGACCATTTCTAACGCTTCACCTAGCAGGTGGCGAACAAGGTATGCGACACATGCTTGAACAATTCGGACCGGCATTAAAGCTACCATGGACAAAACTCGTTGCTCCAGAACTAACCGACGAATTAACCGAACGCGTTGTTGAAGGCTGTGAACAACAAACGGAAGGCCACACCATTACTGAATTAGAACAACGTCGCGACAATTTTTTAATAGAACTTCAACAGTTGCTTGAAAAATATTGGCCAGCAGCAAATTTAAACGGAAAAATATAAATAGGACCGGGCGCCCGGTCCTATTTATATCTAATGAACACGCATATCACATTTCTGAGTTATCGGGCGGAAAACCTGGCCCTAGCCGAAGTGCTTTATCCGCCAATTCGCAGCTATAACTGCCGTTCTACAAATATATCGGCCGTTTTGAAAATATAACTGCCATTTCTAAAATATAACTGCCAATATTGAAATATAACCGCCAAAACCAAAATATATCGGCCAATCTAACATTATATCCGCCGATTGAAAATCAGAAGGGAGTACTCCAATGTCATCAAAAGATAACGTACTAATGAAAGAACACGTCCGCCCCGAGTGGGTCGACTATAATGGACATATGAACGACACAGAATATTCCCGGGTATTCAGTCTCGCTGTTGACCAGTTTATGATTGAAGTTGGTATTGACGAAAACTTCCGGAATCAGCAGAATTATACCATCTATACGTTAGAAACACATTTGTGCTACTTGGCTGAAGCACATGAAGGCGAACCGCTTCAGGTAACCGTACAAATACTGGATTATGATGCAAAACGATTGCACGTATTTTTCGTTATGGAAAACAACGAAGGAAAACGCCTAGCAACTAGTGAGCAAATGCTAATGGGAATGGACATGAAGGAAGGACGCCCTGCTCCTTTTCCTTCGACCATTGACTCAAAAGTGTCGAACCTGGCAAAAGTCCAAGAAAATTACCCAACACCTGATGAAGCAGGAAGAAAAATTGGCATACGAAAAAAGGGCTAAAGCAAAAACCATGAGGGTGGTGACCATCCTCATGGTTTTTATTGTACATTATTTTATTACTCCGCTGCAGTTTCAGCGGTTCTGACCGGTTGGTGCTCTTCTGGTTTTTCCTCTTGAGGCGGCTTCACCCTTTTAAGGAAGAACGCTAAGATTAACGCAACGCAGGCAATCAGTGTCGAAACGAAAAACGTAAAGTTTATTCCATGCAACATCGCTTGATTCATAATTTGTTGTTTCATTTCAGCAGCCGCTTGTGCATCCGCATTTGCCAAAGCATCCGAAGCTAGGTCCTTCGCTTTCGATTCTGTACGATTATTCATAACCGTAATTAACAAAGCAGAACCGATTGCACCAGATACCTGTTGTAGTGTGTTGTTCATCGCTGTACCGTGAGGGTTATCTTTCGCTGGTAGCTGATTTAAACCATTTGTCATAACTGGCATCATCACCATCGACATCCCTAACATACGAAATGTGTACAAGATTACTAGACTGGAATATGGCGTATCCATAGTGATTTGACTGAAGTAATAGGATGTAATAACGGTAATTGTCAAACCAATTACTGCAAGAGTTCTTGCCCCATACTTATCAAAAAGTTTCCCAGTAAGGGGTGACATAATCCCCATCACAATCGCCCCTGGAAGCATCAATAAGCCAGAATCCATCGGTGAAATGCCACGAAGCGTTTGAACATAAATTGGCATCAATATCATTGCCGAGAACATTGCAACCGCAATAACAATGGATATTGCGGATGATAGTGCAAACATTGGATGTTTATAAATCCGAAATTCCAACATTGGATCCTCCAGCCGCAGTTGGCGTAATACAAAGGTAATTAAAGCTAGTGCACCAATGATAATCGTTCCATATACGACCGGGCTATCCCATCCTTTTTCTCCAGCCGAACTAAATCCATATAACAGTCCACCAAAACCAATACTCGATAGAATTAGTGAGAAGACATCCAGTTTAATTGCCCGTTGTGGCGTAAGATCTTTCAGCTTAAAGATAGAAAGCGCGAGTGTTATCAAAGCAATCGGCAACACTATATCGAACAACATTCTCCAGCTGTAATGCTCAATAAGCCACCCAGAAAGTGTTGGTCCAATTGCTGGTGCTGTAATCATCACAAGCCCAAATAAACCCATTGCTGAACCCCTTTTCTCTACTGGAAAAGCTGTCAGCATTACATTCATTAAAAGCGGCATCATAATCGCAGATCCAGATGCTTGAATCATTCTAGCAGCAAGTAAAACACCAAAAGTAGGTGCCAGACTTGCTAGCAATGTTCCTGCACTAAACAGACTCATTGCCACAATAAATAACTTTTTATCTGAAAAGCGCTGGATAAAGAAAGCGCTCGCTGGTATTAAAATTCCATTAATGAGCATATATCCTGTGGAAAGCCATTGCACAGCTGTTGCCTTTACATCAAATTCCTCCATAATTGCTGGAAGTGCAACGTTTAACAATGTCTCATTTAAAATAGCAACAAATGCCCCAATAAATAATATTGCAATCATGCCATAAGGGGGTTTTTTTAGACTCTCATTTGCGTTTGGCATGTTTATCAGACCTACTTTCAAATTTAAAATTAATAAACCACTCAAGTATTTTATACCAACGGTCTAAAAAATGCAATAAAAATTTTAATTTTATTTAAAAACATTGATGTATAAGCGTTGGTATCATATAATTAAAATAGACTATGATTACAAAAGGGGAAAATATGAATAAAAAAAAGAAACAAATAATCGATGCTGCACATCAATTATTTATCGAAAAAGGATTCGCATTAACTTCAATTCAAGATATTTTAAATAAAGCCCACATTGCAAAAGGGACTTTCTATAATTATTTCAATTCGAAAAATGAATGCTTGCTGGCAATTTTAGAATTCGTAAAAGAAGAAGTCGATCAAAAACGGAGGGAACTAGCCCAGGGTAAGGAAAACGACGACGAACAGGTCTTTGTCGATCAAATGGCCGTACGTATGAACATGAACCGCCAACATCATTTACTTGTCGTTTTCGAATCTGTTTCATTCTCAGATGACATTGAGTTGAAGGCCTTTATGAAAGAGCAACATAACAAGGAACTCAGGTGGATTACAAAAAGACTTGAAGATATATACCCACCTACCGCTAAACGATATACCCTTGACCATGCAGTGATGCTGGTCGGTATCGTACATCATATCATGCATGTTTGGAAGCTAGGCTCAACAACAGAAATCGAAACCGAAAAGATTATCCAATATGCACTTGCGCGAGTAAAGGCAATGATTAATGAACAAATACAAAGTAAGGAAGTCTTTTTCCCAGAAAGTTGGCTCACTCAGGCAATCGATTGTGACACAATAGATGTTTCTGAAACGAAAAGAAAGACAGTAGAGCAGTTAAAAAGTCTTGCTGAAAAAGTCGGTCACGAGGAGACCAAAAAGACTGATTATATTCAGTTCGTATTAACTGAATTGCAGGCAGATGAGCCCCGTACCTTTTTATTGGAAAGTATACTTATATCGCTAGAACATGCTTTTAAACACTCAACCTATGATTATGAAGTTAGAAGCATTTCTAAAATGGTATGGGGAATAATTGATCATATTGAAGAAAATAAGCATTAGAATAACTTGGCATGCGAAGTTTTTCTTTATTACTTTCCTGTAACCTTCTTCAGAAGCAAAATAAATATCCCCGGCAATGTGCCGGGGATATTTCTAATGGTGGTAACCGAAATAAAATTTGTTTTTCTTTTCTTCAAATGGGAATAGCTTAAGTTCTTTTGCCTTATCATAATGATTGGTAACTATCTCATTAAATAATTGTTTTGCACTTTTGTTTTTCGTATCAATCCCTAATTTTTCAGCTGATTGTATAATTTTCTTTTTATGAATCTCTTTCACTAATTCATGTGTGTCTTTGCCTTTTGTTTTAATACCCAATGAATCTGCTTCATTCCTAATAATTCTTTGAAAGACTTCTTTTCTTAATTCCTTAAATTCCTTACCCTTTGCTTGGATCCCTAACTCATCAGCCTGTTGCTTTAACATTGCTTCATAGACTTCCTTTGCTAAATCTTTAGGCTTTTTTCCCTCTGTTTTAATGCCTAGTTCCACTGCTTTTTCCTTTACCTTAGCATGGTGCACTTCCTTTGCAATCTCTTTAACCGTTTTTCCTTCTGTATTAATGCCTAATTCTTTTGCGGCTTGTTTTATTTTAGCTTCAGACACTTCGTTAGCTATTGCGCGAAGGTCTTTACCCTCTGTTTCGATTCCCAGTTCCTTTGCCTGCAGCATTATCAATGTTTCATGCTTATAAAAGCCAGGATTTTGCCTATGTTTATCGTCTATAATGCTACGACCCTGATCAGATTTCGATACCTGATCATTATCAGAATCAGCAAAAGCAGATGGAACGCTAATTCCGAGGGTTAATACTAAGCTAAGTACTACAAATAAACCTTTCTTCATCATGTAAACATCCCTTCTTGATGTAATTTTTATGCACTATTACCTAGCATTTCCCAATGTGGGGATTAAATGAATGAAAAGTTTAATAACAGCGGAAACTAAAATTATCTAAGTTGAAAGTAGAGGTGTAGAGAATGGCGGACAAGGAATATCGTGAATATAGAACTGGTCAAGGTGTACCAATGACTGGGGAATACTTATGTCAGTCCGGAAAAAAAGCAACATTAAATGAAAAAGAGGAATTTCCAGCATGTCCAGTTAGTAATCAGGAAACAACCTGGACCCATCATGATTAAGAAAAGCGTAAGCGCCCGTTAAGTGCCGTATGGACTGGACTGAACCGAAGGAGATAAAGGAAACACGGTGAGCTTAAGCGAACCGATGTTAACTTATCGTACGGAGGTGAGGGAAGTCCACTAGGCGCTGGGTGCTGGAGCTAGACAGACTTTACTCTAGATAGTTAATTAAAACAAGGGTATTTACCCTTGTTTTAATTGAGCTGCATACTCCGACCTGAGCATCGAAAATACAACCGTATCATGAAACATTTCACCGTCAAAATCAGTTTGCCGCATCACGCCTTCTTTCGTAAACCCATACTTTTTCAAAATCTTTTCCGATCCCGTATTGCCGGCAAAAGTATCACCTACTATGCGGTTCAACCCAAGAGTCTCGAAACCAAAAGCGAGAATCGGCCGAAGAATTTCAGTCATTACACCATTATTTTGATATTCCTTACGAATGATAACACCCAATTCAGCCTTCTTATGCCACAAATTTAATTTGTGCAAATGAAATTGACCAACAATTTCGCCATTCTTATTATTCACGATTACCCATGGAATTTCCTTTCGATCATCATAGCGTTCCAGCTGCATATGGACTATCTCCAGCATCTCCGCTCCTGTCTGAACCGGATGCGGTGTAATAAACTTCATCGTTTCCTTATCACTAACAAAAGAAAATAATTCTGCTGCATCATCTAGTGTTATACCTCTTAGCATGTAATTTTCCGTTACTAACCTAGGTATAGTGGTGAAAATAGCTTCAATTGACATACGGGTTCCTCCAGTTAGTTTTTCACTTATTTCTATTACTTGTAGTGTATCATTTATGTCCCGTTGGATATGTCATTTTTCAAAAGGCTTTTTCGTAAAGCTCTTTTCGTACGCATTGTTGCTATATCATCTTCATAGTTGATATATTGCGTCATAGCGTACCGCTGCGGAAAAATGGTGTCTTGAAGCAGTACTATATAGCTCCTTTCACTATTATGGCAGTTGATTGGAGTGGAGGACCGTTGACTCCTGCGGGAACAGCACGAGTCTGAAGACCCCGCAGCGGTGGGCTTCGAGGCCACTGAAAAAGTGGTGGATTTTAAAAATTTAACTTTACACCTTAACTTAGCATTTCGAATATACGGAGACTCCTGCGGGAAGTAAGAGATCGGCGAGACCCCGCAGGACGGCAGTCCGAGGAGGCTTGACACTCGCCCGCGGAAAGCGAAGTATATTCGAATATGCGATGGTAGATCCACATATTTAGTATTATATTTAACTTTTTCAGTAGCCTCGTGGGCTTCCGCGAGGAGGCTGAAGCCGTGCCCGCGGAAAGCAACGGTCCGCAGCGGAAATCAACCAGCAGTTACGTCACAGTTTATATCTATTCTCTCAAAAGCAACAATCTTTACGAAAAGAGCCTTTCGAAAAACGAAAAACTGGGTTAAATGGATGGTATTGGGAAAGAATAGAATGAAACGAAAAAATAGGAAGGGCGGTAACTACATGTCCATGGAATGGTTTAACAGAGTAACTGGTGAGCTTCAAGATAATCTGAAATCGATTTGTGAAAAATACGACCAAATCGGTCATATGACTATCGATCAGAGTACAAAACATCCACGAATCGATTTTTTTGTCGAGACGGAAGACGACGAAAGGGATTTCTTCTGCACCATCCTTTTTGATCCATATAATGAAGAGTTTTACTTAGAAAGTTTTGATTTGGATCTCGAACAGCCAGCAAGAATTATTCTAGCTGAAAGTAATGATGTGATTGATGCTGTCCATGAAAGCTTTCATGATTTTATGAACGGCGAAAGTGAAGTGTACTATGTAGATGAGAACAGTACCGAAGCGGAATATGTTATAGAAGATGACGGGGAGGAATATTACATCGGTGAAGCTTTAGATGAGGAACACACCCTTGAGGAAATTGTTGTTGAATGGGAAACGCCTGAAGTCACCGCTTTCCAGATAGAGGATGAAGTTGAGGTCACCTATCAATTTGGGATAGTCACCAATAATGGTGATGGCGTTCTCAGAAGGGTCAACCGGGTTTGGGCAGAAGATGGGGAGCTATACAAAGACGAAAGTGAATTCTCCTTTACAAAAGAAGAAGCTAGCACAATCATCGCCATGATCGCGAGCAACATGGATACGATGACTGGATTAGAAGATCTCATATAAAAAATGAAATGGCTTAGTTATTCCACTGAGCCATTTCTTATATTTATTTTCAATTACTTATTTAACTAAAGCAACAGTTATACTGGATAACTTTTCAGTAGAAACCTAAATATATTTGGAATAAGTAGGTTCACCAAAAGTTAGGATACTATCATCTTTAAATCCTAACTTTATATAAAATAATTTTCCCGCATCATTTTCGGGATGAACAGTTAAACGAAGTCGATGACAAGAAGGATGAGTTTGTTTAATATGCTTAAATAACTCATTTAACGCTTTGGAACCTATTCCACTTCTCTGAAATCCTTTATCAATGAAAAAATGGAAAAGCCAATAGTCTTCTTTGCTTTCAGGTGCATAATGCAGATTGAAGAAGCCTACCATCTGCTTTTCATTATAAATACCATATGGCTCAACTACTCTACCATCTGGTCTGATATAGGCCTTAGCAAGTGCAATAGCGACAGGAGGTGTAACAGAAGCAACAAATTCTTGTTGCTCAACATGTACAGATAGCGCTAAAGCTTCTCGCCAGTTTTCTGAGTTTATTTTTATAAGTTCTATTTCAGACATCATACTAACCCCCTATTAACCTTCAATATCTCTTTTCTTATATCCAATAAATCCTGCAACCATTAAAATAACTGCAATTATTGTTAAGATGAAGATCGGCATAAATTCGAATTCCTCAATTGGTAGTTGAGGAATATGTCCGAATGGAGAGAGTTTGCCCACCCATTCCGGAAATTGGAATAATCCACCTAGATAAAGAACAATAAATGAGTAAAATACGTAAAGCCAAAGGAGAATGTTCCGCTTCGGTATAAACCCAATAAGAAACACTGCAATACCAATCATAACTAACATGGCTGGGTAGTATGCAATTGCGGCTCCATAAATCATTCCAAACTCGAAGCCTTCATCTGTGACAGCAGCTCCCGCAGCCCATAACCCAATTGCAGCAAAAGAAATCATTATAAATCCATTAACAACCGAGATAATCAGATAACTTCCCATAAGCCTCGTACGTGAAACAGCTCTTCCCAGTAGATGTTCAATACGATTCTTTTTCTCTTCTGCATAAAGTTTATTCATTGCCATGATAGGAGCAACCGTTGCGAGTAGCGCCATGATAATCATTAACATCGGAATAAACTGTTCCGTTATTGAATAGCCCTCAGCAGTAGTCGCTAACATCTGCTCCATCATTTCATTACCTTGAAAAAATGATTCCAGGTCACCCATAACAGATCCATAAGATAGTCCCATCAGGAGCATACCAACTGCCCAGGCAATCGTACCTGTACGCTGTAGTCTCAATGCAAGACCTAATGGACTCTGTAAAAAGGAAGAAGCGTATTTTCTTCCTGGTCTGGAAGGGAAAAATCCAGCTTCCAAGTCCCGTATAGCATTCAAGTAATTTGCTAGAATAAATAGAATGATAGATACCCCAAGCATCAATACAATCGGCCACCAATTATTGCTAGAATAGGCCTCTGTTTGCGTCACCCACCCTAAAGGAGACAACCAGGATAACGATTCGTTACCAACGTCACCTATAGCGCGTACCAGATAAGCGAGAATTAGTACTGCTATTGAAAAGCCAACCGTACCACGTGAACTCTCTGAAAGCTGTGCAAATAAAGCAGTTACACCCGCAAAGATAATGCCAGTTGAGCCTAAAGCGGCTCCATATAATAAAGACCCCTCTAAATCCATACTTTCTATCCCTAAAGCATATAAGCCAAAACCGGTAATAAGAGCTAAAATTACATTCGTTACACATAAAACGAATAACGTAGCGTTTAAGTTAGATAAACGCCCTGCTGGTAAGGACCGAATCATTTCAATTCGTCCATCCTCTTCATCTGCTCTCGTATGTCGGGTCACCAGTAAAACACTCATCAAACCAACAACAACCGCAGTTAGAAGCAGCATTTGATGTGTCGTCATGGCACCAATCGTATAGTTTTCCAGATTACCAGGGCCTACCATCGCTGTCATTGCAGGGTTTTTCATCGTTTCCGCCATAACATCTCTTGCTTGTTGGGTTGCGTATAAATCAGTAAAGGAAACAGGTACCATTAATGTGAAAAAAGATAGTCCAATTAACCATAATGGAATTCGAATTCGGTCCCGCCGTATAATTAATCGAGAGAGTGAACCCGTTTGTTTAAATAAGTTTCCTGCCATTAGGAAACACCTCCTACCCCTCTATTCGCAGTAGTATCCGTTCCATCATAATGTCGCATGAATAAGTCTTCTAATTTTGGTGGTGCGCTTTCTAATTTAACAATTCCATATTGGGAAATATGTTTCATTACATTGTCCATTTCTTCTGTATCTACTTGGAAAGACAGACCTTGCTCCTTTTCTTCTATATCATGAACACCTTTTAATTCGGATAAGGAAGTCATTGGCTGTTTAGTCTCGACAAGCAGATTTGTTCGTGTTAAATGGCGTAATTCACTCAACGTTCCCGTTTCAATAATTTTACCCTGGCGAATTATACCGACTCTATCACATAGTTTTTCTACTTCAGATAAAATATGACTGGAAAGCAGGACACTTTTCCCCTCGTTTTTCGCATCCATCACACACTCCTGAAAAACTTGTTCCATCAATGGATCAAGACCTGATGTCGGTTCATCAAGAATATATAAATCTGCATCCGATGAGAAGGCAGCTACTAACGCCACTTTTTGTCTATTTCCTTTTGAATACGTTCTACATTTCTTCGAAGGATCTAAATCAAATTTCCGGATCAGCTCTTCTCGTCTGTTTTTATTATTTCCTCCACGCAATTTCACAAATAGATCAATTACTTCCCCACCAGTTAAGTTTGGCCATAAATTCACATCACCAGGAACATAGGCAATGCGTTTGTGAATATCCACCGCACTTTTCCATGCATCCTTGCCAAAAATCTTTACTTCACCCTCTGTTGCCTTCAAAATACCAAGCAGCACACGAATGGTTGTCGATTTACCAGCACCGTTTGGACCAATGAAACCAAAAACTTCGCCTTTATTCACTTCCATATTAACCCCATCTAGCGCCGTGAACTTACCGAACTTCTTCGTTAAATTAGTTACTCTCAGCAAACTCATTTTGAATCCCCCTTATTTTGTATAAAAACTTGTTTTTAGAACATCCAGGTATTCATAAAATTCGTCCCAGTACGGTTCGATATCAATCAAAGCAATTGGTTGATCTTTGAATTGTTTCATCAACTCATTTTGATATCCCTCTATTGACCAGCGTATAAGCTTAAAGGCTTTATCCACATTGACATCATCACGGAATAATTTTGGGTCAATGTTGTCATACAACATTGACGTACCAACCTTTTGCACGTCAGAAAGCCGTTTTTCCAATTCCTCAGGTAAGTTCGCTTCATCATTTAAAAATACGATAGCTATAAAATTACTAACATTTGGATACTCATGGAGATACGCTAATTTCACGCGGGCTATCTCCTTTAACCGCTCAATGAAATCGGGTTCTGTCATATCAATCAGGCTGAAAAACTCCGTGGTCACAATGTTAATTGCATGATCAATCAGATACAGGTAAAGATCCTTTTTATTATTAAAATAGTAAAAAAGCATTCCTTTCCCTATTCCCGCATTCTTCACAATTTGATTCGTTGAAGCTCGCTCATATCCATTCTCCGCGAATTCCTGTAAAGCAGCATTCAAAATTCGTTTTTGCTTAGCATCATCGAGGTTATGAAATGTTGGATTAATAGCCAATCACCCTCTCTTACAGTATTTTTATTCTTACTTATTCTTACTTAGACCACTTTGGTCGATTTGAGTGTAACACCATTAGACCACACTGGTCAATATATATTTTGCCTGTGAAAAATTATATGACGATAGTGCAACACTTACTGGATTACCTTATTTTTTGCTTACGATTAAACAACGAATAAAAATAACAGAAAATATCGATTAGTCTTGCATATCAAAATTCTATTATGTATACTCAATATACAAAATTGAATAATTATTTAAATATGGATTGAAAGATGTATCAAAGGATGTGAATAATCCCGTGCAAAGTTTATACCTGCTTCCAAATGCGGAAGAGGAGATCATCGATTCGTATGATGAAGACATTATTGTAACGAATCGGGATGGAAAAATTATTAAGGTTACACATATCAGTGGCTTGAATTACGACTTATCAGCAAATGATTTATTAGGACAATCTGTCTATGAGTTAGAGGCTAAGGGAATTTTTTCTCCAGCTATCACGCCTTTAGTTTTAAAACAGAAAAAGAAGGTTGCGCTCGTCCAAACCACTTTGAATGGAAGAAAGGTACTTATTACAGCTATTCCACTGTTTAATGAGGTGCACGAGGTAGAATTTATAATTAGTTATTCCTATGAGGTTTCAGAATTACACGACCTTCAGGATTATCTACATGAACTTGAAGGTGAAATGTCAACGGTCAAAGGGGAACTGGCATTACTTCGGGAAGAAAGTTTAAGTATCGAAGGGATTATTTCGGAGAGTAAATCGATGAAACAAATCCTGAAAACAGTGAACAAAATTGCCCCACTTAATGTCCCAGTTATTTTACAAGGAGAAAGTGGTGTGGGGAAATCCACAATAGCTAAACTGATTCATAAACAGAGTGCACGACGAGATGGGCCGTTTATCGAGGTGAATTGTGCTACCATCCCGGACGCAATTTTTGAACATGAATTAGTTGGCCGGTCTGAGACAGGGTCTGATAATAAAATTGGGTTTCTCCAAGTGGCCCAATCTGGGACATTATATCTGCAGGGTGTAGATGAGCTTTCATTAGCCTCTCAAACCATTCTATTAAAAGCGCTGCAACAAACAAAAGGTACCTTTAGAATTGTCAGTTCAACCGAGCTGCATTTGGAGAATTTAGTGGCACAAAAACAATTTAGGGAAGATCTATTTTACTTTTTACACGTTGTTCCTATTCAAATTAAACCGCTACGAGAGCGATTAGAGGATTTAAGTAAAATTATCCAGAAATACGTTGATAGGTATACAGCTGAATACCAGGTTAGTAAAAAGCTTTCAGATAGTTTATTTCACGAATTGTTACATATGGAATGGAGCGGCAACCATTTGGAAGTAAAGAATTTAATGGAACGGTTAATCGTTCAAAATGAGTCAGCTATCATAACCAAGAATGATTTACCCGTAGAGTATCGAAGGAATGACTCTAGCCTTGATACGTTCGAAATTGACGGACGTACATTACCCGCAATTCTCGAAAAAGTAGAAGAAGAAGTTTTGATTAATGCGCAAAAGAGATATAAAACAACTACTGAAATGGCCAAGATTTTAGGGATAAGTCAACCGTCAGTGGTTCGTAAACTAAAAAAGTATTCAGATAAACTATAATGGGGGATTTTTAAATGGTAAAAACAGAACGCAATTGGCAGGAATTAGTGGACTCAATTGGTAATTTCCTTGCACCAAGTATGGCAAAAGATCATCCAAACTTACCTGTTGTAAAGGCGGAAGGATGTTATTACTACGGTGCAGATGGTAAAAAGTATCTTGATTTCACATCAGGCATTGCTGTGGAAAACGTTGGTCACAGACACCCTGCAGTTGTACAAGCTATTAAAGACAGTGCGGATCATTTAGTACATGGTCCATCAGGCGTAATTATATATGAATCGATTTTAAAGCTAGCGGAAGAACTTCAATCCATACTTCCACCTAAGCTAGATAACTTTTTCTTTGCGAACAGCGGGACAGAAGCCATTGAAGGCGCATTGAAGTTAGCAAAGTATGTGAAAAAACGTCCGTATGCCATCTCTTTCACAGGTTGTTTTCATGGACGTTCAATAGGTGCTTTAAGCGTTTCAACATCCAAAAGTAAATATCGTAAGCATCAACAACCATCATGGCTTACATACCAACTACCTTACGCGCATCCGGAAGACTGCCCGGAAGGAATGGACCCGGAAGTATTTTTTGCCGAAAAGTTAGAAAGAGATGCGGAAAATTTATTTAGGCATCAAGTTGATCCAGAAGAGGTAGCATGTATGATTTTGGAACCTATCCTAGGTGAAGGTGGATACATTATCCCACCAAAATCATGGTTGAAGAAAGTCCGGGAAATATGTAATCGCCATGATATATTACTTATCTTTGATGAAGTCCAAACTGGATTCGGACGTACAGGTAACTGGTTTGCTGCCCAAACATTTGATGTAAAACCCGACATTATGGCAGTCGCAAAAGGAATAGCAGCAGGGCTCCCTCTTAGTGCAACAATAGCTTCTAAAGAGCTAATGGATCAATGGCCATTGGGTGCACACGGCACTACTTTTGGTGGTAATCCAATAGCTTGTGCGGCAGCCCGAGCATCACTTGAAGTAATTAAGGAAGAAAAACTCCTAGAGAACGCTAACTTAATGGGGGAATACACACTTGAACGATTGGGCGAAATCAAAGAAAAGTATCCAGTAATTGATGATGTTCGTGGTGTGGGCCTAATGGTTGGAATTGCACTGAAAGACCTTGAGACAGGTAAACCAGATGGTGACACTGTAATGAAAGTATTGAATGGTTGTTTAGAAAAAGGCGTTTTATTTTATCTTTGTGGAAACTCTGGTGAAGTAATTCGAATGATCCCTCCTTTAACTGTTACAAAAGATCAAATCGACCATGGATTAAATGTACTTGAGGAGGTTTTTGCGGCATTATAACGAAACAAATTGGGGCATGAAAAGGTTCATATAATACGAGGGGGCTTGTCAATGAATATGAATAGTAAATTGGAGCAACTAAATGAGAGTGAAGTGAAAAAGGGAACTGATATAGGAGGTTTAATGAAATTTTTGATTCCTTCTTTATTCGGTGTATTTATCTTCTTATTTCCTGTTTTTATTGAAGGTACATTTAACATACCACTAGGAATCATAACAGAATTTTTAATTAGCTTATTAGCTGATGTACTTCCTGCAATTGTTACGTACGTTATATTAATTTCCGGTTTATTTACATTAATTACAACCATATTTAAACCAAAAGTAATTTTAAATTCAAATCTATTAAACTCATTATTCAACGTATCCATGTTCTGGACAGTTACAAGAATACTAGGAACAGTCTTTGCGTTTATGACTTTTTATGGGGTAGGCTTTAATTTGATAAACTCAGAAGTTACCGGACAAGTAATGTTTGGCTTACTTACCTCATTAATTGTATGGTTCCTAGTTGCATCCTATTTAATGCCATACCTAATTAATTTTGGTGCAATGGAGTTTTTTGGTACATTGCTTAGAAGCGTAATAAAACCACTCTTCACGTTACCTGGACGTTCAGCCATTGATTTATTAGCTTCATGGGTTGGAAACGTAAATGTTGGCGTCGTCATAACACGAGAACAGCACCGAGATGGATTTTATACAGGTCGGGAAGCTGCTGCAATCGCAACTTGCTTTTCATCCGTATCGCTTCCATTTTGCCTTGTAATAGCAGGAATGTTGAATATTGATCATATGTTTCTACCTTTATATTTAACAATTTGTATCGCAGGGGTTGTAAGTGCCGTTATTGTTCCAAGGATTCCACCGCTTTCCAGAATCCCAGATACTTACATGAAGGAAAATGACTATAACGAATATATTCCTGAAGGTGTATCTAGGTTTAAATGGGGACTCGATCAAGCAATTAAACGAGCAAAAGATGCAGGTTCGTTTAAAGATCAAGTTAAACAAGGAACTGACGTATTCCTGGGCATTATTTTCGTTTTAATGCCACAAGTTATGGCCATTGGTACAATCGCACTTATCATTGCTGAATTTACATCAGTCTTTGAAGTTATCTCCAAGCCAATGGTTCCAATTTTACAAATGCTACAGATCCCAGAAGCTGCCGAGGCTGCTCCAGCTACTATAGTCGGGTTTATTGACATGTTTATACCGGCAGTTCTAGCAACTGGAATCGATGCAGAAATTACTAGATTTGTGATTGGTGCATTATCACTTGTTCAAATCATCTATTTGACCGAGATGGGAACCTTACTAATTATTTCAAAAATCCCTGTTGGTGTTGGACGCTTGTTCCTAGTATTTATGGAACGTACATTAATCTCATTGCCAATTATCGCTTTAATGGCTCACCTTATTTATTAGCGGGGATGTACTAATCTGAACGGGAGAGAATGATTATTTCTCTCCTGTTTTGTTTATCAAAACTTCAAATTTCCAAGGGGGTATCACAAATTTATATTAAACATCTTATTGATAGAATCGGCAGTAATAAAGTCAGTCAAAATGAAACTGAATTGTTTCGTCACAGCCATGATGAATCACCCCATAAGACTATTGAGCCAGATGTCGTTTGCTTTCCGGAATGCAAAGATGATATTAAAAATATTGTAGAAGTAGCACATGCACATCGTGTTCCTGTTACAGCGTTTGGTGCAGGATCTGGATTGGAAGGACAGGCCATTCCGATCCATAAGGGTATTTCGATTAATTTTGAAAATATGAACGCTGTAGTGGATTTTTCACCAGATGACATGACCATTACCGTACAGCCAGGCCTTACACGTTTACAATTGAATAAACTGGTAAATAGAAAAGGCTTAATGTTTCCAATTGATCCTGGTGCGGATGCAACAATTGGAGGAATGGTTGCAACGAACGCAAGTGGAACGACAGCAGTACGTTACGGCTCTATGCGGGATCAACTGCTTGATTTGGAAGTGGTTTTAGCCGATGGTACAGTGATTCATACTGGTACACATGCTAAAAAGTCATCGTCTGGTTACAATTTAACAGGTTTATTCGCTGGTTCTGAAGGTACATTAGGGATTATTACAGAAGTGACATTACGACTTCATGGAATACCAGAGTATACAATGGTAGCGCGATGTACCTTTGATACACCAGAAAAATGTGCCCAAGCAGCCCAAACTATTTTGCTTAGTGGTATTCCAGTAATGCGCATGGAGCTGGTTGATGCTCAAAGTATTTCACAGGTGAATATGTATGGGGGATACAATTATCCAGTCAAGCATTCCTTGTTTTTTGAATTTGCAGGTTTGAAGGCTGCTGTTGAAGAGGAGATTAAACTAGCGCAAGAGTTAATGAACGATCTTGACTGTCAGGACTGGAAAGTAGCCACTGACCCCAAGGAACAGAAGGAACTTTGGAAAGCACGCCATGAGCTATCATATGCCTATGGACATATAAAAGGAATGGCCGATACAGGTGCAGATGTTTGCGTGCCAATTTCGCGACTTCCAGAACTCGTTGTCTATGCACGTGAACTTATTGAACAAAGTGGATTAGAAGGTGGCATCTTAGGACATGTAGGTGATGGCAATTTTCATACCATCGTAATCTTTGACTCAAATAACCCAGGTGAACAAGAAAAGGCTGAATATACAAATGAAGCCCTTGCCATGCGTGCAATTGAAGTTGGTGGAACTTGTACAGGAGAACACGGCGTAGGACTTGGTAAGATGAAACTCCAAAAGGCCGAGCACGGAGATGCAGTTGGGATTATGAAGGGTGTAAAACAAATGCTTGATCCGGAAGGGCTTTTGAATCCGGGGAAGATATTTTATTAATTTAAGGATAATGGTTTAGGTGCTATTTTTTAACTAGCACCTAAACCTAATAATCTTAAGTTACTATTATGCGCTAGCGAATCGATTCCTTTTCTAATTAATCTTTTTCAAAGTGTCTTCAACTATACGATAAACTCCGTAACCTTCAGTAGCTACAAGTCTATCATTTTCTAAATAAATACCAGTCTCTTCATCTATAGCGTAATTCATGTAATCTTTATATTTATTTACCGCTTCTCTCAGGTGACATTCATCATCCCATTGTGAGAAATGTACTGCTATTACTACGTCAGAAATTAATCCCAAACCATTTCTTTGTTGAAATTCATTTTGTTCATTATCTTTAGCAGAAATAATACAAACTTCAGGGCTTATTAATGCACCAGCTGAAAAACCAGCTACAGGAACTCCTGCAACATAGCTTTTCCTTATAGCATTTGATAACGGTGTATCTACAATATAGTCAGCATATAGATTTGTATCACCACCATTAATAATAATCCCAGAACTATTATTTATACAGTCGATAGCCTCTTTTATAGGTGTTGAAGGAAGCGGCAGAATATGAAATTCGTTCAATCCTAAATCTCTTAATTCATCTGTATACTTGGACATGTATTCTTCCCAACCGTCCCTTTCTACAAATAAAATTGAAATTGGTTCATTGGTTGTTGTCATTGCTACAAATCTATTTGCCATGTCTGACGTGAATGGAGGTCCTCCCCCGAATAGAAATAGATGTTTGTCCATTTGATCACCTTTTGCTTTTTTATTTCATAGCTTGATATTCTCTGTCTAAAATGCTCATCATAACATCCGTCTCATATTTACCTTCAATTAGTGCTCCCTCACGTTCTACACCCTCTTTAAAAAATCCACATTTCTCATAACAAGCTATTGCTCTATGATTGTATTCCAAAACCCTTAAATCAACCCGGTGAAGACTTAATTCTTCAAAAGCATACTGTAATACTAATTGTGTGATTTCAGTTCCTAAGCCTCTCCCCCAAACAGATGAGTCAAATAAACCAACAGCATACTTCGCACGATTATCCTGGTCAGATACTGTGAGTCTGGCTTCGCCTATGCAACGGCCTTTATATTCCACACACCAATTTAGCTTTTCCTTTAGGATGCGATCGATAAGATATTTTGCACTATCCATAGTGAAGGGTTCTAAATTTTTAGTACTCCCACCGTACAATCTAATAAGTTCCAGACTTCGTCCACATTTAAAACGATCCTGAACATCACTTCCTTGATAACAAGCTTTATCATTATATTGTGAATGGAAAATAAATGACCTAAGAGGTGATCAACTTGAACGATTCCCCAATTATTAAAGGCAACCATGTTTTACTTAGAAAACCAATTCTATTTTTCAACTCAACATACGCATCTTTTAAAATTTTCATTGCTGTTAAGTTACTGTTATTAATCGCTTTAAAAATTTGCTTCTTAGCAATTTCTTCAAAGTTAACCGTCGAAACACCTTTTATATAACTGGTTTCAGTAGTATGGCGACGCACATTATCCTTATTCTGTGATTTATCTCCCGATAGTGCAATTGGAATTAAATAGTTGTTTTTGTAATTTCCAATAAAGTCGATAATAGAAACGAAATCTTTTTGGTTATGTTTACGCAGGCCCCGACCAAGCTGTTGAATGAAAATTATACTGGATTGGGTTTGCCTTAGCATAACTACTTGATTAATACTTGGAATATCGATTCCTTCATTAAAAATATCCACGGTAATAATGTAATCAAGTGCACCATTTTCCAGTCTATCTACTTGATGCATTCTTTCTTCTTGTGAATTATCACCCGTTAATGCAACTGTACAAAATCCTTTTTCATTCAATGCTTTTGATAACTTATATGCTTCATCTTTTCTGCTACAGAACATCAAACCTTTTACTCTATCACCAGAAAATCCATAGTAATTAATCTTATCGATGATATGATTTACACGTTCTTCAGTAACAAGTTTAGATAAGATTGTTGTATCATCAATAGTTTCGCCATTATATTCAAGTTCGGTTACACCAAAGTAATGAAAAGGACAAAGCATATCTTCTTCTAGTGCTTCTTGCAGACGAATTTCATAAGCAATATGATAATCAAATAGCTCATAAATATTAAAATCATCGGTACGTTCAGGTGTAGCAGTCATGCCCATTAGAAATTCAGGTGTGAAGTAGTCAATGACTCTATTATAAGATTTAGCACCAGCTTTATGAACCTCATCAATTAAAACGTAGTCAAATTCATCGCGATCGAATTGATGTAAGGTACTTTCTTTAGAAATAGTTTGGATCGTCGCAAATAAATATCTGGCATCTGTTTGTTTACTTGAACCTGATAGTATTCCAAATTCTTTATCTAAGCCACCTAAGATTCTTTGAAAATCTGACTTCGCTTTATTCAGAATCTGTTCCCGATGGACAACAAAAAGCATTTTCTTCGGTGCAAATCGCATGACATCAAATGCTGAAAGATACGTTTTCCCTGTCCCTGTAGCTGAAATAACCAACCCTTTGTTATGACCAGCATCTCGTACAGCTTGTATCTCTTGCAATGCTGCTTCCTGCATCTTGTTTGGTTTAATCTTCAGCGCATCTTTTAGGGGATTGGCATTATATTCGGTAGGTAATTCAATCACCTTTTCTGACGTTCTATAATCAATTGGTGTATATACTTTCTCGTAATTATTAACCCATTCTTCAGTCAATGATATTGCATCATCCCAAACCTCTTCAAATTGATTTTTAAAATGATTGACCACTTCTCCATTTTCATGTGAGGTTAGTTTTACGTTCCATTCATAATTGACTTTAAGTGCATGGGCAGTTAGATTTGAGCTCCCAACAATTAAAGAATAATAATTATCATGGTCAAATATATATCCTTTTGAATGGAAACCTTCTAGATTAGTCAATCTTACTTCGACATTTGTTATCTTCATTAGCTCTCTAAACACTTTAGGTTGATTGAAATTTAAAAATGTAGAGGTTAGTATCCGACCTTTTACCCCTTTGTTTTTCAAGTCCAAAAAATGGGATTTCAGTGTTGCAAGCCCACTTTCTGTTATAAAAGCAACTGAAAAAATAAATGACCAGTTCTTCTAGCAATGAAGTTAGTACGCTTTCATTTTGTTTCGTGTTATTTACTAGTAGCTTCGGTGTATAGCTACCTGATTTAGTATGTTTTTGATCAATAAATCCTTTATGTAATGATGCTTCTAGATTTTGAATAAAATTTTCCATGTAAACCACCAATCATTACCAATATATAGGTTAATTCTACTACTCTAGTTTTAAGTTCGCAAACTTATTTTAAAATATTCAAAAAGCTATCCATATTTAGAATAGCTTTGAAGTATTTTATAGATTTATTTACTAGATAATTTTTCAATTGCTGGAATATCTGCCGGAGCCCAATCTAACGATACTAGTTCATTGGGAGACAACCACTTTATTGACGCGTGTTCTGTTAACACTGGCTTGCCTTCTATAAGTTTACAGGAATATGTAGTTAAATGAACGATACCAAAGTCATATTCATAAACAGTGTGTTCTACTTTCTCTCCAATTTCTATTTTGCAATGCATTTCTTCATCAATTTCTCGCTTTAAAGCTTCTTGTGGTGACTCGCCTTTTTCTATTTTCCCGCCTGGGAATTCCCATTTATAAGGTAATGTTTTAGTTGTTCCCCTTTGTGCACATAGGATTTTATTTTCTTCAGTGATTACTGCCCCCACTACATGAATATCTTTTTTCATTGTTACCTCCTTGCATATATCTGCGAATTTTCATTTTTATTAATATAGATTTATCTTATCACATAAAAATAACTTTATTTAAGAAGGGTTTAATAACTCTGTATAGAATTAATTCTATTATTAAGAAAATCTATAGAGGAAGTGATTCATATACCAACCAACCGATTACCCATACTTATTCTAGCAATGAGTCTAATCTACATTGTTCTGGTCCCACAAGAACCACTTGGCCTTAAACTTTTATTTAAACTAATCCCAATGGTTCTAATAATTATTTATGCAACAAGGCAGTTGCCAAGAAAAAAGTCTATTACGCATTGGTTGATTTTAACTGGCCTTTTCTTCTGCATGATCGGGGATGCCACTTTGCACTGGTTTGTCATAGGATTATCAGCCTTCCTCATCGGTCATGTGTTTTACATGGCAGGTTTTTTTACACAATGGAAGTTTTCCAAGATTCGTTTTGCGATGATTATTCCTATTGTTGTGTACGGCTTTTTCATGGGCCTGAAGCTAGTTGATGCTTTGAATCGGGATGGGAATGAGGAACTGTTAGTGCCTGTCCTTCTTTATATAATTGTCATTTCATTGATGGCCTGGTCAGCGATTTTGACTGGGAATAAGTGGGCGATCCTGGGGAGTCTCTTATTTGTTGTTTCCGATTCAATCTTGTCTTGGAATATGTTTATAACGCAGGTGAATTATTCTGGTTTACTTATTATGACAACATATTATGGAGCACAATTCCTTATTGCACATAGTTTGGGTACAATTGCGACGGGTAAGTCATAATAGAGAGGAATACAACATTCCTCTCCTGTTCAATTGCTTCTATTATCTATACACATTCTTTTTCATCGATTTCCTATTACTTTCCATCAAAGGAACAATAAACCTCTCATGCCGCTCTTTATTATACGATTCTATCTCTTCCGGTGTCATATCTTTGACTACTCTTGATGTATTTCGTGCCTGCAGACTTTTAAAATGCCTCTTTGTCAATTGCTTCACCTTTCCATCTTTAACGAATACACGTTTCATCCCAAACTCCTCCTTAATAATATGTAAAAACCCCTTAATGCTTTGATTGCATAAAGGGGTCTTCTACCGATTCATCATCCAAAGCAATCGCTTTGCTGGTGGAAGCACCTTACTTTAGCAGGTTGCTGTGACGTCGTTAAGCCAGTTCTCTCGGTCACTCTTGATAACTATTTAATTACTATTAGTATACATGGGACGCGCTAAAATGTCTTTTTTAACCCAGCCCTTACCATTCTTTTTTATCAAACTATACTCATTGCAGCTATTATCCATATATTTTCCTTCTATTCTGTAAAAAAATAATATATGTTAAACTACTGTTAAAAAATGACTCATTATAGGAGATTAAAATTTATGAACAAAAAGGAATTACTCGCAGTCTTTCACAGGGAACTTCGACAAGAGGCAGAGACACTTGGTTTTACTAGAGAAGAAACGGATAATGTAGTTCGTCATCTATCCCAATCCGGGGATAAAAACTTCATCATATCATCCAATTTAGATGATATGAACGCAAGGGGAATTATTAAAGAAGAAATAAACTATTTTCAAGAACTTGAAAAGGAGTTCGAATGGAAGGTTTATAGTTACGATCATCCAACTGATCTAAAAGATATCCTTCAACAAGAAGGTTTCACAATCGATAACCCTGAGGCGCTCATGGTTATGAAGTTAGATGAAAATCTCCCGTTGCTTCAGTGTCCCCAACATAAAAAGTTATCACAAATTACGGATGAAAAGGGCATTCAGGACATTATAGCCCTTGAGGACTCTATTTGGAATGAATCACATGCTGAGCTAGGCACAAGGCTGTGGCGCGATAAACAGAGCAATCCTGAATCATTATATCTTTACGGTATTTATGAAGGGGATAAGCTTGTAAGTGCGGCTTGGATGTATCTAGAGAGTAATTCTTCCTTCACTAGTCTTTGGGGAGGTTCCACGTTGCCAGCATATCGAGGTAAAGGCTTCTACCGTGCTTTACTAGCTGCCCGAGCGAAAAAGGCGTATGAAAAAGGGCATCCTTTTCTTACTGTAGATGCTAGTCCAATGAGTAGACCTATTTTAGAGAATTGTGGATTTCTATGTTTAGCATATTCCTATGGCTGCCAGTCACCATCTTTTAGAAAGTAGTGGACAGACGACTGCAAACTAAAAACCCACCACCAAAAAATCATTTGGCGGTAGGTTTTATTAACTAAGACATCCACTTCGGCGGATTGTTTTTATCCCAATAAATCTCACCAATTTCATGGTGATTTTCAAAATTATCCGCATTCACATGATAGTGGAAATTGAACCAGTAGCCCTCTTGTGGACGTTTATCACGTCTTACATCAAATCTAGCAATATCCTTTTTCGTGCGGTAATCATAAATGGTAAAGATTTTTTCGCCGAATCCTTTTGATGGGCTTTCGGTGATTGCTAAGTATGGTGATTTTTCTTCTCCCGCTTCTTCTAAAATCTTATTAAGTACTTCTTCCATATTTGGTAAAATAGTAGTCGTGAAGTCATCTTCTACTTGCCCTACAATTTTAGGCCCTAATTTCGTAATGGTTTGTTCTTTCGCTTGTTCTGTTAATACATGTATATAATCCGCTTCATCAAGCGTGGGATCTATTTCATCTTCTTCAGTAACCTCGGAAACAGGGACAAATACATCCTCTTTGCTATCTTCCCTTGAAACGGCTTCATTACTTTCCTCAGCATTGGCATCTAAATAGGTTGGCGGGATATACATCCCCAAAGTCATAAATGTAATCAGGATAACTGATATTTTTCTAATCCAGAGCTTCATGTGTATAACACCTCTTTTTATGTACCTTCTCTAATTAATTTTACCACGTTAAAGTAAATTGTCTATAAAACTTTTAACTTTTCACCAAATTGTAAAATCTTCGCAATAACAAAAGCGCAAGCGCCCGTTTAGCGACGTATGGATTGGACTGAACCGTATGAGATAAAGGAAACACGGTGAGCGTAAGCGAACCGATGTTGACTTATCGTAAGGAGGTAAAGGAAATCCACTAGTCGCTGGGCGCTGGAGCTGGACGTGGCCCTGCATGATGACCAATATATTCAATGTCAACATTTTATACTCCTTTACCAATAAAATAGACTCGGGAAAATATATTCTCCTCACACGAAGGTTCGACAGACTATTCTCTTGAAGCCATCTATACTATGGATAAGATAATAGAAAGGGAGTGTTTTTTTGAGTAAAATCTTTAAATCGTTAACATTAGTTCTACTTGTTAGTTTGCTATTTTCTTCAACTGCTTTTGCAAAAAGTAATAATGCTAAGGAGTCACTTGTAGCTTTAGGGGACTCTATTCCGTATGGGTTCAACTTAGGTCAAAATAACCATGCACCTTCAAAGTATGCCTATCCATATTTAATTGGAGATGATGGTGATCTACGGGTACGAAACCTTGGTGTTCCGGGCTGGCAAACAGATCAGATGTTAACTGCATTGAAATCAGATCAAAAGTATCGCCAAGCAGTTAGGCATGCTGATTACATTGTCTTAACCATCGGAAATAATGACCTGCTGCAGGCATTAAAAGTTGCACAAGTGGAGAGCAATGGAAACCCGCTTCTATTTATGCAATTCCTACAACAACAGATTAAAGACAGCAATTTGTTTGGAAACATTGGTGGAATAATCAAGGAAACTCGCTCACTTACTGATGCTCCAATTGTCATATACAATGTCTACAATCCGTTCCAACCAGACGATCCTTTGCATGTTGTCGGGGCAAAGATCCTACCTGCTATAAATAAAAACTTCATGGATTTAACAACTTATTATAATGCTTTATATGGCAATGTGCTTCTAGCTGATGCGTATGCAGCATTTGGTAGGGATCAAGCAGCCTATGTGCTACCAAATGACGTTCATCCTACCATTCAAGGTCAAATAAAACTTGCTGAAGTCGGCTTGGATGCATTAAACCTAAATTAACTATATAAAACAAGCAGTTCAGTGTGATACTGGGCTGCTTGTTTATATTGTTTTCTAGTTGCATTCGTATCAACAAGCGAATATTTTTTCAAAAGTAAGCAAAGATAATAGAAAAAATACAAGGGAGACTTTTCAATGAGACTAAAATGGCTATTCATCAGTATTATTAGCTTACTTTTGTTGCTACTTGTTGCGTGTAATAATAATAATGAAAACGCACTAGATCCTTCAAATCAAGAAAACATAAACACAGATGACACTTCATCAAGCATATATATAGGTGCACCGAGTGATGGTGAATACACGGATACCCAGGAAAACTATGACTACAACTTATCTCAAGAAGACAACGATGAGCCATTACAAAAACAAACCAATGATGATAATGATAGCCAACCTCTATCTCCGGAAGGAATTAGTGATTTTGAGGCAGCCGTAATTGAACTAACAAATGCCGAGAGAAAAAAGGCTGGATTATCCGAGCTACAGCCAGATACACGTTTAAGCCGTGTAGCCAATCTAAAATCAAAGGAAATGGTGGTTAAGGATTACTTTTCACACGAAAGTCCTTCATACGGTTCTCCTTCCGAAATGATGAATGAATTTGGTGTATCCTATCAAACGGATGGTGAAAATATCGCTTATGGCCAAAAAACACCGGAACAGGTTGTAAATCAGTGGATGGACAGTGCGGGCCATCGAAAAAACATATTAAATAATGATTTTACACATATTGGTGTTGGATTTGTGAAAGACGGATATTACTGGACTCAGATGTTTATTGAAAAGTAAGGAAGATTCTAGAAAACGTCCCCCGAACTTACGGGAGACGTTTCTTTTTTAAAAGAAAGAAAATATAAAACTTTGGCGTTTATCTGTCTAGCTCCACGAGGTTTTAAGTCAAATCTCTTTGTGATAAAAATCATCACTAAGAGATTCGTCTTAAACTTGTCGGGGCTGACCAAGGCGCTTGCGCTTTTCTTACTTATTCACGATTTTATTGTACGTATTTACTGTCAACACATAATAGCCTAAATAGATAATAACAAAGGCAGCCATAGCCGTTACGATTGGAACAATAATATTGGCACCTATTAGATCAGATATAAAATTCGTCGTAAAGTTTAAGATAATACTACCGTGTAAGATACCTACTGTTAAAGGCAATCCGAACACAAAAAATGTTTGTTTATTGATTGATTTACGAATATCCTTTTTACTTACACCAATCTTACGCAAAATCTTATAATTACCCTTGGCTTCATTAGCTTCTGTTAGTTGTTTAAAATAAATGATACTTCCAGTTGCCGCTAAGAAAACAAGCCCCAAGAATCCAAGGATGAACAGCATCAATGCGTTCCCTTCTTTTCCTTCCTTGTATTCGATATAGAACGATGATGATGTTTGAAAATCTCCCCCTATAAATTTTGCTAATTTTTTAGATGTCGCTTCTGTCGTTTTCTCGCCTTCCACTTCATAAGCCTTATAGGTTATGGCTTCCTTTTGCTTGTCAAGTTCGACAAACGTGTCATCGCTAACCACGACATAGAAATCCGGAAAATCGAAAGGTAAAACATTACCTTCAACCATATTGACAAACGTTAAGTTTCGGTTGCCCTGAGGCAAATTCAACGTCATTTCTTTCCCTTTAAATTTTGACTCCGTATACTCCGTAAACCTTGGTTGGATCACTACAGCTTGATTTTCAGATAGTGTTACCGTTTGTTCTCTATCTAGAGCCTTTGACACCTGATTAAATGTAGTTGCAGAGATGACTTTAATTGGATTCAATTCATAATCTAATTGAAACAAAAGCTCTCCCTTCACTTTAATTACAGAAATTTCAAGCTGTGCTTTTATCGGATGATTTTTATCATCTTCTATAATACTTTTTACTTTTGTATCAAACTCTTCCCCTTTTGACAAATGAGCATAGCTAAATGGAACAACTTCTTTAGCATTCTTTTCATTGCCATAATATCCGCTATATGTTGCACCGAAGAAGCTGATTGTTGCGGCACTCAATAATGCGATCACGGTGAATGTACGCGCATTTCCTTTGATCCGATGCAGCAACTGGGATGTCTCAATTAACCGGGTTCCTTTGTAGTAACGTGACTTATTCCGTTTAGATAGCTTTAATAAATAAACCGTTACAGAACGGAAAAATAAATGC
The DNA here is from genome assembly GCF_044793635.1 of Virgibacillus necropolis. Classification (GTDB taxonomy): domain Bacteria; phylum Bacillota; class Bacilli; order Bacillales; family Amphibacillaceae; genus Virgibacillus_F; species Virgibacillus_F necropolis_A. The sequence goes on from NZ_CP084992.1 coordinate 2,027,680, forward strand.
GTTCCAATTATTAGACCAATTAAGGCAACTCCGTAATTTTTTATTAAATAATCAAAGTTAAATTCAGCAGGAAACGGCCTTAATATGAGCCAGTAACTACCTGCAAGCAGAATAACCGCCAGTACAGTTGAAACAAGTGAGGCCTTTGGTTCTTGTTCTCCTTGTTTCGCCGCATGAAATAGTTCAATTAATTTAAAACGGTAAATCAATCGATAGCCTTGAATGGATGTAAATAAAATGATTACCATAAATACAATGACCGTTTGGATAATTGCTTGGATGGATATGCCGAAATCTATTTCAGCAGTGGAACCCATTAGATTGACCAATATCATAGAAAACAGTTTGGATAGTAATGTTCCAAGCAGGACCCCGATTACTAATGCAATCAATCCCATAATTAAATTTTCATAGAACAGCATTTTTCCAATTGTCTTCTTAGGTAAACCAAGCATGGAATACAATCCGACTTCTTTCTTCCGTTGTCTTGTAAAGAATGAATTTGAATATAGTATAAAGACAGCTACAAATAGAATTAATATCACAGCTGACACCATAAACATGAAGCTCATCGTATCAGACAGTTCCATGCTTTCTTGAATTTTTTCACTATACTGCAACGAAACGAACGTATAATAAATAACGATGCTGAAAACCAGTGAAACAAAATAAACCAGATAGTTACTGAAATTCCCTTTAATGTTTTTACTCGCTAAACTAAATAATGTCATTTGCCCCACCCCCGAGCGCAGACAAAACATCTAACACTTTGTTGAAATATTCTTTGCGGGATTCCTTGCCTTTTACAAGTTCGGTGAAAAGTTTGCCGTCTTTTATAAATAAGATACGCTGGCAATAGCTCGCTGCATATGCATCATGTGTTACCAATAAAATGGTCGCCTGATCTTCTTCGCTTAGCCCCTTCAGGCTTTCCAACAAGTCTGTTGCTGACTTGGAATCTAATGCTCCTGTAGGCTCATCCGCTAGTATAAGACTAGGTTTTGAAACGATTGCACGAGCAGCCGCTGTTCGTTGTTTTTGTCCACCAGATATCTGGTAAGGATTTTTTTTTAAAATGGAATCAATCCCAAATTTATTAGCCACCGCGTTTACTCTGCTTTCCAATTCTTTGGCATTCATTTTTGCTAATGCGAGTGGCAGGATTATATTTTCTTTTACCGTTAGGGTATCTAGTAGGTTATAATCCTGAAAAATGAACCCCAGTTTATCTCTCCTGAATGCTGACAACTGTTCCTCATTCATGTTGATGATACTTGTACCATCAATCGAAATATCACCAGATGTTGCTTCATCTATCGTTGCCAATATATTTAAAAGTGTGGATTTTCCAGCACCTGAAGGACCCATAATCCCAACAAATTCACCTTGTTTTACGGTTAAGTCGATCTCATCCAGTGCGGCAAACACATTTCCTTTTGCTCCATATACTTTCTTAACTCGTTTTGCATCTACTATCGTTTTCATTTATTTTATTCCTCCATTTAAGAGCTTAATTTCTTTCTTAATTTCATTCTACAATAAGTAATCATTATCTAATCTTACGGTTACTAGTTCTAAACTTACATTTTTGTCACCACGATGCAAAATTTGTTTATTTCGATTAGTATTAGATAAAGGATGATTCACATGCTAATGAAATGAACGATCGGGAGTGAAACAAATGAAAATTATGATCGTAGAAGATGAACCAACGATTAGAGATATGCTTGGAGAAACAATTGAAAAATGGGGATTGGAAGTAGTTAAATTAGAAGCATTTGATATGGTTCTGCAGGAATTTTTAAATGAAAAGCCCGAACTTCTATTATTAGATATTAACCTTCCTTCATTTGACGGATTTTACTGGTGCAACAAAATTAGAGAGGTCTCAAAAGCACCTATTATATTTATTTCATCTCGTAATACACCAATGGATATGATTATGGCAATGAATATGGGCGGAGATGATTTTATTCAAAAGCCGTTTGATACGGATGTATTAATGGCCAAAGTCAACGCTCTCCTACGCAGGTCCTACTCGTATACGGATACACAGTCAAATGTGCTCGAGCATGATGGAATTGTCTTGGATTTAAAGGACTGGGATGTACGTTGCGCGGATAAAAAAGCAGAACTAACAAAAACGGAATTCATTATTTTAAAACTCCTTATCCAAAATAAAGGTAACATCGTCAGTCGAAATAAGATCATGCGAACGCTTTGGAAAGATGAAAACTTTGTAGATGATAATACATTAACAGTAAACGTAAATCGATTACGTAAGAAACTAACCTTACTTGGCAAAGAAAACTTCATTACCACTAAAAAAGGCGAAGGGTATGTCATTCAATGAGTTTTTTAGAATACGTAAAAGATAAACGTTATTTCATCCTATTTTACCTAATTATCATATCATTCATATCACTGATTATGTTCGTCGGTTTTAATCAGGGAAATCCGTTTAACAAAATCGTGTACACCAATATTATCTGCTTTGTCATTGCAAGCATGTACATTACCATTGGCTATTTCTATCGAAGGAAGTTTTACCAAGAAATGAAGGACCTGATTGAAAGTAGTCAGGAAGAAACGATGGCTATGATGCCTGATGCCCAGAATAACGAGCAGAAGCTAATCTTTAACCTTTTGAAAAAAACACATAAGGAGCACGCGAAACAGTTAGAGACTTTATACGATCAAAAACGCGATCAACAGGAGTTTATTATGTCATGGATCCATGAAGTAAAAATTCCAATAGCGGCATGCCGTCTACTAATGGAAAACAGCGAAGATAAATCAACAGATTTTCTAATTGATAAATTTGAGGATGAGCTCCATAAAATTGATGATTACGTCGAACAGGCACTTTACTACTCTCGTATTGATTCATTCTCGAAAGACTATTTCATTTCAGAGATTAACACTAACCAACTTATCAAAAACAGTGTAAAAAAATACGCCAAACTATTTATTAATAAAGGGATTCATTTTGAAATGGATGACACGGAACAGCTTGTCCAAAGTGATAAAAAGTGGTTTGGATTCGTTATTGATCAACTGTTTGCAAATGCCTTAAAGTACACAGATGAGGGTGGCACAGTCGCTGTTTTATTTGAAGAAGATCGCGCGGAAAAGCGCCTTCTAATTCAAGATAATGGAATTGGCATCGCGCCTGAGGATATAAATCGCGTGTTTGAAAAGGGCTTTACCGGCGCTACCGGAAGAAACCACGCTAAATCGACTGGGATGGGGCTATATCTCGCTAAACAATTGGCGAATAAATTAGGACACAAAATTACGATTGAATCGGAAGTGAACGAATATACAAAGGTTACGATCCATTTCCCTAAAATCCGAAATTACTACCAACTTTGAAAAACCGACACTAGCGCTATTGTGTCGGTTGGATTGTGCACTAATTATATATGAAACAATGCCACTGTTATTATTTTTCCTTTGCAATTTCTTTTCTATTAGGAGCAAGTGGCGGTTGTTCTAACCATTTATTTTGTACCATTATATTAAACCACTTCTTTGTAACCTTAAGATTTCTTAAAATGGTGGTTTCGTAAGTAGCTACAAGGTCTGTTCGCATAGCTGATGCTAAACCGGTTCCATAATATGCTTGTGCAACTTGAGATAAAAACCCAATATGATACATCATTAACTTATCGGAAAATGGAGATTCAGTAGAAGTTGTCACTTCTGATTCCCATGACCCCGGGGATGGCAAATTATCTGTTTGCAAAATTTTTGAAAAGCCTTTTATGTGTCCATTAGCAATATCCACGGAATAACTGAAAAACTTTCTTACTTCTTTTGATTGAGCAACTTGACTGAATGCGATACAGAGCGTTTTAGCCATAATGCTTTTTTTAATGCTTAAAGAAATACTGATGATTTCTGTTGCAGCTAAATGTCTCCCTTTTCCAAAAAATCCATCGGTAAAATCTTTCGTAGTTATAAACTCAGGGCTCTCCTTAGGATAAAGATAAGGGTCTCTCTGAAATTCCCCTTTCTCAAGCAATAACTGAACGGTTTGATGATACATGTTTTTTCCATCATTTTGACACGAATCATAAAAATGTCGTAAGTCCTCTCTGACAGATATACCTAATGAAGTTGTGTGTCCAATCAAACCATGTAACGTCATTATATATAAATAATTTAAGCAAAATACGTCCGTGAACAATCTTGGTGTACCTTTATTTAGATCAGATTCAGAAAATCCAATTGGAACTGGAAACCCCGCCTCCTCTATAAAATGTACTATTTGTTTCTTTTGCTTTCCAAATGTCTTTAAAGCATCCTCAAAAATGGCTTTTATAGAATCGTCCTCAATAATAGAGACCATATATCTAATTATTACATCAGACATTGTTCCGTTTATATACTCTCCCCACAGTGAGCCAATTTCGGAAGATGTGAGTTTTAATTTATCCTTAGTCACCTTATCACCTCTTGATTATGATTTACCAATTTATCAATAGATATTAATTTTTTTATTGATATAGGTGATTTAATTCAATATTCAATCCAAAGTAAGGACTGCCGAATATTTGGAAAACCCTTTTATAATTAAAAATCAACTCTGTTATAATAAATTGAAACGTACACTTAATAATAAATGGAGGAACTAGAATAATGCTTGATTTACCAAATTGTCCAAAATGTAATTCAGAATACACTTACGAGGATGGAAGTCTTCTGGTTTGCCCAGAATGTGGTCATGAGTGGACTTTAGAATCAGAAAATGAAAATGGTGAAGAAGAAAATATTATCAAAGATTCAAATGGAAACGTCCTAAACGATGGCGATGCTGTAACAGTCATCAAAGACCTCAAGGTAAAAGGAAGTTCATCAGTAGTAAAAAGAGGTACAAAAGTCAAGAATATCCGATTGATTGATGGAGACCATGATATTGATTGCAAAATTGATGGATTCGGAGCGATGCAATTAAAATCTAAATTTGTTAAGAAGGTATAGATGCGATTTAAAAGCAACAGGCATATGGACTTTCCTTACGTACAAACAAAGAGAGCCAATCAAAATCAGATTGGCTCTCTTCCTATATATAGATTATTCTTATTGTCTTATTGATTTCCTTTTTTAACCCATTCCGCAACTGTAACGGTACGTTTAGCTTGATGTTTCACAGCACCTTCAACGTCCTCGACCATGTTACCATCTTGACCAACTGTTACACTTGTTCCATATGGATTTCCACCAGCCCCAAACAACACGGGATCACTATAACCAGGGGAGGCAATAATAGCACCCCAGTGCATCATAGAAGTATATAAAGATAACAATGTAGCTTCCTGACCACCATGTGGGTTTTGTGCAGAAGTCATAGCACTTACTACTTTATTCACTGTCTTACCATTTGCCCATAGTCCACCTTGCGTATCAAGAAATTGTTTCATTTGTGAAGGCATGTTACCAAAACGCGTTGGGGCACTAAATATAATAGCATCTGCCCACTCAATATCATCCGATGTTGCCACTGGAACGTCTTTTGTTGCTTCTACAGTTGATTTCCATGCTTCATTTCCCTCAATTACTGATTTAGGAGCTAATTCTTCTACTTTTAAAACTTTAACCTCAGCCCCTGCTTCTTTTGCTCCTTCTTCAGCCCATTTTGCTAATTGATAGTTTGTTCCACCCATGCTGTAAAAAACTACCGCTAACTTAACGTTTGACATATTTTCCATCTCCTCTGATTTTCCAAATAATTTATCTAAAAATCCCATATATTTTACACCTTCTTTTTATTTAGTTATTAATTCCCTTTATAAGAACCACCTCCATTGAAAATTAATAATTCTTTCAATGCTTTACTGTCCTTTTTATTCCCTGTTTGTAGGAAATTTATAAAGTTTTTGTTTGAGGTGATTTAGGTATTGAATCAATTTAATTTTATATCTCGATTTAAATATATTAACTTGTATTTATGCTATAGCTTTACCGAATTATCTAAAGTGAATTATTTTCCTCAACTTTAGTTGAAATTATAATGCTGGATACCATTTACTGGCAGCTCAATTATATGATGAATACCAGTTCTATTTAGGTCGTTCTATCTCAAAGGTCTGACCGACTTTTGCATAATTAGCACCTGCCAACCGGCTTACAGCAGCTAATCCTTTTGGATCGATTCTTCCATTGTCATAGATATCATTTTCTATATGAAACTGAATAACTTTTCCGATGATCAAATCACAACCAGGTAAATCTTTATCCCCAAATTCCAGGGAATGTTCTAATATGCACTCCATTCGAATTTTTGCTTGTTCAACACCTGGAACTGAAATTTTCATACTTTCCGTTCGGGTAAATTCCGCTAACTCAATTTCACTCTCATCAGGAGGTAAACTGGCAGCAGTTTTATTTACCTTTTCAACATTTTGTTCATCAACAATATGGACGACAAATTCTTTTTTCTTCAAAATATTTTTAGCAGTATCTTTCTGTCTCCCTCCACCACGTTGTATCGATAAAGAGATCATTGGGGGATTAGCAGATACAATATTAAAATAACTAAAGGGAGCACCATTTAAAACGCCGTCTTCAGACAAAGTTGTAACAAAAGCAATTGGCCTTGGTATAATGCTTCCGATTAGAAATTTATAATTCTCTCTTTCGGTATTTGTGTAGGGATCAATTGAAAGCATAGAAATCATTCCTTCCAGATATTATTCTAATTCTCTCACCTTAATCGGTATCAATTGACGCTCAAGTTGCTCCCTATATTTTTCATACTGTACAGGCAACTTTAATTGCTCGCCCATTGTATCTTGTGATTCATCATTAGCGAATCCAGGAGGATCTGTTGCAATTTCAAATAGAATTTCTCCATGTTCCTTAAAGTAAATGGCATTAAAATAATTTCTATCCTGAACAGGAGTTACACCATAGCCATTTGCCGCAACATATTTCTGCCATTCTAATTGATCATTATCATCGATGGCTCTAAATGCGATGTGATGAACTGTTCCAACACCCATTTGACCTCTTCCAGTCGGAATTGCTTTTAGGTCGATTATATTCCCAATGTCAGCTGAAGAACGGAAACGGATAAAGTCTCCCTCATTACCAATAAGTTCAAATCCCATTACCTTTTCTAACAGTTCTGCTGTTTTGTTCGGTTGAGCGGATAATAGAGTTGCACCCCCGAAACCTTTGATCGCTACTTCCGAAGTTATCCCTCCAGAAGTCCAATCATTGACCTCCCCTTCTTCTCGTTCAATAATTTCCAATTGAAGCCCGTGAGGATCTTCAAATTTTAAAGACTGTTCACCAAAGCGCTCTGTTTTAATAAAGGGAACAGTGTACTTTTCTAATCTATGTTCCCAAAATTCCATAGCCCCTTTTGGAACCACATAAGAAGTAACACCTACCTGACCGTCACCAATCTTTCCTTGATAAGCATCAGCCCATGGAAAAAATGTAATAATTGTTCCTGGTTTACCGCCTTGGTCACCAAAATATAGGTGGTAAGTAGTAAGTACCTGGGTCATCAAAATTTACTGTTTGTTTTACTAAACGTAAGCCTAAAACTCCAGCATAGAAATCTACATTCTCTTGTGGATGACCTACTATTGCCGTTATATGGTGAATACCCATTGTTTTTTTATTCATCTAATTCCACTCCTATTTATAAATTAAGCTTACCCTTTGATATTAGTAATACTATAATCAGGTAGAAATTTGCTTGCTGACCGTCTTTCTTTTACTAATTGTATAAAAGTTGATATTTACCTGTAAATTTCCGCGGCTGAATTTATTTTTAATTAATATATTATGAAATCGAGATAAATACCCAAAAAATTTATACACCTTATGTGTGACGCCAATCCTTTTAACAAGGCTACCTTTATATATATCTCGAATTCGAGATAATTATATAATTAATACCTTCCTTTTGTCAACTACTTATAAACTTATTATCGCGATTCCCTAATCTCTCTCCAACTTATTCAATAGGCGAGGATGGTATTATAATAAAGTTAATAAAGCCCCATCCAATTAAATTTCAGATAGGGCTGCTGTAATATTTTGTTTGTAATTATTTCTTTACAAATGCTTCCGATGTACCCGCTTCCCATCATACGAATAAAGAACCTTCTTTTCCTCCACATAAGTTTCCATGTGTACGATTCGACCCCATAGTTGATAAATATATGGGAGCACGTTTTCCAAATACCCCAGGTTAAGCTCCGTTCCTTCATAGTAGTGTGTTAAATAAAGCTCTCCGTTCCGCATGTAATCACCGTCATCCACACAAATATATGGAAAGCCACCATTCACTCGCATGTGGATTAGCTGATCTCGTACTTGTTCATAATCCTTTTCGGTAATTCGATAATCACGACCTTGTTTTTCGAACAAATACATATCCTCTCTTGAGACAAGTTCTTTTGTTAAATAGTTTCGGATAAATGAAATGTCAGATTCAATCTCGCGTACCTCAAACATTTTTTCTCTTCCTGAATTCGGTTCAACTCCTAAGCGCATCATTTCTTCTGTCGGGTTATTATAGCGCTCTTCAATATCTTCAAATATCTTCACGCCAAGATAATAAGGATTGATTTGCTGTCTGGAAGGCTGCACAACATTCGCATTCAATGACGCAAATTCAACTGCTTCATCGGAAGTGATGTCCATTTCCCTTAAAATTCGTTGGTGCCAGTACGAAGCCCAGCCTTCGTTCATGATTTTCGTTTCAAGCTGTGGCCAGAAATAAAGCATTTCCTCGCGCATCATCGTTAAAATATCCCGTTGCCACTCTTCCAGTTCCCGACTATTCTCTTCAATAAATAGTAAAAGGTCTTTTTCAGGTTTTGGTGGAAACTTTTTTCGTTGTTTACCTGTATTTACTTTCTTGTCTTCTCCCGCACGATCCAAACTCCATAAATCATCATAAGGCGACTTAGGTCCAGGGTTTTTCTCCTCTTCTTCGTCCGTTTCTACCAGTTTCGGTCTAACAATCGATGGGTCAATATGTTCTTGAATTGATAAAATTGCATCCAAAAAGCGTTCGACCTCGTCCTTGCCATGAATCATCTCATATTCGGCAATTCGTTCTGCCGTAGCCGTCATACTTTCTACCATATCCCGTCTTGTATTGGAAAAACGAACGTTATTTTTGAAAAAATCGCAGTGTGCGAGTACGTGTGCAATGATTAACTTATTTTGAATAAGGCTGTTTGTATCCAGCAAAAACGCATAACAAGGATTTGAATTAATCACAAGCTCGTAAATCTGACTTAATCCAAGGTCATACTGCAGCTTCATTTTATGAAACTGTTTTCCAAAACTCCAATGGGTAAACCGCGTTGGCATACCATACGCACCGAATGTATAAATAATATCAGCAGGACAAATTTCATAACGCATCGGATAAAAATCAAGTCCAAATCCGGACGCTATTTCCGTGATTTCATCAATTGCTTGATTGAGCGCCTTCATTTCCGTCACTATCATCCCTCCAAGTTTCCTTTCTATAGTCTATGAAGCTATATAGAAATCTTGAACAAAATTCGTGTTTAAGTATATTTTGTTCTGTAAAAATAATTCGGAATATCATATAATGCAGGTAGATTATTGTTCGTAATTTTTCCACTATAATCCAAGGGAGGTGCTCTTGATGATCATGAAAACAGAAATGTGTACTTGTTATTAAATTCAATAAAATGAGGTGGCATCATGCTAAAAGATAAGAGAGAGCTTGATAAGGTCGTAACAAATATCCATGACAATACAGGACTATCCGGGGTTGTTTACATGAAAGACGGGGATGATGAGCTCTTTCAATCAGCATATGGTTATGCAAATAGGGCTGAAGAACTGCCTAACAACATGAATACGCGATTCGGCATCGCATCAGGTTGTAAATTGTTTACAGCTATAGGCATTTGTCAGCTGGTTGATAAAGGGACACTTTCTTTTCATACACGCCTGAAAGACTGTCTGGATATCTCGTTTCCAAACTTCGATGAAAGCATAACGATTCATCATCTTTTAACGCACAGTTCCGGCATACCGGATTATTTTGACGAGGATGAGATGGATGATTTTGAGGAGCTTTGGAAGGAACAACCTACGTATCTATTTCGCAATTTAAAAGATTTTTTGCCGATGTTTCAAAATCATCACATGAAATTCCAACCAGGTGAAAAATTTCATTATAATAATGCTGGATTTATTGTATTGGGATTAATTATCGAAAAACGAACAGGGCTACGATTTACAGATTATATTGAGTCGGAAATATTTAATCGATGCGGGATGAAAGATTCCGGTTATTTTTCATTAGATAACCTTCCGAAAAACACAGCCTATGGGTATATAGATAATGATGAAGATGGGACATGGAGAACCAATGCATTTTCGATTCCTATTAAAGGCGGGGCAGATGGCGGAGCATTTATTACAGCACCTGATATGATGAAATTGTGGGAAGGTTTATTTAACCATGAACTGTTAAGTGAAAAATGTACGAATGAATTATTGCAGCCACTTATAGCTGTAAAAGGTGATGCATACTACGGATATGGCATTTGGATCAACAAAAGAAACGATACCATTTTCAAATACCATGTTATGGGCTATGACCCTGGTGTGAGTTTCCATTCATCCGTGTATCCTGATCTCGGAATTAAATTGGTTGTGCCTTCAAATAAAGAAAAAGGGCCATTTGAAGTGACAAAAGCGATTGAAGATTGGCTTTAGTACAGATAAGAGGCTGGGACATAACTAGCCAAAATTAACTTAAAAATGGTTCCGATCATCGGTTTTTGATGATCGGAACCATTTTTCGTTGGATTATTTTCATTATCTTTTCGTTGATTTATCTTCATGGCGGTGTACTTCCTCAAGTTTACCGCCATGAATGCAAATCCTAATTCATTTTCTACCTTCTCTTCACCCCTCACAGACATACGAGTGAAGCACAAATTAGCCTTCAGGAATCCGAAGACTGGCTCCACATCGATTTTACGATTGCCGTAGATTTCACCAGTTTCCTCTTCCGAAAGCAGCTGCCTAATATATGCTTTTTGGCGTTCCCATTTTTCATTGTAATAAATTTTTCGATTATTTCCTTCCTTCGCTTTGGTGCATTGGGAACGCAATGGACAATCTGAACAGTCCTCACACTCATAGACTTTAAACGTTCGTGTCAGTCCGTATTTGTCTGTTCGATTGGACACGTGCCGGAACATCAATTGTTTTCCATTTGGACAGGTAAACGTATCGTCTTCCTTGTTATATTCCCAATTGGCTGTATGGAAAACGTTATTTTTATGTTTCTTTTTCTTCTCTTTTCGATACTGGTTATAGGTAATCAGCGGGGTGCGTTTTCGATTCTCCATGACATCTTCGTAGTTTTGTTCACTTCCGTACCCTGCGTCAGCGACAATATGCTTCGGCAACTTAAAGAAATTGTTCTCTATGTTATCCAGAAATGGAATGAAGGTGCGTGTATCTGTCGGGTTTGGGAATACATCATAAGCGAGCACATATTGTCCTTCCGTCGCAGCCTGCACATTGTAACCTGCTTTTAGTTGACCGTTCTTCATATAATCATCTTTCATTCGCATAAAAGTGGCATCATGATCCGTCTTCGAGTAACTGTTGCGTTCTCCAAAGACTTCCATGTCGTTTTGGTATTTTTGTTTACGCGCCACAAAATCTTTAAATTGTTTGCGGTATTGTTTGGGTGCTTTGCGCTCCGATCGAACTTGTTTTCGTTCGCTACCGACCTCGCTCGCTTCTATTTTTTTGTCGTAGGTCATTACCTCGTCATCAAGCTGTTTCACGACTTTTGTGAGTTCGTCAGTGGAAAGTTCGTCCGAACTTTCGCGTTCAATGCCTGGAATAATTTCTTTTTCCAATAATTCATCATACATTTGGTTGGACTTTTCCACCAAATTAACACTGTACCTTTCAATCGATTTACGCCATACAAACGTAAATTTATTAGCATTCGCCTCAACCTTGGTTCCATCAATAAAAATCGCTTCTTCATCAATCTGTTTTTCTTTCACCAACTGACAACGGAATTGCACGAAACACTGACGGAGTATTTCTTTAACCTCTGGATGCACACGAAAACGATTGATGGTACGATAACTTGGTTCATATCCTTGCGCTAACCACATCATACGCACACTGTCTTTGAGTAACCCTTCGATTTTTCTTCCAGAAAAAACCGACTGCGTGTAGGCACACAAGATAACTTTCATCATCATTTGCGGGTGATAGGCTGGACATCCAGTTTCACGAGAAAAGGTAGCGAATGCTTCATCCGGAATCTGTGTTACAACATCATTTACCGCATAGGCAATATCATTTTTGTCCAACTTTATTTCTAAATCTAGCGGCAAAACAACTTGATTTATGTTATAATTTTTAAACATAAGAATCCCTCCGATAGTTATTGTGTAGTTACTTTAATTCTATCAAAAGGGGTTCTTTTTGTTTAGTGAAAATATACGATTATATAATAAAAGCGCGGTATTTCACCTACACGGTGAGTACCACGCTTTTATTTATTTACTGAGTTTTGTCCCAGCCTCATTTATCTTGCTCTTTTTTCTGTATTACTTTGTCAAACAAGGAAAGTATAAACAGTAGAGGTGATTATTATGGAACAGCAATTTCTATCTGTTGAAGAATTTAACGAGTTAATAAAACAATGGACAGGGAAAAATATTAAGATTTCAAAACAGGAAATAAGAGATAATGATGAAACGCTAATGAAGCTGGAGGACATATCCTATTCAAAAGATACGAGAAGGATTGATGGTTATGAGGCCATGCATGCTATTCAATTTAACGGTTCAGGAAAAATAGAAAACGAAGATCATAATTTTAAGCCCCTGCCGTCATCAACGTATGAAATACCGCTTGAGGACACAACGCAATATCAGTATGACGGATCACGTTTTGCGTTAAACACCGACCGGGGTGCGTATACGATTGAACTAGAAGATTAATTGGTGGAGCTGTAGTATTGCGGTTGGCATCGGCGTTCTTGCTACGTTCACCGGCGAAATTACAGTTTTCATCGGCGAAAATTGAAATTTCACCGGCGATTTCCGAGCGCTCACCGACGAACATTTGTGTTTTACCGGTATTTCAACTTCAACACAGCACAAAGCGGCACCCTTCCAAGGGAGTGCCGCTCTATTTATACTTCCACAGATTCTTTTCTAAAAAAGCTTTTCATGGCATGGTACACATCGCGCTTTTCTTTCATAATATAATGACGGAACTTTGGATTGTCGAGACTGTTGAATGCATTCATTAAAGTAGTGTGGCGGCTACGTTCATTCACTTCTCCATATCCAAACATGTTGGAAACTTCCATAATTTCCTGAACCAGTTTCCTGCACCTTACATTATCGGATGCGATATTGTCACCGTCTGATATGTGAAACGGGTAAATATTAAATCGCACCGGATTGTATTTTTCTTCAATAAGCTCCAGCGCTTTTAAATAAGCGGATGAACAAATTGTTCCACCACTTTCACCTTTTGAAAAGAACGCTTCTTCTGTCACAACTTTTGCCTCTGTATGATGGGCAATAAATTCAATTTCAACGGTTTCATATTTGGTGCGCAAAAACTTTGTCATCCAGAAAAAGAAGCTTCGTGACATATATTTTTCAAATGTACCCATGGATCCACTTGTATCCATCATCGCTAGCACAACTGCTTTTGACTCGGGCTTTGTCACGTCATTCCATGTCTTAAAACGGAGGTCATCATTATGAATCGGGGTAATACCAGCGTTTCCTTCTGTTGCATTCCTTTTTAACGCCGTAAGGATGGTCCGTTTTTTATCTACATTACCCATTAGACCTTTTTTGCGTACATCATTGAACTCTACTTTCTCGTTCTTTATCTCCGCTTGTTCCTTTTGTTGTAAATTGGGGAGTTCAAGCTCTTTGAACAAGGCTTCCTCTAATTCAGATAGGGACACCTCTGCTTCATAGTAATCTTCACCAGGTTTGTCGCCGGCTTGTTGCCCTTTTCCAGGCCCACTCTTTCCTTGACCCTTGTCACTCGGTTCACGAGCGATGACATCACCGACCTGACTATCTCCATCTCCTTGACCAACATGCTTCGATTTATCGTAATTGTATCGAATCTTGTATTCATCTAAAGAACGAATTGGAATTTTGATAACATCTCGGCCATTTGACATAATAATTCTTTCTTCACTAACGAGATCTGGCAAATTATTTTTAATGGCGTCTTTTACTTTATCCATATGGCGTTGTTGATCTTGAAAGCCTTTTCGATGGAGGGACCAATTTTCCTTGGAGACGGCAAAACTACTCTTTTCTTCTTGCATCGTTTCCTCTCCTATCTATGCTTTTTTTATCGTATGCAGACGGAAACAAGTTGTTGTCAAATTTTTGGTGTAATAGAAAAACTCAGCATATCTATTCTGATTCTAATTTCCTATAATTTTTTGGGTATAAAAATAACAAGACTTTGTTAAAATCAGTCTTGTTATTTTTACACGATAAACTAGTTACCTGTTAAGCAAGCTTCCGACATAACGCAATAATTCATTGGCAGAAATAGAGTTATAACCATATTCATCAATCAACCTAGCAATTACTTCGTTAACCTTCTTAAGCTGTGATTCATCTGGCGTTTTAGACGAGGTAGTAATTTTAACAATATCCTTTAAATCAGCAAACAGTTTCTTTTGAATCGCTTCTCGCAAACGCTCATGTGAAGTATAGTCAAAACGTTTGCCTTTTCTTGCATAAGCGGAAATCCGAATAAGAATTTCTTCACGAAAGGCTTTTTTAGCATTTTCCGAAATACCAATTTGTTCTTCTATAGAACGCATAAGCTTTTCATCTGGATTCATTTCTTCTCCTGTTAGCGGATCTCGCAATCTATTTTTATTGCAATATGCTTCCACATTATCCAGATAGTTGTTCATTAACGTTATAGCAGATTCTTCATACGAGTACACGAATGCCTTTTGCACTTCTTTCTTCGCGATTTCATCAAACTCTCGTCTCGCGACAGCAATATAGTTCATATAATCTTCTCGATCTTCATCTGAAATCGATGCATGCTGGTCAAGTCCATCTTTCAATGAACGCAACACATCCAAGGCATTAATCGCAGGTACTTCTTTCCGAATGATGGTAGAGGAAATCCGATTGATTACATAACGTGGATCGATCCCATCCATCCCTTCATCAGCGTACTCATTTCGTAATTCATCTACATCAACTTGATTAAATCCTTCCACACTTTCCCCGTCATATAGACGCATTTTTTTAACTAGATCAACGCCTTGTTTTTTGGAACCTTTCAACCTTGTTAGGATAGAAAAAATAGCAGCAACCCTCAGTGCATGCGGAGCAATATGAACATGTGACATATCACTTTCGTTAATCATCTTTTCATAAATAAGCTCTTCTTGACTCACTCGTAAGTTATAAGGAATTGGCATAACAATAATTCTAGAATGGAGTGCTTCATTCTTTTTATTCGAGATAAAGGAACGATACTCCGCTTCGTTTGTATGAGCTATTATCAGCTCATCGGCTGAAATCAAGGCAAACCTTCCTGCCTTAAAGTTGCCTTCTTGGGTCAACGACAGTAAATGCCAGAGGAACTTTTCATCACATTTCAATATTTCCTGAAACTCCATCATTCCTCTATTTGCCTTATTTAATTCCCCATCAAAGCGATAGGCACGTGGATCTGATTCGGAACCATATTCCGCAATCGTTGAAAAATCAATGCTCCCTGTTAAATCAGCAATGTCCTGTGACTTCGGATCAGAAGGACTAAACGTACCAATTCCAACACGTTTATCCTCAGAGAAAAAGATCCGTTCAACCTTTACATCTTCCATACGGCCATCATATTCCTGTTCAAGCCTCATCGTATTCAATGGCGACAAGCTACCCTCAATGCGAATCCCATATTCCTCGAAAAAGTCCGCGCGTAAATGGTTTGGAATAAAATGAAGTGGGTCTTCATGCATCGGACACCCTTTAATCGCATAAACCGCACCTTCATCAGTTCTGGAGTATTGTTCAAGACCACGTTTTAGCATCGTCACAATTGTCGATTTCCCACCACTAACCGGACCCATTAATAATAAAATTCTTTTTCGTACATCGAGTCTCTTTGCAGCCGGATGAAAATATTCCTCGACCAATCGTTCTATCGCATCTTCTAGTCCAAAAATTTCCTCCCCGAAAAACTGGTACATTTTACGACCATTTCTCTCAGCCAAGCCAGAACTTTTAACCATATTATAAACGCGTGAATGTGCTGTCTGGGCAACTTCAGGCCTTTGCTTCACAATTTCCAAATACTCTTCTAGTGTTCCTTCCCACATGAGCCGTCTTTCTTCTTCCCGATAGCCTCTCACTTTATTTAAAATATCCATTTTTAGGTTCCCTCCATCTATGTCAGGGTTTATATATCGTATGCATGGGTACACGTCATGATACCCACTAGTTTTATAATGAATAGATTTTTTCTAAGGAAACAATGTGTTTAAATTAAATAAAGTACGAATTGTCCAATGGGATCTCCATTTCAATCTATTAAATTTTATTATTAATTAATTGATCTTCTTATGACCTCCAATGTATATGTTAATTTCATAAAAACTGCACTTAAATCGAAATTAATTTTACCTTCTGATACACTTGAAATAATATAGTATGGAGGGATCTACATGCGACTTAAAGATAAAAAGGTAATTGCACTAGTAGAAAATGATTTTGAAGATCTAGAGCTCTGGTATCCGGTTTTGCGCCTACAGGAAGAAGGCGCTGAAGTCCATTTGGTTGGTAAAGAAGCTAACAAAACGTACATTGGAAAATATGGTGTACCTGCCGAATCGGCATATGCCTTTACCGATATTAAGGCAGAAGATTATGATGCGATTCTTGTTCCTGGCGGTTGGGCACCGGATAAGTTACGCCGTTACCCAGAAGTTCTGGATTTCGTTCGGGAAATGGACAATGCAAAAAAACCAATTGGCCAAATATGTCATGCTGGCTGGGTACTCATTTCGGCAGATATTCTGCAAGGGAAAAACGTAACCAGCACACCTGGTATCAAAGACGACATGACAAACGCTGGGTCTAATTGGAGTGATGAACCTGTAGTTGTTGACGGCCACATCGTATCAAGCCGTCGCCCACCAGATTTACCACCTTACGTGAAGGCTTTCGCGGACAAATTGGCAGAAAGCTAAAAACAAAAGCGTAAGCATACAACAATTTTTAGTTTCCTAAAGAACACAGAAAGATCCCTGCAGCGTTAACTGCGGGGATCTTATTTTTGCCTATATTCCTTAAATGCATCAATAAATTTTTGTGGTGATGTTTTTACTGTGTAGGTGTACAGCCCCCCATTCGTGTGTAAATAGAGGAGACCCCCGGTGCCACCAATGGCCCGGTAAGATACATCAAGTACATCCTGAATAGGAAATTTCCGATGCTTGGTGACAATTTTATCACTATATAAATAGATGTTGCGTTCGTCTTCAATGTTAAATTGCTGAATACTGTTTACTTCTCTCTCAACCTTAATATACGGCTGTACAGCTATTAAATGCATGCAATCCCTCCAATCCGCTTCTCTACAAGTTTTCTATAAACAAACGGATTACATCAGCTCCACCAATGAATGTTCCGAGTGAGCTTCCTATATTCGCCAATACAACAACAAGCAGAATACGTGATACCTTGTTCCTCCAAAAACCTTTTACAGTAAATACATCTTCCGATAGATTTTCAAAATCACCTACATTCGGCCTGACGAAATAGGCCTGGGCAAACCCTGCAAACCATCCAGCAGCGGTTATTGGATCCAGCGACGTAATTGGCGCTGCAACAAAAGCGGTCAGAATAGCAAGCGGATGCCCCATAGCAATTATTACTCCAATTGCTGATAAGGATCCATTCCAAAGCACCCAACTAAGGGTCTGTTGCAATGCAGCTTCAGGGTTTGAATAAAAGGTATATGCAATTATCGAAAGAAGAAAGATTGGAATGAACCAAGCAATGATTTTAGGTATTTTCGACTTAGGAGGAACCTCAGATAACCGTTCTAAATCATGTTCCCTTTTTATCTCCTCTTTAATACCAGGAACATGCGCAGCTCCTAGAACAGCGACAATCTTATTTCCTGGTGCCTCTTTAATTTTCTGAGATAAATACTGATCACGCTCATCAATTAGAGGCCTCTTTAATTTCGGAAAATGTGTAGTCATATCGTCCAGCATCGAATCTAACATATCCTGGGACTTCATTTTTTCCAGGTCCTCTTCTGAAATCGTTTCTTTTGTAAAAATACTACCGACAACCTGCATAAGCAGGATAAACTTTCCTTTTAGTCCAACTCCACGCCAAACACGTGAAAAGGTAGTTTGAATGTTGCGATCCGCTAATACCAGGTCAGCATCTATTTCCTTAGCTGACTCAATCCCCTGAATCATTTCTTGTCCAGCATTAATACCAAGTTGTTTGGCCATGCGTTTTTGAAAGGAAGATATAGCAAGATTCATTAAAAGCAATGTCGCTTTTTTTTCTTTAATAACCTTAAATATATCCATATCGCGCCATTTATTTCCATCCATAATCGATTGATAGCGCTGCTCGTCTAATTCTATACAAACAGCGTCTGGTTTTTCTAATTCAATAACTTCCTTAACCTGCTCCGCGCTATGCTTTGAAACGTGTGCAGTTCCAATAAGTATAAACTCTTTATCATCTATATGTATTCTCGTAATATTTTGGTTTTCCTCAGACATAAACGACCAACTTTCTTTATATTAACAACGTACTACTTCAAATAATAAACTAGTTCAGCTTAAATTAGAATTATTTTAGTGTTATTTGTGTAAATTATTAATAGTATATTATTTATACTTGATATATTTTATATATCCATATATAATGAATTTACAAGGTGGTGATTCTGATGGATATTTGTCCTTATCTAGAATACTCATTTCAAATTTTAGGAAAAAAGTGGAACGGATTAATTATTCATTATCTGTCCCTTTGCCCGGAAGGAACAGCTCGCTTTTCAGAAATAAAAAAAGATCTTACAGATATTACGCCCAAAGCACTTTCAACAAGATTGTCCGAGTTGGCCGAGTACGGTCTCATAGAAAAAAATGTAACAGCCACAACTCCAGTAACTATTTCATATGAATTAACAGAAAAAGGGAAATCCCTGACAACAGCGCTTGAACCAATTCAAGAATGGGCTAAAAACTATAAAGATTAATAAAGAAAAGAGGAAAATACAATGACTAAAAATAAAATGGTTTGTGATGTAGAAACAGGCGTTTGCGGTGAAGTGGGAGAAGAAACAATGGAAACTATCGATCTAAACAAGCCTCAAAAAACAATCGATCTCTATTATGTGACAGATCCTATCTGCTCTCATTGTTGGGCGCTTGAACCAGTTTTCCGTAAATTTGAGGAGCAATATGGACAATACATCAAATTCCATACGGTAATGGGCGGCCTACTGGAAGGCTGGGATGGATTTGCTGATGTACAAAATGGTATTGGCGGTCCATCTGATGTTGCCGGTCACTGGAGAGAAGTCGGAGAGCAAACCCGGATGCCGATTGATGGTTCACTTTGGTACGATAATCCTGTCCAATCATCCTACACGCCGTCCCGTGTGTTTAAAGTCATTCAGCAAAAGGATGAGCAGCTAGCTAACATCTTTTTACGCCGAGCAAGAGAAGCAGTTTTTGCATTTAATAAAAATATTGGTGAAGACCAGGTTTTGATAGACTTAGTAAATAACCTTGGTCTTGATGGTGAAAAGACAGTAAAGGAAGCTGGACTCTCATCTGGACAACAGCTTTTGGATCAAGACTTTGAACTAGCTGGATCACTTGGCGCTCGTGGATTCCCAACGATAGTCATGGTTAACGAGGAAAATAAAGGTGTTAAAATTGTTGGTGCAAGACAACTAGAAAACTATGTACAGGGACTAGAGCAAGTTCTATCAACTGATAACATCCAAGCTCAAAAACTACCTACCCTTCCAAATTTACTTGAGAAAGAACCTCTTTTGTTTTCAAAAGAAATTGAAGTTATGTATGACCTTGAACAAAATGAGGTTAATGCATTTATTCAAAAAGAGCTTTCCGAAGTTGAGTATCAAACCGGAGAAGTTCTCAATGAACTATTTCTAGAAAAAAGGTAAAACGAAAGCACCGTAATTCCGCGGTGCTTTTTCTGGCTCAATATGAACTAGGCTGCTTATTCAAAATGCCTCGTTAGCTATATTAACTGGAACTGACGGACATACGATTCGCTATTTCTATTAAAACAGTGATTTTGACGAGGTATTTGGACATACGATCCCCTATTTAACATATATCAAAGTAAAATAGAGGTATTCCTTCCAAATAAGGAACCTGGTGTCCGTGAACACCTTAATATTGTTTGTTTTCTATAAATAACGTATCTGATGCCGCGAAAGTAATTTCCTTTATTCAAGGTCTTTCTTTTATGTATGCCAATTTGCATACGCCAAATGTAGACTTACACTTTCTATTGTAACCTGAAATTTTTAATGTTAGCGATAGGTAACGGTACCCGTTAATAATTCCACGGTGCTTTTTTACAATATAAAGGCCTATTATTAGGAATCCTTCAAAGCTTCATCACGAACCAGATTCACAAAATCATTAACTACTTTTTCGTTATTCTTCTTTCCTCCTAATTTTAACATCGCTCTTCCCAGAAAGTTTATTCCCTCGTTTTGACCCGAATATATTAACGTTGTTTGTTGATCATTTTCTTTCAGTAACGTAAATGTCGTTTGAATTTTAAAAGCCTTAGCTAAAACGAATTCTATTTTCTCATGTTTCCTTTGATCAGTATTTTCGTACTCGATAATTGTTACAACGTAGGTTTCTTTTCTTTTACCTTCCTGATAGGTCTGTTGATACGTTGAACCTATAACACCTTCTTTAATTTCTATCGGTTTATGCTCAACTACATTTGGCATTATCCTTTGAATCTGTTCACCATCAAACAGTTCCCACACAGTTTCTATATCAGTTGGGATCATTATTTCCTTACTCCATTGAATCATTTTCCTCAACTCCATTTCCATAATCAATAAATTCATCAATTACATTAATCAGTGACTCTATTTCTGTTACTTGTTGTTTCAACTTGTTTTTCTTCTCTTGCAATATCTCTTCAAGTTCATCCAATGAACGCTGCTTTACCACTTCTAACATTTCTTGAATAGAGAAGTCGAACTTACGTAGATAAAATAGCAACCGCGCAGTTAGATAAGAATTGTTGTCATAGTAAGAATAACTATTAGCAGGGTCAATATATACAGGCTCCAGAAGTTTAATTTCTGCATAATACCTCAACGTCTCTTTCGTCAATTCTGTCATTAATGCAAACTCACCAACACGATACATTTTATTCCCCCTTCATTATCTACTATAAACCATGTGGTGCACTACATAGTCAATTACGTATGAAAAACTATAAAAAGAAACCGGCTCTTTTATGGCTGAACCGATTTCTTAAAAAATTGAGAGTTGTCATCTTTGAGTTTTCTGGTGTTCATAACAATATAGATTTCCCTTGAACCGCTTATTTGTTAAACAATAAGTTGCTACTTTCTGGGAGATTGGTTGATTACAAACCACACAATTCAAGTCACCTTTCATGTTACTTTTATCAGACTTTACTTCCTCTATGCTGCTATTGTGTTTTTCTCTAATTCCCGGATCAGTAATGTTTGCCTTAGCAAACGCATTATAGATGTGCAAAATATCATACCCCGATAGGAAGGGCTCCTTATACTTCAATTTTGCTATAGAAACTTTTCTATGTATTGACTCAGACAAATAAAAATCATAAATCACCAATTCACTTGAAGAAATTTCTCTAAGATCTAAGTCTACTTTCAGTTTACAACGTTTCGTAAACGAGATTATTGAATTAAAATAATTATAATATTTTTTATCAATGTACTTTTTTAAAGCCTCTATATGGCCATAGTTTTGAATTAATGGACTCAACATTTTAAACTTTCCGTTAACAAGCCACATTTTTCTATTCTTTCCGCCATAGATAGTCCCCTGGTAGTTCTTTGTTTCGATTACAAAAATACCATACGGAGTGATGACGAGATGATCTATTTGGGAATAACCAGAAATTGACCTTTGATTCTTGATTAGTAAGTCACTTAAATATTTGTGTTCTTTCGGAAGCTGAGAAAGCTGAATATCAATCTTATACTCGCCAATCTCTCCTTTTCTTACCGCAACTTCTTTATTACTTTTTTTGTCCCGCTCACTATTATTAATTGTTTTTTTATTACTAACTTCTTTTCTCTTTTTAAACAAATTCAGTAACATCAACATTTATAAACTCCTTAATACAATCTGATTACCGCTAATATCGGCTGAATTCATAATAAATTAAAGGCAATAATTCCACTTATATTATTGTGTACTTTACAATAGTGTACGACATACACTATACTATATTCAGGAGTTGATCAAATGAGCGATGCAAAAGAACATATAGACAAATTAATGCAGGAATTACGAAGAGGAACGATTACGATTGGTGTATTGAGCCAGCTTTCAGAGCCCCATTACGGATATTCACTGGTTACAACACTAGATGATAAAGGTGTTCACGTGGAACCAGGAACGTTGTATCCATTACTTAGACGGCTGGAAAAACAGGGATTATTAGAGAGCAAGTGGGATACGAATGAAGCTAGACCAAGAAAGTATTATTTATTAAGCGAAACAGGAAAAGAAGTATTCGATTTACTGTGCGAAGAATGGAAAAGTATTGTTACAAGTTTGGACCATTTAATTGATGATGGGGGAGGAAAAAAAGATGGAGACAATTAATAGGTACATTTATGCTGTCACACAAAGGTTGCCTCAGTCGCAAAGAGAGGATATCTCCATTGAGCTGAGAGGCCTAATTGAAGATATGTTGGATGAACGTACTCAAGATAAGGATGCAACAGATAAAGATGTAGAAGAAGTACTCCTGGAATTGGGTAACCCTAAGCATTTGGCACAACAGTATCGAGGATCGAAAAGGTATTTAATTGGCCCTGAATTTTTTGATACTTATATTTGCGTACTAAAGATTGTTTTATGTTCAATAATTATATCTATGGGCGTTATTTTTGCTATCGAAATCATTTTGAATCCAATTGCAATTCTTGATCACTTTGTTGGTTTTATTGTCTCGATGGTTACAACAATTCCACAGGCTATTGGATGGGTTACAATCGGGTTTGTATTAATCGATTACTTTGGCGGTGTTAAAGCAGAGGATTTAAAAATTGAAAAGACATGGAAGCCATCTGATCTTTCACCAATACCGAATCCAAAAAGACAAATTAAACGAAGTGAACCGATTGTTAGTATTGTGTTTTATGTACTGGTTATTATGTTATTTGCCTTCTCAAGTAATTATTTTGGAATTTATGTTTTTAAAGATGATGAACTTTCTTCCGTTATTCCATTTCTAAACGAAGAAACTTTCTCTTCCTATTTACTATTTATTATTTTGATTCTGGGGATTTCCATTTTAAAGGAATCGTTAAAACTTATCACAGGAGAATGGACACTTAAACTAGTTTTATACACGGTTTTGATTCACGCGGTTTCCTTAATCGCTGTATTCTTTATGATTACAGGGCCTGCATTTTGGAATCCTGATTTCATGGCAGAACTAGCTCAAGCGGGAATTGTAACTGAAGGAAGCGAAGGATATAATACCGTAAATGAAATTTGGAGTACTTCTACGTTATGGATCTTGATTTTCCTTATTGTTGGCCTGGTTTGGGATGCAATAAATGGATTTATCAAGTTACGGAAATAATTTTATAAGAATTACCAAAAACGCCTCTTTCGAAGAGGCATTTTTTAGTATTCTTCAGATTTGACTCTTTTCGTACGCATTGTTGCTTTTCATATTCATAGTTGATATAAACAGTGCCCTGCGACCGCTACGGAAAAATCACTTCGCTTTCCCGCAGGAGTCTCCGTGTTTTTCCTCCGCTAACATGGTGTCTGGAAGCAGTACTATATAGCCCCTTTCACTATTATGGCAGTTGATTTTCGCTGCGGACAGTTGACTCCTGCGGGAACAGCACGAGTCTGAAGACCCCGCAGAGTGGTTTTCTCGAGGAGGCTGTGGCCGTGCCCGCGGAAAGCAACGGTCCGCAGCGGAAATCAACCAGCAGTTATGTCATAGTTTATATCTATTCTCTTAAAAAGCGACAATCTTTAGGAATACAACCTTAGATTTAACCTCGATATTCCCGTTACCGCAAAGAGTGAAAAAACTTTTGATGTTCATCAAGTTCTTATTTATCATTTTCAATAATAAAATGGTATGAAGATTTAATTTCAAGGGGGCATTTGATGAAAATTTTGCGACTTGGTCATGCCATGTATGTTTTAAAAAGCAAGGAAGAAAAAAACTATCTGATTGATCCGTTTTTTGATTTAAATCCCGGTTTCCCTCAGCACTTAGATAACGAGGAATTCTACCAATCAATAGATTGTATTTTTCTAACACATGGTCATTTTGATCACACCAGCGGGCTTGCTAAAATAGTAGAACATAAGCCTGATATTATGATTGTAGCGCAATATGAACTGGCTTTGATACTCCTTCAACAAGGTATCAAAAATGTACTTCCTATTAATCTGGGAGGGTCCGTTGCACTTGATGATGTTAATGTAACGATGGTACAAGCAAAACACACGTCTTCTTATCAGGAAACAGAAAATAATCCAATATATGCTGGTGAGTCAGCTGGTTATATTTTTGACTTTGTAGATGACTATACGCTCTACCATTCGGGCGATACAGCTTTAATGTCAGATATAAAGTTGATACAAGACGTTTATTCCCCAGAGATTGCTATATTATCTTCATCAGGACATTTTACAATGAGGCCAAAAGAGGCAGCTTATGCCGTTAAACATTTATTAAACGTTAAAATTGTTATTCCAAGTCATACTTTTCCTACGAAAGAAACAGCAGCATCTCCTGAATCTTTAACTCAACTGCTGCAGGCATTCCCTGTAGTGGAATATATGATTGATAAAGATAACGATTTAAAAGAATTGCTAAAGGATTATCAAGAAACATCCGTAATTACACTTGCTTACGGAGAAGAAAGAGCATTCGATAACTCCTAAAACTCATTCACCTTCTTTTTCTAGAAGGTGAACCACACTTAGCCTAGTTCAATCTATAGATTAAAAATCGCTCATACGGATCATTTTTATATGCTGGCAGTGTGATTTCTTCTTTCAATTCAAAAGAGGTGTCGTTTTCCAGGAAAAAGATATAATCATCTGATACATAATATAAAATCAGTTCAATTTCTCGTTCTGCCTGTTCAGATGAAAGCAATATTTTGTTTATGATCTTCATGAAAATCTCTTTAGAAAATGGATTGAAAAAATAAAAATGATTTTCTAATGGATCAATCTGGTATTCTTCTGCCAGGCAGCAATAGAAATTTACTTCATCTTTACTTTTTTTAGTTTTTTTCAAATAACTACTTCGGTTTTCAACTGCTACTTGATAGAAAGTTTCGTCCATTTCTATTCCTACAACAGATGCATCATAAAAATAGTTTACATAAAAGTTCAATCTTCCTTTACCACACCCAAAATCAACGAGTCGATCACTGCTTTTCAACTCATAGTTCGAAAATAAAACTTCTAACGCACTATATTGCGTTGGCTCATAGGGATGATAATGAAAAGATTTATGGGATTCCTTTTGGTAACCCCCGGTATGTATGTTCAGTAATTTATCATAATAGTAGTCTTTCATTATTTCACTCCGCTCTTGATGAAGGACTCTCCGGGCTAAAATTATCTACTTTATTTTTTCCTTTAGCAAAAGAATTCACTACAGCATAGGCGATTAAATACCCGCAAAAAGTAACGAATAGCACACCCGCTATATAAATACTATCTGGCCACTCTCTAAAGAAGGGGCGATATTTCAGGTAAAAGTAATTACCGTCTATTAAAGGATTTAGAATATATACAAATGCAATATAAAGCACAAAGAAGAAATAAGCTCTTAGTAGCCCCTTAAATTTGGGCCTCCAATTATAGGCTATGTATCCGAAATAGGGCAATAATATTGTCACGGCATGATTGATTACAAATGAAATGCCAATGACATGATCTACAGGATAAATTCTCTGCGGATACAAGAACGAACCATAGGCGTATAGACCAAAGAAAAACATTATGTCCAGTGCTTTTGTATTTTTTGTCAAAAGAAAATAAATACCAAGCAAGGAAGAGATACGGCAGATATGAAGTGGAAGTGACTCAGAAATATTAAAGCCCGTCTCTATGAAATACCACGAATAAAGTACGATCTGCTGTATGATTGATACTAATAAAATGATAGTACCAATTCCACTTGCCTTTGCTCTAACCTGACCACGATTTAATAGGAGTGCAGCTAACGCAACTACTACTATCGAAATATAAATAAAATGATGCAAACCAAAGGGACTAACAAAGTTTGCTTCTTCACTCCACCAGCTAATCATAGTGAACAACACTCCTAAATAATGGTAAAACGTTTGGATGTTATTTATTAATACTTTTTACTTGTTAATTTTATGATCTACACAATAGATCATAAGGACCAACTTTTAACACCTAAATTATAACATTTTCCAGTCCAATTATATGTATAAAACCGGTTGTTATTGATAGTTATCTGTGTATAATAGAAATCACATTAAAACTGGAGAGTGATATTTATGAGTAAATCAAAAGCCCTAAAAAAGCGGGAAAAATTAGTACGGGAAGGACGACGGAATCCAGAAAGTGGAAGAAGCCCCTTTGCTCAACTTGATTTACGACCACGCAAGACTAAAAATAAGAAAGACCTCTTATATAAGAACAAACACAAGAATCGTAATCCTAAACAACTGGAAAACGATTCTTCTTTATTTAACAAGGCTTCTTAACAGACCCATAATAATATACTTATACCTTTTTCCAAACAGTTGAATACTTCTTTTGATACTTCGGATCCTCTTCCAATTCAATCAATTCCAATGCTTTTATCTTTATTTCTTCAACTTTTACTTCATCAAACAGTTTCCTAAGTCCCTGAATGATGTCGTAGCGAATAAGTGTACAATTTTTTTCATCAACGCAATCTTTATATCGACCTTCAAGACTCTCTACAACCATTTTCCTATATTCAGAGTTTAGAGTTCCCACTTTCCATAATGCCTGCAGGGTATGTCTTGCGGTAACAAACCTTTTATCCTTTGTCACTGCTAAGATAGCAGGAAAATCTTTTAACATCCTGTTCTCAGGATCGCTCTTAGCCAGGTTACAGAGTAATTGTGTTGCGATTGCTCTACGGTGATTATCCTTATGCGTTAAGTCATCCATCAAGCTATCCCATACCTCATAAGCCCATTCCACTTTTTCTTTGGTAGCATTTTTGAGGTAAGTGAATGCTTCGTAGCGTATATTCTTATCATCAGACTGCAAATTTTCAACATGTGATTTTGTATTACTGTCCATTATGTATCTCTCCCTAGCTAGTTAAAAAGCCTCTTTAGTAGTGTTTATGTATATACATATATTCTATAAACGATAGCAAACTCCTTTTTATCGACTACCTTTTTGTTATATTCACCTACATTCATTCCCGTTTAGCCCAAAGATGCATATACTGACTCTGTGAAAAAAATAAAGGAGGCATATTGATGTATAGACATCCATATCAAGGACCACCATTTAATCCGCAAAATTATTATTATGGTCAACCTGATAACTATGTTCGTCAACGGCCAAGTGCACAGGAAGTTATGCAGACACTTCGTTCGCAACACGATAACTTATATTCCGAATTAGAGCAAGCTGGTATGAACCGAGGTATAGTTGATTATATATTTTTACTTGTTGTTAGTTATACACTCAATCAAGCAAACACAAACCAATCAGCTAATCAAATTTATAACCAATTTCAAAACCGATTCCCCTGGCTCAATTTGATATTCAGGCAATTTAACATTTCTCAGAACTTATCGGATCGAATATTGGTGCGAGTAATTCAAATCGTGTTAAATGCAATCGGAGGCGGAGGTGGCCAACCTGATCAAGACTGGACGGGTTGGGAAAGCTTAGGAGGAACATTAACTTCTGGCCCCGCAGTATCTTCCTGGCAGCCAAATCGTCTTGATGTTTTTGCAAGAGGAACCGGTCAAAGTCTGTACCATAGATCGTGGAACGGACGTCAATGGAGCGGTTGGGAAAACCTTGGCGGTACGTTAACCTCTTCACCGGCTGCGGTGTCTTGGGGACCAAATCGAATTGATGTCTTTGCTAGAGGAACAGATCAAAGTCTATATCATAAGTGGTGGAACGGATCCAGTTGGAGTGATTGGGAAAACCTCGGAGGTACGTTAACAAGTGCCCCTGCAGTCTCTTCACGCCGTTCAAACCAACTAGATGTCTTTGTAAGGGGAACGAATCAAAGGCTCTATAAGAAAACCTGGAATGGTTCTAATTGGGA
The DNA here is from genome assembly GCF_044793635.1 of Virgibacillus necropolis. Classification (GTDB taxonomy): domain Bacteria; phylum Bacillota; class Bacilli; order Bacillales; family Amphibacillaceae; genus Virgibacillus_F; species Virgibacillus_F necropolis_A. The sequence goes on from NZ_CP084992.1 coordinate 2,056,317, forward strand.
AGACTGGGAAGATCTTGGTGGCACTTTAACTTCTGCACCAGCGGCAGTATCTTGGGGACCAAACAGGATCGATGTATTTGCAAGAGGACAAAATCAAGATTTAATTCACAAATGGTGGAACGGATCCAGTTGGAGTAATTGGGAAAGCCTTGGAGGAACCCTTACATCAGGACCTGCAGTTTCCTCAAAACGTCCAAACCGCCTACAAGTATTTGTAAGAGGAACGACTAATGAACTTTATATGAGAGAATGGAATGGCTCTAGTTGGTCTAATTGGCAAAACCTTGGCGGAAACCTTACCTCTGAACCAGCAGCGGTGTCTTGGGGACCAAACCGGACTGATGTATTTGCAAGAGGGCAAAATGATAACCTCATACATTTATATCAAGGGCGATAAAATAAGTTTGATGACATTACGAGAATAGTAGTTTATTAAAATTGGCTCATGCCGTTGAGTGCAGGAGCCAATTTTAGTTTTTATTTGCTTAGAAAACCAGGCAAATCATCCCGTCCCCTGCAATCGACCTTAACTCGAAGATATATATCCGCCGTTCTGTACTTATATCTGCCGTTACAAAAGGATATCGGCCAATATACAATTATTATAACCGCCATTATAAAAAAATAACTGCCAATATCAAAATATATCCTCCAATATGCAAATATATCCGCTGATGTAAAAATCCCAGCTCCATGCACAATGTCTTTCCTAACAAAACAAAAGACGAGAGCAATCAGCCCTCGTCTTTTAAATTTTGCCTTTATTCATATTCACCAATAATCTCAACTGCTTTTTCTGTAAGAGACGTATCAACAGCTTTATCGAAGTCTAATTCACCGCGGATAGCCCCATTTTCCTGATACATTTTATATTGACTTTTTATATCGTCGACGAACATTTCACCATTTGGATTCAACCCTGTGACAGATACATTCTCCCATAACTTAGGATCTTTTAATGCTGTATGTTCTGTCATAATCTTAATCACTTCATCTTTACCTTCACCTTTAATAAATGCATCATTATAGTCACGCACACCTTTTAAATATGCGGCCATAAACCTTAAGGAAACATCCTTTTCTTCATTGATAAATTTAGGTGATCCAAGTACCATAGCGATTTGAGCTTTTGGTGCAAAGTCAGTAGCATCCCCAAATCGAACATGGATATCTTCTTCAACACCTTGCGTAATTAACGGTTCAATTTGAAGTGCTGCGTCAATCGATCCATTTCCAATAGCTGCAAGCATGTTTCCGAAATCAGGCATTAAAACGAACTCTACGTCATCTTCTGTTAAACCTGCATGTTCCAACATTTTATGAAAAATATAATCATCAACTGCATTTTCAGTAGATACCGCTATTTTTTTGCCTTTTAAATCGGAATACTCCTTAATTTCATCCTGTGAATCCTTACCAATTACAAATGTGAAGTAAGAACTTCCCTCTATATTGTGCCCTTTGTCTGCGATAATTTTGACGTTAATTCCTTGGGCAATTGCATTAAAAAATGATGCAGAGGAGATTCCCCCAGCGATATCAACTTCACCAGCAGCCAGCGCGGGTAGCATGTCATCACTATTTGCAAATTTGGCGAACTCTACTTCAATATTGTAGTCTTCAAAGTATCCCTTTTCTTTGGCAATATAAAAGCCTGCCCCGGAAGCAGATCCATCCTCTGCAATTACTACTGTCGCTGTCTCCTTAAGTGGTGCCAAATCACCTGAAGGATTCTCTTCACTTACCGCGTTACTATTTTCACTAGATTCTCCACTATCGACAGGTTCCTCTGCATTATCTGAAGAACAGCCGCTTACAGCTAATGCGAACAAAAATAGTGGAATTAAAAATAGGATTTTGAATTTCCCCATAGTACATCTCCCTTCCTTCCGTACACCTAATTTCTTGAACTTTGCACCTCATCCTGCAGATGATTCCAAATTTCCACAAAACTGTCTGCCATTTCTTTATCAGCACGCACCTGTTCCATATTTCTTGGCCGCGGTAAGTCTATGACTTTTTCCTCGATAATTTTTCCGGGTTGAGAACTCATTAATAAAATTCTGTCGCTGAGTAACAATGCTTCATCAATGCTATGTGTAATAAATAGAACAGTCTTTTTTGTTTCTGACCAAATACTTAATAATTCTTCCTGAAGAATAAATTTGTTCTGTTCATCCAATGCCGCAAAAGGTTCATCCATTAATAAAATTTCAGGATCATTTGCAAAAGCACGCGCAATGCTTACTCTTTGTTTCATTCCCCCAGATAGATCCTTTGGATAAAGATTTGAGAACTGCTCAAGTCCGACTTTTTTTAAATAGTAGGACGTTCGTTCTTTTACAACATCTTTTGGTAAATGCCTCATGTTGAGCCCAAATGCAACATTCCCTTCAACAGTTAACCACGGGATAACCCCTTGCTCCTGAAATACCATTGATTGTAATGGACGATCTTCTTTATCCTGGGATATCGTAAAGTTACCAATACTTGGCTTTTCCAATCCTGCAAGAATACGAAGTAAAGTCGTTTTCCCACATCCGCTTGGTCCTACCAGACATACAAATTCCCCGTCCTGAATATCTATTGATATCTCTTTTATAGCAGTGACACTTCTATTTTTCTTATAAAACACTTTTGTCATGTTTTCGATTGAAATTTTGGGTTTTTCCCCCATCGAATCACCTCACTAATAATCTATCTCCATGGCAGCAGTTTTTTCTGAAATCCCCGCAGAATAAGTGAGAATAGATATCCGAAAAATGATATTAGCACGAGTCCCACATACATCTCATTTATCAAAAAGGCACTAAATGAGGTCCAAATTAAATAGCCAATACCGGAATTTGCACCCATCATTTCTGCTGCAACAATTGTCAAGAGTGCAATTGCCTGCCCCATTTGAATTCCTTCCAACATAACTGGGAGCGATCCAGGCAAAGCAATTTTAAAGAAGAAGTCTTTGGAATTAGCACCATAGTTTTTTGCAACATCCAAATAGGTTCTATCGATATTTACAACACCTGCTACTGTATTAATAATGACTGGAAAAAACACACTCCCTGCAATTGTTACAATCTTGGATACTTCCCCTATCCCAAATATGATTAAAATAATTGGTAGTAATGCCAACGTTGGAATTGGCATAAGTGCCATCACTAGCGGAGAAAAGAAATGCCGTAGTGGTGAATACAAGCCCATTAATAGTCCAAGAACAACAGCTGGTATAACACCTAATAAAAATCCTGCAAAGATTCTATATAATGAAATCCCTATATGACTAAATAATTCTCCACTTGTTCCCATCGTAATAAACGTTCCGACTATTTCTGTTGGCGGCGGAAAAAACCGCGCATCCACTAATCCAGTTCTAGATAAAATTTCCCATAAAATTAAGATGAAAATGGGAGAAGATATGGTTAACACTTGTTTAAATCGATTTCTTATTTGTCTCTTTCTCCATTCTTCTTGTTCTACTGCAATGGGATCATGTTCTACATTAACGTTTTTTTCCTTCATTCTTCACCACCTCTTTAATACAAATAATATGTGCATTCGCCCAGAAGTGTGAACGTTACAGATGAACACTTTTACACAGCTGGTCCAAAAATAGTTAACCAAACAAAGGCAGAACCTTAAGTTGATTAGGTTCTGCCTTTGTTTTTACTATATGGTACAATCGTGATATCAAGAGTGAATAACAATAGAAATGAAACATCCTCAGAAGGAGCGAGGCATTTGAATATAGAATTAAATCATAAAATCATTGAAAAAATGTGCGGTACAGTCTCCTTCAAAAGAGGAGATTCTTTTTATCGTGCTAATAAAGTAATATTTGATAATCACAGTTCCGATGCTTGTAAAGCAACAGTCAGAGGAACGGAAGATTTCCATGTCACTATTGAAAAGAAGCCTAGTGGAGGTTTCCGCACGAATTGCAGCTGCCCAACGCTACCTTCTTTTAAAAATGACTGTCAGCATATTGCGGCTGTTTTACTGGCGATTTATGAGCAACACCGCCAAGAAGCGATTCCTGCTGATCGAGGCAGCCACAATCAGGATCTGACAGATGGTTTATTGACTCTCTTCGATGATCAGCCTACACGGTCAAGCGGCCATCAGCTTCATTTTGAAAACAGGCAAGTGCTTGATGCAAAGTTTACATGTAAACCCGTCATCATGGATAAGGGGCGTCACATGTTTGGAATAGAAATAAAGATTGGTCAAACCAATGTGCAAAACATCCGGCGATTTCTAAGGCAAGTGAAACAGGGCAACCCAAGTGTGCTATCCATTTCATTCACGTATAACCCGATCCTTCACTGCTTTCAAAAAGAAACAGATGCTGTTATTCAGAAGCTTATCCAAGTAATTGATGATGAAAAAGTGTACGGTGACGAACAATCTGACCTTACTATCAATGATCACACGTTACTCATTCCACCATCATCTTGGGGACAGCTTCTTCCTCTACTTACACAATCACCATTGGTGAAAATGGCGTATAACTCGAAAACATATGATGGCCTACAGTTATCGTACGCACAACTTCCTTTACAGTTTGATTTTACAGAAGCAGGCGGAAAAGACTATCAGCTGAAAATCAAAGGGCTGAATCAAATGATTGTGTTGAGTTCCTATAATTCTGTTCTATCTGGCGGAAAAATAACCGAGCTGAAAAGCAAAGACTGCCAACGTCTCTCTGAATTACAGCAAATGCTGGATGCTTCAGAAACCAATCAAATTTCGATACCAGATAAACAGTTGAAATTGTTCCTGGAAAAAGTAGTTCCAAGTTTAAAGAAAATAGGGGATGTCAACCTATCTGAAGCGATTTCCAATCAGATGATGAAGTCACCCCTGATTGCCAAGCTATACTTGGATCGTGTAAAAAATCGCCTGCTCGCTGGACTTGAATTCCACTATGAAAACAATGTGATTAATCCCTTAGAAAGTCATGAACTACCGGGTGGAGCCACGCTTGTAAGAGATATAGAGAAAGAAGACAAGATTTTACAACTGATGAAGGATAGCTTGTTTGCAAAAACGGATGGCGGATACTTTTTGCATAATGAAGAGTTGGAGTACGAGTTTTTGTACCACGTTGTTCCCAAACTGCAAAAGCTTGTACAAATCTATGCAACAACGTCAGTTCGAAATCGGATTACCAAAGGAAAGTCCATTCCCCAGGTTAGAGTCAAGGTGAAAAAGGAACGGACAAATTGGCTTGAATTCAAATTTGAAATGGATGGTATTCCTGAAAAACAGATACGTGAAATTCTAGCGGCACTAGAGGAAAAAAGGAAATACTATCGATTAAGGAATGGATCCCTTCTTTCACTAGAAACAAGGGAGTTTGAAGAAATCAATCGTTTTCTAAACGCAGTTCCAGAACAAAAAGAAGATCTGGAAAGTGGCTTGAATATACCAATCATTCGTGGCCTTCAGGTACTTGACTCTGTTGATGATAGTAATGTATTTTCACTAGAGGAATCGTTCCCTCAGTTCTTGGAAGACATTCGTAATCCAGACAGTTTGGAGTTCATGGTGCCAAAAAATTTAGATTCAATCTTGAGAGATTATCAAAAAGACGGCTACATATGGATGAAGAAACTTGCAAGCTATGGATTTGGTGGGATTCTTGCGGATGATATGGGACTTGGTAAAACGCTGCAAAGCATTACATTCATTCAATCAGAGCTACCTCGCATCCGGGAAAAAAAGCTACCTGTCCTTATTGTTTGTCCATCTTCTCTAACGTATAACTGGCTTAATGAAACCACAAAATTTGCTCCTGATATAAATGCCAAGATAGTGGATGGGAATAAAACAGAACGGATCAGGATTCAGAAGGATGTAATGGATATGGACGTTGTCATTACCTCCTATCCGTTGTTGCGCACAGATATAAAGTGGTACGAGAAACAGACCTTTCAAACTGTGTTCTTTGATGAGGCACAGGCATTTAAAAATCCTGTGACACAAACAGCTCGAGCAGTTAAGAAGATTCAGGCGGATTATCGATTCGCTCTTACAGGAACACCTGTAGAGAATTCACAAGAGGAGCTGTGGTCAATTTTTCACGTCGTCTTTCCTGAACTTTTTCAGGGGCTAAAGGAATACAGTAACCTTTCAAAGAAAAAGATCGCCCGGAGGATCCGTCCGTTTTTACTTCGTAGGTTGAAAAAGGACGTCATTTCAGAGCTTCCTAAAAAAGTCGAGGCAACGGAATCCGTGGAGTTGTTTCCTGATCAGAAGAAGCTGTACGCTGCCTACTTGGCGAAGCTACGACATGACACATTGAAGCATCTGGATAAAGATACACTCAGAAAAAATCGTATTAAGGTTCTAGCTGGCCTGACTCGATTACGGCAGATTTGTTGCCACCCGGCTTTATTTGTGGACGGCTATAAGGGGAAATCAGCAAAATTTGAACAACTGATGCAGATCGTGGAGGAATCAAGGCAATCCGGAAGAAGGGTATTGATCTTCTCACAATTTACGAAAATGCTTGAGCTCATAGGTAGAAGTTTATCAACTCAGGGTTTACCTTTTTTCTACCTTGATGGACAAACCCCATCAAAGGAACGAGTAGAAATTAGCAATCGATTCAATGCTGGTGAACGTAATATATTCCTCATCTCCTTGAAAGCTGGCGGGACAGGTCTCAACCTTACAGGCGCCGACACCGTTATCCTATATGACATTTGGTGGAACCCTGCGGTCGAGGAACAGGCGGCTGACCGCGCTCATCGGATTGGGCAATCAAATGTTGTACAGGTCATTAAGCTCGTTGCCCGTGGAACAATCGAGGATAAAATGAACGAACTGCAAGAAAAAAAGCGACACCTCGTTGAAGAAATCATCAACTCCGATGAAAAATCACCGTCTTCTCTCACCGAGGAGGATATTCGGGAAATACTTGACGTAGAAATGAAGACATAAGTCATTTTTGGCTTATGTCTTCATTTTGAATTTTTGGATTAGGCTTTAGCTAATCACATCAATGGGGCACTTTTGCAATGTAAGGTGAATTGGTACCCTTGAAACTATTTTCGCGGACACCAGATCCTTTATTTATAGAAAAGCTGCAATATTAATGTGTGAACGGACACCAGATCCTTTATTTGGGAAAAATGCCCCTGTTTTACCTTGATATAGGTTAAATAAGGGATTGTGTGACCGCATACCTACCCAAAATCATTGTTTTAATAGAAATAGCGGCTCGTGTGTCCGCGAGTTTCAGTTAACGAGGTGTTTTGAATAAGTAATTACACCCGCTTTTTAGATTTAAGTTAATAATAATGTAGTAATCGTAATCTACAGTATAAATTATTTCAACCTATCAGCTAAACAGGATTGGATAGAGTTTGGTAATGATCGAAAGAATAGTCCTTTATATTTTATATCTAATAGCCCGGCAACGAAAAAAATAACAATGATTATTAATATAGGCGGCTTCTTCACTTTGATTTCCTCCAATTGTTCTTATTTTAAATTCAGGACTCCCATGAAAATTATTATCTTACCTCACTTATGATACGGTTCTCCATGCCGCCGGTTTGAAGGGTAAAATAAAAACAAAATGAAAAGGTAGACATAAGCCAATTTTGGCTTATGTCTTTTTATGATTAAACTCTAAAAGACGCCTTAACTAATAACATCAACAAAGTGAGCAAGAATTTTTGCAGTCAGACCCCAAATAACCTTATCCTCATATATGAAGAAATATTCGTCGATTTTTCCTGCGCGCCAATTATAATCATGACCACCAACAATTAGATCAAATGGAAAGTCGTCCTCGGGTACCATTTTCACGTCTATAGAATAAATTTTTGGACGCCTTTTTAGAAAGAAGGATAATGGTACTGTAAATACTTCTTCGACTTCTGCGGGATTCGGTTTGAAAGATTCTTCGCCATCAATGAACCCTACGTGCGGATAAACAATCATTCCAAATGGAGATACCAGAATCTAATGGGAAAACATCGGAAATTTGCTCTTTATTAATTCCTAATTCTTCTTCTGTCTCTCTTATTGCTGCAAACTGATCAGTTATATCCCGCCTATCCATTTTTCCTCCTGGAAAACAGATCTCTCCAGGCTGTCTTCTTAATTTATGTGAACGAACCTCAAAAAGAATATGTATTCCGTTCTCCTTTTGAATGAGCGGCAATAGGACAGCAAACTTGGAAAACTCCTCACTTCCAAGAATAGAAGAAGAATGTTCTTTTACTTTTTCGCGGATTGTTTTCGAATCCATGTACTCACCTCAAACTTATATGCTTAATTTTACTATAGCACAATTGACAGTTTATTTGGATAACTGGGAGATACGGATACAAGAAGGAAGTGTAAATTCAGTTGAATTCTGTTAGTTAATTTATCGTCAACCTGATCATTTTGTACGAATATTTCATTCACCTTGTCCCATACTAATGCAAAAAAGGAGGGACATTCTTGGCTAAACGAACAAAGAAAAATGACGCACAGCAAAAGAATAAACAAGGATTTGATTCCAGTAAAACGGATTCGGAATTCTCTAAGGAATTCAGTGGTAGTGCCAATGCAAATCGGGCACACAAAAAGAAAGCAAAAAAAGAAAGAGCATCTAAAACACAAAATTAATGGATTATGAAAAGGAGTACTTATAAATATGGCTAAACCTAAACAAGAACAAGAACGAGAATGGAGAGACAGAAAAGAATCACAAAATCCACACGGAAAAGTTAAATCTTTTGAGCAGCTAGCTAACGATGCAAAAAAGGTTGAAAAAAAGTAGGTCGACAAAAAGTGAATTTAAAGCAGTGGGGGCGGACTCCCACTGCTTTACTATCTACAGACTTACAAGCAGGCTGAAGACTAAAGAACCTATCATGACTGCTCCGATAATTCCCAATGTTCGGTACGCAATCTTATCGGAGGCGGATTTCAGCACACCAATAAAACCAACGATTCCGGCAACAGGTAGTAATAGATGAGCAATAGTGACTAGAAAAAACAACGTCTCAGACGGCCTTGTGATGTCAGGAATAACTTGGGAAAAGTTGACTAGATTCAGTAACATCCACAATACAGAAAGCACACCAATTCCGATTGCACCTGCACGTGGCCGCAACCAAGTAAGTAATAGTACGATTATAAACAACACATTGGCGATGGCCAGCGGTGGAATAAATTGCTTTAAAATAAACACCATTGGAATAGCATTCACCACAATCATGGCAATAGCTACTATACGTTGCAGAGTCAGCCATCCCCTCATCGTTCTAACTGAAGGAATAGTTTCCCCTTCCGATTCATGTTTTATTTCTTCATTACTCATATTAATTTCCCCTTTAGTAACCATTTTGATAGATTAACAACTAATCTGCCTTCACTATCATAGCTACTAAATCTGAATTAATTATAAATAAATCATAAAGAAAGCATAAAAAACACAAAAGTTAAGTGTATATATAGGGATCCCTTATTAATTAGTAGCGTTTCTTTCCGCTTTCCCTTTCTCTCCAAAATGTGGAAAACCAATCAAAATGGATATTACTCCACACACCCCAATTAATACCGGATAATATGAATATTGCAATATGCTAACCGGTGAAATTTGTGCGACTCCTGCCGCTACAAGTAATTGTGCTCCATATGGGAGTAATCCTTGAATACAGCACGAAAAAACATCAAGCAAGCTTGCCGATTTACGCGAATCAATTCCATACTTATCCGCAATATTTTTGGCTAGTGGACCGGTAATGATAATAGAAATCGTATTATTTGCCGTCGAAAGATCAGTTAAACCCACAAGTCCAGCAATGCTAAATTCAGCGCCCTTTTTTGATTTTATATTGCGAGTAACCCTGTAAAGCAGATAATCGATGCCACCATTATGTTTGATTACTTCCACCATACCAGCAATCAAAATGGCAAGGAATGCAATTTCATACATTCCAGCCATCCCTTCGCCAATTTTTTGGATAATACTCATCAACTGATAACTGCCATCCACTAACCCGATAACTCCTGCAAATACTACCCCAATGGAAAGTACGAGGAACACATTTACCCCTGCTAGTGCAGTGATAAGTACACAAATGTATGGCAAGACCTTAATCCAGCTATAGGATTGTTGTGTGATGGTTGCTTGTTCCCCCATTGTTATAATTCCGAGAATAATACATGTGATGATCGCCGCTGGTAAGACAATGAAAAAATTCACTTTAAACTTATCTCTCATTTTTGTACCTTGTGTTCTTACCGCTGCAATCGTCGTATCCGAAATAAATGACAAGTTATCACCGAACATTGCACCTCCAATGACAGCTGCCATTGAAAGTGTCAGCGAAATATCTGTTTGACCACTAATTCCGACCCCTATTGGTGCAAGCGCTACAATCGTTCCCATGCTTGTCCCCATAGATAAAGAAATAAAACAAGCAATAACAAATATACCTACCATTAATAAATTTTGTGGTACAACCGACAGCGCAAGATTTACCGTGGAATCAACAGCACCCATCCCTTTTGCCACTTCGGAAAATGCCCCAGCTAAAAGGAAGATAACTACCATTAACATAATGTTCGTATTCCCAGCACCCTTACAAAAGATTTCAACCTTCTGATCAAACGACTCTTTCCGATTCATGGCTAAAGCAACTGCAGCAGCAATCGCAATAGCCACAATCACTGGAAATGTATAAAAATCTCCTGTTACAACGCCAGATCCAATAAATAATAATAAAAACACTACAAACGGCACTAATGCCCATGGATTCCCTTTTCTGTCTGCACTCATGAAGAACACCCCACTATTTTTCACGAGGCCACTGAAAAAGTGGTGGATTTCAAAAATTTAACTTTACACCTTAACTTAGCATTTCGAATATACGGAGGCTCCTGCGGGAAGCAAGAGATAGGCGAGACCCCGCAGGACGGCAGTCCGAGGAGGCTTGACACTCGCCCTAAGGTGCGCGAAGTATATTCGAATATGCGATGGTGGATCCACATATTTAGTACTATATTTAACTTTTTCAGTAGCCTCATTTTTCACACGAAAAGACCCCTTCTTATCAAACAACAAGAAGAGGTCTTATAATCAATAAAACACAGTTCTTATCTTAACAAATCAACAAAATATATTTATAAAATAAACCAAAGAATACAATATTTCACTTCTCTTCGCAAGGTCTAGATAACAGAATAGCACTTTTGCCATTACAAATAAAACCCAGCCTTTTGTAATTTTATCGTTAGATACCCGTTACCTTTAATCGATTCTTCTCTAAGTATGCTAAAACTTCCTCTTTACCTAAGCCTTGCATTTTCGCTTCCAAAATCAACTTAACCCATTCTTTATCGAGCGTTATATTCTTATTAGACAATTCCCCATTCCCCCTAATTTTATCTATAATCTATTTAAATTAATACATCCCCTCACTTCTTCAGCTGTATGAACAAATGCGCAAGCGCCCGTTTAGCGACGTATGGATTGGACTGAACCGTATGAGATAAAGGAAACACGGTAAGCGTAAACGAACCGATGTTGACTTATCGTAAGGAGGTAAAGGAAATCCACTAGTCGCTGGGCGCTGAAGCTGGACGTGGCCCTGCATAGTGACCAAAATATTCAATGTCACATTTTATACTTTCCTTACACATAAAAAATGTCATTTATCATCATATTTAAACTTAAAATAAATTGGTTGTTGGCGAGTATAAAAATTACTAACAATTTCAAATTACCATGGGTATTTTTTCCTGCATAGTAACTAAAGTTATATTTTAACAACTTTTATTCCTAAAAATGCTTTTATGTAGAAGGAAACAGAAGGCCAATGTCAAATATATACAATAGTAGTAATAAGTATACTCAGGAGGAAACAAGATGGAGGAAAAGCAAGGAATATATATACCGGTGAGGTTTAACACAATGTTAAACAGGGCTCTGCGTAACAAAAGCACATTCATTACAGCACCAGCTGGATATGGAAAAACAACCCTCGTCATGCATTGGAGTCAGCTATCCATACATTCATTTGTATGGCTTGAAATGATGAGCTCATTTAATAACCCAGTTACTTTATCTACCCATTTAAAACGAGTCGTCGATGAAACATTAAACAATAAAGTGGTAATTGTAATAGATCATGTACATCTCTTAGAGCAACCGGAAGCATTCGCTGAATTAAATAAATCGATGCTACAGGCACCTCCTCGCATTACTTTTATCCTACTTTCACGTAAAGCCTTACCATATTTAAAAAACTCTTCGGCTCTACAACATCAAACTTATCAACTTGACGCGGAGGAAATAAAGTTCTCCCGTGAAGAGGCTGAAGTATGGCTATCCCTACGATCTTCCTATTCAATTGAATTAACTGAAAATCAACTAACAGACCTACATACAATAACTGACTGTTGTCCTGCTTTACTTCAAATTGCCTACCAACATTATGTTCAACATGATAGACCAATAATTGATGATCAAGGCAGAGTAGCTCCATTGCTAGAGGATTATTTGCTTAATGAATGGCTAGGGCAACTTCCTAAGGATACCTTACAGCAATTACGACCGTTAGTCATACCACCCTATTTATCATTTGACTTCGCAAAGGAATTAATGCAAACGGAGACTGAGCCTCTCTTTCATATTCTTGAACAGCATTTAATTCTAACTAAATCTCTAGTAAATAACCGTTGGCTGCATCGTTTTCATCCACTAGTAAGGGCTATTATCAATGAAAGATTTTCTTTGTTTGATAACGAGCTAAAAGTGAGGGGAAAAACGGCTATATTTTTGGAAAAAGAAGGATTACTCAAAGAAGCTATTGAGGTAGCAATCCAAGGCCACAATCCGAGGTTGGCACTGCAATATATAAAGAAAATTGCTCCAGAAACTCTTTTATTTCAGGATTATAAAACACTACAAGACTGGCTGAATCGCTTGGGTCCTAAGCAATTTTCTCAGGATGAAGAAATCCTTTCGCTTTATAATTGGGTTTTAACTATGCTGAATTTATCCAATGATTTAGACCCTCTTATTACGGATACAAAGAAAGATCTATGGACACCATTTATATCGCTTAATCAAGGTAGTATGCCCTTTATTAGTAATCATTTTGGATTCGAGGGTGATATCAATAGGGTATTAAGTGAATACCAGGTTTCTGGCTACAAGGATGAATATCCAGCATTCTCGCCTTTCCGTCATTTAGCAATTGCAGAAGCGTCTTATGAACAAAACAACATAAGCGTAGCAAGGCTAAATTTAGAACAAGTATGGCTATCAATAAAGTCAAATGATTTTCCTGGACTGTCCATTCCCGCATTATGGTTGGACCTGCTTTGTCATAAATCGGAAGGTAGGATACAAAAAACACACTATATTATCCAGGAAATTTACTATCGATCCCTACATACTTCCATTCCGGCTTGGAGAAGAATGGGTAAAGCGTCAAGAACATACGTCCAACTTCAGGAAGGTCTTCATGATGAAGCTGAAGAATGGGTATTTGAGCAAAAGAGTTTGATGAACATCAATTGGGATCAATGGACAAGCTTTGAATATTTTACTTTAACTCGAGCCTTACTCGCTTTTCAAGAGACGGAAGAAGCTAACTATTTGCTCAACCGAATGATTACATCGAAATCTTTTGGAAAAAATCAAAGCGTTCACCTGAAGCGAAGGATTCTTCAAACGATTACATCAATCAAATTAGAACGACATTCAGAAGCGAAGATCTTTTTACAAGAAGCCTAAGAAATCGGATATAAATATGGCTACACAAGAGCCTTTCTTGATGAGGATCCTACTTTATTCTTAATTTTCCCTGATGTTGAAAAAGAACTTCCTACCCATTTGCAACAATACAGCGAACAATTATTACGATTAGTTAATAAAGAAGAGTTAAAAGAAATCAATGTCAATCCCAAAATGAAAGAGGCATTAACACTTCGCGAACTTGAGATCATTAAATATATTCGGAAGGGATTCTCTAATCAAGCCATTGGCAAGCAAATGCATATAAAAGAAGGTACAGTGAAAGGTCATCTTAACCGGATTTTCAAAAAGTTAAATGTTAGAAATAGAATACAAGCTGTCAAAACTGCTGAAAACCAACTGTTGCTTTAAGCTGATACCTTGGTTAAAAGGACAGGAGTTCGGATTTGGAATTCCGCTGGGATATAAAACAATTCCCCGAACAATAATGTTTGGGGAATTGTTTATATCATCTTCTTTAATTGTATGGACTTGGCGTTTTTCCGTAAAACTGCAGCCATTACTTTCATCTTGATTCCGGAAAATAACGAATCCACTTATGAAAAAGTTTTTTCGCTTAAATAAAATTATTTAACTTCTCATAAATGCTTAATAAATGCTGCCTTTCCTCTTCTGTTAATTTTTCAAACAGATCTCTACGCAATGTTTGCCCCTCATTATGTGCTTTGTTAAGCATATCAATTCCCTTGTCTGTAATTGCTAAGTAATTAATCCTCCGGTCGCCATCATCTACAAGTCGAGTAGCTAATTCTTTTTGAACAAGTTTTTCAGATAAGTGAGTTAAAGATGGTGGAGTTAATTCTAAAGCTCGTGCAATATCCGAGGGACGACTTTTTCCATTTTTGTTCAAGTGGCTGAGTACAAGAATATGGGAGATACCGAGGCTTTCTTTGAACATTTTATTCCACTGAATAATTAAATTGTTCGTGACCTGGTCCATGGAATGAATAAGTTCAAAAATAGTTTGTTCCTTCATTTGCTTTAATCCCTACTTTCCATACTAATAAGTGCCCCAAGGAAAAGAGGCTCTTACTGTATATAACTATTCTATTGAGCGGAAAACCCACCGTCAATAACTAATTCCGAACCAGTGATGTAAGATGATTCATCTGATGCTAAGAACAACGCTGCGTTTGCAATATCTTCAGGTCTACCTAACCGTTGGAGCGGTGTTGCTTGAACTAAACGATCTAGAAGCTCTTTAGATGTGCTTAATGATTGAGTCATTGGGGTTTCAATTATTCCTGGAAAAAGAGTATTCACACGTACTCCTTGACGGCCAAAAGTCGTTGCTGCCGCTTTAGACATCGCACGCACTGCCCCTTTGGACGCAGAATAATGATTAAATCCTTGGCCGATTTGGGCAGTATAAGAAGAAATATTAATAATTGAACCTTTCTTTTGAGCAGCCATATATGGAGCCACATGCTTTATACCTGCAAATGGACCAAAGCCATTAATGGAAAGCATTTTTTGCCAATCATCGATATTGATTTCCTGGTATGGTTTTTCTGATGAAATACCAGCGTTATTAACAAGTATATCAATTTTTCCGAAGCGATTGTTCACTTCCTCGGCTAATACCTTCCACTCATCATCTGAAGCAACATTTAATTTCAGCCCATATACATCTTCCTTTTGACTTGCTTTTTCGAGTGCTTCCTCATTTATATCTGCGGCAATGACAATTGCGCCTTCTTGACTGAACAGATCGACCATACGTTCACCAATTCCTGAAGCTCCCCCAGTAATTATTACTACTTTATTATCTAATCGTCCCATTTTAAATCCTCCTTAACGTAATTTAATTGATCCACCATCAACCATAATTGTTTGGCCAGTAATATAATCGGAATCACTGCTTGCTAAGAAGACAGCTACTCTACCAATATCTTGTTCTGGATCACCAAGACAACGAAGTGGAATTTTATTAATCATTGCATCATATAATTTCGGGTCGGCTTGACGCCATTGTTCAACACCCGGCGTATTTGCTATTGGCGAAATTAAGTTCACATTAATTCCATCAGGGCCCCATTCGTTCGCTGCTACACGGGAAATTCCTCGAATAGCTTCTTTAGCAGCAGCATAGGAGGTTTGAGTAACTTGTCCATCAATTCCAGCGCCTGAAGCAAAATTAATGACTTTACCTTGCGAATTCTTTAATTCAGGATAGGCTGCTTTCATGAAATTGAATGTAGGATAGAAACCCGTCCCAAACGATAAGTCAAAGTGATCCATGGTAGTTTCAACAAAAGGTACCTGCCTTGATACATGTGCATTATTGACGAGAATATCTAAATTACCGAACTTATTTATAACCTCCGTGACTATTTCATCAACGTTTTCTTTGCTAGAGATATCTTTAATAAAAAGTAAACCCTCAGTATATTGATTTACTTCAGCAAAGGTTTCCCTTCCTTTTTCTTCATTTACATCAACAATTGCAATATGGGCGCCTTCTTTGGCCATAGCAAGAGCAATCCCTCTGCCAATCCCAGAAGCACTACCTGTTATAATCCCAACTTTCCCTTGTAATCTCATTCGTATTACCCCTTTTCATATATTTAGACATCTAAATATTAAACATCTAAATAATAACAAATGTTTTTATATAGTACAACAGAAGTGAATTTTGACTACGCGGTTGTTAGGTTTTATAGGCGTTAACATAGTTCGCTTATATAAAAAGCCTTTAAATAATAGTTTGTTCCATCTTTTCAATGAACAATAGGCAAAAGTGTACATAAAATGTAGTGTGGTTATTTAGGTCTCGATTACAGCGAGCATGGAGAAGGGTGGACTAAAAGTTTGCACTTCGTAATGAAGATGTACTCAAAATAAATGAAAATAAAGGGGATAAGTTTCATGGAAACCTGGATTAAAAGTTTAAAAACAAATACACCACAAGAGGGATTTGAATTAGCAATTTTATTAGCAAGAAAGGGTGTCGCATATACACAACCTTCTGCTGATGTTCGAAAAAAGTTGCGACCAAAATATGCAAAAAACGCAGATAGCCTAACTTTTGCCTCACAGGTTATTGCCAGCCACTTTCAAACAGTAGCCGCAGCAAATAACTACTGGAAATAAAAAGAATAGGGCTATGGGATCGACCCTCGCTGTACTATCTAACCAGTTTTCCACATCCATCCGGGGCAAACTGACATCGCATAAGGCAATTTCGGGAAAAGTGAAGCAGCTGACGGGAACGAGTAAAAGTTTGGTTGAATGGATTTAGAACCTATTGCAGTTTATTTAAGCAAGTTGATGACTTGAGGGGATTTCTTTAAGGGATGTTGTAAATAGATTAATCAGGGAACAAGCGAAAATTATCGGTAATTCGACAAAATCCATTGACCTATAAGAAAGAAACTTATAGACTCTTTATATAATTTAGGAAAAATGGGGTTCTAATATAAAGTGAAGTTATTCAGGAAAAAGAGTGTAGAAGAATTATTTAAGAAAAGTGGAGATGTCCAGCTAAAGCAAACGTTAGGTGCATTTGATTTAGTACTGCTAGGAATTGGTGCCATTATTGGGACAGGTATATTCATCCTTCCTGGAACTGTAGCTGCGAGTCATTCTGGACCCGCTATTGTTTTTTCATTTATTATAGCTGCTATTGTATGTGCATTTGCAGGTATGTGTTATTCAGAATTTTCTTCATCTGTACCAGTTACCGGAAGTGCTTATACGTATGGATATATTGTATTTGGAGAACTAGTTGCATGGATAGTTGGATGGGCATTAGTGTTAGAATATGGCTTGGCCGTTGCTTCCGTATCAACTGGTTGGTCCTCTTATTTGTCTGCTTTGTTAGAAGGATTTAATATCACCATTCCAAAGGCAATATCAGGTCCTTTTAACCCGGCAGAAGGAACTTATATAAATGCACCAGCTATTGCCATCGTGCTTGCCATTGCCTTTTTATTAACTCGTGGAATACAAGGATCAGCAAAGCTTAACAAGATTATGGTATTTATTAAAGTAGGTGTCATTCTTCTATTTATTGTAGTGGGTGTATTTTTTGTGAAACCTGTTAATTGGCAACCATTTATGCCATTTGGAATAAGTGGAGTAATGAGTGGGGCAGCTCTTGTTTTCTTTGCTTACCTTGGGTTTGATGCAGTTTCCTCAGCAGCTGAGGAAGTTAAAAATCCACAACGTAATTTGCCAATCGGAATAATTGGTTCATTAGTAATCTGTACAATACTTTACGTAGTGGTTTCACTTGTGTTAACTGGAATTGCCCCCTATACACAACTAAATGTAAGTGACCCAGTTAGTTTTGCAATGCAGATTATTCACCAAGATTGGATAGCAGGTATAATTTCACTTGGCGCTGTTTCCGGAATGATGACCGTTATACTTGTGATGTTATATGGGGGAACGAGACTTCTTTATGCACTTGGCCGTGATGGATTACTGCCGAAAAGTATGTGTGAGCTGAATAATAAATATAAGACACCTGTTAAAAACACATGGACTTTTGCAATACTTACGGCTCTTTGTGCTGGGTTCATTCCGCTTTCTAGACTTGCGGAATTGGTGAACATGGGAACATTAATTGCGTTTACAATTGTTTCAATCGGAGTTATTTTCTTAAGGAAAAACAAAAATATACCAAGCGAAGGTTTTAAGGTACCGTTCTTTCCTGCTCTACCGATTCTTTCATTCCTATTATGTATATTTTTAATTACTCAACTATCTGTTTTCACATGGATTGCATGTGGCGTTTGGTTTATTTTTGGTTTGATCATCTACTTTACTTATGGCAGAAAGCATAGCTTGATGAATAAAGAATAAGAAAGACATGAAGTGAGCGTACATTGTAATGGAGACAATGTACGCTCACTTTTCTATTTTGGCCAACGAGTCAGATTCCAGTTTAGTGGATAAAACGTAAACGATAATTTGGTGTATGTCTTTTAAAACCTGGACGATTAAGTTCTTATAAAAACCGCATCTTTTATAATACGGTTCTTAGTAATTCACTGGTAAAATTATTTCTTCAAATTATTGTTTTCAATAAATTGATCAAAATCGTCGTTTGATTGTTGATCAATTCGGTTTTGATTATATTTTCCGTACTCCTGAATGGCTATTTGATCAGCCACTGATTTTGAAACCCTTCCTGCGTTTTCAAGGATTTCACGTTCATTAAATTGAAGAAATGCATTAAGTTTATCAATCCAATCCTTCATATACATTGGTCGTTGTCTGTCCGCTTGATCTTCAGCATAATCTAAATACATGGTGATAATTCTATTAAGCGACTTTAACTCCTTTTCAGATAAGTAATTTTTAGCAACTTTGACATCCTGTTTGCGCACTTTATCACCTTTCCATGAAGTTAGACCCATATTTTCTTTTTCTGCTTTTGCTCTATCTGCTATGAGTTCAGCAGCCGTTTGGCCATGAATTGCAAAGTGAAGTTTATTTTGAACAGTAGCAAAGAATTCCTGTGTAATTTCTGCTTTAGAATCATAATCAACTGAAGTGGCATATATATCTGTAATCTTTTGATAGAACCTTTTCTCCGAGGCACGAACATCACGAATTCGCTCAAGTAATTCATCGAAGTAATCTTGTCCGAAGTTACGCATTTCTTTCAGACGGTCATCATCCATTGTAAAACCTTTTACGAGATATTCATTTAAACGTTCTGTTGCCCACCTACGGAACTGTGTGCCTCGATGGGAACGAACTCGGTATCCGATTGCGATAATCATTTCGAGGTTGTAGTGCTTTGTTTTATAATTCTTGCCATCTTTCGCAGTTGTCAAGTAAAACTTGACAACTGAATCTTCATCTAATTCCTTCTCTTCAAAGATATTTTTTACATGTAGACTTATATTCTGCTTTGTTGACTGATACAACTCTGCTATTGCATTTTGCGTCATCCAAACTGTTTCGTTCTCTAACCTAACATCTATTTTTGTGTTTCCTTCTTCTGTTTGGTAGATTAATAAATTTGTTTCATTCTGCAATATTTTCACCCCTTAAATTCCTCACCTTCGTTAATCCTTATAAATTGAACTCCCAACTTTCCTTCAATGAAGCATCTTTCTTTTAATTTTTCTGGAACCTTCTTTTTTTACTACTGTATAGTATCTCGAGCAATATTGTTTTTCTACAAGCATAATGATATTTTTTATGAGAAGAGTTATATTATGAGGAGTCGTTTTATACATCTCTTCAATTGCTTTTTGTGTCATCCAGGCAGTGTCATTCTATTAAACGAACTTCTACTTTAGTATTTCCGTCTTCTGTTTGAGAGGTTAAAGTTTTTGTTACATTTGGCATTTTACCTATCAACCCCTTTTTACACTCTACTAACTATTATTATACTATTTAAATATTAACAAGGGAACATTCATTCCTATCCTATTATTGATAAATTATCTCTTCAATTAAATAAAACAAAACGCCATAGACTGATTAAACAGTTCAAGGGGTTATTAGTTCTAAATTTTTACTTATTTGTTCTAATATGCTTCTACATATCTTAATTTCAACTTTTGGTCTTACCACTATTTGTGATACGGTTCACCCCTTATAATCCTGAACCCACGATACACCTGCTCCACCAACACCAACCGCATTAACTGATGTGGAAAAGTCATCTTAGAAAAAGACAATGCCAGGTCACTCCGCTTCTGCACCGCTTCGCTAATCCCAAGCGATCCACCGATCACAAATGCAATCTTACTTTTACCATACGTAGCGAGCTCGTCCATTTTCGCAGCAAGCTGTTCCGAACTCAGCATTTTCCCACCAATTTCTAACGTAATGACATATGTATCTTGGCCAACGTTCCCTAATATCCGCTCGCCTTCCTTCCGTTTCACTTCCACCATTTCTGCTTCACTCATATTTTCTGGCGCTTTTTCATCAGCAACTTCGATGATATCTACTTTCGCATAGGCAGTAAGGCGTTTCAGGTACTCTTGGATACCTTGTTTTAAGTATTTTTCCTTTAATTTACCGACTGTAATTATAGTAATCTTCATAAGAATATACGTCCTTTTTGTTTAATTGATGTTTTCAGTTTACCAAAATAACTTTAGAAAAACAGCTGTACCTCTTAGAGAGGTGAAAAAAGTAGTGAATTATCTGACTTCCGCTTTTCATTTCACACATTTTCATGTATTATATATCTAAAAGATACATATCATATTGATAGGTGGTTTATATGAAGAAGACAAATAATAATACTAAATACGCCATATTGGGAATTCTCACTACAGATTGTCGTTCGGGCTATGCGATAAAACAAATGATTGACGGTAGCCTGAATCACTTTTGGAAAATTAGCTATGGCCAAATTTATCCCACATTAAAACAACTGGTGACGGATGGATTAGCCACTGTGCAGGATACATCCCAAGAAGGGAAGCCTGATAAGAAGGAATATTTTCTAACTTCAAAAGGTGCAATGGAACTGCGGAACTGGCTACAGAATCCTATAGAAGAGATACCTACTGAGAAAAATGAAGTGTTATTAAAGCTCTTTTTCAGTCGTCACCAGAGCAATGACGAAACGATCAGCCATCTTGAGCATTTCAAGCAGAAACTTCATGAACGCTATAGCACGTATGAAGCGATTGAAAATAGGATAACTTCCCATTCGTATGATAGTCCAGATGCACAGTATTGGCTTTTTACCTTAGATTATGGAAAACGGACCACAATTTCGGCAATTGAGTGGTGTGTAATAACGGTTGAAAAAATTAAAGATTCTTAGGAGGAATTATAATGGGGAAATCGATTTATGAGGGCCGGTATACTACTAAAAACGATCAGGACATGGTTGTATTTCTTATAGGAATGAGGATAAACAAAAGACGCGCTATACGGAAGTGGCTGCCCGTATTTACAGCAATGCCTGGTATGATCAAGGAGCTTTACCAAAATAAAGAAGATCTTGGTTTTCTATCAATGGAAAGTTTCTTCGGACTGCGAACAACTGTTATGATTTCATATTGGCGGTCAACAGAAGATCTTCTTGCTTACTCTAAAGGCCAGAAACATTTAACAGCATGGAAAAATTTCAATAATAAGGTAGGAAACAATGGTGCAGTAGGTATATACCACGAAACCTACGTCGTACAAAAAGGAAATTATGAAGCAATCTATGGTAATATGCCACTTTATGGACTCGCCAAGGCGTCAAAACACATCCCCATCACAGCGGAAACAATTTCTGCTAAAAAAAGAATGAAACCTGTTCAAACCAATACTGCACAGACAAAGCCTTAGTCAAATTACTGACTGAGGCTTTGTTTTTTACTGAAATAAATGATGGAGTAGTCGCTCTTTATCATCAAAAAACTGTTTCATGATTGAATACTGACTCGTATCTTCTAATGTTGATTCACTCATGCCTTCTTCTGTTAACTGAATGATTTTTGCATGTTCGTATGCCATGATAATCGGTGAATGGGTAGATATAATAAATTGGGAGCCTTGGTTCACAAGGTCATGAATTCTTGCAAGCATGGACATTTGTCTTAATGGCGACAAAGCCGCTTCTGGTTCATCCAAAATATAGACCCCATTACCCGAAAACCGGTTCATAAATGCCGCGAAGAATGCCTCCCCATGTGATTGTTCATGTAAGGACTTTCCACCATAGGAATCGATAACTTTTGGACTACCGGGTTCGGCATCCAACGATTCTATATTGGTTGATACATTGTAGAAAGTTTCTGCTCGGAAGAAAAAACTGTCCTTTGGTTTATTTGCACCTTTTGCGATACGCAAATAGTGATCAAGGTTAGAGTGAGAATCATAGCTGGAAAAGTTAAAGTTACGTGTTCCACCTTCTGGATTAAATCCTAATGCAACCGCAATTCCTTCCAGCAAAGTAGACTTCCCCATACCATTTTCGCCAACGATGTATGTGACATTCGGATGAAGATTCAATTGTTGAAAGCTTCGAATTACAGGTAAATTGAACGGGAATGTATCACGAGCTGGTAGTTGTTCACTTTTTAAATCTAGACTTTTTATGTATTGGGTATGAGAATCTAGCATTACCATTTGATACACGCAACCTTTCCAATGTATATTTCTCATTTTATCAAAACTATAATTGTTTGTATTTCAATCTGTAAGGGAAACATGTTTATTAATTAGTTATGAAGGAGTGATCTTGATGCAACAAATACTGTTTATCCAAACTGGTACCGGCATAGATGTGCATGGCCAAGATGTAACAAAGGCATCTGTACGTGCTGTTCAGGATGCGATTCATTATAATTCGATGCCTGGAATTGAAAAAAACTTGCCTGATCAGCGACTTGAGAATATGAAAGTAAATGTGAAGCTTGCACTTCCTCTAGACCATGACCAGCTTGATGTGGAAATGGTAAAAGATATGATTCCATATGGTACTGTGACGGTTGAGATTGTATCTGGTGGTATGGCCACCACCAGCGGAATTTTCCTTGAAGACAAGGCAGATAAAAACGATTTGATGTATATCGTAAACGCCGCAGTTGAGGTTGGGTATTAAGAATTAAAGCCTAAAGCCCAATGGTTTTAGGCTTTTTTTAACACGGCTTAATTCTTTGACTCCGCATCATACCAAGCAAGCTCTGGTCGTGTCTTGGGATAACCGTTTTGTTCACGGTACGCTTTTCGTTCAGCCGTAAAATCAAACCACTTTTTATCACAACCTGGATAATGAGCATGATAGACTACACATCTTAATGAATCCTCTACACACGGATCCATCCAATAGCCATATTGCTTCTCAGCACGGTTAGTTAACGCTGCACCTGTTTCACCTTTGAAGTCATCGAATGAATAGTAACCCAAATCTATTACAAGGTTTGCAAGCTTTGGCCCAATGGAGGGAATGGTTTGAAAGATTGCAAGGCCACGTATATACGTAGAGCGTTCTAACGGGGCTTCAAGAGCAATTGCTAAATCGCTCGTATCCATTTGGGATATCTCGCTGAGTTTAATCTTGTTAGCTCTTAGGTTGGATCTTTCCTCTAGGGTTAAAGGTAATTTTGGTGAAGTTGCTTTCATATAGATCACCTCGTCCTTGTTAATTATAATCGTTTTTCAAAGCTTTAAAGTGGCACTTATTTGCAAAATAAATATGTCTATTTCAGTATACAACTGTGGTATGATAAGGTCTATACTAACACTTTAACGGGGGCGCTTTTTATGTTTTTCCATGAAATTGACGATGATCTGACACTAAAGCTTATGGAACTAGACGATGCCAAGGAATTATTCAACTTGACCGATGCCTCACGCGAGTATTTACGTGAATGGTTGCCTTGGGTAGATGGAACAACTACAGTTGATGATTCACGTGGATTCATTGAACATACCTTGCGTGGATTTAAAGATAAAAAAAGCATGACTATGGCAATTCGATATAAAGGTAAACTGGTTGGTACTGCTGGCTTCAACAGCTTAGACTGGTCAAACAAGATTGCCTGTATCGGGTATTGGCTTGGAGAAAACTATCAGGGAAATGGAATTATGACCCGTGTGACACATCATTTGACGGACTATGCATTTACCGTACTTGATTTTAATCGCGTTGACATTCGTGCAGCACATGAAAATACGAAAAGCCAATCTATTCCAAAACGCTTGGGGTTTGTGGAAGAAGGGCAAATTAGACAGGCGGAGTGGTTGTATGATCATTATGTGGACCATGTTGTTTATGGGATGCTTGCGAGTGAGTGGGAGAATCAGTAGAGAAACTTAAGGGAAAACGCTATTTATTAGTAATACCAGAAAGGATTTGATAAAACATGCGGTTTTATATTGCCTCAAGCTTTCAAAACAAGGATATGGTGCGCTATGCTTCACAAAAACTTATAGCAAAAGGGTTCACACATACATACGATTGGACGATGAACCAACGTGCTACAGAGCCTGAATCTCTATATGCGATCGGTGAGCAAGAAAAGAATGCAGTACAAAATTGTGATGTTTTCATAATGCTGATGCCTGCAGGAAAAAGCAGCCATGTAGAACTTGGGATTGCGCTTGGTTTAGGGAAGCTTGTCTATATCTATTCACCTGAGGAAATAGCTCCATCTGACGATTCTACCTTTTATTATGTAGATGGTGTGACACGCATTTATGGTGAAATTGATCATTTCCTTTCAATGATTGGTGTCGTATAGAACTATTAGTTAGGCTTGTGTTGTTCATCTAGTGTTTCCAGCACGCTAATCATGTCTGTTATTTGTTCTTTTTTCAGTTTGATAGCCTGTTCTTCCAGCTTAACTTGGTGCTGCTTTTCTCTCATTTTGCTGGTTACTTCTGTTAGTAATTAGGGTGAACCACACCCGTTACTACGCTTCACCTCAAACATCATCTGAATTTCCCTGAGAGACAAATCCAAGGCTTGCATCTCTTTAATAGCTTCAAAATCCCCTATATCCTTTTCACCGTAAATTCTCCGCTTATTACTCCACGACGGTTCTAATAGATTCAGCTCTTCATAATGACGGACTGTATCCTTTGTTGTTTGTACCTTTTCGATAAAACTCTCCAATTTTCATATTTTTTCTCCTCGTAAACGCTTTACATGGGGTTAGCCCCACTTTGTATGATAGACGTATCATACAAAAGGATGTGGTGAAATGATCCATGGAATATTAATTATCTTGTATTGTTTTGTTAGTTTACTAGGTGGAATAGTTCAGTTACGAACCAATCATCTTGTCCCTGCAAAAATAAATGCATTATTATTTTTTATGGGTAGTCATTTGTTGTTTATTATATTAGGTATAACTGAACTGATCAGTTCTGTTCTGTACGGTTGGCTGCTATTAGCTACACTCCTCGCTGTCATTTCCAGAATCACAAACGGACTCGTTCTTTTTGGAAAAAATAACTGGCACCATTATATTGTTACAGGCTCTATCATGTTACTTATTTTCACTTTACACCTTTATGGTATTTGAAATTACTCAACACCATAGTGAAGCCATATCGCGCCATCTTTTCCTAGAGGTTTTGTATCCAGAAGTTTTAGTTTGGTAGCACCTGCAAGTGATGTTAGATCATCGCAATCGAAAACTGTAGGTGTTACTTTACCTCCAATAGCTATGGGGGCAATCACCAAGCTAATCTCATCTATCAATCCAGCTCTCAAAAATGCACCGTTTATTGACCCACCACCACTTAATCCTATTCTTTTAAAACCTCGATCATATAATTTTTGAAGTGCCAGCTGTAAATCGATGTGATCTCCTTTTCCCGCTTGTATGTATGAAATACCTTTACCTTTCAACTGTTCTACATAATGATCATTCACATTCTCTTTTGTTACTACAAGTAGACCTTCTGTTTGGTTCCAATTCATTCTTCCTTTACCATCAAAAACAATATAGGCCTTAGACTTTTTTGGCTGATAAATAGCCTTTTCCATATCTACCCAATCATTACTCCAAACCATCAAGCTCTCACTGCCAGATACCATACCATCACAATCCAACTCGTCAAATAATTGATGGGTAAATTCATTAGCACCACCGTCAATGTCTTTGGCAGTCCACTCCATAACGTTATGTTCAGGCGCAGTTGTTATTCTTCCATCAATGGATGAAAATACATTTACTATTACCTTGGGTTTCCGATTCATTAATAATCATTCTCCTTTAGAATCTTTTCACCAGTATTAGAAAACTTGGTTTATCGCCAAGATTTAATGGCGAAAGCCTTAGTTGCACTTATGCAGTAAGAAAGGATTTATACCTTCTTAACTGCTAAAACACCTGAAAAATTATTGTCAGTGCATATTTACTATTTTTCAGCCTGTACATAGAGTTCATCAACACGCTTTGCCATTTCTAAATCCAATGCTGTTAGTCCTTTTTCCTGCCATGATGAAAACTTAACGGTTACTTTTTTGTAATCGATGGAGATTAATGGATGATGTTGCTTATTTTCAGCAAACTGCGCTACTTGATCCACAAACTTAACTCCTGAGAGATACTTTTTGAAACGATATTTTCTTTCAATCCAATTTTCATCGACACGCTCCCAATCAGCTAAACTTGCTAGTTCATTTGTGATTTGTTCATCGCTTAAACGGTCCATTTATTAAACCTCCTTTAATTTATCCACATGTTTAGTTTAACAAATATTTTTAATCATTGCCCAAAACAGATAAATTTTACACTTGTGCACAGGTTATCAACAGGATTTTGGGGATAACTGTGTGGAAAAGCTGTTTTTATGCTGTTAATAACAATTATCCACAATTTAGATTCTGCCAATCCATCGTGAAGTTTAGAACTTTTTTTAGCCAGCTCCAATATATCACAGCTTAATCCAGATATATTAGTTTCTACATAGAATTTTAAAAATTCTTCAAAAAGTAGTGGACTTTTCAACTGATAATGATTATCATTATTATCAGAGTGTGAAACGTATATATAAACTGCACAGGAGGTTACAAAATGAAGCAGAAAAAGTTTTCTTTTATTATAGTTATGATTTTAGCTCTTATAAGTTTAGTTGCTTGTGGAACAGTTAGTGGTGAGGATGCAACCAAGAATGAAAAGAAAGATGACGCAAGTGGTGAAACCATCACAGTAAAGCATGAGATGGGTGAAACAGAAGTTCCTGCAAACCCGAAGAAAATCGTTGCACTAGAGTTCTCATATGTGGATGCGCTAGCAGCACTTGGGATCTCACCAGTTGGGATAGCGGATGATAACGATGAAAGCCGGATCATCGAGCCGATTCGTAAAAAGATTGATGATTACACGTCTGTTGGGACACGAAAACAGCCAAGCATGGAAATCATCAGCTCGTTAAAGCCCGACTTAATTATTGCTGACTTACAACGGCACAAGGATGTTTATGAACAGCTTTCAGATATTGCTCCAACTATTATGCTGACTTCTCTTTCAGCTGACTATAACCAGATTTTAGAAGGCTTTGAAAAGATTGCGTATGCGGTTGGTAAAGAGGAAAAAGGCAAAGAAGTGTTAGAATCACACAAAAAACGTATGGAAGAAATTAAAGCAAAGGTTCCTGAAAATGAGGATCGTACTGTTTTACCTGCAGTTGTTACCGCCGACGGATTTTATGCCCACAACATGGCTTCTTATACTGGCTCATTGCTTGAATCAATCGGTTTGAAAAATGCGATTCAGGACGGCAGTGATCGATACAACAAAATTAATCTAGAACAGGTTGTGAAATTCAATCCAGATGTCTTTTTCTTCATGCAAGCTGGTGAAGAAACCATCGTAGATCAGTGGAAAGACAACCCGTTATGGCAAAATATTAATGCAGTGAAAAGTGACCAAGTTTACACTGTTGATCGAAATACATGGTCCAGGTTCCGTGGATTAATTTCTTCTGAGGCAATTTTGGAAGAAGCTACTGAGAAACTTTATGGCAATTAAAAGAGGGCGAGAAACTAATTCTCGCTCTTTCAATTGGTTACTTTTAAGTATGGTTAGATAGAATTGTTCGGGCAAATGAGGGAGTTATATGGAATCCAAAACGATAAAGGTCATTTTATTTATAGGTGCCTTTCTTTTATTACTTCTAAGTGTAATGGCAAGTCTTCGTATAGGAGCTGTATCCATTGATTTTGGGGATATTTTTCAATCATTTATATCAGATGAACAAACGAAGAAATTTTTAATCGTACAGAATTTACGATTACCTCGAACTTTAATTGCGATTATAATTGGCGCAAGTCTTGCAATTGCAGGTGCGATTATGCAGGCTATCACATTGAATCCACTGGCTTCACCGCAGGTCTTTGGAGTTAATGCTGGGGCGTCATTAGTAGTTGTCCTAAGTCTTGTATTTCTACCAAGCATCTCACAAAGTTCACTTGTTTATTTTGCATTCCTAGGTGCTATTTTGGGTGGATCCATAGTCTATTCCATGGCATCAAGTTCGGCTGGAACATCTCCAGTCAAATTGGCGCTGGCTGGTATAACAGTCCATTTATTTCTATCTGCCATTATTGAAGGTATCGTTCTTTTTCATGAGGATTCCACGCAAAGTGTTTTGTTTTGGCTTGCTGGCGCTATTGACGGCGCTAGTTGGAATGAAGTACATATTATTTGGCCATGGGCAACTGCTGGCATCATCATTGCAATAGTACTTGCACGGCAGCTAACAATTCTTGGACTTGGTGATGACATGGCAAAAGGCCTCGGACAGAACGTTGTCGTGATTCGTTTGTTTTTCAGCCTACTTGTTGTAGTACTTGCTGGTGCATCAGTCTCTGTTGCAGGACCAATCGGATTTGTTGGATTAATTATTCCACATATCGCAAGAAAGTTGATTGGGATTGACTACCGGTGGATTATTCCGTTCTCTGGATTATTAGGTTCATTGTTGTTAGTCAGTGCGGATGTATTATCTCGATTTATTGCATTTCCAGCTGAATCACCAGTAGGGATTGTTACTGCATTGATCGGTGCTCCATACTTCTTATATCTGGCACGAAAAGGGAGTAAAGAATCATGAGAAAGAGGAAAATTATCCCAAAAACACGTTTATTATTGTTAATTTTAATTACCCTAATTACCGCGATTTTAGCTGTTGGTGTCGGCGCAATCTTTA
Organism: Virgibacillus necropolis; assembly: GCF_044793635.1. GTDB lineage: Bacteria > Bacillota > Bacilli > Bacillales > Amphibacillaceae > Virgibacillus_F > Virgibacillus_F necropolis_A. Next base: position 2,085,679 of record NZ_CP084992.1, read on the forward strand.
TTAGTCCAATTGAGTTGTTACAGTCACTAGTTGGAAATGGAAAGGATAGCGCCCACTTCATTATTATGAATTACCGCTTGCCACGTATCGTTATGGCTATCCTTGTCGGTGCCGGACTTGGCGTTTCTGGTGCTATTTTACAAGGGATTATTCGAAATCCCTTAGCTTCCCCAGACGTTATTGGTATTACAAAAGGCGCTGGGCTAGCTGCTGCGATTGTGGTGATACTCTTCCCACATGCACCTATTATCATGCTGCCGTTATCCGCACTTGCTGGCGCTGGAATCATTACAGTCATCCTGTACCTTTTTGCTTATAAAAAAGGCGTTAATCCATCAACATTAGCACTTGTCGGAATTGCGCTAGGCGCAATTTGTCAGGCAGGCATTCAATTTTTAATGGTAAAATTCCCTATCCAAATCAATGCTGCACTCATTTGGTTAACCGGAAGTCTGTGGGGGAAAAGCTGGAATGATGTCCTCTTATTGGCACCTTGGATTGTTGTGTTAGTTCCAATCAGCATATTATTAGCTAATCGCTTGGATATTCTCAACTTAGGTGATGATGTTGCGGAAGGACTTGGTGAAAATACTAGACGGACACGCCTAATCCTGCTAATTGTTGCAGTCGCATTGGCTGGATCCTCGGTGGCAGTTGTTGGATCACTTGGATTCCTCGGTTTAATTGCACCACACATCGCACGACAGCTAGTGGGAAATCGCCATAGTCTGTTGCTACCAACCTCCGCGGTAATGGGGGTATTGCTTCTCTTACTTGCAGACGCGCTAGGCCGTGGTCTGGCACCACCAGCTGAAATACCTGCTGGGATATTTACCGCCGTACTTGGTGCACCGTATTTCTTATTTTTGTTACGGAAGTTAAAAGCGAAATAGAGTCAAAAAATGAACGAGCTTGGAATTGCGCTCGTTCATTTTATGACCTCAAACGTCTAATCAAAATAATTCCAGAAACACCCACAATTCCTAACACGGCCCATGTCACAATGACCATCATGCTCATTCCTGTCATCTGGTCCTCCAAATGTACCTTTTCAGTTGGATCTTTTCCCATTCCTAATACTTCTAAGTCAGCTTGGGCATCTGTTATGGACTGCGTTCTTGAACAAAGATTTACATTTAATTCACCGTCGCGTTCAGAAGCATAGACTAAGTATCTTTCATTTAAGGTAAACTCATACCCACAACTTGCAGAACTCCTCGCTGTTTTCACTATTACTTGTGATTGATTGACACCTTTCCAAGTCTTATCCACTTGAAACAATACGCTTATCGGATCAGCAGATGATTGAAGCATATCAAGCTTGGACTGATCAACCTTTTTAACAACTCTTCCGGAAAAAACCGTAGCTCCATCACGATTGAGCACTTCTGTCACGGTTCCAGGTTCCGCACATGAACAGGCAAAACTTTTGGAAGGTACATAAGTAATAATCGTAGTTACTGCCAAAACCATTAGCATCAAATATGCAGTCCTTCTCAATTAAACCAACTCCTCTTAATAAGTAAGACGAATCAATTTGAAAATGGTTACCGAATATTATAAATCAATTTATTTTGATTTATCCGTTGACACCTTAGTTTTGGGGGTGTATGATTAAATCAATAAAAGTTGATGAAAAGGTGAAAAGATGAAAGAATTTAACCTATTACAAGATGAAAACCTGGAAAAAACCTTTGAAAAGTATGAAATAAAATACAAAGCCATTGCGGATAAAAAACGCCTTCAGATTATGCACCTTCTTACAAAAAACGGAGAAATGTGTGTTTGTGATATTGAGCCATTAATAGATATGACACAATCCAAATTATCGTACCATTTAAAAATTCTATTGAATGCTAATATTATTTTGAAGGAGACTCGTGGCACATGGAGTTACTACAGTCTAAATAAAGAAGAAGCGAATCATTTACTTAGTAAAGAACTTTGCTGTTTATTTGTTCCTGCAAAATAAGCAGTACATTTTTCTATATTAAATCAACTTTTTTTGATTTATTAATTGTTCATTAAATTTTAAAGGAGAGATTGCATGTTATCAAAATTACCAACTGTCGTTATTGGAGCAGGTCCAGTGGGGCTTGCCGCAGCTGCTCACCTAAACGCCTACAACCAGCGTTTTCTAATTCTTGAAAAAGGGGGTAATGCCGGAAGCAACATTCTTGAATGGGGGCACGTGCAACTATTCTCACCATGGGAATTTAACATCGATGAGTCTGCTAAAAAATTACTACACCAGACCGATTGGAATGAACCTGATGCACAAAAACTGCCTACGGGCGAAGAGCTTGTAACGGAATACCTTAAGCCATTAGCTAACCTACCACAAATCAAAGAAAACCTTGTTTACAATGCGGAAGTTTTAACTATTACAAAGAAAAACATTGATAAAATGAAATCTGCTTCACGCGAAGAACTACCCTTCGTGCTGTATGTTCTCATTAACAATACTGTCGAAAAAATAGAAGCAAGAGCAGTCATAGATGCTACTGGAACTTGGAATAATCCAAACCCTCCATTTGCAGACGGGGTGTGGAGAACTGACGGATTGAATAAAAAGTTACACACTCATATTCCTGACTTTTCTAAGGCAGAAGAGCTTTTCAAGAATAAACATGTCGCGGTTATTGGCAGTGGCCATTCTGCTTTAAATTCACTAAATGATTTGAATGAACTTAAAGATAAATACCCCGCTACAAACATTTCATGGATAGTTCGTAAACAACATGCACAAGAGGCTTTTGGTGGCGAAAAAAATGATGAATTAGCTGCTAGAGGTAAACTTGGATCAACAACACATCAACTAGTTGATAATGGTCAAATAAACGTCCACTCCAATTTTTATGTTGAGGAAATTAACGAGCATGATGGCTCTTTCGAGATTCAAAGCAGTGAAGGATTTACAATAAGTGAAGTAGACGAAATCATTGTGAATACAGGTGCTAGACCTGACTTTTCTTTTTTAAATGAAATGCGGTTAGACGTTAGTCCGATAGTTGAAAGTACAAAAGAACTAGCACCGCTAATTGATCCAAACCTTCATAGTTGCGGAACTGTTCGTCCACATGGTGAAAAAGAATTACGTCAATCAGAAAAAGGTTTTTATATAGTTGGAGTAAAAAGTTATGGGCGTGCCCCGACATTTTTAATGACAACAGGATATGAACAGGTACGTTCGATTTCAGCTTATCTATCCGGCGACTATGAAGAGGCTAAAAAAGTTAAGTTGAAGCTACCAGAAACGGGTGTTTGTCAAGTTAATCCATCTCCACGGCAACTGCCATTATCTGGATCCGAATCTAAAGGTGGCTGCAGAAGCAAGAGGAATAGTTGTTAATGGTTTAAGATATCAAAGATGACTTCATTCGACTGAAGGGGTTTATAGTATTATGCCAAAAGTAAAAACAACCGACAATTCAAAGGTTATAAAAAGTATTGCTATTAGTTTTGGTTATTACTCTTATCTTTGCTGGAACAGTATACTGGCTAGTTTCTTTTGATCTACCAATCGCTTTCTGGGTTATCGTTACCTTATTAGTATTGTTAGGGGCTACTGCTATATCAACACTGACAGACTCTTGATTCTTTTCAAACCTCAACATAGAAAAAGGTCTCAAATGAGACCTTTTAACAACAACTATCCAAACCTAGCAGGACAAATCTATCTCCCTCTTTATCTAATGTCAGATCATCAACAGAACTTCCTACCTCTTGGTCAATTGCTACACGAACTCCATTTACGTCTTTAATGACATCTGCTTCCTCTGGACTATCAAGTGATAATCCAATCTGAGGTCCACAACAGCCTGCACCTGCAGAATAGATACGAATTCCTTCACCGCCACGTTCTTCAAAAATATTGTGCAATGTTTCTTTTGCCTTTTCGGTAATATTCATAATGTTTCTCCTCTCCATTTAACTATTAGTTGCTAATATAATCCTTCAGCTTTTCATAGCCTATCTTTTCTTCACTGATCCATGGAATAATAGCGGCTTTTTCAGCTAATTCATCCCTAATCTTTTTAATCCACTTTATCTCTGTCTTAGCTCTACCTGCTAATATAGGGTCTTTTGTTTCTGTAGCCTGGAAGCTTTGGTTAATAACCCACCATTCAGGTTTAATATTTGCACGGATTAAGTCATCCTGTAGTCTGCCGGCCTCTAAAACTGGCGTTGTTTCCGCTAATGTAACAATAACAACACTAGTCTCCTCAGCATTCCGCAGTCGTGGAAGTAAATCCCGCACACTGTCTGATACATCACCTGTAGAACGGGTCAACTCTTTATGATATTCTTCAGCAGAATCTAATAAGAGTAACGTATGACCAGTTGGCGCTGTATCAATAACGACTATTTCATCATCTGATCTAGCCACTTTTTCAGCAAATGCCTGAAAAACTGCAATTTCTTCCGTACATGGCGAGTCCAGATCCTCCTGAAGATACGCAAGCCCTTCTGCATCAAGTTCTTTGCTTGCTTTTTTCAACACGTTTTCTTTATAAGCATTAACTTCTTCTTTAGGGTTGATAGAACTAATCGTTAATAGGTTATTATCAATACCATTTGAAAATATATACTCTAAATGAGCTGCAGGATCTGTAGTTGTCAAATGAACTTTGTGCCCTTTTTCAACTAATCCTACCGCCATAGATGATGCGACAGTTGTTTTTCCTACTCCGCCTTTTCCCATTGTGAGGATGACTTTTGTTTTATTTTCAGAAAAACTATCAACCATGGTATTCAATTTAGGTAAGACTACATTATCCTCACTTGAAACCTGATTATCTTTGGCTTGCAAAAAATCATAACTGAATAAGTAACGAAGGTTCGCAAGACCTGTAAGTTGATAGGAAACAAACGGCAATGAATAAATAGCCATTTGCTTCAGACCATCAGGAATTTCCTTTATTGCTGCCTGTTGCCGTTGATAGAATGCAGTCGAAACTTCATCATTAGAAACGTGCTTTTGTAATAACCCATTCACGATAAGTGCCTGGTTTCTTATCCCAATTTCATTTAATTCATGAGCTGACCGATTCGCTTCCTGTAAGGATGCTACTTCAGGTCTTGCCACCAGGATTAAGGTAGTTTTATCTCCATCTGACAGTGCATCTACAGTTTGTTTATATAGCTCTTTCTTTTCTTGAAGTCCGGATAATGGACCTAAACAAGAGGCTCCGTGTGTGCTTTCCTCTAAAAAACCATTCCAGGCAGTTGGGAGTTGTAACAATCTCAATGTATGTCCAGTTGGAGCAGTATCAAATATGACGTGATCATAATTGTGAACTGATGGATTGGAAATAATTGTTGCAAACTCGTCAAACGCCGCCATTTCTACTGTACACGCCCCAGATAGTTGTTCCTCCATTTTGGTTATAACGGAACCTGGAAGTTTATTCCGATAAGGTCCAACAACCTTTTCCCGGTAAATCCTTGCAGCTTCTTCAGGATCAATGTTTGACGCATCTAGATTTTCTATATTCGGTACAGGCTTTGGTGAATTTGTTAATTCTACTTGTAATACATCCTGTAAATTAGACGCTGGATCCGTACTGACGAGTAATACCCTTTTTCCTGAATCAGCCAAATGAATGGCTGTTGCACATGCAGTGGAAGTCTTACCTACGCCACCCTTGCCAGTAAAAAACAAGAAGGGGGTTTTAACCAAGTGCTTTGGACTAAAAGTTTGGAACATATTCTTACACCTCGCTATTTCAATTGATCAATATCTATCATTACACGATTATCAGGTCGATCATTTAACTCTTCTGATGCGATATTAAACCACATTGAAAGTTGCGCATTAGATGGATAATCAGATTCCAAAACAATTTCTCCATCTAACATAACCACTGGTAAACTGTCAGGACCTTTTTCCTCAAGGAAGTTATTCACGATTTTATTATCAACGAACTCCCCTGGCTCATTTGCAAGATTATAACGTTTTATATTAAAACCCTTCTTTTGAAGAGAAAATACAGCACTAGCTACCCGTATAAGCTCCGGGTCTACACTAGGTCCACATACTCCTGTTGAACAGCACATAGCTGGGTCAAAAATTTCAAGTTTGGTCATGCTAACCCTCCGTTGTAAATCTATTTTAGTCCTTTTGAAGCTTGTTAAGCTATTATTGGCCCGTTTCAGCGAAATTCTTTATGCGCTCGCCTATTTCATCGCGTACCTGTTGAAAAACCTTCCATTTTTCCTCGTCTGTTCCTTCAGCTTTTGCAGGATCATCAAAGCCCCAGTGTTCGCGTTTTACATGGGGTGGTGTCATTGGGCACTTATCCGCTGCATCCCCACATAGTGTAATAGCCAAAGTGGCGTTATTCAAAATTTCAGGTTCAATTATTTCGGATTTTTGATCCGAAATATCAACATCAACTTCCTGCATCGCTTTAATCGCATTTGGATTCAAGCCATGCGCTTCAATTCCTGCACTTTTCACTTCCCATTCGTCACCTAGGTATTTTTTTGCCCAACCTTCAGCCATTTGGCTTCTGCACGAGTTTCCTGTACATAAAAAGTAAATTGTTTGTTTAGACATAGAGTAAAGTCTCCTTTTTTATAAAATAATCCAAAGCCACAACGCAAGTCCTGATAGCGTTATGAACAATGTTGGTATGGTAAGAATAATTCCGACTTTAAAATAATAACTCCATGAAATCTTAAACCCTTTAAGTGATAAAACATGAAGCCATAACAACGTTGCGAGCGAACCAATCGGTGTAATTTTAGGACCTAAATCTGATCCAATTACATTGGCATAAATAAGTGCTTCTTTAATTCTACTTGTCGTTTCCACCTCTGAAATAGCGAGGGCGTCAATCATAACCGTCGGCATATTATTCATTATCGAAGACAATATCGCCGCAATAAAGCCCATACCAATCGTGGCAACATATAGACCCTGATCAGCAGTCCATTGGATTAATGTAGCCAGAACACTTGTTAATCCGGCGTTCTGCAGACCATACACAACCACATACATTCCAACTGAGAAAAAAACAATTGCCCAAGGTGCACCTTTTACTACTGTTGAAGTTTCAACAGCAGGACTTCTTCTAGCCATGATCAGGAATAGAATTGCTATGATACCAGCTACAATGGATACTGGAACATTAATGACTTCACTACCAAAGTATCCAGCCAATAATGCAGCTAATACTACCCATGAAATTCTAAACATGGATTTATCTCTAATTGCTTCTTTTGGTTGTTTTAACTGAGATAAATCATAGTTCTTCGGAATGCTTTTACGGAAAAATAAATATAATACCAAAATACTTGCACCTATGGAGAAGAGATTCGGAATAATCATTCGTGAAGCGTATTCCACAAATCCAATTCCAAAATAATCGGCAGAAACAATATTAACTAAGTTACTTACAATCAACGGCAGTGATGCGGTATCTGCGATAAAACCACTTGCCATAATAAAAGGTAAAATCATTTTTTCTTTAAAGTTTAAGTTTCGCACCATTGCCAATACGATTGGCGTTAAAATAAGTGCTGCACCGTCATTCGCAAAAAACGCAGCAACAACAGAACCTAATAAGATGATATAGACAAACATTCTAACGCCATTACCTTTGGCAATACGCGCCATATGTAATGCAGCCCATTCGAAAAAGCCAATCTCATCCAAAATAAGCGAAATTAAAATAACAGCAACAAACGTTAGCGTTGCATTCCACACAATTCCTGTAACCGTAAGTACATCACCCCATGTGACTACACCCACGATTAATGCTAGGATCGCACCGCCACACGCACTCCATCCAATACCTAAGCCTTTAGGCTGCCAAATGACTAATACTAATGTAGCCACAAAAATTCCTATGGCTAAATAAACTAATGAATCCAATCAAAATTCCTCCTCGTATACGAAAAAACTACGTGCAGCTAATCCGTTTTCCTTCTGCTTCTAAGCCTTCTAACTTTTCTTTCTGATCTGGAATATGTTCCAGAAGAGTCATAACCAACGGATAACTCACACTCTCTTTATTTAACGAATAAAAAATCCATTGCCCTTTTCTTTTTTCTTTTACAATGCCAGCATCTCTAAGTTTACGAAGATGTTGACTAATTGAAGGCTGGCTCATTTCGAACACTTCAACAAATTCACAAACACAGCATTCATTATCTTTTAACAAACCAACCATTGTTAGTCTCGTTTTGTCACCTAATAATTTAAGTGTCAATGCCGCTTTTTCAATATCAATTACAGTTTTCAGCATATCTAAAGCGCCTCCTCATTCATTCGCGTATTAGTATATAACAATTTGCTTATATGTTGCAATAAAAAAATTCTCAACCAATGATGTCGAGTAAAGATTTTAAACAAAAGGCTCTTTTCGTACGCATTGTTGCTTTTTCATCTTCATAGTTGATATATATTGCGACGTAACTGCTGGTTGATTTCCGCTGCGGACCGTTGCTTTCCGCGGGCACGGCTTCAGCCTCCTCGAGAAAACCACTCTGCGGGGTCTGCAGACTCGTGCTGTTCCCGCAGGAGTCAACGATCCTCCGCTCCAATCAACTGCCGTAATAGTGAAAGGAGCTATATAGTACTGCTTCCAGACACCAGCGAAGGAAAAACACGGAGACTCCTGCGGGAACAGCGAAGACGATGAGACCCCGCAGTGAGCGGTTTCTGCTCGCGAGGAGGCTCAGCGCGAGCCCGCGGAAAGCGTAGTGATTTTTCCGTAGCGGTACGCTATGACACAGTATATATCTATTCTCCCAAAAGCAACAATCTTTACGAAAACAGCCAAACAAAATTAAAAGAGGACCAGACGTATCTAATCCCCTTAAATGCAAGCCGAAGCTATACAGAACAATTCATTTAGATTATGTTATTAATTCAATTGCTTATTATTTTCACCCCTGACAATAATGTCTAAAGGGATTTTTTCAACCGCTAATTCTTCTCTTTTTATATCAATAATTGCTTCCACATAATCTACAATTTCTTCTACCTTTTTATCCGTGTTCCACCACCATTTTGACTCGTGCAAATCGGTTTTTATAATAATCTGCAAGGGTTTCGGATGGAAGGAAGAAGCAAACCCTCTATATTCATCAAACTTTTTACTTGTTTCCTCCATGATTGATCTAAAAATAGGCGCCCATTTTTGATCCATTACTTGAACCTTGCTTTTTTCTTTATTGCAAGGTCTATGCTTACATTTGTTTTTGAGAGAACGGCATTCTTAATACGTTTTTCTACATTATCCACAGTACCATCGTTATGTTCATCACTATATGGCAGCATAATTTCCACGTACAGTTTAGGTTTCCTTGGGGAAATTGCCAAACTACCTATTTCAAATTCTTCCTCCTTTAGAATCTTCTCTGCTATTAGTAATACTTCCCCGGCAAGCTCTCGCATTGCTTTATCTTCCTCGCTAAGGTCCATAACATCATGACTCATAACCCTGAATTTGACACTAATATCATCAAGTTCAACATCATCTGCAATGTCATAAATAAGAGCTTTCATGTTGCCGCCGTGCTTATCCTCTATTTCTTGACTTTGAAGTTGAACACTTACAATTCGTTTATCAAAACTAAATCCTACTGAAGCTTTCCCATCGTATTTATTATGGAATTCCTTACTTACCTTTTCCAATAACTGGTCTATTCTCTGATGATCTTTCTTCGTATCTTTCATGCTTTCAACCAATGTCATTTCATCATTATTTATATTTCCTATTAAAAAAGGAAAAGCAAAGATACAAACAACTACTACAACTGACAAAACAAGCAACTTTTTATTCATCAAACCGCCCCCAACAAAGGAAATGTCTGTTAGTTATAGTATGCTTGTATTGTTTTTTAATGACATTGTAGAACATATAATATGTTATGTGTTGCACAAAAAATAAGAAAAGAGATTCCTAGTTATAGAATCTCTTGTTAAGCAATATTATACTATCTTTGTTATGTTTTTAATATTTGTCTCCAGTATTGACGCTCACCTTCATCACGGACAACGATGTCCAACTTTGCAAGTTCACTGCGCAGGTCTTTAATTTCATCCTTTTCTTTTTTCTTTAACGCCTTTTCTCTTGCCTTCATCAAGGCATTTACTGCAGGTGAAAGGTCTGGAGTATCCAGAACCCAACGACGATACTGATCCTTGTATGGATCGCCCTCTGCTGACCATGGATATCCATGTTTTTTGAATGCATTGGAATAGTGTTCAGCGTTTTCATCAGTTTTTTCACGTGCAATTTCGCGTCCAGAAGTATCTAAAAAAACAAGTTGTTTATCCTCAGAAAAGACAGTATCAATACTCTTCAATACAATAGTTTGCTTATTTCCATCCTTATCCAATTGAGTCTCTTGATCAGTGACAGTCACAATTAGACTCTCCCTAATTGATATATAAGCTATCGCAAAACCTGCTATTAAGCCAATAAGTGACATAATAACATCAAGCAATGGGCCACTAAAAGAGTTGATCAACTCAATGGGACCTTGAAATGGCACCCATGGTAGTGTTAATGCCCACGCTGCTATTCGCGGGAGAAAATAACCCAGTATAAGTCCCAAAGCCCCAAATAAAATATATAAGCCAATGCCTATTTTTGTGGTAATACCCACGATTGTTTTTTCTTGATAGGATGATTTCTGTGCCGTCATTCGGTTTCACCTTCTTTATTTACTTTATCCCACATTAAGGTTATAACTCTAGTAAGTTATGCTTTTGTTGCTTTACTAATAATGTTTACGAGTTCACTGCTATATGTTTCTATATCAACCTTTTTTGTTGTAACACTATTAATCATATACTCACCAATAGCACCTTGAATCATGGTAGCCATAACATCTACATTAAATGCTCCAAAGTCTCCACTACCTTGGCCGTTACGTAATATTTGTTTAAGCTCATGCAGTAATACTTCTTCTTCGTCATCACCTAATTTATAGTATGGGATGTTATCAGGCGTTCTAGCGTTAAAGATAATTTCTATTAAAGCTGCATTATGTGTGTGATACTTACCCTGATAATCTAAACTAGCTAAAATAAATGCATTCAATTTCCCCTGAACAGTACTTTCTCGACGTACCCGCTCCAGGATATATAACTCTGACCTTTCTATAAGTTTCATCAGGAGGTGATTCATTAAATCATTTTTATCTGTGAAGTGGTAAGAAATCAAAGCCGTGCTAATCCCTGCTCTTTTAGCAATCTGGGAAAGGCTAGCTTTTACATATCCAATTTCATCAAGCGTTTTAATTGCTGCCTCTATGATTTGTTCGCGTCTTGCTTCTGAAATAAAAGACTGTTTACCACTCGTTTTATTATTTTCATTCATCATCTCGCCTCAATTACTGTTTTAGTAGCTGCTTTTTTGCCAAAAGTTCCATGCATAACTAGGAATCCCTCTTATTTTGATTGGTTAATTAATTTTTTGATTGAACGGTCAACCAAATTATAGCGCAGGGAAATTTTGCTGTCAATACGACACTTATACTTAGTGATATTCGCCTACCATAGAAAGCACTTGCGAGTAGAACTCCTTTTCCTTTTGGATTAATTTCTCAAAATTATCGACTGAAATGCAAAGCTTCCACCTACAACTTCATCTGAAACTACATCAAAACGTTCGATTGTGAAAAATTCGGCAAGTAGCTCTTTGATCAAGTCATCTTCATAGAAGGAAAAAAACCGCTTCGGCTCATAAAAATCATCTTCCCACACACCTTCCGAGTTTTTGCCACCATATACACCCATGAAAAACAGCCCAGATGGTTTTAATACTCGCTTGATTTCTGAAAGGACAACGCTTATTTCATCTTTTGGGACGTGAAGCAAACAATTCATCGCCCATACCGCATCAAAATGATTATCCGGAAATCCCAACTCATCAAAACTCATGACATCAGCAATTAGTCCTTTATTTCCACACAGTTTCACCATCTCAGGTGAAATATCCGTACTATATGTATCTATCCCTTGTTCTTTAAAAAATAGACTATCTTTTCCCGGCCCTGCTCCAATTTCTAATAGATTAGACTTATTTTCATCTATTAAAAACTTGTTGAAAATATCGCGCTCTTTAATTTTCCAATCTTGCTGCCTCTGTGAGTCCCGCTCGTTTGCTGATTTATTATAGGAATCGATAATATTTATTTTATTTGTCATTGGTTTCCTCCAAATTTCGTTTTAATTACCTTCCGTATAACAAAGGAAGGAACCAAATAACTACTATAAATGTAAACGAAGTTGTTAGCCAAAACGTGTTCATCGACGTCTTTTCCTCGTATCTGATCTTTTTTAATATCGAAACTAAATTCAAACAGAATACAATGCAAGCTACTACAATAAATACGAATCCCATTTTACTACCACCTAAATATTTAATTCTGAACCTGGATCATTAACACTTTATGTCCATTTTCATTAAATTCATCTTTATCTTCATCATAAAAATAGTCCTGAATCAATAAATAAATCATAATTGAGAAAAAAATAAATGTTCCGGTGACAACCAGGGCGAGAAAGGATTTAACTATTATACTCAGAACTTTAAACCATTTATAATTATGCCAGTTCTTTATTCCCCCGAATACGTTCATTATTCCACCGCCTCATTACTGGTTTCCATTATTTTCTTGATTTTGCCTTGATAATTAAAAAATGCGGATTTTCCATTAAGTACTTATAGGAACTTGGACTTTTATTTTTCATCGTTTCTTGGGGCTGGGGTTCGATCAAACCCTCGACAGAGAAGAATTTCGTGGTGTCTGTTACGGTTTCCTGCAATGATCTTCTATAAAAACTAACATCGATTGTTATATTTGGTTTTTCCCATGTATCGGTTAAAAGTGTCTTCTGAAAGTAATCCTCTATATCGAACTTTGTAAAGTCCATAAAAGGGTGATGTACTGAAAACAGTAGCGTACCGTTTGGCTTTAATACTCTATTTAATTCACTAAAGGTAAACTCCCAATCCTTTATATAGTGAAGGGTTAATGAGCTAAGTATGAAGTCGAATTGATTAGCTTTAAAAGGTAGATTATCTTGTAAATCATGACAAACGATTGTTGCCCTGTCTTTTAATCGCCTTTTAGCAGCAGCTATCATTTCCGTACTTAAATCAATTCCAGTTACTGTTGCCCCTCGCTCTACCAATGCTTCCGAATACCAGCCAGCTGAACAGCCTGCATCCAGAACATTTAATCCATGTAATTGTTCGGGGACTTGATTCATCATTGCCGGCCGTTCATAATCGGTATTATATGGACTTGAATGATCAACATTCTCTTCGTATGCTTTAGCCAAATCATTGTATGTATCTTTCGTTGATTTCTTCAAGATATTATCTCCCTTCCTTAATCATAAAAACACCTATCAGAAATAATATGATTGTTATTAATAGCAGAAATGATAAACCTATTTCCACATAAGTAATAATAGAGAGGATCAGCATCGAAATTGTAAATAATACTGCTGTTAATACATCGATTTTGTTTCTTGAATCTGTTTTACGCTTTCGTAGACCATTAACGATTCCTGCTGCCCCCAAACCCACCATTACTATCCAGATTACATAATTTAATTCGATTACCGCTCACTCCCTTTTTTATCTGCAAGGTAGAAAACTGTTACACCAAAACAAAAAATAATTAATGAGAGTAGCATGTATGCGGCTCCGTCAATTCCTTCTATCTCCACATTTCCTATGTACATAATAATGATTGCTACTAATATAGAAATAATGCTGGGCGCAAGTATTACTAGTTTGGGTTTATTGTTTTTTCTAAACCCACGAGTTAGGCGAATAACAATAATACCTATTAGAATTCCTATAACTGCAAATACAACAAATAACAAACCACACACCTCCACATGTTAGTTTAAAGGTTTTTTGAAAACAAAACTAACTTTATTATAGTCCATTCTCGACTCATAAAAGCGATGAGCATCTGTTCGTTGCAGCCCAGATGACAACGCTACACTTTCATAACCGTTCTGCTTAGCCCAATCATGTACATGTGATAGAAGTGTTTCGCCATGGCCCTGTGAACGCATTCTTTCATCTGTAACAAGATCACATACCCAAACAAACCGACCATAATATAGCGTTATCATGGGTTTGAATCCAACAACCGCAGCAATCCTATCTTGTTCGTATAAAGCAAAAAGCCTATACATATCTTTTTCTTTAGCTTCACTAACCAACTCGACAAATGTATTCTCATCCAGGTGAGTCCTTAATTGTTTCATAACTGGGAAGCCATCCAGAATTTGTTTTTTAGAATTCAGTTCTCTAATTGTTATGTCTGTATCCAATGCACTATCTCCCCACATAAGTTTTATACTATAATCTCATATGTTAATCCACAATAACCGCTTTATCAGGATTTCTCTGAAGATCAAAAATTGCCTTGATTTGTGATTCTGTATTCCTATTAGTTGAAAGCTCCGGCAAATTATTTTCAGAGAAAAAATTTATATCTTTTGTCTCTATCCCAATACTAGCTTGTCCACCTATTATCTCGCAATGAATAAATACTTTGTAATAATGGTAGGGTTGCGGTGGATGAGGATGTTTATTCATATCCATTAATGCAAGTAGTTTCACTGGAGCTACAGTATAACCCGATTCTTCTTTTATTTCCTTGACAATATTCTCAGAAGGGGATAAACCTATTTCACAAAAACCTCCAGGTAAAGACCATTTGTTATCATGTTTTTCTCTAACCAATAATATTTTCCCATCTTTAAACACCGCCCCGCGAACATCTACTTTGGGCGTTTGATAGCCTGGTTCATTTGTGAACAATTCTTTGATTTTCGTCATTTCTAATTCAGTGTATTCTTCCATTATTTCGGCACTAATGCTTCGCAACTCTTCATAGCGCTCCACATCGTATACATCTTTCGAAAAAGTTAACCCTGCCTGGGATAAGGATTGTATTCTTTTTGCCCACTCCAACCATTTATAACTCATTGAGAAACACTCCATTTTAGTATTTATGTATTAATAATTACATCGGCTTGTTCTTTGATCCATCCACCCCAAGAATAAAGCGATTACCAAACCCTATTTTACAACTATATGTTTACTTGCAAAAATGAAATTAAACGTAATCCAAAATTTTTAAATCTACTTTATCGAAATAACCAATATCTTCATTGGTGTCCCAAAGTTTTATCTGTGTTGTCTCTTCGTTTTCTTTAAAGGGTTGTAACTTTCTTATTGTTGAAAAATAGACAGGATTATACTTAATAAATGTATTCCTATTATCCCTGACCTTAATTAAACCTTTAAATGTTAAATCTTTTACTTCTTGTCCAGTTTCCTCATAAAGCTCTCTGATTGCACATTCTTTTGGAGTTTCGCCTTTTTCTCTACGACCTGCAGGTAATTCCCATTGATTTCTCGATTTGTTAAAACATATAAGGTACTTATCCTTACATCGAATTACTGCAAAGAATCCCTCTACTGGTTGATATTGATATATCTCTGTTTCATTTATTTTAATAAAACCAAGAAACTGTAGCCCACACTTATTTTTAATGTTATCCAATAAAGCCCCTCCTGGAAAAGTAACTAAAGCAACACAGTTACCACAATTAAGAAGTTACCTTTCAAGTTAATTGTCACGCCCCTCAGGTGTTCTTTTTATAAAAAAATGATGATAACATTATTGATATTCCAAGTGCTATGAAAGCAATAGCCATGGATTGATTATCTAAAACGGTATTCTTCATGAAAATTGAAAAGCTACCAAATATAAATAATAGGAACCCTATACATAAGTTTATTTTTCCAAAAAGTGATAAGTCTTTCATATACTTCACCCCGTTTAACTTAACTTGTGTGGTATTTTTCTACATGTTCCAATCATCTTCCCATTGTTTAGGAATCTGTATTCCTGCTTGTTTAAGCGCAACAAAATATTGCCCCTGATGAATACCCTCGTGATGCACCGCTGCATTTAAGAGCTCTTCAATTGATAGATTTTCCGATCCCATTTCTATTTTTTCAACTTCTGTATGTAAGAACTTATATGCTAGATCGTCTCTGCTTCTTTTCAGTTCAGCAATAAGGTTGGACTCATTTGATATAAGTTCCCCTGGAAAGGTTATAATGCCTGTATGCAGGCCATCACGATATATGTCCCGGATTCGCACCATATGAATGAATAGCTTTCTTAACGTGCCTAATTCTGCTATTAGCTTACTGTCCCATTGCTCTTCTGATATATCCTCAGCTAACCGATTTGTCATAGTGGCAGCATATATGAAACCTTTTGTATCCATAAAAATTTATTCACTCTCCACTTTGTACTAGATATATTTTTTACCATTAGATATTTTTCCTTAGAAGATTTTTATTCTTCCTGTTAACCCGATTAGATTTAATTTAAAGTCCATAGGTTACTGGTACTTCAAAGATACGAGTACCTATCACATATTATTTTCTTTTATTTCTATAAATGCGATTACTTGTAAAAAATATTACCATCCCCGCATTAAAAATGATAAAAGATATCCCGAGTTGACCTGTTGTGGATGCTATATAAATGGAATGAACTAATAATGCAATCCAATAAAACCATAGCGTAATAACTACTGATTTGTGAGTATTTCTTCTTTCCTCATCATTTGATTTTTTCATTCCTCTACCTCTATTGAAAAATCAAGCAGCTTATTTCCGTTGTCATTTATAGTTAATGTAACATCGCCCGCTTCTATAAATGTGTACGGAGATAATTTATATAACTTTTTGATATCATGTACATCTTTCAATCTATTAACTGACGAACTGTCTTGCTGAACAATATTGGCCTTCCATCTTACTTCTTTTCCGGATGGATAGTTTACAAGTATTTCGACATCGTCATCTAGATTTAAATCCTCCCAGGAAACCAGATTTATTGCTGTTGCCTGATCTTTTGTTACTAATCCATTTGCGTAGTAACCAATTTCGCCAATTTCGCCAAAAACTGTATAACTACTACCATCTACACTAATATCCAGGAAAGGTGGTTGATAGGTTATTTTGGCATAAACTCCATATGAAAGTGATAAAACTGCCGCAATAGACAGACCAATTATAAGTTTTTTGAAAGCACTATTTTTGAAGTTACCCATCATTTCAGAAGCTCCGGCGAATTTGTCTATTAAAAGCAAAACAATAAGGACGAAAGCTATACAAATGCCAACAACAATATAAAACATTTAACCAATCCTTTCTTGGTTTTTAGGATAAAGAAATTTAATGAAGACCCAAATAGTTTTCAATTACAAAGGAAAATCAACTGAACGTACCTGGTCGGATATAATAAATAGTTACAAACGGATTAAAATGAACGATTTACATTTGATTAAAAAGATACTCAGATATAAGCATCCAGTTAGGCATGTATAACAAAAATGGCACGAGTAAATAAACGATGGTATTTATGTCGAACCTCACTTTTTTCGGAAGTAATAGTAATACAATGATAAAGTATAGCGGAAAAATAAAAGTAAAGATTTGTGCGTTTATCAAAATCCCCAGAGGATTTGTGCCAATCCAAACCAACACCAAAAGCCAACAATATTCTAATGCCAGATACGACCCAATTGACCACCAAAACCACTTTGGCTGTTCCCACTTTATCTTTTCCAAAAGAGCCAACCCCTTTAACACCTATTTTGGAGTATCAGTAATTTTACGGATATATCAGGGAGTTTTTATGTTTTATCAGGAATTTTCCAGATTTATCGGGATTTCTTGGTATTTATCAGTATTTAGCCTCAAATATGATAAACGCAACCAACTATTCGCCGTCATGGCATTCACGAAGGGTACTGTTCAACATAGTTATCATAATCCAGCACTTCGATTACGCCTGACCACAATTTTCGCTGGTGTGATTGGTTATACAGATCATACTCTTGATTAACCCGGTCTTCGGAAATTGCGTAGGATAGAAGTCTTTTTATAGAGGAATCGTTGAATGACCTTACTTCTACTTTCAAACCAAACACTCCTTCACACACCTACACCTCGCCAATTCCAAACGCAAGAAGTAAGATGTACACAATTGAACCAAGTGCAATTATATTTAAAATCAGCAACACCCATCTGCTCCAGCCTGCTCCTTTTACTGCTGATACAATACCCAACAGCGGAAGTGCTACCATGACGATAATTACTATAATTCCTAAAGACCAAAACGCAAAACCAGTGGCTAATAACGTAAAAATTGCCATATATATAAGAAAAAGTACTAGTGAAAAAACGCTAAAGATATTCATGTTAAAGACCTCCTTAGTTAACCACGTACAATTAGTTTTTTTACCTACATTAAGTTTAACATTTAACCGACCAAATTATTATAAAATTTAATCATTTTAAAAGAAAAACAACCTTCATACACTGGTGAGTGTATCGTCAGCTTCAAAATACCGGTGAAACAGCGAAATTCACCGGTGGAGTCCCATATTTCGCCGGTGCCGGGTGAAAATCGCCGATAAAACACAAAAATTCACCAGTGAAACCAAAAACTTCGCCGGTACCTGCCCGCGTGCCTAATACAAAATTATATAAAAAAAAAGAACCCAGCCACATTCAACTGGATCCTCATTATAAAATTAGTGCATCTGCACTCTATGCAGGTTGGCAAAAATGCCGTCACGCTCTATCAGTTCTTCGTGGTTACCCTGTTCGGCAATGCCTTCTTTTGTAACAACCATGATCCGGTCGGCGTTCTTGATGGTTGCCAGGCGATGTGCTATTACAAGGGTTGTTCGGTCTTTGGCCAGTTCGGTTAATGCTTTTTGGATAATCATTTCGGTTTCGGTATCGAGTGCTGATGTTGCTTCATCCAGGATTAGAATCGGTGGATTTTTTAAAAACATCCGTGCGATAGCAATCCGTTGTTTCTGACCACCAGACAGTTTCAAGCCACGCTCTCCGACTTGGGTTTCATAGCCATGTGGTAGCTCCTTAATGAATTCTTCCATATGGGCATCCTTGGCCGCTTTTTCAATTTCTTCATCGGTTGCATCCAGTCTGCCGTATGCGATATTTTCCCGCAATGTTCCGGTGAATAAAAATACATCCTGTTGTACGATTCCAATTTGATGGCGGAGGGATTCTTTCGTCATATCGCGTAAATCAATTCCGTCAATACTAATACCGCCACTATCTACATCATAAAAACGTGGGATAAGTGAACAAATTGTTGTTTTACCTGCCCCAGATGGGCCAACAAACGCAACGGTTTCTCCTGCCTCTACGGAAAAGCTAAGGTCCTTCAATACGGCTGACTGTGTTTTTTCGTAGCCAAAAGTGACATTATCAAACCTGATGTCACCTTTTAACAAATCGATATCACGAGCTCCCTTATGGTTAACTACCTCAGGACTAACGTCTAGCAAATCTGTGAACCGCTTAAACCCAGCCATTCCTTTTGGATATAGTTCTAGCAGCGCACTGATTTTTTCAATCGGCTTGAAGAGAACGTTTGTAAATAAAATAAATGCAACAAGGTCTCCATTTGAAATCTCATTGTTGAAGTTTAGCCATGAACCTACGACCAACACAACCAAGACGATTAAACGCATCATCATATATATATTGGAATGCACGAAAGCCATAACCTTATATGCACTAATTTTTGCCGAGCGGAAGCTATAATTATCTTTTGTGAAACGAGTCATTTCGTGTTTTTCATTTGTGAATGATTGGACAACGCGTACACCTGATACAGCGTCTTCCACACGTGCATTCACATCTGCTATGTCCGTGTACATCTTTTTCCATGCTGCATTCATCTTGATGTTACTGAACGTGATTAGCCAAACCAGGATAGGCACCACAAACAGAATAATTAATGCAAGCTTAGCGTTATACGTGAACATAATCCAGAACGCACCAATAAAGGTCATAATGGCAATGAAAAAGTCTTCTGGACCATGATGAGCAAGCTCACCAATATCAAATAGATCATTCGTGATTCGGCTCATGATATGTCCAGTTTTAGTATTGTCAAAAAATCGAAAGGATTGCTTTTGTACATGGTTGAACAAATGCTGCCGCATGTCCGTTTCGATATTTACTCCAAGCTTGTGCCCCCAATAGGTGACAACGTATTGAAGAAATGTGCTAAGTAAGTATAAAAGTAATAGCCCAATACTAACAAGGACAATTAAGTCCCAGTTACCACTTGGCAATAATTTATCAATAAATTTTTGAACCGCTACTGGAAAAGCAAGTTCCAGTATGGCAACAATTACTGCACAGCCGAAATCTATCAAAAATAATCGTCTATGTGGTTTGTAATAAGAAAAAAAGCGTTGTATCACGTGTTGCACTTCCTTTTCAGTATGTATAAAGCAAATTATAAGTCTAATCCTGTCGAATGGCAATAGGAAGAACTTCCGAAAAAGTACTTGTCAATGATTGGCCAAGTCCTGCATATATATGAAGAAAGTGCCCAGGGAGGTGTTCATGTATGAAAATGCCAATGGCAAAATGGATTTGTTACGCAGTTGGCTATGTATTTATCACCACCGGAATTGTAAAGTTATTGTTGGATGACTTCCAAACATATTTCAATAATTTGGACTTGCCATTTCCACAAACACTTTTGCTGATCGTAGCTTTAACAGAAATCGTGTGTGGTGCTTTAATTGCTGGCAGATTTTATGTGAAAGAAGCTTCGGTACCACTCATTATTATTATGTTAGCCGCAATTTTCTTAACCAAGCTACCGTTTCTTACCGAACAAGGATTCTTCCAATTCCTGTATGCAGCCAGACTTGATATTGTATTGTTAATTTTATTACTTTTACTGTGGAACCATGTGCGAGGACAGAAGTTTAGCTAGACAGAAAGAAATGCGGTGCTTCTGAGCATCGCATTTTTACTTATCCACAGACTTATACACATATGCACACACGTTCTTATAAATGAGGAAGAAAGAAAAACCGGGCATAAATCGCTCGGCCATTTTTATAGATTTAGGGGAAATGTGGATATAATAGGCACAGACTCGAAGTGCTTTATCGGCCATTTCGTAACTATAACCGCCAACATCAAAATATATCTGCCAATTTGAAATTATATCCGCCGATTGAAACTCTAAATCCTAAATCCTAACTATCCCCCCTACTAGCTTAAGCCTCACCTTTATTTGGCCAAATCCGAGGGTTATACTGCTTGCGCACTAGATAGACAAAGTTCCACCTCCACAAACTAGTGGAGGTGGTCAATTTACGCCTTAACGCTGTTGCCCTAACTTTATGGTTGTTGACTGCTTTTTACTATCTCGATAGAAGGTGACTTTTAAATCGTCGCCTACTTCTTTTTCTTGATAAAGTATTTTACGTAAATCAATCATATTCAAGATCTCTTTACCGTCAACATGCGTGATGACATCCAGTCGTTCAAGGCCTGCTTTATCTGCTGGCGATAATCGTTCGATGCTCCAAATATAAACGCCGCCTTTTACATCATCCGGAAGGCTTAATGTACTATCCCACTCTGTCTGCGGTACTTCTTCAAGCGAATAAATTTCAACACCTAAGTATGGCCTGGTAATTTCGCCTTCTGTTTCAAGCTCATTCACAAGCGGTCTTGCCGTATCAATTGGAATAGCAAATCCAATTCCTTCAACCGCTGTTTCGTTAATTTTCATCGAATTAATCCCAATAAGCTGCCCTTTGATATTGATAAGCGCACCACCGCTGTTTCCAGGATTTATTGCTGCATCGGTTTGGATTACCTCAGCCTGCCAATCGGCTCGTCCGTCTTGGTTAAAATCCTGTGGAACCGTGCGTTGCTTTCCGCTGATGACTCCTTGTGTAACAGAACCCGAGAACCTCATACCTAATGGATTACCGATTGCGATTGCAGGCTCGCCAACCTTTACATCATCTGATGAACCCATTTCTATGACTTGCTTTACATGTTTACTATCTACACGTAGAACGGCTAAATCTGAGAACAGATCGCTACCAAGAATTTTTGCTTCAATATGTGTGTCATCAGATAGTACTACTTCAACAGTATCCGCGTCTGAGACAACATGATGATTCGTAATCACATACGCATAACCATCTTCTTTTTTATAAATCACACCGGATCCTGTACCGGCCTGACTTTCCTGTTGCTGCCAAAAATCCATCTGTTGCTGAATATTGATTACTCCAACTACTGCAGGGGCAACTTTATCAACAACATCTGTAATTTGTGTAGACACGTCCACATTAACATAACTACTTCCTGATTGCTGATTCACATTCCCGGACTCAGAATCGTTCATCCATGCTTGTGGAAGGATATTTGACTTTAATAATGAGGGCATTGCGATAACGACAACTAAGACGCCGATGATAATACCTATAACTACAGGGAAAAGCCAAGATTTCTTTTTCTTATGTGGTGGATATTGATTATTGTAATCATCCATCCTATCATCCCTTCCATCACACGTGGCGTCTTGCCATACTTATACTACCTCATACAAGTCCGTTGCTTTCTTCGGGTCTGTATCCATGATCTTGATTGTCTTGTTGACTGCAACGCCACGCTCTTCTAACACATTGCTAACCGACATTCGGGCTAGATCTTTCATATTATTATCTTGACTTAAATGTGCTAAATAAATACGTTTTGTTTGATTGCCAATAATATCATATAGTGCTAAACCGCAATCTTCATTTGAAACATGTCCAGAATCACCGAGTATGCGTCGTTTGACATTCCAGGGATATCGGCCCATCCGAAGCATCCCCACGTCATGGTTCGCCTCAAATATATAAGCATCTGCATCTTCTACTGTTTTCTTAATACGTTCAGAAACGTAGCCAAGGTCGGTTACCAATGCAACCTTTTTATTGTCATGGCGAAAGGTATAAAACATCGGTTCCGCTGCATCATGTGAGACACCGAATGACTCAATGTCCATGTCGCTAAATGTTTTTACTTCTTCCATACCAAAGTGAAATTTCTGGTCCAACGCAATTTTGCCTATTGAACCTTCCATTGCTTTCCACGTTTTTTCATTTGCATAGATTGGTAAATTATATTTACGAGCGATGATTCCTAGACCCTTTATATGATCACTATGCTCATGCGTAACCAATATACCAGTTAGTTTCGTCGGATCAACACGTACTTCACTTAGAAGCTTGTCCATTTGCTTTCCGCTTAATCCAGCATCCACCAAAATTTTTTCTTTTTCTGATTCAATATAAAAAGCATTCCCTGTACTGCCTGATGCTAGTACACTAAAACGTAAAGTCATTCCAATTCACTCCGATTTATTACTTCTAATCGCTTCGATAAGAGATTTACAAAATATTGCTTCAAATCCTTATTTCCTTCAATAGTACCCACTTTTGCAATAATTTCCTGAATTGCCTTATTTAGGAATTCAACGTCATCACTTGAGAATATATATCCTTCAATCGCATTAACAAAGTAATTACGCTCATCATTAACTGTTACTTTCCATGTTGGCGCAAATACTTGTGGCCCATCTGGAAGTGGAAGCCTTGTATGATAGCCAATTTCTGCATTTGATATTTCATCCCCAGGGTTTAACTCATTGTTCTGATTAAGGACTTTGATTGACTGTAGTGCCTTCATTAATAAAACCTTAGAGTCGTCCTGTTCTTTTACTTCTCCAAGCAACGTTTGTGTGTAAAAATTAATTTCATTTTTATCATTTAGGAATAATAAAACAATTCCATTCTGATTAAAATAAATCGGCCGCTTATTTTTTTCCTGGAAAAATAGTATAACATTCAATTCTTTATTCCAATCCCAAAAAACATAACTATCACTGGAAATTAAGGGTACCTTACTTTTAACCAAAGCTTCTATTTCTTCATCAGATGCATCCTCTGGAATAGGTAGCGGATCCTTTTGCCTGGAAATAATAAATTCCTGATCAATCACTACAGTTTCCTGACTTTCCAGAGATTTGAGTGGTTTCAAGGCATCTTCACTAAATTGCTGTTGTTGAACAGATATATAAGAATCCTCTAAATCTTTGTCCGGTAGTTCTTCTTCATTAAATTTTATATTATCTGCTTTCAAATTTTCCTGTATGGTTGATTCTTGTTCTTCCGTTAATGACTCAACATCTGTCTCTTGTTGCTTCGATATATATTGTGTAAGTAAATATATGTCTAGAAGAAGGAAACAGAGGATAAAAAGTGTTTTAATTTGGCTCCATTGCATCCACTGCTCCCCCCTTTTTCGGTTCAAAATCGATTAACTGCCATTCATCATCTAATTTTACAAACCATGCTGGAGTTAATGTTACCGAATAGGATGAGTCATCATTATACTCATACTCATATCCTATTTTAATATCTTGTATCGCAGCAAGATCGTACACATTAGAAAATTCACGCTCCAAATAGGAAATCAATTCCACACCTGATTTAAGTGTTATTTCTTCCTTTTCTGGTAAAACCCGATTCAAACTAATTAGCGGCCTATTATAAATATATAAGTTACCGTTATTTCTAAATTGTTGTTCAATAGTTGAAAGGTTCGTATCACTGAAAGCAGGATACCCCTCATAATACATCCGGTAACGAATCATATTAATTTGTGAGTTAATTTTTACAAGCCGGAAATTATCAGTCCACCCTTTATGATCATTAATTTTCAACCTACTATACTGCAAAAGATCCAGTGCAGGGATTCGGTCAAAACCGGCATCAGAATACGCTGAGTTGATAAACTGGGCAGTTCTGCCACTATTCGATAATTTTAACTCACTAATACCATCTGTAAAAGAACTTCCCGATTTCTCAACTAAGGTAGTTTCACTAAATAATGCATCTACTAAGCCTTTAGTTGGGGCGATATGCGTAACTGTATAACGCCTTTTATACAATGTTACACTATCAAGGGGAATATATATTGGGTTATTACCTATTTCAAATGTGATTAATTCGTTTAAGCCATTTTTCTCTTCCATATATGACAACAATAAATTATATTTACTTGCATTATTTACTATTGCCGTTGCCAGTGTCCGTCCACTTTCTGACATAAAGTGCATGGTTATTGAGGCATTAACTTGATTTAGTGTAAAACCAATTTTTTTAAAGGACAAATTAGGTAAGTCAACTGAATCCGAATTGTTAATCCTGAATAGGCTTCGTACTATTTCCATTGGAAGGGCTTCTGGAAATATAACTTCTACCCTTCTATTACCAATGGACTGTTCTTTTTCTTGTGCTAATTGGAAGTCATTTAGTCTCCAGGATTGCATTTCCTCGTATAAACGCTGCCCACTATCATTATTCGCAAAACTATAATGCTCATTATTCGTGTGAAAGAGAATCGTACTTGGTCTAATCAGATCTTGATTTGTAAACGTTTTACCACCAATGTTAACATTTTGTAGATCTTGATCAGGTAATACATCATCGTTCGGTTGAAAACTCCATAGTCCAAATGTCAACAACAAGCTAATTCCCACTAACATTGTTAACGTAAAGGATTTAATCGACTCCAACTTCATTATTTATTCCTCCGCTTCTGGTTCATTAGCGGCAGTGTAAAGAGGATGGTTGTCCCTTTACCTTCTTTGCTTTTCGCCCAAATCCTACCGTAATGTGCTTCAACCAGTTCCTTTGCAATCGCAAGGCCTAATCCAGTTCCACCAAGCTTACGGTTTCTTGCTTTATCCGCGCGATAGAAGCGCTCAAAAATCTTGTCCAGTTTTTCAAAAGCGATGCCTGGCCCGTCATCCTGAATACTGATTAACAGTTGATGATTATTTTTTTCAACTTTAAAAAGAATTGTACCACCATTCGGGGAATATTTAATTGCATTTGAAATAATATTATCCAACACCTGTGTCATCTTATCTTTATCTAAATAAACGTAATTCTGTCCTTTTAAAAGATCACGTTTCAGATTAATTTTCTCCGCAACGTTCATTTCAAAGCGGTCTATGATTTGATGGAAGTACGCAATAAAATCCGTTCTTTCTTTATGCAAACCATACTCTTTATGATCCATTTTTGAAAGCTGCAGAAGATCGTTGACCATTCTAATCATTCGTTCCGTTTCATTTTGCGTTACACCTAAAAATCTAGGCGCAATTTCCTTGTCTTTCCATGCGCCATCCGTCAATGCTTCAATATAACTCCGCATAGTAGTCAACGGTGTTCTAAGCTCATGTGATACATTTGAAACAAAATCCCGACGTTCTTGTTCTACTTTTTCTTGTTCCGTAACATCACTAATAACCGTAATAAACCCAGTGATTTCCTCATCGTCATCTGAAATAATTGAAAAGTTTGCTCGAATTAGAAAATCTTCATCTTCCTCACCAAAGTCAATGATCATTGACCCAGTATCCTGTAATTCTGAAATATCCACTACTTTATCACTCAGCTGTAAAACATCTAGTAAAAATTCACCTTTTACATCATCTGGGTCCTTATCAATCAACTTAGCTGCAGCGTAGTTCATTAAAGTGACAGCGCCAGTATGATTGGTTGCAATTACACCATCAGACATATTCGACATAACTGAACTAAGCTTTCGCCGCTCCTCTTCAGTTGTAGCGTATGAATGCCTAAGTTTATCATTTAAGTCATTAAATGTTTCTGCAAGATTCCCAATTTCATCCGTGCTATATACCTTTACCTTCTGTGAGAAGTCACTCTTTGCCATGGTTTGTGCTTGACGTCGCATTTCTTTAATAGGTTTGGTAATGGTTCTTGCTATTAAGACAGCCAATAAAGCTGACACAGTAACCGCAAGTATCGATCCTTTAAGAAATATTTGACTGATATCTTCTAGTTGCTTGTAAACACTTCCCATGGAAGCTTCCAGGTATATCGCACCTACCGTTTCACCACTACCATCTTTAAGCGATACCGCTAGTACATAAAATCTTTTTTCGGTTTCTGGTTTATAGACAACCTTTCGATCGGGAGTTCCATATAATAAAACATTTTGAACTAATTTATTTGTATTTCTTTTACCAATATTGTCTGTATAATCATTTGTACCCAATATGCGGCCTTGTATGTTTACAACCTGCAGGCTCGTAATATCATTACGATCTATATCTCCTACAATGCTTTGTATTTCTGTCTTTAAATCCGTCTCTCCCTCAACACGCTCTTTAGCAAAAGCTTGCTCTAGATTAAGACTGAGGTATTCGACCCTACTATTGACTGATTCCATAAAGTTTGCCCTCAGCTTATCCTCTAATTCTCCCACAAAATAAGATCCAATTACCTGAATTGCAACAAGTAATAGCAAGATAAAAATAATGATAAACTTTAATTGAATGGAACGAAAGAATCCTACCTTTCTCATAAAAACCTACTCCTGCTCAGGATTACGTAAATAATACCCGACACCTCGACGTGTCACGATCCAATTTGGATTACTTGGACTTTCTTCAATTTTTTCACGCAAACGACGAACTGTCACGTCTACTGTTCGTACATCTCCAAAATAATCATAACCCCACACTGTTTCAAGCAAATGTTCACGGGTCATAACCTGACCTATATGTCTTGCTAAGTAATGCAGGAGTTCGAATTCACGATGTGTTAATTCAACCTGATCTCCATTACGCGTGACTGCATATGCGTCTGGGTGAATCACCAAACTACCAATGACGATGTCTTTTGTTGTTTTCACCGCATCATCTGGAACTGCTTGTAAACGACGTAGGTTTGCCTTCACTCTCGCAACAAGCTCGCGATTACTGAACGGCTTTGTAACATAGTCATCTGCACCAAGCTCAAGTCCTAATACTTTATCGATTTCGGAGTCCTTTGCTGTCAGCATAATGATTGGCATGGATTGTGTTTTACGAATCTCACGACACACTTCATTCCCATCTTTATTTGGCAGCATAATATCTAATAAGACTAAGTCTGGTTTTTCCCGTTCAGCAAGCTCGATTGCTTCGTCTCCATCATATGCACAAACTACTTTATATCCTTCTTTTTCTAAGTTGAATTTTAATATATCTGCAATTGGTTGTTCATCATCTACTACTAATATTTTTTGACTCAATTTAGCCACATCCTTTTATGACATTCTTATTTTTTAGTTTATCATATTACGAAAGAAAACTCTCATCAGTTGTGCGAAGTAAAAAGTACCTTATATAAGAAAAGACTAACTCGTTCAATAAATCGAGTTAGTCTTGTTTGTATAATTGATTTAGAAATAGCTTGCTGGCCTTTCTAATGAGCCATTTACATGGACTTCAAAGTGTAAATGAACACCTGTCGAGTTCCCTGTAGTTCCCATGACTCCAATTTGACTGCCGCGTTTTACTGTTTGACCAGTTTGAACGCCTATTGAAGAAAGGTGCGCATATATCGTTCTCATACCATTATTATGATCAATCACAATCTTGTTTCCGAAACTTCCATCACGCCCCGCTTCAACTACAACACCGTTATCAGCTGCCAGGATTGCCCGGTTGCTTGGACGAGCGATATCCATTCCTTTATGCATACGGCCCCAACGTTGACCCACATCACTCGATACATATCCACCAATAGTCGGCCAGTGTAAGTTTCCAGTTCCGCGTGAAGAGATCACTTTAGTTCCTTTAATGATGATGTCTTTCACAGGCTCTTTTGTGACAGTTTCTGTTATTACTTCTTTAGCGGTTTGCTGTCCGTTTGTCATTTCAATAGCATAATGTACTTCTCTTTTGCCATCTGTACCATCTTGCTTAGTTTTTTCTTCACCTTTGTATAAATCATCTGATTCAATAATTTTCGTTTCATGTTTAATGGTTTCTTCTACCAATTTTTCTTTTTTAACAATTACATTTACAAAAGGAGCGTATTCCATCACGTTCAGTTCTTCTCCAATTTGTAAAATAGAATCTTCTGTTAGTGATGAGTTTAGTTCTAGTAACTTCTTGGTTGATAGATCATACTTGCTTGCAATTTGCCCAAGTACTTCTCCTTGCTCAACTTTATGTTTCTTCACTTCTAAAGTTCCTTTTTCGATCATCTTGACCCCTTGTTTAACTGTCAAAACATCCTGTGGTGAAGTCTTTTTTTCTTCCATTGTTACTTTTTCAGATAAAGTTACTTCAGTAACAGTGGAATCACCTTTGGATAAACTTGTTTCATCCTGTTTCGGTTCGTTCTTTTTCGTTTCATCTTTTGCTTCTATTTTATTTAATATGTCCTCACTTACATATTTTGCTTTGTAAGCTTTTAAGACCTCTTGAACTATTTTTTTGTTGTTAAAATACCCAACTGTTTTATCAGCAATTTTTAACTCAACCGCTTTTGCTTTAATGGAAAGCCCATTTTCTAATGTCTTTGCTACTTTCTCATTATTGTATGTAGGATTGAACACTTTCTCAGGTATAAGTGATACCTTTTCGCCGATTGCAATGGTATATTTATTGAACTGTTCTTCACCTGTTGCAATTTTTGCATCGATTTTATCCTGTACAACGGACCGATCGTCAACTTTCCCAATATGTTTCCCATTCATATAGACATGGTACACAATTCCGAGTTCATTGGATGCAGCCAATACTGTAGTTGTGAAAATTAAACTGAAGGCTAAGCAAGTTAATAATACTACTTTGTTCAAAATGCTTAAGTGCCTACGTCTTCCTTGCATTTTAGTATAATTACGATTAAACACGATGGTATTTCCCCCTGATCATTTAAAACATTTCTCTAATATAAGTAGACTTTCTCAATGTCCTTTCCTAATTTATCATAGGTTTAGTTAATTAGTAACAGGGTATAGTGAACTGTAATCGAACTGTATAATAACTTACAATTTCTTACACTTTATTCGATGTAAAATTACACAATAAAAGAAATAATAGTATTTTGGGATAATATATTAATCTTTTTTTCGACATACATTACAATATTATTACAAAAAATTATGTCGAATTTCCTGTTTTTATGGAAATATAAGTAAATTAGCATCCGCATTTCATGAAAGTCAGAGAATATAATATTGAATAAGACAAGTTTAAAATAATCAACTTTCCTCAATTCAGGAAAGTATTGAAAGCAAAAAAAGATAACTCAACCAATCGTCCTAGGAACGAGATTGAGTTATCCTTTTTATTTATAATGTCGCTCAGAGCTTTTGCTTTTAGCTATATACGCTACGTACGACGTTTGTTTGGGTTCTGTCTGGTCCAACTGAAAAGATTGATAGTGGTATTTCTGTTAATTGTGAAATACGCTCTAAATAATGGCGTGCATTCTCTGGTAAATCATGAAGACTTCTTACCCCAGTAATATCCTCTGTCCAACCAGGCATTTCTTCGTATACCGGCTCACATTCCGCCAAAATGGATAAGCTGGCAGGAAATTCATTCATTACTTTCCCTTTATACTTGTATGAAACACATATTTTCAATGTTTCAATTCCCGTTAATACGTCAAGTGAGTTCAGTGATAAATCTGTGATTCCACTAACACGTCTAGCATGTCGCACAACAACACTATCAAACCAACCTACACGACGTGGTCTTCCAGTAGTCGTTCCATATTCACGGCCAACTTCACGTATTTGATCGCCGACTTCATCATGTAATTCAGTTGGGAAAGGACCATCTCCAACACGTGTTGTGTAGGCCTTTGATACACCAACAACATGATTGATTTTCGTAGGTCCAACACCTGAGCCAATTGTAACTCCGCCAGCAATTGGATTGGACGATGTAACAAACGGGTATGTTCCTTGATCGATATCAAGCATAACCCCTTGAGCACCTTCAAACAACACACGACGACCATCGTCAAGCGCGTCATTTAATACAACAGATGTATCAACTACATACTTTGCAAGCTCTTGCCCATATTCATAATACTCATCGACAATTTCGTCCACACTAACAGGGTCGACTTCATATACTTTTTCGAATAAGCGATTTTTCTCGTTTACATTTTGTTCTACTTTTGCACGGAACGTATCTTTGTCCAGAAGATCAGCAATACGGATCCCAACACGCGCAGCTTTATCCATGTACGCTGGACCGATACCTTTCTTCGTTGTTCCTATTTTATTTATTCCTTTTTCTTCTTCTTGAAGGATATCTAATTTTAAATGGTAAGGCAAAATAATGTGCGCCCGATTACTAATACGCAAGTTATCTGTTGTAACGTTACGCTCATGTAAATATGCAAGCTCTTCTTTAAATGCTTTCGGGTCAATAACCATTCCATTTCCTAATACGCAAGTTTTATCTGAAAAGAAAATTCCAGATGGAATTAAATGCAACTTGTACGTAATTCCATCAAACTTGATTGTATGTCCAGCGTTATTACCACCCTGGTATCTTGCAACTACTTCTGCATTCTGAGAAAGAAAATCGGTAATCTTACCTTTTCCCTCGTCTCCCCATTGCGTTCCAACTACTACTACTGAGGACATAGTGCACCTCCACTGTATAATCATTTGTATTTTAGTAAGTAACAGCGTAATTTTATCAATATCACAGGAATTAGTCAAGTTAGAACACGAACGTTGCGTTAATAAAATTTAGTAACGTTCGGCAAAAGTGAGATTATGTTGATGCTAAGCTACTATCGCTTGATATTTAACTCCACAATCGATCTTCGTGTAAAAATCAAAAAAAGTGCGCCTCTTCATAATGAGACACACTTTTCTTAAGCCGGTGGAACATCACTATCTGAGTATCGATGGTCCAAATCAACGAATTTGTTGTATTCTTTTACAAATGCTAATTCGACATTTCCAACCGGGCCATTACGTTGTTTGGAAATAATAATTTCAATTATATTTTGTTTTTCTGATTCGGAGTCATAGTAATCATCACGGTATAAAAATCCAACGATATCGGCATCTTGCTCAATACTTCCAGATTCTCGTAAGTCTGACATCATCGGTCGTTTATCCTGTCGGGACTCTACACCACGGGATAGCTGTGATAATGCGATTAAAGGTACATTTAATTCACGAGCTAGTCCTTTTAGTGAACGGGAAATTTCAGATACCTCTTGTTGTCTGTTATCACGCGAATTGGGGCTTCCTTGAATTAACTGCAGGTAATCAATTACGATCATGCCAAGTCCATGTTCCTGCTTCAGACGTCGACATTTTGAACGGATTTCACTTACACGAATTCCAGGTGAGTCGTCAATGTAGATTCCCGCATTCGACAAACTACCCATTGCCATTGTCAGCTTACTCCAATCCTCCGCCTGAAGGCTCCCCGTCCGAAGTCTTTGCGCATCGATGTTTCCTTCTGCACAAAGCATCCTTGAAACTAGTTGATCTGCACCCATCTCAAGGCTAAAGATAGCAACGTTTTCATCGGTATTAATCGCGACGTTTTGTGCAATATTCAAGGCAAATGCCGTTTTACCAACAGAAGGTCGTGCAGCTATAATAATTAGATCATTTCGTTGAAAGCCTGAAGTAATTCGATCCAAATCACGGAACCCGGAAGGAACACCGGTCAAATCTGCACTTTGGTGGTGCAAACTTTCAATATTATCGTAAACGTCTATTAGGACATCTTTAATTGCTTGAAATGCACCAGAATTTTTTCGATGTGAAACTTCGAGAATATTTTTTTCCGCTTCGTTTAAAACATCTTCTATTTCATCTTCCTTGGAAAAACTTTCTGTAACAATATCTGTCGCTGTACGGATCAATCGACGTAATACTGATTTTTCTTCGACAATTTTGCTATAGTAACTAATATTTGCTGCAGTTGGCACGCTTCCGGCTATATCCGTTAAATAGGAGACCCCTCCTACTTCATCAAGTGTTTTAGCATTGGATAACGATGTGGTTACGGTAACCAAATCAATTGGTTCACCTTTATCGGAAAGCTTCATCATTGTTTCATAAATACGCTGATGACTCGCCCGGTAAAAGTCCTCTGGCAATAGTACTTCAGATGCACTAGAGAATGCTTCGGGTTCTAAAAATATCGCACCGATTACTGCTTGCTCTGCTTCTATATTATGTGGTGGTGTTCGATCATTCCATTCACTCATACTTTTCCCCCTCTTGTAGAGGTATATATTTCAAAAAAAAGAAAGGCTCACTCCTCATCAGAGTAACGAGCCTGGATACTTATAACTTATTTTTCAGATACATGCACTTTAATGGAACCAGATACCTCTGGAAGAATTTTTACTGGAACCGTTGTATAGCCAAGTGCACGTATTGGTTGGTCAAGTTCTATTTTACGTTTGTCAATTTTATATCCATGTTCTTTTTGTAATGCTTCAGCAATCTGCTTGCTTGTAATGGATCCGAATAGACGGCCTGCATCACCTGATTTCGCCTTTAACTCTACTGTTAATTCAGCTAAAGTATCCTTTAAAGCAATTGCTTCTTCTTTTTCCTTTTGTTCGAGTTGATCTTCTTTACGTTGCTTCGCTTCTAATGCTTTCACATTACCTGTATTTGCTTCCTCAGCTAATTTATTTTTCAGCAAATAGTTCCGAGCGTAACCGTCAGAGACATTCTTCACTTCGCCTTTTTTACCTTTACCTTTTACATCTTTTAGAAAAATTACTTTCACTGTACGTCTCCTCCTTCTAAATACTCCTCAAGTATATCCCTTAATAGTGCTTCTGCGTCCTCTATCGATGTATCTTTAATCTGTGTGGCTGCATTGGTTAAGTGGCCTCCACCATTCATTTTTTCCATGATGATTTGAACGTTGACATCGCCGAGCGACCTAGCACTAATTCCAATTTTACCATCACTACGCTCCGATATTACAAATGATGCGTTTATACCACTCATGGTTAAAAGTGTATCTGCGGCTTGTGCGATTAATACGGAGCCATAAACTTCACCATGTTTTCCTTTTGAAATGGCAATGGAATCACGATAAACCTCAGCACGCTCTATTAACTTACTCCGTTTTATATATACATCTAAATCTTCTTTCATAAATTGCTGAACTAAAATCGTGTCTGCACCTTTCGAACGTAAATAAGATGCTGCATCAAATGTTCTTGAGCCGGTGCGTAATGTGAAACTGTTCGTATCCACAATAATTCCCGCTAGGAGTGCTGTTGCTTCTAACATTTTCAACTTAAGGCTCTTCGGTTGATATTCAAGCAATTCTGTAACTAATTCAGCTGTTGATGATGCATAGGGTTCCATATATACCAATGTAGGGTTTTCAATGAACTCCTCTGCACGACGGTGATGATCAATCACCACTTTGTATTCTGTTTTGTTTAAAAGTTTTTCGTTAGATACAAGTGTTGGTTTATGTGTATCTACAACAACTACTAAGCTGCGATTCGAAATTATACTCTCTGCAGCTTCAGGATCAATGAATTGCTGCCATAGACTTTCCTCTTCCTGAATTGCATCGACTAAACGATAAACCCCAGTACTAACATCATCAGGATCAAAGACTATATACCCATCAACGCCATTCGTTTTGGCGATATTTAAAATACCTATTGCAGCTCCAATAGAATCCATGTCTGGTGATTTGTGCCCCATAATAATAACATTGTCGCTTTCCTTCACTAGCTGTTTTAACGCATGGGATATAACCCTAGCTCTAACACGCGTCCGTTTTTCCATTGGATTTGTTTTTCCACCATAAAACCGAACTTTTCCAGAATCATCCTTAATTGCTACTTGGTCGCCTCCACGTCCTAACGCTAAATCAAGACTTGATTGCGCTAACTCTCCAAGCGATGGAAGGTCTATACTTCCGAGTCCAATCCCAATACTAAGAGTGATTGGAATATTCTGATCAGCATTTAGTTCTCGAACTTCATCCAAAATATCAAACTTTGATTTTTCAAGTTGGTGTAAAATTTCTTTTGTCCCAACTGCGATAAATCGATCCTGTGATGTCCGCTTCAAATACATCCCGTTTTCGTGGGCCCAGTTATTTAATACAGAAGTAACCTTTGAATTCAACTGGCTTTTAACCGTGTCATCCATGTTTTGCGTAATTTCTTCATAGTTGTCTAAGAAAATAATGGAGAGTGTGGTTTGTTCATTATGATAAAGCTGTTGAATTTCTGTTTGCGTAGTACGGTCAAACAGATATAATAACCGTTCCTCTTTTTTTATAGAGGTTTGAAATTCGTAGCCATCTAGTTGAAACCAAGTTTCACTTTTATTTTCCTTAATCATTGGAGTCAACTCTTCCGACAATAAATTAAGCGATTTCCCCACTAAAGTATCCTCAGCTGCAAATCGATTCATATACGGATTGGCCCACTCAATATAGTAATCTTCATTAAATAACACGATACCTATTGGCATTTCTAACAACGCTTCTTCACCAACTTTACGTACACGGTGGGAAAGCGTTGATATATATTCTTCCGTCTGATTCATTAACGTTTTTTCCGTTCGGATACTATAGAAAAAAGATCCAATAAGAACAACCGTCATCACGAGACCTATTATCCATTGAAAGTACCAAATAAACCCAAGCAAAATAATAGATAAAATATAAATTATCCACAAATGTCTGCTCAGTGTTGGTTTCTTTTGCATATCTGGCATGGAATTCAACTCCTATACCTTATTCCTGTTCTATTTATTATCCTTTGAAATGCGATCACGTAGTCGAAATCCTATATCTATTATACCTAAGATGCGTACAAGATAAAGTAAAATAAATGAAAATAGCAATGTTACTATTACACATATTATTGGAAATGCCTTCGATTTGTTCTTTTGATGAGCATAGAAAAAGATAAAAGAAAAACCTTGAAGAGTCATTAAAAGCCCTGCTAACACGAGAACATTATTAATTGCATGATAGAAAGCACTTGATGGATCATACTCGAACATGGTAAGAATTACTGCGAAAAAGTAAATCCAAACGAGTGAAACCGGGAACCGTAAATCCCGAAAAGGTGGAAAAGCGAATTTCTTTTTTTCCAAACGGTTGATCACTTTATAACCAATCCATTGGCTGACAAATGCTAACAGAATAGCAACAGAAGCAACTCCAACTGGGATTAAATCTTTTAGCATATTCGCTTGTTGTTTCATGATTTCCAGTTGTTCCCCTGATTGACCACTTAGACCAACCTGTTCCATTAAGAACTTACTCATCTGCACTGACTCATCAATCATCGTATTAATTTCACTTACCCAGTTAACGTTAAATACAAGCTGACTGATTAGGAAAGTAAACAGTAATCCAATGATAAACCCAAACATTCCACGGGCCCACGTTTCATATGGTGTTAGTTTTTTATGCATTGCGCCACCAATCATTATTCCGCCCAGCCCCATCAGAATAGTAATTGGTATAGAAAATACTGTTGCAAAAAGCGAAGATAACAAAATAGAAGCAGCAAACATGATTAGTGATGGCTTCCAGTCGTATCTATACGCAAATATAATAAACGGTATTGGCAATAAAAAAATTGCAATTATTTCTATTAGTGGGACAAAAACAGACATCAATAATAAAATAATGTATATTGCTGTAAGAAGCGCCCCATCTGTTAGTATTTTTGATCGATTCATCTATTCCTGCACCTCATTAATGTATATAAATCGCCTGATTCTTTTAATCTCATTATAATATGATAACACGATTTCCGTACTAATTGGGGAACGATTTATTGATTGCATTTTATTTCCCGGGCAATAATTGTCGAATAGTATCAAATAATAATAAAATGTCATCAATTATTCATGGCCAAGTAGCGACTTTATCACTTTTTTTTACTATAATAGTACAAGCAAGTGAATAATTCGTTAAGGATGAATACTTATGATATTTCTTAAAGCCTTTTTACATAGCATAAAATTACCAAACAAAAATGCTGTATTTAAGTTGAATCGTATTGGAATGGATATAACAGTCGTGTATATGTTTATCATTATGGCTATCGTTGCTATTCCTGCACTTTTCGACCGAATAACAGGGTCTAGTGATCCCGGCTCTGATATGGCATTTTTCTTTCTACTAATATACTTCTTTATGTTTTATTATCTCCCATTAACGATAATCGTATTTGTTGTTATATCTGGAGTAGCATATCTATATACTTGGGTTGCCAAAATCCTTAAGCGAAAGTTGCGCTTTCCTTTACTATGGAAAATGGGCGCCTATACAACAACGATTCCGTTTTTTATTTACACGATTATTGCCATGATTTTTTCCATAGATGATAGCATGCTATGGGTCTTTTTCATCTATTCTCTAATTGTTTTACTACTAATAATAACGGTTTATCCAAAGCGTAAAAAACGAAACGTGTAAAGGGGGCTGCTATGGTGAGACAACTAGTAATCCTATGTATGTTTTTTTCATTGTTAGTAGCCTGTAGCAGTGGTCCTGAATCATCTGACACAGAGAAGAAAGAAATCTTTATTTCAGCAGCGGCCAGCCTATCTGGTGCTCTTAAAAAGATTAGTGAGGATTTCGAGGCGGAACATCCTAATGTAAACATTACCCTCAATTTCAGTGGATCTGGAAAATTAGCACAGCAAATTCAACAAGGTGCGCCGGTTGATGTATTTTTATCTGCTGATCAAAACTGGATGGATGTATTGGAGCAAGATAACCTGATATTACCTGGTACACGGGTTAATTTCGCCAAAAATAGTCTGGTTTTTATTTCACAAAAAGAAACCGATAAAAAAATACATACTTTAAAAGATATTGACCCGGGCTCTATCGGACAAATTGCAATCGGCAACCCCAAAAGTGTCCCCGCTGGAAACTACACGAAAGAGGCCTTAACCAATCTTGGTCTATGGGACAATCTTATCGAACATTTCGTTTATGCAAAAGATGTTCGTCAGGTACTTACCTATGTGGAATCAGGAAATGCTGAAGTTGGCTTTGTCTATGGCAGTGACCTTCACCGGACAGAAAGTGTTCAAGTATTAACTGAAGTTGATTCAGACTTGTATTCGCCAGTTGTTTATCCAGCAGCGGTGCTATCTACAGGTGAAAGCCCAGAGCTAGCGAAAGTTTTTCTAAGTTATCTTCAGTCTGATTCTGCACAGGCTGTTCTTGAAAACTATGGTTTTATGAACTATTAGAGCGGAGGTGCGATGTATTGAACTATACACCACTTGTTTTATCACTAAAAATAGCAGGTATTGCCACATTCATCGTACTTGTTTTCGGGATACTTTTTGCCAGATTACTAGCAAGAAATCAGTTCCCCGGGAAACGAATTATTGAATCAATTTTAATGCTTCCATTAGTGCTCCCACCTACAGTTGTAGGATTTGGATTATTATATTTGTTTGGAAAAAACGGGCCAATTGGAAGTTTTTTGTTACAGGCCTTTAATTTTCAAGTTGTCTTTACATGGATTGGTGCTGTTATTGCCGCCACAGTAGTCGCCTTTCCCTTAATGTATCAAAGTGCGTCGGCCGCTTTTCAAACTTATGATCCTAATATTGAAAATGCTGCTTATACATTAGGAGCCTCTAAATGGCGTGTTTTCTGGACTATATCATTTCCGCTTGCATGGCCTGGGCTTCTAGCAGGGCTTGTACTGACTTTTGCAAGAGCACTTGGTGAGTTTGGTGCAACGCTGATGATCGCAGGGTACATACCCAACAAGACAGATACCATTCCGCTTGCTATCTATTTTGCCGTGGAATCAGGTAATACAGATAAGGCTATTTTTTGGGTGATTAGCATGCTTGTCATTGGATTCAGTGCAATATTATGGCTAAATTGGTGGAGTGGTCGTAATATATTAAAGTTTACTAGCGAAAAGTAATGGAGGCCCACAAAAATGCTTACAGTAGCTATCACTAAAAAGCTGAAAAACCTTTTAATAGATATACAATTCAACGTTGACAACGAAATAGTTGTCTTGTTCGGACCATCCGGATCAGGAAAAACAACTTTATTAAACTGTATTGCAGGATTAGTCCATCCGGATACAGGAACTATAAGATTAAAAGAAAAAGTACTTTTCCATGAAAATGAAAAAACGACGCCCGTACAAAAGCGAAATATTGGGTATCTATTCCAGGACTATGCATTATTCCCCCATATGACAATTGGAAAAAATATCCAATATGGCATGAAAGACACCGATTTGGCGAAAAAGCTAATTGATGTAGTTGGCATTAAACCGTTATTGAATAGCTATCCAAAACAAATTTCAGGTGGAGAAAAACAACGCGTTGCACTTATCCGGGCATTAGCAATGAAACCAGATGCATTATTACTCGATGAACCTTTTTCTTCATTGGATGAAGAAACACGTATCGAATGTCAGTATGAATTAATCCGCCTCCATAACACGTGGAATATTCCGATCATTATGGTGACCCACGATTTTAATGAAGCAACCAAAATTGGTAATCGGATTATCAAAATAGAAAATGGAAAAATGAAAAGAAATTAGGTAAACAAGTGGATCCATCTAGACCTTCTTGTCACCTATTATTCCTGATTGTTCTCAACATGCTGCTTTAGCATGGAGATCTTATTATCCCAGTATTGTTCAAAGAATGACAGCCAATGTTTTAATTCTACTAGCTCTTCTGGCAGAAGGGTATAAATTTTTTCCCGACCGGTTTTTCGACCATTAACTAACTTTGCTTCCGTCAGTACGTTCAAATGTTTCACTACTGCTGTTCGACTCACCGGAAAGTTTTGGCTAATTCCTTTAATAGATAAGTCTCCCTTGGCAAGTAATTCAAGCATTTGCCTTCTTGTAGGATCAGCTATTGCCTGATAGACATCATATTTGGGAGCAGCTGTCACTCTTCTTCAACTACCTTTCGCAGGCCATTATCTACAAGCTTGTCCCAACCGTTATTCATTATATTTCTAGTTGTCAGGTACGTTCTGGATTGTCCAGGTATTGTTTCATCTGGTTCTCCCCATCCTGAATGAATTAAAGTAAATGAAGTTCTTTCTTCTATTGCTTCTAATAAAAAAGATACTTCCCAACCAAACTCTCCCCATGAAAAGGTTAATTCTTTAGGCGGATTTATTTTTATTACTTTGCACAATGACGTTTCGAATTGCGATTTAATATAAAACTGATGTCCTTCAATTGGTTCAAAATCATTCGGCATAAACCATTCAGCAATGCCATCAGATGTGGCAACTGCCTTCCATACCTTTTCTATTGGTGCATCAAATACTACCTGCTTTTTTATTTCTGGAACTTTATTAGTTTCGCTCACAACAATTTCCTCCTCATTTTAAAATAACACCTTTTGGTTATATTTATATATTATAACACCATATGGTTATATGTAAAGTGGGAATACCACACAAAAAGACTCTCCGCTACAATAGGAGAGCCTTTCGATGATTACCTATACTACTTTTATGCTGCTTGTGCTTTACCATTCGTCGTCATCAATGTTACAACAATCAGCACGATAACAGCTACAGGAAGTGCCACAATAACACTGTTTAATTCAAATGGTTTTGCTAATACAATTTCCCAAGTCAATGTGGTTACAACTCCTGCAATCATGGATGAAATACCGCCAACCGCATTGACACGTTTCCAGAAGAAAACTGCCAATAGAGCTGGTGTTAACCCTGCTCCATAAACGGTATATGCATACATTTGTACTTCTAATACGGTCGGGAAATAGCTTATCAAAATATACGATAACAAACCTAATACTACAATAAATATTTTTGTCATTATCAATAACTGCTTATCTGTTGCGTCCTTTTTGATAAATTTCCCAACGATATCATACGTCACATTCGTTGCAGCTGATAATAAATAGGAATTACCTGTTGTCACGATGAATGCTGTTGCAGCAGCAAGTAAGATACCACCAATGATTGTCGGCATTACAACTGTCGTTGCCATTAGAGCCATTCCGGGAGAAATATCTGGAAACATTGAACTAGACGCAAAAGCGATAAATGAAATAGAAGGTGAAATAAGAATCATTCCTATTAGCCAACCGATTTGTGCCTTTTTAGACGATTTATCCCCTTTAGACGATGCAAGTCGTTGATACATATTTTGGTCACCTAAAAGTAAAAACAGCGATGGTAACAAAAAGCCTAACAATTGAACATTGCTCAGTGTACTCGTTACGGTTAAATGTTCAGCTGGCACATTTGCGGTTATTTCATCCCATCCACCTGCAATCACAAAGATCGTCGGAAGTGTTATAAATAAGGCCGCGATTGCTAAAAATGCACTCAATGCGTCAGTCGGAGCAACAGATTTTAATCCACCAATAGTTGCTAGAAATATAATTAATACTGTACCGATGATGGTTCCAGTTTCAACAGACATTCCTGTAGTTAGGTTTAAAATAAAGCCGATTCCCGTCATCTGATACGAAACAATCCCCACGAAGGCTAAAATAATAATAATACTCGCAATCATGCGTGCAGTTGATCCGTATTTTGCCTCAAGAATTCCCGAAACGGTATATTTCCCAAACTCTCGTATTTTAGGAGCAATTAAATATAGGATACCGATACCTACTAACGTTGGAATCATCATTAATAAAGCTGGAATAATTCCATATGAAAATGCCATCGAAGTTTCGCCGCCTGAGATACTTCCGCTACCAGTCCATGTAGCAAGCAACGTACCAGTTAGGACAATCGTACCAAGTCCTTTTCCTGCAAGGATAAAATCCTCGCTACTAGATACTTTCTTTGAATAATAAATCCCCATGATAACCATGATTATACCGTAACCAGCGACAAACCATAACAACGTTGGATTATGTGTAATTTCCATTTAAGTTCCTCCACTTTTTATTTCTTATGGTTAGCTTTTACCAAATATAAAATAATATGAGAAACTTTAATGTGAAAAGAAATATAAAAGGCACAAAAAAACCTTCCTCCCGCAGTTCATACGAAAGAAAGGTTTTATATGGTTTATTACTCTGTTACGAAAGGCAATAATGCCATTGTACGAGCACGTTTTACAGCTTTTGTAAGTTTACGTTGATACTTAGCAGATGTTCCAGTTACACGGCGAGGAAGAATTTTTCCACGCTCAGAGATGAAACGTCTTAGTAAATCAACATCTTTGTAATCGATGTGTGTAATTCCATTTGCTGTGAAATAGCACACTTTACGACGCTTTGCGCGTCCGCGACGAGCTGCCATCAAATATCCCTCCGTTTCATTTTAGAATGGTAAATCATCGTCTGATATATCGATAGGTTGGCCGTTATTTTTAAACGGGTCCTCTTCGTTTTGGTTTTGATTTGATTGATTTTGATTTTGGCTTTGATTCTGATTACGGTTCTGATTCTGTTGATAGCCTGAGCCTGATGAACCTTGACTATTACCTTGCGTGGATCCTTTGGTTTCCAAAAATTGCACACTGTCTGCTACAACTTCTGTCATGTATACCATTTTACCATCTTGACCTTCAAAATTACGCGTTTGCACACGTCCATCAACACCGACCATGCTACCTTTTTTCATATAGTTAGCAAGATTTTCTGCGGGCCTGCGCCATACAACACAGTTAATAAAGTCCGCTTCACGGTTTCCTTGTTGATTGGAGAAAGGTCGATTAACAGCTAAAGTAAAATTGGCTACTGCCACTCCAGTTGGTGTATAACGTAAATCAGGATCCTTCGTTAACCTGCCTACAAGTACGACACGATTTAACATCAGAACCACCCCTTATTATTGATCTTCTACTCGAATTGTCATATGGCGAACAATATCGTCTGAGAATTTAGCTAAACGATCAAACTCATTAAGTGCAGCTTCATCACTAGAGAAATTCACAATTACATAATATCCATCGCGATAATCATTGATTTCATATGCAAGGCGTTTTTTGCCTTTTTCATCAACTTTTTCAATCTCCGCCCCATTATCTGTTAAGATCTTGTGGAAACGCTCCATAAGTGCTGTTTGCGCATCCTCTTCCATGTCTGGGCGAATGATATACATAATTTCGTATTTTGTCATTCGTTACACCTCCTTTTGGTCTTAGCGGCCCTCATTTAGCATGAGAGCAAGGAGTAATTTAAAGTTAATTACTCACAATAGTGTATTATACCAAAATACTATATAAAAAACAAGCATTCGAGGGATCCTTTTTATACGTTAAAACGGAAGTGGATGACATCGCCATCTTTTACAATATATTCTTTACCTTCTAA
Source organism: Virgibacillus necropolis (assembly GCF_044793635.1). Classification (GTDB taxonomy): domain Bacteria; phylum Bacillota; class Bacilli; order Bacillales; family Amphibacillaceae; genus Virgibacillus_F; species Virgibacillus_F necropolis_A. Next base: position 2,128,761 of record NZ_CP084992.1, read on the forward strand.
TCGAACATTTCCTTTTTCCTTAGCTTGTGCCATAGCACCTGCATCAACGAGATCATCATAGGAGACCGTTTCAGCGCGAATGAACCCGCGCTCAAAGTCAGTATGAATAATACCTGCCGCTTGTGGAGCTTTAATTCCTTTTTGGAATGTCCACGCACGAACTTCTTGCTCCCCTGCTGTAAAATATGTCGCTAGGCCCAGCAGCTGATAAGATGCTTTAATTAATTGGTCTAATCCTGATTCATCAATTCCAAGCTCTTCTAAAAACATTTCTTTCTCATCCTGATCAAGCTCTGCGATTTCTGATTCAATCTTTGCACAGACTACAATTACTTCTGCATTTTCATTCGCTGCAAAATCTTTCACTCTCTGAACATACTCATTGCCTTCTGGATCGGCAATTTCATCTTCTGAAACATTTGCCACATAAAGAATTGGTTTACTAGTTAATAAATGAAGCTGTTTAACCACTTTCCATTGATCTTCGGTGAAATCTAGCGCACGTGCTGATTTATCATTCTCTAACCCGTCCTTAAGCTTCACCAACACATCATACTCTGCTAATGCCGCTTTGTCTTTTTGACGAGCTAATTTTTCAACACGTTGAAAACGCTTTGTAACTGTTTCCAAATCAGCTAAAATCAGTTCTAAATTAATAATCTCAATATCGTCAATTGGATCAATGGTTCCAGACACATGAGTTATGTTTTCGTCAACGAAACAACGAACAACGTGACAAATTGCATCTACTTGGCGAATATGGGATAAAAATTGGTTACCCAAACCTTCTCCTTTACTCGCACCTTTCACAATACCTGCAATATCTGTAAATTCAAATGCTGTTGGTATTGTTTTTTTCGGTTTTACTAATTCAGTTAATTTATTCAAACGATTGTCCGGAACTTCTACAATACCTACATTTGGATCAATCGTACAAAACGGATAGTTTGCCGATTCTGCCCCTGCTTGAGTAATCGCATTAAATAATGTTGATTTACCCACGTTAGGAAGGCCGACAATTCCTGCTGTTAAAGCCATGAAACTTTCACTCCTTAAGGATATCATTCATATGAACGTTCTAGTCTTCCCAATTATAATACAAGGATAGAATTTGACAAGCAAAGAAAAAGCAAAAATACGTTATTTTTGCTTACGATTTTTGCTGAATCGTTCATGGAAATTTACTTTTGAATTTTTAATCTCGAACAAAATGACATTATAAATAGAAATTAATAAATTTTATTAGAAAACTTGGCTTATCGCCAAGCCTTAATGGCGAAAGCCTTAGTTGCACTTATGCAGTAAGAAGGATGTATTCTTAACTGCTAAGAAAAGCGCAAGCGCCTTGAACACCCCCGAAAAGCTTAAGACAAGCCTCTATGTGGCGCTTTCTTGCCACAAAGAGGGATTGACTTAAGACCTCGAGGGGGTAGGCGCTGGAGCTAGCCAGATTAACGCCAAAAGTTAATACTTTATTATCTGCCTTGTTTAATCTTCGCCTTTTTCAAGTACTTTTTTCATCTTTTTACTAAATTCTCTACGCGGGATCAAAACACTGTGCTCACAACCCTGGCACTTAATCCGAACGTCCATGCCCATGCGAATTATTTTCCAACGGTTTTCTCCACACGGATGCGGTTTCTTCATCTGAACAATATCATTTAAAGCAAAATCTTTATCTACCATAATATGATACCTTCTTTCCTTATTCTTGATCTCGTTCTTGAATTTTTTCTTTTACTCCTTCAACATCTAATGCGGTTGGAGTCTCATTTCGTGAGTACATAACAAGACGTGGTGATGGAATTTGAATACCTTCATTATAAAGGCGCTCTTTTACTTCTCTACGAATTACTCTTGCACCCGCCCATTGATAAACTGGTAGCGTTTCGGCTATTACTCGAATAACAAAGTGAGATAGTTCTAATGTTTGAACTCCAATAATTTCAGGTGTTCCAACGATCTCTCCATATTTATCTGGCAATTCCCTTGCCATTTCTACAATAACTTTTTCTGCTGCTACGATATCACTTTCATATGGTATGTTAATATCCACGACGGCCAATCCATTATGCACGGAATAATTCGTTACTTGGGTTACATTTCCGTTTGGTAGTACATGCTGTTCTCCTGTCCAGCTCTTAATTTTTGTGGTTCGCATTCCAATCTCTTCAACAGTACCTTCAACATTTGATGTGAAAATGTAGTCACCAACCGAAAATTGATCTTCAAAAATAATAAAGAAGCCCGAAATTATATCTCGAACAAGATTTTGTGCACCGAAACCAATCGCAAGTCCTGCAACTCCAGCCCCAGCAAGTAAAGGTCCGATTTGCAAACCGAAACCTTCATCTAGAATCATAATAAACGCTGTAAAATATACTGTGTAAGTTAAGCTGTTATGCAGTAATTTTTTTAATGTGGTTTCTCTGCGCTCCGTAATCCGAAACGGACCACTTTGTCTGCTGATAAATGCTTTATCAATTATCTTTTTACCAACTTTAATAATAAGCATAGCGATTATGATAATGAAAATTATATCCAATATCCCTTTACCAATCGTTAGCCAAAGTTCTGGTCCCGATAAATAGTTCCACAATTTATCAATCTTTTTATTTACAAAGTCCACGATAATGCCCTCCAAAAACTTACTAGTTAGCCAGATTTAGTTTATATATTGATAGTACATCATTTCCCCCGCTAATGAAAAGAATATGGATGGGCAAAATATCAAACTGTATGCTTATGTTTATTATTCCATATTGGATAGAGTATTAACCTCATCAGGACATATAAATTTAAAATTCCGTATATTGGATATATATAACTAATTAACGTAGAAAAGCCAAACGTTGTAAATGGAATCATGATAAGGATGGCAAACACAGCAATCACCCATAAAGGCGATTTCCAGTAGCTTTGAATACGCGTTGTCAGTCCTAATATTCCAGAAGCCGCAGTAGTAAATATCGCAAACCACAGCATGATCGACATAAACACCAGCACCCCGAAAGAGTAATGTTTTAGAATTGCAAATAACGGTATCTCATAAACAAGTATTTCCTCTGCTATCTGTATCAAACTATTATTATATATATAGGAAATAACACCTAATACAATCCCGCTACCAATACCAGTAAACATTATTTCTTTCTTTGATTGAATTTTGTTTCCTATTGCCCCAAGTACTGCGATTAAAGGTAATATGTTTAATGCAGTAAATGGAAATGCCGCTGTCCAATTTCGTTGCTCATGCCAATGGGAAAAGAGTGCTAGCTTTTGATCAAATGTAAATAACAATAATATCGAAATAAGCCCAAGTAGTAATATAGGCAAGATAAATTGATTAATCATTAACAATCCATTTATCCCTCTTACAAATAAAAGAACAAGCAGAACTGCAATGAATGCTACACCCCACCAATAAGAAAAGTAGAAGGCTTGCCCTGTTGCACCACTACCAGCGAGCATTACGACTGTTGTCGTAAATAAATACAAAAATATCATCACATCATATATTTTTGTAAGCCTTTTCCCAACAATAACTCGCAATACTGGCAAATAATCTTTTGATTGTTTTTGATAGGCTACTTGCATAACCACAATACATGATATTGAGAATAAAATAGCAAACAATACAATAGCAAGTCCACTTTCATGGCCAAAAAACTGCCATAATTCCCGACCAGATGCATACCCTGCCCCTATTGTTGTTCCAATAATTAAAAACATCCATTTAAGCCCTGAGCTCCACATTCGCTTTCCTCCAATTAATAACAAAATCGATGTATAGTTATCTTTTTTAAGTCGTATACTATAACCAATATGTTTGTGGAGGATAAGCTATGAATCTAAAAAAACAATTTGTTACAGAAAATGAACAAGAAAATATGCGTTTAATGTACTCAGATTCATTGATTGCAAGTATCATGAGCGAAAAAATAATTTCATGGCTTCCAGAGGTACCAAAAGAATATATTGTTGTTTGTATAGGAACAGATCGTTCAACTGGAGACTCACTTGGTCCATTAACAGGGACTTTTCTGCATGACCACAAACCAAAGTATTTATCTGTTTATGGAACGATTCATGACCCTGTTCACGCAACTAACCTGGAGACCTATATAAAGTTAATCAATAATCAACATAGAAACCCTTACATTATCGCAGTTGACGCATGTTTGGGGAAATCAACGTCTGTTGGGAATATCATCCTAGGAAAAGGATCCTTGAAACCCGGTGCTGCTTTGAATAAATCCCTTCCGCAAATCGGTGACATTCACCTTACTGGAGTTGTAAATATTAGTGGTTTTATGGAGTTTTCTATTTTACAAAATACACGGTTATCTATTGTAATTGATATGGCTAAACAATTAGCAAATCTATTAATGATGATAGATAATAGACTGCAACACAGCATCACAACTCCATCCATCGTTATGCCTGCAATAAATCAAGAAAATCTAGTAGAACAAAAGCAGAAGCGCGTATGAATTGGGTAGATTCAATTAGATAAAAACTTCTACTAAGCAAGTTTAGTAGAAGTTTTTTGAAGCTTTCTTATCTATATCAATTGGTAAACATAATAAATTATTATAACAGTTGCTAGTGATGGTAATAGGTTTCCAATACGGATTTTAGTTATCTTTAATAAATTTAACCCGATAGCCACTATCAGTAAACCACCGACTGCTGTTAGCTCTACAATAAATCCATTTAAAAAGCTTTCAGGCAGCCATTTGGTGATTTGTGTGGCTAAAAGTGCAATTGACCCTTGGTAAAGTACAACTGGTATTACAGAAAATACTACACCAAATCCGAGTGTTGTGGTTAAAACAAGTGCCACAAATCCATCAATAATTCCTTTTGTAATTAAAATTTCATGATCTCCACGTATACCACTATCTAAAGCCCCAATGACGGACATTGCACCAATAACAAAAATAAGTGAAGCAGTAATAAATCCCTGAGAAACACTAAAGTTTTCATTTTTAGTTGTAAACTTACTGCCAATCCAAGCACCTAATCGATTTAATCCTTCCTCAACATGAATGAGTTCCCCGATAATAGCACCTGTGAGAAGGCTTAATAAAACAACGACTATTACTTCTGTAGTAAATGCCATTTGTAATCCAATTAACACTACTGCCAACCCTATGCCATGCATGACAGTCTCTTTATAGCGTTCTGGTATTTTTGTGAAAAATAATCCAAGCAAGCTACCAGCGATTATGCAAACTCCGTTGACCAACGTACCATATAAAACCATTGCCCCATCTCCAATAATTCAAATATCGTATTAAAATTCTTTATATGACGTTACAATTTCCTTTATCGCTGAGATGAATTCAGTTACTTCATCTTCTGTATTATAGATGCTTAGACTTGCTCTCACGACACCTTGTTCTGTCGTATGTAACGCTTCATGTGTTAATGGACTGCAATGTAACCCCGCACGAACTGCTATATTGTAATGGGAATCAAGAATCATGCCCACCTCTTGTGACGGTACTTTTTCAATGTTAAAGGCTACTATAGGCATGCGAAATGTGTCAGAACTCGGACCATAACAAGTAACTCCATCTATTGCCTCCAAACCCTTACAAAGGAGGTTAGCTAAAATTGTTTCACGTGGAACAATTTCTTTGCTTCTCTTTTCATATTCAATTAAGGCTGCATAAAGTCCTGCTATACCTGGGGTGTTTAATGTTCCACTTTCAAGAAATTCCGGCAATTGTTTAGGTTGATTTGGAGAAGATGAAAACGATCCTGTTCCACCGTGGTGAATTGGAGATAAATGAACCTTTCCTTCCACCAACAATACACCTATACCTTGTGGACCTAGTATTCCTTTGTGTCCAGGGAAAACCAACATATCAATTTCCTGTTTAGTCATATCTATCGACATATGGCCAGCGGTTTGAGATGCGTCGATAAGTGTGTATATCCTATTCTTCCTTGCTAATGCTATAATATCATTTATTGGAAAAATACGTCCCGTAACATTTGATGCGTGAGTCATTGCAATTAATCGCGTATTTGACTCAATTGCTTGCTCAACTGCTTTCACAAATGAGCCACCTTCATTTTCCTTCGAGTTATCTACATAGGTGATTTTGACACCAAACTGTTCCTTTATGTACTCCAGTGGTCTGCGTATAGAATTGTGTTCATAAGCTGAAGCAATAACATGGTCATTTTTTTGCCATGACAATCCCTTAATAGCTTGATTTAAACCTACTGTAGCATTCTGATAAAACAAAACTTGTTTTGGATTGCTGCAACCAAAAAGTTCAGCGGTTTTAATTCGTGTATCTCTGATGATCCCCGATGCTTGCCTTGCTAGTGCATGTCCTCCCCTTCCAGGATTAGCTCCAACAGCGTTGACAGCATGAGCCATAGATTCGGCAACGACTGGCGGCTTCGGAAAAGATGAAGCGGCCTGGTCAAAATATATCATTCTTCATTCACCTGCCCTCAATAAAATACACTTTCGTAGGTGCAAAAAAAGACTGACATCAGCTTAAATGCCAATTAAAATCAGTCTCTAACATGCTATTTATGAATCTAGCGCTTCAATAATACGATCTAGGTCATCATTTGAGAAAAATTCAATTTCAATCTTCCCTTTTCGTTTGCCACGCTGGATGCTAACAGAAGTCCCTAACCGATCTCTTAAGACAGACTCTCTTTCCTGAAGAAAGATATCCAGCTTTGGCTTTGGCTTTTTCTTAACAGGTTTCTTATTCATTTCAATAATCATTTGTTCAACCTGACGGACATTTAGCTTTTCTTTAAGAATCCTTTTTACAAAGGGAATTAGATGACTTTTATCTTTTATTCCTAATAATGCACGACCATGTCCCATGGAAAGTTCACCATTATTAATATATGCTATGATTTGGTCTGGAAGTGAAAGCAATCGCACTAGATTTGCAATATGTGATCTACTTTTACCAAGTCTCTTAGATAATTCATCCTGCGTTATCTTTAATTCTCTTATTAAATTTGCATAAGCCTGCGCTTCTTCAATGGGTGTTAAATCTTCACGTTGAAGGTTTTCTAAAAGGGCAATCTCCATCATTTTTTCATCTGTCAGGTCTTTTACGACTACAGGAATATTCTCTAACCCAGCTTCTTTTGCTGCCCGAAAACGACGTTCACCAACAACTATTTCATACCCTTTTATACTCTTTCGTGCAATTAACGGCTGTATAATACCATACTCCAGAATGGAATCCTTTAATTCTTCAATGGCATCCGCATGAAATGTTTTTCTAGGTTGATAAGGATTTGGTCTACAATCCTTAATTGCTATATCTTGGACAGTTTCTACCTTTTCATCAACTTCTGGAAAAAGTGCGTTAATACCTTTACCTAACCCTTTCACCACTAGCCATCACTTCCTTCGCTAATTCAAGATAAACTTCTGCACCCCGTGATTTCGGATCATACGTGATAATCGGTTGGCCATGACTTGGGGCCTCACCTAACCGTACATTTCTTGGAATAACTGAATTATATACTTTGTCCTGGAAATATTTTTTTACTTCTTCAATTACCTGTATACCAAGATTTGTACGTGCATCAAGCATTGTAAGTAATACGCCTTCAATCATTAAATCTTTATTTAAATGTTTTTGTACCAATCTAATGGTATTTAAAAGCTGACTTAGCCCTTCCAACGCGTAATATTCACATTGAACAGGTATTAAAACAGTATCAGAAGAAGTTAAAGAATTGATTGTCAATAATCCCAATGAAGGAGGACAATCAATGATAATATAATCGTAGTCTTCTTTTACCTCTTCTAATGACTTTTTCAAACGGATTTCCCTTGATATAGTTGGTACAAGTTCTATCTCTGCTCCAGCTAGCTGAATTGTGGCAGGAATAATGTCAAGATTTGGAAGACTCGATTGTGTAATAATTTCCTTAGCAGGTACATCTTCAACCAACAAATTATAGATACATTGGTTAACATCTGCTTTATTAACTCCCACTCCACTTGTTGCGTTTCCTTGTGGATCTATGTCTACGAGTAATACTTTTTTATCTAAGTGCGCAAGACAAGCGCTCAAATTTACTGCTGATGTGGTCTTTCCTACGCCACCCTTTTGGTTTGCCATGGCGATTATTTTACCCATGCTGTCACCTACCTAACATTCTATAGTTATAATTCTATCATTTTTTAATGAAAATAGCGGAAAATGTTTTAGATTGTAAGAAAAACGTAATTTATGATAAATGAGCAAAACGGTTTTTCAAATTCGGACATGTTTTCCCGTAAAAAATTCATTTATTAACATCAAAATTAACATGTATTGTAAAAATCTCCATTACCTGTTGAAAAAAACCCATCTATAAAACAGAAGATGGGTAGATATGAAGGTATATGAATGAATAATTTATTATTTATTCTTTGGGATTTTAATCGTAAATTGATAATAATCCTCTAAATCTTTTTCATCTGTTTCAACGTCGACTCCAGTGTCCGTTACCATCGTTAATGATTGTCTAATGGTATTCACTGCAATTCGCATATCTTTATTAACGCCTTTTAATTTAGGCTTCTTCTTTTTCGGTTCGTCTTTTTTGTTTTCCATCTTTTCTATTCGTTCTTCTGTCTGTTTTACATTGAGATCATGTTCAATGATTTCATGTAAAAGCTTTGATTGCTTTTCCGGGTCTTTTAATTTTATCAAAGCTCTAGCATGACGTTCAGTAATAGCCTTATTCAATAAAGCTTGCTGAACAGCGTCATCCAACTTTAATAATCTTAGTTTATTTGCAATCGTTGACTGGTTTTTACCTAATCTTTGTGCAAGGGCTTCCTGTGTAATCGAATGTAGTTCTAAAAGTCTTGCATATGCACGTGCTTCTTCAATAACTGTTAATTCTTCCCGTTGAAGATTTTCAATTAACGCTACAGAAGCCGTCTCTGTGTCAGTCATTTCTTGAACAATCACAGGAGCATTTTCCCAGCCCAACGTTTGTACTGCACGCCACCTACGTTCACCAGCAATTAATTCATAATCATCCTCTTCAAGCTTACGAACTACAATTGGTTGGATCATTCCATGTGTTTTAATTGTCTGCGCTAATTCAGAGATTTTTTCTTCACTGAATATAGATCTTGGTTGAAATCTATTCGGCTTAATTTTAGTTACATCAAGTTGAATCACTTCATTAGGATGATAGGTCTCTTCTTCTGATTCAGAATCTGATTTATCTTTATCTCCTAACCCGAAAATCCGGTTGAAAGGACGTACCATTATCAGACACCACCTTTATTCATAAAACTTGTTGTGAAAACCTTGTATCAATATATATGTTAATTGTTCCACGTGAAACAATTTACTAGTATTCTAGATTTTGCAACGAATCGAAGTACTGCGAAAGTCACTCTTTTATGTAAAAGTCATTCATTGAATCTACTTATCTTACACAATAATATGAGCGAAAGCGCTCATTTATTATGGTATAAGATGGAAAAAACAAGAAAAACGCTGCAGTAAAAACCGCTGCGTATTTTAAATCTCTGCTCCTATTTTACCATATTTAAAATGAAAAGGTACCAATTAGAAAAAATATATTTGCTGAACACCTATAATATAGGTGTTTTATTTGGTACCCCTGCTTTTCTTGGATATTTATTTGGAGTCTTTCTTTTTTTATCAATTATAATAATTGAACGTTCACTATCTTCTTCAGGTAAAGTGAAGTTATGGACAGCATTCAATTTTCCGCCTAGTACTTCAATAGCAACTTCCGCATCCTTTAATTCTTCAGAAGTTTGGGCAGCCTTCATGGCAATAAACTTACCGTTTTTCTTTGTTAATGGTAAACATAGTTCACATAAAACACTCATTCGAGCCACTGCACGTGCTGTAACAATGTCATATTTCTCCCTGAACTTACTATTTTTCCCGAAGTTTTCAGCTCGATCATGATAGAAAGCTACTTGATCTATGTCTAAATTTGTAGCTAATTGATTTAAAAATACGATTCTTTTTTGTAAGGAGTCTACAATAGTTACATTTATATGTGGAAAGCATATTTTAAGTGGGATGCTTGGAAACCCAGCACCAGCTCCCACATCACAAATATGCACTTCTTTTGTAAAATCATAATGAAATGCCGCTGTTATCGAATCATAAAAGTGTTTTAAATAAACATCTTTTTGTTCTGTTAAAGCAGTCAGGTTCATTTTTTCATTCCACTCAACAAGTGTGCGAAAATAAATATCAAACTGTTCAATTTGTCTATCATTTAATTTAATCCCTTTTTGTTCAAGTTCGTGTACAAATAAGTCTGGGTTCATAATTAGTTCTCCTAACTAGTTAATTAGCAATTCGCGCGATTTTTCCTTGTTCAATATACACGAGTAGAATGGATACATCTGATGGATTTACCCCGGAAATTCTTGATGCCTGTCCTACCGAAAGCGGACGGATTTTTTTCATTTTTTCACGTGCTTCCGTTGCGATACCATTAATATCATCATAGTCAATATCTTCGGGGATCTTTTTATCTTCCATTTTCAGCATTCTGTCCACTTGATCAATAGCTTTTTTAATATAGCCCTCATACTGAATTTGGATTTCTACTTGTTCTTTTACTTCATATGGTAGTTCTTTTTCAAAAGGAACCATTTGTTCAATTAACTGATATGAAACTTCAGGGCGTTTCAATAAATCTAAAGCCTTTAATGGCTCTTTGAGTGGTGTTGCATTAACTGTTTCTAGAAGTGCCTGAATTTCTTCTTCTGGTTTAATAGTAATTTTAGCTAAACGTTTTTTTTCTTCTTCGACTAAAGCTTTTTTCTCAAGGAAATTATTGTATCGTTCTTCTGTAATTAATCCAAGGTTATGCCCCACTTCTGTCAAACGGAGATCGGCATTGTCATGTCGTAACAACAAACGGTATTCCGCTCTAGAAGTCAACAATCGATAGGGCTCATTTGTTCCTTTAGTAACTAGATCATCAATTAACACACCAATATAAGCTTGGGATCTGTCTAAAATCAACGGATCAAGTCCCAATACTTTTGCTGCTGCATTTATCCCTGCCATGATTCCCTGTGCACCGGCCTCTTCATACCCAGATGTACCATTAATTTGACCTGCTGTATAAAGTCCAGGAATATTTTTCGTTTCCAATGTTGGCCATAGCTGTGTTGGAACTACTGCGTCATATTCTATCGCATAACCAGCACGCATGATTTCAGCATTTTCTAAACCAGGAACAGTTTTAACGATCTCATGTTGGATATATTCTGGAAGTGATGTTGATAAACCTTGCACATAAACTTCTTCTGTTTGCCGTCCTTCAGGCTCTAAAAATACTTGGTGACGTGGTTTATCGTTAAAGCGTACAATTTTATCTTCAATTGATGGGCAATAACGTGGGCCAGTTCCCCGCTTCATACCTGAATACATAGCAGATAAGTTTAAATTATCGTTAATAATTTGGTGCGTATATTCATTCGTATACGTTAACCAACAAGGAATCTGATCTGTAATATATTCTGTTGTTTCATACGAAAAGGCTTGTGGTTTCTCATCACCAGGCTGAATTTCTGTTTTTGAATAATCAATTGTATGGCTATTTACTCGTGGTGGTGTACCTGTTTTAAAACGTGTCAATTCAAATCCAAGCTCTTCCAGGTGTTCAGAAAGCTTTACAGATACACGTTGGTTGTTCGGTCCACTCTCATATTCCAAATCTCCCATTAGAACTTTTCCGCGCATAAATGTACCAGTAGTAATAATAACTGTTTCTGCGTGATACGCTGCCTTTGTCTCGGTTACTACACCTTTACAAACACCATCTTCAATAATAAGTTTTTCAACCATACCTTGTCTTAAGGTTAAGTTCTCTTCGTTTTCAATGATATTTTTCATTTCCCGTATATATAAAGGTTTGTCAGCTTGTGCTCGAAGCGCTTGTACTGCTGGACCTTTTCCTGTGTTTAACATACGCATTTGGATGTGTGTTTTATCAATAACCTTTGCCATCACACCACCAAGTGCGTCAATTTCGCGCACAACGATCCCTTTTGCCGGTCCACCTAGTGATGGATTACACGGCATAAAGGCAACCATATCTAAATTAAGTGTCAACATTAAGGTTTTTGCACCCATCCTAGCTGCAGCAATCCCCGCTTCCACTCCTGCATGACCTGCTCCAATTACGATAACATCATAACGGCCTGCATCATATGCCATAATTTTTCATCCCTTCTATATAAAAACCGAATAACTTCTATTTTTTCTTGCTTTTTTTGTCTAGCTGCGGCTCCTAGCACTTGCAGATAGTTTGCCCTGATGAATGTACGGAAATTTCGCCGTACTTTCACAGTTCCATCTATCTGTACGTCGCTGTACAGTCGCCTCCGCTTTTCTTATTTCCCTAGGCAGAATTGTGAAAATAACTGATCAATCAAGCTATCGCTTGCAGTATCGCCAATTATTTCACCTAATAGTTCCCATGTCCGAGTTACGTCAATTTGTATTATATCAAGTGGCATCGCCATTTCTAGGCTTGCTACTGCATCTTCTAAGGATTCTTTTGCTTGTTTTAAAAGCTGAATATGACGGACATTCGACACATAGGTTAAATCTCCACTATCTATTTCACCCGTAAAGAAGGTTTGAGCAATTGCTTTTTCTAATTCGTCTACCCCTTCTTCTTCAATCAATGATGTCGTTATAATCGGCTTACCCTCAGCCAATTTTTTTACACCATCCAAATTCAGCTTAGCTGGTAAATCTGTTTTATTTATAATCACAATATATTCTAATCCCGTTACTGCTTCAAATAATTTTTCATCTTCAATAGTTAGTTCTTCATTATTATTTAAAACAAATAAAATAAGATCTGATTCTTTAAGCACTTTTCTTGATCGTTCGACACCAATTTTTTCGACAATATCTTCAGTTTCCCTAATTCCCGCAGTGTCGACAAGTCTAAGCGGTACTCCGCGAACATTGACATATTCTTCGATAATATCACGCGTAGTACCCGGTACATCGGTAACAATCGCTTTATTTTCCTGAACAAGTGTGTTCATCAAGGAAGATTTTCCAACATTAGGTCGTCCAATAATAGCTGTTGCGAGTCCTTCACGTAAGATTTTACCTTGCTTAGCAACCTCTAAAAGCTTTTCAATTTCATCATGGACTTCTTTTGTTTTCACACGCATCATTTCATGTGACATTTCTTCTACATCATCGTATTCTGGATAATCGATATTCACTTCCACATGCGCGACCGTTTCTAGAAGCTCTTGTCTTAAACGCTGAATTAAAGCAGATAGTCGCCCATCCATTTGTTTTAAAGCAACAGACATCGCTTTGTCCGTTTTTGCTCGGATTAAATCCATAACCCCTTCTGCTTGCGATAAGTCGATTCTTCCGTGGAGAAATGCTCGTTTTGTAAATTCCCCTGGTTCTGCTAGTCGCGCACCTTTACTCAAAATTATTTCCAAGACACGATTGATGGATACCATGCCACCATGACAATTTATCTCGACCACATCTTCACGAGTAAATGTTTTTGGTGCACGCATGACTGAAACCATTACCTCTTCTGCTACCTCATTTGTTTCTGGATCAATTATTTTACCATAGTGAATGGTATGTGAATCCACTTCATCTAAATTTTTCCCCTGAAACAAATTATTGGAAATGGATATAGCATCTGGACCACTTAATCTAACGATCGCAATTGCACCTTCACCAATCGGGGTTGATATTGCTGTTATTGTATCTGTCTCCACGTCTTTCACCTACTTTTATCGCATCTATTTATATCTATTATTAGCATTTATTTTTTTATCGTCACTAACTAAATAGAATATCACATTTTAACTAAAAAATAAACTTATCCACAAAGATAATAATTCCAATAAAAAAGAGTTGCTTATCCACATGTGAATAAGCAACTCTTTTTCTTCAATTATGTTATTAACAGTTTTATAAATGAGGTTCCTCATAATAATAATCCACAGGTACTGGAGCTACAGTAGCCTTTTCAAGCGCCGGAGTATCTTTTCTAGCTACTTGATAGATTGCTGCACCAACAATATTTGCTACGTCCTTTAATTTTTCTTTACTAATGTGTTCAATTGTATCGTCTTCCGTGTGATACCAAGGCTCCAACGGTGTATGAATGAACAATGCTGCTGGAATTCCTAAATTATGAAATGGAACATGATCACTTCTACCAAGTTCACTGTATGGTACAAGTTCACTTACTCTCGATCCTGCTGCTGCTCCAAGATCTGTAACCAAATTTTTCTCACCATCTGCTGTAAACATCACTAATTCTCCTGCATCCTCACTGCCAACCATATCCATTTGGAACTGAGCTACTGTTCTTTCTATTTCCTCTGGTGTCATCGCTTCAGCATACTTTCGTGAGCCCCAAAGTCCATATTCTTCTGCACCAAATGCCACGAATTTAATTGTCGTGTCTGTTGGCGTGTTAGCAAAAACTCTTGCTAATTCTAGTAGTGCCGCAGTACCTGATGCATCATCATTTGCACCTTGTCCCCATGGTACAGAGTCATGATGTGATCCAACGATTATAGCTTGGCCCGTGTTATGCTTTTTCATTGGTTCTTTTACCGCTTCTACATTATATGAGGTAATTTCTTCACCATCCCATGTTTGAAATGTGAACGGATAGACATTAACATCCTCATACCCAAAGCTTTCAAATTGTTCTATCAGGTAATCAACTGTTTGTTCTTCACCTTCTGTACCAGCGCCACGCGACCCAATAACCTCTGATAAATGATAGACATGTTGATAGATATTATCAACCTTAATCCTTTTAACCACCTTATTATCAAAGGCTTGACTGCCTTGTCCGCTTGGTGCTGCATAGACCGGTGTACACATGAGCGCAATAATCATCACAACTAAACTAGCAAATTTTACATGTTTCAATGTATCCACTTCCTCTCCTGTTATTATTTTATAAATAATTCTAGGAAATTAAGTGAATACCTTTATCTTTTGAGAAAATGAGGAAAAGGTAGTGGTAAAATTTGTAAGAATCATACAATCGTACTACCTAATTATACCTATATATAATACGATGCAAAAAACCCCGGTTTCCCAGGGTTTTCGCTAAGCTTTATTATGGTTTTATTACAATATGGCGATGTGGTTCGACACCATCGGAATACGTAGAAATATTCTTATTACCTTGCAATGCACTATGAATAATTTTACGTTCATAAGCAGGCATAGGCTCTAACGCCACTTTTTTATTTAATCGTTTTGCTTTATCAGCCATTTTTAATGCTAGTGATTCAAGGGTTTCTTTGCGACGACCACGATAACCTTCTGCATCAACTGTAACCGAATAAAACTGTTTTCCATCCTTGTTCAATACTAAATGCACTAAATACTGCAATGCATTCAATGTTTGACCACGTTTCCCTATTAATAGGGCTATTTTTTCACCATTTAATTCAAATGTTACATGATTGCCATCAATGGTAGTTGTGATTTCAACTTCAACACCCATATTTTTTGTCAATTCATGGATATACTTTTCTGTTTGTTGGATTTGATTTTTAGAAAAAGTAACTTTCACAATTGATCTTTTTGAACCAAAGACACCAAAAAGCCCTTTTTTACCTTCGTCAATAATAGCAATATCCACTTGGTCCCTAGATGTGTTTAACTGCTCTAATGCTGATTGGACCGCTTCTTCCACCGATTGACCAGTAGCAGTTATTTCTCTCACTTTTTGTCTCCTCCAGTACTAGCATCTTTCATCATTGGCTTACGAATAAAAACAGTTTGTGCAACCATGAAGATGTTACCTACAACCCAGTATAGTGCTAATGCAGCTGGGAAGAAGATTGCAAATACAGCGATCATAATTGGCATAACATATAACATTACCATCATTTGTGGGTTTTGACCCGCCGGACTCCCAGCCATCATTAATTTTTGCTGTAGGAAAGTTGCTGCCCCAGCAACGATTGGAAGAATAAAAAATGGATCCGGTGCACCCAGTTCAAACCATAAAAAACTATGTTCTTGAATTTCCTGATTTCGCATAATCGCATGGTAAATAGCGATTAATACCGGCATTTGTACAAAAATAGGCAAACACCCTGCCAACGGATTTACCCCATGCTTCTGGAATAAAGCCATTGTTTCTTTTTGTAATTTTTGCTGTGTATTTGCATCCTTTGAGCTATATTTCTTTTGAAGTTCCTTAAGCTCAGGTTGTACATCCTGCATTGCTTTTGAACTTTTTAATTGTTTAACATTAAGTGGTAATAGTACTAACCGAACTATAATAGTTACAACAACAATACCCAAACCATAGTTATTACCAAATAATTCAGCGAAATATGTGATCAACCATGACATAGGAAATACAAAGTATTCATTCCAAAAACCTTCACTATCAGGTGTAATTGGTTCATTAATATTCATACAACCGGAAAGCAACACAACTAACCCTATCATGCTTACTAGCAATAAAAACTTCTTTGACACTAGATTTCCTCCTTACAAAGCCCCTATGTATACATATATTCTATCATTAAAGCGTTTAATATTTAATCATAAACTTATAATTTATTTTTTTAATAAACGTTCTTTTGATAACAAATGAATCAAACTCTTTTTAAACTGTTCATACGTCATATCTTTTGTTGGTTGTCTTGCAATGATAATGATATCTCTTGGTTTGGAAATCTGCACTTCTAGGTCCTGGAACGCATGACGTAAATGACGTTTTATTCGATTTCGTGTAACAGCGTTTCCAATTTTCTTCCCTACAGAGATCCCGACTCGAAAGTGGGTTTGTCCTTCTTTTTCCATATAATATAGCACCAGCTGGCGGTTGGCGAAAGACTTTCCTTTTTTAAATACAAGTTGAAACTCTTCATTATCTTTTATACGAAACGCTTTTTTCATTTCAATCACCTTTACTATATAAAAGCGCAAGCGCATGTCAGGGGTAGACGCTTGAGCTCAAATCAATGCAATTAACTCTATCTATATAATAAGCAGTGATCCCATAGCTCCTCCATTGCAAGAAGGAACAGGAAACACTGCTTCTCTTCTGAAAAAAAACCACTGACTTGATCAGCGGTCTATGCAGATAGTACTTTTCTTCCTTTTAGACGACGACGCGCTAGTACTTTACGTCCGTTCTTCGTAGCCATGCGTGCACGAAATCCATGTACTTTTTTGTGTTTACGGTTATTTGGTTGGTACGTTCTTTTCATCTATCTTACACCTCCCTGAGGAATTAAAAATTCAAACTAAAACATATCCAATAGACAGTCTAAATTATTATACGTAAAACATGTACCATCTGTCAACTTCCTTTTAAAATTCAGTTACCCACAGGCTATTGTTTACTCTTTGTTTCGACATTTTTTTATCCACACAATTTATCGACAGGATAATCACAAAATATAGTGGTGTGGATAAAACTTGTCTACAAGGGGTGGTTTTTGTGGATAAGTGTCGAGAAAGCCATTGCATTAAAGTCTTTTTTTTGGTATTATATTTGTGTTTTAAGATGTGGAAAAGTGAAAAATGAACAAAAGATATCCACATTCTGTTAATAACCTGTGGATACTTGTTCACACCACTGTTTATCAACTTATCAACAATTATGTGGAAAACGTACATAACGTTTCCTAACTACTTATGTAAAGCTATTTATTATCCACACGTCAAAATAAACAATTTTTCTACTTACTTCCTATTTTTCCTAATTAGTAAGGTAGTTTTTAAATTAAATCCTTGGAAATTTATACTTTCCATAAGAGGAACAAAAGCGCAAGCGCCCGTTTAGCGACGTATGGATTTTGCCCACGCAACGTGGGTAGTTCGATGTTGCCACTCAAAGTGGCGGTTTTAATCGAACTTCCTTCTTTCTTATGAGATAAAGGAAACACGGTAAGCGTAAGCGGTTAAGGACGTTCGACTATGTCGAACTGTTATCGTAAGGAGGTAAAGGAAATCCAATAGTCGCTGGGCGCTGGAGCTGGACGTGGCCCTACATGGCTACCAAAATATTCAATGTCAACATTTTATACATTCTTTACTTATTAGAAAACTTGGCTTATCGCCAAGCCTTAGTTGCACTTATGCAGTAAGAAAGGATTTATACTTTCCTAACTGCCAAAAAATGCCTTTCCATCTTTCAAAACTTCGTTAAGCGCTGAAAGATTGAGAGAGGCTTTTTGTATCATATCTTGCTGAAAGGAGTGAACCAAACTTGGAAAACATCGAAGAGTTATGGACGGCTACGCTTGAAAAAGTTGAAGAAAAGGTTAGTAAGCCGAGCTTTGACACATGGTTGAAAAATACAAAAGCAGAAAAGCTTCAAGAAGATACATTAATTGTCTCCGCACCAAATGAATTTGCACGAGACTGGCTGGAAGGTAGATACACTGTATTAATTTCAGAAATATTATTTGAAATAACTGGTGCATCGTTAAAGACCAAGTTCATTATTCCTGAGACAAATACTGAAGCGGATGAAGTAAATTCAACTCCAAAGTCCATTCCTGCTGTTCAAAATAACCAGAGTACAGATGCTCCCAAAACAATGTTAAATTCAAACTATACGTTTGATACCTTTGTTATTGGATCAGGAAACCGTTTTGCTCATGCTGCTTCACTTGCGGTAGCGGAGGCTCCAGCAAAGGCCTACAATCCACTTTTTATATATGGTGGAGTTGGACTTGGTAAAACCCATCTCATGCACGCAATCGGTCACTATGTTCGTGATCATAACCCAGATGCGCGAGTGGTTTATTTATCATCTGAAAAATTTACGAATGAATTTATTAATGCCATCATGGATAACAAAACAATTAATTTCCGTAATAAGTACCGTAATGTAGATGTTCTACTAATAGATGATATTCAATTCATCGCTGGAAAAGAATCTACGCAAGAGGAATTTTTCCATACCTTTAATACCTTACATGAAGAAAATAAACAAATTATTATTTCCAGTGATCGTCCACCTAAGGAGATTCCGACACTTGAGGATCGTCTACGTTCTCGGTTTGAATGGGGATTAATTACAGATATTACACCACCAGATTTAGAAACGCGTAGTGCAATTTTAAGTAAGAAGGCTAAAGCAGAAGGACTCGACATTCCAAATGAAGTCATGCTATATATAGCCAATCAAATTGATACAAATGTTCGCGAACTTGAAGGTGCCCTAATACGCGTTGTTGCCTATTCATCGCTAGTCAATCGAGATATAGATGCTTCTCTTGCAGCTGATGCGTTAAAGGATATTATCCCAAGTAAAAAGCCAAAAGTTGTTACCATACAGAAGATTCAACAGGTTGTTGGTGAGAAATACAATATTAAGCAGGAAGACTTCATAGCGAAGAAACGAACCAAATCCATTGCATTTCCTAGGCAAATAGCGATGTATCTTTCAAGGGAAATGACCGACTTTTCTTTACCTAAAATTGGTGAGGAATTTGGTGGCCGTGATCATACAACTGTCATTCATGCGCATGAGAAAATATCTCGAATGCTAGAAAACGATACAACCATAAACCAGGATATTGATGAAATTAAAGAGGAACTGAAAAATTTATAAGTTACCAACATGTGAATAGTGTGTATAGAGGGGTCACACTTGTCAACAAACTGTCCACAGGGGTTGGAACTCTATAAATACAGTAAAAAATGAGTTATCCACATAATCACAGTCCCTATTACTATTACTACTATTTTTTATTAATAAAAATATATATAAAGAACTTCCATTAGGAGGATTTATTTCATGAAATTTAAAATTCAACGCGACAAATTAATTACAAGTGTTCAAGATGTCATGAAGGCTATATCATCTCGTACAGCAATTCCAATATTGACTGGTATGAAAATTGAAGCAACAAATGGTGGAATTACCCTTACAGGAAGTGATTCTGATATTTCCATTCAGTCCTTTATACCTGTAGAAGAAGATGGAATCGTTCATGTAGAGGATATTGAAACTGGCAGTATTGTACTACAAGCTCGATATTTCCCGGATATCGTTCGTAAACTTCCAGAAAAAACAGTAGAAATAACAGCTGATGAAAACTTAAAGGTAACAATCCGTTCTGGTAAAGCTGAATTTAATCTAAATGGACAAGATGCTGAAGAGTATCCACAACTACCAATGCTCCAAACAGATGAAAGCTTTGAAATGCCAACAGATCTACTAAAAAGTTTAATAAAACAGACTGTATTTGCTGTCTCTACCATGGAAACACGTCCAATTTTAACTGGAGTCAAGCTTAACTTTTCAAATGAAACATTGAGCTTCACTGCAACAGACAGCCATCGCTTGGCATCTCGTGAAATTCCTGTTCAACAATCCCAGTTTGATATCCCTAGTGTTGTTGTACCTGGAAAAAGTCTAAATGAACTTCATAAAATTTTATCTGATACCGAAGATCCAGTTGAAATTAGCGTAACGAATAACCAAATTCTTTTCCGAACCAAGCATGTGTATTTCTTATCTAGATTACTAGATGGAAATTACCCAGAAACATCACGATTAATACCAGAGGAAAGTAAAACTGTTATCCATGCAAAAACAAAAGATTTATTAAATACAATCGATCGTGCTTCCTTACTTGCAAAAGAAGATCGTAATAATGTTGTTCGCCTTGCAACAAAGGATAGTCAATTAATTGAGATTACAAGTAATTCACCAGAAGTTGGTAGAGTTGTAGAGGAAATGACTGTTCAATCAATTGAAGGTGAAGATTTAAAAATTTCTTTTAGCTCCAAATACATGTTAGATGCATTAAAAGCTATTGAAAATGATGAAGTAAAGATTGAATTTACGGGTGCGATGCGTCCATTTATTATCAGACCAGAAAATAATGACCCAATCTTGCAGCTGATTTTACCAGTCCGGACATACTAAAATTGATTAATAAGCAAAAAACGCTCTTCATTTTCTAAAAATGAGGGCGTTTTTTGCGTTGTATTGTAAAATTAAAGCGTTTATATAACGTTAATAAACAATTTTAGGCTACTTCCTTCCCTAAACACCAAAACTTTAGTAAAATAGATAGAAGGCACTTGTATTTGATTATTTGAACGTATTTTAATTTGCTTAATACCTATGCTATTAATAAATCATATACAAACTCTATAAAAGAATTTGGTGAAAAAAATGCATGAAAAAATAGAAATTACTACGGATTATATAACCCTTGGACAGTTTTTGAAGCTCGCAAACATTTTTGAATCAGGTGGGTTTATAAAGTCTTTTCTACAAGATCAAGGCGTAATCGTTAATGGTGAATTAGAAAAACGACGAGGCAGAAAGCTTTACCCGAATGATTTAGTAGAAGTGGAACAAGCAGGTTCATTTGAAGTAGTAAAAAAAGAAGATTAAATAGTGATAACAATTATTTTAAGAAATAAATGAGGAATAATCATGCATATTCAGCAATTACAATTAAAAAATTATCGAAATTACGATGTGTTAGACCTCGCTTTTGATGATAAAGTGAATGTGATAATTGGTGAAAATGCACAAGGGAAAACAAACCTGATGGAAGCTATTTACGTTTTAGCTTTTTCAAAATCACATCGCACCCCACGGGAGAAAGAACTTATCCAGTGGGAAAAAGAGTATGCTAAAATAGAAGGTAAGATAACGAAAAGAAATCAATCTTTTCCGCTTGAAATCATCGTGTCAACAAAAGGGAAAAAAGCAAAATTAAATCATCTTGAACAAAAGCGGTTAAGTGATTATATCGGAGCATTAAATGTAGTTATGTTTGCCCCAGAGGACTTAACTTTAGTAAAGGGGCCGCCACAAATTCGCAGGCGGTTTATTGACATGGAACTTGGTCAAATACAGCCACGCTATATTTATCATCTTGGACAGTATCAAAAAGTTCTGAAACAACGAAATCATTTACTGAAGCAAATGCAACGTAATCAACAAAAAGACCCTGCAGTACTTTGGGTTCTGACGGAACAATTAATTGAGCATGCAACAATATTATTGGAAAGAAGGTTTGCTTTCCTTGATTTGTTGCGTAAATGGGCCAGGCCTATACATCATCAAATCAGTCGAAGTCTTGAACAACTGGAAATTAAATATGCAGCAACGATAGAAGTATCAGAAGATGCAAATAAGGCGACAATAGAAAATAGATACTTATCGAAATTTCAAGAAATTGAAACAAAAGAAATAGATCGTGGAACGACACTCATTGGTCCGCATCGCGATGATTTACTTTTTTACGTGAATAATAAAGATGTGCAAACGTATGGTTCACAAGGACAACAGCGTACAACGGCTCTTTCGATGAAGCTTGCGGAAATTGAATTAATTTATAATGAGGTTGGTGAATACCCAATACTTCTGCTTGATGATGTTTTGAGTGAATTAGATGATTATAGACAATCACATCTACTCAATACAATTCAGGGAAAAGTACAAACTTTCGTTTCCACTACGAGTGTTGATGGAATAAATCACGCGACATTGGAAAAAGCAGAACTATTTCGAGTAAACAATGGCAAAGTAGACACATAGAGGTGGTATAGATTATATGTTTATTCATATCGGAAATGATAATGTGATTCAATCAAAGGATGTAATTTCTATTATTGATCGTAATATTATTTCCTCATCGTCCATTATGGAAGAGATGATTCAACGTGCAACCAAAAACAAATCTATAGTCACACCAACTGAGGAAGCAAAGTCTGTTGTGATAACAAAGGATTTAATATATTTTAGTTCATTATCAGTCGCAACACTTAAAAAACGAGCAAGCATGATTTCAACTATAAGTAAGCTAGATGATTACACAGATGAAGTAGAGAATGAATAGATACAGTTTTTAAAAGAGGGTCAATCTCTTATTAAAGAAATGTGGGTGAAAAGATGTCGTCAGAAAATAATATTACAAGTGAAGAAGCCTATGGCGCAGATCAAATTCAGGTGCTGGAAGGTTTGGAAGCTGTTCGCAAAAGGCCAGGAATGTATATAGGTTCTACGAGTGAAAGAGGCTTACATCATCTTGTATGGGAAATTGTTGATAATAGTATTGATGAGGCACTAGCAGGTTATTGTGATCAAATTGAGATTATTATTGAAAAGGATAATAGTATTACGGTTAAGGATAATGGCCGTGGTATTCCAGTTGGCATTCAAAAAAAGACTGGTCGTCCTGCTGTTGAAGTTATTATGACGGTACTTCATGCGGGTGGTAAATTTGGTGGGGGCGGTTATAAGGTTTCCGGTGGATTACACGGAGTAGGCGCATCGGTTGTTAATGCTCTTTCAAGTAATCTAGAAGTTTATGTTCATTTAGATGGTAAGGTTCACTTTTTAGGCTTTGAACGAGGTGTTCCACAGGAGGAATTAAAAGTTATCGGTGATACTGATATTACTGGAACCATTATCCACTTCAAACCAGATACTGGTATCTTTACTGAGACTACATCTTATGATTTTGATACGCTTGCACTTCGTGTGCGCGAGTTAGCCTTTTTAAATAAAGGACTTAGTATATCACTAGAAGATAAACGAAATGATCAAGAACCTGTTAATTATTATTATGAGGGTGGAATTAGCTCCTATGTAGAATATATCAATCAATCACGTGAGGTTCTTCATGAACCGTTTTATACAGAATCAGAAGATCAAGGGATTACAGTCGAAGTCGCAGTACAATATAACGACGGTTTTGCTAGTAATATTTATTCCTTTGCAAATAATATCCACACACATGAAGGTGGAACACATGAATCAGGATTTAAAACAGGATTAACACGTGTAATCAATGATTATGCTAGAAAAAATAATTTATTCAAAGAAAATGACCCAAATTTAACTGGAGATGATGTGCGAGAAGGTATGGCAGCAATTATCTCGATTAAGCACCCAGATCCACAATTTGAAGGCCAAACGAAAACAAAGCTTGGAAGCAGTGAAGTTCGAACTGTTACGGATTCCATGTTTAGTGAAGCATTCTCTAAATTTTTATTTGAAAATCCTTCCGTTGCAAAAATAGTAGTTGAAAAAGGCCTAATGGCATCTAGAGCACGTGCGGCTGCAAAGAAGGCACGTGAATTAACGCGCCGTAAAAGTGCTTTAGAGATATCAAACTTACCTGGTAAACTTGCAGATTGTTCTTCAAAGGATGCCAAGATAAGTGAGCTATACATTGTTGAGGGTGATTCCGCAGGTGGTTCAGCTAAGCAAGGAAGGGATCGCCACTTCCAGGCAATCCTTCCGTTACGTGGTAAGATTTTGAACGTAGAAAAAGCAAGACTTGATAGGATATTATCTAACAATGAAGTAAGAGCGATGATTACGGCACTCGGGACGGGTATTGCTGAGGATTTTGATATTTCGAAAGCACGTTACCACAAGGTTGTAATTATGACAGATGCTGATGTTGATGGTGCGCACATTCGTACTCTATTATTAACGTTCTTCTATCGTTACATGCGGCCACTTTTAGAAAAGGGCTATATCTATATAGCTCAACCACCATTGTACAAAATACAGCAAGGTAAAGCTGCTTACTATGCGTATAATGACAAGGAAATGGATCGTATTTTAGCAGAAATCCCTAGTAGCCCGAAAGCAGGAATACAAAGATATAAAGGACTTGGAGAGATGAATGCAACACAACTTTGGGAAACTACAATGGACCCAGATTCGCGTACATTATTACAGGTTGATTTGAATGATGCTATTGAAGCTGATCAAGTCTTTGATATGTTGATGGGTGACAAAGTAGAACCAAGACGTAACTTTATCGAAGAAAACGCCCAATACGTAAAAAACCTGGATGTATAAAAGAAAAGCGGAGTGGGCTGGACAGCGACGACAAGCATAGTCAAAAGACCGTAGAGCACACGGTCCATCGTGTTCGGAGTGTCTATTGACTATGACGGCAGCTTCTAGGAGCCGTAGCTATAAAAGA
Organism: Virgibacillus necropolis; assembly: GCF_044793635.1. GTDB lineage: Bacteria > Bacillota > Bacilli > Bacillales > Amphibacillaceae > Virgibacillus_F > Virgibacillus_F necropolis_A. Next base: position 2,153,749 of record NZ_CP084992.1, read on the forward strand.
AAAGCGGAGGCGACTGTTCAGAAGCGGACGCATAAGCAAGTAATTAAAGAGATAGATAGTGATTGTCACAGATTTAATGTGACGAGGAGGTAACAAAATGGCGGATCAAGAACGGTCTAATGTTCAAGAAATAAATATTAGTCAGGAAATGCGTACATCATTTCTTGACTATGCAATGAGTGTAATTGTATCTCGTGCATTACCAGATGTTCGTGATGGCTTAAAGCCTGTTCATCGTAGAATTTTATATGCAATGAATGACCTAGGTATGCATTCGGATAAAGCACACAAAAAGTCAGCGCGTATTGTCGGAGAAGTAATTGGTAAGTATCATCCACACGGTGATTCAGCTGTTTATGAAACGATGGTACGTATGGCACAGGATTTTAGCTATCGTTATATGCTTGTAGATGGCCATGGAAACTTTGGTTCCGTTGATGGGGACTCTGCTGCGGCTATGCGTTATACAGAGGCACGTATGTCCAAAATATCTATGGAATTATTACGTGATATAAACAAAGATACCATTGATTATAGAGATAACTATGATGGTTCTGAACGTGAACCTGTTGTTTTTCCATCCCGTTTTCCTAACCTAATTGTTAATGGTACTTCAGGTATTGCAGTTGGTATGGCAACCAATATTCCACCACATAATTTAGGGGAAACGATTGATGCTGTTTTAGCCATCAGTAAAGATCCTGAAATCACCATTGACGATTTAATGGAGAATCATATCTATGGACCAGACTTTCCTACAGCTGGTCAAATTCTTGGGCGCAGTGGAATACGTAAGGCATTTGAAACTGGTAAGGGTTCAATAACTATTCGAGCAAAGGTAAATATCGAGGAAAACAAAAATGGAAAATCAACGATTATTGCTACTGAGCTTCCATATCAAGTAAATAAAGCAAAGTTAATTGAAAAAATTGCAGACCTTGTTCGCGATAAGCGCATTGAGGGCATTACTGATTTACGAGATGAATCGGATCGTAATGGCCTTCGTGTTGTTATGGAATTGCGCCGGGATGTAAATCCAAATGTTGTATTAAATAATTTATATAAATATACGTCGTTACAAACGACCTTTGGTATAAATATGTTGGCATTGGTTGATGGACATCCGAGAGTATTAAATATTAAACAATCTTTGGTACATTATCTAGATCATCAGAAGGTAATCATCAAGCGTCGAACGGCTTTTGAATTAAGAAAAGCAGAAGCCCGTGCTCACATTCTAGAAGGATTGCGTATAGCATTAGACCATCTTGATGAAGTTATTGCGTTAATTCGTCAGTCAAAAACTGGCGATATAGCACGCGATGCATTAATAGAGCGTTTTGGTCTGTCTGAGAAGCAAGCTCAAGCAATTTTAGATATGCGTTTGCAACGTCTAACAGGTTTAGAACGAGAAAAAATTGAAAATGAATACAACGAACTCATTCAGTTAATTGATGAGTTAAAAGCAATTTTAGCGGATGATGAAAAAGTATTAGAGATTATCCGTGAAGAATTAACGGAGATTAAAGAACGCTATAATGATCCACGTCGTACGGAGATTATGGTCGGAGGAATGGACTTCATTGAAGATGAGGACTTAATTCCAGAAGAAAGTATCGTAATCACACTTACACATCAAGGATATATTAAGCGTCTACCAGCATCTACGTATCGTACGCAGAAACGTAATGGTCGTGGTATTCAAGGAATGGGTACAAATGATGACGACTTTGTTGAGCATCTAGTATCTACTTCTACACATGATACCGTCTTATTCTTTACTAATAAAGGTAAAGTGTATCGTGCCAAAGGATATGAAATTCCTGAGTTTAGTCGGACTGCAAAAGGGATTCCTGTAATTAATTTATTACAAATTGAAAAAGAGGAATCAATTAATGCTGTAATCACAGTTAACGAATTTGCGGATGACTGGTTTTTATTCTTTACGACACGAAAAGGTATTTCGAAGCGGACAACTTTATCGCAATTTGCGAATATCCGAAAAGGTGGGTTAATTGCAGTTAACCTGCGTGATGATGATGAACTTATTTCGGTTCGCTTAACGGACGGAACGAAGGACATTATGATTGCTACTAATAATGGCTATTTAATCCGTTTTCCAGAAGATCAAATCCGTTCCATGGGTCGTACAGCGGCAGGGGTTCGAGGTATTTCCTTGCGTGGCGATGATGAAGTTGTATCAATGGAAATCCTGGAAGAAGGATTACAGATTTTACATGTTACGAATAAAGGGGTCGGAAAACGTACACCTGAAGATCAATATCGAATCACCAAACGTGGTGGTAAAGGTATTTTCACATGTAAGCTGAATGAGGATACTGGACACGTTGTTACAGTGAAGGCAGTTACGGGAGAAGAAGACATTATGCTCATTACTGTTGCTGGTGTTTTAATCCGAATCCCAGTCGCTGGTATTTCACAATCAGGACGTAATACGCGTGGCGTTGGTTTAATTCGTTTACAGGAAAATGAAGAGGTTGCCACAGTTGCGAAAGTTGAGCCTGAAGAGGAAGAAGAAGTTATCGAAGAAGATGTAAACGCTGAAAATTTCTCCGAGGTAACTGAAGAAATAACAACTGAACAAGAAGATGGTAATCAAGAAGAATAGGTTAACAACAGGATGAAGTAGCATTTTTTAAGGCAACTCTGTAGAGAAGTGAAAAGGAAATTTCTCTTTGAGTTGCCTTTTTTTAATATAACTTCAGCGCTTGCGCTTTTCTAAAAGGGGGGAATTGGCATGCGTGTGGAACCGTCACAATTAGTTCCAGGCTGTATGTTGTTACACGATGTAAAAGGGAAATCGAATCGGGCAATCATTCCTAAAAATACCGTTCTAACCGAGGAACATATTATGATATTGGAAAAATTTTTTATTACTTATGTCGATGTGGGTTCAAAGCTTTCAGATGGCAAAACTTTTACACCAAATATTGTTCAAAAGAAAAAGGAATCTAAGAAGCGAGTAGAGCCGACAAATGATGTTAGCAAACTTTCATTTGCTGATCATTATCAATTTGTGGTTCAAAGTTATAAGAAGTTATTTACTTCCTGGCAAAATAATATCCAGGTTGATATGCCTGCGGTACGAAAACTAGTAATGCCATTATTCGAACGCATCGATCGAGATGATGCAGATGTTTTTACCCTGCATCAATTTAATACGAAGAATGATTATATGTATCATCATAGTGTTTCAGTAAGTATAATTGCAGCTTATTTAGGTAAAAAGATGGGATTTTCTAGTGGAGATTGGATTCAAATAGGGTTTGCGGGCTTTTTAAGTGATTGTGGTATGGCAAAGGTTTCACCATCTATTCTGAATAAAAAAACGTCATTATCAGTTGAAGAGATTAATGAATTGAAAAATCATCCTTCGTATTCATACCGTATGGTCGAACATATTCCAACAATCACGCAAATTGTAAAACTAGCTATTCTGCAGCATCATGAACGAATAGATGGAAGCGGCTATCCATTTGGTTTACAAAAAGAAAAGATTCATACTTACTCTAGAATTATTGCTGTGAGTGATATATACCATGCGATGACATGTGATAGATTGTATCAACCAAAACAATCGCCATTCCAGGTGGTTGAGGAACTTTCACGTGTTAAATACACAGATTTTGACTACCAGGTGGTAGACACGTTCACGAAAAGCTTAGCTAATTTTTCCATAGGGACAAAGGTTAGGTTGTCTAATGGACAAGCTGGAGAAATTGTATTTGTAGAAGATAAGTTCCCTACTCGTCCAATGATACAGCTTTGTCAATCAGAAGAAATTCTGACACTTAAAAACAATACATCCATTTATATTGAGGAAATAATCTAAACAAATGCCACAGAAGTAATTTCTGTGGCATTTTTACACAACATCACCATGATAAAGAACCTATTGTCTTTGTTGTAACCACTCTCCAAGCAAATTTTCAACTTTATCCACCACAATAGTTAAATAATGGACAATGATCGAATAGTCTACCCCATATTTTGTTGCAAAAAGTTCCCCCCAATACTCGGTTTCATATCGACTAATCATACTTAAGTTATAAAGTAATAAATAATGTATTAAAATCTCTGGTACAGAAACAAAATAAGTACGGTCACAAGGGAAATATATCTCTTGTTTTTCCCAATGACAATAAAAAGGTCCGTTCAACTGTTGAATAGGCTTTTCTATTCTCACCAATAGATGTTTCTTGGTTGATTCTACTTTTTTAATTTCAGGTAAATAGGTGCTTATCCGCTTAATGAATGCCCGTTCTGTTAAATGGTAGTTATCGATTATCGAAATCGGAAAGCATAATGTAGTTGAGTCAATCCTTCCAATGGAAATACCTTTTTCCTCATTGTTAAAAGCAAAAAAGTCATTCATTTCAGGGATTAACCTAAATAAAAAGTCCATTTTAACTTTGGTAATAGGTGGTGTTTTTAATGAGAATAGATAATTACATGAGTATGTAAATAAGCCATTCTGTTGAACTTTCACTTCATCTTGGATAAAGGTATAATCTTTCTTCTTTCGTTTTCTAGCAGACACCCCGTGTGCTAAAATTGATGTAGATTCCGGATAATTAGGACGGTTCGTTAGTAAGCAAGCCTTTATAATATGACCCATCCCATAGAAATATAATAGCGGTTTAAGTCGTATATCTCCTTTTTTTCCTTCCGTTAAAAAAAGCTGTCCCTGATCTAAGTAATACATAAATGTTCCGCTGTTTTCATAGCTTTTTGCCCCGGTATTCACCCCATCAATCGTTGCATAACAATTTTCTAAAAAGTTTTGACTGGAATGGAGGTTTTGTAGCGAGTTATAAAAGGCTGATATATCCTGTTTTGTCATACATTTCCTCCTCACAGAACAATTACAATATTTTGAATCAATTTTCTTTTTTAACTTTAGTAACAACCTGTTGAAAAACACATTTCGATACCGTATTCTAAGTAACAATTAGTGTAACCTTATATATAAATTATACGCATATAACGTATGCCAAAAAATTACAATTAGGAGGATAAAGATGCGCAAGGATAAGTTTGTTAAAGAAGGATTAACGTTTGATGATGTATTGTTGGTACCAGCAAAGTCAGAAATACTCCCTAAGGATGTAGAACTAAAAACAAAGCTTTCAGAAAACATAAAGCTAAATGCTCCGTTCATTAGTGCAGGCATGGATACTGTGACAGAAGCAGAAATGGCTATAGCAATGGCACGTCAAGGTGGATTTGGTGTCATACACAAAAACATGTCGATTGAAGATCAAGCAGAACAGGTTGATCGTGTAAAACGTTCTGAAAGTGGTGTTATTACAAATCCTTTCTTTTTAACTCCTGAACATCAAGTCTTTGATGCTGAACATTTGATGGGAAAGTTTCGCATCTCTGGAGTCCCAATTGTAAATAATCAAGAAGAACAAAAGCTTGTAGGTATTTTAACTAACCGTGACCTACGTTTTATTCAGGATTATTCCATATTAATTCATGAAGTAATGACAAGTGAAAACCTTGTAACAGCACCAGTTGGAACAACGCTTGATGGAGCTGAAAAAATTCTGCAGCAATATAAAATTGAAAAATTACCACTTGTTGATGATGATGGTGTATTAAAAGGATTAATTACGATTAAAGATATTGAAAAAGTGATTGAATTTCCAAATGCAGCTAAGGATGCACAAGGAAGATTATTGGTAGGAGCGGCTGTTGGTGTAACAGTTGATGCCATGAAACGAATTGAACATCTGGTAAATAGTGGTGTAGATGTAGTTGTAATCGATACAGCACATGGCCATTCACAAGGTGTACTAGAGCAAGTGAGACGTGTAAGACAAGCTTATCCAGATTTAGATATTATCGCAGGAAATGTTGCAACCGCTGAAGCTACGCAAGAATTGATTGAGGCTGGCGTAACGATAGTAAAGGTTGGAATTGGACCTGGTTCTATTTGTACTACACGTGTAGTAGCAGGTGTTGGAGTTCCGCAGATCACTGCTATTAATGATTGTGCAATGGCAGCTTCTGAATACGGTGTTCCAATCATAGCAGATGGTGGAATTAAGTATTCTGGAGATGTTGTTAAAGCCCTGGCAGCAGGTGCTCATGCTGTTATGCTTGGTAGTATGTTTGCTGGTGTTTTAGAAAGTCCTGGCGATACAGAAATTTTCCAAGGCAGACAATATAAAGTCTATCGGGGAATGGGATCTGTTGGAGCGATGAAAGCAGGCTCTAAGGACCGCTATTTCCAAGAATCAGAAGAAACGAAAAAGCTTGTACCAGAAGGGATCGAGGGACGAGTTGCATATAAAGGACCACTTGCAGATACAGTTCATCAACTGATTGGTGGATTACGGGCAGGAATGGGATATTGCGGAACAGCTACTATTACGTCTTTACGAAATGATGCGCGATTTATTCGCATTACCAATGCTGGTTTACGCGAGAGTCATCCACACGATGTTCAAATTACGAAAGAAGCACCAAATTACTCGGTATAAATATTATACAATTTAATGTCGTTATGTAGGTGAAATATCCTAGTAGAAAAAATAGATAGGGAATATTCCCCGTCTATTTTTTTGCTGTTTTATGTGGTAAACTATCAAAGATGCATACAAAAAAATAGATATACATATCGTGACTTTTCCAACAAAATTGAGGGTGAAGTCTGATTTAACAGGTGGAGGTAGAGAAAGTGAAACACAACGTAAAGAGAAATTTGTCATTATTGCTCGTAGCATTTGTAATGATGGCAACGGTATTCGTACAACCTTTGGCAACACAGGCAGCAAAGACAGTTGAACTTGAAGCAGAATCAGCAATTTTAGTTGACGCAGAAACAGGGAAAATCTTATTTGCTAAAGATGCTGATATAGCACTACCACCAGCTAGTATGACTAAAATGATGACCGAATACCTTGTATGGGATGCGATTGAAAGTGGTCAAATCAGCTGGGATACAAAAACGAAGATCAGTGACTACGCGTATAGTATTTCTGCAAGCCCACTCCTTTCAGGAATTGGATTGCGTCAGGATAAAGAATATACGGTAAAAGAATTATATGATGCGATGGCGATTATCTCTGATAATGGTACTACAATTGCACTTGCTGAACTAATCGCAGGATCAGAAGGCGATTTTGTAAAAATGATGAATAAAAAAGCAGAGGAAATGGGATTACCAGATTATAAATTTGTTAATTCTACAGGCCTACCCAATTCCTTGTTGGGTGAAAATGTACCAGAGGGAACAGACCCAAATGCGAATAACTTATTATCCGCAAGATCTGCAGCGTTACTTGCATATAACCTTATTAATGATCATCCAGAAGCATTAAGTGTATCAAGTCAGATCTCTTTAGACTTCGAAGGCTATAAAAATGTCGAGAATTTAAACTGGATGCTGCCACATAAAGCAACATTCTTACAGCAATTCAACTACAAAGGTGTAGATGGTTTAAAAACCGGTCATACAGATATTGCTGGATATTGTTTTACAGGAACAGCAGAACGGAATGGGCAACGTCTTATTTCTGTTGTAATGAAAACGGATAGTAAAGCAAAGCGTTTTCATGAAACCGCAAAACTTTTCGATTATGGTTTTTCAAATTTCGAAACAAAAGAATTATTTGCTAAAGGCCATCAAGTAGATGGTCAAGAAGCACTTCCTATTGCCAATGGAAAAGAAGAAACAGTTGAAATTGCTACCAATAAAGCTATTAAAGTACCTGTACAACAGGGACAAGCAGAGAAATATACACTAAAATATACGATAGACAAAGAAAAGTTAAACAAAGATGGGGAATTAACTGCACCAATCGAAAAAGGGGAAAAGATTGGCACTGCAGAATTAATCTTTGAAGGCGAAAATGATTTTGGTTATATATTTAACGCAGAATCGAATAAAACAGTTGATATAATAGCACAGGATTCGGTAGAAAAAGACAATTGGTTTATGCTGATTCTAGGTTCAATTGGCGATTTTTTCAGTAATTTGTTTTCTACAATTGTTGACACTGTTAAAGGTTGGTTCTAAGTAGTATAATAATCTAAACTAAAAAGTTTCAGAAAAATAGGGGGATTTACGAATGACAAATACAGGAACAGAACGTGTAAAACGTGGAATGGCAGAAATGCAAAAAGGCGGCGTGATCATGGATGTTGTGAACGCTGAACAAGCAAGAATCGCAGAAGAGGCAGGAGCAGTTGCTGTAATGGCGTTAGAACGTGTTCCATCTGATATCCGCGCTGCAGGAGGAGTAGCCCGTATGGCTGGTCCTGAAATTACAGAACAAGTAATGAATGCAGTATCGATTCCTGTAATGGCAAAGGCTCGTATTGGTCATATTGTTGAAGCACGCGTATTGGAATCAATGGGTGTAGACTATATTGACGAGAGTGAAGTATTAACTCCAGCAGATGATGTATTTCATTTAAATAAATCAGATTATACGGTTCCGTTTGTTTGTGGATGTCGTAACCTCGGGGAAGCTGCACGTCGAATTGGTGAAGGTGCTTCCATGCTTCGCACAAAAGGTGAACCTGGTACAGGAAATATTGTCGAAGCAGTTCGTCACATGCGCCAAATTCAATCAGAAATCCGTCAATTATCTGCAATGTCTAAGGATGAAGTTATGACATTTGCTAAAAATATCGGTGCTCCATATGAGCTATTACTACAAATCCGCGAAGAAGGTCGCCTGCCAGTTGTTAACTTTGCTGCAGGAGGAGTTGCGACGCCTGCTGATGCTGCATTAATGATGCAACTAGGTGCTGATGGAGTATTCGTTGGATCAGGTATCTTTAAGTCAGATAATCCAGCTAAATTTGCAAAAGCTATTGTTGAAGCGACAACACATTACACAGATTACAAGCTAATTGCTGAGCTTTCAAAAGGCCTAGGTACTGCTATGAAGGGTATCGAAATGAGCACGTTAGATGCATCTGATCGTATGCAAGATCGTAGCGAATAGAAAGAAGGAATTGGTATGACAACAATTGGTGTACTTGCACTTCAAGGTGCAGTTCGCGAACATATTCGTTCTGTCGAAGCATCTGGTGCAAAAGCAATTGAAATTAAACGTACAGAACAACTTGAGCACATCGATGGATTAATACTTCCAGGTGGAGAGAGTACAACGATGCGGCGCTTAATTGATAGCTATGGGTTTTTCACAGCACTGCAGGAGTTTGGCAAAAAGGGCAAACCTATTTTTGGTACCTGTGCTGGATTAATCCTGATGGCTAGTAAAATAGAAGGTCAAGATCATGCTCATTTGAGTTTGATGAACATGAAAGTTGCACGAAACGCATTTGGTCGCCAGGTAGCAAGCTTTGAACAGGAACTCGCGATTAAACATGTAGCTGATGATTTTAATGCAGTATTTATTCGGGCACCATATGTGGTCGAAGCAGGGGCAGAAGTAGAAGTTCTGGCAACTCATCAGGATCGAATTGTGGCAGCGAAACAAGGTCACTATTTGTGTACTGCATTTCATCCGGAGTTGACCGATGATAACCGTTTTGTAGAATATTTTGTCAAAATGGTGGAACAATCTGTAGAAACACTTGCATCTTAATAAAAAGTTATGTATGATATATCATAATAATTTAAACAGTAATGCAAGGAAATAGTAACAGTGGAGCTTTCTGAAGAGAGTCGATGGTTGGTGTAAATCGATGTTAGTTACCTGCGAATCCATCCTTAAACTGGTTTACTGAACACTAAGTAGGTGAACCCGGGTTAAAACCGTTAACATTTTCGAGCCGGAAGAGTTGATCTCTTCAATCAGGGTGGCATCGCGGGAATTATACTCTCGTCCCTATTTTTGGGACGGGAGTTTTTTGTGATTTTAAAGGGGGATGCTGTGGGGGAGTGTATCGGCCGATATATTTTATAATTGGCGGATAAATGCTTATCCCAAGGCAATGAATCCAATTTATGCAACACAACACTTTATCAATTTTTAAGGAGGAGTTCAAACCATGTTAGACATGAAGTATTTACGTACTAATTTTGAAGAAGTAAAAACGAAACTTGCACATCGCGGGGAAGATTTATCTGAACTAGATAGGTTTGAGGAACTTGATGCCCGTCGCAGAGAACTAATCGCTGAAACAGAAACATTAAAAGCGAAACGCAACGAAGCATCTAAGCAAATTTCTGTTTTAAAAAAAGAGAAAAAGGATGCAGAACCAGCAATTAAAGAAATGCGTGAAGTTGGGGATCAAATCAAGGTTCTGGATACGGAATTAAAAGAAATTGAAGTGAAATTGGAAACAATGTTACTATCTATCCCAAACCTTCCTCATGAGAGCGTACCAATCGGAGAAGATGAGGATGAAAATGTGTTGGCACGTGCGTGGGGTGATGTCCCAAGCTTTCCATTTGAAGCACAGCCTCACTGGGATGTTGCGACTAATTTAGAGATTTTGGACTTTGAAGGTGCAGCAAAGGTTACAGGAAGTCGTTTTGTTTTTTATAAAGGACTTGGAGCTCGTTTAGAGCGTGCATTATTAAACTTTATGATGGATTTACATGCAGATGAGCATGGATATGAAGAAATGCTACCTCCATATATGGTAAATCGCACAAGCATGACTGGTACTGGGCAACTACCAAAGTTTGAAGAGGATGCCTTTAAAATTGCTGATTGGGATTATTTCCTAGTGCCAACTGCAGAGGTTCCTGTAACAAATTATCATCGTGATGATATTTTACGTAATGATGATTTACCAAAAAAATACGTGGCATTTAGTGCATCTTTCCGTTCTGAAGCGGGATCTGCTGGAAGAGATACACGTGGATTAATTCGCCAGCATCAATTCAACAAAGTAGAACTGGTTCATTTTGTGAAACCAGAAGAGTCATATGATGTGTTAGAAGAGTTAACAGGGCATGCTGAGAAGGTTTTACAGCTGTTGAAATTACCTTATCGTGTAATGAGCATGTGTACGGGTGATTTAGGCTTCACTGCTGCTAAAAAGTATGATATTGAGGTATGGATTCCAAGCCAAGATACCTACCGTGAGATTTCTTCTTGCTCTAACTTTGAAGATTTCCAGGCAAGACGTGCAGGTATTCGTTTTAGACGTGAAGAAAAGGGTAAACCAGAATTCGTTCATACTTTGAATGGATCTGGACTCGCAATTGGCCGTACGGTTGCAGCAATCTTGGAAAACTATCAGCAAGAAGATGGCACTGTAGCAGTGCCTGAAGTGTTACGTCCTTATATGGGTGGGAAAGATGTAATTAAATAAACTATACTAAAAACCTAGGTCCCTATATTGTGGTACCTAGGTTTTATATATATTTCAACCACTTCTTTATTTCATTTGGCAAATAAATTTATTAAAAAATCTTCCACAGATAATTGACAAGCTATTTTTACCATGATATATTAGTACTTGTCGATTACGGAGGTATACCCAAGTCTGGCTGAAGGGATCGGTCTTGAAAACCGACAGGCGGGTCAAACCGCGCGGGGGTTCGAATCCCTCTACCTCCTCCATTTATTAAATAAGTGAATAGATATATACATACTTAAAACCGTTACTAATTTGTAGCGGTTTTATTTTTTTACTACTTGACATTGGGATTACGTGGAAGTATAGTATTCTAAATCGCATAACTATAAAAAACAATGAACAGGCCAAGTAAATGATTGTCTACACTGAAGAGAGTGGAATTCATCGGCTGAAAAATTCCATCGTTGTAGCATTATTGAATCCTACCTGGAAGTCGTTAGATAAAAGCTAACCGCAGCTTATTCTGCGTTATCAATGTAAAGTGGGCAGTAATTTGCCAACTAAGGTGGTACCGCGGATATAAACCCCAATCCGTCCTTTTTGTGAAGGACAGATTGGGGTTTTTTGATTATAAAGGAGGTAAAACCATGTTGAATAAAATTTCATTTGTCGGCGCAGGGTCAATGGCGGAGTCTATTATTGCTGGAATTGTAAATGAAAGGCACCTGCATCCAGAACAAATTTTTGTTACGAATAAAGACAACGAAGAAAGGTTGAAACGTTTAAAAGAACGTTATCAGGTGCAATGTACAACAGATCGTCAAGCAGCAATAACAGATGCAGATATGATTGTTTTATCAATGAAACCATATGATTTAAATGATGCTGTTGAAGCAATTAAGGCACATATCAAACCAAATCAAGTAATTGTTTCTGTGTTAGCCGGTGTATCAATTGCATCTATTTCCACTATTGTTGGAGATGGAGTACCAGTCGTTCGTACGATGCCGAATACATCTGCGTCAATCGGTTACTCTGCAACGGCTATCGCAAGGGACATTACGGTAACCGATGAACAGTTAGATGAAATTGTTTCACTTTTTAACACGATTGGAACAACTACAATTATAGATGAAAAAGATATGCATACAGTGACAGGACTTTCCGGAAGTGGACCAGCGTATATCTATTATTTAGCGGAAGCTATGGAAGAAGTTGCAGTTCAGACTGGATTAGATAAAGAAACCGCACAGGAATTGATCATGCAGACGATAACTGGTGCAGGAGAAATGTTGAAGCGTTCTGGTGATTCAGCAGAGGTTTTACGTAAAAAAATTACAAGTCCAAACGGTACAACCCAAGCTGGGCTTGAAACGTTGGATGAGTTAAATTTTCAAAAGGCAATTAAGGAGTGTGTGAAAAGTGCACGCGAACGTTCTATTGCGTTAGGGGAAAAAAATAAGTAAATTAAAAGAGGTAGTTCATTTTGACTAGTGAATGAACTACCTCTAACTTTTATTTTCTTACCAGTTCTCTTGTTTTCCATTTTCTTGATTGTTGAATAAAATGGCCAACTTTTTCCAGAATTGGTTCGATGGATTCTTCTTTTTTCATTAAATCGTAATCTGAAATTTTGATTCGCAGTATCGGACAAGAATTAAAATTGTTAATCCAATTTTCATATCGTGTATACATTTCTTCCCAATAGCTTAATGGGGTGTTCTTCTCCATCTCACGGCCGCGGACCTTGATGCGATCCAATACTTCATCAAGTGTACCCTCTAAATAAATCAATAGATCCGGATGTGGGAAGTACGGTGTCATCACCATTGCTTCAAAAAGATTGGTGTATGTCTCATAGTCGATTTTTGACATTGTTCCATTTTCATAATGCATTTTTGCAAAAATGCCTGTGTCCTCATAAATAGAACGGTCTTGGATGAACCCGCCGCCATATTCAAATATTTTCTTTTGTTCTTTGAATCGTTCTGCTAGGAAATACACCTGAAGATGAAAGCTCCATCGTTCAAAGTCATCATAAAATTTTCCCAAATAAGGATTTGATTCAACTTTTTCAAGTGATGTTTTAAATTGTAGTGCATTTGCTAGTGCATTTGTCATCGTTGATTTACCTACACCAACCGTTCCGGCAATAGTAATGATACTATCGTTCGGAATATGATACTTCTCACGTAAATTCATTATTTTGTCCCCTTTATCGTTGCACTGTTGCTTTATGATTGTTTAAATGGCTTTCCACTTGTTTGATGATCGTATTTAAATCTTCCTGCTGCTTCACAAAATCCATTTCGTCACCATTGATTCGGATGACAGGGATATCAGGATGCAATGCCTCAAACTGATTCATATAATCCTCGTAATCGCTTGCTAACTGTGCCAGGTAGGAAGGCTTAATATTCTGCTCAATTTCACGTCCGCGTTGTTTGATCCGTGAAAGAACTGTATCAAGGCTTGCATGTAAATAAATCATCATGTTTGGAACTGGCATATCTTTTGTTAAAATATGATAGATTTGCTCGTATTTTTCAAATTTATCCTGTTGTAATGTACGTTTTGCAAAAATCATGTTTTTGGATATATGATAATCGGCAATAACCGCTTTATGTTCATGTAAGTATTTTTTTTCGATGTCTTCTAATTGTTTAAATCGATTGCATAAAAAGAACATCTCTGTTTGAAAACTCCACTCGTCAATGTCATCGTAGAATTTTCCTAAAAAAGGATTTTCTTCCACAATTTCTTTTAATAAATGGAAATCAAAATGGACAGATAATTTCTTTGCTAAGGATGTTTTCCCAATGCCAATTGGTCCTTCTATGGCAATGAACGGAACCTCTGCCATGTGTATTCCCCCATTCAATGTCTAGATTATCGACAGATGTACTTTATTTTATCATAACCTAGTAGTCTAATCCATATAGATAGAAGAGTCTTTTCATCCTGGTAAAAATTTTGTATAATAGAGAATGCACGTTAAAATTATGCCCCCGTAGCTCAGGGGATAGAGCATTAGTTTCCTAAACTATGTGTCGCAGGTTCGAATCCTGCCGGGGGCACTTTTATTACTTTCCTTCAAAAAACTCATTAGCTGGAACTGGCGGTCATACGATCCGCTATTTCTATTAAAACAGTGATTTTGAGCAGGTATACGGCCATACGATCCCCTATTTAACATATATCAAAGTAAAATAGGGGTATTCATTCCAAATAGGGACCCTGGTGTCCGTTTAACACCGTAATATTGATTGTTTTCTATAAATAAGGTATCTGGTGTCCGCGAAAATTGGAGTACGAGTTATACTGCAATTTTAATGGATATTAAACCGAAAATACTACTATACCAGCAAAAAATGACCATCAAATTAACAAATTGATGGTCATTTTACTTTACAATTTTAATGGTTGCATTTCTTTCGAATTCATTTCCCAAATAAAACCTTAAAAAACTTCCACATCTACTTTTGCACGTTCTCCGGTTATTTATATATTTACCTCAGGCTGTTTTGCGATGTTTAGCATTTTTCACATTATTCTATGTTAATTACTTTAAAAATCGGACGTGATGTTCTAAAATAGTAAATAGTTACCTAAATAGTTTAATTATTTTTAATTGCATGTTTGTAATCGGTTTCAAAAAAAGATGATGAGGTGATTTGGATGGAAATGCAACGTATACCTGCGCGAGAAGGAAATCATAATTTACAAGACTATGATCAAGAGCGTTCGGGATTCTCGTGGGAAGCTATAAAAAAGAACTTTAGCTGGAATGAAACTGGAAAAGTAAACATTGCGTACGAGGCAATTGATCGTCATGCGGAAAATCCAGATAAAAAAGATAAAGTAGCATTATTGTATTCATCGCCAGACCGAGAGGAACAACTAACATTTGATGATATTCGTAAGAAAAGTAATCAGTTTGCAAATGTACTAAAAAGTTACGATGTGAATAAAGGGGACCGTGTCTTTTTGTTCCTACCGCGAACTCCTGAATTCTATGTAACATTCTTTGGTATTTTAAAAACAGGTGCTATTGCTGGGCCGTTGTTTGAAGCATTTATGGAGCAGGCCGTTCGTGACCGTTTGAAGGACAGTGAAGCAAAAATGCTTATTACAACCCCAGAGCTTTTAAAACGTGTTCCACAGGAAGATTTACCGGATCTTGAAAAAATTGTTCTTGTTGGAGAATCAAACGAAACAGGAGATAAATATATTCAATATGCGGATGAAATGAAGGATGCATCTACTGATTTTAATATAGAATGGGTCGATTTAGAAGATGGTATGGTGCTGCATTATACGTCAGGATCAACTGGTAAGCCTAAGGGCGTCTACCATGTTCACAATGCCATGGTCCAACAGTATGCAACAGGCAAATGGGTTGCAGATTTAAATGAAGATGATGTTTATTGGTGTACAGCGGATCCTGGCTGGGTAACCGGAACAAGCTACGGAATTTTTGCACCATGGTTAATAGGTGTAACGAACGTCGTCCGTGGAGGGCGCTTTAGTCCAGATGATTGGTACGGTACAATTGATAAATATAATGTAACTGTCTGGTATACAGCACCAACAGCGCTAAGGAAATTGGTAAGTGCTGGTGAGGAAAAGGTGAAAAATCATGACTTTTCATCACTTCGTCATATAATGAGTGTTGGCGAGCCGCTAAACCCTGAAGTTATTGTATGGGGATTGAAAGCATTTGATATGCGTATCCATGATACATGGTGGATGACAGAAACTGGAGCGATGCTAATCGTGAACGTACCTTCTATGGAGATGCGTCCAGGGTCAATGGGTAAACCAATTCCTGGAGTTGAAGCAGCGATTGTTGATAACGAAGGGAATAAGCTCCCACCAAATCAAATGGGTAACCTTGCAATTAAAGAAGGATGGCCTGCAATGATGCGGAAAATTTGGAACAACCAAAGTAAGTTTGAAAGTTATTTTGTGAATGGATGGTATGTATCTGGCGATAGTGCTTATATGGATGAAGATGGGTACTTCTGGTTCCAAGGACGCTTAGATGATGTTATTAATACGTCTGGTGAGCGAGTAGGTCCTTTCGAAGTAGAAAGTAAACTAATTGAGCATCCAGCTGTTGCAGAAGCGGGTGTCATTGGTAAACCGGACCCAGAGCGTGGCGAAATTATTAAGGCCTTTATTACACTGAATGACGGCTATGCAGATTCAGATGAGCTACGTGAGGAAATTCGTCAATTTATCAAAACAGGCTTAAGTGCTCATGCGGCACCACGTGAATTGGAAGTAAAAGACTCCATTCCAAAAACGCGCAGTGGTAAAATCATGCGCCGTTTGCTGAAATCCTGGGAACTAGGATTACCAACGGGCGATACGTCAACATTAGAAGAATAGATTATTCAAAAAGGGGTGCCAACTTGGCACCCCTTTTGAATGTTATGAAATAATCCTATCCAGCGGTAATGCTTGATGCTGGTCCAAAGAATTCATAATTAATATCATTATCGTCAACACCGAATCCTTTTAATACACGGTACATTGCGCGCATAAATGGAGCTGGTCCACAGAAATAGAAGGATGCATCATTTGTTGGTATAACAGATTTGATCCACTGTTCATCAATATATCCTTCTTTGTCATGGTTCTTCATTAATTTATCTTCATTAGATGGGCGATCATAGATAACATAAGATGACACCTGGCTATGTTTTTCGGAAATTTCTTTTACTGCATCACGCATCGCATGGACATTACTAGATTGTGCAGCATGAACAAAGAATACCTTGCGTTCCGGTTGCTGTTTAACAACACTTTCAAGCATACTAATCATCGGAGTTAGACCTACACCACCACTCATTAATACTAATGGACGGTTATCTGTTTGATCGAGAACAAAGTCACCAGATGGCGCAGTAATTGGGAGGATGCTACCAGTATCCAAATTTTCATGTAAATAGTTGGATACAATACCGGCTGGTAAATGATTGATTGCATCCTCGCGTTTTACACTAATTCGGTAATATCCTTCATCAGGCGCACAAGATAAACTATACTGGCGCAAATGAACATGTGGTTCTCCTTCAATTTCTGCTTTTACAGTAATATATTGTCCGGGTTGAAAAGCTGGGAATGGATTGTTGTCAGCAGGTTCCAGGTAAAATGATGTAATGACATCACTTTCTTTTACCTTTTTAGTTACTTTGAAATTACGAAAGTCTGTCCATCCTCCAACTGTATCTGTCATTTCTTTATACATATTTTTTTCTATCTCAATGAATACAGATGCAATAACACCATACGCACGTTCCCATGCGTCAAGCACATCTGCATTTGCTGCGTCACCAAGCACTTCTTTCATAGCCAGCAGTAAGTATTTACCTACGATAGGATAATGTTCAGGTTTTATATTTAAACTTTTATGTTTATGAGAAATTTGCTTTACGGTCGGAATAATTGTTTCTAATTGATCTATATGATAGGCAGCTGCATAAACAGTATCCGCTAATGCTTTCGATTGATCCCCTTTTCGTTGGTTCGTTTGATTAAAAATATTCTTAAGTTCAGGGTGGTTTTCAAACATGCGTTGATAAAATACTTTTGTAATTTCTGCGCCATGCTCTTCTAAAACTGGGACGGTAGCCTTTATTATCTCAATTGTATCTTTATCTAGACCTGTTTTTGTTTCTGTTACCAAAACAAACACTCCCTTTAATTATTAAACATGTATTTTGTATACATGTTTTTTGTATAATCAAAGGATAGCACGATTTAATAGGAAATACAGTACATTTTCTGTTACAATTTTGTTAACGATTTTGATGAGGTGTATTGCTATGCAATTGAAAAAATATACAGACTACGCATTACGTGTGTTGATCTTTACAGGGACAAAGGACGCGGATCAACTAGCTAGTATAAAAGAAATTTCAGAAACATTCTCTATTTCGCAGAACCATTTGGGTAAAATTGTATTTGAGTTAAATAAACATGGATATCTGGATACAGTAAGAGGGCGAAATGGCGGAATTCGTTTGGCGAAGCCACCTGAAGAGATGAATGTAGGTGAAATTGTTCGTAAATTTGAAGATGATTTTATGATCATGGAATGCTTTGATAAATCAAGGAATCAATGTGTCATCACGCCGGCCTGCAAGTTAAAACATGCTTTAAACGAAGCGGTGCAAGCATTTTTACAAGTTCTTGATCAATATACTGTTAAGGATTTAATATCCAATGGCAGTCAATTAAAAAGATTAATGGGGATCAATTAAAGAAATGTTTTAATTTTAACCAGGTGGGAAAACTCATCTATGTATCAACTTCTAAAGGAGCGGATAACGATGGTTAAAACAATAGCATGTGTTATTACAGACATGTTTGAAGATGTTGAATATACAAATCCTGCTAAAGCATTCAAGGATGCTGGGCATAAGGTAGTATCAATTGAAAAAGAAAAAGGTAAGAAAGTAACCGGTAAAAATGGGGAAGCTTCAGTAACGATTGATGAAAGCATTGATGATGTTAATCCAGATAACTATGATGCATTATTCATTCCAGGTGGTTTTTCACCAGATCAGTTGCGTGCAGACGACAGGTTCGTAGCATTTACGAAGCATTTTATGGATGTGAAAAAACCTGTATTTGCAATCTGCCATGGGCCACAGTTGTTAATTACAGCAAAAACATTAGAAGGTAGAATGGCAACAGGTTATAAATCTATTCAAGTAGATATGGATTATGCTGGAGCTAAGGTAAAGGACGAAGAAGTGATTGTTTGCAACAATCAATTAGTGACAAGCAGACAACCTGATGATATTCCAGCATTTAATCGAGAAGCATTAAACTTATTGAAATAAATGTAAAGGCCACGTGAACGAGAAGGCACTCACGTGGCCTCTTTATCGATAAATATTACTCTCTTTTCACTATGTTAAAGTTCGATTGTAAAAGTAGCCAGTTTTGAGGAAATGCTAATCCTAGCTTCCAGTAGCTAATGCCAAGTAAATTTAGCTCCTTTATCATGTCAAACTTAGCCTGAATGGATCTAGCATCCTCAAACCATACTTCGTGTTTATTTCCCTGGGAATCAAAATAGGTGAAAAAAGGGGCTTGTGCTTCTTGATCGTATTCAATTGCAACATTTTGTGTACGCGCTAAAGTGATTGCCTGTTGAGGGCTTAGTGCTTCTGCTAATTCTCCACCTTCCACGTATGGCAATGTCCAATCATAGCCATATAAGTTTTGACCGAGTAAAATTTTTTCAGAAGACATGACGGATAATGCAAAGTCAACAACTTTACGCACTTCATCTATTGGTGAAACGGGAAGGGGCGGGCCACCGCTATAGCCCCATTCGTAAGTCATCAACACGACAAAGTCACAAATTTCACCATGTACGGCATAATCATGAGCCTCGTACCACGCGCCTTCTTGTGTTGCGCTTGTTTTTGGAGCAAGAGCAGTCGACATGAGTAATCCTGCCTGCGATAAGCGTTCCTTCGCTTTTCGCAAAAAGTTGTTATATGCCTCGCGATCTTCAGGTGGTAAAAACTCAAGATCAAAGTGGACATCCTTAAAACCGACTGTTGATGCGATATTTACAATGCTATCTAACAGCTTGTTCTGTACAGCTTGAACCGTTAAAATAATGTGCCCAAGTTCTGCACTAAATTCGCCATTTTCCAGATTGGTTACAGCAAGCATTAGTGTTGTATTGTTACTATCTGCAATCGTTTTGAAATTATTTAATGGGGGAGCGTTTAGTGTGCCATCTCGGTTGATGGTATAACTAAACGGTGCTAGATAAGTTAAGAATGGTGATAATTTTCTGGCTGCGGTTTCCAACGTATCAGATACTGTGTCGCCGTATGGCTCAATATATGCATTTGAAACAATGTTTGGTTGTGGTTGAGGTGGAACTGGAATGTATAATCGGAATCCCACAGGCAGCATGTTCCCAGCTGAAATATTGTTAACTTGTGCTAATTCCTGATAAGGTATACCAAATTTTTGAGCAATTGAATATAAGCTATCCCCACTTTGGACAAAGTAAAATTGTCCAACAATTGGAATCACGAGTGCCTGCCCAACTACAAGCGTACCTGGTGCATCTAATTCGTTGGCATTAATAATTGTTTCCATTGGCGTGTTGTATGTATTTGCTATGTTAAAAATTGTATCCCCTTGTTTTACAACATGAATCTGCATAAATAAACCCTCCTCTAACCGATGTCTATTATCAAGGTATGAAAAGGGTTGCAGATATATGCTTGTATAAAAATGTATAAAATTTTTGTGCTTATTTGCTTAGGTCCAGCAGTAGCACCGTTATAAAGGCTCTGTTTTTGCATTCATAACCGATCGCATCAAGTATAAGGCGTATTCATTACCTTGTTTTTCATTTGAAGCTGTACAATTTTCAGGTACCTGAAGCGAGTACTCATACATATAAGCATCCTTAGCTGTGAACAAAATACAAATGTCACCAGCAATACCGGCTAATATAAGGTTTTTTTTGCCAAGTTGAAACAATAGCGACTGTAGCGGAGTTTGGAAAAAGGCAGAGTGCTTGGGTTTAATTAAAAAGTAATCATCATCATCTGGTTTCATTGCTTCGATTATTTCTCGATTCATTTCATTTTTACAATGATCCGTTAGCATATGATAATCTGCTTGCCACATGCCATAATGATCATTAACATAAATGACAGGGACATCATTATCCTTGGCATACCGTTTAAGTTTTTTTAAATATGGTAAAATTTCTATTGTATGCTCGACTAGTTTTTCTCCACGTTCGAAGTTAAAATCATTAATAATGTCAATAAAAATAACAGCAGTATTTTGCAAGGATTGTTCCATGAATATGCTCCTTCTCTGTATGTTCTTATACTATTCTTATCCTAAACAGGATTTTTAAAACTTTTTAAGGCGGTGTGATTGATCATGGACGACGTATATATGCAGGAAGCGATAGCACAAGCATTACATGCAAAAGAAAAAAATGAAGTGCCGATTGGTGCTGTGATTGTCTTTAAAGATGAGGTTATCGCAACTGGTTATAATGTTCGTGAAACAGTACAGTCTACATTATCCCATGCTGAATTAATCGCAATTCAGGAAGCCAATGAAAAAATTGGAAGCTGGCGTTTGGAGGATTGCACACTGTATGTCACGTTAGAACCATGCCCGATGTGCGCCGGTGCTATCGTTCAATCAAGAATCAAGCGTGTTGTATTTGGTGCTTTTGATCCGAAAGCAGGGTGTGCGGGATCTTTAATGAATTTATTGAATGATAACCGTTTTAACCATCAAGTAGAGCTTACGACCGGGGTAATGGAAAAAGAATGCAGCCAATTGCTGACTAACTTCTTCCAAAAGCTGCGAATGAGGAAGCGAAACGGTCGAAAAACAGAATGACAGTTGGTATATCATCTGCCATTATTTCACAAGCCTGATTCTTACCCGGTTTCCTATTGCAATCTTAACCCAAACTAGTTATAATGGAACTTGCCGTGCTAGGTGGGGAGGTAGCGGTGCCCTGTACTCGCAATCCGCTATAGCGGGACTGAATTCCTACCTGAGGTATGACGACATTATGGTCTGCCGTAAGGGATTGGTGTTGACGCTCAGGTCCTGCGCAATGGGAACTCATGAATTCTGTCAGGTCCGGAAGGAAGCAGCAGTAAGTGATCATTCCCGTGTGCCGCAGGGAAGCCTAGGCCGAGCCATGAACTTATGTAACGCATAGGGTCGCCATATCGATGGTAGGTGCACGGTATTACATAAACAGCAAAGCCTTTGTCAGTATTAACTGGCAAAGGCTTTTTTTACAAGGAAAGAAAGCATAAAACTTTGGCGTTTATCTGTCTAGCTCCAGCGCCTAGCCCCTCGAGGTTTTAAGTCAAATCTCTTTGTGATAAAAATCATCACGAAGAGATTCGTCTTAAACTTGTCGGGGCTGACCAAGGCGCTTGCGCTTTTTTAAATTAAGTTACAATAAACTTACCTCAATGGTTCACATTCACCCCCTAATTCGGGTATAATTAGATAGAAATAATAAAGGGGAACAGCCATTATGAGCTATCAAGCATTATATCGCGTATGGCGTCCGAAGAATTTTACGGATGTTGTGGGACAATCACATATAACACGTACATTGCAAAATGCGATTGAGCAGGAAAAGTTTTCGCATGCATACCTTTTTTCAGGCCCTCGCGGAACTGGAAAAACGAGTGCTGCAAAAATTTTCGCCAAAACGATTAACTGTGAAAAAGCACCCGTTCGAGAGCCTTGTAATGAATGTGCGGCATGTCGTGGTATCCAGAATGGATCGATTTCGGATATCATTGAAATGGATGCTGCTTCACACACAAGTGTTGAAGATATTCGTGAAATTCGTGACAAGGTAAAATATGCATCAAGTGTCGTTCCCTACAAAGTGTACATTATTGATGAAGTACATATGATATCTGTTAATGCCTTTAATGCATTATTAAAGACGCTAGAGGAACCACCAAAGCATGTAGTGTTTATTCTAGCGACAACGGAACCACACAAAATTCCATTAACCATTATTTCAAGGTGTCAGCGATTTGATTTCAAGCCAATATCAAGTCAAGCAATCGTGGAAAGAATGCATGCAATTATGGAACAGGAACAAGTTTCTGTTTCACCAGAAGCGTTTGAAACAGTAGCTTTAGCAGCTGAGGGTGGAATGCGTGACGCGCTAAGTATCCTGGACCAGGCAATATCGTATAGTGGAGAAAGTGTTACATTACAAGATGTTCTTGCTGTAACAGGAGGCGTTTCACAACAAGTTCTAACGGATATCGTTCAAGAAATGTATGAACAAAATGTACAAAAGGCATTAAAACTTTTAGACGATATAATTCAAAATGGAAAAGATCCAGGAAGATTTGTATTTGATCTTATTTATTTCCTGCGGGATCTATTGCTTTATCAGAGTGCCCCATCACTTGAGGGTATTTTAGAGCGAGCCATGATTGATGATCGATTTAAAGAACTAGCAGGGCTTGTGACTGTTGATTGGATTCAACATGCAATTATGGAACTGAATCAATGTCAACAAGAGATTAAATGGAGTAACAGTCCGAAAGTCTTTATCGAAATTGCAATTTTAAGTCTATCAATGAACGAGACAAAGCAAGTTGCGAACACGGAATCTGTACACACAGCGGTTAATGATGAAGCGCTTCACAAACTGGCAAACAAAGTGGATATGCTTGAAAAAGAGCTGCAAAAGTGGAAAAACCAGACACCTGCAACTAACACTGCTTCACCTAAAGAAACGAGGCGAACACAACCTAGAGCATCTAAAAACGGTTATAAAACGCCTTATGAAAAAATTCGTCACGTCTTACAGGCAGCTGAGAAGGCTTCATTAAAACAAGTTCAATCTCAGTGGGGGTCATTTTTAAATGCGTTAAAGACGACAAATGCACCTGCCCATGCGACGATTCAAGATAGTAAACCTGCTGCAGCATCAGATAAAGCCCTCGTTGTTGCATTTAAATATGAAATACATTGCTCCTTGTTTTTAGACAATCAGGAGACCGTTGAATCAGTTTTAGCAAAATCAATTGGAAAAGAATTAACGATTATTCCTATACCAGAGAATAATTGGCAGGAATTACGAAATGAATATATAAATAAACAAGAAACAAATACAACCAATCAACAAGAAGAAACTGCTGATCCGCTTGTAGAGGAAGCACGAAAACTTGTTGGTGATGACTTGTTAGAGATACATGATTAATAGAAAAGCGGAGGCGGCAGCTTCTAGGAGCCGCAGCTAGAAAATAAACAAACATATTAGGAGGAGTTACAATGAAAGGTAATATGGGAAACATGATGAAACAAATGCAGAAAATGCAAAAGAAAATGATGGCAGCACAAGATGAATTACAAGAAATGACGTTTGAAGCATCAGCTGGCGGTGGAATGGTAACTGTTTCAGCTAATGGTAAAAAGGAAATTACAGATGTACAGATTAAAGAAGAAGTTGTGGATCCAGATGATTTAGATATGCTTCAGGATTTAATCCTAGCTGCAACAAATGATGTACTAAAGCAAATTGAAGATAAAACAAACGATACTATGGGACAATTCACAAAAGGAATGAATATGCCTGGAGGAATGTTCTAGGAGGCACCTTGATGTATTATCCAGAACCGATTTCTAAACTGATTGACAGCTTTACAAAATTGCCAGGGATCGGACCGAAAACTGCAGTCCGACTGGCTTTTTTTGTTATTAATATGAAGGATGATGATGTACTTAATTTTGCTAATTCATTAGTAAATGCAAAGCGTGAGCTTACACATTGTTCTAACTGTGGTCATATAACAGACCAGGACCCATGCTCGATATGTCAGGATCAATCACGTGATCAATCGATTATTTGCGTGGTACAGGATCCA
The DNA here is from genome assembly GCF_044793635.1 of Virgibacillus necropolis. GTDB lineage: Bacteria > Bacillota > Bacilli > Bacillales > Amphibacillaceae > Virgibacillus_F > Virgibacillus_F necropolis_A. The sequence goes on from NZ_CP084992.1 coordinate 2,178,453, forward strand.
AAGGACGTAATCGCAATGGAAAAAATGAAGGATTTCAGAGGGAAGTACCATGTGCTTCACGGTGCTATCTCACCTATGGATGGTATTGGTCCAGAGGATATTAACGTACCTGATTTAATTAATCGTCTAAAGAAAGAAGATGTAGACGAATTAATTCTAGCTACAAACCCAAACATCGAAGGGGAAGCAACGGCGATGTATATTTCACGCTTAGTCAGACCATCTGGCATTCGTACAACACGAATTGCTCATGGGTTACCAGTTGGCGGCGACTTGGAATATGCAGATGAAGTAACTTTATCTAAAGCGCTAGAGGGACGAAGAGAATTGTAGGAGTTAGGTGAGAGCATGGGAAAAAAACACAAAAAAAAGCACGTTGATGAAAAGCTGCTTGATACAATTTTTGTTCTAGAACGAGAATGGAAGAGTATAGAATCAATTGTTGCGAAAAGTATTGAGCCAACCACCACAGTGATGAATAAAGAGAAATCTGCACAGGCAAAATATTTATTCTTACTTCGCGAGGCTAGGCACCGAAAAATTAGTGCCATTCGTTATGATTAATATACGATAATTTGGTCTTTTTCCTTGTTTCTTTTCATATGTAGTAAAAAGGGACAAGGGAAGGAGTAGGTCATGTTGAGTTCAACATTGGTCATTTCTATACTGGTTGGATTGATTGTATTGGTTTTATTAGTCGGGGCCCCAATCAAGCCTATGCGTATAGTTGGACAAGGTGTGGTGAAATTAGCAATTGGTGTCTTGTTTTTGTTTTTCTTAAATGTATTTGGTGGTGCAATTGGCCTTCATATACCTATTAATCTTTTTACAACTACAATTGCCGGTTTCTTAGGCGTTTTTGGTTTGGCCTCTCTGACAGCCATTCATATTTTTCTAATTGTGTAGTGTAGTACAGACACATTTTCAGGTATTTCCTCATATACTTAATTTAGAAAGTTTCATTGATTAAAAGAATCTATGTATATATTCGTTAGATTAGGAGAGACTAAACTAACGGAGGTGGGGAAATGAAATCAACTACTATTGCAATGGAATGCTGTGGCATTTGTGAAGAAGAAAAAGAAAGAGGAATTCATTTATACACACTTTTTATCTGCTGTGAATGTGAACAAAATATTATTCATACTGAGCCAAGGGAAGAAAAGTACAATTATTACCTACAAAAATTAAAAAATATGAATCAACCAAGATTATATTCATAGTTAAACATAAGCCTTCTGCGTAATTGTATGCAAAGGCTTTTTTTGTTTGCAAATTTGATGGTTTTTCTTCGCCTATCTTGGTAATCTAATGAGTAAGATAATGACGGTTTGGCACAATATGATAAGTGGGTGGAAATAAAATTTGCAGCAGATGAAAGGAGTAAAACATGAAAGAGCTTCTAGGACTATTAAAAAAAGGTAGTAGATCCGCTTTATGGGCAAGTATCATGAACGCGGTTATTGCCATTATAAAAGGTATTACCTTTTTTATCACAGGGAATGTAGCGATGTTTGCTGAATTGATGCACAGTATTGGAGATTCAGCTAACCAATTTTTTGTATTCATTGGATCAGCTTTAAGTAAAAAGGCGCCAACTGACCGTTTTCCAGGGGGCTTTGCGCGGTTGGTAAATTTAGTCTTACTTGGTGCTGTATTGATTGTCGGAATTTTGGCTTATGAAACGATTGTAAAAGGGATTCACCATATCATGGAACCTCCTGAATCAGGCTCATGGTTTTGGCTGAACATCTCTGTTCTAGGGGTCGCTGCAATACTGGAGTCTGTCGTTTTGGTTAAAGCGATGAAAGAGATAACGGAGGACTTATCTGGTGATGATATAAAGGGATTTAGTATCGTGACAGAGAGCTTTAAGAACGTAGGTAAGGCAAAGCCAGCGACTAAGTTAGTATTTTTAGAAGACCTCGTTGCTACACTTGGTGCGCTGATCGCAATGGTAGCCATTATCATTGGAAGATATACACCGTTCATTCAAGCAGAAGGTTATGCTTCAGTTATCATCGGACTTATGTTGTTCTATGTTGTGGGACGTATTTTCCTTGATAATGCTGCTGGTGTTTTAGGTGTTTCAGATGAAGATATGGAGAAAAAGATCGGTGAGCTAGTATTTTCGGAACCTGATGTTAAAGACATAAGGACATTAATGGTTATCAGAGAAGGCGATGAATTGCATGTTGAATTAAAAATAGAATTTGACCCTGACAAGACAGTAAAAGAGGCAGATAAAATTCGTGATAATATTGAGAAAAAGATTTTAGACGAAAAAGGTGTAACAGAAGTAATCATTGAATCTGATGTTGACGATCAAGTTCAAAGCTGGAATAAGGCCAAGAAAGAAGCGGAAGATAAATCTTAAAAAAGGGGTACAAAAATGAAACGAAACCATAAGGAAACACCGCTTTACAAAAAAATAGTGAATTTCACCAGCAAAAATCCGGTTTCGTTTCATGTTCCAGGTCATAAAAATGGTACGCTATTTCCTGAACATGCTAAAGGATTTTTTAACTCCATATTATCTATTGATATGACTGAGCTGACTGGGTTGGATGATTTACATGCCCCGGATGGCGTGATTGCAGAGTCTGAGGTACTCGCAGCAGATTACTTTGGTGCAGACCATACATTCTTTCTCGTTGGCGGTAGTACTGCTGGTAATTTAGCTATGATTCTTTCTGTTTGTTCCGACGGAGATAAAATAATTGTTCAACGTAATTGCCACAAATCCGTGATGAATGGACTAGAGCTTGCGGGTGCGAGGCCAATATTTGTTGCGCCACAGTTTGATACGATTGTCGATCGCTATACAAACCCAACTTTCGATTCTATGAAACAAGCAATCGATCATAATCCAGATGCAAAAGGAATTGTCTTAACTTATCCTGATTACTATGGGAAAACATATGCGATTAAAGCGATGATTGATTATGCGCATGACCATGATATTCCGGTATTAGTTGATGAAGCGCATGGTGTACATTTTTCAATAGGGGATCCTTTTCCACCATCCGCATTGGATTTAGGAGCCGACCTGGTTGTTCAGTCTGCACATAAAATGGCTTCAAGTATGACGATGAGCTCGTATTTACATATAAAAACCCCTTATGTTTCAAAACGACATATTGGCCATTATTTGCAAATGATTCAATCAAGCAGTCCATCTTATCCGCTTATGGCCTCACTTGATTTGGCTCGTTCGTTTTTAGCCACAAAAAGTCCGGCTGATATCGATGAAATTTTAAATAGTGTACAAGAAGTTCGATCCATTCTTTCTGTAAGCAATTTATGGGATGTTTTACCGATAACTGACCAGGATGATCCTTTAAAAATTACATTACATACTAAACCAGGACTATCAGGATTCTTAGTTGCTAAAGCCTTTGAAGATGAAAACATTTATCCAGAGTTAGCAACACACAACCAGGTTTTACTAATTCATGGACTTGCATATTTTCAAAGAATGGATTATTTGAGAAACTCGTTAAAAATAATTACGGAACAATTAAAAATAATGGACAACCATGCTACAATAGATGTAAGAAAGCTTTTTCCTAGACCAATAGAGGAATTAGCAATGGAATACAAGCAAATGAACAAGCATTTAACTTTCCGGGCATCGTTAGACCAAACAGTTGGGGCAATTGCTGCTGAATCTGTTATTCCTTATCCTCCAGGAGTACCTTTAATTTTGAAAGGAGAGCGGATAACAGCTAAGCACATAGCGCTACTGAAAGAACTCATTCAACAAGGTGCAAGGATGCAGAACGACGATATAGATAAGGGAATTCATATATATAAAGGGGAATAACCGTTGTGAGTGGATACTTTATTACGCTTGAAGGTGGAGAAGGCGCTGGTAAAACATCCATTCTTCAATCAATTGAACAAGAACTATTAGAAAAAGGGTTTGATGTTTTAGCGACTCGCGAACCTGGCGGGATTGAAATCGCAGAGGAAATCAGACATATAATTTTGGATCCGGAAAATACCGCAATGGATTCTCGGACAGAGGCATTGTTATATGCGGCAGCTAGAAGACAGCACTTAATGGAAAAAGTATTACCTGCATTAGAACAGGGCAAAATTGTATTGTGTGATCGGTTTATTGACAGTAGTCTAGCGTATCAAGGCTATGCTAGAGGTCTTGGTATCGAAGAAGTATTCACAATCAACCAATTTGCTATTCAAAATTGTATGCCTGATTTAACATTATTTTTTGATATTGAACCAAAAAAGGGATTAGAGCGTATCATCACGAATAAAGATAGAGAGAAGAACCGTTTAGACTTAGAAGAACTTTATTTTCATGAACAAGTATATGAGGCGTATCATTTACTTGTGAAAAAGTTCCCAAAACGAATTCAGGTCATTGATGCAGAACAATCAATGGAACAGGTAAAAATACAGGTCATGAAGAAGATTGAGCGTTTTATATCAAAATTATAAATCATAGGGAGGTTACATGATGAAGCTAATCATTGCAGTTGTTCAAGATAAGGATTCCAATCGATTGGTGGATGCTCTAGGTGATGAAAATTTTAAAACGACTAAACTTGCAACAACTGGAGGCTTTCTAAAGGAAGGAAATACAACGTTAATGATCGGTTGCCAAGATGAGTATTTAGACGAAGCCTTAGATGTTATTCGTGATAATTGCTCACAACGGGAACAAATGGTGGCACCTATTTCACCAATGGGTGGCAATGCCGATTCGTATATTCCGAAACCAGTACAAGTCGAGGTCGGTGGCGCAACTGTATTTGTTTTACCAATAGAATCATTCTTTCAATTTTAGAAAGAAAAGCGTAGGCGACTGGTCAGAAGCGGACGCATAAGCAAGGAACCGAAGAACGCAAGGGTTTAAGCGTTCGTAGTGTTCATTGCTTATGACGGCAGCTTCTAGGAGCCGAAGCTAGCCAAGAAAAGCGTAGGCGACTGGTCAGAAGCGGGTTTGCTCTGACAAGAAAAGCGCATGCAAAGGGGATAATCTGATGAAAATTAGTCAAGATCTCCGTTCGCAATTGGACGCAACTAACAAACAAACACGATCAACATTTGAGGGTAAGCAATCATTTGATGGGCTAGTGCAAACGCATTCGCATAAGCTAAAGGCACAAGAGCTCCAAGCTTTAATGAAGAGTATCACCGTTCAAGGTGATAAACTAGCGCGACTCCGCTCATTTAAGGATCTAGTAAAGTTTAAGCGAATGGTAAAAGGGTTTCTTCAGGAAACGATATATAATGGTCTCGACCTTAAGCAGTCACATAGCTTTGGGTTAGAAAGTCGTAACCAGAAACTATCAATCGTGAAGGAAATTGATGAAAAGCTAATTGAGTTGACAGAAGAACTGATGAATCAAGAAAAGAAAAACGTTGATTTGCTTGGGTTAATTGGAGAGATTAAGGGTTTATTAATCAATTTGTATACTTAGTTCGTTCAAAAGAGGATGGGAATCATGAAGAAATGGTCTGAAATAGCTGAAATTCAGCCTTTAGCAAGTAAAATATTGACAAACAGTATACAGAAAAGCCGTATTTCCCACGCGTACCTAATTCATGGAGAACGTGGAACAGGGAAAGAAGCGATTGCACGAATACTTGCGAAGGTTTTATTTTGTGAGAACAAAATAGATGCGGACCCTTGTGATAACTGTCTAACATGCAAACGAATTGACTCTGGTAATCACCCTGATGTTCATTGGATTGAACCTGATGGTCTATCAATTAAAAAAGAACAAATTGAAGATTTACAAAAAGAGTTTAAATATAGCGGGCTCGAGTCAGCACGAAAAGTATATATCATAAAAGATGCTGATACTTTAACTACTAATGCTGCAAATCGTATATTAAAATTTTTAGAAGAACCCAATATGGAAACCACTGCCATCATGCTAACTGAAAATAGCCAATCAATTCTGTCAACCATTCGTTCCCGATGTCAGGTGCTTGATTTACAGCCATTAAATCCTGACCAATTTCAAAGACAATTACTAGAATCTGGGGTGTTCGAAGGTAATGTAGCCCTTGTTAGTGCATTAACGAATAATATAGATGAAGCAATTGCTCTAAACGAGGATGAGTGGTTTGCACAGGCTAGAAAATTAGTGGTACAATTGGTAGAAATGTTTATCGTTAAACCTGAAGAAGTATACTTATATATTCATAACCAGTGGCTAGTCCACTTTAAAGAGCGAAAACAAATAGAGCAGGGACTTGACTTACTATTGTTAGCCTTTAAAGATATTCTTCATTACCATATTGAATACGAAAATTTAGTTCTATATCGTAAACAGGATGAAAAGGTAGAACAAGCAGCATTGTTTTTTTCGCAAGAGCAATTATTATCTATCTTGCAAAGTATTCTTCAGGCAAAACGAAAATTGAAGCAAAATGTTCATCAAACATTAGTGATGGAGCAGCTTACACTTCATATTCAGAGGTGATCTATATTGATTGAAGTTATTGGTGTCCGTTTTAAAAAAGCGGGTAAAATATATTATTTTGATCCAGGAGACCATGATATTATCCTAGATGGATATGTCATCGTTGAAACGGTTCGAGGTATAGAGTTTGGAAAAGTGGTTATTGCTAGTAAACAGGTCGACGAGGAAGATGTCGTTCTTCCACTTAAAAAAGTCCTTCGTTTGGCAGATGAAAAGGATAAGATGACAGTTGTTGAGAACCAGCAACAATCAGAAACCGCATTCCAAACATGTACCGAAAAGATTATTGAACATAAACTAGATATGAATCTAGTAGAGGTAGAATATACATTTGACCGAAATAAAATTATTTTTTATTTCACAGCAGATGGACGAGTTGATTTCCGTAATTTAGTTAAGGATTTGGCAGCATTATTCAAAACAAGAATTGAACTTCGCCAAATCGGTGTACGGGATGAAGCCAAAATGCTAGGTGGAATTGGCCCGTGCGGTCGTATGCTTTGTTGCTCAACGTTCTTAGGTGATTTTGAACCAGTCTCTATAAAAATGGCAAAAGATCAAAATCTATCTCTTAATCCAGCAAAGATTTCTGGGTTATGTGGGCGTTTGATGTGTTGCCTGAAATATGAAAATGACGATTATGAGACGGCGAAACGTAAGCTACCAGATTTAGGTGAAAAGGTTAAAACGCCATTTGGTAGAGGAAAAGTAGTTGGTATGAACATCCTTGAAAGAATCGTGCAAATCGAAATTCCTGAAAAAGAGCGTGTAATCGAATATACTTTAGATGAGCTAATTGATGAAGGAATAATCAAAGCGCAAGCCACAGAATAGTGGGGTGTATGATGGCGTGAACAAGCGAGAAGTGTTTGAGCAAGTATCAGATATGGAAAAGCGAATAGGCGAGCTATATGAGCAACTAGGTGATTTAAAGGATCATTTAGGTAATTTGCTTGAGGAAAATAATCGGCTTGCAATGGAGAATCATCATCTACGTAATCGTTTGGATGGAAATGAAGACCATGATGAGAAGGTTGATGATACCCATGATGCTGGGAGTGAAATCCCTGGAGAAGGGTATGATAATCTGGCAAGGCTGTATGATGAAGGTTTTCATATTTGTAATGTTCATTTTGGCAGTCCAAGGCAAGACGAAGATTGTCTGTTTTGTTTGATGTTTTTGAATAAGAATAAATAAGCTAGTTAAATCGGCTGTCTCGTTGTCTTTGATAAAGACAAGAAGAGGCAGCTTTTCTTACATAATTAATGGGAAGGATTATACATATGGTAGAGCTATTTGATGACGAGCGGCTTGACTATTTATTGAAAGAGGAGGATATGCAGATTATTCAAAGTCCAACTGTTTTCTCTTTTTCACTTGATGCCGTGTTACTTGCACATTTTACCTATGTTCCAATTAAGAAAGGTAAAATACTGGATTTATGTAGTGGGAACGGTATTATTCCACTCCTTTTATCGCGAAGATCACATGCCCATATTACAGGGGTAGAAATTCAGGAGCGGTTGCATGGAATGGCAACACGCAGTTTGCATTTAAATGGACTGAATGACCAAATCACTATGCTTCATGGGGATCTAACTGATATGCAGGATAAATTAGGGCATAGTACATTTGATGTTGTCACATGTAATCCACCCTATTTTAAAACACCTGCAACAACTGAACAAAATAAAAATGACTTTTTGACGATTGCCCGTCATGAAGTGTATTGCTCGTTAGAAGACGTGGTAAAAGCATGCAAGCTACATGTTCGTCCTGGCGGCAAGGTATCAATGGTTCACCGTCCAGGTAGACTTGTTGATATCCTTACATTATTCCGGAAATACAAGCTTGAACCGAAGCGAATGCAGCTGGTTTACCCAAAAAGGGGTCGCGATGCAAACATGCTGCTGGTGGAAGGGGTACGAGATGGAAAAGCAGACCTCACTATTTTACCTCCATTATATATTTATAATGAGGATAACACCTATACGACAGAGGCTGAGGAAATTATATATGGAAGAGAGTAGACATGTCGTTTATATTTTAAAATGTAAAGATTCAACACTGTACACGGGTTATACAAACAATCTAACACATAGGTTACACATGCATGAATGTGGAAAAGGCGCAAAATATACACGAGGTCGTGGGCCATTCCGTGTTGAATATGTCGAACGGTTTTCGACAAAAGAAGAAGCGTTGAAAAGGGAATATGCGATTAAGCAGCTTAAAAGAACTGAAAAAGAACACTTGATATCGTTGAACAAATAAGAGGTGGGACAGAATGAAAAGTCAAAAAAGCTTTGAATCAACTGAAAAAGGAACTGCATATATTGTTCCAACACCAATTGGGAACCTAGAAGATATTACCTACCGTGCATTGAAAGTATTACAATCAGCTTCATTAATTGCAGCAGAAGACACACGTAATACGAAAAAGTTACTGACGCATTTTGAAATCACCACATCTTTAATTAGCTATCATGAACATAATAAGGAATCACGTGGAGAGCAGTTACTAAATCGGTTGGAAAATGGTGAATCAATAGCTTTTGTAAGTGACGCAGGAATGCCTGGAATTTCTGATCCCGGATATGAAATGGTCCAATCAGCAATTGCGGAGTCTATTCCAGTGGTGGTTTTGCCTGGGGCTAATGCAGCGTTATGTGCACTGGTAGGCTCTGGATTACCAACGAGTGAATTTTTATTCTACGGATTTTTACCCAGAAAAAAGAAGGACAAGCTCAAGGAGCTTGAACGAATGAAATCCCTAACGGCGACCCTGTTATTTTATGAATCTCCCCATCGACTAAAAGAAACAGTCTCCGCTATCCATGAACAACTTGGTGATCGACAACTAACACTTGCTAGAGAATTAACAAAACGGTTTGAAGAATATATTCGTGGATCAATAAGTGAGATTATGGAATGGATTGAACAAACACAACTAAAAGGGGAATTTTGCATTGTTGTGGAGGGAAGTGAAGATACACCTTTATCACAAGAGGCGCTGTGGTGGAGCCATTTATCTGTATTAGAGCACGTAACACATTATATGGGTGAAGAAAATTTATCGAGTAAAGAAGCGATAAAAAAAGTAGCGATTGATCGTCAAATGCCAAAGCGTGAAGTCTACCAAACCTACCATATTGATGAATAAGAAAAGGAACTGACGTTAATTTAATTACGCGTCAATCCCTTTTGGCACATGGAGTTTATTAATCTTTTATACGCTAAAGCGTGTTTGTATTTCTTTGACTAATTCTTTTGCTCCCTCAGGACTGAGTGTCAATTTTCCATTAGCCAATGATAGATTACCATCGGAGGTTTCGCCAGTAATTTGACACGTCATGCTTGGCTTATACTTTTTAAGAACAATCCTGTCGGTATCAACATAGATTTCCAAGGCATCTTTCTCGTGAATATCAAGTGTTCGTCTAAGCTCAATTGGGATAACTACTCGACCAAGTTCATCAACTTTGCGGACAATTCCAGTAGACTTCATTTTTAATCTCCCTTCTGAAGGTAATAGACTTAAATTCGTCAATATTCGACATGTTTCTAGCAATATAGTACCAACCTTTTCCAAAAGTGTCAATTAATTTTAACCAAAAATAAAAATAAATGTGAAAATTTAGTCTTTAACTAAAAAGAATTATTAATTGTCGTTTTTTGGGGTTATAATGGTAACCATTATTCTATATTGGAAATCTTATGATAAAATCGCTACAATAGTAATAGTTTATCAATCGACGTGATGGAAATGGAAAGAGGAGGTAATTCCATGGCAAATGAAAAAAAGACATTCTATATTACAACACCGATTTATTACCCAAGTGGTAAATTACATATTGGTCACGCGTACTCAACGGTAGCTGGCGATGCAATAGCGCGGTATAAACGGATGCGCGGATACGATGTAATGTATTTAACCGGTACAGATGAACATGGACAAAAAATCCAACGTAAAGCAGAAGAAAAAGGGGTAACCCCGCAAGCGTATGTTGATGAAATTGTCGAAGGTATACAAGGACTATGGAAAAAACTAAAAGTGACAAATGATGACTTTATACGCACAACTGAGGATCGCCATAAACAAATTGTCGAGAAAATTTTCACTCAGCTCCTGGAACAGGGTGATATTTATTTAGATCAGTATGAGGGTTGGTATTGTACTTCAGATGAATCATTTTTCACTGAACGCCAATTAGAAGACGGACATTGTCCTGATTGTGGTGGGAAAGTTGAAAAAGTAAAAGAAGAATCCTATTTCTTTAAAATGAGTAAGTATGTTGATCGTCTAGTAAAGTATTACGATGAACATCCAGAGTTTATTCAACCAGAAAGTCGAAAAAATGAAATGTTAAACAACTTTATCAAACCGGGACTTGAAGATTTAGCTGTATCACGAACTTCCTTTGATTGGGGTGTTAAGGTTCCTAGCGATCCAAAGCATGTTATTTATGTTTGGATTGATGCATTGAGTAACTATATAACTGCCCTTGGCTATGGTACAGAGAATGATGAGAAGTTCCAAAAATATTGGCCAGCGGATGTACACTTAATGAGTAAGGAAATTGTTCGTTTTCATACGATTTATTGGCCAATCATGTTAATGGCACTAGACCTGCCGTTGCCTAAAAAGGTATTTGCACATGGTTGGATCTTAATGAAGGATGGAAAAATGTCGAAATCAAAAGGCAACGTTGTTGATCCAATCCAATTGACTGATCGATATGGCTTAGATGCATTGCGTTACTACTTGTTGCGGGAAGTGCCGTTTGGTTCTGATGGCGTATTTACGCCAGAAGGATTTGTGCAACGAACCAATTACGATCTGGCAAACGATTTAGGGAATTTATTGAACCGTACTGTAGCAATGATTGATAAATATTTTGACGGCTCAGTCCCAACATATAAAAAGGCTGAGACAGAAGTGGACGCAAGCCTGGAGAATTTTGTAACAGAAACAATTAAACAAGTAGAAGATTCACTTGAAAATATGCAGTTTTCAGTTGCACTTTCAGAATTATGGAAGCTTGTAAGCCGCACAAATAAATATATCGATGAGACGGAGCCGTGGGTTTTAGCTAAAGAAGATTCTAAAAAAGAACGTCTTGGTAATGTGATGGCACATTTAGCTGATTCACTTCGCATTATTGGTGTAATGCTACAACCATTTTTAACAGAAGCACCTAATGAGATATTCCGTCAATTAGGCGTATCGGATGATAATCTGAAAGAATGGGATAGTATTCATGAGCTTGGTCAGATTAAAGATGGATCGCATGTTACAAAAGGCGAACCAATTTTCCCACGATTAGATGTGGAAGAAGAAGTACAGACCATTAAAGCTATGATGCAGAACCCAACAGCGACAAAAGAAGAACCAGAGGCTGAAGAAGCGGATGCAAAAGATCTTATTGCGTATGACGATTTCATGAAGCTTGATATGCGTGTTGCTGAAGTTTTAAAAGCTGAAAAAATGAAAAAGGCTGATAAATTATTAAAGCTGCAACTTGATTTAGGCGGTGAAAAACGTCAAGTAGTGTCTGGACTTGCAGAACACTACAATCCTGAGGTTTTAGTGGGCAAGAAGGTTATTTGCGTAACAAACCTAAAACCAGTTAAATTACGTGGTGAAATGTCTGAAGGAATGATTTTATCTGGTGAGGATGCTGATGGAAAGTTAGCTCTTGCAACAGTTGAACAAACACTTCCAAACGGATCAGTTGTAAAGTAAATAATACAAAGTCTGGCCTTTACTAATAGAGGTCAGGCTTTTATCTATAAAAGGAGTAATAATATGCTATTTGATACGCATGTCCATTTAAATGCAAGACAATTTGAAGAAGATAGAGAAGAAGTCATAAAGCGAGCGTTTGATGCTGGTGTCACACAAATGGTCGTAGTTGGATTTGATAGGGAAACCATTCCACTTGCAATTGAAATAGCTGAACAACATGATACAATCTATGCTGCAGTTGGCTGGCATCCGGTAGATGCAATTGATATGACTGAGGGTGATTTAGCTTGGATTGAGGAGCTATCTGCCCATCCAAAAGTGGTTGCCATTGGCGAAATGGGGCTTGATTACCACTGGGATAAATCACCAAAAGACATACAAAAGGAAGTATTTCGAAAGCAAATCCGGCTGGCTAAAAAAATAAATATGCCAATCATTATCCATAACCGTGAGGCAACGGAGGATATAATCGAAATTTTGCAGGAAGAAAGCGCAAAAGAAATTGGTGGTATCATGCATTGCTATAACGATAGCGTTGCCTATTTACAAGCATGCTTAGATATGAATTTTTATATATCACTTGGCGGTCCAGTGACATTTAAAAACGCTACTGACCCTAAAGAGGTAGCAGTTGAAGTTCCGCTCGATCGTATACTTGTGGAAACAGATGCGCCATTTCTTGCTCCACATCCGAATCGTGGAAAACGAAATGAACCAAGTTATGTAACATTAGTAGCTGAAAAAATAGCTGAATTACGGCGGATTTCGGTTGAAGAATTAAGTGAAATTACAACGGAAAATGCACGTAGATTTTTTCAAATATGATAAGAAATTGTAATAAAACAAGCTAATTCTACCTATTTTGGGGAGACGGGATATAATGCCTGTCTCTTTTTTTATGAAATTATCGATTTACGTAATCCCTTGACTAGACTGTAATCGCGGGGGAAAATCATGCTTTAAAAATTACAGGGTTATTTTTTGTAACTCAATTGTAAAGAAACCGTAACCCTATGTATTTTGACTTAACATACAACTGTTTATATAATCAAAGTCGATATAAAGGAGGCAAGAAGCATGAAGGTAATTTCAAAGCTATTGCCGGCATCGAAAATGAAGCTGGTTATTTCGAGTATTGGTATTTTAGCACTTGTTATTTTTTCAACTTTAGTGGTAATGGAAGCTACTAAAGCAGAAGTAGTCGTAATGAACGATGGGGAAAAAGAAACAGTGACAACACATGCGAATACAGTAGATGAACTGCTTAACGAAGTAGGAATAATTGTTGATCAACACGATGCAATTTCACATACAGGCGATACAGAAATCAAGGATGGCATGAAGATTACATACAAGCAATCGACACAAGTAACAGTTACGATTGACGGACATAAAAAAGAATATTATACATTTGCTGAAACAATTGGTGCATTTTTAAATGAAAACAATCTAACTTTATCCAATCATGACGAGGTATCACATAAACCAGAAGACAAGATTGTAGATGGTCTTGAGCTAAGGATTCAGAAGGCATTCAAAGTTGTAGTGAATGTTGCTGGAAAAGAGAAGAAATTCTGGACTACAGGTGGAACGGTAGAGCAATTATTAAATTCTAATAACATCAAATTGAATGATCCAGATAAAATGAACGTTAATTTGAAGGATCAGGTAAATCCAGATAAACCAATTAACATTGTTCGAGTAGATAAGACTGAGGTTGAGGTAGAAGAAGCTGTTGCCTTTGAAACAGAGCGAAAAGAAGATGGTTCACTTGCTAAAGGTGAGGAACGGGTAGTTGCTGAAGGAAAAGAAGGAACGGTTGTCAAAACCTATAAAGTGATTAAGGAAAATGGTAAAGAAGTTAGTAGAAAATTAATTCATGAAGAAGTAATTGAGGAAAGTAAAGCTAGAGTAATTGCAATTGGTACAAAAGAACAACAAACTGATCTTGTAACTTTAGCTAGTACTGAGAAAAAAGAACCAGAAGCAAACGGAAAAGTTTTATATATGTCTGCTAGTGCATATACGGCAAATTGCTCGGGATGCTCAGGCTACACAGCAACCGGAATAAACTTAAACGCTAATCCAGGTGCGAATGTAATTGCAGTAGATCCTAGTGTTATTCCGCTAGGTACGCATGTATATATTCAAGGATATGGTGAATATGTTGCTGCCGACACGGGTGGACACATTCATGGAAAACGTATTGATATGCATTTTGCAAGCAGAGATGCTGCATTAGCATTTGGCAGGCGTACTGTTAAAGTTACCATTTTAAATTAATACATGATATAAATGCTCTTGCCATGATAAAATGGTAAGAGTATATTTTTTTGCATGGAAGAAAAGTTCAAAGGATATCAGTTTAAGATTAACTTAACTATTTGAATACCAGGTTTTTCTTTAAAACCCCTGAAAAGAGGAATTTATATTGACGATCAAAGAAATTATCGTTGTCGAGGGGCGAGACGATACAGCAAAAATTCGCCTTGCTGTTGATGCCGATACAATTGAAACGAATGGATCAGCAATAAATCAAACTACATTAAAGCAGATTCAGCATGCACAAGCGAAGCGTGGGGTAATTATTTTTACTGATCCGGATTATCCAGGGCAACGCATTCGTAACATCATTAATGAGCATGTGCCTGGCTGTAAGCACGCATTTTTAACACGGGATGATGCACGTGCAAAAAATAATAAAGGGATCGGAATTGAGCATGCCTCTATTGAGTCGATTCAAAAAGCATTACAGGATGTTTATGAGTTAAAGGAATTCTATGAAAGTGATATCTGTAAAGAGGATTTAGTTGAATATGGTTTAATTGGTGGACCTAGAGCAAGCTATAGAAGAAAGAGACTGAATGAATTATTACAAATCGGGCATACAAACGGTAAACAGCTGCTTAAACGATTAACCATGTTTCAAATTACACACAATCAGTTTGAACAAGCAATTCAACAAGTACTTCAGGAGGAAAATAATGAGCGCGAATAACTATATTGCTACACCAAAGCGGACGAAGGAAATTTTGGCTAACTATAAGTTTTTCTTCAAAAAAAGCTTGGGACAAAATTTTATTATTGATGCAAATATATTGAAAAATATAATTGATCACACTGGAATAGATAAAGATTCAGGTGTAATTGAGATTGGACCAGGTATCGGGGCATTAACCGAACAATTAGGCCTGCACGCAAAAAAGGTCCTAGCCTTTGAAATTGATCAGCGCTTACTTCCCATTTTAGGGGACACATTAGACCAATACGAGAATATCCAGTTCATCCATCAGGATATATTACAAGCAGACGTTAAAGCATCAATAAGGGATAATTTTAGTGAGGACCAAGACGTTCATATTGTTGCAAATTTACCCTATTACATTACGACACCTATTTTAACAAAACTATTGCAAGAGAAATTACCTGTAGAAAGTATAACCGTTATGATTCAAAAAGAGGTAGCGGAACGGATGGCGGCAAAACCAAGTACTAAAGCCTATGGTTCTTTAACAATTGCTATTCAATACTACACAATGGCTGAAGTTGTTATGCATGTACCAAAGAGTGTGTTTATGCCACAGCCTAACGTTGATTCAGCAGTTCTGAAATTAACCATACGTGAAAAGCCGCCTGTCTATGTTGCTAACGAGAAATACTTTTTCTCCATGGTACAAGCTTGCTTTAGTCAACGCAGAAAAACACTTCGAAATAACCTAACAAACTATTTGAGTGGGGAATACGATAAAGAAACCATCTCCATGATGTTAGACAACATAGGAATTGATGGGATGAGGCGAGGGGAGTCCTTAAACATGGAGGAATTTGCCACATTGGCCAATACCTTTTATGAAGCGAAGCAGCATTAATAGAACGCTATTACCTTATTTTGGGTAATGGCTTTTTTCTTGTCTAGCGTTTACGACTTCTCGAGCACTAAGCCTGTGTGCTCTTCGGTCTCTTTCTTACGCATTTCACCGCTAAGCAGTCGCCTCCGCTTTTTTTGCACATACCCAGTCTTTTTACATAGGTTATGGTATATGAATGCTTTCAGATAGCTTGAGGGCTGTGAGGTGGCATAATGGACTTGATAACAGGTGATATCGTTTCCCGGATTTCATATAAACATGATTTATTATTTCGTATTTCTTCTATATCAAAGGATCTCGCTACGTTACACGGGAAGGATCTACGATTAGAAGTGGACGCACCACTCAGCGACCTTGTTCGTGTGGAAGAAAGAGATTTAGTTAAAAAACGTGAAAAAGAAAAAGAAGAAGAAGAGTTTTCCTATCGGTTATTTCGTCAGGATTATCAATTTATGAAAGAAAAGCGAGAATACCAAGCAACAGATGGTTTCCATCATGAATCATCCTATTTTCACTTACCTGCAAAAGTATTGCATATTGATGGAGATCGAAATTATTTAAAAAAGTGTATTGAGCTATATCAACGTATTGGATTACAAGTGCATGGTGTTTATATAAATGAAAAGGATATGCCACTGGAAATTGGACCGTTAATTGAAAAAATACGCCCGGATATTATTGTCATCACTGGTCATGATTCCTTTTCAAAAAACAAAGGAACGAGAAGTGATCTACGTGCATATCGTCACTCTAAATATTTCGTTGAAACAGTTAGAGAAGCAAGACAAATCTTCCCTCAATTAGATCAACTTGTAATTTTTGCAGGGGCATGTCAATCCCACTTTGAATCACTTATACGAGCGGGTGCTAATTATGCTAGCTCGCCTTCCCGAATTAACATACATGCACTTGATCCTGTTTATATAGCAGCAAAAATTGCATACACCCCTTTTATGGAAAAAGTAAGTGTATGGGATGTATTGCGCAATACATTAACCGGTGAAAAAGGCATGGGAGGATTAGAAACACGTGGTCTCCTCCGTACCGGTATGCCATATCTAGAAGAATCATCCGATGAGTAAATGAAGTGTGTAGATTTTCTAGTTAATTAGAGGGTCTACATTCCTCAATTTTTTATCCAATAAAAACCTTTTTAGGAACAAAACTTGGAAACCAACCTATATTTTTTCAATTTCTATACATATTTTTCAACTTTTTTGAAATAATAAAGCAAAACGTGGTTTTAGTTGTTGACATGAAAAAAGATATATTGTTATAATATAAAGTTTTACTTGACCGCTAATACAAGCACGTGCTATAATATAGGAAGTGAGGTGGAGTGTATTGGCTAAAACATTAATAGAGATTAAGCAAGGTCTTGAAGGTCACATTGGTAAACGATTAAGATTGAAAGCCAACGGTGGAAGAAGGAAAACAATTGAACGATGCGGGATTCTGGCAGAAACCTATCCTTCTGTTTTCATAGTTGAGCTTGATCAAGACGAAAACTCATTCGAACGTGTTTCATACAGCTATGCAGACGTTTTAACAGAAACAGTTGAACTAAGCTTCCAACAAGATGATAGAACAACAGCAATGGTTATGGAGCAGTAAACATTTGTTTACTGCTTCTTTTTGTATACGTTTATATTTTCACCTAGTTCAAAGTTATATTCCATAAAATATTTCCTTTTTTGTATACATATAACGGGTGTATGTTGTGTTTAAAAGCACATGCTAAGGTTGTCGTAACAAGGATGCTCAAGTAGAAAGGGGTTGTTCTTTCATGGGAAGACGACGGAGTATGATGTCTGATCAATTGAAAGAAGAAATTGCTAAAGAGTTAGGCTTTTACGACACCGTACAGCAGGAAGGCTGGGGCGGCATTAAATCAAGAGATGCAGGGAACATGGTGAAAAGAGCAATTGAAATGGCCGAGCAAGGTATGCAACAAAAAGGCGAACCCTAATGGGTTTGTCTTTTTTCGCTAATATAGAGTTAATTTCAACCATTTTTTACTAATGAAAAACAGGTATTTAGAATTAATTTTAGAACAAAATATGTATAAATAGGTCTTTATACTCATTTTATCAGTCAGAAACCTTGATGTGGCTGATTTTAACATTTTTGTTAACATAAAAAACATGCAAGACTGTTTGAAAAATTGTATAATTTTAATTGCGTGTTTTTTTCATTTAGAGGAAATACACAAAATCAAAAAGGGGAGTTATTACAACATGAAATTTTCGAAATTTTCATTGCTGTTAGCAATTGCATTATTGTTAAGCGTTTTCATGGTCGCGTGTTCAAGTGGTGATGATAGCGGATCAGAATCAAGTGGCGGCGAAACCGATGGCAAGCAAGTACTTAATTTAACGAATGGGGATACAATTCCTTCCATGGACTCTTCGTTAGCTGCCGATGAATATGGTTTTCAATTCTTAGGTGCAACAACAGAAGGTCTTTATCGTCTGGGTAAGGATGCAAAAATTGTTGATGGTATTGCAACAGAACATAAAGTAAGTGAAGATGCATTAACTTGGACGTTTACATTACGTGAGGACGCTGTTTGGTCAAATGGTGACCCAGTAACAGCACACGATTTCGTATATGCATGGCGCCGAGCAATCAATCCTGATACTGGATCTGAATATGGTCCATACATGATGAATGGTGTTATCAAAAACGCAACAGAAATTAATAGTGGCGAAATGCCTGTTAAAGAATTAGGTGTAAAGGCTAAGGATGATTATACTTTAGTTGTATCACTTGAAAAGCCAATCCCATACTTTGAATCACTGACTACTTTCGGTACATTTTTACCGTTAAATCAAGAGTTTGTTGAATCAAAAGGTGATAAACATGGTACAAGCTCTGATACATTGTTGTCAAATGGGCCATTTAAACTTACCGATTGGACAAGTACTGCTACATCTTGGAATCTTGTGAAAAATGAAGATTACTGGGATGCAGAAACAGTTTCCTTAGATAAAATTACTTTTGATGTGGTTAAGGATCCACAAGTAGCTGTAGATTTATATGAAAAAGGTAAAGTAGATCGTGCTGGTCTTTCTGCAGACCTTGTAGACAGATATGCATCACACGATGATTATACTGTAACACCAGAAGCGTCTGTATTTTATTTGAAATTTAACCAGACTACTTCTGAAGCATTAGCTAACAAAAACATTCGTAAAGCGATTAGTCGCGCATTTGATAAACAGGCTTTAGTGGATGAAATCTTAAATAATGGTTCAATTGTAGCAACTGGTTTAATTCCTAAAAACTTCGCACCAATGCCAGAGTCTGGTGAAGACTTCCGTGAGGTTAGTGGAGATTTAGTAACATATGATCCTGAAAAAGCGAAAGAGCTTTGGAAAAAAGGCTTAGAGGAAATTGGCAAAGAAAAAGTTGAAATTGAATTCTTAGCTGGTGACGGTGAAACATCTAAAAATATGAACGAATACCTTGCAAATCAATTAGAAACTAACCTTCCAGGTCTAAAGGTTACCTTGAAGCAAGTTCCGTTTGAACAACGATTGACTTTAAGCGAAAATATGGAATATCAATTACAATTTTATGGTTGGGGACCAGATTATCTTGACCCTTATACCTTCTTAAATATGTATGTAACAGATAGCCAATATAACAAAATGGGATATTCAAGCAAAAAGTATGATGAACTAATGAAGAAAACAGCAACTGATTATGTGCTTGACCCTGTTAAGCGTTATAACGCGTTTTTAGAAGCAGAAAAGTTACTACTTGAAGATGCTGCAATTGCACCTATTTACCAAAGTGCACGTGCAGAGTTAATTAAACCTTATGTAGAGGGTGTTATCAGCAACCCATTTGGACCAACATATGAATGGAAATGGGCTTCTATAAGTAAATAATTAATTTTGTTTTAAATAATCCATGACAGTCATCCAAACTGTCATGGGTTATTTTTTCTTAGAAGGTTTACTTAGCGTTCTTTTATTAGAAAAGCACAAGCGCCTTGGTCAGCCCCGACAAGTTTAAGACGAATCTCTTAGTGATGATTTTTATCACAAAGAGATTTGACTTAAAACCTCGAGGGGCTAGGCGCTGGAGCTGGATATGGCTTTGCATGGTGACCAAAATATTTAATGCACATTTTATACTTTCCTTACAGGTAATAAAACTTAAGCATGTCGCTAACCAGTCGCCTTCGTTTTTCTGTCTAGCTGCGCGGGCTAGCGACTCGAGACATAGTCAATAGACACTCCAAGCACGGAAGCCCTTGTGCTTTACGGTCTCTTGACTATGCTTGTTGTCGCTATGCAAGCCCACTACGCTTTTTTTCTGTCCAGCTGTGGCTCTTAGCGACTAGCAAATAGTTAGTCCTGATGAATGTACGTAAAGTTCAACGTACCTTCACATGCCTATCTATTTGTACGTCGCTAAGCAGTCGCCTTCGCTATTCTAATATGATACAATTTGTTTAGATTTGTGAGGTGGTGGTTGATATGGTGTTTTTTGAGAATGCTCCGGCAAAAATTACGTTGTCGGTAGATGTCCTAGGTAAGCGTGTTGATGGTTATCATGACGTGGAAATGGTAATGACTACGGTCGATTTAGCTGATCGTGTTGCGTTAACCTCATTAGAGGTTGATTATATTGATGTCTCTGCAGATAATCAATATGTACCGAACGACGAACGAAACCTGGCATATAAAGCCGCACTTGCTCTTAAAAACAAATACCATATCACACGCGGTGTACGGATTGATATTGAAAAGAATATTCCTGTTTCTGCGGGATTAGGTGGGGGCAGTAGTGATGCTGCCGCTGTGCTACGTGGTCTGAACAAATTATGGGATCTGGATATTCCGCTGTCAGAATTGGCCGATCTTGGTGCCAGTATTGGTTCTGATGTTCCTTTTTGCGTGTATGGATCAACAGCTCTTGCTAGTGGGCGGGGGGAAATTATCGAGGAACTTTCGCCTCCACCAGTAACTTGGGCGATTTTGGCCAAGCCTAATATTGGAGTGTCTACACGAGTGATTTTTAATCAGTTAACATTAGAAAATTTACCCCATCCTAATACAAAAAGAATATTGGAAGCCATTAACCAGCAAGATTTTTACAAGCTTTGCGATCACGTAGGTAATGTTTTAGAAACCGTTACAACCTCGCTATATCCTAATGTTCAACGAATAAAAGAAAAAATGGTCCAAGCTGGATCCAAAGGGGTTCTTATGAGCGGAAGTGGCCCCACTGTTGTCGGTCTTGTTGAACACCAGCATAAAGCAATTCGGATTTATAATGGTCTTCGAGGATTTTGTGATGAAGTTTATGTCGTTCGTATCATCGGTTATTCTACCACTTGCTAAAACACGTATAAAAATGATATATTTAATAGTAAATATTCGGTTTTTAGAGGTGTCGACATGAGAAGAAGTGATAGGTTAGTTGCTTTAACAAATTATTTTTTAGAAAATCCTAGGGAACATATATCATTGCCTTATTTTTCAAAGCAATTTAATGCGGCGAAATCTTCTATCAGTGAGGATTTAGATATTATAGATAGAGTTTTTTCAGATGAAGGAATCGGACGATTAGAAACGATTGCTGGTGCTGCTGGTGGAGTGAAATACATTCCGGATTATGCTTTGGATAAAAGTAAGCAATTCATTGATGATTTATGTGAAACGCTAGAAGACTCTGAGCGTTTACTGCCAGGTGGATATCTTTATATGAGTGATATATTAGGGAATCCAACATTGGTTAAACAAATTGGTCGTATCTTTGCATCACAATTTTCAGGGTCTAATATTGAAGCTGTTGTAACAGTTGCGACAAAAGGAATACCATTAGCATACGCAGTAGCTTCATTTTTGAACGTTCCAGTTGTAATTGTCAGGCGGGATCCAATGGTTACAGAAGGTTCTTCAGTTAGTATTAATTATGTTTCTGGTTCGTCTAGGAAAATACAGACGATGGTTCTTCCGAAAAGAAGCTTAAAGGAAGGTGCGAACGTTTGTATTATCGATGATTTCATGAAGGCGGGCGGAACGATTAATGGTATGGTCAGTCTGCTTGCAGAAATTAATGCTAATGTTAAAGGTATTGGAGTCTTAGTAGAAGCAGACGATGAAGAAGATGAACGTGTGGTTGAAAATTATTTATCATTAGTAAAAATTACCCACGTGGACTTGAAAAGAAAACAAATTGATGTTAGCCCTGGTAATTTTCAGGCTAAATAGGGTCAAAAGATAAAATCTTTCTATCAAGGTTTTATCTTTTTTCTATGGGTAAAAAGCTGAATTTGATGAAAATCTTCTATGTTTTCCTACTTTTTAATTAAATTTTTAATTTTTTTTAATTTTAAGCAGGAATCAGCCATGTTTTGTAGAATTATTAAGTTAAGTTCAAAAGGGAAAAGGTGGTGAAACATCATGGAAATAACTGACGTAAGATTACGCCGCGTAAACACAGAAGGAAGAATGCGGGCAATTGCTTCCATAACGTTAGATCAGGAATTTGTAGTACATGACATCCGCGTAATTGACGGAAATAATGGACTATTTGTTGCAATGCCATCTAAACGTACTCCTGATGGTGAATTCAGGGATATCGCACACCCTATCAATTCAGGAACTCGTGGGAAAATTCAAGATGCAGTTTTAGAAGAATATCGACGCGTGGGTGAAGCAGAAGCAGAAGTAGAATTTGAAGAGGCAGGAGCTTCCTAAAAACATAGGTTCAACAGGGGGGACTAATCTATACAGATTAGCCTTCTTTTTTTATAAGGAAAGAAAGTATAAAATTTTGGCGTTTATCTGTCTAGCTCCAGCGCCTAGCCCGCCTGAGGTTTTAAGTCAAATCTCTTTGTGATAAAAATCATCACTAAGAGGTTCGCCTTAAACTTGTCGGGGCTGACCAAGGCGCTTGCGCTTTTCTTATATAGAAAAGCGGAGGCGACTGTTTAGCGGCTTACAAATAGATAGGAATGTGAAGGTGCGTCGAACTTTACGCACTTTCATCAGGACTAACTATTTGCTAGCCGCTAGAAGCCATAGTTAGACAACAAGAAAAGCGGAGGCGACTGTTTAGATAAATGCAAGATACTTATCTTATCGCTATTCCTAGAAAAAAATACCTCTTAAAAAATTGTCCTTCATCTGTCTATATCTGTTGAAATCGTTTGCTTTTTGAGATATATTCATAATGGATAAACAGAATGGAGGTTACTTCATGACAAATCGTTATGCTGTTATTCTTGCAGCAGGTCAAGGTACCAGAATGAAGTCGAAATTATATAAGGTACTTCATCCCGTTATGGGCCGACCAATGGTACAACACGTAATGAATCAAATTAATACTGTAGATTTAGATGAAATTGTAACAATAGTAGGTTTTGGCGCTGATGCCGTTATAGAAAAAATTGGCAATGCAAGTAAGTTTGTTGTCCAGGAAGAACAATTAGGAACTGGACATGCAGTACAACAAGCAGAATCAATACTGAAGGATAAAGAGGGAACGACGATTGTTGTTTGTGGTGATACACCGTTAATCACAGATAAAACCTATCAAGAACTTTTTAACCACCACGAGAAAGAAAATGCACAGGCAACAATTCTAACAACTAAAATAGAAAATCCTACTGGATATGGTCGTGTCATCCGAAACGATCAAAATGTAGTAGAGCGCATTGTTGAACAGAAGGATGCGAATGATGCTGAACTAGCAGTAAATGAAATAAATACTGGTACATATTGTTTTGATAATCAAGCGCTTTTCAATGCATTAAAAGAAGTATCGAATGATAATGCGCAAGGAGAATATTATCTTCCAGATGTGATAGAAATCCTGCGTGATAAAGATGAAAAAGTGTCAGCATTTTTAACTCCTAATGATGAAGAAACATTGGGTGTGAATGATCGAGTGGCACTCGCTGAAGCAGAAAAAGTAATGAAAAAGCGTATTAATGAAAAACATATGCGTAATGGAGTAACAATTATTGACCCTGACAACACATATATCGGTCCAGATGTTATAATTGAACAAGATGTACAAATTCATCCTGGTTCTATTATAACTGGGAATTCATCGATTAAAAGCAATGCAGAAATCGGCCCACATACAGAAATTACAAACTGTTCTATTGGGGAAGAAACGATAGTTCGTCAAAGTGTTGCGAATGACAGTCAAATTGGAGCACGCGTGAAAATTGGTCCATACGCACACATTAGACCTCAAGCTTCTATAGGTAATGAAGCGAAAATCGGTAATTTTGTCGAGGTGAAAAAATCTGTCATTGGAGACAAAAGTAAAGTTTCCCATCTAAGTTATATAGGGGATGCTGAAATAGGTTCAAATGTTAATGTTGGTTGCGGAACAATCACGGTTAATTATGATGGCAAAAATAAATATTTAACAAAAATTGACGATGACGCTTTTATTGGTTGTAATTCGAACCTGATTGCCCCGGTAAACATTGGTAAAGGTTCTTTTGTGGCAGCTGGCTCGACCATCACAAAGAATGTTCCTGAAGATTCCTTGTCGGTTGCGCGTGCACGACAGGAAAACAAAGAAGGATATGCAAAAAGGTTAAATAATAGAAATTAAGATTAACGGAGGGTTTTTTCATGACATCAGGCTATAAGGATCCATCTTTGAAAGTATTTACGTTGAATTCAAATCGTAAATTAGCAGAGGAAATTGCAAATCATATTGGTACAACCCTTGGTAAATGTACTGTTTCTGCATTTAGTGATGGCGAGATTCAGATTAATATAGAAGAGAGCATTCGCGGTTGTGATGTTTATGTTGTTCAGTCAACAAGCTCCCCGGTTAATCAACACATAATGGAGCTACTCATTATGATTGATGCATTAAAGCGTGCTTCAGCTCGTTCCATTAACCTCGTTATGCCTTACTATGGTTATGCGCGTCAAGATCGTAAAGCACGCTCTAGAGAACCGATTACAGCTAAGCTTGTTGCAAACCTATTTGAAACGGCTGGTGCAGATCGTGTAATCACACTTGACTTACATGCACCACAAATTCAAGGATTCTTCGATATGCCAATTGATCACTTGCAAGGTGTACCAATATTAACTGATTACTTTAAGAAGAAAAATCTTGAGGATATTGTAGTAGTTTCACCAGATCATGGTGGAGTGACACGCGCTAGAAAAATGGCTGATCGCTTAAAAGCACCGATAGGCATCATAGATAAACGCAGACCACGTCCGAACGTAGCAGAAGTTATGAATATTGTAGGTAACATTGAAGGAAGAACTGCTATCCTAATTGATGATATTATCGATACGGCAGGTACGATTACTCTAGCTGCGAATGCTTTAATTGAAAACGGGGCAAAAGAAGTCTATGCTTGTTGTACACATCCAGTGTTATCAGGCCCAGCTATGGAGCGCATTGAAAACTCAAAAATAAAAGAGCTAGTTATAACAAACTCTATACCTTTAGAAACCGATAAATATATTGATAAAGTTAAACAGCTTTCTGTAGCACCACTAATTGGTGAAGCTATTATACGTGTTCATGAAATGGAATCAGTAAGTATACTATTCGATTAATGGTTTAAAAGTAAACAAATACGGGAATTAATAGTAAGTAGCTATTCGATATTTATATAAATCTAATCTAAAAAAGGGATTTAAGCTTGGCTAATGCTAAGTTTTTAAATAATGGAGGGTGAAAACATGGCGGTTAAATTAAAAGCAACGAAACGAAACGATCAAGTACATTCAGCACTAAGAAAAATCAGGGAAAGTGGATTTGTTCCTGGAGTAGTTTATGGTAAAGAAAAGGAATCCAAATCAATTACGGTAGAAAGTATTGAACTAGTTAAGACTGTCCGTGATGAAGGTAGAAATGCAATTATTTCATTAGATATCGAAAATGATACATCTGTAGATGTAATGTTACACGATTATCAAATGAATCCGATTAAAGATGAACTTGTACACGTAGATTTCTATATTGTAAATATGTCCGAGGAAATGGACGTTGAGGTATCACTTCATTTAGAAGGAGAAGCTCAAGGTGCAAAAGATGGTGGCGTATTACAACAACCAATGCATGAATTACAAGTACGCGCGAAGCCTGGTGATATTCCAGATGAAATTTCTGTAGATGTATCTAAACTAGAAATTGGTGACAGTATCGCAATTGCTGACTTACCAAAAGGGAAAAAATATGAATTTCTTGATGATCCGGAAACAACTGTTGCAACGGTTGTTCCACCAGATACAGGAGATAATGAAGACGATGAAACAGACGAAAATGCTGAACCAGAACTAGTAGGTGCAGAACCAGAAGAAGAAAAATAGTAGATAAACGAATCATATATTAGTACAAGCAGCCCTCCTGTGAGACAGAATGTGATATACATTCTTATAGGAGGGATTGTTGTATGTCAGAGTGTAGTTTATTTCTAAATAAAAGGAAGTATTATAATGAAGTGTATAGTTGGACTTGGAAATCCAGGTAAAAAATATAGTACAACTCGCCATAACATAGGTTTCATGGTCATTGATGAGTTAGTGAAACGCCATTCATTTGAATTAAATAAGACTAAGTTCAATGGTAAATATGCACTTGAACATATTGGTAATCAAAAGGTCTTACTGCTTCAGCCTCAGACATATATGAATTTGTCAGGTGAAGCAATAAGACCTATAATGGATTATTATGATATCGCTACGGAAGATGTGGTTATTGTATATGACGATTTGGATCTACCAACGGGTAAAATTCGGTTGCGTCAAAAAGGTGGACCTGGAGGCCATAATGGAATTAAATCAACCATTAGTCATTTAGGTACAAAAGAATTTAAACGCATTAGAGTCGGTGTTGGACGACCAACCACACCACAACCCGTAATTGATTATGTACTCGGATCATTTCCAAAAGAACAAACAGACGATGTTCAAGACAGCATAGTAAAATCTGCGGACGCCTTTGAAGCATGGCTTGAAAAACCGTTTATAGAAGTTATGAATGAATTTAATTGAGAAAAGCAAACCAAATGAAGCCACAACCTGACAACAAGATTAGGTATAAAATTACTTATTTCGGATAAACTCTAGGATACCCCATGTTTATTCGAGGAGGTATATTTATGTCTATTGTCTATACATGTAGACATTGCGGTAATGAAGTTGGAAAGATAGAACAAACGGTCATTGATTCTGCAACACTTGGTTTTGATAAATTGTCAGTTGAAGACCAAAAAGAAATGATACAATTCAAACAGAATGGGGATGTCCAAATCAAAACGATTTGCGAAAATTGTGAAGCAGCGCTCGGACAGAATCCACACTATCACGAACTTGATTTTTTTATACAATAGAATAGTTGAGCAAAGCTTTGGTTCTATAACCAAAGCATTTTTGCGCTCTACCTTCAGTAAATAAATATACATATTATGTTATGGTAAGTTGGGAAAGTCGACGGTAGCGATTGTTGATTATTCGCCTGAGATATTCAACAGTTGAGAAATTAATCGACCGTGACTATCAGGTACTTACGCTTTTCAGACTTTTGGGGGTTATTATTTTGAAAGGTATTGATAATTTTTTACAATCTAAAGACGATATACAGTCGATTATAAGTGGGATTGATTCTGGAATGCAGGAACAGCTTGTAGCAGGACTTTCGGGGTCAGCTAGGAGTTTGCTTGTTTCTGTTATTGAAGAGTCGATAAATAAACCCGTATTGTTGATTACACATCAACTTGTCCAAGCGCAGCAATTATATGATGACTTATCAGAGTTTATGGGCGATCAAAATGTCCATTTATATCCTGTTAACGAACTAATTGCTTCGGAAATTGCAATTGCTAGTCCGGAGCTCAGGAGCCAACGAATAGAAGCTTTGACGGAATGGTCTAAAAAGAAATCAGGAATTTTGATTGCTCCTGTTGCTGCATTGAAACGAATTTTGCCACCAATTAACTATTGGGAGAAATATCAACTCCGCTTTACGCTTGGGGAAGATATAAACATAGATACATATCTAAGCTCACTTGTAGATATGGGTTATGAACGCCAAACGATGGTGACAACCCCGGGTGAGTTTAGTCGTCGTGGTGGAATAATTGATGTTTATCCTATTACAGAGGGACATCCTATTCGGATTGAACTTTTTGATGAAGAGGTAGACTCCATTCGTTATTTTGATGCAGAGACACAGCGCTCACTCGATAAAAAGAAAGAGGTTATTATCGGCCCCGCTACAGAGCTTCTGTTAACGGAGGAAGATTTACTTTCAGGAGCGAATCGGATTGAAACTGCATTAGCAGATACACTAAAGAAGTTAAAAACAAACGATGCAAAAGAAACATTATCGGAAGCATTAAATCATGATCTTGAACGATTGAAAAATCTTGAGCATTTTCAGGAGATGTATAAATATATTGGTTTTCTCTATAATAATCCTGCTAGTTTATTAGATTATTTACCAAATAATGGTTTAATTATTCTCGATGAAATGAGTAGAGTCCAAGAAACAGCAACAAATATTGATACGGAAGAGGCTGAGTGGTACAGTAATTTGCTTGAAGCAAATAAAATGGTACAAAACAGCAAATTCTCTTTTGATTGGCATGAAGTATGGCAAAATATGAATCAGCCAAGACTTTATATGTCCGTTTTCATGCGGCATATACCGAACACGCAGCCACAGAATATCATTAATCTATCATCTCGTTCGATGCAAGAGTTTCATGGACAAATGCATCTGTTTAAAAATGAATTAAAACGATGGTCAAAAAGTGAGTCATCCGTTGTTATACTTGTTCCAAACAAGCAACGCATGGAAAAAGTACATTCCATTTTTGCCGATTATGAAATTGATGCAGGTAAAACCACAAATTTACAACTACCAGTAGAAAAACCTACTATCGCGATTGGGAATATTAGTAGTGGGATCGAATTGCCGATGCATAAATTGGTATTGATTACGGAAAATGAATTATTTAAGAAAAAAACAAAGCGGGTAAGAAAAAAACAAAAGATATCTAATGCAGAACGGATTAAAAGCTATCAGGAATTAAAAGTTGGCGATTATGTTGTACATGCAAACCACGGTATAGGTAAATACATTGGTATTGAGACACTCGAAATGAGTGATATGCACAAAGATTATATGCTGATTAGCTATGCGAGTGATGACAAGCTCTTTGTACCTATTGACCAAATAGATTTGGTTCAAAAATTTGTTGGGTCGGAAGGAAAAGAACCGAAGCTTTACAAGTTAGGTGGCAGTGAATGGGCTAAGGTTAAACGGAAGGTACAATCGTCTGTTGAGGATATTGCAGATGACTTGATCAAGCTTTATGCAGAGCGTGAAGCTAAAAAAGGGTTTGCATTTTCGGAAGAGACAGAAATGCAACGCGAATTTGAAGCCGCTTTTCCTTATCAAGAAACAGAGGACCAAGTTAGATGTATCGAAGAAATTAAACAGGACATGGAAAAAGTTCGTCCAATGGATCGTTTGTTATGTGGAGATGTCGGTTACGGGAAAACAGAAGTGGCTATTCGGGCAGCTTTTAAAGCTGTAGCGGATGGAAAGCAGGTAGCAATTTTGGTTCCTACAACAATTCTTGCACAACAGCACTATGAAACATTCCGTGAACGGTTTCAGGAGCAAGCAATTATTATAGGATTGCTGAGCAGGTTCCGTACTGCAAAACAGTTAAAAGAAACAACAGCTGGTTTGAAAAGTGGACTAGTCGATATTGTAATCGGTACCCATCGTTTATTATCAAAAGATGTAAAATACCGTGATTTGGGATTGTTGGTCGTTGATGAAGAGCAACGATTTGGTGTTAAACATAAAGAAAAAATAAAACAGATGAAGACAAATGTTGATGTGTTAACGTTAACCGCAACACCAATTCCGCGTACCTTACACATGTCCATGCTTGGCGTGCGTGATTTATCTGTTATCGAAACGCCACCAGAAAACCGGTTCCCGATTCAGACCTATGTAGTGGAGTACAACCCAATTTTAATTAGAGAAGCAATTGAGCGGGAAATGGCACGGGGTGGACAGGTATTTTTCTTATATAATCGTGTAGAAAATATTGATTCTATCGCTCGTGAGATAGGTTCTTTAGTGGAGGATGCAAAAATTGCAATTGCCCATGGACGGATGAATGAAACGGAGCTTGAAAATGTCATGTTTGGGTTTTTGGAAGGCGAGTTTGATGTTCTAGTCAGTACCACTATCATCGAAACTGGTGTAGATATTCCAAATGTAAATACGTTAATCGTGTATGATGCAGATCGAATGGGCTTAAGTCAGCTTTACCAGTTACGCGGAAGGGTTGGTCGTTCAAATCGGGTGGCCTATGCCTACTTTACGTATAAAAAAGACAAGGTACTTACAGAAATCGCAGAAAAACGTTTACAGGCGATAAAAGAATTTACTGAGCTTGGTTCGGGTTTTAAAATTGCGATGCGTGATTTATCTATTCGTGGTGCAGGTAACTTATTAGGTGCCCAACAACATGGATTTATTGATTCAGTTGGATTTGATATGTACTCACAAATGCTGAAGGATGCAATAGATGCACGTAAATTTGGTAAAGATGTCATCGACATGAAGCCATTTGAACCTGAACTAACACTTAAAATTGATGCATATATTCCAGATACGTATATCAAGGATGAAAAGCAGAAAATTGATATGTACAAACGCTTCCAAACGTTAACATCTGCTGATGACTTCGATGACTTGCGAGAAGAGCTAATCGACCGATTTGGTGACTATCCAGAAGAAGTGGCAAACTTATTTGATGTATCAACCTTAAAAATGCATGCAAGAAATCAACGAGTTGAAGCAATCACAGAAAAAAATAAAAAGATCGAGTTGCTAGTTGACGATAACCGTAGTCAGCAAATTGACGGATCCAAACTATTTACGCTCGCAAATGAATTTGGGCGTGGAGTTCAGCTTGGTACAGACAATCAAAAACTGAAAGTTACAATCCAATGGGCAAAGGATGCACAGCATGATCGCTATGACCTGGTTGCTCGGTTTATGGAAAAATTATCAAATGTTAATCGAAATGCTTAAGGAAATGTAAGGCTGTATCAGTATAAAATATAAAAAATCAAAGTTATTTGCCATTATTTCATGATAACAAGCCAAGATTTTCTAATTTGATGCATAGTTTTTTCCAGATGAATCATACTAAATTTACAACTGGTGTTTTCTTCAAGTTCTATGTAAAAGTGGAAATTGAACCAGAAATGATCATCATAGGAAAGTGAGGCTACATTAGAATGAAGGCAACAGGAATTGTGCGTCGAATTGATGATTTAGGCAGAGTGGTTATTCCGAAAGAAATTAGAAGAACATTGCGTATTCGAGAAGGAGATCCATTAGAAATATTTGTGGATCGTGAAGGAGAAGTTATTTTAAAAAAATATTCACCTATAAATGAATTAGGAAGCTTCGCAAAAGAATATGCAGAAGCATTATTCGACTCCTTGCACCAACCGGTACTAATTTCCGATCGGGATGAAATAATCGCAGTAGCAGGGGAGTCAAAGAAAGATTACTTAAATAAGAGTGTTGGTGAACAAGTTGAAAAAGCGGTTGAAAGTCGCTCTCAATTATTTGAGACAGAATCAAAAAAGGTTGAAATTCTACAAGGAAAAGAAGAAGAGATCTCATCCTATTGTATAAGTCCAATTATTGCAAACGGTGACCCGATAGGCTGTGTGATTATGTTTGCGAGAGACGGAAAACAACTTAGCAATGTGGAACAAAAGGCTATTGAGACTGCATCAAACTTCTTGGCAAAACAAATGGAATAATCTATTTAGAGTAAGAAAATGGTCAGCCGTTGTGCTGGCCTTTTGCTTTTCAATAAGCTTTTTTCGTAAAGATGCTGCTTTCGAGAGAATAGATACAAACTGCGACGTAACCAAAAATCATGTTCAGTGCCCTTGCGACCACTACGGAAAAATCACTACGCGCACCTTAGGGCTTGCGCTGAGCCTCCTCGATCGCAAAGAACGCTCACTGCGGGGTCTCATCACTTCGCTTTCCCGCAGGAGTCTCCGTGTTTTTCCTCCGCTAACAAGGTGTCTGGAAGCAGTACCATATAGCTCCTTTCACTATGATGGCAGTTGATTTTCGCTGGGGACATCAACCAGCAGTTACGCCGCAGTTTATATCAACTATGAATATGAAATAGCAACAATGCGTACGAAAAGAGCAAGAGCCTTTCAATAAGACTTACGAAAAGTTTCACTTATGTTTTTGTACTTCGCTGACAGTCGTCTCCGCTTTTCTATTGTCCAGCTGCGGCTCCTAGAAGCTGCCGTAATAAGCAATTGACACTCCAAACGCCAAAAACCAGGCGTTTTGCGGTCCCTTGCTTATGCGTCCGCTTCTGACCAGTCGCCTTCGCTTTTCTTGTCTGCTATAATGATAAAAATTGGGTTATTTGGAGAAAGGCGTTAGTCATGGGCGGAAATGAATCGAACAATCTGGTGAAAGGAGCATTGATCCTTACACTTGCAGGACTCATTAGCAAAGTATTGAGTGCTGGATACCGAATTCCATTACAGAATTTAACCGGCGATATCGGGTTTTATATTTATCAACAGATTTATCCTTTTCTTGGGATGGCAATTGTCCTTGCATTGTATGGGTTTCCATCGGCCATATCAAAAATGACAACAGAGTTTCATGTGCAAGGAAAGCCAATTTCCATGAAAAGTTTTTACATACCGTTCTTTTTTATATTATTGATTATTAATGGAGCTATTTTCATTTTCATGTATTTAAACGCAACGGGTATTGCTGCATGGATGGGTGATAAGAATCTTACAAAGGCACTTCAAACAACTGCATTTGTCTTTCTGATCATTCCTTTTACCGCACTATTGCGTGGTGTGTTTCAAGGTAATTATCAAATGCGGCCAACTGCACTTTCGCAGGTTGGTGAACAATTGGTTCGGGTGTTTATCATCATTACGGCAGCGGTTATACTCGTCAATCATCAGGGAAATATATACGTGATTGGTCAAGCGGGAGCCATCGCTGCCATTGCAGGAGCGCTAGTAGCTGCAATTATTCTAGTAATATTTTTTATAAAAAAAGCAACATGGTCACGTGAGCATTATGCGATTCCGTGGGGTTATTACTGGAAAATGCTATTATTCTTCGGAGTAATGGCCGCCCTAAATCATATGATTTTGCTGGTTATTCAACTAGCAGATGCATTTACACTTGTTCCAGGCTTACAAGATTTTGGTCTAACTCAAGTAGCTGCTATGGAGGCAAAAGGTATATTTGATAGGGGACAACCGTTGATCCAGTTGTGTACGGTAATTGGTTCCTCGTTCGCATTAGCACTTATCCCGAATTTATCAAGGCAAAAGTTAAAACAACATCCTGATGAAACATACCACTTTGTTAGAAGTGCCTTGATGTTCAGCTTTTACCTAACAGTTGGGGCAACTATTGGTATTATCCTTATTTTTCCGGAGACAAATAGCTTATTATTCCTAAATCAGAGCGGAACGGATAGTCTTCGTATCCTAATGTTTTCTATCGTTTTTTGCTCACTGGCGATAACCGCAACATCTATCCTGCAAAGCTTAGATCGTATAAAACGAACCGCATTTTTCATCCTTACTGCTTTATTTATAAAGTGGATTGGTAATCAGTTACTAGTTCCATTGTTTGGTATTACGGGCAGTGCAATTGCAACTGTATTGGCACTGGTATTCTTATGCTTTCTAGTATTTCGGGCTTTACGAATAGAATTGCCAAACCTATGCCTTTTTAAAAAAATGAAGTGGCGCGCACTTGTAGGAGCAAGCGGTGGAATGGCAGTTTATGTAATAGGTCTAGATTGGATTGTTCCGGATAGTTTTTATATTGATCGTTTCTTGTTATTTGTATATGTTATATTTGTAGCACTATCAGGAGCGGTTCTTTATTTATTTTTACTACTAAAATTCCATGCATTTACGGAAAAACAACTACGGATGTTGCCATACGCATCATTTTTTATACGGGTTCAAAGAGGGAGGAATAGTCATGGCTAATAAAATTGAAGTTATCGGGCTGGGTGCAGGTGACATCAATCAATTGCCTCTTGGCATATATAAAAAACTAATCAATCACAAACAACCCATCTATACACGTACCAATGATCATCCTGTTATAGATTCACTATTACAAGAAGGGGTTAGCTTTGAGGCTTTTGATCATTATTATGAGAAGAACGATCAATTTGAGGACGTTTATGTAAAAATTGTAGATGAACTATTGGAAAGAGCAAAGGATAATTCTATTATTTATACAATACCAGGACATCCGATGCTTGCTGAAAAAACCGTGCAGCTTTTATTAGAACAAAAAGAGAGCTCTGTGGAAATAGTTGGTGGACAGAGTTATTTAGATGACCTTTTTACGGTATTAAAAATTGATCCAATTGAGGGATTCCAGTTTATTGACGGCACATCATTTGATCGCAGTCAGCTAAACTATCGACACCATCTTGTGTTCTGCCAAGTGTATGATGCGTTTATCGCATCAAACGTTAAGCTAGCCTTATTAGAAGATCTCACGCCTGACTATCCAATTAAAGTTGTGGAAGCAGCGGGGAGTAAGTCAGAAATAATTACAACGATCCCTCTTGAAGAATTGGATCATGCACTTGAGGTTGGTAATCTAACGAGTGTATATGTGCCCCCTGCGCCAGCTGATATGTTGAATCATACGTTTAATCGATTAAGAGAAGTAATCAGCAAATTGCGTGGACCTGGTGGCTGTCCGTGGGATCAAGAACAAACACATGAAACATTACGAGAGTATGCGATTGAAGAGGTCTATGAATTAATAGATGCAATAGATAATCAGGACGATGAAGGAATTATTGAGGAATTAGGCGATATCTTGCTGCAAGTTATGCTTCATAGCCAGATTGGTGAGGATGACGGCTATTTTATGGTTGACGATGTCATCAAATCTATAACAGACAAAATGATACACCGCCATCCACATGTTTTTGGGGATACAAAGGCCGACACAGTTACACAAGTATATCAAAACTGGGATGCTCTGAAGAAAGAGGAAAAGGGCAATGAACGAACGTCCCACTTAGACGGAATTCCAAAACATTTCCCGTCTCTTTCAAAAGCTTCCGAACTACAAGAAAAGGCAGCAAAGGTTGGCTTTGAATGGTCTAACACAGAACCCGTTTGGCAAAAGCTTGAAGAAGAAATTATGGAAGTAAAAGAAGCGATTGAAAAGAAAGAGAATAGTGAAGTTGAAAAGGAATTTGGTGACGTACTATTTGTCATTGCAAATCTAGCAAGATATTATAAAATAAATGCAGAAGTAGCATTAAATCAAACCAATCAAAAATTCATGTCACGTTTTCGGTATATAGAGAAACAACTTGAAGATGAGGGAAAACAGCTTGCCGATGCATCATTAGAAGAGATGGATTACTATTGGAATCAAGCTAAAGGGGAAGAGTGATAATTATGCGTTTAGATAAATTTTTAAAAGTATCACGTCTGATTAAACGGCGTACATTAGCTAAAGAAGTAGCGGATCAAGGAAGAATCACCGTCAATGGTAATCAAGCAAAAGCAGCATCCACCGTTTCGAAAGGCGACGAACTTGTCATCCGTTTTGGTCAAAAACTAGTAACGATCAAAATAAATGACTTAAAAGAAGTTGTTCGAAAAGATGAAGCGGAAATGTTGTATAGTGTTGTGAAGGAAGAGAAGATCGACTAATCATATGGCGATGCCCGTATGATTGGAAAAGTAAATAGGTTTAAATTGAGAAACTCAGTGTCTAACTGAGTTTTTTATTATTAAAGGCTCTTTTCGTACGCATTGTTGCTTTTCATCTTCATAGTTGATTTATATTGCGACGTAACCTTAAGTTTATTTTCAAAGACATGTGCTATTACTGACGCCCAGGATCGCTCCGGGCGGATGCTTTCCGCGGGCACGGCCTTAGCCTCCTCGAGAAAACCACTCTGCGGGGTCTTCGGACACGTGCTGTTCCCGCAGGAGTCACCGCCCTCCACTCACCTGGACTGGTAAAGCTATTTATGTAAGAATTCTTTGTCATTTTTTTAACTAATGAATGCTGTTATGGGCAAATATTATACCAGCAGCCCGTATACATGTAGACTCCTGCGGGAGGACAGGCATTGGTGAGACTACGCAGTGCGTTAGCACAAGGAGGCTCACCAGCCGCCCGCGGAAAGCGAAGTGTATACGGGCTGCGGCTGCTTAAGTAACTTGTTTCCATTATCAGTAAAACAGATCTAACATAGACAGAAGTTACGTCGCATTTTATATCTATTCTCTTAAAAACCAACAATCTTTGGGAATAGACCTTTATTAAAAGAGGATTTCTTTTGATTAACACGAATATATAAAGGTAATAACAAAATTGAATATTAAAGGGGGGATACTGTGTTATCTTTGTTTCGTTACAATTGGGAGGTAAGAAATGATTGGTTTGAATGGTGTGAGCAACTATCAGAGGACGAGTTACTACGCAAACGTACGGGTGGTGTAGAAGGTATTCTCCATACTCTTTTTCACATAGTAGATGTTGAATATAGTTGGATAGCTGTCCTGCAGGGAAAACCCGAATTTTATGATCCGTTTGATGATTATCAGACTCTAGATCAGGTGAAAAGCTTATCGGAAAGCTTCCATATTGAGGTTAACAACTTTTTGGAAAAATGGTCGGATGAGATGGAGGGCACTACCTTGACTGAAACACTGGAGGATGGACGAATTCTAACTTTCACACATGGCGATATTTTGCGACACACGATTGCCCACGAAATTCATCACATCGGTCAACTTTCTGTGTGGTCCAGGGAACTTAATTTGCAGCCTATATCAGCGAATTTACTTAATTTTGGTAGATAAATCTGGTTAAAAATAGTAGGAATACTTCAGTCTATTAACCAGTTTTGTCTTCCTTTACTCGCTTTTCCAATTTAGTTCTATACTTGTCCTCCTTTTCATATAGTTATAATGATAAGGAGGACGATTGTTATGAATTACTATGAAAAGGATACCCAACCACATGTGACTCAGCAGGATCACTCGCTTAAGATTAACAACCGAAAAAGTGTTGAAATTAGCGGTGTGAAAGAGGTAGATAGTTTTGATAATGAGGAATTTTTGCTGGAGACGGTAATGGGATTTTTAATTGTGCGTGGCCAAAACCTTCAGCTGAAAAATTTGGATGTTAGCGAAGGTCTGGTTTCGATTAAGGGCAAAATATATGAGCTTTCCTATGTAGATGAACACCAACAGGAGAAAGCTAAGGGATTCTTTAGCAAGCTGTTTAGATGATCCTATCCGTTCAGTTTATGACGATGCTCGCCATGGTTTTAGGAGGGTTCTATTTGGGTATGATACTGGATACATTCCGGCGAGCATCCCCACATTGGAAAAACTCAGTATTTCTCTCTTATCTTATGGAGACCATTTTTTGGTTTTCTCAAACGTTATTATTATTCTATATCTTATATCGTGTAAACTCCGGTGAATTACGATTTTATGTATTTGTGGCTTGCCTATTAGGATTCGCAACTTATCAAGCGTTGGCTGCTACAGCGTATAAAAAATTGCTTGAACATATGATTCAGTTGGCCTTGTCAGTGTACCGTTTTTTTGCAAAAGCGATTCGTGTATTAATTGTTACACCTATTGTTTTTGTTTTTTCATTGCTATTCTCAGCAATCTCTTATACACTTCAAGTACTTTTTATTGTATTATTAACGATAGCTAAAATAATTTTTGCTCCTTTTAAATGGATATTCATGTTAATTTATGGGTTACTTCCAGAAGTAATAAAAAATTATTTACACAAAATAGCAGGATTTTATAGTACAATGGAGAATATATCTAAGAAATGGTTGAAGTATATCAGGTTTAAGAGGAGGTAGTGGGCTGTGACCGCCAAGGAAAAAACGGTAACAAGATTAAGTTCGGATTATATGCAGCAATATGATGCTCATAAGGGCAGACAGAAACGGAAAAAACAACGTCTAATTCGCCGTCTTGTGTTATTTTCTATCGTAGCAATTATTGCGATCGGTAGTATGGCTACATTTCACGTTAAACAACGTGTACTTCAAGCTGAAAAGCAAGAACAGTATGAACAAATGCAGGAAAAGATGGCAAAACTTGAGAGTAAAGAAGCGAATCTTAATGAGGAAATACAGCTTTTACAAAACGAGGAATATGTATTGGAGATAGCGCGGACAAACTATTTCTTCTCTAAAGAAGGCGAATTAATTTTCAAATTGCCCGATGAGGAGCCATCTTATTGACACACTTTCATTACTTTAGCTATAATATAATAGTAGTATATTATTTAAACTTTTAAGGAGGAGCATTTTTTTTATGTCAATCGAAGTAGGCAGCAAGCTGCAAGGTAAGGTAACGGGTATCACTAATTTTGGTGCATTTGTAGAACTTGGAGAAGGGAAAACAGGTCTTGTCCATATTAGTGAGGTTGCCGATAACTATGTTAAAGACATTAATGAACACTTAACTGTCGGTGACGAAGTTTTGGTGAAAGTTATTAATGTTGAAAAAGATGGTAAAATTGGTCTTTCCATTAAAAAGGCTAAAGATAAGCCGGTTCGCCCAAGAAACAATCGTGACCGTGGCGAAACATTTGAGTCAAAGATGAATAAGTTTCTAAAGGATTCGGAAGACCGTTTAGCCTCTTTGAAGAAGCAAACGGAAACCAAACGCGGAGGCCGAGGTGCTAAGCGAGGATAAAGATTGCTGTCTATAAAGATGCTCTATCAAAATAGATGACGACAGGTACCGCTTTTTAAAGTGGTACCTGTTTTTTGTGTGTAAGGAAAGTATAAAATGTGGCATTGAATATTTTGGTCACTATGCAGGGACACGTCCAGCTCCAGCGCCCAGCGACTATTGGATTTCCTTTACCTCCTTACGATAACAGTTCGACATAGTCGAACGTCCTTAACCGCTTACGCTTACCGTGTTTCCTTTATCTCAAAAGAAAGAAGGAAGTTCAATTAAAACCGCCACTTTGCGTGGCAACATCGAACTACCCACGTTGCGTGGGCACAATCCATACGTCGCTAAACGGGCGCTTGCGCTTTTGTTCTGTACAAGAGAAAGTTCGCAATCCAAACGAGGGTTAATATATAGTTGAACTCCTTGCGTGTAGCCATTAATCTACACAAAAAAAGGATTGAATCCAATTTGGACTCAATCCTTTTTTCAATTATATATAGCGGCGGAGGGGATCGAACCCACGACCTCACGGGTATGAACCGTACGCTCTCGCCAGCTGAGCTACGCCGCCAAATTTAGCCACAAAAATTATAATACAACACAAAGTGAGTAGTGTCAATGCTTTCTCTTGTTTTCAGATTATATAAAAAGCGAGCTCCACTAAAGAGCTCGCAAATCTACCAACACTACACTTTTCTTAAGGTGTATATGTTTCTTCTTCTTCAGGTTTGGTGCGTTTTATGAAGAATGACAAGATAAAGCCTACCACAGCAAACCATGTCGCAACCATAAAGGCGTCATTTATTCCTTCAATTGTTGCTAAAGATTTAATTTGAGCAAATTCCTGATCGTTTGGCATCCCCGATTTTGGTAAGAATTCTTTTACGTGATCTGCCGTTTGATTGCTCATAACCGTGATAAGGAATGCAGTCCCAATCGCGCCTGAAACTTGCCTTAATGTGTTCGACATCGCAGTCCCATGCGAATATAGCTTTTGTGGTAATTGGTTTAAACCCGCTGTCATGATTGGCATCATGATCATGGATATTCCAATCATTCGTCCACTATAAACAACCATCATATACGTATAGCTAGTTGTATCTGACAATTCGGTAAAGAAAAATGTTGTTATTGTAATGATTGCCAAACCGACAAGTGCTAGCGGACGGGCGCCAATTTTATCGAACATTTTCCCGGTTATTGGTGACATAACTCCTGATATAATTGCGCCAGGTAATAACAATAGGCCTGATTCAAGCGGCGAAAAGTCACGAACGTTCTGTAAATAGATTGGGATGAGCAGCATGGCAGAGAACATTGCCATTGTAACAACCACGTTAATAACAGTTGTCAGCGAAAACATACTATACTTGAAAACACGAAATTCTAACATAGGCGTTTTTATGCGCATTTGTCTAACTACAAATATGACCATTGCTACAACGCCAATGCCTAATGTGGTTAGAACAATGGAGTCTGTCCATCCATTTTCACCTGCACTACTAAATCCATATAATAAACCACCGAATGCAAATGTTGAAAGGATTATAGAAGGAATGTCAACTTTTGGATTAGATAATTTAGTAACATTTCTTAAGATGAAATATGCAATAATTACATCAATAATGGCGATCGGTAATACAATGAAAAAAAGGACGCGCCATGAGTAGTTCTGTACAATCCATCCTGATAAAGGTGGGCCGATAGCTGGTGCAGACATCATTGCAAGACCAATTAGTCCCATGGCTCCACCACGTTTTTCAATTGGGAAAAGACTAAGAATAACGACTGATAGTAGTGGCATCATAATCCCTGCGCCAGCAGCTTGGATAACCCGCCCAACGATGAGCATAGAAAAACCTGGTGCTGTTCCACAAAAGAGGGTACCAAGTGCAAATAAAGACATTGCTGTTAAAAGTAATTTACGTGTTGAGAATTTTTCCATTAAAAATGCTGTAATAGGAATAAGTATTCCGTTGACAAGCATATATACGGTTGTTAACCATTGTGCTGTATTAGCGTCTATATTTAAATCCACCATCATAACAGGTAATGCAACGTTCATTAACGTTTGATTTAAAATAGCGACAAATGCACCTAGAACCATTACAAAAATAATGGGGCCTTTCGCTACTTTTCCTGCCTCGATAAAGGCGCTTCTATCTTTCAACTTCATCATCTCCGGTGATTTTGATTTTTTCTTTGATAGTTTCATGAAGGTCTTTTAATTTTTCAAGATCCGCATCATCGACTTCATTTAATCTTGATAATCGGTTATAAAATAGTGCGTGTCCCTCTTTCTCTTTGGACGCTCCAAGCTTGGTTAATGTTAGAACAATTGAACGTCGGTCTTTCTCGGAGCGCTCCCTTATTATATATTCTGCCTTTACTAAACGATCCACCGTGCTACTAACCGTACTTTTACCAACGCTCATTTTATTTGTTAATTCTTGTAAGCTTATATTTGGATTATCTGATAATATTTTTAATATTTGCAGCTGAACAATTGTTACACCCAGCTCATTCGCATGTTGCCACATTTGTTTATAAAAAAAACGATTCACTTCACGAAATGACTGGATAACCTCATGAATTTTTTCTTCCGATTCCATACTATTTCCTCCTGTACATAAAAATAGTTCTTGTGCGAACAATTCGCATAAGAACTATTATATGAAAATCGATAGGGCAATGCAAGAGTTTTTCTAAAGAATTACAAAATCTGTAACTATATCGAATTTTGAAGGTAAAACAAGATGTATAACGATTGACCGGAAACATCCACTTTTTGGAGTGTTTCCCACATACTATTTACTTAAATTAGTAAAACTGTGTAGTTATGAATGTGAGGATTGCGTTTATTCTTGTAGAAAAGTGATTGATTAATAAAGAAGTTAGTCGAACGATTTTATGAATATAGTCTGTTGTTTTGACAAAATAAAAATCTATCCTATGATTTAATTACTCCAAGAGGGAGTGGATTTGTATGATGGATTCAATACCAGGAGTGGAATCTAAGACGTTCGGGGCAGGACAAGGTGTCATGAGTAAGTGGCGGAAAAAGATATACTCAAAAACACAATCTATTTTACTGGAAAAAGGTTGGCTATTTTTTATTGTCGGCTTTTTGTTAGGACGAGCTGTTATTTTATCTGTCGTATCACCATTTTCTGTAGCATTTTTAGCTGCCATTTGGCTTGTACATAAAGAAAAAGCGGCTAAAGTTATGCTAGCAGTTTTTGCGGGAGCATTAAGTTACTCGGTTGATCAAGGTATATTTATATTACTTGCAATGCTTGTCTTCGTTTTTCTTGCTGGTTTGTTTAAGCATATAAAAAATCAACAAGGAGCGATATTGTTATTTGTTTTTCTAGCAACCATTGCACCACGTTTAATGCTATATTCTATCGCTGATAAACTCACGTCCTACGAATGGATGCTTTTATTTGTTGAAGGTGTACTGGGTACGGTCCTATTATTGATATTTATGCAAAGCATTCCATTATTATCACCAAAAAAATATAAACCCACTTTAAAAAATGAAGAAATTGTTTGTATGATTATTTTGCTATCGTCCATATTAACGGGAACAATTGGCTGGGAGCTATATGGGGCATCAATGGAACAAATATTTTCTCGTTACTTTGTTTTGATGTTTGCATTTATTGGGGGGGCCGCAGTTGGATCGACCGTCGGGGTTGTAGCCGGTCTCATACTTTCGCTTGCGAATGTTGCGAATCTTTATCAGATGAGTCTTCTTGCTTTTTCCGGGCTGCTTGGCGGATTGTTAAAAGAAGGGAAAAAGTTGGGTGTTGGCATCGGTTTACTGGTCGGAACCTTTTTAGTAGGCATTTATGGGGATGCCGCAAATTTGGTTCCATCTATTATGGAGTCATCTGCAGCTATTTTATTATTTTTCCTTACTCCAGCAAGCTGGTTTAAGAGACTTTCCAGGTACATTCCGGGAACAGAGGAGTATACAAATGAGCAAGAACAGTACTTACAAAAGGTGCGAAATGTAACAGCTAAAAGAGTTGAGCAATTTTCCGATGTTTTTGAAGCGCTATCAAAGAGCTTCCAAACTGTTGAGTATAGCCCATCGGTACAAGATGCTGACGATAAGCAGGAAACGGATTACTTTCTGAGTCAGGTGACGGAAAAGACGTGCCAGGGGTGCTTTATGAAAAATCGATGCTGGCAACAACAATTCGATAAATCCTATTCTTTAATGGAGGGATTGAAAAATGATCTAGTTGAAAACCGAGAACCGACTCCTAGGGATGTTAGAGCCTTTGAAAACCATTGTGTGAAGTCAAAAAAAGTGATGGATGTGATGAAAGAGGAAGTAACCATTTTTGAGGCAAATCAACGATTGCAGAAGCAAGTTTCGGAAAGTAAACGTTTTGTGGCAGAACAGCTACAAGGTGTGTCGGAGGTGATGGATGATTTTGCAAAGGAAATATTAAAGGAACGTCATCACCATGAACAACAAGAAATGCAGATTGTTCAAGGGCTGGACCATATGGGCATTGAGGTGGAAAAATTAGATATTTTTAGCTTGGATAAAGGGAATATAGACATAGAAATGATGGTGAATTTGTACGAGTATCGTGGGGAGGGTGCAAAATTAATTGCTCCAATGCTGTCAGACATTCTGAATGAAGTTGTCATCGTAAAACAGGAAGAAATTTCACCATTTCCAAATGGTAGCTGCTTCATCGTATTTGGCTCTGCAAAAGAGTATGAGGTAGAGACTGGGGTATCTCATGCGGCCAAGGGCGGTGGTGTCATTTCTGGAGATAGTTTTACAACGATTGAACTTGGGACAGGCAAGTATGCGATGGCTATTAGTGATGGAATGGGTAATGGCGAACGTGCACATGAAGAAAGTGTTGAAACATTACGCTTACTGCAACAAATTTTACAAACAGGGATCCCTGAGAAAGTAGCAATAAAATCGATTAATTCGATCCTTGCCTTACGTTCAACCGATGAAATGTTTGCCACATTGGATCTTGCCGTTATTAATTTACACAATGCAGCAGTACGCTTTTTGAAAATAGGTTCGACACCTAGTTTTATTAGGCGGGGCGACCAAATGATAAAGATAGAGGCTAGTAATCTACCTATGGGAATCATTCAGGAATTCGATGTCGACATTGTAAAAGAACAATTATTGGCTGATGATCTACTCATCATGATGAGTGATGGTATTTTTGATGGACCGAAACACGTTGAAAATGTAGACGTTTGGTTAAAGCGAAAGATACGTGAAATGAAAACAGAAGATCCACAGGAAGTGGCAGACTTATTATTAGAAGAAGTAATTCGAACTAGATCAGGAGAAATTAATGATGACATG
The DNA here is from genome assembly GCF_044793635.1 of Virgibacillus necropolis. GTDB lineage: Bacteria > Bacillota > Bacilli > Bacillales > Amphibacillaceae > Virgibacillus_F > Virgibacillus_F necropolis_A. Next base: position 2,222,691 of record NZ_CP084992.1, read on the forward strand.
ACAGTTATGGTTGCAAAAATTAATAAGAACTCGCCGCAATGGGCTGCTATCCCAGCGGGGCATAAACATGCACAGTGACGTATCTGAAGATAGTATGAGGGAGTAAATGAATGCGCTACCACCTCCGTATATTTTCTTGTTATTTTGGCGATGATGGTTAGGAACGAGTTGGAGGTGGAATGTATGAAAAAAGGTACGTTAAAACAAATTTTGTTAATCACAGACGGTTGCTCTAATAAAGGAGAGGATCCCGCCGCTACGGCTGCACTTGCGCACCAGCAGGGAATTACAGTAAATGTAATTGGTATTTTGGAAGATGACCAAACAGAACAGCCTGAGGGACTAGAAGAAGTAGAAGAGGTTGCGCTTTCTGGTGGAGGCGTAAGCCAGATTGTTTATAAGAAATCCTTATCACAAACAGTCCAAATGGTGACAAAGCAAGCGATGACTCAAACCTTACAAGGTTTCGTTAATCAGGAATTGCAACAGATTCTTGGGCCAAATCAAACAATGGATGAGCTGGAACCTGAGAAACGTGGAGAGATTATGGAAGTAGTCGAAGAGTTAGGAGAAACGTGTGATCTGGAAGTTCTTGTTTTAGTAGATACGAGTGCTAGTATGCATGATAAGATACCTACCGTAAAAGAAGCACTGATTGATTTATCCATTAGCTTAAATGCGCGAATAGGCCGAAATCGATATAGTGTCTTTACCTTCCCTGATAGGCGTAAAGATATCAAACAGATATTGGATTGGTCACCGAAGCTTGACTCCATATCTGCTATTTTCCCAAAACTGACAAGTGGAGGAATTACGCCGACAGGACCAGCACTACGCGAGGCAATGTACCAATTTGGTAAAAAAAGCTTGTTAAGGAGCTTTAACGATGAAGATGAGCCACCAATCGAAGAAGCATGGTATTGAACTTAAACCTGGAACATCTATAGTAGGGAAATGGCATAATAAACGCTATGCCATTATTAAAAAGTTAGGTAATGGTGCTATTGGCAGTGTCTATCTTTGTGAGGTAGGCGGGAAGCGTGTAGCACTAAAAATCAGCGATAAAAGTATGTCCATGACCATGGAGGTCAATGTGTTAAAGTCCCTACAAAAGGTCCAAGGTAAAACTCTTGGGCCTTATTTAGTTGATGTTGATGATTGGGTAACACCACATGGTCACGTTTTATCATTTTATGTTATGGAATATTTACGCGGGCAATCGTTATCCACTTTCATTAAACAAAACGGTAATACGTGGGTTGGTGTATTTATGTTACAGCTACTTGATGATTTAGCTGAGCTCCATAAAGCAGGGTGGGTATTTGGAGACTTGAAAGAGGATAACCTTCTAATTCTTCATTCTCCGCCAAAAATTCGTTGGATTGATGTAGGGGGAACAACGCAAATTGGCCGAGCAATAAAAGAATATACAGAGTTTTACGATCGTGGATATTGGGGAATGGGTTCTAGAAGGGCTGAACCAAGCTATGATCTATTTGCACTAGTAATGGTTTTTGTCAAATTATATTATCCAAATCAGTTTGAAAGAGGCAGCAACCCCGAAACAGCAATCCTGTCTAGGATAAAGAACGTTGCACCGTTAAGACCCTATTTACCTTGTCTCGCAAAAGCTATTCAAGGAAAATATCAATCTAGTGCAGAAATGAAGCGGGATGTAGAACAGATATTGAATAGTCCAAAACCAACTTCAAAACCAGTTCTCTCGCGGAAACGACGCAAACAGAAAGCATCTATTTTGGTCGAGTCAACAGGTATATCGTTAATTGCACTATTCTATTATATCGTTTCTTTAATCTTGCCTTAAACGAAACGGTGTTCTTTAATAATAAGCATAAGGTATGGTAGGATATAGAAGTTCCACTAATTTTCTAATATGAAGGATGAAAGAAAAATGAAAGATAGTGTGCTAACATTTATGAAACAGAATGGATTAATCGAACCTAATTCAACGCTATTAATTGGTGTTTCAGGTGGTCCAGATTCGATGGCACTTCTTTATTTTTTTCATTCAATAAGAGTGGAGTGGAATTTAACGCTTGTTGCTCTCACAGTAGATCATCAGCTGCGCGGAGAGGAATCGATAGAGGATCTTCGCTTTGTGGAAAGAATATGTAAGGAATGGAATATTGAATTTTGTGGAACTTCTTTGGACGTTCCTTCGTATAAAGAGAGTAAGCATGTTGGAACCCAAGTAGCTGCTAGAGAAATTCGGTATCAATTCTATTTTGATAAAATGCAGGAATATAATGCCGATTATTTAGCACTTGGTCATCACGGTGATGATCAGGTTGAAACCATGCTAATGGGCTTTGTACGTTCCTCTAACAGTAGAGCAATATCTGGTATGCCAGTAAAACGACGATTTAATAGTGGGATGATCATTCGGCCATTTTTAGGTGTAACTAAAAATGATATCAAGAATTACTGTCAAGAATACGATATTCAATCAAGACTTGATCCATCTAACCTAGAAACTGATTATACAAGAAATTATTTTCGTCAATATGTTGTCCCATTACTAAAAGGTCAAAATAGTAATATACATACTACAGTGCAACAATTAAGTAAGTCCATGCAATCGGATGAAGGTTACTTAACTGGAGAGGCAGAAAAGCTTGTGGAACAGGTGGTAACACTAAGTGAAAATGAAAATTGTGCTACATTTGACATAGATTTGTTCCAAGGGTACCACACTGCTTTACAAAGGCGAGCCTATCATCTAGTATTAAATTATCTATATGATGAATTGCCTAAAAATTTATCGTATATGCATGAGGAACAGTTTTTTGCATTATTAAATAGTCAAACGGCCAATAGTAGATTGGACTTTCCTTTCGATTTAAAGGTGGTTAAATCCTATCGCAAGCTGGTAATTTGCTTCGAAAATAAATTGCCTCAATCTTTTCCTTTTCATAAAGTCATAAACATACCTGGTCAAGTTTCATTACCGAATGGATCAGCTATTCACGCTGATTTTATAACGGATTCACATAACCCAAGTAAGGATTATTATTTATGTGTCAGGAACCAAGTTGCTTTGCCATTACATATTAGAACGCGAAAGCCAGGGGACAGAATGACGTGGAAAGGACTAAAGGGTAGTAAGAAGATTAAGGATATTTTTATCGATGAAAAAATTCCAGCAGGATTACGTGATACATGGCCGATAGTGACAGACGACAACGGTGAAATCTTATGGCTTGTAGGTTTGAAAAAAGGTGAGCCAAGTAACCAATCAAAAGACACCTCATTTATTCAACTATATTTAGAAAAAGCTACTGTGTAGGAGGAACAAACATGCATAACGATATTCAGCAGATATTAGTTACAAAAGAAGAAATTGCAACAAAGTGTGAAGAGATCGGCAAGCATTTAACTGAAGAGTACGATGGGAAGTTCCCGTTGGCAATTGGGGTTTTAAAAGGTGCAATGCCATTTATGTCAGATGTACTACGTTATACAGACACTCACCTGGAAATGGATTTTATGGATGTTTCCAGTTACGGTGGGAAAACCCGTTCATCTGGGGAAGTGAAAATTGTAAAAGATTTGGATACAAAGGTAGAAGGCAGGGACTTACTAATTATTGAAGACATCATTGATAGTGGTCTTACGCTCAGTTATTTGGTGGATTTGTTTAAATATCGTAAAGCAAAATCAATACGTATTGTTACTTTATTAGATAAACCTTCAGGTAGAACAGCAAATATTAAAGCAGATATTATTGGCTTTAACGTACCAAATGAATTTGTAGTCGGTTATGGATTGGATTACGAAGAAAAATACCGAAACCTACCGTATATTGGCGTTTTAAAACCAAAGATTTACGGTGGCGAATAAGGTCTAGAGGAACTTACATTATTTTTCACAAAATGATCGGTATTACTTCGCACAACATGATGTAGAATAGTAATAGTATAAAATCTTGGCTAGTCGTCAGGAACGAATGATTCTCTTATACATATACCGGTAAACCTTTAGATTTTACTAAAGTAAAAAAAGTTTAAAAACAATGGCATATTTGAGTGGAATTAGTTGTATTGAAACTTTTTCATATGGTACTATGTTATATAGTTTTTCCCGTTTGGGAGGAGGTAAGTAATGAAACGATTAATGCGGAATGTGTTCTTTTGGTTCTTAATTTTTCTAGTTGTTGTAGCAGTTATAGAATTATTTAGGGGGCAGGATGAACAGGCAGAAGAATTAAATGTTGAAGAATTTATGCAGGCACTAAACAATGGTGATATTGCAGAAATGACGATGCAACCTGTAAATATGGTCTACAGAATAACAGGTGAACTGGAAGATGGGGATAAACAATTCATTGCCCAAGTACCAGATAACACAGAAATCATTGCAAATATTACAGAAAAAGCTACGGAACAAAGTGTGTTAAATATTGAGCAAGAAGAGCAACCAAGCGGATGGGTTACGTTCCTAACAACGATGATTCCGTTTTTAATAATAGGATTATTTTTCTTCTTTATACTTAGCCAATCACAAGGTGGCGGTGGCGGCCGTGTGATGAATTTTGGTAAGAGTAAGGCGAAGATGTTCTCAGAAGATAAGAAAAAGGTACGATTTAAAGATGTAGCGGGTGCAGACGAAGAAAAGCAAGAACTTGTAGAAGTTGTGGACTTTTTGAAGGATCCACGCAAGTTCTCAGCAGTAGGAGCTCGAATCCCTAAGGGTGTTCTTTTAGTAGGGCCTCCTGGTACAGGTAAAACATTACTTGCACGTGCAGTTGCAGGGGAAGCTGGAAAACCATTCTTCTCTATTAGTGGTTCAGACTTCGTTGAAATGTTTGTTGGTGTAGGTGCTTCTCGTGTACGTGATCTATTTGAAAACGCGAAGAAAAACGCACCATGTATTATCTTTATTGATGAAATTGATGCAGTTGGTCGTCAGCGTGGAGCTGGTCTTGGTGGTGGTCACGATGAACGTGAACAAACACTAAACCAATTACTTGTTGAGATGGATGGTTTTGGCGTAAATGAAGGAATTATTATTATCGCAGCAACAAACCGCCCAGATATTCTTGACCCAGCGCTATTACGTCCTGGACGTTTTGACCGTCAAATTACAGTAGACCGTCCTGATGTTAAGGGCCGTGAAGAAGTATTGCAAGTTCATGCAAAAGATAAACCAATGGATAACACTGTTGATTTAAAAACAGTCGCAATGCGAACTCCTGGTTTCTCTGGCGCAGATTTGGAAAACTTATTGAATGAAGCAGCATTGGTGGCAGCTCGTGGAAGTAAATCCTCAATTGACATGCTAGATGTTGACGAAGCAATTGACCGAGTTATTGCAGGTCCACAGAAAAAAGGAAAAGTTATTTCGAAAAAAGAACGCGACATTGTTGCCTATCATGAAAGTGGACACACGATTATTGGTATGGTATTGAATGATGCAGATATGGTCCATAAAGTTACGATTGTACCTCGTGGTCAAGCCGGCGGATATGCTGTTATGCTTCCTAAAGAAGACCGTTACTTTATGACAAAACCGGAATTGTTCGATAAAATCACTGGATTATTAGGTGGACGTGTAGCTGAAGAAGTTATCTTTGGTGAAGTAAGTACTGGTGCATCTAATGACTTCCAACGTGCTACAGCTATCGCACGGAAGATGATTACCGAGTATGGTATGAGTGATAAAATTGGTCCATTACAATTTACAAGTGGTGGAGGCAATCAAGTATTTCTTGGACGTGATATTCAAAATGAACAAACTTACAGTGACGAGATTGCTCATGATATTGATCAGGAAATGCAAAACTTTATTAACTTCTGCTATGATCGTGCAAAACAAATTCTTACAGATAACAAGGATAAATTGGAACTTGTTGCACAAACTCTTTTAAAAGTAGAAACGCTGGATGCAAAACAAATTAAAGGGTTGTTTGAGGATGGAGTGCTTCCTGAACCTGCAGAAGATGTATCAATACCGACTACAACTTCTACAGAAGAAGATAAGGATCTTAGAGTAAATATCCAATCAAAACAGGATGATGCTACACCTGAAACTTATGAAGAAGCAAAAGAACAAGCTGACAAAGAATTGGAAGAGGACCTTCATGATGAAAAATCTGATGAGCCTTCTTCAGATGACGAAAATAAGAATAGCTAATAACTAATAAAAATAACCCCTCAATCGATGAGGGGTTATTTTTATAAGGAAAGAAAGTATAAAATTTTGGCGTTTATCTGTCTAGCGCAAGCGCCCTAGCCCGCCTGAGGTTTTAAGTCAAATCTCTTTGTGATAAAAATCATCACTAAGAGATTCGTCTTAAACTTGTCGGGGCTGACCAAGGCGCTTGCGCTTTTCTTATGTCTTCCACTTTTATTATATGAGTTATACTGAAATTAAAATTGTGATATATTTAGGTAAGAAAATGGAAGTATTATTATGTTAGATGGGAAGGTATGATTTTAAAAATGCTTTTTGTTCTGGATGTTGGGAATACTAACACCGTTCTAGGTGTATTTGATGATGATCGTTTAACACATGAATGGCGAATTAAAACCGATCGCTATAAAACAGAAGATGAATTTGGTATGCTAATCAAGTCATTATTGGAACATAAGGGAATTTCTTTTAAGGATATTCAAGGAATTATAATATCTTCGGTAGTACCTCCAATCATGTTTGCTCTAGAGAAAATGTGTAGAAAATATTTTAATCAGGAAGCATTGGTTATAGGAAAGGATAATGTTCAATCCCATTTACCAATGAAATACCCGAACCCGATGGAAATTGGAGCAGATAGAATAGTGAATGCAGTTGGTGCTTTAGAAGAATACGGATCACCACTCGTGATTATCGATTTTGGAACTGCTACAACATACTGTTATGTGAATGAAAAGAAAGAATATGAGGGTGGTGCTATTGCCCCCGGAATTCATATATCACTTGAAGCATTATACAAAAAGGCATCAAAACTTCCAAAAGTGGAAATTACAAACCCATCAAACGTTGTTGGAACATCTACTGTAGAAGCAATGCAGGCAGGGATATATTATGGGTATATCGGGCAAGTTGATGAAGTAGTATCAAGGATAAAGGAACAGGCGAGTGAAACTCCGACTGTGGTTGCTACCGGCGGACTTGCGAAGTTAATAGCAGATGATTCAAAAACAATAGATCATGTAGATGCAAACCTGACTTTAAAAGGATTGTATATTATTTATAAACGCAACCAAGAGGAGAACTAGCAAATTTGTATAGCTGCGTCTCCTAGCGACTTGAAATGTAGGTCGCTTTGCTTTTCTGCATGTAAGGAAACGGCAGTATAAGATTTGGCGTTAATCTGTCTAGCGCAAGCGCCTAGCCCCTCAAGGTTTTAAGTGATAAAAATCATCACTAAGAGATTCGACTTAAACTTGTCGGGGCTGACCAAGGCGCTTGCGCTTTTCTAACAAAGGAGAGACTGAAATGAAAGATTATTTAGTAAAGGCAACAACATATAACGGAATGGTTCGAGCATATGCAAGTGTTACTACAGAGACAGTAAGTGAGGCCCAACGACGTCATGATTCATGGGCAACCACATCTGCAGCTCTAGGGCGTACAATTACAGTTTCTGCTATGATGGGGGCTATGTTAAAGGGCGATGATTCCATAACGGTTAAAGTGGAAGGGAATGGTCCAATAGGTCCAATTATCGCAGACGCTAACACGTATGGAGAAGTTCGTGGCTATGTAACAAATCCCCATGTTGATTTTGAATTAAATGATAAAGGAAAATTAGACGTAGCAAGAGCAGTCGGTACAGAAGGAAATATTAGTGTTATCAAAGATTTAGGATTAAAGGATTATTTCACAGGTCAGGTTCCAATTATATCAGGAGAAATAAGTGAGGATTTCACGTATTATTTTGCTAATTCCGAGCAGGTTCCATCCGCAGTAGGTGCCGGAGTATTGATTAATCCTGATCATTCTGTTCTTGCTTCTGGTGGTTTTATTATACAAGTTATGCCAGGAGCCGATGAAGAGATTATTGAGCGGTTAGAGGAACAAATACAGACATTCCCGGCGATCTCTACACTGATTAGGGAAGGGAATTCACCCGAAGAAATTTTACAACGGTTATTTGGTAATGAAGAAATAAAAATGCATGAAACACAGCCTATAGCCTTTAAATGTAAATGTTCTAAAGAACGTATTGAGCAAGCAATTACCGGGTTAGGAAACGGGGAAATACAACAAATGATTGACGAAGACCATGGCGCAGAGGCAACATGCCATTTTTGTAATGAGGTTTATCAATTTAACGAGCAGGAGCTTGAATCACTAAAACAAACAGATTAATAACAGGATAGGGAGCTTTATATGCCAAAAAGATTATTACTGGGGATTATAGTTGTACTGTTGATCACGAACATAGCAACACTTTTATTTTGGAACAAGGAAGATCAAAATATCGAATTGGATAATGAAGACGCTAAAGTGAATGTTAAAGAGCCTGTTGCTACAATTGAAGGTGAAACCATTTCTTATGATGATTGGATGTCTGAGCTTCGTGCGATACACGGAAAAGAACAATTAAAGCGAATGATTGATTCAGAAATTGTTCATCAATTAGCAGATGAAAATGGAATAGAAATAAGCGAAAAGATTATTGAACGTGAACTTGCTTCATTGACTGGTATGCAGGGTCCTATGACATCAGAAGAGGTAAAGCAGAAAGAAAAAGAATGGCGAAAAGATATTATCTATCGTTATCAATTGGGCGCACTACTAACGATGGATACATCTATTCCGGAAGAAGAAATGAAATCTTATTACGATGTTTACAAGGATCAATATAATTTTTCTGCATCAATGAAAGTTTCACATATTATTGTAGATGATATGGAAACGGCTGAGAAAGTAAAAAAGGAATTGGACAATGGTGCATCCTTCTCATTGCTTGCAAAAGAATATTCAATTGATGAGGATACTAAAAAAGATGGCGGTTACCTTGGTTATTTCCAAACCAACAGCCAATTTTTACCGAACGGTTACGTTGAAGCAGCTAAGAAAATGGAAAAAGGAACATATAGTGAACCATTTAAAAGTAATACTGGCATAGCTATTATCTTTCTTCATCGTTTGTTACCAGATATCAATTTCACTTATGAGGAAATAAAACCATATCTAAAAAGGGAACTAGCACTAGACAAACTCAACCAATCATTAACCACAGAAGTCCTTTGGGAAAAATTAGATATTGAATGGGTATATGAACAAGGTAAAGAGTAGCGATCATTTCTTCTTTTTGTTTGACAATTCTTACTTTAAGACGTACATTATAAATAAATCCTACAATAACACTGGGAATTAGGAGGAAGTTATTTATGAGAGTTGCAGATAATATCGCGGGTTTAATTGGTGAAACTCCATTGGTTAAATTGAATCGTTCGGCAGATCCAGATAGTGCAGATATTTATTTAAAACTAGAATATATGAATCCGGGGAGCTCGGTAAAAGATCGTATTGCATTAGCAATGATAGAAGCGGCAGAAGAAGAAGGTATTTTAAAAGAAGGCGACACCATTATTGAACCAACAAGTGGCAACACAGGTATTGGATTGGCAATGGTTGGGGCTGCTAAAGGCTATAAAACGGTATTGGTTATGCCAGATACCATGAGTAAAGAACGTCAAAATTTACTACGAGCATATGGGGCTAAATTAATTTTAACTCCAGGTTCCGGTGGAATGAACACTGCTATTAAAAAGGCAGAAGAATTAAAAGAAGAAAACGGCTATTTTATGCCACAACAGTTTAACAATATGGCAAATCCAGATGTGCACGCACGTACTACAGGAAAAGAAATCGTAGAACAAATGAAAGATGGATTAGATGGTTTTGTATCAGGTATCGGAACTGGTGGGACAATTACCGGAGCAGGTAGAGTACTAAAAGAGCATTTTGACGGAGTTAAATTATATGCAGTTGAACCAACTGACTCCGCTATATTATCCGGTGGTTCCCCTGGCCCGCATAAAATACAAGGGCTTGGAGCAGGGTTTGTTCCAAAAGTGTTAGATACGGAAGTATATGACGAAGTAATCCGCATTACAAATGAAGAGGCATTCTCAACGGCGCGACAAGTTGCAAAAGATGAAGGTATTCTTGGTGGAATATCTTCAGGTGCTGCGATTGCTGCTGCTAAACAAGTGGCGAAAAAACTTGGAAAAGGTAAGAAGGTTGTTGCAGTACTTCCAAGTAATGGGGAACGTTATTTATCAACACCGCTTTATGAGTTTGATGAGAACGATCAATAAGTTTTAGTTAAGGACTGGTACCTGAATATTCGGTACTAGTCCTTTTTTTTAAGCAATGATACAATAGTGTAGAAAATAGCACTGGAAGAAGGTTAGATGATGCAAGCAATTTTGAAAACAAAATCGAAAACATACGACTTATCTGATCGAACATATATTATGGGGATTTTAAATGTAACGCCGGATTCTTTTTCAGATGGGGGAAGTTATACAACAATAGAAAAGGCTGTTGCACAAGCTGTTGAAATGGAGAAGCAGGGCGCCGATATTATTGATATTGGTGGAGAATCTACTCGTCCTAATCATGATCCAGTATCTGAAGAGGAAGAAATCAGTCGCATTGTACCAGCAATTAAAGCTGTTAAAGAATCAGTCAATATTCCCATTTCAATTGATACGTACAAAGCAGAGACGGCAAGAGCTGCATTAGAAGCTGGAGCGGATATCATCAATGATGTTTGGGGTGCAAAGAAAGAGCCCGAAATAGCAAATATTGCTGCGAAGTATGACGTGCCAATCATATTGATGCACAACCGGACAAATAAGAACTATGAATCCCTTATAGAAGATATGAAAAAGGATTTATTAGAGAGTGTTGAAATTGCTTTGCAGGCTGGTGTAAAAAAAGAAAACATCATTCTTGATCCTGGAATTGGTTTTGCCAAGACAGTAAAGGATAATCTTGTAGCTATGAATCATTTAGAAGTATTTGTGGAAATGGGATATCCTGTTTTGCTGGGGGCATCACGTAAATCGTTTATTGGAAACATTTTAGATGTGCAACCTGAAGATCGTGATAACGGGACAGGCGCAACAACCTGCATGGCAATCCAAAAAGGTGTACAAATTGTTCGAGTCCATGATGTAAAACGAAATGTGGAGTTAGCTAAAATGATGGATTCAATGGTAGCTGGAGGTAATAGATAGGATGGATAAAATTATGATGAGAAATCTACAGTTTTATGGATATCATGGATTACTTCCAGAGGAAAATAAATTGGGACAACGATTTAATGTCGACGTTGAACTAGTAGTAGACTTGAAGCAGGCCGGTGTCAGTGACAAAATGGAAGACTCTATTCATTACGGCCATGCATATGACGTGATTCAGGCAATTGTGGAAGGCAAGGCAAAAAATCTCATCGAGGCAGTAGCAGAAGAAATTGCTAATAAGCTCTTATCTAGTTTTGACTTATTACAGGCTTGTCAGGTGAAAGTTGTGAAACCGGATCCGCCGATTCGCGGTCATTACGAATCTGTTGCAGTAGAAATTTATAGGGAGAAAAAATAATGAATACTGTATTCTTAGCACTTGGAACAAATATTGAACCACGTTGCACTCATTTACAAAAAGCATTACATGACCTGGGTGCGAATGAACATATTATAATTAAGGATAAATCCACCGTTTACGAAACTGCCCCAGTTGGATATACTGACCAGGCAGATTTCTTAAACATGGTTATACAAATAGAAACAACATTTTCACCGATAGATTTATTAGATGTATGTCAACAAATTGAGCAGGGTCTAGGGCGCAAGCGTGAAATTAGATTCGGCCCCCGCACGATAGACCTTGACATTTTAATCTATAATCAAGAAGATAGAAAAACAGAACGATTAATTTTGCCGCATCCACGAATGCATGAACGAGCTTTTGTACTTATACCATTATATGAATTAAACCCAGAATTACTAATCGGTAATAAAGGGAAATGTGTGTCAGATTACGTGGGCGATTTGAGAGAGCAAGATGTAAAGGATGTTAGAGCATGGACACCGTCAGAGTAGGTAGACGAATAAAAGCATTTCGTAAATTAAAAGGCTATACACAAATAGATTTTGCAAAGACATTGAACGTTTCAATCGGGGAACTTAGAGGTGTGGAACGTGGTGAGAAGGAAGCACCTAGCGTGTTTCTTGATCAAGTTGTAGCAACATTAGCTATTACAAAAGAAGAGTTAATCGGGCAAAGTGTAAGTTTAGAAGAGGTAGAGTAATGTTTTAAATTGGTGATATCACAGATTTCAGATCCAACACCGAAGCAAAAAATTGGTGTGTGTATGTTGCATGTGGATAGACTTATTAAGCTGAAGGGCGATAGGGTCGCACTCATGGAAATGCGTAAACATGCTTCATAGTATCTGAAGGGACTTAAAGGAAACGGTAATGTTCTTATTCCCAGTGTTTAACACCATCGGGTTGTAAACGATTGATCCTGCCTGTTTCGTACGGGCAGTTTTTATTAGTTTACAAGTGCATGGGTAAATGCATGAAATATATTCAGACTTCCTATATAATGAACGATAAATGATTGTACTTATTGGAGTGATAATATTGTCAGAGGAAATCAATGAACAAATGCGCGTACGACGCGATAAATTAGCAACCTATCAAGAACAAGGGATTGATCCTTTTGGTGGGAAATTTGAGCGTACTCATTCAACTGAATCGTTAGTTGAGCAATACGACGAATTTTCAAAAGAAGAATTAGAGGAAAAAACAGATCACGTCACAATCGCTGGACGTATGATGACGAAACGAGGAAAAGGGAAAGCTGGATTTGCACATGTTCAAGACTTAAGTGGTCAACTGCAAATTTATGTGCGAAAAGATATGATCGGTGATGATGCCTATGAAATTTTCAAAACAACAGATATGGGCGATATCATAGGTGTGACTGGCGTGATGTTCAAAACCAAAGTTGGTGAACTATCTGTAAAAGCTACTGAATTTCATTTATTATCAAAATCACTACGTCCCTTACCAGAAAAGTATCATGGATTAAAGGATGTAGAACAACGATACCGTCAACGCTATCTAGATTTAATTACGAATGAAAGTAGTAGGGATACATTTGTATTGCGAAGTAAAATTATTCAATCCATGCGTCATTATTTAGATGCACAAGGATTCTTAGAAGTGGAAACGCCTATGATGCATAGTATTGCTGGTGGTGCTTCTGCGCGTCCATTTGAGACACACCATAATGCATTAGATATTCCATTATATATGCGCATTGCGATTGAACTACATCTTAAACGTCTAATTGTCGGTGGATTGGAAAAGGTATATGAAATTGGACGAGTCTTCCGTAATGAAGGTGTTTCAACAAGACATAACCCTGAGTTTACAATGATTGAACTTTATGAAGCATATGCTGATTATCATGATGTGATGGAACTAACGGAAAATATGGTAGCACACATTGCCAAAGAGGTATTAGGAAATACCACATTAATGTATGGTGAGGAAGAGATCTCACTAGAACCCAAATGGAAGAGACTGCATATGGTTGATGCTGTCAAAGAATATACAGGTGTAGACTTCTGGCAAAACATGAGTGATGAAGATGCGCGCGCGTTAGCAAAAGAACACGGCATACAAATTCAAGGTTCGATGACATTTGGACATGTAGTGAACGAATTCTTTGAACAAAAAGTAGAGGAGAAGTTAATTCAACCAACCTTTATCTTTGGTCATCCAGTTGAAATCTCACCACTTGCAAAGAAAAATAAAGAAGATGGACGTTTCACAGATCGGTTTGAATTGTTTATTGTTGGGCGTGAACACGCAAATGCCTTTAGTGAATTAAACGATCCTATTGATCAACGAGGACGTTTTGAAGCACAACTTAAAGAACGTGAACAAGGAAACGACGAAGCTCATCTGATGGATGATGATTTCTTAGAAGCGCTAGAATACGGAATGCCTCCTACTGGAGGACTCGGTATCGGTATTGATCGTCTAGTTATGCTATTAACAAATTCACCTTCCATTCGTGACGTATTACTATTCCCACAAATGCGTAACAAATAAATGTAAGGGTAAATAGGTTAAAAAAGATATCCTAGTAAACTTCTAATAGAAGAGTTTGCCAGGGTGTCTTTTTTATAGGCTCCTTTCGTACGCATTGTTGCTTTTTCATCGTCGCAGTTAATATATACTGCGACGTAACTATTATCTAAGTTAGATCTGTAGTACTGATAATGGAAACAAGTTACTAAGGCAGCCGCGGCCCGTATACACTTCGCGCATCTTAGGGCGGCTGGTGAGCCTCCTTGTGCTAACGCACGAGGCTACTGAAAAGGTTAATAATAGTACTAAATATGTGGATCCACCATCGCATATTCGAATATACTTCGCGCACCTTAGGGCGAGTGTCAAGCCTCCTCGGACTGCAGTCCTGCGGGGTCTCACCGATCTCTTGCTTCCCGCAGAAGTCTGCGTGTATATGGGCTGCTGGTATAATATTTGCCAATAACTGAAAGAAATGACAAAGAATGCTTACGTAAATAGCTTTACCAGTCCAGCATCGTTCCGGGTGGTGACTCCTGCGGGAACAGCACGTGTCCGAAGACCCCGCAGAGTGGTTTTCTCGAGGAGTCTAAGGCCGTGCCTGCGGAAAGCATCCGCCCGGAGCGATCCTGGACGGCATTAATAGCACATGTCTTTGAAAATAAACTTAAAGTTACGTCGCAATATATTTCTATTTTCTTAAAAAGCAGCAATCTTTACGAAAACAGCCTTTTTATAAGTAAAGAATGTATATAATGTTGGCATGGAATATTTAATGATCTTGCAGGGCCGTTTTTTCTCGTAATGTGGATTGTCTGAGTATGTACTAAACTGCCGTCAACAGGGCGTTTATTACCCTTTAAGGATGGTTGCGACAGGTGTATATTCTGGTGCTTAAAGAGTTTGATTATTATGGAAATAACTTCCTTTTAATTCTTTTTAACATTTCCCTTGCTTTCATATTAGAATCATGGTAAATTAGTTTACGTTGTCTTTTGAACAACTCACAACTTGTTTTAAAAAATAAACAAAAAAAGTTATTGACTTTGTATTTTATAAGTGTTATATTTATAAAGTCGCCAAATTAAAGACGACATTTAATTTGCTCCTTGAAAACTGAACAAAACAACCAAGTATGTCAAGTAACGAAACAAAGCTAAGACAATTGATAGAATCGATTGGTGTTGATTCTATTCAAACTTTTTTGGAGAGTTTGATCTTGGCTCAGGACGAACGCTGGCGGCGTGCCTAATACATGCAAGTCGAGCGCGGGAAGCAAGCAATCGCCCTTCGGGGCGTGAGCTTGTGGAACGAGCGGCGGACGGGTGAGTAACACGTGGGCAACCTACCTGTAAGATTGGGATAACCCCGGGAAACCGGAGCTAATACCGAATAATACTTTTTATCACATGGTAGAAAGTTGAAAGGCGGCTTTTGCTGTCACTTACAGATGGGCCCGCGGCGCATTAGCTAGTTGGTGGGGTAATGGCCTACCAAGGCGACGATGCGTAGCCGACCTGAGAGGGTGATCGGCCACACTGGGACTGAGACACGGCCCAGACTCCTACGGGAGGCAGCAGTAGGGAATCTTCCGCAATGGACGAAAGTCTGACGGAGCAACGCCGCGTGAGTGATGAAGGTTTTCGGATCGTAAAACTCTGTTGTTAGGGAAGAACAAGTACCGTTCGAATAGGGCGGTGCCTTGACGGTACCTAACCAGAAAGCCCCGGCTAACTACGTGCCAGCAGCCGCGGTAATACGTAGGGGGCAAGCGTTGTCCGGAATTATTGGGCGTAAAGCGCTCGCAGGCGGTCTTTTAAGTCTGATGTGAAAGCCCACGGCTTAACCGTGGAGGGTCATTGGAAACTGGAGGACTTGAGTACAGAAGAGGAGAGTGGAATTCCACGTGTAGCGGTGAAATGCGTAGAGATGTGGAGGAACACCAGTGGCGAAGGCGACTCTCTGGTCTGTAACTGACGCTGAGGAGCGAAAGCGTGGGGAGCGAACAGGATTAGATACCCTGGTAGTCCACGCCGTAAACGATGAGTGCTAGGTGTTAGGGGGTTTCCGCCCCTTAGTGCTGAAGTTAACGCATTAAGCACTCCGCCTGGGGAGTACGGCCGCAAGGCTGAAACTCAAAAGAATTGACGGGGGCCCGCACAAGCGGTGGAGCATGTGGTTTAATTCGAAGCAACGCGAAGAACCTTACCAGGTCTTGACATCCTCTGATAGCGATAGAGATATCGTGTTCCCTTCGGGGACAGAGTGACAGGTGGTGCATGGTTGTCGTCAGCTCGTGTCGTGAGATGTTGGGTTAAGTCCCGCAACGAGCGCAACCCTTGATCTTAGTTGCCAGCATTTAGTTGGGCACTCTAAGGTGACTGCCGGTGACAAACCGGAGGAAGGTGGGGATGACGTCAAATCATCATGCCCCTTATGACCTGGGCTACACACGTGCTACAATGGATGGAACAAAGGGAAGCGAAGCCGCGAGGTGTAGCAAATCCCATAAAACCATTCTCAGTTCGGATTGTAGGCTGCAACTCGCCTACATGAAGCCGGAATCGCTAGTAATCGCGGATCAGCATGCCGCGGTGAATACGTTCCCGGGCCTTGTACACACCGCCCGTCACACCACGAGAGTTGGCAACACCCGAAGTCGGTGAGGTAACCTTTATGGAGCCAGCCGCCGAAGGTGGGGCCAATGATTGGGGTGAAGTCGTAACAAGGTAGCCGTATCGGAAGGTGCGGCTGGATCACCTCCTTTCTAAGGAAAAACAGAAAGCAGAAGCTATTCGTAGCTGAAGCCGTACTGTTTAACGGAAGATCGGTGACGCTTGTCGTCATCGATAAGACCTGCCATTGGTAGGCCTTGACATATAAGGTTGTTTGTTCAGTTTTGAGGGATGCGAATCTCTCTTTTTGTACCTTGAAAACTAAATAAGAGCAAGATAGACAACGACATCAAAAACGTAAGTTCTTAATCATAAAGATAGTTAAGTGAAGAAGGGCGCACGGTGGATGCCTTGGCACTAGGAGCCGACGAAGGACGGGACTAACACCGATATGCCTCGGGGAGTTGTAAGTAAACTTCGATCCGAGGATTTCCGAATGGGGAAACCCACTGTTCGTAATGGAGCAGTACGCATATCTGAATACATAGGGTATGTGAGGCAGACCCGGGGAACTGAAACATCTCAGTACCCGGAGGAAGAGAAAGCAAATGCGATTTCCTGAGTAGCGGCGAGCGAAACGGAATCAGCCCAAACCAGAAAGCTTGCTTTCTGGGGTTGTAGGACACTCCTTTGGAGTTACAAAGAAATTCTTTAGACGAATCGATCTGGAACGATCAGCCATAGCGGGTAAGAGCCCTGTAATCGAAAAAGAGTTTCCTCCGGAGTGTATCCTGAGTACGGCGGGACACGAGAAATCCCGTCGGAATCCGGGAGGACCATCTCCCAAGGCTAAATACTCCCTAGTGACCGATAGTGAACCAGTACCGTGAGGGAAAGGTGAAAAGCACCCCGGAAGGGGAGTGAAATAGATCCTGAAACCGTGCGCTTACAAGTAGTCGAAGCCCGTTAATGGGTGACGGCGTACCTTTTGTAGAATGGACCGGCGAGTTACGATCGTATGCGAGGTTAAGTGGAAGACACGGAGCCGCAGCGAAAGCGAGTCTGAATAGGGCGAAATAGTATGCGGTCGTAGACCCGAAACCGTGTGATCTACCCATGTCCAGGGTGAAGGTCAGGTAACACTGACTGGAGGCCCGAACCCACGTATGTTGAAAAATGCGGGGATGAGGTGTGGGTAGGGGTGAAATGCCAATCGAACACGGAGATAGCTGGTTCTCTCCGAAATAGCTTTAGGGCTAGCCTCAACATATGCGTACTGGAGGTAGAGCACTGATTGGACTAGGGGCCCTCACCGGGTTACCGAATTCAGTCAAACTCCGAATGCCAGCTACGTTAAGTTGGGAGTCAGACTATGGGTGATAAGGTTCATAGTCGAAAGGGAAACAGCCCAGACCGCCAGCTAAGGTCCCAAAGTATACGTTAAGTGGAAAAGGATGTGGAGTTGCCCAGACAACCAGGATGTTGGCTTAGAAGCAGCCACCATTTAAAGAGTGCGTAATAGCTCACTGGTCGAGTGACTCTGCGCCGAAAATGTACCGGGGCTAAACGTATCACCGAAGCTGCGGATTGTTCTTAGAACAATGGTAGGAGAGCGTTCGAAGTGCTGTGAAGTCAGACCGTGAGGACTGGTGGAGCGCTTCGAAGTGAGAATGCCGGTATGAGTAGCGAAAAAAGAGTGAGAATCTCTTTCACCGAAAGCCTAAGGTTTCCTGAGGAAGGCTCGTCCGCTCAGGGTTAGTCGGGACCTAAGCCGAGGCCGAAAGGCGTAGGCGATGGACAACAGGTAGATATTCCTGTACCACCTCATGAATGTTTGAGCGATGGGGGGACGCAGTAGGATAAGGAATGCGCACGATTGGAAATGTGCGCCCAAGCAGCAAGGGAGTTGGATTGGCAAATCCGTCCAACAATTCTGAGCTGTGATGGGGAGGGAACTATAGTACCGAAGTTCTGGATTTCACACTGCCAAGAAAAGCCTCTAGTGAGTTCATAGGTGCCCGTACCGCAAACCGACACAGGTAGGCGAGGAGAGTATCCTAAGGTGATCGGGAGAACTCTCGTTAAGGAACTCGGCAAAATGACCCCGTAACTTCGGGAGAAGGGGTGCTCCTTTTAAGGAGGAGCCGCAGTGAATAGGCCCAAGCGACTGTTTAGCAAAAACACAGGTCTCTGCGAAGCCGAAAGGCGAAGTATAGGGGCTGACACCTGCCCGGTGCTGGAAGGTTAAGGGGAAAGGTTAGCACCTTCGGGTGCGAAGCTTAGAACCGAAGCCCCAGTAAACGGCGGCCGTAACTATAACGGTCCTAAGGTAGCGAAATTCCTTGTCGGGTAAGTTCCGACCCGCACGAAAGGTGCAACGACTTGGGCACTGTCTCAACGAGAGACCCGGTGAAATTATACTATGCGTGAAGATGCGCATTACCCGCGACAGGACGGAAAGACCCCGTGGAGCTTTACTGTAGCCTGATATTGAATGTTGGTACAGCTTGTACAGGATAGGTGGGAGCCTTAGAAACCGGAGCGCTAGCTTCGGTGGAGGCATCCGTGGGATACCACCCTGGCTGTACGGACATTCTAACCCAGGACCGTAATCCGGTTCGGAGACAGTGTCAGGCGGGCAGTTTGACTGGGGCGGTCGCCTCCCAAAGAGTAACGGAGGCGCCCAAAGGTTCCCTCAGAATGGTTGGAAATCATTCGCAGAGTGTAAAGGCATAAGGGAGCTTGACTGCGAGACCTACAAGTCGAGCAGGGACGAAAGTCGGGCTTAGTGATCCGGTGGTTCCGCATGGAAGGGCCATCGCTCAACGGATAAAAGCTACCCCGGGGATAACAGGCTTATCTCCCCCAAGAGTTCACATCGACGGGGAGGTTTGGCACCTCGATGTCGGCTCATCGCATCCTGGGGCTGTAGTCGGTCCCAAGGGTTGGGCTGTTCGCCCATTAAAGCGGTACGCGAGCTGGGTTCAGAACGTCGTGAGACAGTTCGGTCCCTATCCGTCGTGGGCGTTGGAAGTTTGAGAGGAGCTGTCCTTAGTACGAGAGGACCGGGATGGACACACCGCTGGTGTACCAGTTGTTCCGCCAGGAGCATAGCTGGGTAGCTACGTGTGGAAAGGATAAGTGCTGAAAGCATCTAAGCATGAAGCCCCCCTCAAGATGAGACTTCCCATCACTTCGAGTGAGTAAGATCCCTCAGAGACGATGAGGTTGATAGGTTCGAGGTGGAAGCGTGGTGACACGTGGAGCTGACGAATACTAATCGATCGAGGACTTAACTAACAAATTATGATGTACGTGTCTATAGCGCTCTTATTTAGTTTTTAGGGTACAAAATAAAAAAAGTACTTGCATTTTGAAGCAAGAACACATATAATATATCTTGTCCTTATTAAAAAAAGGTCTGGTAGTAATAGCGGAGAAGTCACACCTGTTCCCATGCCGAACACAGTAGTTAAGCTCTCCAGCGCCGATGGTAGTTGGGACTTTGTCCCTGCAAGAGTAGGACGCCGCCAGGCTTTACATAAGTATCGGAGGATTAGCTCAGCTGGGAGAGCACCTGCCTTACAAGCAGGGGGTCGCAGGTTCGAGCCCTGCATCCTCCACCATTTATTTTTTATAATAAAGCCGGCCTAGCTCAACTGGTAGAGCAACTGACTTGTAATCAGTAGGTTGGGGGTTCAAGTCCTCTGGCCGGCACCATTTTTAACTTTGATAACAAAATAAAGTATTAATTAGTACGAGCCATTAGCTCAGTTGGTAGAGCATCTGACTTTTAATCAGAGGGTCGAAGGTTCGAATCCTTCATGGCTCACCATTTAGATTATCGCGGGTGTGGCGGAATTGGCAGACGCGCTAGACTTAGGATCTAGTGTCTTTTGACGTGGGGGTTCAAGTCCCTTCACCCGCACCATTTAATTAGTTAATTAATGAAGCGGAAGTAGTTCAGTGGTAGAACATCACCTTGCCAAGGTGGGGGTCGCGGGTTCGAATCCCGTCTTCCGCTCCAAAAAAGCCAAAGTCATGCCGGGGTGGCGGAATTGGCAGACGCACAGGACTTAAAATCCTGCGGTAGGTTACTACCGTGCCGGTTCGAGTCCGGCCCTCGGCACCATAAGCGCCCGTAGCTCAATTGGATAGAGCGTTTGACTACGGATCAAGAGGTTAGGGGTTCGACTCCTCTCGGGCGCGCCATATAATCGGGAAGTAGCTCAGCTTGGTAGAGCACATGGTTTGGGTCCATGGGGTCGCAGGTTCGAATCCTGTCTTCCCGACCATTTATAAAACTCAAGTTTGGGGCCTTAGCTCAGCTGGGAGAGCGCCTGCCTTGCACGCAGGAGGTCAGCGGTTCGATCCCGCTAGGCTCCACCATAATTAATTTGCTCCTTGAAAACTGAACAAAACAACCAAGTATGTCAAGTAACGAAACAAAGCTAAGACAATTGATAGAATCGATTGGTGTTGATTCTATTCAAACTTTTTTGGAGAGTTTGATCTTGGCTCAGGACGAACGCTGGCGGCGTGCCTAATACATGCAAGTCGAGCGCGGGAAGCAAGCAATCGCCCTTCGGGGCGTGAGCTTGTGGAACGAGCGGCGGATGGGTGAGTAACACGTGGGCAACCTACCTGTAAGATTGGGATAACCCCGGGAAACCGGAGCTAATACCGAATAACACTTTTTATCACATGGTAGAAAGTTGAAAGGCGGCTTTTGCTGTCACTTACAGATGGGCCCGCGGCGCATTAGCTAGTTGGTGGGGTAATGGCCTACCAAGGCGACGATGCGTAGCCGACCTGAGAGGGTGATCGGCCACACTGGGACTGAGACACGGCCCAGACTCCTACGGGAGGCAGCAGTAGGGAATCTTCCGCAATGGACGAAAGTCTGACGGAGCAACGCCGCGTGAGTGATGAAGGTTTTCGGATCGTAAAACTCTGTTGTTAGGGAAGAACAAGTACCGTTCGAATAGGGCGGTGCCTTGACGGTACCTAACCAGAAAGCCCCGGCTAACTACGTGCCAGCAGCCGCGGTAATACGTAGGGGGCAAGCGTTGTCCGGAATTATTGGGCGTAAAGCGCTCGCAGGCGGTCTTTTAAGTCTGATGTGAAAGCCCACGGCTTAACCGTGGAGGGTCATTGGAAACTGGAGGACTTGAGTACAGAAGAGGAGAGTGGAATTCCACGTGTAGCGGTGAAATGCGTAGAGATGTGGAGGAACACCAGTGGCGAAGGCGACTCTCTGGTCTGTAACTGACGCTGAGGAGCGAAAGCGTGGGGAGCGAACAGGATTAGATACCCTGGTAGTCCACGCCGTAAACGATGAGTGCTAGGTGTTAGGGGGTTTCCGCCCCTTAGTGCTGAAGTTAACGCATTAAGCACTCCGCCTGGGGAGTACGGCCGCAAGGCTGAAACTCAAAAGAATTGACGGGGGCCCGCACAAGCGGTGGAGCATGTGGTTTAATTCGAAGCAACGCGAAGAACCTTACCAGGTCTTGACATCCTCTGATAGCGATAGAGATATCGTGTTCCCTTCGGGGACAGAGTGACAGGTGGTGCATGGTTGTCGTCAGCTCGTGTCGTGAGATGTTGGGTTAAGTCCCGCAACGAGCGCAACCCTTGATCTTAGTTGCCAGCATTTAGTTGGGCACTCTAAGGTGACTGCCGGTGACAAACCGGAGGAAGGTGGGGATGACGTCAAATCATCATGCCCCTTATGACCTGGGCTACACACGTGCTACAATGGATGGAACAAAGGGAAGCGAAGCCGCGAGGTGTAGCAAATCCCATAAAACCATTCTCAGTTCGGATTGTAGGCTGCAACTCGCCTACATGAAGCCGGAATCGCTAGTAATCGCGGATCAGCATGCCGCGGTGAATACGTTCCCGGGCCTTGTACACACCGCCCGTCACACCACGAGAGTTGGCAACACCCGAAGTCGGTGAGGTAACCTTTATGGAGCCAGCCGCCGAAGGTGGGGCCAATGATTGGGGTGAAGTCGTAACAAGGTAGCCGTATCGGAAGGTGCGGCTGGATCACCTCCTTTCTAAGGAAAAACAGAAAGCAGAAGCTATTCGTAGCTGAAGCCGTACTGTTTAACGGAAGATCGGTGACGCTTGTCGTCATCGATAAGACCTGCCATTGGTAGGCCTTGACATATAAGGTTGTTTGTTCAGTTTTGAGGGATGCGAATCTCTCTTTTTGTACCTTGAAAACTAAATAAGAGCAAGATAGACAACGACATCAAAAACGTAAGTTCTTAATCATAAAGATAGTTAAGTGAAGAAGGGCGCACGGTGGATGCCTTGGCACTAGGAGCCGACGAAGGACGGGACTAACACCGATATGCCTCGGGGAGTTGTAAGTAAACTTCGATCCGAGGATTTCCGAATGGGGAAACCCACTGTTCGTAATGGAGCAGTACGCATATCTGAATACATAGGGTATGTGAGGCAGACCCGGGGAACTGAAACATCTCAGTACCCGGAGGAAGAGAAAGCAAATGCGATTTCCTGAGTAGCGGCGAGCGAAACGGAATCAGCCCAAACCAGAAAGCTTGCTTTCTGGGGTTGTAGGACACTCCTTTGGAGTTACAAAGAAATTCTTTAGACGAATCGATCTGGAACGATCAGCCATAGCGGGTAAGAGCCCTGTAATCGAAAAAGAGTTTCCTCCGGAGTGTATCCTGAGTACGGCGGGACACGAGAAATCCCGTCGGAATCCGGGAGGACCATCTCCCAAGGCTAAATACTCCCTAGTGACCGATAGTGAACCAGTACCGTGAGGGAAAGGTGAAAAGCACCCCGGAAGGGGAGTGAAATAGATCCTGAAACCGTGCGCTTACAAGTAGTCGAAGCCCGTTAATGGGTGACGGCGTACCTTTTGTAGAATGGACCGGCGAGTTACGATCGTATGCGAGGTTAAGTGGAAGACACGGAGCCGCAGCGAAAGCGAGTCTGAATAGGGCGAAATAGTATGCGGTCGTAGACCCGAAACCGTGTGATCTACCCATGTCCAGGGTGAAGGTCAGGTAACACTGACTGGAGGCCCGAACCCACGTATGTTGAAAAATGCGGGGATGAGGTGTGGGTAGGGGTGAAATGCCAATCGAACACGGAGATAGCTGGTTCTCTCCGAAATAGCTTTAGGGCTAGCCTCAACATATGCGTACTGGAGGTAGAGCACTGATTGGACTAGGGGCCCTCACCGGGTTACCGAATTCAGTCAAACTCCGAATGCCAGCTACGTTAAGTTGGGAGTCAGACTATGGGTGATAAGGTTCATAGTCGAAAGGGAAACAGCCCAGACCGCCAGCTAAGGTCCCAAAGTATACGTTAAGTGGAAAAGGATGTGGAGTTGCCCAGACAACCAGGATGTTGGCTTAGAAGCAGCCACCATTTAAAGAGTGCGTAATAGCTCACTGGTCGAGTGACTCTGCGCCGAAAATGTACCGGGGCTAAACGTATCACCGAAGCTGCGGATTGTTCTTAGAACAATGGTAGGAGAGCGTTCGAAGTGCTGTGAAGTCAGACCGTGAGGACTGGTGGAGCGCTTCGAAGTGAGAATGCCGGTATGAGTAGCGAAAAAAGAGTGAGAATCTCTTTCACCGAAAGCCTAAGGTTTCCTGAGGAAGGCTCGTCCGCTCAGGGTTAGTCGGGACCTAAGCCGAGGCCGAAAGGCGTAGGCGATGGACAACAGGTAGATATTCCTGTACCACCTCATGAATGTTTGAGCGATGGGGGGACGCAGTAGGATAAGGAATGCGCACGATTGGAAATGTGCGCCCAAGCAGCAAGGGAGTTGGATTGGCAAATCCGTCCAACAATTCTGAGCTGTGATGGGGAGGGAACTATAGTACCGAAGTTCTGGATTTCACACTGCCAAGAAAAGCCTCTAGTGAGTTCATAGGTGCCCGTACCGCAAACCGACACAGGTAGGCGAGGAGAGTATCCTAAGGTGATCGGGAGAACTCTCGTTAAGGAACTCGGCAAAATGACCCCGTAACTTCGGGAGAAGGGGTGCTCCTTTTAAGGAGGAGCCGCAGTGAATAGGCCCAAGCGACTGTTTAGCAAAAACACAGGTCTCTGCGAAGCCGAAAGGCGAAGTATAGGGGCTGACACCTGCCCGGTGCTGGAAGGTTAAGGGGAAAGGTTAGCACCTTCGGGTGCGAAGCTTAGAACCGAAGCCCCAGTAAACGGCGGCCGTAACTATAACGGTCCTAAGGTAGCGAAATTCCTTGTCGGGTAAGTTCCGACCCGCACGAAAGGTGCAACGACTTGGGCACTGTCTCAACGAGAGACCCGGTGAAATTATACTATGCGTGAAGATGCGCATTACCCGCGACAGGACGGAAAGACCCCGTGGAGCTTTACTGTAGCCTGATATTGAATGTTGGTACAGCTTGTACAGGATAGGTGGGAGCCTTAGAAACCGGAGCGCTAGCTTCGGTGGAGGCATCCGTGGGATACCACCCTGGCTGTACGGACATTCTAACCCAGGACCGTAATCCGGTTCGGAGACAGTGTCAGGCGGGCAGTTTGACTGGGGCGGTCGCCTCCCAAAGAGTAACGGAGGCGCCCAAAGGTTCCCTCAGAATGGTTGGAAATCATTCGCAGAGTGTAAAGGCATAAGGGAGCTTGACTGCGAGACCTACAAGTCGAGCAGGGACGAAAGTCGGGCTTAGTGATCCGGTGGTTCCGCATGGAAGGGCCATCGCTCAACGGATAAAAGCTACCCCGGGGATAACAGGCTTATCTCCCCCAAGAGTTCACATCGACGGGGAGGTTTGGCACCTCGATGTCGGCTCATCGCATCCTGGGGCTGTAGTCGGTCCCAAGGGTTGGGCTGTTCGCCCATTAAAGCGGTACGCGAGCTGGGTTCAGAACGTCGTGAGACAGTTCGGTCCCTATCCGTCGTGGGCGTTGGAAGTTTGAGAGGAGCTGTCCTTAGTACGAGAGGACCGGGATGGACACACCGCTGGTGTACCAGTTGTTCCGCCAGGAGCATAGCTGGGTAGCTACGTGTGGAAAGGATAAGTGCTGAAAGCATCTAAGCATGAAGCCCCCCTCAAGATGAGACTTCCCATCACTTCGAGTGAGTAAGATCCCTCAGAGACGATGAGGTTGATAGGTTCGAGGTGGAAGCGTGGTGACACGTGGAGCTGACGAATACTAATCGATCGAGGACTTAACTAACAAATTATGATGTACGTGTCTATAGCGCTCTTATTTAGTTTTTAGGGTATAAATTATACCTTTTTCTTACATGAAATTGTCTGGTAGTAATAGCGGAGAAGTCACACCTGTTCCCATGCCGAACACAGTAGTTAAGCTCTCCAGCGCCGATGGTAGTTGGGACTTTGTCCCTGCAAGAGTAGGACGCGGCCAGGCAATCTAGGCGAAGATACGTTCAATCGTATCTTCGCTTTTTTTGTTTAGGAAACTATCACACTTTGTAATTGTGGATAACTGATCTACCTGTCAGCCACGTCCAGCTCCAGCGCCCATTGCCTAGTGCCCTTCCGGATCCTCCTTACGATAAGTCAACATCGAATCGCTTACGCTCTTCGTGTTTCCTTTATCTCATACGGTTCCGTCCAGGCCATACGGCAATAACCGGGCGCTTGCGCTTTTGTTGTTTAGCGGTTCTTATAAAACCCGTCATACTAAATATTCCATCTATATATTCTCTGTATTATATTGTAAAATGAGTAGTATACATAGATAATTGAGGTGTTCATAATGGATGGATATATCGATCAAATTTTTGGGGAAAATTTTACTATAATTATGATAAGGGTAGTCGTTGCATTATTACTATCAGGTCTAATTGGTTTTGAACGTGAATTAAAAAATCATTCTGCTGGATTTCGTACCCATATTCTTGTGGGAGTTGGTTCTTGTTTAATGATGCTTTTATCATTATATGGATTTGAAGCATTTATAGAGTCCTCTGATAATATTCGTTTTGATCCAGCGCGGATACCTTCTTATGTAATAAGTGGCATTGGTTTCCTTGGTGCCGGAACAATTATGGTGAACGGGATGACAATTCGTGGATTAACTACTGCAGCATCAATATGGACAGTTGCTGGGCTAGGTCTTGTAGTTGGGGCCGGTATGTATTCAACAGCAGTTTTTACAACGTTTGTAATCTTGCTTAGTTTAGTTTTCTTAAATAACTTTGAAAAGCTCTTCAAAAAAGGTATATATTCTGACCTAATTGAAATCGTTGCATTACCGGGACTTCAAGTCAATAATATTGTATCTATATTTGAATCATATGATTTAACAATTAAAAAAGTCGAAATAGAACGGATAGATAAAGACACACGTAACATTTTTATTAAGATTGATCAAAATAATGGATTAGACCGAGTAGCATTGTTTGAAGAAATATCAAAAGTGGATCAGGTAAAAAATATTATTGAAAGAAAATAAAAGCTATTATGTATATCAAATGGCACTTGTATCAGGGCAAAACCCGAGCAAGTGCTTTTTTTATTCTAAATTTTTCGTTTTAATTTCATTTCTATTGGCGAAAATAAGGTTGAACAATGTATTTGCATCTGCTATTTTTTTGCGTATAATATAAATAAAGTCAAAGATAGTCAAAGTCAATTAAATGTAACTTACGCAAGATGCACTTTTATTATCAATAACATCAATCATATGATAACGAGGAGGAGCACTTTTGAGTAATATATCTGATATCATTGAACAACATTTAAAAAAGATATTGGAAGCAACACGACAAGATGTTATCGAGATTAAACGAAGTGAAATAGCTGATCAGTTTCAATGTGTTCCATCGCAAATTAATTATGTGATTAATACGCGTTTCACTGTGGAAAAAGGATATATAGTGGAGAGTAAACGCGGTGGTGGAGGGTATATACGAATTATACGTATTAAGTACCAGGAGAAATCAGATTTAATTGATGAAATCATCGAAATGATTAATCCTACTATCACGCAGCAAGCATCAATTGATATTTTAGAGCGTTTATTAGAAGAAGAGTTAATTACAGAACGTGAAGCTAAAATTATTCTTAGTGCAATGGACCGCAATGTCCTAGCATTTCAGTTGCCGCTTCGTGATGAAGTAAGAGCTCGAGTATTAACAGCGATGCTAACCACATTGAAATATTTGAATTCATAGGAGGAGGGGGAGCTTATGGAATGTCAGGAGTGTAATCAACGTCCTGCATCTTTACATTTCGCACAGGTCATTAACGGAAATAAAACAGAGATACATCTGTGTGAAGTTTGTGCTAAAGAAAAAGGTTATATGACATATCCGGAGGAAGGTTATTCACTTCATAGCTTACTAACAGGACTCTTTAATTTTGATTCTACATCTTTTGGTACACAAAATACATCTACCACTCAGCAAACAAAGGAATTGCAATGTCCCAAATGTGAAATGACATTTTCTCAATTTAAACGAGTTGGTAAATTTGGTTGTGCGGAATGTTATCATACATTTTCAAATCGTCTGGATTCTGTTTTCCGCCGAGTCCATAGCGGAAATACGAAGCATTATGGAAAAATACCTAAACGTCAAGGTGGTAATTTACACACAAGAAAACAAGTCGATGAATATAAAGAAAAGTTAGCACATCTAATTGAAGATGAGGCCTTTGAGGAAGCTGCAAAAGTTCGTGATAAAATACGCGAACTAGAAAAAGAAATGCATCGGACTGAGGGCGGTGATCAAGCATGACGTTGCAGCATTTTATGAATGAAGCGATCAGTCCATGGATGCGTGGTGAAGGGCCGGATAGTGATATTGTTTTAAGTAGTAGGATTCGTTTAGCGCGTAATTTCGCTTATGCCGCATATCCAATCATTGCCGAAAACGAAGAACTGGAAAAAATACGAGAGTTTTTCCAAAAAGAATATGAACATCAATCGTTTCAGGATTATGAGGATTTTCAATTTGTATCAATCCGTGATTTGAGTGCTATAGAAAAACGTGTTCTAGTTGAAAAACATTTAATCAGCCCTCATCTCGCAAAACACGCAGACAATGCAGCATCTCTAATTTCGAAGAGTGAACAGGTTTCTGTGATGATTAATGAAGAGGATCATATTCGAATTCAGCTTTATTTTCCAGGGTTTCAATTAAATAGAGCATTGGAAAAAGCGTTTGAATTTGATGATTGGTTGGAAGAGAAAATTAATTATGCATATGATGAAACTAGGGGATATTTAACAAGTTGCCCAACAAACGTTGGCACCGGAATGAGAGCCTCTGTCATGATGCACCTACCAGCATTAACGCTCACACAGCAAATAGGTCGTATGATTCCAGCTATCAATCAGTTAGGGCTTGTGGTACGTGGGATTTACGGAGAGGGTAGTGAGGCTGTAGGTAATATCTTTCAAATTTCCAATCAAATTACACTTGGAAAATCTGAGGATGATATCGTACATGACTTACAAAGTGTTGTACAACAGTTAATTGAACAGGAACGATCAGCAAGAAATACAATTATGGAACAATCCAGTACACGACTTGAGGACCGTATATACCGCTCTTATGGAGTATTAGAATACAGTCGGGTTATTGAATCAACCGAAGCAGCAAAATGCTTATCAAATGTTCGACTCGGAATCGATTTGGGTATGATTAAACATGTATCCAGAAGCATACTTAATGAATTAATGGTTCTAACTCAACCCGGTTTTCTGCAACAATATGCGAAGAAGTCTTTAACGCCAAAGGAACGGGATGTACTAAGAGCTACACTCATTCGTGAACGATTACAATTAGAGAAAAAGTAGGAGGAAATCCATATGATGTTTGGACGTTTTACAGAAAGAGCTCAAAAAGTATTAGCATTATCACAAGAAGAAGCAGTTCGACTTGGACATAACAATATCGGCACAGAACATATATTATTAGGCCTGGTACGTGAAGGTGAAGGCATCGCAGCTAAGGCATTGCAATCATTAGGCCTTGAGATTGAAAAAATTCAACAGGAAGTAGAGCAATTAATTGGTGTTGGAAAGCAACCAATGCAGACGATACACTATACCCCACGTGCTAAAAAGGTTGTTGAGCTTTCTCAGGATGAGGCAAGAAAACTTGGTCATTCTTATGTAGGTACCGAGCATATTCTACTCGGACTTATTCGAGAAGGAGAAGGCGTAGCAGCGCGGGTTTTAAATAACCTAGGTGTTAGCCTTAATAAGGCTAGACAACAGGTTTTACAGTTGTTGGGTAGCAACGAGTCACAAGCAAACCGTCAAGGTCGTGGTAGTCAAGCAACGAACGCAAATACGCCTACACTTGATTCATTAGCGCGTGATCTAACCTCTATTGCAAAAGAAGGCAATGTTGACCCGGTAATAGGACGCGGGAAAGAAATTGAACGAGTGATTCAAATACTTAGTCGTCGTACCAAAAATAACCCAGTGCTCGTTGGTGAACCAGGTGTTGGTAAAACTGCTGTGGCAGAAGGATTGGCACAACAAATCATTGATAATGAAGTACCAGAGACACTTCGTGATAAGCGAGTTATGACACTTGATATGGGTACTGTTGTAGCAGGTACGAAATACCGTGGTGAATTTGAAGACCGATTGAAGAAGGTTATGGAAGAAATCAGGCAAGCTGGCAATATTTTATTATTTATTGATGAATTGCATACGTTGATTGGAGCAGGTGGAGCAGAGGGCGCGATTGATGCGTCAAATATTTTAAAGCCATCACTTGCTCGTGGAGAGCTTCAATGTATCGGTGCAACTACACTTGATGAGTATCGTAAATATATTGAAAAAGACGCTGCCTTAGAGCGACGTTTTCAACCGATTCAAGTAGATGAGCCAACACTTGAGGAAACGATTCAAATTTTACGAGGACTTCGTGATCGCTATGAAGCACACCATCGTGTATCGATTACAGATGATGCGATTGATGCAGCCGCAAATCTATCGAACCGGTATATAACGGACCGGTTTTTACCAGATAAAGCTATCGATTTGATTGATGAAGCTGGGTCGAAGGTACGCTTACGTTCGTATACAATCCCACCAAATCTAAAGGAATTGGAACAAAAGTTGGAGGATGTACGTAAGGAAAAAGATTCAGCTGTACAAAGCCAAGAGTTTGAAAAGGCTGCTTCTTTACGTGATTCAGAGCAAAAGCTTCGAGAAGAATTGGAACAAACGAAAAATAAATGGAAAGAAAAACAAGGCCAAGAAGATTCCGAGGTTACAGTGGAAGATATTGCAGCAGTTGTTTCTATCTGGACTGGAGTTCCTGTAGCGAAGTTGACCAAAGATGAAAGTGATCGATTATTGAACATGGAAGGCGTCCTGCATAACCGTGTGATTGGTCAGGAGGAAGCTGTAAAGGCTATTTCAAAAGCAATTCGTCGTGCCAGAGCTGGGTTGAAGGATCCAAAACGCCCAATCGGTTCGTTTATCTTCCTTGGTCCAACAGGCGTAGGTAAAACGGAACTTGCACGTGCCTTGGCGGAGTCTATGTTTGGTGATGAGGATGCGATGATTCGCGTCGATATGTCAGAGTATATGGAAAAGCATTCCACATCTCGATTAGTTGGTTCACCTCCAGGCTATGTAGGATACGAAGAGGGTGGACAATTAACTGAAAAGGTTCGTCGTAAACCATATTCAGTAGTATTACTTGATGAAGTAGAGAAAGCACATCCTGAGGTTTTTAATATTTTATTGCAAGTATTAGAAGATGGTAGATTAACTGATTCAAAAGGTCGCCTCGTAGATTTTCGTAATACAGTACTCATTATGACTTCAAACGTTGGGGCAAGTGAGTTGAAAAAGAATAAACATGTAGGCTTTAATCTAGAGGAAGAGGGTCTGGATTATAAAAACATGAAGTCTAAAATCACCGATGAAATGAAGAAAGCATTCCGCCCTGAATTCCTAAATCGAATTGATGAGATCATTGTGTTCCACTCACTTGAGAAAAAACACATGAAGGATATTGTAACGCTCATGGTCGAACAGCTTCATCGACGTTTGAAACAAAATGAAATTGACTTTACAGTAACAGATAAAGCAATTGAAAAGATCGCAAACGAAGGATTCGACCCTGAATACGGTGCACGCCCATTACGTCGTTCCATTCAAAAAAATATTGAGGATTTACTTTCAGAAGAATTACTCAAAGAAACCATTGCAAAAGGACAAAAGGTAAAAGTTGGCTTAAATAATAAAGGTGACTTTATAGTATTGCCATAGAACATCAAAAGCTGGACTTAGCAACAATGGAAGTTATTAAAAAAACATCTGTAAAAAGCTAGAAGGCTTCAACCTTCTAGCTTTTTACAATCCTTTTATAAAATGTAAACGTAATTAAATGGGATATGTGGCACAAGTATGGAAAAAATTTTTATAAATTGATAGAAACCTGTAACCTACACGGTACTTATTTCGTATACAATAGATAGACAGGGTGAAAGGGATGAATCATTTTGGCAAAACGTAAGGTTAAATATGTATGCCAAGAATGTGGCTATGAGTCTGCCAAGTGGATGGGTAAATGCCCAGGCTGCAATAATTGGAACACACTTGTAGAAGAAATTGAGTCTTCAGGCAAAAGCGGTCGTCATGCCAGTTTAGGCAGTCCAAATCAACAACGTAAACCAGAGAAAATAACAGCAATAGAATCAGATAAAGAACCTCGGATAACAACGAAAATGAAGGAGTTTAATCGTGTTCTTGGTGGAGGAGTGGTGCCAGGTTCGCTTGTGTTAATTGGTGGTGACCCTGGAATTGGTAAATCTACATTACTTTTACAAATTTCATCCCAACTAGCGGACAAGCAATTGCCAGTACTCTATATTTCTGGCGAAGAATCCGCCAAACAAACGAAACTCCGTGCAGATCGTTTAGCGATTAAATCCGATTTGTTGTACGTACTTGCAGAGACAAATTTATATGATATATCGAATCAAATTTCTGAGTTAAAGCCATCGTTTGTTGTAATTGATTCGATTCAAACTATATTCCGCGAAGAAGTAACCAGTGCTCCCGGCAGTGTATCACAGGTACGCGAGTGTACGAGTGAGTTAATGAAAATTGCCAAATCAAATGGAATTCCAATATTTATTGTAGGTCATGTAACAAAAGAAGGATCAATCGCTGGGCCACGACTACTTGAGCATATGGTAGATGCTGTTTTATATTTTGAAGGAGAGCGTCATCATACGTTTCGAATTTTACGTGGGGTAAAGAATCGTTTTGGAAGTACAAATGAAATGGGTATTTTTGAAATGAAGGAAGAAGGCCTTAGAGAGGTCATGAATCCCTCTGAGATATTTCTTGAGGAAAGATCACGAGGCGCGGCTGGGTCAACTATCGTTGCTTCTATGGAAGGGACAAGACCAGTACTTGTGGAAATACAAGCATTGATTTCGCCATCAAGCTTTGGTAATCCACGTCGGATGGCAACTGGAATCGATAATAATCGTGTACCGTTACTTATGGCAGTGCTAGAAAAACGGGTAGGTCTAATGCTGCAAAATCAGGATGCATATATAAAGGTTGCTGGTGGAGTGAAATTAGATGAGCCTGCTATTGATTTAGCGATAGCGGTAAGTATTGCATCAAGTTTTCGTGATCAGCCTACAAAACCGGATGACATTTTTGTCGGAGAGGTTGGCCTTACTGGTGAAATAAGACGTGTCTCTCGAATTGAGCAAAGGGTTCAGGAAGCAGCTAAGCTTGGATTCAAGCGGGTTTTTTGCCCGAAGAAAAATTTAGATGGATGGACACCACCAGCTTCCATTCAAGTGATTGGTGTGAATACTGTGCAGGAAGCACTAGATTCAGCGGTTTCTAGGTAAAATGCAATATGCAAGCGAATTCCAAATTCATACAAATTGACACATAAGTACTATTGTGATAAAATTTTATGTTTACTAAATTGACTGAAAATAACAGTTGTGCTATTCTTTAGATACAGAAAAGACTATATATAGCTTGATGCGTGGTTATTTTTTTAAAAAATAGGTAATACTGAAGGACAGGAGGTGAATATGGTGCTGAAAAAAATTGTGCATTTATTTTTTCTTATTGCAGGAGGTACCATTGGATATTTATATATCCCAGATATTATTAAATTGTTAAGTATAACGGATGCGAATTGGGCAACTTCCCCGTATTTAGGGCTATTGTTAGGTGCTATCATTATATTTCTTATCACATATTGGGCGACAGACTATATCGTAGGGTTCCTGCGATGGACAGAAGATACACTTATCAAGGTGCCTGTAGGTGATTTATTCTTTGGAAGTTTAGGATTAATAATCGGATTGGTAATTGCATTTTTGATCAATATTCCATTAAAGGATATTCAAATTGAATTGGTTTCACAGGTTATTCCGCTATTTTTAACGTTTTTCTTAGGTTATTTTGGATTCCAGGTTGGATTTAGACGCCGTGACGAGTTTTTGAACTTATTAATGATGAATAAGAAAGACAGGGATAAAAGAAAGCCCGAAGAGAATGAAACTACTGAAAAGATTCAACCTAAGGCAAAAATACTAGATACAAGTGTAATTATCGATGGACGTATCGCCGATATATGCCAAACTAGTTTTTTAGAAGGAACGATCGTTATCCCGCAATTTGTTTTAGGTGAATTACAGCATATTGCTGATTCATCTGATGTATTGAAGCGGAATAGAGGACGGCGTGGACTGGATGTCTTAAATCGAATTCAAAAAGAAATACCAGTAAATGTTGAAATCTATGAAGGTGACTTTGAGGAAATACAAGAGGTTGATAGTAAGCTGATCAAGCTAGCAAAAGTAATTGACGGAATTGTTGTAACAAATGACTTTAACTTAAATAAAGTTTGTGACTTTCAAGGTGTACATGTTCTCAACATAAATGACTTGGCAAATGCTGTTAAACCAGTCGTCTTACCAGGCGAGGAGTTAATGGTCCAAGTGATTAAAGATGGTAAAGAACAGAATCAAGGAATTGCTTATTTAGATGATGGCACAATGATTGTAGTGGAAGAAGGACGTAATTATATTGGTAAAACAATTGAAGTATTAATTACAAGTGTTCTTCAAACATCTGCAGGAAGAATGATTTTTGCAAAACCTAAATTACTTGAAAAAGCACAGTAAAAAGGGTATAACTTAAAAAGGATACAAAAAGTGATAACAAGTTATGTTATCGCTTTTTGCTGTACGGAATAAAAACTAAAAACTGAGTTGTGGAAGGGGTAAACATCATGACTAACGATGTTCGTGTAAGATACGCGCCAAGTCCTACTGGTCATTTACATATTGGAAATGCGCGCACAGCATTATTTAACTATTTATATGCAAAACATTTTGATGGCAAATTTATTATTAGAACAGAAGATACTGATGACAAGCGTAATGTTGCTGGAGGAGAAGAAAGTCAGCTATCATTTTTGAAATGGCTAGGAATTGAATGGGATGAAGGTGCTGATGTTGGTGGTGACTATGGTCCATACCGCCAAATGGAGCGATTAGATTTATATACGAAATATGTAAATGAGCTTTTGGAAAGTGGCCTTGCATATAAATGTTACATGACAGAAGAAGAGTTAGATGCAGAACGAGAAGAACAAAAGGCAAATGGACAAGTTCCCAAGTATTCTGGCGCGCATTGTAATCTTTCAGAAGAACAAATTGCTGCGTTCGAACAAGAGGGACGTTTGCCTAGCATTCGTATGCGTGTTCCTGCCAATAAAACATATAGGTTTAATGATATTGTACGTGGGAATATTACCTTTGAATCAAGTGATTTTGGTGATTGGGTTATCGTGAAAAAGAACGGTATTCCAACTTATAACTTTGCTGTAGCTATTGATGACCATTTAATGCGTATTACCCATATACTCCGAGGTGAAGAACATATTTCAAACACGCCTAAACAAATGATGATTTATGAAGCGTTTGGCTGGGAAGCGCCAACTTTTGGACATATGACGTTGATTTTAAACGAAGAACGTAAAAAGCTAAGCAAACGTGATCAACATGTTTTACAATTTATCGAGCAATATCATGATTTGGGTTACTTGCCTGAAGCAATGTTCAATTTCATTACATTACTTGGATGGTCTCCGGTTGGTGAGGAAGAAATTTTCGACAAAAATAAACTGATCGAAATCTTTGATCCGGAGCGTTTATCGACATCAGCTGCCATATTTGACCCACAAAAGTTGAAGTGGATGAATAATCAATACATCAAAATGTTTGACCACGAGACAATTGTGAAATTAACTTTACCGCATTTGATTGAATCAGGTCGTTTACCTAAGGATATGGACAATGAGAAAAAAGCTTGGGCGGAAAACGTGATTTCATTATACGAAGAACAGCTTCGTTATGGTGCAGAAATCGTTGAATTAACGGATATGTTTTTCAATGAAAAAATAGAGTATGATGAGGATGCGATGGAGGTTCTGCGTGGAGAACAAGTTCCTGAGGTATTGCAGGTGTATGCGGATAAGCTGATTCATCTGGATGAATTTAATAAAGATACAATTAAAGCGGCAATAAAAGAAACACAAAAAGAAACGAAACAAAAAGGGAAAAAATTATTCATGCCAATCCGTGTCGCAACCACGGGTCAAACACACGGTCCAGAACTTCCTATGGCAATTGAATTGTTAGGGAAAAGTGTGATTATTAAACGGCTTGATGAAATTTTACATGAATTAAAAGCTTAATTTGTTCACAATCAAATGAAAATGTAATATAGTAATAAATACAATAGTGAACGTCGATAAGGAGAAGTAGAAAACCTCTAGCTTATTTAGAGAGAATCATCACCGGCTGAAAGTGATTCTAAGCGATGTTTTCGAAATGCACCTTAAGAGTCTGTTATGGAAATTTAAGTATATAACAGCGGCACTCTTCCGTTATTAGAGGTGAAGTTGGGAGCATAACTCTGCTCCAAACAGAGTGGAACCGCGCCATAAGCGTCTCTGTGTAGTAAATACACAGGGGCGTTTTTTATTTATTGTCTATAAAGAAGGTGGTGTTAGAAAATGGGAATCTTAAAGCGGATGAAAGCAGATATGGATGTTGTATTCGAACAAGACCCGGCAGCTCGAACTTATTTTGAAGTATTTTTAACTTATTCAGGGTTACATGCAATATGGTCACATCGAATTGCACATACTTTTTATAAACGGAATTTATTTTTTATAGCACGTGTCATTTCACAACTTAATCGTTTCTTTACTGGGATAGAAATACATCCTGGCGCCCGTATTGGGGAAAGGTTTTTCATTGATCATGGAATGGGTGTGGTCATTGGTGAAACATGTGAGATAGGGAATAATGTTACTATCTTTCAAGGCGTAACCCTAGGTGGAACAGGAAAAGAAAAAGGAAAACGGCATCCGACCATTAAAGACAATGCTCTTGTTGCAACAGGTGCAAAGGTCCTGGGGTCGATTGTGATTGGTGAGAATTCAAAGGTTGGTGGTGGATCAGTTGTTTTACATGATGTGCCAGATAACTCCACCGTGGTAGGTATACCCGGGCGTGTAGTCGTTCAAAATGGTGAAAGGCTCAGACGCGATTTAGATCATCACAAAATGCCAGACCCTATTGATGATCGTTGCAATCAGTTGGAGACGGAAGTTCGTTTATTAACTGCTGAAATAGCAAAATTGAAAGAGGGGAATCAGAGTGACAATCACAATATATAATACATTAACTCGACAAAAAGAAGACTTCAAACCGTTGCAAGAAGGTAAGGTTAGCATGTACGTGTGTGGTCCAACGGTTTATAACTATATTCATATCGGGAATGCGCGCCCAGCAATTGTTTTTGATTCTGTTAGAAGATACCTGGAGTACAAAGGCTATGACGTTAATTATGTATTAAACTTTACGGATGTCGATGACAAAATTATTAAGGTTGCAAATGAATTAGGGGAAGAAATTCCTGAGCTAACAAATCGTTTTATCGATGCCTATCAAGAGGATATCGCTGCACTAGGGGTGAAAAAAGCCACACATAATCCGCGTGTTACGGAAGCGATGGATGATATTATAACGTTTGTTGCGACATTAATTGATAAAGGTTTCGCTTATGAAGTAGACGGAGACGTTTATTTTAAGCCTCGTTCTTTTGATGATTATGGAAAGCTTTCACATCAGTCAATCGATGAGTTGCGCTCTGGTGCTCGAATTCAAATCGGTGAGAAAAAAGAGGACCCGCTTGATTTCGCATTATGGAAAAATGCAAAAGATGGTGAAATTGCTTGGGCTTCACCTTGGGGACAGGGACGACCAGGCTGGCATATTGAATGCTCTGCAATGGCTAAAAAATATCTTGGTGAGACGATTGATATCCACGCAGGTGGTCAGGATCTGACATTTCCGCATCATGAGAATGAAATTGCCCAATCTGAAGCAATGAATGGAAAATCATTTGCTAGATACTGGATGCATAATGGCTACATTAATATTGATAATGAAAAAATGTCTAAGTCTCTTGGGAACTTTGTCTTAACAAAAGAATTAATCGAACAGCATGACCCACAAGTCATTCGGTTTTTCATGTTAAGTGTTCATTACCGTAATCCGATTAACTTTAGTGAAGAATTATTAGAAGGTACAAAAAATAGTTACGAGCGAATTAAAAATGCTCTTGATAACCTAGATCATAGAAAAAACACAAGTACAAACTTTGACCAACAGGTAGAAGAATGGGAAACAAAAATTACTAACCTTAAACAAAGCTTTGAGGAAGCAATGGATGATGATTTTAATACAGCAAATGCAATTTCTGTCTTATTTGATTTAACAAAAGAAGCGAATCTATATTTGAAATCAAAGCACACATCAACACAGGTTATTCAGTCATTCCAAGATAGTATATCCACTATTTTATCTGTACTTGGGATCCAAATTGAACAAGAAAAGGAACTACTTGATGCAGATATAGATGCATTAATCCAGGAACGAATTGAGGCGCGTAAAAATCGTAACTTTAAGCGGGCAGATGAAATCCGTGATACATTAAAGGAGAAAAGTATCCTGTTAGAGGATACCCCTCAAGGCATAAGGTGGAAAAGAGGCTAGTAGTATGGATTTAGATGTTAAACAGCTGAAGAGTCTTGCCTTAGCCTACATGGGTGATGCTGTGTATGAAGTCAGTGTTCGTGAACACTTGATTCGTACAGGACAGGTGAAGCCAAACAATCTTCATAAAAAGGCTATCTCATTTGTTTCGGCAACTGGGCAGGCTAAGGTTATCTTAAGCTGGTTAGAAAGAAAAATTTTAACGGATGAGGAAGAACGGGTTGTCTCACGAGGCAGAAATGCAAAGTCGGGGTCCATACCAAAAAACACAAGTGTTCAGACCTATCGCTATAGCACGGCTTTTGAAGCTTTGATTGGCTTTCATTATCTACAAAAAAATGAAGAGCGATTAGAGGAATTATTGGATAAAGCAATTCAATTTATTGAGGAAGGGAGTGTCTGAATTGGACCACGAAATCATTATTGGAAAAAATCCAGTATTTGAAGCATTGAGATCAGGTCGTTCAGTAAATAAGGTATTAATTTCTGATCAATTAAACATAAACGCAAGTAAAAAAGTAAATCAATTGGCAAAAGAAGCTAATACAGTTGTACAGAAAGTGCCAAAAAGTAAGCTTGATCAACTAGGTGAGGGGAGTCATCAGGGAGTTCTCGCATATGTTGCATCCTATCAATATGCTGATTTAGAAGATTTATTTCAAGTTGCATCAACAAAAGATGAAGCACCATTTTTTATTATATTGGACGAGCTTGAGGATCCTCATAATTTGGGTTCCATTTTACGTACTGCTGATGCCACAGGAGCGCATGGTGTTATCATCCCTAAAAGGAGATCGGTTGGCCTGACAGCAACTGTTGCGAAAACTTCCGCTGGTGCAATTGAGCACATTCCAGTTGCGCGAGTAACCAATATCGCTACTACTATTGAAGAATTGAAGAGTAGAAACGTATGGGTGGTCGGAACCGCAGCAGATGGTACAGAAGATTACCGCGCACTAGATGGAGCAATGCCTATCGCGTTAGTTATTGGTAACGAAGGAAAAGGGATGAGTCGCCTTGTCCAAGAAAAATGTGATTGGACTGTAAGCTTACCATTGAAAGGAAAGGTATCTTCCTTAAATGCATCTGTAGCATGTAGTTTATTGCTCTATGAAGTATTCCGGAAAAGATTTCCGTTAGGGAAATAAATGATGGATGTACTAGTTGTAGATGGATATAACATCATTGGCGATTGGGAAGATTTAAAACGGTTGAAGGATATTGATCTTGAGCAGGCCCGCAACCGATTAATCGAAAAGATGGCTGAATATAAAGCATTCACTGGTTACCGAGTAATTATTATCTTTGATGCATATTACGTTCCCGGAATCGCAAACAAAATAAACGAATATAAAGTCGAAATTATCTATACTAAGGA
Source organism: Virgibacillus necropolis (assembly GCF_044793635.1). Taxonomy (GTDB): domain Bacteria; phylum Bacillota; class Bacilli; order Bacillales; family Amphibacillaceae; genus Virgibacillus_F; species Virgibacillus_F necropolis_A. The sequence continues at coordinate 2,262,871 of NZ_CP084992.1, forward strand.
AAATGAGACTGCAGATGAACGAATCGAAAAGCTTGTAAAAAGCTTGAAAAATGTAGTGAATCAAGTATACGTTGCTACCTCTGACTATGCGGAGCAACGTACTATATTTGGAAGAGGTGCATTACGAAAGTCTGCAAGAGAATTGTATATCGAACTAGTAGATATGGAAGCGGAAATCGAAAAAAGTATCAAGCAGCACGAAAAAGCAAATAAACATATAAAAATTCCACTAACAGATGATATTTTAGAAAAATTCGAAAAGTGGCGCCGTGGCAATGAATAAGGCGGAAAAAGTCGATATATCGCATTAAGTAATCGGATTTCATATTGACGATATGGAAACGCTTCCTGTATACTAACTCTATAATTGACAGGTTTTGTGTCGGGGGGTCTTTTTTGTGAAGGTCAAGCAGCTAGAGACAGAAAACGATAACTTAAACGTGCTTGATGACGATGCTATCATTCATTTGATTCATCAAGGTGATAGCCGTGCGCTTGATTATTTAATTCACAAATATAAAAATTTTGTGCGAGCAAAAGCACGAACCTATTTTTTAATTGGTGCTGATAAAGAAGATATTGTACAAGAAGGTATGATAGGTCTTTACAAAGCAATACGAGATTTTGATTCGGACAAGCTATCATCATTTAAAGCTTTTGCTGAATTGTGTATCACAAGACAAATTATTACGGCAGTAAAAACGTCAACAAGACAAAAGCATATACCGTTAAATTCATATGTGTCACTGGACAAACCAGTGTATGATGAAGAATCAGATAGAACGTTACTGGATATTATTGCAGGATCAAGAGCGATTGATCCGCAAGAATTACTCGTAAATCGAGAGAAGTTCGCTGATATGGAATCTAAATTGTCGGAATTATTAAGCGAGTTAGAGAAAAAGTCACTGCATTTATATTTAGATGGTCAATCCTATCAGGAGATATCTGTAGAATTAAAACGACATGTGAAGTCGATTGATAATGCGTTGCAAAGGGTGAAACGTAAGTTTGAACAATTAATAGAATCACGAGAGATAACCCTGTAAACAAGCATTGACACATTAATCTAACAATGCTACATTAATAGAAGTGAAAAACCCTTGTATGGGGTGATAAAATGAATAAAAAGGTAACTTTATCGTGTGCAGAATGTTCAAGTAGAAATTATTCAACTAATAAAAATGTATCCACACAACCAAACCGACTAGAAGTTCGAAAATACTGTAAAACATGTGGAAAACATACGCTGCACCGTGAAACTAAATAAGACGAATCCTTCTTAGTAGAGTTTGGGGGTACTACCATGAAGCTTTTTCAATTTTTTAAGAATGTATCACGTGAAATGAAGAAGGTTAGCTGGCCTAAAGGGAAAGAGCTAACAAGTTATACGGTTACTGTAATTGCAACAGTGGTATTTGTAGCGGTTTTCTTTACAGTTATCGACCAATTGATTACACTGGTATTAAATAATTTTTAAATGCAATTATTGAATAATAACACTATATTTATGTTATAATGAAAATTAATAGCGCTTTTCAAAAAAACCCGACTTACGGGTTTTTTAATATTGTAGATTTTTTTAGAGCGGATGGTTTCTCGCTTATGCGTGTCAACCCAGACAGTCACCTCCGCTTTTCTAATTAAGGGAGGGAAGGACAATATTTTGTCCTGTTTAAATGGAGAAAAATTGGTATGTTGTTCATACGTATTCGGGTTATGAAAACAAAGTAAAAACAAATTTAGAAAAACGTGTAGAAACGATGGGGATGGAAGATAAGATTTTTCGAGTTATCGTTCCGGAAGACGAAGAAACAGAAATTAAAAACGGAAAAAAGAAGGTAACTAAAAAGAAATTCTTCCCTGGCTATGTTTTGACTGAAATGGTCATGACGGATGATTCCTGGTATGTTGTCAGAAACACACCTGGTGTAACAGGATTTGTTGGTTCTAGTGGACATGGTTCAAAGCCGACCCCGTTACTACCTGATGAGGTAGAAACAGTTCTAAAACGAATGGGTGTTACAGATGCAGTAACCCAAATTGATTTTGACTTAAAAGAAAATGTGCGTGTGAATGATGGACCATTTGCGAATTTCACTGGATCGATTGAACATATTGACATTGATAAGCAAAAAGTAAAGGTGCATGTTAATATGTTTGGTAGAGAAACTCCTGTTGAACTTGATTTCTCACAAATAGAAAAACTATAAATAGAAGCAAGTGAAATATATTTTAGTATTGAATCTACCACAATATCTTGCATTCTTTTCTAATTCATGCTAAAATTCTCTTGTTATTTATGTCCTCGATTTAAGAGGGAAATGGCTAATAATGAGTGGGAGGGTATAAACCCTATTACCACATCACGGACTTTAAGGAGGTGTGTCTCGTGGCTAAAAAAGTAATCAAGATTGTAAAACTACAAATTCCGGCTGGTAAAGCAAATCCAGCACCGCCAGTAGGACCAGCATTAGGTCAAGCAGGTGTTAACATTATGGGATTCTGTAAAGAATTTAATGCTCGTACGCAAGATGAAGCAGGTATGATTATCCCGGTTGAAATTTCGGTATTTGAAGACCGTTCATTTACATTTGTTACAAAAACTCCACCTGCTGCTGTATTGTTGAAAAAAGCAGCTGGAATCGAATCTGGTTCTGGTGAACCTAACCGTAATAAAGTCGCTACTGTAAAACGCGATAAAGTAAAAGAAATTGCGGAAACAAAAATGCCTGACTTAAACGCCGCTGATGTAGAAGCAGCGATGCGCATGGTTGAAGGAACTGCACGTAGCATGGGTATTACGATAGAAGACTAATACCTTTATGCTTTTCAAATACGACCTGGGTTGCGATAGTGGGATTCCATTTCTCGCAGCCTTTTTCGTGAAAAGTAACAGGTATGCTTTATAAAAGCCACGGCGCTTTTATAAGTGGGAGGTATTACCGCTATTACCACAAATGAGGAGGAAACAAAATGAGTAAAAAAGGTAAAAAATATCAAGAAGCTCTTAAGCTTGTTGATCGTACAAAATCATATGATGTGAAAGAAGCTATCACTTTACTGAAAAAGGCTTCTCGAGTTAACTTTGATGAAACAGTAGAAGCAGCTTTCCGTTTAGGTGTAGACCCTAAGAAAGCTGATCAACAAATCCGTGGAGCTATGGTATTGCCACACGGTACTGGTAAAACACAGCGTGTGCTTGTGTTTGCTAAAGGTGAAAAAGCTAAAGAAGCAGAAGCGGCTGGCGCTGATTTTGTCGGAGATCAAGAAATGATTAATAAAATTAACCAAGGTTGGTTTGAATTTGACGTAATCGTTGCAACTCCAGACATGATGGCTGAAGTTGGTAAATTAGGTCGTGTATTAGGACCAAAAGGACTAATGCCTAACCCTAAAACAGGAACAGTAACATTTGAAGTTGAAAAAGCAGTGAACGATATTAAAGCTGGTAAAGTGGAATATCGTGTTGACAAATCAGCTAACATTCATGTTCCAATTGGGAAACTTTCTTTCGATGATGAAAAATTATTCGAAAACTTTGTATCCCTTACAGAGCAACTTGTAAAAGTTAAACCACAAGCTTCAAAAGGTGTTTACATGCGCAATGTATCTGTAACATCTACAATGGGACCTGGTGTTAAAGTTGATGTATCTGAGTATCGCTAAATTTTAGTCACCCAAAAGTTTTTGGCTTGACTTTTAATACGTGATTCGATATACTGAATCTCGTTATAAATATGAATACGTTGTACCGTAGACAGTAGGTGCGAGAGATCGCTTAATTATCCTGCCGAGGTGTTTAAAAGCAAATTAGATGAATCGTTTAGATTGTCATTTGTTATAAAAAACCTCCATGTCTGCATGGGGGTTTTTCTTATCTTAGACACGAAGTCTTGCTGCAGCGTCGAACCCAGGCGTCGTAAGCTTTTCTTACTTTTCGGTATAATGATTTTTTAATAGGAGGTGGAACAATGTCAAACGTTATCGATGCAAAAAAGCAGGTTGTTCAAGAAATTACTGATAAGTTTCAGTCTAGCCAATCATCTGTACTAGTTAATTATCGTGGCCTTGATGTTGCTGAAGTTACAGAACTTCGTAAACAATTACGCGAAGAAGGCGTTGACTTCAAAGTGTACAAAAACACTATGACACGTCGCGCTGTTGAGCAAGCAGAATTAAACGAATTGAGTGATACGTTAGTTGGACCTACAGCAATCGCATTTAGTAAAGAGGATGTAATTGCACCAGCTAAGATTTTGAGCAAATTTGCTAAATCTCATAACGCACTTGAAATTAAAGGTGGAGTTATTGAGGGGAAAGTAGCATCACTTGAGCAATTAAGTGAACTTGCAGAACTACCAAACTACGATGGTCTAGTATCTATGCTTCTTAGCGTGCTTCAAGCACCTATTCGCAACTTGGCGTATGCTACAAAAGCTATCGCAGAACAAAAGGAAGAACAGGGAGCATAATATTGCCGCGTTGCAATTTATCGTTCCAAAAAAAATTACATCTAAATCAGGAGGAAATATATTATGACTAATGAACAAATTATTGAAGCAGTTAAAGAAATGTCAGTTTTAGAATTAAACGATCTTGTTAAAGCTATCGAGGAAGAATTCGGCGTAACAGCAGCAGCGCCAGTTGCAGCAGCAGGTGGAGCTGGAGCAGAAGCAGCTGAAGAACAAACTGAATTTGATGTAGTACTTGAAAGTGCTGGAGCATCAAAAATTAAAGTTGTTAAAGCAGTACGTGAAATCACTGGTCTTGGTCTTAAAGACGCAAAAGACTTAGTAGATAACGCACCTAAAGCTATTAAAGAGGGCGTATCTAAAGAAGATGCTGAAGAAGTTAAAGGTAAACTTGAAGAAGCAGGCGCAGCTGTAGAAGTTAAGTAATTTTATAAGTGGAGCTCGTCGTTATACGACGGGCTTTCTCTATATGATCTTCTCTATCACAAAACACAACAAAGTAGGTGCTAGAATGTCTGAGCATTACTTTTCACAACAACCCCAATCTAAAAGTTCACCCAAGACATGGAGTTATCGGTTACGAGAAAAAGAGTATACATTTACAAGTGACTATGGTGTTTTTTCAAAAAATGAAATAGATTATGGTTCACGGTTGTTAATCACACAATTTACAGAGTCGAAAGTTTCAGGTAGTGTATTAGACCTTGGATGCGGCTATGGACCGATAGGTATAACTATAGCAAATACATACCCGAATAGGAACGTTGTGCTAGCAGATGTGAATGAGCGTGCAATTCAACTCGCGGAACAAAATGCTAAGCAAAACAAGGTTCGAAATGTCGAATGTATAAAAAGTGATCGATTTTCAAATCTAGTTAATCACACTTTTGCGTCAATCGTTACAAACCCTCCTATCAGAGCCGGTAAAAACGTTGTTCATGCAATGATAGAAGAAAGTAAACCTTCACTAGACAAAAATGGTGAGCTGTGGGTAGTTATTCAAAAGAAGCAAGGCGCTCCTTCAGCAAAAGAAAAAATATTTAATGTGTTTGGAAACGTAGAAGTGGTTGCAAAAGACAAAGGATACTTTCTATTAAAGGCTATTAATGTTTGACCTTGCTTTTTACTTATGATATTATAATAAAATGCTAATATGGAATTTCTTTGTCAAGAAGAATTTTCATTATATAAGAAACGTATATTTCATCGGTATTCGGAGACAATGGTAAGGTAAAAAATATACACGTGGGGTTTTTTGATGAAAAAGCCTTTTTTCTTTTTGAAAGTTAGAAGTAGTACGTAGGTCATTTGTTATACTCAAACACTTGATTTTTTATGCCGATGAAAGGGTAGCTATCAAAATGGTAGAAACCAATGCGTACCTTTTAAAAGAAGAAAGCTTGTGATTTTCTATGTTGCAAGTTTGTTCAGTATGTTTAAAGTTATAATTGCTTTACCAAACAAAAGTTTCAAAGCTTGATTGTATGAGTTAAGATCCGAAAAACATTACTAAGATAGAACTATAGTCTTAGTTTGTTTTTCTAATATAATAATTATTTTTCACCAGATTCCTGATAAGGAACAATTGAAAAATACTTGATTTGAGGGGTGAAGCAGTTGACAGGTCAACTAGTTCAGTATGGACGGCACCGCCAACGCAGGAGCTATGCGCGCATCAGTGAGGTGTTAGAATTACCAAATCTAATCGAAATTCAAACCGCTTCTTATCAATGGTTTTTAGAAGAAGGTTTGAAAGAAATGTTTAAAGACATTTCACCTATTGAAGATTTCACGGGTAATCTATCACTAGAATTTGTTGATTATACGCTAGAGGATCCAAAGTATCCTGTAGATGAATCAAAGGATCGAGATGTGACTTATAACGCTCCACTTCGCGTGAAGGTTCGTTTAATTAATAATGAAACCGGTGAAGTGAAAGAGCAAGAAGTGTTTATGGGAGACTTCCCACTTATGACAGGCACAGGTACTTTTGTCATTAATGGTGCAGAGCGTGTTATTGTATCACAGCTCGTTCGTTCACCGAGTGTCTATTATAATGAAAAAATTGATAAGAACGGAAAAAGAGGCGTTACTGCAACCGTGATTCCGAACCGCGGAGCATGGCTGGAGTTTGAAACAGATGCAAAAGACGTTGCTTATGTTCGTATCGATCGTACACGTAAGTTGCCTATTACAGTGTTGCTTCGTGCTCTTGGTTTTAGTACAGATCAAGAAATTATTGATCTACTAGGCGAGAACGAATACTTAAAAAACACCTTAGACAAAGATAATACAGAAACTACTGAAAAGGCATTATTAGAAATCTACGAGCGACTTCGCCCTGGTGAACCGCCTACAGTAGATAATGCTAAAAGCCTATTAGTTTCACGTTTCTTTGATCCAAAACGTTACGACCTAGCACATGTTGGTCGTTACAAAATGAATAAAAAATTAAACATTAAAAACCGTCTATTTAACCAAGTGCTTGCAGAACCAATCGTTGACCAGGAAACTGGTGAAGTTCTTGCACAAAAAGGGGACAAATTAGAACGGAAGTTACTAAATAAAATCATTCCATACTTGGAACAAGAAGATGGTAAGGTTGGCGAGCAGCAAGTTGAGTTGCAAGAGGGCGTTCTTGAAGACCCGATTAAGCTTCAGACAATTAAAATCGTTGATCCGACTGACCCAAGTGGGGAACGTGAGTTGAATGTGATTGGTAATGCTAGTGTAGATAGAAGCATTAAGAATATCACTCCAGCTGACATTTTATCTTCAGTTAGTTATTTCTTTAACTTACTACACCGTGTTGGTGATACAGATGATATTGATCATCTGGGAAATCGTCGCCTTCGTTCAGTAGGTGAACTATTGCAAAACCAATTTAGAATTGGGTTATCCCGAATGGAACGTGTTGTGCGCGAACGTATGTCTATTCAGGACACATCAAGCGTTACTCCACAACAGTTAATTAATATTCGTCCGGTAATTGCATCTATCAAAGAGTTCTTTGGTAGTTCGCAGCTTTCGCAATTTATGGATCAAACCAATCCATTAGCAGAACTGACGCATAAACGCCGTCTGTCAGCACTTGGACCTGGTGGATTAACACGTGAACGTGCTGGCTTTGAAGTTCGTGACGTACATTATTCACACTATGGTCGCATGTGTCCAATTGAAACACCAGAGGGACCAAATATTGGATTGATTAACTCATTATCAAGTTATGCTAAGGTAAATAAATTTGGCTTTATTGAAACGCCATATCGCCGGGTTGATCCTGATAGCGGTTTGGTAACTGCTCAAATTGATTATCTTACAGCTGATGAAGAAGATAATTATGTAGTGGCACAGGCCAATGCTAGATTAGATGATACTGGTCATTTTATAGACGATGAAGTTATCGCTCGTTTCCGTGGTGAGAATACCGCTGTACCTCGAGCGAATATAGACTATATGGATGTTTCACCTAAACAAGTTGTTTCAGCAGCAACGGCATGTATCCCGTTTCTGGAAAATGATGACTCGAACCGCGCGTTAATGGGAGCTAACATGCAACGTCAAGCAGTACCATTAATGCAACCTGAGGCGCCAACTGTTGGAACAGGAATGGAATATGTTTCTGGGAAAGATTCTGGGGCAGCGGTTATTTGTCAAAACCCTGGTATTGTTGAACGTGTTGAGGCAAAAGAGGTTCATATCCGTCGAGTATCAGAAGTAGACGGTAAAGAAGTAAAAGGTGATATTGAGCGATATCGCTTGCAAAAGTATATCCGCTCAAACCAAGGTACTTGTTACAACCAGCGCCCAATAGTAAGTCAAGGCGATCGTGTAACGAAAGGTGAAATCCTTGCTGATGGACCATCGATGGAAGACGGCGAACTAGCATTAGGTCGTAACGTTCTAGTTGGATTCATGACTTGGGAAGGTTACAACTATGAAGATGCAATTATCATGAGTGAACGCCTTGTAAAAGATGATGTATATACATCAATTCACATCGAGGAGTATGAATCGGAAGCTCGTGATACCAAACTGGGACCTGAAGAAATCACCCGCGATATTCCAAACGTTGGGGAAGAGGCATTGAAAAACTTAAATGAACACGGGATTATCCGTGTCGGTGCAGAGGTTACTGATGGAGATATCTTAGTTGGTAAAGTAACACCAAAAGGGGTTACAGAGCTATCAGCTGAAGAGCGTTTATTACATGCAATTTTCGGAGAGAAGGCCCGTGAAGTCCGTGATACATCATTACGTGTACCGCATGGAGCTGGCGGAATTGTTCTAGACGTCAAGATATTTAATCGTGAAGATGGAGATGAACTGCCACCTGGTGTTAACCAACTCGTTCGTGCTTACATTGTACAAAAACGTAAAATATCTGAAGGTGACAAAATGGCTGGCCGTCATGGTAATAAAGGTGTAATTTCAAAAATATTACCTGAAGAAGACATGCCGTTCATGCCAGATGGAACACCAGTTGATATTATGTTGAACCCACTAGGGGTACCATCGCGAATGAATATCGGACAAGTGTTTGAAATGCACTTAGGAATGGCTGCACGTGCGCTAGGAATACATGTTGCAACTCCTGTATTTGATGGTGCAAATGAAGAAGATGTATGGGAAACATTGCAAGAGGCAGGAATGCCAAAGGATGCTAAAACTATTCTGTATGATGGACGATCTGGCGAGCCATTTGATAACCGTATTTCTGTTGGTGTCATGTATATGATTAAACTAGCACACATGGTTGATGATAAGCTTCACGCTCGTTCAACAGGGCCATATTCACTAGTTACTCAACAGCCACTAGGTGGTAAAGCACAGTTTGGTGGGCAACGTTTTGGTGAGATGGAGGTATGGGCACTTGAAGCATATGGTGCTGCATACACTTTGCAGGAAATTCTTACTGTTAAATCAGATGACATTGTTGGTCGTGTGAAAACGTATGAATCTATTGTTAAAGGTGATAATGTTCCAGAGCCCGGAGTTCCAGAATCATTTAAAGTATTAATAAAAGAGCTTCAAAGCCTTGGTTTAGATGTGAAAATGCTTTCTAGTGATGAACAGGAAATCGAATTACGTGAACTGGAAGAAGAGGAAACTGAAGCGGCGAGCAAGCTTAACTTAGAAATAGAAGAAAAGTAATAAAAGCAAAGGAGCACTAACTTCCGTGAAATAGCAAGTTTCAGGGAAGTTAGCATCTCCGGCTTTATCATATAAATTCTGTTCTACTTAAGTAAAGTTCAGTATAAGAAAAACTTCGCCATTCGCTATTGAGGATAAGGCGAATGCCGAGTTTTACTAATAAATGGTAAAATCGGACACTAAAAGGGAGGTAGGCCCCTTGCTAGATGTAAATAACTTTGAGTATATGAAAATCGGTTTAGCTTCACCAGAAAAAATCCGCTCGTGGTCTTACGGCGAGGTAAAAAAACCAGAAACAATTAACTACCGAACATTAAAACCTGAAAAAGATGGCTTGTTTTGTGAGCGAATTTTCGGGCCACAAAAAGACTGGGAATGTCATTGTGGAAAATACAAACGTGTACGCTATAAAGGCGTTGTTTGTGATCGATGTGGAGTAGAGGTTACAAAAGCAAAAGTGCGTCGTGAACGTATGGGGCATATTGAATTAGCTGCTCCAGTTTCACACATTTGGTATTTCAAAGGGATTCCGAGCCGTATGGGACTTGTTTTAGATATGTCACCACGTGCTTTGGAAGAAGTTATCTATTTTGCAGCGTATATTGTTACAGAATCAGGTAATACACCACTTGAGAAAAAACAATTGCTTTCAGAAAAAGAATATCGTGCTTATTATGATAAATACGGTAAATCTTTCAAAGCCCAAATGGGAGCTGAAGCAATTCGAAAACTTTTACATGATATCGACCTTGAAAAAGAGGTAGTTGCATTAAAAGAAGAATTGAAAACAGCCAAAGGACAACGCAGAACTCGTGCTATTAAACGTTTAGAAGTGTTAGAGTCATTCCGTCATTCCGGAAATGACACGTCATGGATGGTATTAGATGTATTACCAATAATTCCGCCAGAAATTCGTCCAATGGTTCAACTTGATGGTGGACGTTTTGCGACATCAGATCTGAATGATTTATATCGTCGTGTAATCAACCGTAACAATCGTTTGAAACGATTGCTTGATCTTGGAGCTCCAAGCATCATCGTACAAAACGAAAAACGTATGCTGCAAGAAGCTGTTGATGCATTGATAGATAATGGACGTCGTGGACGCCCAGTGACTGGTCCGGGTAATAGACCACTAAAGTCTCTTTCACATATGTTGAAAGGGAAACAAGGTCGTTTCCGTCAAAACCTATTAGGTAAGCGTGTTGACTATTCAGGTCGTTCCGTTATCGTTGTGGGTCCACACTTGAAAATGTATCAATGTGGATTACCAAAGGAAATGGCGCTTGAATTGTTTAAGCCGTTTGTCATGAAAGAATTAGTTGGACGTGGTATTGCACATAATATCAAATCAGCTAAACGTAAAATTGAGCGTATTCATCCAGATGTTTGGGATGTTTTAGAAGAAGTTATTCGCGAGCATCCGGTATTACTAAACCGTGCACCTACATTGCATAGATTAGGAATCCAAGCCTTCGAACCAACATTAGTAGAAGGTCGTGCAATCCGTTTGCATCCACTAGTTTGTACAGCATACAATGCCGACTTTGATGGTGACCAAATGGCAGTGCATGTTCCGCTATCTGCTGAGGCACAGGCCGAGGCGCGTATCTTGATGTTAGCTGCCCAAAATATTCTTAATCCAAAAGATGGTAAACCAGTAGTTACACCATCACAGGATATGGTATTAGGTAACTATTATTTAACATTGGAACGCGAAAATGCCGTTGGTGAAGGTAGTGTGTTTAAAGATACAGATGAAGCGTTAATTGCATATCAAAATGGATATGTTCACTTGCATACTAGAGTTGCAGTTCAAGCAAGTAGTTTGAATAACAAAACGTTTACTGAAGAACAGCACAATCAATTGTTGCTAACTACAGTAGGTAAGTTAATATTTAATGAAATATTACCAGAATCATTCCCTTACATTAATGAGCCGACAAATAGTAATCTTGAAGTTCGCACTCCAGCTCATTATTTCGTTGAAAAGGGAACAAATATAAAAGAAGAGATCCAAAAGCGTGATGGTATTTTACCGTTTAAAAAAGGTATCCTAGGTGATATTATCGCGGAAGTATTTAAACGATTTAAAATTAGTGAAACATCTAAAATGCTTGACCGTATGAAAGATCTTGGTTTTAGTTACTCAACAAAAGCTGGTATGACAGTAGGTATCTCAGATATCGTGGTACTGAAAGAAAAAGAAGTAATTCTTGACGCTTCTCAAACGAAAGTTGATAATGTTCAGAAGCAATTCCGTAGAGGTTTAATCACTGAAGAGGAACGTTATGATCGAGTTATCGCAGTATGGTCACAAGCAAAAGATGATATCCAATCTAAATTAATGAAATCCTTAAACTCTAGAAACCCTATCTTTATGATGAGTGATTCTGGAGCAAGGGGTAACGCATCTAACTTTACCCAGCTTGCTGGTATGCGTGGATTAATGGCCAACCCGGCTGGACGTATTATTGAGTTGCCGATCAAGTCAAGTTTCCGTGAAGGATTAACTGTACTAGAATACTTTATTTCTACACACGGGGCGCGTAAAGGACTTGCCGATACGGCACTTAAGACGGCTGACTCTGGTTACCTAACACGTCGTTTAGTTGATGTTGCACAAGATGTTATCGTAAGAGAAGCAGATTGTGGTACAGATAGAGGGTTAAAAGTTTCTGCTATTCAAGATGGTGCGGAATTGATTGAACCACTAATTGACCGTTTAATTGGCCGAACTATATTTGAAACAATTCGCCACCCTGAAACAGGTGATGTAATTGTTGAGGACGATGAAGTGATTTCAGAAGATCAAGCAAAACTAATTGTGGATTCTGGAATTGAAGATGTAACGATTCGTTCTGCATTTACATGTAATACAAAACATGGCGTATGTCAAAAATGTTATGGACGTAACCTTGCAACAGGTGATGAAGTTGAAGTAGGAGAAGCAGTTGGTATTATTGCTGCTCAATCTATTGGTGAACCAGGTACACAGTTAACCATGCGTACATTCCACACAGGTGGGGTTGCCGGAGACGATATCACTCAAGGTTTACCACGTATCCAAGAGATTTTTGAGGCACGTCATCCAAAAGGGCAAGCTGTTATTAGTGAAGTTCAGGGTACGATTCACGAGATTAAAGAAGTTAAAGATAAACAAGAGATTGTTGTTCAAGGTGAAGTAGAACAACGCGCATATACTGTTCCATATAATGCTCGTATTAAAGTAGCAGAAGGGGACGAAGTTATTGCTGGGCAGGAACTAACAGAAGGTTCCGTTGATCCTAAAGAACTTCTTGAAGTTCAAGGTGTTGATGGAGTTCAATCATACCTTCTTCGTGAAGTCCAACGAGTTTACCGTATGCAAGGTGTAGAAATCGGCGATAAGCACGTTGAGGTAATGGTTCGTCAAATGCTACGTAAAGTACGCGTAGTTGATTCTGGAGATACAAGTGTATTACCTGGATCATTATTGGAAATCCACCAATTCAAAGATGCTAACCACGGTATTTTAAACGATGGAAAACAGCCTGCTGTTGGTAAACCTGTATTGTTGGGTATTACTAAAGCATCTCTTGAAACAGATTCATTCTTATCTGCAGCTTCATTCCAAGAAACAACTCGTGTGTTAACGGATGCTGCAATCAAAGGTAAACGCGATGAATTATTAGGATTGAAAGAAAATGTTATTATTGGTAAACTTGTCCCTGCTGGTACAGGAATGCAACGTTACCGTAAAATCCAGGCTTCCTTAGACGATTTGCAAACAGAATCGGATGAAGTTAATGAAGCCGAAGCTGAAACAGAAACAGTAAAATAAATTAAGGTTAAACAAGTGATGTAATGATCAGGAGCACCAAAAATAGTAAAATTTATGTTGACATTAAAAAACTAGGATGATACTATATTCAGGGTGCTTCTGATTATACTTGTTGCTTTGGAGGATATATTGATGTCTTATGAAAAAGTAACCCAAGGACAGTCACGTCTTATAATCGGGACGAAGCAAACACTGAAAGCTATGAAAAATGGCGAAGTAAGTGAAGTGTTTCTTGCTGATGACGCTGATAAACAGCTAACAGGAAAGATAGCTGATTTAGCTAAAGAGCTAGATGTAACGTGTCACCAAGTAGATTCCATGAAGAAGCTAGGAGCCGCTTGCGGCATAGACGTTGGTGCATCTACTGTAGCAATTAAAATAAATTAGTTTTGGCGGTTAGTTTTACCCGCGAAAGCTTTGTTTTTTGCTAAAAGATGAACCACCTGGATATGTGGTCTTACAAGAAGTAATAAATTCGGTGGTTGCTAGTCTTTATTTTTGCTAGTAATTTGTAAATATGAAGGGAGGATAACTATAATGCCTACTATTAATCAACTTGTACGTAAAGGTCGTGTAAGCAAACCAAGAAAGTCTGACTCTCCTGCACTAAACAGAGGGTATAACAGCTTTAAAAAGAAATTAACGAATGAAAACTCACCACAAAAACGTGGCGTTTGCACTCGTGTTGGTACTTTAACACCTAAGAAACCAAACTCAGCACTTCGTAAATATGCACGTGTTCGTTTGTCAAACAACATGGAAGTAACAGCATATATCCCTGGGATTGGACACAATCTACAAGAACATAGTGTTGTATTGATCCGTGGTGGTCGTGTAAAAGACTTACCGGGTGTTCGTTACCATGTTGTTCGTGGAGCGTTAGATACAGCAGGTGTACAAGGACGTGCTCAAGGCCGTTCAAAATATGGAACAAAACGCCCTAAAAAATAATACTAAAAGCGCAGGCGCCCGGTTATTGGTGTAGAGCCTGAAGGGCACTAGTCAATGGGCGCAGGAGCTAGATAAGAAAATATTTAGAATTGAGATTGAGGAAAGGAGGGGAGACATATGCCACGTAAAGGACCAATACCTAAACGCGATGTCTTGCCGGATCCACTTTATAATTCAAAACTAGTGACTCGTTTGATCAACCAAATCATGATTGACGGGAAACGAGGAAAAGCGCAAAAAATTCTTTATAATGCATTTACATTAATCGCAGAGCGTAGTGGACAAAATGCTATGGAAGTTTTTGAACAAGCAATGAAAAATGTAATGCCAGTACTAGAAGTTCGTGCACGTCGTGTTGGTGGATCGAACTACCAAGTACCGATGGAAGTACGCCCAGAACGTCGTCAAGCACTTGGACTTCGTTACGTTGTGAATTACTCACGACTACGCGGAGAAAAGACAATGGAAGAGCGTCTTGCAAATGAAATTCTAGATGCTTCTAACAACACTGGAGCTGCAGTTAAAAAACGCGAAGAAATGCACAAAATGGCGGAAGCAAACAAAGCATTTGCTCACTACCGCTGGTAAGAAATGCGCAAGCGCTTTGGTTAGGCTCGAAAAGCTTAAGACGAGACTCTGTGTGACACTTTTTGTCGCAGAGAGGATTGGCTTAAAGCTTCAAGGTGCTAGGTGCTAAAGTAAAACAAGTAAGAAAAATCCAAAAAAGCTTTTTACAGGAAGGAGAAGAATACATGGCTAGAGATTTCTCCTTGGAAAAGACACGTAATATTGGTATTATGGCGCACATTGATGCTGGAAAGACCACTACTACTGAGCGTATTCTTTTCTATACAGGACGTATTCATAAAATTGGCGAAACCCATGAAGGTGCATCACAGATGGACTGGATGGAACAAGAGCAAGAACGTGGAATTACAATCACTTCTGCTGCAACAACAGCTGCATGGAGAGAACACCGCATTAATATCATTGATACGCCAGGCCACGTAGACTTCACAGTTGAAGTTGAACGTTCCTTGCGTGTACTAGATGGAGCGGTAACAGTTCTTGATGCGCAATCAGGTGTTGAACCACAAACAGAAACAGTATGGCGTCAAGCGACAACATACGGTGTACCACGAGTTGTATTCATTAATAAAATGGATAAAATCGGTGCAGATTTCTTATATTCTACAGGAACTTTGAAAGAACGTTTGGGAGCAAATGCACATCCAGTTCAGCTTCCAATCGGTGCTGAAGATGACTTTGAAGGAATCATTGACCTTGTTACTATGGAAGCTTACTACTATGAAGATGACTTAGGAACAAGAGCAGAGTCTCGTGCAATTCCTGATGAGTACAAAGATAAAGCTGATGAATTACGCGCTGCTTTATTGGAATCAGTTTCTGAATTAGATGAAGATTTAATGATGAAGTACCTTGAAGGTGAAGAGATTTCAAATGAAGAGCTAAAGAACGCGATTCGTGAAGCTACATTGAATGTTGAGTTCTACCCAGTGTTTTGTGGGTCAGCATTTAAAAATAAAGGTGTACAATTAATGCTTGATGGTGTTATTGATTACTTGCCTGCACCAACTGATGTTCCTCCAATCGAGGGTATCGTTCCAGGTACAGAAGAAAAAGTAACACGTAAATCAGACGATAAAGCACCGTTCTCAGCACTAGCGTTTAAAGTAATGACAGATCCTTACGTTGGTAAATTAACATTTTTCCGCGTATACTCTGGAACTTTAGATTCTGGTTCATATGTGAAAAACTCTGTAAAAGATAAGCGTGAACGTGTTGGACGTATCCTACAAATGCACGCAAACTCTCGTGAAGAAGTTTCAACTGTTTACTCTGGTGAAATTGCTGCCGCAGTAGGTTTGAAAGATACTTCAACAGGGGACACACTTTGT
This sequence comes from Virgibacillus necropolis, assembly GCF_044793635.1. Classification (GTDB taxonomy): domain Bacteria; phylum Bacillota; class Bacilli; order Bacillales; family Amphibacillaceae; genus Virgibacillus_F; species Virgibacillus_F necropolis_A. The sequence continues at coordinate 2,279,193 of NZ_CP084992.1, forward strand.
GATGAAAAAAACATTGTTGTTCTAGAATCGATGGATTTCCCTGAACCGGTTATCGGTGTAGCAATTGAACCTAAAACAAAAGCAGACCAAGATAAAATGGCAATTGCTTTAGGTAAACTTGCTGAAGAGGATCCGACATTTAGAACAGAAACTAACGTAGAAACTGGTCAAACTATTATCTCTGGTATGGGTGAACTTCACCTTGATATTATCGTTGACCGTTTAAAACGTGAATTTAAAGTAGAAGCCAACGTAGGTGCTCCACAAGTTGCTTACCGTGAAACATTCCGTGGCTCTGCTGAAGTAGAAGGTAAATTCGTACGTCAGTCTGGTGGACGCGGGCAATACGGACACGTTTGGGTTAAATTTGAACCAAACGAAGAAGGTGCAGGCTTTGAATTTACTAACAAAATCGTTGGGGGTTCTGTACCAAGAGAATACATCGGATCTGTTGAACATGGTATTAAAGAAGCAACAGAAAGTGGTGTATTAGCAGGATATCCATTGATCGATATTAAAGCGACACTTTATGATGGTAGTTATCATGATGTTGACTCGAATGAGATGGCATTTAAAATCGCTGGGTCTATGGCATTAAAGGCTGCAAAAACTAAATGTAAAGCAGTTCTTCTTGAGCCAATTGAGAGAGTAGAAATCGTAATTCCTGAAGAATACATGGGAGATATCATGGGAGATGTAACATCTCGTCGTGGTCGTGTAGAAGGTATGGATGCGCGTGGACCTGCTCAAGTAATTAAAGCATTTGTTCCACTTTCAGAAATGTTTGGTTATGCAACTGCATTACGTTCAAACACGCAAGGCCGTGGACAATTCACTATGCATTTTGATCACTACGAAGAAGTACCGAAAAGTATTTCTGAAGAAATTATCAAAAAAAATGCCGGTGAATAATTGATTTTTTGTTAATCTTCAAGTATAACTTTTATTGAAGGCTAAGATTTTAGTACTTAATAAAACTATAAAAAACACTTTTATTTATCTAAAGGAGGAACTATAAATGGCTAAAGAAAAATTCGATCGCTCGAAAAGTCACGTAAATATTGGAACTATTGGACACGTTGACCATGGTAAAACAACGTTAACAGCTGCAATCTCAATCGTAATGCACAAGAAATCTGGTAAAGGTACAGTAATGGCTTATGACCAAATTGATGGTGCTCCAGAAGAAAAAGAACGTGGAATTACAATTTCAACTTCACACGTTGAGTACGAAACTGATACTCGTCACTATGCACACGTTGACTGTCCTGGTCACGCTGACTATGTTAAAAACATGATCACTGGTGCTGCACAAATGGACGGAGCTATCCTAGTAGTATCATCTGCTGATGGCCCAATGCCACAAACTCGTGAGCACATCTTGCTTTCACGTAACGTTGGTGTTCCGTCAATCGTAGTATTCCTTAACAAAACTGATATGGTAGATGACGAAGAACTTCTAGAACTAGTAGAAATGGAAGTGCGTGACCTATTAACTGAGTATGACTTCCCTGGTGATGATGTACCAGTAATCAAAGGTTCTGCTCTAAAAGCTATCGAAGGCGATGCTGATTACGAAGCAAAAATCATTGAGTTAATGGACGCGGTTGATGAGTATATTCCAACTCCAGAACGCGATACTGACAAACCATTCATGATGCCAGTTGAGGATGTATTCTCAATCACTGGTCGTGGTACTGTTGCAACAGGACGTGTTGAGCGTGGGGAAATTAAAGTCGGTGACGATGTAGAAATCATCGGTCTTAATGAAGCGCCAGCTAAAACAACTGTTACTGGTGTTGAAATGTTCCGTAAGCTTCTTGACTATGCAGAAGCTGGAGACAACATTGGTGCACTACTACGTGGTGTATCACGTGATGATATCGGACGTGGACAAGTGCTTGCAAAGCCAGGTTCAATTACTCCACACACTAACTTCAAAGCTGAAGTTTATGTATTGTCAAAAGAAGAAGGTGGACGTCATACTCCATTCTTCGGAAACTATCGTCCACAATTCTATTTCCGTACTACTGACGTAACTGGTGTTATCCAGTTGCCAGAAGGCGTTGAAATGGTTATGCCTGGCGATAACATTGAAATGAGCGTTGAGTTGATTTCACCAATCGCTATTGAAGATGGTACGCGTTTCTCTATCCGTGAGGGTGGACGTACAGTTGGATCTGGCGTTGTATCAACAATCGAAAAGTAATTAATATAAAATGAGACAGGTAGCGTGACGACGCTGCCTGTTTTTTTGTATTTTAAAAAAGTCAGTAACGGCTTGGGTTCTCTGGCATTACAAGGTTTTGGGCCGTAGCAGGGTGCCAGGCACTTGGTGGAATTCACGCTCTTGGTTGATGAGCTGTTTTAAAAAGCGTACACGTATGGTGACAGAGACACCACCAAGTGCCTGGCACCCGAACTCCGGTATTTGATTCCTCTTATTCCGAGAACTTAAGTGCTTCTCACTTCCTCCATACTTTGTTTTTCGACAAAGTAACCAAAACTTCTACAAAAATTATTCTCCACCCCTTGCATTCTATGAAAAAAGTTTGTATAATACATAGATGTGCAAATACGTATTAAATAAAAATAATGTATTGCATTGGCCGAGTTTTTTCTATATAATGAGAATGTTGGTCATAAAAGGCGATGAAGTGAAAGGTTATTGATACACCCGGCCCCTTTGCCATGGCGGGTGATTGAAAAATTTTCACGGAGAATGTCTATTATAAAATGGGCGAAAAAAGGAGGGAAAATAATGGCAAAAGAAAAGATTCGAATCCGTTTAAAGGCGTATGATCACCGTATTTTAGATCAATCTGCTGAGAAAATCGTAGAGACAGCGAAACGTTCTGGTGCAAATGTTTCAGGACCAATTCCGTTGCCTACTGAAAAATCTGTTTATACTGTATTGCGTGCGGTGCACAAATACAAAGATTCACGCGAGCAATTTGAGATGCGTACACATAAACGGTTAATCGATATTGTTAATCCAACACCACAGACTGTTGATTCGTTAATGCGTCTTGACTTACCGTCTGGTGTGGATATTGAGATCAAATTATAATAAATTATGTTTTACTATAGGAGGTGTAACGGATGACGAAAGCAATCTTAGGTCGTAAAATCGGCATGACTCAGTTATTTTCTGAAGACGGTGAATTAGTTCCGGTAACAGTAATCCAAGCTGAGGCAAACGTGGTTTTACAAAAAAGAACTTTAGAAAATGATGGTTATGAAGCAATTCAACTTGGTTTTGCTGATGCAAAAGGAAAGCACGTTAACAAGGCGAAAAAAGGTCATGCTGAAAAAGCAAGCACTAACACTAAGCGCTACGTTCGTGAATTCCGTGACGCGGAACTTGATGAGTATGAAGTAGGTCAAGAAATCAGCGTTGATGTTTTCCAAACAGGCGATAAAATTGATGTATCTGGTAAATCAAAAGGAAAAGGTTTCCAAGGGGCTATTAAACGCCACAATCAACAACGTGGTCCAATGTCACATGGTTCACATTTCCACAGAAGTCCAGGTTCAATGGGGATGGCGGCTGACCCAGCACGTGTCTTCAAAGGAACTAAATTGCCAGGTCACATGGGTAGCGAAAATGTAACTATTCAAAACTTAGAAGTGGTTAACGTAGATACAGAGCGCAACCTACTATTAATTAAAGGTAATGTTCCTGGTGCAAAAAAATCGTTAGTTAAAGTAACGAGTGCAATAAAGGCTAACTAATCACATAAACGAAGGGAGGATATGTCATGCCTAAAGTAGCACTATTTAAACAAGATGGTTCACAAGCAGGAGAAGTAGAATTGAATGATTCTGTATTTGGTATCGAGCCAAATGAACATGTATTACATGATGCGGTAGTAATGCAACAAGCATCTAAGCGTCAAGGTACACATGCAGTTAAAAATCGTTCTGATGTACGCGGCGGTGGTCGTAAACCATGGCGTCAAAAAGGAACTGGCCGTGCTCGTCAAGGTTCTATTCGTTCGCCACAATGGGTTGGTGGAGGAGTAGTATTCGGACCTACACCACGCAGCTACAGCTACAAGCTTCCAAAGAAAGTACGTCGTTTAGCACTTCAATCTGCTTATTCTTCAAAAGTGAAAGAAGAGAATCTAGTAGTTTTAGAAAACATCGCATTCGATGCTCCTAAAACAAAAGAAGTAGTAAATATGCTTGGCGCACTTAAAGTTGATGAAAAAGTGTTAATCGTAACAGCAGAGAAAGACGAGAATGTAATTCGTTCTGCAAATAACCTTCAATCAGTTAAAGTACTTACTGTTGAACAGGTTAATGTCTTAGACTTGCTTATGCATGACAAGCTGATCTTGACGAAGGATGCAGCTGAAAAAGCAGGGGAGGTGCTTGCATAATGAAAGATCCACGTGATATTATTAAGCGCCCTGTCATTACAGAAAACACTGCTGATTTAATGGCAGATAAAAAATACACGTTCGAAGTTTACCCAAAAGCAAATAAAACAGAGATTAAAGACGCTGTTGAATTAGTTTTTGGAGTAAAAGTTGTAAAAATAAACACAATGAATTTAAAAGGTAAGTTCAAGCGCATGGGTCGTTACGGTGGATACCGTTCAGACCGCAAAAAAGCTATTGTACAGCTTTCTGAGGACAGCAAAGAGCTAGACTTTTTCGAGGGCTAAGAAACTCGTAACATGTGAAGGAGGGAAAAAAGATGGCGATTAAGAAGTACAAACCAAGCACAAATGGTAGACGCGGCATGACAACCTTAGATTTCGCAGAGATCACAACTGACAAGCCGGAAAAATCCTTGTTAAGCCCGCTTTATAAGCGTGGTGGACGTAACAACCAAGGTAAATTAACCGTTCGTCATCAAGGTGGCGGTCACAAGCGTCAATACCGTATAATCGATTTCAAACGTGATAAAGATGGAATACGCGGACGCGTTGCTACGATCGAATATGATCCAAACCGTTCAGCTAATATTGCATTAATCAATTATGTTGACGGAGAGAAAAGATATATTTTAGCTCCTAAGGGAATTAAAGTAGGCCAAGAAATTGAATCTGGCAAAGATGCAGACATCAAGCTAGCTAACTCACTTCCACTTCAAAACATTCCAGTGGGTACAATTATCCACAATATTGAATTGAAGCCTGGTCGCGGTGGACAATTAGCAAGATCTGCTGGTGCTGAAGCACAAATTCTTGGACGCGAAGAAAAGTACACACTAGTACGTTTATCATCTGGAGAAGTACGTAAAGTTCTTTCAACTTGTCGTGCAACAATCGGTCAAGTTGGAAACATTGAACACGAGCTTATCAAAGTTGGTAAAGCAGGACGTTCTCGTTGGTTAGGCAAGCGCCCAACTGTACGTGGTTCTGTAATGAACCCTAACGATCACCCACACGGTGGTGGTGAAGGACGCGCACCAATCGGACGTAAATCACCAATGTCTCCTTGGGGCAAACCAACACTTGGTTATAAAACTCGTAAGCGTAACAAACCTACCGATAAATTTATCGTTCGTAAACGTAAAAAATAACGGATTATAGCGGCGGGAATTAACCCGTCTCTCAATTACGAAAGGAGGTTTATCCATGGGTCGTAGTTTGAAAAAAGGACCTTTTGCAGATGACCATCTATTGAATAAGATTGACAAGTTAAACGAAGATGACAAGAAACAAGTAGTAAAAACTTGGTCTCGTCGCTCAACTATTTTTCCTACATTTATTGGTCATACTGTAGCTGTATATGACGGACGTAAACACGTTCCGGTTTATGTTACAGAAGATATGGTCGGACATAAATTAGGTGAATTCGCGCCAAGCCGTACGTATAAAGGACACGCTGGCGATGACAAGAAAACAAAACGCTAATGAGAGGAGGCACTCAACATGCAAGCTAAAGCCGTTGCAAAATCTGTTCGTATTGCTCCTCGTAAAGTACGTTTAGTAGTAGATTTAATTCGAGGAAAAAATGTTGGTGAAGCTGTAGCAATATTACGCCTTACTCAACGAGGTGCTTCTCCAGTCGTAGAAAAGGTTCTGAATTCTGCTATTGCAAATGCAGAACATAACTACGAAATGGATCCTGAAAACCTAGTAGTTTCAGAAGCATTCGTAAATGAAGGTGCAACATTGAAACGTTTTCGTCCACGTGCACAAGGACGTGCAAGTAAAATCAATAAACGCTCAAGCCATGTAACAGTGGTTGTATCAGAAAAGAAGGAGGGATAGTCAGTGGGTCAAAAGATAAATCCAGTGGGTCTTCGTGTCGGCGTCATTCGTGACTGGGAGTCAAAATGGTATGCAGGCAAAGACTATGCAGACTTACTACACGAAGATATTAAAATCAGAGAATATCTGGAGAACCGCTTACGCATTGCTGCTGTTTCTTCTATTGAAATCGAACGCGCAGCAAACCGCGTGAACATTACTATTCATACTGGTAAACCTGGTATGGTAATTGGTAAAGGCGGATCCGAAGTTGAAGCACTACGTAAATCATTAAACAGTTTAACTGGCAAACGTGTTCACATTAACATCGTTGAGGTTAAAAAGGTTGATTTGAATGCAAAACTAGTTGCTGATAACATTGCTCGTCAATTAGAAAATCGTATTTCATTCCGTCGTGCTCAGAAGCAAACTATTCAACGCGCAATGCGCGGTGGAGCAAAAGGAATTAAAACACAAGTTTCCGGCCGTTTAGGTGGAGCAGACATTGCTCGTGCGGAACATTACAGTGAAGGAACAGTGCCACTACACACATTGCGTGCTGATATCGATTATGGTACAGCAGAGGCTGATACTACTTACGGTAAATTAGGTATTAAAGTGTGGATCTATCGTGGAGAAGTCCTTCCAACTAAAACTACAAAATAAGGAAGGGGGATATGCATTATGTTAATGCCCAAACGTGTTAAATATCGTAGACAACATCGTGGTCGTATGAGAGGTCAAGCAAAAGGCGGAACAACTGTAGCTTTTGGTGAGTACGGTTTACAAGCTATTGACGCATCATGGATCACAAACCGCCAAATCGAGGCTGCTCGTATTGCAATGACTCGTTATATGAAACGTGGTGGTAAAGTTTGGATCAAAATCTTTCCAGACAAACCATATACTGCAAAACCCCTCGAAGTTCGAATGGGTTCCGGTAAAGGTGCTCCTGAAGGATGGGTTGCAGTAGTAAAACCTGGTAAAATTATGTTTGAAATCGCGGGTGTAAGTGAAGAAGTTGCACGTGAAGCTTTACGTCTTGCTTCTCATAAACTACCGATTAGAACTAAGTTCGTAAAACGTGAAGAAATTGGTGGTGAAATCAATGAAGGCTAATGAAATCAGAGAACTAACCACTGCCGAAATTGAACAAAAGGTAAAAACGTTAAAGGAAGAACTATTTAATTTACGCTTTCAGTTAGCAACAGGATCTTTGGAAAACACTGCACGTATTCGCGCAGTACGTAAGTCCATTGCTCGTTTGAAAACAGTTGCTCGTCAACGTGAACTAAGTGTAAATAACTAGAAACCCGAGAGGAGGTTAGCCTCAAAATGACTGAACGTAATAATCGTAAAGAGTACACAGGTCGTGTTGTATCTGACAAAATGGATAAAACAATTACTGTATTAGTTGAAACATATAAATTTCATAAATTATACGGTAAGCGTGTTAAATACTCTAAAAAATTCAAAACTCATGATGAGAATAACCAAGCTAAAAATGGTGACGTTGTTCGTATCATGGAAACTCGTCCGCTATCAGCTACAAAACGTTTCCGTTTAGTAGAAGTTGTGGAAGAATCGGTAATTATATAATTAAAGTTCGGGTTCGCTCGGAAGGTATCCGAAGGGAGGTCACAGCGATATGATTCAACAGGAGACTCGTTTAAAAGTGGCAGATAACTCTGGAGCACGTGAAGTACTAACTATTAAAGTGTTAGGCGGTTCTGGACGTAAAACTGCTAACATTGGTGATGTAATTGTTTGTACGGTCAAACAAGCAACACCAGGTGGCGTTGTCAAAAAAGGTGAAGTAGTAAAAGCGGTAATTGTACGTACGAAAAGCGGTATGCGTCGTAAAGATGGATCATACATTCGTTTCGATGAAAATGCTGCTGTCATCATTCGTGATGATAAAGGTCCAAGAGGGACTCGTATTTTCGGACCAGTAGCACGTGAATTGCGTGATGCAAAATTCATGAAAATCGTATCTCTAGCACCAGAAGTATTATAAGTAGTAATGAAAAGCCTTGTAGGGAGGTGCGTCAAGCATGCATGTAAAAAAAGGTGATAAAGTAAAAGTTATTTCCGGTAAAGACCGTGGAAAACAAGGTACTATTTTAGAAGCATATCCGAAAAACGAACGTGTACTAGTTGAAGGAATTAATATGGTTAAGAAACACGCTAAGCCTTCTCAGGATAATCCGCAAGGTGGAATTCTAAACCATGAAGCACCAATTCATGTTTCTAACGTAATGCCAATTGATCCTAAATCCGGAGAACCAACTCGTGTTGGATTCGAAGAACGTGACGGAAAGAAAGTCCGCATCGCTAAAAAATCCGGTGAAGCATTAGATAAATAATTTAGCGACGAAAGGAGGGCGACATGATGAACGAATTAAAACAAAAATATCAAGATGACGTAAAGCCATCTTTGATGAATAAATTTAATTATAAATCAGTAATGGAAACACCACATGTAGAAAAAATCGTAATTAACATGGGTGTTGGTGATGCAGTTCAAAATTCAAAAGTACTAGACAGCGCTGTTGAAGAGCTTGCATTAATTTCTGGGCAAAAACCAATGGTTACACGTGCGAAAAAGTCAATCGCTGGCTTCCGTCTACGTGAAGGAATGCCAATCGGAGCAAAAGTAACACTTCGCGGCGTGCGCATGTATGAATTTCTACAAAAACTTGTGCAGGTTTCACTTCCACGTGTTCGTGACTTCCGTGGGATTTCTAAAAAAGCCTTTGATGGCCGTGGAAACTACACATTAGGTGTGAAAGAGCAACTAATTTTCCCAGAAATTAACTATGATAAGGTAAGTAAAGTGCGCGGTATGGATATTGTAATTGTTACAACATCAAATACTGACGAAGAAGCGCGTGAACTTTTAGCTCAGCTAGGCATGCCTTTCCAAAAATAAGCTTAGAGCTAATACAAGGAGGGAAAATTGTGGCTAAAAAATCGATGATTGCGAAACAAAAACGCCCACAAAAGTATAAAGTACAAGAATATACGCGTTGTGAACGCTGTGGCCGCCCACATTCTGTAATTCGTAAATTTAAACTATGCCGTATTTGTTTCCGTGAACTTGCCCATAAAGGTCAAATTCCTGGTGTCAAAAAAGCAAGCTGGTAAACCCCGATTTGGGAAGGAGGTAATGAGTAATGGTTATGACAGATCCAATCGCAGATATGCTTACTCGCATTCGTAACGCAAACATGGTGCGCCATGAGAAATTAGAGCTTCCGGCTTCTAAGATGAAAAAAGAAATCGCTGATATTTTAAAACGTGAAGGTTTTGTACGTGATTATGAATTCATTGAAGATAACAAGCAAGGTGTTCTGCGTATTTTCCTTAAGTACGGTGTAAGTAGCGAACGAGTAATTACAGGTATCAAACGTATAAGCAAACCAGGACTACGTGTTTATGCAAAAGCTGATGAGGTACCACGTGTACTTAACGGTTTAGGTATTGCTATCGTATCAACATCTAAAGGTGTGTTATCTGATAAAGAAGCACGCACTCAAGCTGTTGGCGGCGAAGTTCTAGCATATGTTTGGTAATTAACATTTTTAAAGACAGGAGGTGCATGGAATGTCTCGTATAGGACTTAAGCCAATTGAGATTCCAGATGGAGTCGAAGTTAAGTTAGATGGAAATACTGTTACAGTTAAAGGTCCAAAAGGTGAATTAACTAGAAACTTTCATAATGATATGAAAGTTGTTATAGAAGATAATGTAGTAACTGTTGAACGTCCAAGTGATCACAAGGAACATCGTGCATTACATGGTACAACTCGTAGCATTATTAGTAATTTGATTGAAGGAGTTCATAAAGGTTTTACAAAAAACCTTGAACTTGTTGGAGTTGGGTACCGCGCGCAAAAGCAAGGCGAAAAAGTCGTGCTTAATGCAGGTTATTCACACCCAGTTGAAATCGAACCTAAAGAAGGTATTGATATAGAAGTTCCTAAAAACACGCAAATGATTGTTAAAGGAATTGACAAAGAACTAGTTGGAGCAGTTGCCGCTAAAATCCGTGCAATTCGCCCACCTGAACCTTACAAAGGTAAAGGAATTCGTTATGAAGGCGAATATGTACGCCGTAAAGAAGGTAAAACTGCTAAGTAAGATTGGTTAGGGAGCAGAAAGGAGTGACCTATAGATGATCACAAAACCTGACAAAAATATATTACGTAAAAAAAGACAAAAGCGTGTTCGCAAAAACCTTTTTGGAACAGAACAACGCCCGCGCTTAAATGTATATCGTTCAAACAATAACATTTATGTTCAATTAATTGATGATGTTAACGGGGTTACACTAACAAGTGCTTCTACTGCAGATAAAGAATTGAATGTTGAAGCAACTGGTAATGTTGAAGCTGCTATAAAAGTCGGAGAAATGATCGCTAAACGTGCCCAGGATAAAGGTTACAAATCAATTGTGTTTGATCGCGGAGGCTATCTTTATCATGGACGTGTAAAAGCATTAGCAGATGCTGCTCGCGAAGCAGGTCTTGAATTTTAATCGATAGATAAAGGAGGGACATAGATGCGTACAAGCATAGACCCGAACAAATTAGATCTTGAAGAACGTGTTGTAACGATTAACCGTGTTGCAAAAGTTGTTAAAGGTGGACGTCGTTTCCGTTTTGCTGCATTGGTTGTAGTTGGAGATAAAAACGGTCATGTAGGTTTTGGTACTGGTAAAGCACAAGAGGTACCAGAAGCAATTAAAAAAGCAGTTGATGATGCTAAGAAGAACTTAATTACTGTACCTGTAGTTGGAACTACTATTCCACATGAAATTCATGGAAGATTCGGCTCAGGTAATGTATTAATGAAACCAGCAGCAGAAGGTACTGGAGTTATCTCTGGTGGCCCTGTTCGTGCGATTTTAGAACTTGCAGGTGTTGGTGACATTTTGACTAAGTCACTTGGTTCAAATACACCAATCAATATGATTCGCGCTACATTAAATGGACTAACAAACTTGAAACGCGCAGAAGAAGTAGCTAAGCTACGCGGGAAGTCTGTAGAAGAACTGTTAGGATAAGGAGGGAAATACTATGTCTAAAAAATTAGAAATCACCCTCACGCGCAGCGTTATTGGTAGATCAGAAGTGCAAAAGCAAACTGTTCAATCATTAGGGCTTAAAAAAATTCGTCAATCCGTACTTCGAGAAGATACTCCAGCCGTTCGCGGTATGGTTAACAAAGTATCCCATCTCGTAGCGGTTAAAGAAGTTTAATTACACATTAGCGTATAGAGGAGGTGCTCGTATGAAACTTCATGAATTGAAGGCAACAGAAGGAAGCCGTAAAGAACGTAACCGCGTAGGTCGTGGAATGTCTTCTGGTAACGGAAAAACTTCCGGTAGAGGACATAAAGGACAAAAGTCACGTTCAGGTGGCGGAACTCGTCCGGGCTTCGAAGGTGGTCAAATGCCTTTATTCCAACGTCTACCAAAACGTGGATTTACAAATATTCATCGTAAAGAATTTGCTGTAGTAAATCTTGATGCTTTAAATCGATTCGAAAATGGCACTGAAATTACACCAGAACTTTTACTAGAAGAAGGTGTAGTAAGTAAACTTAATGCAGGTATTAAGGTACTTGGTAAGGGTGCTGTTGAAAAGAAATTTACTGTGAAAGCTCATAAGTTCTCTGCTTCAGCTAAGGAAGCTATTGAAGCAGCGGGCGGTCAAGTAGAGGTGATTTAATGTTCCGTACAATTTCCAATTTTATGCGCGTGGGTGATATCAGACGGAAAATTATTTTCACATTATTAATGTTAATCATCTTTCGTCTTGGTACGTTCATTCCAGTGCCATATACAAATAAAGAAGCAATTGATTTTATGAATCAACAAAATGTTTTTGGTTTTCTAAACACATTTGGTGGTGGGGCACTACAAAACTTCTCCATTTTAGCAATGGGAATAATGCCTTATATCACAGCATCGATCATCATGCAATTACTTCAAATGGATGTTGTACCGAAATTTTCTGAGTGGAAAAAGCAAGGAGAAATGGGCCGCAAAAAGCTGGCTCAGATCACCAGATATGGAACAGTTGCACTTGCATTTGTTCAAGCAATCGCCATGTCCATTGGGTTCAATGCAATGGCAGGCGGTGATTTAATCGAAAACCCTAGTGTCCTAACATTTCTTGTCATTGCCATTGTCTTAACAAGTGGAACGACTTTCTTAATGTGGATCGGGGAACAGATAACTGCAAATGGTGTTGGAAATGGAATCTCCATTCTAATCTTTGCTGGTATCGTAGCTGCAGTTCCTAATGGAGTTAAACAATTATATAGTCAGTATTTCGTTAATCCTGGCGATGAATTGTTTATTAACGTTGTGATTGTAGCGATGATTGTGTTAGTTGTTATCGCGGTTACTGTTGGGGTAATCTTTATCCAACAGGCACTTCGTAAAATACCTGTTCAATATGCAAAAAAGCTTGTTAACCGTTCACCGGTTGGAGGCCACTCTACACATTTACCATTAAAGGTTAATGCCGCAGGAGTTATTCCAGTAATTTTTGCTATCGCATTTATTATCGCGCCAAGAACGATTGCAGGATTTTTTGAAGGAAGTAATATTGCAGGAACAATTGAAACGATTTTTGATTATACCCAACCAATTGGGATGGTCATTTATGTTGTATTAATTATTGCATTCACATATTTTTATACATTTGTTCAGGTTAACCCGGAACAAATGGCTGAGAATTTACAAAAACAGGGTGGATATGTTCCAGGGATTCGTCCAGGGAAGAACACAGAAACTTATCTAACACGAGTAATGTATCGTCTTACATTTGTAGGTTCGATCTTCCTTGCTGCTGTTTCTGTACTACCTATCGTTTTAGGCGGATTGGCTGATTTACCTACCGCTGTACAAATCGGCGGAACAAGTTTACTAATCGTTGTAGGTGTTGCGTTACAGACAATGAAACAATTAGAAAGCCAACTAGTGAAACGCCACTACAAAGGTTTTATAAAGTAATACTTGTTACCAATGAGAGCGAGGGGAAAATTGTTGAATTTAATTTTAATGGGTCTTCCTGGTGCTGGTAAAGGTACTCAGGCGGAAAAAATAAGTGAAAAATATAACATCCCTCATATCTCAACAGGAGATATGTTCCGTTTAGCAATAAAAGAAGGAACAGACCTTGGAAAAAAAGCAAATGCATTTATGGATCAAGGAGATCTTGTTCCTGATGAAGTAACGATTGGAATTGTTGAAGAGCGTTTACGTAAAGATGATTGTCAAAATGGATTCTTATTAGATGGGTTTCCACGGACAATTGCTCAAGCAGAAGCTTTACAATCGCTTTTGGCCAACATGGATGAAGACATTGACTACGTACTGCATGTAGATGTTCCTGAAGAACAATTAGTGAAACGTCTTACCGGTCGTAGAATTTGTCCGACATGTGGAGCTACCTATCATGTCATGTACAATCCTCCAAAAGAGGAAGGTATATGTGATAAGGATGATAGTGAGTTAATCCAACGTAAAGATGATACACCAGAAACAGTTAGAAACCGTTTAGATGTTAATATCAATCAAACGAAGCCGCTTCTGGATTTTTATCAAGAAAAAGGATATCTTGTAACCGTTGATGGAGATAAAGAAATCGATGTAGTATTCCAGGATATTCAAGCCAAAATAGAAAAATAAGCAGGAAACTGTATAAATTTCACGTGTTGTGTGCATTTCTGTTTATTAAAAGGTATAATATATGGCGTGATGGAATGACAAAAGCGCATACTGAAGTGACACAGGATGTTACTAGTATTATTAAATAGAGCCCTTTTAAAAAGGTAGCATTTAAACTATAGCCTAAGTGAAGGTGATCGTTGTTGAGCGAAGCTGATTCGATTCCGCAAGTAGGTCAAATCGTTCGTATTATGCAAGGCCGCGAGATGGGTCAATACGCGGTTGTTATTAATATGGTTGACAATGGGTATGTCATGCTAGCAGACGGGGAAAAACGAAAGTATGATCGACCAAAGAAAAAGAATATACATCATATTGAAGTTATGGATTACATTTCCCCTGAAGTCCAAAATAGCCTTCTAGAAACTGGTCGTGTCACAAATGGTAAGTTGAGATTTGCCATAGCTAAATTTGTCAATGAAGTTGTGACTGATTTGAAGAAGGGAGACCAACACGATGGCGAAAGACGATGTAATTGAAGTAGAAGGTACAGTAACGGATACATTGCCAAACGCAATGTTTAAAGTTGAGCTTGAAAACGGTCATACGGTTTTAGCACATGTATCAGGAAAAATTCGTATGCATTTTATCCGTATTTTACCTGGTGATAAAGTGACAGTTGAACTCTCACCGTATGATTTAACTAGAGGACGGATTACGTACCGTTATAAATAACCGAGAGAGCTCCGATATAAAAGGAGGTAAAGATGATGAAGGTAAGACCATCTGTAAAACCAATTTGCGAAAAGTGTAAAGTTATTAAGCGTAAAGGCAAAGTAATGGTGATTTGTGAAAATCCAAAACACAAGCAAAAACAAGGCTAATAAACAAGGAGGTGCATTGAGCTTATGGCACGTATTGCAGGTATAGATATTCCACGTGATAAACGTGTAGTTATTTCATTAACATACATTTATGGTATTGGAAAAACAACTGCACAGGAAATCCTTAAAGAAGCAGGCGTTTCAGAAAACACTCGTGTACGCGATCTGACTGAAGATGAGTTAAGTAAAATTCGTAAAGCAATGGACGAATTTACTGTAGAAGGTGATCTTCGTCGTGAAGTATCCCTAAATATCAAACGATTAATCGAAATCGGATCCTACAGAGGAATCCGTCACCGCCGTGGGTTACCAGTGCGTGGTCAAAAAACGAAAAACAATTCACGTACTCGTAAAGGTCCACGTCGCACAATGGCTAACAAGAAAAAGTAACGTGAAGGAGGTAAGCTAATCAATGGTTCGTAAAACTAATACGCGAAAGCGTCGTGTGAAAAAGAATATTGATACCGGTATTGCACATATTCGTTCTACATTCAACAACACAATTGTTACGATTACGGATGTGCAAGGAAACTCTATTGGATGGAGTTCAGCAGGTGCACTTGGCTTTAAAGGTTCTCGTAAGTCAACACCATTTGCAGCTCAAATGGCAGCTGAAACAGCAGCTAATACAGCAGTAGAAAATGGCATGAAAACACTAGAAGTAACTGTTAAGGGACCTGGTGCTGGTCGTGAAGCAGCAATCCGTTCCCTACAAGCAGTAGGTCTAGAAGTAACAGCTATTCGTGATGTAACACCAGTTCCTCACAATGGTTGTCGCCCACCAAAACGTCGTCGTGTATAATTGTACCGTATATAATTTGTCACCCTGTCTATAATGGGTTATGATAGCTAAAAGTGTGGGAAGTAAAAAGGTAAGGTCTTTTTATCATCCTAGCCGACAGCATCGATGAACGACAGAAAATACGAAAGAAATACAATAGTGCAGAAACGCCACTGCCTATTTGGGGAATTTCGGTTAGACCGCTATGTCTAGCCGGGGTTTCGACGTTTTTAAGGAGGGTTTTGTTGAATGATCGAAATTGAAAAACCAAAAATAGAAACAGTAGAGATCAGCGATGATTCCAAATTTGGTAAATTCGTCGTCGAACCGCTTGAACGTGGATATGGTACTACTCTAGGAAACTCCTTGCGTCGTATCCTATTATCCTCACTTCCGGGCGCTGCTGTAACAGCAGTTCAAATCGATGGAGCACAACATGAGTTTTCAACGATTGATGGTGTTGTAGAAGATGTTACAACAGTCATTTTAAATCTAAAAAAACTTGCTCTTAAAATTTACTCTGATGAAGAAAAAACTCTAGAGATTGATGTGCAGGGAGAAGGAAAAGTTACGGCTGCAGATCTAACGTTTGATAGTGATGTTGAAGTATTGAATCCAGAACTTCCAATTGCTACTATTAATGGCAAAGGAAGCCTGCATATGAAAATAACTGCTGAACGTGGTCGCGGTTATCGCCCTGCAGAGGGGAATAATCATGATGATCAACCAATAGGCGTTATTCCAGTTGACTCTATTTTCACACCAGTATCACGCGTGACATATCAAGTTGAAAACACTCGTGTCGGACAAAGCGCGAATTTCGATAAGTTAACATTAGATGTGTCTACAGATGGAAGCATTCGTCCTGAGGAAGCAGTTTCTTTAGGTGCAAAAATATTCAATGAACACCTTAATATTTTTGTAGGTTTAACTGACGAAGCACAGAATGCAGAAATTATGGTTGAAAAAGAAGAAGATCAAAAAGAAAAAGTAATGGAAATGACAATCGAAGAATTAGATCTTTCGGTTAGATCCTATAATTGCTTGAAACGTGCTGGTATTAATACCGTACAGGAACTTGCAAATAAATCTGAAGAAGATATGATGAAAGTGCGTAATTTAGGCCGTAAATCTCTTGTTGAGGTAAAAGTTAAACTTGAAGATCTTGGCTTAGGCTTACGTAATGACGATTGATATAAGACACCTTTAGATATTCATAAAAAGGGAGGGATAGTCCATGGCTAGAAAATTGGGTCGTACTACCGATGTACGTATGGCATTACTTCGCAACCTTGCATCTGATTTAATCATTCACGAACGTATTGAAACAACAGAAGCAAAGGCGAAAGAATTAAAATCTGTAACAGATAAAATGATTACACTAGGCAAACGCGGAGATTTACATGCGCGTCGTCAAGCTACATCATTCTTATACAACCAAGAAGCAAGTGAAGACGAAAGTGTTATTCAAAAGCTTTTCGGTGAAATCGCAGAACGTTATGAGGAACGCCAAGGTGGATATACACGTGTTCTTAAGCTTGGAGCTCGTCAAGGTGACGGAGCAAAAATGGCAATTATCGAACTAGTATAATGAAACCATACGCGTTAAGGGCAGGACTGAATCTCTTCCATGAGGTGAAGCCAAGCCCTTTTTTTGTAGAAAAGAATAATGAAAAGTGGTGGCGACTGTTCAGCGACGTACAAAAAGCGTTAGAGAAGTTCGACTAAGAGCGCCACGTCCTGTGGCAACGTCGAACTACCCTACATCCTGTAGGGCATGTGAAAGTACGTTGAACTTTACGTACATTCATCAGGACTAACTATTTGCTAGTCGCTAGGAGCCGGAACTAGCCAATGAAAAGTGGAGGCGGCTGTTCAGCGATGTAAGCGGACGCTGAATTCGCTATATTCATGATAGGACCCTAATATCAGGGCTAAGCGGACACAGTGTACGCTATTTGCGAAAAAACACGATGAAATCACTGCTTTTTTCACAATAACGGAACCTATGTCCGCAAACATAAAAATTGGGGGCATTTTTACCACATAACGGAACCTGAGTCCACTAAACATAATTATAATTAAGAAAATCTGAATAAAAACAACCCCAGGCCAATGAGCAGAGCTAGAGGAGGACAAACAGCCTATGCGAAAAAAATTAATAGAGTTTAGAAATGTATCGTTTCGATATGGAGAAGAGGAGCCCTGGGTATTAAAGAATTGTAGCTTTCATATTTTTGAAAATGAATGGGTTGCCATCATTGGACACAATGGTTCAGGTAAATCCACCATCGCCAAGCTGTTAAATGGATTACTTTTTCCACAAGAAGGCGTAATTATGATTAATGGCCAACAGGTTACGGAAGAGTCTATTTGGGATATACGGAAAGATGTTGGTATGGTCTTTCAAAACCCGGATAACCAATTCGTTGGTACAACTGTGCAGGATGATGTTGCTTTCGGGATGGAGAATCGTGGTGTCCAACGCGAGGAAATGATAAAGCGGATTGATAGATATTTGAATGTTGTAGGTATGCAGGATTATCGAATGACTGAGCCGCATCGACTTTCGGGTGGACAGAAACAGCGTGTGGCGATTGCTAGTGTGTTAGCTATATCACCACAGGTTCTTATTTTGGATGAAGCAACGGCGATGCTTGATCCAAAGGGTCGCATGGAAATTATGAATACTGTTTCGAGTGTACAGAAGGAGCATCAGCTTTCATTGATTACGATTACACATGATTTGCAGGAGGTAGTTCAGGCAGAACGGGTAATCGTCATGAATGAAGGGGAGATTTGGGACGAAGCTAGTCCGCGTGAAATCTTTTCAAAAAAGGTGGAGTTGCGTGAAATTGGTCTAGATGTTCCTTTTGTAGCTATTTTAGTTGATGAACTAAAACAAATGGGCATTCCTATTACAAATGAGGCCCTAAACCAAGAGGAACTGTTGGAGGACTTATGGACATTACATTCAAGAACGTAAGCTATATATACCAACGAAATACACCATTTGCACATAAAGCAATAGAGGATTTGTCATTCCAGATACCATCAGGTTCTTTTGTCGCGATAATTGGTCATACTGGGTCAGGAAAATCAACTCTTATTCAACATTTAAACGGTCTTGTTATGCCAAGTGAAGGGGAAGTGACCATTGGGGACTTTCAACTAAAAGATGGTGAAAAGCCAAAGAACATGAAAGAATTACGTAGCAAGGTCGGCGTTGTTTTTCAGTATCCGGAACATCAATTGTTTGAAGAGACGGTAGAAAAGGATATCGCATTTGGCCCTGAGAATTTTGGTGTGTCTGCTGATGAGATTAAGACACGTATCAGGCAAATCAGCCCATCTGTTGGTTTAAATGATGAATTACTGTCACGTTCTCCGTTTGACCTTAGTGGAGGACAAATGCGACGGGTTGCTATTGCGGGAGTTCTCGCAATTAAACCGGAAGTACTTGTACTGGACGAGCCAACCGCAGGACTTGATCCTCGAGGTCAGAAGGAAATCATGGAGATGTTTGAAACATTGCATCATGAACAACAGCTGACGACGATTCTTGTCACGCACAGTATGGAGGATGCGGTAAAATATGCTGATCACGTCATTATTCTGAACAAAGGTAAGAAGTATATGGAAGGTAAACCTGAGGATGTGTTAACGCAACAGGAAGCTTTGAATGACGTGCAGCTCGATGTCCCTGAAGCGGTTCAATTTTTAAAGTCATTTGAGAAAAAATTTGGCAATCATATACCTTTTCACCGACAATCGACTAAGGAAATCGCTCAATCAATTCAGCAACTGTTAAAGGGGGCTGAATCACTTGAATAATGCATTGATTATCGGTCAGTATGTACCAGGTAATTCGCTCGTTCATAAATTGGATCCACGCTCTAAGATAACGGTTATATTCTTTTTTGTGTTTGTCGTATTTTTTGCGAATTCAGTTTTAAGCTACGGAATTCTTACCGCATTTGCATTAGCGAGCATGTTTACTACTAGAATTCCAATACGCTTCATTATTAAAGGATTAACACCAGTATGGTTTCTAATTATATTTACTTTTTTCCTGCACCTTTTTGTAACGAAAGAAGGTACGGTCCTATTTGAAATTTTTTCATTTAATATTTATTCTGGTGCACTTATTAAAGGTTTCGCAATATCAATGCGCTTTTTCCTATTAATATTAGTAACGTCTTTACTAACACTTACAACAACGCCAATTGAAATTACCGATGCGATAGAAGATATGCTGCATCCGTTGAAAAAAATTAAATTCCCTGTTCATGAGCTGGCACTAATGATGTCTATCTCACTTCGGTTTATTCCAACTTTAATGCAAGAAACGGAAAAAATTTCACGGGCACAAGCCTCCCGCGGTGTTGATTTTCGAACTGGAAAAATAAAAGAACGGGTAAAAGCAGTAGTTCCTCTCTTAGTTCCTCTTTTTGTAAGTGCGTTTAAACGTGCTGAAGAGTTAGCGATGGCTATGGAAGCACGCGGATATCAAGGTGGCGAAGGTCGTACAAAACTACGGGAATTAAAGATAGAAAAAAGAGATATTGCTATATATATATTATTTATTTGTGTCGTTGCAGGCATGCTATTGACTCGAAGTTATTAAGTAGGGAAAGGGCTGGACACGGTATGGAAAAAGTTAAATGTGTTATCAGCTATGACGGTACCAATTTTTCAGGATTTCAAATCCAGCCCAAAAAGCGTACCGTGCATGGTGAACTTGAAAAAGCGTTGAAAAAGATTCACAAGGGTGAGCATATTCGATTGCAGGCATCTGGACGCACGGATACAGGAGTACATGCGAAGCGTCAGACCATCCATTTTGATACACCCTTTGATATTCCGGAAGAAAACTGGAAACGGGCGTTTAACACTCTATTGCCTGATGATTTGTATGTACGTGAAGTAGAGAAGGTATCAGCATCTTTTCATGCAAGGTACGATGTTATAGAAAAAGAATATCGTTATTATGTTTGGAATGAAAAAGAACGTGATGTGTTCAAACAGAACTATGCATACCAATTCCCTTATCAATTAGATGTTAATTCTATGCAACAGGCTTGTAGCTATCTGGAGGGCGAACATGACTTTACCACCTTCTCCTCGGCTAAAGCGACTACAAAAGGTAGTAAAGTTAGAACGCTTTATCAGGTAAGTTGCACAAAACGTGGCAGTGAGATTGAATTTATTTTCAGGGGGAGCGGTTTTCTATATAATATGGTTCGGATCATTGTTGGGGCAATGTTGGATGTTGGCCAAGGAAGGCGGAACCCGCTGGATATAAGTAAACTATTGGAACAAAAAGATCGGCAGCTTTTGGGAGAAACGGTACCACCTCAGGGATTATATCTGTGGAATGTTAAATATAGTGAACAAGTACTTGACACAGAGGTATCATCTAGTATATGATGATATATGGCATTTTATTTCAAAACCATGATTAGCCCCGGAATCTAATTATGATGAAATAAACGAAAATGATTGATGTAAATTAGGAGGGAAACTATCATGCGTACAACGTTCATGGCTAATGAAAGTAATATTGAACGCAAATGGCTTGTTGTAGATGCTGAAGGTCAACGTCTAGGTCGTCTAGCAAGTGAAGTTGCGACTTTGTTACGTGGCAAGCATAAACCAACGTATACACCACATACAGATTCTGGTGATAACGTTATTATTATTAATGCAGAGAAAATCGAACTTACTGGAAATAAAATAAACGATAAAAAGTATTACCGTCACACAAACCACCCAGGTGGATTGAAAGAACGTAATGCTAACGAAATGCGTACAAAATATCCTCAGCAAATGCTTGAACTTGCTGTTAAAGGTATGTTACCAAAAGGTCCTTTAGGCCGCAAAATGGGTAAAAAATTGCACGTATATAAAGGTTCAGAACATAACAACCAAGCACAAAAACCAGAAGTTTACGAACTTCGCGGATAATTAAAAGGAGGTTACCCAAATGGCACAAGTACAATACTACGGCACAGGTCGTCGTAAGAAATCAACTGCACGTGTACGTCTAGTTCCAGGCAACGGTAAAGTTGTTGTAAATGGTCGTGAAGCTCAGGCTTATTTCCCATATGAGACGCAACTTCTTATTTTAAACCAACCGCTTGCTGTTACAGAAACAGAAGGCACATACGACGTTTTAGTAAACGTTCATGGTGGAGGATTCACTGGTCAAGCTGGTGCTATCCGTCACGGTGTTGCTCGCGCGCTCTTAGAAGCGGATCCAGAATACCGCGCTTCTCTAAAACGTGAAGGCTACCTAACTCGTGATTCTCGTATGAAAGAACGTAAGAAATACGGTCTTAAAGGTGCTCGTCGTGCACCACAGTTCTCAAAACGTTAATATATCACAATACCAAATACCCTTTTTTCCATTCTTGGAGAGAGGGTATTTTTTATGCTCATTTATCGGGATTGAAATAATTCGATTTTCCTCATTGTGTAATAATTTTTTTTGATATACTTTCGAAATTAAAAAAATGATAGAATATTATCGAATGTTGCGTTAAGATTGATATGGAATAGAAAACCAATTCGGCAATTATTTTACATAGAAACGTAGAAAAGGAATGTATTATATGACATACCATTTTAATCTGATTAAATTCTTTTTTCCAATTGATGATCACTTGTATCGAATTAAACAGTCAGAAAAGATTTATAACCTATGGAAGGTTAGTGGCTTGCTTGTCCTATTAAGTATGATAATTTATGCTTGGATGGCTTCTCTTGGAATGGGTACAGACCTGATCTCCAAGGGTGCAATTGGGCTGAGTGAACTGCAATATGAACAAAGTAAACTCTGGTTTGTGCTTGGAAGAATTGGGTATGCCATTTTATTGACTGCATTCATTTTATTTGTGCCTGCACTTATTTTTCACTTAGTAGCCGATATACCGTATCAAAAAGTATTGATTATGCAGCAAGTAGTATTATTCGTAATGCTAATCGAACGTGTTATTTGGATACCGTTATTCGTTTATTTTGGATTGGACTGGTACGTGTCACCTTTCTCATTTGGTGTTATTGTATCTTATT
The DNA here is from genome assembly GCF_044793635.1 of Virgibacillus necropolis. Classification (GTDB taxonomy): domain Bacteria; phylum Bacillota; class Bacilli; order Bacillales; family Amphibacillaceae; genus Virgibacillus_F; species Virgibacillus_F necropolis_A. The sequence continues at coordinate 2,301,825 of NZ_CP084992.1, forward strand.
TAACAGAAGCAGATTGGCCTGTTTATTTTTTCGGGGCTGTTTCACTTGTTCAACTATGGATCATTTGGTTTCAAATAAAATACATTAGCTATTTATCCTCCATTAAAAAACATTGGATTTGGATAAATGTTATCTCTTTACATCTGTTTTACTGGTTTATTGTAGCGTTCTTAGCGTACTTTGATAGTTTTATGATAAGTGGGTGGTTTGAATGAATCGGGGCAGGATTTTAATCACTAGTATCATTCTGTTTATTGGAATCAATGCTTTATTAGTCTATCTGGATGATAATGGAACGATAGAAAGAAAGTCCTATGTAAGCGAATGGTCAGAAGTTTTTACAGCGAATTTATATAAAAAAATGAATAAACCAGGTGTTCTTACTTCAACTGCAGAAAACGATGTCTATTTTGACAAAAGTTTAGGTAGTTTCCAGGAGTTTTTGGTGCAAAAGGGAACACAAGTAAATCAAGGCGATCAGTTATATACTTATCGAGTTCATGATTATTATGAAACAAAGGCCTATTTAACAAATGAAATGTCTAGAATCAATGGTGAGATTGCTGCTATTGAATCAGCTATTTCGGAGATTTCTTTGTATCAAATTCCAAGGTCATCTGCGCCAATCAATACAGATGAGGAAAGTACCGACATTATAATATCTCCAAATCCGCCGATAGAAGCAGAATATATGAAGGAGCAATATCTAACAGAAAAAGAAAAAGAATTAGCCCGAGTAGAGGCACAACTGGAAAGTGTTCAGTCACAGCTAACAGAGCTTGAATCTGGTGGCGAGATGATAACAGTGGAAAGTCCCTATCAAGGGAAAGTAACGGTTGTATCCGAAGACCTAGGTGATCCAATTATTACGATAAATTCATCGACATTACATATAGTTGGGGAACTGACTGAACAAGAACGGACGATAATTAAAAAAGAAATGCCTGTTGAGATTTCGATTAATGAAAACAATACTACTTTGAAAGGTACTATCACAAGCGTTAATGATTTGCCAAACCAAGTCGAATTGCATGATAATAGTAAGTATCCATTTAGTGTTTCTTTTTCGAAGGATGCGGAACTAGAAAATTTATTGCCAGGGTATCACGCTAGTTTAGCAATCACATGGAAAGAATCAAGAGATGCAACTGCTTTATTTGAAGATGCAATTTTTAGCGGGTCCATTTGGAAAATGACGAATGGCGGTAATCTTCATAAGAAAAAGGTTAAAACTGGTATAGAAATGGCTAGTATGCAAGAAATAACGAAAGGCGCTAAGCCAGGAGAGTGGGTTGCTAAAAATCCACAGCCGCAATTTCGTTCTGGTGCTACCTTTCTAACACCACTGAAGTTGAGTCAAGTTCGGTGGAGTGATACATTTGACTATGAAAATAAAAACTGGAGTAAGCATGTAGTTATGGGGATTTTATCAAGATAAATGAAATCCGTTTAATATACTGCAGATAGTGGAATAATTGATTTAAAAGGAGGGGAACGCGTCATGGAGTTTGTTTATATAGGTGTATTACTATGCGCTTTAGGTTTTGGAATTATTGCTATATTCACTGCTAAAGTTTTGAAACGAACTTCTCGTACACTCGAAACTTTGGGTAATACACTTGGTGAAGTTGAAACAAAACTGCAATACATAACATCTGAAATAGAAGTTACCGTTAAGGAAACAGATAAAACAGTTGATGATGTAGAAGATAAATTAAAAGCCGTTGATAGTATTTTCGACACACTCGAAAACGTGGGCAACTCTGTAAACAGCTTAAACAAGGTCTTGCATCATCAATCAAAGAAACTTTCAAATGATCGAGCATTACAAATTGTAGAACCTATTGCTCGCAGTGTTCAGTGGGGTGAAGTCGTCTTTCGTTTGTATGCTAAATGGAAAAAGCCAGGCATAAAAAATTAAAATCGTGAAAGAGGGAGAAATATGAGTCTAACTGGGTTAGGTGTATTAATCATTGGTATAGCATTTGCTGCCTTAGCACTCTTTATAGCAAAATTACTTAGTAACTTGGCATCAGTACTTGATGGGGTTGATAAAACAGTAGAACAACTCCCGAATCAAATAGATGAAGTGTTAAAAGAAACCAGTAATCTGATTCGACATAGTAATGATACGATTGCAGATGTTAATGAGAAGCTAAAAGGGCTAAGTCCTTTGTTTTATATGATTGGAGATGTGGGTGAAGCGTCCAGAAAACTATCTTCATCTTTAATGGTTACAAGTACATCTTTTAGAACTAAATCAAGTGATAAAAAAGAATGAACTTGATAAAACCCCCAGACAAAATAATTGTCTGGGGGTTTTGATTACTTATTTACTTCTTCTTTGTATTAAATAATACCCTAATGTCATTGCGCCATATAATCCTTGAAGGTTGTGACGTTCCGAATAATCTTTTCCATCCTCTGCCTTTGTTTGCATCTTAGCTGAAACATCAACCAATGAAGAAGAAAGTTTTTGGGATGCTCTTCCCACATCACCAACGATAGAAAATAGAGGGCTTAATTCCTTAACTTGGGTGTTCACTTTCGTAAGGGTTTCCGTACTAGCTTGTAGTGTGTTTTTCGTCTGATCAGTTATTAAATTTATATTGTGAGGTAGATCATCTGTAGTTTTTTGCACACTAAAAAATAAATTAGATAAATTATTGAGCGGTTTTATTAATACTAGTACTAATCCAACAAATGCAATTCCGATTACAAGTACACCAATTCCTAACCAATCCATTTGACTAGTCTCCTTTTTTAATTATTGTTTTCTATTCTTACTACCACTATACCAAAGATTCAAACCCTCACAAAGTGTGAAGTGGCATATATGGTTATCTTGTCCCATACAATAGTGAAAGCAGATGATAAGGGGCGAGATGAATGAAACGACTTGGAAATGTGATGATTTGGTGCTTCGGACTAGTATTGTTAATTATATTGATTCAACAACCAGTAGGTAGTCCAGTAAGTACATGGAGCTCATGGTCATTACCGCTTGCAGGAAAAACGATTGTCCTTGATCCGGGACACGGGGGGCCTGATGGCGGGGCAGTTGGGAAGGATAAAACCTTAGAAAAAGGGATAACACTAACCGTAGCAAAAAAAATTCAAAGTTATTTACAGCAGACTGGTGCGATTGTTTATTTGACACGTGAAAAAGATACGGATTTGGCAGATCCGGATACAAAAAGCTTGTCACGACGAAAAGCTGAGGATTTACGTAACCGTCTTCAAATAATTGAGGATAAAGAGGCAGACTTTTTTCTCTCGATTCATTTAAATGCGTTACCTTCAACTAAATGGAGCGGCGCACAGACGTTTTATTATCCTAAATCAGATAAGAGTGAACATCTAGCAAAAATGATTCAAGCTGAAATCATTCGTAACCTTGGAAATACAGATCGAACAGCGTTGCCGTTAACGGGGATGTACTTGTTAAAGCATGCGAATGCTCCGGGTGCCTTAGTTGAGATTGGGTTTTTATCAAATGAACGAGAACGTGAATTATTAAAAGAGACGGATTATCAAGAAAAAATGGCAGCAAGCGTCTATAATGGAATCTTACGTTATGTTACAGAGGATATTGAGAAAGATGAAGATGACTAGCAGGAAGAATCTTCCCTATACGCTTTAATACTTAGATTTTACGTCATTTATGTTATACTAGCGTTGTATATTTATTATGACGAGAGTAATTCGTCAATGCTTGTAAAGGGAAGGTGACGCATTTTGTTAACGAACGAGGAAATTATACAACTACTCAACCCTGTAAAGGATCCATTTTTACATAGAACACTAGAAGAAACTGGCGGCGTGAAAGAAATCAATATAAAAGAAGAGAAAAAGCATGTCAGTGTAAAAATTGGTATTGGAAAAACAAATACCGCTGAACAGATGCAATTACAACAAGAAATTGTGGGTATTTTAAAGAAAAACGGCGTTACAACAGTTGGACTTCGTTTTGAAGAATTACCAGAAGAGATAATAAAAAAATATCAGCCTGCTGTTGAGGAGGAGCAAGAAGCATCCTTGATGGGTGGCAGTAAAGGAACGAAATTTATTGCTATTGCAAGTGGTAAAGGTGGAGTAGGTAAATCTACAGTAACAACTAACCTTGCAATGTCTCTAATGCGCCTAGGCAAAAAAGTAGGTATTATCGATGCGGATATTTACGGATTTAGTATCCCTGATATGATGGGTGTAGAAAATCGTCCTGCTGTACGTGGTGAAAAAATCATACCAGTGGAACGATTTGGTATTAAGGTTATTTCAATGGGCTTTTTTGTGGAGGACAACTCTCCTATTATTTGGCGTGGACCAATGCTCGGGAAGATGCTTAGCAGCTTTTTCAAGGAGGTAGAATGGGGCGACCTAGATTATCTTTTACTTGATTTACCACCGGGTACTGGTGACATCGCAATGGATGTTCACGAAATGCTTCCAACATGTAAAGAGGTTATCGTAACAACGCCACATCCAACTGCAGCATTCGTAGCGGCTCGCGCTGGACAAATGGCATTAAAAACGGACCATGAAATTCTTGGTGTTGTAGAAAACATGGCCTATTTTGAAAGTAAGAAAACGGGTGAGAAGGAATATGTTTTCGGACAAGGTGGGGGTCAAAAGCTTGCTGATGTATTGAAAACGAAAGTACTTGGGCAGCTTCCATTACAACAACCGTATGAAGAAGAGGATGTTTTTGCTCCTTCAATCTATCAAGAGGATCACCCGCTTGGAAAAGAGTACCATAAAATTGCTGCAAAAATTGTTGCAAAGGTAGAGGAATAAAAATAAGAGGTGGCTAAAATTAGTCACCTCTTTGTATTTGGACCATTTCTGTTTTAGCTCCAGCACCCATTGGATTAGTTCAAGCCAAAAAGCATCATATAGGCTTGAATTAAGCTTGTTGGGGGCAAAGACGCATTCCTTTGTCCTAAATTTATTTACTTTCGCCTCCACCACCACCAGCGCTGCCTTTACCTTTTTCCTCACTGCCACCTTTTTGTTTTTCTCCACCTTCCTTACTCTTCTGCTGTTCAGAAGCGGCTTTTAACAGGATCTCTTGAATTTTAGCTTGGAATAAAGGGGTTGCCAAAGTTTTTTGGATTGTCTCCTCCAAGTGTGCGGTGAATTTCTGACTTTTTAACACTTCAAGCATTTGTTCATTAATCTCAGGGTTTTGTAGTAATTCAAGCATTTGCTTTTGATATTCCGCATCGTTCATTAATTTTTTTATTAACTTTTTATGTTGTTCTGCCATTGACTTTGCATAAGTTTCCACAAATTTAGGATCCTCAAAGAGCTTTGTCCACATTTGTTTACCTTTTTCAGAGGAAAGTACACTATTAATGGAATTTTTCACAACATCAGCGTCGATGACTAAACTTTCCTTCATTTTTTCATCTTTTAAAACTTTTTGTAAAGCCTTTTTTCCATCATCTGTTTGTAATATATCAACAACCATTTTTTTCGTTTGATCATAATCAACCTCTTTACTTGCTGCGCTCTCATTTGTGCAAGCGCCAAGTGTTAAACAAGAAAGAGATATAAATAATACAAAAAACAACCGAAGCATCTTCTAATCCTCCTTCCTCTCAAGGTTAATATGCGAGGAAAAGCGGAAAAATATGCACTTCATTAAGGAAAAAAGCTTGCTTTCATGGTAAAATACGGAGGACTGTAATTTAAATGAAATGATAATTGAAACAGTGAATATGTCTTTATTTTGGCAGGAGGATATGATAGTGAATAGTCGTAAATGGGTAGGTTTATTTTTAAAAACTTTAATTCTTGGGGGATTAGCTGGTCTGATAACCAGTTTTTTTGTGAAAACCGAGGACTATATAAGAGTATTGAATCCGATTGATTTATTTGGATTATTAGGTGTAGTTCTTTTCTGCTTTGGATTAGGGCTTGTTTTTAGTTTAGTGAGTCAAACGGGCTTTTTTGCTTATTTATTTATTAACCAATTTGGATTAGGCTTTTTCCGTTCGTTTTGGCCAACCGTTCAGGTGCTATTAATTGCATTCGTTGTATTTGATTTGGTTTATTTTCCATACACTTCCACAGACGGTGAAGGGTCATTAATGGCATATATTTTAATGTCTGCTGCAATTTTAGTATATGGATTGGTTATTGCAAAAATTAAAGCGAAACAAACCAATCAACGTGCATTTATACCAGCATTATTTTTAATGGTTGTTATGACAGCGGTTGAATGGGTGCCAGGTCTTAGAACAAGTGGAACGGATTATGCATGGTTAATGATTATTCCATTACTTGTTTGTAATACATACCAATTATTGGTATTGCACCGATTGACAAACAGTGATCAGAAAGAGAATCCTAAATCTAAATCAAATAAAGCATAAAAAAGAAAAGCACAAGGAGCTTCGATCGTAGAATTTCCTTGTGCTTTTGTCTGTCTAGTTCTGGATTCTTGCTTATGTGTGTCACCCCAGATCAGTCGCCTCCACCTTTTTTTATTCTAGCTGCGGCTCCTAGAAGTTGCCGTCATAAGCAATGAACACTTCGAACGCATAAGTCCTTGCGTTCTTCGGTTCCTTGCTTATGCGTCTGCTTCTGAACAGTCGCCTCCACCTTTTTTTATTCAGCGAGTTTTGATTTGGAGTGTGCTTGGTTGTAAAGTTCTGAAACGGAAACAAACTGAAATCCTTTCTCTTTAAGTCCTGGTAAAATTGTTTCGAGAGCTTTAGCTGTTTGTTTTACGGAATCTGAAGCATGAAGTAAAATAACATCCCCGTTTGACGTTTCCTTCATAATAGTATCCACAATTTTTTGTGTGCCGGGATTTTCCCAGTCATCTGCATCCACTCTCCAATGGACAACTTTTAAACCTTGTTCTTCAGCTAACTTAATAATTTCCTTGTTAATGTGACCACTTGGCGCTCGCATTAATGTGATTTTTTCATATCCCAGCTTTTTAAAAATCTCTTTAGCATACAGTATGTCTTTTTTCACCTTATCAATTTCTTGTTCGAGGTAACTTTTATAACGGTATCCAAGCATCCCGAGCTCATGATTGTTTTCTTTGATTTTTTCAAGTATGTCAGGATGTCGTTCAGCCCATTCTCCACTTACAAAGAAGGTAGCTTGTACATCATGGTTTTCCAATTGTTTTAGAATATCAAATACCTTTTTCTCTCCCCAGCTGATGTTAAATGTTAACGCGATGTCATTTTCTTTTGAGTTCCCTTTTACAAAGGCTGCGGGTTCGTCTGATGATGAAAATACAGAAAAGCTACCAGTACTTTCAGACCAAATAACCACGCTAGCAATTAATGCAAATAAAACAATATAAAGAAACCTTTTCCACTTTGAAAAGTGCCATGCATAAAAATAACCCATATCAAAACCCCCCATTTACTCTTGTAACTAGTCTATGAATGAGAATGGATAATATGAACAAGCTAATTAATATATAGGGGAGATAAGAAAATAAAAATAATGATGAAAAAGGATGAAAAGATGGGAAATTGGGGAATAAGTAAAATAATTATGAATGACATCTAATTAAGGTGCTTAGTGTGGATTATTATGATAGACGATTGATCAACCGACTTAATTCTACATTTTTTACGAATTAATGTGTTACATACAGATAAATCATAATTAGAAAAATACTGGGTAAATAAATAGCTAATTAGCTTTAGAAGGTTCGAGGTGAAAGTAATGTTAGGATTATTAATTAATGATATGGAACAAAAGGAAATTGAATATCTTGTAAAACGCGAAATGGAAGAATTGCTGATGGATTTGGAAGATCATCGAATTGATCAGGTGGTAAAACGAACAATGAGGGAAAGATATTCACTTTTATTCCAGTTATTTCGTCGAGTTGCTAGCGAAAAAGAATGTTTAAAATATATGCCAAAGCGCTCAAACAATCAATAAGAATATGGATGACTTAAAGAAACTAGTAGGGGCTTGTTATGATAAAGCCCCTACTAGTTTTTATTTAGTATAAATCCTTTCTTATCGCATAAGTGCAACTAAGGCTTGGCGATAAGCCGAGTTTTTTAACAAGTAAAGAATGTATTAAATATTAACATTGATTATTTTGGTCACCATGTAGAGCCACGTCCAGCTCCCAGTGACTATTGGATTTCCTTTACCTCCTTACGATAACAGTTCGACATAGTCGAACGTCCTTAACCGCGTACGCTTACCGTGTTTCCTTTATCTCAAAAGAATGAAGGAAGTTCGATTAAAACCGCCACTTTGCGTGGCAACATCGAACTACCAACGTTGCGTGGGCACAATCCATACGTCACTAAACGGGCGCTTTTGCTTTTGTTCAGAAAATAAATTTACCGGTATAAATAAAAGGCTCTTGGCATTAAATGTTGGCGGAAAACCAAGGTTTTCTACTGTTGACCGCATAAGGAGAAGTGAATCGGAACCTGTCTAGTCATTTAAAAACAATAAAATGTTTTGGTGTTTTTTTGTGGATTGTGTTGAAATTGTGTTTATAATATGCTATATTATTTCTTGTTGTCAGCAAGATTTATAAATAAGTCTAGTTCTTATGAAAAAGTTTTTAATTGATTTTAAAAATCTGTTGACAAAAAATCGTATGCATGGTAAATTATATCTTGTCGCCAAAAACGACAAAGGATGAATTGCTCCTTGAAAACTGAACAAACAACCAAGTATGTCAAGTAACGAAACAAAGCTAAGACAATTGATAGAATCGATTGGTGTTGATTCTATTCAAACTTTTTTGGAGAGTTTGATCTTGGCTCAGGACGAACGCTGGCGGCGTGCCTAATACATGCAAGTCGAGCGCGGGAAGCAAGCAATCGCCCTTCGGGGCGTGAGCTTGTGGAACGAGCGGCGGACGGGTGAGTAACACGTGGGCAACCTACCTGTAAGATTGGGATAACCCCGGGAAACCGGAGCTAATACCGAATAACACTTTTTATCACATGGTAGAAAGTTGAAAGGCGGCTTTTGCTGTCACTTACAGATGGGCCCGCGGCGCATTAGCTAGTTGGTGGGGTAATGGCCTACCAAGGCGACGATGCGTAGCCGACCTGAGAGGGTGATCGGCCACACTGGGACTGAGACACGGCCCAGACTCCTACGGGAGGCAGCAGTAGGGAATCTTCCGCAATGGACGAAAGTCTGACGGAGCAACGCCGCGTGAGTGATGAAGGTTTTCGGATCGTAAAACTCTGTTGTTAGGGAAGAACAAGTACCGTTCGAATAGGGCGGTGCCTTGACGGTACCTAACCAGAAAGCCCCGGCTAACTACGTGCCAGCAGCCGCGGTAATACGTAGGGGGCAAGCGTTGTCCGGAATTATTGGGCGTAAAGCGCTCGCAGGCGGTCTTTTAAGTCTGATGTGAAAGCCCACGGCTTAACCGTGGAGGGTCATTGGAAACTGGAGGACTTGAGTACAGAAGAGGAGAGTGGAATTCCACGTGTAGCGGTGAAATGCGTAGAGATGTGGAGGAACACCAGTGGCGAAGGCGACTCTCTGGTCTGTAACTGACGCTGAGGAGCGAAAGCGTGGGGAGCGAACAGGATTAGATACCCTGGTAGTCCACGCCGTAAACGATGAGTGCTAGGTGTTAGGGGGTTTCCGCCCCTTAGTGCTGAAGTTAACGCATTAAGCACTCCGCCTGGGGAGTACGGCCGCAAGGCTGAAACTCAAAAGAATTGACGGGGGCCCGCACAAGCGGTGGAGCATGTGGTTTAATTCGAAGCAACGCGAAGAACCTTACCAGGTCTTGACATCCTCTGATAGCGATAGAGATATCGTGTTCCCTTCGGGGACAGAGTGACAGGTGGTGCATGGTTGTCGTCAGCTCGTGTCGTGAGATGTTGGGTTAAGTCCCGCAACGAGCGCAACCCTTGATCTTAGTTGCCAGCATTTAGTTGGGCACTCTAAGGTGACTGCCGGTGACAAACCGGAGGAAGGTGGGGATGACGTCAAATCATCATGCCCCTTATGACCTGGGCTACACACGTGCTACAATGGATGGAACAAAGGGAAGCGAAGCCGCGAGGTGTAGCAAATCCCATAAAACCATTCTCAGTTCGGATTGTAGGCTGCAACTCGCCTACATGAAGCCGGAATCGCTAGTAATCGCGGATCAGCATGCCGCGGTGAATACGTTCCCGGGCCTTGTACACACCGCCCGTCACACCACGAGAGTTGGCAACACCCGAAGTCGGTGAGGTAACCTTTATGGAGCCAGCCGCCGAAGGTGGGGCCAATGATTGGGGTGAAGTCGTAACAAGGTAGCCGTATCGGAAGGTGCGGCTGGATCACCTCCTTTCTAAGGAAAAACAGAAAGCGGAAGCTATTCGTAGCTGAAGCCGTACTGTTTAACGGAAGATCGGTGACGCTTGTCGTCATCGATAAGACCTGCCATTGGTAGGCCTTGACATATAAGGTTGTTTGTTCAGTTTTGAGGGATTAATTTTCCTTCTATACTTATAATATAGATGGGCCTGTAGCTCAGCTGGTTAGAGCGCACGCCTGATAAGCGTGAGGTCGGTGGTTCGAGTCCACTCAGGCCCACCATCTATAATTTATACGGGGCCTTAGCTCAGCTGGGAGAGCGCCTGCCTTGCACGCAGGAGGTCAGCGGTTCGATCCCGCTAGGCTCCATTTTGTACCTTGAAAACTAAATAAGAGCAAGATAGACAACGACATCAAAAACGTAAGTTCTTAATCATAAAGATAGTTAAGTGAAGAAGGGCGCACGGTGGATGCCTTGGCACTAGGAGCCGACGAAGGACGGGACTAACACCGATATGCCTCGGGGAGTTGTAAGTAAACTTCGATCCGAGGATTTCCGAATGGGGAAACCCACTGTTCGTAATGGAGCAGTACGCATATCTGAATACATAGGGTATGTGAGGCAGACCCGGGGAACTGAAACATCTCAGTACCCGGAGGAAGAGAAAGCAAATGCGATTTCCTGAGTAGCGGCGAGCGAAACGGAATCAGCCCAAACCAGAAAGCTTGCTTTCTGGGGTTGTAGGACACTCCTTTGGAGTTACAAAGAAATTCTTTAGACGAATCGATCTGGAACGATCAGCCATAGCGGGTAAGAGCCCTGTAATCGAAAAAGAGTTTCCTCCGGAGTGTATCCTGAGTACGGCGGGACACGAGAAATCCCGTCGGAATCCGGGAGGACCATCTCCCAAGGCTAAATACTCCCTAGTGACCGATAGTGAACCAGTACCGTGAGGGAAAGGTGAAAAGCACCCCGGAAGGGGAGTGAAATAGATCCTGAAACCGTGCGCTTACAAGTAGTCGAAGCCCGTTAATGGGTGACGGCGTACCTTTTGTAGAATGGACCGGCGAGTTACGATCGTATGCGAGGTTAAGTGGAAGACACGGAGCCGCAGCGAAAGCGAGTCTGAATAGGGCGAAATAGTATGCGGTCGTAGACCCGAAACCGTGTGATCTACCCATGTCCAGGGTGAAGGTCAGGTAACACTGACTGGAGGCCCGAACCCACGTATGTTGAAAAATGCGGGGATGAGGTGTGGGTAGGGGTGAAATGCCAATCGAACACGGAGATAGCTGGTTCTCTCCGAAATAGCTTTAGGGCTAGCCTCAACATATGCGTACTGGAGGTAGAGCACTGATTGGACTAGGGGCCCTCACCGGGTTACCGAATTCAGTCAAACTCCGAATGCCAGCTACGTTAAGTTGGGAGTCAGACTATGGGTGATAAGGTTCATAGTCGAAAGGGAAACAGCCCAGACCGCCAGCTAAGGTCCCAAAGTATACGTTAAGTGGAAAAGGATGTGGAGTTGCCCAGACAACCAGGATGTTGGCTTAGAAGCAGCCACCATTTAAAGAGTGCGTAATAGCTCACTGGTCGAGTGACTCTGCGCCGAAAATGTACCGGGGCTAAACGTATCACCGAAGCTGCGGATTGTTCTTAGAACAATGGTAGGAGAGCGTTCGAAGTGCTGTGAAGTCAGACCGTGAGGACTGGTGGAGCGCTTCGAAGTGAGAATGCCGGTATGAGTAGCGAAAAAAGAGTGAGAATCTCTTTCACCGAAAGCCTAAGGTTTCCTGAGGAAGGCTCGTCCGCTCAGGGTTAGTCGGGACCTAAGCCGAGGCCGAAAGGCGTAGGCGATGGACAACAGGTAGATATTCCTGTACCACCTCATGAATGTTTGAGCGATGGGGGGACGCAGTAGGATAAGGAATGCGCACGATTGGAAATGTGCGCCCAAGCAGCAAGGGAGTTGGATTGGCAAATCCGTCCAACAATTCTGAGCTGTGATGGGGAGGGAACTATAGTACCGAAGTTCTGGATTTCACACTGCCAAGAAAAGCCTCTAGTGAGTTCATAGGTGCCCGTACCGCAAACCGACACAGGTAGGCGAGGAGAGTATCCTAAGGTGATCGGGAGAACTCTCGTTAAGGAACTCGGCAAAATGACCCCGTAACTTCGGGAGAAGGGGTGCTCCTTTTAAGGAGGAGCCGCAGTGAATAGGCCCAAGCGACTGTTTAGCAAAAACACAGGTCTCTGCGAAGCCGAAAGGCGAAGTATAGGGGCTGACACCTGCCCGGTGCTGGAAGGTTAAGGGGAAAGGTTAGCACCTTCGGGTGCGAAGCTTAGAACCGAAGCCCCAGTAAACGGCGGCCGTAACTATAACGGTCCTAAGGTAGCGAAATTCCTTGTCGGGTAAGTTCCGACCCGCACGAAAGGTGCAACGACTTGGGCACTGTCTCAACGAGAGACCCGGTGAAATTATACTATGCGTGAAGATGCGCATTACCCGCGACAGGACGGAAAGACCCCGTGGAGCTTTACTGTAGCCTGATATTGAATGTTGGTACAGCTTGTACAGGATAGGTGGGAGCCTTAGAAACCGGAGCGCTAGCTTCGGTGGAGGCATCCGTGGGATACCACCCTGGCTGTACGGACATTCTAACCCAGGACCGTAATCCGGTTCGGAGACAGTGTCAGGCGGGCAGTTTGACTGGGGCGGTCGCCTCCCAAAGAGTAACGGAGGCGCCCAAAGGTTCCCTCAGAATGGTTGGAAATCATTCGCAGAGTGTAAAGGCATAAGGGAGCTTGACTGCGAGACCTACAAGTCGAGCAGGGACGAAAGTCGGGCTTAGTGATCCGGTGGTTCCGCATGGAAGGGCCATCGCTCAACGGATAAAAGCTACCCCGGGGATAACAGGCTTATCTCCCCCAAGAGTTCACATCGACGGGGAGGTTTGGCACCTCGATGTCGGCTCATCGCATCCTGGGGCTGTAGTCGGTCCCAAGGGTTGGGCTGTTCGCCCATTAAAGCGGTACGCGAGCTGGGTTCAGAACGTCGTGAGACAGTTCGGTCCCTATCCGTCGTGGGCGTTGGAAGTTTGAGAGGAGCTGTCCTTAGTACGAGAGGACCGGGATGGACACACCGCTGGTGTACCAGTTGTTCCGCCAGGAGCATAGCTGGGTAGCTACGTGTGGAAAGGATAAGTGCTGAAAGCATCTAAGCATGAAGCCCCCCTCAAGATGAGACTTCCCATCACTTCGAGTGAGTAAGATCCCTCAGAGACGATGAGGTTGATAGGTTCGAGGTGGAAGCGTGGTGACACGTGGAGCTGACGAATACTAATCGATCGAGGACTTAACTAACAAATTATGATGTACGTGTCTATAGCGCTCTTATTTAGTTTTTAGGGTATAAATTATACCTTTTTCTTACATGAAATTGTCTGGTAGTAATAGCGGAGAAGTCACACCTGTTCCCATGCCGAACACAGTAGTTAAGCTCTCCAGCGCCGATGGTAGTTGGGACTTTGTCCCTGCAAGAGTAGGACGCCGCCAGGCAGTTTTTTTATATATTTTTATATTGACTTTGTGTGACGAGCAAGTCTATTTATGCGAGGAACGCTCTTGGTAACGAGCAAGTCTTTTTGTGCGAGGAACGCTCTTGGTGACGAGCAGGCCCAAACAAGATTATATTACTATGATATACTACTTTAGATTATTCCACAGTAGCTCAGTGGTAGAGCTATCGGCTGTTAACCGATCGGTCGTAGGTTCGAATCCTACCTGTGGAGCCATATATGCTTCCATAGCTCAGTCGGTAGAGCACCACCATGGTAAGGTGGGGGTCATCGGTTCAAATCCGATTGGAAGCTCTTAATAGTCAATGCCTAAACTTTTTATGTAAATAAGAGTTTAGGCATTTTTTGTTTTAATAAAAGGGAGAAAAGTATAATTCTGACGTGCCGAAGATAGTTTAGTTAGTTATATTGAATTAAGGATATTGCAATCGGCGGATATATTTACAAATTGACCGATATATTTTGATTTTGGCGGTTATTTTTTATAATTGGCAGATGATTTTTTATAACGGAGGTTAAATTGGAAAAACAGCCGATATCTTTATTGATTGGCGGTTATTAAATGCAAATCGGGCGATACATACAATCCAGTTATCTTTTTTTAGCTATGTACCCATTATAGAAAGGAAAATTCGGATTGGGGTGCCTAGTGTTCCTCATATTAAAAGATGTGAAGATTTATGGAGGATCAAGAAAAATTTCCAACTATAGGATATAATATCAAATAGAGCGAAATGTAATGATTTATTTTGACTATAGGAAATACAGAATAAATAGGGGGTTATGAAATGGGAAATGATATTCCAATACTAATAATTATTGCTATAGTTGTAACGGTTTTTGAGGTATTATTAGCTTTATATCTGATCAAAAAACAAAATTTTAAGCCAGCACGGGCACTTTATATGTCAGTGCCAACCGTGGCCATCATTTGGTTTGTTGCAATTATATCCTCATAAGAAAAGCGCAAGCGCCTTGGTCAGCCCCGACAAGTTTAAGACGAATCTCTTAGTGATGATTTTTATCACAAAGAGATTTGACTTAAAACCTCGAGGGGCTAGGCGCTGGAGCTAGACAGATTTTATACTTTCTTTCCTAGTAAAAAAAGCACTTCACTAGTTGAATCAATTAGTGAAGTGCTTTTCATAATCATTTAAGATAGCGTCCACTGTGTCTCGCGAGATAAATAATACTTTGTTGCCTTTGCCAGGTCTTTTTGCTACAACGCTCTACAAAGGATGGTTATCCTCTGATAAATGCTTACTCTCTTTGGTTGTCTATAATTTACATGGTATGGTCAAAATAACTGTATTAAGATTGAAACCTGGACTAGAATAACTAAGTTTCTTCTGATTCTACTACCAATCAGAATAATATCTTTCCATTTGTGAAGACTAAAAATCGTATGTTAAAAATTAATGTTTTACATTTCGTTAAAAAAATTGATTAAAATGTCGATTTTCCCTTTACAAAGAGAGAGAAACTGTATATAATAAAATTCGTTGGTTTTCGACAGTATTACATAAAATTTTAACGTTGAAAATAACTCTAGGCCCGTTGGTCAAGTGGTTAAGACACCGCCCTTTCACGGCGGTATCACGGGTTCGAATCCCGTACGGGTCACCATTAATGTGGAGGATTAGCTCAGCTGGGAGAGCACCTGCCTTACAAGCAGGGGGTCGCAGGTTCGAGCCCTGCATCCTCCACCATTTATTATTTAAACTATGCCGGCCTAGCTCAACTGGTAGAGCAACTGACTTGTAATCAGTAGGTTGGGGGTTCAAGTCCTCTGGCCGGCACCATTTTTTATGTATAACATTTGGAAATGTGGTAATTATATGGAGGGGTAGCGAAGTGGCTAAACGCGGCGGACTGTAAATCCGCTCCCTCAGGGTTCGGCAGTTCGAATCTGCCCCCCTCCACCATCAATTATATTGGGCTATAGCCAAGCGGTAAGGCAGCAGGTTTTGATCCTGTCATTCCCAGGTTCGAATCCTGGTAGCCCAGCCATTTATAACTTATATTGATCACCTTGTGTATCAACTTTACCACGATAAAAACGTGGTTTTTGTATGTAAAGAGCCATTAGCTCAGTTGGTAGAGCATCTGACTTTTAATCAGAGGGTCGAAGGTTCGAATCCTTCATGGCTCATCACTTTAATTAAAATTCTAGCATTGAGACATAATACATAGTATAATTGCAGGTGAACAAGGTCGTTATGAAAATAAACAACCTTGTTTATTTGCATTTTGCGCTATTTTTTTACATAATAGATAGAGTAAAATTTAATGCGATAACCAAAAATACAATAATAATTGTTTATATATTGATACACAAAAAAGGATGATTTTTGTATGAATACTTCTAGAATTCCTGGCTTTTATAATATGACTGTAGAGGATCGTAGAATGTTGCTTGCTGAGCAGGCTGGTTTTACGGAAGAAGAAACAGCTCATCTGTTATCAACTAATCCATTATCACTTGATACGGCAGATAATATGATAGAAAATGTTATAGGAACTTTTCAGTTGCCATTAGGTGCGGGATTAAACTTCCTTATAAACGGGAAAGAATATATAGTACCGATGGCCATTGAGGAACCATCTGTTGTGGCATCTGCCAGCTATATTGCAAAGATTGTTCGCAATGCAGGCGGATTTACAACAGAGGCTACGGACAGAGTTATGATCGGCCAGATTCAAGTAGTTGGATGTCCTGATCTTAATTTAGCCAAAGAAGCACTTTTGAAAGAGAAAGATATGCTTCTAGAGGGAGCTAATGCAGCCTATCCAAGTATCGTCGCTAGAGGTGGCGGAGCACAGGATTTAGAAGTACGCATAATAAATGATGATTCAGGTTCAAAATATGGTCAAATGCTTGTATTACACTTGTATATTAATACATGTGATGCAATGGGTGCCAATATCATTAATACAATGGTCGAAGCACTTGCTCCAGTTGTAGAAGATTTAACAAAAGGAAAAGTTTATTTACGTATTCTTTCTAATTTAGCTGACAGATGTATGGCGCGTTCTAAATGTGTAATACCACCTGAACTACTAGAGACTGGTGATTATTCTGGTGAAGAAGTCCGTGATGGGGTTGTACATGCTTATGAATTTGCTGCATCTGATCCATATCGTGCAGTTACGCACAATAAAGGAATCATGAATGGGATTGACCCAATTGTAATTGCAACGGGAAATGATTGGCGTGCAGTTGAGGCAGGAGCTCATGCTTATGCAGCACGATTTGGCAAGTATAGTTCGATGACAGAATGGTATGTTGATGATAAAGGTAATCTAGTTGGTGAACTTGAGTTACCTATGTCTGTCGGAACAGTTGGTGGTTCGATTCGTGTACACCCAATTTCACAACTAGCGCATAGGATGTTAGATGTAGAATCTGCCCAAGAATTAGCGCAGGTTATTGTATCAGTAGGACTAGCACAAAATTTAGGTGCTTTAAAAGCTTTAGTGACGGATGGTATTCAAAAAGGTCATATGGCTTTACATTCTCGCTCTGTTGCGATGGCAGCAGGGGCTAAAGGAGAGCTGATTGATATCATTGCTGAACAATTAATAAATGAAAAAGAAATCCGTGTCGGGAAAGCTAAAGAATTGGTGGAAAAGAGTAGAAGATGAGTGTAGAAAAGGCAACAACTTCAGAACAAACAGCTATAGGTATAGCTCATAGTAAGTTAATTCTAATTGGTGAACATGCGGTTGTACACGGACAGCCAGCGATAGCTATTCCATTCCCTTTGGTTGGGATAGAAGCCTTAGTAGAAAATGTTCCAGGTGCAGTAAAAATAGATAGTACGTTTTACCATGGTCCGATTAACAAGGCTCCAGATGCATTAGACGGGTTAATTAACTGTGTTAAAGCATCATTAGATCATTTAGAAATGCCCCACAGTGACCTTTTGATCCGTATCAAGTCTTCCATACCACCAGGCAAAGGTCTTGGATCGAGTGCATCAGTTGCAATCGCTGTTGTCCGGTCTTTATTTGCGCATGCTGACAAAGAGCTTTCAGAAGAAGAACTGTTAATGCTAGCAAACATTTCCGAAACTTATGCACATGGCGCACCTAGTGGAATCGATACGCTAACGATTACATCAGAATCACCCGTTTGGTATGAGAAGGATCTTCCATTCCACTTTATTAAGCCTAAAACTGATTTCCACTTTGTTGTAGCAGATTCGGGTCGAAAAGGGGATACGCGATTAGCAGTTGAATCAGTTGCGGATCTACTTAAGTCTGCACCTAGAAGAATTCAAGCTAGCCTTGATCGAATAGGTGACATAACTCATCAAGCAAGAAGAGCTCTTGAAAAAGCTAGTAAACAGCTTTTAGGAAAAACATTAAATGAAGCACAAAAAGAGCTAGAAGCACTTGGGGTAAGTGATGCAGGACTAAACAGGCTTATTTATGTTGCCCGTCAAGAGGGTGCTCTTGGCGCTAAATTAACAGGTGGCGGAAATGGTGGATGTATTATTGCCTTAGCTCGCAATGAGGCGCATTCTAAACAGCTGTGTGAAAGGCTGAAAAGTTTTGGTGCCCATGCAGTATGGCCATTTGTATTGCGTAAACAAAAGTAAATTTTAGTGGATGTTCAAAAAGTCCGGTAAAAATGACACATCGAATTTCTTCGTTAGCTTGCTTTTCCGTTGCTCACGTATTAAATTGCATACGTTCCGCTACTCAAAGCTACGCTGCCTCGAACTTCTTGGTCCTTTTTATCCTCCTTTTTGAACAAGTATTATAAGTAGAAATGGGGATTATGGATGAAAGCAACGGCAAAGGCACATACCAACATTGCCTTAATTAAATATTGGGGAAAGCGCGATGAGTCGTTGATTTTACCAATGAATAATAGTCTTTCTTTAACTTTAGATGCTTTTTATACGGAAACAACGGTTACGTTTAACCATGACCTTGATGAGGATATATTCTATCTAGACAATGAACTAATTGTGGGCGATCAGTATACAAAGGTCTCAAATTTTCTTGAACTTATAAGAAATTTTGCGGATATTCCTAATTTGTTTGCAGAAATTCGCTCAACAAATGCAGTTCCAACCGCAGCAGGGTTTGCTTCATCAGCGTCAGGTTTCGCAGCACTTGCAGCAGCGGCAACACGTGCACTTGATTTACAAATTGATGAACCTACATTATCTCGTCTTACAAGACAAGGATCCGGTTCAGCCTGTCGTTCTATATACGGTGGTTTTGTAGAGTGGGAAAAGGGTGCAGAGGATGATGGATCTGATTCCTATGCTGTCCACATTGCTCCACAAGATCATTGGGATGTACGGGTAGCGGCTGTTGTTTTATCCTCTGACATGAAAAAGGTTTCAAGTCGTGAGGGAATGAAACGGACAGTAGAAACTTCACCATTTTATTCCGGCTGGGTAGATAATATCCCAACAGACTTAACGCAAATAAAAGCAGCTATTCATGCCCGTGATTTTGAAAAGATGGGTGAAATTGCCGAAGCAAACTGCCAAAAGATGCATGCAACGACGTTAGGTGCAAACCCGCCTTTTACCTATTGGCATGATACAACTCTAACGGTCATGCAAACAGTTCAATCACTTCGTGCAAAAGGAATTGCTGCTTATTTTACTATTGATGCTGGTCCAAACGTAAAGGTTCTTTACCAACCGGAAAACGAAGAGGTTGTTCAACAAACACTCCTCAACATACCTGGTGTAACGAACGTGATTTTAAGTCGTTCAGGTCAGGGAATCACCTATAAATAGGGGATGATGATAGTGACGAATACAACATTGACCATAAAGGTTCCAGGTAAACTGATGATTGCAGGAGAATATGCTATATTAGAAGCCTATCAACGATCAATAGTAATGGCTGTTGATCGTTTTGTTTATGCCAAAATTACATCCAGTAGCGAAAGTCATGTATCCCTTCCAAAATTAAACCTCGAAAACTTATCATGGAACTTTAAGAATGAAAACATACATATTGCAACAAATGACAAACGTGTAAATTTTGTTGAAAATGCAATGAACATAGCATATCGTTATATAATCGAGCAGGGACAAACCTTTACAAATTTCGATCTTTCCGTTACTAGTGAATTGGATGATGAATCCGGAATTAAGTACGGATTAGGTTCAAGCGCAGCGGTTGTTACAGCAGTGGTTAAAGCAATTATTGAAAAACATGAGATACCTTGTACTCCTACACTTCTTTTTAAACTGGCAGCAATTGCACATGTTCAGTCGCAAGGAAGTGGTTCTGGTGCAGATGTTGCAGCTTCATCATTTGGTGGGATGTTGACATATACATCCTTTCAAGCGGAATGGTTACTAGAGAGAACCGGAAACGCAACATCGATAACAGAAATGGTTGAACAGGATTGGCCGTATTTTTCTGTTAAAGCTGTGGGATTACCGAAAGATATTCAAATGATGATCGGCTGGACAGGTAACCCAGCTTCTACAAAAGATTTTATTAAAAAAATTAATGTATTAAAAGTTCATAAATCGGGCTTGTATAATCAGTTTATTGAGCAGTCATCTAATGCTGTGAAAATGATCATACAAGGAATTGAATCAAATGAAAGTAAGCAAATATCTAATGGTATAGCTTCAAATAGAAAAGCGTTAGCTCTGTTAGGCAAGCGTGCAGAAGCGGATATTGAAACGTTACTACTAAAAACATTATCTGATATCGCAGAACAGAATGGTGGTGCAGGTAAGCCTTCCGGTGCTGGTGGAGGAGATTGCGGAATTGCATTTCTTCCTAGTAAGGAAAAAGTGAACCAGGTTATACAAGAATGGGAAGAAGCCGGAATTAAGCCATTATCACTTAGCGTGTATCCTGACGGCGCGAAATCAAGTACTGTCTCTTAACCGAGACTGGTACTTGATTTTTTTTGAATACTATTAATATAAGGGGAGAATTTATTAAGTGGGTAGTATTAGTTCCACTGGCTGCATTTACAACCTTGATAATCGCTTTAAAGCTAATCTTATCTGGTTTGGAAGATCGGTCCGGAAGGTCTTAAGGTCAGTTCGCCGATGAAACGTAAAATTTCGCCGGAGTCGATAAACCCTTCTACATCCCATGGTATTTTTAGACATTATTATGTCCAGTTGAGTCATTACCTGACTTTTCGTTAAACTATAGAGTAGAGGAGGTTTCAACTATGAAGAAAAACATTTCGATTATTGGAGTTCCAATGCATTTGGGACAACCTCGTCCAGGAACAGATCTTGGACCGGACGCGATCCGTCATGCTGGTGTTGTTGAAAAATTAAAGCGTTTACAACATGATGTGGAAGACTTAGGAGATATAAAAGTAGGCTCTGCAGGTGGTGAAGAGCAACGTGAGGATAACCTGTTAAATCTGCAATCCATTATTGATGCATCTACAATTCTTGCTGAAAAAGCGGATGATGTAGTAGCGGATAAACGTTTCCCATTATTATTTGGTGGAGATCACAGTATGGCTATTGGAAGTCTAGCTGGGATTAGTAAGCATTATGAAAATCTAGGTGTCATTTGGTATGATGCACATGGAGATTTAAATGACAGTGCAACATCACCATCAGGGAACATTCACGGTATGCCACTTGCTGCTAGTCTGGGAATTGGTCATGATAAACTTACATCCGTTCACGGTGCAGAACCGAAAGTTAAACCTGAGAACTTAGTAATCATTGGTGCTCGTGATTTAGACCCTGGTGAAAAAGAACTTATCAAGGAACGCGGAATTAAAGTATATTCAATGCGTGAAGTTGATGAACTAGGAATGGAAGCTGTTATTCAAGAAACGATTGCTTACCTTAAAGAGCGCACAGATGGTATTCATTTAAGCTTAGATTTAGATGGATTAGATCCTAGCGAGACGCCTGGTGTTGGAACGCCAGTTGTTGGAGGGCCATCGTACCGTGAAACACGTATTGCGATGGAATTATTACACGACGCGGACGTACTTACTTCTGCTGAATTTGTTGAAGTAAATCCGTTACTTGATGATAAAAATAAAACAGGCATTGTAGCCGCAAACTTGATTAGTGCATTATTCGGTGAAACATTAAAATAATAATCAATCTGTGATAAAATGAATAAAAGAGACAGTGAATTTCCTTTTGGATGTCACTGTCTCTTTATGTATGATTTCACACAGGTGAGTGCTTCAATTAAGCACTTTTCACTGTCTTATGGTAGGTATTAAGGAGTGAATCCAACCGCTTACTAGATTTTACAACTGCGTCAGAAGTATAGTCATGGGAATAACTCAAAGTAATCATTTCATTTCGACATTGTTCAATTTTTTTCAATAAATTGTAATTATCCACAAAACCTTCCCCCAATCTAGTATACTATACTAAGAAATACCCATATATTTGAAATTATAAACATTAGAAAACTTGGCTTATCGCCAAGCTTTAATGGCGAAAGCCTTAATTGCACTTTGCTAAAAAATTATTTTTTTATTTATGAAACCTTTTCTTGGTTCATTTCGTAACATAAATACCGCACCAATAGCGGAGGTACTTGCTATGGATTTAATAATTAAAGAAAAAATAAAACAAGTGAAAAAAGGTGATCAAGCTGCATTTGAAGATGTGGTCACTTTTTATCAACATAAAATTTACCAGCATTGTTACCGAATGCTTGGTAATGCGCACGAGGCGGAGGATATAGCGCAAGAGGCTTTTATTCGGGCATACATGAATATTGATTCGTATGATATAAATCGAAAATTTTCAACATGGCTGTACCGTATCGCGACGAATTTAACCATCGATCGAGTACGAAAACGAAAGCCAGATTATTATCTTGATGCAGAGATTAAGGGTGCTGATGGACTGAACATGTACTCCCAACTTGAATCAGATAATATTTTGCCAGAAGAGGAAGTAGAAAACCTTGAGCTAAAGAGCTATATTCATCATGAAATCTCAGAGCTCCCACCTAAGTATCGATCGATTATAATTTTGCGATATTTAGAAGAGTTTTCCCTACAGGAAATAAGCGACATCTTAGATATCCCTTTGGGAACCGTTAAAACGAGGATTCATCGGGGAAGGGAAGCTTTAAGGAAGAAGCTTCGTCACGTGTAAAGGAGTGTGAGCAAATTGAATTGCGAAAAAGAAGCTATCATGCTTATGCATAAATATTTAGATGGTGATTTAACCAAACCAGAAGAAACAGAGTTACGAGGGCACTTGGAAACTTGTGAGGATTGTCAAAAGCACTTTCATGAATTGAAACGCACAATTACCTGGGTACAGAGTGCCGAGAAATTACCCGCCCCCGAAGGCTTTACAAAAAGTGTGATGGATAAACTACCAAAGGAAAAGCGAAGAATCAGCTATAAGCGCTGGTTTAAGGCGCACCCAGTTGTCACAGCTGCTGCTATATTTTTTATTTTCATGTTTAGTAGCGTACTTTCAGCATGGAATCAAGGCAGTGAATTAGTTGTTTCCAAGCAAGAGAATTTGGTTATTAAAGGCGATACCGTGATTGTGCCAGAGGGTGTCACAGTTTCTGGAGATTTGGTAGTTAAAAACGGTAATCTGAAAATTGATGGTACAGTTGATGGGAATGTAACCCTATTCAACGGTAACTTAATAGATGATTCGATTGATGGCGAAGGACTAATGGCGTCAGTCGGTAAGGTTAATGGAGATTTTGAACAAGTTGATCAGGTGTTTGAGTGGATGTGGTATCATTTGAAGGAAATATTCGAAGCTGTCTTCTCACTTGGTCAAGTATGGGTTAATTAATGCCCCCCTAATTTTGGAGCTTTCTGCTATATCAGAAGGCTCCTTTTTTTATCCGGAAGTGTAACGTTATGCCGTTTCATCTATGTAAATTTTATCCTTATTACTGGCATGTTTAACAGCAGAATATGATATAATAATAACCATTACGAAATAAGATAAAATAAGAACCTATGGACAGAAGGATGTGTAAACATGCTTGACGGGGGATTAGATGCTTTAGACATATTGCGTATCAGCGTAGATATAGCTGTCGTCTGGTATGTATTATATAAATTAATCATGCTTATTCGCGGTACAAAAGCAATCCAACTACTTAAAGGAATTGTGGTTATCTTACTTGTTTGGATAATCAGTCTTGTTTTTAATTTACAAACCATTCAATGGTTAACAGATTATGCAATAAGTTGGGGATTTGTAGTTATTATTATTTTGTTTCAACCTGAGTTAAGACGTGCACTAGAGCAACTTGGTCGAGGCAATATATTCTCAAGAAATACAAAATCCGAAGAAGAAATATTGGAACAAACGATAGAAGCATTTATACATTCCTGCGGATATATGGCAAAACGCCGTATCGGTGCTCTTATTACTATAGAACGTGAAACAGGAATTGGTGATTATGCCGAAACAGGAATTCCAATAAACGGGAAGCTAACACATCAGTTATTAACCAATATTTTTACACCGAATACCCCACTTCATGATGGTGCTGTTATTATGCGAGGGGAAGAAATTGTTGCTGCTGCATGTTACTTGCCATTATCAGAAAGTCCTTTTATTTCAAAAGAGCTTGGTACGAGACATCGCGCTGCAATGGGGGTTAGTGAAGTTACCGATGCACTCACGATTATTGTGTCGGAGGAAACTGGTAATGTATCCTGTACAAAAAATGGCGAACTGCACCGTGATTTAGACTTAAATACACTAAGAGAACTCTTACGAGAAAATTTATCATTATCGGTAAAAGCCCCTGAATCAAAGTCATGGAAGTGGAGGGGAAGAAAGAATGGATAATTGGTTTAAAAGTAAATGGTTTGTTCGTATTATCTCGCTTGCATTTGCTATTTTGCTATATGTATTTGTTTCCTTAACCTTATATGACAATCAATCAGAGAACGATTCCAGGTTTTCCTTAAATGATTCTGACGACATCGAAACAATTGAAAATTTCCCAGTTGATATTCAAATTAATGAAGAAAAATATGTTGTTAGCGGTGTACCTGAGTATGTTACTGTTCAACTTCAGGGAAGCCCAGGTGTGTTGGTCCCGGCTGTTCGCCAACAAAGTTTTGACGTATATGTCGACTTAGAAGAATTAGGTGCGGGCGAACATACAGTTGAAGTCAAATATGCAAATGTGCCTAATAACCTAGGTGTATATATTGAACCTAAAGAAATTGATGTGGTGATTGAAGAGCGTTCATCTGAAGAGTTTAGTGTGAACGTTGATTTTATAAATACAGACAAGCTTCCAGATGGATTTGAACTTGGTTCTTCTGAAGTTGAACCGAAAACCGTTACCATTACAAGCTCGAATGAAATCATCGATCGAATTGGTATTGTAAAGGTATTTGTTGATGTAGCTGGCTTAGAGGAATCGATTAATAGTAGAGAAGTACCAGTGAATGTATATGATAGCCAAGGAAATGAATTGAACGTAAACATAGAGCCGCAGAATGTGATTGTTTCAGCGGAACTGTTGAACCCGAGTAAAACTGTTCCAGTAGCTGTTCCTACAACCGGTAAGCTACCTGAAGATTATAAGCTTTCTTCTATTAAGGCTAATGTCGACGAAGTAGAGGTTTTTGCAACGAGTGCAGTATTGGAAGGTATTGAAAAAGTTTCAACAGAGGAAATAAACTTATCAGATATAACTGAATCTCAAACAATCGAAACAAAACTAACATTACCAGATGGTGCAAGTGTTCCAAAGACGGAAGTAGTTGAAGTAGTAATTGAATTAGAGCGGGCAAGAACGATTAATGATGTCGGAATCGATGTTGAGAACCTTGATGATGGACAAGATATATCGTTTATTAATCCAGGTGAAGCCACGATGAATGTGGTTGTAGCTGGATCCGAAAAAAGTATTAGTGAATTAAAAGCAGAAGACATTCAATTAGTCGTTGATGCAGAGGGGCTTGGAGTAGGAGAACATCAGGTACCCATAACGATTCAAGGACCAGAAGATGTTACAGTTAAAGCTGAAATGGAAAAAGTCACGATTGAAATTACGTAATGCTGTTCCAGCAATTACAAAAAATTCATAAGTTGTAATAATAATCTCAGGCAACAATACAGGGATATATGGGAACAAAAGGAGAGGTACTGCATGGGTAAATATTTTGGTACAGATGGTGTCCGAGGGATAGCGAACGAAGAGTTAACACCGGAATTAGCATTTAAACTAGGACGTTTTGGTGGATATGTGTTAACAAAAGAAACAAAGAAACCTAAGATTTTAATTGGTCGGGATACACGAATTTCAGGGCCAATGTTAGAAGGTGCATTGGTCGCTGGCTTATTATCAATTGGTGCTGAAGTAATGCGTCTAGGCGTTATTTCTACTCCTGGTGTTGCATATTTGACGAAAGCAACGAAAGCCGAAGCTGGTGTCATGATTTCAGCTTCACATAATCCAGTAGAAGATAACGGAATCAAGTTTTTCGGTCCGGACGGATTTAAATTAACCGATGAACAAGAGGAAGAAATTGAAGAGTTAATGGATAGTGAAGATCTTCTACCACGCCCAATTGGCGAAGATGTAGGACAGGTTAATGATTACTTTGAAGGCGGACAAAAATATATTTCCTTCCTAAAAGGAACAGTGGATAATGAATTTGAAGGTATGCAAATAGCATTAGACTGTGCAAATGGTTCTACCTCAAGCTTAGCATCTCATTTATTTGCTGATCTTGAAGCGGATATTTATACCATTGGCAGCTCTCCAGATGGCTTGAATATAAATGATGGTGTAGGTTCAACGCACCCAGAAACCCTGCAAGCATTTGTCTCAGATAAAGGTGCTGACATAGGTCTTGCTTTTGATGGCGATGGTGACCGCTTAATTGCTGTAGATGAGAAAGGTCAATTAGTTGATGGCGACCAGATTATGTATATCTGTGCTAAATATATGAATGAAAAGGGACATCTTCATCATAATACGGTTGTATCAACCGTTATGAGTAATCTGGGCTTCTATAAAGCATTAGAGGAAAATGGTATGCGCAGTGACAAAACAGCAGTTGGTGACCGCTACGTAATGGAAGAAATGCGTAAAGGTGGTTATAACCTTGGCGGTGAGCAATCAGGACACATTATTTTCCTTGATTACATCACAACTGGTGATGGCCTATTATCTGCATTACAACTTGTAAATGTGTTAAAAGAAACAGGAAAACCTTTATCAGAACTAGCAGGAGAAATGGAAATTTTCCCTCAGGTACTGAAAAACGTTAAAGTGACCGATAAGAAAAATGCATTAACCAATCCTAAGATCCTTGAAGCGATTGATCAAGTGGAAGAAGAAATGGGTGGCCAAGGGCGCGTGCTTGTTCGTCCATCAGGTACTGAACCACTTGTCCGAGTAATGGTTGAAGCATCAACTAAAGAAGACTGCGAAAGATATGCAGATCGCGTTGTAGCCGTAATTGATGATTTATTGGGAATGAAATAAACATGTATTTGAATTCTGCTCCCCAAGTGGGGGCAGTTTTTTTTGTTGGCTACATTATATAATCCCTAGTCATTCCCCACGCTCTATAATATGATAATATTAAATCAAATATGCATGGGAGTGACGTCATAATGATTACTATCTTACTAGTAGATGATGATCCACACATCAGAGAACTGCTTCGTTTTTATATGCAAAAAGAAGGATATCGCACAATTGAAGCGGGGGACGGGCAAGCCGCACTTGAACAATTAGAAGAACAAACCATTCACCTTGCAGTGGTAGACATTATGATGCCACATGTGGACGGTTATGAACTATGTAAAGAAATTCGAACATACTACGACATCCCGGTCATCATGCTGACTGCTAAAGGTGAACTGATTGATAAGGAAAAGGCATATACGGCTGGAACGGATGATTACATCGTGAAGCCTTTTGAACCGAAAGAAGTTTTATTCCGGATTAAAGCTTTGCTTAGAAGGTTCCAAGTGATGAACGAACAAATCATTCACATAGGTGATACTGTAATAGATCGGAAAAGCTATGAAGTACGAGCGAATGGAAAAACAGTTATTTTACCGTTAAAAGAATTTGAGCTACTCGCACAGCTGGCGAATTATCCAAATCAAATCTTCACAAGGGACCAATTAATAGAGCTGGTTTGGGGAAATGACTTTGTCGGAAATGATCGGACAATTGATGTACATATTAAACGTTTGCGTGAGCGTTTTGCTGAAAGTAACCATGACTTTTCTATCAAAACAATACGCGGTGTGGGCTACAAGCTTGAACAGGTGTAACAACCTGTTCATGTTCTGTTCATACTAGTGGAGTAGTCTGCAACAAAACGAAGATTATGGAGGAATTACTGTGCGAACACTGTATGTACGGATCATTGTGGTGACGATGGCAATCATGATTGCGAGTGCTATCATTGCTTTTTTCGCATCGAATATTTATTACCAAAATTATTTAAAGCCAAAGAATGATGCGAAAATCACCCACATCAGTAAGAATATTGTAGATATCTATAAATCGAATAATAAGCAGGACATTTCAACTTATCTGGAAGGAATGACTGATCTAGGCTACAAGTTTTATTTAGTTGATGATTCCGGAAATGGACAGGTATATGGTGATCCATTTCGAATAAAAAATTTAGACCCTATTAGCGTCGAGAAAGTTTTACAAGGTGAAGTTTATCATGGGGTTGAAAATTATCCATGGAAGCCTTTTGTAACTGGTTTTTTTGATAATGAATTGAAGAATACAATTGGTGTTCCGCTTGATGTAAATGGAAAAAACTATGCATTATTTGTCCGTCCGAACACTTCGCAGCAATTTGGAGAAATGCGGTTTTTCCTTGCAGCGTTACTTACATTGGCGCTAATCTTTTCATTTTTATTAGTGTTAATTAGTACAAGCTATATTGTAAAACCAATTAAGCGATTAACCGAGGCAACAAAGAAAATAGCGGCTGGGAACTATCACATGAAACTGAATGTTAATCGTAAAGATGAGATTGGACGACTTGCACGGGATTTTTCAAAAATGAGTGATAGTTTGGAACAGACGGAGACAAAACGGCAAGAGTTTGTTTCCAATGTCTCACACGAGATTCAGTCACCATTAACCTCCATTCAAGGCTTTACCGAATTGGTAAGAGATGAAGAAATGACGGATGTGGAGCGACATCATTATTTAACAATTATTGAAAAAGAGAGCAAACGTGTATCATTATTAAGTAGACAGTTACTTACACTATCGATGCTCGACCATGACGAAAGTGGAAACAATGCATTCCCTGTATCCATTGATGATCAGATTAAGGATGTTGTTTCGACGACAGAATGGCAGTGGCGAGAGAAAGACCTAATCATTGATTTAAATTTACATGCAGGTAAAATCACTGGATCAACTGATTTAATTCAACAAATATGGATGAATCTAGTGACAAATGCGATTCGCTATACAGATAACGGTGGCACGATATCAATTACAACTGAAGAAGATAAAGATGGTATTCATGCGTACATTGAAGACACTGGTATTGGAATGTCAGAAAAAGATGTAATGCAGATTTTTGATCGATTCTATAAAGTGGATAAAGCGAGAACCAGAAGTGAAGCGAGCACTGGACTTGGGCTGGCAATTGTGAAGAAAATAATCGAAATCCACAACGGAACTATTGAGGTAGAAAGTGAGATAGGAAAAGGATCTACCTTTCATGTGTTCCTGCCGAAAAAGTAAAAAGTAATCAATCGTTCATCTTCTATTCATATTACCTATGTAAGCTATGGGTGTAGTGATTAGGAGGGAGCGATTTTTATGTTTTTAGCGATAAGAGAATTATTACATGCAAAATTCAGGTATATATTAATCGGAGTTATTATGGTGCTAATTGCAATGTTGATTTTTATAATATCAGGATTGGCAAAAGGACTATCAGCAGACAATGCTTCTGCAATACAAAATTTACCGGCAGATTATGTGTTACTGGAAAAAGACGTTGAGAACCGGATTACAAGATCGGTATTTTCAGCGGGAAAGTTGGACGCAATTCAAGAAACAAATGGTGTTGAAACAGCGGTACCCCTTTCAGTCAATATGACAAGCGCATCTGAAAAAGGTTCAGACCAGAAAATTGACGTTGCATTATTCATGACTGATGTAGAAAGCATGCTAATGCCAGCGGTAACGAGTGGACAATCTTTAACGGCAACTGGAGCATCGGAATTAATTTTAGATGATTCTATGAAGCAGGAAGGGGTCAACCTTGGTGATGAACTGAAAATAGGTGGTTTTAATCAAACTTTTACTGTAGTTGGGTTTACTGAGCAATCTCGGTTTAGTCACACACCTGTTGCATATGTGAGTAGTGATGCACTTGGCACAACTGATGGAAAAATCAGTGCAGTAGCACTTCAGGTTAAAGACGGCAACATGGATGCTGTTAAAAATCAGCTTTCAGGAAACTACGATATTTTGACAAAGGATGAACTATTAAAAGGGATACCGGGTTACTCGCAGGAACAGGCATCACTTAACATGATGATTGTATTCTTATTTGTGATAGGTACGTTTGTATTAGCTGTATTTTTCTACGTTTTAACATTACAAAAAACAGATCAATTCGGTGTGTTAAAAGCGTTAGGTACGAAAACATCCTATTTAATACGAAACGTGATCTCACAAGTCGTGTTACTATCGGTAATCTGTATTGGCATAGCACTTGGTTTAACTTATGGCGCAGCGGCGTTATTTCCGAATGATTTACCGTTTCAATTGAACATCGCGAACATGCTGCAGTTTTCCACTGTATTGTTGGTGGTTACGGTTATTGGATCCTTATTATCGCTCATTCAAATTGTGAAAATTGATCCAATCCGAGCAATTGAAGGAGGAGCTAATTAATGAAAACACTAGAAATGGATAATGTCACCAAAGTCTATCACGACGGCCCAAAGGAATTTAAAGCAATTGACCAGGCGTCACTTGCGGTTGAAGCGGGTGAATTTGTAGCAATTATTGGCCCATCAGGTTCCGGGAAAAGTACACTGTTGTCAATAGCGGGAGCATTGTTAACTCCGACTAGTGGACAGATACGGATTGCGGATAAAGATCTATCATCTTTATCCTCTAAAAAGGTTACACAGCTACGTCTTGATAAACTAGGATTTATCTTTCAATCCGCAAACCTTGTTCCGTATTTAAAGATTAAGGACCAGCTTGGCTTGATCGGTAAACTAGGAAACTTGAGTAAAAAGGCTACAGAAAAACGGACAAAAGATTTGCTTGAACATTTCGGACTTGGTGAGCGCCTTGATCATTTTCCAAGTGAGCTCTCAGGCGGGCAACGCCAACGTGTAGCAATTGCACGGGCACTCATGAATGACCCAAGTATTATTTTTGCAGATGAACCAACCGCAAGTCTGGACTCAAAGCGTGGATTAGAAGTTGTTGAAATGCTGGCAGATGAAATAAAAACCCGTAATAAATCGGGTATCATGGTTACACACGATGAACGCGTGCTGCACTTATGTGATCGTGTGATCACGATTAAGGATGGCAGGCTGGTATAAGTGTTTATCCATAAATATGATTCGCCATTCATCAGACCCTATCAAAGCGAATAAATATAAGGTATACTGATATTTAACAATTCAAACATCTTAGAACTTCATAGAAACAAACAAATCAGGGGGACTATGATGATGCAATTTCCGAAACCGACTGTAGAGCAATTCTTTCGCACGTATGCTATTACAAACTTTGCAGTAAGCAAGGATGAAAAACGTCTTATTTTCAATGCAAATCTAAATGGAAAAATGAATTTGTGGGCAATGGATTTACCAGATACATTTCCATACCTTTTTGCTCACCAGGAACAGTTAAGTAGTTTTATTCAATTTGATCCGAATAATCGTTACGTACTGTCAGGCTTTGACCAGGACGGTGATGAGAACCAGCAAATTTATGCTTTACCTGTTGAGGGTGGATTGCCACAGCCGCTTATAACTGGAAGTTCTGAAGATAAATTCTTTTTTACGCATTTAAGCGAGGATGGAAAACGTGTTTATTACATGACATCTGACGGAAATGAATCTTTTCTAAACACACATGTACGTAATTTGGAGGGTCAATCTGACCGGCTTATTCATTCAGGAAAAGATGCACTTACCAACTTAGCTGCCGTTTCAAATGATGAGAAGAAGTTTGCATACCTGATGTCCTATGCTAATACGTATGTAACTGGATTTGTGAAAGTGGATGATCAGGAATACAACCTTACACCTGACGCTAAGAAAGTTCACATCACGTTTGATCCTATTTTTGTAGATGATTCTACCATATACTTCGCTACCGATTATGATAGCGAATACAGCTATGTAGCAAGTTTTGATATAGAAACAAAGCAATTTTCGTCAGTTGTTTCACTTGAAGGAGAGAGTGTGAAAACTTTAGAGTTTGATAAACATAAACAAACTCTTTTTATCCTTACTGAAAAGGGAGTAGCAGATTATTTATATAAATATGACCTAGCAACAGGCGACTTAGAAGAACTAAGTCTACCAGTCGATGTAATCAACCAATTGAATGTGACACAATCGGGTTCGCTTTTTGTGCTGGGGATAAGCGCTACGATTCCGCACAATATCTACCAATCAACTGATGGTTTGAGCTGGAAGCGGCTTACGAATAATACAGTCTTAGGTGTTAGTGGGGAAGAAATGGTAGTGCCAGAAGTCGTTTCTTACGAGTCATTCGATGGGATGGAAATGGAAGCATTATTATTTAAAGCAAGGCCAGATAATGATAATGGTCATACGATTTTCTGGCCGCACGGTGGGCCACAAGCAGCAGAAAGAAAAGTATTCCGCTCGTTATTTCAATGCTTCTTAAACCGAGGTTATAGCGTCTTTGCTCCAAATTTCCGAGGTAGCACGGGTTATGGTTCATCTTTTGTAAAACTGGTAGAGCAGGACTGGGGAGAGGGACCAAGACTCGATTGTGTAGCGGGTATCGAGTGGCTATTTGAAAACGGAATTACCGACCGGGACAAACTATTTCTGGTTGGAGGTAGTTTTGGTGGATATATGACACTTTTACTTCATGGTCGTCACCCAGAATATTTCAAAGCGTGTGTCGACATCTTCGGCCCATCTGATTTATTTTCGTTTGTTAGTTCCGTTCCTGATCACTGGAAGCCAATTATGGAACGATGGATTGGAGATCCAGAACGAGATAAGGAACGCTTTATCCGAGATTCACCAGTAACGTATCTGGATACGATGACAAAGCCTATGCTGGTGATTCAAGGGGCAAAAGATCCACGTGTCGTGAAAGCAGAGTCCGATCAAATTGTTGAAAAGCTTCAAGAAAAGGGTCGTGATGTGGAGTATTTTGTAATGGAAGATGAGGGACACGGATTTTGGAAAAAAGAAAATGAAATCAATGCTTATTCACGGATGTTAGATTTTTTGGATAAGCATAAAGGGTAGGAAAGTTAAAAGCAGGTTAACCAAAGAAATGGTCGACCTGCTTTTTAAGTTTTGCTGAGTGGAATATATAATTTGAACATTTTAGTTGTATAAACATACACTTATAACAACATACACAAAATTACCATTGACCAAACAATTCTTTATCGGTTAAAATATAGTGTATTGTGATTGGATAAATCATTCACAGGGAAACTTTAGTCAAAAATAGAAAGGAGCATCGTAAACCAAATAGCAACAAAAGCGCCTGAACTATTCACAGAGACGACTCACAATGAATAGTTGACGAGGAGGAGGATTATCGATTTTTTCGGCGGATACCTCCCGATTGCACATCTCAATCGTTATACCTTATTCAAAAAACAATGAGGCAACTTGTTGGCCAAATGAATAAGGCAAGATGAAACATTAAACGACCACGAGAAAGGGGCAGTAAAACGCCCCAGTATTATATAAATACAGGTTTTTTGTCTGCCCCTTCCGTTCAAGGAGGATACACATTATGTGTGGAATAGTAGGCTATATCGGACAAAACGATACAAAAGAAGTTTTATTAAATGGGCTTGAAAAACTGGAATACCGCGGATATGACTCCGCTGGGATTGCTATCTTAAACGATGATGGAATGAATCTTTTTAAAGTAAAAGGACGTATTGCAGCGCTTCAAGAGCGTGTAGACGAGACAACACATGCCACAATGGGAATTGGTCACACACGCTGGGCAACCCATGGCGTGCCAAGTGTTGAAAACGCGCATCCACACCAAAGCACTTCAGGTCGCTTTACAATCGTTCACAACGGAGTTATTGAAAACTACCAGGACTTAAAAAATAGCCATCTACAAGATGTGAATTTTGTCAGTGAAACGGATACAGAGGTAATTGTACAATTAGTTGAGAAGTTTTTTGATAAATACGAGGATACGGCTGAGGCTTTTCGTCAAACTGTTAGCCTATTAAAGGGTTCATATGCACTTGGATTAATCGATCGTGAAGATCAAGACATCATTTATGTGGCAAAAAATAAAAGCCCATTATTGATTGGTTTAGGCGATGGATTCAATGTTATTGCTAGCGATGCAATGGCAACCCTTAAAGAGACAGATCAGTATCTGGAAATTCATGACAAAGAGGTTGTACTTGTTAACCGTAACTTTGTTGAAATTCAGAAGCTTGATGGAACTCCTGTTAATCGTAAACCTTTTACAGCGCAAATCGATGTGAGTGATATCGAAAAAGGAACATACCCACACTTTATGCTGAAGGAAATCGATGAACAACCATTTGTTATGCGTAGAATTATTAAAGAATATCAAGGTGAAAATAACGAATTAAAGCTTGATAACGATATCCGTGAAGCAATGAAAGCCTGTGACCGTGTCTATATCATAGCTTGTGGAACAAGTTATCATGCAGGATTAGTTGGAAAGCATTTCATTGAAAAGTTAGCGAATATTCCAGTCGAAGTTCACGTAGCAAGTGAATTTTCATATAACATGCCATTACTATCAGAAAAACCATTGTTTGTGTTTATCTCACAAAGTGGTGAAACGGCTGATAGTAGATCCGTATTAGTAAGAATTAAAGAAAAGGGATATCCAGCACTTACAATTACAAACGTGCCAGGATCCACCCTTTCTCGTGAAGCAAATTACACGTTAAATCTTTATGCAGGACCAGAAATCGCAGTAGCATCAACTAAAGCATACACCGCCCAAATTGCTGTACTAGCGATATTAGCAGTGGATTCCGCAAGGGCAAAAGGTTTATCTTTAGATTTTGATCCAATGCAGGAACTTGCAATTGTTGCTAACGCAATGGAAATTTTAACAGATCAAAAAGAAACTATTGAAGATCTTGCGAAAAGCTATTTAGAAACAACACGTAATGCATTCTTCATCGGTCGCAGCAGTGACTATTATGTTTGTCTTGAAGGGTCATTAAAACTAAAAGAAATCTCCTACATTCAAGCAGAAGGTTTTGCTGGCGGCGAATTAAAGCACGGAACAATTGCTTTAATTGAAGAAGGTACACCAGTCATTGCAGTTGCAACACAAGAAGACGTGAATTATGCAATCCGTAGTAACGTACAAGAAGTAGTGTCACGCGGAGCAAACGCAATGGTAATCAGCATGCGCGGTCTAGAACAAGACGACGATGCTTTCGTTTTACCACACGTTCATGAGCTATTAACACCGCTTGTTAGTGTAGTTCCATTACAAATCTTGGCTTATTATGCAGCATTACATCGTGATTGTGATGTTGATAAACCACGCAACCTCGCAAAAAGTGTAACGGTTGAATAGTATAATTATCAGGTATACATAGATGTGTACCTGATAAAGAGAACTCTGATGTGATTACAACATCAGAGTTTTTTTAGTATCTACGACCGGCAGGGAAAGGGTCTTGAAGGAATAGATATAAACTGTGAAGTAACCAAAGATCATGTTCAGTGTCCTGCGACCGCTACGGAAAAATCACTACGCTTTCCGCGGGCTTGCGCTGAGCCTCCTCGATCGCAAAGAACGCTCACTGCGGGGTCTCATCACTTCGCTTTCCCGCAGGAGTCTCCGTGTTTTTCCTTCGCTAACATGGTGTCTGGAAGCAGTATTATATAGCTCCTTTCCTATTATGGCAGTTGATTGGAGCGGAGGAAAGTTGACTCCTGCGGGAATAGCACGAGTCTGAAGACCCTGCAGCGGAAAGCAACCATCAGTTACGTCGCAATTTATCAACTATGAAGATGAAAAGCAACATTGCTTACGAAAAGAGCCTTAAAAATAGATACTTATTCAACAGGCATCCTTACTAAGACTTATTTCGGGATAAAATCAATAATTGACTGAAAAATCATTCAATGATAATATAAGAAAATTGAAAGACATCCACTACCACATGTGAGATAACATACAAACTCTTTATCCTATAAAAACTTATATATCAATAGTACTTAAGAAATACGGAAGCAAAGGAGGTGCACGTATTGTTTGAGAATAATGAATATCCGAACTCCAAACACGACATTAGACGCGAAAATCTGCGTGCTGACTGCGAGAACTGCTTTGGCTTGTGTTGTGTTGGGCTAAACTTCTCAGCTTCGGCAGACTTTGCAATTGATAAAGATGCTGGTAAGCCCTGCCCTAATCTGCAATCGGACTTCCGTTGCGGCATATACAAGGACCTTAGAGAGCAGGGATTTAAAGGTTGTACTGTTTTTGACTGCTTTGGCGCAGGACAAAAGGTTTCCCAAGTTACTTTTGGAGGAGTCGGTTGGCGTGAAGGTCCAGAAACGGCGAAGAAAATGTTCGATGTACTCCCTATTATGCAACAACTTCATGAGATGCTCTGGTATCTAACTGAAGCTTTGACGTTCAGAGCGTCTCGTTCGATTCATAGAGAGATTAGCCTCGCTCTGGCAGAAACGGAACGACTTACTCAACTTAAACCGGATTCACTCATGGAATTAGATGTTCCATCACATCGAGAAGGAGTAAACAATCTCCTTTTAAGGACAAGTGAATTAGTCCGGGCCGAGTCACGTCGCCAACTGAAGCCTTCCAAAAAAAGTCGGAAAGTCGACCGACGAGGGGGCGATCTTTTAGGTGCAAATTTAAGAGGTGCTGATCTTAGAGGAGCCGATTTAAGAGGAGCATTACTTATTGCTGCTGACCTCCGGGAAGCCGACATAAGAGTGACTGACTTTATCGGGGCTGATTTACGAGACGCCGACCTAAGAGGAGCTAATCTCACTGAAAGTATCTTTCTCACTCAAGTTCAGATTAACTCGGCGAAAGGCGATGCACATACAAAATTACCGCAATCACTTACCCGTCCAAATCATTGGTGTGTTTTTGAACAATAAAAACAAATAAAATAACTTAAGACATCCCAATCTCCATGTGCTACAAATAAGAGATTGGGATTTTTATTTAATTGTTAATGGGGTACCATAAGTTTTACATTACTTTTTGTCGCAGTTTGACGGGCAGTAAAACCCCCAATGCATGAAGTTTCACTTTATGTAGTTAAAAAGAATGATTTTTCACTGAATAAGTTACATTTCAATCGATAGATGGTATAATTTACTGAAATATACGAAAATTTATAAGGATGTGGACGTGCAATGAATCGTAAAGGCAATTTGAATAAGGTTTTCCTCATTTTTCTAATGGCAATACTTGCATTAATGCCTTTGACAATGGAAGAAAACACATCGGTTGTGATAGCCTCAGATGACACAAAAAAGGTAGTATCTGAAGAATCCGCAGAAGTTGCATCCAATGAATCTACACAGCTAAGTGAAAAGGTTGATGAAATATTAAATGATGAACGTCTTGAGGGTGCTCTTACTGGAGTAAGCATCCGAAGTGCGAGTAGTGGTGAATCTCTTTATTCGCATTCCGGGGATATTCGCCTTCATCCGGCTTCCAACCAGAAAATAATGACTGGTGCAACTGCACTGGATGTACTTGGACCGGATTACCGCTTCTCAACTGAAGTTTTGACTGATGGTAAATTGAAGGGCAAGGTCCTTAAGGGTAATTTGTATTTGAAAGGGAAAGGCGATCCAACGCTAATGAAGAAAGATTTAATTCAATTCGCTAAAGAGTTGAAAGAGAAAGGAGTCCATAAGATCAAAGGTGATTTAATCGGGGACGATAACTGGTTTGATGATGTTCGACTATCCACGGATCTGAACTGGGATGATGAGTCGTATTACACGGGAGCACAGATTTCTGCATTGACCATTGCTCCGAATGATGATTACGATGCTGGAACAGTTATTGTAGAAGTGTATCCAGGAGAAAAAGCCGGTGCAAGCCCTGAAGTAAAGCTAATACCGGAGACAGACTATTTAACTATAGTTAATAAAGCAAAAACCGTTAGCGGAGGCGAATCGAAGGATATCTCCATCGAACGTATACACGGAACAAATAATATCGTAATAGAAGGAAACATTCCGCTAGATGGTTCAAAATCCAGGGTATGGAGATCAGTATGGGAACCAACAGGATATGCGTTAGATGTCTTCAAAAAGGCATTGGAAGAACAGGGTATACAGTTAATTGGAAACTCAACAGTCAAGTTAGGTGTTACACCTGAAAAGGCAACTGTTCTTACATCGAAACAATCGATGCCGCTGAAGGATCTTTACATCCCATTCATGAAGCTAAGTAATAATGGTCATGCAGAAGTTCTTGTAAAGGAAATGGGCAAGTTCGTTCACGGAGAAGGTAGTTGGGATAAAGGAATTGAGGTCATGGAAGAGAAACTTTCCGAATTTGGGGTGGATACGGATACAGTTTTGCTGCGTGACGGGTCGGGTATGTCTCATAAAAATTTAATTCCTGCAGAACAGCTTACCAAGTTCCTATATGAAATACAGGATGAAAGCTGGTTCCCGGTATTTGAGAAATCACTGCCGGTGGCGGGTATGTCAGAGCGTTTGGTAGGTGGGACACTACGTGGTCGAATGACAGGTGATTCCACGAAAGGAAATGTTACAGCTAAAACTGGCTCACTGACTGGAGTCAGCACACTTTCTGGATATGTCACATCTAAAGACGGTGAAGAGCTAATCTTTTCTGTGATGATGAACAATTATATAGATGGATCGATGACTGAGATTCAGGATGAAATTGCTACTACGTTAGCGGAACACGATTTTGAATAATAAAACCGAACTATACTTGAAGCAGCCGCATTTTCAACAGAAAAATGCGGCTGCACGCTGTCAAAACAAACACAGCGAATATTGTTAACACCTTTCTAATTAGTTATTCTAACCTTCGATATTTGGTGATGTGCTGCATGTAATGCTTGATTTAGATCTGCAATTAGATCATCCACATGTTCCAATCCAACGGAAAGTCTAAACAATCCATCTGTAATCCCTCTTTTCTTTCTTTCTTCTTTTGGCAATGCAGCATGGGACATAGTAGCTGGATGAGAGAGAATTGTCTCGACTGCTCCAAGACTAACAGCGAAAATTGGCAGTCGAATTTGGTCGACAAATGCTTTAGCTTCTACCTTATTTGCTATTTCGAATGATAGAACCGCTCCTGAACTCTTGGATTGGTTAACATGGATGGAATAACCCGGATGAGAAGATAAACCCGGATAGAACACCTTCTCAATTAATGGATGACCATTTAGATAGACAGCTATTTTGTGTGCTGATTCGGATGACTGTTTTAAACGGGGTCCCAACGTTTTAATACCTTGGATTAAAAGATAAGAATCCTGTGCACCTAATATGGATCCAAAGGAGTTCTGAATAAAGGCTAATCTTTCGCCGAGTTCTTCATTCCTTGTTACAGCCAAACCGGCAATAATATCACTGTGCCCAGATAAAAATTTGGTAGCACTATGAAGTACGATATCCACACCCAGTTTAATTGGTTTTTGATAAAGTGGTGTCATAAAGGTATTGTCTAGAAAAGTTAAACAATTATTTGCTTTTGCGATTTTTACAACCCCTTCAATATCTGTAATGTTTAAACATGGGTTAGAAGGTGTTTCGATATATATAACCTTTGTATTTGGTTTAATGGTATTGGCAAGATGGCTTAAATCAGTGGTATCTACAAATGTGTGATCAATCCTGTATTTGTTTAACACTTCCGTAACAAACCTATAGGTTCCTCCATAAACATCTTTGGAAACTAAAACATGATCACCAGCAGAAAGCAGCATGAAGGCTGAAGAGATAGCCGCCATTCCAGAAGCAAATGCTAACCCCTTGGCACCACTTTCTAACTCAGCAATTGTTTTTTCCAATACTTGCCTTGTAGGGTTTCCCGACCGGCTATAATCAAATGGGCCAAAGTGATCGAAGCTTTCCTGGTGAAAAGTGGATGATAGATAAATAGGTACGTTTACTGCACCCGTTTTCTGTTCAACGTCTACATTTGATGAAGCATGAATTAATCTTGTCTCTAATTGATCCTCGTAAATACTCATAACTTGACCTCCTCCTTTTCTAATACAGAAAATACTTGATTTAAGTCTGTTATTAAGTCTTCGGCCTGTTCAATTCCAACAGAAAATCGTAATAATCGATCATCAATTCCACGACGAATCCGTTCTTCAAGCGGAATGTCTGCATGGGTTTGGGTTGAAGGATAAGTAATGAAACTCTCCACTCCCCCAAGACTTTCCGCGAACGTTATTAACTGAAGATTTTCTAAGAAAGGTTCAATCCATTTACTTTCTTTAAGGCGAAATGATAGCATACCACCTTTACCTGGGTACAAAACGTCAGAAATCATTGGTTGATTTGATAAATAATCCGCTATCTTTTTTGTATTTTCACCATGTTGTTTCATCCGTAAGGCAAGTGTTTTTAATCCCCTGATTATAAGCCATGAATCAAAGGGAGATAAGACGCCGCCAGAAGCGTTATGGATAATGGATAATTTTTCGCAGATTGTTCTCCCTTTAGCAATTACTAATCCAGCCAGCACATCATTATGTCCACCAATGTATTTAGTAGCGCTATGAATAACGATATCGGCACCTAACTCTAATGGTTGTTGAAGGTAAGGGGTTAAGAACGTGTTGTCAACGATAAGTAATAGGTTGTGTTTATGAGCAAGTGTTGCGTACTGCCTGATATCAATTTCCTGCATTAACGGGTTAGTTGGAGTTTCAATAAATAATGCCTTTGTTTTGGTTGAGATTAACTTCTCCGTCACGTCTACTTCCTTAAAGTCTGTATACGTTGTCTGTATATCATAGATAGCTGAATAATGTGCAAGTAAACGGTAGGTGCCACCATAAATATCTTCTGGAACAATTAATTCATCACCCGAACGGAAAAGGGAAAGAGCTAACTGTATAGCTGCCATTCCAGAACTGCATGCATACCCACAATCACCAGCTTCCAGGTTGGCAATTCCTTCTTCCAAAATAGCTCGAGTTGGATTTTTTGTACGCGTATAGTCAAATCCAGTTGACTTACCAATTCCTTGATGCTGGTAAGCGGTAGATAAATAGATTGGTGGATTTACGGCACCAGTAATCTCATCACGCTTGTTACCTAATTGCACCAACCTAGTTTCTAAACTCTTATTTGTCATGTGATTCACCCTTTTCAAAAGAAATCGGTAAAAATGTTAAGGACCCTCTTATCAAGAAGAAGGTCCCTAAAACGAAAACAATCTTCTTATCTTTGTAGGTAAGTAATTACCTATTGGAGTTAGCACCGTGACCTAAACAGGCTGGTTGCTGAGACATCACAGGGCCAATCCCTCCGTCTCTCTTGATAAGAATAAGTATATTAATTTTTTACTGGCAGTCCTTAGATTGTAATGTTTAAAAGGATGTATTACTTCCAAATTTCTTTTGCCACATCGACGACAAACTTCAATTTATTCCACTGTGCTTCCTCGGTTAATTTATTACCAAGGTGAGTTGAAGCGAATCCACATTGTGGACTTAAGCATAATTGTTCAAGCGGCACGTATTGGGAAGCTTCTTTAATGCGTGCTTTAATTACTTCTTTGTCTTCAAGTTCGCCGTTTTTGGATGTGACGACACCTAGAACTACTTGTGCGCCTCCATTCGGAATATATTCTAACGGTTTGAAATCTCCGGAACGTTCATCATCATATTCCAAAAAGAAGCCATCTACCTTCTCTTTTGCTAATAACGTCGGTGCGATAAGTGCATAACTTCCTTCAAATGCCCAAGTAGATTGATAGTTTCCACGACATAAGTGTGTTGTCACAACTAAATCTTCGGGTTTATTTTCTAAAGCTCCGTTGATTACGCGTAATGCCAGGTCGATTAATTGTTCTCTTGAATACTTCCCATCATTGAATGGAATTTCGGGTGCGGAAAGCCCAGCAATGTAAACATCATCTAATTGTAAATAACGTACACCAGCTTTGTAAAAGGCTTGAATTGCATCTTGATACGCTTTTATAATATCATTCGCATACTCTTCAAGATCTGGATAAACAGCTTCGTTATGAATACCAACGTTAAATAATTGATTTGGACTCGGTATTGTTTGTTTAACAACTGCCCGACCGTTAACGATTTCGTTCAATTCAACAAAGTCTTTTATATGAGGGTGGTCTGGATTAAAAGTAATTTTCCCTGTATTTCGCACGTTATATTTCTCTGTTTCTACACCTTCAGCAAATAGGTATCCTTGTTCAGGCACATATCCTTCCACCCCATTTAAGTGCTCTAAAAAGTCTAAGTGGAACCAGGTGCGCCTGAATTCGCCGTCTGTAACCAGTTCTAATCCAATCTCAATTTGTTTATCAACAACCCGTTTAATTTCTTTTGTTTCAACCTCACGTAATTGTTCTGCCGAGATAGTACCTTCTTTGAATTCCTTTCTCGCTTTGTGCAGATTATCTGGTCGTAATAAGCTCCCAACATGATCTGCTCTGAATGGTGCTTTCGTTAATGTGATTGACATTTTATATTCCTTCTTTCTTTTTTATTTATCTTTGAATGTTATTCCTTAATATACTTGCACATATTACGCTTTTAACCGATAGTCTAAATTATGTTCCTTTAATGTTTTGTCTTTTCCAAACAAGAAGTGTTTCTCCATATCAGGTGAATACTTTGAATTAACTGCTTCAAGTCCCACTGCTTCTGTCACGGCACGCAACATAGCTGGAGATGCACCACAGCACAAGCCGATATAATTAATACCGATATCTTTTGCTTCTTTTGCCCATGCCGCTAATTCATAACGATTATGATAAAGTGGATCAAGTGCAGTTGGAAAGGTCGTTTCTAACGGTAAATGGCAGCTGCATCCTCCGTCAGGTAAATTAAAGAATGTCGGATTATCTTCTGTTGTACGATAAGGGATAGGCAGGCCACCTACATATCCATCAACATTTTTCCGTATATCAGCAAGAAATGGTTGCATCGTATCAGGCCCTCGGAAACAATTCATCCCAACAACAAGTGCCCCTTTTTCGGATAGTATTTTACAAGATTCAGCTACCGTATGGCCATCTCTTAAAATGTTTTCACCCATTAATCCAAACGTAATAACTGCAGGTAAATCCTGTTTTAGGATTTCTTCCAATGCTATAAGCGCCTCTTCATGGTAATAAAATGTTTCACCATTAATGAAGTCAACGCCTTCTTCCTTGCACCACTTCACCATTTCAGCAAATATACTTCTTACTTTATCCTTTGATTCATGATCTTCTGGATCAAAGATATTCGTATTAGATATATTTCCAGCCACTAATGCTTCTTCTTTCGGATGCTCTTTAGCAACTTCTTTTGCGAGACGAATAGCATTTCTATTTAATGGTTCTAATAACTCTTCTTTACCAATAATACGCATTTTCTCCCTGTGTGCATTATAGGTGAATGCCAACACAACATCTGATCCAGCATTCATGTAATCTCTATATGCTTGTTTAAGTGCCTCGGGATTATCAAGTGCCACTTCTGGAACGAAGGAACCTGCTTGTAAATACCCTCTTCGTTCTAGCTCAAATAAATATCCTTCTCCTGCAATGACAGTACCTTCTTTTAACCGTTCTTCTAAACTACGCTTCATCCCTTTTCCTCCTCCTATACATTTCGTGCTGGGTCTTAAAATAAAGGCTCTTTTCGTACGCATTGTTACTTTTCCATCTACATAGTTAATATAAACTGCAGCGTAACTGCTGTTGATTTTCGCTACGGACCGTTGCTTTCCGCGGGCACGGCTTCAGCCTCCTCGCGGAAGACCACCGCTGCGGGGTCTTCAGACTCGTGCTGTTCCCGCAGGAGTCAACGGTCCTCCGCTCCAATCAACTGCCATAATAGTGAAAGGAGCTATATAGCACTGCTTCTAGACACCATGTTAGCGAAGGAAAAACACGGAGACTCCTGCGGGAAAGCGAAGTGATGAGACCCCGCAGTGAGCGTTTTTTGCGATCGAGGAGGCTCAGCGCAAGCCCGCGGAAAGCGTAGTGATTTTTCCGTAGCGGTTGCAAGGCACTGAACATGATTTTTAGTTACGC
Organism: Virgibacillus necropolis; assembly: GCF_044793635.1. Lineage (GTDB taxonomy): Bacteria > Bacillota > Bacilli > Bacillales > Amphibacillaceae > Virgibacillus_F > Virgibacillus_F necropolis_A. The sequence continues at coordinate 2,346,135 of NZ_CP084992.1, forward strand.
CGCAGTTTATATCTGTTCTCCCGAAAGCAACAATCCTTACTAAAACAGCCAAAATAAAAAACCTCTTCTGTAAATAAGAAGAGGTTTAGGCACTGTGGCTAGTTACTCTTCTTATCTTCAAGCTTTACGCTTCTGGAATTGGCACAGTACTTACATAAGTCTGTTGCCGAGGTATCTAAGGGCCAGTCCCTCCACCTCTCTGGATAAGAAAATTACATATTCAATTAAGTTATTAATGAACACAATACCTAAGATAACATCGATTGTCAAGAGAAAATTTTGAATATTTTTAGATTAAAATATGGTACGATAAATAAAAATACAATCTAAAGAATTGAGGAGTGTTACGTCATGAAATTAGTTAGCTATAAATTTAAGGGGAAACCCGGTGCTTTTCGAATAGGGTGTGTAGTAGATAATAAAGTAATTGATCTGCAGGAAAGTTATCGTGCACTGCTGATTTCTAAACAAGAAAAGGATGCAATCTATTCAATTGATAACCTTCTTCCATCTGATCCATCTTCATTTTTTTCAATGGGAACAAGTGCAATAGAGCGGGCAAAGGAAGCTTGTGATTACAGTGCAATTTATGCTGGTGACAGTCTAATGTTTGATCAGCATGAATTGCAATTGAGTACGCCAGTTCCGGCTCCTTCCAAGATCCTTTGTGTTGGTAAAAATTATGCCGAACATGCAGCTGAGATGGAGAGTGATATACCTGAGTTTCCTGTTCTTTTTGCAAAATTCAACAATGCATTAATTGGTCCTGAGGATGATATTGAAAAGTCCGCTTTCACCGACAAGCTAGATTACGAAGTTGAGTTAGCGATAGTAATTGGAAAAGAAGCGTCGCATGTTAATAAACAAGAAGCATTGGACTATATTGCTGGGTATACAATTGGTAACGATATATCCGCCCGTGACCTGCAAAAAAGAACAGCTCAATGGTTACAGGGAAAAACGTTGGACCGCAGTACACCGGTCGGACCATGGGTAGTTACGACAGAAGAAGTTCCTGACCCATCCAACTTAGCTATTCGTTCATTTGTGAATGGTGAGGAGCGTCAGAACTCAAATACAAGCCATTTAATTTTTGATGTTCCATTCCTTATTGAGTTTATTTCCGGTTTAATCACGTTAAAACCAGGAGATATTATCTTGACGGGCACACCAAATGGGGTAGGTTTTGCTATGAATCCACCACAATTTTTAAAAGATGGTGATGTCGTATCATTAGAAATAGAAAAGTTAGGAAAGCTTGAAAACAAAGTAATCGAACGATAACAATAAAAATAAATTGATTCATATGACCCCTGCCATACAGACTATTTCCAAATATCTATCAATCCCTTAACCTAGAAAGTGACAAAAAATTTTGAAAGGGGTTACAAAATGAGAAGAGGTATAAATGGAAAAGTCTTTTTCTTTATTCTCATTGCGGTGCTAATGTTTGTCCCATTCAGTGGCAACACTACAAATGCGGAAACGACGGAAAACAGCATTGTTAATTTGAGACTCATGGAAACAACAGATATACATGTGAATCTTGTAAACTATAACTATTATCAGGACACGCCCACAAATCAATACGGTTTAGCTTTGACGGCAACACTTATTAAGCAAGCGCGTAGTGAATCCACAAACAGTATGTTGTTTGACAACGGCGACCTGCTCCAAGGAAATCCACTTGGGGACTATGTTGCTAGAAATGGTCTTGAAGAAGGGGAAGTTCATCCTGTATACAAAGCAATGAATTTATTGAACTATGATGCAGCAAACATCGGGAATCACGAGTTCAATTACGGGATTGATTTTTTGAAGGAAGCGATAGATGATGCTAATTTCCCGTACATCAATGCTAATGTGTATTATGATGATGGAGACAGCGATCCAACTAATGATCAGCACTTTTTTGAACCATATAAAATCATGCAAAAACAAGTGGTAGATACGAACGGTAGTACACAAACCGTAGATGTTGGGGTTATTGGTTTTGTTCCACCACAAATCATGCAATGGGATAAGGCTAACCTTGAAGGAAATGTTATTACAAAAGGTATCTATGAAACTGCTAGTAAATATGTGCCAATCATGAAGGATCAGGGCGCTGATATTATTGTAGCAATTCCTCACTCTGGTCTTGGATCAGTTGAACTCCAAGAGCGTGAAGAAAATGCAACTTACAATTTGACGGAAGTGGAAGGCATCGACGCGATTATGTTTGGACATGCCCACGAAGCTTTTCCAAGTGAAACATTTGCGGGAATCCCAGGCGTAAACTTGGAAAAGGGAACCATTAATGGAGTCCCATCTGTTGAAGCAGGTTATTGGGGAAATCACTTGGGAATTATTGATCTGAAACTTGAAAAGAACGGTGAGGATTGGGACGTCATTGATTCTAGTGCAGATGTACGAGCTATTTATGATGAAACCACCGGAGAAGCACTTGTTGAGCCAGATCAGGAAATTCTTGATGCCGTTTCAGAAGAACACCAGGCAACCCTTGAGTACATTCGTTCAGAAGTCGGTGAAACAACCGCACCGATTTACAGCTATTTTGCATTAGTAAAAGACGATCCTTCTGTACAAATCGTTTCAAATGCACAAAAGTGGTATACAAAAGAAGCGATAGAAGGAACAGAATATGAAGGGCTGCCAATTTTATCAGCTGCTGCACCATTTAAAGCTGGTGGAAGAGGAGGTCCCGGATACTATACGTATATTCCAGAAGGACCGGTTGCTATCAAAAACATTGCAGACCTTTACGTATACCCGAATACCCTGAAAGTTGTAAAACTGAATGGAGAGCAGATTCGTCAGTGGCTTGAAATGTCGGCTGGACAGTTTAACCAAATAAATCCAGAATCCTCCGAGCCACAGTCTATGGTCGACCTTGACTTTTCAACATATAATTTTGATGTAATCGATGGGGTAACATACGAAATTGATGTTACTGAACCATCCCGTTATAATAATGACGGTGAACTGATTAACCCGAACGCACAACGTATTACAAATCTGCGTTACAATGGTGAACCTGTGCAAGATGATCAAGCGTTTCTAGTTGCAACGAATAACTACCGGGCAAGCGGAGGTGGAAACTTCCCTAATTTAGACGGTAGTCAAATTGTTCTTTCTCCACAGATACAAAACAGACAAGCGGTCATTCAGTATATTCAGGAAAACGGTACGATTGATCCATCGGCAGACGGTAACTGGTCATTTGCTCAAATGGAAGGTGATCCACAGTTGACATTCCAATCATCACCTGATGCACAACCGTTCATCCAATCAGATGGAAATATCACCTATATCGGTGAAGGTACAAACGGTTTTGCGAAATATGGGATTGATTTATCAAAACCTGTGACACTTTCAACTCCTCAGGAAGATGTAGCTGATTTTGTAGAAGCGGGTAAAATTGATCATCCACTTGCTGTTCAACTTACCAATAAACTGAAACAAGCTGAGCATCAATTGGAAAAAGGTCATAAGCAGCAAGCAATGAAGAAAATGGAAGGGTTCCTGAAGCATTTAAATAACAAGGCAATGGATAAATTTATCACAGCTGATGCGAAGGAAAATTTAAATAATGCTGCCAATGAACTATTGGACAGTTGGAAATAACTAAATTCACAACTATCATTTCATTGTTAGAAAACTTGGCTTATCGCCAAGCTTTAATGGTGAAAGCCTTAGTTGCACTTATGCAGTAAGAAAGGATGTATACTTTCTTACTGCTAAAAAAATTTAATTTGGATACCTTAATTGTAAAAGAACGCAAGGAGGGTAGAACATTGACAGACTTTTGTCCAGTTTCATTAACAGAAGAATTGACCCCGTCTGACTGTACAGACTGCAAAGGAATGTGGCCTTTACGAGCATGGTTCGAGGATGGTATGGGGCGAAGGTAATCCAGATGCTCCGATTATGATTATTCTCGATAACCCGGGCGCGCGCGAAGATCGTGAAGGTAATGAATTTGTTTGTGGAACTAGGCAGACCTTGCAACAAGCTGTTCATGATGTTGGACTGAAGATGGATGACCTGTATGTGACATATATCCTAAAAAGAAGAACTGTACGAAAATACGAAAAGGAGCGGGTTCGTCAGATCTGTATGAACCATCTGTACCGACAACTTAGAGCCAAACAACCTAAATTGATTTTTTGTTTGGGAAATGTGGCAGTGCAATCTTTTTTTCAGGATCCCGATGCTGAAGTAAAGACGTTACGTGGATCAATGCATGATGTACATGGATATCAAACGACTGTAGCCTATCATCCATTAGCCGTGCGCCGTCGTCCCAATTTACGGTCAAAATTTATAGAAGACTGGACATATGTTGCGAAGTATTATTTAAATAGTATTTCAATATAATAAACACACGGCTCCGATTTCTAGTAATATTATCGGGCGTGTGTTTTTTTGTAGGTTTGGAAACACGTTAATGAATTTTTGCTCACATAATAATAGTCACTGGAACGTACCAGTGTATTATAATAAAATAAAGGCCAATAAAGAACTTAGGATGGTATGAACATGAATGAATATGAAGTAAAAGTTTATCAAGAGTTGGAAGCTTGGCAGAGAAAAATTCTAAAGGGGCCAGGTATCGTAAACCGTTTATCGAAGAAAGCACAACTGAAAGTAACGGAGATGATTCCTGAGAGGGTCCATAAAGTGTTAACCGAAAGTATTAAGAATATGGTAAAGGCAACACTGTTTGGTTCAAATATAACGACCAGGAAACTAAAAGAAACTGGAATGGATCTTGAGGAACGTGATGAACTTCTTAGAAAAAAACTAACATCTTATCGGAAGACAGCGGTTATTGAAGGAGCGGGAACGGGTGCAGGTGGTATTCTGCTTGGTATTGCTGATTTCCCATTGCTTTTATCAATTAAAATGAAGTTTTTGTATGAAGCAGCAACCGTTTATGGGTTTGATACGAAGGAATTTGAGGAGCGCTTATTTATTCTGCATGTGTTCAAGCTAGCCTTCTCGAGTGATGAAAAGCGAAAAGAAACATTTCGCATCATAGAAAATTGGGAGGAAGAAAGGAAGACACTTGTCGATATGGATTGGAGAGAATTCCAGCAGGAGTACCGGGACTATATCGATTTAGTGAAAATGCTTCAATTAGTACCTGGATTTGGAGCAATTGTCGGAGCTTATGCCAACTATAATCTTCTTGATCATCTAGGGGAAACGGCGATGAATACGTACCGATTGCGTATAATAAAAGCATCCCCGAAGGACTGGTGAATAAATGTCCCTGAGGATGCTTGATTATTTCTCTACTATGTCAATTGCTGTTCAGCAAACTCACGATATAAAGCGTGTTTTTGGATCAATTCCTTATGGGATCCACTTCCTGTTACTTGTCCATTTTCGATAAAAACGATTTTATCTGCATCAACAATTGTTGATAGCCGGTGGGCAATGACAAAAGTTGTACGTCCCTCCATTAATCGTGCTAAAGCTTGTTGAACTACGCTTTCGGATTGACTATCTAAACTTGCTGTTGCTTCATCCATCATAAGAATCTTCGGATCCCGTAAAAAGGCTCGTGCGATAGCAATACGTTGTCTTTGGCCACCGGATAGTTTTATACCACGCTCTCCAACTTCTGTGTCCAATCCATTTGGAAAGGCATGAATGAATTGATCGGCATATGCCATTTTGGCAACATCCCACAGACGTTCATCGGGTATTTGCTCCCAATTATTCAATCCGTAGCATAGATTTGCACGAATCGTTCCAGCCATCATCGCACTTTCCTGTGATACGTAGCCAATTTGACTACGCCATGATTTCATCGCTAAATCATTTATAGGGGTGCTCCCGATTCTTATTTGCCCTGTGGTTGGCTTATAAAATTGTTCTAGTAATCCAAACATAGTTGTCTTACCACCACCAGATGGACCTGCAAATGCAATCATTTCACCAGGTTGGGCGTCGAAGGACACATTTTTAAGTACAGGTTCGTCTTCGCTATAAGCAAAAGACACATCTTTAACGTGAACGGGTTCGTTAGCAATATCTATTTCTAAACCTTCCTGTCCTTCTTCAAGGGGTAATTCTAGAATTTCAATAATACGCTCTGTTGCACCTTTTGCCTTTTGTAATTGTGTGAAAAACATTGCAAATGATGTAATCGGCATAATGATTTGGAAAAGATAAAGCAAAAAAGCAACAAGTGAACCAGTTGACATGGTTCCATTGGCAACGCGCATTCCGCCGTATCCAATAATCATAACAATGACTACCATGACAACAAGATACATAATTGGTGCAATAAAAGCAAAAACACGAGCTTCCTTTAATCCGAACCCCAGTAATTTTCCAATTCCGGATAATCCTTTTGTTTCTTCATTTTTTTCTGCATTTGATGATTTCATCAAACGAATCTCACCAAGCGTTTGTTGAATGTGTCCTGTGAATACAGCAGTTTCATCTTGTAGGCCGCGAGAGATTTTTGCCATTTTACGTCCTAAAGGGATCATAATAGCCAGTGTAATAGGTACGGAAAGTAACATTAATAGCGTCATTTTCCAATCCATAATTAATAAAATTGTAACGGCACCAATTATAGAAATAATACCTGTTATGAATTGTGGGAAATGATCCGAAATTAATTCTCTTACTATACCTGTATCGTTAACAACACGACTTACTGTTTCTCCACTTGATGTTTTATCAAAATAGCCGACAGGCAAGCGGATGAGTTTTTTCCACATGCGATCACGGAGGTTGGCGACAATTTTTTGTCCCACAGCAGCAAGTAAGTATATAGAGAATCCATTTACAACTGCCTGAATAATAAATGCAACTGCGATACCTACTACTAGTGGGATGCTAATTGATGACACCGAGAAATCATCCACTAAGTTTTTGGTTAGTAAAGGTACAACAAGGCCTGCAAGCGTGGTAATTATACTTGCGATTAGCCCGATTGTTAGGGCGAGTTTTGGGACCTTGGTTGATAGTATAAGGGATAAGAAGGGTTTTAAACTAGTTGGTTGTTTTTCCATCTTTTGTGGCTCCTGTCACCTGAGATATTCTTCATTGTAGCATATGTAATTTCGGGAAAATGCTAGTGTGAGTTTTGAATTCAAAAGAAAATCCTAACTAGAAAAATCTAGGTTAGGATTTTTTGATTAAACGGAAAGAAGGTATAAAACTTTGGCGTTAATCTGTCCAGCTCCAGCGCCTAGCCCCTCGAGGTTTTAATTCAAATCTCTTTGTGATAAAAATCATCACTAAGAGATTCGTCTTAAACTTGTCGGGGCTGACCAAGGCGCTTACGCTTTTCTTAACAATTGATGCTTTGTTTGTCTTGTTATTTTTCCTCTTTCTCTGAACTGTTCTTCCCTGAAAGAAACCATCCGCCTATAGCAAGGGCTAGGAGAATGCTCCAGAAAATGATTGTCCATCCAGTGCTATGTGGGAAAGAGTGCGGTAATACATTAATGTCATCGTGTGAAAGTGTAATAACGGCAAGCTTTACACCAACCCATGCAACGATAAGGTATGCTGTTGTTTCTAAACCAGGACGTTTGTCCAGGAGTTTTACAAACCAGTTTGCTGCGAATTTAATTAAAACTAATCCGGCAACAGTACCAGCAACGATTACTGCAAATATTCCACCATCCATACCACCGAACTGAGGCAGAGGTGATGGAGGCAATGTGACGGCAAGTGCTACGGCTGCAAGGATTGAGTCAATTGCAAAAGCGATATCCGCTACACCAATCTTTGCAACTGTAGGCCAAAATTTTGCATCCTTTTCTTCTGCTTTATTTGTATCATCTTCATCTTTCGAACTGAAAAACGTATGAATAACATGTTTAACACCCAAATAAATGAGGTATGCTGCTCCGATTGCCTGAACCTGCCACACACCTGCCAAAAACGATATGAGAAAGATAGCGGCAAATCGAAAAACAAAAGCCATCAAGATACCATAGTCTATAGCGCGTTTTTTTTGTTCCTCAGGTAGGTTCTTTGCTATAACTGCCAGAACGAGTGCATTGTCAGCAGACAATATCCCCTCTAGTCCAATTAGTATTAATAATGTCCAACCATATTCTAACCAAATTGATTCCAAATGTACTTCTCCTTCCTAATTATAAAAAAATAGAGGCTTTTACCACTTAGTATGGTAAAGGCCCCCAAAAAAATGTATAGACCTTTACCACATAGGCAAAGGTCTTGCTAACAACACCGTAAAGTTGCCAGAAATGCCGAGAATGACTAATCTCACTCTGTAATGACGACATTACTGTTAAAGCTACTCCCCTTTGAAATTCTATTAATAGTTAACCATTTTCCTGATCATATGTCAATAATTTTGTCAGCAAACAAAGTAAATTCTTAAAAGCATTAAGGCAGTTCATTTCCTGCGGCTAAATAGATTTCATACCATTCTTTTCTCGTAAGTTCAATTTCGGAAGCTTTGGCAATGCCGGCTAAACGTTCAGAATTCATCGTACCAACAATTGGCTGGATTTTTGCAGGGTGACGCTGGATCCATGCCACAGCAATTGCTGAGTCGGTTACGCCATATTTATCGGCAACTTCTTGCAGTTTAGCGTTGAGCACCGGGAATTTTTCACTCCCAACAAATACACCCTCCATCATTCCATATTGAAATGGGGACCATGCTTGGATTGTCATATCGTTTAGACGGCTGTAGTCCAGAATACTACCATCCCGAACAATAGATGGATCATGGTGCATATTCACATTGAATCCAGCGTCAATCATGTTGGTATGCATGATGCTGAATTGAAGTTGGTTCACAATCAAGTTCTGATCAAGATATTTTTTCAAAAGTTCAATTTGCATTGGATTTTGATTACTCACACCGAAATGTCGAACTTTACCGCTTTCCTTTAACTTTGTGAAAGTTTCAGCCACCTCTTCTGGTTCAACTAATGTATCTGGTCGATGAAGTAGGAAGATATCGATATAATCAGTATTCAGACGCTTCAGGCTACCTTCAACTGACTCCAGAATATGCTCTTTGGAAAAGTCGAAAAATCCTTTACGAATCCCACACTTGGTTTGTAAAATCATTTTTTCGCGAATAGAAGGATTCTTGTTAAATGCTTCTGCAAAAATATCTTCAGATTTCCCGTCACCATAAATATCTGCATGATCAAAAAAGTCAATTCCGACATCCATCGCGTTTTCAATTACGTGAGCTGCTTCTTTTTTCGAGAGGTCCTTCATACGCATACAACCTAGTCCAATATCAGATACCTCTAAATCGCTTTTACCTAATTTAATTTTTTTCAAAAGAACACCTCTTTTCATTGGATAAGTCAATTTTATCGCAATTTGACGGGCAGTAAAACCCCACTGAATAAAGTTTAGCTTTAACACTAATAGTTAATGCTTATCTCTTTTCTGATTTTTTTCATATTACTCTTGCGCCTGACGTAACGTAATGATTTATAGTAGAATTACCGGTAAAAAGCTAGCGAAAAAGAAGGGATGTATATGAAACGACAGTGGAAAGTAGGAGAACTTGCAAAGTTAACAGGATTAACCGTAAGAACCTTGCGATACTATGATCAGATTGGATTATTTTCTCCTTCTGATTATTCTGAATCAGGTCATCGGCTTTATAATAAATCTGACCTCCAGGTGCTGCAACAAATCATGTCATTAAAGCAAATTGGTTTGTCATTAGAAGATGTTCAGTCAGTTTTACAGGGTGACAATAGTAAAAGTGCATCAGAATTAATTTTTGTTCAAATGGCTCGTTTGAAGGAGGATATTCAAGTACAGCAAGCCCTTTTGGATGAGTTAGAAAATGTATCCTCATTAGTCCGCAATAAACAGCCATTACAAGTTGAAGATTTAATTAAATTATTAGGAGCGATGAAAATGAGTAAAGAAAAGTATTTCACAAAAGAGCAGTTAGATCGAATGAAAGAACAATATGAAAATAGCGATTCAGATACCTTGAAAAAAGAAGGGGAAAAGTTTAATACCGTTATGGATGAAATTCGTAACCACATGAAACAAGGTAGTCCTGCAACGGACAAACGTGTTCAAAGTTTAGCTAAACAATGGCAAGAGCTTGTAGGTAAGTTTGCTCCACAAAATGACCCTGAATTTATAAAAGCTGCGGAAAAATTCCATGCGGAAAATCCAGGGAATGACCTGCAAAATGGTGTAGATGCTGAAATTTATCAGTACATTGGGAAGGCCTTGCAGGAGTAAGTAACTTAATGACAGAAAGAGGGAGAACTTTTTGAGGAACGGGTTCCGTTTCCTATCGCAAAAACCTAATTTACACCTATAAAGTAGTGGAGATGTATATCAAATAGCACCGCAAAACGCGGTGCTATTTGATATCTTAAAAAAATAGCCTAGCTTTAGTATTATTTTTATTGCTTGCTCAAAAAAACTCGTTAGCTGGAATTGGTGGACATACGGTTTGCTATTTCTATTAAAAAAGTGATTTTGAGGAAGTATGCGGACATACAATACCTTATTTAACATATATCAAAGTAAAATAGGGGTATTACTTCCAAATAGGGCACCTGTTGTCCGTTTAACACCTTAATATTGCTTGTTTTCTATAAATAAAGTACCTGATGTTCGCGAAAATAATTTAAGGTATTCCTTTATTCAAGATCTTTGTTTTATGTATCCCAATTTGCATAAGAAATTGCAGGTCTAAATATAGACTAACACTGGCTATTGTAATCTAAAAAATCGGGGTACAATTCACATTAAAACTTTAATGGATATTAAACCAAAAATGCTACTATACCAACAAAAAATGACCACCAAATTTTAGCATACAAATTTGATGATCATTTTACTTTATATTTTTAAGGTTTGCGATAGATAACGGAACCCGTCACCTGTTGGGTTTACCCTCTTTTTGCCTTATTGTACATCTGTGGTCACGGAGTTGTTTTACAATATCCTTATATTAAGCTTTTCTGATATTAATTTCCGATACCTGTCAAATTTTTGTATACCTTTAAAATTTGCAAGCATTCCTTGGATCACAAATTCTTTAGGATCCTCTTTTTTTACTTCTGAAATTAAAAAGTCAATTACACCTTGTAGCTCATTAACCATTTTATCTTCGAGTTCATAATTGTTAAGCATTTTCTGCATGTCTAACAAGTGGCCAACGACCTCTTTTTTTGCTAATTCTTCTGGTTCTCTAATATCAGAAAAAATAGGTGCCATTTTATCTTCCGTAAGTACCGGTTGTATTTCCTTTGATAGTAAGTTTACAACTATGTCATCTAAGCGTTCTACTATAAATGAAGCAAGTTCAGGAATCTGTATGTCTATGTCACCATGAATTAAAACTTGCATGTAGCGGCTTTTAATTCCTTCGAATATGTTGGACATATCCATAACATAAGGTTTTATATCTTGCCCATAAATTGAAATAAACGTTTCTTTATACCATTTGTGTGTTTCGAATTCTTTGAATCGAATAAATTCAAAAAGTTCCTTGTTTAACGTAATTGCTTGTTCTTTAAACTGTGTAAGAATGAAGCTTTTATGTCTTAGTATTTCATAAAATTGTACTTCTACCTGTTTTATAAAGTTTTCTTTTGGACTTAACTGTTCATCCGTGGCATTTTGTATGTTTTCCTGCATCAAATCATAATAGTATTTAAATATTTCAAGCAACAATTCGTCCTTAGAGTGAAAGTGTAAATAGAAGGCACCCTTTGAAACATTGCTTTTTTCGGCAATTTCCTGAATAGATGTAGAATAAAACCCTTTATCTGCAAAAAGGTCTATGGAAGTAACGATTATATTCTTTTTCTTTTCATTCATAAGTTCACGACCCTGTACATGACCAAGTGGTCATTTTTATTTTGACCAAGTTATTTACAATATATAATAGCAGATTTTACATGATTGACACAAACTTTTCAATATATTAATTTTAAGCCATTTTATGGTTGATTAATTAACAATAATCGTTTATATTAAGTAATGTTCTGACCAGTCAGTCAAATGAATAGATCGTAATGAAGGAGTGTACTACTTGAAGAAAATAACTAATTTCTCTCTTAATAATAAATTTGCTATATGGATTTTAACCATTATGGTTGTTGCTGCAGGTTTATATTCGGGTTTAAATATGAAACAAGAAACAATGCCTGATATTACCTTGCCGAACGTATCCGTAATGACTACTTATCCAGGGGCAGCACCAGATGAAGTTGCAGAGGAAGTAACGGTGCCAATTGAGCAACGGATACAAAACTTAAAAGGAGTCGAACTTGTTAGCTCTACTTCTTTAGCAAATGCTTCATCTGTACAAATACAGTTTAGCTTTGATACAGATATGGATGAGGCAACGAATGAAGTAGAAAGTGCATTATCTAATCTGGATTTGCCTGAAGGGGCGAACGATCCACAAGTTTCACGATTAAGTATGAATGCATTTCCGGTTATAGCTTTAAGCATTAGTGATGCAGATCATACTTTAGAGCAATTGACGACAACGGTAGAGAAAGATGTTGTTCCAACTCTAGAAGGTATTGAAGGCGTTTCTGATGCGCAAATTACTGGACAACAAGTGCAAAAGGTTAACATTAATTTTGATGAAGACCAACTGGCTAAATATGGTTTAAATCTAAAAACGATAAAACAATTGATTCAAGGATCAGATATATCTTTTCCATTGGGTTTAACAAATTTTGATGGGGAAGTTAAAAATCTGGTCATTGATGGAAATGTTGCGACTGTTGAGGATTTGCGGAATTTAGAAATACCTGTTACGCCAACACAAACAGGTCAACCAACCCAACAGGGAAGCACACCAACCCAAAATCCGGGACAACAAGGTCAAACCCAACAAGCACAGGGGTCAATGGAATTACCGACAGTACAATTAAACGAACTTGCTGAGATTAAAGTTGTAGGGGAAGCTGAATCTATCTCAAGAACAAATGGTGAAGATTCAATCGGTATTCAAATTGTAAAGGCAGCTGATGCAAACACAGTTGATGTTGTCAATGGAGTGAAAGATGCTCTCAGTAACTTTGAGGACGATCTTGGTCTTACAATAACAACTACTTTTGACCAAGGGGAACCAATCGAGGAAGCTGTTAGTACGATGCTGAGCAAAGCTTTGTTTGGTGCGATTTTTGCGGTTGTGATCATTCTACTCTTTTTAAGAAGTATTAAGACAACACTAATTTCAATCGTATCGATCCCATTGTCATTACTAATGGCAGTATTCTTGCTGCATCAAATGGATATAACCCTTAATATTATGACATTAGGTGCACTTACAGTTGCAATTGGACGGGTAATTGATGATTCGATTGTAGTTATCGAAAATATATATAGACGAATGGCCTTACCAGGAGAAGAACTTCGTGGAAAAGATTTAATACGCGAATCGACAAGACAGATGTTTATACCTATCTTTTCTTCGACAATAGTAACGATTGCTGTATTCTTGCCGCTAGGTTTAGTTAGTGGGCAGGTTGGTGAGATGTTCTTACCATTTGCATTAGCGGTTGTCTTTGCTCTATTAGCATCCTTGATTGTTGCAGTAACAATAGTTCCTATGCTTGCACATTCATTGTTTAAAAAAGGATCAAAAGACGGCGCGGCAAAAGAAAGTAATAAACACAACGAGAAACCTAATAAACTAGCTAATTTTTATAAAGGTATCCTTAATTGGACATTAAATCATAAAGTGATTACTTTCGGAGGAGCATCGGTAGTATTAGTTTTAAGTCTGTTCCTTGTGCCGATCATCGGAGTAAGTTTCTTACCAACGCAAGAACAAAAAATGCTGATGGTTACGTACAGTCCTGAGCCTGGGCAAACAAGAGAAGAAGCAGAAGAAATAGCACTTGATGCAGAAGAATTCTTTAGTGACCGCGAAGGCGTTACAACCTATCAATATTCATTAGGCGGTGGAAGCCCAATGGCAATGATGGGTATGGGCGGTGGAAATTCAGCATTATTCTATGTTGAGTACGCTGATGATTTTGAGAATTTTAGTAATGAGGGTACAAAAGTTACCGATTCTTTAAACAAAACCACTGATACTGGTGAATGGGGAACAATTGACTTTGCTAGTATGGGAGCAAGTGGATTACAGTTGTTCGTCTATGGAGAAAATATAGAAGAGATACAAAGCGCTGTTGGTCAAATTCTACCTATTATGAAAGAAAACAACGATTTGGAAAAAGTTGAATCAAGTATATCGGAAGCATATGATCAATATACCTTGGTAGCTAATCAAGAAAAGTTAAGTCAATATGGACTGACAGCAGCACAAGTTGGAATGAATCTAAGTAGTGCCGGCGAAGCACCAATTCTCACAACGGTAAAACATGATGGAGAAGATGTGAATGTTTATATCGAAGTGGAAGAAGAAAAGTATAACAGTATTGAAGATCTAACAAATTCAGAAATACAAACTCCACTCGGCACCACTGTAAAAGTGAAAGACGTGATGGATGTTGAAGAAGGAAAGTCTCCAGACACTATTGATCGCAGAGAAGGCAAAATGTATGCATCAGTTAGTGCGGACGTGAAGACTAATGATGTAGCAGCCGTTTCAGCTGATGTTGAAAATGAAATAAGTGAGCAAGACTTGCCAGGCGGAGTGAATGTTGAGTTTGGCGGTGTAACAGAACAAATAAATGAGTCGTTCATGCAGTTAGGGTTGGCAATGCTAGCAGCAATAGCCATTGTTTACTTTGTCCTTGTAGTAACATTTGGTGGGGCACTCGCACCACTAGCGATTCTATTCTCATTACCATTTACCATCATCGGTGGTTTAGTAGCACTTTGGATTGCAAATGAACCATTAAGTGTATCAGCTATGATTGGTGCATTGATGCTAATTGGTATTGTAGTAACAAATGCGATTGTATTAATTGATCGTGTTATTCACAAAGAAAAAGAAGGACTTTCTACAAGAGAGGCTCTTCTAGAAGCTGGTGCTACTCGTCTACGTCCTATTTTAATGACTGCTCTTGCTACGATTGGTGCGCTTATCCCGCTAGCAATCGGAATGGAAGGCGGAGGTCTAATTTCAAAAGGACTAGGATTGACAGTAATTGGTGGGTTAACAAGTTCAACGTTATTAACACTTGTTATTGTACCGATTGTATATGAAGCATTCGCTAAATTTAGGAAAAAAGATATAAAAGAATAATGATTTTCAATAAAGCCTTGCTTATCCTTCCTTTTGGAATGATTAGCAAGGCTTTTTAACGTGTAAGGAAAGTATAAAATGTGACATTGAATATTTTGGTAACTATGCAGGGCCACGTCCAGCTCCAGCGCCTAGCCCGCCTGAGGTTTTAAGTCAAATCTCTTTGTGAAAAATATCATCACTAAGAGATTCGTCTTAAACTTGTCGCGGCTGACCAAGGCGCTTGCGCTTTTCTTACTACTTACCTATAAGAATCGCAACAAGAGAAAGGAAGACTATACAGCTGAAAAATCGTTATTCATCCGAGAGATGGGGGATGTTTTCCATAACCGCAGCCATTGTGAAAGAAATACATGGGATATTTGGGGAGTTGACAGGGTCGTCTTTTTGAAAAATATCAACAAGATTGTACTGATCATCGTGAAGGATATGCTTTTCCAAAATGCCAGTATTGGGTTCCACAATCCAGTATTCAGGAATGCGGAATTTAGCATACGTTTTTAATTTATCAATTTTATCTCTTTTTAACGTTGAAGGAGAAAGAATTTCCACAACAAGATCTGGCGCCCCCTCTATTCCTCGGTTACTTATTATATCGATACGTTTTCGACTAATAACTACAAGATCCGGTTGCCGTACTTCAGTAGATGACAAAATCATGTCAACAGGTGCATATAATATAATGTAATCTGATTCGCAGCTTTGTGTAATGTTCTTTTGAATCTCAAAACTAATTAATTGGTGTATAACTGATGGCGCAGGGCTCATTAGCTCAAGTTGTCCCCCTGATAATTCATAATAATTGCCATCATCAATTGATGCGTAGTCATTATACGTGAGGTTATTTTCTCTCAAAATATTGTGGTTTAATTTGTCATTTTTACTTTTATCACCCATCTATAGTCCTCCTTAGAGCGTTTATAATTAGTATAATATATCTGCAGGAAAATTCCAGTTTAAAATAGTGACTAGTCAGAATATATGGCCGTGATAAATAATTGACTTTAAAAATCAAATATTCCACTCGCTAATATAGCTAAAGTTTTTTCACAGGCCCTTTTCGGATGCATTGTTGCTTTTCAACTTCATAGTTGATATAAACTGCCATGAAAATTAACTTCTCTGTGGTGTAGCGCTGGTATTGCGCTACATGAATGACTGCGAAGTAACCAAAAATCATGTTCAGTTGCCCTGCGACCGCTACGGAAAAATCACTACGCTTTCCGCGGGCTTGCGCTGAGCCTCCTCGATCGCAAAGAACGCTCACTGCGGGGTCTCATCACTTCGCTTTCCCGCAGGAGTCTCCGTGTTTTTCCTTCGCTGGGGGTTGTGTCCAATAATGGAATGATAGTAATCACTTTATTGATTAGAGCATGAATTCCCACTATTATGGCAGTTGATTTTCGCTGCGGACAGTTGACTCCTGCGGGAACAGCACGAGTCTGAAGACCCCGCAGCGGTGGTCTTCCGCGAGGAGGCTGAAGCCGTGCCCGCGGAAAGCAACCAGCAGTTACGCCGCAATATATATCTATTCTCTTATAAAGCAACAATCTTTAGGAATACAGCCTTTCACAAAAAAGACGTATAGGCATATGATGTGTAATCACATGAAAAAATGTAGGAGGATTACACAAAGATGTATTCATATAACTATGGGCAATATGGCCAAGACTATCAAATGTATTATCCTGTAAGGGTAGCAAGGGCATATGCTGAAATAAGTGGTAGTGAGCTTGCTCCTGATCTGCACGGATATGTTGTGTTCACTGATGTTCCTTATGGGACAGATGTAACGGTGGAAGTAACAGGATTGCCACCTTATAAGCCTGCTCAAGGAGATCAGGCACCGATAGGACCATTTGGATTCCATATACATCAACATGCTAATTGTGGAATGGGTGATAAGCCAGATCCTTTCCAAGAGGCAGGGGGGCATTGGAATCCAACAGATCAACCACATGGGAATCATGCTGGTGATTTTCCGGTGCTTTTTTCGAATAATGGCTACGCTAGAATGTCATTTTTTACAAACGCATTTAATGTAGAAGATGTAATTGGCAAGACAATCATGATCCATCAAAATCCTGACGATTACCGTTCACAGCCATCAGGAGACTCTGGAAAAAGGATAGGTTGCGGACCAATACAGGCTCTATAAATACATGGTATGAGGATGATCCTTCAAGGGTCATCCTCTTTTAGTTAGATTAGCTTATTTAATTATTCTATTGCATAATTAAGGAAACAAAAATAATACTCTGTACCAAGAGGTGATCTTTTGATTATATGGATTAATGGAACATTTGGATCAGGTAAAACTACAGCTGCTTATGAACTACAAAGAAGATTACCGCAAGCGATTGTTTACGATCCGGAAAGGTTTGGATATGTATTAATGGCTAACGTTCCAAAGGATATTCAAAAAGATGATTTTCAGGATTACCCTTTGTGGCGAGAAGCAAACTTTTCTCTATTAAAGCAAATAAATGAAGAATATAAAGGAATCATAATTGTTCCTATGACACTTACCAATCAATTGTATCATGGAGAAATTGTTGGTAAATTGAAAGAACACGGTGTCGAAGTAAAGCACTTTACTTTATCAGCCTCAAAACTAACGATTCAAAAACGGTTAAGAAAAAGACTGGAAGGTAAAAACTCCTGGGCATATCAACAGATTGAAGAACGTCTTAATCATTTATCGAAGGATACTTTTAAAGAACACATACATACAGATACTATGTCTATTAATAAAGTTGTAGAAACCATAGCTGAATTAGCCAACATCCCACTGTTACCGGATCATCGGACAAGGTTTACAAAATTCATGGACAGGTTAAAAGTTAAGTTGAAGGAAATTAGTTTATTCAAATAGTGTGAAGGGGTGGTTATATGATTATACGTGAAAGACCAGACGATATAGTTATGATCACGCAGGATGATCATGCGCGGATCTCAGGCATCTTTTCATCTTACTGGAAAAAAGCCTTTTTCAATGATGATAATAAAAGAAGGTCTGTGGAGTTAGCTATTTATGAACACGATAGAGGATGGATTCCGGTAGATTCGAAACCGCTTTGGAATGACAAAACCAATTTACCTTATTCCTTTATGGACTTACCAACTGAACCTAAACTTGTTTTCTATAAGAACGGGATTGATGAAGTAGAAGGGATGGATTTTTACGCTAGCCTATTGTGTAGTCATCATTATTCTCGTTTTACTAAAAATGACACTGACGAGGAGTCGCTAAAGTTTTTAAAAAATGAACAGGAACGTCAGAGTCGAATAAAAAAGCTAATGATAGATTTTGATAAGGAAGCTTATCAGTTTCATTATGATCTATTGAATTTTTGTGATAACTTATCGTTATTTGTATGTTTAAATGAACCAGGTGCCACAAAGAAAGAAGAACACTCCTTTTATAAAAATGGGTTGCCTATTCCTTCCACATTTTCATTTTTTGAAGGCAACCAATTAGATATTTGTTGGAGGGACGGGCAAACTATTTTATTATCCCAATTGCCTTTTGATGCCCCTGTTGAAATTGAAATAAAACAGAAGGTAGTGTCGAGAAAGCGAATAACCGAAGAAGGTATTTTGTCAGCATATGAAAATACACCTGAAGAAAGCATTCAAGTTAGAGTTACTGGCTAATATAGACGTTCGAATGACGATTAACAAGTATTGGCGAAAAGCATGTTTTAATGGTATACTTAATTCTTGCGATGAGCTGATTTGCATAAGACGAAAAATAAAGCTATACATGTGAATGTGAACACATGGTTTTTCGCCGCAAATACAGAAAAGACGTCTATACATTTGTATAGGCGTCTTTTCTACTATCTAGGATTCGTTATTTCTGTTTGGTTGCTTCTGTCATCTGATGCCAGATAGATCCCTTGGCCTTCTCGCCGCCTTCAATTCGAGCTAGTGCCATTTTTACCTGCATGCGAACCTCGAACTCTGGATCATCGCTTGCTTGTTGTAAGGCAGGAATAGCAGATTCGTCACCGATTTCGTATAGAAACATAGCCCCACGCCAGCGAACAATACGGCTCTTATCAGACAATGTAGCTATCATTTCAGGAATAGCATCCGTAAAGCCAAGGTCTGACAGGCAATCGCCAGCAGTACGTCGAACATTTACTGCTTTATCTTTTAGAGCTTTATATAAATACGGGAGTACTTCTTGTTCTTCGATCATTCCAAGATATGCGGTAGCAAGTCTCCTAATCGATCCTTTTTCATCACTTAACGCTTTGTCCAAGACCGGTAAATCCTCCACTGTTGGAACCATTCGGTCAAGTGCAGCATAACGTTCTTTCCAACTTGGGTTGTCCAGCATATCAAGTGTAACTTTTTTCTTTTGGACCTTTGGTATCTGTTCATTAGAATTTTCGTTTAGCGCGTTAGTTACCAATTCTTCTAACCTTTCTGAGTCGTAGCTCGCAGACAACTCTTCAACGACCTCTTGTCCAATTTCATTTACATCACCATAGCGCGGACTTTGTTCCACCCATTTTCTCTCCATCAACATATTAGTGGATGCTTCTGAGGCTTTCATAGTTGCATTCATAAACCTTTCGGGAATTCCGAAGCGTTGTTCATCTTCCCCGTCTTCAAGTTTTACTTGAACCGGAATTCCGCGAAACATTTGAATGAAGACTTTGATTTCACCAAAAGAATCATCTGGTGTGGTTTGTTCCATAGTTGCTGATTCTGCATTCTCTTCTGCAGAACCTAAGACATCTCGTACTTCTGGGAGAATATCTTCCCAGGCTGTTCTCGCATTACGCTCAAGTGCAATAAAATCAATGACATGATAGAGACCTTTTACGCCCTTTATCGCAAATAACTCTTTGATATAATCGGGAGCACTACTTAAATCATCATCAAGTTTATAGTTTCGTGTCTGTCCATCTGGTAAATGTTCATCCACGTTTATTTTCATGGAATGTGGACTTGGTGTAGGTTCAATCGAAACAATTTTCATATCACATTCTCCTCAACTACATGTTATGACTGATTTTAACAAAGTCAAGTCAGTTTATCCATTTTTCGAATTTGCGAAAATTATTTCCCGCTTTTTGAAGGAAAATGAAGGAGTCACATAGAAGTTAGTATAGTTAGAAAAAGCGTATAATTAAGGAGCACTAACATGTTAAATGAACAAAAATTAGAAGATATCAAAACACTGCAAGATAGAAGTGAAAAAGAGGAAAACATCCAACTCAAGCTAAATTGGGAGATGTTAAAGACAAGAAAAGAAAACGAGAAGATGGACTTCTTTCATTATGAAAATGATGTATTAATCGGATTTCTGGCCGTATACAGATTTGGAAATGAATACGAAATTTGTGGGATGGTTCATCCGGATTTTCGTCGACGTGGAATTTTCACTGGGTTATTTACCGATGCGTCCGCAGCCATTCCCGACGATGCAAAAAGAATTTTATTAAATACACCAGCAAAATCCCAATCCGCGAAGTACTGGTTGCAAACAATAGCATGTGAATATTCATTCTCGGAATTTCAAATGAAATGGGAATCCACAAACCTAGAATCAAACGGCAGTTTTGTCCAATTAAGAAGAGCGACTGCTGAGGATTTTGAAACTAAGGTTCAATTAGATGTAGCATGCTTTGGAATTGATGAAGCAGGAGCGCGGGAATTCAATGAAG
This sequence comes from Virgibacillus necropolis, assembly GCF_044793635.1. Lineage (GTDB taxonomy): Bacteria > Bacillota > Bacilli > Bacillales > Amphibacillaceae > Virgibacillus_F > Virgibacillus_F necropolis_A. The sequence goes on from NZ_CP084992.1 coordinate 2,367,009, forward strand.
ATAATGGTGAAAATGATAAGAAAGTTTCTTATATAATCGAAGCCAGCCATGTGCCTGTTGGTAAAGTAGGCATTTTACAAGATGAAAAAGAAAGCTACATTTATGGGTTAGCTGTGTTTCCAAAATATCAAGGGCAAGGATACGGTCGGGATGCACTCACACAAGTGGTGCTAGATGAGCAAAAAACAGGGAATGACATTCTATTAGAAGTTGCTGCGGAAAATAAACATGCATTAAAGTTGTATGAGGACTGTGGATTCGTTTCTTATGAAGTACAGGATTATTATCAGTTTAATAAGGTTAAGTAGTAAAAATAAAATTTTATGAACAAAGTACCTAAATAAAATCTAAGGAGACAATTATGACCAAAAATGAAAAACAAAAAATGCTAAACGGTGAGTTATACAATCCGTTTAGTCCCGAATTAATAGAAGAGCGTACTAATGCAAGAAGGTTAACCCGATTGTATAATCAATCGCTAGAAACAGAGGATTTAAAACGGACTGAACTTTTAAAAGAACTTTTAGGGTCAACGGGTGAGAATTTATACATTGAACCCAGCTTCAAATGTGATTATGGTTACAACATTCATGTTGGTGAAAACTTTTACGCTAATTTTGATTGTGTCATTCTAGATGTTTGTGAAGTGCGGATAGGAAAGAATTGTATGATTGCACCTGGTGTCCACATCTATACAGCCACACACCCGATAGACGCTGAGGAAAGAGTGAGTGGTGCTGAATATGGGCAGCACGTTACGATTGGAGACAATGTTTGGATTGGTGGCAGAGCCGTAATTAATCCAGGTATTACGATAGCGGATAATGTTGTTGTAGCGGCTGGGTCTATTGTAACGAAAGACGTCCCAGAAAATGTTGTAGTTGGTGGGAATCCTGCAAAAATAATTAAACATATTTAAAGTGGGTGGAGATAGTGAAGCGATTAGTACGACCATCAATGGAGTGGAAAAAGGAACATCAAGACTATGTAGCAGAATGGGGATCTTCCAGAATGGTGCCGAGCAGCTACAATTTGGACGGACATGCTAGTTATCAAGATTATTTAAAAGCATTGGCGATCCGGGAAGAAGGTAACAATCCATGGCTGCCAAGTTCTAATTATTTTCTAGTTAATGAGGAGAACCGCATTTTGGCAATGGTCGATATACGTCATGAGTTAAATGAATTTTTGCTGAATGTTGGTGGGCATATTGGGTACAGTGTACGGCCGTCTGAACGGAGAAAAGGTTATGCATCTCTCATTTTGGCAGAAGCATTGAAAAAATGTGGAGAGTTAAACATAGAACGTGTGTTGGCAACATGTGATGAAGACAATATTGGTTCAGCTAAAACCATTTTGAATAATGGTGGCGTAGAGGATAAAAGTTTCACAGAAGAAGACGGAAATGTGAAGCGAAGATTTTGGATAGAAAATAAATAAAGGAGCGAATAAAGTTGAAACGAGTAGATGTTGCCTATTCACTTATTTTTGATGAAGTGGAAAGTAAAATATTAATGGTCAAGAACAACAAATATAACAACTGGACATTGCCTGGCGGTGCTGTCGAGGTAGGGGAAACATTAGAAATGGCTGCCGTACGTGAGGCTAAAGAGGAAACTGGATTCACTGTTGAGGTAGGCGATATTGTTTCCGTGAATGAAGCTTTTATGGAAGCAGACGGCCACCATGCCTTGTTTGTTACTTTCCGAGCCAAAGCTGTTGGAGGGGAGCTGGCAATTCAGGACACCGATGCAAGTGTTGGTATTTCAGAAGTGAAGTGGATTGACTTGGATGCTGCCGCTGAATTGATGCCGTATCATAAAAATGGCTTGAAGGTCATGCTGGAATCGTCCATTCCTTATACATTTCAAGGTGTGAAAAAATAACATGGCATACAAATTTGCAAAAATGAATCAACAAGAGGCAGAAAATATTGCGTATAACTGGCATTATGCCGGTGAATATGCTTTTTATGATATTCAGGCTGATGAGGAAGATTTTAATGAATTCATCGATCCGGAGCAACGTGGTGATAAAATTTTCGTAGTAATGGAAGAGGATGAAATCGTAGGATTTTTTAGCTTTAATCAAACTTCTCCGACTACAATCGATATTGGGCTTGGCATGAGACCAAACCTAACTGGGAATGGAAATGGTCTAGCGTTTCTTGAAGCGGGATTAGCATTTGCTAGGTCGGAATTCAATCCTGAAATATTTACGTTATCTGTGGCTACCTTTAACCAAAGGGCGATTAATGTATATAAAAATGCAGGATTTGTTGAAATAGAAATATTTATGCAGAAAACAAATGGTGGTAACTATGAATTTGTGAAAATGAAGAAGAAGGTGAGTCCTTATGATCGATAAATTTAGCGTAAAAACACCTTTTCATGATGAACGAATGATCTAGTTGCACATGTAGGTAAGGGTGAAAATTTATGGAATTAAAACGATTTGAATCGCGTATGATTCATGATGTAGCTACTTTATTCAAGGAAACAATTTTAACCATCAATCGAAAAGATTATTCGGCTGAACAGGTTGAATTATGGGCAGATAATAGGCAAACACTTGTTGAGTGGGTGGATCACCTTCAACATAGCTTGACCTACGTTGCGACAATTGATGGAAGAATTGTAGGTTTTGGTAATCTGACAGAAGAAGGTCTAATTGATTTACTATATGTTCACAAAGACCATCAGGCACAAGGAATTGGTTCTAAGATTATGGAACAGCTTGAATTTGATGCAAGGTTGCACAATATTCTTCGGTTAACTACTGAGGCAAGTATAACTGCGAAACCGTTTTTTCTATCACTTGGTTTTCAGGTTCAACAGGAACAAAATAAGCTAATTGCAGGTGTTAAATTTATCAATTATAAAATGACCAAAACTATTTAAGCGGAGGGGTCCTTATGATGAGTCCAATTAAAAGCCAGATCAATACGATTTTTGTTCACGTTAGTAATTTAGCTAAATCTGTCGAATGGTATTCGTGGTTACTTGGACAAACCTATGAACTATCTAAGATTTCAGATCCTGTCTACAATATGAATATTAACCATCATACCGGTTTAACACTGGATGCAGGTCCAGAAAAGGAAAAGAAAGTAATAAAGCCATCTTCATATCCACTGTTCAATTTCCATACAGATGATATACATGCCGCTTATGAATTCGTGAAAAAGTCGGGAATTGAACTTGATTCGGACCTTGAGGAATTTGATGACTTTTCATTTTTTACGGTAAAGGATCCGGATCAGCATGTGATTATGATTTGTACGGGATAAGAAATAGTCCTTATAACGAATTGACAAAAAAAGGCATCCATGTTTTAGTAAGATTATAACTTAATAGAAAGTCCACTAGGGGTGCCGTTTGGCTGAGATAAGGAAAACCTTTATCCCTTAGAACCTGATCTAGTTCATACTAGCGTAGGAAAGTGGAGGCCGGTTGTTTAAGTAAAGGCAGATGTGTCTTCGTTAAACGTTATCTACAAAACCACTCCAATTTCTGGTGTGGTTTTTTTGCACTTAAAAAAACACAACAGTTATTCCACTACCCCTTTTGGATTTTCAATTTATTCTGAAAGGGGTTCTTCTATGAAACATTCTATTCCAACTGTACTTACCATTGCTGGTACCGACCCGACTGGGGGTGCTGGGATCCAGGCTGATTTAAAGACATTCCAGGAGCGAGAAGTATACGGGATGAGCGTTGTGACATCGGTTGTCGCCCAGAATACGCTGGGGGTTCAGGGTGTTGAGCATTTGTCCGCCCCGTTCATTAAGAAACAAATAGAAAGTGTACTCTCCGATATCTCACCAGACGTTATCAAAACAGGCATGATTGCAACTACTGAAATGATGGTGATTATTGCGGAGGCTATCAAGAAGGGCTCAATTCCTTATGTGATAGATCCTGTAATGGTAGCTAAAAGTGGGGATCATTTAATGGATGTAAATTCGAAGCAGACGATGATTGAAAGACTGATACCCCTTGCGACAGTTGTTACACCGAACATACCAGAAGCGGAAGTACTACTATCAGAATCTATCGAATCGATAGCAGATGCAGAAGATGCGGCAAGACGTATCGTTCATGAACTTGGAGCTGATGCAGCAGTTGTTAAGGGTGGCCATTTTAAAGGAGATGCTGTCGATGTCTTGTACGACGGTTCCAGCATTCACAAGTTTCCAACTAGTCGATTAAACACCAAGCATACACATGGGACTGGGTGTACGTATTCAGCTGTTATTGCTGCCGAACTAGCAAAAGGTAAGTCAATCTATGAATCTGTTATAACTGCAAAAAAATATATCACAGATGCGATTCGCTATAGCTTAATGCTTGGAAATGGAAATGGACCAACGAACCATTGGGGCTATCGACTTCAAGGGTTACCAAAAAATAATGGGAGGGTTTTTCAATGAACTACCTGGAACAGATAAGAAAACAAAAACCACTGATTCACAATATCACAAATACGGTTGTGGCTAACTTTTCAGCGAACGGATTATTAGCAATTGGAGCGTCTCCGGCCATGGCGAATGCCCCTGAAGAAGCGGCTGAAATGGCATCTCATGCTGATACGCTTGTGCTGAATATTGGTACATGTACACAAAGCCAGGTAGAGGCAATGATTCTTGCTGGAAAATCAGCCAACAAAAAAGGAATTCCTGTAATTTTAGATCCCGTTGCAATTGGCGCAACAGCTTTTCGCACGGGTGCAATCAATCAAATTTTAAACAAGGTTGATGTGTCTGTTATCCGAGGAAATGCTGGTGAGATATCAGTGTTGGGAGAGTTGGATACCGAAATGAAGGGTGCAGATACCTTAGTGGATGAAATCGATCCTGAAGTAGCCATCCATGTTGCTAAAAATTATGGGGCAGTAGTAATTGCAACTGGAAAAACAGATACCATTACTGATGGCAATAGCTTTACACAATGCAAGAACGGAGTGGCTATGCTTCCGTATGTTACGGGCGCTGGATGCCTGTTAACAGCGGTGGTGGGAGCTTTTTCAAGTGTCAGCATTGACCTTTACGAAGCTTCTGTAAAAGCAGTGTGCAGTTATGGTGTGGCAGCAGAGCTTGCGATGGAATTCGCTAAGGGTCCAGGGACATTTCTGCCAGCCTTCTTGGATGTGCTATATGAATTAACAGAGGAAATGGTTCAGACGAAAGCGAACATTCGTGAGCTTAGTTTAAAAGGAGAATAAAGCCTAATGATAGATGAAAAGAGTCTTCGTTTATATTTTATAATGGGTAGCGCTAACACAACTAGAGACCCTGAATATGTACTACAACAGGCAATTGATGGCGGCATTACGATTTTTCAATTTCGGGAAAAAGGGATTGCTGCTAAAACTGGTGCCGAAAAGTGTAAGTTAGGTATTCAGCTGCGTAATGTTTGTCTTAAAAATAACATTCCCTTCATCGTGAATGATGATATTGATTTAGCTGTTAAAATTCAATCCGACGGGGTCCACATTGGTCAAAAGGATGAATCGGTGGTTAACGTAAAAGAAAGGCTCCCAAACTATATGTGTGTTGGTGTTTCAGTTTCAACTGTTGAAGAAGCTATCCTTGCTGAGCAACAAGGTGCTGATTACCTTGGCGTTGGGCCAATTCATGAAACATCTAGCAAAGCGGATGCGCTTAAGCCAATAGGAGTAAAAAGGATAATGGAAATTAGTGAGAATGTAACAATTCCTATTGTAGCTATCGGTGGGATTAAAAAGGAAAATGCAAGGCAAATCATGAAAGCCGGATCCGCAGGGATATCAGTGATTTCAGCAATTAGTCAGGCGGAAAATTGTAAAGAAGCGGCACATAAGTTAGACGTAGCCACAAGATTACTAGAAATAAATGGCAGTAATTAAGGGGGTGAGTGATTAGGACAAAATTTGGCGAGGGGGAAATGTATGTTTCGTACAAGAGTTTTAACAACAATGGCAGTTTTTATTGCATTGGGTACAATCGGGGCGCAGTTGCTTTGGTTTCCAGCGGGAATTGCGAAGGCATACCCTGTTCAGCATGCGGTGAATGTAATGGCAGCAATAACATTGGGGCCTGGACCTGCAGTCGTTATTGCGTTCATGACAGGTCTAATTCGTAATATGCTTGGACTTGGGACATTGCTTGCTTTTCCAGGTGGAATGATCGGAGCATTTTTAGCGGGTCTATTGTATAAAAAATTCCGGCGGAAAATACTGGCTGTGGTCGGGGAAGTAGTTGGAACAGGAATAATTGGATCGTTATTTTCTGTACCATATGCAAACCTGTTAATGGGCAGTTCGCTTGGCGCATTTGTATTTTTACCATCATTTTTTGTGAGCAGTATTTCAGGAGCGTTTATCGGCTACTTTGTCGTGATTCGTGTAAAACAAACCAATCAATTACAGAACGTATAGCACTTACAAGGAAGTCTACTAGGGGCGCAACATGCTGAGACAAGGAACAATTCTTGGTCCCTTTGAACCTGAACTGGATAATGCCAGCGTAGGAAAGTAGTGAGGACGGAACCCTCCATTTGTCACTCTTCTAGTAGCTTCAAACAAATTCAAGGAGGCATTTTAATGACTTTCACTGAAACGTTACGCAAAGAAAACCAAGATGTTTATGAGGCGATTTTTAACCATTCCTTTGTACAAGGAATTGGTAAAGGTAGTGTTCCAAAAGAGGCATTAGCACATTATATAAAAGCTGATTATGAGTACTTAAATGCGTTTATGTACATTTATGGAATAGCAATCTCCAAGTCAAACAACCGAGGGGATATTAGCTTTTTTAACAACCAGATTGATTTCGTGTTAAATAGTGAAGTCCATCCACACAATAACTTTTGTGAACAAATTGGTGTAAGTTATGAGGAACTCCAAGGCTATCCACTGCCACCAACAGCAGATCATTACGTGAAGCACATGATGTACCATGCACATATGGGAAGTCTAGCTGAAACAATTGCAGCACTTTTACCTTGTCCATGGACATATTTAGAGATTGGACAGGAATTAATGCACGATTACCAACCTGCGGAAGATCATCCATTCCACCCGTGGATTTCGTTTTACGCGAATGAAGAGGTTGCGGAAATTACTATGCAGATGCGAGATATGTTGGATAAATTAGCTGCAGATGCAAGCCCTGCTGAACTAGAACAGATTAGAATTGCATTTAGAAAAAGCTGTCAATTGGAGTTGTCATTCTGGGAAATGGCATATACCTGTGAAGTGTGGCCAGTTGGCGACTATGTAAAAGTGTAAATTAAATAGATATAGCAATAGGTGTCTTCCTAATGGGAGGCATCTTTTTTTCGACAAAAACCGGGAAGTGACAGGCACCGCCACAAAAACTTCTTGCTTTATCTAACGCAGGGTAATATACTAGGTTACAACACTAATGCACTAACTTTGATGAGAAGAGGGATCAAATTTGATTCTTAACACAGACAGTACGAAACCAATTTATATACAGATCTCGGAGTGGATTGAGGCAGAAATTTTGAATGGGAATTTTCAACAGGGTGAAAAGGTTCATTCTCAATACACGCTTGCAGAAATGTTTACGATTAATCCAGCCACAGCAGCAAAGGGATTAAATATTCTATCTGATGAGAACATACTTTTTAATAAACGTGGACTTGGAAAGTTTGTGTCAGATAATGCTATTGGGATTATTATGGAAAAAAGAAAAAATAAAAACCTGAAGGGTATGTTAAAAGAACTAATTTTGGAAGCTGATCGGCTACATGTTAGTGAGGATGAATTAATCGAGATGATAAAATCCTTCACAAACGAACGTAAGGGGGCAGAGGAATGAATATCATCGAATGTACGGATTTAACAAAAAAACATGGGCGTTTGACAGCGTTGAATGATATATCTATAGCAATTGAAGAAAATAAAGTGACAGGTTTAATTGGCGCAAATGGTGCAGGTAAAACCACTTTATTAAAAATATTGGCAGGATATTGGTGGAAAACTTCCGGTGAGGTAAAAGTATTTTCGGAACAACCATTTAATAACATCAAGGTTTCGGCAAACACCATTTTTGTTGATGACCTAATGGATCTTCCTACCGCTTTAACCCTTTCTGAAATACTGCATGAAGCTGAACGTGTATACGAAAAATGGGACAATCAACTTGCTTTTCGTCTATTTGATTATTTTTCTTTTAATCCTAACCAGGTACATAGTAGTCTTTCAAAAGGAAAGAAAAGTACATTTAATATGATTTTGGGATTGTCAGCCCGATGTGCGTTAACGATTTTTGATGAGCCAACTACTGGAATGGATGCAAGTGTGCGGAAGGATTTTTATCGAGCGTTATTAAAAGATTATTTGGCGCATCCCCGATCTATAATTATCTCCAGTCACTATTTAGATGAAATGGAAGATATATTGGAAGAAGTATTGCTGATTGAAGATGGGGAGAAACGTCTTCATGTGCCAATTGATGAATTGAAAGAATACGCGATTGGTGCAACCGGAATGTCACAAAACATTAACGTGCTGACAAATGGCAGGGAAGTTTTTTTCAAAAAGGATTTAGGTAATAATCGTACATATGTCGTAGTCAGGAATAACTTTTCAGAAGCTGATTTAGAAAAAGCAAGGGAGGCTGGATTAGTAGTTGCCCCGGTGTCTTCCGGTGATTTATGTGTGTACATGACTAATAAAAAAGCAGGGGGAATTGACGATGTCTTTAACAACGATTAGTACCGGTAATCTTGTGAGAAAGCAATTCCAGTATAAAATGAAAGCTTATATTGGTGTATTTAGCTCGTTAATGGTGTTACAGATATTGGCTATTTTGTTTTCATTGGGTGGAAGTGGGGGATCTGGTGGTAGTGGCTCCCATGGTATAAGTATAAATGTTAGGTATTACTCGGCAAGTATCGTAGTCGTCTTTACGATGCTGTGGGCTTTTATAAGTGCAATATTGATTACCACAAAAGCATATCGGGAAGATGATTTTACCTTTGTCACGAATCGAGTGACGGCCAATCTATCAAACATTGTCTTTTTAGGAACTGCTAGCATAATAGGTGGAGTTACTGCCGTATTATCAGGGTATCTATTAAAAGTAGTTATGTATTATGTGCCTGACAGTGGCCAGTTTATTGGTATTAGCTCAGGACCTAGTCCGCTGGAACTTTTATTTGGGCTTTTTGCCACGATTCTGTTTGTATTTATGTTCAGTTCTCTTGGGTATCTTGTTGGAACTTTGGTACAGTTACATAAAATATTTGTAGTTGTATTGCCAGTTGTGTTTTTTGGCTATATAACTTTTGGAGAACAGCGTATAGGTATTCATCCGTTAATACAGTTAGGTGAGTTTTACTTCCAGGAAACATCTTTTCCGTTATTTTTATCAAAGGCAGTAATTACAATCGCCATACTTTTTACTGGATCTGTATTGTTGTCAAATCGAATGGAGGTTAGACGATGACGACTTTCTTTTTTACAATCCTACCAATTATTATTCTAGCTATTATTTTTGGGTTTGTTGTTTTTATAACCAATCGAAATGCAAAAAAGAAGAGAATGTTTATATCTGGCCGAAAAATTCAATGGATATTTGGAGCTTATTTTGCAGTTTTACTTATTTCCGTAGGGTTATTCTTTATGATACCAACAGAAGCAAATTCAACTACAAATATGGAGGTCAATGAAACAAATTCCCTTTCTATATATGTGGATTTTAGTAATGGGAATGTGTCCCGCATTAACAGTAATTTCATTGATAAACAATGGAGTTTTGAATATGAAGGCGATAAGCTTTCCATGAAAGTTTTTGATAATAATATTTCTACTAAGACAGCCATTTTTGTAGGAGGAAAGAGTAATGAAAGCAACACTATTGATGCTACTTATTATCAAACACCAACATATGTTGGGGGAATTGATGTCACAAACCAGATAAAACCACCAGGTGTTAATTTAACGAGTGAAACATTAACTATAGATAGTCCTGAGCGAACGGAATTTCATTTTAATATGTTTAAACAAGAATTTCCTGTAAATCAATTTATAGGTGAAGAACACGACGTTGAAAGCAGTAGATCTATTATAAGAGGTGAACAAATACTTTATATACGTATACCTAAAGATATTAAACTACTAAAAGATAATTACGCAGGTATTGAGTATATTGATGAATGATTAATTAACAAGGAAGACATCTGAACAATGGCTTGTCAAAACGATTTCCTCCACCCACTTATAACACTATAGGCTCCTCTTGAATATCATGACAGATAGAAGCAGAAGTGATAATTGGAGGAGAGAAAATGGAAATACATGTAGTGCAACGTGGAGAAACTTTGTGGAGAATAGCACAGGGTTATGGAGTAGATATTAATCAGGTTATTTTAGTGAACCAGTTGGATAATCCTGATGTGCTTGTGGTGGGTCAATCGCTAGTGATTCCTAATCTGCAACAAGAATATGTAGTTACACCAGGAGATAATTTATGGGCTATCGCACAACGCTATGGGGTAACGGTAGCGGAGCTTGCTCAGGCAAATAATATTACAAATCCCGCGCTGATTTATGTTGGTACCTTGCTTCAGATTCCGTATGTTACCCATGTTGTTCAGGTCGGTGAATTTTTGTGGGGAATTGCACAGCAATATGGCGTTCCTGTAAATCAGATCACTGACGCGAATAATATTTCGAACCCGTCATATATCTATCCGGGCCAACGGTTAAGAATACCGGCTTCAGCTAAACCAATAATTGAAGTGAATACGTATACTACTCAACTGAATGAACAGGGAAGACGTGAAGTACTTGCTTTAGGAAGTAATTTCACTTACCTTTCACCATTCATGTATAGTGTGCAGGCAGATGGAACGATAACAGAATTGCAGGAATCTCAAGTGTTAGAAGCTGCTAGAGCGACGAATACTGCTCCCCTTCTTGTATTAACAAACTTTACGGAAGGAGAGTTTAGTTCGGATGTGGCTGCAACTATTTTAAGAAATCCTGAGCTACAAGAAACCTTAATTTCAAACATCTTGGAAACAATAAGAGCAAAAGGCTATACCGGTATAAATATTGACTTCGAATATGTTTATCCAGAAGACCGGGAAAATTATAATGCATTTTTACGTCGTCTCGTGGCACGCTTTCATCCTGAAGGATTAGTTGTTTCTACAGCTCTGGCTCCAAAAGATAGTGCTGATCAGGAGGGCTTATTATATGAAGCGCACGACTATGAGGCACATGGGAATATTGTTGATTTTGTAATCATTATGACATATGAATGGGGATGGGCTGGGGGAGAACCGTGGGCAATCGCCCCAATTAATGAAGTACGTGAAGTGTTAGATTTCGCTGTAACCGTAATCCCGCGCGATAAAATTCTAATGGGTGTGCCTTTGTATGGCCGTGATTGGAATATTCCTTGGCAGGAGGGAACGATTGCCAGAACCATAAGTCCAAAGGAAGCTGTAAATTTAGCTGCCGAATATAATGTGCCGATTCAATATAATGAAAGCTACCAATCTCCATTTTTTCAATATGTAGATGAAAGTGGTCAGAGGCACGAGGTCTGGTTTGAAGATGCCAGGAGTGTGCAGGCTAAATACGATACTGTAAAGGATTATAATCTAAGAGGTATTAGTTATTGGGTGCTTGGTAATCCATTCCCAGAAAATTGGGCCGTCCTAGGAGATAATTTTACTATTAGAAAGTATTAAAACAAATTATATTATAGCAGAATCTATTAAATCTCCATTTTCTTGCGGTTCTATCTGGTTAATAAATTCTTTAAGATTGCCATTATAGACTAATTGAAAATTGGAGGCCTCCTGTAAATCATGTGGTGTCACGAGTGATAATGGTTTTGTGAAATCAATAATGCCACATTCCTTTAAAACAGTCGCAACAAACTGTGAGCAAAAGTAAGCATTTTCTCTTTTAATTTGTTTGTTTACTGTAACTGCAAATAATCCTAATAAATTGTATCGATAGAGGTGCTTTTGTGCCTCTATTTTCTTTATATAACGATTGACTTTTTGAACCTGAATATCCGTTACCTCACAACAATAAATTGCACATCTGGCCTGCTTAAATAAACCATCTTGAATGTCTTCTTTAACAAAGCCTCCGATAAAAGGATTTCTTTCGCTTTTTCTTCCGAAGCTGTATACGTCCGTTAAATGCGGATCAAAAGAAATGGATGCGTGATTATACGGTTTTCTGGTGTAATACTTAATCATTTTTGTGAAAAGTGTTCCAGTGTCTGTCAGGATAATAAATACCTTATTTTCCATAATAAATCTCCCCTCGTACTATCATCTTTTTTTATATTAAGGTGTGTTTGCAATATAGGTAAGCACCCAGAGTAATAGTTGATGATAGGACCTGAGACGTATATTGAATATTGGTAGTAGATCATGCTGATTATTATATGAATTTTCATACATTAAATTGTTTTTACATCATTGTTATGGTATGATTATTCTAATCTTAATTAGAAATGGAGGGTTTCCTTGTGTGGATTGTTAGACTTCGATTCCAAACTTTGAACCGTTAATTTAATACGTTCAAAAGCTCTGCTTGTGTTGTAGAGTAGACGGGATTAGTCTGTCCATTTGTAAGGAAACCTTTTTATATACGATGCGATAAAAAGAAGGGGAGTAGTCTACCTTCTTTTTGTTACCTGAAAATACTTAATATGAATCTATGCTAGCCCTTTTACAAGGGGGATTTTTTAGCATATCATTTTTGATGTTGGAATTTGTATTGAGGATTTCCCGTTTACTTAAACACAGGCAGATGTCTGTGTTTTTTTAGTATGCAAAAATGGAGGGAAATAGATATGAAACGAAAAGCTGTTTTAGTTGGGGTAAATGTAAAGAATAATCACGAGGAATTTGAACATTCCATACAAGAATTAGAAAACTTAGCTGCCGCATGTAACATTGATACTGTTGGTGTAATCACCCAAAATTTAGATCGGGTTAATCAAGGACATTATATTGGAACAGGAAAAATTGAAAAATTACAGGCGATGGTTAACGAGAAAGAAGCAAATGTGGTTATTTTTGATGACGAATTATCATCTTCACAAATTAGAAATTTAGAATCGTCCTTGGACTGTGGAGTTATTGATCGCACGGTGCTTATACTGGAAATCTTTGCAAAACGTGCAAAAACGAGAGAATCTAAACTTCAAGTAGAAATTGCCAGGTTGAGATACATGCTACCAAGATTAATAGGTAGCCGCGAGTCACTTGGACGACAAGGTGGAGGAGCGGGACTGAAAAATAGAGGTGCAGGAGAAACAAAGTTAGAGCTGGACCGGAGAAAAGTTGAAGTAAAGATAGCACAATTAAATAAAGAGCTGGAAAATGTAGTAGATCAACGGAAGACACAAAGAAAAAAGCGTAACAAAAATGATATTCCGGTTGTTTCCCTTGTAGGTTATACAAACGCAGGTAAATCAACCATGATGAACGCGGTATTAGAATTATTTAATAATGAAATGGATAAACAAGTATTCGAGAAAGATATGCTGTTTGCAACGTTAGAAACCTCAGTAAGAAAGGTGAAATTAGCGACAAATCAAACCTTTTTATTGACCGATACGGTAGGATTTATTAATAAGCTGCCACACCATCTCGTAAAAGCATTCCGATCAACATTGGAAGAAGTGATCGAAGCGGATGTTCTCATTCATGTGATAGACGTCTCAAATCCATATCATGAAGAGCAACGAAAGCTAACGAATGAAATAATGCAGGAAATTGGCATAGAAGATATTCCGATTATCTATGCTTATAACAAAGCAGATCTATCGGATCGGAAGTTTCCAGCTGTTGAAAATAATTGTGTGTATCTTTCTGCGAGAAACAAAGTTGGAATTGGGGCGATAGCTCAATTAATTAGTGAGTATATTTTTGAGGATTATATTCAATATGAATTATTAATCCCATATACAGATGGCCATGTTGTTTCATATTTTAATGAGCATGGGAATGTATTACAGGAAGATTATGAGATGGAAGGAACGAAATTAATAGTCGAATGTAAAATCGCTGATGCTGAAAAGTTTGAGCAATATGTAAGAAATACAAAAAAGGAAGTGTAATTTATGACTCTAACAAATGATCAAGTAATAGAAAAGGCTAAGCAACATGGATTGGAGCTACGTCAGGAATCACTGAAATACAACGAATCAGGGCTTGACTTTCAAGTAGTATTTGCAATGGATTCAAAAGGGGAAAGATGGGTTTTGCGGTTCCCAAGACGTGAAGACGTGGTTCCAACAGCTAAAAAAGAGAAAGATATTTTGGAATTAGTAAAAGGAAGACTACCAGTTCAAGTACCGGATTGGATAATATTTTCTGAAGAATTGATTGGCTATAAGCTATTAAAAGGAATTCCCGCTGGAACAATTGATATGGAAGCAAAGGCATATGTATGGGAAATTGATGAAAAGAATGTTCCTGACAATTTCCATGAAACATTAGGAAGTGCTATGGCAACGTTGCATAAGGTCAATCATGATGATGCAAGAGAAGCGGGATTATCTGTGCAAACTCCTGAAGAAATAAAGATGTCTATGCAAACAAGAATGGATAACGTGAAGAAGCAATTTGGTGTGAATGAAGAGCTGTGGAACCGTTGGCAAAAATGGTTGGCTAATGACACGATTTGGCCGGAACAAACTGCATTCATTCACGGAGACTTGCACGCAGGTCATATTTTAATTGATGAAGAAGCCCGGGTTACTGGTTTCATCGATTGGACAGAAGCACATGTTGATGATCCGGCTAATGACTTTGTTTCACATTTAGCAACTTTCGGTGAAGATGCATTGAAAAAATTAATAAGTGCATATGAAAACGCAGGTGGCTATGTATGGCCATCAATGTTTGAGCATATTGTAGAGCTATCGGCTGCATATCCAGTAGGAATTGCAGAATTCGCTATGAAGTCCGGGTTGTCAGAATATGAAGCTATGGCTAAGCAAACACTTGGGCTAGAAGCGGAATAAACCAATGTATTTTGCCTTTTTCCTTTAGCATGCGATAATAAGGAAAACAGTTGATAGGATGAAAATATGACAAAAGTAATTGAATTAAACGTTAAGTCTAACTATATAGCAGAATATAAAAAAGGCTATCCTTTGATTAATAAGGACACCATTATGAACACAAATGCGCTTAAAGAAGAGGGAAGCATTGTTCATCTTATAGATGAAAATCGCCAATTTATCACAAAGGGCTACTACGGAAAACAGAATAAAGGTTTGGGTTGGGTGTTGACACACAACAAAACTGAAGCGATTGATTTTGCGTTTTTTAAGTCGAGATTAGAGGTCGCACTGAACGCTAGACAGTCCTTCTATAAAAATACGGAAACTACTGCGTTTCGCGTATTTAATGGTGAAGGCGATGGAATTGGCGGTTTTACCATTGATTATTTCGATGGCTATTATTTGATCAATTGGTATAGCGCAGGCATTTATTCATTTAAAGATCATGTAATCAGTGCTATTGATGAACTTTGTGATTACAAAGCTATTTATGAAAAGAAACGCTTTGATACGAAAGGCCAATATATTGACGATGATGATTTTGTAAAAGGGACACGCGGAGAATTCCCGATTATCGTGAAAGAAAACGGGATGAACTATGCGGTCTATTTGAATGATGGTGCAATGGTGGGTATTTTTCTAGACCAGCGAAAGGTTAGAAAAGCAATTCGGGATGAGTATTCCAAAGGGAAAAATGTCTTGAATACTTTTTCGTATACAGGAGCATTTTCAGTAGCAGCGGCACACGGTGGAGCAATGAAGACGACAAATGTTGACCTTGCAAAGCGTAGTAAAAGTAAAACGATTGAGCAATTTAGTGTAAACAGCATAGATTATGAGCAACAGGATATCAAGGTAATGGATGTCTTTGAGTATTTTAAATATGCGAAGCGAAAAGAATTGAAATTCGATGTGGTTGTTTTGGATCCGCCTAGCTTTGCTCGTTCAAAAAAACATACATTCAGCACAGCTAAGGATTATCCGGCGCTAATTAAGGATACGATTGCCATTACCGAAAAAAATGGTGTCATCGTTGCATCAACTAATAATGCATCATTTGGCATGCGAAAGTTTAAAGGATTCGTTGATAAAGCTTTTAAGGAAATGAATACAAACTATAAAATTTTGGAAGAGTTTTCTCTGCCATCTGATTTCAAAACGAATCCGATCTTTCCACAAGGTAACTATTTGAAGGTATTGATTGTAGAGAAGAGGTAATTATTCTATTTCAGGTGGTGCCTCGTAATGATTAAAACAGTTATTTTTGATTTGGATGGTACCTTATTAAACCGTGATGAATCAGTTAAACACTTTATTTTTGGTCAATATGAGCGGAAGAACGACTATTTAAATCATATTCCTAAAGAAGCGTATACAAACCGGTTTATTGAGTTAGACAATCGAGGTTATGTTTGGAAAGATAAAGTGTATCGGCAGTTAGTAGAAGAGTTTAATATTAAGTTAACATGGGAAAGCCTTCTAGATGATTACGTGAACGAGTTTAAGTATAGCTGTATAGCCTTTCCTAATCTTATTTGTATGCTGGAAGAGTTGAAAGATAACTCAACCCACATAGGCATCATCACAAATGGGAAAGGTCAATTTCAAATGAACAATATAAAGGCATTGGATATTGAAAAATATTTTGATACTATTCTTATATCTGAATGGGAAGGTATCAAAAAGCCTGATCCATTAATTTTTCGAAAGGCATTAAACCAACTCAATACTGAGCCTTATCAAAGCATCTTCGTGGGCGATCATCCCGAAAAAGATATTCAAGCCGCACACAAGATTGGGATGAAAACCATTTGGAAAAAGGATAACTTTTGGCATGATGTATGTGCGGATTACAGAATTGATAATTTGAGTGAAATACCGGCTATTATTAAAAGTGGGAAATAAGGAAAAGGTGCTAATCAAAATTAATGATTAGCACCTTTTCGCTTTCATACATCAATCTGGGATTTATTAAATGCCGTTAGCATTTTTACAGTTGTATCACGAATAAGCCTCGGAAGTATTTCAAATGAATATGGCTTATACACACGCTCTGTCCATTTATGTCCATCTTTCCCGTACACTCCCATGTTAATAGAAGGAACATTTAACTTTCTGATTTCCTGAAACGGAATTGGATAAAGTGTATCCATTTCTGGTAAGTTGTTTATTAATGCTGCAATCTCTGCATCTGTCTCATGCAAGGAGAGGAAGCTTCCATCTGCTAAATAAGGAAAAAACTTATTGATGGAAAATACCTCATTTGTCTCTTTGCTTGCATCATCAATCACCTCATGAATCACCTGTAAAAGCATTTTATCCTTTTGATTATTTTCATTTAAGAAATTATGCGGAAGGTAAGGAGGTGCATAGAAAATGATAACCCTAGGCTTTTTATCTGGGTCTAGTTGCTGTAACTCCTCCGCAATTTTAAAACAAAGCATTCGTTCATCCAAATAACTGTATTCGTTAACCACTTGTTCCGAAACAGACCTTGGATCTAGCTCCATTGTTTCTAGTTCTGCAATAAAGTTTTCAAGTGTCGTTACTTCAATACTCCATTTCTTTCCGTTAGCTGCTGGTAAGTTACTGCGTTTCGCAAATTCACCATATTGCCTAGAAGCTTCTTCAGCAACTTGGACACAGGCCTCATTTGTTATTTTTTCAAGCTTATCCATTACTTCTTTTGCGGTAGATTCATAAATGAAGTAGTTAAAATACAAATAACAACTTTTCGCAGTTTGAACATTGTATGAAGTCTTCGTGTCTTTTTGATACAAACAAGACGGTGGCAAAATTAGTTCCCCATCAATGTTTTCGGTTAAATCTAAGTTATTATTGATACGTCTATTAAGTTCTGACGATATAAGTGTCGGGTCGATTCCAGATAACGTGTCACCTACGTGGGTTTCCCTACCGTAAATGTAAAAGCTTGGCAGTAATTTGCCTGCAGAGCCTGTATAAATATATCTGTGTGGATCATTTTCATACATAGGTGTGATAAAGTCTGTATTTATTGCGGCTACATAGTCCAAATCCTTTTCCGCTTTCATCCTATTAATTTCAGAAATGGCTGAGGTAACGCCTTTGTGTTGACTTTCTTCGTCGGAATTCGTCATAAATAAAATATTGCCCGGTAATTCATCTAGATGCTCTGAAAAATAGAGTAAATTGGCTAAGTGAACAGCTATACCACTTTGCATATCAACGGATCCTCTGCCAAAGAGAAAATCACCCGAATGGGCATCCTTTTGAACGTCTCGATTAAATGGATATTCCTTGAAATACGCTTCTAATGCATCGGAATTTAATGCGTCTTTTTTTAGACTACCAAAATCATCAATCCCAACTGTATCCATGTGGGCATGATAAATAATCGTTTTGTTTGAATCTGATGGAGATTCTAAAAACGCAAAGATATTTTTTCTGCCAAGCGGGTCATTTGGAATCGTTTGTTCCCAGACGTTGGCTGGATTCATTTCAAACAATGGAAGCGTTTGCAAAAATTCCTTAACTGTATCAGCTAGATCCAATTCACCACTAGTACCGTTTATACTTTCAATTTGAATTAGTTGTCGTGTTATGTAATCAATTTGTTCTACCTGAGTTAAATTTTTTATGTACTGATACATGTGAGCCCTCCTTTTATTCCATATAAAACAGTATATCAGATTATAACGTTACGTCGAGGTGAGTTTTCCCAACAGTTTTTGCATCAGCAAAATAGCGTAATAATTTTTACTTAAGGAGTAACCATTAATTGCTTTCAAACGTAATATATATTACTATATAAAGTAAGGAGGCGATTATGTGGAAACTCTTAGCTTAAACGTTTCGTTGTTACGAAGACGTGTGCCTAACTTAACCAGTGCCGCGAAGTCTGTTGGTTTACGACCTGCAACTGTATCAAATTTATGTACTGGGAAAATCCCTGTCGGTAGATCAGAAGTACGCACCTTGGTTGCCCTTGCATCACTTGCTGAATGTAGTTTGGATGAATTGATTATTAGAGGGGAGACGGTTGAGATGATCGAAACAAAAATTAAGACACTTGATTTGTTTGCACCACTAGCTCAAGGAGGTACAGTTGGATTGGTATCACGACCTGGTATGGGTCAACTTGTAGTTGTGACAGAATTGTTTTACCGCTTGCGTAAGGATGGTTTTGTAACAGTTTTATTAAAACCAGAAGGTGATTATCCGGAAATAAGTGACATTCTGGATTATGTGGATATTGCAGCAACATCAATTGAAGATGCCTATGAAAAAATGGCTGCAGCTGGAAAAGACAAGGAAATAGCATTTGCGGCTGACCGTAGCCATGTTTTAACGGGTAAGATTTATGAATTACAAGAGCAATTAGAAGACATTGGCGTTCAGAATGTCACGACGTTTTTAGTTGATTTAAAAGGTGAAGTTGTAGATGAGGATCTTCCTTATGGACCGCTTGAAACACTATGGCGTTTTGATGCAGATCTCTCTGTTAGATATAAATTTCCTGCAGTGAATCCAGTCTATTCTACATCATCTGTCCTGGAAGGCGCACATATTGATCAGCACCACTTTACAACTCAGCAACGTGCACAGAAATTGTTGCGCAGGTATCATGAATTACGATCGTTGGTTAATGTTAAAGGACTGGAAAGTATTCCGAAGTCTGAAATCACAACCTATAAACGTGGCGAGCGATTAGAAGCATATTTGACTCAGCCGTTTTACGTTGCTGAAGAATTCACTGGTCAAAAGGGTGAGTCAGTAAGTCTTAAGAATACAATTAATGATGTGCGTAAAATATTGGACGGAAGTTCAGACTCAAAAGACGTTGAAGCGTTAACCTATATTGGGAAACTTTCCTGATAAATAAAGTGGGTGGTGCCACAGTGCACCACCCGAATCCAATTAATAAACCCCAACGTTATTCCAAGCTTCGGAAACTGCGTTTGCTGCAGAACCTCCGTATAGATCGATTGCTGACTGTTCCAATGCTGCCCTTGCATAAGAGAAGTCACTGTTTGGGGTAAGATATACTGTTAGGGCACGGTAGTAAATTTGTTCCGTTTTGGAAATTCCTAGACTATTGATTGTATAGTAAGCGGCTTTATTAGGAATACCACTGTTAATGTGAACTCCACCCCAATCACCTTCACGCGTTACGGGCAAGTCTCTGTACTCATTCATATGGTCAGGCTGATTATAGACGTTTGGGTTGGACATAGATCGAAGTGCATCCCCAGAACGGTATGGAGTATACACATCCTCGCCCATTAACCAATCTTCAGAGTCGACAAAGAATCCAAATACATCGGAAAATGATTCATTTAATGCACCTGATTGAGATTGATAGACAAGCCCAGCAGTGGTGTCAGTTACCGCGTGTGTAAGTTCATGTGCTACAACATCATTTGCGCCAGATAGGTAAGTGAAAGTTGTTCCATCTCCATCACCATAGATCATTTGGTTTCCTGTCCATGCAGCGTTATTATAATTGTTTCCATAATGAACAGTGGATACGATGTCTGCACCTTGGTTATCGTAACTTACTCGGCCAAATGTATTATAATAGTAATCAAAAACTTCTCCAGCATAAAAGTGTGCGTCAACCGCGGCTTTTTGTTGTTCACTAAAGAAAGTATTTCCTGTATCTGTCACATAATATCCAGGTAGAGATGATCCTCCATAGTTATCAAAAGTCGCGATAACACCATTCATTGGTTTTGTGACGTCATGTAGATAATAAGTACCGTTCGTATAGTACGTATTCAAATACTTGGTATCACCTAAAACACCAGTTCCAGTACCTGTTGCTTCTTTTACTAGATTAATAGCTTGTAAGACTTCACCTGTTTCGGCATTTACATATACTTGCCAGTTAGCCGGATAGGGCACAGAAAACTGTAATTCCACATGATAAGCAAGTGAATAATTACCATCTTTATGAAAGATAATTAAATCACTATTTTCTGTTAAGGTATGGAAGGAGTTTCCCTTTATTGATTTAACTTTTTTATTTGCATCTTCACGGTTTAAATCAATATGTTTCCATGCAGCATCGAGTGCATCTTTTTTGTTAAGTTCACGTTGCTGTTTTAGTTTAGTGGGTGCATCTTTATGAAAGTCTCCATTGACTGATGTAACCTTACCATTTTCGTTGGTATGTACGACCACTCTGGCATTGGCAACAGGAATATTCTCAACAACTGGTTGGAATGTATAATGAGTCATACCTAAGTCATCCTGTTCCGCCTTCACAAACTCTAAATCTTTATTCGGATTTATGCCCAGCTCTGTAGCATTTTCCTTGAAAAAACTCTGTACAGCCTGCTTCGAAACTGCCTTAGATGCATGAAAGTTCTTTTTCACAAATTGTGGACCTTCTACGCCTTGGTCTCCTGTATCTGCGTGTGCAAGTGTACCTCCTGAAATAATACTGGTCCCAAGTACAAGTGACGCTACTAATGGCTTCCACTTCATATAATTCCTCCTATTTTTCAGATAATTCAAATATAGCAAACTGATGCTGTATATAATATAGTCTGATAGATTGATTATAGATTGGGTAATCTTCTCTAACAATTGTAAAATTATGTTGAAAAATAGGAGTAAATAGCTTGTTTGTTTTTATTGGGAAAGGTGCCTGCAACCATTGTACCCAGGATTTTATAGGTACTTCTTCATATTTCGACAATAATAAAAGTTAATCTTGCAAAACTAAGAAGTAACACGATAGTATAATAGTCTGTAGCTTAATTGAGTAAAGAATAGTCTAGAAAAGAGGGAACGATAAAATGGAAATAACCGATCAGTTCAATCCAGATGATGTTAACTACATCAAGAGAAAAGTAATCGAATATAATATGGAAGAACTCCCAGACCATATTAAGACGTCAGATGAAGATATTAGTTTTATTTTAAGAGATGATTTTGGTGACATAGTGGGCGGAATTACTGCCAATATGTTTTGGCATCATATTCATATTGATTTTTTATGGGTAGACAAACGTTTTCGAAAAGAAGGTTATGGGAGTCTTCTATTAAAAAAGCTGGAAGACTTTGCGAAGGAGAATGCTTGCAGATTAATATATTTAGATTCGTTCAGCTTCCAGGCCCCAGGGTTTTATCAGAAGAATGGATATAAAATTTTCGGGAAAATAGATGACCATCCAAAAGGATATGACCTGTATTTTTTGCAGAAGCGTTTGACGTAGTATTTCTAAACATATCAACAGTCAATTGATAACTTTTATTAGGCTTTTTTAGTAAGGCTGTTTTCGTAAAGGTTGTTGCTTTTGGGAGAATAGATATAAAATGCGACGTAACTTCTATCTATGTTAGATCTGTTTTACTGATAATGGAAACAAGTTACTTAAGCAGCCGCAGCCCGTATACACTTCGCTTTCCGCGGGCGGCTGGTGAGCCTCCTTGTGCTAACGCACTGCGTAGTCTCACCGATGCCTGTCCTCCCGCAGGAGTTATCATGAACGAAACTAGCCCCTTGTCGTAATAACGTAGGTTAATTTGGGTATAGAGTAGTACAAACCAAATCAGAGCTATAATACGAAAGGAGCTAGTAATATGAATAATACCACAAAATACGTCGGTTTAGACGTATCAAAAGAAAAGATTGCAGTAGCGGTTGCAGATGAGGGACGTTCTAAACCGAGATATGTTGGTATGATTGACTATACGGTAGAAGCAATTAGAAAGATAATGAAAAAACTAGGAGAGCCGAAACAGCTTCAAGTTTGTTATGAAGCCGGACCAACTGGATACGGACTCTATCGACTTCTTAACAGTATGGATATTGAATGTGAAGTAATTGCACCATCGTTAATACCAAAGAAACCTGGCGAACGTGTAAAGACTGATAAACGTGATGCCATTAATCTCGCAAAACTTTATCGTGCTGGGGAATTAACACCTATCTATGTACCAACAGAAGATGATGAGGCACTACGTGATTTGGTTCGAGCACGCGAGGATGTAAAGGAAGATGAATTAAGAGCTAAACATAGACTAACAAAATTTCTTCTAAGAAATGAAATCAAACCGCCTAAAGGAACCAAAAAATGGACAGTGAAATATTGGGATTGGCTGGATAAAATGACATTTGAACGGTCTGCATCCCGGGTGGCATTCCAAGAATATTTGCAGCAACTAAAAGAATTTCAGCAACGATTAAAAGTATTGGAAGAGGAAATTGAAGACCAAGCCAAAGAAGGTGTCCACGCACCAATGATCCAAACCCTTATGACATTACGAGGAGTAGCAATTATTACAGCAACTAGTTTGGTTGCGGAAATTGGATCATTCAAGCGATTTCAGACACCAAAACAATTTATGGCATACACTGGACTGGTACCAAGTGAAAGTTCCAGCGGTGAATTACGTAGATTAGGTAGCATAACCAAAACAGGGAATCAACATGTTCGAAGATTGTTGATAGAGGCCGCGTGGGGCTATAGATATAAACCCGCAGTCAAAGGAAAGCTGAAGAAACGACAAAAGGGACAGCCGTCGAATATCTTAGGAATTTCATGGAAGGCTCAAAACCGCTTGCACAAAAAATATTTTTGTCTATTAGGACGTGGAAAAGAGAGTGGGAAAGCAATTACGGCAGTAGCAAGAGAACTGGCAGGATTCATTTGGGCAATTTCCCACGAATCTAATTGTGAAGCTAAAACAAATTAAACTCCAATAAGCTAAAAAAGGATGAACATTCATTTGAAAAGGGAATGAGTATAGGGCTCGGAGGCAAAGGTGAAAACCGTAAGGGAGAACGCACGACGTAGACTTGTGCTAGCCATAAATTGGTGAACGCACGGCAGGAGTTCGTGTAAGATCCTTAGACGGAGAGATAAAATGTGAGAACCCACGGATATCAGTATGCTCATCGGAGTAGAGACTTTTGCCTTCGTGCCGTGTATTTATCTCCTTTATAAAATAAGAAAGGGGTAAATCATTATTCTTGGCTTATTATTAGCAAGCTAAAAGAAAGGAATTATTGTAGCAAATGGCAGCTTATAGAATATAACTCAAAAAAGGAGCCTAAAAAAGACTCTTAAATTAAGGTTGTCCAAAAAACTATATTTAAATAAGTGTGTGGGGTGACTTGACAGTTTCGTTCATATCAGTCTACGTGTATACGGGCTGCTGGTATAATATTTGCCAATAACAGCATTCATTAGTTAAAAGAAATGACAAAGAATGCTTACGTAAATAGCTTTACCAGTCCAGGTGTGTGGAGGGCGGTGACTCCTGCGGGAACAGCACGTGTCCGAAGACCCCGCAGAGTGGTAGATAATGAGGGCCGACTAAGACCGTCCTTTGTGGACAACGTCGGCATACCCCTTGCCGGGGCGAGGAGGCTAAGGCCGTGCCCGCGGAAAGCATCCGCCCGGAGCGACCCTGGATGGCAGTAATAGCACATGTCTTTGAAAATAAACTTAAGGTTACGCCGCAGTTTATATCAACTGTCCTATCTGTTATATCGGCCGTCATCATAATGGTGAATAACTAATGCAAACGTTAGATACAATAAAAAGTCGGTATCAGGATAATTGGTCCTAATACCGATTAGCTTCCTAATTTCAAGAATCAATCTATAACTTTAAAACTTTCGAGCATGGAGTCAAACCGGACGCCGTGACCCTCGGAGGCTGCAAAGAAATATATTTGTTTTACTAGAAATACATTCTCACCGGCTTCAAAGAAATAGTATTTATAAACAAGACTATCCCAATTTTGTTGGTCTTCTGTCATGTATTTCACTACTTTTCCTTTCAATGGAACCGTCACATCTTCTGTTCTCTTCACTTTTAATCCATAATTATTTACTTCTTTTTCTGCTTTAGCCATTTCTTCTTCAATAGTTGTGTTTGCAGTTTGAATAATTTCCATTGAAACTTCCGGGTATTTCTCTTCTAGTTCATTTTGCAGTACAATTTTATCACTTTCTTCGTTTCTTTCCATTTTGTACCTGGATTCATCCACATAAATGATATAACGATGTTCTTCATTTGTTTCAAGCGATACATCCGTTTTTTCTGTCTGACCTTCAATTTCCAAACTGATTTCTTTTTCCGGTTTAAACATTTCATTTAAGTTATGATTCACTGCTTGATCTGTTTTAAGACCAAATCCTATTACAACTAACATAACCACAGCAATTACAGCCACAATAAGACGACCATATTTTTTCATACAGTTTTCACCACTTTTAGCAACTTTTCAATAGTATAAGTAAGTATCCTAAGAATGTGAATGAAAAGGTGGTCAGAGGCGTTTAACGGATTCCGTTTCTTATCACAAACATTAAAAATGTAATGTAAAACGAACAACAATTTTTATGCTAATTTGATAGGTAACAATAGCCAGTGTAAGTCTACATGTAGCCAACAATTTCGGATGCAAATTGGCATTCATAAAGGAATACCTTAAATTATTTTTGCGGACATCAGATACGTTATTTATAGAAAACAAACAATAATAAGGTGTTAAAGGACACCAGGGGCCTTATTTGGGAGAAATACTCCTATTTTACTTTGATATATGTGAAATAAATGATTGTATGTCCGCATACCTACTCAAAATCACTGTTTTAATAGAAATAGCGAATCTTGTGTCCGCCAGTTCCAGTTAATATGTAGCTAACGAGGTGTTTTGAAAAAGCAATTAAAATAATTCGGAAACTATCTAGTTCATAACTGTTACTTAGCTTCAAGCTTTCTCAGAAGAAGATTACTAAATTTCTGTTGATCTTCTTCTGTGAATGCTTTTGGTCCTTTAGTTCTTTTGCCACTCTTTCTTGCCATTGCACTTGTGTATCGTGTATGTAGCAACTGATCAATATTTTCTTGTGTGTATTCAAATCCTTTATGGTGAAGGACAATGCAGCCTTTACCCAATGCAAGTGAAGCTAATCCATAGTCCTGGGTTATGATGATATCCTTTGCCTCGGCCATTTGCATGATCCGAAAATCTGCAGAGTCTGCCCCTGTGTCAACATAGGTTGTTTCTACACCAGGCGCCGTGTCTCCATGCGAATAATGGGCGAAGCTTTTGACGAGTATCACAGGTATTTCTGCATCAGCTGCTATCGAAATGATACTATCTTTTACCGGACAAGCATCAGCATCTACATATATTTTCACGAGGGTCACCTCATCCTACGAAAGTTTTTGTTGCTTCATTTCTATTTCTTTTATTAAGCCTTGAACCTGCTGGAAGGCTTCTTCAATTGTCTGTGCTTGTATCGTGATTATTTTGTCATTCGGGTATACCTTAGTGGCATGCTCGTATCGTGGATCATAGTAATATTCAAGTAACAATTGGACAGCAGAGCTATATTCTTCATTAGTCAAATGATCGTGAATATCTTTAGCAATAGGTGTATGGATCCGCTTTTTAATAAGGTTAAATGCTTCCATGAATTTTTCTGGATTGTTCCATGGTTGATAATCATCTAAAATATTTTTAATCCGCTCCTCCACTGGGAGGTCAACGAAAACCTGGATTCCATTTTCTTTATGGTTGTATAAAAAATCAGGTATTGTCACTTTACCAATCCGTTTGCTTTCTCCCTCCATAAAGAGAAAGGGGGCATTTTGATGTTCTGACAAAGCTTCAACTAATTGGGATTCGAATTTCTTTTGGTTGCTGGGATCCAAACCGATTTGTCCAAAAATAGAGCCACGATGACTCGCCATTCCCTCTAAATCTAGTACAGGATAACCATTTTGACTGAGTTTTTCCAAGAGAATAGTCTTTCCAGATCCAGTATATCCGTTTAGGACATAAGCTTCTGATTTCAATTGATAATTATCTAATGTATGGACTACCCACTGCCGGTATGATCTAATTCCACCACTTAAGCGGAAGGACTGATTTCCTATTAAATCCAGTACCGTCGCAGCAGTCTTACTTCGCATTCCTCCACGCCAACAAAAGACGGTTTTGGACGTTTCAATGCTAGCAAAGGCGTTTATGAAGTCGGGAAGCTTTGCCGAGAAGATTTCCAATCCACGTTCCTTGGCAGCTTCAGATCCTACTTGTTTATATATCGTGCCGACCTCAGCACGTTCATCGTTATCAAAAATCGGGATGTTAATGCTGCCAGGGATTGTGGCTTCGTCAAATTCCTTTGGCGAACGAACATCAATCATCGTATGGGCTTCTTTATTTTGTAAGTCGAATAATTCTTTTAGTGTAATATCGTGAACCATTATCATTACCCCTTATATTGAACGAATTAATTCTTGTCTACAATAATATGTCCAGTATTTCCATCTGTAACTTCGCCTATAATCTGTGCTTCAACGCCTTTATCCTGAAGGTCTGTAAGCAGATTGTCTGCATCCTTATCAGAAACAGAAATTAATAGACCTCCTGAAGTTACGGCATCACACATTATCCATTGATCGTATTGGTCCATTGAATCTGCATAGGTGACCGCATCTGCCAGGTGTTTAAAGTTGTTTTTTGTTCCACCAGGTACTGACCCTTCTTCTGCAAGTTCCTTTACGCGTGGCAAAACTGGAACTTTATCATAAAAAATTCTCATATCTACCGAGCTGCCATTAGCCATTTCGGACGCATGACCGAGTAAACCGAATCCTGTAACATCTGTACATGCGTGCACATCATATGCATTCATCGTTTCGGATGCTGTTTTATTTAAAGTAGTCATCACATTTGTTACGCGTTCAATTTCTTCATTATGTAATAATCCGTTTTTTATGGAAGTTGTTAAAATACCAACACCGATTGGCTTTGTCAAAATAAGCTTGTCACCAGGCTTGGCTCCAGTATTTGTACGAACTTTATCAGGATGAACAATTCCGGTAACTGCTAAACCAAACTTTGGTTCTTGATCATCTATCGAATGACCACCAACAAGTGCTATGTTTGCTTCCTTAAGTTTATCACCTGCTCCACGTAGAATATCAGCTAGGATACTCTTATCAAGAGTTGATATTGGAAAGGCCACGATGTTAAGTGCGGTTATTGGTTTGCCGCCCATAGCGTAAACATCACTAATCGCATTCGTTGCTGCAATTTGCCCGAATGCGTAAGGATCATCCACAATGGGGGTGAAAAAATCAACCGTTTGAACAACAGCTGTGTCATCACTCAGCTTATATACACCTGCATCATCACTGGTATCAAGACCAACAAGAACGTTCGGATTAGGGGTTGCAGATGGCAATTCGCGGAGAACCTGAGATAAATCAGCGGGACCTATTTTACAACCACATCCACCTTTTGAAGATAATGATGTAAGTTTAACTGTATTTGAATTATCCATTAATGACCAACCTTTCATTAATATGTTATACATCAAGTTTATCATAGGATGGTAAATAGGAAAGAAATTAAAACTAAACCCCATTTCACCTAATGAAATGGGGTTTAGTCTATTATTGCTTCACAACACTCAATTGATCACCCAAATACTTCGCCAATTCCAACATTCCATATGTGTCAGCTTGGGCTTCTGCATCGGAATTATAGTTTGTATTTGTATTAACATCATAGGTGTAAATCTCGCCGTCATGGTCGTAGATGAATTCAATGCCAGCTACTTGTATATCGTTATTTCTTAGAAAGGTTTCATATTTTTCGATAATAGGATCCTGAAAACCTTCAACAATCTGGAATTTTGGTTTTTCGGAAACTTCCTCTCCTACCGGGCAATTTAAATCATCAATTTTGCATGCATCTGCAGGGCAAAGTTCAAATCCTTCCGATGTATCAACTCGAACAGCATAAACAAACTTTCCACCAACAAACTCACAACGCGTAATATAAGGTTCTGGTGCTTGAATATATTCCTGAATTAGTGTGATGCCATCAACGGAAGGATCAAAAGATGGGCCATCAAGATATTCCTGCAATGCTTCGATAGAATGGAAAAGCTGTACACCAAGTCCTTTTCCAGCGCGATTATGTTTTGTGATAAATGAGCTTACACCTAAATCTTTAGCTGCCTGGATAATTTGCTCTCCTCCAACAGCGGCGACTGTTTTCGGTGTGCGTACACCGGCATCATCCAATGCCATATATTGATTTACCTTACTGACCTCAAGTCGAAGTGCACGACTCCCGTTAACTACTTTACGCCCATGACGCTCGAGCCATGCTAATACTGCTTCCGTCAATTCTGGTGCAAACCTATTACCCCGTGTATGGGAGGATGCACTCATCCGACTGTAAAAAACGCCCTCGGGAGGGACCGTTGATAAATCGACTGTTCCTTTATCTAAATGCCATTCTTCATAAGGAAGATTTAATTGTTCCAACCGCTTAATTAGATGTGCTGTCCATTCTTTATTTTCATGGATAATATAGACTTTTTCCGTCATAAAAAGAACCTCCTATTTTATAGCTTTACGCTTTTCTTCTACTAATGGCATTACTTGTTTTGAGAACCGTTCCATTTCCTCTAACTGTGGAGAAAACTGCAGAAGTAAAAGATCTACACCAACATCTTCAAATCCGATAATTCGTTCAGCAATCTGTTCGGGTGTACCAATTAAGTTTGGGCGCAATCCTCGGTTGGATACGGAGTAATCATTCAATTTCACTTGCTGCTCAAGTTGTGACTTACCAACAAAGTCCTGATATCCTGCGTAACCACTCGCGTCTTTTACATCTGTAATTCGCTTCCATTCTTCTAATGCTTCTTCTTCACTGTCGCGACAAATAATATAAGCAGCTAATCCGAATGATTGTAAGGCTGGTTTACCTGCTTTGGCGCGGAGTGTTTTCATATCCTCAACTTTTGTCTTGATTTCCTCAACTGTTCCCCCGTGCATAACATAAGCATCACACGAATTTACAATTACTTGTTTACCACGTTCACTTTCTCCACCTGCATATAAAACAGGATTCGGCCGTTGTACTGGCTTTGGTTCCAAGTGGGCATCTGAAACCTCATAAAACTTTCCTTTGTAGTCAAATGTTCTTTCTGTCCACATACCTTTTAATACGTCTAAAAATTCCTCTGTACGTTTATATCGTTCATCGTGTTCTGTGAAGTCTCCGTCGTATTGACGTGCTTCTTCTTCCCACCAACCGGATACAATATTTAACGTAAAACGTCCATTTGAAATGTGATCAATATTTGCTGCCATTTTAGCTGTGACAGCTGGATTATGGAACACTGGCCGTACTGCAGCCATAATTTCAATTTTTTCCGTGACGGCTGCAAGCGCCGCGGCTGTTGACCATGCTTCTATTGAGTCATGTTCAATACCTTTGATATCATTCAAATATAATTCCGCAATTAATGTTGTGTCATATCCCCATTTTTCAGCGGATTGAACTACCTGCTTAGCATAATCATAGGTTGGTGGCATATTTTCATCGTCCACATTTCGTAACCAACCGCCGAAGATAGGTAACCAAAAACCATATTTCATCTGATTTTCCCCCTGCTTTGTATAGTAAAAAAACCTCTTCGATAAGAAGAAGTTTTGTATACAGCTTCATCTTATCTGTCAGAGCAACTGCTCTGTTGGATTTAGCACCTTTTTGAATTTCTCCAAAAGGTTGCTGGGCTTCATAGGGCCACTCCCTCCACCACTCTTTATAAGAACATTTATAAAATTATAGTAATCATACCAGAAAACTATGAATTAAATCAATTGTTTCATTTCCTCTCTTCAGCATTTTTTAAATGTATGAAAGCAATTTTTTAAAATATGGATAAACGTACTGGTGCAAATCGTTTAACGAATTGCTATCGGATTAGATTTACAATAATTATTTTTCTTGCTTTTTTGTAATAACTGTTATACTATTAATATAACAAACATACAAATTAAACAAGAAGGTGACTCAAGGTGTATATAAATCTTGATTTAGAAGCAGTAGAACCTATTTATACACAGTTAAAAAATCAAATAATAGCAGGGATTGCTAAAAAGGAAATTGTTCCGGGGGAGGGTCTGCCATCAGTACGATCTCTTGCAGCTGATATCGGAATAAATCTCCACACAGTAAATAAAGCCTATCAACAACTTAAGCAAGAGGGATTTATTTTAATTCATCGACAAAGGGGAGTAGTTGTTAATCCAGAGGGTGTGCCAAAAGCAGATGATGAATATCTCGGTCAGCTTAAACACACATTACATCCTTTAGTTGCGGAATCCGTATGCCGGGATGTAAATGAAGAAGACTTTTTACAGCTTTGCAGGGGATTATTTAATGAATTTAAAGAGGGAGAGGGTGACAAGTAAATGAATGTGACGATGGTTATTTTACTTTTGGTAATTATGATTCCTGTGTTTATTTCACTCATGTTTATTCCATATTGGACGAGGAAAACAGAAAGCTTTGGCGTCTCGATACCAGAGGAAATTTACCATAGCCCGGAATTAAAATCTATGCGTAAGCGATATGCTGTTTTAACAGGAATAATGAGTACGCTTGTAGCAATTATATTTCTGGTCACGGGTTTTTATTTTGAAGATGCAGAAACGATGAGTATTCTTTTTTCTATAATTATTGGACTATTTATGATAGGAAGCTTTTTCATTTACCTTAAGTTCCACCGTGAAATGAAGGTTTTAAAAAAGAACAAAAACTGGTCAGAAAAAAAGTCACAATTAGTCGTTGTGGATACAAAGTTTCGTGATCAAAGGCTTACCCATTCGAATCTTTGGTTTATTGTTTCATTTATCATTGCGTTTGCATCCATATTTATTACGTTTCGATTCTATGATCGAATTCCAGATAGGATACCTATGCAGTATGACTTTGATGGAAATGTCACAAATTGGGCAGATAAATCGTATCGATCATTATTACTCATGCCAATTATGCAGGTTTACTTGACATTACTCTTTATATTTATAAACACAATAATCGGTAAAGCAAAGCAACAGGTT
Source organism: Virgibacillus necropolis (assembly GCF_044793635.1). GTDB lineage: Bacteria > Bacillota > Bacilli > Bacillales > Amphibacillaceae > Virgibacillus_F > Virgibacillus_F necropolis_A. The sequence goes on from NZ_CP084992.1 coordinate 2,398,956, forward strand.
AATGCTGAAAACCCTGAAGAATCAATGCGTCGGAATGTTATTTTTAGAAGAAGATGGTCAGCTTATATCATTATCACTGGAATTACTTTAATGATTTTGTTTACCTTGATACAATTATCATTTATTTTCCCAATCAACCAACAGTTGCTGGTCATCGCACCACTAATCTTATCAATTGGTGTAACGGTCGGGGCGATTGTTCTTTCGATTACTACAGGGCAGGGTGGCAGCCGGCTAAAAACGAGTAATGGAGCAAATGGAAAAGTCATTGACCGTGATGATGATCGCTTCTGGAAACTTGGTGTGTTTTATTATAATAAGAATGATCCATCCATCTTTTTGGAAAAACGATTTGGCGTCGGCTGGACAAATAACTGGGCCCATCCATTATCGTGGGTTTTCATCTTAGTAGTTATTGCTGGAGCAGTTGGTATACCATTTTTGTTACAATGAATGACAGTATTAGATTTCCAAGCGGCGGATATATTGTGGAATTGGCGGATAAAACACTGCGAGTCGGAGTTTGATTTTCACTATAGTCATGTTTTTCACACAAACAGTTAAATTATATAAAAAGGACCGGGCAACCAGATTTTTCTAAGGAGAGTAAATGAACGTGGTTTTAATAAATGAGATGCAAGATAAAGACGCAGAACAAGTACTAGTAATTTTTCAACAAGGAATCGAAACAAAAAATGCAACATTTGAGACAAAAGTTCCTACATGGGAAGCGTGGGATCGCGGCCATATTTCTTCATGCAGGCTTGTTGCTCGCGAGGGGGACCAAATGATTGGCTGGGCTGCGTTGAGTCCGGCTTCATCACGTGAGGCTTATGTTGGAGTAGCTGAAGTAAGTATCTATTTACGGTTAGATAGTCTTGGAAAAGGTGTGGGAAGTCGGCTATTAGGTGAAATAATAGAAGAAAGTGAAAGGCATGGATTTTGGACGCTGAAATCAGGGATCTTTCCGGAAAATAAAACAAGTATCGCATTACATGAGAAATTTGGATTTCGGGTGTTGGGAACCCAGGAACGTATTGGTCAGATGGACGGCGTATGGCGTGATGTTGTGCAGATGGAAAGGCGGAGTGAAGTGGTTGGAGTATGATTAACCACTAAAAAATAATTATAAGAATTTGTTAACCCATATCCCTGTTGTTATTTTAAAGTGGGGATAAGGGTTTTTTGGCAGTTAAGAAGTATAAAACTTTGGCGTTAATCTGTCTAGCGCAAGCGCCCTAGCCCACCTGAGGTTTTAAGTCAAATCTCTTTGTGATAAAAATCATCACTAAGAGATTCGTTTTAAACTTGTCGGGTTTAACCAAGGCGCTTGCGCTTTTCTAATGCCTAAACATTCGAATATCGAAAGCATTTTAGTTATAATTTTACTAGATGGTATGGAAATGCAAGCTTTGATAATCTAGTATTTTTAAATACTAAAACTGGTAAACGAAAAGGGTTTGATTGGTTTGACTAGAAAGAAAATTGAACAAAGAGTTAGGAGACATGCTTCGGAGTTGGTGTATAAAAAGGGATACGTCAGCCCGGTTGATCTTCTAGTAAAGATGGAACGAGTCACCCCAAAGCAAGTGAATGATTGGAGGTTAAAGAAAATCCCTTATTTAGAAAGAGTAATAGTTGGTAACCTTGCAAAGCTAAATCATGCACTAAAAACACTAAATAAATTTGCTAATGAACAAAATTTGAAACCGTCCATTACTGTTTATAAATCTTGGGGGAAAGGACCGAAAAAGAGACTTCGGTTTTCTAAATCTGGAAATCCGTTTATGGAAAAATTGTATTCTACCCATTATGTGAGGAAAAAACAAGGTACAGAGAGTGAGGATTAGTAAAAATGGCAAATGTTAATAAAATCAAAATCCCAGAAATGAAAAAGCAATTAAAAGAATTCAGCCAAAAAGAGTTGATCGGTCTAGTTTCTGATATATATAAGCTAAATCAAGATGTGCAACATTATTTATCGGTGAAATTTTTGGGTGAGGAAACGATTATTGGTCTGTTTGAAAACGCAATGAGAGAAATTAAATACGAATTCTTTCCGGATAAGGGGTTTGGTAAAATGAGGTTAGCTAAGGCCAGGGGCGCCATTACCAACTTTAAAAAGCTTACCAATGATCATCATCGTACAATCGAACTAATGGTATTTTATGTAGAAACAGGAACGAAATTTACTACTACATACGGTGATATTGATGAAAGGTTCTATGACAGTATGTGTTCCATGTACAATAAGGTAGTAACCGAATGTGAAAAGGATAAAAAACTTTTCTATGATTTCAATGATCGTCTGTATGCTATAGTAGTTGAAACTGAAGGCATGGGCTGGGGTTATCATGATGAATTGAGTTATATGTACCATTCAATTAGTTGGTTGGATGAGTAGAGCGCTAAAAAATAACCCCTTGAAGGGTTCATACTGTTAAAGGTATGAATTCCAAGAGGTTATTGTTACTTAAATAAATTATAATGATAGTTTGTATAACACAGTTTTTCCATAATCACACTGTTGTGGACTAGAAAGCTTGAGATGCGATTCTTTCATAGTGCTATTCACTTTTTTCCATAACTGCAAAATAATTTCCTTCACTATCTGCGAAGTTAAATACTTTACCCGAAGGCATATTAACAATTTCTCCTACTGTGATATTATTATTTGATAAGCCTTTGTGTAACTTATCGAGGTTTTCTGTGAAGAACATTAAAGAAGGTGTACCAAGGTTTAATTCCGGTGACATTTTGGCTATTAATTCCTTGTTGTGAAGTATAATACTTGTTTCAGCTTTCTTAGAGGGAGCTATTTCAATCCATCTCATTCCTTGGCCATCATCTTCTCGAGAAATTACACTAAACCCTACTATTTCGGTCCAAAACTTCACTGCTTCATCCTGATTAGTTACATATAACATTATTTGACCAACCTTATTAATCATCAAATTCACTCCTTTTAGTAACTACTTCGACATTTTATAATTAGTTCCTGCATTTTCGTTAAATATCTCTATCCTTGAAAAAGATGCCTTTCTTGTTAAAGAAAAGCATCCGTTTAAGCATATAATTAATCCTACTTTTTTACCGCTGCAAACTCATGAACCCATACTTTCATTTTAGGAGACCAAGGCATTCCGGGGTGTGATGAAAGAATAGAGTTCTTGTATTCTTCTACAGTCTCGTATCCTTCCTGTTTTGCATTTTCATCGGTTAATTCACCAAGGGTTTGTTCATAGATGTCTTCCACCACAAACTGATAATTTTCGAGTTTCATAATTTCTCCTACATCTGCGTATCTACCGTTTCGACGGGTAGCTGTCTTTTGACCTTTAATTACCTTTTCAACATCTTGCGGAACCGTAACTAATCTTTCAATTGAACATGTTTTTGGAGGCAATTCTTTATTACTATTTTGTTCGGTCACGTAAACCCCACCTTTTATTTAGTATTAAGTCTATTATATATGAAAGTAGCAGTATTGATGAATAAATGCAAAAAGAAGAGGTTTAAATGGTGTACAGAAATAGTACATATCCAATGCAGGGTTATCAAGTTTTTTATCGAATGTATATTAATAGAATACTTAGATGTAAAGCGGACATGGATCTTATCAAGAAATATAGGATGAGGCTTTTTTAATGAAATAAATTGAATACAAAAGGAGAGAAAAAGCATGTTAAATAAGGTATGTGTCTTAACCATCAAGGTACACAATATTGATGCGGCTGTTGATTTTTATACAAACACATTGGATTTCAATGTATCTAATCATTATGGTGAAAAAATTGTCAGCTTAATCAATCCAGAATTCACAATTGTGTTAGAAGAAAATGAAGAGGAATCATTAATGTCTGGTAATAATGTCTTGCTAGGATTGGTTTCAGAGAATGTAGATGAGGATATGAAAATGCTACTATCAAAAGGTGTAAAAATGGTTTTCTCTGAGCCAAGACCATGCCCACCTGGACGTTATATTGTAATAGAAGATCCTTCAGGAAATCATATTGAATTACTGGAGTTTTCAAACTAGATTTGGCCGTTGAGAATGTCTTATATGGGAATGAAAGTTAAATATTGACTGTGCAAAACAGGCGCCAAATCTCTTTGTGTAGTATAATAAGTACTATCAATTATAAAAAATAAGGTGGCTCCGTCATGTCATTAAATCGTCAATCACTAATTGAAGAAATTAAATTGGTAGGCAATAAAATAGAAGAAAAGAAGTATGATATTGCACGTGAAATGGCTGAAGACCGGGATAGTGATACAGATCAAGCGCTTGAGATTCGTGTGAAGATTGTTCATATAATTGCGGATTCATTTGATCAAGGTCAAGATTCTGAAATTATGGATCGAATAACAGAATGGGGAAAGATGACTGGGGAACTAGCAATTACATATGGTGTTGCTTTAGATGAATCATTAAAAAGTGTCTCAAATATACGAGTAATACTTGGGAAGAATCTAGAGGAAATTGTACAAACTAACAAGTTGTCGATTGAAACGGTTTTTGAAGTAACCCGAAAAATTGATCGATTATTAGATCAGGCGGTGTATGCCTATAGTACAACCTATGTTAAATCATATAAAGAAATAATAGATAAGGCCAAAGAGGACTTTTTAACACTGTCTGCCCCAGTAGTTCCGATACTTGATGGGATTGCAGTGTTACCAATTATCGGTGGGATTGATACGGATCGTGCCGATGTACTACTACAAACTGCATTGCGTGAATCCGCACAACGGGACTTATCGCATTTATTCATTGATCTTTCAGGTGTTGCGGTTGTGGATACGATGGTGGCACATTACATCTTCAAAATTATTCAATCACTTGAATTAGTTGGGGTAAGAACTGTTCTTGCTGGTATCCGTCCGGAAGTTGCGCAAACGATGGTAACGTTGGGAATTAATTTTTCACAGGTGAAAACATACAGTACAATGCAACAGGCATTGTCCAGACATATGACATCAGAAATTCTGATTAAATAATACAAGGTAGTGAGTTAAAGCTATACAACTATTTCAACATGGTTGTATAGCTTTTTTGTTACAATACCGCATATATCAAGTAGCTTATGCAAAATATATAGTTGAGCTGACATGAACTAGTCTGAAAGTTGACTTGCTATATGCTCATCTCTATAATGAGAAACTATGTGAATTAACCGAGCAAGCTGACGTAGCATTAGTCAGAGTTTATCTAAATGATTGTAAAAAGAGATGCTATCTTTTTTCCATAGTAAATGTGACATATGGAATATCGAGTAATAGACACTTGCTCCTAAACAACTAGGAGGACAAACGTGCCAGAAAATAAGAAACATAAATTGGATTGGACAGTATTTTTAGTAAGTGGTGGATTTTTAATTTTGTTCATTGTTTTATCATTTTTCAATAGTACGATGGTTGATAATGCGATTACCAAATTATTTGGCATATCAGCTAAATTCTTTGGAGCGTATTGGCAGCTATTGTTACTTGGAAACTTTTTTATTGGGATATTTTTAGCATTTTCGAAATATGGTAAAGTGCGTTTAGGTAATCAAGAGGAACCAAAATATAGTTATTACAAATGGGTTGCCATGATACTTTGCACATTGCTAGCAAGTGGTGGCATATTCTGGGCAGCAGCTGGACCGATGTATCATTACATGGATACTCCGCCATTATTTGGTGGCGGATCAGGAAATATCCCGGCAGCATTCGCACAATCGTTTATGCACTGGGGATTTTTAGCTTGGGCGATTTTAGGGACTCTTGCTACGATCGTAGTAATGCATGTTCATTATGGTAAAGGATATCCATTACGTCCGAGGGCAATATTATATCCGATTTTTGGTGAAAAGATATATAAAAAAAGTATTCTTGGTTCTACGGCTGACATTGTATCTATCATTGCAACTGTTGCTGGTACGCTCGGGCCGCTTGGATTCATTGGATTACAGATATCATACGGTCTTAATTATTTATTTGGTGTACCAAATACAATTACAGTAAGTATTATTGTTGTAGTTGTACTTGTGGGTATTGCTGCAATTTCTGCAGCGACAGGAGTAGACAAAGGGATTCTGCTGTTAAGTCGTATAAATATTGGGATGACAATAGGTTTAGGTATCATCATTCTTATTGTTGGACCTACATTGTTTATCATAGATGCATTTGTTAGTGGTACCGGATTCCGTTTGCAACACTTTTTCACGATGAGTTTATATCGGGGGGATAGTGCATGGCTTGGGTCATGGATTGTATTCTTCTGGGGATGGTTCATCGGTTATGCTCCAATGCTGATCATATTTATTTCCCGAATTTCCCGAGGGAGAACGATTAAAGACTTAATTATTGCCGTATCAATTGTAGCTCCTTTGGTTAGTAATTTCTGGTTTTCTATTGTAGGTGGAACTGGTGTGTTTTTTGAAACAAAAAATCCTGGATCAGTTTCTACAGCGTTAAGTGAGGCTGGAATGCCTGCTGCAGTGATGGCGATTACGGATCAGCTTCCATTTAGTACAATTATGGCTGTTGCATTTCTTCTCGTATCAATTGCTTTTGTTGCGACAACGGCTGATACGATGTCATATACAGTTGCGGCAACATTGACAGGGAATGACCATCCACAACGATGGCTCCGGGTTTTCTGGGCATTAATTTTTGGCCTTACTACAGTAGTGATTCTCACGATTGGTGAAAATAGTATTGCCTCAATCCAAAACTCTATTGTCATAACAGCCGTTCCAGTGTCGTTTCTATTACTGCCACCGCTTTGGTTAGCTCCGAAGGTAGCTAAGACGATGGCGCTTGAACAAGGCATCGTCTGGGAAAGAGAGCACATTAAACCGAAAGCTAAAAAATAAGTATTAACGATTGCTGTCGATCCAAGTGTGCAATTTACTTGGATCGACAGTTATTTTAATCAAAGTAAAATTCATATAAATTTGTCGGATTTTTTGTTATACTTAACTATACCTCGTAGTTTACGAAGGAGGATAAAAAGTTGAGAAACGGAACGAAATTGCAAAAAGAAGCAATGCACATGTTAAAACTTACAAGCAGAACATTTTACATACCGATTAGTCTTTTAAAACCTACCCTAAAAGAGACTGTAGCTTCTGCGTATTTGTGTATGCGGGCAATTGATGAAATGGAAGACCATGAAATGTTGAAACCAGAGATAAAACAACATTTGTTAGAATCCACTAGTATACTTTTGACAAAAAGTGAATTTGACAATAATGCCTATCTTAATCTAATAGATCCTTATAAAGATATACTACCTGAAGTAACGGTGCGGCTTGGGGATTGGATCAATTTCTGCCCTGATGAAATTGTTGAAAAGATTAAAGAATCAACAAGTATTATGGCAGCCGGCATGGCTAAGTGGGTAGAAAAAGACTGGCAAATACAAAGCAAAGAAGATTTGGACGACTATACATATTATGTTGCAGGGTTGGTTGGAGTCATGCTTTCAGATATATGGAAATGGTATGATGGAACAGAGACGGACCGTGATCTTGCTATTGCATATGGACGGGGTCTGCAAACTGTAAACATTCTGCGTAATCAAGAGGAAGATAAAGAGCGTGGGGTTAGTTTTATTCCGGATGGCTGGAATAGAGATGATTTGTTTCAGTATACGGAGCAAAATTTACAACTAGCAGATGAATACATGAAGGATATAAAAACCCGCAATATTCTACTGTTCTGCAGGATTCCATTGGCACTTGCAAAAAGAACACTTAAAGCATTAAAGAGTGGTAGAGAAAAAATCTCTCGTAACGAAGTAGAAACTATTGTAGATGAGATTACAAATGAATAGATAATGATTAAGGCACAGTTCATCGGGAGCTGTGCCTTTTGCGAGCAAGGAAAGTATAAACGAAAATCTGTCTAGCACCAGCGCCTAGCCCGCCTGAGATTTTAAGTCAAATCTCTTTGTGATAAAAATCATCACTAAGAGATTCGTCTTAAACTTGTCGGGGCTGACCAAGGCGCTTGCGCTTTTCTTATGTGTAAGGAAAGTATAAAATGTGACATTGAATATTTTGGTCACTATGCAGAGCCACGTCGAGCTCCAGCGCCCACCGACTATTGGATTTCCTTTATCTCATACGGATCAGTCCAATCCATACGTCGCTAAACGGGCGCTTGCGCTTTTGTTCCTAATTTAATAATTATTTAACATTTGCTGTATATGATATATACCAAGAGAGTGGGTGTGAAATTGTCTATTAAAAAGCGATTAATTTTTTCCAATATAGCAATGATTATTATTCCAATAGTTTTCTTCTTTTTTATCGAAATAATCGGCGGGTTTGTCTTATTCTATCTGTTTAACGGGGAACCAGAAGGCAAACAATTGAATATGTTTTTAACTTATAGGTTTATAGGATTGTTGTTGGTTTTAGTAATCACAAATGGACTACTGACGTATTTCGTTTCAAAAAGCATTATCAATCCAGTTAAAAATTTATCCGTAGCGGCACAGGAAATAAGTGAGGGTAATCTTGATTTTAGTATTGAGTCAACGAATAAGGATGAGCTTGGCCAACTTTCAAAAACATTTGAAGTAATGCGTCTAAAGCTAAAAGAAGCAGAAGAAGTCCATGTGCGATATGAAGAAAACCGTAAAGAGTTGATTGCAACTATATCGCATGATTTAAAAACACCTATGACGTCAATCAAAGGTTATGTTAAAGGGATCCGTGACGGTGTGGCAAATAATCCTGAAAAGATGGAGCGTTATATGGACACAATCTACACCAAGGCAAATGATATGGACCAGTTGATCGATGAACTTTTTTTATACTCAAAATTAGATTTACAACGTATTCCTTTTCAGTTAGAAGAAATCGATCTCCATAATTATTTGACTGATTTTATTGAGGAGTTAAGATTTGACCTTGAACAAAATGGTGGTACGGTTTCGTACGACGCAGATCTAGAAGATTCTTACGTAGTGAAGGCAGACAGAGAAAAGTTAAAGCGGGTAGTAACAAATATTGTTCAAAATAGCCTGAAATATATGGACAAAGACTGGAAAGAGATCCAGGTCAGTTTACAATCCGAGTCAGATCAAGTTGTTGTTAAGATAACAGATAACGGTAGTGGAGTAGATGAAGAAGCAATCCCATTCATTTTCGAAAGTTTTTATCGTACTGATTCCTCGAGAAATTCTACAACCGGTGGTAGTGGACTTGGATTAGCGATTGTTAAAAGAATTATAGATGATCATGGCGGTGCTATCTGGGCAGAAAGTGAATTAGGTGAAGGGACCAGCATTTATTTTACGCTTAAAAAACCTGTAGATGAGAAGGTGAGATAGTGAAGAAAGTTTTAATCATCGAGGATGAACAGAGTATCGCAGAATTGGAACGGGATTATCTAGAAGTTAATGGATTTTCCAGTGATATTGCGATGACAGGTGATGAAGGGCTTGCTAAAGCATTGAGTAAATCATATGACCTAATCTTGTTGGATCTAATGCTTCCAGGATTAGATGGATTTGAGTTATGTCAAAAAATCAGAAAGACAGTCGATATCCCAATTTTAATGGTAACGGCAAGAAAAGAAGATATTGACAAAATTCGCGGATTTGATCGTGGTGCCGACGATTATATTGTAAAACCATTCAATCCAAATGAATTGGTTGCACGGGTTAAAGCCCATATAGCCAGGTATAATCGATTGGTAAATCGTGAGAATACACAAAATGATTTACAGATAAAAGATATTTACATTGAACGCAACTCACGAAGAGTATTAGTTAATGAAGAAGAAAAAATATTTACAGCCAAAGAATTCGACTTATTGGTGTTCCTAGCGACCAACCCAAATCGCGTATTTAGTAAAGATCACTTGTTTGAACGGATTTGGGGCATTGACTCGATGGGTGACCTGACAACAGTAACAGTTCATATTAGAAAGATTAGAGAAAAAATTGAAGTTGATCCGTCCAATCCTGAATATCTTGAAACAATTTGGGGGGTAGGGTATCGCTTTAAAAAATAACCAAACTATACAAATCGCGGGAGTTCTTTATGAGCTTCCGCGATTTTTTTTACGCGTAAGGAAGCAGCAGTCTAAGAAGAACTTTGTTATTCGCTATTAAAGAATATGCGAATGACGAAGTTTTTTCTTAGCAGTTAAGAAATCCTTTCTTACTGCATAAGTGCAACTAAGGCTTGGCGATAAGCCAAGTTTTCTAATAAGGAAAGTATAAAATTTTGGCGTTTATCTGTCTAGCTCCAGCGCCTAGCCCCTCGAGGTTTTAAGTCAAATCTCTTTGTGATAAAAATCATCACTAAGAGATTCGTCTTAAACTTGTCGGGGCTGACCAAGGCGCTTGCGCTTTTCTTATGTTTAAGGAATATTTAACAATTTAATAAGATGTATTTTAGAACTGCTTTGTATGATAAGAAAGAAGTCATCATAAATCATAATTTTACTAGGAGGAACCATCATTGGAAAAAAGAAAAACAAGAATTCGTGTGGGTAGAATCCTGTATCTTATACTAGCTATTTTATTTGCACTATGTATCACCGCACAGATTTTTATAGCAGGATTAGCTACTTTTGTAAATCCTATTAATTGGATGAAACACACTACATTCGTACATCTTTTTGGATTCAACCTACCAATACTCATGCTTGTGTTTGCATTTGTAGGAGCGCTTCCTAGATGGGCATATTGGCAACTCTTAGGTCTGCTTGGATTAATTTTTACAATGTACTTTTCTGCAAATATGTCAGCGGTTTTGCCGTGGATATCTGCGTTGCATCCACTCATAGCTGTCCTGTTATTCATTCTGTCATGTGCAATTGTTTTAAAAACATGGAAATTAATTTTAAACAAAGAAGATAACCAGAAAGGTGGGAGTTAATATGCGCACATTTTTAGCAATATTAGTTGGTTTATTTGGAGGATTCATTCTTGGTATCGCATTATCAAGTTTTATAGGAATTTTGGGAATGACATTTCTTGGAGAGCCAATTGGGATAAAGTTTTTATCTTATTACACCGCATTTATCTGTGCAGTATTAGTACCAATCCTTGATCAAAAAAGTAGAAACAAGTAAGTAGAAACTGTTATTTTGATTATTAGTAATTAGAAGTATATGATTTAGATAATGATAATCTATACAAAACCTTAGGAGGTAAAATAATGACACAAATTAATGAAATCGGTAAACTTGAGGATTGGGAACAGGTATGGAATAATTCAGCTAAGAATCCCGTCATTATTTTCAAACACAGCACAACATGTCCAATTAGCGCAGGGGCCTTTAAAGAATATCAATCGTTTTTGGATTCATCGGACGAAACAGTTGATTGCTATACTGTCAAAGTGATTGAAGCAAAGGATGTTTCCAATCGTATCAAACAGACACAGATGTAAAGCATGAATCACCGCAGATTTTATTGATTCATAACAAAGAAGTTGTGTGGCACACATCACACAGTAAGATTACGGAAGCAAGTATTGAAGACGCTATCCAAAGCAAGTTAATAAATTAGAATTAACAAGAGACCACCGTTGGTCTCTTGTTAATGATTATTTTCCAAGTAAGGCTTTAACCCCAAGATATAACAGGGCTAATCCAAATACAATTACAGCAATTCCGCCAACGATTTCAAAAAATCCAGCTAGTCCAGCGGTAATAACTGCTGATGTTGGAACGCTGGCCAGACCAAATCCTGCTAAAATACATGCTAAATATAATAAAGCTAATTGATACATTACCAATCCCTCCTTCCCTTCATAATTTATGAGGGAAGGAGGGATTGTGTTTGGGTTGTATATTTTGCATTTGTTAATTTATTTCTTGTGAGGATTTAAAAGAAAAACTGTAATCCCAAAGATTGTTGCTTTCGGGAGAATAGATATATACTTGCGACGTAACTTTAGGTTTATTTCCAAAGACATGTACTATTGCTGCCGTCCAGGATCGCTCCGGGCGGATGCTTTCCGCGGGCACGGCCTTAGCCTCCTCGAGAAAACCACTCTGCGGGGTCTTCGGACACGTGCTGTTCCCGCAGGAGTCACCACCCGGAACGATGCTGGACTGGTAATGCTATTAACGTAAACATTCTTTGTCATTTCTTTCAACTAATGAATTCTGTTATTGGCAACTATACCAGCAGCCCGTATACACGTAGACTCACCAGCCGCCCGCGGAAAGCGAAGTGTATACGGGCTGCGGCTGCCTAAGTAACTTGTTTCCATTATCAGTACTACAGATCTAACTTAGATAGAAGTTACGAAGCAGTTTATATCAACTATGAAGATGAAAAGCAAAAATGCGTACGAAAAGAGCCGAAAGAAAAGAGCCGAAAGAAAAGAGAGAGTCAGAAGGTGCCAGATATTTTGACAGTAGAGGATAATTTAAATTGAGTCCGGCACCATAAGTAATCTATTGTGAGTTATCTTCTTGTTGCTCTGTAGGTTCCTCGCTTGGATCTGGCTCATCTTCATCGACGCCATCACAGCCGAATAAGAATCCCACTGCTAGGATTGTTGACAATGAAGCAAGCGTGTATTTTTTCTTCATTATTTTTACCTCCTTTCTACTATTTTTAACATGCCCAGATATATGAAAATGTATAAATCCATTCTTTAGATTTGCATTTAATTTGAAGCAGAGAAAAAGAGTGTGATTCACTTTGGAGAACACACTCTTAAGACATAATTCCTACCTAGCGATGATTACCCCTTCATAACAGTTTAATAACACTGAAACGATTGGATTCTATTTAAATCTATACCGAAATAAACCCACCTGTAGCCGGTCCATCTGAATCCAGATACGGAACGTCTGCCAACAAACACTGGGAAAAACCAAAAAGCATCGCGGAATAACCAAACATATGTGAAACGAAAGAGACAACCTTGAATGGCACCTGGGTCTACAGCAAAAAGTTGATGCTCCTGCTGTGTTGGAGTGAAAGATGGTGGTGGGGAAGTAGGTGCGTTGGGCTGTCCTCCACCCGGCGGTGGTCCAGGCGGCTGTCCCCCACTTTGAGATCCAGGGAAAAAGTCGGAAAGAAAATCTGGAAGGTTGAACTGCCTACCCTCTCCATTGGGTCGTTTATTGTTATTCATTTTTAGTATTCCTCCTCTGAAAAGTCTTCCCTTTACTATATGGTCGTTTGTCTGGAGTGGGAATAATTTTTCATATTTCTAAAGGAACATTTTTTCTAAAAAAATAATGGTATAATTATGTTCCCTAATACCAAATAAAAAGATATACTTGCGAAAGAATAAATAAAGGAGATTTAATTGTATGAGTAATGATACGGAAGAAAAGAAATATGAATATTTGGCTGATGATCCAAACGGTAAGGTAATGCCAATCATGCTATCACTAATTATCGGTGCATTTTTTGCCATCTTAAATGAGACGCTGTTAAATATTGCTCTTACTACATTAATGGAAGAGTTTAGCGTTTCGGTTACAACAGTGCAGTGGATGGCGACTGGGTTTATGCTGGTGATGGGTATTGTAATTCCTGTATCAGCAGTATTAATGCAATGGTTTACAACGCGACAGATGTTTCTAGGAACAATGTCTGTCTTTACCATTGGAACGATTATTTGTTCAATCGCTCCAACTTTCTCTGTGCTACTTGTTGGTCGACTTATGCAAGCTATTGGAACAGGACTATTAATCCCAATCATTTTTAATACATTCCTGTTAATCTTCCCACCGAGGCGACGTGGCGCGGTGATGGGTATAGTTGGTCTTGTAATCATGTTCGCACCTGCAATTGGGCCAACTTTATCCGGAATTATTGTAGAACATATGGGATGGCGTTATTTATTTATTACTGTTATTCCGTTTGCTTTATTTTCGATAGCCTTTGCATATAAATACTTAACTAATGTGTCAGAAATTACAAAGCCAAAAGTTGATATTCTATCCATTGTCTTTTCAACTATTGGTTTTGGTGGAATTGTGTTTGGTTTTAGTTCCGCTGGTGGTAGCGATGATGGGTTTCTTAGTCCTGTTGCTTATTTGCCTATTTTGATCGGGGTTATTGCATTGCTATTTTTTTCATTTAGACAATTTAAACTTGACGAACCGTTACTTGATCTACGGGTGTTTAAATTCCCAATGTATACACTTGGTGTTGTGATGTTTCTCATCATTATCATGGCAATGTTTGCATCAGAGATTATTTTACCAATATATATGCAGGGGCCATTAGCATTGACAGCGGCGACGGCAGGATTAGTTTTATTGCCAGGCAGTTTGTTGAATGGACTTTTATCACCTGTTATGGGGAAATTATTTGATAAATTAGGGCCACGAGCTTTAATGATACCTGCAACATTCGTATTATGCGGAACCATGTTAATCATGACGAGATTAGATTTAAATACACCAGTATGGGTAATTGTCGTTAGTTATATTTTATTAATGATTTCCATTTCAGCTATCATGATGCCAGCAGAAACAAATGGCCTCAATCAATTGCCGAAACATCTATACCCGCATGGAACGGCAGTTATGACTACCTTACAGCCTGTGGCAGGAGCTATCGGTGTTTCCGCGTTTATAAGTATTATGAATGCCAGAAAAAACAGCATCTTAGATAAAGCGTCTACTCCTACTGATCCGACCACAATAAGTAAAGCGATGGTCTCAGGTGTAGAATTAGTGTATCTTATTGCGTTAGGATTTACGATAATCGCATTGATTGTTTCATTCTTTGTATACCGTGCGGAACCCCCAAAGGAAGTGGAAAATGAAACTCATTAATAATTAATGGGTTTTATTTTTTTACCTACGTCTAGCTCCAGCGCCCATTGCCTAGTGCCCTTCCGGCACCTCCTTACGATAAGTCAACATCGGTTCGCTATGCTCATCCGTGTTTCCTTTATCTCATACGGTGTCGTCCAGGACATACGGCAATAACCGGCCGCTTACACTTTTGTATTTGACTCTAACGTTACGTGATACTTTATAGTAATAAATGAAGGGAGGTTATCACCTATGAAGGTCAAAGAAGTTGCAGATTTAGTGGGAATTAGTGTGCGCACACTACATCATTACGATGAAATAGGATTATTGACCCCTGAAGATACAACTGATTCAGGTTACCGGATATATTCGAAAAACGACCTCACCACCTTACAACAAATATTATTTTTTAAAGAACTTGGCTTCCCTTTGAAAAAGATTAAAGAAATTATGGTCAGTCCTAGCTTTGATCGTAACGAAGCATTAGCAGTTCAACGAAATATGCTTTTAGAAAAAAGACGACGAATGGATAACATGATTTCGATGATTGACAAGACAATTCAAAACTCGAAAGGAGAAATTAATATGAGTGAAAAAGAAAAATTTGAAGGCTTTGATTTCAGTAACAACCCATATGAGCAAGAAGCTCGTGACCGCTGGGGTGATAAAGCAGTAGATGAATCAAATAACAAAATTAATAATATGTCTAAGAATGAACAAAAAGCGCTTGGTGACGAATTTAATGCTCTCTATAAAAAGTTAGCAACCCTGCGTCATCAATCACCAGAGTCTGATGAAGCTCAAGAGGGTATTGGCGAGTGGTATGATTATTTAAATAAGGTCGGAAACTATTCATTAGACGCTTTCAAAGGCCTTGGGCAAATGTATGTGGATGATGAACGATTCACTAAAAATATTGACCAATTTGGTGAAGGTCTGGCTGTATTTATGCGAGATGCGATGGCGGTTTATGCTGATCGAAATAAATAGGTCTATTACACGTAAGGGAAGTATAAACGTTTTTAGGAAACGTCGGTATAAGTAAAACTTCGGCATTCGCTATTAAGGGCTAGGCGAATGCCGAGTTTTTCTAAATTTATCGGCCACCTTTACCTATATAAAAACGATTGTAACTATGAGCGTAAGTGTTTTAAAAAAATACTTTAAAGGGAGAGTAACGCAGCCATGATTGTTAAACTGAACAACCGAGATAAATCCGAGGTGCAAAATATTTTAAACGTACAGCTGCTAGCTTATCAAGTAGAAGCTAATCTTATTGAGTTTGACGGAATACCGCAATTAAATGATACAGTTGATTCAATAATGGGTAGCAATGAAACTTTTATCGGCTATAAATATGAAAGGGAACTGGCCGGATTTATTTCTTATGAAGCATTAGAAGATGAACTAGACATTTGTAGGTTAGTTGTTCATCCCAACTATTTTCGTAAAGGAATCGCAAGTAAACTATTAAATTATGTGATGAGTGAGAATTCAGAGGTCAACCGATTCACGGTAAGTACTGGGTCAAAAAATATTCCTGCCATTAGTCTATACGAACGATTTGGATTTACACCTTATCAGAAGGTAGAAGTGGCTACTGGTATTTATATTACATTGCTTGAGAAAATTACATAACAACGAGCCCAAACATTGTTTAGGCTCGATATTAAATTGACTTTGTTTAATTGTACAGAATTGAATGTTCGTGCTAGGCAAGAACATTCAAATTATGTTGCCTTTGATTGAGACCTTTTGGCTTTTTCATCACTCCCTCAAAATGATTTAAATCCTTATTTTATTGACATTGCAAAACTTATTCTATCTTGATTTATAGTGCTGAACTCTTGTGTAGGGCTGACAAAGGTTAAAATGCCAACTAAAAGAACAATCCCTATCATTAGTGCAAAATCCCATTCTATAAGGTGTTTCAATTTTGTATTTTGCTTGTTTTTCAATGCTTTGCGCACGATAGATCCGATTATGATTACAAGAAGTACAGCAAGTATTTTTAATAACAATACTTTGCCCCAAAGCGTCTCCCAAAGTATTGATAAATTAGGCAAAAAGATTATTGCCATTAAACTGCCTGTAACACTAAGTGTTAGAATACTAATCAATGCATATTTCGAAAACCTGGGCAAAAATCCAATTATGAAATTACGATGATGTTTCCAAAAAACTATAATAAGGAATAACCCACCTATCCAAATTGAAGCTGCAATTAAGTGAGCCATATCTAGAATTGATGTGATAAATAACGGTTCATAAGTTATGGCATGACCAGCTATGACTTCGCCAATTAGTAATAAGCTAATCCAAAGACCATCAATGATTCGTGAACGATGTAGGATAAGGAATCCCAACATACTTGTTACAAACATGAGAAGCCATGCAAATCCGAAAGCTGTTTGGAATAATAATGATTGCAGGTCATTAATACCAGTTATCAAGCTATTAAACTGTAAGTAACCATATCCAAGTAACATGATGAAAAGAAAGAAACGTAAAACCATAGATCCTTTTATATAGGACGCTTTTGCAGATGAGGTTAGAATAGATGATGCGATTCCCCAAAATACCCAGCCAGCAAGAGCAAGAATGCTAAAATAATATAGTAAGCGAATAAGATAAGTTGAGGTTGAATGATCATGCTGTGTTTCCCCATTGGATACTTGTTTTGGTGTTTGCATATCTTTATCCTTAACCGTAATCTTCTGATGCTCTTTCTCGTCTTGGTCCAGTTCAGTCATGGGCACTTCTTTATTTTTCTCGGGTTCTGGTACAGTTAATGTGAAGTTGTAGGTCCCTTCTACAGGGTGTCCATCTGTTGAAACAATCTGATAGCTTACTTTGTATTCACCAGTTTTTAGTTCTGGTAGCTGTAACAAAAGGCTTTTTTGATCGTCACTTACATTTTCTGTTGTACCCTTTACCTGCTCGCCACCTTGGTTATAAACGGTTATGGAAGAAAGATCAGGTTCAATTTTTGAACTGAATGTTAATGTAATGTTTTTGGGTGATTTTTTCAGTTGACTATCTGGTGCAGGTTTTGCTTCGACTAAAGAGGTATGTGCAGAGGCAGTTGATGGAAGCATTATAGATAAAAATAGTAAAAGTAATATAGCGATATGAACGGTCCTTTTTTTTATTCGCACTGTGGCACCTCCTTTTCATTAAGTAAACGATTCAAAATCGATTTTAGATCACTTAAATGTAAAATAATTAAATTAATACCAATTAGGGTACTTCAAATAATTAAGCGAAGGAGGAAATAAACTTCTGTCATTATACACCAGTGGAGATTGATACTGATTGTAGTTGTTGGGGAGAGAACCGGAGAGAGGAATTTATCAAGTCTCCAGTTCGATTGCTTCCTGGATCAGTGCAATATATTTATCGTGTTGAATGTCATCAATAATTTTCACTCTAATATGTCGCATCTTTTTTCCTGTTCCTTCAAGAAGTGCATCTTTGTCAGCAAGTGTTGCCCCGAAATAGAATCCAAAATTCACATGTTTTTGGGCAGTTTGGATATAACACACCATACCATTTTCGATATAACTTGGTTTTCCCCATTTAATTTCCTCTTGAATATCAGGTGATGCTTCAAAAACAATTTCTCTTAATCGGGTAGCAATTTCCTTGATTGGTGATGATAAATTCTCGATAAACGAATCGACTTCTTTATTTTTTTTCAACATGTTTAATCACTCCTTATTTGTAATTATAAACGTTTCGCTGCTTAAAATACTACTGTAAACCATTTTTAAATGTATATCTTGCAATACAAGGTATATAGATATATACTAAACATATATCTTGCATTACAAGGTATTAGAAAAGGTGATGGTTAATTGTCTACAACTCAGATGTTAAAAGGAATATTAGATGGTTGTTTGTTAGCAATTATTAATGAAAAAGAAGTCTATGGCTATGAATTAGCCGAAAAACTTCAGAATTATGGTTTTGATTCTTTTAGTGAAGGAACGATTTATCCTTTATTATTGCGCATGCAAAAAGATAATTTGGTGACATCTACACTAAAAAAATCGACAGCAGGTCCGAAAAGGAAATACTATTCGCTTTCGGAAAAGGGCGAACAGGAATTAGAGCATTTTATCGATCGATGGAATTCTCTACAAACAAATGTGAATCAAGTATTGAAAAAAGATAACCAATAAAGGGGCTGGTCGTGTGAAAAACTGTGAAATAATTCTTTCTAAAGAAAGTAGGAAGTTTTTAGATGATTTACGACTATATTTACTTTCTAGTGGGAAAAAGTCTGGTGAAGTGGAAGAGATTGTTCATGAATTAAAGGTTCATTTAATGGAGTCCGAAAAAGAAGGAAAGCCAATCGAAAAAATAATTGGGCGAACACCAAAAGAATATATGGAGCAACTATCAGATGAAATGCCTAATGATTACCTCAGTTGGATTAAATATTTACCCATTATTGCTTTAGGTGCATTTTCATTCATTATTATTGGAGATGCGATTCGTGGAGAGCTTGTGTATTCTATGTTGCAGTTAGTGGGTTATCCGGTAATTTCACTATTATTTATTTTTGTTTTGATGTATGTTTTTAAGTATACAGCGGGAAATTCCTTATCAAAAGTGAAAGAAATATTTATTTTCTTATGTATAGGGATGTTACCTATTGCTCTGTTTGTTGGTTTAATTGTTTTAGACCGCACTATTGATACCCCGCTTGTTCACTTAGGCTCTACTGGCAGTATAATTGTGACCAGCCTTGCAATTATTACTATGATTTTGCTTTCCGTATGGAGTAAGACTTGGATTTTGATCATCTTGTCGCTAATTATTTTTGTGCCTGAAATTATTTTGAATGAAACTGCAATTCAAGAAAGTACGAAGTCCATGTTGAATTTATTTATAATTATCATTGGGGTAGGAATCTACCTTCTTATTTCAAGCAGGTTAGAAAAAAATAAGGGAAGGGGTAGTAATATATGAAATTAAAAGACAATGATCTTCCAACAGAAGTAATTAAATGGATTATTAACGCTGTAAATCCAAATGCTACTGTTAATTCTATTGAGCGATTGAAGGGGAGTACTTCATCTACGCTGCACAGCATCTCACTTCAGGTTAATCAGTCTAATTATGATGTTGTGTTACGACAATTTGATAATAAAAAATGGCTACAGGAAGAGCCTGATTTAGCATTCCATGAAGCAGAAAGTCTTCGTTTTGCAGCAGATGTGGAAGTTCCAACACCGAGTATTATAGCATTTGACGAGGGTGGGATTGTGTGCGGAAACCCACTTGTTCTAATGACGAAGCTGGACGGAGCTGTGGACATTTTGCCAGCTAACATGGATCATTGGGTGCGTGAATTAGCCCATTCGCTTGTAAAAATCCATGCTGTGGACACAACGGACTTTCAGTGGACTTATTTCACCTATAATGATAAAACAAAATTAGAAGTACCAAGCTGGTCAAAAGTTCCTGATGTATGGCAAAAAGCAATAGACATTGTAAAGGGGCCACAACCAACTGTCAGCAAACAATTTATCCATCGGGATTACCACCCTACAAATGTGTTATGGAAAAATAATAAAGTCAGCGGTGTGGTCGATTGGGTGAATGCTTGTTATGGACCAGCAGGAATTGACGTTGGCCATTGCCGGCTAAATCTGGTGAAGTTGTACGGCGTGCAAGTTGCAGATCAATTTTTATCGGCGTATCTATCCCTAGCTGGTGAAACTTATACCTATGATGTTTATTGGGATATTTTATCAGTAATGGACGGTGGTTCAGATGTATATCCAGGTTGGGAAGTGTTTGGCGTTAAAGGGTTAACGGACGGGATGATGGAAAAGCGTTTAGATACATATCTGAAAAGTTTGATTAATAGACTAGTAATATGAAAAAAAGTGGTATATAATTAAAAAATTGGAGGGGGATTGATTAAGTGAAAGCAAAATTAGATGCAATTTTAGAGTCATTAGAAGATTTGAAACACGGTCAAAAACAATTTGAAGAAAAGCTTGAACTGTTGAATGAAAAGTTAATTGATTTTGGGTTAAGATTAGATAATTTTGAAACCAAATTAGATTATATAGATGAAGAGTTTGACAATTACATGGTTGAAACAAGAAGCCGGTTTAAGTATACATTTGCAAATATGGATGAGCATAAAGCACTTTTTGAAATGATTGAGAGTCAAAACCACACATACCGACATTGATTACAACACCTCAGAGACTCCACAACTCCACCACATAGGCAATTTTAACTGTTTTTTGAAAAATCGCTCTAATCTAGTAATATTTTACTATAAATTTACAAAAATTGAATTGTAACCTTCTATTGAGTATGCCATATTAATAGTGTGTCATATTCTTTTTTATGTCATGTTATAAGGTGAATGTGATGTAAATATATCATAAACGGAGGGTATCAATGAAGAATTCTACTGTTAAAAAGATGTTGAATCTCTTTCTTATTTTCACGCTAGTTTTTATGAATTATTCCACTATTTTAGTTACAACTGTATCAGCGGAAAGTAATGAAGTTGTAGCAGAGGATTTATTTGTTTCAGAGTATATTGAGGGAAGTTCGTATAACAAGGCAATTGAAATTTATAATGGAACTGGTACTGAAGTAGATTTATCGAACTATCAAGTAGAGTTATATAGTAACGGTGCTACAGAGGCCAGTCAATCTGTGACATTGTCAGGTACATTGCAGCACGGTGATGTGTTTGTTATTGCACATAAAAGTGCTGACTCCAGCATTTTAAGCCAAGCAGACCTACAGGATTCATCTGTCGTTAATTTTAATGGTGATGATGTAGTTGTTTTGAAAAAAGGCGAAACAGTCCTGGATGTATTTGGTGAGATTGGCGCGGATAGTGATTTCGCCAAAGGTGTGACACAAGTAAGAAATCCTTCAATTACAAAACCAAATGCAACCTATGATAACGCGGAGTGGGCGGACTATGCATCAAATACATTTGCATATCTTGGTTCCCATACAATGGATGGCGTTGATCCAGAAGATCCACCGGGTGACCCAGATGATCCGGAAGCACAAGCGTATACTATTGCAGAAGCTAGAGCATTAAATGATGGAACTGCTGTAATAGTAGAAGGTATCGTAACAGTTGATAATACTGCAATAAGTAATGGCGCACAATTTACTACATACATACAAGACGAGACAGGTGGCATTAACTTATTTGCATTTGAGCAAGGCTCTATTCCTGATGTAGAAGAAGGGGATAGAGTAAAAGTAACGGGTGAGCTAGATTCGTATAATGGCTTGAAAGAGGTAGTCCCAAGCTCGGTTGAAGTGTTAGAGCAAGGTCAGGCTTTACCTGAAGCACAAAATATTACATTAGCAGACCTTCAGGACCCAGCAGTAGCAGAAGCCTATGAGGGTGAACTGGTTCATCTAACAGGCTTTATCAATAATATTCCCGATACTCCTGCTGGTGGTGGCTACAATATTTCGTTAATAGATGCTGACTATAATGGTACAACACTAAGGGTTATGGAAGGATCTCTTGATACGTCATTGATAGAACCGGATAAGTGGTACGATATTACAGCGGTTGTTAGCCAATATAATTCTTATCAACTAATACCGACCGAACAGGCAGATATTCAGTTAGCAGACGTGCAACCTGAACCGCCAACTGCAGCTGGAGTCTATGAATCTACAGTTGACCATGTTACAGATGGGGATACGATTCATTTAGCAACACCTGTACTTGGGGGTACAAAGGTGCGTTTCCTGAATATCGACACTCCAGAAACATATACAGCGCATAACGATGATCCTGCCCGTGATGAAATTAATGCAAATCAAAAAGCCATGGGAGAAGAAGCTAAATCATACATGAACGAACTTCTTCAGCCTGGTGATGAAGTGTTGGTTAAAATTGGGGAAGAACCAACTGATCAATACGGAAGATTGTTAGCTGAGGTTATCCGTAAAGAAGACGGCGTAAACATTAACGTCGAAATGGTACAACAAGGTTATGCAGTAACATACTTTATTGCACCATTTGATGAAGAGGTTTATCCGACCTATCAAAATGCAGTGAAAGAAGCAAAAGATGCTGGACTTGGAATTTGGAATCCAGAAAATCCTCTTTTAGAATTACCGTTTGTATTCCGAGCAAATGATGATCAAAAAGGATTTTCCAAATACGTTGGGAACTCCGATACAATGAAATATGTTTTACCAAAGGATTGGGCAGACGTTCCTGTGGAAAACCGAGTGTTTTTCTGGGAAGAACAAACTGCACAAGATTATGGATATACCTTTGTTGGTGATGGGGGAGAAAACCCAGATAACCTTAAGGTACAATTATTAAGCATGAATGATTTACATGGGAAGATTGATCAACAATATGAGCTAGACCCTGATGGGGATGGAACTTTTGGTACGTATGGAAAAATGGATTATGTCGCAGGGGCAATAGAAGCCCGTGAACAAAGAAATCCAAACACGTTAGTTGTTCATGCTGGTGACATGATTGGCGGTAGTTCACCAGTTTCGGGATTACTTCAGGATGAACCAACAGTTGAAATCATGGAAGAGATAGGCTTTGATGTTGGTACTGTTGGGAATCATGAATTTGACGAAGGTACAGAAGAACTAATGCGTATGGTAAATGGCGGGGAACATCCTGATGGTTTAGGAACTGAGAATTATGATGGGATGAATTTTCCAGTACTATGTGCAAACTGTGTATACAAGGACACAAATGAAACATTCTTGCCTTCTTATCATGTTGAAGAAATTGATGGAGAAAAAATAGGCTTTATAGGTGTTTTAACACAAGAAGCAGCAGGTATGGTAATGCCTGCCGGGATTCAGGATATTAAATTTATTGATGAAACAGAACCTGTAAATAATGCAGTGACAGAGCTCCAAGCACAAGGGGTAGAGGCGATTGTTTTGTTAGCCCATATTCCTGCAGAACAGTCAGGTACTAGTGCAACCGGGCAAGCCGCTGATCTAGCAAATGAAGTAAATGATGAAGTAGATGTTATTTTCGCAGCGCATAATCACAAGGTAGTTGATGGTGTTGTCGATAATAAATTAATCGTTCAAGCTTATGAGTATGGAAAAGCTTTTGCTGACGTAGATTTAGAGATTGATCGTTCAACTGGTGATATTGTGAAAAAAGAGGCAGAGGTTGTGTATGTTGACCAAAGCCAAGTAACACCTGATCCAGCAGTAACAGCTATCCTAGCAAAATATACAGAGCAGATTGCACCAATAATGAACGAAGTAATAGGCTATAATGCAGCAGATTTAACAGGCGACTACTCCAATGATGGAGATCACGGACTAGGAAATCTAATAGCTGACGGTATGAATGCAGAAATGGGTAGTGATTTTGCTATGATGAATGGTGGCGGAATTAGGGCAGATTTACTTGCAGGTGAGGTTACCTGGGGTGATTTGTACAACATCCAGCCATTTGGCAACACACTAATGATGTTTGAAATTAAAGGTGCAGATCTTTATCCAATTATTCAAGAACAATTGTCTGCAAAATATGGACCGGACTACAGCATTAGTGGATTCCATTACACATGGAATTCTGAAATGAATGAGGTCGTTGCTATCACTTTACCTGATGGAACCTCGGTTGATATGGATAAAACATATACATTAACTGTGAACAACTATATGGGCACTTCAGCTGGTCCAATAAGTGAACTAGGTGTCAATCCGGAAATGGGCCCAACCGATTTGGATGCTACAGTAGACTTTATTGAAAGCTTGAATAGTTCGGAAGCTAACCCATTTGAATATGGACCAGAAGGACGTATTACTACTACAACTGAGTTGCCTGGTGAAGAAGAGCAACCAGAAGTTATTGTTACACCGAAGAAAAATAATGGTACCGCAACCGTCCATACAAAAGATTTAGAAGCACTAGAATCAGGCGTGCGCGTTATAATCAATATTCAAAATGACAAAAAGCCACGCAGATTGTTACTGAATAAAAGACAAGTAGATATATTGAAAGAAAAAAATGTGACATTGGTTGTTGAGAATGATGTGACATCGAAAACGTTTATTATGGCGGATATGCCAAGCGGAGTTTTGAAGGTTAGTTTAGAACAATAGATTATTTAGTTGATGAAAAGGATTCAGCAATTGATGCTGGATCCTTTTCTAATCTTTTTGCAAGGCTCTTTTCGTACGCATTGTTGCTTTTCATCATAGTTGAAATAAACTGTGACGTAACTTTAGGTTTATTTCCAATGACATGTGCTATGCAACCGTCCAGGATCGCTCCGGGCGGATGCTTTCCGCGGGCACGGCCTTAGCCTCCTCGAGAAAACCACTCTGCGGGGTCTTCGGACACGTGCTGTTCCCGCAGGAGTCACCGCCCTCCACTCACCTGGACTGGTAAAGCTATTTATGTAAGAATTCTTTGTCATTTCTTTCAACTAATGAATGCTGTTATTGGCAAATATTATATCAGCAGCCCGTATACACGTAGACTCCTGCGGGAGGACAGGCATCGGTGAGACTACGCAGTGCGTTAGCACAAGGAGGCTCACCAGCCGCCCGCGGAAAGCGAAGTGTATACGGGCTGCGGCTGCCTTAGTAACTTGTTTCCATTATCAGTACTACAGATCTAACATAGATAGAAGTTACGCCGTTTATATCTATTCTCTCGAAAGCGACAATCTTTACAAAACAGCCTTTTGAAAAAAATTTTAATATATAATTCAATAATTATTGAATTATATATTCTATGCATGTAGAATATAAATAATTAATTAAAACGAGGTGACGATATGGATGTATTGAACATGACAAGTCGAAAAAGAGAAACCTATCAAATTAAGCTGGAGCATTCCTTATTATGGGAGTGTGCACTAGGGATTGCAGCAGTTACGAATGCAAGACTACTTGATACGCTTGAGCAACCGGATGATTATTGGAACGGTATTAAGCAATCTTTATCTGACAAAATGTTAGAGCACCTTAACTATGTAGAGAAAAATAATACATGGAAGGCTTTGCTGCAACTCCTACATCAGAGAAATTTTAAGGATTTAGCTGAATTTAATACATACATAGAAAATCTCAACTCAGAAGAAATGAAACATAATTGTCTACCGTATGTAGGGAGTCGTTACAAAAATAGTAGAGAACAAGCTTCATCTGGTGATAAATCAGCAATCAACGATTTAAAGAATATTACTAAAGAAAACCCATTTTTTCCTGCATATATCGAGTATATATGTACAGTTGATATAGAAATTTTAAAGAAGCATTTATGTTTTGTGATGGAGGGATGGTACAAAGCTGCAATTGAACCTGAAGCAAATAAGATTCAAGCTATTTTAGAACGGGATTTTAACTCAAAAAATCATATGCAAAAAAAGATGTCATCAGAGGAATTAGTTGAATGGGCGACTGGTGGGAGTACCTATTATCCAGAACCAGGTGTATATCATGTACTTCTTATTCCGCAATATGTTTATCGTCCATGGAATATTGAGGCTGATATCGAGGGAATCAAAGTTTTTTATTATCCTGTTGCGAATGAAAGCGTACATCCAGGTAGTGATTTTCAGCCTAATCAATTTCTAGTTAACAAGTATAAAGCGCTTGGTGATGAGGTCAGGCTTAAAATAGTTAAATATTTATCGGAAGGTGATTCGACCCTTCAGGAACTAACAAACAAATTGGAAATGGGGAAATCGACTGTTCACCATCACTTGAAAATACTTCGATCTGCAAAGTTAGTTGAAATAATTGAATCAAAGTATAGGTTGAAGAAAAATACATTAGATGCTTTGGCTAAAGAATTAGAGCAATTTGTTTATGGAAAGCAATAATGCCAAGGCAATAGAAGGGGGGCATCCACAGCTATCAAAAAACTATCCTGTATTTCGCTTTATGGGAGGAAATTTAATTTCTTTTTTTGGTGATCAAATTTACCTAATTGCGATACCGCTAATTGTACTTGCCATTACTGGTTCGCCTTTAAGTATGGGGATCGTAGCGGCACTCGAGCGTCTGCCTATTTTATTACAACCAATCACGGGAATTCTGTCTGATCGATTAGATCGAAAAAGACTATTACTAATTTGTGATCTTGGAAGATGTCTGATTGTAGGTTCCATGGGAGCATTCTTTATACTCAATCAATTAGAGATGTGGCATTTGTATAGCGGTGCTCTATTAATTGGGTTGTTAAGCCAAATTTATAACACTTCTCAATTTGCTTCTGTACCCAACATGGTTAGAAAAAATGATCTTCATGCTGTTAATTCGATAAATACTGGTATTTTTAATACAGCAGTGTTGGTTGCACCAGGATTGGGTGCATTATTAATAAGCCTATACAATCCAGGGTATGCATTGTTAGTTAATAGCCTTAGTTTCTTAATTGCCTTCACTGCTATTTTGAGTATTGATATAAAAGTTGCTGTTCCGAAAAAACAAGAGAAAAGAACTTTTCTCGAAGATATCAAAGAAGGGTTTCAATTTGTCATTAAAACTAAGCCTATATTCTTTACGAACCTAGCGATGATCGCATCAGTATTTGGAACTACACTCTTTCTTACGATGTTTATTTTTTATCTAAAAGATACAATGGAATTGACAACAACTCAAATCGGATGGCTTTTATCTATTGGAGGAATAGGTGCTATCTGTGGGGCGCTATTTACAAATTTATTGAGAAAAAAATTTTCTTATCGAAGGATTTTATTTCTAGCTTCTATAGCTGGTGGAACATCAATTATATTGTTTAGTCTCACAGATTCATATATATTACTTATTTTCTTCAATGCTATGGGGACTGTATCTGTTTCTATGAAAAGCCCTTGTATCGTCACGATTAGGCAAACTCTAACTCCGGATCACTTATTAGGACGCGTACAAGCTACAAGCCGTTTCATGACATGGATTCTTATGCCGGTAGCTGCATTCTTAGCCGGGCTTATGGCAAATCAAATTGGAACAGATACTACCATTTTTATTGGTGGATCTATTACAACTATTGCTTCTTTTATTTATTTGCATCCATCACTCAAATATAGATGGGTTGAAGTATAGTTGTATGGCACATAGGCTAGATTAAGTGTACAGGAGGGACGGGATAAGATGAAGGTTAAATTAAAGTGGCTGTATAAGGGTGAGAAAACGGAGGAAGTAGAGTTTGAATCAGCATGGACATCACAGGATTCCATGGAACATCTACTAGCTGATATTGAAAAAACAGGCCGTGTGAAAGAATTAGTTATTATCGATGAGATGGAAAATGAGTGGACACAAAAGGAATTTAGTAAGTTAAAGGAAACAATAGAACATGAGGCACATGATGTAGTCGTCTATTTTGATGGTGGATTTGATCGAAACACAAGCAGTGCCGGATTAGGTGTTGCGATCTATTATCAAAAGAATCATGTACGCTATCGTATAAGAACGAATCAATTTATTAGTGCAATGGAGACAAATAGTGAAGCGGAGTACGCAGCGTTACATTATGCAGTGATGCAACTAGAGGAATTGGGTGTACATCATCTTCCGTGCACATTCAAGGGAGATGCGCAAGGTATATTAAAGCAGTTGGAAGGTACATGGCCGTGCTATGAGGAAAAATTAAACAATTGGCTTGATCGAATTGAACTGCAATTAGAGAAGCTTGGAATCAAACCTTATTATGAGGTGATTAGTAGAAAAGAGAATAAGGAAGCGGATCGTCTTGCAACGCAGGCGTTAGTTGGAGTAGATATAAATAGTGAAAAAGAGTTAGAGAAGGATTCGTAGTTATTATTATCCATCTCTGCATCAAGCTTAATGCAGAGATGGGAAGAGCTAGATTGTTAAATAAGCTAAAACCGATAAACAAAGGGAAGTTATGGTCATCGCAATTAATGGTTTTAATGCTTTTGTCCGTAAATCACGAAGACTTACATTAAGACCAAGGCCGACCATAGCAGCGGTTAATAACCAATTTGTTATGGAGAAGATTATATTCATGACATCATCAGATACCGGAATAGATTGGCCAAATACATAGCTTCCTAAAACACTTAATGCGATAAAACCTAATAAAAACCAAGGAAACTCAATTTTGGCATCAGGTTGCTCGGAATTTTTATTTTTTCGTTTTATGATATAAATAAAGACAAAACAAACTGGGATAAGTAAAAACACGCGTCCTAATTTTGCAAGTAATGCAATTGCAAGTGCATCGTCGCCTGCCGGTGCTGCTGCAAGTGCCACTTGGGCAACTTCATGAATACTCGACCCTGTCCATATACCATACTCAATGGCTGAAATAGGCAAGAGTGGTCCAATTATGGTATAACCAATGGCAAATACTGTTCCCATAAGTGCAATAATACCAACCCCAATGGCTGTATCCTCGTCTTTTGCTTTTACTATTGGTGCAACTGCGGCTATTGCCGCGGCTCCACAAATCCCTGTTCCAACACCCAATAACAAGGAAATTGTTTTATCTGCTTTTAACACCTTCGCAAGCCAGACTGTTACTAGGATGGCAAAAATAATCACTAATGCATCACGTAAAAGTAACCCTAGGCCATCTTGAATAACTGTATCAATATTTAATTTAAGACCGTATAAAATAATTGCAGCTCGAAGTAACCGCTTTGATGAAAATGCAATACCTGACCGGATGGCTTCTGGATATCCAAAAAATTGCCTGTAAACAACTGCAATTATTATTGCACACGCCAACTGTCCAATTTTATCGAATCCTGGTACCATCGCCAGTAAATAACCCAATAATGCAATGAAAAATGTGAATGCTATTCCACCTATCCACTTACTAAAAGGTGGTCTTATTTTTTCTACCTTCTGTGAAGCCATTGTGACACCTCCCATATTTAGGATAATTGATATTTATCTATAAGAAAAATAAATAATTATGATAGCTATAATAAGTAAAATGTTATAATGGGATAACAAAGGTTGGTGAATACAAAATGGATCAACACCTACAAGTATTTGTGACAGTGGTTGAAAAGCAAAACTTTTCCAAAGCTGCAGAGGAGCTGCATATGACGCAACCTGCAGTAAGTCAGTATATACGCGCATTTGAAAATAATATTGGGACAAGATTACTAGAACGTAGCAATAAATATGTCCGGTTAAATAAGGTAGGGGAGATTGTTTATCATCACGCAAAAGAAATCCTGGGACTTTACACCAAGATGCATAACCTAGTAGATGATGTAACAAACGTTGCAAATGGTCCAATTACCATTGGAGCAAGCTATACATTTGGCGAGTATGTCCTACCACATATTATTGCTGAATTACAAGCAGCTTATCCAGATATTAAACCTACCGTTATGATCGGAAACACAACTGAAATTGCTGAATTAGTGGCGGGTTATCAGTTAGATGTAGGTATTGTCGAAGGACATTTTAAAGATCAGCAATTAAAAGTAGAGGAGCTTGCAGAAGATGAGATGGTTGTTGTAGTCTCTCCTGATCATGTTTTATCACAGCATGATGGAAACGTGGAAATGAAGTTCTTGCAAAATGAAACATGGATCGTCCGCGAAATTGGATCAGGTACCCGTGAAGCTACCGAAAATATGTTTCGTCAATTGGGGATTGTGCCAACAAAATATATGAGTTTTGGAAGCACCCAGCCCATAAAGGAATCAGTAGAAGCGGGACTTGGTATTAGTTTGTTATCAAAATGGGCTATTCAAAAGGAGTTAAGAAATGATGATTTGAAAATGTTAAAAGTTGAGGGCCTACCATTCAAAAGGCAATTTTCAGTTGTCACAAAATCACCTTTTCAAACAAAAGCATTGGAAGTGTTTATTTCATTATTGCAGGATGAAAAAATGGCACCAACATTAAAGTGATGAAGGTATATACCAAAATATATACAACAGACTGCCACCCTAATACATGAAGTGACAGTCCATTTAACAAATACTATTTAGTTTCTTGCTGCTCCCTGGCAAATTCAACAAAGTAATCCAGTGAATTTGGATTGCTTAACGAACCTTGATTAACAACTTTATCTACCGATTTACCCATTAATATTTTCTTAACAGGGATCTCTAATTTTTTACCATTTAATGTCTTTGGTAAATCCGGAACACTGTAGATACTAGTGGGAACGTGTCTTGGTGAACATTGCTTTCTGATTTGTCCCTTGATCGCTTGTTTAATGTCGTCAGTTAACTCCATGCCTTCCTTCATCAAAACAAACAAAGGAGTGTATGAATCGCCATTTCCATCAGGGATATCAACAATTAGACTATCGGCTATTTCGTTCACCTGATCAACTGCGCGGTAAATTTCACTCGTACCAATTCGGATTCCACCGCGATTAATCGTTGCATCTGAACGGCCATAAATAACGCATGTATGCCGATCTGTTACCTTCAAATAATCTCCATGTCGCCAAATCCCTGGAAATACATCAAAATAACTTTCATGTAATCGGCTACCATCTTCATCGTTCCAAAAGTAAATAGGCATGGAAGGGAATGGCTCCGTTAAAACGAGTTCCCCAACTTCGTTAATCTCAGGCTGACCATCATCGTTAAAGCTCTCAATTTTAGCCCCAAGACCGCGGCATTGTAATTCCCCGGCATATACCGGCAAAATCGGAACTCCTAAAATAAATGCGGTACAGACATCAGTTCCACCACTTGCTGAGGCAATCCATAAGTCTTCTTTCACATTGTCATAACACCATTGGAATCCCTCTGGTGGTAAAGGTGAACCAGTCGAGCTAATATTTTTCAAACTGCTTAAATCAAATTCTTCTTTTGGAACAAGTTCATCTTTCATACAAGCAGTTATGTAACTTGCACTTGTTCCGAAAACAGTCATATTTGTTTGTTCAGCGAGTTTCCAAAGCATTTTTTTATCTGGAAACCCTGGATTTCCATCGAATAAAATAATCGTACTGCCAGTGAGCAGGCCGCCCACAAGATAGTTCCACATCATCCAACCAGTTGTAGTAAACCAAAAGAAACGGTCGCTTTCGTCCAAATCAGCATGGAAGGTCAAGGCCTTCAGGTGTTCCATTAAAATTCCGCCTTGACTCTGCACAATTGGCTTTGGCTTCCCGGTAGTACCAGATGAAAAGAGGACCCAAAGTGGATCATTAAACGGTACATGCTCAAAGTGAAGCATGATATCCTTGCCCGAATTAACAGCATGATCCCAAAGTGTTACGTTTTTTAATCTATCAAAGTTTGCATTTTCATTTAAGTATGGAATCGCGATTGTAGCTTTCAATGTAGGAAGCTCAGACTGAATGTTTTCTACAATCTCTGTCCGGTCAAAATCTTTCCCGCTATAACGATACCCATCAACTGTTATCATAACTTTTGGTTCTATTTGCTTAAAACGATCAATAACACTCTGAGTTCCAAAGTCTGGTGAAGCGCTTGACCAGACCGCGCCAAGGCTGGCAGTCGCAAGGAAAGCCACTACTGATTCATAGATATTTGATACATAAGCTACAACACGATCGCCTTTTTCAACACCTAAATGTTTTAATGTCAATTGTAATGAAGCTGTTTCTTGGTATAATCGATCCCATGATATCTCTGATTTTTCCCTAACTTCCGATGTGTGTATAATGGCTGGCTTATGTCGATCACGGTTTCTGAAAATATGTTCAGTGTAGTTAATCTTTGAACCTTCAAACCATTCTGCCCCAGGCATTTTATGACTTGTTAACACATTCTGATAGTTTCCCTTCGACTGTATTTCGAAATACTCCCAAAGTGATCCCCAAAAAAGCTCTAATTCATCAACAGACCACTTCCAAAGTGAATGATAGTCCTCGAAATGTAAATCTTTATGTTTTTTTAACCAATTCATATATTGATAGATATTGGAATCTTGTTTTCTTTTTTCACTTGGTTCCCAAAGCAGTGTTCCTTCTTCCGTTCGAGCCATTTTACCCCTCCTGAATTTACAGTCACTACTACTATTATATGAAACCGCTTACCGACTGTAAAGCTAATGGGCGTGTGTAACTATTGATTAATCCAACACTTATGCTACGATACTAGTAGAATTTGTAAATGTGAGAGGAGCTATTTACTTGGAAAAAACTCGTGATCAATATGGTCTAACTGATTTTGTGAAGGAAATGACAGCAGTAGTAGAGGGAAATCTGGAAGATGCTAAGCGGGTGAAGGAAGCGGAAAGATTGGTTGGGAAATTAGTTCGAACAAAATCATGGCTGCAAACAGAAGAATTAACATCGAATGACAACCATTATGCACGGTATTCATTGTATCACGATCCACAAGATCGCTTTGAAGTGATTGCGCTTGTATGGAAACCTGGACAACGCACACCGTTGCATGACCATGATGGAACATGGGGTGTGGAAGGTGTTTTTTCTGGAAGAATCAAGGTAGATAATTATTTACAGGTAGAGAAAATGTCAGATGATGTAATGAAGCTATGTCATACGGGATCTTTGACTGTAAGTGAGCAAAGTACAGCTCAACTTTTGCCACCAGCCGATTGTCACATTCTTGAAGCGGATGGAGACCAAACAGCTATCACCATTCATGTTTATGGCAAACGACTGAACAGCTTCCTAATATATGACTCGCTTGATAAAAAAGATACATATACCGTCCGTAAGAAGAATATTGGGTATACATCATAGCGATTTACAGAAATGGGAGAATGAAATTTGTCCCAAATTTATATGTTTAATATTTGGTTTAATTTCAATCGTAAATCAATCGGCAATGGTTTTTCCATTGATCTATATAGTAAAGATGGATTTTCTATGCCGTTTACATTCCAATACCTTTCAATTAAATTTGCTTTATATTGTTTGCCGGGAATAAGGGAGTATAGGATATACCAGTCTTCTAACGATGACAGCGGTACCTGTACATTCCTTATTTTTTTGTAGTTTGTAATAGACAAATGGTCAAACGTTAAATCATAAATCCCTTCCTGATGCCTTATATTAAACCCACCCATAACATCAATAGAGGTACCATCAAGATTAAAGTTAGAAAAGTGTTCGGTCAGGAAGGGTTCTTTGCTTATAGTTTCTTCTTTTTTAGCGTATTTTGATAAAGTTATTTCCACTTCTTCTGCAGTTGTCTTGTCCACCAAAAGGTCAATGTCATTTACCGTACGGACTAATCCATAACAGGAAAGGATATAGGATCCACCTACGGCCCATGTCACATTTATATTATTTAATATAGTTAATAACTTCATTAACTTTGTTTCCATCCAATCCCTCCAACGATTTAAGTATAACAAATCCGTTAGTGAAAGAGTTGGAAATATTCAATCGTTGATTCAAATTAAACTAATAAATAATGAACATATTGGTAGTTGAAAAATACCTGAGTAAAATAAACCTAAATGTAAAAACAGTATCTCCCCATCATGAGAGGTACTGTTTTAGATAAAAAGCTTATGATTTACGGTTATACTCTGCGTATTTTACAAAAGATTGCTCATCTTCAATAAGGCCGCATGACCCACATTGAACTTTGTATTTGGGTCCGTTGTACTGTGTATGAAATACTTCAATGTCGCCACTGGAATAGTCATTCGTCACTTCACCAGAGTGTGGATCTAATTTGACCGGTTTTGCTATTTGTTCAATTAGATTAAACCGTGAACGATTTGTTTTGCAATTGGGGCATAGGTATTGTTGCATGATTAACACCTCCTACCTTTATTTCTCTTTTGCACGTTTATCTGCAGCCTCACTTCTTACTTGTGCTTCTTTATCCTCGTGGTCCGCAAATTCCTCAATAAATTCAACATCTCTGCCATCTTTTATATTGCTTTTTGGCGTTTGAGCCAAATGATTCGTACCTTTTGAGTGATTATGTTCATCTCTTCCCATGTGATCCACCTCATTTCAAGAATAGTTTCCGTTAGTTTACGCAAAATCTAATTAATTAAACAAAAAAGAAGTAATCAAATGGAGAAAGTCCTCCTTTGATTACTTCTTACTAATTCATTAAATACTATTCTTCTTCTTGTTTAGCGTTTTTACCGTATGAAAATTTGGATGTATCCACAGGTTCCCAATTTTTATTAGGTGTATAGAAACGCAATAAGTCACCGTAAAGTACTTTGTCTGACAGCTTTAATTCATGGTGTACTTTTTCTTGTAATTCTTTCATTTCTTTCGTTGGTTCAATCTTTTCACCAGTATCATTGTCATAAAACTTACCTGAAGCAACAGTATATTCTGGTGTAACAAAATCACCATCCCGGAACACTACATACTCTTTGTGTCCTTTAGAAAACATATCCGTCCCAAATTGGATGTAGTCTTGAGCATTAATTCCAACTAAATGAAGCAACGTTGGCATGACATCAACTTGACTGGAATATTCATGAACGGTCCCTTTACCATCTACACCTGGAATTTTAATCATATATGGAACTCGTTGTAATTGTGTGTGTTTAAAATCGGTGATCTTTTCACCAGTTATTTGTTTCATAGCAGCATTATGATTTTCTGAAATCCCATAATGGTCTCCGTAAATCATGATAACCGAATCCTTATACAACCCTGATTCTTTTAGGTCAGTAAAGAATTGTTTCAACGCTTCATCCAAGTATCTTGCAGTTTGGAAATATCGATCAACAGATGGATCACCAGTTTCTGCAGGCTTTATAGAAGCCTCTTCCGGACTAATTAAATATGGATGATGG
This sequence comes from Virgibacillus necropolis, assembly GCF_044793635.1. Classification (GTDB taxonomy): domain Bacteria; phylum Bacillota; class Bacilli; order Bacillales; family Amphibacillaceae; genus Virgibacillus_F; species Virgibacillus_F necropolis_A. The sequence goes on from NZ_CP084992.1 coordinate 2,434,404, forward strand.
TGAGTAAGTGTCATCATGTGAGCATAAAATGGCTCTTCTAGCGACTTAAGCATAGGCATTGATTCTTTGAAGAATGGTTTATCCTTTAAGCCGTACCCTATGACGTTTTCTTCAGTCATATTATAGTAGCTTGAATCAAAGAATTTATCGATTCCAAACTGTTTATATACCTCATCGCGATTCCAGAAGCTTTTGTTGTCACCATGGAATACTGCATTTGTATAATCTTGATTTTGTTTTAATATTGCTGGTAAAGCTTGATACGTATTATTACCCTTTGTTACAAACGCTGCACCTTGAGGTAAAGGATATAAAGATGTATCCAATAATAACTCAGCATCAGCTGTTTTCCCTTGTGCTACTTGATGGAAGAAGTTATCAAAATACGTAAAGTTTTTGCTTTCATCGTGCACCAATGAATTTAAAAATGGTGTGACTTCTTCACCGTGTAACTCATAATCAATTAAGAATGATTGAAAGGACTCCAGGTGAATTTTGATGATGTTCTTACCTTCTGCAACTCCAAATAATTCTGGATTTGGTTCAGCATATTTGTTTTTTGTATAGTTTTCTACTTCTGTAATATCACTACTATCTGCAAGTACACGCTGTGTTGATGAGCGCAATGTTTGAAGCGCGTCATAGATAGCGAAATTGTATGATCCCAAATATTTCACAATATAATTACGGTCAAAAGTTCTTGTTAAAAGTTCTGGACGATCTGCTTCAGCTAATCCTAGATTAATAGAAAAAGCCATAACTCCTGCTGCAAGAACTAGTAATGGTTTTTTCTTCTGCATGCGAGCGACAGACCAATCATTCTTACTCCATATAAATAGTGCGATAAGAATAATGATATCTACTGCGTAGAATAAGTCATGCCAAGCTACTAAATTAGCAATACTTCCACCCAAACTTCCGAAGTTACTAGTTTGTGTAAGTGTTGGTAGAGTAATATAATCGGCAGCTGAACGGTAATAGACAACGTTAGCATACAACATAAAGCTCATTAGAGAGTCTATAACAATGATCCATATTCCTGCCCTTTTTCCTTTTGCAAATAAAGCAAACCCAAGAAATATTAGCGCTGAGCTAAGAGGGTTAAAGAATAATAGAAACTCCTGAATCCCATTTTGGATATCAAGGTTAAATTCATAGACATATATTAAATAAGATTTAATCCATAGTAAAAGTACTGCAACAAAAAAGAATCCCATCTTTGAAAAAAGTTTATTCTTCATTGTTTCACCTCAAATTTTCATTTTTATAATCGAGCTCATTATTTGAACATCGATTGTTTAGTTTAACTGAAAAACGTTTTTGATTCAAGCGTATTCACAGATTGTACATATATGTAATGTAAATGTAAATAGAAATTCAATTAAGATTTTTTACAAACTTTCGTCAATTGACAAATAAAAAAAGTCCGAATATCATTGTTCTGTTGCAATTTTCCCCGGTTTAACGTACCGATTGAATTAACAGAAAAATGCGCACTTTGCACTTTTTCTAAGATATCTTTCTAAAGACAAGTCTAAGAAAAACATTGTCATTCACTAGTGAGGTAAATGCGATTTTTTCTAAAAACTACAAAGGAGTTACATACATCATGGCGAAATTTGATCGACAGAAGATTGTCCAGAGTGTCCCTCAACGTGGGTTTTTTGGACAACCAAAAGGTTTATTCACACTATTTTTTACTGAGTTTTGGGAGCGCTTTTCTTATTATGGAATGCGCGCTATTTTACTATTCTATATGTACACCGAGGTTGTTGATGGTGGACTAGGAATTAGTATGGAAACTGCTACTTCCATCATGGCGATCTATGGTGCACTTGTTTATATGACTGGCGTAATTGGTGGTTGGATTGCAGATCGTTTGTTAGGTACCCAGCAAACCGTTTTCTATGGTGGGGTCTTAATCATGATTGGTCATATCGTCCTTTCACTACCAATGGGCGTTTCAGGGTTATTCTTATCGATGTTCTTCATTATTATTGGTACAGGTTTATTGAAACCTAACGTTTCAAGTGTGGTGGGTGACATGTATAGCCCAGAGGATAAACGTCGTGACTCTGGCTTTAGTATTTTTTACATGGGAATCAACATGGGTGCATTAATTGCGCCGCTTATTGTTGGTACAGTTGGACAAGAATACAATTATCACTATGGATTTAGTATAGCGGCATTTGGTATGTTACTTGGTCTGATTGTGTTTCTTGTAACACGTAAGAAATATCTTGGTCTCGCTGGAACATATGTACCAAACCCATTAGGGGACGGTGAGAAGAAAAAGGTTATTAGAATGTTTGGAATAGGTGCAGTCATTATTGCTATTTTACTTGCTATTACCATTCCAACAAATATACTAACGATTACAACATTTACTTATTTAGTTAGCTTTTTAGGTATTGCAATTCCAACTGCATACTTTATTGTTATGTACCGAAGTCCAAAAACGAACGAAGATGAACAATCTCGTATACTTGCGTATATTCCATTGTTTATTGCATCTATGGTATTCTGGGCAATTCAGGAGCAGGGTTCAATCATCCTTGCATTGTATGCTAAAGAACGTACGGAACTAAGTTTTGCCGGCATTGATTTATATGCATCATGGTTTCAATCATTGAATCCACTATTTATCATTTTCCTAGCGCCAGTATTTGCTACTTTGTGGATTAAGCTTGGAGATCGTCAACCATCAACACCGACGAAGTTTTCTTTAGGAATTATCCTTGGGGGAATATCGTTTATGGTTTTAATTTTCCCTGCTATGATTAATGGTACAGAAACACTTGTAAGTCCATTATGGCTAGTACTTAGCTTCTTCTTAGTTGTGCTTGGTGAGCTTTGTATATCACCTGTAGGATTATCAGCAACAACAAAATTAGCACCTAAGGCATTCTCGGCACAGACCATGAGTCTATGGTTCATGTCTAATGCAGCTGGACAAGCAGTAAACGCTCAAATTGTTAAACTGTATGATCCTTCAACAGAGATCATTTACTTTGGTGTAATTGGTGGATTTGCTGTGATAGCTGGTTTTGTACTATTAAGTTTCTCAAAAAAAATCCAAACCTATATGCGCGGAGTGTTGTAGGAACGGAAACGGTGGCGGAAGCAGTGCCTGCCACTTCCCGATTTTTGTCGAATAATAAAACCGTCTATTTGCCTTTTTGCGAATAGGCGGTTTTATTTTTACATACGTATATTATTAATGGAATGTCGAAAACTAATTGTGTTAGGCACTCCCCTATTTTTGTCGAATATACGTGGAAGGGATGATTTTAGATGGTTGATAGAGAACATACATGTATGGCCTGTGAAGGCACTGGTATGCTCGCGGATGACGAAGGCTGGCAATATAAATGCAGTATTTGCGATGGCGGGGGTATGCTGAATGATACCAACCCAACGAAATTATTCGATGTAGATGCTAATAATCGCTTGCTGGATTAAAATTGCGAAAAGACAAAAACTACCTACTCGTATTTGTGCGAATAGGTAGTTTTTGTTTTTCATGTCAGGCAACGGACGGGTTTCTGATCAGTCGCCTTCGCTTTTCTTGTCTAGCTGTGGCTCCTAGAAGCTGCCGTCATAAGCAATTGACACTCAAAACACCAAAAACCAGGCGTTTTGCGGTCCTTTGCTTATGCGTCCGCTTCTGACCAGTCGCCTTCGCTTTTCTCTGTCTAGCTGTGGCTCCTAGCGCCTAGCAAATAGTTAGTCTTGATGAAAGGTACGTATAGTTCGACGTACTTTCACAATCCTATCTATTTGTACGGCGCTGATCAGTCGCCTTAGCTTTTCTTTCTAATGTGGCATGGTTCCTTGGACAGGTGCAAAGCTGTTCATTATTATTTGCATATCCTGTGGAGGTAATTGTGGAACCTGGTAATATTGATTTTTATTTTGAAATAAAAATACTTCATATGCCATTTCGACGATATTCGGAACGCTGTCAGCGAATACACGTCTGAGAACAGGATTAGTAACTTCGAGTGAAGTCATGGTGAATGCTGAAGCCGTTGATTTCATAACTCCAAGCATATACCCTGATACACATTCGTCATTTATTTGACTAACAGATTGACTTGGAGACTTTGGTGCAGATGGTTGCAGCCCATAAATGACATCATTACTTTGTTCCATCTTATAGGTTTGCGTTTTGACAGTTGGTTCTTGACCAGTTTTCATTGTCTCAACAATTGTGTTATAAAGCTGAGTCAAAAATGTACGATGGCGTTGCTGCATCGTTTTTAATTCTGGACTTTTGATATGCTGTTCATATAGTAAATATTGTTCCAAACCACCTGTTAATGTTGACAATGCTTCGTGTGCGTCGAAAAGCTCATGTCCACCATGGCTTACCTGTGCTGGCATTTGAGATGTACCCTGTAGGTTTTGTTGTTGATTTTGATTTTGCACGTAAAAGCCTCCTTAAAAGTAGTCGAAGTTATTTTGTGCTGAATCCACCTTCTTATACTGATGCTTAGGAGGAAGTTTTACCCACGCTTCTCTTAAAAGCCTCCACTTTTACTGTTGTAGCCTCAAGCAATTGTCTGACGTTTGCTGTATTAGGGTATTCCTTTTTTGCCTCAGCTAGGAGTGGGTATAAGCTTTTCTCAATGTTTTCATAGTCCTCTGGGTATTTTTCTTCCACCTGTTTTTCGATTTGATCCCAGTCTTCACCTAGCTTTTTTGTAGCAGCTATTCTTTTTTCAGTGTTTTCTGTATCACCAACTACTTTTTCTAATTCACCTAATGAAACAAGAACCTTATCAAGCCCTTTAGTCAGTGTAGAATTCATACTTGTCACCTGGACTGAATCCCGTTTGTTAGTGGATTCGCTCTGATTTGTATTTTCCTGTCCCGCGTCGCCAGTATTTAAAGCTACAGTCGCCACTAATACAATTGTTAATACTAAGTAAAAAATATTTTTCATACTATAAACCCTCCTATTGGATAATATTTCTTAGTATGTTAAATTTTTGATACATTATACTGTGTTATTTTTCGACAAGTGACAGGCACCACCAACGGCGTGTTATAATTAGCTCAGGAATTAATTTAAACAGGGGGTTTTGTAATGGAAGCGAAAAGACCTATCCGAATAGAGGATCGAATTTACCTGATTGATGGATATGACCTAGGAAAACCAGAACGAACTGGTACATATGTGATTGACGAAGAAGAACTTACTTTAGTTGAGACAGGACCAAGTCCATCCATTAAATATGTAAAGCAAGGTTTAGATTCACTAGGCTTTTCTTTAACAGATGTGAAATATATTATCGTGACACATATTCATTTAGACCATGCGGGTGGTGCAGGGCTATTAATAAAAGATTGTCCAAATGCTAAAGTAGTTGTTCACCCGAAAGGGGCTCGTCATTTAATCGATCCTAAAAAACTTGCGGCGGGTGCTCGTGCTGTGTATGGAGATAGCTTCACTGAATTGTTTGATCCAATAGTGCCCATTCCAGAAGACAATTTACTAATTAAGGGGGAAGGGGATGAGTTGAAGATTGGTGCTAAGTGTACGCTTGAATTCCTGGATACACCAGGTCATGCTAAGCATCACTTTAGTATTTATGATCCAATCAGCAATGGTATTTTTACCGGTGATACGATAGGAATCCGCTATGATCAGTTAATTCGTGATGGAGTTAATTTTTTCCTACCATCTACATCACCAAACCATTTTGACCCAGAGGCCATGCAAAAGGCTATAAATCGAGTAGGTGAGATAAATGTTGACCGGATTTATTATGGTCACTTTGGAATGACAAAAGAGATTGATGAAGCATTGGACCAGGCTACCTATTGGCTGGACGTTTTTGTGGAAGAGGGAGAAAGGGTTTATGCTGCAGGAGAAGGTTACGCAGAACTGGCAACAAGGTTGTTGTTTCATGTCAAAGAACATTTACGAAAATTAAATGTCCCAGATGATCATGATGTGTACTTTTTAATAAATTTAGACATGCAGGTGAGTGCATTAGGAATAATTGATTACTTTCAAAAGGTGAAAATGTAACTAGAAAACTTGGCATTCGCCAAGACTTTATGGCGAATGTCATAGTTGCGCTTATGCAGTTAGGAAAGTTTTCTTTTCTGCCAAAAAAACCTGTCACTTGGTGAATTCTTTTCGCCAAGTGACAGGCATCAAATCAAGTTATTTGGTATAATTCAGCTCCCATGAAATCCCGTTCTTATCTTTAACAATAGCGTGTTTGGCGCCCCAGAATGTGTCCTGTAATTCCATCTTGATTTCTCCGTCTTCAGCCAAAAATTCATATATCTTTGTAATTTCCTCTTCACTATCAAGGTCTGGACCAAGCAACATATTGGTTCCATTAACCAGCTGATTACCAAAAATATCAGCAAAGTAAAGAATGCAGTTCTCATTTATATGTAGTTCGGCATGGATGTATTTACCCTCGTGACCTTTAAACATTTCAATTCCATCTGAAAGCTGTGTATTTTTAATTTCGCCACCAAATGCCTTTTGGTAATATTCCACTTCTTCTTTGCAATTTTCAATTCTAATGTGTGGTACTAATTTTTTCATGCTTATTACCTCCTATTTTCTTTATTGTACATTTAATTTGGAAGGTAGGAAACTATGGTATCCAAGTTGTTTAACAAGGCTACATTTTGGGTATATGTTTTGACATTAAGGCAAATGCTTTTAAATGAAAATAACTACATACGAGGTGGAGTAATGAGGAATGTAACAATAGTCTTATGGTATGCACATGTTATGTGCGTTGCAGTTGTTATTTGGGGATCTGTTGCACCAAAAAATCTGCAGGATTCACAGCAGATGTAACATAATTTATTTCAGTGCATTTTGGTTGGTCGCGAAAATATCCGAGCTTTCATTGGAAACATCGACATTTGGTGTTTTACAAGAGTATCCATTAGGAACATTGATGTCGATTATAACTATAATTGTCGTTGCTTTCTTTTTCATTACTTCGGCTGATTCGGCAACGCTTTGTGCTTGGAATGTTGAGTACGAATGGACATATCAATCCTTCAAATTCAGTGAAAATTGTCTGGGGCTTAGCACAGTCAGCTGTGGTGGCAATTGTGGTTTATTTTGGAGGAACACAAGGGTTGCAAAAAATCCTGATTATTGCAGCATTACCCTTTTCGATAGTTATTATTTTAATGGGTGCCTCCTTCTTTAAGGCTGTAAAACAAGAAAGTCGTGATAGTGTTAAGTAGCCTTGTTAGTAAAAATTGAGACGAATAGCATGTTTTTCTTAGTCAAAAATAAGTAATATTAAAATTTTCGTGTATCTATCGATTTAGGTGAAACTGTAACGAGGTGCAACTATGGATATAAACTTCGAAAAAGACAATGGAATAGGTATTTTGAAAATATATGGGAAAAAGCAAAACCTTATTTCCTCGATAACGTATGATTCTCGAAAAGTTGTCGATGGTTCTGCTTTTGTTTGTATTGCAGGCCAGAATGATGATGGACATGATTTTATGGTGGACGCAGTCGAACAAGGCGCAACTGTTTTGCTTGGCGATAATGAAAAGGCATTAAATGATATGAGTCAACGGTTCCCTGATCGCACTTTTCTATATGTAGATAATGTTCGAGTTGCAGTAGCAAAATTAGCAGGAATTTATCATGATTTCCGGTACAAGGATTTATACACTATTGGTGTAACAGGTACCAATGGAAAAACAACAGTCGCAAACTATGTAAAATCACTATTGAATATTTTAGGGTTGCCGACTGGGTCGATAGGTACGACTGGTGCATGGAGTTCTAAAAGTAAATTGGATTTTATGCAAAGCACCCCAACTACTCCTGAATCATCTGATATCCATGATATTTTTGACCAGTTATATGCATCTGGAGATAAAGCTGTAGCGATGGAGGTTTCTTCTATTGCGGTTGAACAAAAGCGAGTAGAGGGTATTCAATTTGATGTAGGTGTACACACAAATCTGTCTCCAGAACACATCGAATACCACAAGAACTTCGATAACTACAAAAAGGCAAAGCTGAAACTGTTTGATCAGGTGAAAACGGCTGTTGTAAATGTCGATGACCATGGAATGGCCACTGAAATTCTCGAAACATTTAAAGGGGATATTTTCACGTATAGCTTATCAAAGGTATCGAACGCAGACGTCATAGCCACGAACATTAGAGTAAACGGTAATGGTTCATTAATTGATTTGGAAATCATGGGTGAAACATTTAATGTCCGCACACCTGTTTTTGGTGGTTACAATGTTGCAAACCTTTTATCGGCAGTGTGTGTTGCACTTGATGCGGGTTTTTCTGCAGAGAATATTGTACAAGCATTATCACATATTGAAAGTCCAGAAGGTAGGTTTGAGCTTATCAAAGAAGGCACTGCTGGAAGGGGAATTATTCTTGATTATGCGCATACCCCTGTAGCACTTAGAAGCTTATTATCAGAAGTTCACAAACTAACATACAATCGCCTGATTGTGATGATAGCAGGAGTCGGGATTCGTGACTTTAACAAGATGCCAAAAATGGCAAATGTGGTGGACGGTGAAGCTGATTCTATTGTGATAACGGTTGATCATCCAGGATACAATGATCCAAACAAAATTATTGCACAAGTTCTTGCTGGTTTTTCAAATCCGCAGGCTAAAAATATCTATCCAACATTAAACCGTGAGGATGGTGTGAAAGAAGCATTATCTTTAGGAATGACGGGGGATGTTATTGTGCTTACTGGCGGATGCATAAATGGAGCGCAGATCGTACAAGGAGAAAAAGTACCACATTCTGATGAGATGATTATCCAGGAATATTATAATGAATTAAAGTCTAATAATGGAATGGAATTACAACAGGATTTATAAAACAAGCCTGCCATCGATTTTAATCGGTAGCAGGCTTGTTTGTTTAAGAGCAAGGAAAGTATAAACGAAAGTCTGTCTAGCTCCAGCGCCCAGCGCCTAATGGACTTCCTTCACCTCCGTACGATAAGTTAACATCGGCTCGCCTTAGCTCACCGTGTTTCCTTTATCTCCTGGTGGAAGGAATGTTCGATTAAAACCGCCACTTTGCGTGGCAACATCGAACTACCCACGTTGCGTGGGCACAGTCCAGAGGTCGCTTAACGGGCGCTTGCGCTTTTCTTAAAAGGAAAGAAAGTATAAAATTAACCCCTACTACAGTAAAGGTAACTGTGGTAGTTTCTATGTATGGAGAAAAATATTCTGAAACGAATCTTTTTTGATAACTACAATCATTGGGAAACATTCAAGAAGAAACACAGAGAAAAAATCCGCCCAGTCGTTCTGAAGGAGGTAGAAAAATTTCAAGGCTGTGGAGATATGAAAAATGGATTCAAACTCTTTGTTTGCGAGGGCTGTAACGACGTACATAAAGTAGCATTCCGGTGTAAAGGGCGTTTTTGCACGACCTGTTCTATTGGGGAAAGTGAAGAGTGGAGCCGATTATTAACGGAAGACGTTTTACAGGTAAATCATCGGCACATGATTTTTACAATCGATGAAGGGTTACGGGAAATATTTCTTTTACACCGTCATCTTTTGAAACCGCTAATGGATGAGGCAGCTAAATTAATTACAAACTTTTTTCAAAAGAAGGCAAAGGTGACACCAGGTATCATTTCCGGATTACACACATTTGGCTCCAGGGTAAATTTTAATCCCCATGTCCATATGTTGGTAACCATGGGAGGGATAACGAGAAAAGGAAAATGGAAGGACTATGATTATATCCCTTTCCAAATGCTTCGAAAGCAATGGCAAACGGTGGTATTAAAGTTAATCCGTAGGAACTTAACCAAACAGGAAAAGAGGCGTGTACAACCACGACTGCAAAAGGCTTTTTCCGAAAATGGGGAAGGCTTCTATGTGCATGCGCCGAAACAGAAGGGGAAAATAAAGGAACAACTTCGTTACATTGGCCGTTATATTCGTCGACCAGCGATTGGAGTCAATCGGATCGAGGCATATGATGGACAACAGGTGACTTTTAAATACATCGATAAAACAGATGGGAAAGAAAAGCATGAAACGCTGACGGTGGAAGCCTTTATCAGTCGTTTGATTCGTCATATACCAGATGACCAATTTAAAACAATACGCCACTATGGTATGTATTCAAGAAGAAGTAAACGTCTAAGTAAGAAGCTATTAAGTAAGTGGCAAGAAGGAAGGCGGCGTTGGATCATAAAAGTGTGGAAAACAATACGCCGTCAAACATGGAGAGAACGTGTTATCGCTGGTGGACAAAAAGATCCCCTAATATGCCCGCACTGCAATAATTATTATGTGTATCAGGGAGAGGTCTGTCTTGAGAATGGACAATTAGAAATAAAAGTAGCTTTAACCAAGGAAGCAAGAAAGTACTTAGAAAGGGTGATAGCTTATTACACACCAATCCAAAAACCGCAAAAAAGGGAAAAAGAAAAAGGGGAACGACCACTTAGCGAAAAAGAAAACGAAAATCAACTTTGTTTGTTTAACGTGTCATGAGGAAGAAAAAATACCTTATGATGTAGTTAGAGATTTTGATTTGATGGATGGCGGTGATCCAACGGATCCGCCTCAGTTTAGATGCGAACATTGTGGTGGAGAAATGTATCCAGAGTATTACAAGGGAATACATGGCCAGGAATACAAACTAACGGATGTTCTCTAGCACAGAAAAGGACCGGGCGGTCTATGCCCGGTTTTTCTTACTCTTCTTCTGTCTTCATAAAGGTAAGGATAAAAAAGAACGCGAAGCTTAATAGCATAATTGACCCACCAACGATGAAAAATACATTGGTTAGCGTATCATTCAAATCGAATGGTCTTACGTAGTACAACCACATACCAGATGTTAATCCGATTGCACCTATGATTGCTGAACACACATGAAGCGTTGATAGAATTTTATTTGCTGGTGTGAATACTTTGTAAAAAACGGACCATGCAAATAATGACAGCCAGCCAACAACTAGGATATGAGCATGTATAGTCTTGAATTCATATCCGCCCGAACCAGCCATATGTGATCCGAGAAATGCACCGACTAGCGCGAATGCAGCTGAGAATCTTAGTAAGACTTTACTGTATTTATTCAAAAATTATCTCTCCTTTACGTTCCAAAGTAATTGGTTTAACCATTATAACAATATAATAAAGTACTTTTGTGAACTGAGTATGAACAGTCAGTAACAATGTTCATATTAAGCCTTAAATATATAATTTAACAATCCTAGCATACCAAAAATATAGGTAATGGAGTATTAAAAAAATAATATTGACAAACTTGGTGTATTAAGACTATAATACACATATAACATGTATGAACCACTTAATACACACACTAAAACAAGCAAATGATACACATCTAAGATTGTATAGGAGTTGTTTAGATGAATGTGAACTTTAATAATCGTGATCCAGTCTACCTGCAGGTTGTTCGATCCTTCAAGGAACAAATTGCAATCGGTGAATTGGCGCCTGGGGAAGAGATTCCTTCAAGAAGAGAACTAGCGAATCGAATCAAAATTAATCCGAATACTGCGCAGCGAGCGTACAAAGAAATGGAGGAGCAGGGTTTGATCCATACAGAGCGAAATCATCCAAGTAAAATCACTAGTGATGAAAAAATCCTGGGAAAGGTACGAGAGGAATTGTTAGAACAAGCAGTTGATGATTTTGTGGCATCTGTACGATCAATTAATGTTCCAATCGAGGAGTTACTTCGGTTAGTAGAAAAAAGCTATACATCAGTAGGCAATGAATAAGGGGGCTTGAAAATGATAGAAGTAAAAGAACTTACTAAAAAGTTTGGTCGTAAGGAAGTACTAAAAGGCGTTTCATTTACAGCAAATAAAGGTGAGATCACCTGTTTAATAGGGATAAATGGAGTTGGAAAAACAACTATTTTAAACGCAATTATGGCACTTACACCGATTAATAAAGGACAAATATTAATAAATGGTGAAACAATTAATAAGAAATCATTCGAAAAAGTTACGTTTATTCCAGATGCAATAACGATGCTACCGCAAATGAAAATTTCTGAAGCAATGGAGTTCATGAATGACTTTTACACATGCTGGAACCAAAAGCGTGCAACCGAGTTACTTGGTTTCTTTAAACTAGACGAAAGTGACAGAATTTCCTCGTTATCAAAAGGGAATACAGCAAAAGTTAACCTATTACTTGGCCTTGCAATGGATGTGGATTACATATTAATGGATGAACCGTTCTCTGGAATTGACATGTTTAGTCGGGAGCAGATAGCTAATGTGTTCACAAGTCATTTGATTGAAGGTCGTGGCGTTATTATAACAACACATGAAATAAATGATATTGAGCATCTAATCGATAAAGTTGTTCTATTAGATGAAGGGATTGTTATAAAGGAGTTCAACGCAGAAGAAGCTAGGCAGAATGAAGGGAAGTCTGTGGTGGACGTAATGAGAGAGGTGTATCAAGCATGAAAAGCTATTTGAAGCTGGTCAATTTTGAATTCAATCGTTCTGTAAAAATATTTGTAGTCCTACTAGGTATTACACTTGTTGCACAAATCGCTGGAGTTATTGTGTTATCAAAAAAATATCTAGGAATAGCCAATGAAAAGATATATGAAGAGTTAATGTCAAAAGCGGAATTTTTATCTCAATTTGGCCAAATGAGTTTCCTGCACATAATAAGAAGTACATGGTTTTTGGGACCAATTGCTTTATGTGTCGCAGCCGTAGCGTTCTATATTTTCCTAATTTGGTATCGTGATTGGTTTGGGAAAAATACATTTATTTACCGGTTGTTAATGCTACCAACTACTAGATTAAATGTTTTTTTCGCTAAAATTACGAACATTTTATTAATGACATTTGGCTTTGTGGCTTTTCAACTTATTTTGATCCCGATAGAATCAACAATCTTGAAATGGATGGTTCCAAGTGGATTTCGAATGGATATGAGTGTCGAAAATATTACAACGAGTTTACCTCAATTAAACATTATTGTTCCAAACAATATCCTTGAATTTATATTATATTATGGAGCAGGATTTATGGTTGTGTCCATTCTATTTACTGCAATCTTATTTGAACGAAGCTTCAGGTGGAAGGGGATTTTTGCTGGGATTCTATATTGCTTAGTTGCTGTAGCAGTATTTATTTCACCTCTACTTTTGGATGAATTTGTACTTAATGGGTTTCTCTATCCGATGGAATTGTTTGTACTTGAGATCGTAATGGGATTGATCATTATTACAGGATCATTGTGGATGAGCGGATTCTTATTAAAGAAAAAGATAACTGTATAGGGAGTGTGTAGAATGAAAAAGTACTGGAAGTTCACGGCGATTGTTGCTGTAATTGTGCTTGGTATTGGAACGTTTTATGTTAATTCTGCCATGTCGGCGAAACAATACCCAGAGTTTATCATTAAAAAGCAGAGCGGTAACGCAGAAGAAATAAAATCATTAGTGTTGGAAGGGAATTATCATGAGGGAGGACCTATGGTTAATGCTAATACTAAACTAAAAATCACCTCTGATGGTTCTGAATATAGAAGTAATACCTCATTTTTAGATCAAATAAAAGGACATCCGGCGCCAATGATTAAGGAGCTGCAGGAAGAATATCGTAATTTCATGAGAGGTAAAGGTATCGGGGTAGATTCATTTTTTGAAAACAAGCAGTTTGTCGCTTATGCAGAGGTGGAGTATGAAATAGGTAGATTGGCATCAAGTGATTATAAGTTTGCTATATCCGTGCTAGACAAAGATAAGGGTAGTACAACTTCCTTTTCTATTAAAGTTCCGGATAGTTCAGAAATTCAGCATATGTTTGTTGACGATGTCCAGATCGTTGATAACAAGCTAAATCTGATTACCCAAAATATGGTTAGAGAAAAAGGACGCCATATTAGCGGAAAACATGTTTACACGGTTGACTTATCTACCAAAAGAATAATCAGTCATGAAGCGATTTTTTCCATTCCTGAGCAACAAGGAGAATCATTTATTGATGCACGCTTAATCAAAACGAACCCTAAACAAGCGCATAAAAATCTTGTATTCTTAAAAACAGAAAATAAGGTTGTACAACAGGCGAAAAGGTTAGAGGAAACAACCCTAGAGCTTATCTCTTACAATTTGGAAACAAAAGAAAAAGAGGAGGTTGATTTGCCGAATAGCTTGAAAGAAAGTCAAGTGAGTTTTTTTGATGGTTCAACAATTTACCTTACAAGCTATAACGAGAAAAACCTAGTTGTTACTCTTTATAATATAGAGAAAAATAAAGTAGGTAATGAATTCACTGTGGAGCTGTCAAATATAAAAGATAATATGGAACCGCCAATTATTGCTGTTAAGGATGGTAAGTTGTATGCGACAACACATGTTACGAATTTAAAAACAAAGGCTAGTGTTACCGTTATTGATGTAGAAACTGGTGAAACACTTTACGAGGGTGAAGTAATAAGAAAGGATCCGCCTGAAAATACAGATCAATTTGAGTTATACCTGTTCGAAATGTTGATAAAATAGGTCAGAAAGAGAGCTTGCTTTATAATTAAAGCAAGCTCTCTTTTCTAGTTTATTCTTTTATAGATCTTGAAAGGAATCTTTTAAGGAATTCATGTCCTTTTAGCCTTGCGTGGTTCTTTTCAATAAACCTCGTAATTCTGTCCGGTTTGGGCACCGTAAACGCTCTTTTTAAAGGCGATTGCCACACGACCTGCAGGAACAGGTTCAAATCCTGGGAAGTAATCACGGAGTCTATCCCATGATTCTTGAACGGCGTTAGGACTAACACTGTTTATTCGTATACCTCTTGGCATTTCAATTGACGCTGATTTTACAAATGCTTTAACCCCGCCGTTTGCCATTGCTGCGGATGCCCCTTGTAGTATAGGGTCATCCATCATAATGCCGGTAGTTAAGGTGAAGCTCCCATTATTATTCACGTAGTCTAATCCTAGTAGTACTAAATTGACTTGACCTTTCAATTTACTTTGGATACCCTTTTCGTTTTTCTCTGGTGTCAGTTCTGTAAGTGGACTGAAGTTTGCGCCACCTGCTGCGTTAACAACGGCATCAATTTTTCCAACTTGTTCATACATGTTTTTGATACTATCCTGAGATGTAATATCAACTGATATATCAGAACCATTTCTTCCAGCGCAAATAAGATCATGTTCCCGTCCTAGTTCTTTGATAACTTTTTTTCCTATCGTTCCGCTAGCACCGATCACAAGTATTTTCATATTGTTTAACCCCTCTCCTACATAACATTATCTTGACTTGTGTGGGAAGAAAAAGCCCCCACTGAATGAAGTTTTACTTTATCGAATATTCAATGTATATTATTAACGTTAGGTTTCTTTAATGCTATACAATAAATTTTTTATATTCCTCTGTATATAAATCTATGTCATACAATAAATTTTATGTGTGAATGGGCATTTTGGATGTGAAGGGAGGGATTAATTTGATGATTACGACAAGAAGGTTGCGGTTAAGAGAAATGAATATGGGAGATGCCGATTATCTCATGGAAATCTTCAGTGACCCGATCGCAATGACACATTATCCATCAACTAAAGATCAAGATGAAACTATGAAATGGATAGAATGGACGCTTAGTAATTATAGGAATTATGGTATTGGGTTATGGATTGTGGAAGATAAAGAATCAGGTGAATTTCTTGGGCAGTGTGGGATTGTACCACAGAAATTTGAAGATGACGTAATGATGGAGATTGGTTACCTTTTCAAGCGAAGTGCGTGGGGGAATGGATATGCTACGGAGGCTGCTTTAGCATGTAAAAATTACGGCTTTAAGGAAAAAAACTACGCCAAATTAATTTCACTAATTGACCTCGAAAATGAACCATCTATTAAGGTGGCAGAGCGTATTGGCATGAAATGTGAAGGTACTGTTCATAGGTGGGGGAAAGATGTTTATTTGTATTCGTGTAAACGATAGAAAGGGAGAATTTAAATGGTTAAAAAATCAGTAGAAACAATGTGGGAAAACTATTTACATAGCCTACCTGCATCAGAACGTGAAAATAAAGAATATACATCATGGGCATTTGGGAGCGATGCAACCTTAGCGGAAGAATTAGCGGGTCTGGTAAAGGATGGCGAGAAAACAGCAACATGTTCATTACACATGCTTTATGAAGTGGACAACGATCCATTACCATTTAAAGGTGAATTAAATATCATTACTGATTGGGATGGTGAAGCGGAAGCACTTACAGAAACGATTGATGTACAGGTATTACCTTTTAATCAAGTCAGTGCTGAGTTTGCCGCAAAAGAAGGTGAAGGAGACAAATCCTACAATTACTGGAGACGTGTTCATGTCGAATTTTTCTCAAACGAATTGAAGGAAATAGAAAAAGAGTTTGATGAAAACATGTTGGTAGTTTGTGAGGAATTTAAAGTCATATATAAAAACTAACGGAATCGGCTAGAAGTGGTTCAAATGCTTTCTGTTCAGAAACCTATCGCAAAACACCTTGTTAGTTATAATAACTGGAACTGGAGGACATAGGATCCGCTATTTCTATTAAAATAGTGATTTTGGGGGTTATGCGGACATACGATACCCTATTTAACATATATCAAAGTATAATGGGGCTATTCCTTCCAAATAAGGAACCTAGTGTCCGTTTAACACCTTAATATTGTCTGTTATCTATAAAATAAGGTATCTGATGTCCTTGAAATAAATTTTGGTATTCCTTTATTCAGGTTCATGCTTTTATGTATGCCAATTTTATTGGGTATTTAACCGAAAATACTATTACACCAATCAAAAAACCATCAAATTAGTATTCAAATTGATGGTCATTTTATAGTGCATTTTTAATGTTTGTGATAGGTAACGGAACCCGTTAAGATGAAAGCCTTTTTCTTATAGCTTTTGACCGTAGTATTTGTCCAATGAAAAGCCGCGACCAAGTATCTCTGATGCATTGATAAATATGACGAATGAGGTTGGTTCCTCTTTTTGGAGAAGCTTTTTTAAATACACGGCTTCTGATTTTTCAGTAACACATAACAGCATGGTTTTATTTTGATTCGAATAGCCGCCAACTGTCCGGATTTTTGTTAGGCCACGATCAATTTCATTTTTAATAAGTGATTGTACTTTTTCTTCTTTCTCAGTAATGATCAGAATAAGCTTGGTTGAGGATGTACGCAATTGAACCCGATCGATTACTTTACTTGTTACATAAATACACATTAAAGCAAATAGAGTAAGCTCTAAATTAAATACGATTATGGAGGAGATAACCACTGCACCATCTACAATTAGTTGGGAATATCCACTCGATAAACCAGTGAACTTTTTTACGATTTGGGCGATTGCTGCGGTACCACCTGTCGAACCATTTCCTTTGTACACTGTCCCAAGGCCAATGCCAAGCACAATCCCACCATATATTGCTCCTAATAGGGGATTCGTAATGGTGTACGGGATATCAGCACTTAACCAAATAATGAACGGCACCCAGAAAGTCCCTAATAATGTTTTTCCCCCAAAGTCCTTACCTAGAATTAGTAATCCGATGATAAAAACAGGGATATTAATTAAGAACTGTGTATAGGCAGGACTTAGCCCATATAATTCGAATAATATCGTACTGATCCCGGATATTCCTCCTGCAGCAAGCTTAGAAGGCAATAAAAACATATTATAGGAAAGCGCTACAAGTGTAGCTCCTACTATAATAAGTGTGTATTCAATAATTACGCGATTTACTCTTGGTTGTTTTTCTTTCATTTCTATGTAATTCCTTTCTGTTGAACAAAGAAGTCTGCTTTTCGACATTAATGCAGGCTTGTTAAGTTTAAATTTGTTTCGGTTGCATGTCAATTTAATCAAAAAACCCGACCTCTGGAATTCCAAAGGTCGGGTTAGCTATTTTGTAAAAAGAAAATCAATTAAAAAATGATAATTCATATTGCCATAGATGAATTATAGTGGTAAGATAGGAATACTGTTGACTTATTTTTAATAAAACATATAAATATCATCTATTTAATTATAACATTGATATTTTGTAAAGTCAACTGACGCGCGTGAAATTATTTGAAATGGGGTTGGTTTAATGAATCGAAAAGCTGACGACCGTGCTGCTGAGCAACGTCGAGTGGATAATGTAGTGCGTGAAATTAAGAAAAAGGCAGCTGGATTGTATCATAAAGCCCAGGGACTGAAAGAGAGTGTTATCAATCTCAGGAAAGACTTTTGGGAAGATGTTAAGGTGAACTTGGATGAGCCCGATGATGTAATCGAAACGCAAGCTAGTATAAAACAACAAGCAGAACTACTATCAGACAAAGAAAGAGGTCATGGAAAACTTAATGAACACCTTAAAACATTAAATAAACTAAAAGAGTCACCATATTTTGGTCGAATTGATTTTTTAGAAGACAGGGAGTCTAATGAAGATCAGATATACATTGGTGTAGCTTCCATGATGGATAAGGAAGATGAAAATTTTTTAATATATGATTGGCGTGCCCCTATTTCTAGTATGTACTATGATTTTTCACCCGGTGAAGCGTCCTATGAAACGGTGGAGGGCACTATTACAGGTGAAGTTACATTGAAAAGACAATTCATCATAAAGAATGGATATCTCACTGGAATGTTTGATACAGGTGTAACCATTGGAGATAAGCTTCTACAACAGGCACTTGGAAATAACGCCAGCACTTCCATGAAAAGTATTGTAGCAACTATACAAAAAGAGCAAAACCAAATAATACGTAATGAAACTAGTAAGTATCTTATCGTTCAAGGTGTGGCGGGAAGCGGGAAAACCTCGGCGGCCCTACAACGTATTGCATATTTGATGTATCGTTACCGTGAAGTGCTTAGCGGAGAAAACATTATTCTATTTTCACCAAATCCATTGTTTGCAAGTTATGTTGCGAAAGTCCTTCCTGAATTAGGGGAGGAAAATATGCGACAAACTACCTTTTTAGATTACCTAGAAGCAAAAATCGAGTCACATATTTCTATTGAATCACCATTCAAACAAATGGAAACTGTCTTAACAGGGGAAAAAGATAGTAATTATGCTATTAAAATGGAAAGTATTAATTATAAATCAAGTATAGAGTTTAAAGATGTAATCGATGGCTTTGTTTCTAAGTTAGGTCAAGACGGTTTACTTTTTAAAAATATCACTTTCCGTAAACAAGTTCTTGTATCGAAAGAACAAATTAGTGAGTATTTTTACTCACTAGATCAATCAATAGCTATACCGAATCGGATGGAACTCGTTTCGAAATGGTTAATAAAAGAAATAAGCAAACTTCAGAAGCAAGAGCAGAAAGAAGACTGGGTATTAGATGAGATAGAGTTGTTAGATAAAGAGGATTTCCTTCGAGCACACCGAAACGTTGAAGGTGATAGTGAAGATCATGATACATTAATTAACGAAGAAAACTATTTAAGGAAAGAATTGGTTAGAAAAAGATTTGCATCCATAAAAAAACAAGTAAGGAAAATGGGCTTTGTGCACATACTTGCGACTTATCGGAAATTATTTAGTGAATGGAACTTTAGTGAACAACCTTTACATTGGGATAAAATTTGTGTTCAAACATTCGCGGAACTGTCTAATAAGTTTTTAACATGGGAGGATGCAACACCATTTGTATACTTCCAAGGTCTCCTGATAGGTGACACTGCAGATCGATCTATACGGCATCTGTTTATTGATGAGGCTCAGGATTATTCTGCATTTCAATATGCGTATTTTCAACAAGTATTTCCTTTTACAAAAATGACTTTATTGGGAGATTTAAACCAGGGAATATATCAACATGCAACACAGGAATATGCATTTTTACCGGAGGAGATAAGAGAGAGGTACGAAACAATCAGTTTGAACCAAAGTTATCGTTCTACTAAGCAAATTGTT
This sequence comes from Virgibacillus necropolis, assembly GCF_044793635.1. Lineage (GTDB taxonomy): Bacteria > Bacillota > Bacilli > Bacillales > Amphibacillaceae > Virgibacillus_F > Virgibacillus_F necropolis_A. The sequence goes on from NZ_CP084992.1 coordinate 2,454,354, forward strand.
GAATTTACCAGATGTTTTGCCGCTGGAGGGGAATTAATTCAACCGTTTAACCGGGATGGTGAAAAGCCTGAACTTGTGAAGGTTGAAAGTAGTGCAAATAGAAATGAACAGTTGATTAAAATGGTAAATAAGCTACTCGAAGATGGTCATGAAACAATAGCAATTATCTGTAAAACATTAAAAGAAAGTGAAGCGTTATTTGATTTATTAAGCGGAAAATTGTCTGTTAAACTAATAGATGAAGATACACATACTTTCCAAAAAGGAGTACTGATTCTTCCGGTCTATTGGGCAAAAGGGATTGAATTTGATGCGGTAATCATACCTGATGCATCACATCAACAATATGCAGGTGAATCTTCGAGAAACCTCTTCTATACGGCTTGTACAAGAGCAATGCATGAACTTATTATGTTTACGATAAATGAACCATGTGCTTTCATACAAGAATCCCCATCCGAAAAGTATAAAATATTAGGCGAATAAACTAAGGGAATTCCATAAACGGAATTCCCTTTTAAAATATATAATACCCAATATATTTATCAAAAAAGAGGGTTTTTTGTTGAAAGTATCGAAATTAGAACTAATAGTTTATAAAAATAAATGAGGTGTTGAGATGAATCCAATTATTAATCAAATAGGAACTGTCTTTGTACCAGTGCGTAACATTGAAAAAGCAAGGGATTGGTATTGTGATATTTTAGGATTGCCTGTGACTGAGGAGGTTTTATTTGGTCACTTATATGTTATACCAATGCAAGGAACGGGGATAGTTCTGGACAGCAAAATTTATCAGCCGGAACGAATTTATCAAAGTCCGCCATTCCACTTTAATACATCTGACATTGAAAAGGCTTATGAATTTATGAAAGAAATGGGAGTAGAGATGGTGACAGAGGTTGAACATAATCAATGGTTTAATTTTAGAGATCCAGATGGAAATGTACTGATGATTTGTGAGTGCTAGTGAGAGGTGCGGGTTAGTATTGTATAAGAAGTCATTAAAAAATATCGAGTAGCCACTTGAGTGGCACCCGATATTTTAATGGAAACATTTACATCAAAAAGTAAAGTCGACCTGCTTTTTTTCGTTCGTTTCGTATTCTTTCATATACTTAATTCTGCGTTGTGCTGATGTTTGACTAACTTGTTCATCCGCATGGTAGGAAGAACGAACAAGTGGTCCAGATTCACAATGCTGGAAGCCTTTTTTCAGCGCTATTTCTTTGAGTTCAGCAAACTCATCTGGATGATAGTATTTCTCAACTTTCAGGTGTTTTTTAGTTGGCTGCAAATATTGACCAATTGTCATAATATCCACATTATGAGCCAAGAGATCGTCCATTGCCTGCACAATTTCTTCCTTCGTTTCACCTAAACCTAACATGATACTTGATTTAGTCGGGGTCTTAGGTGCAATTTCTTTCACCCGTTCTAATAATTGTAAGGATCGATCATACATCGCACGGGCGCGTACTTTCTTGGTCAATCGTCTTACTGTTTCAATGTTATGGTTAAAAATATCTGGTTCACTATCCATCAATGTATGAAGACTCTCGTAATCACCTTTCATATCCGATGGTAAAATTTCAATTGTACATCCAGGGTTAGCGCGGCGAATAGCGCGAACTGTTTCAGCAAAAACAGCAGCACCGCCATCCTTCAAGTCATCCCGTGCAACCGCAGTTACAACTGAATGCTTTAAGCCCATGATAGCGACCGACTCAGCTACCCTTTCTGGCTCACCCCAGTCCAGTTCATTAGGAAGCCCGGTTTTTACTGCGCAAAAACGACAGCCCCTCGTGCATGTGTCACCTAAAATCATAAACGTAGCGGTTTTTCTTTCGCTCCAGCATTCATGGATGTTTGGGCAACGAGCTTCTTCACAAACGGTATTTAAATTCTTTTCCCGCATCAGTTTTTTCAATTTATTATAAGATTTGTTCGTATTAATTTTTGTTTTAAGCCACTCTGGTTTTCGTATGTATTCTTCTTGTTTTGTCACCTGTCACACACTCCTCTGATGATATAAATTCCATTCTTCTTGGGTATATTTAGTCTTCGCTAACTCATGAACCTCTTCCCATTGACTATCAGATAGTTCTAGTGGAACCAAATCCATATGTAACTCCGTTTGGAATCCCTTCCGAAATGCTTCTCTCAAATCATCGTATGTATGTCGCTTCTTGGTGATTTCGTTTATGGTAATTGCTTTTTCTGAAAAAGCTTTACGCTTTTTTTCCCTTATTTTTTCAGTTGGAAACCTGAACAAATCAAATAGCATGTCTTTATTCATGCTCATTGGAATGGATCCATGCTGCAATAAAACGCCTTGCTTTCGGGTTTGTGCATTTCCGCATATCTTTTTGCCGTCAACAACCATTTCATAAAAGGCAGGCTGTTCAAAACAGACATCTGTTCTCGTGCTGCTTTTTTCTTGAATCGTGTAATCTGCTGGAATCCCTAAATTCTTATAGCCTTTTAAAATTCCTTTTGAAAGCATGTAGTATGCTGAACGAATTGTTTTAGGAATATAGTCTTTGTTCTCCGATACGACGATGCTGTAGGTCAACTCATCATCATGCAATACAGCACTTCCGCCGGTTAAACGTCGTACAAATTCACAGCTATGTTTTTCTACATTTGGAAAATCTATCGCCCGTTCTGCATTCTGGAAATGACCAACAGAAAGACTCGGTTTTGACCAGCCGTAAAACCGTAATGTAGGCGGAATCTTCCCTTCACTATGCCAGTTAAGCAATACCTCATCCAACGCCATATTGACCGCAGCACTATGATAACCAGTATCTATGAATCCCCATGGTTCATTCAAATTGTTTCACCCCCCCAATTTCACAGTCAGTCGAGAAGTAAGCTCACTTCATTTATTTTATCCAAATAAAAAAACTGCATTCCCCTAGGAGAATGCAGTCTATTGTGTAAGTAATTATGTAAAAATATACACGTCGACCACACTTCCCCACGCTAGTATTATCTATTTCGGGTAAAAGGGTCAGAACAAGAGCAGTCCTTCTCAGCCATTTAAATAGCCCCCCTAGTGTTTCCATTTATATGCAGTTTTCTATATTTATCTTAACGAGTAAAAGGGGGATTGTAAAGGAGGAAATATCAGATAACAGTCGATGGCATTTTTAGAAAACTTGGCTTATCGCCAAGCCTTAGTTGCACTTATGCAGTAAGAAAGGATTTATGCTTTCTTAACTGCTTAAAAAGGACTTTTCAATTAAATGAAGAATATGTATGTATAGCTATTCTGGCATGCACGCTAGTTGAACCATAAAAGACACACTGTTTTTTCTAAAGAAATGTATTATACTAATAAAAAAATAATGGGGGATGCGACTATGATTACATATCCAATTCTAAAAAAAGGAGCAACAATTGGTGTTACTGCACCATCATCTGGAGTAGAACCAGAGTTACATGACATGTTCAAGCAGGCATGCATTCGAAGTGAGGAACGGGGGTATCCGGTAGTATGCGGTGAGACCGTTTGGACACAGGATAAGGCTAAGTCTGCCTATGCACAAGTAAGGGCAAAAGAATTTAATAAAATGATGCAGGATGAAAATATCGATATTATTATCCCTCCATGGGGTGGGGAGATTCTAATTGAGATAATGGACAAATTAGACTTTGATTCTTTTCAGAAAAAATGGGTTTTAGGTTATTCGGATATTAGTGTATTACTACTGGCCACCACATTGAAAACAGGAATGGCGACAGCTCATGGAACTAATTTTGTAGATTTACGCGGGGAATACTCAGATGAAACAACAGCTATGTGGGAGAAAGTTTTATCAACGATAGAGGGGGAATCAATCACCCAGTATTCATCTGACAAATTCCAAAAGACTTGGGATCATGAAAACTTATCACCAGTAGTGTTTCATTTAACGGAGCAAACGGAATGGAAAACTCTATCGGGTGACTATGCCACGCTAAAAGGTAGACTGCTAGGCGGTTGTATAGATATAATCAGACATTTAATTGGTACACCATACGGAAATATTCATCGGTTTCAGAAAGAATCCATCAATAGCGAGCCTATCCTATGGTATTTTGAAAACTGTCAGTTAAACACAACAGATTTGCGCAGAACACTTATCCAGATGAAGCTAGCAGATTGGTTTGATAATTGTTCTGGGGTCATATTCGGTAGAAGCAGTGCGAATAAAACAGTTGAAAATTATGATGTAGAGGAAGTCTATAAAAATCTAGAACAAGAGTTAAACATACCAATTATTTATGATATTGATTGTGGTCACGTCCCGCCGCAAGTTACGCTTATTAACGGTGCTTATGCTGAGGTTGAAGTACGGAGTGGGAAAGGTAAGCTTGTGCAATCCTTTAATTAGAATTTTCTGTCCGTAAAAAGCACAGATTAACAGGATGATAATTTATTTGATTGGTACAGTTGTAGTAGAAGGGGGAGGAAGAAATGGAAGGTCTTAACCGGATGGCTAATAGCATTGATTTTATCGAAAATAATGTAGAAAATGAACTGAAAATTGATCAGGTGGCCACCGTTGCGTGCATGTCAAAATTCCACTATCAACGCATGTTCAGTATGTTGACAGGAGTGACAGTTGCTGAATACATCCGGAGAAGAAGGTTAACACTGGCAGCACAGGAGCTAACACATGCCAATCGCAAAGTGATCGATGTCGCGCTGAAGTATGGCTACGAGACACCAGAGTCATTTTCTAAAGCATTTCGTAAAATTCACGGCATCAGCCCATCAGCTGTTCGCCAAAACAGTCAACAACTAAAGGCCTTTCCCAAGCTTTCCTTTCAAATTCAATTAAAGGGTGATGTGGAAATGGAATACAAGATTGTTGAAAAAGATGCGTTTCAAGTAGTAGGAAAAGGGATTAGGACTTCGATTGTTAATGGCGAAAATCACCGGCAAATCCCAGCTTTTTGGGACGAATCAAACAGTAACGGGTTTGTAGAAGAGCTTGAAAAAGATTGCGGACCTATGAGTATAATGGGTGCTTGCATGGAGTTTGATGCTACTCAGGAGAAACTAACTTATTTCATTTGTGCTGAAAAAAACAAACAGGATATCCCATCAGACTGGGAGGAAAAGAAGATTCCAGCCTCTACATGGGCGGTGTTTGAATCAGTTGGGGCTATGCCAGATGCGATTCCAAAAACATGGGATCGAATTTTTTCCGAATGGTTCCCATCAACAGGTTATGAACATGCCAGTGGGCCTGAACTAGAGGTATATTCTACGGAAGGTGATACAACTTCCGAGGATTACCGTTGTGAAATATGGATACCGATTGTGAAAAAGTAGTATATTTATTGAAAAACGCGTGTTGTGATTAGATGTGATAGTCAATCGACGGGAGTTGGCGAGTTTTGGAGATTCGGGTTCAGGGAAAAACATAGTAACATAACTACAAGTATTTTTGGTAGTTTTGACGAACATAAAGGATACGCATAATCGTAACCTTTTTCTTATCATTCTGCGTTAAAAAGAAAATAATATAGTTATCGACGATTAATTTGCGATATCCTTTTTGCTTTAAGACTTCATCTTTTACAAAGTTAGCAGAGTAAGGGAAGTCCTGTAAACGCATGATATTTTTTTCGATTCTATCTAAAATATGGTCTGCATAATTTATTGAAGTCGATTCTTCCATAACGTAAATGTATATTCTTTCTAAGTCACTGTTCGCTTTTTGGGTCATTTTAACGGTAAATTTACTATTTTCCATATTTATTCCTTAAATTCTTAAATACTTCTTCACCATCCAGAAGAGAACCTTCATCTGATAATTGTGCTTCCGCTTCAGCAAGTTTCTTATAAATATCAGCTAAGGCGAGTTTCTTTTCGTATGTTTCCATGCTCATAACAACTAAATCGCCATAACCATTTTTGGTTATATAAACAGGCTCTTGGGATTCGTGGCACAGTTCAGATATTTCGGTGGTGTTTCTTAAGTCCTTAATCGGTCTAATTTCAGGCATATAAATACCTCCTTCAAAATTATTATGACCTTATTATAGCATAATTATGTATTTTATTAACGTTATGTGTTCAGAAGTTGATAAAAGCCTCTTTTTTAAATAGCAAATGATGAAGTTTGTACCTTCGGAAAGAAAGTCTGCTTGCCAATTGCTCCACAGGAAATGCCCGTATAAGAAAAGCTTCGTCATTCACTATTAAAGACTAGGCGAATGACGAGTTTTTCTAATCAGCCATTTTAATTAAATCTTTTATTTCGTCCCTTTTTCCCTCATGGAATAAGTCAACAATCTTACTGCCAACAATAACCCCGTCACAATTTGCACCTAACTCTTTAGCTTGTTCAGGACTAGACACCCCAAATCCTGCTAAAACAGGCACACGAGAAATATTTTTCAGGTTTTGTAAAAAGCCTTTCACATTATCACCATGCGATGCTTTTGCGCCGGTTGTTCCTGTAACAGATACCGCGTATAAGAAACCTTCTGATCGTTTAGCAACTTCAGTAAGCCTGGATTCATCACTTGTTAAAGCAGCAAGTCTAATAAAAGCGATGGACTTTTCCTGAAGAAAACTACCAATATATGCTTCTTCCTCGAGTGGTAAATCCGGAATGATCACTCCATCAACGCAAGCTTCCATACAGTCATTAGCAAATTGCTCAACCCCAAATATAAAAACTGGATTAAAGTAGGTCATCAAAATGATTGGAATGTCTCTATCTTTATTATCCTTTAGCGTCTGGAGAACACCTGAAAGTGTAGTTCCATTATTAAGTGCCCGTACTCCAGCATTTTGAATAGTAGGACCATCTGCGACCGGGTCAGAAAATGGAATGCCAAGCTCGATTGCATCCGCCCCGCACGATTGCAAAAACTCAATTCGTTCATCTAAATTTTCTAAGCCACCATCGCCAGCCATAATATATGGAATAAACAACTTTTCGTTCTTAGCTAATTTCTCTTGAAAAGCCTGATCAATACGTGATTTACTCATTACCATATCCCTCCAATGCTGCTTTAACTTGTTCTACATCTTTATCCCCACGACCTGATAAACAAATAACTAGAGTCTGATCCTTAGTCATAGTCTTAGCGTGTTTCATAGCAAAAGCTACCGCATGCGCGCTTTCTAGTGCTGGAATAATACCTTCTTTTTTTGATAATACTTGAAAAGCTTCTAGTGCTTCTTGATCTGTTATCGATGTGTATGTTACACGTGATGTCTCGTGCATGTGACTATGCTCAGGGCCAACACCGGGATAATCTAGTCCTGCTGAAATAGAATGGGCTTCCTGAATCTGTCCATGTTCATCCTGTAGTAAATGTGACATTGTTCCATGCAATACTCCAACATTACCAGCCGTTAGAGTGGCGGCATGTTTATTAGTCTCTACACCTGAACCACCAGCTTCTACCCCGTAAAGCGCAACATCTGTATCTTCAACAAATGGATAAAACATACCCATCGCATTACTTCCTCCACCAACACAGGCAATAACTGCGTCTGGTAGTTTACTAGTTTGATCAAGCATTTGTTTTTTCGTTTCGTTTCCGATCACTGCCTGAAAATCACGAACAATTTTTGGGAATGGATGTGGCCCTACGACAGATCCTATTATATAATGTGTATCTTCAACGTGGCTTGCCCAGTAGCGTAATGCCTCATTTACTGCGTCCTTCAGGGTTCCGCTTCCTTGGGAGACACTCTCGACTCGAGCGCCTAACAGCTCCATCCGAAAGACGTTTAGCTTTTGTCTGCGAATATCCTCTTCACCCATGAACACGACGCACTCTAATCCTAGAAGTGCACAAACTGTAGCCGTCGCAACCCCGTGCTGGCCGGCGCCTGTTTCAGCAACAACTTTTTTCTTGCCCATTCGAAGTGTCAACAAAGCTTGCCCAACCGTATTATTAATCTTGTGTGCACCAGTATGGTTTAAATCTTCTCGTTTCAAATAAATCTTAGGTCCGCCGAGCATGCTCGTTAATTCTTCTGCGAAATAAAGCGGCGTTTCTCGTCCAACATAGTCTTTTAGATAGTAGTTTACTTTATCTATAAAACTTGGATCCTGCATTGCCTCATCATAAGCTTCCTCTAATTCTATTAATGCTGGCATTAATAGTTCTGGAACAAATCTTCCCCCGAAACTCCCATAACGGCCGGTTATATCTGGCATTAAATAAGCTTTTGTAGTGGTTGTCATGTCAATCATCCTTTCACTTGTGAAATAAATTTTTTAATCTTACTTAGGTCCTTACTGCCGTTTGTTTCAATACCACTTGAGACATCTACCGCGATTGGACCTGCTAAGTTTATAGCTTGTTGCACATTATCAGGGGTCAGTCCCCCAGCTAAAATTAGTTTGTTGCTATCTAGATTCAGTTCCTTTAATACTGTCCAATCGAATACGGTACCATTTCCACCGCGATTTGCACCATATGGACTATCAATTAGGTAGTAGTCACATGGAAATTCTTTTATTTTAGAGAGGTTTGCTTTTGTTGCTGGAAACGCCTTGATCACCGGATAGGGTAGTTGCTCAGAAAACTCTGCTACTTCATCTCCATGGAGTTGAATAAAATCTAATCCTACTTTTTCGGCGATGGATATAATAGTTTCCACCGTTTCATTTACAAATACGCCAACCTTCTTCACAGACGATGGAACGATTGAAGTAATTTCTGCAGCGAGTTCAGGTGTTATGGACCGTTTACTTGGTGCAAAAACAAAGCCGATAAAGTCTGCGCCCGCTTGGACTGCTGTTTCTGCTGCTTCACTGGTCATAATTCCGCATGTTTTAACGAGCACTAAAATTCACGCCCTTAACTAGAAGAGGTACTTGCAAATCGAAAAACGTTGCGGCTAGATCTTCTGATCTCATTAACGTTTCCCCAACGAGGATGCCTTTTGCCCCGGCTTGTGCGGCACGCTCTACGTCATCGCGAGATCTGATGCCACTTTCACTAATTAGGATGGTAGACGGGTCGTTGACCATTGACGCTAGTCTTTCGGTAACACTCAAATCAACTTCAAAGGTTTTTAAATTCCGATTGTTGATTCCGATTATGTTAGCGCCTAACTTAATTGCTACTTCCATTTCAGCTTCATCATGCACTTCGCACAAAACCTCTAAGTTTTCCTGTTTTGCATAGTGGTAAAGCTCATGTAGTTTGCTTTCAGATAATGCGGCCACGATAAGTAGTATGATGTTAGCCCCAGCTTGTTTAGCTTGATCAATCTGAATTTGGTCAATCATGAAATCCTTGCAAAGAAGGGGAAGATTAACAGCACTGCGAACCGCCCGTAAATCCTCCATTGATCCATTGAAAAATGTTTGATCGGTTAAGACGGAAATGGCACTTGCTCCCAATCTTTCATATTGTTTAGCTTGCATGACTGGATCAACAGCCATGTCAATTGCCCCTTTTGACGGGGAGGAACGCTTAATTTCAGCGATAATTTGCATGTAATTCCGACTAGGGAAAATTGGCTTTATTTCCTTCAAATGATCATTAGATTGGTCGATTCCATCTGATTGAAGCTGTGCGACTACTTTTTCCTTTTGTGCGATTATCTTATTTAAAATCGTCATTTTATATCACCTCACTGGGGGTTTGTCTGCTGTAATCAATTAATCGGTGAAGCTTATCTAAGGCGGCTCCTGAGTCAATACTTTCCTTTGCCAACATAATGCCTTCTTGGATTGTACTAGCTGTTCCATTTGCAAAGAGTCCTAGTCCTGCATTCAATAAGACCGTGTCAAGGTATGGCCCCTGTTTCCTTTGTAATACATTTTGCAAAATAACCGCATTATCCTTTGCATCCCCACCACGGATTTGGTCATTTGTATACTTCGGTAATCCAACTTCTTCTGGATTTAGGGTAAATGCTGAAGTTTGCCCATTTTCAAGTAATGCTAAATGGTTTTTACCAGCGAGCGACGCTTCATCCATGTAACCTGCACCATTTACGACTAATGCACGTCGTCTTCCAAGTTTTTTTAATGATTCTGCCATCATTCCTAACATGTCACGGCGATAAATTCCAAGTAGCTGAGAATCAAGTTCGACAGGGTTTGTTAATGGCCCGATGAGATTAAATATCGTTGGAAGACCTAATTCTTTTCGAACCTTCATAAATCGTTTGAGATTAGGATGAACATGTGGTGCATATAGAAATGCGATTCCATTTTCCTGTAAAATTTCTTCTGTTTGTTCAGGCTGAAATGATAACGAGATACCTAAGTGCTCCAATACATCTGCGCTCCCAGTTTTACTGGAGATACTACGGTTACCATGTTTCGCAATCGACGCACCTGCACCTGCAATAACGAATGCTGCTGTAGTGCTGATGTTAAAGCTGTGTGACTGATCACCGCCAGTTCCGCAGTTATCCATAACATGATGGAGGGATGTTGGCACTGAAGTTGACTGAGCACGAATCACTTCAACAATTCCAGCAATTTCATCTGCCGTTTCTCCTTTTGCCCTTAAAGCCGTTAATAATGAGGCAATCTCCGTATCGGTAACGGTTGTTGTGAAGCAATGCTCTGTTGCTTGCTTCATTTCTTCTATGGCCAGGTTTTCTTGATTCATTAATTTTTCAAGATGTTGTTTCATAGTGTTGCTCCTTTCTAATTTCTTTTAAGAAATTCTGAATTACATTCTTGCCAGCCAGTGTCCCGATTGACTCCGGATGAAATTGTATTCCGTATATAGGATAGCGGTAATGTTTGATTCCCATAATTTGATTGTCGTCTAAGGATGTTGCAACAATTTCCAACTCTTCTGATAATTTTTTTCGATCAATGACTAAAGAGTGATAACGCATTACTTCTAAAGGTTGCGACAAATAACTGAACAAGCCTAAACCATTGTGTGTAATCAATGATGATTTGCCATGTTTGATCACACTAGCTTGCTTTATTTCACTGCCTAATGCAGAAGCGATGATCTGGTGACCCAAACATATTCCGAGAATAGGTATCTTTTGATAAAAATGTTTAACTATATCAATGCAATTTCCCGCTGTCTCTGGTGTCCCAGGTCCTGGCGAGATAATAATTGCCTCCGGATTTAGTGCAGTAATGTCATCATTAGTAATCTGGTCATTCCGCAACACACGAACGTCTACATTCTCGCTTGAAAAATAGTGGTAGACATTATAGGTGAATGAATCATAATTATCAATGAGTAGAATCATGATTGCTCACCTCCATTAAAGATTTTGCTTTGTGCAGTGTTTCGTTGTACTCATTTTCAGGAATAGAATCATGAACAATACCGGCGCCAGTCTGTAGATAGGCTTTATTGTCTTTGATGACGAGTGAACGGATAGCCAGTGCCATATTTACATCATGATTAACGTTTATATAGCCAACCCCACCACCATAGACACCACGCTTGCTTTCTTCCAAATCGTTAATAATTTGCATTGCGCGGATTTTTGGTGCCCCTGAAACTGTTCCAGCGGGTAAACATGCGATTAATGCATCAATACTTGAATAGCTAGCGTTTAACCTTCCGTGTACTTCAGATACGATGTGCATCACATGCTGATATTTTTCCACCTTCATATAAGTCGGAATCGTAATACTATCAATTTCAGATACACGACCAATATCGTTTCGGCTTAAATCTACCAGCATTCGGTGTTCCGCAATTTCTTTCTCATCGGCAAGGAGATCTTTTGTCAATGCCACATCTTCAACTTCTGTCTTTCCACGTGGACGTGTTCCAGCTATAGGATTTGTAACAATCTGCTGTCCAGTTGTTTGGATTAAGCTTTCTGGTGAAGCGCCTAGAACCTGATAAGCTTCAAAGTCTATATAAAACATATATGGCGATGGGTTAGCCTTTCTCAGCTTTCGATAAAAAGAAAGTGGATTTCCGTTGATGTTAGCTTTCATCCGCTGGGATAATACGATCTGAAAGGCATCACCTTGCTGGATGTGTTTTTTAGCAATAGTTACTTTCTCCATAAATTGTTGTTTATCCATTTCAGGGTGGAAGGTCATTGCTTCATCTGATGTAGCTGTATTTGGAGTGGCGATTAACGCGTTTTTTAAATCCGCCAGTCGTGCGTCTAGTACATTTTCCGATTCCTGATCAGGATTCATTGCAATTAAGTAAGCTGATTCATCACTATGGTCAAAGGCAATAATACTTTTGTACAACATAAGATGGACATCAGGCATTTCAAGATTATCCGATAAATCATCTCCAATCTGTTCATAAGAACGAATAGCATCATATCCAATATATCCGATCGCGCCACCAGCAAACGGAAGTGGAAGGTCTATTTCCAGTTTGGGAAGCATTTTTTTTAATACGGATAGGGCAGCTGATTCTTGGGTCTCCCTGGTTCCTTTTTCGTGATCCAAAATGATAGTGTGGTTACCTTCTCCTATGAATTCCTGATAAGGGTCTACACCGATAAATGAAAATTTTCCTTTTTTCTCGTGCGGAAAGGAACTCTCTAACAGAAACTTCTTCGCCCCTTGAAGATTTGAGTAAATTCCTATTGGTGTTAACGTGTCAGCGTTCTGTTTTATAAATTTGTATGAAAGTGTAGCTTGCTTTTCAATTTGCATAATTTGTAATCTCCTTTTATAAAAGAATAAAAAAAGTCCTCTATAAACACAGGTAAATGTGTTTATAGAGGACGATTGTGACCGCGGTGCCACCTCTGTTGAAGGGAGTTTACTGACTCTCTTCATCTCAAGTTCAGGTACAAAATGTAAGCTTAACGCCTCATCTTAAACCCTATCCGTGTAACGGCGGAGCTCCGTGTTTCCCTACTTTGTTCAAGAAACATCTCGTAAGGCCATTCAACATACTTTCACGTACCGGAATCACACCACCACCGGCTCTCTGTAACGCTTCAGCGTATGTCTACTCTTCTTACTCATCGATTTTATTGTATTGAATTTTTGGGTACACAAAAAGGTCCCCCATCCAGAAAAGGACGAGGAACCCGTGGTACCACCTTTATTAGCTGCCTAAACAGCTCACTTTACTATCAAGTTAAAACTTAATAGCTGTCTTTTTTATCGATAAGACGTTCGCCAAAGCCTACTGCATAACAAGTATGGTTCGGTTTGGAAGTTCGGAAGGCCATTCATCAACGTCCCACACTGGTTCACACCACTACCAGCTCTCTTTGGAGGAAACATTTTGAGTACTAATCTTCGTCATCACTCTTCACGATTTAATTATTGAAATTAATACTAGGGGAGAATTTTATAAATGTCAAGGGTTATTTTAAAAAATGGTAATATTTCTTCTGTTATTGACTGCTCGTTTTGTGGTATTTTATTAGTAAGGTACTTTACAAAAAAAAGTGGGTCGGTTTTTTAAAACGGCGGATATATTGCCAGAACGGCCGATATATCTTGATTTTGGCAGTTATATTTTATTATTGGCGGATATATTTTCAAAGTGGCGGTTATTTTTAAAAAACGGCGGTTATCCTTGTAGATTGGCAGATAAAAGTGTAAAACGGCGGATAAAATAACTCCGAGGTCTACTTCAGCCAGTTTATACTATCGAGTCTCTCTAGTTTTAATAAGGATTTATAGGAAAGGGCGTTTTATGATGGGGAAAATTAAAGTAGGTATTATTTTTGGCGGGAAGTCAGCAGAGCATGAAGTGTCCTTACAATCAGCGAAAAACATTGTGGATGCGATAGATAAATCAAAGTATGAGGTTGTTTTGGTTGGAATTGATAAACAAGGTAAGTGGCATATCAATGATCAAACATCATACTTACTAAACGCAGAAAATCCAAAATTAATTCAGTTAAATAAATCGAATGAAAATGTGGCAATTGTGCCTGGTGAAACGAACCATCAGCTTATTCATGCAACAAAAGATGTAACTATTGATCAGTTAGATGTTATTTTTCCAATTGTTCATGGTACGTTAGGTGAAGATGGCAGTATGCAGGGTATGCTGCGTATTGCGAATTTACCATTCGTTGGTACGAGTGTATTAGGCTCGGCTGTTTGTATGGATAAAGATATTGCAAAAAGGTTACTGAAAGAAGCGGGAATCAATGTGGCAAAGGGGTTCGCGTTCACTCGTGCTAAGAAAAATAAAATTGATTTTGATGAAGTGAAGAATCAATTAGGTTTTCCAATGTTTATTAAACCAGCTAATCAGGGTTCATCTGTTGGTGTAAGCAAAGTAAACACAAAAGAAGAGTTTGATGAGGCCATTCGTGTAGCATTTGAATATGATCACAAAGTTATCGTCGAGGAAAACGTTGTTGGTCGCGAGATTGAGTGCGCAGTCCTTGGGAACGAGGATCCAAAAGCATCAATTCCAGGTGAAATTTTGCCGCAAACGGAGTTCTATTCGTATGAATCTAAGTACATTGATGAAAGTGGTGCGAAACTTGCCATTCCTGCAGAATTACCAGATGAGATGGTAGAAAAAATCAAGGCTGCCGCAATTAATGTATTCGAAACATTGGAATGTGAAGGGTTAGCACGCGTCGATTTCTTTTTGAAAGAAAATGGCGAAATCTATGTAAATGAAGTGAATACTTTACCAGGTTTCACGCGTATCAGTATGTATCCTAAATTGTGGGAAATAAGTGGTATATCTTATCCGGAATTAATTAATAAATTAATTGAATTGGCAATCGAACGTCATGAACTTAATGGCATGTTAAAAAGTGCTGTTTGGGATGAAGCGTAGTACGCATTGTTTCTTTTCACCTTCATAGTTGATATATTGCGACGTAACTGCTGGTTGATTTCCGATGACATGTGCTATTTCTGCCGTCCAGGATCGCTCCGGGCGGATGCTTTCCGCGGGCACGGCTTCAGCCTCCTCGCGGAAGACCACCGCTGCGGGGTCTTCAGACTCGTGCTGTTCCCGCAGGAGTCACCGCCCGGAACGATGCTGGACTGGTAAAGCTATTTACGTAAGAATTCTTTGTCATTTCTTTCAACTAATGAATTCTGTTATTGGCGACGATTATATCAGCAGCCCTAAGGTGCGCGATGTGTATACGGGCTGCGGCTGCCTAAGTAACTTGTTTCCATTATCAGTACTACAGATCTAACATAGATAGAAGTTACGTCGCAGTCTATCTCTTAAAAAGCAACAATCTTTGGGATTACAGCCTATATAAATAACGGTCGATTAGTTATGAAAAAGACACCAGCCCGCGGGTTGGTGTCTTAACATTTAACCTTCAAAAGTTGTGAACTTTTCTTCCGCAGATTTCCGCAGTTTAGCAATTGGAGCTTCATCAAAGTACCCCATATGGATAAACCCAACAATCTTTTCATCCTCATTCACATCTAAAATCGTTTTTACCACAGGGTCATAGATATGTGGATTAGTTTTCCATACAACGCCAAGCTGTTGTTCCCATGCTAGTAATTGAAAGTTGTGGATCATCGAAGCCGTTGCCCCGAAATTTTCATCATATTGCTTCTGATTGTCAGGGACATCCATAACTACAACTAGGATTGCGCTTGGTTCATTTAAATAATCTTCCCGGTTTTCTTGTTTTTCCTCCGGATAGGTAGCCGCTATTTTTTTAGCAAAAGCTTCTTTTTGATCTGCTCCAACAAAAATAAAGCGCCATGGTTGCCGCATACCGTGAGTTGGTGCCCATATAGCACTGTTTAGCAATTCTAATATAGTCTTTTTTTCTACTAGTTTATTATTATATCCTTTTTTCACCGAACGTCGTGCCTGTATTAGCTTTGCAAGTTCAGTAAATTGTTTTGTTTGTTCCATTTGCATATCCTCCTATAAACATACACTATATATACTATGACAAATAATTGATAATTATTATCAATTAAATTGTAACGAATTGGGCATTATAAAGCAATGAAAATATTTTTTGGTAAATTTAAGAAAATACTTGCCATGTTAAACTAATCACGTAATAATAGAAATGCTAAATAATTTATTATTCGTAGGTTAAATATGTGAATTATTTCACAATAGGGAGAGAGGAAAATGAAAGCGTTTTTGCAACGAAAAGGTATTTCATTATCGTGGAAGGAATATATTATTACCGCGTTAAGCTATATGGCGTTAGGACTTTTTTCATCATTAATTATTGGCTTAATCATAAAAACGACAGGTGAACAATTAGCACCATGGCTTCCACAGGATATCGAAACAGCTCTTATAAATATGGGTAAATATGCAATGGAAACAAAAATTATGGGTGGTGCCATTGGGGTAGCCATTGCCTATGGATTAAAAGCACCACCATTAGTGCTGTTTTCTGCACTTTTTGCTGGAGCATTCGGGGCAGAGTTGGGTGGTCCAGTAGGAAGCTACGTTGCGACCTTATTTGCTACGGAATTTGGTAAGCTAGTATATAAATCCACACGCGTAGATATCATTGTTACGCCATTTGTTACAATATTGGCCGGGTTCTTAACCGGAACGTTCATTGGTCCACCAATCAACACGTTTATGATTTGGTTTGGCGAAGTAATCAATTGGTCGACATCACAGCAGCCGTTTATTATGGGCATCCTGGTAGCAGTCCTGATGGGGTGGGCGTTAACAGCACCAATTTCAAGTCTGGCTATTTCTATCATGCTTTCCCTTGATGGACTTGCAGCAGGTGCAGCAACGATTGGATGCGCTGCTCAAATGATTGGTTTTGCTGTTATTAGCTATCGGGACAATGGGCTTGGTGGGTTTTTTGCCCAAGGAATTGGGACATCCATGCTTCAAGTTGCAAATATATTAAAGAAGCCTATTATTATCGTTCCACCTACCATAGCGGGAATAGTTCTGGCACCATTCGCAACGGTTTGGCTAGAGATGGAGAACAATGCACTGGGAGCAGGTATGGGAACTAGTGGATTAGTTGGTCAAATCATGACTTTCGAAACCATGGGATTCACACTAGATGTCTTCTGGGCAGTGTTGATTTTGCATCTTATTGCACCTGCAATTATCAGTTTATTAGTTGCAGAGTTCTTCAGGAAAAAGGGTTGGATTAAGCCTGGAGACATGAAGATTTCTTACGAATAAACAAGACGGCAGTTATCGTTTTCTAGTAACTGCTATTTTGTACTCAACTTTTATCAACATCATGCATGTTATAATGACGAAAATGGAGGGATATGAAAATGGATCAGTTTATGGAACGAGCAGTTGAATTAGCGCTGGAAAATGTTCGCGAGGGTGGTCAACCATTTGGAGCGGTTCTAGTGAAAAGTGATGAAGCTGTTGCAGAAGGTGTAAATGAGCTGCATAGAAATTATGATGTTAGTGGTCATGCAGAACTACTCGCGATGCGAAAAGCCCAGCAACAATTCAAAACGAATGATTTATCTGGATATACTATGTACGCAAGTGGAGAGCCTTGTCCGATGTGTTTAACAGCGATGTACTTTGCAGGAATTGAAAACGTTTATTATTGCGCATCGCTTGATGAAGCTGTAGAGGCTGGCTTAACTAAATCTAAAGTTGTTTATGAGGATTTGAAAAAAGCGAGGGAAGAACGACAGTTGAATATGATCCATACACCATTAGAAGATCAAGCGAACCCAATGGTTGAATGGAAAAGGAAACAATAATTAAAAATATATTTGACAGATCAAGTGAATCTACGTATGATAAAGAAAATAAAGAAGAGGAGGACCTATCCGACAATGAAGTAAAAACACGTTTATCCAGTTATGTTTGAATAAAATCAAACGAGCGTTTCTGTCTGTATGAAACGAATGGGATACGTGTGAACTTTTTTAGGATAGCCTTTTTTACGACAAGTAAATTTTCTGAACGTACGTCTATCCATATCACGAAATTACCCATTCACAGGCAGCTACCTGTGATTTTTTATTGGACTTTTTTAGACCGGGGGTATGTGAATGTTTATAGTTAAAGCAAGAGCATTACGTAAAGATTGGAATGGGGAGACCCTGTTCGAGAATATAAATATTGAATTAAAAAAAGGGGAACATTTAGCTTTATTTGGAAGAAACGGTGTTGGGAAAACAACACTTTTAAACGGATTGATTGGAAAGGTTTCCTTTGACGCTGGTACCGTTCAACGTCTAGTACCTCTAGAAAAGTGGGGAATGCTGGAACAGGATCCGATAATAAATGCAAGAATAAACACGTTTGAATTTGTCCAATCAGGTGCAAATGATCGGTTTCATTTAAAAAAGGAACTTGAAACTCTGCAAGGAAAACTAAATAACGCAAGTACCAATTTACTAGATAAATATAATACGGTTTATGAAAAATTTCTAGCAATGGATGGCTACAGTTTAGAATCGGAAGCAGAAAAATGTTTACATGAAGTAAACTTGTCTGAACGAACCTGGAAAACTGATTTTAGTCAGTTAAGTGGTGGTGAAAAAACACGTGCTCAACTGGCCCGCATTCTAATGCAAAAGCCAGAATGCATTTTAATGGATGAGCCAACTAATCACTTGGATCAATCGACGATAGAATGGTTGGAATCATGGATGCAGTCATATACTGGTGCGGTTTTATATGTATCGCACGATAGATATTTTTTAGACAAAACAGCGCATGCCATGTATGAACTAACTAGCGATACCTCGGAACGTTTTATCGGGGGATATAGTGAGTATAAAAACCAAAAGGAGCTAGAACGACGGACTCAGGAAGCTCTTTATCAAAAGCAGAAACAAAAACGCGCTGCATTGGAACAAACAATTCGAAACTATCAGCAGTGGTTCCAGCAAGCTCATAAAGCGGCGGGGACAGACGACTTTGCCCGTGCGAAAGCGAAGAAAAACGTGTCACGTTTCAAAGCAAAGGAAAAAGAATTAGAGCGCTTGGAAAATAAACAAGTCGATAAACCAAGGGATGCAAACCAGCTAAATGTAAAGCTTGAGGGAGGTTCGTTTTCTGCAAAACGTTTGGTCCATCTGGAAAAAATCTGCTTCCGGTATGAGAATGAAGAGCCATTATTTTTGGATAGGTCAATGTCCGTATATCGAGGCGATAAACTTGCCGTAATAGGAGCAAACGGGACGGGGAAATCGACCTTGCTAAAATTAATAACTGGTAACCTCACTCCCAATGACGGTAGTATTCGATTTAATCCACAAACAAAAATTGGATATTTTGCACAGGAGCTTGATAATCTGGATGAAAACAAAACCCTGCTTGATAGCATGTTGGAATTACCTGACATGACACAAACGGAAGCGCGAACTATTCTGGGATGTTTTTTGTTTTCTCGTGAAGCTGTTTTTAAACAAATTAAGAACTTAAGTATGGGGGAGAAATGCCGTGTCGCATTTCTGAACCTATACTATAGCAATGCAAATTTATTGGTTCTCGATGAGCCGACCAATTTTCTGGATGTAGCTACGAAAGAAGTTATAGAAGAGGTTTTACAGGGATATCCTGGCGCATTGATCGTTGTGTCGCATGATCGATTTTTTGTACAAAAAATTGCTAATCGAATCATACAACTTGGGGATAATCAGTGGGTGGATTACCATGGATCATATGAGGATTTTATAGAAGATTTCTCAAAGGAAAGGTCAGAGCATGATACAGATATTCAAGAGTTGGAGCTTCGCTTAACGCAATTAATGGTTACTGAAGATGTGGAAGGTGAAGCGGAACAAGGTAGAATAATGGAGGAAATTCGCGAAATAAAGCAAAAGCTAGCAGATCTTAAGTGAATTGTTGAAAAATGCTCATAATAGTAAAGTGTGTGGCTGCCCTTCACTTAGTCAAATGGTGTATGATTGAATTACATTATTTGGTTATGTGGAGGGAAATCCATGACACTTTATGCGTTTCTTGTATTTATTCATATTTTTTCCGCTATTTTAGGTATGGGACCTGGCTTTGTGATGATTTATATTGTTAAAAACGCGACGAATATGAACGAATTGCGCCATGCGTATTCGATTCGTAATCGTCTACATATTTTTGTGATGGTTGGAGGTACGCTCTTACTTATTACAGGCCTTCTTATGGGGGTATTAAATCCTTTGCTGTTTCAAGCGGGATGGTATGTTGCCAGTTTAGTCCTGTTTTTAATTGCCTTAGCGCTTGGACCGACTTTTTTGTCTTCGCGATCGAAACCGATTAAAGCTTTATTAGAAAGTCAATCAGAAGAAAGAATTCCCGATGAATACTATCCGTTAGCAAAAAAACTATTTTTCTTTGAACGTATTGAGAATGTGATTTTTATGGTCGTGATTGCGCTGATGATTACGAAACCATTTTAATGCATAATGAAATGAGCTTCCCGAAAAAGGAAAGCTCATTTTTGTTATGCAGCGTTTTTTGCTAGATTTTTTTTCAATATACCAGCCATTAACGCAGTGACGATAGATCCGATAATGATCGCAAGAATGTATAATAAAGCCTTGCCAACGCCGCCATCTACAAGTGGTATAACAAAAACCCCTCCGTGTGGTGCACGTAATGCAATATCAAACAGCATGGTTAATGCACCTGTTACCGCAGCTCCAGTCACTGTTGATGGAATTACCCGGGCCGGATCGGCAGCTGCGAGCGGGATGACTCCCTCCGTAATGAAGCACGCACCAAGCGCGTAGGCTGTTTTTCCAGCTTCACGTTCTGTTTTCGTGAAGCGGTTTTTGAATAATGATGTTGCGAGTGCCATTCCTAGCGGTGGCACCATTCCTGCAGCCATAACAGTTGCAATAAAGGTGTAGTTTCCTGCATCAAGCATTGCAATACCGAATGTGTATGCTGCTTTATTGACAGGTCCACCCATATCGAATGCCATCATTGCCCCTAGAATTAATCCAAGAAGTATTTGGTTTGTTCCGCCCATACCTTCCAAAAATGTTGAAAGACCTGTATATATCTTTGTTAATGGCGGGTTAATCAGCATCATGATTATTCCAGTAATCGCGATACTAAATAATGGATAAAATAAGACCGGTTTTAATCCTTCAAGTGAATCTGGTAAACCAGCAAATGCTTTCTTAACGAGCAATGTTACATAACCAGCTAGAAAACCGGCAATTAAGCCTCCAAGAAAACCTGATCCGCTGGCTGCACCTTCAGCTCCAGTTACAGTTATTGCAATTAGTCCACCTACCATACCTGGTGCGAAACCTGGTCGTTCGGCAATACTTGAGGCGATAAAACCAGCTAAGACTGGAACCATTAAGAAGAATGCTTTTTCACCACCAATTGTGCTCAGCATCTTAGCGAATTCATTATCTGATTCAATCCCCCAGAAGAATGATATCGCAATTAAAATACCACCACCGACAACGAAAGGAAGCATGTTTGAAACACCGTTCATTAAATGTTTATAAAAGCCACTTCGGGATTCCTTTTCACTTGTATTTGATTCGGACTTTTTTGGTTGATACAACGGAGCATCCTGGTTTACTGCTCGATTCAAAAGGTCTGTTGTTTCATGAATTGCTTTTCCAACGCCTGTTTCAATCACAGGCTTACCTGCAAATCGTTCCATTTCAACCTTCGTATCCGCAGCTACAATTATAGCATCAGCCTCAGCAATTTCTTCAGCAGTTAAACGGTTCTTAACACCACTGGAGCCATTTGTTTCCACTTTAATGGAAATCCCCATTTCTTTTGCAGTTTCATTTAACTTTTCAGCAGCCATATAGGTATGGGCAATTCCTGTTGGACAAGCTGTTACAGCAAGAATCCTTGATGACTTAGATTCTTCAGTTTCTTCAGGGGTGTCTACTTCGATTTCTTTTGCATTTACTGCTTCTAATACTTCTTCCTTCGATGTAGCCTGATATATTTTTTCTCGAAACTTCTCATCCATCAAAAAAGTCGACAATCGAGATAAGGCTTCTAGGTGGGCGTTATTCGCGCCCTCACTAGCCGCAATCATGAAAAATAAATGCGCAGGCTGCCCATCTAATGAATCAAAATCAATCCCCGATTCTGAACGGCCAAATGCAATTGCGGGATTCTTTACTGCGGCAGACTTTGCATGTGGAATAGCAATGCTTTCGCCGATTCCTGTTGTGCTCTGTTCCTCGCGGTTAAAAATATCGTTAATAAATGATTGCTTATCGTTAAGCTTTCCCGCATAATCGAGCTGGTCAGCTATTTCGTTTAAAACATCGTTCTTTGATTGAGCCTGTAAATCTAGAATAATAGTATCCTGACTTAATAATTCCGTAATTTTCACTTAGATCACATCCTCTTCTTTGTAAGGGTATAGGGTAACTTTTGAAACTAATGCTTCAACATCTGTCTTATCACATAAGTCGGTACGGAATGCGGTGGCACTGCCACTTGCGATTCCATAACGAAATGCCTCCGTAACATCATTGCCTTGAACATAGGCCGCAATGAATCCTGATACAAGGGAATCCCCGGCACCGACAGTATTTACAACCTTGCCTTTAGGTGCTTCCGCCAGTAGAACTTGCTCTTCCGTTACTAAGATAGCTCCGTTTCCACCCATTGAAACAATGACATGTTTGATGCCTTGTTTAACTAGTTTTTTCGCATAAAAAATGGCCTCTTTTTTCGTGGATATTTTCGTATCAAATAATTCCCCGAGTTCATTTTCGTTTGGTTTAATTAAAAAGGCTTTGGTATCTATTAACTGTTTTAATGCGCTGCCAGATGTATCCAATACAAAATGGATTCCTTTTGTATGGCAAGTAGTTGCTATTGCCTGGTAGAAAGCGTTTGGAATAGTGTCTGGTAAGCTGCCTGCTAAAACGAACCAATCTCCAGTATCAAGCTGTTCTAATTTTGCCAGCAATTCTTCCCGCTGCTCATGCGTCGTATTTGGTCCCGGTCCATTTAACTCCGATTCGTTAGCAGCTTTGATCTTTACATTAATGCGTGTTGGTTCATTTGTTGCAATGAACGTTGTTTTAATTCCTTCATCATGTAAAAAGTTTTGAATGTATTCACCAGTAAAACCACCAGCGAAGCCAAGTGCTACACTATTGACGTTTAAGCGGTTTAATACACGTGATACATTGATTCCTTTTCCACCTGGGAAAAAATAAACTTCCTCCGTACGGTTTAATTTCCCTGGATGAAATTCCGGTAAATAAACCGTATAATCAATCGATGGTGTAATGGTGCATGTATAAATCATGGTGATACCACCTCTATAGTTGTTTTGTCGGTTATGGCTTTATAGTTTATTTCAGATAAAGAACCCGTTATTAAGGTCGCTTCAGATAGATCGCAAATTTTTGCGAAGCTAACTTTATCTAGTTTTGTATGATCTGCTAAAACATACGTTTCTTTAGCGAGCGTAAGGGCAGTATGTTTGATGTTTGCTTCTTCTGGGTCAGGTGTAGTATACCCAAAATCCAGGTGAAACCCATTTACACCAAGGAAACATTTATCAAATCGGTAGTTTTCCAGTGACTGAACTGCCTGCTGACCGATTAATGCACTTGTTTTTTGTTTTAAAAATCCACCTGTTAGATAGGTAGTTATGCCATTTTTCATTAACAAATCAACATGTGTCAAACCATTTGTTACGACAACAACCTGTTTGACTTTTAAGTAAGGGATTAATTGCAAAGTTGTTGTACCAGCATCAAGGAAAATACAATCTTCTTCCTGTATGAATTCAGCAGCTAGTTTGGCAATCCTTTGCTTTTCCTCAAGGTTTCTCGTAGATTTTTCTGCGATACTATATTCTTGCAGCTTTTTCTCGGTTAGCGTTGCGCCACCGTGAATGCGTTGTAATTTATGCTGTTTTTCTAAGTCCGTCAGGTCACGCCTGATGGTTGATTCAGAAGCGGAAGTAACCTCGTGAATTTCCTGTGTGGTTACTGTTTGCTTTTCATCTAAAAGCTCTAGAATAATAGCGTGTCGTTCATTCGTAAGCATATGCACATCACCCTTGTTTACTTAATGGTTACAAGTATAGGGGAAACGGTTACATAAATCAATCACAAACAATCATTTTCAATCATAATCATTCATAAATGTTTGGGATAGGGTTAATTAGGTAATTATATATTGCAATACAGATACCACCATGCTATTGTATTAAACAATATATTTTTTTCGGAATAAGATATAGGATTACTTAGAAAGGAGGGGAATCGCATGCGAAACGTAAACTTAGAAGAGATATTTAGACATCCAATTACACAAAAATATTTGAAGCGATCAGGGATGGAACATGCAATTTCAGTCGCGGAATATGCTTGTAATTTTGCGATTAAGAACCAAGTAGATCCAGACTTAGCCACAAAGGCAGCATTACTTCACGATGTTGGACATTATACCTGGTATCGTGACGGAGAATGGGATTATGAACTATATCGTGAAAATGATATTCATGCGATAAAAGGAGCAAGCCGTGCACACAAGCTATTAATTCGAATTGGCGAAGATCGGCATGCCGCAAAGGAAATTGCCGTGGCAATCTTACTTCACACCGATTCTTATTTGCCTGAAGGCCACTTGAATTTAAAACCACTTCAATATGTCGTCTCACTTGCGGATGAGGCAGATGAAGAGTCAGATGGCAAACACCACTATCGAACCATTGATGATAGAGCTGCGATGGAACGAATTCGCAATCTGGACAGAAAGATTGATAAAATAAAGGAAAATGAACAGTTTAATAAAATTATAAATTAGGAATTGCTAGGTTTAGAGTAAGCTCATTTAACTAATAAATGATGCTTATTTTTATGGAGAGGAGAGGGGGAAAGGCATTAGATGTGCTTTGTTAGCTTTCTATTTCCGCTGATTTACATGGATATCCGCCGAACCACTAAGATATCTGCCATTATTCTGATTTAACCGCCATTATAAAAATATAACCGCCAATTTGCGATTATATCCGCCATTTAGAATTTACTTAAACCAACCCCCGTTAGAAAACTTGGCTTATCGCCAAGCCTTAGTTGCACTTATGCAGTAAGTAAGGATTTATGCTTTCTTAACTGCTAAAAAAGACCCGGAATAACCGGATCTTACTTCATCTATAATGCACCAAGATACTTTTCTAAAATAATGTCTTCTTCATGAATAACTGTTGCCACTTTTTTACCAACGTAACGCAAATGCCATGGCTCATATTGGTATTTTGTGAGAGCTACTTTGTCTTCTGGGTATCGAATAATAAAGCCATATTCATGTGCGTGAGCTTTCACCCATTTACCTTCATCTGTATCTGCAAAATCCGTATTTAGGTTAAAGTTAATATCTGGACTTGTTACATCCATGGTTAATCCAGTTTGATGCTCACTTTCACCAGGTCGTGCGCTATACTTATTTGCTGCTTCTTCGCCGTCTCTTGCTACATAGGATGTGAAAAGTGTTTCCTGTCTGTTATAGGAACGATAGCCGGATTGGGCATACAAGTTGAGTCCTGCTTTGTCAGAAGCCTTAAACAAATCTTCCAGCGCATGAGCAGCTTCCTCGCGCATATATCGCTTCGGTAAATCCTGTGTAAATGGAAAACGAACATTAGGTGCTATAAGATCATTCGGAATATAATCACTTGGTAATGCATGACTTTTGTTAACTAAAACTAAAATATCTGATGGGTTATCGACTATGACTGTTTCTTTTGGATTAGAAATAGGAACACTTCCCTTCCCGGGTTCAACTTCAAAATTCCCAGTTAATGCTTTTTCTAGCCATTGCTTCGTAGCTTTATTATATTCTCCAGATGCTGGTAGCTTAACTTGCTGTGCTTGAAAATCTTTTACTGCTTCAGTTGTTTTTTTATCAAATGCTCCGGAGATAGTAAGCTTGTATCCAACCTTTTCCAATGCAGTTTGAAGTTTTTTAACTTCTTCTCCGTGATCACCATTTTTCAAGGTAGGTTCCGGTAAAATGACTTCATTTTTCTGTTGTTTTGTTTCAATAGAAGTATCCTTTTTATTAGAAGGATTGCTAATAGTTGATTCTGTGCATGCTGTAAGTAAAGTTGTTACCGAAATTAGTAAGATAATCGGTAAGAGTTTTGTTTGCATCTAGTGTAACGCTCCCTTGAATTAATAACGACATCTATCAGTATAGCATGTGTATGCATGTCACTTCACGAGATTTTTTTAACAAATAGTTTCCAAGAGTAATTGATTGCTAGATGTACAGTACTTTTATAAAATTGTCTTAAATTCAATTTCGAATCAGGAAGAAGTGGTTTTATGAATATAATGATTTTAGGGGCTACGGGAAGAGTCGGTCAAAAAATAGCTGAATTTGCTTTGGCAGATCAGCATGATGTTATTGCATTTGTCCGTACACCAGAAAAACTAAATCTAACCGGTGATAATCTGACAGTTATTAAAGGTAATGTATTAGATGAAATGGCCTTAAATGAGGCAATGAAAGATGTAGATTTCGTCATTAGTGCGTTAAATACAGATAAAAATAATACACTTTCGCGTAGCATGCCACATATAGTTGAGGCAATGGAAAAAAATCAACTCTCACGAATTGTCACTATTGGAACAGCTGGAATATTGGATAGTCGTACGGAAGCCGGTTTATATCGTTTTCAATCAAGTGAAACAAAACGGAGGCAAACTTCTGCGGCCGAGGACCATTTAGCGACATTTCACTGTCTGGAGAAATCTAATTTGGATTGGACAGTAGTTTGTCCGACATATTTGCCAGATGGTGTAGCGGAAGGTAATTATCGTGTTGGAAGAAATGTTCTTCCCGAAAATGGGAAGCGGATTTCAGTTGGTGATACAGCGGAGTTTGCATATTCATTGATAGATAATAATGACTTTCTTAAGGCACGCGTGGGGATTGCCTATTAGTTTGTAGACGTAAAAGCTTGTAACAACACACACCTACCATTTCCTTTTCATATCCTTAGTAAAAGGAACCTCATACTGAGGAGGATATGAACATGGAAAAGGTTGTAAGTGCTGATTCAGATAGCAAGACGCCAACTTATGTAATCATCACATCGCTCCTTTTTTGGTGTGCGCTGATTGTTGTTTCTAGTGTTTATATAATGACTCCTCTAGTTGGTACATTAGTTAGTGAGTTCCATGTTTCACAAACAATGGCAACATGGACTAGTAGTATTTTTTCACTGTTTTATGGCCTTGGCTTCTTACTATTTGGGCCATTATCCGATCGTTTTGGTCGGAAGCCTATTATCGTGTTCGGCCTCTGTGTACTTACTGTGGTCACAGTGTTTATTGGGTTTACAACGGAATTTTATTTACTAGTGATTTTGCGTGGGGTACAAGGACTTGTTTCAGCTACATTTGCGCCTGCTGCATTAGCATATGTATTTGATGTATATCCAAAAGAAAGGCTGGTTACCACAATTGGATTTATCAGCTTTGGCTTTTTAACTGCAGGTATTTTCGGCCAAGTATTTGCAGGTGTTATAAATCAAATTTTTGATTGGAATACGGTTTTTTTGTTTTTTGGCGGAATGTATTTTTGCACGATTATTGCTGTAATCTTGATACTACCCAGCACTAAAAATCACGTGACTGATGTAAGTGTAAGTAATTTTTTGAAGCAAACAATGAGTATTTTTACACAGAAGAACTTCCTTTTATGCTATGGCATTACGCTTATGCTTCTTTTGACCTTTATTGGAATGTATACGGTATTTGGTGACTATCTAAGTGGTGCCATATTCAATCTCTCAAAGAAGGAAATATTAGTTGTGCGCGCTGCAGGATTGATTGGAATGATACTGTCACCATTTACAGGTATTTTCGTTAAAAGGTACGGATTGCTGCTAATACTTAAAATGGGCTTAGCATTATCTGTCGTTGGACTACTGGTTTTAGGGTTCAGTCACAATCTTTTTATTATTGTATCTATGAGCGTTGTTTATGTGGCAGGCATTTCACTGACCTTTCCAGCAATTATGACGTTAATTGGTGAGTTAGGTGGCGCAACCCGAGCAATTGCTGCTTCGTTCTACACATTTATTTTATTCATCGGTGCAACGGTGGGCCCAATTGTCGCTATTACGATAATGCAAACAGGAAGTTATGTTTTGACTTTCGGAATGTTAGCATTGTTATTATCGATTGGACTTGCTGCTTCATTTTTTATAAAATATTAAAAGTCAATGAAAAGCCAGGTTGCCACGTCCAGCGCCGCCTAGCCCACCTGAGGTTTTAAGTCAAATCTCTTTGTGATAAAAATCATCACTAAGAGATTCGTCTTAGACCAAGGCGCTTGCGCTTTTCTTCTTCGCTTTAATTTTCTTCAAACAACCTGCAAATTTCAACAATCACATTTGTTGCCTTTTCCATATTATCAACAGAAATATATTCGAACTTACCGTGATAATTTTCCCCGCCTGTAAAAATATTTGGTGTCGGTAGACCCATGTATGATAACTGTGATCCATCAGTTCCACCACGAACTGGTTTGATAAGCGGTTTTATATTTAAATTTTCCATCGCTTTTTGTGCGACATCTACAATTTCTTTAAACGGTTCAATTTTTTCTCCCATGTTGTAATATTGATCTTCCATTTCAAGTTTCGCACGGTTTGTCCCGAATTTTTCCTGGATTTCTTCAACAGCTTTCTTCATTAAAGCCTTACGTGATTCAAAATTCTCTTTATCAAAATCTCGAATGATATAAGAAACGTGCGTCTTTTCTACATCACCATCGATTGAACTTAAATGATAGAATCCTTCATATTTCTCTGTGTGTTCTGGAGTTTCAAGTTCGGGAAACTTACTGATAAATTCAGCAGCCATGGTTCCTGAATTAACCATCTTATTTTTGGCGGTACCTGGGTGTACACTGTTTCCAATAAACGTAACTTCTGCCGCAGCTGCATTGAAGCTTTCAAATTGTAGTTCCCCAAGTGGACCACCATCCATTGTATAAGCAAACTTGGCATTAAATGCGTCAACATCGAATTTATGTGGCCCACGTCCAATTTCTTCATCCGGTGTAAATGCTACACGAATTTTGCCACGTTTTATTTCAGGATGATCAATTAAGTACTCCATTGCAGTCATGATTTCTGCAATACCCGCTTTATTATCGGCCCCTAAAAGTGTCGTTCCATCCGTTGTTATTAACGTGTGTCCTTTATAGCTTGGTAGTTCGGGGAACTCTTTCCCTGACATCACAACATTTAACGCTTCATTCAACACTAAATCATTTCCATCGAAATTTTCTACAATCTGAGGGTTAACATTCTCCCCAGTGAAATCTGTAGCTGTATCAACATGTGCTAAAAAACCGATAGTTGGAATGTCTTTATCTGTATTAGCAGGAAGTGTCGCCATTACGTAACCATTACTGTCGATTGTTACATCACTCATACCAATCTCTTTCAATTCATCTACCAATAAATTAGCTAATGTTAGCTGGCCGGGTGTGGAGGGGGTTTCCTCAATTGTTTCATTAGATTGCGTATTTATTTTTACATATGTAGTGAGTCGGTTAATTAAATCCTGCTTCATTAATTGTCATCTCCTAATAAGTGATTTGATTTAAGCTTATTTTATCATAGTTAGAATGAGGTGGGAGAATGTTAAGAGAAGCGACTGTTCATGATGCCAAGGCATTACTAGCGTTAATAAAACAAGTAGAAGAAGAAAGTTCCTACATGCTATATGAAGCGGGTGAAAGAAATACCACCCTGGAAAGTCAGAGAAAAATGCTTGAATTCTTTGAAAGTAAAGAGAACTCTACTATTTTTGTTGCTGAAGAAAATGTAAGATTAATAGGATATCTAATTGTAATTGGGGGTGATTCCAACCAGCAAAGGCACCGCGCATACCTGGTGATTGGCATTCTAGCGTCTCATAGAGGAAAAGGTTTTGGGACAGCATTATTTAAAGAAGTCGAAAGTTGGGCAAAGTCTAAGGCGATTTATCGATTAGACCTAACAGCCGTCGTAGATAATGAAGCTGGTGTTAATTTGTATGAAAAAGCCGGATTTGAAATAGAGGGCGTTAAAAGGGATTCTTTAAAAATAGACGGAGAATATGTTGATGAAGATTATATGGGAAAATTGCTTGATTAGGAGTAATGTGAAATACTTTTGATAGATAGGAATAATAGGAGGAGATAATGGATGTCTTATTTAGTTTCGGTTGATTGGTTGAAGAAGCAATTGGAAAATCAAACAGATGACACGGTCGTTGTAGATGTACGTTTTTCACTAAAAGAGCCTGACGCGGGAAGAAAAGCATATGAGCAAGGACACATTCCTGGTGCCATGTATTTGGATTTGAATAAAGACTTGTCTAGTCCTAAACGGGAGCATGGGGGAAATCACCCACTTCCTGACACGGAAACATTCGCTGAAAGACTTGGAGAGATAGGAATTGATCATCAAACTATAGTCATTATTTATGATGAAAGCAATGATATGTTTGCTGCGCGTTTGTGGTGGTTGCTTGATTATATGGGACACGAAAAAACTTATCTATTAGATGGTGGAATAAAACGATGGATGGAAAAGGGAAATGTTGTTACAACGGATATTCCGGTTCCGATAATGAGGAGTTTCCAGCCTGCTGTGAAAGAAGATAAGAAAGTAGACATAAACGATGTGAAAGATAAATTAAAGGATAAGTCTGCATTATTAATAGATTCGCGTTCAAAGGATAGATATTTGGGCAAAAATGAACCGATGTATGCAAAGTCCGGTCATATTCCCGGCGCAAAAAACTTTTTCTGGAAAGACGTTTTACAAGAAGATGGCCTTTGGAAAAATGGTGAAGCATTACAATCCAATTTCACAAAATTAGATAAGGACGATGAAATTATTGTGTCATGCGGATCTGGCGTATCTGCCTGTCCAAACGTCATCGCACTCAAAGCGGCTGGATATAAAAATGTAAAGCTATACCCTGGAAGCTATAGCGATTGGATCTCATATGAAGAAAATCAAGTAGAAACAAAAGAAGAATAGTTTTTGAATAGGGGAATGCAAAATGAAGAAACGATGTGATTGGACAACCTCTGATCAGATATATATCGATTATCATGATTATGAGTGGGGAAAACCTAAACACGATGATCAAGAATTGTTTGAAATGCTTTGTCTGGAGGGAGCGCAAGCTGGGCTGAGCTGGATTACAATTTTAAAACGTCGGGAAAATTACCGTAAAGCATTCGATAACTTTGATCCAGAAGTGGTTCAGGGCTATGATGAGGAAAAAATCCAGGAAACCTTACAGGACGAAGGTATCATTCGTAATAAATTAAAGGTCCGTTCGGTCGTGACAAATGCACAGGCGTTTTTAAAGGTGAAAGAGGAGTTCGGAACTTTTGATGCATACATTTGGAAGTTTGTTGGTGGGAAACCGGTTTTGAACGAATGGGAAAAACATGCGGATGTCCCTGCTTCAACAGATGAATCTGTGAAGATGAGTAAAGACTTAAAAAAGCGAGGATTTAAATTTGTAGGGCCGACCATTTGTTATGCCTACATGCAATCAACCGGGATGGTAAATGACCATACAAAGGAATGTTTTTTGTATCATGCAGGGAGGGGCTAGCCTGGATTCTGGGCTGCCCTCCATAAATTATCAAACTGAGACTTCACTTCCTTTATAATCAATCTCAAATCCAAGGTCTCTTAACATTTGATGGTCTTTCGTTCCCTCCTGCCCAGCTGTTGTCAAATAGTCTCCAATAAAAATAGAGTTTGCTGCATATAAACCAAGTGGCTGCAGGCTTCGTAAGTTCACTTCACGTCCCCCAGAAATCCGGATTTCTTTAGTGGGATTTATGAAGCGAAATAAACTCAATACTTTTAAACAATATAATGGGTTTAATTCATCGGTACCTTCCAATAATGTTCCATCCATTGCATGAAGAAAGTTAACTGGGATAGAATCCGCATCTAACTCTTTCAAAGCTATTGCCATATGTATGACATCTTGTTTGGTTTCTTTCATTCCCACAATGACACCTGAACATGGTGAAATTCCAACGTTTTTAGCCTCATTAACTGTTGCAACACGATCTTGATAGGTGTGACTTGTAGTTATATTATCGTGATGGTTTTCCGATGTGTTGATATTGTGATTGTAGCGATCAACACCGGACTTTTTTAGTTGTTGGGCTTGTCCAGGTTTAAGTATTCCGAGACACGCACAAACTTTTAATTCATATTTTTCTTTTATTTCCTTCACTGCTTCTGTAACTTGATTTAACTCTCGGGTTGTAGGGCCACGTCCGCTTGCGACGATACAATATGTACCTGAATTTAACAGGTGCGCTTTTTCCGCGCCAGCTACTATCGTATCTTTATGCATCATGCGATATTTTTGGATTGGATTACTCGAATCCCGCGACTGAGCACAATATCCACAGTTTTCCGGACACGCTCCGGATTTAGTATTAATAATCATATTTAATTTCACTTTGTTTCCATAATAATGTTTTCTAATTAGGTAAGCACTATTTAACAGCTCTAGAATTTCTTCATCTGGGCATTCCAAAATTTCCATTGCTTCACCTTCTGTAATCTCATATCCATCAACGACATTGTTTGCTAGTGATTTAAAATCCAACATGATACTCCTCCTTAATTTAGGCTACATTTTTTTGGTTCTTATCCTGAACTTTTGTAATACTACTTCTTTTTAAACGGAAAGCAAAAAAGCCTGCTAAAACAGATAGAACAATATCCTTTGGTAGTGGAACCATCATCCATAACCATGCCAATTGATAGGTGAATCCTTCTGGAGCATCAAACCAAAAGACGTAAGCTGCATACATCCAATTTGTGCCGAAGATATAGTTACTAGTCATTCCTACCAATGCTGCAGTAACATAAAAAGGTAGGCTTCGTTTTGTTTCCACAATTTTCCCCGCTACGTAGGCAACTAAAATAAAGGATAAGATGAAGCCAAACGTCGGAGACATAATTGCTGCAATCCCACCCTTGAATTGAGCAAAAATTGGTGCGCCCGCTAATCCCAGAACCATATAAACGAACATAGAGAAAGCTCCTAATCGACTTCCGAGAACTATTCCTGCTAATATAGCAAAAAACGTTTGTAATGTAATTGGAACACCTCCAACTACTAAAAAGGGTGCAATCGATGTTATATTAGCTCCAATCGCTGTTAACGCCACAAATAAACTTCCCATCGTTAAATTTAGTGGTGTCCATTTAGTATTTTTCACATAAAAGGCTCCTCTCTGTTTTATATGTTAACCAATAATGTTTATGGTTAACATATAAAACAGATTACCATATTATGAAAGTAAATTCACGGGTTTTTTCCAAACAAAAAACAGCTATCCGTATGAGATAGCTGTTTGCATGTACGCTATTTTAATTTGAAAGCTTTTAATTCATTATTTAGCTGTTCAGCAAGGGTGGCAAGTTCATCCGCACTATGGGAAACCTCTTCCATTGAGCTTGATGTCTGTTGAGCTGATGCTGCAGCTTGTTCGACACCAGCAGCTGACTCCTCTGAAACAGATGCAATTTCTTCAATTAAATTATTCATCTCGTTACTATTTGCAGCAATTCCTTTTAGGTTGTTAGAAATTGCAATGATCTTGGTAGTCATATCAGAAACAGAATCATTAATTGTTTCAAAGCTTTTACCTGTAGCTTCGATTTGATTGGTTCCTTCTTTAACTTCGCTATACCCACTATTTAATGATACAACAACATGGTCTGTTTCGTTTTGAATGGTGGATACGATGCCGGTGATTTCCGATACAGAAGATGTTACCTGTTCTGCTAGCTTTCTAACTTCATCAGCAACCACAGCAAAACCTTTACCATGCTCACCTGCGCGAGCTGCTTCAATTGCAGCATTTAATGATAGCAAATTTGTTTGATCAGCAATGTCTTTAATTACTTTTACTAATTTAGAGATTTCGGCCGACTGCTTATCTAGGCCTTGAACCTTATCAACAGCGTCTGAAACAATAGTATCGATTCGCTTCATTTGATCCATGGATTTTTTCATTAATGCTGTACCTTCAGCGGTTAAATGCATAACTCCATCTGACTTACTTGCAATATCTTGTCCATCCTGTTCAGATTGACGAACAATCTTAACGAAGTCATTCATATTTTCTGATAGATCCGATGCACTATTTGCTTGTGTTTCAGATCCTGAAGACAATTCTTCCATTGTTGAGGCAATTTGTTCATTACCCTCTTTAACTTCATTAGCTGATTGGGTTAGGTGATCACTTCTAGATGAAACAGATTCAGAAGCGGCTGCCACTTTAGATACGATGCTACTGATATTGCTTTTCATTTGATTTACTGCATCAGATAATTGTCCGATCTCATCATTTCCCTTATAATCCATGGACTTGACTGCAAGGTTACCATTTGCAACTTCATGCGTAATCGAGACTACCTTTCGAAGGTTGGCGGAAATTCTGCGGCTTATCAATAGTAATAAGGCAATACCGATAATAATTGCCACTCCATTCGCGACGCCCAGAACAACAATGCTTTTATTCATACTTTGTTGTGCGTGACTGACTGCCTGTTGTTGTTTATCCTTTACAATGGTAATTAGTTCATTTAATAGTTCAACGTTTTGTTCGCGAAGACCACTAGCCTCTTCTCGTAAGGTAGGGAGTTTTTCTGGTTCCCTGGCAACAGCATGTGGAATGTCGGTTAAAAAAGCTGTGTTCAATTTTGTGTCGTTTTGCTGTATGGTAGTAAAAATTTCTAGTTGCTTTTCTGTTTCCATTTTCGGCTTTAGTTTTTCTTCTAGTGCGCTGAATTTTTCTCGGTATTCATCGTACTTTTCTACATACTTGCGATCCTGTGTAATAATAAAATCTGCAATTTGAATGTCTTTCAATTGCATAACAGATGCAAGTTCCATCAAATCATTGACCCGTTCACTTCTACGGTCTATCGCTTGAATATCTTGTTGTCCTCTATCCAACTGCAAATACACGATTAACCCAGCAACTATAAATAATAGTGCTGTTAGTATGTAAACGGAAAGATACTTTTTGGCGATTTTCAAATTCTTCCAACCAAATCTACGTTTGGAAGGGATTTTTATTTTTTTTACTTCAGGTACCCCAACCTTGTTTTTCTCTTTCTTCATTATGTATGTCCCCCAGTTAATTGATAAAACTTTACCTATATATCGACATTTTTCATCTAAGTATTAAGTACTATTTTAAAAAATCTAACATTTGAATTGATCCTTGCATATGTTGTAGAATATCAAATTGTGTGTGGAAGTGACACAAATCAATTATAGCTAGGTGATTTACATGATAGGTACAGCTTTTTTAGAGGAAAATAAAAGTAAAGACGATATAAAAGAGGAGTTGGACACACTAGAAATTCAACTTTTCCGTATGCAAAATAATATTAAAGAAATAGCCAAAAAGTGGGAGATCATAAGTATTGATCAAACCAATGATAATAACTGGGTGGTTATTTATGCTGATAAGGGAACAGAGGCATGTCAAATTATGCTCCATGACTGTGACGCAGCATTTCGTGGTGATTGGAATGCCGCAATTCAGGCTGAATATAAAAACGAAAATACCATTCATATTGCGGATATAAAAGGGCAACAGAACAAGGGTTACGGTTCTATTTTAATGAATTATTTAAAAGAATTGGCCCATAACGAAAACGTGCAGTATATTACCGGAGATATAGTTGAGCGTGACTTTGATCATGTGAACCGGTTAATGCATTTTTATAGAAAACACAATTTCGATGTAAAAATTGATCATACCGAACAATACGGCGAGATCATCTGTAATGAAAGATAAAACGAACGGCCTTCTATTATGGAGACCGTTCGATTTTTTTATTCTAATATAGGTGATTTTCGGTGGTTGGTTGCCTGTTCATAGGCATATGCTATTTCAATTAACTTTCCTTCAGAAAATGCCTGACCTGTAAAGGTAGCTCCGACTGGTTTTCCAGCGTTTGTGTAACCTGCTGGAACTGTAATGGAAGGATATCCTGCTCTAGCAGCAATACTGGAACCATCGTTGTTCGGAAAAAAGATTGTATCTAATCTGTGTTCATTTATTACTTCCTGTATCTTTTCTTGTGAAATCCTCAAGTCGGTTAGTCGGTCTGTGATATATTCCTCTTCCGTTAAAGTACCACTTTTCGTTTCAGATCTGGTTAATCTAGTTTGACCATAGTTTAATGCCTTATCTGCATGTGACTGATTAAAATTAATGACTTCAAGTAATGAGTGAACAGGCGAATGAGCTGGGAGTTTTCCTAAATAAGCGTTCACGCCATTTTTAAATTCATGAAAGAGAACACTTGAATCTGGAAGATTATCTGGTAAATCTATTGGATCAACAATAGTGGCACCCAGTTTCTTCATATCTTCTAGTGCCTGATTTACAAGCTGTAATTCCGAAGCATCAAGTTTACTAAGGTAGTTTCGCGGTATGCCGATTCTAGTATTTGTTAACCCACTTTTGATTAAGAAAGGCGTATAGTCGGTGATTCTGTCATGGTTCATTGCGGTAGCGGAGTCCACATCATCCTCACCAGTAAGTGCACCAAGTAGAATGGCGGCATCTTCGACTGTACGAGTCATCGGACCGGCAGTGTCTTGACTATGTGCGATTGGAATAATCCCAGTTCGGCTTACTAGTCCTACTGTTGGTTTAATGCCAACAAGTGAATTGCTGCTGGATGGACTTAAAATGGATCCATCGGTTTCGGTTCCGATAGCAGCAGCTGCTAAGTTAGCGGCAACCCCAGCGCCAGAACCTGCGCTAGAGCCCCCAACGTCAAATTTGCCAGGACCATAAGGATTCAAAACTTGGCCACCACGTGAGCTGTATCCATTTGTCATTCCTTCCGTCATAAAATTAGCCCATTCGGTTAAGTTAGTTTTTCCTAGAATGATAGCACCAGCAACGCGAAGTTTCTTGGTGACAAACGCATCTTCGCTTGCGTAATGATTTGCCAGAGCGACTGACCCTGCACTAGTATGCATTTTATCTCCCGAATCAATATTGTCTTTAATTAAAATCGGAATGCCGTGAAGAGGCCCACGCTTACCAGATTTTGCACGTTCTATATCGAGCCCTTCTGCAATATGCAAAGCATCCGGGTTAATCTCGATTATGGCATTTATTTTTGGACCACTAGAATTATGTTTAGCAATTTGTTCAAGGTACATTTTTGTTAGTTCAAGTGCAGTTAATTCACCAGAATCCATTGCTTGTTGAATGGTGTTTATTGTAGTTTCATTTAGATTGAATGATTGTGTAGACATGTGGTGACCTCCTGAAAAAGTATGTAATAGGTATATATTCTATTAATAGTAGGCGAATTCCTTTAAAAATATAAAACTATGGGTGGGAGTTATATATATTCCGTTAGAAATTACAATTATATTTGCAATTGGGGAAAAAATCTTTAAATTCCGCTTGACTTATAATGACAATACTGTATAATCCTAAATTAATAACAAAAATCAATGAACAAAGAAAAGTAGTTGCATAGACTTGTTTTCAGCGAATCGGGGTGGTGGGAGCCGATACAAATATGTAATGAACCGCACTTTGGAGATGTCTTCCCGAACAGGCGCAGGAGCCTTCAGTAGGGTAGGCCGGGTGATCCTCGTTAACAGACACTTAAGCCGATTCCGCATTGCGGAATAATCAGAGTGGTACCGCGGGTATAATATATATACGCCCGTCTCTTCTATCTATAAGAGACGGGCGTTTTTTGTGCTTTTAGAGGTATATCTGCTATTGGTATTAAGTATAATTATTCTAAGACTTTCGCTATAGGATATAGGCGATAAGCCAAGACTTTGGATAAAGAAGCCTAATTTGTCTTTTAATAAATAACATAATTTGATGAAAAAGAGAGTAGTTACATGGATTTGCGATCAGCGAACCGGGATGGTGGAAGCCGGTGCAGATATGTAATGAACCGCACTTTTGAGATGTCTACCTGAACAGGCGTAAGGCTTAATAGGGAGGATCGGGTTGCTTCCGTTAACGAGCACAAAGCTGATTCCGCATTGCGGGATAACCAGAGTGGTACCGCGGGTGATTTTAACGCTCGTCTCTTTTACTAAAGAGACGGGTGTTTTTTTAATACCATTTTAACACCATAAAAGGGAGTGTGAAGGATGTCAAAAGTATACCAGGCAAACCTGATTAAGCAAGTGCCATTTGAATTTAAAGGAAAAGATTTTATCAAATTAGTTGAATTTGAGCCATATGAAATTCACTTTCTCTTAGAACAAGCCTTGGAAATGAAAAAACTTCAGAAAAAGGGTATCCCTCACCCGTATCTGAGCGGGAAAATTTTGGGGATGATATTTGAAAAGTCATCAACACGAACAAGAGTCTCCTTTGAGGTTGGCATGATGCAACTCGGTGGGCAAGCCATCTTTTTAAGCTCCAAGGATATTCAACTCGGACGTGGCGAAACAATTGATGATACAGCCAAGGTTTTATCACGCTATGTCGATGGTCTGATGGTTAGAACGTTCGCTCATGAATCGATAGAACAATTTGCGTTGCACTCCGATGTGCCGGTTATCAACGGTCTGACTGATTTGCATCATCCAACACAAGTGTTAGCTGATCTATTAACGATATATGAGCAAAAAGGGAAGCTGGCAGGACTCAAGATGTGCTATATCGGTGACGGCAACAATAATATGTGTCATTCATTTCTAGAGGGCGCAGCGAGTGTCGGCATGCATCTGTCAATCGCCAGTCCAAATGGTTATGAACCCAACCTTGAAATTTTTGAAAACGCCAAAAGAATTGGGCAATCGTCGGGCAGCCAGATCCAGTATACAACTTCCCCTCAAGAAGCAGTTGAAGGAGCGGACATTATTGTTACTGATGTGTGGAGTAGTATGGGGCAGGAGGAAGAACAGCAGGAGCGCAAGGAGGCTTTTGCTCCTTATCAAGTGAACCAGACACTCTGTTCCCGTGCCAAGGAGGACTTTATCTTTCTCCATTGCTTACCGGTACACCGCGGGGAAGAAGTTACATCGGAAATCATTGATGGACCGCATTCAGTTGTTTTTGATGAAGCCGAGAATCGTTTACATGCACAAAAAGCAATCTTAAAAAACTTAATGGAAAGTTAATTTTTAGATAAAAGGGATTTCAATAACATAAAAAAGGAGAGATTCATAATGGAAAAAGAAAAAGTAGTTTTAGCATATTCAGGTGGTTTGGACACGTCAGTTTCGGTAAAGTGGCTCCAAGAAAAGTATGGGTATGAAGTAATTGCCTTAGGGTTAAATGTTGGGGAAGGGAAAGATCTTGAAGAGATTAAACAAAAGGCTATAAATGTAGGTGCGATTAAATCAATCGCCATTGATGCCAAAGAATTGCTGGCAGAGAATTATCTCTTGCCGGCGCTCAAATCAAATGCGTTGTATGAGGGTAAATACCCACTTTCTTCGGCGTTATCAAGGCCGTTAATTTCCAAGTTGTTAGTGGAAGTGGCAGAACAAGAAGGAGCTGTCGCCGTAGCCCATGGATGTACCGGAAAAGGTAATGACCAAGTACGGTTTGAGGTGTCAATTCAAGCGCTTAACCCCAAATTAAAAGTGATCGCGCCAGTTCGTGAATGGGGCATGACAAGAGATGAGGAACTCAGCTATGCAAAAGAGAAAGGTATACCAGTTCCTGTGAATCTCGACAACCCCTTCTCCATTGATGCAAATATTTGGGGGCGTGCCTGTGAAGCTGGTGTATTGGAAGATCCATGGGCGGAAGCGCCAGAAGCGGCTTATGAATGGACGAATCCGATTCAAATGACACCAGATGAACCGGAATATATGGAGATTGCGTTTAAAGAGGGAGTACCAATTTCATTAAACGGTGAAGAGATGCCTTTGGTCGCTTTAATTGAAACACTTAATGAAAAAGGTGGTATCCATGGCGTTGGTCGGATCGATCATATTGAAAACCGGTTAGTTGGTATTAAATCACGTGAAGTGTATGAAAACCCCGCTGCAATGATTCTAATAAATGCTCACAAAGAATTAGAGTTTCTAACATTAACAAGGGAAGTTTCACAATTTAAATCTACAGTAGATCAACAAATGGCTAAAGTTATATATGAAGGGCTATGGTATTCGCCAATCAGACTTGCTTTGGACGCGTTTATTAACGAAACGCAAAAAGTGGTTTCCGGAAAAGTTAAGGTTAAGCTTCATAAGGGGTCACATACTGTTGTTGGTCGTGAGTCAATAAATAGTCTCTATAACGAGCAGTTGGCCACCTATGCAAAGGGAGATGCTTTCGATCACAATGCAGCAGTTGGATTCATAAAACTATGGGGGCTTTCAACAAAAGTCTATTCAGAAGTCCATAATCATGACAAAGGACAGGAGGATAATGATGAGCAAACTTTGGAGCGGGCGATTTACCAAGGAAACAAATAAACTAGTTGATCAATTCACCTCATCGATTTCGTTTGATCAAAAGTTAGCAAAAGAAGATATTCAAGGTAGCCTCGCCCATGTTCAAATGCTGGGTGAGTGCAAGGTTATCACGACTGAAGAAGCTAAAACCATTCAGGCAGGTCTGGAAACGATTCTTCAAAAGTTGGAAAAAGGCAATATTGAATTCTCGGTAGAACATGAAGATATTCACATGAATTTGGAGAAACTTTTAATTGATGAAATAGGCCCTATTGGTGGAAAACTTCATACTGGCCGTAGTCGTAATGACCAAGTTGCAACAGATATGCATCTATATTTACGTACTAAAATAGATGAACTGATTAAATTACTTGAAAAGGTCCAACTGGCGATAATAGATCAGGCAAAGGATAATATTGAAACCATTTTACCTGGTTATACACATCTTCAAAGAGCGCAACCCGTTTCCTTTGCTCATCACTTGTTAGCTTATTTCTGGATGTTTGAAAGAGACAAAGAAAGACTCCAAGACAGCTTGAAGCGGGTCAATGTTCTTCCTTTGGGTGCTGGAGCGTTGGCTGGAACGACTTTTCCAATTGACCGCGACCGGGTTGCCGAACTTTTAGAATTTAATAGCGTTTATCCAAATAGCATGGATGCTGTAAGTGACAGGGACTTTATTCTTGAATTTCTGTCTAACGCATCCATTCTAATGGTACACCTTTCAAGGCTATCGGAAGAAATGGTCATTTGGAGTAGCCAGGAATTTAATTTTATTGAAATTGATGATTCGTTTTCCACAGGATCAAGTATTATGCCGCAAAAGAAAAATCCTGACGTCCCTGAATTATTGAGAGGGAAAACTGGAAGGGTGTTTGGGGATCTAATCGGGCTGCTGACCGTATTAAAAGGATTGCCTTTAGCCTATAACAAGGATTTACAAGAAGACAAAGAAGGAATGTTTGATACAGTTGATACATTAGAAGGCTCCTTAACACTACTCGCACCAATGTTAGATACAATGAAGGTAAATGATAAAACGATGCGAAAGGCTGTCACACAGGATTATTCAAACGCAACAGATATTGCCGATTATTTAGCAACAAAGGGGATGCCATTTCGACAAGCACATGATGTAGTTGGACGGACAGTTCTTTATGCAATTGAAAAAGGAAAATATTTATTGGATTTAAATTTGGACGAATATAAAACATTTAGTCCTTTATTTGAAGAAGATATATTCGAAGTCCTCAAGCCAGAACATGTTGTTGGAGCACGAAAAAGTAAAGGCGGGACCGCGCCGGATCAGATAGAACATCAGCTCAAATTGGCTGAAAGTAAGCTGGAATTACAATTCAATGCTTGACTTTAACCTTTTTTTAGAATAAACTAAAAACAATATATTGAAGGAGGTGGGAGACATGTTTCAAACTGGTAAAGGCATATCAAAATTCAGAGAATACATCTGGATGTGTTATGCGATTTTTTCTGCAATTTGTTTTCAACAGGATAAGTCTGTCCTTTTTTAAAACAAATGAATGAAAAATACCAGTTAGAGACATCTACCCACAAACGACTTTTTACGTGAGACGACAGGGAGTAGTATATCTTTGTCGTCTTTTTGTATTGGAAATTTGGATGCTGAAGTGCAAAAACAGCCACGTCCAGCTCCAGCGCCCATTGCCTAGTGCCCTTCCGACACCTCCTTGCGATAAGTCAACATCGGTTCGCTTCCGGGAAGGCCGACTAAAAACGGGCTTGCCGCCCAACGTCGGCATACCCCTTTTGCAGGGGCATGTTTCCTTTATCTCATACGGGGTCGTCCAGTTCATACGGCAATAAACGGGCGCTTACGCTTTTGGTTTTTAGATGTTCTCTGCTATGCGGAGGAAGAGAAAATGATTATTTGTAGTTTAAAAAATGTCACACAAACATATGGTGCTAACACTATTTTCAGTAATATGACATGTGAAATAAAAGAAAATGAACGAATCGGACTTATTGGTAGAAATGGAGAAGGTAAAACCACATTATTACATTTACTAGCACGGAAAACAGATCCCGCAGAGGGGACTATTAGTTGGAAGAAAAATTTAACCGTTGGACTTTTGCAACAATCCCCGGATGTATTAGATGAAAAGAAAATGGAAGCATTACTGTATGATGTATTTGATTCATTAACCTCTTTAAAGGGTAAAATGACCGAATTAGAAAACGCTATGGCAACTGAGGAGAATCCTGATAAACTTACCCGTTATATAGAGAAATATGGTGTATTACAGGAAAAGTTCCAAGAAGAGGGTGGTTATGAAATTGATTCACAAATCAGGCGAATCATGAGTGGTCTACAAATCACGGATCTGGCTGAAAAGAATTGGGAGCAATTAAGCGGTGGCGAACGGACAAAGGTTGGATTGGCGCAGTTGCTATTAAAAGCTCCAGACTTGTTATTGTTGGATGAACCAACAAACCATTTGGACTTGTTTGCAATTGAATGGTTAACTGATTTTATCAAGAATTATCCTGGAACAGTTATTATCGTGTCACATGACCGTTACTTTTTAGATGAAACGGTTACATCCATTTTAGAGATGGATCAGGGTGAACTTATACG
Source organism: Virgibacillus necropolis (assembly GCF_044793635.1). Taxonomy (GTDB): domain Bacteria; phylum Bacillota; class Bacilli; order Bacillales; family Amphibacillaceae; genus Virgibacillus_F; species Virgibacillus_F necropolis_A. Next base: position 2,497,248 of record NZ_CP084992.1, read on the forward strand.
ATACCATACAAATTACTCAAACTACGTGAAGGAACGTGAAGCACGCCTTTTGATAGAGTTTCAGCAATACCAGGACCAACAAAAGAAAATGAAGAAAATGAGAGAAACGATTAAGCGATTAAAAGAATGGGCGAACCAAGCAAATCCACCTAATGACGGATTACATCGTCGAGCGAAAAGCATGGAAAAAGCACTAGCGCGAATGGAAATGTTGAAGAAGCCAATTCTGGAACAAAAAAAGATCAACTTAGATTTTCAGATGAATAAACGAAGCGGAAAAGATGTCGTCATTGTTGAAGATGTTTCAAAAAGATTTAATGAAAAACAATTGCTTACGAATGTAAATATGCACGTCAGATTTCAAGAACGAATTGCTATTATTGGTGAAAATGGTTGTGGGAAATCAACACTTTTAAAAATGATATTACGATCTGAAACATTCGATGAGGGAGATATCCACCTTGGAAGTAATCTATCGGTGGGTTTCCTTTCACAAAACATGCTTGAAATAAATGGAGAACGGACGATTATTAATGAATTTCGTGATCAGGTTCATGTGACAGAAGGTGACGCGCGAGGGATATTGGCTAAATTCCTGTTCTATGGCAATACCGTTTTTCAAAAGGTAAACAGTTTAAGTGGCGGAGAACAAATGCGGTTGCGTCTAGCGCAGCTTGTTCACCAGGATCACAATTTGTTAATTCTTGATGAGCCGACTAACCACTTAGATATCGAATCAAAAGAAGTTTTAGAGGATGCATTAGAACAATTTGACGGAACAATTATAGCAGTTTCGCATGATCGTTATTTTCTGGATCGGTTGTTTCCACTTACTTACTTGGTTGCCAACGAAGAGTTAACTAGGTTTGAGGGAAGCTTTACATTTGCGCGAAGGAAATGGACTGAACTAGGAGTTACCAATTAGTAATAGGCCAGATTATTTCCTGCCTTTCTTCATTATGATAAACTACAACAATAAAGCAAGAAAGGATGCGATTAAATGAAATTTATTACATTAAATAATGGCCTTCGTATGCCACAACTTGGCTATGGCGTGTGGCAGGTTCCTGAAGATGAAGTGACACCAGCAGTAGCAAATGCAATTGAGGTTGGCTTTCGTTCCATTGATACAGCAAAAGTATACAAAAATGAACGTGGAGTAGGCGAGGCGATTGCAAAAAGTGGCGTTCCCCGCGAGGATCTTTTTATTACGACAAAAGTTTGGAATACAGACCAGGGCTATGACAATACGTTAAAAGCATTTGATGAAAGTTTGGATAAATTAGGCCTTGATTATGTTGATCTATATCTTATTCACTGGCCAACACCAGAGCATGATGACTATGTTGAAACATATAAAGCGATGGAAAAGCTTTATAAAGATGGTCGCACGAAAGCAATTGGAGTTTGTAATTTTAATATCGAGCATTTACAACGTTTGTTAGACGAGTGTGAAGTAACCCCTGTAGTCAATCAGGTTGAATGTCATCCATACTTACAACAAACCAAACTACAGGAGTTCTGTCAGAAGAACGACATTTATTTAGAAGCATGGAGCCCATTAATGCAAGGTGGCGAAGTGTTAGATAACGAAGTGACGAAAGAAATTGCTGGTCAATATAACAAAACCCCAGCACAGGTCATTATTCGTTGGCATTTACAAAGCGGAAGAATTGTTATTCCTAAATCTGTAACACCATCACGTATTGAAGAAAACTTTGATGTGTTTGGATTTGAACTAAGCAAAGAAGATATGGAGAAAATTGCTACACTAGATCGAAATGGCCGTAAAGGTCCTGAGCCAAGTGAGATGAATGTACGATAGAATAGGGGAAACAGGCGTGGAGTGAATTTGCGCCTGTTTTTTTGTTTATATTTGTATTTCCTGGGAAATAATTATCAAATCTTGTCATTTTCTAGTGTTATGGTAAAACACAACTCGAATTTTGAATTAAATAAAAATTATTAGAGCATTAAAAGTAATTTTGTAGTATACTAATAGAAATCTTGTTCATCCATTTTGAAAGGAGTGGTGTTTTATGGCTTTTTATAAGAATGTATTCAACCAACAAACACGGATCAAAGTGGAGGAACGGTCAGCGTAAGCACGGTCTTTCCTCCAACATACAAGGAGGAAATTTTAATTGAATAAACTTGAAACAGTTGGATGGGATCAGCCTATCCAGGATATTAACGAAGACAAAATTGCCCGCGTTATTGCGGTTCAGAAAAATAGTTATCGAATTTTAGATGGTGAAATGGAATACTTTTCACATTTGAGTGGAAAATTTATAAATCAAGCAGTCAGCCCGCTTGATTATCCCGCTGTAGGCGACTGGGTGGAAGTTCATAAGTTAGTAGACGAACGAAAGGCAGTAATAAATTCTATCCTGCCAAGAAAAAGTCAATTCGTTAGACAGGCTGCTGGAACGAAAACTGAGGCACAAATTGTTGCAGCTAACATGGATACAGTCTTCATTGTAAATTCGCTAAATCATGATCTGAATTTGCGTCGGATTGAAAGATATATACTATCGACTTATGAAAGTGGAGCAACTCCTGTTATTGTTTTAACAAAAAGAGACGAGTGCACACAAGAGGAAGTTGATGTGATTATTGCGCAAGTTGAGGAAGTTGCGATTGGCGTACCAATCATTCCAATTAGCAACATTACAATGGAAGGTATAGAGGAACTGATGACTTATTTACCACCTGGAAAAACGTCAGCTTTGCTCGGTTCATCTGGAGTAGGTAAATCAACGCTTGTAAACAAGTTAATTGGAAATGCCGTTCAAGTAACGAAGGATGTGCGTGATGCTGACAGTAAAGGTCGTCATACAACAACTCACAGGGAAATGTTCCTATTACCGAATGGGTCATTGTTGATCGACACCCCAGGTATGCGGGAATTGCAACTATGGGAAGGGGAGTCAGCAATTGACGCTACTTTCCAGGATATCGAGTCACTAGAAAGTGAATGCAAATTTACGGATTGCCAACATGAAACAGAACCAGGATGTCGTGTGCAAGAAGCAATAGCAAATGGGGAGTTATCAGATGATCGTTACCAAAGCTATTTGAAATTGCAGCGGGAACTGGCATATGAAAAAAGAAAACAAGACCAAAAAGCGCATTTAGAAGAAAAAAATAAATGGAAAAAGATTAGCAAGCAACAAAAAAACAATTATAAACATCGGAAAAATCGATGATAGAGAGAAAACACCTTCCTGATATGAACTAAGGGAGGTGTTTTTTATAGCAGTTTAATTTGGAGAGTAGACAGAAGTTACTAATGATAGGCTACTTATCTGCCGTTTTACACATATATCCGCCAACCGATCGTTTTAACCCCAAATCCGAAGCTGGATGAACCGTTAACCAAATACTCGCTTCACTGCATCCATATATTCGGCAAAATAACTTGGAACATTATCAGGTTCGATTCCAACATACATATTTTCAGAAATGGAGGTGTTGTACCACTTTTGTTGCTCAACTCCTGCATTAAAATTCCGCCACACAGCATCCCCCTGCAAATCAAGATCCTGTTCTAATCCAAGTAAGTTATCTAGTTTATCCGCGACGATTAAATATTTTACTTCATTCTCAGCATGCTTCACGGTGTCGATTGTATGCTGTTTCCGTTCTTGCCATGATTTTGACTTATCTTCAGTGTGGGCTGCAACAAGTTTTGCTACCCTTGAACCAAATGCAGCTTCAATATCTTCCATTTCAAAAGGCGTATCTTCCACAACATCATGTAAATAACCAGCACAAACAACTTCATCTGAAAATCCGGCACGTTCTAACTTTTCAGCAACCCGTATTGGATGTGTTATATAAGGTGCATTCGAATTCTTCCTTGTTTGCCCTCGGTGGGCCTTCTCTGCGAAGTCTTTGGCTTTTTGTTTCAATTTTATTGCCCCCTTATTATCGTTATATGCCTAGGATTTTTATTTTATATTCCATAACAGAATAGTAGCATAATATGTTACTATATACATGATATTAGACTGAATATTATATTATCAGAAAATCTTTTCATTTTATACTTCTATGACCCTCTAACTATTCAAACGATTATAGCTTGACAGCCTGGAAATCTAAACAATGCTGGTTCAGGAGGTGAAGAGAATGTTCAAAAAAATTTTTGTTATATCCCTTGCGCAAATTATATTCATCTATCTGTTTTCATTGGAGCAAAATGTTCAAGTTGGTGAGGTAATCTTTCCTTTTGGTATTGTCATGATTATTATATCTATCATGTTCACGTTAGGAGAGAATGGACTTGATGTAAAGAAAGAAGGAATTAGAGGAATTGGCCTTCTTTTTATGAAAGATAAACCTACAGAAAATACTGGTCCTCATAAACTTACATTATTTAATTCATTTTTCCTGTCATCGTGCTTTGTAATGTTTTTTGGTATTTTAATAAGTCTATAGTGTAAACGCATAAAATCCTAGACCCACTATTAGACGGATCTAGGATTTCTAATCCTTACAAATGACTAATTACATAAAGCTTTTAAATGATACTTCAATGTTGTCTGCATCTTTTCAACAGAAAATCGATCAGGATGCAGGATGCCATGTAATGCCATCCCATCAATTAATGCATATAATCTTTCAATTTCAAGCGATTTGTTCAAAGCCTGACTTGCTAACCCTGATTCAATCAGTCCTTCAACTACCATTTTGGATGCGCGATGCATTTCATCATATACTTCTTGGCTCAATGCTTTTAAGTTAGGATCGACGAGTGTTTTCGATGAAAAAACCATCCATACCTCCATTTCAATTCTTCGTTCTTCATCAATTGGCAAAAACTCGCTTAATAGTTCCTGCATGGACTCGAGTGGTGGTCCATCATAGTATTTGTTTTCTGCTCGATTTCTCACGCGATCTGATACAAGCTTCATCGAAAATGCAAATAACTCGGACTGTGTTGAAAAGTAATGACGTAATGACCCAACAGACATGTCAGCGACTTTTGCAATTTTACGGACAGTCGCCTGCTCTAGACCTTCATCAACGATGACCTTCCATGTTGCTTCTGCTATTTTAATTTTCCTTTTTTCGTGATCAACTATTTTTGGCATAATTATAATATAACACAAGTGTACTATTTAATCAGGTTGTGCTATATTATAATTAATACAATCGTACCAAAAAGGAGTTAATCATTATGTTGGCTTGGTTTATTGTTGCTTGTGAAATTGGATTCTGGATATTTGTTTTAGCAGGTCTTGTAGCTCGTTATGTGTTTCATAAGAAAAAACTTGGAGCATTTTTACTGATATGTACCCCTATTGTGGATGTATTATTACTGATTGCAGCTGTTATTGATTTGAAAAATGGCGCAGTGGCAACGACAGTTCATGGTATAGCTGCGATATATATCGGGGTCAGCGTGGCGTTCGGTCATCAAATGATTAAATGGGCTGATATTCGATTTGCATACCGGTTTGGAAATGGACCAAGACCTGATAAGAGTAAAAAGTACGGAAAAGATTTTGCGAAAAAAGAACGCACGGGCTGGTACCATCATCTTATAGCATGGATTGTAGGGGTCATCATTTTAGGAGCAATTATTTTATACATTGATAACCAAACTCAAACGGAGGCACTGTATCAGACAGCCAGACTTTGGACGCTTGTGCTTGGGGTAGACTTTTTAATCAGTTTTAGTTATACAATTTTCCCGAGAAAGGATCCACGAACATCCTAGTTGGGGGGGATACCGTATCTCTTTCAAAAAAATCGAAAAACCAGTAAACTATATGTAATTATATTCGATTAAAAGGAGATTCCATCTATGACCTTTCATACCGATGAAACAAAGTATATTAATCATATTCATTTAAAAGTTGCTAATTTAGAACGGTCACTTAACTTTTATCAAAACATACTAGGGTTTCGAGTGGTCGAACAACAGCCGCACCTTGCAAAGCTTGCGGCAGGTGGAATTATGCCAGCGTTAACAATTGAGCAACTAGAAAATCCCAGGCCTTTGGATCCACGTAAAACTGGTCTTTTTCACATTGCATTTTTATTGCCGAAGCGAGCGGATCTCGCGAAGATGCTCAGGCATTTGATTCATACCGGATACCCTATACAAGGTGCTTCCGATCATTTAGTTAGTGAAGCACTATATATTGCTGATCCTGATGGGAATGGCGTGGAAATATATACTGATCGTAATCCAATCGAATGGAATTGGCTTGGTGACCAGGTTGAAATGAGTACATTACCATTGGATGCTAATGCACTAATGCAAGAAGTGGCTGAGAATGGCTGGGAAGGGATGCCAGTTGGAACAATAATTGGTCATATTCATCTGCAAGTAGCCGACCTCGCTATGATCGAGGAATTCTATACACAAGGATTTGGGTTTCAAATTGTGAGTAATTTTGGAGAACAAGCATTATTCCTATCATCAGCAGGCTATCATCATCACATTGGGTTGAATACTTGGAATAGTAGAGGTGGAAGTGTCCCGACTTCTAATGAAATTGGTTTGAAGAGTTATACGATTGTCGTTCCAGCTAGTGAGAGAATGAAAATCGTGGAGCGATTACAAAACTTAGATGTCCATGTTGATCTAGATGGGGAACAATATCTCGTTACAGATCCTTCAGGAAATCATATATATTTTTAATAGGAAAGAAAGTATAAAAATTTGGCGTTAATCTGTCTAGCTCCAGCGCCTAGCCCCTCGAGGTTTTAAGTCAAATCTCTTTGTGATAAAAATCATCACTAAGAGATTCGTCTTAAACTTGTCGGGGCTGACCAAGGCGCTTCCGCTTTTCTTAACTCAGCTAACCTTCGTGGTTGGCTATTTCGATAGGCATTTGATATAGTTCTTGCATAAAAGAAAATGGAAGAAGGATCGGTATGAAGCAGGAACAATCTTTAGCTATTTATTTTTGGATGCTACTTGTTCCGTTGTTTTGGGGTGGAGCATTTGTTGCTGCAGAGCATGTTATTACGGAAATACCACCAGTTACTGCTGCTGCATTCCGATTTGGAACAGCTGGAATATTACTATTAATCTATGTTTTATGGAAGAGAAAATTTGATGCAGAGGCTTTGAAAAAGCAATGGAAGGCCATATTAGCGATGGCGATAACTGGTATTTTTGGATACAACATATTCTTTTTTATAGCGCTCGATATCACTTCAGCTATAAATGGATCATTAATCGTTGCTACAACACCAGTACTCATTACGTTTGGGGCTGTTTTGTTTTTAGGTGAGGTGTGGAATAAACAACTTGGATTCGGGTTATTATTATCTTTAGTAGGGGTAATTGTTGTCATTTCAAGAGGGTCATTGGCAACATTATTATCACTTGAATTTAATGCTGGTGATCTTCTATTTATTGGTGGGTTACTTTGTTGGGTGGCACACGGTCTTTTTGGCAAAGTTGCAATGCGTGATGTTTCGCCAATTGTTACAACGACATTTACTACATTAGTTGGTTCGATTTTTCTGGGAATTATTTCTCTATTTGAACAAGGTTGGGGCGATATTTTACAGATGTCCACACAGGCTTGGGGAGAAATGATTTTTATGATCATCTGTTCATCTGTGATCGGATTTTTACTGTGGAATAGTGGGATAAAACAAATCGGTGCCAGTAAATCTAGTATTTATATGAATTTAGTTCCAATAAATACTGCATGGTTAGCTGTCGTATTATACAATTCTACTATCACCTGGACCCAAATTATTGGTATGATTATGGTAATCATGGGTGTTTATTTTGTAACATTGCATCCTTATTTACAAAATAAACGAAGAGCCGTAGTAAAATAAATGTGGAGGGTTTACACATGGATATAGGAATTAATAAACGTAAAACAGAACATATTCGTTTGTGCTTGGACGAAAATGTGGAAGGTATTAATAAAACAACAGGTCTTGAAGGGATTTCATTTATACATAATGCATTACCAGAAATTGACTTTAAGGATATTAAGTTAGATTCAACGTTTTTAGGCAAAAAAATCAAAGTGCCATTTCTTGTCAGTTCCATGACAGGCGGATCCGAGTTGGCAGAAGAAATTAATGGTAATTTAGCAAAAGCCGCTGAACAAAAAGGATGGGCAATTGCACTTGGATCAACCCGTGCTTTACTTGAAAGTGATGCACACAAGGACTCTTTCCTTGTCCGCCAGCATGCACCAACTGCACCGTTAATTGCTAACATTGGCGCTGTTCAATTTAATTATGGCTATGGAGCTGAAGAGTGCCAACGAATCGTTGATTTAACAGAAGCGGATTCGATAGTTCTTCATCTAAATAGTTTGCAGGAAATAAACCAAGATGAAGGGGATACCAATTTTCATGAATTGCTTCCTAAAATAGAAGAAGTATGTAAGAAACTAACAGTTCCAGTCGGCGTCAAAGAGGTTGGATTCGGAATCGATGGTACAGTTGCACGACGGTTATACGATGCTGGAATTTCGTATATAGATGTTGCGGGTGCAGGTGGAACTTCATGGAGCCAGGTAGAAAAGCTTCGTTCAAAAGAGCCACTAAGAAAAGCTGCAGCAGAAGCTTTCAACAGCTGGGGCATTCCAACGAAGGATTGTATCGTATCCGTTAGAAGTGAGTTAGGTTCAACGGTTCCGGTTGTTGCAAGCGGGGGAATGAAAACAGGTGTTGACGCTGCTAAGGCATTGACAATCGGTGCGGATGTTATTGGCTTTGCTCGTAAGCTATTGCAAGCTGCAACAGAATCAGAGGAAGCGGTTATCGAGGCAATGGAACAAATTGAATTGGAACTGAAGATGACGATGTTCGGTATTGGTGTCAAAACAATTGATGAACTAAAAAATACAAATCGCGTATCCATTATGGGGCGTTCATTATTAAACGGAAAAAGCTGAAACTCTAACTTGAGTTTTAGCTTTTTTGTTACATGAATTTATTCCCTTCAACCAATACTATGAAAAGGAGGGATAGTGTAATGAATGCTTTTATATTATCGTTATTTTTGTTTATGGTTCCATTAGGAAATACCCCCCAACAGTTAACCGTGACTGAAAAAGGAAAAACACTGGAAACAGTTGAACTGGAACGGTTTGAATTGCCTTACCTTAACAGTTATTTTATAAATGATGTAAAGTTAAAGCTTTTGCTTGATTCACTAGATGAAAAAATTTACAAAGAACCAATTAATGCAACGTTAAATAAATCAGGTGAAATAGTTCAAGAGAAATTAGGAATTGCATTAGACCGACGTAAATTTCATGCATTATTCCTCAAGTCCTTCTATCTAGGAGAACCGGTAGAAATTAAAATCCCCAAAAAAGATATCTTTCCACGGGTAGATACAGAACTATTGGCTGAGATTAAGGAAAAGGAAATTGGTCGTTATGTTACGTATTTTAAGAAGCATAATAAAGAACGTTCACATAACATCAAACTTGCTACAGAAGCAATAAATAATTATGTGGTCTTTCCGGGCGAAAAGTTTTCGTTTAATAAAATTGTAGGCGAGCGTACTGAAGAAAAAGGGTACAAGAAAGCCCCAGTTATTGTAAAAGGCGAGTTGGCAGAGGATATTGGCGGTGGGATATGTCAGGTATCGTCCACCTTATATAATGCTGTAAGCTTAAAAGGCGTAAAAATTGTTGAACGTTACTCACATAGTCGGAGCGTGCCATATGTTCCACCGGGACGTGATGCTACTGTTAGCTGGTGGGGGCCGGATTTTGTATTTAAAAACATGTATAACCAACCAATTTTAATTCGGGCAAAATCGGTCGGTGGAAGGATGGATATTGGTATTTTTTCTTCGAACACAGTGGAACTTTACTCAGGGAAGTAAATGTCATGCTGTTTAATTCAATATGTACTGGGTATTGTACATAAAAGGGATTAAAGGAGGATAAAAATGCCTTGGACTATGGATGATTATCCATCTTCACTGAAAAACTTGGACAAAGTTGTACGGAAAAAAACCATTGATATTGCAAATTCGATGATAGATGAAGGGTACAAAGAAGATCAAGCTATTCCGATCGCAACCAGTCAAGCTAAAGAATGGTATAACAACGCTGGTCATAGAGAAATCAATGAATACGAAAAAAACGGAAAGCCAAGCGAGCGTAGTGAAGCAGGAAGAAAACATGAGAGTAATCCTGAACGACTTAGGGAAGCTGAACAGGTAGTTGCTCATGAAGGTGGTTGGGCAGTAAAATCAAACAATGCCAAGCGACCAAGTGATGTTTTTGATGAAAAAGATGACGCAATTAAACGTGGTCGTGAAATTGCTAATAATAAAGGAACAAAACTAACGATTTATAAGCAGGATGGATCAGTGCAAGAAGAACAATTGTATTGATTGATGCCCCAAGTTCGCAATTTAATAGTTCATAATGCGTATAAAAAGAATGCTCTTTACTACAATTTTAGTGGGAGCATTTTTTGTTGGTTAATTTCTCGCTTTCTCACAAATACTAAGGAGAAAATGGAGGATTTACGAAATGGATAAACAAACGAATGAAAATAATCTATTGCGATTTATTCCTATGACATCCATCACAAGCGGGACTGGTCATGAAGTGCGAAATGATGTTTATTATTATACAGATCAAATAGTTAATATTGGTTTCATTGGCACGCCAGGAAGGGGCGAGTGGGTTCTTGTAGATGCTGGTATGCCAAATGCTGCGTCTGAAATAAAGTCAGTCGTTGTGGATCGTTTTGGCCGGGAAAGCAAGCCAGCTGCAATTATTCTTACACATGGGCACTTTGATCATGTAGGGGGGCTTGTAGATTTAGTTGAAGAATGGGAAGTTCCTGTCTATGCCCACGAAAGTGAAGTTCCTTATTTAACTGGGGAAAAATCATACCCTGAACCTGACTCGACTGTTGAAGGTGGACTAGTAGCAAAGGCATCATCACTATTTCCGAATGAACCGATCAATCTCCATGGAAATGTTGAACCTCTGCCTGATGATGGAAGCGTACCTGAACTTGATGACTGGAAATGGATCCATACACCGGGTCACGCACCAGGTCATGTTTCCTTTTTCCGAGAAAAAGATCGTACACTAATTTCTGGCGATGCATGTATTACGGTTAAACAGGATTCATTTTATAACGTTCTGATGCAAAGTCCTGAATTAAATGGACCTCCACGATATCTTACTACTGATTGGCAGGCAGCGTGGGATTCAGTTAAGAAGATTGAGGCATTGAACCCAAGTACAATGATACCTGGTCATGGTGCGGTAATGGACGGGGACAAGTTGAAAAATGGGTTAAAACAGCTAGTTGAAAACTTTGATCAAGTTGCGGTTCCAGATTATGGGAAGTATATTGATAATAAGGATCTACATTAGACTCTAAGCACAATGTTACGATAAACCCTTATCCTATGCTACAATAACTAACAGAAATGAGGTGTTAGTTATATGAGAATTGACGTCTATTCAGATTTTGTATGTCCATTCTGCTACATCGGTAAACGCAGACTGGAGTTAGCGTTAGAACAATTTTCAAATAAAGACAAAGTAACCATCACATATAAAAGTTATGAGCTTGACCCAAATGCAGAAGTAAACGCTGGTAAAAATATTCATGAGTTATTGGCAGGGAAGTATGGGATGAGTGTGGAAAAAGCGCGTCAGTCAAATGAGAATTTGGCAAATCAAGCAGCAGAGCTTGGCTTGACCTACCGATTTGACACGATGCAGCACACCAACACATTTGATGCACACCGCCTGGCAAAGTATGCTGATAAACAAGGCAAAGGTAAAGAGATGACTGAGAGATTGTTACAGGCATACTTCACCGATTCTTTACACATTGCTGATAACGAAACATTGACGAAATTAGCTGGTGAGGTAGGGTTAGATAAAGATGCTGTTCGAGATGTTCTTGAGTCGAGTGATTTTGCAAAAGCGGTCAGGGGCGACGAAAAGGAAGCGCAACAAATTGGTGTACAAGGAGTACCGTTCTTTGTCTTCAATGAGAAATATGCGGTTTCAGGCGCACAGCCTCCAGAAGTATTTTCAGAAGTAATTGAAAAGGTCTGGGAAGAAGAAAACGAACAACCAACATTACAAACATTAAATCCGAAAAAGTCAGAAACAACATACTGTACTGGTGATGGTTGTGATGTTGACTCTGAATAAGCAAATTTTATAAAAGGCTAACAAATAGAAGGGATCACCCCTACATTTGTTAGCCTTTTTTCTTTTGTTGGAAAATATTGTTTAAAGGTATTGACGTTATTTATTCCTATGCTATAATCAGTTATGGAAGCTAATTGATAATGAATATCATTATTAATTAAAGTGAATTGAAGGTGATTACCATTTTAAATAATGGCTGTATTCCCAAAGATTGTTGCTTTATAAGAGAATAGATATATACTGCGTCATAGCATACCGCTCCAGAAATACACTACGCTTTCCGCGGGCTCGCGCTGAGCCTCCTCGCGAGCAAAGACCGCTCACTGCGGGGTCTCATCGTCTTCGCTGTTTCCGCAGGAGTCTTCGTGTATTTCTTCCGCTAACATGGTGTCTGAAAGCAGTACCATAGAGCCCCTTTCACTATTATGGCAGTTGATTGGAGCGGAGGACCGTTGACTCCTGCGGGAACAGCACGAGTCTGAAGACCCCGCAGCGGTGGAGATGATGAGGGCCAACTAAAACCGTCCTTTGCGGACAACGTCGGCATACCCCTTGCCGGGGCAAGGAGGCTGAAGCCGTGCCCGCGGAAAGCAACGGTCAGCAGCGGAAATCAACCAGCAGTTATGTCGCAGTTTATATCAACTATGAAGAAGATGGAAAGCAACAATGCGTATGAAAAGAGCCTAAATAATAGAAGAAGGACTGACTTATGAAAATTCGTTACCTTTTAATTACTGTTTGTATATTATCCATCACTTCCATATTTGTGGGCGTTTCGAATGTTTCGGTTTGGGATGTTTTTCATTTGTCAGAAGACCAGATTGACATTTTGATGATCAGTCGGATTCCGAGGTTAGCGAGTATTTTAATTGCTGGAATGAGCATGAGTATTTGCGGGCTAATTATGCAGCAATTGAGCCGTAATAAATTTGTTTCACCAACAACAGCAGGTACACTTGATTCTGCCCGACTTGGAATTTTGGTTTCATTAATGGTCTTTACATCTGCAAGTCCCTTAGAAAAAATGTTGGTTTCCTTTTTATTCGCGTTGATTGGGACATTCATTTTTATGAAAATCCTCGACAAAATTAAATTTAAAGATGCTATTTTCATTCCCTTAGTAGGGCTGATGTTTGGGAATATTATAAGCTCGGGAGCAACTTTTTTTGCTTACAAAAATGATCTTATCCAAAACATGTCTTCCTGGATGCAAGGGGACTTTTCCATGATCATGAGTGGGAATTATGAATTAATGTATGTTAGTATTCCGATCCTAATCGTTGCTTATCTGTTTGCTAACAAATTTACCATAGCAGGAATGGGAGAGGATTTCTCCAAAAATTTGGGGCTCAATTACAAGCAGGTAGTGAATATTGGATTAATCATTGTTGCACTAGTTACTGCTTCTGTCGTTTTATCCGTCGGGGTTATTCCATTTTTAGGACTGATCATTCCGAATATCGTAACCATTTACCAAGGGGATCACTTGAAGAAAAGCTTATTACATACAGCACTATTAGGTGCAGCGTTTGTCCTCGTTTGTGACATTATCGGTCGAGTCATTATCTATCCATATGAAATTCCAATCAGCTTGACTGTTGGGGTAATTGGAAGTGGCGTATTTATATTTTTACTGCTAAGGAGAAAGAAATATGGGCTATAAAAAAAAGACGATAATCCTAGCAGTTCTGGCAGTGGTATTGGTAGCAATTTACTTGTTCTATGATTTAAGCGGGAATATTGGTTACATCTTGCCAAGAAGAATTATGAAAATAGTTGCCATAATCATAACTGGTGCGGCTATAGCATATTCAACAACGATATTCATGACAATCACGAACAATCGGATATTAACACCGAGTATTATGGGACTTGATTCCTTATATATGTTAATTCAGACATGTATCATTTTTATATTTGGCACGCAATCTCTTGTGATGTTGAGTAGCCACTTCAACTATTTTATATCGATTGGTTTCATGGTGATATTTTCTTTAATCTTATATCGTTTTCTTTTTAAAGGAGAAAAGAATAATATTTATTTTCTATTATTGATCGGTATGATATTAGGAACATTCTTTGGTAGCTTTACATCTTTTATGCAAGTATTAATTGATCCGAATGAATTCATGATTGTACGTGACAGGATGTTTGCGAGTGTCAATAATGTTAATGTGGAGCTTGTTTATTTATCAGTTGGACTAATTACACTCGTTTTCATTTATTCACTGCGCTTTTACAAGTATTTAGATGTGTTGTCATTAGGGAAAGAGGAAGCAATTAATTTAGGTGTTCCATACGAATATGTTGTGAAGCGCCTGTTGATTATAGTCGCAATTTTAATATCAATTGCTACAGCATTAATCGGTCCAATCACGTTCTTGGGATTGCTTGTTGTAAACCTTGCGTATGAATTTTTGAAAACATATCGTCACTTTTACTTAATAATAGGTTCAGCATTAATCAGTATCATTGCATTAGTAGGTGGTCAATTTATCGTGGAAGAAATATTTACGTTTCAGACAACGATTAGTGTGATTATTAACTTTGTCGGTGGTGTGTATTTCATCTATCTTTTATTAAAGGAGAATAAATCATGGTAGGTATTAAAGGTGTTTTTAAAAACTATAACCAAAAGCGTGTGATTGATGATGTTTCGTTAACCATAGAGAAAGGCAAAATCACCTCTTTCATTGGTCCAAATGGTGCCGGGAAAAGCACTTTGATATCGATGATTAGCCGCTTAATTACAAAAGATCAGGGTGAGATTACGATTGATGGTAAAGAAGTAACAGAAACCAAAAGTAATGATTTAGCTAAAAAAATATCTATTCTAAAACAATCTAATGCCATCAATCTTCGTTTAACGATTCGTGAACTTGTTTCATTTGGACGTTTTCCGTATTCACAGGGGAAACTGAAGAAAGAAGACTGGGATAAAGTAGATGAAGCAATTGATTACATGGAGCTTCGCGATATGCAGGACCGTTATCTTGATGAGCTAAGTGGCGGGCAGCGTCAACGCGCGCACATCGCAATGATTATCGCGCAGGATACCGAATATATTTTGCTTGATGAACCGCTGAATAATTTAGATATGCGACATTCGGTACAAATTATGAAAACGCTAAGAAAACTTGTAGATGATTTAGGGAAAACCATTGTAATTGTCATTCATGATATTAATTTTGCATCCTGTTATTCTGATCAAATTGTTGCGCTTAAAGATGGTCAAATTGTTAAACAGGGACCTACCTGTGATGTTATTGATGAATGTGTTTTGAAAGATATTTATGATATGGATATGGATATTAAAACGATCAATGACCAACGTATATGTGTTTATTTTGGATAAAAAATAAAGGGGATATTAAAATGAAAAAATTAATTGTGTTAATTATGGTTAGTTTGTTTGCGATTGTTATGACCGCGTGCGGTACAGAAAAAGATGATAGTGCAAATGGGGATACAAAAGAAACAATCACTGTTACGCATGATTTAGGAAAAACAAAAGTATCAAAAAACCCCGAAAAGGTAGTTGTGTTTGACTATGGGACATTAGATACATTAGATAAATTAGGAATTGATGTAACAGGTGTACCACATGGTAGCATGCCTACATATTTATCAAAATATGAAGGTGAAGAATATGCAAATGTTGGTAGTTTAAAAGAGCCGGACTTTGAAAAACTTTCAGAAATAGATCCAGATTTAATTATTATTTCAGGGCGTCAATCATCCTTATATGAACAATTATCTGAACTTGCTCCAACTATTTATCTTGGTGTAGACACAACTAATTATATGGAATCCTTTAAAAGTAACTTAGATACAATTGGTACTATTTTTGATAAAAAAGATGAGATTGAAAAAGAATTAACAAAAATAGAGGAATCAATTTCAAAATTACAGGAAAAAGCGGCTTCATTGGATAAAAAGGCACTGATCACGTTAGTAAGCGGCGGTAAAATTAGTGCATACGGATCCAAATCACGATTTGGTATGATCCATGATGTATTTGGTGTGGAAGCTATCGATGATTCAATTGAAGCATCGACACATGGAATGAATGTATCATTTGAATATGTGGTTGAACAGAATCCAGACCTTTTGTATGTGATTGATCGTGGTGCGATTGTTGGTGATGAGTCATCTGCAAAACAAGTGGTTGAAAATAAACTTGTAAAGAAAACAAAAGCATACAAAAATGACCATATCGTATACTTAGACCCAAATTATTGGTACCTTTCTGGAGGCGGACTTGTTTCTGTTCAGGAAATGGTAAACGAAATTGCGGATAGTTTAAACAAATTTTAATTGTAAGAGGCTGGGACAAAACTCAGTAAATAAATAAAAGCGTGGTACTCACCGTGTAGGTGAAATACCGCGCTTTTATTATATAATCGTATATTTTCACTAAACAAAAAGAACCCCTTTTGATAGAATTAAAGTAACTACACAATAACTATCGGAGGGATTCTTATGTTTAAAAATTATAACATAAATCAAGTTGTTTTGCCGCTAGATTTAGAAATAAAGTTGGACAAAAATGATATTGCCTATGCGGTAAATGATGTTGTAACACAGATTCCGGATGAAGCATTCGCTACCTTTTCTCGTGAAACTGGATGTCCAGCCTATCACCCGCAAATGATGATGAAAGTTATCTTGTGTGCCTACACGCAGTCGGTTTTTTCTGGAAGAAAAATCGAAGGGTTACTCAAAGACAGTGTGCGTATGATGTGGTTAGCGCAAGGATATGAACCAAGTTATCGTACCATCAATCGTTTTCGTGTGCATCCAGAGGTTAAAGAAATACTCCGTCAGTGTTTCGTGCAATTCCGTTGTCAGTTGGTGAAAGAAAAACAGATTGATGAAGAAGCGATTTTTATTGATGGAACCAAGGTTGAGGCGAATGCTAATAAATTTACGTTTGTATGGCGTAAATCGATTGAAAGGTACAGTGTTAATTTGGTGGAAAAGTCCAACCAAATGTATGATGAATTATTGGAAAAAGAAATTATTCCAGGCATTGAACGCGAAAGTTCGGACGAACTTTCCACTGACGAACTCACAAAAGTCGTGAAACAGCTTGATGACGAGGTAATGACCTACGACAAAAAAATAGAAGCGAGCGAGGTCGGTAGCGAACGAAAACAAGTTCGATCGGAGCGCAAAGCACCCAAACAATACCGCAAACAATTTAAAGATTTTGTGGCGCGTAAACAAAAATACCAAAACGACATGGAAGTCTTTGGAGAACGCAACAGTTACTCGAAGACGGATCATGATGCCACTTTTATGCGAATGAAAGATGATTATATGAAGAACGGTCAACTAAAAGCAGGTTACAATGTGCAGGCTGCGACGGAAGGACAATATGTGCTCGCTTATGATGTATTCCCAAACCCGACAGATACACGCACCTTCATTCCATTTCTGGATAACATAGAGAACAATTTCTTTAAGTTGCCGAAGCATATTGTCGCTGACGCAGGGTACGGAAGTGAACAAAACTACGAAGATGTCATGGAGAATCGAAAACGCACCCCGCTGATTACCTATAACCAGTATCGAAAAGAGAAGAAAAAGAAACATAAAAATAACGTTTTCCATACAGCCAATTGGGAATATAACAAGGAAGACGATACGTTTACCTGTCCAAATGGAAAACAATTGATGTTCCGGCACGTGTCCAATCGAACAGACAAATACGGACTGACACGAACGTTTAAAGTCTATGAGTGTGAGGACTGTTCAGATTGTCCATTGCGTTCCCAATGCACCAAAGCGAAGGAAGGAAATAATCGAAAAATTTATTACAATGAAAAATGGGAACGCCAAAAAGCATATATTAGGCAGCTGCTTTCGGAAGAGGAAACTGGTGAAATCTACGGCAATCGTAAAATCGATGTGGAGCCAGTCTTCGGATTCCTGAAGGCTAATTTGTGCTTCACTCGTATGTCTGTGAGGGGTGAAGAGAAGGTAGAAAATGAATTAGGATTTGCATTCATGGCGGTAAACTTGAGGAAGTACACCGCCATGAAGATAAATCAACGAAAAGATAATGAAAATAATCCAACGAAAAATGGTTCCGATCATCAAAAACCGATGATCGGAACCATTTTTAAGTTAATTTTGGCTAGTTATGTCCCAGCCTCTTTTATAACGATCTATCTCACACGGCGACTTTCAATTATAGGTTCCAGTTCATAAAGGTTTATCATGTAAATCCCTCCGTCTTTTCTTTTCATAATTCTTAGTATAGAAGGGAACCACATTTATCGAAACGGCTAGTGGCATGAGTTTCACTCATTCCCAAGTCTGATTTCTTATCGGTCCATGGATAAAAGTCACTAATGTGGCAAAAGTAAGGGATATAACCAATGAAAATGACTTCAAAGTGTAAAAAACACTTGTGAATACGTATCATGAAAGGTTTTTAAGAGTTTTTTTGCAAAGTTAGTACTTGCATTGGCTATAAGGAATGTGTTTGAATGAAAGGACAAAGTTAAGAAATGAGGGAATTCATCGATGAAAAAGATGATCATGTTAGTTTTAGCATTGAGTTTAGCAACAGTTTTAGCTGCATGTGGTGATGATTCTGCAAGTGATAAAAACGCTGACAAAAACAATGATAAAAAATCAGAAGAAACAGCGCAACCTGCCAAAAAAGAGGTTGAAATTACAGATAAAGAAAAAGTGGACAATGATAAAGTTGTCACTAAGATAAATGGGCAAGAAATCAAGGGTAAAAAATATAATGCTTCATATGCTCAAACAAAGATGTTAATGAGTCAATATGGGCAAGATGTAAGTGATTTGAAAAATGTTAAAAAACAAGCATTAAATGTTATTGTTCAACAAGAACTTCTTAAACAAGATGCAAAGGAAAAAGGCATTGAAGTTTCAGAAAAGGAAGTCCAAAAGGAATTTGAAACCATTAAAAAGAATAAGGCTGATCAGCTGGCGGCGGTGTTGGAAAAACTACACCTAACTGAAGCTTCATATAAAAAGCAGTTAGCATTTGAGATTACACTTTCAAAGTATATGAAACAGGAAATTAAAGCTACAGAAGTTTCGGATAAAGAAGTACAAGCGTATTATGATAAGCTAAAAGAACAAAGTAAAGATATTCCTAAATTAGATGAAATGAAAAAACAAATCAAAGGTCAATTGGAACAACAAAAACAACAAAAGCAGCTACAGGCTAAAATAGAGAAACTAAAAAAGAACGCAGAAATTAAGCACATGATTTAACAATCAACTAACCCTCTCCGGAATTATTACTGGAGAGGGTTTTGTGTTATCTTTTAGCAGTTAAGAAAGCATAAATCCTTTCTTACTGCATAAGTGCAACTAAGGCTTGGCGATAAGCCAAGTTTTCTAAAAGTTCTTTCAAGTGAATAAAGGTAGGTTGGATGCTATAATAGAAAGTAATTACTTAAACTATTAACTATAGCTGGTGTGAAGAATGAGACAATTGATAAGAATGTTATTAATAATTGGGGGAACTATATCCTTAGTATTAGGGTTACTCGGCATCATTTTACCATTGTTACCGACAACCCCACTTTTGCTACTTGCCGCTGCTTGTTATGTAAGGAGTTCGGATAACTTTTACCAAAGGTTGATCACAAATAAATGGATCGGACCATATATTGAAAACTACCGTGCAGGAAAGGGAATACCTTTAAGGGCTAAAATAATCGGTGTTTTTTCATTGTGGATTTCAATGGGGTATACCATATTCTTTATAATTCCCCTAGTTTTTATTAAGATATTTTTATTTCTCATTGCCGGATTTTTCACCTTGGTGATTCTTAAACAAAAGACATTGCATACGTAGTGGTAGCCTTTTTGTACGCATTGTTGCTATTTCATCTTCATAGTTGATATATACTGCGACGTAACCAAAAATCATGTTCTGTGTCCTGCAACCGCTGCGGAAAAAGCACTACGCTTTCCGCAGGCTTGCTGAGCCCCCTCGATCGCAAAGAACGCTCACTGCGGGGTCTCAACACTTCGCTTTCCCGCAGGAGTCTCCGTGTTTTCCCTTCGCTAATATGGTTTCTGAAAGCAGTACCATATAGCTCCTTTCACTATTATGGCAGTTGATTGGAGCTGCGGACAAGTTGACTCCTGCGGGAACAGCACGAGTCTGAAGACCCCGCAGCGGTGGTAGAAGATGAGGGCCGACTAAAACCGTCCTTTGCGGACAACGTCGGCATACCCCTTGCCGGGCAAGGAGGCTGAAGCCGTGCCCTAAGGTGCGCAACTGTCCGCAGCGGAAATCAACCAGCAGTTACGTCGTAGTATATATCTATTCTCTCGAAAGCAACAATCTTTACGAAAACAGCTTATCACAAAGAGATTTGACTTAAAACCTCAGGCGGGCTAGGTGCTGGAGCTGGACGTGGCTGTTTAT
Organism: Virgibacillus necropolis; assembly: GCF_044793635.1. Lineage (GTDB taxonomy): Bacteria > Bacillota > Bacilli > Bacillales > Amphibacillaceae > Virgibacillus_F > Virgibacillus_F necropolis_A. Next base: position 2,517,828 of record NZ_CP084992.1, read on the forward strand.
GCACATCAGTAATCCACACCTTCGAAATCTATAGTTTCCTGGTAGACGATAAAAAAGCGTAGTAAGGCCGAATTAATGCCTTACTACGCTTTTCGTATGAATGAAGGAGTTAAGCTTGCTGAGCAGCAAGGTCATGTCATCATCTGTTCCAATTGTAATTCGTAAATAATTATCAATTGGGGCTTTATTGAAATGTCTAACCAAAACATTTTGTTCTTTCAGCTTTGCATAAATATCGAACGCATCCATTTTATAATGCTGTACAAAAAGAAAATTTGTATCGGACGGTATCAATGAAAACCCTATTTTTTTTAAATCTTCCGCAACCCATTCCCGCGTATTTGTTACTTTTCTGGTTGTTTCATTAAAATAATTAACATCCATCATAGCAGCCTCAGCGCCGGCAATTGCCAGACGATCAAGCGTATAGGAATTAAAGGAGTTCTTGACTCGATTTAACGCTTCGATTAATTCCGGATGCCCTAGTGCAAATCCAACACGCAAACCTGCAAGAGAACGAGACTTTGACATGGTCTGTACAACGAGTAAGTTTTCGTATTTATTAACCAATCCTACAGCAGACTCTTTTGCGAAATCAATATATGCCTCATCTATAATGACAACACGATTAGGGTTATTTTCTATTATGTCGGTAATATGTTTCAAGTCCAGGTACAGACTTGTTGGTGCATTTGGATTTGGGAAAATGACACCGCCATCTGTTTGAAAAAATTTATCCATGGCTAATGAAAAGTCACGATTAAGTGGGATCTCCTCATACGGAATATCAAACAACTTCGCATAAACAGGATAAAAGCTATAGGAGATGCTTGGGAAGCGAATCGTCTTACCTGGCTCAAAAAAAGCCATAAAACTAAATGCAAGTACTTCATCCGATCCGTTTCCTACAAAAACTTGTTCCGAGTCCAGGTGATAATAATTAGCGATCTTTTTTCGCAATGAATCAACACTTGGTGAAGGGTAACGATGCAATTTGCGCTTTAATTCAGCTTGAATTGCTTCCGTTACCTCTGGAGAAGGAGGGTATGGGTTTTCATTGGTGTTTAATTTTAGCAGACCATCCATTTCGATTTGTTCACCAGGGACATAAGGTTCTGTACGCGACACAGCGGAGCTCCAAAATTTATTCACGTTGATTACCTTCCTTTTGAATATGGCGTCCATACAATTCTTTCTTAATATCATTAATGGACACACCTAGTATCTCCATTAATACAAGCGTGTGGTAGGTAAGGTCAGAAATTTCCCAGACGACCTCTTGCTTATCATTATTCTTTGCGCCTATGATAACTTCACTTGTTTCTTCGCCTACTTTTTTCAACACTTTATCGATACCTTCATTAAATAAATAGGTTGTATAGGACCCATCAATTGGATTTCTCCGTCTTTCATTAATTTTTTGGGTTAGTGTATGAATCACATTTCGTTCGTTTGGATTATTCGCATAAAGTGTGCGGTAAAAGCAGGAATCTTCACCTGTGTGACATGCTGGACCTTGTGGGTCTACCTGTATTAATAATGAGTCAGCGTCACAGTCAAACGTAATTTTTTGCACGGATTGTTTATTGCCTGAAGTCTCACCTTTATTCCACAATGTTTGTCTAGATCGACTATAAAACCATGTCTCATTCGCTTCCATTGTTTTTGTTAGGGATTCGTGATTCATATACCCGAGCATTAGCACATCGCCAGTGGTGGCATCTTGTATAATTGCAGGGATCAAGCCGTTCTCATCAAATTTAAGTTGATCTATTTGCATGTTTTCACGCTCCTTATCGCAATATTGTTACGAACTAGATAGTCTTTTAAGTCTGGAATTGATATCTCATTATAATGAAATACCGACGCAGCAAGTGCCGCATCTGCCTTACCTTCATTTAAAATAGTAGCAAAATGTTCCATCTTTCCTGCTCCACCACTCGCAACGATAGGCACATTAACCTGCTCAGCAATTTGTTTTGTCAATGAAACATGGTAGCCATCTTTTACACCATCGACATCCATTGCATTAATAACTAATTCACCTGCACCAAGCTTTTCGCCCTGAATAGCCCATTCAATTGCATTTATATTCGTGTTAACCCGGCCACCATTCAAAAATACCGAGCATTCGTTTTCAGTAGTTGTTTTGGTGTCGATAGAAAGAACAATGCATTGACTCCCAAACTTTAGTGCAGCCTCCGTCAGTAAAGATGGATTTTTGACAGCTGCACTGTTGATGGAGACTTTATCTGCACCAGCGCGAAGGACCCGATGGACATCGTCAACCGTGCGAATTCCACCACCAACAGTAAATGGAATCGTAATTTCAGCAGCGACCTTTTCCACAATATCCAGAAAAATATTCCGGTTATCACTTGAGGCTGTAATGTCATAAAAGACAAGTTCATCTGCACCTTTATCACTGTATTGTTTCGCGAGTTTTACTGGATCGTCCACGTCCTGTATGTCCTGAAACTTTTTTCCTTTTACGACCCGACCATTGTTTACGTCTAAGCATGGGATAATTCGTTTAGCGAGCATTTTTTTCACCTTTTAGGAGTTTGCTTAATGTGAGAGAACCATTATATAAGGCTTTGCCGAGAATTCCCCCATACATATCCATTGTGTCAAGTAGGTGAATATCATCCATGCTTGATATACCTCCTGATGCGATAATGTTCTGGTTCGTTAGCTTATTTATTACTTCCAGCTCGTGGAAATTGGGTCCTGCTAGCATTCCATCTTTTAAAATATCTGTATAAATAATGGTTTTCACACCAAGTAGATCTAATTCTTTTACCAGATCAACTGCTTTGATATCACTGGTTTGAATCCATCCGTTTGTTGCAACCATGCCATCACGTGCATCGATAGAGACAGCAATTTTATCTCCATAGGTCGATAGTGCAGCGCGTAAAAAGGATTTATCATTAATTGCGGCTGTACCAATTATCATTCGGGATACACCGATTGAATGGTAATCCTCTAGGCTCTGTAACGAACGTATACCGCCACCTATCTGGACAGGGATTTGAATGGATTTAACAATTGCCTCTATCGTTGTTAAATTGGTCATTTCACCAGTTTTTGCTCCATCTAAATCAACGATGTGAATGTAAGTTGCACCCTCGCTTTCCCATTGTTTTGCAATGTCTACCGGAGAGTCACTATAAATTTGTTCTTGGTCATAGTCACCTTGGGTAAGGCGCACGCACTTGCCATTTCGAATATCAATTGCTGGAAAAAGTATCATGAAATCATCTCCCCGAAATTCTTTAAAAGCTGCAGACCTGTTTGGCCACTTTTTTCTGGATGAAACTGCATACCAACTACATTATCTTTTTGTACTATCGCTGGTACTAGGTCACCGTAAACACAACTGCTTACAAGTGACTCTTTCATCCATTCAGATGCAAAATAGGAATGGACGAAATAAACATATGCGTCATTTTCGATATTTTTAAGAATTGGACTTTCCTGATGATGTGTCAATGTGTTCCAACCCATATGTGGCACCTTAACAGTCGGTGCAATTTGTTCAATTTTTCCGTCTAGTAACTCGAGTCCGTTCCATTCTCCATCCTCAAAGCTCAGGTCGTATAACAGTTGCATGCCTAAACAAATGCCGAGGAAGGGTTTACCTGATGATGCTTCTCGTGTGAGCACGTCAATTAAATCTTGTGCATTGAGCGCCTTCATTGCATCATTAAATGCACCTACACCAGGTAAAATAATTGCATCACTTGCTTTAATAATCTTTTCATCAGATGTAATACATGTTTTTAAACCCAATTTATCAAAAGCAAACTGCAAGCTCTTTAAATTTCCAGCGCCATAATCTACAATTGCAATCATTACGATGTCTCCTTTTTATAAGTACGTGTTCATAAAGTTGGCAAATTAGAAACAAGAAGTTCAAGGCGGTGTAGTCCTGAGGACCGGAATGTAGGGTATTCCTACATGAGGACCGGAAAGACAAACCAACGAAGAAATTCGACGTTTATCATTGGATGACTTTTTGAACACCCTTTATAGGCTGCCTTTTGTTGACGGAACACCCTTGATCCTAGGATTTTCCCGCGTTGCTTCATCAAGTGTCCTACCAAATCCTTTAAAAATTGCTTCGATTATATGATGGCTATTTTTTCCATAGTCTAATTCGATATGAAGTGTGAGGTTAGCGTGGCGAACAAACGCCAGGAAAAATTCCTCGACAAGCTCTGTATCGAAGTCACCAACTTTATCCTTCATTCCATCTACTTTAAAAACCAGAAAAGATCGCCCGCTGATATCGATGGAGATGGTGGACCGTGCTTCGTCCATTGGTGTTGTAGTCGTTGCATAGCGGTTAATGCCAATTTTCGAACCTAAAGCTTGATCAAAAGCCTGACCTAATACAATCCCAATATCTTCAACTGAGTGATGTTGGTCAATTTCAAGGTCGCCTTCACATGTAAGGCTAAGGTCGAACAATCCGTGTCTGGTCATGAGTGTTAACATGTGGTCTAAAAATCCAACACCTGTATGTATGGTGGAATTCCCATTCCCGTCAACCTGGAAATTAGCTTTTATGAATGTTTCATTTGTCTTTCGCTCAATCGTGCCTGTTCGCATGTTCCCCATCCTTTCTTGTTAAAATATTTGGCTCTTTTCATACGCATTGTTGCTGTTCATCTTCATAGTTGATGACTGCGACGTAACTGCTGGTTGATTTCCGCTGCTGACCGTTGATTTCCGCGGGCACGGCTTCAGCCTCCTCGCGGAAGACCACCGCTGCGGGGTCTTCAGACTCGTGCTGTTCCCGCAGGAGTCAACTGTCCGCAGCGAAAATCAACTGCCATAATAGTGAAAGGAGCTATTTAGTGCTGCTCCCAGACACCATGTAGCGGAGGAAATACACGAAGACTCCTGCGGAAACAGCGAAGACGATGAGACCCCGCAGTGAGCGATTTTTGCTCGCGAGGAGGCTCAGCGCGAGCCCGCGGAAAGCGAAGTGTATTTCCGGAGCGGTCGCAGGGAACTGAACATGATTTTTGGTTACGTCGCAATATATATCTATTCTCTTATAAATCAACTGTCTTTGGGAATACAGACAGGTATTTAAATCATAAGAGCTTAACCTTTTCTAACTCGTATTGCGTTCGCGTGTGCGGTTAATCCTTCAGCCTCAGCCAATGTAACGATGGAGTCGGCCGCGGCAGAGAGTGCACTTTGCGTATACTGAATGACACTCGACTTTTTAACAAAATCGTAAACGCCAAGCGGAGAAGCAAATGCGGCTGTACCATTTGTGGGTAGCGTATGGTTAGGTCCAGCGAAATAATCTCCTAATGCCTCTGGTGAATAATTCCCCAAAAATATTGCTCCCGCATTTTTAATCTCAGATAAAGCGTTATAGGGATCACTGATCATGAGCTGCAAATGTTCAGGTGCAATTTCATTTACAACCTCAAAGGCTTCATCAAGCGTTGGGCAAACAATCATGCGTCCGTTACGTTCTAGTGACACTTGGATAATATCTTTTCGATCAAGATCAGCCGTCTGCAATGTTACTTCTGTCTGGATAGCCTCTGCTAGCTCTTCAGAAGTAGCGATGCATATTGCGCTAGCTTCTTCGTCATGTTCTGCTTGAGAGAGTAAGTCTGCAGCAACAAAACGAGGGTTTGCAGATGCGTCAGCAACAATACAGATCTCACTTGGACCAGCAATCATATCAATCGATACATCGCCATAAACCACTTTTTTTGCCTGGGCTACATAGGTATTACCTGGACCCACGATTTTGTTTACCTTTTCAATCGTTTCTGTTCCATAGGCTAGGGCAGCGATAGCCTGAGCGCCACCAATCTTATAAATTCGATCAACACCAACTACCTGTGCTGCTACAAGGACATATGGATTTATTGTTCCATTTGCTTGTGGCGGTGTGACAATGCTAATGGACGGAACGCCTGCGAGTTTAGCAGGAATTACATTCATGAGAACTGTAGAAGGATATGCAGCTTTTCCACCAGGTACGTAGACACCTACACGCTCAAGAGGGGTAACCTTTTGTCCTACATACACATCACTTTGTTCGCCAATGAACCAGGAGTTTTGTTCTTGTGCCTTATGAAAGGTGGTGATATTTTTCTGTGCTTCTTTAAGTGCCTGGATAAAGGATTCACCAACTAATTCACGTGCATCTTTCATTTCCTGTTGACTGACTTGTAGGTCGGTGAGCGAAACACCATCAAATTGCTTTGTATAATCGAACAGAGCTTTGTCACCTTGCTCACTCACTGCAGTAATAATTTGTTCGACACGCATGCGCACTGATTGCTTATGCTTGATCCCAGTTGAACTGCTCTTCTTTGATAAAAACTCCGATTTCGTTACGACTTTCATTTTTTATCACCCCAATACATTTCGTAGTCGATTTAATATGTCATGAATACGGGTTGACTTTGTCGCAAAGCTTGCTTTATTGACAATGAGTCGTGTGCTAATTTGATCAATTGTTTCAAATACGCTTAATCCGTTTTCTTTTAGTGTGGTTCCAGTTTCCATAATGTCTACAATTACATCAGCCATTCCAATTAAAGGTGCTAATTCTACAGAGCCATTTAGTTTAATCGTTTGGATCTGTTTTCCTTTCTTTTGGAAAAATGAAGACGCTATTCTCGGATACTTAGAAGCAACAGTTAGCTTTTGTTTTTCGGTATAAGTCTGTTTATCTACTCCTGCAACTACAAATTGACATGCACCCAATTTTAAATCCATCATGTCATATAGATTTGAATTTGATTCCTGGATATTATCTTTTCCGGCAATACCAAGGTCAGCAGCACCGGTGTCCACATAAGTAGGAACATCTATTGCTTTCACGTAAACCATTTTTATTCCCATGGTATGATCATAGAAAATTAACTTCCTAGATTTAGGGTGAAAATCTTCAAACTGGATACCCGCTTGAGATAACAAATCAATTGCCTGTATTGCTGTTCGCCCCTTCCCAAGGGCTAGAGTTAGGTAATCCAATTATATTTCCTCCTTGTTGCGTAAAAGCAGTTCCAATAGATTATGAGAATTAGAAAATGATGTGGTCCCTCGAATACCCTCAACTACTTGTTCCGAATTTTTGTATCGAATGATAATTGTTCCTTCTAATAAAAAGGCATCCTCAGATTGTGACGTAACAATGACACGTAATCCATTCTCCCTTAGCATTTCAGCAGTTTGAATTGCTTCCTTTTGTCGCTTGCCATCATATGTCAGCACTGCATCTATATGTGGTATGTCAGGTTTGAAAAGGTTATTTTGAGTAAGTGCTTCAAGTAATGCATCACTATCACATGCAAAGCCGATTGCTGGGAGTGCGCGTCCCATCTGTGATGCTAGTTGATCGTATCTTCCACCCATCAATACTGGTTTTCCTACGTTTTCTACATACCCCTGAAAAATAATGCCTGAGTAATAATCCATATGATTGATCAGACCTAAATCAAGTGATACGTATTTATCCACTTTGTATAGCTCTAACATGTGGTGTAATGCTTCTAGTTTTCGTATTTCTTCTAACATGGAACCACTTAATGAAAGAGCTTTAGCACTTTCAATTACTTCATTAAATTCGCCATATAAATATGGGATTTGTATAAGTAGCTGACATAAGGCTTCGGGTAACTCTCGTTCAGCTAAAAAAAGTTCCAACTCCGATATATTTTTTGCCCGAATGAGCGATTGCAGCTCCTTTCTTTCAGTTTCAGTAAGTGAAACCTGTTCTAATAATGGTCGAAAGAAGCTTGCTAAGCCAACTTGGATTCGAATCGAATCAAATCCTAAACTACGTAAAATCTGGGCTGCTAAAGTAATGACTTCCGAATCTGTTTCAGTGGAGCTTGGTGCAAAATTTTCCACACCAGCCTGTGTCCATTCTTTTTTCCCTTGTTGCTCATCAGACATCCGAAAAACATTTTCTATATAGAAAAGGCGTTGGTTTGAGAGCGGTATAGGAGAAGCTGCGGACACTTGCATCTTCGTGATTGGTATTGTGACATCCGGACGCATAACAAGTACTTTTCCAGAAGGATCAATTATCTTTATCATGCTGTCAGGCTCAACAGTCCCTGTAATCGATTGATACAAATCATAGGATTCAAATGTCGGTGTTTTTATTTCGCTGTAACCAAAAGTTGAAAAATTATTTTTTATGATACGAAACAGGGATGCTTTTTTAGAGAACTCACCTGTACTCAAACCATCTGAACGGTCAATACTAGTTTGGTTCAAGATAATCACCCTTTTCACTTTATTGCTTTATCGCTTTATCTAATTAAAGTTATTTGATAGTATAGTAGGTAATAAAGAAAAAGTCAACACAAGGAGTGAGTTTATGTTTGATTACCATGTTCACAGTAATTATTCCGCTGATTGTGATACACCTATGGAAAGAAGTATTGATCGTGCTATTAAGTTAGGCCTTAAAGAAATTTGTTTCACAGAGCATATCGATTATGAATATCCAGATCCAACGATTGATTTTGACTTAAATCTATCAAGCTATGATACAAAAATAAAACAACTACAGGATAGGTATTACGATTTTATTAAGATTAAAAAAGGCGTTGAAATAGGGGTTCAGCCGCATTTGCTAGATCGCTATGAACAATTGATGGGAAAAGAATCCTTTGATTTCGTCATCTGTTCCATGCATACAGCAAATAAAAAAGATCTGCATTCAGGTGAATTCTTCAAAGATATGACAACAGTGGAGGCCTATGAAACATATTACAATGAGTTACTTTATTGTGTAAAAAATTATCAAAAGTACTCTATACTTGGACATATGGATCTGGTAAAACGATACAAAGCAGAACCAACAGGTAATGATTTTTTTGACATTATATCTGCAATATTTAAACAAATAATTTATGATGGGAAAGGGATAGAACTAAATACATCAGGTATTCGATATGGTTTAAATAATGGGATGCCAAGTATCGATATTTTGAAATTATATGTTGACTTGGGTGGAGAAATAATTACGTTAGGGTCAGATTCACACGCTGAACAAACCATTTCGTTTCAGTTCAAGGAATCACTTGAATTATTAGAACAAATAGGTTTTCGTTATATTGCATCTTATGAAAACCAAGTTCCCACATTTCATGCTATAAAGAATATAAAAGCTTAAAATTTCCCCTCTAATGCTAAGGCATTTAAGTATTTTAAATGATATAATATATACTGATTGGTTTATTCTAAACTTAAAATGCTAAACATAAACATAGTAGGTAGGGGAGTAAGATTGTTGAAAAAGAAATACATTATACGAATGACAGCTTTCATAATCTTCATTGTTAGTATGGCTGTAATTACCTATATGCCTAATGAAGCTGAATCACAGGAACATCCTTCGCCTGCGACTGTTTTTGTTCATGGATATAAAGGGACATTTAACTCATTTGGCAACATGTTGTACCGTTTTGAAGAAAAGTATAACTGGGGAAATAAAGCGCTTATTTACCGGGTATCGAGTGAAGGAGATATAAGAGTTTTCAACTTGAATAAAGGAAAGACGGAGCCAGTTCTTATTCAGGTAATATTTGAAAATAACCGTGCAAGCTTTGAAGATAGTGCTAAATGGCTGTCATTTGTTCTGCATCATATGAAAAAACAGTATAACATCGATAAAGTAAACATCGTTGGCCATTCCATGGGTGGCTTAATTTCAGTCAAATATATTGAGGAATACCAGGACGACAGTCTGTATCCTGCAACTGAAAAACTCATAACTATTGGTAGTCCTTTTGATGGTATATACAGTCAAACCTATTTCCAAATTAATCGCGATGCAGCTGCAACCGACCTGAAACCAGATTCAGCAGCATTACAATTGCTACGCTCGACTAAACAAACAATCCCAGGTGATCTAAAGGTATTAAACATTGGCAGCACTGGCGATACAGTAGCAATGCCAAAAAGCGTGAATGCATTACGAATGATTATAGCACCGGATCAATTGGAAACAATTATGATCGAAAACAATGAATTGGGACACAGTGAATTACATGAAAATCAACGAGTAGATCACTTGATAAAGTCATTTCTTTGGCACGATCATTAAAAACGTCGAATAGTATAGTCGTACGAAATTATTATAAAAAAATCTAAGACTTTTCGCCTTGTGGCAGAATAGGTCAATATTTCTAAAAGGAATGATTTGAGTGGAAAATTATCATCATACGTATGAAAAATTAATTGAAATTACATCTGAGAAAAATGTGATGGTGAATGAACACTTGAACAAACATACATATACACGATTAGGTGGGAAGGCAGATTATTTTGTAACTCCTGAAACTTATGAACAAGTACAGGATATAGTTAAGTTTGCCAACACGGAAAAATTACCATTCACATTACTCGGCAATGGTTCTAATTTAATTGTTAAAGATGGTGGGATCCGTGGAATCGTATTAAATCTGAAGCAATTAACATCTATTCAAACTGACAATACAACAATAGTAGCACAAAGTGGTGCAAGAATTATTGATACATCACGCGCGGCACTAGCTCAAAGCCTAACAGGGCTTGAGTTCGCATGTGGGATTCCAGGTTCTGTTGGTGGAGCGCTTTTCATGAATGCGGGTGCGTATGGCGGTGAAATCAAGGATGTATTAGAAAGTACCTTGGTGGTGGACCGAGAAGGCAATTTGCTTGAGCTTTCAGCAGAGGATTTAGACTTGGATTACCGTACCAGTAACATTCCTGATAATGGATATATTGTGTTAGAAGCAACATTTTCCATGAAAAGAGGGGACTATGACGAAATTAAATCAATTATGGATGATCTAACGTTTAAAAGAGAATCCAAGCAACCTCTGGAGTATCCATCTTGTGGTAGCGTGTTTAAACGGCCACCAGGCTACTTTGCTGGGAAATTGATTCAGGACAGTGGTCTCCAAGGGAAGCAAATAGGAGGAGCGCAAGTATCTAAGAAGCATGCTGGGTTTATCGTGAATATAGACAAATCTTCTGCAGAGGAATATATAGGCCTTATTCATTTTGTTCAAGACACTGTGAAAGAAAAGTTCGGGGTAAGTCTGGAACGTGAAGTTAAGATAATTGGAGAAGACCTGAAATAGAGAAGTTGTGGATATTTGTTAGCGACAAGTTAAAGGATATGCATAGTTAAACTTAAGGGTAAAATAAAAAGCTGATCCCAGGATTTTCATCCATGGGTCAGCTTTTCGTTTCTTATGTCCTAAACCGATGTAAAAAGCTCTGCAGCCTTTCGTTCTCGGAATTCTCTAGAACTTCAATTGGTGGTCCTTCTTCTGCAATGACACCATTGTCCAGAAATAAGATTCGATCCGCAATATCACGGGCGAATTCCATTTCGTGTGTAACGAGCACCATCGCCATTTCACCTTCTTTGGCAATTTCGCGTATTACCTCAAGTACTTCGCCGACTAACTCTGGATCTAATGCCGATGTAACCTCATCAAACAACATTATTTTAGGTCGCATAACTAAAGCACGGGCCATTGCCACACGTTGTTTTTGCCCACCTGAAAGTTGGCTTGGATAATTATCCAGCTTATCGCCAAGTCCAACTTTTTCTAACATTTCAATCGAACGTTGTTTAGCAGCCTTTTTATCTTCCCTTTGTACATGTATGGGGGCAGTCATACAGTTTTCTAAAATGGTCATGTGCGGGAATAGGTTGAAGTGTTGAAAAACCATCCCGATATCACCGCGTACCTGACGTAAATGCTTTTCATTTGCTGGGACAAGCTGCTCGCCCTTTTTCATGTGCCATAGATTTTTTCCATCTACAATAATGCTACCTGCTGTTGGTTGTTCTAAAGTCATCAGCATGCGAATAATGGTTGTTTTACCAGAACCACTTGGACCTATAACTGCAACCTTTTCAGCTGGTTTAATATCCAAATTAATTCCTTTTAGTACTTCTACATCTCCAAAAGCCTTATGGACATCCTGGTATCTTACAATAGGTTCAGACATTACATCACTACTCCTTTTCGTTCTTTTAAGTCGGAAGTTATACGTTTTTTACGGTTGTTTGCTGATCTAATTGCCTAATATGTTGTTTTTATAAGAAAAAGTTTTCGTTGAACGAGTCGATATCCGCCAATCCACGAATATAACAGCTGATTTTCAAGAATACCGGCCAATCTTCAAATATATCGGCCGTTTCGAAAATATATCCGCCGTTATGGGAAACAGCCCGCTCCGCTTTTCTTCTTAATTTGCTTTACTTCCTGTTGGTGCTTTTTTATCAAAACGTCGATTGAATTTACGTTCAAGTTTATTAATTAATATTGCAGATGGATAACTTAACACTAGGAATAGGATTGCCACAATTGTTAGTGGCTCTAGATACTTCCAGTGCTGAGCACCATAGTTATTTGCCATAGCGAGAATACCTACAACACCTACAGTTGATGCTAATGGAACCTCTTTAAACATAATAATTAAATAGTTTCCTAGCATTGGAATAGTAGGAGGTATAGCTTGTGGCAAAATTATCTTTGTCCATTTTCTTCTGGTAGAAAAGTTTAATGCTCTGGATGCTTCCCACTGTCCCTTGTCCACACCTTCAATTCCGGTTCGATACACTTCTCCAATATACGTGCTATAGTGAATACCCAGACCTAGTACCGCACTTGTAAATGGATCCAATGTTACTCCGACAACAGGTACCATTGGCCATGCGTAATAGATAAAGAATAATTGTACCAAAGGTGGGGTGGAACGAATAAATTCCATTATCCAAAATAAAACCCATCTAATTGGTCTTATTGGTATTTGCCTCGTAAGTGTCCAAAAGAATCCAAAGATTAATGCAAATAAGTAACATGCAATTGTTAATGCAACGGTTATGGCTAAACCTTCTAATACTACAGGGAAAGCTTCGAGAAATACATCCCAACTCCAATTACCCATTAGCTTGCCACCCCTTTCTTAGAAGCACTTTCCATTTTCTTTGTAAGCCAAATTAATGGTAGAGCAAGAATGAAATAGAATACTAGAACCAACAAATAGACTGTTGGTGCTTGAGAAAGATTAGAGCTTCTCAACAGATCTCCGTAATATAAAATATCTGCCAAGCCTATTAATGATACCAGTGATGTAGATTTTAACATCAGAATAAGATAGTTTCCGAATTCAGGAAGCATCATTCTAAGGGCTTGAGGGAAAATTACAAATCTCATGCGTTGAAAACGCGACATGTTTAGTGCTGTAGAAGCTTCCGTTTGTCCTTTTGCGACATTTAAAATCGAACCACGAACAACTTCAGACATGTATGCTCCGTAGTTTAATGAAATGGCAAGTACACCAGCCCAGAAATCACTACCTATTTCGATACCAAATAAAATAGGTAATGCATAGTAAAGCCAGAATAATTGTACGATTAAAGATGTCCCACGAAAAACTTCTACATAGAAGCCAGTGAACTTACGGAGAATAACGTTATTTGAAAGGCGGCAAAACCCTGCAATAAATGCCATTAGATACCCTAATACTATCGAGGCTAGAAGTACCTTAACTGTAATTTCTACACCTTTCATTAAAATGGGGAAAATTTCAATTATTGCATCGATGGTAATCACTCCTTCTTTGTTGTTATATTTTTAAAACAAAAAGCATAGGGTCTGACCCCCCTGGGTGGGGGAGCCGGACCCTATGGAGTCTATGCTTTATACTTTAAGAAAGTATAAGCCTTTATTAAGTAGAAATGTAGAAAATTTAAGGCGTTCTAATATGTTAAAAGGCCCAATTTTTAGTATTGTTCACCGCTGCATACACCTTCTGTAGTGATATCTGCCGGTACTGAATTATTTTCAGCACTAAAGCCGTTTGCTTCTAAAAGTTTCTTTACTGTTCCGTCTTCTTTTAGTTCAGCTAGCTTTTCATTATATGCTTCACGTAGTGTGTCACTATCTTTATGAAATGCTGCAGCACCGTAACTTGGAATACCTTTAATATCAGGTTGCTCAAAGTCGGTAATGAACTCTAAATTATCTGACTCAGATGTTTCTAAAGCCATTTTGAGTGACATTTCTGTACCAGTTGTTGCAGACGCACGTCCAGATGATACTGCTGAGAATGTTGCTGGGATATCTGGTGCGCTTTGAATTTGATCTTGACTTACACCTTCAGATTTAACATACTCATTCTCTGTAGCTCCCTGCATGATGGATACAGTTGCGTCTGGATTCTCTGCAATATCTTTATAACTGTGAAGATCTAATGGGTTTCCAGCTTGAACGACTAATCCTTCCCCATACATCATCTCGGGTGCACCAAAGTCGACATTTTCACAACGGTCAGGGTTTATTGCCATCCCAGCTGTAATAACATCAAATTTCCCTGCATTTAGACCCGGAATTAGCTGACTAAAGTCTGCCAATTTACCTTCAACTGTATCAATTCCAAGCTCTTTGAAGACCGCCTCAGCGATATCAACTGCAGCGCCTTTTAATTCACCGTCTTCTTGGTATGCGTATGGTTTTTCATTCGCAAATCCAACTGTAACTGTACCTTTCTCTTTCAAAGTTGTTAATAAATCCTCACTACCTTCTCCTTCTCCTTCTCCACCTGAACCACTAGACTCCTCGGAACCACATGCTGCAAGTAGAATTAATGAAAAACAAAGTACAGAAAAGATTAATAATTTTCTCATGTCTTAAAAGCCCCCCCTTAAATTTTGAAAAAAAAGCATTGCAATTTTGGTCAATGCTTTGCTTAAATTGATGCTGAACTGTGACGAATAAACTAGGTATATATAACCTGATTCACTCGAAAAAAAATATCATGTTATGTACGTGATATATAGTTGAAGCAGACACTCTTTAATATTATCGATATTTCAATTCTTTCTCAAATACGATATATTTTGATAATTTTAAATAAATTGGCAAATATGTTCTATAAATCTATTAAGCTATGTCATTCCATTAATTTCTAACGTATCTTATCATTTACTTGGATATGCTTCATATTTGCTTTTAATTACATGTATATTAAAAAAACGCATATATAAAGTAGATAATAGACAAATCAGCTATAAAAAAGGTACGATAACAACTAATAAGTAGGATTATTTGGAGGGGATTTTATGGATATTGTAATAATTGGTGCAGGAGCACTTGGAGCATATTTTGGAAGTCGCTTTCATGAGAGTGGGGCAAATGTAACCTTTTTAGTTCGGGAAAAACGCGCCAGGCAAATACAGGAAAACGGAATCAAGATTTCAAGTCCAAAAGGTGATTACAAGATAGATAATCCTAAGATCGTGACAGATGTAACAGAAATTAAACATGCTGATCTTGTTTTAGTAAGTGTAAAAGGCTACCATATCCAAGGAACAAAGGATAGCTTGAAAACTCTAACGGGAAATGGGGCATATGTATTACCTGTATTAAATGGTATCGAACATATTAGCATGTTACAGGATCAACTTGGAAAAGATTTTGTTCTAGGGGGTCTTTCATTTATTATTGCAACATTGAATGAAGAGGGGCACGTTATCCATTCAAGTGATTTTGATAACCTGATTTTCGGGCAACTCCAACCAACACAAACAACTATATGCCAGAATTTAGACGATTTGATGGAGAAAACAAAAATTGATGGAAATAACAATGAGGCTATTTTAAAAGAACTATGGAAGAAATATATGTTTATTACTGCATTTTCCGGTGTTACGACTGCTGCTAATTTATCGATTGGATCAATACGGGAAGAAAGTGATACATTTCGTATTACAGAAATGATTTTACATGAGATGAAAGTTTTAGCAAAAGCCTATAACGTAGAAATCCTAGAAGAGGAAGTGGAAGCTGCTAAAGATAAAATGCTCAGCTTACCAGCTGACTCGACTTCATCGATGCATCAGGACCGTAGAAAAGGGTTGATGCTGGAAGTGGATCATTTACATGGTGGTGCAATCCGATTAGCAAAAGCAGTTGGCGTAGAGATGCCGTATACAGAAACAATCCATGGTTTAATCAAGCCTTTTGAGAACCAATAAGGAGTTATATTCATGTATAAAATTAGAGAAGCACAGGAAAGTGATTATAAAGTAATTAACCAGTTAACTAGTTCCCAAAGGAACATGCATCTAAATGAAAAGGATAGTATAATAGAACAAGACTTATATAATGAATCGCTTCTCAAAGTGGACACTAGATGGTTTGTTGTGGAAAAGTCTGGTGAAGTACTAGCGTTGATCTTTTTCACAATTGATGTGGAGAGTAGAGGGATTGACGTTAAGAAATTCACCATTGATTCCGAATACAGGAAAAAAGGACTTAATGAACATCTGTACAAAAAGATGGAACAAGTAGCAAATCGAAAAAGTATGACGTTTATGCAGGTTGACATTTCTCAGGAACAGCGGGAGGTTATTGACTTCTTCGAACAGAAAGGCTGGAAGACAGAGAATAATTACTATGTAAAATATATAAAGTAAGTAAAGGGGTAACACGTATGACGGGTTATATAGTTTTAGGAATTGGAATTATCCTGGCAGTATTAATCTTGACACTAATCACAATTAATAAAGGCTATGCATATAAACATTCGATTGACGCATTGCCAGAGGATCATGATAATGAGCAAAATGGTGAAGATAAAACAAATAATCAATGAGTAAAAAGACCGCGTAATCATAATAGGATCTGTTTCCTATTGCAAAATATTAATTTGAACTGGCGGACATACGATTCGCTATTTCTATTAAAACAGTGACTTTGAGGAGGTATGCGGCCATACAATCCCCTATTTAACATATATCAAAGTAAAATAGGGGTATTCCTCCCAAATAAAGAACCTGGTGTCCGTTAATACCTTAATATCGGTTGTTTTATACAAATAACGTATCTGAAGTCCGCGGAATTTTGGGTATTCCTTATTTGCATACGAAAATGTAGGTCTAAATGTAGACTTACACTGGCTATTGTAACGTGAAAAATCAGGTTACAAATTACACCATGATTTTAATTTATATTGGCTGGATTCCCAAAGATTGTTGCTTTATAAGAGAATAGATATATATTGCAACGTAACTGCTGGTTGATTTCCGCGGGCACGGCTTCAGCCTCCTCGCGGAAGCCCACGAGGCCACTGAAAAAGTGGTGGATTTTAAAAATTTAACTTTACACCTTAACTTAGCATTTCGAATATGCGATAGTGGATCCACATATTTAGTACTATATTTAACTTTTTCAGTAGCCTCGAAGACCACCGCTGCGGGGTCTTCAGACTCGTGCTGTTCCCGCAGGAGTCAACTGTCCGCAGCGAAAATCAACTGCCATAATAGTGAAAGAAGCTACAAAGTACTGCTTCCAGACACCATGTTAGCGGAGGAAATACACGTAGACTCCCGCGGAAAGCGAATTGTATTTCCGAAGCGGTATGCTATGTCGCAGTTTATATCAACTATGAAGATGAAAAGCAACAATGCGTACGAAAAGGGCCTTTATATTAAACCGAAAATACTATTACGCCAACAAAAAAACGACCATCAATTTAGCATACATATTGATGGTCGTTTTACGTTACGCTTTTAATCTTTGCAATAGGTAACGGAACCCGTTAGTAATGACGTGGTCTTTTTGTATCTAAATAATGTATAGCAATAATACTGCTCACAACTAATACGTTGAACAAGTATTATTTTTTCTTTTCTTCCTTGATATTTGGTCGTAAACCTTTTTGCAGCTGACTAATACTTAATCCGAAATCCATTTGTAAATGTGGGTAGTCTTTGAAGTTAGCCCAGTCACCGCCCCACTCAAATCCTAAGTCTTTGGCAATTCTTGCAGATTCAAACCAATCCTTCTTACCATTATGATTTCCGTCATACGTTATGTCCCAAATGACTTTACCATCCTCATTGCGTATTGCATAATCAAAAGCTAAGCCATAATTATGATACGATTCGCCACCTTCAGCATGTGTAACAATGTTTCCACTGGACATCCGTCCTTGTGCATATAATTCATTTTGTTGCTCCTTAGAACGCCATTTTTCTGTAATAACTACATCAATTCCTATGGAAGCTGTTTTTTCAAGAAGTTTGTCCTTCTTTTGTTTCACAATAGGATGGAGTTCCATTGGTAAGGATGCATCATCACCTAATTCTATATATCTATCATTTAATTTGTTATATAAAAAAACAATTGCTGTAAAAAATACAATGATGATTATCCATGTCAGGATATCTTTGTTTATTTTTTTCAATCAAATAGTTCTCCTTATTCATTATATTATCTTTATCATACCAGAGTTGAAAAGGTCATATCAATTTACAATGATTGATAGTTAATTTAAAGTGAAGTATATAGTTTAAGTGAATCATACGTGGAGGGATTGGATTGAAAAGAATTCTAGATGCTATTACAGGTTTTTCTTCCGATAAAAAGGGCGCCAAAATTGTATTGCTTGCCTGGATTTTAGTGGCAACTGCATTATCTTTGTTTGCACCAGGTACGAGTGAATTTAGTGAGAACACAAATAAAACAGGTTTACCAGAGGATTCACAGTACAGTGAGGCACAGGAAATCGCTAGTGAATACTTTGGTAGTTCAGGAACACCTGGAATTTTAGTTTTTTATAATGAATCAGGTATCACTGAAGGGGAAATACAGTCGATTAAAGGCTTTAGCCAAAAAATTATTGAGAAACAGGATAATGAATTAGCTAATGTCAAAGAAATGATTCCTTTTTCTAAATTGCCACAACCAGCTGCTGCTTCATTTATTTCGGAAAATCAGACAACATTATTCTTACCGATTGTTCTACAAGGTGATTTAAGAACTGAAGAGCTTAAGTCAACACTGGAAAAGATAGAAAAACTATCAAGCACGGTTATTGAAAGTGACCAGCTCCAACTGACTATTACAGGCCCAGCTGGTATTGCTGTTGACTCAACTGCACTTTTTAAAAATGCAGATGTTGTGCTGATTCTTTCAACAGTTGCATTAATTTTCGTATTATTAATTGTAATTTACCGGTCACCAATCTTAGCAATTATCCCTTTAATTGCGGCTGGGATTGTCTATATGGTTGCCGACAGAGTGCTTGGGATTCTCGGATCCTATGGACTAAATATGGATACCCAATCAATCTCCATTATGTCGATTCTATTATTTGCAGCACTGACAGATTACTCCTTGTTTATTATTGCAAGGTTCAGGGAGGAATTACACAAGAGGGAAAATAAAAATATCGCGATGCGTACTGGGATGAAGCAGGTGGGGGTGCCTATATTTTTCAGTGGTGCAACCGTAATTGGTGCGATGCTTGTATTGTTATTCGCGATTTTTCAAACGTATCATGACTTTGGCCCAATATTTGCTGTGGCAATGGTTATTATCCTTACTGCTGGATTAACACTTTTACCTGCAATGTTTGTTCTTGTTGGGAGAAAATCGTTCTGGCCAATCATTCCAAAGGTCGAAGCGATACAAAAGGAAAAGGGAATATGGTGGAAAATTGCACATTTTGTAACACGTTTTCCAGCATTGTTAGGTGGAACGATTCTGATTTTCTTAACAATCGCAGCACTCAACATTGGGAATATCAGTTATACTTTTAATTTACTAAAATCATTCCCAGAGGATTTACCTTCCCGCGTTGGATTTGAACATTTAGAGGAAAACTTTGCACCAGGAGAACTGGCTCCTACACCTGTTATCGTTCATACTGACGACGGAAAAATTGATGTAGAAAAGCTTGCCAATTTAAAAGAGAATTTGAATGAAAAAGAAGGTGTGGCTAAAGTTACTCCAACTTTGGAAAAGCAACAGCCTGCTATGCCGGCAACATACTTATCTGATAATGGGAAGTATGCGAAGCTCGAATTAGTTTTTTCAAGCAATCCGTATGAAGCACAAGCGATTAACAATTTAGAGGATATACTTTTAAACAAAGAAGAGCTATTGCAATCCAGTGGTTTTGAAAATGCCTCCATATATTTTGCAGGTGAAACAGCAAAACAGTTAGATACACGCGAAATAAATAACCGCGATCTAATCGTTGTAGCCTCAATTGTCACAGTTCTTATTACCATTATGCTAGGATTCCAGACTGGGTCATTAATCGCACCGATATATATGATTTTAACAATATTAATTTCCTATTTATCAGCACTTGGTTTAAGCACATTTATCTTTGAAAATTTCATGGGGTACTATGATATGAGCTACAGTATTCCGCTATATACCTTTGTTTTCTTGGTAGCGCTCGGTGTTGATTATAATATCATGTTAATGTCGCGGATTAGAGAGTATGTGGATGATTATCCTATTAAAGAAGCTGTTTTTAAAGGACTCGCACATACAGGTGGAGTAATTTCTTCAGCTGGATTAGTACTCGCCGCAACATTCGCTGTACTAATGACGCAACCGCTACTTTTACTGTATATGTTTGGATTTACCGTTGCGGTAGGAATTATGATTGATACATTTTTAGTACGATCGATTTTGCTACCTGCAATTGTCATGAAGTTAGGTAAATATAGCTTCTGGCCGTACAAACCAAAATATGAAGCTAAACAAAAGGCTCAAGATTAATTTCTTGGGTCTTTTCTTTTAGGTTGTTTTCGTAAAAATTGTTGCTCTTGAAAGAATAGATATAAACTGTGTCATAGCATACCGCTCCAGAAATACACTTCGCTTTCCGCGGGCTCGCGCTGAGCCTCCTCGCGAGCAAAAACCGCTCACTACGGGGTCTCATCGTCTTCGCTGTTTCCGCAGGAGTCTTCGAGTATTTCCTCCGCTAACATGGTGTCTGGAAGGAAGTACTTGGTGGCGCAGGTAATGAAACTTTTTTGGAGGAAGTGCGTAATAAAGTAAAGAAGAATTTTTGAAAAATGATGTATCCAAAACCAGTTGATGCTACGATTATAGTAAGATAGAGGGGGGATTAGATTTTGTACATTCTAAGTATGTTAATCGGTTATCTGATTGGATGTATTCATGGATCGCAGCTAGTCGGGAAGTATAAAAGGATTGATATAAAAGAATCTGGGGTAAAAAACTCAGGTGCTTCAAATACAACGATTTTATTAGGGTGGAAATTCGGAGTCATTGTAGCCATTATAGATATTTTCAAAGCTACTTTATCGATATTATTTTTATTATATATAATTAATGAAAATGGGATAACTGGAGATACAAAGACATTACTTATTTATATTAATGTATTATTTATCATTGTCGGCCACAATTATCCGATTACCATGAATTTTAGAGGTGGAAAAGGGACAGCATCAATTGTAGGAGCTTTTCTAGCTATTGATTGGAAAGTAGCTGTCATTTGTATAGGTGCTTTAGTGGTCTTTACATTGTTGACGGATTATTTAGTAGTAGGTGTGTTGCTTATGTACATTTCATTTGTAGTGACAACGTTCTATTACTTCTGGATGGTTCCAGCATTTATTGCGTTTGTTTTATTTGTTATAAGCATGATTATGCATAAAGAGAATTATAAACGCATTATTTCAAAAGAAGAAACGAAATTATCAAGTCTTTTTAAAAAAACAGCCTAATTGGAGGTAACTATGGTAGATATTCTTATATGGATCGTAATTATTGCGTTATTTGTTTTGAGTTTTGTGGGGATTATTTATCCAATTATCCCTTCCCCACTTGTAATATGGGTCGGGTACCTATTGTATCATTTTGTGATCAATCCTGATGAGTTAAGCATGATTTTTTGGATTAGTATGGTTATCCTGACTGCCGTACTCATTGTTTCCGATATCATTGCAAATAGTTATTTTGTGAAGAAATTCGGTGGAAGTAAATGGGGGGAACGTTTTGCAGGTATTGCTGTAATAGTTGGATCATTTATTATTCCACCATTTGGTATATTAATTTTACCATTTGTAACAGTGCTTATCGTTGAAATGGTTCAAAAACGGACAATAAAAGATGCGTTCCGTGCATCAATTGGTTCGCTTATTGGGTTCTTAAGCGGTGCGGTAGCGAAAGTCGTGATACAGGTTATCATGATTGCATGGTTCGTATTTGTTGTGATCTTTTAAATAGAAAGAAGGATATTGTATGATGATCAAACCACCTAGAGTACTAACAATCGCTGGTTCCGCTGCTGGTGGTAGTGCTGGAATCCAGGCAGATTTAAAAACGTTTCAAGAATTAGATGTATATGGAATGAGTGTTATAACAGCAATCGTTGCAAGACATCCAGAAACAAAGAAGAACGTTCATCCGCAAACCATTGAAGCAATCGAAGCGCAATGTGCTACAGCAACTAATCAGGTTGGTGTCGACGCTCTTAAAACAGGTATGCTTTTTTCAAAAGAAGTGATTGAGAAAACCGCGGAAATTATTAGGGATTCGAATGTAGAACATGTTGTCATTGATCCAGTAATGGTCGGGAAGCTTGATTCAAAATTATTAGAGGATGATGCGATTGATGCATTGAAGATGCAGTTATTACCTATGGCTACGATTATTACACCGAACATGCCAGAAGCATCTTTCTTGTTAGATGGGCGCACGTTAACATGTGTGGAAGATTTGAAACAAGCAGCCAAGGATTTACATGAATTAGGTCCGAAATATGTCCTGGTTAAAGGTGGAAGACTAGAGGGACCCGCTGTTGATGTGTTGTATAATGGTTCGCAATTCATAACATTTGAGGCTCCACGGATTGATACGGTACATACTAGTGGAGCAGGATGTACCTATTCCGCTGCAATTACCGCGGAACTTGCAAAAGGAAATTCCATACATGAAGCTGTTGAAGCGGCTAAGGGCTTTGTGACAACTGCGATTGATTATGGATTTTCTTATACGGAATTGGTAGGTCCAACTTATCATGCAGCACGGCGTACGCAGGGGGAAGCGCATCGGATTATAGTAGACAAAACTGTGGGTGAAAATTAATTGCGATTAACTATAAAATATGAACAATTAAAAGCGGCGGAAGTGAGAAAATGGAATACAACATACATGATTCAAAAGCAATAGATACCAACATACTAAATAAGGAAGAAAATGAACTGTGGTCCTTATATATGGAAGTTTTAACTGGAGCTGGACTCGGCGACGTTTCGGAATGGATGAAGCTTGATTTAAGCATGCCGCAAATGAAGATATTAATGCTGTTAAACAACAAGGGGCGATTGAAGGTGAGTGAAATTGCCACCTCTATGGGAGCATCCATGTCGAACATGACTGGTTTATTAGATCGGTTGGAAAAAGAGGGTTTTGTTAAGCGTGTTCATTCGCAGGAAGATCGTCGAACCGTTTATGTAGAGCTTGGTGAAAAAACGCTTACTATTTTTCGGGGACTATATAAAAAGGGTCATGTAAAAATAAAGAATGCGTTAGAATTAATGTCTGAAGATGAGAAGTTAAAGGTAAAGGAAGGTTTGACGATTCTGGCATCTACATTAAACAAACCTGATCAGGGTAGAGGGAACGACGAAGAAGGCACTGATTAACATTGGAAATACGTTGCGGTTCGATGTGATTTATCTAAAATAGGATGCTAAGTATTAAAGCAAGTGAAACCTGTAACAATGGGGGTCGCTTGCTTTATATATATATATCGAAAGATGCGAAAAGCAGTGATAGATGCCGGCACATAAAGGGAAATTTTGAATAAAATGTCTTAATTCTAGTGTAAAAAGGAGGCAATTCAATGCCGAAAGGAAAAAAAGGCAATAATAATTCTGATAAAAAGGCGGAATCAACTTCAACAGACTCTACATCAACGGAAGAAACAAATGAAGCAAAAGAAACAAAAGACAAGGAATAATAGAGCCAGGAAAAAAACGATCTCGAAATCAGCTACTTCTGCTTGATCAAGACTTTAATGTCAAGCGGAAGTTTTAATATTGAAAAAATCACTCCATAATTAAATGATGTACATAGCATAGAATGTAGGCCACAAAGTACTATTCTTGTTTTTGATTAGGGGAGGAGTTATTAACATTGGAAACATTGTGTATAAAAGATACTGGGAAATATGGTCGAGGTGTATACGCTGCACGTACTATTAAAACAGGTGAACTAATTGAGGTGTCACCTGTTTTAATAGTACTTAAAAGCGAATGGAAATATTTGAAGGAAACAATTCTCTTTGATTACTGTTTTACTTGGGGTGAAAATTACGAGCATACTGCGATTGCCCTAGGGTATGGATCGTTATTTAATCATTCATACACACCAAATGTTAGATTTGAAAATAATTTAGATAATCAATCAATCGATTTTTTTGCAATTGATGACATTGGGGATGGTGAAGAAATCACGATTAATTACAATGAAGATGCAGAAGATAAATCTCCATTATGGTTTGATGTAATTGATTGAACTTTGGATGGGGTCATAAATTATTAGGTATAAAATAATCATAAGCGGCAGGAATCTCCTCCGCTTATGATTATTGAAAGTGAATAGTTTTTATATGGTGTAGGTTAACATACACAGTGTCCTGCCGAGCCGTCGCTAATTCCAGGTATTTTCCTTGTATCGTTTTTAATTGGCCAATTTTATCTGTGGTTGGTGCTAAATCAATCACGATGATTTGACCGATTAATTTCTCAAGCTGTACATCAAGTGTTCTTGATACGCTGATTGTAGATGGATTTACCGGTAGCATTTCCTTTTCCAAAGAGTAAGGTGTTTGGTGGTCGTGATAAGGAATAAGCCACTTCAGGTGCCGAAAAGGAATAAACATTGTTTTATAAACTGGGGAGTAAAATACGAAATAATCATTTAGTATACTGGTAACATATCCATGAATGGACTGTGTACCTGTTACAAAAATCTCCGAGAACAGTCCTTTGGCATTCGTGAGCACCTTTCTTAGGGAAAGCTGGTCACTTATTTGGATGTCGGCAGCATTATCTATGGCTATCTCTTCTTCAGTATTTTGTTTAACTTTTTGTATATGCATATTTGGAATATAAAGGAAATCAACGCCGTTATAAATAACTAGGATATCGCTGCCAATCTCAAGCAGTATGCCATAGTGGGTTTTTTTTCCGGAAATTTCAACTTCAATTGTTTGTTGTAGATATTTTTTTAGGATATCCATTTAGAATAATCCCTCCTTATAAAATGTGATCCACTCTGTCCATAGATATAAAGAAACCAGGCTTACAAACAAAGTGATTGGAATTACCATAATAGTAACTTTAAAATACTGACCCCAGGAAAACTTAATATTATTCTTTCGTAAAATAAACATCCATATTAATGTTGCAAGTGTTCCTATTGGTGTTAGAAGTGAGCCGATATCACTACCTATGATACTAGCAAGATAAGAGATCTGGGTCGTATGAAGGTTTATATCCATACCCGTTAATGCTAATGTACCGATCATGATGGATGGTAGATTATTAACAATATTCGAGAGAAAACTAACCAGGACTCCCATAATCATGATGGCATTAAAGTGATTTGATTCAACGATAGGGCCGATTAGGTCAACCAGATAATCTGTTAAACCAACGTTCTGAAGTGCAAAAACGATAACATACATACTGAAAGCAAATAGTAAAATATGCCAAGGGGTTTTCAGAATAATATCTTTTCCCCCTTTTTTATAACGGAAGTACCTAAGGGAAATCAGAATAACAGCACCTATAATTGATATGACCTCAAGTGGTATGCCTAGTGGGGTTAGTGCAAAGTAGCTGACGCGGATGATGACGATAATAATTAACGAAATATAAAACATCTTCCAATCAATAGTTTGTTCAATCGTGGATGTGGACAATGGGTTGCTTTTCATGCCATTCTGGAATAAGGATGTATTGATTTTGTCAGGTATATCCTTTTTAAAATAAATGAATAGTAATAAAACCATTGTGATAATCCCAATTACTGAAGGAACAAACATCATGTCAACATAACCATTTAAGTCAAGACCAACAATTTTCATTGCAATTAAGTTTGCGATATTGCTTACAGCGATTGGTGCGCTAGCTGCTGTGGCGACTAATGCACCTGATACAAGATAGGGGATTTGCTGGTGAGGTCTTAATCTTAATGTTTTTACAATATGGATTATAATTGGTGTCGTAATAAGAATACTACCGTCATTATTGAAAAAAATAGTTACAAGGAAACATAAAATGGTAACATAAAAGAAAAGTAGTTTTCCTGATCCTCTTGATCTATTTACTATATTGATAGCAGCCCAATGAAAGAACCCAACACTCTCTAAAACTATCGTCATAACGATCGTCGATAAAATAGTTATGGAAGCTCCACTGACCATATTGAATATACTAACAATATCTTGAAAAGGTACAATGCCTAATAAAAGTAAAAGAGCAGCTCCAATTGATGTAGGAATTGTTTCATTAATTCCTCTAGGCTTCCATAACATGAACAAGACGGTTAACGAAAATATAAGAAGTGTAATAATAGTTCCATTTGGTAACATCTTAATTCCCCTTTTGCTCAATAGATGCAGGAGTTATTTTAAGTTGTTTTGAAGGGATATACTGGTGCTGTTCTGGTTTTTGCGGTTTGATTATTGTATAAAATGATAATCCACATGCTATAAAGACTAAAATGGTGAACATACCTTCCCTCCTTTCCAACTATATTTTATTTACTTGCCCGAAGCCTTCCTTCTTTCTCTGGCCTTGCGGCGATTTCGCATTACTTGTTGGGGCGTTAAATCATTTCTTGGATCATAATATTTTTGTTTAGACTTATATTTATTACTTTGCTTTTGTTGTGGCTCTGTTTTTTCTTTTTGTTGTTTTACTGACTTATCTTGTTTGGATTGTTTTTTAGTACTCTGCTTTTGTTGTGATTCTGTTTTTTCTTTTTGTTGTTTTACTTTCTTTCCTTGTTTAGATTGATAGGTTTTAGTATTTTGTGTTTGTTCTTGCTCTTGCTTATTACTTTCCTTATGTTGTTTCGAAGTAATTTCTTTTGCCAATTTATTCAACCGACTTGCAATATTATCATCCTTTTGCTTCTTATAATTACTTACTTTACCTTCCTTACTATCTTTCGTTGAGCTTTCACTCGAAGGGTTATCATTCTTACTTTGATTAGTAGGTTGATGGGTTTTACTGTCTTGGTGTTCAGGTGAATGATCACTGCTTTTCTTTTGATGTTTCGATGGCTGTTCCTGCTTAGGCTGTTTCACTAAATTGCTTGCACCTGTTGCAATTTGTGAAATCGGAATAAATGAAATTTCATCATTGACGATAAAAGTTATATAGACGTTATGCACATTGCTTAAAAAGCCCTCTATGGCTTCCGTTCCATCTCTACTGACAGTTAACCACTCATTTTCAAATGCCTTTAAAAGTTCAACAAAATTAGGCTTATTAACGAATTTAATATCGCTCAAATCCCGTACCTTTAAATTCTTAGTGTTTTTTGTGAGTTCTTTAATATTATCCAGTTTTATATAATGCGTTAGATCTTTTTCATTTTTTAAAATCAGGTAATCTTCTTTTATATCAACTAATAACCCTTTTATTGTATGTGGACCGGGATATACCACTTTAATTTCGTGACCTATTAGATTACTTAAAAGGTTATGATGCTCATTCAAAACATAAACCTCCTCTCACTTTTGATATTAATCGTCTTGTTTTTCTTTTTTGTCATGGTCATCTTTTTTGTTATCGTCTTTTTTGTCGTCTTTCTTGCCATCATCTTTATCTTTTTTAGGTTTATTTCCGACGCTTACATTATTAATGTGGAAAACAACTACGCGAATGACTTCTTGATCATGAACGAGGGTAATTACTTCATCCGTAATATCATTAACTACCCCATCAACTTTGGCGGGACCGCCACGATTGATTTGAACCCACTTGTATTTCAATGTCGATAGAAATGATCTAAAGTCATGGGGGGTATTACAGTCAACGTTTCTTGATTCTTCTTCAATTTCGTCAACATCGTCCCCGTCCAAGCCATCTTTCACATTTTCGGTGACGCTTTTGATATGGTCCATATTATAATAAAGAACCCCATCATTATTTGTTAACAAAGTTATATAGTCATCATGGACTGCAACTAATTTTCCTACTCTAGAGTTAGGGCCACCACGGTCAACCTTAATAACTTTATCTTTTAATGCTTCCAATTGCTTGTTAATATTTGATGAATTCATCCTTACACTCTCCCTTTTGTTTGTTTTCTGTGCTACTTCCCTACATGTATATGCACCCTCTAATGACAATGCACTAGCCATGAGCCCTTTTAGAAGACAATAATTAAAACACCTAGTTTAGTATTCATTTTGAGTTTTATAGAATCTTGGGGATGAACCATTGCCCTACCTTGTATTTCAACTGACCAGTGTTTTTGTCCTGATAAAATTTTTAATTGATGATAAACTTTTAGTGGTAGGTAATTTTTAAAATATGTAGTTTTGGAGGTTTTCAAATGCTTATATTTAGTACGGAAGAATTCTTTAGTTATAAGGTCCGCCAGGCAATTAAGGAAGATACCCCTTCTGTAGTTAAAATGCTGACAAATGCAGCTAGTTGGCTTAAAGAAAATGGGGTTGATCAATGGAGTTACTTACATAGCGGAAAAGAAAATAATGAGATTGAAGCGGCTATAATCAAAGGGACAACATACGTATTAGAAGATGATGAAGGAAAGTTTATAGCCTCCTTTAACCTTTCCCCCGAACAAAATGATTGGGATCTGGAATTATGGGGCAATACAAATGATCAGGCTTTATACGTGCATCGATTAGTCGTTGCACGTGGTCAACATAAGAAGGATATTGGAAAGAAACTGTTAGCTTGGATGATAAAAAATATAGATCAAAAGATTGAGTCAATTCGATTGGATTGTATTGGTCACAATAGGGTGTTAAATCTTTTTTATCAGGATGCAGGATTCACATATGTAGGATCACATGATATGGGTGGAGAATTGTTTTCCAAGTATGAACGACCTTTAAGACTGTAGAACTTGACTTTATTTTCACATGGTTATATATTAAAAAATACAATATACGAAACGTTGATGAGGATTAGTATAGTTTGAAAGTTTTTTCAAGAGAGGGAATGAGTGGTGTGAATTCCTAAAAACGCAAACTAGAACCTGCCTTTAAGTTCGCCATCAGAAAAGCGTATTGCTCTAAGATGTGCGCGGTATTTTACCGTTATCAAGCTAAGTGTACAGGATGAATTATACCTGTAAACAAGGGTGGTACCACCAAACCTCGGTCCCTTTTCGGATGGAGGCTTTTTTGCGTTTATAATTTTTCAAGGAGGAATATAAAATGGGTAAAAAAAATAAGCAATTTGTGGAAAAAATTACAGCAATGGAAGATGATTTCGCACAATGGTATACGGATGTTGTAAAGCAAGCAGACTTGGTGGACTACGGGCAAGTGCGTGGAACAATGATCATAAAGCCATACGGTTTTGCAATTTGGGAAAATATAAAAAATGAACTGGACAAAATGATTAAGGATACTGGTCATTCCAATGTCGCTTTCCCATTATTCATTCCTGAAAGTCTTCTGCAAAAAGAAAAAGATCATGTGGAAGGTTTTGCACCAGAAGTGGCTTGGGTAACACATGGTGGGGAAGATGAATTAGCTGAACGAATCGCTGTCCGTCCAACCTCAGAAGCACTTTTCTGTGACTACTATTCGAAAAATATTCATTCGTATCGTGACTTGCCAATGCTTTATAACCAATGGGGAAATGTTGTTCGCTGGGAAAAAACGACACGTCCATTCTTGCGTTCATCTGAATTTCATTGGCAAGAAGGTCATACGGCACATGCGACAGATGAAGATGCATCAGCAGAAACAGAGAAAATGCTTGGTGTATATGCAGACTTGGTCGAACATTATTTAGCAATTCCTGTACTTAAAGGACGTAAAACAAATAAAGAAAAATTTGCAGGTGCAAATTATACACTGACGATTGAAAGCTTAATGCATGATGGAAGAGCGTTGCAATCTGGGACAACTCATCATTTTGGTTCTGGTTTTGCCGAGGCGTTTGATATTACTTATTTAGATGAAAATGGTAAAAGCCAGTTTGTTCATCAAACTTCATGGGGGCTATCTACACGCATTATGGGTGGATTAATCATGGTGCACGGCGATAATCGTGGTTTAGTCGTTCCGCCACGGATTGCACCTACACAAGTAATGATCGTCCCAATTGCACAGCATAAAGATGGCGTCTTGGATAAAGCGTATGACTTACGTGATCAATTAAAGAATGTTGCACGTGTTGGAATCGACGCAAGTGACAAATCACCTGGCTGGAAGTTTAACGAGCATGAAATGAAAGGTGTGCCAATTCGAATTGAAATTGGACCAAAGGATATAGAAAATGAACAAGCAGTAATTGTTCGTCGCGATACAGGAGAAAAAGAATTTGTTCCATTGAATGATTTGGAAGCTCGCGTAGCTACATTGATAGAAGAAGTTCAACAAAGTTTATTTGATAAAGCACTGCAGCACCGTACTGACAAAACATCTATTGCAACCACTTTAGAAGAATTTAAACAAACGCTTGATGAAAAAACTGGATTCATTAAAGCAATGTGGTGTGGCGATCAAGCATGCGAAGAGAAAATTAAAGAGGAAACATCTGCAACATCACGTTGTATTCCTTTTGAACAGGAAAAAGTCTCCGATAAATGTGTATGCTGTGGAAAAGAAGCAAAAGAATTAGTTTACTGGGCAAAAGCATATTAAAGTAGAAAAGCGGAGGCGACTGGTCAGTGGCCACCAATTAGAGGATGTTCTCTAGAAATAATAAGGATCGGGCACTTTACTTTGCCCGGTCCTAATTATCGTTCTCGAGGATTGATATATCAATAAATTATGATTTAAGTGCCTTTCCGATATCTTCCTTAATGCTTTCCGGTTTTGTTTGTGGGGCGAAACGATCAGTTACCTCACCATTTTTATTAACTAGAAACTTGGTGAAGTTCCATTTGATTTGCTTCGTTAACATTCCAGGCGCTTCTTTTGTAAGGTATTTGAATAATGGATGTGCATCATCACCGTTAACATTAACCTTACTAAACATTGGAAAGGAAACACCATAATTTCGCTGGCAGAAGTCAGAAATCTCCTCGTCTGAACCAGGATCCTGATTATTAAATTGATTACAAGGGAAACCAAGAATCTCTAGACCTTGTCCATTAAATTCATCATATAATTCTTGTAGTCCTTCAAATTGAGGGGTAAAACCACATTTGCTTGCTGTATTAACTATCAAAACAACCTTACCTTCATAATCTTTTAATGATTTTTCTTCACCCATCAGTGTCTTTGCTGAATAGTCATAAATGGTCATTTTAACAGACCTCCTTTTTAAAAATGATAGCAACAGTACATAGACTAGTCAAAATGTGTGATTAATTTTTCATGACTAAAAAAGGTGAGAGCAAGCATAGTATAAGGAATGGAAGTTATTTTAAAACTTGTAGTATTAGATGAATTAGGATAAAATACTTGTAAAACGTTATCATTTATTATGAAAACGTGTTCAATTTAATCTAATACATAGGAGTTAAGCACTATGTCTTAGATAAAAAAATATAGAGGGGGCAATATTTTGAAGAAAAAAAGTTTATTTTCATTAGTGCTCATCCTAGCTATCGGCATGGTATTAAGTGCGTGCGGCGATAGTGGGAATGGTGGCAGCAGTGACGGTGGTGGAGAAGGTGGAGATCCTGTAACAAATCTTACCATGGGAACTGGTAGTGTAGGTGGAGTCTATTATCCATTAGGTGGCGAAATGGCTAATCTATGGACAGATAACATCGATGTCGAAGGCTTTGACGTAAGTTCAGTAGAATCTGGTGCATCTGTAGAAAACATTGCAAAGATCCAGTCAGGTGATTTCCAATTAGGAATCGCACAAAATACAACAATGATCAATGCTATTAATGAAACAGGTGAATTTGAAGGAAAAACTACTGATAAAGTTGCAGTAATCGGTTCACTTTATCCGGAAGCACTTCAAGTTGTTACACTTGAGTCAACTGGAATCGAGTCTATTGAAGATTTAAAAGGTAAAAAAGTTGCTATTGGGCCTCCAGGTGGAGCAACTCGTGAGGCAGCTGAATTAGTATTAAAAGCTTACGGAATTGAAGAGGGCGACTTCGAAGCGTACGAAGAAGGTTTTGGCGATGCGAAAAGTAAGCTGCAAAATGGTACAATCGATGCTTCATTCGCAGTTGTAGGTGTTCCATCTTCTACAACAGATGAACTAGCAGCAGCTACTAATGAAGTGAAGTTCCTTGATATCGAAGGTGATGCATTAAAAGAAGTAACGGAAAAAAGTCAATACGAAGCATACACAGTTGAACCTGGCACTTACGAATGGCAAACTGAGCCAGTCCAAACTGTAACAGCAATGGCATTACTTTTAGGTTCAACAGAACAAATAAGTGAAGATCTTGCATATAAAATTACAAAAACGTTATATGAAAAATCAGGAGATATGACAATTGCACAGGCAAAACTAATTACGAAAGACAGTGCATTAACGGGTGTTAGTGATGATTTACCATTACACCCTGGTACAGAAAAGTACTTTAAAGAAGTAGGAATTATTGAATAAAGGAAATAGAAAGAACCGGGCGGTTATGTCCGGTTCTTTCTCCTCACTAATAAAGTAGAGGGAACGGAGGTTTAATCATTGGCTACACAAGATACGCAACAAATAGATAAAGATGAATTGATGGCAAAATATGATAAAGAGAGTGCATATCGGACAAATTTAGGACCTTGGGGTTGGGTGACCCTGATAGTAGGTGCGGCATTAACCATTTTCCAACTCTACACTGCTTTTTATGGAGCGAAAGTCTCGTTGATCCAAGGGGCAATCCACTTAGGGGCAGGATTAAGTTTGGTTTATCTACTTTATCCAATAAAGTCGTCCATGACCAAACGGAGAGGTGTACCATGGTATGATGCTCTATTAGCACTGGCGGCATTATTTACAAACTTCTATATTATATATAGCTATGATAGATTGATTAATGAAGCAATTATATTCGGGTTTACGTATATGGACCAATTTGTTGCAACGGCGGGTATAATATTACTTTTAGAAGCAACAAGACGTGTTGTAGGTTTACCTATTGTTATTATTGCTATAGTAGCTCTCCTATATGGTTTGCTTGGTCAATATATTCCAGTTATCGGACATGCCGGATATGACTGGCCTTCGCTTGCTACAGAAATGTTCTTTAGTTCAAGCTCCATTTTTGGTATTCCAATTCAAATTTCATCCACATACATTTATTTGTTCTTATTCTTCGGGGTTATGTTAGTTAAAACAAATATTGGACAGTTCTTTAATGATATTGCACTTCGATTAACAGGAAAATATACAGGTGGTACAGCAAAAGCGGCGGTAGCAGCAAGTGGCTTACAAGGAATGGTAAGTGGTAGCTCTGTTGCAAATACAGTCGGATCTGGTTCATTTACGATTCCAATGATGAAAAATGCAGGATTTAAACCACACTTTGCAGCTGCTACGGAAGCATCAGCATCAACTGGTGGACAAATTATGCCTCCAATCATGGGAGCGGCCGCATTTATAATGGCTTCATACACAGGTATACCATATAACGAAATAATTGTTATTGCAATTATCCCAGCAGTCCTATATTTTGCAGGAGTATTTATGGGGACACATTTTGAAGCTCGTAAACAGGGGATTTTAGGTCTTAAGAAAGATCAGCTTCCTAAAACGAAAAATCTTGTGAAACGATTGGATTTGTTTATACCGCTTATTATTATTATTGGATTCCTACTTGTAGGATACACACCGACATATGCAGCGTTATTTGCAATAGGAGCTGCATTTGTAATTAGCTTTTTCCGTAAAGATACACGTTTATCTTTTAAAGGGATAATTAAGATATTAGAAGAAGGTGCAAGGACGGCATTACCTGTAATTGCGGCCTGTGCGACAGCAGGTATTATTGCAGGTACGGTAACAACTACTGGGCTTGGACCGAAAATTGCTGGTGGAATTATTGATCTTGCACAAGGACAATTTTTCTTAGTAATGTTTTTCACCATGATTGCATGTATTATATTGGGGATGGGACTACCAACAACAGCGAACTATGTAGTTACAGCAACAATGGCGGCACCTGCTTTATTAGCATTTGATGTGCCTGTAATTGCAGTACACATGTTTGTATTCTACTTCGGTATTGTGGCTGATATTACTCCACCTGTATGTTTAGCAGCATATGCAGGGGCTGGTATAGCTGGTGCGAACCCGATGAAGGCGGGAGTTACAGCGGTTAAACTAGCCATTGCAGCATTTATCATTCCATATATGTTTGTATCACAGCCAATTCTTCTATTGCAGGGAGATGCAAATGTGATGAATGTATCGATAGCTGTAATTACAGCCATGCTAGGAATGATGAGTATAAGTTCAGGTATGATCGGTTATTTTGTTAAATCGGTAAACTGGTTAGAGCGAATATTTTTATTTGGAGGAGGATTATTGCTGGTATATCCAGATTTGAAATTCTCACTAGTTGGACTTGTAATATTTGGAGCAATTGCTGCAATTCAATTTACAAGAAATAAATCGAATAAGACAGGTCAACAATCATCCGTGTCATAAATAAAGGGGTAGATCAGTGTTTATACTGATCTACCCTATTTCTATAACCAGACACAAAAGCCTGGTCCTTACCTGTTATACAGTTTGAGATGTTTTTTCTTCTTCAATTCTATTTAATCTTTCTTGTACTTCTTCTTCTGTTAGTCCATGTTCCTGGACGTACATGTTACGAGGGCTTGTGCGACACTCGTGTGAACAACCACGTAAATACTTATGTTCATTTTCTTCAGAGCAAATCATTTGTCTGTTGCATGGAGGATGAGCACAATTTATATATCGTTCACATGGTTTACCATCAAAATAATCTACGCCAACGACAACATGTTCTTTACGATTAATTGGAACAGCAATTCGTTCGTCGAAAACATAACATTGACCATCCCATAGTTCTCCTTGTACCTCAGGATCTTTTCCGTACGTAACAATACCGCCATGTAACTGTGCTACGTCTTCGAAACCTTCTTTAACTAACCAGCCTGAAAACTTCTCACAACGAATCCCACCTGTACAATAGGTTAAAATTCGCTTTCCTTCAATAAGGTGTTTGTTCTGCTGAACCCATTCAGGTAAATCGCGGAACGTTTCGATTTCAGGACGGATGGCCCCTCGAAAATGTCCTAGATCAAACTCGTAATCATTGCGAGCGTCTAATACGATTGTATCTTCGTCCTGCATAGCTTCAAAAAATTCTTTTGGATTTAAATGTTTTCCAGTTGTTTGTTTTGGATTAACATCATCTTCTAGACGAAGTGTTACCAACTCATTACGTGGACGTACATGCATTTTTTTGAAAGCATGACCATCGTGTTCATCCACTTTAAACGTCATTTCTGCAAATCGTGGATCGTTGTGCATCGCGTCCATGTATTTTTGTGTTTGTTCAATGGTACCAGATACAGTTCCATTTATACCTTCCTGTGCTACTAAAATTCTACCCTTTAATTCCAAATCCTTACAAAATTGCAAGTGATCCATTGCAAATTGTTCCGGATCATCTATGTGTACATAGTTATAGTACAATAATACTTGATATTCCTTTGTGCTTGGCATTTTCGTTACCACCTATCATTTATATTTGCAAGATACAAATGCATAGTAGTCATTTCTTTTATATTCTTGCAAGGAACTATTTTATCAGTGATTGCCGGATTTTTCAACTTGTAATAGAAGTGCAACCCGTCTGTAGAAGGATGTATAGACGTGTTTTAAAGGTAAGAGGGGAATAAATAAGAAGCTCACATAAGCGAGCATCTTTATACAGGTTTCATTTTTAAAAAAACAACAGAATAACTTGCATTATTTTTTGGGAAAAGGTAAAATTAAAGGTGCAAAAGGAAATTGGAGTTTGAATAATACTTTACGATCTCTTATCAAAGTGGTGTAAAAGTATTTATGATTCAATTACTTTGCACGATATTTGTATAAGGAGGTCATTTTAATGACTGGTAAAGTAAAATGGTTTAATGCAGAAAAAGGATTCGGTTTCATCGAACGCGAGGATGGAGACGATGTATTCGTACACTTCTCAGCAATCCAATCTGAAGGTTTCAAGACTCTTGAAGAAGGTCAAGACGTTGAATTTGAAATCGTTGAAGGTAACCGTGGACCACAAGCAGCTAATGTAACTCAACTATAATAGATAATAAATAGAAGGTTTATCTCACTTAAGTGAGGTAAACCTTTTTTTATGGTCTTTGAAAACCCCTGGCTATGCCGGGGGTTCCGGAGAGCTTCTAGCGTGGGGTCAAAAAAAGCCTCACTTCGTGGTAAGATAAGGTTGGTTTCCCGACCACCAAATCTCACCATAGAAGGAGGCATGTCCAATGAAGGACAAGAATAGTTTAGCACACACGCAGTGGAGATGTAAGTATCATTTAGTTTTTGCACCAAAATATAGAAGACAAATTATCTATGGAAAATATAAAAAAAGTATAGGAGAAATAATCAGAGAACTCTGCGAAAGAAAAGATGTTGAAATACACGAAGCAAATGCTTGCAGGGACCACGTCCATATGCTGGTGAGTATACCACCAAAATTGAGTGTATCTCAATTCATGGGTTACTTAAAAGGGAAAAGTAGTTTAATGATCTTTGACCGTCACGCCAACTTAAAGTATAGATATGGCAATCGAAAGTTCTGGTGTCGAGGCTACTTTGTAGATACGGTGGGAAGAAATAAAAATCAAAATCAAATCCAAGAATATATACGAAATCAGCTTAAAGAGGATTACATGAGTGATCAGTCAACTTTATTTGAAGAATTTGATCCGTTCACGGGGAAGAAAAATAAAAAGAAATAAGAGATTCTTTTAGAATCAGCGAGTGAGTGTGGTGCAGAAGGGAAAACCATTCAGTGGGCCTTTTAAGCCGAGGCCGGCAACAGAGGCTTTTAGCCGCAGAGCAAACCACCAGTTCACACTGGTGGTTTTGATTGCATTTAAGAAAGTATAAATCCTTTCTTACTGCATAAGTGCAACTAATAAGGCTTGGCGATAAGCCAAGTTTTCTAAGGTTTTAAAGGACGATAATGGGGATAGTTATACAGTTTCCTATCTAAACCCACTAGGTTATAATGAAGGTAGAATAAATTAGTATGGAGGTTTTGCCATGTCTTCGTTCAATTGGAATAAGGAAGCAGAATTACAGTGGGATAATCGGGCACAGTTCTGGAATGATCGTAGTGTGAATATGTGGGATAATGGAAGTAGGAAAGATATAATTCCATTTGTTAAAAAACATATGACAAAAGGAAGTAAAGTGTACGATATCGGTTGTGGGGATGGATATGGTTCCTATAAATTGTATAACACTGGGTATGATGTTGTTGGTATGGATCTCTCTAGTGAAATGATTACCCGGGCTAAGGAACGGATTTCCGGTAATGAAATTTCCTTCATTCAGGGCGATGTCATGAATTTGCCGTTCGAAAAGGAAAGCTGTGATGGGATTATGTCGATCAATGTTTTGGAGTGGACAGAAGTTCCGGCAAATGCACTTAAGCAGTTGAGACGCGTCTTAAAAAAAGATGGATTTCTTTGTGTTGGTATACTGGGGCCAACTGCAGGACCACGTACACATAGTTATCCACGAGTATATGGCGAAAAGGCCATTGCAAATACGATGATGCCATGGGAGTTTCAAAAACTTGCGCAGGAAAATAATTTTACATATATAGATGGTTTTGGTGTTTATCGGGATGGGATAAAGGCGCAGAATCATGAGGGTTTACCAATAGATTTAAAACAGGCTTTAACATTTTTATGGGTATTTATGTTACGAAAAGAAGGTGAATGAAGTGGATCGAAAAGAAATGGAAGACAAAGTTATCGAGAGCTATCAAAACGATGAAAAAATGATGATCTTGATATACGCTCAGTGGTGTATAAACAATGATTTAGAACCAAAGGACCTATATGAACAGGCATATCCATCACAAATGAAAAACAATGCTTTAAAAGAAGCGCTTGAATTAACGGTACCAAAAAAAGAGTCAGAAGAAATTCCTGACTCAACAGTACTAAATGTATTACAGCTTTTTGGTAATGATGATTTAGCATTTATCGTGCAAGAGCAAGTTGACAACCGTAAAAAGTAATTTACTTATCAAAAAGCTTAATCAAGGCCTGGGTTCCACTGTTATTTTCACCTAGCTCAGCTAATTCTGTGTATAGTTCTAACGAGAGCTCGAGTCCAGGTGTTAATACCCCTATGTCTTTTGCAGATTCAAGTGCAATCCGCATATCTTTAATAAAATGCTTCACGAAGAAACCAGGGGAATAGTCACCTTTTATCATTCTGGGTGCAAGGTTTGATAATGACCAGCTACCCGCAGCACCGGTTGTAATGCTTTCTAAAACTCTTTCCGGATCGAGTCCAGCTTTTTTTGCATATACAATCGCTTCACAGACACCCATCATGTTGGATGCAATTGTGATTTGGTTGCAAAGCTTGGTATGCTGACCTGCTCCCGCTTTCCCTTGATGAATAATGTTACTTCCCATCACTTCGAAAAGTGGTAGCAATTCTTGATAAACTTCAGTATCTCCACCAATCATAATCGATAAAGTTCCATTTTGTGCGCCAATGTCACCGCCTGATACTGGTGCATCAAGTGCAAAAAGTCCACGCTTCGAAGCCTCATCAGATATCTTTTCGGCCAAAGCGGGCTTTGATGTCGTCATATCAATTACATATGTATTTTGCTTTGCATTTTCCAGGATCCCTTTTCCGCCAAAATACACGGCTTCAACATCGCTTGGATACCCGACCATTGTAATGATTACATCTACATCAGATGCAAGCCCATCCACAGATTTTTTCCAAACA
Organism: Virgibacillus necropolis; assembly: GCF_044793635.1. Lineage (GTDB taxonomy): Bacteria > Bacillota > Bacilli > Bacillales > Amphibacillaceae > Virgibacillus_F > Virgibacillus_F necropolis_A. The sequence continues at coordinate 2,556,787 of NZ_CP084992.1, forward strand.
GCACCTTTTTCAACAAGTACTTTAGCTTTTTCCTTGGTACGTGTATAAATATGTACTGGGAAGCCTGCATCCAACAAATTCTTCGCCATGCTTTTCCCCATTACACCAATTCCGATAAATCCTATTGTTTTATTTGTATGCATCATTATAAAACCTCCTATTTACTAATTCGACATGTCATAGTATATACCTTTTTTAACCAGAAGTATTGCAATCATTTCCAACCTATGGTAGCCTTTAAACACAATATATTGTTCATTTTTTAAAAAACACATACTATATATAGTTTTATCCTACAAGCGTTGGTGGCCAATGTTGATGGCCTTAATAGGGAATCTGGTGCAAAACCAGAACTGTCCCCGCAACTGTAAATGTGGACGAACGAGATTATTTTCCACTGCATCTCTAGCTTAACGGCATTGATACGGGAAGGAGCTCAAGTAGATTAACACATAAGTCAGGAAACCTGCCAAGTCTTGTGAAAAGTTTCAATTCTTCGGGGCCAAAGAATACGAAACGATGGAGAAGTGGATCTTTCTGTCGTTTTAACCGTTCATGGCCGCGTGGCATGGACGGTTTTTTAATATCTTAAAAAGGAGTTGTACAGCTATGCAAACTGCGATAAGACCAAAAAACTGGAAGGGATTTTTAGAAGAAAAGTTAGAGGGGTCGTTTCCATCTATTCCTATCCAAGCATTTCTAAATAAAGGTACCACTGCAAGCGTCTCTACTGAAGAATGGGTGAATCAGCTCACATTAGAGGCACTAGCAAACATAGATGAGGAAAATCCTGACTGGACATACGTGGCAGCAACTATATATTCGGAGTGGTTGTACAAGCAAGCGGCAATCAACCGTAACTATAATTATGAAAAAAAATATGGATCTCTTTACCGCTTAATTAACGAAATAACGGAAGTTGGAATATATGACCCAGCACTTCTACATACCTATTCGAAAGAGGAAATCGATCACCTGGAAAAAGTTATCGAACCGGAACGTGACAAGCTTTTTACTTTTATCGGACTAAAAACATTGGCCGACCGTTACCTGGCAAAGGATTATCAGAAGCAAATTTTTGAATTACCACAAGAACGATTCATGATTATTGCAATGACGATCATGCAAAAGGAGCCGAAGGACAAACGGTTGGAATTAGTAGAACAGGCTTATTGGGCAATGAGTAATTTATATATGACGGTTGCAACGCCAACACTTGCAAATGCAGGAAAAAGCTATGGACAATTGTCCAGCTGTTTTATTGATACATTGGATGATAGTCTGCAAAGTATTTACGACAGTAATACTGACATTGCCAATTTATCAAAAAATGGTGGTGGAATCGGTGTTTACTTAGGGAAAATACGTAGTAGCGGAAGCATGATTAAAGGTTTTAAGGGCGCATCTTCAGGTGTTATTCCATGGATGAAACAGCTGAATAATACAGCAGTTAGTGTGGATCAATTAGGACAACGAAAAGGTGCAATTTGCGTATATTTAGATGTTTGGCATAAAGACATTCATTCATTTTTAGATGCCAAACTGAACAATGGTGATGAGCGACTTCGAACCCACGATTTATTTACTGGTGTAACGTTACCAGATTTATTTATGGAAAAAGTTGAAGCAAGAGATGACTGGTACTTATTTGATCCACATGAGGTACGAACAGTGATGGGATATTCGCTAGAAGACTTTTACGATGAAGAAAATCAGAATGGATCATTTCGTGCAAAATATGCAGAATGTATTGCAAATCCGAATCTTTCTAAAGAAGCAGTTCCGGCGATAGAAATAATGAAAAGTATTATGAAGAGTCAGCTAGAAACAGGTGGCCCATTTCTATTTTATCGTGATGAGGTAAACCGCCAAAACGTAAATAAGCATATAGGCATGATTTATTGTAGCAATCTGTGTACAGAGATTATGCAAAACCAAAGCCCAACGATGTTCATCGATCAGCAAACAAATGACGGCAAAATTATGATTACGAAAGAGCCAGGCGATTTTGTTGTATGCAATTTATCTTCCATTAATTTGGGACGAGCAGTGGTGGATGATGTATTAGAAAAACTCATACCAATCCAAGTGCGTATGCTGGATAATGTCATTGATTTAAATAATATCCCAGTATTACAGGCCGAATATACGAATAAACGCTATCGTGCGATAGGACTCGGGACGTTTGGCTGGCATCATTTATTGGCGAAGAAATGTATGAAATGGGAAAGTGCTGCATCCGTTGAATATGCAGACCGTTTATATGAAAAGATTGCGTTTTTAACAATCCATGCAAGTATGAATTTGGCTATAGAGAAAGAGGAATATCCACTTTTCGATGGGTCGGAATGGCACACCGGAAAATATTTTGAACGTAAAGGGTATGTGAATCAAGTAGATTCGGAATTAGCTTGGGATAAACTGCAGGAGGACGTACAAAAGCATGGCATAAGAAATAGTTATTTAATGGCTATTGCACCGAATTCCTCGACTTCTTTAATCGCTGGGAGCACAGCTAGCATTGATCCGATTTTTAGAAAATTCTACTCAGAAGAGAAAAAAGACTTTAAAATCCCAGTTACTGCACCTGATTTAAGCCCAGAAACAACGTGGTATTATAAATCTGCTTATTTAATTGACCAGCAATGGAGTGTTGCGCAAAATGCCGCTCGTCAAAAACATATTGACCAAGGTATTTCCTTTAATATATATGTACCAAATGGTGTACAGGCGCGCGAACTGTTAGATATCCATCTACAGGCCTGGAAGTCAGGGTTTAAAACAACATACTACTTGCGGTCTACATCATCGGAAATTGAAGAATGTGAATCGTGTTCCAGCTAAGAACAAAAGCGCAAGCGCCTGGTTATTGCCGTATGACCTGGACGGAACCGTATGAGATAAAGGAAACACGAAGAGCGTAAGCGATTCGATGTTGACTTATCGTAAGGAGGTGCCGGAAGGGCACTAGGCAATGGGCGCTGGAGCTGGACGTGGCTGACTAGGTAGATCAGTTATCCACAGTTACAAAATTTTATAGTACGCTAAACAGTAAAATAGGAGGGGAAATAATGTCTTCATCGATTCAAACTCGCACAATCATGGACAAGCAAGCACCAAATCGTTCGACAAAGATCATTAATGGCAAAAGCTCTAATATTTTAAATTGGGATGATGTCAGATTCGCTTGGGCATATCCGAAATATAAAAAAATGCTGGGGAATTTTTGGACACCATTTGAGATAAATATGGCACAGGATAAAAAACAAATTCAAACACTTACAGATGATGAACAAGAGGCTTTTCTCAAAATAATTGGGTTGTTGGCTTTACTTGATAGTATTCAAACTGATTATGCAGGAAGAGTAGCTGACTACTTAACGGATTCAAGCTTAAATGCGCTGATGATTATTTTGGCACAGCAAGAAGTTATCCATAATCATTCGTATTCATATGTTTTATCAAGCTTAGTTTCAAAGTCGAAACAGGATGAGGTATTTGATTTTTGGCGAAGTGAGCCTGTTTTAGAAAGGCGGAATGACTTTATTACAAATGGATATAAAGAGTTTGTGGAAAATCCAACAGTGGAAAGTTTGTTGAAATCCATTGTCTATGATGTCATTTTGGAAGGGCTGTTCTTTTACTCCGGCTTTGCATTTTTCTACCATCTAGCCCGAAATCAAAAAATGGTCGCTACGTCTACGATGATCAATTATATAAACCGGGATGAGCAAATACATGTAGATTTATTTGTGAAAATTTATAAAGAGGTATTAGTTGAATACCCGGAATATGATTCAGATGAAATGAGTTCCTTTGTTCACGAAACTTTTAAGGAAGCGGCAGAGCTGGAAATTGAATGGGCAAACTACATTATTGGCGATAAAATTACCGGGATTAATATTCAGGATGTAGAAGCTTATATTAAGTTTTATGCTAACATTCGATGTAAGCAGCTTGGCTACGAAAGACCATACCCAGAATACAGGAAAAATCCTTTACGCTGGATTAAAGCATATGAGGAAGTAGACCTTGGAAAATCGGATTTCTTTGAACAAAAACCAAGACAATATACAAAAGTAAACTATAGTGATAATGGATTTGATGACCTTTAATAGGGAAAGCAGCTTCTAGTATAGGAGCTGCTTTTCTGCTATTATGAAAAGAAAAAAAGGTGATCTGATTTGGACTGGAAGGTAAAGGAGTTTCAAGCGTTATCAAATGATGAATTATATAGCATTATGAAAGCAAGAGTAGATGTGTTTGTTGTTGAACAAGAATGCGCTTATGAGGAGATAGACAACTACGACCAGGCAGCTATGCATTATTTTTTAACAATCGACAATCAGATTGCTGCATACGTACGGATTTTGCCAAGTAAAACGAAGTATGATGAAATATCAATTGGCCGAGTTTTAGTTACGAAATCGTACCGTGGTAATGGGTATGCTAAATTAGTTATGGAAAAAGCAATTCAATATGTAGTGAACGAATGGCAGGAGGATAAAATAAAAATTCAAGCACAAGAATACCTGCATAGGTTCTACTCAGAACTAGGATTTATTCAGACCTCAACTGTTTATTTAGATGATAATATTCCCCACATTGACATGATTTGGGGAAAAAACCAATAGCTTTTAACCGCATGAATACTGGTCTTTTGCACAAATTATAGGTAGCACTAATTTGCATCTATTTTGGAGGGGAAAAGACTATGCTTTCAAGTGAGCAAATATCAAATTTTAAAAGTCAATTAGTAAAAAGACAGATGGAATTGTTTGATCAAATGGAGTCTGAAGGAGAATATTCCAGAAGAAATCAAGAGCTCTCCAATTATGACAATCATCCAGCTGATATGGGGACGGAAATGTTTGATCTGGAAAGAGACCAAGCATTGTCGCAGCATGCAGAAATTGAACTTAAAGAAATCAATGAAGCATTGTCGGCCATTGAGGAAGGTACGTATGGTATATGCCGAACATGTGGAAATGACATACCACTTGAGCGATTAGAAGCGGTTATAACAGCGGATCAGTGCTTTACCCATGCCAACAGGGCGGGGTTTGTTACGTATCGCCCCGTTGAAGAGGATATTTTAACACCTGATCTTCATCAACACACAAACGAAACACAAACTGGATATGACAGGGAAGACGCATGGCAGGATGTTGGAAGGTATGGCTCATCCGATACTCCTTCCGATCTTGGTGGGAATCATGATTATGATGACTATAATGAAATGTATATCAACAGTGATGAAAATATAGGAATCGTGGATGATGCAGAAGGACTTGGTAGGGCAACCTTTGATGGTCATCGAGATGAATGATTGAAAAAAGGTTGGAGAATGATTCTCCAGCCTTTTTCATGTCTACAGAACAAGTCCATAAAGGGCAATACCGGCTTGGGCAAGCAAATAAGTGAAACTAAATTTCACACTTTTTCGTATATATAATAAAGGAGTGGTTTTATGGGAGATAATAAAGGTTGTTTAAAATGTGGAAGTACAGATGCTGATCAAAAAGAGGTTGCGATGTCAGGGACAGGTTTATCAAAAATGTTCGATGTGCAACATAATCAATTCATCGTAATCTACTGTAAAAACTGTGGTTACTCGGAATTTTATAATAAGAAAAGCTCTTCGGGTAGTAACATACTTGATCTATTTTTCGGTTAAGAACAAAAGGACAAAAGGGCAAGCGAATCGATATTTTATACTTGCCTTACATATTTAAAAACTCTTGTCGAAAATCAGACAAGAGTTTTTAAAACCAGTTTTTACTGACCAATAATGCCACCCAATGGATTCATTAAATTGATGATAGATGTTGAAATGGATTGCAAAATTAGGCTGGCAGCTAAAATGTTAAGGATATATATCACAATTAATAAATAAATACGGTCAATGCCTAGTGTTGGCTGATCAAATAAAATAAATGTTGGGATTAATAAAAGAGCCCCAAGTACACTAACAGAAATTACTATTATACCAATGGAATAAAGATTAATTAACGTTAGAATGGAACCTGCTACGAGTAATAACAAAAATGGTATTAGGTAGCCACCAAATTTAGCAACAGTTGCTTGGTATGAATACTCACTGGCAGTCAACTTTAAGGCGACAAAGGTTAAAGAAATGATAACTGCAAATAAAATAGTAAATTTAAGGAAAGGCCATAAGAACCCATCTGTAAATGGTAAAGATTGTGGAGAGGGGCCACCAAACATCCCACCGATATTCCCAAATGTATTAAGAAGACTATCGACCATTAAATAATAGCCTAACGCAAACAACAGGGAATAAATTACGATAGATATGATGCCGGATACAAGATCATTTCCATTAGCGCGGTCTACGTCACTTGGCTTTTTTAAAAGCGTTAGAAAAAAGTGACCAAAGTTAGAAGCGGATTCTTTTAACTTTTCTACTGCTTCATTTGTTTGTTTTGGTTGATCGTTGTTTTGTTGTGTTGATTCTTGTTGTTCCACTATTGCTGTTACTTCATTTGCTTCCTCAGCAACTGCTGATTCATTCTGTGTAATCAACGCACCACAGTTCGTACAGAACTTACCCTGCTCTGTTTGCTGAAAGCAATTTGGACATTGCATAAACTCACTTCCTTTAATTATAGGTATATATGTACTAGTGACTATATATATGTTCGACATTGTTTGCAAATATCCTTGTATTTTTTTTTATAAAATATAATTATTGCGCAGATTAATTTATTATTTTTCTTTTAGGCTCTTTTCGTACGCATTGTTGCTTTTTCATCTTCATAGTTGATATAAACTGCGACATAACTTCTATCTGAGTTAGAACTGTAGTAATGATAATGGAAACAAGTTACTAAGGCAGCCGCAGCCCGTATACACTTCGCTTTTCGCGGGCGGCTGGTGAGCCTCCTTGTGCTAACGCACTGCGTAGTCTCACCGATGCCTGTCCTCCCGCAGAAGTCTACGTGTATACGGGCTGCTGGTATAATTTTTGCCAATAACAGCTATTCATTAGTTGAAAGAAATGACCAAGAATGCTTAGGTAATAGCTTTGCCAGTTCAGGTGAGTGGAGGGCGGTGACTCCTGCGGGAACAGCGCGTGTCCGAAGACCCCGCAGAGTGGTCGATGATGAAGGCCGACTAAAACCGTCCTTTGCGGACAACGTCGGCATACCCCTTGCCGGGGCAAGGAGGCTAAGGCCGTGCCCGCGGAAAGCATCTGCCCGGAGCGATCCTGGACGGTAGCAATAGCACATGTCATTGGAAATCAACCAGCAGTTACGTCGCAGTATATATATCTATTCTCTCAAAAGCAACAATCTTTACGAAAACAGCCTTCTTTTAATCAACCCTTGATCAAATTATTAACTGTCTTCCATTATATCGATTTCCTATAAACCTTTAAATTAGAAAACTTGGCTTATCGCCAAGCCTTAGTTGCACTTATACAGTAAGAAAGGATTTCTTAACTGCCAAAAAAGGATGACCCAAATTGGATCATCCTCTCAATCAATTTATTGCTGTTGTGGTTCGCGTTCTACCAGTGTCAGTTCAATCGTCTGTGCTTTACCGTTTCGATAAACTTCCATTTCAACAGTGTCACCTATTTTTGTTTCCGTGTACAGGTATTTACGTAAGTCAAGAATAGATGTTATTTGTTGGCCATTGATTTTGGTAATAATATCAAACTGTTGTAGTCCGGATTCGGCAGCTGGAGAACCTGGCTGAACCCCCGCAACCACCATTCCACCTTTAACATCTTTTGGTAGTTCAATCTGTCCTCTGTATTGAACAGGAACTTGCTGAAGGGAAGCGGTGCTAATTCCAATATATGGACGAGCAACCTCTCCTTCATTTTCTAATTGCTTCATGATTGGAATCGCTGTATCGATTGGAATAGCGAAGCCGATACCTTCCACTGCTTCCTTAGCAATTTTCATGGAGTTGATGCCAATCACTTCGCCATCAGAATTAACAAGTGCTCCACCACTATTACCTGGATTAATTGCTGCATCTGTTTGAAGTACTTCTGTAACCCAATCAGGTTGTTTGTCTTTATTGATATCGATACTAACTGAACGTTCTTTCCCGCTAATGATTCCTTTAGTAACAGAGTTGGCAAAATTCATACCAAGTGGATTACCAATTGCTATTACTGTTTCACCGACCTTAACATCCTCAGATGAACCTAATTTCGCTACTGTTTCAATCTTTTTGCCATCTATTTGCAGGACAGCTAAATCTGTTAATGGATCTGATCCTAACACTTTTGCTTTAATTCGGTCATCATTATTTAAGACAACATTTACTTCTTTAGCACCTTCTACCACGTGATGGTTAGTTACAACGTATGCCTTTCCGTCTTCTTTTTTATAGATGATACCAGAACCAGATCCTACTTTTTGACTAGGCTCCCATGCGCTTTTTTGCTGAAGGTTAGTGATACCTACAACTGCCTTGGATACTTCTTCAATATTGGAAGCTATGTCCGTATTGCCAGTAGCAACTGTTTGGGCAATTTCAGGTGTTCCACTATCTTGAGTGGAGGATGAATTCCCAGCATTATTATTGTTTAATGGAATAATGTTGTTAGTGAATAATAATACGACAACAACAGCTGCAACGATTCCCCCAATTAGACCACCGAATAATACACCTGCACCAGACCTTTTAGGTTTAGCTTCCTTTTTCTTTTTTGAAGGCTGATTTGGTTTAGTCAAACCAGGATCAGCTTCTCTTCGTTCGTACCTAGTTTGAGGTTCGTCATCCTTTAGGTTAATTTCATCTATTTGATTTTCGTCATGATTGTTATTATCATACCGTTCCATGAATTTATCACCCTTTTTTGTTTTAATGTCTATATTCTTTCTATACTCCAAATTCTACATGCGTTCTTTGGCATGATTTTGGTAAGAATGTGGAAAAAGTATGTAATATACATATTTCTAAGCATTTGTGCTCCATATCATTATGCACAAACCCTGACTTATGTAAAAATATAATTATACATATGCAGTGAAGGAGGAGGGTTTATCATGAATTATCATATTGGGGTTGTCGAGGATGACATAAACATCCAAAATATTGTTTCTGCCTATTTAAGAAAAGAGGGTTTTACTATAACTGTGTTGGGTTCTGCTGAGGATGCCTGGCAATTATGGGAAACACAACCTCCTGATATGTGGATTTTAGATATTATGCTTCCTGGAATGGATGGATATGATTTTTGTAAAAAGGTACGAGAAGAAAGTGATGTACCAATTATTATTATTTCTGCTAAAGATGAAGAAATTGATAAGATTCTTGGTATTGAATTGGGTGGAGATGATTATTTAACGAAACCATTTAGTCCTCGTGAATTGGTTGCACGTGTGAAGCGTTTATTTAAGCGAGCGAGGCCAGCAAATCAAGAAACGGAACAAGATGTGGACAAAGTTAAGATAGATGATCTCCTGGTACGAAAAAATGATCGTCGCCTGTTTTGGAAGGGACAGGAAATTGAAGTAACAACGAAAGAATATGATATGTTACTTTTATTTGCTGAAAACGTAAATCGAGCATTCGCTAGAGAAGAACTACTGGTTAAAATATGGGGAAATGATTATTTTGGAAGTGACCGAGCGGTTGATGATTTAGTAAAACGTATTCGGAAAAAACTGGATGATATTCAACTTGAAACAGTTTGGGGATTTGGATATCGTCTGCGTAGCGAAGAGGAATAAGTATGAAACTCCAATATCAGTTAAATATTGCATTCACGACATTACTGTTAGTTATCATGTCTGTAACTGGGTTTGTTATCTATTCACTAATTCTTGACTTACTAATTCAGGATGAAAAAGCAGAATTGGAACAAAAAGGTGAACTGCTTTTACAGATACTGAACCAAGAAAATGGGCGAGCGAATGTTGATCAATTTAGTGGGTTTTTACAGGACCAAAATTTGCAAGTGATTTTATATGACCGAATCCAGAACCATATTCTAGATTCAACCATGTCTAAACAAGTTGTGGAAGGTTTTTTGTCTGATAACGACTTTTCAAATATGGATAAAGAATTATGGAGTTTAGGGAATGCTAAGTATGTAACTTCTCGAATTCTTTTTTACCCAGAAGGTACAGGTCTTGAACTGATTTTATTAACGCCATTAAATGAATTGCAAGCAGTTCAACAGGATTTTATTAAGAAGCTATTTATTGTTTTTGTAATTGGTGCAGTAGCTGCTGTTATTTTAGGTTATATTTTTACAAATAAATTGGTTACACCACTAACGCGGTTGAGATGGCAGCTGAAAAAAGTGGAGAAGCGGCAATTTGATAAGATTGAGCCAATTAAGGCTACTGGTGAAATAAAGGAAGTAGAAAAAAGTGTATTTGAAATGGCAAATGAATTACAACGATATATGAAATCACAACAACTATTTTTTCAAAATGCCAGTCATGAATTAAAAACACCATTAATGACTATACAGGGTTATGCGGAAGGAATCCGTGATGGAATATTTGATCCAAATGAAAAGGAAAAAGGATTAGAAGTAATGGTTAATGAGGTAAACAGGTTAAAGAAAATTATTAATGAAATGATTTTGTTGGCAAAGTTAGATAGTGCTCAAACCTCATATGAACCTGAAACTATTTTATTAAAGGATATAGTTGATCAAGTATTAGACCGGGCATTGCCAATTACAAATGAAAAGAAAATTCAACTTCTACATCAAGTTGATGAGCAGTTACGTATTCAAGCGGATCCCGAAAAATTATTACGCGCTTTTCTAAATATCACTTTTAATGGAATCCGCCATGCAAAATCACAGGTAGTGATCAATGTAAGGCAAATTAATCGTATGATTACAATTAGTATTGAAGATGATGGGGAAGGTATAGATAAAGATTTAATGCCACAGATTTTTCACCGTTTCATTAAAGGTAAACAAGGTGAAACCGGGCTTGGCCTAGCGATCGCACGAGCTATCGTGGAACAATCAGGTGGAAATATTACAGTGGGCACTTCAGATCTTGGTGGTGCTAAATTTATTATTGCATTCCCAGAAAAATAACATTTTGAAAAATAGATGCATTGTGCTATACTAGTATAGTTTGAGTTATCCGTAACGAAAGAGGAGCGTACTAATATGCAATTAAGAGAAGATATTCGGAACATCGCGATTATCGCCCATGTTGACCATGGTAAAACAACACTTGTGGATCAATTATTAAAATACTCGGGTACTTTTCGTGAAAATGAACAAGTGGATGAACGAGCTATGGATACAAATGATATTGAGCGTGAACGTGGAATTACGATTCTTGCTAAAAACACAGCCATAAAATATAACGATACAGCAATCAATATTTTGGATACTCCAGGGCATGCCGACTTTGGTGGTGAAGTGGAGCGTATCATGAAAATGGTTGACGGTGTTTTATTGGTCGTTGATGCATATGAAGGTTGTATGCCACAAACTCGATTTGTTTTAAAGAAAGCATTAGAACAAAAACTTACTCCAGTAGTAGTTTTAAATAAAATTGACCGCCCAGGCTCTCGTCCAAATGAAGTAATCGATGAAGTGCTTGATTTATTCATCGAACTTGGGGCTGATGATGAACAGTTAGAATTCCCAGTTGTTTATGCGTCCGCATTAAATGGTACTTCTAGTGATGAGCCAGAAGAACAGGAAGAAACAATGGATCCTGTTTTCAAAACGATTTTGGAAAATATTCCAGCGCCAGCTGATACTTCGGCTGATCCATTGCAATTTCAAGTAGCATTGCTTGATTACAATGACTATGTAGGAAGAATTGGTGTTGGTCGTGTCTTCCGTGGGAAGATTAAAGTAGGACAACAAGTTGCAGTAATGAAAGAAGACGGGTCTCAAAAAGTATCCCGTATTTCGAAATTATTCGGCTTCATTGGGTTAAAACGTATTGAGATTGAAGAAGCAAAGGCAGGGGACATTGTTGCAATTGCTGGTATTGACGATCTCAATATTGGGGAAACACTTTGCCCACAAGATCATCCGGAAGCATTACCTTTCTTACGTATTGATGAACCAACATTGCAAATGACTTTCCTTGTAAACAATAGTCCTTTTGCAGGTAAAGAGGGTAAATATTTAACTTCAAGAAGAATAGAAGAGCGTTTAATGAAACAACTTGAAACAGATGTGAGTCTACGTGTTGATCCAACAGAATCACCAGACGCATGGATTGTTTCGGGGCGTGGAGAATTACACTTATCTATTTTAATCGAGAATATGCGACGCGAAGGCTATGAATTACAGCTTTCAAAACCACAAGTAATTATTAAAGAAATTGACGGTCAAAAATGTGAGCCAGTTGAGCGTGTACAAGTGGATGTTCCAGAAGACTACACTGGTGGTGTAATGGAATCACTTGGAGCTCGTAAAGGTGAAATGATTGATATGATTAACCATGGTAACGGACAGGTTCGTATCGAATTTAAAGTTCCTTCCCGTGGATTAATCGGATATGCAACTGAATTTATGTCCCAGACACGTGGTTATGGTATTCTGAATCATACGTTTGATACGTATGAACCACTTGTCAAAGGCCAGGTTGGTGGCAGAACTAAAGGTGTTCTAGTTGGACTTGAGAATGGTAAAGCATCAACTTATGGTATCATGCAACTGGAAGATCGCGGTGTTATTTTTGTTGAGCCAGGTACAGAGTTGTATGCTGGTATGATTGTTGGCGAGCATAATCGTGACAATGATTTAACAGTAAACATCACGAAAGAAAAACACTTAACTAACGTTCGTTCAGCAAATAAAGACCAAACTTCTACGATTAGAAAGACAAGAACTATGTCATTAGAGGAAGCAATCGAGTACTTGAACGATGATGAATATTGTGAAGTTACACCTGAATCGATTCGTTTACGTAAAAAAATATTAAACAAAAACGAACGTGAAAAAGCTTCAAAGAAGACGAATGCTGTAACATAATTAATAAAAACTCCCGAAAGAGTGAATGTCTCTTTCGGGAGTTTTCTTTATGCGTCCGCTTCTGACCTGTCGCCTTCGCTTTTCTTGTCTAGCTGCGGCTCCTAGCGTCTAGCAGATAGTTGGTCCTGATGAATGTACGGAAAGTTCACCGTACTTCACAGTCCCATCTATCTGTACGCCGCTGACCAGTCGCCTCCGCTTTTCATGTCCAGCTGCGGCTCCTAGAAGCTGCCGTCATAAGCAATGAACACTTCAGAACGACAAACCCGTTCGTTCTTTGGTTCCTTGCTTATGCGTCCGCTTCTGACCAGTCGCCTTCGCTTTTCTTTATTCAACAAACGTTTGAACAATTTTTCCCCATTTTTCAAATTCGGTTAAGAAACCGTCATGGCCATATTTGGTTTGCACGTGGTAATAGGAACTATCTACCACTGAATCAGCGAAAGCTTTAATAAGAGGGGGCTCATATATCAAGTCATTGTCAAAACTAATGGCTAATAGTGGACATTTGAATTTTTGGGAAGCGTGTTGCCAACCACCTCGTTGTTCACCTATGTCATGTCCGTCCATGGCTTGTAATAAATAGATATAGCTATTGGGATCAAATCGTTGAACTAATTTTTGCCCCTGATAGTCTAAATACGATGTGACGTCAAAGCCGGAATTTCTTTTTCTTCTGTCGAATCGTTCGGTAAATAAAGTAGAACTTCGATATGTAACCATCCCAACCATTCGCGCTAATTCTAATCCACTAACAGCCTGTGTCTCATGATAAAGTCCACCATTCCAATCAGGATCATTTTGAATAGCGGATAATGCAATGTGGTTAAAGGCAATTCCATAATCGGAAAAAAATGGTGTAGCAGCTAGAAGTACTAATTTATCCATCATTGCCGGATAAAGAATTCCCCATTCTAGCACTTGCATACCACCAAGAGAACCACCGATAATTGCTGCGAGTTTATCGATTTCTAACCTTTTTAATGCGTGATATTGTGCATGTACCATATCACGGATTGTTATGGATGGAAATTCGATTCGATAAATTTCATTTGTATTTGGATTAATGGAAGTTGGACCAGTAGAACCATCACAACCGCCAAGAATATTGAATGTGATGATTTGGAATTTTTCCGTATCAATATATTTTTCCTTACCAATTAAACCGTGCCACCAACCTGGAATTTCGTTTGTACCGACAGTAATATGGTTGCCTGTTAGGGCATGGCACACTAAAATCACCGGTGCTCCGATTGGCCCGACACGTTCATAACGCAATGTTACCTCATTGATTATTTCCCCAGATGATAAAAAGAGTGGGCCAAATGAAATATTTCCTATTGTTGATTTTGTTTTCTGTTGGCATTTCATATGACCCATCCTCTCTTAGAAAACTTAAGGCTTGTCGCCATTTAATAAGGTAAGAAAGAAAACTTTGGCGTTACTCTGTCTAGCGCAAGCGCCCTAGCCCGCCTGAGGTTTTAAGTCAAATCTCTTTGTGATAAAAATCATCACTAAGAGATTCGTCTTAAACTTGTCGGGGCTGACCAAGGCGCTTGCGTTTTTCTAATATTCCTTGCTTTAATAAATAACCTAGACTTCCACAGGTGTATTTACGTTGCCATTACCTCGTAAGCGGATTGCTTCAAGATAAGGATTTTTACTATAAATAACAGTAATTCCGGCTGCCGCTGCATTTTCTAATGTTTGATCATGAACAACTGGTTCTTCAACCCATAATATTTTTCCTTCTTTATTAATGAGTTGTTCGATTGTTGTCGGTGAAACCTTTCCATTTAACCAAACCGCATCTACGTTAAACGGAACGTCAGCTAGTTGTTTATAAGGTTTTTCACCAAGGGTTTCTTGCTCGGATTCATTAATTGGCACAATTTGAAAGCCAAGTTGTTGCAGTTGCTCTGCATTTTTATATAGTTGGCTTGAATGGTCAGTTAGATTGAATATAGCTATTACTTTTTTACTTATAGTACCTTCGTATCTTTTGAATGGTGAGCTTAATAACCATTTTGTTGCGTCTTCTGTGCTTATACCAATCGTTTGGGGTTCATTTGTTGCTTTCGCAATTGCTTGATCCAAATCCAACAATATATCTTTCGTTGATTCAATACCAATTGACAAGCGAACTAATTCTTCAGAAACACCGCTTTTTTTCAAATCCTCCTCGCCCAACTGTTGATGTGTTGTTGATGCTGGGTGAATAATTAAGGATTTAGCATCTCCAACATTTGCCACGTGGGACCATAGGGTGACGTTGTCGATTAGTTTTGTGCCTGCCTCGCGTCCACCTTTAATGCCAAACGTTATGATGGAACCAAACCCATTTTGTAAATATTTCGTTGCCAATTCATAAGATGGATGTTCTTTTAGACCAGGATAGTTAACCCATTCAACTTGTGGGTGTTTTTGTAAGTATTCAGCGACTTCTTCAGCATTTTTGTTGTGTCTTTCAACACGTAAATGTAACGTTTCTAAACCTTGTAGTAGTAAGAAGGCATTTTGTGGACTTAAGCATGCTCCGATATCACGAAGTAATTGTACGCGTAATTTTGTTGCGAACGCTGCTGGCCCGACATCTGCATAGCGAATTCCATGGTAACTATCATCAGGTTCAGTAAATCCTGGGAATTTTTCGTTATCCCAATTAAAACGACCACCATCAACAACAATTCCACCAATCGCTGTTCCATGACCGCCAATCCATTTTGTAGCGGAGTGGACCACAATATCTGCTCCCCAAGTCAATGGCTTGGTTGTATATGGTGTCGCAAATGTATTATCAATAATTAGCGGTATGTTGTGGTTATGGGCAATTGCAGCTATCGTCTCAACATCAAAAACGTTAAGACTAGGATTGGTAATAATCTCACCGAAAACAGCTTTAGTTTTATTTGTAATTGCACCTTGAATCTCTTCAGGATTTTGAGCATTTACAAACTTAACATCAATTCCGTATCGCGGTAACGTATTAGCGAATAAGTTGTAAGTCCCTCCGTATAAATTACTGTCTGCAATTATTTCATCACCTGCACCAGCAAGATTTAAAATTGCGAGTGTAATTGCTGCCATTCCAGATGATGTCGCCACTGCAGCAACTCCATCTTCAAGTGAAGCGACACGTTGTTCGAAAACATCAACGGTAGGGTTGCCGATGCGTGTATAAATATTCCCAGGTTCCTTTAATCCGAATAAATTTTGAGCATGTTCTGTATCGCGAAATACATATGACGTTGTTTGGTAAATAGGCACAGCCCGTGAACCCGTTGCTGGATCAGGACTTTGACCACCGTGTAGTAATACTGTTTCTTGATTGTGAAAATTGAAATTTGACATTAATAATTCCTCCTTTTGTAGTTGGCCTTAAATTAATGGTCTGGGGTTAGAAAAGTGGGAAAATAAAAAGCCCCCTTCCTAAGAAGAGGGCGTGTATGTAACGACGGTCCTCCCCTTATCTTCCAGATCATTACTGACCTGTAGGATTTAGCACCTTTCATAGCTAAAAATCTAGCTTGATGGTTGCCGGGCTTCACAGGGCCTAATCCCTCCACCGCTCTTGATAAGAGTTGTTTAAATTTAATGACTATTATATATCCACTACTCAATACATGTCAACAGTTATTTTGAAAAAAGATTAAAAAATCAAAATTAATCGCGATCCTCATTTTTTTGGTATCAATGTTCACTCGCACAAGAGACAGTGGCCTTTAAAGTTCACCACTATACCACTGGAAATACCCTAAATGCCACGAAAGGTATACAATCCCTAGAAAAGCAGTAACCATCAAAATTGAAAAGAACCAATCATGTGATGAAATGGAAAAAAGTCGATAAAACGTTCGATTTTTATCTCCAGTAAACCCTTTTGATTCCATTGCCATTGCAGTACGTTCTGCCTTTCTGATAGCACTTGCAAGCAATGGTATTGAAAATGTTTTGTATTGATTCCATTTCCCGCGAAGCGTTTTTGCCTGATCAAAACCTCGAACCCGGTGAGCGGAACGGATAATGAATAATTCATTCTTCATCATTGGTAAAAACCGGTACCCAGCTAATACACCATATGCAATCTTTGGTGATAATTTTAATTGCTGGATAAGACTTAATATGAAATCCACAGTATCTGTAGTAAAAATGAACAACAGTGCCAATGCTGCAACGCTTAAAACACGTAATGATAGTGCAAGTGCGGTCGTAAGGGACTCCTCGGGAATGTTGAATCCAAGAAAGTTTATTATCTCCTGTGGATGTTTAGGCGTATCCGCAAAAACAATTGTCGTCCAAAGCATTCCAAATGCAATAATGAGAAATGGCAGAAAGTATAAACAATACTTCTTCAAATTTATATTCCCACCAACGAACGTTAGTGTAATTGTCCAAACCATAAATAGAAATGGTGTAATCGGGTCAAATATTAATGCTAACATAATCTCAAGTAATACGATCGTTAATGCTTTTATACTTGGGTTAAGACGATGTAGAAACATAATAAGATTCCTTTTCATAGATATCTTGGAGCTGAATCTGAATAGGTTTCTCGAGCTGCCAGGCTTGTAGTGTCGCGGGTGATCTTTTCCATAATTCACTTGGATGACAATCAGCTGCGATAGCTCCTTGTTCAATAACAATTACTCGATTTGCATAGTGATGGACAATCTCCATGTCATGTGTGACCATGACAATGCTGGTTCCTTGTTTATGCCGTTCAATTAGCAGGTTCATTAATTCGTTGGTAGAATGTGCATCCTGTCCAAAAGTTGGTTCATCTAAAATGAGTAGTCGCTGATTGTCGACGATCATAGTTGCTACACTAAGACGGCGTTTTTGACCTTGACTAAGGGTATACGGATGCTCATTTTCAAGTTTCGATAATCCACATGTCTTTAATATGAAACTGACCTTTTCATGTATGTCGTTATTATTCATGCCTTTTAATCGTAAACTGAATGCTACCTCATCAAACACAGAGTTCATAATAAATTGATGTTCTGGATTTTGGAACACATATCCTATCTCATCACGTAAAAAAGTTTCCTTCCACCTTTGTAATGGTTTCCCTTTTACATGAATGGTCCCTGACGTAGGCTTTTGGATACCAGCCAAAATTCTCGAAAGTGATGTTTTACCACTACCGTTCGCACCAATAATGGCAACGAATTCTCCGTCATACAGGTTGAGTGAGACATTTCGAAGGATTTCCCGATGCTTTTTTACCCATGAAATATTGGTTGCCTCAAGAATGGCGTCGAGATTGTTTTTGTTAATTAGTGGTTGAGGCTCCGATTTTACTAGCGACCATTTATCTGCTTGGTCAGTAAATTCGTTAATGGTTAACGGGATAAAATTTCCCCACCGTTTTCTTTGGTGTAAAACATATTGCGTTACCTTTGGAAGCCAAATACCTTGTTCGTTTAATTTCTTTAAATTTTTCTCGACTCCGTTTCGAAGTGACCCATCGTAGAATACTTCTCCGGATCTATTTAATAAAAGACTGCGGTCAATCAGTTCTATCCAACCGTCTAATTGGTGTTCAATGACGATAAGGGAAAATTCTTTTTGTTGTTTCAAATGTTTTATGGTTTTAATTAAATCCTTTGTTGCGATTGGATCCAAATTTGCGGTAGGTTCATCTAATATAAGCAAACCTGGTTCCATTGCCAAAATGCATGCTAAGGCTAGCTTTTGTTTTTGTCCTCCAGAAAGAGATGCAATAGCCGACTTCTTAAAAGCGGTCATAGTAACAAGTGAAAGTGCATCGTTGATTTTTTCATCCATCAGTTGACGAGGGACATTTAAATTTTCTAAACCAAAAGCAATTTCATCTTCAACGGTAAGCATACAGAATTGTGTTTCTGGGTCTTGAAATACAACACCTACATGTCGACTAAGCTCACCTGGTTTGTAGTTAGTCGATTGTTTACCTTTGATGAAAACATCACCATTCATCGTTCCATCCAGTTCACGTGGGTATAGGCCGTTTAAACAATAAGTTAACGTGCTTTTTCCGCAGCCACTTGGCCCAAGCAACAAAATTGTTTCACCTTCGTTCAATTCAAAACTAACCTCAGATAGGGTGTCGTTATGCAGTTGATTTTCAAAACGTAAAGACAACTGTTGGACGCTTACAAGTGGCTTCTTGTTCATGCTACTCTCTTCCTTCTGCGTTCTTTTCCTAAAGCAAAGCTAGATAAGACTCCAGTTTGTGCTAAACCATCGCTTAATGCTTTTCCTAGTAATCCAGCGATTAGTGCACCACTTACTATGCGTGTTATCAACATACCAAGTACATAAGATGTTGATAGTGCAGCATAACCACTCATAAAATAGCCATATGCAAAGCTAAACACTGCAGCACCCACACCTGCAGCCATGAGCACCCATGTTGAGTAATTTTTCCATCTTGTTGCTGTAAACGCAGCCTCGGCACCGAGTCCCTGAATCATTCCAGATACAATAAGTAATGGACCAACTGCACTGCCAAGTAAAACCTCGACCATCGCTGCAATCGTTTCCGAGATAAAGGCTGCACCAGGCTTGCGAATAATGTAAGCTGCGATAATTGAAACAATAAACCAAATTCCAAATATAAGGTCATAACCAATCGGTCCGAAAAATCCCACAAGAATTTTCCCAACAGGA
This sequence comes from Virgibacillus necropolis, assembly GCF_044793635.1. Classification (GTDB taxonomy): domain Bacteria; phylum Bacillota; class Bacilli; order Bacillales; family Amphibacillaceae; genus Virgibacillus_F; species Virgibacillus_F necropolis_A. Next base: position 2,576,402 of record NZ_CP084992.1, read on the forward strand.
AGAAATGCTAAATAAACAACTGCGAATACAACGGATAGTGCTGACAAGACAACAATTTCTTTAAAACGCCAATTACTCATGTTCGTTCGTCCCTTTATGTGATGGACTATTTGCTGACATAGAGACTGTCATCACCGTGTGATTTGACCCACCATCAACTGTTGCATTGAAAACCTGTTCTAATCCATTGAAAACTTTAATGGATTCTCCACCTAATCTAGTAGAGTAATGTGCGTGTGTAACGTCGACATGTTTTCTCATAGCTTCAATCTGTTCCATGATTACGTCCATATAGTTTCCACCACCTAATGGATAAAGGGAAAATTTAGCGGCAACTGGTTGCGTGATGTCTTTTATTTGTGTGTTATTAACTGATATATCATCTTCCGCCATATAAACATCTCCCGTTGAGTCACCTGGGCAGCCTAATGAATATGTCGCCTGAAACGCAACATGTTCACCTGTTTTTGCAGCATGGATAAAAATAGCTTTTGTAACATCGAAAACATGCACAAGTTTCCCCCGGATAGTTGTTGTCACATCGTCCGTTTTCATCCAGACCTTGGATGTATTTACATTTTTTAATGCTTCCGTAATTATTTCAATAAAGTTATCGCTCATTGGATGAACAGAAAAACTACACCCAGCGATACGTGAACCTGAACATTGTTGATTTGTCATTATTATTTCCTCCTAGTTTGTTGGGCGGCCATTCGCTTGATGGAAAGTAGTTCTAAGAATAGCGCCTCTATAAAATTACATTAAAAAAACTGCATCCCTCGTGGAATGCAGTCTGCTTGTATGTATTAAAGACATAAAAAATACGAGCTTCGACCACACTTCCCCACGCTAGTATTATCTAGTTCGGGTTCAAAGGGTCAGAATAAATTTCTTCTCAGCCACTTTCACAGCAGCTCCCCCAGTGCTAAGGTTATTATGCAACTTTTCTATTTCTATCTTAACGAGTATATTTTGTCTTGTAAAGGGGGCAATCATCTCGTTCCGAAAATTAACTATTTTTAATTTGTACCATATATAATTTTTCGATAAACTATAGAAAACCATTCCAAGTGAGGAGATGAGATCTGATTCGTTACGTATTGGCTGTTGTAATAATTTGTTTACTCACCATCATAGTAGGATGTTCTGAAAAGCAAGATGTTCAACCAGAACAAAAACCTGCTACCAATAATCAAAGAAAGGTTGTAGCCCAAAATCTAGAAGAACCTTGGGAAATACAGCTAGTAAATGATACGTTCTATATAAGTGAGCGAACTGGATCGATTGTAACTGTTAAAAACGGTGAACAATCAAGAAAAGCAGTGGATTTTGAAAAGGATATATCAAGTCAACCAGAAGCTGGATTGCTTGGGATAGCTATGCCACCAAATTTTACAGAAACAAAACAGGCCTTCGCTTATTATTCCTATCAAGAAAATGATACATATTATCAACGAGTGATTAAAATGAAGGAAACGAATGATACTTGGGAAGAAGTTGAAGTGTTACTCGATAAAATTCCTGGTGGAAGATTTCATCAAGGTGGAAGAATCGCAATTGGACCAGATAATAAGTTATATATAACTACCGGAGATGCTACGATAGCAAGTAATGCCCAAGATTTGGACAGTCTTTCCGGTAAGATCCTGCGAATGAATTTGGATGGAACTATCCCTAGTGATAATCCTTTTGAAAACTCTTATGTTTATACCTACGGACATCGTAATCCGCAGGGACTCGCCTGGGATAATGCAGGTGATTTATATGCCACAGAACATGGTTCAAATGCTTATGATGAAATCAACCTAATTCAAAAAGGAAATAATTATGGCTGGCCTGTGATAAGGGGTGATGAATCGAGAGAAGGTATGAAAGAACCAGTAGTTCACTCGGGAGAATCTACATGGGCGCCATCAGGAATGACCTTTTTAAATGGTGATTTTTATTTCGCTTCACTACGAGGTGAAGGTGTGAGAAAGTTTAATCCTGATAATAAAGAAGTGGAATTAATTGTTGATGATGTTGGTCGTGTACGAGACGTGTTAGCTGCCGATGGAGGTATTTATTTTATCACAAATAATTCAGATGGACGTGGAAATCCAGCTGAAAATGATGATCGTTTGTTATTTATATCAGGAACAAGTTAAGAGGCTGTTTTAGCAGCCTCTTTTAATTTTACTTTTTCTGAATGATATATCCGCCATTCCAGAGATTTATCGGTCGTTATTTAAATATAACTTCCAATATAAAAATATATCCGCTTTTTTTAAAATATAACCCCGATATCCTTAAATAACCGCTAATTCAATCATTTATCAGTCAATCTAATCTAAATTGTATTTTTCTAATGGTAATTGGTTAAATTAACCTGTTGATGTAAGCCCTTGCATAACATGTATATACAAGTTATACTATTTATTAGAACATGTATATACAAGTTGAAAAGTATTTGAGATGAGGGAGTGTCCTTTATATGAGTAATAATAAAGAAACCATATATTCACCTCTTAGTGGTGAAGTTAAACAGCTTGAGGCTGTTCCAGACCCAACATTTTCAGAAAAGATGATGGGAGACGGTCTGGCTATTGATCCGAGTGATGGAAAGGTAGTTGCACCGTTTGATGGGGAAGTTGTTCAGATTTTTCCTACTAAGCATGCTGTGGGATTACAAAGTGAATCCGGTGTAGAGGTCTTAATTCACATTGGTTTGGAAACGGTTTCGCTAGATGGTGAAGGTTTTCAAGCACATGTAAAACAAGGGGACCAGGTAAAGGCCGGAGATTCTTTGGTAACGTTTGATTTAGATTTTATTAAAGAGAAGGCAGAAAGTGCTATCACGCCAATTATCATCACAAATGGAGATGCATTAGAAACATTGGTGAAAACAAACGATAAAGTAGTAGTAGGTGGGGAATCACTTTTATTTAATGCTACTTTTCAAGGTAAAACTGAAAGTAATACAAAAGCTGGATACAGCAAGGAAGCGGAGGATATAGTTGCAGCAATTGGTGGCAAAGATAACATCAATGTAGCTACACATTGTGTCACACGACTTCGATTCGCATTAGCTGATCAGGATAAAGTCGATAAAGAAGCATTAGAAGATTTAGATATTGTTAAAGGTTCCTTTTTATCCAGTGGTCAGTTCCAAGTAGTAATTGGACAGGGGACAGTTGATAAAGTATATGCAGCTATGATTAATGAAACTGGTATGGAAGAAGCTAGTAAGGATGATGTAAAGGCAGCAAGTGCTCAAAAACAGAATCCGCTGCAACGAGGAATTAAAACACTGGCAGATATTTTCATTCCAATTCTTCCTGCTATCGTAACAGCTGGTCTATTAATGGGTATTAATAATATTTTAGTGAATCCAGTTTTTTACGATAATCGTTCAATTGTTGAAGTACACCCAGAGTGGGCTGGTATTGCAAGTATGATCAATATTATCGCAAATACAGCCTTAACATTCTTACCGGCTTTGATTGGTTGGGCAGCGGTGAAGAAGTTTGGTGGTAGTCCAATTCTCGGTATTGTGCTTGGATTAATTATGGTTCATCCAGATTTACTAAATGCTTATGCATATGGTGACGCATTAAAAGAAGGAACTATTCCAAAGTGGAACCTTTTTGGGTTTGAAGTTGATAAAATCGGTTATCAGGGTCAAGTTCTCCCAGTATTATTTGCTTCCTATGTATTAGCAAAAATTGAAGTGTACATGAGGAAAAAAGTTATCGATTCCTTGCAGTTGTTAATCGTACCACCAGTTGCATTACTAATTACAGGGTTTCTAACATTTATCTTAATTGGTCCAGTTATGTTCGCAATCGGAAACTGGATTACAGACGGAATTGTTATGATATTTGACACATTCCCAATTATCGGTGGACTACTTTATGGAGCTATTTACGCACCGCTCGTAATAACGGGTATGCACCATACATTATTGGCAGTGGACGTTCAGTTGATTGGTTCGACAGGAAGCACATTCTTGTGGCCTATATTAGCGCTTTCTAACATTGCGCAAGGTGCAGCGGCATTTGCAATTTGGATAGCCACAAAAAATGAAAAATTAAAAGGACTTTCTCTAACTTCGGGTATATCTGCATGGCTTGGAATCACTGAACCAGCAATGTTTGGTGTGAATTTACGCTTTAAATATCCATTTGTGGCAGCGGTTATCGGTTCATCATTAGCCGGAGCATTTATCACCTTACAAGGTGTAACTGCTGAATCAATTGGTATAGGTGGAGTTCCAGGATTCCTTTCGATTCAAAGTGCTATGGCATCTTTCTTTATCGGAATGGCTGTTGTTATTGTAATTCCATTTTTAATTACGTATTTTATTGCTCAACGGAAACTAGAAAAATAATACAGTGAGGTGTTTCAAATGACGGAACCGTGGTGGAAAAAGGCGGTTGTGTATCAAATATATCCAAAAAGCTTTCAGGATACCACCGGAAATGGCGTTGGTGATATTCAAGGGATTATTAGTAGACTTGATTACTTGCAAAAGCTAGGTGTCGACGTTATTTGGTTGACACCTGTCTATCAGTCACCACAAAACGATAATGGCTATGACATTAGTGATTATTTTTCAATCGATGAAATGTATGGAACGATGGAAGACTTTGATCTATTGCTTCAAGAGACACATAAGTGTGGAATGAAATTGATCATGGATTTAGTCATAAATCATACATCCACAGAAAATGCGTGGTTCGTTGAATCAGCTAGATCAAAGGACAACCCTTATCGGGATTTTTATATCTGGAAGGATGCTAAAAATGGTGCTGAACCATCTAATTGGCAATCCAAATTTGGTGGCTCTGCTTGGCAATATGATGAAAAAACAGATCAATACTATTTGCATCTATTTGATAAAACGCAAGCAGATTTAAACTGGGAAAATGAAAAAGTTCGTACAAAACTTTACGATATGATGCATTATTGGGCGGAAAAAGGCATCGATGGATTTCGCTTAGATGTGATTAACCTTATTTCAAAAGATCAACAGTTTCCGGATGATCATGAAGGAGATGGGCGTAGACATTATACGGATGGACCAAAAATTCATGAATATTTACAAGAAATGAATCAAGCAGTTTTTTCAAAACACGATATGATGACGGTTGGAGAAATGTCGTCAACAACGCTTGAAAACTGTACATTATATACTAATCCTGAACGTAATGAATTGAATATGACATTTCAGTTCCATCATTTAAAAGTTGATTATCCTAATGGGGAAAAATGGGCGACTGCTCCATTTGACTTTCAAGCATTAAAGCAAATCTTATCTGATTGGCAGGTTGGTATGCATAAGGGTAATGGGTGGAACGCCTTATTCTGGTGCAACCATGATCAGCCTCGTGCCGTATCCAGATTTGGAAATGATAACAACTATCGAGTAGAGTCTGCTAAAATGCTTGCGACTACGATTCACATGATGCAAGGCACCCCTTATATTTATCAGGGTGAAGAAATAGGAATGACCAACCCAGAATTTTCATCAATAGATGATTATCGTGATGTGGAAACATTAAATGCATATGAGACATTAATGGATCAAGGAAGATCACAGGAAGAGATTATAACCATCTTACAACAAAAATCACGCGATAATGCTCGTACCCCAATGCAATGGTCGGAAAAAGATCATGCTGGGTTTACGGAGGGAACACCATGGATTCCCGTGGCAAAAAATCATCCTCAAATTAATGCTGATCAAGCTTTACAAGATAAAAATTCAATTTTTTATCATTACCAGAAATTGATTAGTCTTAGGAAAGAACATGATGTTATCACATACGGTGATTATCAATTATTACTAGAAAACCACCCACAGGTGTTCGTATACACGCGTAATTGGAGTGGTCAAACACTATGTATCGTAAACAACTTTTACGAACAGAATGTAACAATTGAATTGCCCTTCACAGAAGGAAATGTGTTACTATCGAATTATACCGATTCAGAAACGAGCCTTGAAAGTCTAACACTAAGGCCATATGAATCCATTGTGTACGATTTAAAATAGTGAGGAATGACAATGCAAAAGAAATATTTAACTATTTACCAGGATTTAGTTTTAAAAATACAAGAGAATTATTGGCCAAAACAAACCATGCTTCCTTCAGAAAATGAATTATCCGAGTTGTACGCGACATCAAGAGAAACCATTCGAAAGGCATTGAATTTATTAGCGCAGGATGGATATATTCAAAAGATACGTGGCAAGGGATCTGTTGTTATTGATATTAACAAATTTGATTTTCCGGTATCAGGAATAGTTAGCTTTAAGGAACTAGCCACGAAACTAAATGTAACAACAAAAACAGTTGTTCATGAACTCAGCCTTGCAACTGCCAATGAAAATCTGCAAAATACTTTACACCTAAATCAAACCAACAAGGTTTGGACAGTAGTTCGCTCGAGAGAAATTGATGGTGAGAAGGTTATTTTGGATAAAGATTTTCTAAATGAGCAGGTTGCACCTAATTTGACAAAAGAAATATGTGAGGATTCGATTTATCGTTATCTAGAAAACGATTTAGATCTAACTATTAGTTTTGCTAAAAAGGAAATTGTGGTTGAGGAACCAACGCAAGAAGATCGGCAATTCCTCGACTTAGAGGGGTTTTCAAATGTAGTTGTGATCAAAAGCCTTGTATATTTAGATGACGCTAGTTTGTTTCAGTATACTGAATCGAGACATAGGCCTGATAAATTCCGGTTTGTTGACTTTGCACGCCGAATAAATGAATAATGATGAATCCGTTATTTCAATTAGCTCTTTTCGTACGCATTGTTGCTTTTTCATCTTCATAGTTGATGTAAACGACGTAACTAAGGTTTATTTCCAAAGACGTGTGCTATTGCTGCCGTCCAGGATCGTTCCGGGCGGATGCTTTCCGCGGGCACGGCCTCAGCCTCCTCGAGAAAACCACTCTGCGGGGTCTTCGGACACGTGCTGTTCCCGCAGGAGTCACCGCCCTCCACTCACCTGGACTGGTTCAACTAATGAATGCTGTTATTACAAATATTATACCAGCAGCCCGTATACACGTAGACTCCTGCGGGAGGACAGGCATCGGTGAGACTACGCAGTGCGTTAGCACAAGGAGGCTCACCAGCCGCCCGCGGAAAGCGAAGTGTATACGGGCTGCGGCTGCCTTAGTAACTTGTTTCCATTTTCAGTACTACAGATCTAACATTGCTAGAAGTTACGTCGCATTTTATATCAATTCTCAAAAGCAACAATCTTTACGAAAACAGCCTTTCAATTAGAAATAATAAGTAAACAAAAGCTGTATGACCATTGTGGTCATACAGCTTTTATATGTTTTAATTATGATCTTTTCGTTTCTTCTTCTCATTTGGAATATACTTAGTAAAATAGACTGCAAATATTAGGCTGACAAATGATAATCCCCAAGATACAATTCCATTCCAGCGAAAGTCAATTTGCAAACCAATAAATAAAATAATACCACTAAGTATAAAAAATAAGGTTGTTAAATAAGGCTTCATTCCTAACACCTCAGATAATAAGGTAGATATCCTTTTATTTATATCATAATATTGTATGGATGAGAATGCAAAATGAGAATTTTCATAAGCACTTAACAATAATGTAATGATTGATTAGTGTCCCGCTACATCCCTTTTTGTAAAAAACATCCATGTGACTGCAAGGAAAATGACATAGTACACAACAAGTACAGTAATGGAGAATCCTAATGTCATGTCTTCCATAAAAGGTGTTCCAGTTACATGTTGATCTAAATTAGTATTAGCAAAAAGGATATATTTTGACCATGCTTTATCAGCAAAAAAGCCAACAATAGAAGTTCCTGCAAACATAAGGAAGATTGCTGTTCCGATTGCGAGTGAACTTTGACGGAATATAGCCGAAATCATGAGGGCGAATGTCGCCATCATTAATAATGTGACCAGTTGAAATCCGTATCCAGATACAATTTGGCTGATTACAGAAACGTGTTCAAATGAACCACCTTGACTTATCACAACATGGGGGTCGAAGCTGTTTATTCCAAAAAATATTGCTCCCACGATAAAGGTTAATACTAATACAAATAGTAGTGTCCATAAGGCGAATAACAATACAGAAATATATTTAGATAATAGTATTTTCGTGCGTGAGATCGGGCGAATTAATAAAAGTTTGATTGTGCCCCATTTAAACTCATTGGCAATAATACCTGCAGCAACGATTATTGTAAATAATGTTACAAGTGATAATAGGAATTCATTTTCCGAAACAAATTGCCATGCATCATATTCAGCTGGCATAATGTCATTCTCTAAATGAAAATTGTTTCGCTCAATTTGAGATGAGCTGAAACCTTTAAGCATTTCATTGTTTTCCATTTCTTTTTTCATATCTTCTTTAATCTGTTGATTCTCTTCTTGGAGTGTTTGGCGCCATGTATCTTCTTCGTAAGTAGTTACAGTTCCCTGGTAAAAGTTTGACATCAAACCAAGACCAATAATAATAAGGGCTAATATAATATACATAGACCAGGTAGATTTTCGTATATATGTTTTAATTTGTTCATTTACTATAAGCTGAAAGAAGTTACTCAATTATATTCTCTCCAATCAAATCAAAAAATTTATCTTCTAATGTTGCTTTTGATACACCAACCTGATAGACGGAAATTTGGTTTTCAACAAGCGTTTGAATATATAAAGGCATATTCCGTTTATCTCCTTGGAATGTGATGAGGTCACCAACTATTTTCCCTTCTATTTCATGGTGTGTTGTTAATAAATCAAGTGCCTTTTCAAGTGGATCTACTTCCATTTGAATTTGATGGAGTTGCTGTTCCTCTGTTGTTTCGTGTAAATGTTGAGTGGTAATCAATTCTCCGTTTTTAATAATACCGATACGATCACACATTTGTTCAATCTCTGCAAGTAAATGACTTGATATGATTACAGCAACGCCTTCGGATTCTGCTAGGCTGCGAATGTATTTACGTATCTCTCGGATGCCGGCTGGGTCAAGTCCGTTTGTAGGCTCGTCTAGAATCAAAACTGATGGTTTATGTAATAATGCTTGGGCTATACCCAATCGTTGTCGCATACCCAGGGAGTATTTTCCTGCTCTTTCTTTGATTGGCTTTTCTAATCCTACCAATCGAACAACCTCATGAATACGTTCTTTTGAAATGCCAGGTATCATTCGTGCATAATGCAGCAGATTTTGCCATCCACTCATAAAAGGATACATTTCTGGATTTTCAACAATTGCTCCAACCTCGCGAATTGCAGCCTTGTGCTCAGTTTTAATACTGTTTCCCAAAATCCTGATATCACCTTCAGTTATGTTCATTAGGCCTACCATCATTCGGATTGTTGTGGTTTTACCTGCTCCATTCGGCCCAATAAAACCAAACACTTCTCCTTTGTTAATGGTGAAAGATAACCCCTTAATGATTTCTTTTTTTCCAATTGACTTATGTACATCAATCAGTTGCATTGCTGGTTCTGACATGTGTAAAGACCTCCTCTATTTCTATCTGTTTGTATTACGAAAATTATTTAAAAACGTTTCAGTTATTTATTATTTTTTCATATTCTTTGAAACCTAGAAAGTCTATTCATGAAAAAAGCCCCCTTACATTTTTGTAAGAAAGGGGCTTTCAAGATTATTCATATATCTATTTTTATCTTTAATTATCGCGTTTTGCTTCTTTTACTTTTGACTTACGATAGCCTCCAGCCATATCTGCTTGTTTAAAGTCTCTTGTATATAAGACCTCTTGTGCGTCAGAAAGTTGTTTGTTTTTTGTTGGTTGATATTGTGCTTTACCCATATTTATCTACCCTTTCTATAGTTAAAATTTAGCTGAATAAATTATTTTCCCGTTGTGTATCGATTTAAACATGAAATATATATAAATGATCCATAAGAGGCTTTAAGTCGTTTTCTATATAGCGGAGGTGTTTTAGCGTCTGTATTCTCTCCATTTGGAAGTGTTATGATATGATGGGCTATATATCTTTTCAGAAGGAGAATGTTATGCGAGAAAATGATGTTGAATTATTCAACCGGGCACAGGCACAAGATGAGCATGCGCTAGAGTTGCTATATGATCGCTATGAAAAACTACTATTTTCATTCTCGTTTCGCATGACCAAGAATAAATTCCTTGCAGAGGAAGTAGTGCAGGATGTTTTTACAAAAATATGGTCAAAGCAACGGAATTTTGATGAGTCGAAAGGAAAGTTTTCTTCGTGGTTATTAACCGTTACGCGAAATGCAACAATTGATATGTTAAGGAAGAAGAAAACAACATATGAAATAGATGAGAGGGATGCGCTTCATGATTTAAGTCCTACTACTGAAGAACAGGTGGAATGGAAAGAAAGAAGTGAGGAAGTCCGCACGGCGGTCCAGCAACTTACTATTGAACAACAAGAAATCATTGAAATGTTTTATTTTAAAGGGTTATCACAGTCTAAGATAGCCGAAGCATGTAATCTACCATTAGGTACAGTGAAAGGGAGAGTTCGTTTAGCGTTGAAGCACTTACGCGGCATATTGTCTCCTACGAATGAAAGGGGGTTTCAGGATGATGTCTAAAACCTGTGATTTGTTGCTTGATTATTTTAATAACCAACTAACTAAAGAGGAACAAGGAAAGTTTGAATTACACTTGTTAGAGTGTAAGGAATGTCAAGAAGAGCTTGCAGAGCTACAACAATTAACGGAAGACCTTCCATATAGCAGTGAAGCTATAGACCCACCTAGTGGTATGAAGAAACGTATTTTATCAAACGTTGTGAATGGAACAAACACCTCTGAGCCAGAATCAGAACCAGAAGTCGAACAAGGTGAAGGTGATCAGGTAACTGCTATAAAGGATTGGAATGAACCGCAAAAGAAAAAAGCGGGATGGTATAAACCATTAATTGCAGCCGTTTTAACGATATCATTACTAGGAAATGGTGCGGCTCTAATTTATTTAACTAATGATCCAGTGGAAAAACCTACTACAGAACCACAAGAAACTTCACTTGATGCAATTCAAAAAATGCTATCGTTAAGTCCTTCTGAAGGAATAGATGCGGAAGCAACCGCAGTGATGATTGAACAAAACAATAAAACCAACCTCGTTATTCAAGCTAGTGATCTTCCGCCACTTGAAGGTGAGGAAACGTATCAAGTGTGGGTACTGGAGGATGGGAAACCGTATCGAGCAGGGACATTTGTTTCCAATGAGCAAGGAAATGGCGCTGTCTCCTATATTATGAATTATGATGGTAAACAAAATTGGGATACCATCGCAATCACAAAAGAACCAAATGCTAATAGCCAAACACCACAGGGTAAGATCCTGTTAAGCTCACCATTATAGAAAAAAACTGAGGTGACTGGTTAATTTTGAAACTGGGATGTATATAATTATACATCCCAGTTTTTTACATAAGTAAAGAATGTATAAAATGTTGACATTGAATATTTTGGTAGCCATGCAGGGCCACGTCCAGCTCCAGCGCCCAGCGACTATTGGATTTCCTTTACCTCCTTACGATAAGTCAACATCGGTTCGCTTCCGCTTACCGTGTTTCCTTTATCTCAAAGGAGGTTCGATTAAAACCGCCACTTTGCGTGGCAACATCGAACTACCCACGTTGCGTGGGCACAATCCATACGTCGCTAAACGGGCGCTTGCGCTTTTGTTCTTTCTGAAGGGGAATATATCCTATAGCAATTTTAATGAAATCTCAAAAAAATAGATTTGTTAAAACATTACTGCTATGCAAGCGTTTGAGAGACCTCACCTATCTAGTAAGGGGTTCTTTTAAAATTTTTTTTGCAAAAAGTGATCCAATTGAAATTCATCTTCGTTAGCTTAGTAGAATCACAACATACTAAAAAACTAAAGGAGATGTCTTAAAATGAATTGGAAAAAAGCATTAGTAGTAGCACCAATGAGTGCGGCGTTATTATTTTCGGCAAACGGAGGGCTTGTAAGCGCAGAAGAAACAACGGAGCCAACGGTAACTAACGCAGCTGTTGATTTAAGAGCTACCTTAGGAACGTTGTTATCTGAACACGGAAACTTGGCTATCATTACAATGCGTAAAGGTATCGAAGGAGCGGAAGATTTTGAAGCAGCAACAGCACAACTTGCAGAAAACACCCAGGCACTATCTGATGCTATCGCTTCAGTTTATGGTGAAGAAGCAGGTCAAGCTTTTCAGGACATGTGGAGTGCACATATCGGGTACTTTGTAGATTATGTAAAAGGAACTGCAGCTGAAGACGAAGAAGCTAAGCAAGCAGCATTAGACGAATTGTCTCAGTATCGTCAGGATTTCTCAGCATTTCTTGAAAAAGCAACTGAAGGTCGTGTTGAAGCAGATGCTTTAGCAGAAGGACTACAAACACACGTTAATCAATTAATCTCAGCATTTGATTCTTATGTTGCTGGAGACTATGCAGAAGCATTCAGCAAGCAAGCAGATGCAAGATCACACTTGTATATGACCGCGAAAGGGCTATCTAGTGCTATTACAGCACAATTCCCTGAGAAGTTTAATAACTCAATGGCTGTAACACCAGCTGCTGATCTTCGTTTAACTTTAAATAACATTCTTTCGGGTCACGTTGCATTCGCTGTAACAGCTATGCAAAATGGTATCGAAGGTGAAGAATCTGCAGAAGTCTTCAAAGCTAATGCAGCACAATTAGCACAAAATACGGATAAACTTACAGGAGCTATTGAATCTGTTTATGGTGCAGAGGCTGCTGAAAAGTTCAAAACTATGTGGAGTAACCACATTGGCTACTTTGTAGACTATGTTAAAGCAACAGCTGCTGAAGACGAAGAAGCTAAGCAAGCAGCACTTGAAGAGTTGAAGCAATATCGTGCAGACTTCTCAGCATTTATGGAAACCGCAACTAATGGTGAGATCTCAGCAGAAGCTGTATCTGAATCACTACAAATGCATGTAAATCAACTTGTAGCTTCATTTGATGCATATGCAGCAGGTAACTATGAAGAAGCTTATAACCAGTTCCATGAAGGTTATGTTCATTCAAATGACATTGCAAAAGCACTTTCTGGCGCTATCGTAGCTCAGTTCCCAGATAAATTTGCTACTGATATGCCATCTGAAATGCCGAAGACAGGTTTCGAACCAGCAGCTAACAATGACATGATGATGTTATGGATCATTGGTGCAAGTGCTTTAGTGCTAGCGGCATTTGTAGCAATTCGTAAGTACAGGACATCAGAAGAAAAATAATAGATAAAAGAACATCAGGAAAAGGTAGGGGAGCAGTGTGATGCGGAAGATTATAAGTATACTATTCTTATTAGTATTGGTAGGTTGTGGTCACGCCGAAAGCACTGACTCCAGCCAACCGGAATTAAAAGATACGAATAAAACACAAGAGAAGACTATTGAGCAAGAAAGTGTGGAAGATTCAGATCAATCAAGTACCGAAATAGAAGATGTTAGTGCTAATAAAGAGTCAAATGACAAGACTTTTTACGATAATGCATTTGACGATCCTGTTAAAGGTATAGTACCTGCTACAATTAGGATAGATAGTATCGATGTGGAAGCGCCAGTAGAACATGTAGGTATACAGGAAGATGGTAAAATGGGCGTTCCTGAGGATTATCGGAATGCAGTATGGTACAAAAAAGGACCTAGGCCAGGTGAAAAAGGAAGTTCGGTAATCGCTGGACATGTAAATGATCCTAAAGGTAAGGGTATCTTTTGGGACCTGAATAAGCTTGAAACTGGCGATGAAGTTAAAATATCCAATAAAAATGGGGAAGCACTAGTATTTGAGGTTGTTGATAAAAAAGCCTACGACCTTGGTAAAGCTCCTGTTGAAAAAATATTCGGGTATACGCCAAGAAGAATGCTTAATTTAATTACCTGTACTGGAGATTACATTGAGGAACTTGGTACACATGGTCAACGTCTGGTTGTATATACAGAATTGAAGGTAGAAGAATAATAGTAATAGGTTTCGATAAAAAACTGGTCTGACACGACATGAAACGTGTCCAGACCAGTTTTTAGATTTCAACGGTAGTTTAATTAGAAACTCAGGATATATTTTTCATCTTTTCATCGGATAACTTCCTATTGATTGTTTCATAGAGTTGCCAACAAATAAATGTCGAACATAGGCCGATAACACTTCCCGCAAATACATCAGTGGGATAATGGTGACCTACAAATATTCGAGAAACCGCGACGAGTACAGCTACTACAAGAATACCCCAGCCTAATTTACGGTAGATCAACCATATAGCACTTGCTGCAGCAAATGCGATAGTTGTGGTATCACTGGGAAAAGAAGCAGAAGGTGCCTTTTCGATCAATAATGTTATATCGTGCAACATAAACGGGCGTGGACGGGAATATAACAAAGTGATTAGATAATTTATTCCCATACCCAAAAGGATACCACCAATGCTATAAACGCATAAAGGCGGTTTATTGAAAAAATGACAAGAACTATTAACAACCCTATCAACATATAGATAACATAATTTGATAGAAACATCATTGATGCATCTAAAAATATAAATTCACCTGCAAATCCGTTAATCCATTTAACTATTTCTAAGTCCATTAATTTCCTCCTATTTTCCCTTTCCATTAATTGTTACGGTAATAGTATAGTGAATTGATTCAAATGCGGCAAGATAATTTTTTTGATTACCAAGGTGACTAACGGTGCTTCTACTTTTGCTCGCGGTTATTATTAGCATAACCTAAAATAACTTTATCGCTTTCCCTGCAACAGTTATACTTAATGTGTCGAATAGTATAGGGAGTGGAGGTTGCGTGAAGCAAGGAAAATCTTTTTAGAATCGTAATAGAAGACCATGTGGCTGGAAAAGATAATGTGACACAGGTCTCAAAAGCAAAATATTGGCGAACACATACAGCAATCTATGTTGGTATGAATAAAATTTATAAACTATTATTGCTAAAGTATAGGATTACAGCAATAATAATCCAGTAAGGAGCCCCTAATGAATCAAACAAAAATATGGATGAAAATTCGCGATAGCTTTTGGTTTATCCCCA
Organism: Virgibacillus necropolis; assembly: GCF_044793635.1. Lineage (GTDB taxonomy): Bacteria > Bacillota > Bacilli > Bacillales > Amphibacillaceae > Virgibacillus_F > Virgibacillus_F necropolis_A. The sequence goes on from NZ_CP084992.1 coordinate 2,591,498, forward strand.
CAGTATATGGGGTTGTATCGATACTATTGGTCATACTTATAACGATTACAGATGGTTGGTTAGTAGGAAGTTACAAAGACAACCTCCCAAAAGTTCTGCTTACGACAAACAAGGTCGCGATAGATTTATATGCATCGCTTGTCACCGGTATTTTGACGATGACCACTATTAGTTTTTCCGTTATTATGGTTGTCTTAACAACTTATTCTACTCAATTCTCCCCACGTACCTTACAGGATTTCATGCGTAGTAGTACAACACAACATGTGTTAGGAGTCTATTGTCTAGGGTTTATTTTTGCACTCATACATTTGTTGACAGCTGGCAAGGAAACCTCTGTTATTGGCCCGATTGTAATGGTGATTGTTGCCATCATTACGCTAGCGTTTTTTGTTTATTTTATTCATCATTCTGCACGGTGGATACAGGTGAATAATTTAATTGGAAAAATTCGAAATGACGGTTCGCGGGTAATTAAAAGAACATATAAAGATCATAACTTTTTGGAATATGAAAAATGGAACGAAGATGAGCTGAATGATATACAGTCGTATAATAAACGGTCCATTTATGCCTATGATTCTGGTTATATTCAAAAAATCGACTGGGAAGGGCTTTTGAAACAGGCAACAAGACAGGGATGTATAGTCCATGTCCACGCTCGAATCGGTGATTTTGTGACGAAGGGTTTACCTATTATGAGTGTCATTGAAACGGAAGATTGTGATGACAATTATGAATTTAAACAGTTCTTGATAATTGGAAATGAACGTACAGATATACAAGATGTTGAATTTATGATTCAGAAATTAGTTGAGATTGCATTACGTGCTATTTCACCTGCAATTAATGATCCACACACTGCAATAAATTGTATAAATCGTATCGGGGCATTGCTGAGTGAAATTGGTGCTGCATATAATGAGAATCGTTATTTTGCAGATAGTAACAAGCAACTACGAGTTATTTGTGAACCAAAACGGTATGAGGATTTCCTTTATAAATCGCTTTATCAAATTCGTCATTATGGTAAAGATGATATTTCCATGCTTTATGCGATGGTTGAAGTACTTTATAAAATAGCGATTGTCAGTAAGCAACCAATCAAACAAAAAGTATGGAACTTTCATTTTTATATAATGGATGTAGTAGAGTGGGATATCTTATCTGATCTAGACCGTGAACATTTACAAGGTATTTATAAAAGGTTTAAAGCATACTGCACGACAGATTAATTTGTCGAAGGATGTAATAAGTATGATAAGATAGGAAAAAAAGGAGCTGACTTATCATGTTGCGGTATAAAGCCGGCTTTTTATTCGTTTTGTGTATTCTACTAGTGACAGCATGTAATAGTAATGAAACGCATAGTTCAAGGGATCATGTAAAAAAAGAATCTGATACTCAGGAAAAACCAATAAAAACAGACTTCCTAAAACCGGAGATTCATGAGATAACACTTTCTGCAATTGGTGATTTATTAATTCACGCAAGGGTTTATCAAGATGCTTTTACAGGAACCCAATATAATTTTAACCCGATGCTTGATAAAGTTGCTCCATTTCTGCAACAATCCACTATTACAATGGCTAACCAGGAAACGATGATTGGTGGTGTGGAACTCGGATTATCGACCTACCCAACTTTTAACACTCCACAACAAATGGGGGACGCATTAAAAAAGGCTGGGGTCGATGTAGTGACCCTTGCAAATAATCACACGTTAGACGGGGGAGAAGTTGCAATTCAGGAAGCAATTTCGTATTGGGAGACTATCGATATGATGTACACAGGCGCATATAAAAGTGAAGCAGATCAAAATGAAATTCGTGTACTCCAAACAGAAAAAGATATTTCAGTTGCATTTCTTGCTTATACATATGGTACCAATGGAATTCCTGTACCTGAAGGAAAAGACTATCTTGTGAATTTTATTGATAAGCAAAAAATGGCTTCTGATATTGAAAAAGCGAAAAAACTATCGGATGTCATTGTATTAAGTCTGCATTTTGGAAATCAATATGAACGGATGCCTAGTCAAAAACAAAAAGATCTTGTACAGTTTGTAGCGGATCAAGGTGTTCAGGTTGTGATAGGACATCATCCACATGTACTGCAACCAGTAGATTTTGTTGAAGGAAAGAATGGGAACAAGACATTTGTAGCATATTCACTTGGTAACTTTTTATCTGGGCAGGATGAATTTTACCGTCGAATTGGTGGGATGGTAAAGTTTACGATTCGAAAGACAGAAAGTGAAGGGAAAGATAAAATCGATATTGTTTCACCAAAGTTTTTGCCGACCTTCGTTGATTACCAGAATAATGCACATTATGACGTAATACCAATGTATAAATTAACTAATGAAATTCTTCCTAATGCTGATAAGCATTATAATGAAATTAAAGCACATATGTCTCAGTTAGTACCTGAACTTGAGTTTATTGAGGAATGACTTTGTTTGAGGTTGAGGTGACCCATATCACCCTTTGGTAAGAATTTGTTTTTAAAGGAGTTTGATAAATGGAATGGAAAAATATTTATCGGGGCATGTTGATGGGAGCAAGTGATGTGATCCCCGGTGTGAGTGGGGGAACGATTGCTGTTTTATTAGGAATTTATGATCGGTTAATTGCATCGATTAACGGAATAATTAGCAAGGATTGGAAAAAACAGCTAGGATTCTTAATACCACTTGGAATTGGTATTGGAACAGCAATTCTTCTGTTAAGCCGATTAATAGAATGGCTGTTTGAGCATTATGCTGGACCGACACAATTTTTCTTTTTAGGCCTAATTATTGGTATTCTACCTTATTTATTTCATGAAGCAGACGCTAAACGAACGTTTGAAATGAAGCATTATATTGTACTATTGGTTGGTGCGGTCATTGTGGCATCAATGGCGTTTATCCAATCAGGTGAACCAGGAATCATAGAAGATATTTCAACATCCACTTACATATTGTTATTTTTTTCAGGAGTTATTGCTAGTAGTGCCATGATCTTGCCTGGTATCAGTGGTTCCTTTATGCTTTTAATTATTGGTGTGTATCCTACCATCATTAGTGCCATTAGTAATCTACGGCTTGATATTATTGCTGTAACTGGCGTTGGGATTGTGATTGGCATCCTGGTTATGAGTAAAATCATCAACTTCTTTTTGCAAAATTACCGCTATGCTACATTTGCACTTATCATTGGATTGGTCATTGGATCTATTTTTGTTGTATATCCAGGATTTCCAAGTTCTACTTCGTTTGTATGGTTAAGTGTAATGACGTTTGCTGGTGGCCTTTTAGTTGCATATATTCTTGGTCGAGTTGAATACAAGTCTTAAACAGATTATAAGACAAAACGCCTGATAATCGGTAAAATAGTAGTAGTAATAAGTGAGGGAGTGTTTATTGATGGAACATATAAATACAGAAGAAAAATTCAATGAGATTATCCAAAGTGATAATCCTGTAATTGTAAAGTTCTTTGCCGATTGGTGCCCGGATTGTAAGCGCATGGATATGTTTATCGGAGATGTTATTGAAGAATTCAATGACCATAACTGGTACCAAGTAAATAGTGACGAAGTAAAAGGACTTGCTGAAAAGTATGAGGTAATGGGAATTCCCAGCATCTTGATTTTTAAAAACGGTGAAAAAGTTGCCCATCAGCACAGCGCGTATACAAAATCACCTGAATCTGTAAGTGAATTTTTACAGGAACAGCTTGCATAAAGGCAAAAGCACCCAAACGAATGGGTGCTTTTTTTATATCAAATCAAACTCTAATTTTTCATTATTGGTAAAGTGAATTTTGCTGTTTTGTAATGGGAAATGATTTTTATTTAATTTTTTTGGTTTAAGTTGATAGATTTTTGTAAAAGTCTCTTTATCTATTCCGCCAAAATTTATCTGTCTAATAGTCTGGATGTTTAAAAGACTGGTATCTGGATAGGCTTCCTTTGGATTTTCCCATTCAATCAAAAAGGGAAGTACCTCTGTTTCATAATTATATAATGGAAATAGCATCCGCCACTTTAATAGGGAACCATCAGGCTTTTCTCGCACAGCTGATATAGGACCTTCAAATGGGATATCATTCTCCTGGAAGTGTTCAACATATTTATCCATTTGTGTTGTACGTAATGCAAATTGGAAAGGTCCAGCCAGATTTTGATTTAATACATGCATAAGGTGTTTGATTAATGGATTGTCTGCTTTATTTGTCTTTTCATTATCATAAGTTCCTAACCATTCTATATAACTATCATTTGAGAAATAAGATAAATAATTGTGGGTTCCCCAATCATTATGTTGGCCACCCTTGATAGATTTTATGGTGAACTGATTCCCATAACGGGCACTTAATTCTTCAGCATTCGTAGCTGCAATAACAACATGATCAAGTGCTAGCATTACGCATCACTCCTTAAATTATATTCGTTTATATTTCTAATTGGATTTAAGGCGTTTTTCAACTGATGAAATAATCGAATTCACGATTGTTTCATGTACACCATACCCTTCTAATAACTTCAACCCAGCATCAAGTGAATCAAAAAACGATACTATTTTATTTTATACATTATCGCCTCCTAATAACTATTTTGCAAAACATATGTTTTAAAAAAGAATTTAAATAGAACGTCATATTCGTACATAGTTATCATTATTTGATATAGTACTTAAAAAGAGACATGTAAAGTGGGTGATCATATTGAGTCAACCGGCTATTTTAATTGTGGAGGATGAAAAAAAGCTTAGCAGGGTTCTACAACTTGAACTTGAATATGAAAGTTACGATACGCAAATTGCAAATAATGGAAAAGAAGCGCTGCTTTTATTGGAAAATAAACAGTGGGATTTAGTGTTGTTAGATATCATGTTACCAGAAGTAAGTGGGTTAGAAGTTCTACGAAAGCTCCGACGAACTGATCAACAAACACCGATTATACTTTTGACGGCTAGAGACCAAATCCATGATAAAGTAAGTGGACTAGACTTGGGTGCAAATGATTATGTAACAAAACCGTTTCAAATTGAAGAACTATTAGCACGTGTAAGGGTCCACTTGCGTCAACAAAAAGATCGGAATGAATTGATTATAGGAGATCTGCGTGTAGACTTAAACACTCGACAAATCACCCGTTCTACTACAGAGATTGTATTAACACCACGTGAATATGATTTACTTATATACTTATTACAAAACAAAAGTATTGTGCTTACTCGGGAACAATTAATTGAAAAAGTTTGGGGATACGGCTATTTAGGGGATACCAATGTGGTTGATGTGTATATTCGGTACCTAAGACAAAAGATTGATAAAGGTTTTAATGAAAAATACATCCAAACAATACGTGGCGTTGGATATATGATAAAGGATCATAATTAATGAAACTTCGAACGAAAATTCAATTGTTCTCCAGTATATTTATGTTGGTATTAATTTTATTGGTTAATACATCCATCTATTACTTTTTTTATAAGATCTCTGCTGAAAACGAGTTATCCCAGTTAGATGAACAAGCAGAAACGATTATAAGCACATTAAACGATAATCCGGATATTGCTAAAAAACAATTGCTTCGTGCTTATTTACCAACGAATGGTATGATTCGCGTAATCGATGAAAAGGGTAATCTGGTTAATATGGTAAGACATGAAAACGATTTTACTAGTTTGCCTTATCAGTTTTCAACTAATGAGAGCCATAAAGTAGTTGCTTATGACGATAGCCCTAATGTAGCAATAGCTGTTCAGCCTGTTATATGGAATGATGGTAATATTGTTACCCTGCAGGTTTCCAAGCAATTAACAGGATTAGACGATACGATGCATACGTTATTGTACGTTGTAATTGCGGCATCCATAATTATGCTTATTCCAACCGTTGCCGCTGGTAGAATATTGAGTGGGTTTATACTTAAGCCTATCCAAGCATTGATTCAAACCATGAATGCCAATAAGAAAGTAGATACATGGAATAAAATTTCTGTCCGAAGCAATTCCAAGGACGAATTGCACCAAATGGAGCAAACATTTAATGAAATGATCGATCATTTAAAAGACAGCTTCCATAAGCAGGAACAGTTCGTTTCTGATGCATCCCACGAACTTAAAACACCAATTGCAATTGTCAAAAGCTATGCGCAACTTTTAGAACGGAGAGGATTAGCTCGTCCTGAGGTATTTAAAGAGTCAGTTGATGCAATAGAATCTGAAGCGGATCGAATGCAAAAGTTAGTGGAGCAATTGTTGGTTCTTGCGAAAAGTAAAGCAGAGGTAGAACGATCAACGATTAATATAGTCAAACTATGTGAAGATATTGCTGCTGTTTTTGTTGGTGCTAATAACCGTTCCATCCAGGTTAATAAAGAACATGATACTTTATTGGTACGAGCCAATGGGGACCAACTCAAGCAAGTGATTTATAGCTTAATTGATAATGCATGTAAGTATAGTGATGATCGTGTCATTTTGGCAATTTTAGAAGGTAACAAGGATGTGATAGTCGAAGTTCAGGATTTTGGCCAAGGTATTTCAGAAGATGAACAGGCAAAAATATTTGACCGGTTCTATCGAGTTGATAAAGCTAGAAACAGAGATAATGGTGGAACAGGTCTTGGGCTATCCATTGCCAAATCAATTGTAGAAGTGCACGGAGGAACATTATCTGTTTCGAGTAATCTGGGAGAGGGTAGTACTTTTACCATCCAGTTTCCATTAGTAATAAAAAGTTAATTATCTTCTCATCAAATTCTAATCTTATTCACCTTATTCTTTCATGTGTGAAGGGTAAGATGTAATTAAGAAAGAAAAGGGAGGAATTAATAGTGAGTAAAAAGAAAAAGGTAACAATAGGCGCGATTATTGTAACAGTCATTTTAGGTGTAGGCATATTTCAATCAACTGCCTCCCAAGCCGAGGCAACTCTGTCAACCGATGACATTAGAAAGTTAGTAGCGGATCAATATCCTGGAACAATTACAGAATTAGAATTAGATGAGGAAAAGAATAATGCGGTATATGAAGTTGAGATTTTAGGTAAAAAGAAAGAATATGACTTGAAGCTTGATGGAAATACAGGTGAAGTACTTCATTTAAGTGAAAAACCGTTATCTAAACAGGCAAAGAATAATTATGACAATGAAGCGGACGACGACAAAGATGATAAAAAAGTAGAAAAGCAACAGGCTGATGATAAGAATTCTACAAAAAAGGCAGTAATTGAAGCTAACAAAGCTGAGAAAATTGCATTAAAAGAATTTGATGGAAAAATAACGAGTATTGAACTAGATGAAGATGACGGTCGTTTAACGTATGAGATTGAAATCCATAATGCCAAAAAAGAGGCAGATATTGAGATTGATGCATACACTGGCGAAGTAATGGTTGTTTCAATTGAACAGGACGATAATGACGATGATGGAGAAGATGACAACGACGACAAAAATGAAGACTAATAATCAAAAGCCCATACCGAGTATGGGCTTTACTTCTTTATTTTTGGCTGTATTCCCAAAGATTGTTGCTTTATAAGGGAATAGATATATATTGCGACGTACCTAAAAATCATGTTCTGTGTCCCTGCAACCGCTGCGGAAAAAGCACTACGCTTTCCGCGGGCTTGCGCTGAGCCTCCTCGATCGCAAAGAACGCTCACTGCGGGGTCTCATCACTTCACTTTCCCGCAGGAGTCTTCGTGTTTTTCCTTCGCTAACATGGTGTCTGGAAGCAGTACTATATAACTCATTTCACTATTATGGCAGTTGATTTTCGCTGCGGACAGTTGACTCCTGCGGGAACAGCACGAGTCTGAAGACCCCGCAGCGGTGGTCTTCCGCGAGGAGGCTGAAGCCGTGCCCTAAGGTGCGCAACGGTCCGCAGCGGAAATCAACCAGTAGTTATGACACAGTTTTATATCAACTATGAAAATGAAAAAGCAACAATGCATACGAAAAGAGCCTTATTTTTTAACTTGAAAGTTAGCTGTAGTTGTCGCATGAACAGTTGGATGGTTTTCAAAGTACCATCGGATAAGCTCGACTGTGTCTTGTTGGACTTCCTTGATAATAGGTTTGTTTTTAAACATATGGTAATTACCGCCTCCATTTGCTCGATAATTATTTAAAACAACTTCATAAGTTCTATCTAAGTCAATTGGTTCCCCGTCTTTCCGAACATATTCAATGCGTGAACCAATTGAATTTTGTACTTTAATCGTGTATTCGATTCCTTCCCACATATCGTAATTATAATGTTGGGGTTTCGGTTGACTAAATGTCGGATTAACATCGATATCACCAGATTCGTTAATGATAAAATAGGACGCTGTTTTTTCTAGTGCTGCAAGAATATCAGCTCCAGTTAATTCAAGTACAACTAATGTGTTCGGATACATATAATTTGATACAACATCACGCATTGTTACCTCTGAGCCAAATCCTGTTGACTTATTATTGAGAAGTGAGGTAACGGAAATATCCACATCAGTTATTGCCATTTGTACACGCTGAATAAATTCAATAAATGGATGTTTACTTACACGGGTTTGAAGCGGGCTTTGAATGGTCATATCGCCCTCGATATAACCAATAGGTTGGTCCAGCCATTGTTGTGTAGAGTCTTCTAGATTCCTCATATAGCCCATTATTTCAGAATCAACAGGTATCCCACTCAGATCATGCACATTTGCACATTTCTTCTGTATATGCCATTTGTCTTGATTCTTATTGAATTCAATATTTATTTCACCATAACTTTGTCCGTTAAACCCTGGTTGTATAACCAATACATTATTGATCATACCTGTTAAGGTACGATGCTGATGCCCTGTCAAAAGTACATCGATACCATCTATTTCCTGGCACATCTGATAGCCTTGGTTTTCTCCAGTTAATGCCTCGGTTGCTTCGCCTGTTTCGATGTCGCGTTCAATTCCGCCATGATAAGAGACGATAAGTAGGTCTGGTTTTTCTGTCTTCCTAATTTGGTTTACCCAGTACTGAAGGGAGGTAAAAGCATCCTGAAATGAGATTCCTTCAATATGGTCCGGTGATTCCCAGTTTGGAATGTAATGAGTAGTGACACCAATCACAGCCAGCCTAATCCCATTATCCAATTCTTTTATATAATAGGGTTGACCAAAGTATGGTTCGTCATTGGCCTGTCTTCTAGTGTTAGCTGATAACCATGGAAAGTTTGATTGACTAACTGCATTTCTCAAAATTTCTTTTCCGAAATTAAATTCATGGTTTCCGATTACACTTGCTTCAATTCCAATTCGATTCATAATGCCAATCATAGGGTTTTCTTTAGTACGATGTTGTTTTACATAATGTGTCATCAAGGGGGTACCCTGAATTAAATCACCGTTATCAAGTACAAGAAGATTTCTATTATTTTCTTTTGCCTTTTTAACTATAGTCGCATATTTGGCAAGACCTCTATTAGCAGGTTCATTTGTCCCATATAGTATTGGTAGTGCATTTCCATGAACGTCACTCGTGTATAAAATCGTTAAATTTGCTGTATCCATATGTATGATTTAACTCCTTTTTAAAGGGGAATAAGTAAACGAAATTAAAAGTATCAATGCTTTTAATTTCGTTTACAGCTTATTATTATACAATTTTACGACGGATTCTTGCTGAAATAAAATCGATTATTGTTACAACAATAATAATTGCCAATAGGATAAGACCCATTACGCTCCAGTCGCGGTTAATGGCTGCAAAAAGAATCATTGTACCAATACCACCTGCACCAACGATACCTAGTATGGAGGAAGCACGTACATCTATTTCAAAACGGTAGATGGCATAAGATAGGAATTCAGGAATAATTTGAGGTATGACACCATAGAAAAGCATTTGTACCTTATTTGCTCCGTTTGCTTCCATGGCTTCAACTACTCTCATATCGATAGATTCGACTACCTCAGAGTAAAGTTTTCCTAGCATTCCTGTTGAACCAATCGCAATTGCAAGAACACCTGCAAAAGCATTTGGTCCTACTGCTACAACAAATAAAATCGCTAGGATAATATCTGGAAATGCTCGGATAGCAGATAATATCCATTTCCCAATCGCAGATAACAGATTACTGCGAGACATATTTTTGGCGGCTAAGAATCCAAGCGGTATGGCTAAAATAGCTGCCATAAAGGATCCGGCGAATGCAATTAATACCGTTTCAATTATCTTCATTGTAACCTCACCCACAGATGCCCAATCCGGATTGAAAAGTCTAGGGATAATAATTCCAAAGTTACTAATAGCGCGATCAACTGCACGTTCCCAATCAATATCAATACCTAGAAATGTCCAAATATAAACTGCAGCAATAGCTAGAAAGATTATCGAACTCTTAATCTTTTTAAAGCCTGATTTTGGTTGTTTTGGAGGTAATGAATAGGATTCCATTATATTAATGCCTCCCTTAGTTTATTGCTGATATACTCTATAATTAATACAACGATGAATATGAGAATAATAATAGCCATGACATTCGGATAATTATAGAACTTTAGTTGCTGATCAAGAACTAAACCGATACCGCCCGCACCAACAAGTCCCAGTACAACAGATGCCCGGATATTAATCTCGAAAACATATAAAACAAATGATGTGAATTGTGGTAACACTTGGGGTACTAACCCATAAAAAATCACCTGAAGTACACTTCCGCCTGATGCACGCATTGCTTCAAGTGGATTCATATCGACAGATTCGATTGTTTCACTAATCAGTTTTGCTAAAATACCTAATGAGAATATAACTAATGCAACGATACCAGGAAACAGACCAACACCGAATAACCCTACGAAAATAACAGCTAAAACCAGATCTGGAATAGTACGCAATATATTTAGTATCGTTCTTGTTGTGATGTAAAGTGGTTTAAAAGACGTTATGTTTTGTGCCGATAAAAGCGCTAAAGGAACCGTTAAAATAGCTGCAACCGTTGTCGCAAGAATCGCCATTTGTATCGTTTGTGCCATTGGATCCCATACAGCGGTAATAACACTCATATTCGGTGGAAAAAATTTTTCCACTACTCGAAGAACATTACCAAATGCATTGGCAAACCCACCGACCATTTTTTGTTGTGTCCAGAACATGCTAAATAGATAGAACCCTAGTACAACTACTAAAATTACTGTAATCTGTACCTTTGCTTTAACAGGATAAACAGATATAGCTTCCTGACTTTTTGAGCTTGGTTGTTTGGTCACGATTCTTTTGCCCCCCCACGCAAGTCGTCCTCACGTATTGTACGGCCATAAATTTCTTCAAATGTTTTCTCTGTAACCTCTGAAACTGGTCCATCAAAAACAACCTCTCCAGCGCGCATGCCGATAATACGATCAGCGTATTCCATAGCCATATCGATAAAGTGCAGGTTAACAATTGTTGTTATATTATCTTCTTTATTAATTTTCTTTAAGTATGTCATAACTTGATGAGATGTTGGCGGATCAAGTGATGCTACTGGCTCATCAGCCAGAATATAGGAGGGCTTCTGTGTCAGCACGCGCGCAATACTTACACGCTGTTGTTGACCACCACTAAGTTCATCTGCACGGTTGTACAACTTTTCATCAATGTTTACACGCTTAAGACTTTCATAGGCAAGTCCAACATCTTCTTTTTTATATAGATTTAAAATGGATCTTAATGTACCCGTATGGCCAAGTCGCCCCGCTAAAACATTCCTTAACACATTAGAACGTTTTACTAGATTATAATTCTGAAATATCATGCCGATTTTGGTGCGCAATTTTCGAAGGTCTTTTCCCCGATAGTCAAGAATATTCTCATCGTCAATTAAAAGCGAACCTGCTGTTGGGGTAACCAAACGATTAATACTACGAATGAAAGTCGACTTTCCTGCGCCGGATAGACCTACAATCACAACGAACTCACCATCTTTAATGGTGGTATTAATATCTTTCAGGCCCTGTGTTCCATTCGGATAAACGAGACTGACATCTTTAAATTCAATCATAGTATGTATTTCCTCCAGTACATAATTGTTTTGGATAAAGTGAAACTTCGTACAGTGGGGCATTACTACCCGACAAACTGCGATAAAAATTGAGAAAGAAGGGAGAGATAAATATACCTCCCCCTTCTGAATATGTGATATAAAATTTAGGTGTTATTATAATTCAATATTATCTTTGAATTTCTTATAAGTTTCTTTAACCACTTTGTATTCTTCTGGAGCAGCATCATCAATAGCATCCCAGTTATAAACTTCATTCATAATCTTAATCATTTCTTCGTCTTCATTAAATGAAAGGAAGATATCTTTAATCTTCTTAACTAGTCCATTATCAAGCTCTTTCGTTACAGAAATTGTGTCATTCGGAATCTCATCAGTATAGCCAATAACTGTTAACTCTTCCATGATATTAGGATGTTCCTCTTCAAGTTCAGTACGAACGTCATCAAACGTGGTCGCAACATCTGCGTCCCCCTCTAATACAGCAAGTGCAGCAGTATCGTGTGAGCCTGCCGGAACAGTCGCTGAGAAAAAGTCTGTTTCAAGTTCTGGTGCACTAGCGTAATCAAACTTCTTCATTAATTGACTAGCAGGGAAAAGGTATCCAGATGTAGATGCTTTATCAGGGTATGCCCATACTTTTCCTTCTAAATCTTCAAGGGTCTCGATGCCAGAATCAGATCGAACTAAATATTGTGCTTTATATGTACCTGATCCATGACGGATTGATTTTAAAATTACTTCTACACCGTACTGCTCATTTGCCAAAACATAACCAAATGCTGGAATGAACCCAACGTGGACTTGGTTAGCACCCATAGCTTCAACTAGTGAAGTGTAGCTTGTCATTACTTGACCTTTAACTTCAATACCCAGCTCTTCTGATAAACGGTCAGCCATTGGTTGGATTGTATCCGCAATAGTATCTGAGTCTTGAGATGGTACAAAGCCAATTACAATTGTCTCTGGTTTTATGCTACCTTCTTTGTTGTCGCCGCCTTTTGCATCTCCCTCATCCGAACCACCACAAGCTGCAAGAACGAAAGCCAAACTTAGTACAAGCAACAGACTATAAATTTTCTTCATCTTGACCCTCCTATTTAATAAAAAAATTATGAATCCTTCTACCTAATTAAATAACAATTTGAACAAAAATGCTAGATAATTTTTCTAATTTTACACTAAATTTATTTATTCTATGACATAATTGAAATGAGTATGTACTATTTTTAGGAGTTAGGAACTACTATATTGGTTTTCAACAGGTATAATAGAGGGAATGAATAACTATTGGTAGGAGGGGATGTTATGGTGCAGTACGAAGAAGGGTTGTTTTTATATAATGGTAATGCAGGAAGTGATGATTTAGAACAAAAACTTGAACAAACATTACCAACTATTACAAAAGCAATAAAAAAACTTACTATCATTCAAACAAAAACCATTGATGAAGCAAAAAAGACATGCATCGATTTTGCTGAAAGCGTGGATATTATAGTTATTTTAGGTGGCGATGGAACGATACATGCTTGTATAAACAGTATCGCACCATTAGAGAAGAGACCGATCATTGGTATTTTACCAGGTGGAACGAGTAATGACTTTAGTCGTATGCTAGGAACATCACAAAACCTCAAACAAGCTGCAGAAGGTATCGCACAAGGAGATATTGTTGATATCGACCTTGGCAAGACCAGAGATAGATATTTTCTTAATTTCTGGGGAATTGGTTTTGTTTCAGAAGCATCTCAAAATATTGATCCAGATCAGAAAAAAAGCTTTGGAGTACTTAGCTATTACATGAGTACATTACGAACCGTTAATCAAGCCGAAACGTTTACGTATACAATTAAGACGGATGCCGAAATATACGACGGGGAGGCTGTCCTTATATTGGTGCTGAATGGACGGTTCATGGGGACTAAGGAGCTCCCGGTAACCACCGCTGACCCTAGTGACGGAAAAATGGATGTGTTAATCATAAAAACCCCAAACCTTGCTTCCTTCCGTGAATTTCTATCAATGAACAAACCAACAACTGATACGAATCAATTGTCTGAAGTAATTCATTTTCAAGCTAAATCGTTAGAAATTGAAACTGACCTTGAAAAGGAAGTGGATATGGACGGGGAAGTGAATGGAACAACGCCTGAATCGATTACGATGTTGCATAACCATTTAAAGATGGTCAAAGGTTCGGAAATTATCTAGTTTTTTAAGTAGGAAAGAAATTATAAAACTTTGGCGTTAATCTGTCTAGCGCAAGCGCCTAAACACTCGAGACATAAGCAGTTCGCTTCCGTGTGGGAAACCCATCCACATTGCACCGCTCTGCTTATGCTTTTCGTGTCTTTCAAGGCGCTTTCGCTTTTCTAAAAAGGAAAGAAAGTATAAAATTAACCCCTACTACAGTAAAGGTAACTGTGGTAGTTTCTATGTATGGAGAAAAATATTCTGAAACGAATCTTTTTTGATAACTACAATCATTGGGAAACATTCAAGAAGAAACACAGAGAAAAAATCCGCCCAGTCGTTCTGAAGGAGGTAGAAAAATTTCAAGGCTGTGGAGATATGAAAAATGGATTCAAACTCTTTGTTTGCGAGGGCTGTAACGACGTACATAAAGTAGCATTCCGGTGTAAAGGGCGTTTTTGCACGACCTGTTCTATTGGGGAAAGTGAAGAGTGGAGCCGATTATTAACGGAAGACGTTTTACAGGTAAATCATCGGCACATGATTTTTACAATCGATGAAGGGTTACGGGAAATATTTCTTTTACACCGTCATCTTTTGAAACCGCTAATGGATGAGGCAGCTAAATTAATTACAAACTTTTTTCAAAAGAAGGCAAAGGTGACACCAGGTATCATTTCCGGATTACACACATTTGGCTCCAGGGTAAATTTTAATCCCCATGTCCATATGTTGGTAACCATGGGAGGGATAACGAGAAAAGGAAAATGGAAGGACTATGATTATATCCCTTTCCAAATGCTTCGAAAGCAATGGCAAACGGTGGTATTAAAGTTAATCCGTAGGAACTTAACCAAACAGGAAAAGAGGCGTGTACAACCACGACTGCAAAAGGCTTTTTCCGAAAATGGGGAAGGCTTCTATGTGCATGCGCCGAAACAGAAGGGGAAAATAAAGGAACAACTTCGTTACATTGGCCGTTATATTCGTCGACCAGCGATTGGAGTCAATCGGATCGAGGCATATGATGGACAACAGGTGACTTTTAAATACATCGATAAAACAGATGGGAAAGAAAAGCATGAAACGCTGACGGTGGAAGCCTTTATCAGTCGTTTGATTCGTCATATACCAGATGACCAATTTAAAACAATACGCCACTATGGTATGTATTCAAGAAGAAGTAAACGTCTAAGTAAGAAGCTATTAAGTAAGTGGCAAGAAGGAAGGCGGCGTTGGATCATAAAAGTGTGGAAAACAATACGCCGTCAAACATGGAGAGAACGTGTTATCGCTGGTGGACAAAAAGATCCCCTAATATGCCCGCACTGCAATAATTATTATGTGTATCAGGGAGAGGTCTGTCTTGAGAATGGACAATTAGAAATAAAAGTAGCTTTAACCAAGGAAGCAAGAAAGTACTTAGAAAGGGTGATAGCTTATTACACACCAATCCAAAAACCGCAAAAAAGGGAAAAAGAAAAAGGGGAACGACCACTTAGCGAAAAAGAAAACGAAAATCAACTTTGTTTGTTTAACGTGTCATGAGGAAGAAAAAATACCTTATGATGTAGTTAGAGATTTTGATTTGATGGATGGCGGTGATCCAACGGATCCGCCTCAGTTTAGATGCGAACATTGTGGTGGAGAAATGTATCCAGAGTATTACAAGGGAATACATGGCCAGGAATACAAACTAACGGATGTTCTCTAGCACAGAAAAGGACCGGGCGGTCTATGCCCGGTTTTTCTTATATATATGGAACTTTTGCTCGCCTGCTTCGTAAATATAGTATTCAATAAAAAATAGGTGATATAGATGATGACATTGGAAGTCAATAATGTACGTGTTGATATTGGAGAAAACAGGCTGCTAGATGACATTTCGTTTTATATAGCGCCTGGTACTATTACAGCTTTAGTAGGACATAACGGTGCAGGTAAATCTACGTTAATGAAAACCATTCTAGGGATTATGGATAAATCCTCTGGCCAAATAGTTATTAATGAAAAATTTGATTTAAATGAAAATTTTTTAGCATGTAAACAAAGCATATCCTACCTACCTGAAGAGCCGTTGCTATTAACGGAATTAACTGTTATGCAGCACTTTCAGCTTTATGGAATGAGTTATGGAATTGCCGAGAAGGATTTATTAAAACGTGTGGATCATTATGTTCGAAACTTTGAATTAAATGATAAGTTGAACGAATATCCGGAATCCTTATCTAAAGGGATGAGGCAAAAGGTGCAAACAATTTGCGCATTGATTCCTGATACACCAATTATGTTAATAGATGAGCCATACATGGGGTTAGATGTCTATGCTGTTGATTACTTTGAAGAAGTTATGAAGGAAAAAGCAAAAAATGGGACAAGTATTTTGCTGACCACACACCAATTGGATCGAGTAAAGCATTTCGCGGATGAATATATCATGCTTCAACGAGGAGCAATGCTGAGCAAAGGGCCAATTGCTGACTTTCAAACCATTCAAAGGAGATCGAAGGAATGAGGATGAATCCTACTTTGATCCGTGCTTTTCTATTTATTAAAAGAAATCGAATCCGTAAAAAAAGCGACTTCTATATGATGGCTATTCGGGTAATGGTAGATCCGGTTATTGCAATTTATTTAGTTCTTATGGGTGGATATGTTATTGCGAGTCTTTTCATTATGGGAGACATTATACAAGCTAACCATGATAATTTTATGCTGGCCGAAGAACAGGCAATTCTCCGTTATTGGG
Source organism: Virgibacillus necropolis (assembly GCF_044793635.1). Taxonomy (GTDB): domain Bacteria; phylum Bacillota; class Bacilli; order Bacillales; family Amphibacillaceae; genus Virgibacillus_F; species Virgibacillus_F necropolis_A. Next base: position 2,608,447 of record NZ_CP084992.1, read on the forward strand.
TAGTGGTAACTATTTTACCTATACGTTATGTGACGCGATCATTACGTGATCCTGGGATTACATTTTCTAGCTCCGAGGATCAACTTAGCATTTTACCTTTCTCAAAAAAGAAAATTTGGGCGTTATGCGTAGTTGAGAAATGGATTAAGCTGATTCTTTTTTATCTAGTTGCAGGAACTCTCGTTACGGTTATAACACCAATTTCAGGTTCGGTTGTTGTCGCTTATATTTTATTGTTTGCAGCAATGGATATTATCATGACAGTGCCACAATGGAGGTTATTTCAATCTAAACTTGTGACAAAGCTGTATTGGATTACCAGTATTATCGTACTAAATATTATTGCATTTTTCTCAAGTTATTTTATTGTTAGCTTAGCTTTAATAGGAATAATCCTGATCATTAATATGAAATCGTTTGGTTCCATTTTCCATGCTGTTCATTGGGGAAAGGTAATGGAAGTAAATGATTTTAAAATATGGAATATGCCAATAATCAGCAAGGCATCGGAAACCAAATTTAAACGGCAGAGAAAATATAGTGCTTTCAGAAATTCAACTAGCCAGAAGAAGCCTTTTACATACACTACGAAAGCAATCCACCATCGAATTTGGAGAGTATATTTAGGCAAGAACCTTAGTCTGGTACTTCAGACAGTTGGGGTTTTACTTATAATGCTTGTGGCGGTAGTATTTATTTCCGACATTGCCTTTTATATTGCGATTACAGTTACAATCTATGTCTATGCAACTATAGCTGCTATTCTTTTTAGTGATCGCTTTCAATCAGATATTCTTCATGTCTTACCATGGGATTTAAAAAGCTATAAGCAGTCATATTTTAAATGGGTAATAATTGGTAGTATACCGCTTCTCATCCGTATTATTAGTCATCTTGTTCTGAATGCCTCGATATGGGCACCAGTACAGTTGATCTTCTATGTTAGTACGTTCTTGTTTGTTTATCAGATAAAAATAGATAAGACAATAGCATTATTATCAAAACAATCGAGTTATAACAATAAAATGGGCCTTGGATATTTGTTTCTAATCCTTGTTGCAGTCAGTGGTTTATACCCACTTGTATCGCTTGGTTTTATCATTGTAATTGGAATAATGTTCTATGATAGACAACAAATAAAAGGGGTGAAGTCTGAATGAGTAAAGAGAAAAGCTCATTTTCATTAAAAAAAGAAGACCCATCATTGAAGTTATTTGTCGTGTTATCCAAGACATATCGCGCCATGATGAATGAAGCCGCTATTGATATGCGTTCAAAAGGCTTAAACCTAACTGAATTTGCTGTATTAGAACTGTTATACCATCGTGGCGAACAACCGTTAAAAAAAATTGGCGAAAAAATTCTTCTTACAAGTGGCAGTATTACATATGTAATCGATAAACTAGAAAAGAAAAACTATATATACCGTAAACACAGTCCGCATGATGGTCGTGTGACTTTTGCATACATTTCTGATAAAGGTATTACGTTATTAGATAGTATTTTCCCAGATCATTGGCGAAAAATTGAAGAAATACTGGAAGGATTAAATAAAGATGAAAAGACTCAAGCCATTAATCTTTTGAAAAAACTAGGAACATCGATAAAGAGTTAAACAAAAGGCAAAACACGTTTTTGAAGACGTGTTTTGCTTTTTTGATATGCAAGGAAAGTATAAACGAAAGCCACGTCCAGCTCCAGCGCCTAGCCCCTCGAGGTTTTAAGTCAAATCTCTTTGTGATAAAAAACATCACTAAGAGATTCGTCTTAAACTTGTCGGGGCTGACCAAGGCGCTTGCGTTTTCTTAAAAGGAAAGAAAGTATAAAATTAACCCCTACTACAGTAAAGGTAACTGTGGTAGTTTCTATGTATGGAGAAAAATATTCTGAAACGAATCTTTTTTGATAACTACAATCATTGGGAAACATTCAAGAAGAAACACAGAGAAAAAATCCGCCCAGTCGTTCTGAAGGAGGTAGAAAAATTTCAAGGCTGTGGAGATATGAAAAATGGATTCAAACTCTTTGTTTGCGAGGGCTGTAACGACGTACATAAAGTAGCATTCCGGTGTAAAGGGCGTTTTTGCACGACCTGTTCTATTGGGGAAAGTGAAGAGTGGAGCCGATTATTAACGGAAGACGTTTTACAGGTAAATCATCGGCACATGATTTTTACAATCGATGAAGGGTTACGGGAAATATTTCTTTTACACCGTCATCTTTTGAAACCGCTAATGGATGAGGCAGCTAAATTAATTACAAACTTTTTTCAAAAGAAGGCAAAGGTGACACCAGGTATCATTTCCGGATTACACACATTTGGCTCCAGGGTAAATTTTAATCCCCATGTCCATATGTTGGTAACCATGGGAGGGATAACGAGAAAAGGAAAATGGAAGGACTATGATTATATCCCTTTCCAAATGCTTCGAAAGCAATGGCAAACGGTGGTATTAAAGTTAATCCGTAGGAACTTAACCAAACAGGAAAAGAGGCGTGTACAACCACGACTGCAAAAGGCTTTTTCCGAAAATGGGGAAGGCTTCTATGTGCATGCGCCGAAACAGAAGGGGAAAATAAAGGAACAACTTCGTTACATTGGCCGTTATATTCGTCGACCAGCGATTGGAGTCAATCGGATCGAGGCATATGATGGACAACAGGTGACTTTTAAATACATCGATAAAACAGATGGGAAAGAAAAGCATGAAACGCTGACGGTGGAAGCCTTTATCAGTCGTTTGATTCGTCATATACCAGATGACCAATTTAAAACAATACGCCACTATGGTATGTATTCAAGAAGAAGTAAACGTCTAAGTAAGAAGCTATTAAGTAAGTGGCAAGAAGGAAGGCGGCGTTGGATCATAAAAGTGTGGAAAACAATACGCCGTCAAACATGGAGAGAACGTGTTATCGCTGGTGGACAAAAAGATCCCCTAATATGCCCGCACTGCAATAATTATTATGTGTATCAGGGAGAGGTCTGTCTTGAGAATGGACAATTAGAAATAAAAGTAGCTTTAACCAAGGAAGCAAGAAAGTACTTAGAAAGGGTGATAGCTTATTACACACCAATCCAAAAACCGCAAAAAAGGGAAAAAGAAAAAGGGGAACGACCACTTAGCGAAAAAGAAAACGAAAATCAACTTTGTTTGTTTAACGTGTCATGAGGAAGAAAAAATACCTTATGATGTAGTTAGAGATTTTGATTTGATGGATGGCGGTGATCCAACGGATCCGCCTCAGTTTAGATGCGAACATTGTGGTGGAGAAATGTATCCAGAGTATTACAAGGGAATACATGGCCAGGAATACAAACTAACGGATGTTCTCTAGCACAGAAAAGGACCGGGCGGTCTATGCCCGGTTTTTCTTATTTGTAATCATTTTGTAATAAATTTTTAATAAATGCGTTTAAGTAACTTGAATAAGGGAATAAATTTTATACATTAATTATTTGGGGAGGCGACATCAATGACTAGACATAACGTAATTATCTACACGAGCGATAATAGTCCTGATTGTGAAAAGTTAGTAGGAAAAATGAATAAATGGGGAGTAGATTATATAGTCAAAAATGTATCTAATAATAGTAATTACTTAAAAGAACTGCAAAGTAGAGGGGTATTCGGAACACCTGCAACATTTGTTGATGATGAACCAATATTAGGGATTCAAGAAAGCAAATTGAGGTATGTATTAAGTCTTGTCTGATAGTCAGGAGTTTGATTTCAGGAGTTATTATGAAGGATAGTGAAAAGGGGATTTCAGTACGTTGACACAACATTTTCTAATTTGCATATTCTAGATATAAACAGATGTAAAAGAGGTGTGTGTCAAATGTTTAATAGACCAAATGATCATCAAAGGCCATTTAACTATAACCCCAATCATCCACAATACCATAAACAGCAATGGAATCATCAAAATATACCACCATACAAACCAACACCTTATCAATATTATGCAAAACCAAAGCAACCGGTTAATTGGCATACTTTCTCACAACCAAATCAAAATCATAATGCTTACCACAATCAACATAATCAACCACCAGCAAAAAGCTTTTTAAACCACTTCCAGGATAAAAATGGTGAAGTCGATGTTGATAAAATGTTATCAACGGTTGGCCAGGTGGCAAATACATTTAAGCAGGTATCTCCGATGATAAAACAATTTGGATCCATTATGAAAACTTTTAAATAAGAACTAATGAGAAAAGCTGATGTGTATGAAACGTAATCATCGGCTTTTTTTTGTATAGGATATGTACTAGAAAAACAACCCAATGATGGGAATTGAAAATTGTACATTGGTGTAATAGGTAGTACTAAAACAGGTAAGTAATAAGTAGAAGAGGAGGATTTCTATGATTGCATGTATGCTCATCCATGGTTATACTGGTGGACCCTATGAAATAGAGCCATTATCAAATTTTTTAAAAGAGGAAACGAGTTGGCATATTGAAGTACCAACACTTCCAGGACATGGGAGGAAGTTAGCACTTAAAAATGTATCACATAAAAAATGGATTAATGCTGCTGAAAATTCATTGAAGCAGTTATTAACTAAATATGATGAAGTGTACTTAATTGGGTTTTCTATGGGAGGCATGATTGCATCATATCTAGCAGCAAAGTATAAGGTAGATAAACTTGTACTGTTAGCTTCAGCAAGAAAATACCTTTCATTCAAACAACTTGTTCTTGATATCCGTCAAGTATGCTTTGATGGTTTAAAAGGGAATATAAAAAAGAATAAATTATATATCCAGTACAAAAAGAAGCTTGGTGGAGTGCCTTTTAAAGCAAATCTGGAGTTTTTAAAGCTAGTTAAATTTACCAAACCATATTTAAAAGAAATTGACTCGAACGTATTAATTGCGCAAGGGCAAAAGGATGGAATGGTTCCCTATAAGACAGCTTATTACTTGGATAAAGAAATTAATTCGGAAGAGAAAGAAGTTGTTTTTTTTGAACGATCCAGACATTTAATTTGTTTAGGCGAGGATAAGGATACATTAAATCAAATGATTTATAACTTCTTAACTAGAGAAGTAGCGCATCCATAAAAAAGGAGTATGCCTGAGATTTTATCAAGCACACTCCTTTTATTTTTATTTTTCTAGCTCCAGCCCGCATTGCTTCTGCTTTTCTTATGTATAAAAAGAAATTACAATTCCGCCTTCACCAGCATAGGTCGAAATCAATGGTCCCATTTCCATAAGATAGGAATCTTTAAATGCATATTTTTTCATAATAGCATCGAGTGTTTCCTTAGCACGTCTCTCCGCATTTGAATGTGATATGACAATTATTTTGTCCTCAAAACTTTTTGTGTACTCACCGATTTGTTCGATTAATCGTCTAATTGATTTCTTATCACCACGAACCTTTTCTGCAACTTCAATTGTTCCTTCTTCACTTGCACGCATTAAAAGCTTGATGTTCAACGTTTTCGCGATGGTACCACGAACTTTATCAAGTCTTCCACCAAGAATCAGATTATCAAGTGTCTTCAGCGCAATTAATGTTGCAGTATGTTCAACGCGAGCATTCAAATGATCCTCTAATTGTTCAAATGTATAGCCTTCAACTATTTTACTATTTGCTTCATGGAGAAATAGGGCCATTCCACATGATGCTGTTTTTGTATTAATAACGGCTATTTTCCGATTAGGTTCTTCCTCGAGCAGCATGTTTTTTGCTAATAATGCGTTTTCATACGTCGTACTTAACCCTTTGGTAAGGCTTAAGTTAATTATCGGTGTGTCAGGATCCACTTTCTTATATGCCTCATAAAAGTCATTTGGGCTAGGGGCAGCTGAGCGAGGTAGCTCATCAGATTCTTTAATTTTTTGATAAAACTCTTTTAGGTTTAATGTTACACCACTAATATATTGTTCATCTTTAAAATGTAAATACAGAGGTACGACGATAATATTTAACGTGTCGGTTAATCGTGTTGGAAGATCAGCACCACCATCTGTCATTAGCTGGATACGCATGCCATCACCTTCTTTTCTAGTTTATTTCCATTATACCAGTTTTTAGTACTAGGTCATATAATTGTTTCTGAAGTGAAGCAAAGTGTTTTCTAATGTGAAATTGTGACTTTTCTTTTTTTAGTAGTACTCATGATAAACAAAAACAAGCCGAATAAAACGATTGTTCCACCTAGCCATTGGGACCATGTGACCGTTTCATCTAATATAATATAGGCTAAAAGCGTTGCACCAATTGGTTCGAAAACAATAGCCATTGATATGGTTGAAGTGCTCAGCCATTTGAGAGCCCAATTAAACATGGTATGTCCTAAAAATGTTGGAACGATAGCAAGTGCTATGAAAATCCACCAATAGCTTGTTGGATATCCAACAAATGAATAGCCAAAACCTACATTATAAATGATTAAGGTAATGGAGCTAATTCCATATACTACATAAGTGTAAGTCATAAGGGAAAATCTTCTTCTCATATTTTGTCCGATTAAGAAATATCCTGTAATCGTCATTGCACCAAGTAACGCTAAGATATCTCCAAATAATGCTATGCCGCTTATTTGAAAATCTCCCCAGCTGATGATTAAGCTTCCAAATAGAGCAATGATCATACTTATTACTGCTCCAGGTGTAAATCGTTCATGAAAAAATAAATACGTACCGAGAAATGCAAAGATTGGTTGCAATGTAACAAGCACAACTGAACTTGCTACCGAAGTATAATTCAGGGATTCAAACCAAAAAATGAAATGAAATGCCAGGAAAATTCCGGCAAACATGGCAAGAATCCAATCTTTTTTTTGTATTCGTTTAAATTCATGTCGGTAATATAATAAGATGATCGGTGACATAATAAGAACAGCGAATAGTAATCGATAATTCGCTATTATGGATGCAGGTGCACCATTGGCTAACTTAACTAAAACAGCAGAGGTAGAAACAGCGAAAACGCCGATGACAACCCCAAAATAAGGGTTGAATGGAGGCATACGCATTAGAACCCTCCTTCACATTTATGTTCATTTATATCTGTATAGATCAAGCGTAAAAGCGCTCGTACTATACCTGTTAACAATTTAGTATAGTTTATCATGCTACAGGTAAAAAATCATTAAAGATAGTGGATACTATATAGGTTGTGTGTTATGATATAAGAACTATTATTTAGTTCATGAATGAATAAAGTGAGGCCTCTTTCCAAGAATGGGGGATGCCTTTTTTGTGCGAATTTGAGGGAAAAAGGAGTAGACTATTAAGGTGACAACATTTAAAGAATTAACTATATCAAGTCCTATCATGAAAGCTTTAGAAAAAATGGGGTTTGAAGAAGCAACACCAATACAAGCAGAAACAATTCCACTTGCGATGCAGGGGAAAGATGTTATCGGACAAGCTCAAACAGGTACAGGTAAAACAGCGGCATTTGGGATTCCGATGATCGAAAAAATTGACAAATCAGCAAAAACGATTCAAGGACTTGTAGTAGCACCAACAAGAGAGCTTGCTATACAGGTAGGAGAAGAAATAAATCGTTTGGGCAAATTTAAAGGTATCCGTACGCTTCCTGTATATGGCGGACAACATATGGATCGACAAATTCGTGCGTTGAAAGACGGACCACACATTGTTGTAGCTACACCAGGACGTTTATTGGATCATATGCGTAGAAAGACAATTCGTATTAACAACGTTCAAACAGCTGTATTAGATGAAGCGGACGAAATGTTAAACATGGGATTCATTGATGACATTCGTGATATTCTTAAAGGAATTCCGGAAGACCGTCAAACTTTGCTATTTTCAGCAACAATGCCAAAGGAAATCCGTGAAATTGCAAACACGTTAATGAAATCACCGACTGAAATAAAAGTGAAAGCGAAAGAAATGACAGTAGAAAATATTGATCAATATTTCGTTGAAGTTCCAGAACGATTAAAGTTTGATACGTTAACAAACCATATAGATATTCATGCACCAACTTTAGCGATTATTTTCAGTCGTACAAAGAAACGTGTAGATGAAATTGCAGAAGGCTTGCAAGCAAGAGGGTTCCGTGCTGAAGGAATTCACGGTGATTTAACGCAAGGTAAACGTATGTCAGTGTTAAACAAGTTCAAAAGCGGTCGGATTGAAATTTTAGTTGCAACAGATGTAGCTGCACGTGGTTTAGATATTTCAGGTGTATCACATGTGTACAACTTTGATATTCCACAGGATCCAGAAAGCTATGTACACCGTATTGGACGTACTGGTCGTGCTGGGCGTACAGGTGAGGCAGTCTCATTCATTACACCAAGAGAAATGGCACACCTACATCTTATCGAAAAAGTTACAAAAAGCAAGATGAAGCGTCTAATGCCACCAACTAACCAAGATGCACAGCGTGGGCAACAACAAGTTACAGTAGACAAGTTATTAAAAACACTTGAAAGCAAAGATTTAAAATCTTATCATGAAACAGCTAATGAGTTGTTACAAGATCATGATTCAATTTCGGTTATTGCAGCTGCGCTAAAAATGTTGACTAAAGAGCGAAGAGATACACCAGTTCAAATCTCATCTGTGCAACCAATTAGTGTTAAAAAAGCACAACAACGAGGCGGTAAAGATAATCGTCGGAATAAGCGAAACTACGGACAACGTAGTCAAGGTGGTCGTAATAACCAAGGTGGACGCAATCAAGGCGGACGTAACCGTAAAGGAAACTTCCAGAAACGCAGAAGCCGCGACTAAGACTTAAACACGCGACTAAATAATAGACACCAAAACAAAGCTCCTTAGCGCAAAGGGAGCTTTTTAATTTGGGGAAAAATAGAAAAGCGAAGGCGACTATTCAGAAGCTATACAGGGAAAAAGCTAAAAAATGACACCTTTTCATTCGATGAATCGTATAGACAAATAGAAATAATAGTAAGGAGGATTATGATGCGACAACCACCAATTAATACGATAGCTGATAACGCAATCAAAGCTTGGAAAATAACTGCAATAATATATATATCTATATTGTGGCTCATCGTTTTTGCAGGACTCGTGTTATCGATTATCTTTGATATTCCATTGTGGTATGCGGCAATCGGTATTTTGTTAAGCGGCATTTTGCATTATCTTTTTGTTTATTTATTCCCACAGGTAAGATGGCGGCGCTGGCGTTATGAAGTTTTCGAGCAGGAGATTTATATTCAGCATGGAATCCTAATTGTTTCAAGGACGCTTGTGCCTATGATCCGTGTCCAACATGTCGATACGAAACAAGGGCCGATATTAAAAAAATATAAGCTAGCGAGTGTGACAATTTCTACTGCAGCTACAACACATGAAATTCCTGCTTTAAAAGAGGAAGATGCTTCTAACCTTCGTGATCGAATTTCTGCTTTGGCAAGGGTGGATGAAGATGATGTCTGAAAAACAAAGACTCCATCCAGCGGCAATATTTTTCACATTGATAAAAACATTTAAAGAATTGATTTTTTCTATTGGGATAGGCTTCTTTGCTCTTAAAGATGCAGGACTTATATACTTTGTGATCGGGACATGTGTATTAATAATTGGTGCAATAGTATTCAGTACGTTGTCTTGGTATAGGTACACATATCGTATAGAGGAGGAAGAGCTTCGGATTGAGTATGGGATATTCGTTCGAAAAAAACGCTACATTTCGAAAAACCGTATACAGTCAATTGACCTAACGCAAAGTGTTGCACACCGAATATTTAAGCTTGTACAGGTTAAAATTGAAACAGCTGGAAGTGGGATAGGGACAGAAGCATCACTAAAAGCAGTAAAGCTACAAATAGGTGAATCGCTGAGAGAAGAATTAAAAACGCTTCAAAAGACTAATATTGAAACAGATGAATCCATTGATGAAACTGTGCAAGATAAACCTTCGCAAAAGATAACGGCCAAGCGGTTGTTTTTTGCTGGAACAACATCAGGTAGTATTGGTATTATATTTGTTATTATGTCTGTCCTGTTTTCAGAACTAGGGCAATTCATTCCAGAGGGATACTATGAAAATACATTTCATACTATTATCAGCTTTAGCATTATAATCATCGTAGTACTTGTATTAGCTTCATTGTTATTGCTTTGGTTTCTTGGTATCGCGGGCACAATGATAAAGTATGGTAATTTCACCATTACGAAGAATGAAGACGAACTTTTTATCGCACGAGGGTTGCTAGAGAAGAAACAAACTACTATACCAATACGACGAATTCAAGCAGTGGGTATTGATGAAAGTCTGTTGCGTCAACCTTTTGGATATGTAACTGTTTATGCAGAAATTGCTGGAGGCTCCATGGAAAAAGGTGAGGATTTTTCAACGATTTTATTCCCTATTATGAAAAGAACAGAAGTAGATGATTTTCTGGAAAAATTTCTACCGGAATATATATCTGAAAGAAATAATCTAAATGGACTACCAGCACAAGCAAAGACTTTTTACATAATTAGGTCTACAATTGTGTTGATTTTAGCGATAATCGCCATGCTGTTCTTTATTCCACAGTTTATTTGGGCGCCAACTATATTACTTATATTATGTATGTTCATGGGTCTATTGCGATATAAGGATGCAGGTTTTCGAATTAATGAAGAGCAACTTACATTAAGGTACCGTGTACTAAATCGAAAAACGGTGATTTTATTTCATAAACGTATTCAATCTTTTGAAAGAAAACAGTATCTGTTACAACAAAAAGCCTCCATTGCAACGATGAAGACGTCGATTGTTTCGAAATATGGCGCAGGTAAGCATTATAAAATAAAAGATTTAGCGGTAGGGGATGTCATGGAATTAGCTGATTGGTATTCCTATCGCGACTAATAAAATAATAAAAAGCGCCTATAAAAATATGGGCGCTTTTAATATTGGAGTACTTATAATTGAACTGTTTTATAAAAATCGTCCAATTATACCTAGGATAACAAGTAAACCAAAAGCGGTCCAAAGCACAATCTTTAGAATCCGTTTGTTAGTTCGCTTTTTTTGCCAACGATTAGGATTAAATTGTACCGAAGCTCCATTATGTTTTCCTTGATTTCGCCAGATGGAAAACGGTTGAGCATGTGTTAGTAGTACTGGCCCGAGCGCAAGTCCACCTAAGAATCCAAATATGTGTGCTGAAACATTAATTCCCGGGCGTATGAACGTCATGACTAACCCAATAACGAGGATTGTTACTATAATACGAGCATTTTGACTATCAATAAGGTGTTTACGAAAAACTACCATAAAAATGTATATACCGAATAAACCATAAATTGCTCCAGATGCACCAACATAGGTGTAAAACGCTGTCGGTGCAACGATGTACGTTCCCAAGTTACCTGCCAATCCAGTCAATAAGTACATGAAAATGAACTTAAATTTTCCTAGCATTTGTTCTAGAGCTGGACCGAATAAGACTAATGCAAGAGAATTAAAAAGTGTGTGACTCAATCCTGCATGAAAAAAAATAGATGTTAAAAGTCGCCAATATTCACCTTCTTGAATTAATATGTTACTCCCAACACCCCATTGTAAGAGTTGTTCTCCAATTGGTAATGATAGTATTCTAACGATTAATAATAATGCAAGATGTATAATGACGATGGTTGACACGATAGGATAGAACCGAATAAATTCTTTAATACTTTTTTCTGATCGTATAAACATTTGAAGCCCCCGCCTGAATGAATTTTTTATTACATAAATTTTCGGGTATTATTAGTATAATAACGTTTCATACATAGTATGACCATTAATAGGACATGAAAATAATAAATTATAATTAAAACTAGATAAATACTAAGGATAGGAAAGGATTTAGTCAAAATGATTAATGGTATTGGAATCGATATAATTGAATTAAACCGGATTAATAAAAGCCTAGAGAAAAGCAATAGATTAGTAAAACGAATTTTAACAAACAAAGAACAAACATCCTATGAAAGATTAAATAGTCCATCACGACGTACAGAATTTTTAGCTGGAAGATTTGCCGCAAAGGAAGCATTTGCAAAAGCGACTGGAACAGGCATTGGAAAGTTGAGTTTTCAGGATATCGAAGTAATTGCTACTGAATCGGGCGCACCAACGATTCATGTTCAAGGTTTTGAATCCTACAATATATTCATATCAATTACGCACAGCAGGGATTACGCTGTTGCACAAGTAATTATAGAAGAATAAGCGTTTTGTCTAGCTTCAGCGCCTAGGGGTTCGCGACATGCAATAGACACTCCGAGCACATAACCCCTTGTGCTCTATAGTCTCTTGTTTATGCGTGTCACCCCTGAGCAAGACGCTTAAAAGTGTAACTACTTTCTTACTGCATAAGTGCAATTAAAGTTTTCGCCATTAAAAGCTTGGCGATAAGCCAAGTTTTCTAACATATTTGGAGAGTTTGTCTCATATATTTTAGTGCGGGTAGGAGGAAATGGTAATGTTTAAAGTCACCGCCAAAGAAGTGTACGATGTAGACAATTATACCGTGAAAAAGATTGGTATGATGGAAAACTATTGATGGAGAATGCTGGTAGAGATTTAAGCGAGAAATGAAAATCGATCATTTCTAAACATGAGCAAATTTGTATCCTGTTCGGATCAGGAAACAATGGGGGCGATGGATATGTGATTGCTGGAACGTTTTAAAATGAAAGTTGTAAAACGCATGTCATCAAATCGTTCTAGATTAAAAGAGGGGAATTACATTACCGCATTTCTATGAATTGTGGTGGTCCAGTAAATGTCACGCTTAAAAGTGGCGGAAGTTAACGTGATATACAACATGAAAAAGAAGCCATGCTTGGCATCGGTATGGATTATATGCATCTGAATCTCCCCTTTTTTATGGAACATGGGAAACAACTTCGATTGGCGTTTCATCGCACGTTTTTCCCGGGTGTATACAGAGAAGGATACATGGGAGGATAATGATTTTAGACAAACTCTACCAGAACGAAATACAATTCTCGCATAAAGAAAAACATGGTAAGTATCATTAAAAATCGTAGTAAAGAAGCCTTGAATCAATTACTATGTACTGGCTGGTTTTGAGAGCGGGGTCAATACTCTCTGTTAGCAAATGCAACATTTCTAACACTTTAAGGAAAGGTTTACTAAAGACGGAAGTGGTGCTTTTCAGGAATCATTTTATCAATGGTCGTGCTGGTACCAGAGAAGGGTTAGGAAATGCTATGCTATTCACATGGTAAAGTAGCAGATTCATGTATTTGTATTACGATGTATTAGCTGTGGATATTATCAATGGTTTTCCACTTGTTTTTCGTACATGCTGGTAAGCGGTGACACATTCCTTTTTGTCCTTGGAATCGAGACAAGGGAGATATGTCCATGAAAAAAAATATCAGCATTTGGTTAGTACTTGCCTTAGGTTTGGTTTTACTACTTTCTGCTTGTGGGGAAAAGTCACAAGAAGATGTTCTAAAGAATTTAGACGAGAAGCTTGATGATATGAATGGTTACAAAGCAACAGCAGAAATGACAATGGATACTGGTCAGGAAAGTCAAAAGTTCAACATTGATGTTTGGCATAAGAAAAAGGATCTGTACCGAGTTAAGCTAACAAATGATCAAGACAAAAAAGGAAGTCAGGTTATTTTAAAGAACAAAGAAGGTGTATTTGTTTTAACGCCATCTTTGAATAAAAGCTTTAAATTTCAATCAAAATGGCCAGATAATGGGAGTCAACCATATTTATATCAATCACTTGTAGATGATATTAAAAAAGATAGTGACGCTCAATTCAGCACAACAGATTCACATTATGTATTCCAAACAAAAACTAACTATCAAAGTAATAATAATCTTCCATATCAAGAAATATATTTTGATAAAAAGACTTATACTCCAGTACTTGTAAAGGTGCTAGATAAAGATAAAAATGCAGTGGTAGAGGTTAAATTTACTAGCTTTAAGATGGATCCAAGCTTTAAAGAAGACGACTTTGAGATGGAGAAAAACATGACAAGCAATGCTTCAGAGGCTTCCGAGGATGAGGATGTACCTGTATCTGCAGATCCGGCTTCTGATACATTTACACTCATGTTCCCATTAAATACTGCTGGTGCTGCGTTATTTGAGCAGAAGGAAATGGAGCTGGAAAATGGTAAACGCGTCATTATGACATTTAAAGGTGAGAAAAACTTTACCCTAGTGGAAGAAAAGATCAATGTTGTGCCAACAATGGCCTCACCAAAGCCAGTTTCTGGTGACATTGTGAACCTGGGCTTTGCAATTGGAGCATTATCAGAGAACTCAATCGAATGGCATAATAATGGCATGAATTTCTACCTGGCAAGTGACGATTTAACAAGAGAAGAATTGATTGAGGTGGCAAAATCAGTACAAGGTAAAGAAATTAAATAATTTAACAAGCAGACTCATAAAGAAAGGGGGTCTGCTTTTTTTTGCAGAAGGTTCTACGACGGATATAATCGCAAATAGGCAGTTATATATTGATATCGGCAGTTAAAAATGATGGCTGTATTCCCAAAGATTGTTGCTTTTGAGGGAATCGATATATACTGCGACGTAACTACTACCTAAGTTAGATCTGAAGTACTGATAATGGAAACAAGTTACTAAGGCAGCCGCAGCCCGTATACACTTCGCTTTTCGCGGGCGGCTGGTGAGCCTCCTTGTGCTAACGCACTGCGTAGTCTCACCGATGCCTGTCCTCCCGCAGAAGTCTACGTGTATACGGGCTGCTGGTATAATAGTTGCCAATAACTGAAAGAAATGACAAAGAATGCTTACGTAAATAACTTTACCAGTCCAGCATCGTTCCGGGCGGTGACTCCTGCGGGAACAGCACGTGTCCGAAGACCCCGCAGAGTGGTCGGTGATGATGGCCGACTAAAACCGTCCTTTGCGGACAACGTCGGCATACCCCTTGCCGGGGCAAGGAGGCTGAGGCCGTGCCCGCGGAAAGCATCCGCCCGAAGCGATCCTGGACGGCAGCAATAGCACTTGTCTTTGGAAATAAACCTAAAGTTACGTCGCAATATATATCAACTATGAAGTTGAAAAGCAACAATGGTACGGAAAGAGCCAAAATGATTAAGGGTATATAAATCTTTAAAACGGAGGAAGAGTTTAACGGGGATGCAATTAAACTTCCGCCATTTCGTAAAAGTACTTTGCGGGATGATTGACACCATGCAGCGAAAAAGAAATAATAGAGTATACGAAAAATTTCTGAGAGACGAAAGGAGATATGTTTTAGTGTCAGACATATTTTACCGTGCAACTTGGGCAGAAATTAACTTGGATGCTGTTGCCACTAATATAAAAGAAATGAAACAAAAGCTATCTCCGAGTAGTAATATATTTGCTGTTGTTAAGGCGAATGGGTATGGACATGGTGCTGTTGAAGTGGCTAAAACAGCCCTGAATGCAGGAGCGAGTGCATTAGCCGTTGCTCTCTTAGAAGAGGCCTTGGAATTACGCCAGGGAGGTATCAAATCTGCAATATTAGTTTTGGGTTGGGTTTCACCTCAAGATGCAAAGATTGCTGCTGAGAATGATATCACACTTACATTTTTCCAGGAAGAGTGGTTAACAGAGTTACAATCTCAGCTATTTTCAAAAGAATTGAAGCTTCATATGAAGTGGGACAGTGGCATGGGACGGATTGGAGTACGGACAGAGGAAGAATTAAAATCGATTATCTCGGCTGTTAAAGCAACTGAAAATGTACGACTAAAAGGCGTATACACACATTTTGCTACAGCTGATGAAGCTGACTTGACTTATTTTAATGAACAACAAACCCGCTTTAAACAGCTTTTATATGAATTAAAAAAACTATGGGATGACCCAATTGATATTCACATTGGGAATAGTGCTGCATCGATTCGTTTCCCCGCCGAAATGTATCACTACATTCGATTTGGGATAGCTATGTATGGTCTGTATCCTTCTAATGACGTACGAAACATGAAATCAATTGATCTGGCACCGGCTTTTTCCTTGTACAGTCGTTTAATTCATGTGAAAAAAGTTCCTGAGAATGAATCCATTAGCTATGGTAGAACCTATGTAACGGATGAATCGGAATGGATTGGCACCATACCGATTGGTTATGCAGATGGATGGATACGGAAATTACAGGGTATGGAAGTATTGATTGAAGGCAAGCGATTACCCATTGTAGGAAGGATTTGTATGGATCAAACGATGATTCATCTAGATAAAGAATATCCTATTGGAACTAAGGTTACACTAATTGGGAAAAGTGGAAATGATGAAATAGAAATGGATGAAATAGCAAATTATTTAGATACCATTAATTATGAAATTCCCTGCATGATCAGTGAGCGTGTTCCAAGGGTGTATAAGAAAAATATTTAATTATATTTTTATGTATCATGTCATAATTTCTTAATCCATAAATAAGTATATATACCACACGATTTAATAACATAAACAGGATTCATACATTTTTTAGACAAAAATCTCTAAAATCTTTTGCAATGCTATCCGTACAGTGATATTATTAATTTAAATATGATATCGATCGTTCAACAGTTGGCGGAGGTGTATGGTTTTGTCAGAGAGCTTACAGGAGATTTTAGTGCGATTACCAAAAAACCTAATAAATGAGGTGGATGGACTAATGAAGTATGATAATAGAGATCTTAGCGATTTTATCTGTCAGGCAACAAAAAACTATCTAGAGCAAAAGAAATATGACCATATTCAACAATTTCGAGAATCCATGCAAAAAGGCTATGAAGAAATGGCTCGAATTAATCTAACAATTGCGTCGGAGGCTTTTCAAGCTGAAGAGGAGGCTGAAAACACCCTTGAACGTTCTGTGATCGGGGTGTAATAATTTGATCGTTCAACGAGGCGAGGTATATTTCGCTGACTTATCCCCTGTGGTAGGATCAGAACAGGGAGGTATACGTCCAGTACTGATCCTACAAAATGATATCGGAAATAGGTTTAGTCCTACTGTAATAGTTGCAGCAATTACTGCTCAAATCCAAAAGGCAAAGCTACCAACACATGTTGAGATTAATGCGAAGCGGTATGGGTTTGATCGTAACTCTGTTATATTACTTGAACAAATTCGAACACTTGATAAACAAAGATTAACAGATAAGATTACAAAGTTAGACAATGAAATGATGAAAAAAATAGATCAGGCATTAGAAATAAGTCTTGGACTTAAAGATATGTAGGATATAATGGAGGCTGGGACAAAACTCAGTAAATAAATAAAAGCGTGGCACTCACCGTGTAGGTGACGTACCGCGCTTTTTTTATATAATCGTTTATTTTTCACTAAACAAAAAGAACCCCTTTTGATAGAATTAAAGTAACCACACAATAACCATCGGAGGGATTCTAATGTTTAAAAATTATAACATAAATCAAGTTGTTTTGCCGCTAGATTTAGAAATGAAATTGGACAAAGATGATATTGCTTATGCGGTAAATGATGTTGTAACACAGATTCCGGATGAAGCATTCGCTAACTTTTCCTGTGAAACCGGATGTCCAGCCTACCACCCAAAAATGATGATGAAAATAATTTTGTGTGCCTACACGCAGTCGGTTTTTTCTGGAAGAAAAATCGAAGGGTTACTCAAAGACAGTGTGCGTATGATGTGGTTAGCGCAAGGATATGAACCAAGTTATCGTACCATCAATCGTTTTCGTGTGCATCCAGAGGTTAAAGAAATACTCCGTCAGTGTTTCGTGCAATTCCGTTGTCAGTTGGTGAAAGAAAAACAGATTGATGAAGAAGCGATTTTTATTGATGGAACCAAGATCGAGGCGAATGCTAATAAATTTACGTTTGTATGGCGTAAATCGATTGAAAGGTACAGTGTTAATTTGGTGGAAAAGTCCAACCAAATGTATGATGAATTATTGGAAAAAGAAATTATTCCAGGCATTGAACGCGAAAGTTCGGACGAACTTTCCACTGACGAACTCACAAAAGTCGTGAAACAGCTTGATGACGAGGTAATGACCTACGACAAAAAAATAGAAGCGAGCGAGGTCGGTAGCGAACGAAAACAAGTTCGATCGGAGCGCAAAGCACCCAAACAATACCGCAAACAATTTAAAGATTTTGTGGCGCGTAAACAAAAATACCAAAACGACATGGAAGTCTTTGGAGAACGCAACAGTTACTCGAAGACGGATCATGATGCCACTTTTATGCGAATGAAAGATGATTATATGAAGAACGGTCAACTAAAAGCAGGTTACAATGTGCAGGCTGCGACGGAAGGACAATATGTGCTCGCTTATGATGTATTCCCAAACCCGACAGATACACGCACCTTCATTCCATTTCTGGATAACATAGAGAACAATTTCTTTAAGTTGCCGAAGCATATTGTCGCTGACGCAGGGTACGGAAGTGAACAAAACTACGAAGATGTCATGGAGAATCGAAAACGCACCCCGCTGATTACCTATAACCAGTATCGAAAAGAGAAGAAAAAGAAACATAAAAATAACGTTTTCCATACAGCCAATTGGGAATATAACAAGGAAGACGATACGTTTACCTGTCCAAATGGAAAACAATTGATGTTCCGGCACGTGTCCAATCGAACAGACAAATACGGACTGACACGAACGTTTAAAGTCTATGAGTGTGAGGACTGTTCAGATTGTCCATTGCGTTCCCAATGCACCAAAGCGAAGGAAGGAAATAATCGAAAAATTTATTACAATGAAAAATGGGAACGCCAAAAAGCATATATTAGGCAGCTGCTTTCGGAAGAGGAAACTGGTGAAATCTACGGCAATCGTAAAATCGATGTGGAGCCAGTCTTCGGATTCCTGAAGGCTAATTTGTGCTTCACTCGTATGTCTGTGAGGGGTGAAGAGAAGGTAGAAAATGAATTAGGATTTGCATTCATGGCGGTAAACTTGAGGAAGTACACCGCCATGAAGATAAATCAACGAAAAGATAATGAAAATTATCCAACGAAAAATGGTTCCGATCATCAAAAACCGATGATCGGAACCATTTTTAAGTTAATTTTGGCTAGTTATGTCCCAGCCTCTTTTTATGTTTAGAGCTTAAATATGGTATACTAGGACAAGAAATACACAGTAACGGAGAAGGTTTTCGTGTTTTATGTATAATTTGAAGAATTATGTAAAGGTTTGCAATTTATTAGTACATCATGGAGAATATACATAAATTTAAACAAAAGGAATAAGGGGGAATATCAATGGATAGAAAGTTTAAGGAGATTGCACTGAATAATAGCGATAAAATAGTTCATATGTGGCTTGAAGAAATCGACTCACTTAAAAATGGTAACTATACTTCAACAGTTTCAGGTGAGTTATATGAAAGCACAAATAGAGAGTTTGTAAATGTTATCTTTACTAGTATTAAAGGACAAGGGTCAACAAAAACATTAGAGAATTTCTCTGAAAAACTAATAAACCTAGGATGGCCTTTGAGTTATATTACAGATGGCTTACAGGTATTTAGGCGCGTAACAATTGAATATATCCTTAGCCAATCAGATCAAATTGATACAGATTATATTTCAAGAGTTTTAACGAGTGTCGATTTTTGGGTAGAACCAATCATCCGTCAACTTGTTAATGAGTATTCCGGAAGTTGGGAACACATCGTATCTCTTCAGCGGGTTGCACTCCAGGAATTATCTGCACCACTTATTCCCGTAATGGATAATATTACGGTTATGCCTCTAATAGGCACAATCGATACGGAACGAGCGAAATTAATCATGGAGAATTTACTTGAAGGGGTAATAAAGCATAATGCAGATGTCGTTTTGATGGATATTACCGGTGTACCAGTTGTAGATACAATGGTTGCACATCACATAATACAGGCTGCAGAAGCAGTTCGCTTAATTGGATCGACCTGTATTCTTGTGGGTATTAGACCAGAGATTGCCCAAACGATTGTTAATCTCGGAATTGATCTTGGGAAATTCCCAACGAAAAGTTCTCTGAAAAAAGGTTTCCAAAAAGCATTAGAGATGACAAATCGTAAAATAGAGGATATTGATACTAAAGATGAGGAAATTGAAACTATATTAAATTCATTAACAGGGGAGTGATCTCATGCGTATACCTATTCTAAAGTTGCATAATTATTTGTTAATCTCTATCCAAACAGAGCTTGATGATAATACCGCTATTCAATTTCAAGAGGATTTATTAAATAAAATTCATAAGAGTGGGGCAACCGGTGTTGTCATCGATTTAACTTCTGTTGAAATTGTTGATTCATTTATTGCGAAGGTATTAGGGGACGTTGTTACGATGTCGGATCTAATGGGAGCGAAAGTAGTTCTAACTGGAATTCAACCAGCTGTTGCGGTAACTTTAATTGATCTAGGGATTCATATGCAAGATGTGCCAACAGCATTAGATATTGAACAAGGGTTAATTAAACTTCATCAGGAATTGGGGGCATAAGAATGGACCTTGAATCCTGTGTGACTATTAAAAAAGAGTGGGATATTGTCGGTGCTAGACAAGTAGGCCGAGATATCGCGAAGAAAATAGGATTTGGAACAGTCGATCAAGCTCGTATTGCCACAGCGATATCTGAATTAGCTCGCAACATTTATTTGTATGCCGGAGATGGAAAGATTTGTTTTGAAGTGATTGATACGATAAATCAAAAAGGAATCCGCATGATAGCTATTGACGCTGGGCCGGGAATTGAGGATATTAGCCAAGTAATGGAAGACGGATATACCACATCTGGTGGCCTGGGTGCTGGACTTCCAGGGGTAAAAAGGCTAATGGATGAATTCGATATTAAATCAGAATTAGGTAAAGGAACAGAAATAAAAGCAGTTAAATGGACAAGATAAGATTTATAAAACGGGTAAAAGATTTTAGTCGAGTTATCCTTTTTGGACTTATAGAAAACATAAAACATAAAAATTTAAAGTATAAGAAAAACTATAGCTTTCGCCATTATTACTTGACGTTAAGCATAGTTTTTCTAATATAAAAAGGGTGGAACAGTGTGGATACGATGAAATTAGACGCTGCAAATTATAAAGATATATTAAAGCGCTATATTCAGACGCAGGATGAACAATCATTATACGGTGCTGAACAAATAAGTAAATCATTTATTAAAAATAGTATACTACCAGAAGAAATTGTAAGTCTTCATAATCAGGCATTGGCAGAATTATACCCTGACCTATTCGAAGACTTTCAACGTTCCATGGATTTTTTAATGGAAACAATGATTTCTTATGGTCTTGCACATCAAGAGTATCAAACCCTTCGCGAAAAACAGATTGAGTTGAAATCTGAGATATCAGTTGCAGCAGGAATGCAAGATACATTATTAGCAACGTCGAAGCCTGATATAGACGGTTTAGATATAGGAGTGATTAGTGTTCCCGCTAATCAAATGAATGGTGACTATTACCATTTCATTAAAGAGGAAGATGGATCACTTGGCGTAGCTGTAGCTGATGTGATTGGAAAAGGAGTACCAGCCGCCCTTTGTATGTCGATGATTAAATATTCGATGGACAGCTTTCCGGAAGAAACAATGAGTCCGAAATCTATTCTTGGAAATTTAAATCGAGTGGTGGAGCGAAATGTTGATCCGAGTATGTTTATTACAATGTTTTATGCGCAATATAACCCTAGAGCTAATAAGTTTTTATATTCTACAGCAGGTCATGAGCCAGGTTTCTATTATTGTGCGAAGACAGATACATTTAAAGAAATTGAAGCAAAAGGTCTTGTGTTAGGTGTATCTAAAGAAACGAAGTATCAACAGTATGAGAGAAATGTGGAAAAAGGCGATATGATTGTTCTCCTTACTGATGGTGTTACAGAATGTCGGCAGGGTGATCGTTTTATTGAAAGCTCGGAAGTATTAGATGTTATTAAGAAAAATATTCATTTACCTGCACAAGAGATAGTGGAACATGTATACAAACATTTCGAACGCCTTCAAAATTTCCAGCTTCGTGATGACTTCACATTAATTATATTAAGGAAATGAGTTTATGCCACTGTTTAAACGGGTATTAGACTCCTGTGTATGTATGTGAACTAGCAAAATAAATTATATATAAGCTGAGCTTTTAATATAGGAGGATGGAAATGAACTTAGTGATTGATGTCGTGGAAGAAAATGAAAAATCAAAAGTTATCCTGTCAGGTGAGATTGATGCTTATACAGCACCTAACTTAAAAGACACTTTATTACCATTAACAAAATTAGACGGAAAAACAGTTGAAGTTGATTTAGAACAAGTTGGTTATATGGATAGTACAGGTCTTGGTGTTTTCATTAGTGCTTTAAAGTCAACGAAAGAATACAATAGTCATCTTACATTAGTTAATTTACAAGAACGTGTCATGCGACTATTTAAAATAACTGGATTAAATGAAATTATGGACATTAATGATGGAATTCGAGGTGGACAAGAATAATGGAAAGATTTGATTTTATAGAAATGAAAGTACCCGCAAAAGCTGAATATGTTGGCGTTGTTCGTTTAAGCATTTCAGGTATTGCAAATAGAATGGGCTTTTCCTATGAGGAAATTGAGGATTTAAAGGTATCAATTTCAGAAGCTATTACGAATGCTGTCACTCATGCCTATAATGATGCAGACGGGGATGTGACAATTGGTTTTGGTGTATATGAAGATCGTTTAGAAGTAATGGTTGCTGATCACGGTGGAAGTTTTGACCTTAACGAAATTAAGGGAGGAATTGGTCCTTATAAACATACAGAATCTGTAGAGACCTTGCGTGAGGGAGGTTTTGGACTCTTTCTAATTAATGCCCTAATGGATAAGGTGGAAATCAATAACAATTATGGTGTTATTGTGCTAATGACTAAGTACCTTCAGGAAACAGAGGTGGATTATGATGGCGACCAAATCTCATCCACACAATAGAGATGAGGTTTACCAATGGATTGAGCATTTAAAAGAAAATCCTGATGATAATGAGGTCAAAGAAAAAATTGTTTTAACTTATAAAGATCTAGTGGAATCTATCGCTCGGAAGTATTCAAAAAATAGTAGTATTCATGAAGATCTAGTGCAAGTTGGGATGATTGGTCTATTGGCAGCTATTAGAAGGTTTGATGCTAGCTTTGGTAAATCATTTGAGTCTTTTGCAATCCCGACCATTATTGGGGAAATTAAGCGATTTATTCGGGATAAAACATGGAGTGTGCATGTCCCTCGCCGCATAAAAGAGCTTGGACCAAGAATTAAGAAGGCAGTGGATGAATTAACGATTTCAGATCAAAAATCACCATCCGTGCGTGAAATTGCTGAGTATCTAGAAGTATCTGAAGAAGATATCTTAGAAACCATGGAGATGGGCAAAAGCTATAAAGCTTTGTCTGTTGACCGGAAAGTTGAAGCTGACTCAGAAGGAAGTACTGTATCAATCCTTGATTTAGTTGGAAATGATGAGAATGGGTATGAAAATATCAATCAACAAATGCTGCTTGAGAAGGTTTTACCGATTCTTTCTGAAAGAGAACAAGAAATATTACGTTGTACGTATTTTGACAACTTAAGTCAAAAAGAAACCGGGGAACAGTTAGGAATTTCTCAAATGCACGTTTCTAGATTACAGCGACGGGCACTACTTAAACTGCGTGAAGCTATCCAGACCGAAAGTTCGGAGGTCTTTGATTGAGTATTAAACACAAAAAAGTTGAAGTAGATGCCTATCAAAAGGCGAAAAAGGGAAATTTTTATTGTGGAGACAGCTACTTTTATACAGAAACTGAGAATGAGTTCATCTGTGCATTGGCAGATGGTTTAGGTAGTGGTGAGTTCGCAAGAGAATCTTCACAAGTAGTCGTTGAAATTATTGGAGAGAATATCCATGCATCGATCGAACAAATTATAAAAAGATGCAATGAAAAACTTACTGGAAAACGAGGCGTTGTGCTTGGAATCCTTAAAATTGACTTTAAAATGAAAAGCTATTCCTTTTCATCGATAGGAAATATTGGTGTGATGACGATCATGCAGGACGGAAGGAAAAAACGTAATATTCCTAACGCAGGTTATCTTGCCGGCTATCACCGCAAGTTTAAAGTTGAAACAGGAAACCTAGATCAAACAATGAATTTTATTATGTTTTCAGATGGAGTTTCAGATACAGAGTTAGCACAACGGTATTTTTTAAACAAAAACGTTAATGAGATTATTGCTGCATATGAGTATAAAAATGGGCAAACAAAAGATGATGATACAACGTTAATCGCAATGCGTTATACGGGATAGATGGTGAGGATCAGCAAATAACATGCTGGTCTTTTTGCATTATGAAAAGTGAGGTATTTTTGGTAAAATTGTATGGTAACTATAGGAGGTAGAAAGATGTCAGTAGAAATTAATCAAGATATTATTCAATGGGTTGCAAAAGAAACAACCGTGAAACCACATGTTGTAAACACTATCATTGCATTAATGGAAGAAGGTAACACAGTTCCGTTCATTGCACGCTATCGTAAAGAAGTAACAGGTGGCCTTGATGAGGTGCAAATAAAGTCTGTACAGGATAAATGGCAGTATGCTGTCAACCTGGCAAGCAGAAAAGAAGAAGTAATTCGTCTGATTGATGAACAAGGAAAACTAACAGATGATCTGCAAAAAGAAATTACAAATGCCACACAATTGCAACGTGTGGAAGATTTATACCGACCGTATAAACAAAAACGTAGAACCAAAGCAACGGTAGCGAAAGAAAAAGGTCTGGAACCAATTGCTGAATTAATTTGGAACCAAGAGGAAATGGAATTAGAAACGGAGGCAGAAAAATATCTGTCAGAGGAGCACGAAATACATACGTTGGAAGATGTGCTATCTGGTGCTAACGACATAATTGCAGAATGGATATCGGACGATCCGGAGCACCGTGATTTTATTCGGGAAGTGACATTTAAAAAAGGCATTATTGAATCAGAGGCGAAAGATCGCGCCAAAGATGAAAAAGGTGTCTATGAAATGTACTACGAATATAATGAAGCAATTCGTACATTGGCAGCTCATCGGACATTAGCGCTGAATCGTGGAGAAAAAGATGATGTGTTGAAGGTATCGGTTGAACCACCTATAGAGCGGGTTTTAAACTACTTGCAGAAAAAGACAATTAAATCTACGAGCCAAAATGATCTTGTAGTATTTTTACAGAATGCAATTGAAGATAGTTATAAACGATTAATTCAGCCGTCTATCGCCAGAGAAATACGCAATTCACTTACAGAAAAGGCGGAACAACAAGCAATTAAGATTTTTTCCGAAAACCTGAAAAACCTGTTATTGCAGCCTCCTTTAAAAGGGAAGACAGTACTCGGCGTAGATCCAGCATTTCGAACTGGTTGTAAGCTTGCAGTTGTTGATGAAACAGGGAAGGTACATACAGTTAATGTAATGTATCCAACAGCACCAAAAAATGATTTCGCAGGATCCGAAAAAATAGTACTAGAATATGTGAAGAAATTTGATGTGGAATTAATTGCAATTGGTAACGGAACAGCGTCACGCGAAACAGAACAATTCATCGCTGATGTGATTCAAAATAATAAATTGGATGTTCCATATATTATTGTAAATGAAGCAGGGGCGAGTGTTTATTCTGCATCAGCATTAGCGCGTGAAGAATTTCCTGATTTACAGGTTGAAGAAAGAAGTGCAGCTTCTATTGCAAGGCGTGTTCAGGATCCACTCGCAGAACTTGTGAAAATAGATCCAAAGTCAATTGGTGTGGGCCAATATCAGCATGATGTTAGTCAAAAGGAATTAAACGGATCTTTATCCTTTGTAGTAGAAACAGCTGTGAACCAGGTTGGTGTTAATGTAAACACTGCATCATCTAGTCTATTGCAGCATGTATCTGGACTAAGTAAAACGGTTGCGAATAACATTGTGACAAAACGAAACGAGGAAGGTAAGTTTTCTAAACGTACCCAACTTAAAAAAATCCCGCGGTTAGGTGCAAAAACATACGAGCAAAGTATAGGATTTTTGCGTATTTTTGATGGAGAGCACCCGTTAGATCGAACGCCTATACATCCTGAAAGCTATCCACAAACGAAAAAACTATTGGAAATGTTAGGATGTAAAATAACTGACATCGGCTCTAATGAATTACAAGATAAGCTACGCGATGTTAACAAAAAAGAAGTTGCAGAAGAACTAGATATCGGAGAATTGACGTTACAGGATATCATCCAAGCTTTGATTCGTCCAGAGCGCGATCCACGTGATGATTTTCCTCAACCGATTTTAAAACAAAATGTATTAACGATGGAAGATCTGCAACCAGGCATGGAAATGCAAGGAACGGTTAGAAATGTAGTTGATTTTGGTGTCTTTGTTGATATTGGGGTGAAGCAGGATGGTTTAGTCCATATATCAAAAATGGCCAATAAATTCGTTAAGCATCCAATGGATATTGCGTCAGTTGGGGATGTTGTAACAGTTTGGGTAGAAAATTATGATGCAAATAAAGGTAGAATTGCTTTATCAATGGTTGAAAACGGTAAATAGAACTTAAGAAAAGCGCAAGCGCCCGTTAAGCGACGTATGGACTGTGCCCACGCAAAGTGGGTAGTTCGATGTTGCCACGCAAAGTGGCGGTTTTAATCGAACATTCCTTTCACCAGGAGAGATAAAGGAAACACGCCCCTTCATAGGGGTGTGCCGACGTTGGGCGTAAAGCCCGCTTTTAGTCGGCCTTCCTTCTAACAACCGATGTTAACTTATCGTACGGAGGTGAAGGAAGTCCACTAGTCGCTGGGCGCTGGAGCTAGACAGACTTTCGTTTATACTTTCCTTGCTAGTAAGAAAAGGAAAGGATCGCTACATAAAATGTGCGACCCTTTCCTTTTTAGTTTTACTATTTTACGCTCTCTGGTACAGACAAGCCCAATCCTGCCGCAACGCGTGCGCCATAATCAGGGTCTGCTTTATAGAAATGTTCAATTTGACGAAGTTTAATTTCTTCATATTCAACAGGTTTCATATGATTGACAACTGCTTCGATTAGACGATCTTTTTCATCAGAGCTCATTAATCTGTAAAGATCACCCGCTTGTGTGAAATGATCATCGTTTTCATAAGCAACACTATCAGCCTCTCCATGTACTTCAAAAGGACTGATTTTTGATGGCTCATCTTCTTTTGGACCATCAAAACTGTTTGGTTCATAGTTAACTGAACCACCTTTGTTACCATCTAACCTCATTTGTCCATCACGTTGATAATTTTGTGTTTCGTTTAATGAACGGTTAATTGGCAATTGTTGATGATTCGCACCTATACGATAACGATGTGCATCTGAATATCCAAATAAACGCCCTTGTAGCATTTTATCAGGAGATGCTTCGATACCGGGTACGAAGTTTCCAGGTGAAAATGCAGCTTGCTCTACTTCTGCAAAATAGTTCTCCGGATTACGGTTTAGAACCATACGTCCTAGTTCAATACGAGGATAGTCTTTTTTAGACCATGTTTTTGTAACATCAAACGGATCCCATTTATATGATTTTGCATCTTCATACGGCATAATTTGAACATATACCTTCCAAGTTGGAAAATCGCCTTCTTCAATAGCATTGAATAGATCCTCTGTATGATAATCAGGATTATCCCCAGCGATTTCAGTTGCTACTTTTTCATCTAAAGCTTTTACACCTTGCTCAGCAATAAAGTGATATTTAACCCAGCTAGCTTCCCCTTGATCATTTACCCACTTAAATGTATGACTACCATATCCATTCATGTGACGAAGTGTTGCAGGGATACCACGATCACCATGTAGATAAGTTACTTGATGTAAAGATTCTGGTGATAATGACCAGAAGTCCCATACCATATTAGGATCTTTTAAGTTTGTTTTAGGATTACGCTTTTGTGTATGAATAAAATCAGGAAACTTAATAGCATCCTGAATGAAGAAAATTGGTGTATTGTTACCTACTAAATCATAGTTTCCTTCTTCAGTATAGAATTTTAGTGCAAAACCACGCGGATCTCGCACGGTATCAGCCGAACCTAGTTCACCTGCGACTGTAGAAAAACGTGCAAACATAGGTGTACGCTTGCCAACTTCACTTAAGAAGTCTGCTTTTGTATGTTGTGATAAATCATTGGTTACTTCAAAATAACCGTGTGCACCTGCACCTTTCGCATGAACCACACGTTCTGGGACGCGCTCTCGGTTAAAATGTGCTAGTTTTTCTAAAAGGTGTACATCTTGAATTAAAACCGGGCCACGATGACCTGCTGTGATGGAATTTTGATTGTCCCCTACTGGAGCTCCTGAAGCAGTTGTAACTCTCTTTTTTTCATTACTCATTCGTGAAACACCTCTCCTTTTTTAAGTAAAAACAATTCATATTAATTATAATATAAATCTATTAAAAATCAATATTTAATTAAAATTATTTTAATTAAGGATAAAATAAAGATGTAAAATCTCTATATTTACTAGTTTAATTGATTCTATACCTGATTTCTAATTCTTTGCTTAGATATCAGTTGAATTTTCTAAATGAGTATTTGGACTTTTGGAAATTATGAGAAGCTACTAGGGTTATGTTAAAATAATGTCAGCAAATAAAAAGGATGCCTATTGTATGAATCTATTGAACGAAAAAGAATTGTATGCACTTGTACACGATATTTCTATGATGTATTTTAATAAACCATTTAAAGATGACGTTCGATTTAATTCAAGACTTCGTACAACTGGTGGCAGATATATTCCATCTAAAAGGGTAATTGAATTGAATCCTAAATATGCATTAGAGATGGAAGATGATGAGTTTGTGGGAATTATTAAGCATGAGTTATGCCATTATCATCTTCATATAGAAGGAAAAGGGTATAAACATGGTGATTTAGACTTTAAAACTTTATTAAAGGAAACGGGATCACCCAGACACTGTAATCCACTCCCTTCATATAATAGAGAGAAAAATCATCATTATAGATGTAAGAGTTGTGGACATGTTTATAAAAGACAACGAAGGGTTAACGTTAATAAATATCGTTGTGGTAAATGTGGAGGGAAGCTGTTAAATCAATAAAATATATTGTTGTAAAGTATTATGAGAAAATTAGTTATAGATAGAATACGGGTAATCGACAAAAACCTGAAGAAAATACATTGACGAATACTAGCTTCCGTGTTAAATTTAATTAGCCCTAAAAAAACGGGCGTAAATTTTTACATAAAGCAATTGACAATATATCAAAAGTATTGTAATATATTTCTGGTCGCAATAATTTTGAGACAAGCAGTATTACTATGATTTACTATTTTAGATTTTTTCACAGTAGCTTGATCGAACGTCTTTTGTGAGATCATGCGAGGAACGGTCTATGTGACGAGCAAGCCCGAACAAGATTATACTATTATGATTTACTATTTTAGATTATTCCACAGTAGCTCAGTGGTAGAGCTATCGGCTGTTAACCGATCGGTCGTAGGTTCGAATCCTACCTGTGGAGCCATACGGAGAAGTACTCAAGTGGCTGAAGAGGCGCCCCTGCTAAGGGTGTAGGTCGTGTAAGCGGCGCGAGGGTTCAAATCCCTCCTTCTCCGCCATTCATATGGCCCGTTGGTCAAGTGGTTAAGACACCGCCCTTTCACGGCGGTATCACGGGTTCGAATCCCGTACGGGTCATCATTTTTACTTTTGAAGGTATTGAACTTTTAAGGTTTAATGTAAGAACAATTATGGCGTTCGCCATTAATACTTGGTGAACACCAAGTATTCTAATGTTTTTCGGACTGGTCCGGTAGTTCAGTTGGTTAGAATGCCTGCCTGTCACGCAGGAGGTCGCGGGTTCGAGTCCCGTCCGGACCGCCATTTAATGATGGGCTATAGCCAAGCGGTAAGGCAGCAGGTTTTGATCCTGTCATTCCCAGGTTCGAATCCTGGTAGCCCAGCCATTTTTTAAATAGCTGTATATAATGAGCCATTAGCTCAGTTGGTAGAGCATCTGACTTTTAATCAGAGGGTCGAAGGTTCGAATCCTTCATGGCTCATCCTTATTAATAGCATCTCTTGCGGGTGTGGCGGAACTGGCAGACGCGCTAGACTTAGGATCTAGTGTCTTATGACGTGGGGGTTCGACTCCCTTCACCCGCATATTCACATGCGAATTGCTGTGTAATGCACAGTGTTTTGTTTTTTGTGAAGGTTTATGCGGTCGTGGCGGAATGGCAGACGCGCTAGGTTGAGGGCCTAGTGGGTGAATAACCCGTGGAGGTTCAAGTCCTCTTGGCCGCATTTGAAAGTTTTATTAATAAAACTATTGCTTTCTTATTGCAAACATGATATATTAGTAAATGTCGCTTCAAAAGCGCCCGTAGCTCAATTGGATAGAGTACTTGACTACGAATCAAGGGGTTAGAGGTTCGAGTCCTCTCGGGCGCACTATACATATTGATCGGGAAGTAGCTCAGCTTGGTAGAGCACATGGTTTGGGACCATGGGGTCGCAGGTTCGAATCCTGTCTTCCCGACCAGGGGAACTTTTTATTAACTTTATATGCGGGTATAGTTTAGTGGTAAAACCTCAGCCTTCCAAGCTGATGATGGGGGTTCGATTCCCCCTACCCGCTCCAATATTTATTCTAATATAGCGGGCCTGTAGCTCAGCTGGTTAGAGCGCACGCCTGATAAGCGTGAGGTCGGTGGTTCGAGTCCACTCAGGCCCATTTTGCTCCTTGAAAACTGAACAAAACAACCAAGTATGTCAAGTAACGAAACAAAGCTAAGACAATTGATAGAATCGATTGGTGTTGATTCTATTCAAACTTTTTTGGAGAGTTTGATCTTGGCTCAGGACGAACGCTGGCGGCGTGCCTAATACATGCAAGTCGAGCGCGGGAAGCAAGCAATCGCCCTTCAGGGCGTGAGCTTGTGGAACGAGCGGCGGACGGGTGAGTAACACGTGGGCAACCTACCTGTAAGATTGGGATAACCCCGGGAAACCGGAGCTAATACCGAATAACACTTTTTATCACATGGTAGAAAGTTGAAAGGCGGCTTTTGCTGTCACTTACAGATGGGCCCGCGGCGCATTAGCTAGTTGGTGGGGTAATGGCCTACCAAGGCGACGATGCGTAGCCGACCTGAGAGGGTGATCGGCCACACTGGGACTGAGACACGGCCCAGACTCCTACGGGAGGCAGCAGTAGGGAATCTTCCGCAATGGACGAAAGTCTGACGGAGCAACGCCGCGTGAGTGATGAAGGTTTTCGGATCGTAAAACTCTGTTGTTAGGGAAGAACAAGTACCGTTCGAATAGGGCGGTGCCTTGACGGTACCTAACCAGAAAGCCCCGGCTAACTACGTGCCAGCAGCCGCGGTAATACGTAGGGGGCAAGCGTTGTCCGGAATTATTGGGCGTAAAGCGCTCGCAGGCGGTCTTTTAAGTCTGATGTGAAAGCCCACGGCTTAACCGTGGAGGGTCATTGGAAACTGGAGGACTTGAGTACAGAAGAGGAGAGTGGAATTCCACGTGTAGCGGTGAAATGCGTAGAGATGTGGAGGAACACCAGTGGCGAAGGCGACTCTCTGGTCTGTAACTGACGCTGAGGAGCGAAAGCGTGGGGAGCGAACAGGATTAGATACCCTGGTAGTCCACGCCGTAAACGATGAGTGCTAGGTGTTAGGGGGTTTCCGCCCCTTAGTGCTGAAGTTAACGCATTAAGCACTCCGCCTGGGGAGTACGGCCGCAAGGCTGAAACTCAAAAGAATTGACGGGGGCCCGCACAAGCGGTGGAGCATGTGGTTTAATTCGAAGCAACGCGAAGAACCTTACCAGGTCTTGACATCCTCTGATAGCGATAGAGATATCGTGTTCCCTTCGGGGACAGAGTGACAGGTGGTGCATGGTTGTCGTCAGCTCGTGTCGTGAGATGTTGGGTTAAGTCCCGCAACGAGCGCAACCCTTGATCTTAGTTGCCAGCATTTAGTTGGGCACTCTAAGGTGACTGCCGGTGACAAACCGGAGGAAGGTGGGGATGACGTCAAATCATCATGCCCCTTATGACCTGGGCTACACACGTGCTACAATGGATGGAACAAAGGGAAGCGAAGCCGCGAGGTGTAGCAAATCCCATAAAACCATTCTCAGTTCGGATTGTAGGCTGCAACTCGCCTACATGAAGCCGGAATCGCTAGTAATCGCGGATCAGCATGCCGCGGTGAATACGTTCCCGGGCCTTGTACACACCGCCCGTCACACCACGAGAGTTGGCAACACCCGAAGTCGGTGAGGTAACCTTTATGGAGCCAGCCGCCGAAGGTGGGGCCAATGATTGGGGTGAAGTCGTAACAAGGTAGCCGTATCGGAAGGTGCGGCTGGATCACCTCCTTTCTAAGGAAAAACAGAAAGCAGAAGCTATTCGTAGCTGAAGCCGTACTGTTTAACGGAAGATCGGTGACGCTTGTCGTCATCGATAAGACCTGCCATTGGTAGGCCTTGACATATAAGGTTGTTTGTTCAGTTTTGAGGGATGCGAATCTCTCTTTTTGTACCTTGAAAACTAAATAAGAGCAAGATAGACAACGACATCAAAAACGTAAGTTCTTAATCATAAAGATAGTTAAGTGAAGAAGGGCGCACGGTGGATGCCTTGGCACTAGGAGCCGACGAAGGACGGGACTAACACCGATATGCCTCGGGGAGTTGTAAGTAAACTTCGATCCGAGGATTTCCGAATGGGGAAACCCACTGTTCGTAATGGAGCAGTACGCATATCTGAATACATAGGGTATGTGAGGCAGACCCGGGGAACTGAAACATCTCAGTACCCGGAGGAAGAGAAAGCAAATGCGATTTCCTGAGTAGCGGCGAGCGAAACGGAATCAGCCCAAACCAGAAAGCTTGCTTTCTGGGGTTGTAGGACACTCCTTTGGAGTTACAAAGAAATTCTTTAGACGAATCGATCTGGAACGATCAGCCATAGCGGGTAAGAGCCCTGTAATCGAAAAAGAGTTTCCTCCGGAGTGTATCCTGAGTACGGCGGGACACGAGAAATCCCGTCGGAATCCGGGAGGACCATCTCCCAAGGCTAAATACTCCCTAGTGACCGATAGTGAACCAGTACCGTGAGGGAAAGGTGAAAAGCACCCCGGAAGGGGAGTGAAATAGATCCTGAAACCGTGCGCTTACAAGTAGTCGAAGCCCGTTAATGGGTGACGGCGTACCTTTTGTAGAATGGACCGGCGAGTTACGATCGTATGCGAGGTTAAGTGGAAGACACGGAGCCGCAGCGAAAGCGAGTCTGAATAGGGCGAAATAGTATGCGGTCGTAGACCCGAAACCGTGTGATCTACCCATGTCCAGGGTGAAGGTCAGGTAACACTGACTGGAGGCCCGAACCCACGTATGTTGAAAAATGCGGGGATGAGGTGTGGGTAGGGGTGAAATGCCAATCGAACACGGAGATAGCTGGTTCTCTCCGAAATAGCTTTAGGGCTAGCCTCAACATATGCGTACTGGAGGTAGAGCACTGATTGGACTAGGGGCCCTCACCGGGTTACCGAATTCAGTCAAACTCCGAATGCCAGCTACGTTAAGTTGGGAGTCAGACTATGGGTGATAAGGTTCATAGTCGAAAGGGAAACAGCCCAGACCGCCAGCTAAGGTCCCAAAGTATACGTTAAGTGGAAAAGGATGTGGAGTTGCCCAGACAACCAGGATGTTGGCTTAGAAGCAGCCACCATTTAAAGAGTGCGTAATAGCTCACTGGTCGAGTGACTCTGCGCCGAAAATGTACCGGGGCTAAACGTATCACCGAAGCTGCGGATTGTTCTTAGAACAATGGTAGGAGAGCGTTCGAAGTGCTGTGAAGTCAGACCGTGAGGACTGGTGGAGCGCTTCGAAGTGAGAATGCCGGTATGAGTAGCGAAAAAAGAGTGAGAATCTCTTTCACCGAAAGCCTAAGGTTTCCTGAGGAAGGCTCGTCCGCTCAGGGTTAGTCGGGACCTAAGCCGAGGCCGAAAGGCGTAGGCGATGGACAACAGGTAGATATTCCTGTACCACCTCATGAATGTTTGAGCGATGGGGGGACGCAGTAGGATAAGGAATGCGCACGATTGGAAATGTGCGCCCAAGCAGCAAGGGAGTTGGATTGGCAAATCCGTCCAACAATTCTGAGCTGTGATGGGGAGGGAACTATAGTACCGAAGTTCTGGATTTCACACTGCCAAGAAAAGCCTCTAGTGAGTTCATAGGTGCCCGTACCGCAAACCGACACAGGTAGGCGAGGAGAGTATCCTAAGGTGATCGGGAGAACTCTCGTTAAGGAACTCGGCAAAATGACCCCGTAACTTCGGGAGAAGGGGTGCTCCTTTTAAGGAGGAGCCGCAGTGAATAGGCCCAAGCGACTGTTTAGCAAAAACACAGGTCTCTGCGAAGCCGAAAGGCGAAGTATAGGGGCTGACACCTGCCCGGTGCTGGAAGGTTAAGGGGAAAGGTTAGCACCTTCGGGTGCGAAGCTTAGAACCGAAGCCCCAGTAAACGGCGGCCGTAACTATAACGGTCCTAAGGTAGCGAAATTCCTTGTCGGGTAAGTTCCGACCCGCACGAAAGGTGCAACGACTTGGGCACTGTCTCAACGAGAGACCCGGTGAAATTATACTATGCGTGAAGATGCGCATTACCCGCGACAGGACGGAAAGACCCCGTGGAGCTTTACTGTAGCCTGATATTGAATGTTGGTACAGCTTGTACAGGATAGGTGGGAGCCTTAGAAACCGGAGCGCTAGCTTCGGTGGAGGCATCCGTGGGATACCACCCTGGCTGTACGGACATTCTAACCCAGGACCGTAATCCGGTTCGGAGACAGTGTCAGGCGGGCAGTTTGACTGGGGCGGTCGCCTCCCAAAGAGTAACGGAGGCGCCCAAAGGTTCCCTCAGAATGGTTGGAAATCATTCGCAGAGTGTAAAGGCATAAGGGAGCTTGACTGCGAGACCTACAAGTCGAGCAGGGACGAAAGTCGGGCTTAGTGATCCGGTGGTTCCGCATGGAAGGGCCATCGCTCAACGGATAAAAGCTACCCCGGGGATAACAGGCTTATCTCCCCCAAGAGTTCACATCGACGGGGAGGTTTGGCACCTCGATGTCGGCTCATCGCATCCTGGGGCTGTAGTCGGTCCCAAGGGTTGGGCTGTTCGCCCATTAAAGCGGTACGCGAGCTGGGTTCAGAACGTCGTGAGACAGTTCGGTCCCTATCCGTCGTGGGCGTTGGAAGTTTGAGAGGAGCTGTCCTTAGTACGAGAGGACCGGGATGGACACACCGCTGGTGTACCAGTTGTTCCGCCAGGAGCATAGCTGGGTAGCTACGTGTGGAAAGGATAAG
Source organism: Virgibacillus necropolis (assembly GCF_044793635.1). GTDB lineage: Bacteria > Bacillota > Bacilli > Bacillales > Amphibacillaceae > Virgibacillus_F > Virgibacillus_F necropolis_A. The sequence continues at coordinate 2,643,831 of NZ_CP084992.1, forward strand.
TGCTGAAAGCATCTAAGCATGAAGCCCCCCTCAAGATGAGACTTCCCATCACTTCGAGTGAGTAAGATCCCTCAGAGACGATGAGGTTGATAGGTTCGAGGTGGAAGCGTGGTGACACGTGGAGCTGACGAATACTAATCGATCGAGGACTTAACTAACAAATTATGATGTACGTGTCTATAGCGCTCTTATTTAGTTTTTAGGGTACAAAATAAAAAAAGTACTTGCATTTTGAAGCAAGAACACATATAATATATCTTGTCCTTATTAAAAAAGGTCTGGTAGTAATAGCGGAGAAGTCACACCTGTTCCCATGCCGAACACAGTAGTTAAGCTCTCCAGCGCCGATGGTAGTTGGGACTTTGTCCCTGCAAGAGTAGGACGCCGCCAGGCCGTACTTTTAAAGTACATGTACAAATCAATACTTTCTCATATCGCGGGGTGGAGCAGTCTGGTAGCTCGTTGGGCTCATAACCCAAAGGTCGCAGGTTCAAATCCTGCCCCCGCAACCAATTAATTTTAAAATAAATTGGTCCGGTAGTTCAGTTGGTTAGAATGCCTGCCTGTCACGCAGGAGGTCGCGGGTTCGAGTCCCGTCCGGACCGCCACTAATATAAATTGACACACATGTTTTCATAATTTGAAGGCATGTGTTTTTGTATATATGAAATTCAAAGCAATCATCCTAATTACACCTCTTATTTCACACGCATTAATACCTTCAAGGATCTTTTTCCTTTTATCATACAGATTGAGTCGGCTACAGACTTTTGATAGTATTTTTTCCCTTTTTCCTTTGTTTTTGCTATCATAACTATAGGATTATTTTCTTTCTGACAAAAAGGTTGGTGATTATAGAGTGGATGAGTTTTCCTTTATTCAATCAATAAAACAACACTCCTATAAACAATCATCTTTAATAAAGGGTGTTGGAGATGATGCAGCTATTATTCGTCAATCATCTGAGGATGTGGTAGTAGCTGTTGACACATTCGTAGAAAACGTGCATTTTTCAAAGGAAACGACGGAACCATATCATATAGGACACCGTGTATTGGCAGCAAATATAAGTGATATGGCGGCAATGGGAGCAACCCCGGCGTTTTATCTTGTTTCGATTGTGTTGTCAAAACATTATTCATCCAAAGAAGTGGAAGAAATTTTTGAAGGCATGCGTTCAATTGCAAATAGATACGGAATGGATCTAATTGGTGGTGATACAGTTAGTGGACAGGAAATGTCTATCTCCGTTACCGTTATAGGTTATGTATCGCAAAAGAGAGCAAGGTATCGTAGTGACGCAAGGGAAAAGGATATTGTGTTTGTGACGGGTACACTTGGTGATTCACAGGCAGGATTTCATATTCTCAATAATGCTAGTACATACCAAGATGAAACGTATTATATTGAAAAACATCAACAACCTATTCCAAGAGTTGAATTTGCTAAACGATTGGAAGAAATAGATCGAGTAGCATTAAACGATATAAGTGATGGAATAGGAAATGAGGCTGCCGAGATTGCTGAGGCTTCACAGGTCACGTTACATTTGTTTGAAGATAAAATTCCTACATCAGCATCCTATTCTCAATTTCCGTCAGAGCTTCAGGAAAAATGGAAGCTATTTGGTGGGGAAGACTTTGAATTAGTAGGCACGGTGTCTAAAGATAAATGGACATATGTTCAGGAAGCAGCAAACGATATAGGAATACCTGTGACGGAGATTGGTTATGTCAGTCAGTATAAAAATAACTATGTTTATCTACATAAAGATAATAGGCATATTCCGCTAAAAAAAGACGGGTACAATCATTTGAAATAGGTGATTTAATGAGTAAAAACCAAATCGAAACACATACAGAAGAAGAGACTAAAAAATTAGCAACTAGATTGGCTAATTTACTGCGCCCTGGAGATGTTATCACACTTGAAGGTGATTTAGGTGCTGGTAAAACCACTTTCACAAAAGGTATTGCTATTGGACTTGGAGTGAAACGTGTAGTTAATAGTCCGACATACACGATTATCAAGGAATATGAAGGAGAGCTCCCTCTATACCATATGGACGTGTACAGGTTGGAGGATTCTGATGAAGATATAGGCTTTTCGGAGTATTTCGAGGGGGAAGGTATATCCGTAGTGGAGTGGGCACATTTTATCGAAGAGTACCTTCCAAATGAACGTTTGGATATAAAAATTAACTACATCAATGAACACAAACGTGTAATTGAATTTTATCCTAGTGGAAGTCATTTTAATTGGATAATTTCATCTTTAATTGGATAGTTTACACGGAAAAATAAATAAGGAGTTCCATATATGAATGTACTTGCAATAGATACTTCTAATCAAATTATGGGTGTAGCCATTTTAAAGGATAACACTTTAATTGGTGAAGTTGTGACGAATCTTACAAAAAACCATTCTGTCCGTCTTATGCCAGCAATTGTCCAATTAATGAATGATACCCAGATGAAGCCAGAACAATTGGATGAAATCGTTGTTGCAAAAGGGCCCGGTTCATTTACTGGTGTACGAATAGGACTTGCAACAGCAAAGGCAATGGCATGGTCACTTGAAATACCGATAAAAGGGATATCAAGCTTAGAGGCACTTGCATATCAAGGGAGTTTTTTCCCAGCATATATTTGCCCCTTTTTTGACGCTCGACGAGGAATGGTTTATACAGGTTTATATCAGTGGAAACATGACCAAATAGAGTTGATAGACGAAGAGGTCAACTTTTCAATGGAAGAATGGCTAGATCGGCTAGTAAAAGAAAAGAAGCAAGTGCTATTTTTAAGCCAGGACATAGAAATGTATCGTTCTATGATTATGGAAAAGTTAGGGGAACAAGCTATTATCCCAGATTCAACTTATCATATAGCAAAACCCTCACATTTAGCATTGGCTGCAAAGAATAAAGTCGCAGATAATACGCATGAAATAACACCGAATTATTTGCGGTTAGTAGAGGCAGAGGCGAATTGGTTAAAAGCACAAAAGGAAGCAACCAAAAATGGCTGATCTTGTAATTCGACCGATGGAACTAACAGACATTGGAGCGGTAGTCGAAGTAGAAAAAGCATCTTTTGCCACACCATGGACAGAGGATATTTTTTACCAGGAGGTAGTAGTAAACCAGTTTGCTCATTACTTTGTAGTGGAGGTTGACGGGGTTATTGTTGGTTATGCAGGGCTATGGATTGTAATTGATGATGCGCAAATTACAAATATAGCCATTATGCCGAGCTACAGAGGTTATAAACTAGGTGAGAAGCTTTTCCAATTTACAATGCAACAAGCAATTCATTTAGGAAGTAATCGTCTATCATTGGAAGTGCGGGTTTCCAACATTATTGCACAACGAATGTATCGGAAATTTGGACTTGTTCCTGGTGGTCTACGAAAAAGTTATTATACAGATAATAAAGAGGATGCGTTAGTAATGTGGGTGAATTTATGATGAAAAAAGATACATATATTATGGGAATAGAAACCAGCTGTGATGAAACTGCTGTAGCAATTTTGAGAAATGGAACAGAAGTTTTATCAAATGTGGTAGCATCTCAAATCGAAAGTCATAAGCGGTTTGGCGGGGTTGTCCCTGAAATTGCTTCAAGACATCATGTAGAGCAAATGACAATTGTGTTAGAAGAATCATTTAATCAAGCAAACATCAGTTGGGAGCAAATCGATGCGATAACTGTTACAGAAGGGCCAGGATTAGTAGGTGCACTACTTGTAGGAGTGAATACTGCAAAAGCATTAGCATTTGCTAAACAAAAACCACTGGTAGGTGTTCATCATATCGCAGGTCATATTTATGCGAATAGATTGGAACAAGATTTTGAATTCCCATTGTTAGCTTTAGTAGTTTCTGGTGGTCACACGGAGCTTGTACTGATGCGTGACCATGGTAACTTTGAAGTGATAGGGGAAACGCTCGATGACGCAGCCGGTGAGGCATATGACAAAGTAGCACGTTTGCTGAAGCTTCCGTATCCAGGTGGTCCACATATCGATAAACTCGCTGCTGAAGGTGAAGAATCTATTCCATTCCCTCGAGCCTGGCTTGAAGAAGGTAGTTTAAATTTTAGTTTTAGTGGATTAAAATCAGCAGTTATCAACACTATCCACAATGCGGGACAGCGCGGGGAAAAATTACAACCTGAAGATATCGCTGCAAGTTTTCAAGCTAGTGTTGTAGAAGTGCTAACAGAAAAAACTTATCAAGCCGCAATGAATCACGATGTTAAACAAGTTATAGTCGCTGGTGGTGTAGCTGCTAATAAAGGCCTTCGTCAAGCACTTACAAACAGGTTTGCGGGTTCAAACACGCCTTTATTAATTCCACCAATTCAATTATGCACAGATAATGCTGCGATGATTGCTGCCGCCGGAACGATTGCTTTTGAACAAGGAAAAAGATCAGCATGGGACTTGAATGCTAATCCTTCTTTAGTACTAAAGTAAAAGTTATCAACAGAATGTGGATAGGTATATGTAAGTGGTGTATATGTGGGTAAAAATGTGGATAAACAAGTATTTGCATGTGGAAAATGTGCATAACCTTGTTGAAAACTAGTCCCTCTGCAACGCAATTGTTTATATGTCTGTGGATTAATAGAAAATGTTGTTGTGGATTTCTCATTAAAATAGGCTAATGCTGTCTGCTTATGCAGATACAGCATTAGCCTATTATTAATATGGAAAGAAAGTATAAAATTTTGGCGTTTATCTGTCTAGCTCCAGCGCCTAGCCCCTCGAGTTTTTAAGTCAAATCTCTTTGTGATAAAAATCATCACTAAGAGATTCGTCTTAAACTTGTCGGGTCTGACCAAGGCGCTTGCGCTTTTCTTATATGACTTTGATGTTTACTATTATTCTTGAAGCTCTGTCCATTCTTCCATTAGTTGTTCAAGCGTTTGTTTAATATCGTTTGTTTCCTTTGTTAGCGCTAATGCTTTCTCATGATCCTGAAAAACTTCAGGCTTTGTCATTTCTAATTCCAGATTAGCGAGTTCACTTTCTCGTTCCTCAATCAGACTTTCTAATTCATCTATTCGTCTTTGAATTTTCCTTTCTTCACGCTGTCGTACCTTTTCCTCTTTGTAACTCAATTTTCCCGTATCAACCTGTGTTTCTTTTACTTGCTCCTGTTGTAGTCGTTCTCTTTCAGCCTGCTCTTCTTTTTTCGCAACATAATAATCATAATCACCTAGGTATCCAGTGACATGATCTGCTTGAATTTCAACTACCTGTTCAGCAATTTTATTGATAAAATAGCGGTCATGTGAAACAAATATGATGGTGCCATTATAATCGATTAGCGCGGATTCCAGCACTTCTTTACTGTCTATATCCAAGTGGTTAGTTGGTTCATCCAGTATTAAGAAATTGGCATGAAGCATCATCAATTTCGCAAGTGATAGCCTAGCCTTTTCACCACCACTAAGCGCATGAACAGGCTTTAAAACGTCATCACCTGAGAATAAAAAGTTTCCCAACACGGTACGGATATCTTTTTCCTTTTCATTTGGGTATTGGTCCCATAGCTCTTGAAGTACTGTATTATTAGGATTTAAGTTTGTTTGTTCCTGGTCATAATACCCAATTTCAACATTTGTTCCAATTTGAATGGAACCAGTGCTAGGCTGAAATTGCCCAGTTATCATTTTTAATAAGGTCGTTTTACCAATCCCATTTGGTCCAACAAGTGCAATGCTGTCACCGCGGTTCACATTAAGTTTCATACCTTCAAACAAAAATTTATCATCATCGTTATACCGGAACGCGAGGTCATTTATTTTCAATACGTCATTACCACTTCGCTTAGTTGAATCAAAAGAAAATTTAGCAGAGGATTCGTCTCCTCTTGGCCTGTCCATCTTTTCCATCTTCTCAAGCTTTTTCCTTCTGCTTTGGGCTCGCTTTGTAGTTGAGGCACGCACAATATTTTTTTGTACAAATTCCTCTAGCTGTTTTATTTCAGACTGTTGTTTTTCATACTCTTTCATTTCCTGTTCATAATCGAGCGCCCGTTGATCCAGATACTTACTATATGATCCATGGTATTTTTTAACCCTATGATAGGAAATTTCATAGACAATGGATACAGTCTTGTCTAAAAAGTAACGGTCATGGGATACAATGGTAACGGCACCTGGGTAACTCACTAAATAATTTTCAAGCCAGCCAAGTGTTTCAATGTCTAAATGGTTGGTTGGTTCGTCAAGAATGAGTAAAGCAGGCTTTTGTAAAAGTAACTTGCCTAGAGCCAGTCGTGTTTTTTGACCACCACTTAATGTACTTATTGGTGTCTGATAATCGCCCTCGTAAAAATGCAAACCATTCAGAACAGATTTGATGGAGGACTCATACTGGTATCCACCTTCTGTGATAAAAGCTTGCTGTTTCGTATCATATTCTTGTAAAAGCTGGTTATATTTATCATCTGATAAGCTTGATGCTAGTTCCATATCTTTTTCAAGCTTTCTAAGCTCTTGCTCTTTTTTAAGTAGAGTTTGAAACACCTGCAGCATTTCATCCCAAATCGTTTTATCCGATTCAAGGCCCGTATGCTGGGATAGATAACCGATGGTAAGATCCTTAGGTTTGTGCATAACTCCTTCGTCATAGGAAAATTCGCCAGCCATGATTTTAAGTAAGGTCGATTTCCCGGCGCCATTTCTACCAACAATCGCAATTCTATCCTGATCTTTTATTTCAAGTTTAATATTTGATAAAATCTTTTCCGCTCCAAATGACTTACTAATGTTATTCAATTGCATAATAATCATTACGTTCACCTCAGTAATATCAGTGTATCGTATAACTTAATTACCTAGCAATGTTTAATTGTGAAAATAATCACGACTTATCGTATTTTTTCTGATAAAATGAACTATGACTTTAAATATGGAGATGAGAAAATGGCTGATTTTACTCACTTTAATCAACAAGGCAGAGCGAAAATGGTGGATATTAGTGAGAAAAAAGAGACAGAACGGATTGCTATAGCTAGATCCAGTATAGTTGTAACAAAAGAAATTTACATAAAAATTGTGGATCAAGGAATTGAAAAAGGGGACGTACTTGCGGTAGCACAGGTCGCTGGTATTATGGCAGCGAAGAAGACATCGGATTGGATACCAATGTGTCACCCTTTACAATTAAAAGGAATAAACATTTCATTTGACTGGAATTTATCAAATAATAAGTACGAATTAATTATAGAAGTTTTTGTTAAAACAAAAGGAAGTACTGGTGTTGAAATGGAGGCACTAACTGCCGCATCAGCAACGGCGTTAACCGTTTATGATATGTGCAAAGCAATAGATAAGGGAATGGTAATCGGCCAAACCTATTTAATTGAGAAAAAGGGCGGCAAGTCAGGCGATTACACCCGGAAGAATAAGGGGGAATAAATAGTGTTACAAAATAAAATTCCGCAGGCTACTGCTAAGCGTTTACCGTTATATTACCGGTTTATAAATAACTTACATCACCAAGGGAAAACCCGTGTATCATCAAAAGAATTAAGTGAGGCAGTTAAAGTCGATTCAGCTACAATTCGCAGGGATTTTTCCTACTTTGGTGCTTTAGGGAAAAAGGGTTATGGCTACAATGTTGAATATTTATTAGAGTTTTTCAGGAAAACATTAGACCAGGATGAACTAACAGAAGTTGCTCTAATTGGCGTTGGAAATCTGGGGACAGCATTTCTTCACTATAATTTTATGAAAAATAATAATACAAAAATCATGATGGCATTTGATGCGGAACCTAGTAAAGTGGGGGCTGACATCGGTGGGATACCTGTTTATCATATTGATGAATTAGAAGAAAAAATGAAAGACGTGCATGTTGCTATATTGACTGTTCCATCCAGTGAGGCAGAGGGAATTACCGAACGACTCGTTAAAACAGGAGTTTCCGGAATCCTGAATTTCACACCTGCAAGAATTACCGTACCAGACAATATACGTGTGCACCATATTGATCTTGCTGTCGAGTTGCAAGCATTGGTGTATTTTTTGAAGCATTATCCGTTGAATGAAGTAGCGGTAGAAGAATAGCGAATTTCTAAAAAACCAGATGGCCTTTCCCTCCCGCAGAATAAGGAATGCTTCTTGAATAGGCATCGCATGAAGAAAAAGTGCTTTTCTTTTTCGAGGAGTCTACGTGTTTACGGGCTGCTGGTATAATATTTGCCAATAACAGCATTCATTAGTTGAAAGAAATGACAAAGAATGCTTACGTAAATAGCTTTACCAGTCCAGCATCGTTCTGGGCATTAGAATTTATTAAGGCACTCAAAACGAAGCATGGAAATGTAGCGATGGTTGGTGACGGTGTTAATGATGCTCCAGCACTTGCAACTGCGACGGTTGGAATTGCCATGGGCGGAGCTGGGACCGACACAGCGCTCGAGACAGCCGATATTGCGTTAATGGCTGATGATTTAGAAAAGCTTCCATATACAATTGCTTTGAGTAGAAAAACACTAGCGATTATTAAGCAAAATGTCTCGTTTGCTCTTGGACTCAAGGTGTTAGCGCTTCTACTAATTATTCCTGGTTGGCTTACACTGTGGCTGGCAATATTTGCTGATATGGGAGCAACTCTTATCGTAGTGTTAAATTCTTTACGTCTAATGAACGCAAAATATTCCTAGAAATTAAAATGACCCCCACTGAAATTTCAGTAGGGGTCAATTACATGTTAATGGCTATGGCTATGTGATGTGGAGCTATGATCATTTTGACACATGAGCGAATCATCGTGTGTATGTTCATTATTTTCCATCTGTATTGTTACATGACCAATTCCTTTATGTTCTAACTCATGTTCAATCGTTCGTAATAATTCCTGACACTCATGAATCGATAAGTCGCCATCTACAACTGCGTGACAGGAAAGTGCATTTTGCCCACTAGTTATACTCCAAACGTGTAAATCGTGTATGCTTAGGATTCCTTCGACGTGTTCCATTGTTTGAATAATATCGTCTAATTCAATATTTTTTGGTGTACCTTCCATTAATACATGAATGGCATCCTTGGTAACCCTCCAACCACTGATCAATACAAGAATAGCAACAATAACACTTGCTAGTGGATCGGCCCATCCCCAGTTGAAGAACATAATGAGTAAAGCAGCGACAATAGCACCGACGGAACCGAGTAAATCACCCAGTACATGAAGAAATGCTGCACGTAGGTTTAAATTTTCCTTCGTATCACCACGCATTAAAATCCAAGCAACGGTAAGGTTAACAAGTAATCCGATAATAGCAATTATTAGCATTCCAGTAGATGCGACTTCAGGCGGATTTGCAAAACGTTGATAAGCTTCATATAAAATATATAGTGAAATGAGCGTAAGTGTTACGCCATTGAATAGAGCAGCAAGTATTTCAAAACGTTTATAGCCATACGTTTTACTGTGGCTTGCAACCCTTTCACCTAAGACAAAAGCTAATACACCAACTCCGAGTGATACAGAATCACTTAACATATGCCCAGCATCAGAAAGTAAAGCTAGACTATTCGTTACAAATCCTCCAATTGCTTCTACAATCATGAATCCAGTCGTAATGATAAAACTTATAAGTAAAGCTTTTTTATTTGCACCATGCGTATGGTCATGCCCATGATCGTGTCCCAATGTTACTCCTCCTATCCACTATTCATGACTATATTTATATATATTCATATAACAATATTGTTGCTATAAAGTATTTATTACTCATTCAAAATTAAAATTAGTTATGGCTGGCGTGATCGATTGTTTGTTTCAACATATTCATGACATGTTCATCATCATGAGAATAAAATAAGGTAGTACCTTCTCGACGGTATTTTACTAGCCGTAAATTTTTTAGAAAACGTAATTGGTGGGAAACGGTCGACTGCCTAAGGTGTAGGTTTTCTGCGATGCCATTTACAGAGTACTCTTTATGAAAAAGTAAATGAAGAATTCGAATTCTTGTAGGATCACCTAAAGCTTTGAATGTTTGAGAAACTACAAATAATGTTTCTTCATCTATATCCTTATCATTGATCTTTTCTATTTCTTTTTTTTCATCCATTATAATTCCCTCCCTTTTTATAATTAATTCACATTACAGATCGGATAATAATTATTTATGTATGTATATATTAGCATATGCTCATATTGTATGATTTATATATGGAACTGTCAACTCCAGTTTTTATAAATGGCTCTTTTCGTACGCATTGTTGCTTTTCATCTTCATATTTGAAATACAATGCGAAGTGACTGCTGTTGTTTTCCGCTGCGGGGTCTTCAGACTCGTGCTGTTCCCGCAGGAGTCAACTGTCCCCCGCTCCAAACAACTGCCATAATAGTGAATGAGCTGTAAAGTACTATTCTCAAACACCGTGATAGTGTAGGAAATCCACGTAGACTCCTGCGGGAAAGCGAAGTGATGAGACCCCGCAGAGAGCGGTCTTCGCGATCGAGGAGGCTCAGCGCAAGCCCGCGGAAAGCGTAGTGGATTTCCGGAACGGTAGCAGGGCACTGAACATGGTTTTTGGTTACGTCGCAATATATATCTATTCTCTTATAAAGCAACAATCTTTGGGAATACAGCTTTATAAATTGATCGAGGCTAGTATATTCAAACCTGATTAGCCATATAAAATAATTACAAGCTATTAATAGGGAGCGATTTAATGAGTACAGCATGGATTATTGGGACTCTCGCTTCTGCTCTAGGAATTGGAGTAGGAGGAGGTCTTGCATGGATAATGAAAGGTTTCCAACAAGGCTTTGTTTTTATTTATTCATTATGTACGGGGTTAATAATGGGATTGTTATTCCTTGAAATGATCCCAGAAAGCATTGAGTTAGGTGGATGGGCTATTCTAGCGTTTGGTGTCGCCACAGGATTAATACTTTTTCAATACATTCATCATTTTATGGATAAAATAACGATCATTACAAATAGTCATCAAAAGGATATTTTTGTTCGTTCAGGCGTTCTTTTAACGATTAGTATAGCGATTCACAACTTTCCTGTAGGTATTGCACTTGGCTCAACCATTGGTACAGATTTTGGTGGATTGATGCTAACAACTCTCGTATTACACAACATACCTGAGGGAATTATTATTTTTACACCTTTGTTTTTAGCAGGATTTGGTTTTTTTACCTGGGTTTTGTTCACAAGCCTTATTTCTTTTCCTATTTTAATCGGTTCAGTGTTGGGGCAATTTTTTGAAATTGGAATGACCCCGTTACTAGCCTTCATTATAAATCTGGCTATTACTGTGATATTTATGGTTGCAATTAAAGAAATTTTTGGAGAAGCAGTTAAAAATTCATCCCTATGGTTTTGTTCAATGATAGGAATAATTGGGTTTGGTATGATAAGTATTTATTTGTTTCTATTGAATTAAAATAACGAAAAGCCTTGAGGGCAATGTATAAATACAATAATAATAGTCAAAGTTATCTAAGAAAGTATGATAGCAAAGGAGGTCTTTAAATGGGAGTATTGTCAACGTCACCATCAAATATGGATGCGTGTATTGATGCTTGCTTTAAATGTCTAAGAGCATGTGAGGAGTGTTTGACAGCTTGCCTGAATGAACCGGACGTGGAAGCAAGAATTAAATGTATTCAAACACTGGATGATTGTGCTGATATTTGTAGTCAAGCAACACAATTAATGTCCCGAAATAGTTTGTTGTCGGTTCAATTGTGCAATGTATGTGCGACTATATGTGAGCAATGTGCAGCAGAATGTGGAAAGATGAAAGATACACATTGTCAAGAATGTGCAATAATATGTCAAAAATGTGCGGAAGAATGCCGTAAAATGACTGGATAGGATTTTGATAAAGATGAACGTATGAGTAATTTTATTTTCAGTATAAGATGCTGCCTCAGAAGCCGAACTTCCGAGACAGCATCTTATTTTTTTATCGGGTCACAACACTAATTCAATGGACGATAGAAATGTTCATCTGATATAGGTATAATCGGTCCGAGTTGATTATATACAATAATGAATAACACGAATGCGAATAAGCACAGAACGATAAACGGTTGATTTTTATTTTTGTTCAAAAATTCCTGCCTGATTAGTTGAAACAGAATCAAAATAACTGAAATAAATACCATAACCATCATTTTAATTAAGGAATCCTGAAATTCAGATGCAATCATTTGGCCGAGCATAGCGCCCATCATGCCACCCATTATGCCTGATAGTGTGCCGTCTAGAACTGCAAGTAAACTAATGGGTAAACCTGCTAGAAAACCAGCTGCGACTCCGGTTATGATACCTAAAATAGTAGAGTCATATAGATTGTCAGAAAGAAGAATACCAAAGATTAGACCAACTGTTAACCCGACAATCATTCCAAGAGACATCGCAATCATCATACCTGTCATTGCAGGTATTTTATTTCGTTGATAGATGGTGAGAATTACTACTGTTGCCGTTAAAATGAAGATGATAAATAGTGTAATAAATAAAGGGAACGTCATATAATTTATCCTCCAACTCGTCCAGATAATTCATTATATGTTTTAAATCAACGGAAATTCATCATGTGGAAATAGGCCTTTTGGCAGTTGTTTGATAAGGCAACATTCACCTATTATGACATAGTATGTAATTTGGAAATAGTTGTATAAAATATGGGAGGGCCCTTATGATGAGAAAAAATTTGTTTGCTGTGATGATGGTATTATTGCTAAGTGTTTTTACTGTAGCTTGTTCGGACGAAGCGGCTAGTGAGAAAGAAGCAAAAGATACGGAAAAACAAGAAGAAGCCAACAATAAAGAGGATACGGAAAAAGAAGAAAGTAAGGTACCGGGTGATGAAGAATTAATTGCAATACTGGAGGAAAATGTTCAAACGCTGATGGATAAAGATTTAGAAGCACATATGAAAACAATTCACAGCGAGTCACCAGGCTATGATCAAACAAAGAAAACCATTGAAATGTTGAAATCATATGAATTAGATTTGAAGCTTATGGATATGAGTGTTGAAGATAAGTCTGAAACACAGGCAAAGGTAGCCTATACACAAACAGCCATCAAATTAGAGGGTCCAGAATATCAAAATAATAAAATTGTCGGTGTCCATACCTTAAAGCCAGAAGATGGAAAATGGAAGATATACAGTTCAGAGGTAAAAGAAACAATTGCGTTAGATGCCAATGGAGAGCCTATTGATCAAGCAGCTTCTTCGAATGTAGCTGTAAAGGGTGATTATGCTCCTCTTATGAAAAAGCTGCAAATAAATTTAGATAAAGAGAAGTGGACGGTTGGCGCATATCAGGAAAAGGCTGGAGCAGCAATCTTAGAATTTTTGCCAAAAGGTGAAACGGTACAAAACTACTCTGAGTTATTTACCGTGCAATTCTATGAAGATGGTAAGAAAGAAATAGGCACGCAAGCATGGATAGAGACAATGGAGAAAAATTTAAACGATGTGATTACCGGGGAATTAGTATTCGAGGTAATCGAGCAAAAAGATAAGGAAGGGATTTACTTTTTCTCTGTTTCAGGTGATGAAACACAAAAGGATCAACAAGAATTAGCACGTGTATTTGTTGAAGATAACAACCTTTTCGTAGCACGTTATACATTGATGGAACAAACAATGGACAAAGAAACAAAAAGTAAATGGCTTGAAAAACTAAAGAATGTGAAACTAGGTAAATAAAAAACAAGGAGTAGCTTCGAAAAAGCTACTCCTTGTTTTTATTATTACGAACATGATTCCGCATGAGTCGTAACGCTATACCGAAATCCAATGTAGCAAAAATCGCTAGAAGCATCGTAGTGGAATTCCACACGGTTTCTCCCGCGCTTCGTGTGGCCATATAAACAAACAATACACCCATTATAAAATATATATTGGCCATTGCCTTCGGTGAAGTTCCCATAAAATTATTAGCCTCCAATTAAAATCATTTGCAGTGTTTCGGCCTTCTTTTGTAACCGCTCTATATCCTCAGGTGAAAGTGAAAGTTGAACAAGTACAGATATGGAGTTTAATGCCATATGAACAAAGATTGGAACAAGTATCCGTTTTGTTTTTACATATAAATACGCAAATACAAACCCCATTGAACTGTAGATAAGGATATGTTGTGGTTCTCCGTGAATAATTCCAAATACTAATGCAGAAAGTAATGCCGCTAGAAAGAAGTTCATTCTCTTATAAAAGTTTCCAAAAATAATCTTTCTAAATATAATTTCCTCTACAATGGGCGCAATTAACGCTGGGATAATCATAAATATAGGTGCAGCCCGTGTTATATCAATAATCTGCTGTGTATTAGCGGAACCAGACTCAATACCTAATAACTGTATTTCAATGGTTGCTGCTATATATTGAGCAATATACGCCATAAATACCCCAGCAACTATCCATAGCACAATAGAGCCAGGTTTTGCAGCATCGCGTGCAGTGGGTGCTTTCATGTACGGTTTCATGATTATAAGAATTACAATCATCCCAGCTGTAAAGCTAAAGATTGTCCAATAAATAACTGCCTGGAATTCACTTATCGGTAGCGTTGCAAATAAAATTGGTGCAAAGAGTATTCCAGAAAATTGCATGATAATGTAGGTTAAAATGACATACCAATAACGCTTGGTCAAAATGAAACGACTCCTTCAATAGTCAATTATATATGTTTTCTAATATATGCAGTAGTGTGTAGTGCTATTAATCAAGTTTTTAAAAACTCTATTACATCTAGCTCCAGCGCCCATTGCCTAGTGCCCTTCCGGCACCTTCTTACGATTAAGTCAACATCGAATCGCTAACGCTCTTCGTGTTTCCTTTATCTCATACGGTTCCGTCCAGGTCATACGGCAATAACCGGGCGCTTACACTTTTCTATTATATTTTATCATATTTGTTGACGTGCTTATAATAGAATGGTTTAGGTAGAGGTGCTAGAAAATTTTTTTGTAAAATATAGCTATCATTACTTGCAATTTTATCCTGTATTATTTATGATAATAATGGAATTAGCACTCAGGTGTTTAGAGTGCTAAATAATCATAATAAATGCAAAATGAATTAAGGAGGTTGTCTGCATGATTAAACCACTAGGAGATCGTGTTGTAATCGAGCTTGTTGAACAAGAGGAAAAGACTGCAAGCGGTATTGTACTACCAGACTCTGCAAAAGAAAAGCCACAAGAAGGTAAAGTACTTGCAGTAGGTACTGGTCGCGTAACAGATAACGGAGAAAAAATTGCGCTTGAGGTTTCTGAAGGAGATCGCATTATTTTTTCAAAGTTTGCTGGTACAGAAGTGAAATACGATGGTACAGAATACTTAATTCTTCGTGAAAATGACATTTTAGCTGTTGTGAGCTAATAGCAACTCTGATATTACTTAGGAAACGAATTTAAGGAGGGCATTATAAAATGGCTAAAGAAATTAAATTTAGTGAAGACGCTCGCCGTGCGATGTTACGCGGTGTAGATACATTAGCAGATGCAGTAAAAGTAACACTCGGACCAAAAGGTCGTAATGTTGTTTTAGATAAAAAATATGGTTCACCACTAATTACAAATGATGGTGTAACAATCGCAAAAGAAATTGAACTTGAAGATCAATTCGAAAATATGGGAGCACAACTTGTATCAGAAGTTGCATCAAAAACAAACGATGTAGCTGGTGATGGTACAACAACTGCAACAGTATTAGCACAAGCAATGATCCGTGAAGGACTTAAAAACGTTGCATCTGGAGCAAACCCAGTTGGTGTTCGACGCGGAATTGAAAAGGCTGTAGAACTAGCGGTAAGAGAACTACAATCTATTTCAAAACCTATCGAAAGCAAAGAATCTATTGCACAAGTAGCTGCTATTTCATCTGGTGATGATGAAGTTGGTAACTTAATCGCAGAAGCAATGGAACGCGTTGGTAATGATGGTGTTATTACAATTGAAGAATCAAAAGGATTTAACACAGAACTAGAAGTTGTAGAAGGTATGCAGTTTGATCGTGGATATTCTTCTCCATACATGGTTACTGACCAAGATAAAATGGAAGCAGTATTAGAAGATCCATATATTTTGATTACGGATAAGAAGATTAATAACATCCAAGAAGTATTACCAGTACTAGAACAGGTTGTACAACAAGGTAAACCACTTCTTTTAATTGCTGAAGATATCGAAGGAGAAGCACTTGCAACATTAGTGTTAAACAAGCTTCGCGGAACATTTAACGCTGTTGCTGTAAAAGCTCCAGGGTTCGGTGATCGTCGTAAAGCAATGCTTGAAGATATCGCAGTTTTAACTGGTGCAGATGTAATTACAGAGGATCTTGGACTAGACCTTAAGAGTGCTACAGTTGAGCAACTTGGTCGTGCATCTAAGGTTGTTGTAACAAAAGAAAATACAACAGTTGTTGAAGGTTCAGGAAACCCAGAAGCAATTTCTTCACGTGTAGCACAAATCCGTGCACAAGCTGAAGAGTCTACTTCTGAATTCGATACAGAAAAATTACAAGAACGTCTTGCTAAATTAGCAGGCGGTGTAGCAGTTATCAAAGTTGGTGCTGCAACTGAAACAGAATTAAAAGAACGTAAACTACGTATTGAAGATGCTTTAAACTCTACTCGCGCAGCAGTAGAAGAAGGTATCGTAGCTGGTGGTGGTACTGCACTAGTAAACGTATACAAACAAGTAAGTGAATTAAATCTTACTGGTGACGAAGCTACAGGTGCTAACATTGTACGCCGTGCACTTGAAGAACCAGTTCGCCAAATTGCACACAATGCTGGCCTTGAAGGTTCTATTATTGTAGAACGTCTAAAAGGAGAAGCTGCTGGTGTAGGATTCAACGCAGCATCTGGTGAATGGGTAAACATGGTTGAAGCTGGTATCGTTGATCCAACAAAAGTAACTCGTTATGCACTACAAAACGCAGCATCTGTTGCAGCAATGTTCCTAACAACAGAAGCTGTAGTAGCTGACCTACCAGAAGAAAACGCTGGTGGCGGCGGTGGAATGCCTGATATGGGTGGCATGGGCGGCGGAATGCCGGGCATGATGTAATACACCCTTCAAAACCTTGATATATCAATGGTTAATGGTCACGATGATATGTCGTGACCATTTTTATGTTTTTTATTTTAAATTCCTTCATGACAGTTTCATCAAATTACCGTACTTTTCTGAATCTCGTTTTCTAACAGCTTGTGTCGTATGCAAGTATATTTGTTTGGTGAAGGATTTTAACGTTGACGTACGAAAGTCTGCATAATGCTGTTGGTACCCTTAAGCGAGTATAAAAGATAACTGGAGTGCCTTTTTGACACTCCAGTTATCTTTTATAGTTTATATTTTGAGTAAAGAATGTAGAATAAGCCAGCCTATTGTGTTTTGCACTAGTTAAACTAGTAATACACTTATTATTCAAGAAAAGGACCCCAGGATCATTAGTCTAAATAAGTAATGCATATCCTAGAAAAAAAGTATTTTCTTTACTACTAAAAAATGGTAGCGTATACTTTTATAAGTGATAAAAATTTAATTAAAAGTTAAAAAACGGGTGTCTTTAGCAATAAAGACTTAAAAGGGAAGTTAGTTTAAATCTAACGCGGTCCCGCCACTGTAATTGCGAGCAGCCTGCATTATTTCACTGTGTGACGAACATGGGAAGGAGCAGGTAGTGATGACCATTAGCCAGGAGACCTACCTGTTTTTTCTCACCAATAACCTACGCGGATAGGGGGTGTATTGTAAAAAGGAGGCTACGGTCGCAATTGAGCGCTTAGTGAATTCCTTTTCACGTGCACATCTTCATTGCGAGATGTGTTTTTTTGTTGTTTAGGAAACTATAAAATTTTGTAACTGTGGATAACTGATCTACCTAGTCAGCCACGTCCAGCTCCAGCGCCCATTGCCTAGTGCCCTTCCGGCACCTCCTTACGATAAGTCAACATCGAATCGCTTACGGGAAGGCCGACTAAAAACGGGCTTGCCGCCCAACGTCGGCATACCCCTTTTGCAGGGGCATGTTTCCTTTTCACTTTATCACAGCATAAGATTCACTTTGACTTTCGCCTTTGTGGTCGAAAAGTCAAGTTCATCTAATCTCATACGGTTCCGTCCAGGTCATACGGCAATGACCAGGCGCTTGCGCTTTTGTTCTTATTTAGCAATATTTAAACTGAAATACTAGTGCCCTTCAGGCATCTCTTTCGATATATAAACATCGTCGATTACGCTACGTGTTTTTTATCTCAAAAGAAAGAATAAGGTTTGATTAAAATTGCACGAAGAAAAAGTGGGTGTTTTTTTTCGAGGACATGCCGGTTTTAGTCTGCCTTCCTTTAGTCGGGCGTTTTAGCATTTATTATTACTCAAATTTACTTCATTACGGGGAGAGATTAACTTGAAACATTTGTCAAAATACATATTTATGTTTGTTATGGTTGTTGGATTATTAATGGGTTGCTCTGACAATAAGAATTCAAATCAACCTGAAGAAGACACGAATAAAGAAAGTGCCAATACAGAAAAATTGCGGGTTGAGGATACTACATACCCACTGTCCGTGAAGGATTCCGCAGGGAATAAGGTCGTTCTTGAAGAAGACCCTACCAGAATTGTTACTCTTATTCCTAGTAATACGGAAATCGTTTTTGCCCTTGGTGCGGGTGAACAGGTTGTCGGGGTATCTAAACATGATAACTACCCTAAGCAGGTGAATGAGATTGATAGGATTGGCGGGCTGCAAATAAATACGGAAAAAGTCCTTTCCTTAAAGCCCGATCTCGTTCTCGCCCACGGTTCAAGTGCCCACAATTTACAAGCAGCAATTGATCAAATTAGCCAGGCAGGAATTCCGGTTTATGTTGTTAAGAACGCAACTGATTTTAAAGATGTCTATCAAACAATCTATTCGATTGGTAAATTGGTAAATGAGCAGGAGAAAGCTGACAGTATAGTGACAGGGATGAAAGACAAGCTTAAAGAGATTAAGAAAAAAGCATCTGAAATTACTGATCCCAAAAGTGTATTTGTTGAAGTATCTCCAGCGCCGGAAATTTATACGACTGGAACGGGTACATTTATGAACCAGATGTTCGAAGCGATTCATGCCAAAAACGTAGCCGCAAACTTAGAGGGATGGGTCAAGATAAATGAAGAGGCTATCATTAGTTTGCAGCCAGATGTGATTCTTACAACGTATGGCTACTATACAGAAAATGCAGTATCCGAAGTATTGAACCGAGAAGGATGGGAACAAGTACCTGCAGTAAAAAATAAACAAGTATTTGATGTTCACTCGGATATCGTCTCTAGGCCTGGTCCCCGATTAATTAAAGGTGTAGAGCAATTGGCGGAAATTATTTACCCGGAAACGTTCGGTGATGAATAAACCATTAGCCTATATAGGAAGCTTGATTATTTTAATAGGTGCATGGCTAACAGGAGTAGCTATTGGCAGTGTACCTATTCCGCTTCCTGTTATCATTTCGGCAATAGCAGAAACGATAAGTCCTTATCAATCGAATATTGATCCGATCAATATCAGTATTATTGTAGATGTTCGCATGCCTCGCGTCGTATTAGCGGGCTTAGTGGGGGCGTCACTCGCGATAGCGGGTGCTTCATTTCAAGGTCTGCTTCAAAATCCTTTAGCGGACCCTTATACACTGGGGGTGTCTTCAGGAGCATCGGTCGGGGCGGTTTTGGTTATCTTTTCGGGGGTTGTCTTACCTATTTTCACTTCCTTTACACTACCTATTGTCAGTATTGGTACAGCGATTATCACGTTGCTGTTAGTGATTGCATTTGCACGGATGCTTGATCGAACGCTTTCGATTGAAACGCTTATACTGACAGGGATCGTGATGGGGTCTTTTCTAGGTTCCGTAATTTCACTTATGATTGCGTTGACTGGGGAGGAACTTCGGCAAATTGTCGGCTGGCTGCTTGGAAGTGTTGCGATGCGGGGATGGAATTATGTGGGGCTACTCTTACCGTTTTTTATAATAGGGGTGTTGCTTCTTATGACTCAAGGACAGGAATTAAATGCCATGTCACTAGGCGAGGAGCGAGCAAGACAACTGGGTGTACCTACAGAAAAAAGACGGGCATTAATTTTACTCGCTGCTTCTATCTTAACTGGTGCAGCTGTAGCGGTGTCAGGGACCATTGGATTTGTCGGTTTAGTTGTACCACATATTTGTCGAAAGATTTTCACCACTGATCATCGGCATCTTATCCCATTGTCATTAATTAATGGTGCGACCTTCCTGATATTGGCAGACCTTGTTTCGCGAACCATCATTGCTCCTGCCGAACTGCCAATTGGTGTGATTACATCGCTTATCGGTGCACCAATTTTTGCGTTCATTCTTTATCAGCAAAGGAAAAAGGGGGCGAGTCTATGATTCAAGTAACCAACATGACTGGGGGATATGAGGAGACACCAATCGTTAATGCGATTAGTTTTCAGGTTAATCGTGGTGAGTTTTTTGGTGTAGTGGGACCTAATGGAAGCGGGAAAACAACCTTGTTTAAGTTGATGAGCAGGATCCTTCCTTTTTGGGAAGGGGAGGTGTTTATTGAACAAAAGCCTCTCCAGCATTACACGCGTAAACAGCTTGCCCGCAAAGTGGCGACCCTGCCACAGGTGCAACAGAGCTTCTTTTCTTATAATGTCTATGAAACAGTTATGATGGGACGCTATGCGTATCAAACAGGTTTTTTTAAACAACCGACAGTTCAAGATAAAGAAGTGGTTGAAGCTGTGTTAGAACAAACAGGGCTAACCGCTATGCAGAAGTTTCCTTTAGATCATTTAAGTGGAGGTGAAAGACAGCGCGTTTATTTAGCGCAAGCACTCACGCAGGAACCTGATGTTTTGCTGCTTGATGAACCAACCAATCACCTTGACTTCAGCTATCAAAAACAACTTCTGGATGACTTGAAAAAATTATCTTTGACAAATCGTTTGACGGTTGTGTCTATATTTCATGATTTAAATACAGCTAGTCTTTATTGTGATCGACTTTTGTTAATGGATCAGGGAAAGATAAGGCAGATAGGCAAGCCGGAAGAAGTGATGCAAAAGGCATTACTTGAGCGAGTCTATCAGTCTTCTATCGATGTTCATGCGAATCCTACATTATCAAGTCCACAAATGAATTTGTTGCCCGATTATCCTTTGGAAAAAGCAAAATCAATACTATCACCAGAGTTAGTGGAGGTAACAGAGGATAAGGTTTTAATCCGGACAACCCAGTTGCTTAAAACCTTTTCCTCTGCCCTTATGGGTGGAGGGTTTGGGTGGTATCGTAACTTTATCAATTACCATGTTGATAAAAACTTTAATTCCGATACTCCACATCAACTAATGATTGAAAAGTGTAGCGAGTGGGGACTTGATGCACATGACACCGTGGCAATGATGACGGCGGCACACTTACCCGACTATGCGGTGCGGTTTTCCACGGAAGAAAAGGTACCCATCCTAATTGTGGTTACAGCTGGAACAGGTAATGCGGTTGATGTGGTTCATGGGGGAAATAGAATGTTAAGCAAACAACCTGGTACTGTAAATACATGGATTTTCATCGATGGACATCTATCAGAACAGGCATTTATTCAAGGAATCATAACGGCGACGGAAGCGAAGACAAAAGCTTTTTCATTTTGTGGAATCAAAGATCCGTTGACAGGCACGTTAGCTACAGGAACTTCCACAGACAGTGTTCTAATTGCAAGTACGCAAACAGGAAAGAGGTTGGAATATGCAGGGCCGATTACTTTTCTTGGAAGTCTGATAGGCGAGATGGTTTATGCTGCCACAAAGGAAGCTATTGAACATTACATAGAGAGAATGAAACATAAATGATTGAACACCTTATTGCTATAACCGTCGCATTTTTACTAGATTTGTGGCTTGGTGATCCACGTTGGTTGCCACATCCTGTCCGCGTGATAGGAAGCCTGATTCATTTTTTTGAGAAAAGATGGAATAAAGGAAGGTTCCGCCGATTCAAAGGGATTGTCATGGTTATAATCATATGTTGTTTGGTTAGTGTGATCACTTGGTCGGTTACATTGCTCGCCTACCATGTTCATGTCGTGTTAGGTATAGTCATTGAATCCTATTTCATTTGGACGACAATTGCTTTAAAGGGTTTGAAAGAAGCTTCAATGGATGTGTATACACCACTTGTAAGATCTGACTATGCGAAGGCGCGTCAACAATTATCTATGATTGTCGGTCGAGATACCGATCATTTAGATGAATCCGGGATGGTACGGGGGACTGTTGAAACGGTTGCGGAAAATACGAGTGATGGCATCACAGCACCACTAATTTTTGCGCTTTTGGGTGGTGCACCTTTAGCGATGCTTTATCGTGCCGTCAATACGTGTGACTCGATGGTAGGGTATCGTCATGAGCAATATTATTATTTTGGCTGGGCATCTGCCCGTTTAGATGACGTATTAAATTGGTTCCCTGCAAGGCTGACGGCCATATTACTTTTATCGCTTGAACGAACGCGGTATCAAACGAAAGAAGAAGGATTTAAATTGTTATTCAGCCAGTCAAAACGTCATCCGAGTCCGAACAGTGGATGGGGGGAAGCGGCTTTTGCACTGTTACTAGGAATCCAATTAGGTGGTGAAAACCGGTATTTCGGTGAGGTATCGACCAAGCCAACAATTGGTATTCCTTACGTGAAAATGAAGGCTGACCATATAAAAGCTGCTCATCAGTTGATGATACGAGGGACGCTTTATTTTATTACTTTTTTATGGATAGGAGGTGTAGCCATTGAAATGGCCATCACACGGAGCTAATCCACACTACTTAACAGATGAATTACAACTGCCAAAAGTTACGCATGATTTTAGTGTGAATGTCAATCCGCTTGGACCACCAGCTTGGCTGCAGGCAAAATGGGGAGACTACTTTGAACTAATGAAAAAATATCCAGATCCTGATGCGGTCGATCTTCGTCATGCCATAGCGCAAAAAGAATCGATTCTAGCAGAACAGGTTCTTGTTGGGAATGGTGCGTCTGAACTACTAACATTACTAGGACGGGAGTTTGCTGGGAAGCGTGTATTGATTGTTGAACCTACTTTTTCAGAATATCGAACGATTGCTGATCGGAACAATTGCTTAGTAGAATCCGTTTTTCTATCCGAGTCGGATGGGTGGGACCTGTCTTTAGAAAAAATCACATCCAAGCTTGCTGGTATAGATCTCGTCATCGTCTGCAATCCCAACAACCCAACAGGTGTATCCTATAAACAAAACGAGCTGATGGCATTATTACATGTGCTTGAGGAGAAAAACATTACACTTGTTGTCGATGAGGCGTTTTATGATTTTGTTCACGATGAGCCTTCCTTTATTCAACAAGTAAACACTTCATCGTGTCTTATCATCTTACGTTCACTGACGAAGATGTACGCACTTCCAGGCCTAAGGATTGGTTATCTTGCCGCATCGGAAGCGATGGTTCAGAATTTAGCATTGCACCAACCGACATGGAGTGTAAATGCCCTGGCACAACAAATCGTTCCATTATGTATCAACGATCATGATTACCGACAACGGACAAGGAATTTGATTCAAGCTGAGAAAGATCGAATTTTCCCCCAGCTTTATGATCTTTCTTTTACCGTATCGAAAAGTGATGTTAACTATTATTTATTAGGGGGATTTCCCTCTATGAGTGATACGTTGCTCCCCTTTCTTTTGAAAAATCGAGTTGCTGTTCGACATACCCACAATTTCCCTGGCTTGAATGGAGACTATGTTCGCTTAGCTATCCGTACACAAGAGGAGAATGACTACTTGCTTGAACTCTTAGAGAGGTGGGTACAGTCATGATAACCTTTGTCTGTGGCGGCGTGAGAAGCGGGAAGACGAGTTATGCGGAGCGTTGTATGTTAGACAAGAAGCACCTAAACCTTCACTATGTGGCGACGGGGGTAGTGACGGATTTCGAGATGCAAGAACGGGTAAGCCGTCATAAAGACGATCGTCGACAAAGTAGCAGGTCCTGGCAAACATGGGAGTTACCGACGGCGATTGATCAGGTTTTGTTTACAGGGAATGATGCCACCCTTCTTGATTGCCTAACAACATGGGTAACAAATGAAATGATGGCCCAGGAGGGCATGCTTCCAGACGATATGATTCGCTATTTAATCAATCAATTGGAAAATCTAATAGCAAATGTCGGAGAAGTGTATATTGTTTCGAATGATCTAGGTCGTGATATCGTCTCTTCAAATCGTCTGATCCAGAACTATCTTTACATCCTAGGCTCTATCCATAGGTATGTTGTCCGTCGGTCAGATGTAGCTATCGAAATGGTATTTGGCGTACCAGTTTTTCATAAAGGAGGTAAAGCATGAGAGGAGTTATGGTTCAAGGGACAGCTTCTAATGTAGGGAAAAGTTGGATTGCTACTGGCTTATGCCGACTGCTCGCAAATCGAGGTGTTCGAGTTGCCCCATTTAAATCACAAAACATGTCCAATAACTCTTACGTGACAGTCGATGGAAAAGAAATTGGTCGCGCGCAAGGTGTTCAGGCTGAAGCTGCTCGCGTTGAGCCAACAGTTGATATGAATCCCATTTTGTTGAAACCGACAAGTGATCAGCGGTCAGAGGTGATTATCCATGGAACAAGTAACAAGGCCTGGTCAGGGTCAGCGTATCGTACCATGTGGTATGATCATGGGAAACAGGCTATTCAACAATCAATCCAATGTTTGGAGATGGCGTATGACACACTAGTGATTGAAGGAGCGGGAAGCCCGGTTGAAGTAAATTTAAACGACCGGGAGTTGGTAAATATGTCAATCGCTGATCTTATTGATGTACCGGTCATTCTAGTTGCTGATATTGATAGAGGCGGCGTGTTTGCCAGCATTATTGGAACGTTGGCATTATTGCCAGAGAGTCACCTGAAGCGTGTAAAAGGCATGATTATTAATAAGTTTCGCGGGGAACGTTCGTTATTTGAAAATGGTGTAGAATGGCTTGAAAACTATACAGGATTACCGGTTTTAGGTGTGATCCCACATTTAGAGGATCACGGTATTGAAGGGGAAGATTCCTTAACCGTCCAAGCCTCTCCTTCTAAAAGAGAGCAGTTTCTTGACATTGCCGTTATCCATTGGCCTTATTTATCAAATGAAACGGACATTTCTCCCATTGCTTTAGAAGCGGATGTATCGATTCGCTATGTTCGGTCGGTCGATCAGCTTGGTACACCCGATGCCCTCATTTTACCGGGGACAAGGAGCACATTGGATGACTTCACTGCTTGTGCTGAAATGGGTCTTACGGAAGCTATAAGGGATTATGCAGAGAATGGAGTAATCGTAGGAATTTGTGGTGGATATCAAATCCTCTCGGAAGTAATGTATCACAATGAATCTGATTGTGAAGGGACAAAGGGAATAGGCGTGTTTCCTCTCACCACAACGTTTGTGCAAAATAAACAGACGATTCGTGTACAAGGTCATATTCATGATGCAAGTGGCTATGCTCCCGTAGTAATGTCTGGTTATGAAATTCACCTTGGTCGAACGGTTGGATCTATTACGCATCCTTTCCTTCAATTTGATGATGGACCTGAAGGAATAAGCCTTGATCAAGGACGTCTGATTGGGACCTATCTTCATGATTGCTTTCACAATGATGAATGGCGCACAGAGTGGCTGAATCGTTTGCGCAGGCGGGCAGGTTTGCCTGAACATTCAATGGCTTATCCAGTGAACCGGGAGAATCGTTACGACAATTTGGCTAATCACTTAGAAGCTAATCTTGATATGGAAAAAATTTTGGAGATGATTGAGGAAAGTGGCCCATGAGAAGTTTCCAATTTGGGGCACTGTTCGCATTACAGTTTTTCTCTGTGTTTCCTATCAGAAGAAACATCGAGCCAACTACACCTACAGTAAGTTCCAGTCTTAGATGGTTACCTATTCTAGGACTTTCTATCGGAGCGTTTAATGCACTTATGTTTTATGGTCTTGATTCTCTAACCTCCCTAAGTCTGCTTAGTTTGATAGTTTTTTCGATTATCATTCCAGTTATTTGGAGTGGTGGACTACACCTTGATGGATTAATGGATACGGGAGATGCCTTTTTTTCCTATCAGGACAAGCATAAACGGTTAGAAGTAATGAAGGATCCACGTACAGGAGCCTTTGGTGTATTAATCTTACTTGTTGTGTTAATTACCCGGTTTGTTTTCATGTATGAAGCTTTTCTTCGTGACTTTTCTGTGATTTGGTTTCTAGTATTAGTCCCGTTTCTATCGAGGTGTGTAATGGTATTGATGTTAGGACACGGGGTTTCTGCAAGGGAAAGTGGGTTATGTTTTTTCTTTAAGAAACACTATAGCCGAAGCGTGACATGTTGGATAATTGGGCTATTGCTCGCGGTAAGTGCTGCGATGGCCGTCATCTCTTTGACTCATCTTTTCGTCAGCTTGGCTATGGTTCTCGCCTCTATGGTCGGAATGTGGGGAGTAAAGGTTTGGGCGAAACGATCGTTTGGGGGTATAACAGGAGATGTATGTGGCGCGTTACTTGAAGGGATGGAAACTTACTTATGGTTCATCGTTTTACTATTTATTTGATTCGTCATGGGGAGACTCCTTCCAATCTGCAAAAACGTTATTTAGGCTGGCGAAATGAGGCAATGGTTGAGCAGGGCAGAATACAAATTATGAATATGAAAAAACATCTTCCTGCACTGCAAAAAGTCTATACCAGTGACCTTGATCGCTGTAGAGAGACTGCGGCTATTCTCTCTCCAGTAGATGAACCGACAACGATGTTACGTGAATATAACTTTGGGGATTTTGATGGCTTCACATACGAAAAGTTGAAGGAGGATCTGGATTATCAGCTATGGCTAAGCAATATGGAATCAATCACGCCGCCAAACGGTGAGAGCTTTGCTAGTTTTAAAAACCGTATCCTTTGTTTTATTAATCAACTGTTTAATGATCATCGTTTATCAAATGAACCGATTGCAATCGTTACCCATGGTGGGGTGATTCGTACATTGCTCCATCATTGGTCAACCGTTTCAGAGTCTATGTGGGAGTGGCCAGTAGCACCAGGAGAGGCTTATAAGATTTTATTAGAAAAGGAGGGTGATCGATGGATTTTATCACAGGCGGTGCGTATAACGGGATGCTAGACTGGGCGATGGAGAACTATGACAGTGATTGCACAATTTTACAGGCTGGGCAAGAGTACAAGGACGTACATACAAACATTCTTATTGTAGATAAGCTTGAAGAAATTATTTATAAGTACTGGAATGATCAGGAAGATGGAACCAAGCAATGGCGAGAGTACTATCAAGCTTTAATGAAATGGGAACGAACTGCCACGTCACACCAACTAATCATGATCGGAACAGATATCACAGGTGGAATCGTCCCAGTTGAACAGAAAGATCGCCTTTGGAGAGATAGGCTAGGGTTTATTTATCAACAGCTAACAAAAGATGCTGAATGTGTATTCCGAATATGGTTTGGCATTTCTCAACAACTAAAATAGGGGGAGATTTAAATGAGATTATACACAAAAACAGGTGACAAAGGGCAGACGAGTGTTATCGGTGGTCGGGTTAATAAAGACAATGTCCGTGTAGAAGCTTACGGAACAATTGACGAAACGAACTCTTTCGTTGGAAAAGCCATTTCTGAATTGGATAAAGAAATATTCAAGGATATTCTGGAGGACCTGGAAAAAGTGCAACATGAATTATTTGATTGTGGCTCTGATTTAGCAAATATTACGAAGAAAAATACGTGTAAATTAACCGAAGAAGCAGTTACTTATTTAGAAGAAAAAATGGATGAATTGATTGATGAAGCACCGGAGTTGGAGCGATTTATTTTACCTGGTGGTGCAGATGCGTCTGCTACCATTCATATTGCCCGGACTGTCACACGACGAGCAGAAAGGTTGATCGTGTCCTTGATGAGGGATGAAGAGATTCCGGAAGTAATTTTAAAATATGTGAACCGTTTATCAGATTATTTCTTCGCAGTTGCACGGGTAATCAATGCCCGCCTGCAAGTTCCGGATGTTGAGTATGTTCGAAGCGCAAAAGTTTTCCGAGGTAGCAATAAAAAGAATAAGGAGAAATGAGCCATGTCCACTAGAAAGTTAAGTTTACTTGCCTTGTTTATTGCATTATCCGTCATAGGGGCTTCTATTAAAATCCCAGCAATTGTCGGAAGCATTGCCCTTGATGCATTCCCAGCCCTTCTTGCTTCTGTTTTACTTGGAAAATATCAGGGTGCAATTATTGCAGGATTTGGACATGTAGTATCAGCATTTTTAGCGGGCATGATGTTAGGACCTATGCATCTGATAATTGCGTTAGAAATGGCAATCATGGTGTGGTGCTTTAGCGTAATCTATCAAACTGGAAAAAAGAAGTTTGCGGGGCTATTCTTCATTTTGAGCAACAGTTTTTTGGCACCACTACCAATGATCTTTTTATTCAGTGAAGAGTTTTATTATGCTTTATTGCCACCATTATTCATTGGAGCAACCTTTAATACAGTACTTGCTCTTGTACTTATTCCAAGATTTAAAACTATTTTTAGTAGAAGAATAGTAGGTAATTTGAAATGAAAAGAGATGTAGCAGTAATTCCTTTAGGTAACGATGAGGAGATTATCATTGCCAGTGACAATAGTGGTGGAATTGGTATGAAACAATTAGATAAGGTACCAGTTGCGTATGAAACCGTTTCCTATTACAGTTTTCGAGTAGCTTTTATGGAATGTGTTGCGGTAGGCGCGCTCCCATTTTCCGTAGTGATCCAAAACTTTAATGGGGATAGGGCGTGGTCCACACTAGTAGCAGGTGTTGAACAGGGGATGAAGGAAATAGGGATAGATGATCTTTCTATTACAGGCAGTACAGAAACTAATATGACATTGATGCAATCTGCGGTTGGGATAACAGTTTTAGGAAAAAGAAAAAAGAAGCAGGAACTTATTCCTTCTTATACAAATACGGTAAATGTAGCGATTATCGGGAAACCACTTGTTGGCACCGAGGTCATTAATCAAAACGAAGCTATTGCACCACTTAATCTATTTCAATGGTGTTGTGTACAGGAATCGGTTTTAGTAGTTTTGCCAGTAGGTTCAAAAGGGATCTTACATGAACTTAAAGAGTTATTCGCATATCAATCACTAAGGTTTGCAAGTGGCTTGGATATGAAGAAATCATCAGGCCCTTCAACATGCTTTATTATTGTTTACTTGCAGACAGTAGATAAAGAAGTTCAGCAAAAAGCGGGTAAGTGGTTTCATGCAGTTAATATTGAAAATTACTGTTAGATCAGAAATAATTACCGCATAGGTTTAGTCTTGCGGTCAGATTGTCGAGAAAAAATACCTGCTTTCTGTACAAACTGAAAGCTCCCGAGGGGGAGCATTATTTACACGTAAGGTAAGCATAAATAGTTTTGGGGAAACGGCGGTATAAGGAAAACTTCGGCATTCGCTTTTAAG
The DNA here is from genome assembly GCF_044793635.1 of Virgibacillus necropolis. Classification (GTDB taxonomy): domain Bacteria; phylum Bacillota; class Bacilli; order Bacillales; family Amphibacillaceae; genus Virgibacillus_F; species Virgibacillus_F necropolis_A. Next base: position 2,673,409 of record NZ_CP084992.1, read on the forward strand.
GACGAGGCGAATGCCGAGTTTTTCTAATAAGGAAAGAAAGTATAAAATTTTGGCGTTTATCTGTCTAGCTCCAGCGCCTAGCCCCTCGAGGTTTTAAGTCAAATCTCTTTGTGATAAAAATCATCACTAAGAGATTCGTCTTAAACTTGTCGGGTCTGACCAAGGCGCTTGCGCTTTTCTTAAGGGAAATGTAATAAATGCAAAATTGGACAATGTCTCAAAAGGATTCGTGGACAGTGAATTGTCGATAACCGTTTAATAAAGCGCGTCATTAAAGATAAGTAGGGGGAGTTTATTGCGATTGTCCGTCTATCAGGATCAGGTAAAAGCAGGTGCTTTCTACTATAGGAGCATTATTGGGGGGGATGTGTCGCAATATTTTTATGGGAAAGGGAACGGTAAATGGACAGATTACTATCATAGAGATTAATTTTTTATTATTTTTTACTAAAACAGGTTTAGCGCCAGTGCAATCAGGTTAAATAATATATAACTATTAAAATAGGTGATTGTGTTTTTCTGTATAAAAAAATGAATTTATGGTTGTGATTCTTATATGATGATGATATGATTAATTGGTTGTCGCAAAAAGCGAAACATTAATTTTAAATAATTGTTGACATCTTAACAATGATTATGGTATTCTATTAAAGTCGCTTTTTCGAAGCGGCACAATGAATTTGCTCCTTGAAAACTGAACAAAACAACCAAGTATGTCAAGTAACGAAACAAAGCTAAGACAATTGATAGAATCGATTGGTGTTGATTCTATTCAAACTTTTTTGGAGAGTTTGATCTTGGCTCAGGACGAACGCTGGCGGCGTGCCTAATACATGCAAGTCGAGCGCGGGAAGCAAGCAATCGCCCTTCGGGGCGTGAGCTTGTGGAACGAGCGGCGGATGGGTGAGTAACACGTGGGCAACCTACCTGTAAGATTGGGATAACCCCGGGAAACCGGAGCTAATACCGAATAATACTTTTTATCACATGGTAGAAAGTTGAAAGGCGGCTTTTGCTGTTACTTACAGATGGGCCCGCGGCGCATTAGCTAGTTGGTGGGGTAATGGCCTACCAAGGCGACGATGCGTAGCCGACCTGAGAGGGTGATCGGCCACACTGGGACTGAGACACGGCCCAGACTCCTACGGGAGGCAGCAGTAGGGAATCTTCCGCAATGGACGAAAGTCTGACGGAGCAACGCCGCGTGAGTGATGAAGGTTTTCGGATCGTAAAACTCTGTTGTTAGGGAAGAACAAGTACCGTTCGAATAGGGCGGTGCCTTGACGGTACCTAACCAGAAAGCCCCGGCTAACTACGTGCCAGCAGCCGCGGTAATACGTAGGGGGCAAGCGTTGTCCGGAATTATTGGGCGTAAAGCGCTCGCAGGCGGTCTTTTAAGTCTGATGTGAAAGCCCACGGCTTAACCGTGGAGGGTCATTGGAAACTGGAGGACTTGAGTACAGAAGAGGAGAGTGGAATTCCACGTGTAGCGGTGAAATGCGTAGAGATGTGGAGGAACACCAGTGGCGAAGGCGACTCTCTGGTCTGTAACTGACGCTGAGGAGCGAAAGCGTGGGGAGCGAACAGGATTAGATACCCTGGTAGTCCACGCCGTAAACGATGAGTGCTAGGTGTTAGGGGGTTTCCGCCCCTTAGTGCTGAAGTTAACGCATTAAGCACTCCGCCTGGGGAGTACGGCCGCAAGGCTGAAACTCAAAAGAATTGACGGGGGCCCGCACAAGCGGTGGAGCATGTGGTTTAATTCGAAGCAACGCGAAGAACCTTACCAGGTCTTGACATCCTCTGATAGCGATAGAGATATCGTGTTCCCTTCGGGGACAGAGTGACAGGTGGTGCATGGTTGTCGTCAGCTCGTGTCGTGAGATGTTGGGTTAAGTCCCGCAACGAGCGCAACCCTTGATCTTAGTTGCCAGCATTTAGTTGGGCACTCTAAGGTGACTGCCGGTGACAAACCGGAGGAAGGTGGGGATGACGTCAAATCATCATGCCCCTTATGACCTGGGCTACACACGTGCTACAATGGATGGAACAAAGGGAAGCGAAGCCGCGAGGTGTAGCAAATCCCATAAAACCATTCTCAGTTCGGATTGTAGGCTGCAACTCGCCTACATGAAGCCGGAATCGCTAGTAATCGCGGATCAGCATGCCGCGGTGAATACGTTCCCGGGCCTTGTACACACCGCCCGTCACACCACGAGAGTTGGCAACACCCGAAGTCGGTGAGGTAACCTTTATGGAGCCAGCCGCCGAAGGTGGGGCCAATGATTGGGGTGAAGTCGTAACAAGGTAGCCGTATCGGAAGGTGCGGCTGGATCACCTCCTTTCTAAGGAAAAACAGAAAGCAGAAGCTATTCGTAGCTGAAGCCGTACTGTTTAACGGAAGATCGGTGACGCTTGTCGTCATCGATAAGACCTGCCATTGGTAGGCCTTGACATATAAGGTTGTTTGTTCAGTTTTGAGGGATGCGAATCTCTCTTTTTGTACCTTGAAAACTAAATAAGAGCAAGATAGACAACGACATCAAAAACGTAAGTTCTTAATCATAAAGATAGTTAAGTGAAGAAGGGCGCACGGTGGATGCCTTGGCACTAGGAGCCGACGAAGGACGGGACTAACACCGATATGCCTCGGGGAGTTGTAAGTAAACTTCGATCCGAGGATTTCCGAATGGGGAAACCCACTGTTCGTAATGGAGCAGTACGCATATCTGAATACATAGGGTATGTGAGGCAGACCCGGGGAACTGAAACATCTCAGTACCCGGAGGAAGAGAAAGCAAATGCGATTTCCTGAGTAGCGGCGAGCGAAACGGAATCAGCCCAAACCAGAAAGCTTGCTTTCTGGGGTTGTAGGACACTCCTTTGGAGTTACAAAGAAATTCTTTAGACGAATCGATCTGGAACGATCAGCCATAGCGGGTAAGAGCCCTGTAATCGAAAAAGAGTTTCCTCCGGAGTGTATCCTGAGTACGGCGGGACACGAGAAATCCCGTCGGAATCCGGGAGGACCATCTCCCAAGGCTAAATACTCCCTAGTGACCGATAGTGAACCAGTACCGTGAGGGAAAGGTGAAAAGCACCCCGGAAGGGGAGTGAAATAGATCCTGAAACCGTGCGCTTACAAGTAGTCGAAGCCCGTTAATGGGTGACGGCGTACCTTTTGTAGAATGGACCGGCGAGTTACGATCGTATGCGAGGTTAAGTGGAAGACACGGAGCCGCAGCGAAAGCGAGTCTGAATAGGGCGAAATAGTATGCGGTCGTAGACCCGAAACCGTGTGATCTACCCATGTCCAGGGTGAAGGTCAGGTAACACTGACTGGAGGCCCGAACCCACGTATGTTGAAAAATGCGGGGATGAGGTGTGGGTAGGGGTGAAATGCCAATCGAACACGGAGATAGCTGGTTCTCTCCGAAATAGCTTTAGGGCTAGCCTCAACATATGCGTACTGGAGGTAGAGCACTGATTGGACTAGGGGCCCTCACCGGGTTACCGAATTCAGTCAAACTCCGAATGCCAGCTACGTTAAGTTGGGAGTCAGACTATGGGTGATAAGGTTCATAGTCGAAAGGGAAACAGCCCAGACCGCCAGCTAAGGTCCCAAAGTATACGTTAAGTGGAAAAGGATGTGGAGTTGCCCAGACAACCAGGATGTTGGCTTAGAAGCAGCCACCATTTAAAGAGTGCGTAATAGCTCACTGGTCGAGTGACTCTGCGCCGAAAATGTACCGGGGCTAAACGTATCACCGAAGCTGCGGATTGTTCTTAGAACAATGGTAGGAGAGCGTTCGAAGTGCTGTGAAGTCAGACCGTGAGGACTGGTGGAGCGCTTCGAAGTGAGAATGCCGGTATGAGTAGCGAAAAAAGAGTGAGAATCTCTTTCACCGAAAGCCTAAGGTTTCCTGAGGAAGGCTCGTCCGCTCAGGGTTAGTCGGGACCTAAGCCGAGGCCGAAAGGCGTAGGCGATGGACAACAGGTAGATATTCCTGTACCACCTCATGAATGTTTGAGCGATGGGGGGACGCAGTAGGATAAGGAATGCGCACGATTGGAAATGTGCGCCCAAGCAGCAAGGGAGTTGGATTGGCAAATCCGTCCAACAATTCTGAGCTGTGATGGGGAGGGAACTATAGTACCGAAGTTCTGGATTTCACACTGCCAAGAAAAGCCTCTAGTGAGTTCATAGGTGCCCGTACCGCAAACCGACACAGGTAGGCGAGGAGAGTATCCTAAGGTGATCGGGAGAACTCTCGTTAAGGAACTCGGCAAAATGACCCCGTAACTTCGGGAGAAGGGGTGCTCCTTTTAAGGAGGAGCCGCAGTGAATAGGCCCAAGCGACTGTTTAGCAAAAACACAGGTCTCTGCGAAGCCGAAAGGCGAAGTATAGGGGCTGACACCTGCCCGGTGCTGGAAGGTTAAGGGGAAAGGTTAGCACCTTCGGGTGCGAAGCTTAGAACCGAAGCCCCAGTAAACGGCGGCCGTAACTATAACGGTCCTAAGGTAGCGAAATTCCTTGTCGGGTAAGTTCCGACCCGCACGAAAGGTGCAACGACTTGGGCACTGTCTCAACGAGAGACCCGGTGAAATTATACTATGCGTGAAGATGCGCATTACCCGCGACAGGACGGAAAGACCCCGTGGAGCTTTACTGTAGCCTGATATTGAATGTTGGTACAGCTTGTACAGGATAGGTGGGAGCCTTAGAAACCGGAGCGCTAGCTTCGGTGGAGGCATCCGTGGGATACCACCCTGGCTGTACGGACATTCTAACCCAGGACCGTAATCCGGTTCGGAGACAGTGTCAGGCGGGCAGTTTGACTGGGGCGGTCGCCTCCCAAAGAGTAACGGAGGCGCCCAAAGGTTCCCTCAGAATGGTTGGAAATCATTCGCAGAGTGTAAAGGCATAAGGGAGCTTGACTGCGAGACCTACAAGTCGAGCAGGGACGAAAGTCGGGCTTAGTGATCCGGTGGTTCCGCATGGAAGGGCCATCGCTCAACGGATAAAAGCTACCCCGGGGATAACAGGCTTATCTCCCCCAAGAGTTCACATCGACGGGGAGGTTTGGCACCTCGATGTCGGCTCATCGCATCCTGGGGCTGTAGTCGGTCCCAAGGGTTGGGCTGTTCGCCCATTAAAGCGGTACGCGAGCTGGGTTCAGAACGTCGTGAGACAGTTCGGTCCCTATCCGTCGTGGGCGTTGGAAGTTTGAGAGGAGCTGTCCTTAGTACGAGAGGACCGGGATGGACACACCGCTGGTGTACCAGTTGTTCCGCCAGGAGCATAGCTGGGTAGCTACGTGTGGAAAGGATAAGTGCTGAAAGCATCTAAGCATGAAGCCCCCCTCAAGATGAGACTTCCCATCACTTCGAGTGAGTAAGATCCCTCAGAGACGATGAGGTTGATAGGTTCGAGGTGGAAGCGTGGTGACACGTGGAGCTGACGAATACTAATCGATCGAGGACTTAACTAACAAATTATGATGTACGTGTCTATAGCGCTCTTATTTAGTTTTTAGGGTATAAATTATACCTTTTTCTTACATGAAATTGTCTGGTAGTAATAGCGGAGAAGTCACACCTGTTCCCATGCCGAACACAGTAGTTAAGCTCTCCAGCGCCGATGGTAGTTGGGACTTTGTCCCTGCAAGAGTAGGACGCGGCCAGGCAATCTAGGCGAAGATACGTTCAATCGTATCTTCGCTTTTTTAAGAGCAAGTAAAGTATAAACGAAAGTCTCTGTCTAGCACTAGTGCCCTGCGCCTATTGGACTTCCTTCACCTTCGTACGATAAGTCAATACCGGTTGTTAAATGGAAGGCCGACTAAAAGCGGGCTTGCGCTCAGGCGTCGGCACACCCCTATAAAGGGGCGTGTTTCCTTTTCACTTCATCACAGCATAAGAATTCACTTAGACTTTCGCCATTAAAAGCTTGGGGATAAGCCAAGTTTTCTAATTATGATATTTTTATAGACAACAAGAAAATACACAGGAGGTAGATTTATGAAACTAACAGCAAAAATATTGATAGGACTTGCTCTCGGAGCTATCGTAGGTTTAGCTTTGCATTTCTTAGCCCCGGACTTATTTGATACTTTGGATGCCTACGTTTTTGGTCCACTTGGAACAATCTTTCTAAATTTAATTAAAATGTTAGTTGTTCCAATCGTGTTTTTCTCTATTACTTTAGGTGTAGCTGCACTGGGTGATCCGAAGAAATTAGGACGTATAGGTACGAAAACGATTGGCTTTTTCTTAGTAACTACAACGATCGCCCTCGTAATAGCAATCGGTTTAGCTTATCTTTTCGAGCCTGGAAACACAGGGATTGATACATCTGGGGCAGAATACGAAAGTCAAGAAGCTCCAGCAGTAGTTGAAACGTTTACAAATATCATTCCTACGAACCCTATCCAGTCGATGGCTGAAGGGAATATGCTGCAAATTATTGCGTTTTCTATTTTTATCGGATTTGCACTGACGATGCTTGGTAAAAAGGTAGAGGGAGTAACGAGGATAATTGAACAGGGAAATGAAATTATGATGTTCCTTGTTAATTTAATTATGCGATTTGCTCCATATGGTGCCTTTGGATTATTAGCTTCTGCTATCGGCCAAATGGGACTTGACGGTGCAAAAGCGATGGCAGCCTACATGCTTGTCGTCTTACTCGCATTATTTATACACGCTTTTGTCGTCTATGGAAGCGCTGTTTTCATACTTGGTAAGATGAATCCGATCCGCTTTTTTAAAGGCTTCTTTCCTGCAGCAACAGTTGGATTTAGTACATCCAGCAGTAGTTCAACACTGCCGGTTTCAATGAAAGTAGCTCAGGAAAACTTGGGGGTACCTAAATCGATCAGTGGTTTTGTCCAGCCATTAGGCGCCACCATTAATATGGATGGTACAGCTATCATGCAGGGTGTAGCAACGATTTTCATTGCCCAAGTTTACGGCACTGATTTAGCATTCACACAATTAATTATGGTTGTCGTTACAGCTGTGTTAGCTAGTATTGGTACGGCAGGTGTTCCAGGTGTAGGACTTATCATGCTTGCGATGGTTCTTAACCAAGTATCCCTGCCAGTTGAAGGGATTGCACTCATTATTGGGATAGACCGTTTACTGGACATGACACGTACAGCTATCAATATCACAGGTGACGCTGCGTGTGCTGTCTATGTCACAGAGTCCGAGAAAAAACATGGCTTACCTGAAGAGATGCCTGAAACGGATATTAGTCACCTTAAATAAATATGGATAGCAGGTTCGATTAGCTTTGATCCCAGGGTATGACTTAGTTAAATAGGTAATAACTAATAGAACTTGATACTACAGTATTCCATATGTGGGTACATTATAGAGTAATGAAGATAATTTTAAAGATGAATTTATGAAGAGGTCTTTCATCAAGTCACTAACTTGATGGAAGCCTTTTTTTATATTCATATGTACGTATAGCCAGTATTCCATCAGTTAAACTTGTTTAGTTTTGCAAACTATTTTTATAAATATAAAATTCCTACTTGACAGTTTTTTCTGTATTCGATATGATATGTACAATCTTTTAATTGAATAGATATTTCCTTATCAAGAGTCGGGGGAGGAGTCTGGTCCTATAATCCCGCAGCAACCGTTATTTTTAACAAGGTGCTAATTCCAGCAAGCATTTGCTTGAAAGATGAGATGGTGTGTGTAATGAAATTAAAACCTCTTCCTCATCGGGAGAGGTTTTTTTGATTTCAATGAGGCTGTGGATAAACGTTGGCACCTACTTATCTTTTTATAACCAAGTAATCACGTAGGAAAAGTGAGTAATGGTAGGAGGTGGAAATATAATTCAGTCCCATTTATTCATTTAAAATTTAACAAAAAAAGAAGGAGAGATTACATTGACTATCACAAAAACAGACAGTTTATATAAGAAATCTTATTTCGGGCGGATTACTGAATTGAAAGAGTATGCACCAGAATCATTTAAAGCTTTTTTTGCATTTAACGACCGAGCATTAGCCGAGGGAAAGTTGTCAATCAAATTGAAGGAATTGATTGCCGTTGCGGTTGCGCATATAACCGGATGCCCGTATTGCATCGAACTGCATGTGGGAAATGTGAAGAAAAATGAGGCTACAAAAGAGGAAGTGGCAGAAGCAATCTTTGTGGCAACTGCATTGAAGGCGGGTTCGGCAGCTGCTCACAGTGTTAATGCGTTGAATGCTTTTGATGGGAAAGGCGATGAGGAGTTATATAAAGCTTCCTATTTTGATCGACTCAAAGAATTTTCCAAACTGAATGGCTATACCTTTCAAGCTTTTCTTGATTTTGATAAAAAGGCCATCAAAGCTGAGAAGCTAACGGAAAAAGAAAAAGAATTAATTGCAGTAGCGTCTGCTCATGCAACAGGATGCGCCTATTGTATCGACCTGCATACAAAAAACGCCAAGAAAACAGGGGCGAGTCTAGAAGAGATCTCAGAAGCAATTTTCGTTGCAGTCGCATTAAAAGCAGGATCTGCAATTGCTCATAGTGTGAATGCATTAAATGCTTATGATGCTGAATAAAGAATCCACGTAAATTATTCAAAAATATTTTATATAGGAGTGTTGATGTATGGCAAAACAAATTCATTTAAATGGATTTATCCAAAGTTCACCTTCCCCGCACTCAACGGGATTATGGAAACATGACAAGGATCAGGGTACAAACCATAACAGTTTATCCTATTGGGTAGAAGCGGCACTAACGCTGGAACGTGGGAAATTTGATGCGTTATTTATTGCTGATGTACTTGGAACATACAGCGTATATGAAAATAGCCATCAAGCTGCTGTAAAAAATGCTGTACAGCTTCCAGCCCACGATCCGCTGATTCCAATTTCAGCCATGGCAGCCGTGACTGAAAATCTGGGTTTTGCGCCAACAATATCTGCTACATATGCACAGCCTTACGCATTGGCACGTCAGTTGTCGACGCTTGACCATTTAACAAGAGGGAGGGTCGCATGGAATGTGGTGACATCGTACCTGGAAAGTGAAGCGGTTAATCTTGGGCTTTCTGAGCGGCTACCAAAGGAACTTAGATATGACCGCGCGGATGAATTTCTGGAAGTCGTCTATAAGCTATGGGAGCACAGCTGGGAAAACGATGCCGTTATTACTGACAAAGAAAGTGATACATTTGCTAATCCCGATAAGGTTCATTTGATCAATCATGTAGGTGAGTTTTTCAATGTACCAGGTCCCCATTTGGTTGAACCATCACCCCAGCGTACACCAGTTTTGTTTCAAGCAGGGGCTTCTCCAAAAGGAAGAGATTTCGCTGCCAAACATGCGGAAGCTGTTTTTACAAAAAATCACTCCCTGGATGCATTAAAGCAATATACCGCAGATATACGCAAACGGACGAAGCTGCAGGGTAGAAATCCGGATGATATACGCATCTTCCCAATGATTCTGCCGATTATCGGATCAACCGAGGAAGAAGCGTATGCAAACTACGAGGATCTGACTAATCATGTTAGCTATGAAGGAACGGCATCACTCTTATCCGGCCATACGGGTATTGACTTCTCCAAATATGATCCGGATCAATACATTGAGGATATGGAGACAGAAGCGGTTCAGGGGAATCTGGATATGTATGCAAAAGATCCGAATAAAAAATGGACATTGCGAGAAGCCATTAAAAATCATGGTCTTGGCAATGGAACCGTGAAGTTTATCGGCACACCAGAACAAATTGCGGACAAGATTGAAGAATGGGCGAGTGAGGGCGATGCGGATGGCTTCAATATTGCCCAGACTTATTCGCCAGGTACTTTTCAGGAGTTTGTTGATTACGTCGTACCTGAACTGCAGGACCGTGGGATTTATCGGAGGGAATATGAAGGAAAAACATTAAGGGAGAATATGTTTGGAAAAGGACATGTTCACTTACCTGATAATCATCCCGCAAAAAAACTTGGCATCATTCAAACTCAATAGGGTTAGGAGACCAATTCCTATTAGCTCAAATAAATGAACGTGAAAGGAGAGAAAAATGAGTACTTTAACACTATATACATGGATAGGTTTTGTTATATTTCTGGTTGTTATGTTCGTCCTCGGTTATGTGAGTGCCAAAAAAACAAAAAGTGTAAGTGATTTTGCTACTGGCGGTGCAAGTTTAGGTCCATATGTACTTGGCCTGTCTTTTGCAGCAACTTATTTAAGCGCCGCTACATTTCTCGGATACCCAGGTTGGTCCCATGACTGGGGGCTATCAAACCTTTGGCTGTTTTTGGCAATCATTGGTGGAGGGCCAATTGGGGTATTAATGGTAGCCAAAAGGGTTAGAAAACTGAATACAGGGCAAAAATCCCTTTCATTGCCAGACTGGTTAGGTGACTTTTATAAAAGTGATATCTTGCGGGTTGGAACAGGCATAATTTTGCTCTTTAATATTTTTTATATAGCGGCACAATTTGTTGCAGGTGCACGTATTTTTCAATACTTGCTTGGTATGTCCTATACGGGTGGATTGATTTTTATTGCAGCAATCGTCGTTCTTTATGTTTTCGCTGGTGGGGCATTTGCCGATATTTACACAGATGCTGTCCAAGCTATCATGATGGGTATAGGTGGTACGTTTGTGTTTGTTTCCGGTATCATCATTTTCTGGGAAGGGAGCATTGCTTCAACATTCAATGGCATTACCCAAAAGTTAGCCGCCCAGGATGTTAATTTAGTAAAGGTATTTAATCCAGACTCGACCCACTTTTATTCTATCGGTGTCATATTCGGTGCAATTATTATCCAGTGGGCGTTTGCCTCGGCTCCCCACTTGTTCAACAAGGTTCTTGGATTGAAAAATGAAAAGGATCTCGGGAAAATGATTCTGACTTATGTTATCGCCGCTACATTCTCTCTTGTTGTTCTCTTCGGGGGATTGTACAGCAGGGCAGCACTTGGCGATAATGTTGTTGCTGCTGACCTAGCACTAATGGAATATGCAGTTTGGGCTTTTCCAGCCATTATCGTAGCGCTTTTTGGAGTTGTTATTCTAGCTGCTGCTATGTCAACAACAGATGGTTTATTTGTTTCTATTTCGACCGTGTTCGCCAATGATATTTTTCTTAAAGTTCTAGTTAAAAGAGGAATTATCAATGTTAGTGATCAAAAAGCGCAGAAGATTGCGCTTCAAATCAGTCGCATGACAGTCCCCCTAATTGGTTTAGCTGCATTTCTGATCGTGCTAAATCCACCTGTTTATATGGGATCTGTCATGTGGATTGGAATTTCCGGTGTAGCTGCGGGAACAATGGGGCCAATACTGTATGCGGTCTATGGAAAGAAAAAAGCCCCAGCAAGAGCTGCAGAACTTTCGATGGTTGTTGGTTTGCTGTCTTATCTTGTAATCTACTTTGGAGGTATCATCCCAAGTACGATGACAGCAGGAGCAGTCGCAACATTAATAGGTATCGCTACGATTATTGTACTGGCACGTGTGTTGAAAGAACCGCAATCAGCTGAAGTGGAAAAAGTTAAAGAAAAACACTTAAAAGCAAATTAGGGAAAGGATGAGTTGCGATTTTTGTTAATCCGATGCTTTCTATATGGCTGTATGGATTTATCACATTTCTAGTGATTATAGGTTTCTCGCTATGGAAATGGTACTTTACGAAATAGAAGGGTGAACAGTTTCTATTAAAACTTGTTTGCAAGGAATGCTAGAGTAATAAACGATTTTAAAGTTTGGAGGATTTACGATGACACAAACAAAAATAAAAGCACTGAAAAACTATGTAGGCGGAGAATGGGTGGAGGCAAACGCTGATAAAACCGAAGAAGTATATAATCCGGCAACAGGAGAAGTAATTGCCCATGTACCTATTTCTTCCCAGGAAGATGTGAACAATGCCGTGAATGTAGCGCACAGAGCATTCCAAGAGTGGAAGGAAGTTTCTGTTCCGAAACGTGCACGTATTTTATTTAAATATCAGCAACTACTCGTCGATCAATGGGATGAACTGGCAAAAATTATAACCATTGAAAATGGAAAAAGCTTTAAAGAAGCACAAGGTGAGGTTCAACGCGGGATTGAAAATGTTGAATTTGCCACAGGTGCACCGTCCTTAATGATGGGTGATAATTTACCATCGATTGCAGCAGGACTTGAATCCGGTACGTATCGTTATCCAATTGGAGTAATTGGAGGTATTACACCATTCAACTTCCCGATGATGGTACCAGCATGGATGTTTCCAATGGCAATTGTAACGGGAAATACATTCGTGCTAAAACCATCTGAACGTACACCACTACTTGCAAATCGTTTAGCAGAATTGCTTGAAGAAGCGGGTCTACCAAAAGGTGTATTCAATATCGTTCATGGCGCACATGATGTGGTAAACGGATTGTTGGATCACAAAGATGTAGCAGCTATTTCATTTGTAGGTTCGCAACCGGTTGCTGAATACGTCTACAAAAGAGGGACAGACAATTTAAAACGTGTTCAGGCACTTTCTGGAGCTAAAAATCATTCTATCGTTTTACGGGATGCCAACTTAGACAATGCAACAACACAAATTATTAGTGCTGCGTTCGGATCTGCGGGAGAACGCTGTATGGCAGCTTCCGTAGTAGCGGTTGAAGATTCCGTTGCAGATGAATTTATTGGTTTACTTAATCAAAAAGCAAATGAACTGAGAATAGGAAACGGATTGGATGAAGGTGTATTTCTTGGACCGGTTATCCGTGACAATCATAAAGAACGTACACTTAACTATATCAAATCTGGTGAACAAGAAGGAGCAAATCTAGTTCGTGACGGCCGTAACGATATTGATGCTCAACGTAAAGGATATTTTATAGGTCCGACTATTTTCGATCATGTAACGACTGAAATGAAAATCTGGCAGGATGAAATCTTTGCCCCTATTCTGTCAGTCGTAAGGGTAAAAGACCTTGATTCAGCTGTTGAATTAACAAACCAGTCACGTTTTGCAAACGGTGCATGTATTTTTACGGGAGATGGTGGAGCTGTACGGCAATTTCGTGAAACGATTGATGCGGGTATGCTTGGTGTAAACATTGGTGTACCAGCCCCGATGGCATTTTTTCCATTCTCTGGCTGGAAAGATTCCTTCTATGGTGATCTGCATGCTAATGGCAAAGATGGATTAGCTTTCTATACACGTCAGAAAGTAGTTACTACTCGCTGGGTATAGTGGAAGGAACGTAATATGAAAATTTATAAGACAGGTATACAAAATAAAATTAACTGGAAAGCATCAATAAGAAGCTATCTTATTGATGCTTCTTTTGTTCTTAAAGGAGCTTCAATTTTTAAGTTATAATTGATAGAGTAAAAGAATAGTAACGACCAAAGACAACATTAATATCCTTAGAATTAGGAAGTGAGATGGTTTTTATATCAGCAAATAAAGAAACCCAAATTATTGACGATATCATGCATCACATTGTTACAAAGACGTTAAAACCCGGGCAAAGGCTACCGTCGGAAAATGAGCTTGTAGAAAAATACAAGGTACCACGAATGACAGTAAGGAATGCACTAATAATATTGGAAGAACGCGGCTATATTTATTCTAAACAAGGGAAAGGTCGTTACTTAAAAGATGAATCTATTCAAATTCAGTTGCATCTAACGGGGAAAACTAGTTTTACAGATAAAATGACACAATTAGGTTATGACCTAACAACACGAAACATTTTTTGTGAAAAAATCAACTATGACGCTAAGATTTATCATATATTAAATGCAAATGAAGAAGAGAGCGTATATAAAATTGGGAGAATACGCTATATTAATGACGCACCAATTGCCATACATAACTCATTTGTCAGTAAAACGAGATTTTCCAGTATTGTGGAAGACGGTCCAGAAATCCAATCGATGTTTGCTTACTATCGGCAGCTAGGTTATAAAAATTTCACTAGTAATAAGAGCTTATTAAGTGTTACGTTTCCAACTTCCTACGAGCAGCAACTTCTATCATGTGGTAGTATGGTGCCGCTCATCGTTGTCGAAAGTGATTGTATCGATGTGAATTCAAACAATGTGTTGGAACATACAAAGATTTTATATCGAAGTGACAAGTTTAAATATGATATTACGATGGATTAATTAAAACAGGTTTGAAGCCTTCTCTGGTTTCTTGCCTGTTTTTTAATTTCCTTAAATGTTAAGACACTTTTACAAATACTTTACGATATCTTAAAACACAACAACTTGGCGACAAGTTAAGATGAATTTGTAAAGGAGGCTGCATCTTATAATGAAAAGGCGTAGAAGAACAGAAATTTTAGTTCAGGGAGATACCAGTTTAGCTCAAATGTTTGCAGAAACGATCACTCATAACTATGAATGTCAGGAAATTGTTGCCCCGCAATATGGGTTAACCATGATCAAGATGCAGGAATCCGCAAAGAACTCATTATTCTATATTGGAGAGGTTCTTGTTACGGAAGCGAAAGTGGAGATTAATCAAAACATCGGTATTGGCATTGTTAAAGGTATGCATGAAGAACTTGCTAGATATCTAGCAATTATTGATGCGGCCTATAAAGCTAACCTTCAAGAGACGAAAGAATGGAGCACGCAACTAATTGAAGCCGAGAAGCACTTTACAAAAAAGAAAGCGAAAGAACAAGCAGAGCTGTTCAAAACGAAAGTTAATTTCGAAACGATGGATGTGTAATTAAGACAAATTTACAAGGTCAGGAGAGATAGTATGGCGATTGATCAGGTACATGATTTGCAGGAAGTATATCGAAAATTATTACACAGCATGTCCAGACCGGGTACGATTTCATCGATTCAGGAAGTGGCTGTGCATACAGACTACAAGCTTCCTTGTTACGACGCAACTCTAGTTAGTGCACTGACACTACTGGATGCAGAAGTGACATTTCATATTCTTTCAGTAAACCACCAGGATTTAATTGAAAAAATTTCAGAATATACGCTTGCAAGATTTGCACCGATTAACAAGGCTGACTATATCATTGTTTTACATGATGATACCGAACAATCAATAGTACGTGCTATGAAAGAATGTAAAAATGGCAATTTAATAGATCCTCAAGCTTCAGCTACCTGGATAATAGAGAGTTCTCCCTTATCAAATAATGGTGAACTAGTATTAGCCGGTGCAGGTATCAAACATACATCACAGCTCCATGTTAGCTTTACACCATCGATATGGCAAACAAGAAATGAACGTATAAAGGAATATCCATTGGGTATTGATTTAATTTTTACAGATGAAAAGTCACAAATCGCCTGTGTACCCAGGACAACTTCTGTAGAACTGATGGGGGTGAAATAATGGGTTATGTTGCAGTGAAAGGTGGAACGATAGCCATTGATGCTTCTATTAATCGGTTAAAGTATGACCGTTTAAAGGGCGAGGAAATCATAGAAATCAATACGATTTTGTCCACAATGGGTGCGATGGTGGATCAGGTGATGTCTGAAAGCAGCTTGTATGCACCATACTTAGCTGCATTGTCTATTAAGCAGGCGGAAGGAAGCATGGAAGAGGCAGTTTTCTTAATGCGCGCACATCGTTCTACATTACCTCGTCTCTATTACAGTCAGACGGTTAAATCTGAATCGATGTTAACTGAACGCCGGATCTCAGCAAGTTTTAAAGATATTCCGGGGGGACAATTGTTGGGCACTACAAATGATTATACGCATCGGTTACTGGATTTTAACTTAATAGAAGAGAACGCAAAAGCGAACAAGCAGTGGTTACAGGATTATAAAAATGGACTGAAAAATATCGCTGTATTCGATGATGTGCAGTATTTTCCAAAAGTAGTAGATTATTTACGTGAGGAAGGACTATTTGAAAAATATGAAGCAGACAACACTTCACCAGTGGATGTTACAAAGGACAGTTTGCAGTTTCCTGCACCCCGAAGTGCTAGATTACAAGTGTTGACACGTGGTCAGACAGGCGCAGTTACATCTTTAGGTTACGCTTCATTGCGCGGATATGGGCAAGTTCATCCAACCGTTGGAGAAGTACGCATCGGATCATTGCCTATTTATGTCGAGCATCCAAACGAAATGGAAAAAGGTTCCGAAGAGGACTTTTATATTGGAGACATTAAAGTGACTGAAGTAGAATCGTTTGTCCCTGTAACGGTGAAAAATGAGAACAATGAAGATGATCTGGACTTTGAAATAGGTTATGGGGTTTGCTATGGACAAAATGAAACGAAAGCTATTGCAATGAGTATATTAGATCAGTGTCTTGAGCATCCGGAATTTGATTTTCCAACACATGATGAAGAATTTGTTTTATTACACATTGATTCAGTTGAATCAACAGGCTTTATTTCACATTTAAAATTACCACACTATGTTACATTCCAATCAAAGCTGGACAGTATCCGTCAAGTAAAGAAGGGGGTGCAGAAAAATGAAAATTAAAAATCACTTTGCATTTTTCGATGAAGGATCCAAAAAGGAAATCCGTCGTGCCATTTTAAAAGCTGTCGCTATACCAGGTTATCAGGTGCCATTTGCATCAAGGGAGATGCCAATTGCTCGCGGTTGGGGAACGGGTGGTCTGCAAATTACCTTGTCTATCATTGGAAAACAGGATGTGCTGAAGGTCATTGACCAGGGTGCAGACGAATCAGTAAATGCGGTAAGTATCAAGAAGTTAGTAAAGGAAACAACGAAGGTAGAGTTAACAGATCGTACGCAGGAGGCATCCTTAATTCAGTCAAGACATCGTATTCCAGAAGTGTCTTTAACAAAAGATCAAATTCTCATTTTGCAGGTCCCAACCCCGGAACCGCTTCGTAATGTAGAAGCTAGCGAATATATGACAAAAAGACTCCATTCAGAAGATGAGTATAGCGGAGCATGGCTTACGTTATTCGAACAAATTATGAAATATGGGAAAACAGCTACGGATGCAGATCATCCTGTATATGTTAACCATCGCTATGTCATGGCGCCTAGTCCGATTCCGAGGTTTGATAATCAAAAGATGCATCAATCAGAAGCTCTAATTCTACTTGGTGCGGGGAGGGAGAAGAAAATATATGCCGTACCACCCTATACGGACGTTGAATCTCTTGCTTTTGAAGACTATCCATTTACGATTGAATCTTTTGAAGGGCAGCACTGTCACTTATGTGGAGCAACGGATGTTTTTATGGACGAATTAGTTGACCCAGATTCGGGCGAAGCGATTTATCAATGCAACGATACAAGCTACTGTACGGAGCGACTAAATAAGAAGTGGAAAGATGAGGTGGAAAACAGTTATGCATGAAGAACCGCTATTACGTGTTCGGAATTTGCACAAGCAATTCGGTCAGGGGTGCCAGTACTGTGAACAAGCAGAATCTAGAAAGCTAGAAAAAAACTACTGTCCAAATTGTGGCACTGTATATGCTTGTCAGGGTATTTCATTTGATTTATTTTCAGGAGAAATTCTCGGTATAGTTGGTGAAAGCGGAAGCGGAAAATCAACGATGATGCAATGCTTGTACTTTGATGCAGACGTGACATCAGGCGAAGTATATATCAAAGATCCTGGACTAGATGGTGAGAATGTTTTTGAGTTATCTAATCAAAAAAAACGTTATGTTCGGAATCATAAATACGGGATGGTTTATCAAAATCCTGTTCACGGGTTGAAAATGAATTTCTCGTCAGTTGGTAATATCGCAGAGAAATTAATTGCGGCTGGCAAACGCAATGTATCGGAAATGGAAGCAACAAGTAAAACTTTATTGGAAAGTGTCCACATTTCACACTTTCGCATGAAAGAAGAACCCCGTAATTTTTCAGGTGGTATGCAGCAACGTGTTCAAATTGCCAAAGCATTATCCAATAATCCACCTGTTCTGTTTTTAGATGAGGTAACAACAGGTCTTGATTTGTCCGTACAGGCAAGTGTGTTGGATTTAATTAAAAAAATTCAACGAGAATTAGGAATCAGTATGATTGTTGTCTCCCATGATTTGGCAGTTATACGAATGCTGGCAGATCGTACGGTTGTCATGCTTAATGGTGCCATTATTGAAGACGGATTGACAGACCAAATTCTAGAAGATCCACAGCATGCGTATACGCAGCAATTAGTTTATTCATTACTATAGAGGTTGTTCAAAAATCATTGACGGTGAATCTTTTTGTCCCGATCTTTAGCAGCTTTTGAACACACATTAACAGGAGGTGGCAACTATGTACATTATTCATAATGGGAAAGTTATTACAGAAGAAGAAATTATAGATGGATATGCTGTCGTTGTTGAAGGTGAAATTATCCAAGAACTAATTCCTGAAGAGGAAGTTGTAAATTATCAGAATGTGGAACGGATAGATGCAAAGGGAGGATACATATCCCCGGGTTTTATTGACATTCATTCTGATTATATTGAGACCATCGCATCCCCTAGGCCGACAAGTATGATGGATTTCAATATTAGTTTAAGAGAAGCAGAAAAGATATTAATCAGCCATGGGATTACGACGATGTTTCATTCTCTTTCTTTTTATCGTGAAGATGTTTTCACACATAAACCGATGCGCTATCCGGAAAATGTTCAACGGTTGGTGGATGCCATTGATGCAACACATAATGAGCTGCATCTTATTCGCCACCGTTTGCATGCTCGTTTTGAGATTGACAATATCGACGGGGTGGATCGTTTAGTTAGAAATATAGAAGACAACAAAGTACATTTATTATCATTTATGGATCATACTCCGGGGCAAGGACAGTATCGTAACTTAGAAATATACAGTAAAACATTGCAGGGCTATCGTGATTTGACAGATGAAGATGTGCAAACCATCATTGCTGAACGGCAAAATAGTGAATTTATGACGATTGAAGAAATCAAAGAGATAGTAGACATCGCTATAGCTAAAGGTATTGCAGTAGCTTCACATGATGACGATGATAGTAAGAAATTAGAATTAGTAAAAGCCTTTGGAACTACTATAAGTGAATTTCCAATTACATTAGATGTTGCGAAAAAGGCAAAAGAAATGGGCTTACAAACAATTGTTGGAGCTCCAAATGTGTTGCTCGGCGGTTCCCACTCTGGAAATTTATCAGCTACTGAAGCGATTGATCATAATTGTGTCAGTATACTATGCAGTGATTATTATCCAGCAGCTTTACTGCATGCGATATTTGATTTAAGTGAGAAGCATGGAAATGATTTGCACCAAATGTTTATGATGGTCACACTTAATCCAGCAAAAGCAGTACGAATCGATGACGAACTGGGTTCGATTAGAGCTGGCAAAAGGGCTGATATCCTCATAATCGAAAGAATGGATGATGGTTATCCGATGCTAACGAATACGATGGTCAACGGGGCTTTAATAACTACCACAAATTATCGCATTAAATAAGGTGAGGAGGGAATTTCATGTCTATGCTCGAAGTTAAGAATTTTAGCAAGCGATTTACCATTCATCATTTAGGTGAAACAATGCATGCCGTGGAACAAATCGATTTTTCACTGGAAAGAGGAGAGTTCATTGGCATTGTGGGTAAAAGCGGTAGTGGAAAATCCACAATTCTTAAGAGTATTTATCGTTCGTATTTACCAGACAAAGGTAGTATTCTATACGATTCGGAACGCTTTGACAAAATCGATCTATCCAAAGCAACAGAAAGACAAGTACTAAATTTACGTCAGTACGAAATTGGTTATGTATCACAATTTCTTAACGTTATGCCTAGAACGACCTCTAGACAGCTTGTTGAGAAGGCATTATTGGAAATGGGGGAGCAAAAGGAAGTCGCTCGGAAGGAAGCACAAAGGGCATTAAAGCATTTTGAACTTGATCGGAAATTGTGGGATACCTATCCGAATACATTCTCTGGTGGTGAGAAGCTACGTTTAAATATTGCGATGGCAACTGTGAAAAAGCCAAGGTTGCTATTGTTGGATGAACCAACAGCAAGTTTAGATCAACAATCCAAAATGAAAGTTCGTGAAATCATTGAAAAATTAAAAGCAAATGGTACAACTTTGGTTGGCATTTTCCATGACATCGAATTTATGGAAGGGTTGTGTGATAAGGTTTTCGATATGAAAACGAGAGAGTTAATTACTACTAAAATGAAAGCTGGTGTTGCTGGTGAGAGCTGATTTGCATGTCCATAGTCACTATTCTGATGGTTCAAATTCAGTTGAGGAGGTGATGAAAAGGGCAGTTTTTAATGGTATAACGCAAATTAGCTTTGTTGACCATGACACGATCAAGGGTTTGCCTGAAATTCTCTCACTTGGCGAAAAGTATGGGATTGATGTTATCACCGGTATCGAAATTTCAGCCTATGATTTTAAGAGAAAGCGCAAGGTACATGTGCTTGGATATAACTATGATTTAAAAGCAATACATATAGAATCGATTTGTCAAAAGGTACGTGAGCGACGGCAGACACATTCCCTTTGGCAGATCGATCAGATTAAAGCAGCTGGTTATAATCTGGATAACCAAGCTATTATGGAGACTGCCAAACCGAGTAATACAATTTATAAGCAGCATATTATGAAGCATTTGACGGAAGCACCCTATACATCACTGCAATATAAGCAACTGTATAGAAAGTTGTTTAAAGGAGATGGCGTAGCATCGGGTTACATTGAATATCTAGATGCATTTGAGGCAGTAAGTGCGATTGTGGCGGATGGAGGAATTGCCGTTGTTGCACATCCCGGTCAGTTGAATTCCTATGACCTAATACCAGAGCTTGTAGAGGTAGGTTTAGGCGGGATTGAACGGAACCATCCAGACCATAGAATGGAAGATCATCGAAAGGTGAAGGGTCTAGCCAATAATTATGACCTAATAATGACGGGGGGGACAGATTATCACGGTGTTTTCGGTGAGTCTATTGAAGTCGGGGATATTTTAAGTCCTATAAATCTATTAAATAAATCATGTAAACATTTGTAAAGAATAGGTTAAAAAACTGTAAATATACGTTTTCTTGAAGCGTTTTATGTTTCAATGAAACGAGTTAAATAGGGTTAGATGAAAAGGGGTGTTACTACTTAAAGGCTTGAATCACAACTACCAGTCGCGTTTTCGAGAGTTTATTTTGCAATACCACTAAATGATGAGAAGAGGAGAATCAATTATGAAAAAGAATTGGTCTTTGTTAACAATGCTTTTGTTATTCATTCTAATGTTAACTGCATGCTCGGAAGGAAGTGCCGGAACAGAAAATCCAGAAGTTGATGATGTTATCGACATTGTTTGGTACCCTAACGAATCCGGTAAGGATATGAAATCTTCGCGTGATGAAATTGGTGGGGTAATTGAAAAAGCTACAGGTAAAACAGTAGAACATCATTTGACTACTGACTATGCAATTGCTATTGAAACATTAGTTAATAACAATGCAGATCTTGCATTTATGGGTGCTCAAGGTTATATCGAGGCAAATAAAAGAAATGAAGCTATTCAACCTTTAGTAGTTCCGACCGGCCCATCAGGTACCCTTGATGATGCTGTATACCATAGCTGGTTGGCTGTAAATGTGGATGATCAGGAGAACTTTAAAATAGACGGTGAATTTTCACTTGACACGATAGAAGGAAAAAGTATGTCATTCGTATCAACCAGTTCAACATCAGGATTTAAAGTACCATCATCTAGCATTATTAAACACTTCTCAAAAAAAGATAATTATGCTGATTTAGCTGAAGTAGATTTATTGGAAGGTGGTCAACTTTTTTCTCAGGTATTATTCGGGAATTCCCACCAAGGATCCGCAGTAAATCTATTAAAGGGTAATGCAGAAGTTGCGGCATTTTGTGATACATGTGTTGAAAATTACGTAGAAGTTGCTGGAGGAGAAGAGAACACGGTAGGAGCTATTTATCGAGTTAAAGACGATGCTGCTGAGCCTTTTAATAAGCTGGCAGGCAGTGAATTTACTTTAATGAGTGTTACACCAGTATTAAACGCACCATTTGTAGCAAATTTGGATGTTTTGGGTGAAGAAGATTTTAGTAAATTGCAAGAATTATTGACTTCAGATGAAATTGCAAACAATAAAAAAATCTTTGTTCCAGAAGATTCAGGAAAGCCAGGCTTATTCTTTAAGTCAGATAAGGAAAGATTTACTACAGTCGAAGATTCATGGTTTGATCCAATCCGCAAGCTTTCGGAATAATAGATTTTGTTAAATTAACTGTAACATCTCAGGAAGCTAGAGTATGCATTATTACATTGCATACTCTAATTTCCTACCTATGTTAAATGAAAAAGGAGCTAATTAACATGTCATTGTTACAAGTTGAAAGACTCGGTAAATCATATAACACAGAAACGAAAGTATTAAAGGATATTAATTTTCAGGTGGAAGCTGGAGAGTTTGTTTCAATCATTGGACCATCTGGTGCGGGGAAATCTACACTTTTACGTTGTATTAATCGAATGGTTGGAATAAATGAAGGTAAGGTTATTTTTGATGACCTCGATGTTGGGAGTATGAAGAAAAAAGAATTGCGTAAATTGCGTACGAACATAGGAATGGTCTTTCAACATTATAATCTGGTACCACGGTTAACCGTTATTGAAAATGTTCTACATGGACGCTTTGGATATAAAACAATAATGCAGGGGGTACTTGGCAGATTTACGGAAGACGAGAAGGAGCGGGCATTTTTTTTACTTAGGAAGCTGGGCATTGAAGAACATGCATATAAACGTTGTGATCAGTTAAGTGGTGGGCAGCAGCAACGTGTAGGTATTGCTCGTGCCCTCATCCAAGATCCTAAACTCGTTCTTTGCGATGAACCGATCGCTTCACTTGATCCAAACTCCTCCAAGGTAATTATGGATCATTTAAAATCGATTACTTCTGAGTTAAATATTACATGCTTAGTAAACTTACATCAGGTTGAAGTTGCGCAAAGCTATTCAGATAGGGTTATCGGATTAAATGAAGGTGGAATTGTTTTTGATGGACCAATCCACAAACTTACCAATGAACGCATTCATGGCATATATGGAACTGAAACCAGAGAGTTAATTACGGTGTGAGGAGCAAATAAAGTGAATGAAAAAATAATGCAAAAACGTAAATGGCAGGCAACTATATTTCTCGTCACCATGATAATGCTGACATATTTGTCCTCAACTATAACGAGTTTTAATATCATACATGGAATTGCAACACTGCCCACAGCACTAAGCTGGATAATATCAAACTTATATATTTCAGAGGAAGCACTTGAAAGATTGCCAGACATTCTAGAGAAATTAAACGAAACAATCTTTATTTCTATTGCTGCTACAACAACAGGTGCAGTAGTCTCCATTTTTTTAGGAGTAATGGGATCAAAAACAACAAGAGTCAATGGTGTGTTAAGTTCGCTTGCCCGTTTTATTGCATCTGTTTCAAGAAATATTCCAGTTGTTGCATGGGCATTAATCCTGCTGCTTTCTTTTGGTCAAAATTCAATGACAGGATATTTAGCACTATTTGTTGGAACGGTAGGGTTTTTAACAAGGGCGTTTATTGAATCCATTGATGAGGCTAGCCAAAGTTCAGTTGAAGCATTGAGAGCAACGGGTGCAACTTATATTCACATTGTACATAAAGCGGTTATCCCACAATGTTTACCTCAGATTATTAGTTGGATATTATTTATGATTGAAACAAACATTAGAAGCGCGACTTTAGTTGGTATATTAACTGGTACAGGAATTGGTTTCATATTTGATTTATATTATAAGACTATGGACTATAATACTGTAGCTCTTATTACATTTAGTATCGTCATTGCCGTTATTTTTATAGAGCTTATCTCAAATTATATTCGGAAGGTGATTCTATAATGGAAGCAACATACATCAAACGAAAAATAGATGGCCGAATTAATATTAAATCTAGTAGTAAAGAAGAACAAGTTACAAGGTGTACAATTATCCTTTTAACTGTATTAACAGTAATGGCTTTTATGTTCTTCGATTATTCGGGATTGGATTTAAGCACAGCATTTGCTGAGACGGTATATAACTTGAAAATAATGTTTCTGGAACCTGCCTTAAATCATTTTAGTTTAGCTGAAGCATTTCATCAAGTAGGTATTACGCTTGGTTTAGCTTTTTTAGCAACATTTATTGGTGCGGTAATTGCACTCTTTTTAGCCTTGTTGGCTGCAAATAATTTATCAAATAAATGGATATCTAAAACGGTTCGAATTTTTGTAGCATTTATTCGGGCAGTTCCCACTGTATTATGGGTTTTGATTTTTGCGATTGCAGCTGGATTAGGAAGTGAAGCAGCAATACTCGGTATGTTATTTCACTCTATTGCTTATTTAGTTAAGGCATTTTCAGAGGCTTTTGAGGAAGTAGATAAGGGTATTATAGAAGCATTACGTGCAACTGGTTCCGGCTGGTGGCATATAGTTACTCGCGCTATTCTACCTTCGACATTCACTTATTTATTGTCATGGACCTTCTTAAGGTTTGAAATTAACTTCTCGGTAGCTGTTGCGATGGGTGCCGCGGCGGGGGCAGGTGGTATTGGATTTGAACTCTTTATGTCATCAGGATTTTACTTCGATCTACGTGAAGTAGGTTTTATCACTTATGCAATATTATTGATAGCAATAGTTTTAGAGGTACTTTCAACTCAATTAAAAAATCGTTATTTTCCATCATCGACGAGCAATTAAGAATTATTAATTGGAGAAATGGAATTATAAATTATCAAACGCAAATAACCATTGCAAGCAAGGACTTTAGGATGACTACTAATCTACTGTTTTTATTTACATTTCTTTACGCTCCGTTCACTTTCATTTAATAGTCTTTCTTTATACTAAACTTAAATACTTATAAAGGAGAGATTAAATGAGAGTACGTACATTTTCAATTTTTCTAATGGCACTAATTTTTATGTCTTTGTCAATCGTTCCTGCTTTAGCGTCTAGTGGGGAAACAATCTCGACCAAACAGCAGCAACAAATGGTGAATGTTGCACATCGCGGTGCTTCAGGTCATGCGCCTGAAAATACTATGGATGCATTTCAAAAAGCTTTTGAAATGAAAGCTGATTACATTGAAATCGATGTACAAATGAGTAAAGATGGAGAGCTAGTCATCATCCATGATACAACTGTTGACCGTACGACAAATGGAACTGGCTTTGTTGGAGATCTTACGCTTGAAGAACTTCAACAGTTGGACGCTGGAAGTTGGTTTAGCGAAGAATTTGCCGATGAGGAGATACCTACTTTTGAAGAAGTACTGGATACTTACCGTGGAAAGATTGGTATATTAATCGAACTTAAATCACCAGCACTGTATCCAGGTATTGAAGAAAAAGTTGCTGAAGCCTTAGTTGAACGCAATATGCATAAACCAAATAATAATAAAATTATTATTCAATCATTTAATTACGAATCGATGCAAACATCTAAGGCACTGTTGCCAAGTATTCCTCATGGCGTACTTGCTGGGCTTTCTTGGGCAGATGTGACAGATGAACAATTAGCGCAATTTGCAACGTATGCTGATTTCTTTAATCCAAATATGAATATAGTTACACATGATTTAGTAGACCGTGTTCACGCTAAAGGAATGGAAATTTATCCGTATACTGTTCGCACACAGGAACAGGCAAATAAATTATTTGAACTTGAAGTAGATGGTATTATCACCGACTTTCCGGAATATGTTGATCAACACCCTGGGGAAATAGAAAACAGTTAATGGTAGCGATAAAAGGATAATTGAGAAAATACCAAGAGAGGATTCCATCGAGTCACCGGACTTGATGAAATCCTCTCTTTAAAATCATAGTGTAAGCGAGTATATCCTTTTCACTCACGATAAATTAATCCCATTCAAAAGGCGTTTGTTGGTATACGTAGTAATTCAGCCAATTAGAGAAAAGTAAATGGGTGTGCGATCGCCACGTGTTCGGTGGTTTTGAATGTGCATCATCATTCGGAAAGTAATTCTTTGGAATATCTATGTCCATACCTTTATGTAGGTCGCGTGCGTATTCTTCGGCAAGTGTTGTTGAATCATACTCTAGATGACCAGTAATCATAATATGTTTTTCATCATTAGACATAATTATAAACGGTGCTTCCTCTTCTGTAGAAGAAAGCAATGATAAGCGCTGATCACGCTCAATTTTTTCTTTTGATACTGTAGTATGTCTTGAATGTGGGGCGTTGAATATTTCATCAAATCCACGTACAAGCTTAATTGTTGGATCTGATAAACGATGCTTATAAATACCAAAACTTTTCTTTGACAACTCATATTTTTCAATACCATAATGGTAATATAATGCAGCCTGGGCACCCCAGCAGATGTGCAAAACAGAGGTGACATTCTGTTTTGTCCATTCCATAATTTCGGTTAACTCTTCCCAATAGTTTACGTCTTCAAATGCTAAATGCTCAATGGGAGCCCCCGTAATAATCATTCCATCAAATCGACGATCCTTTACGTTTTCAAAGGTCGTATAGAACGAGTTCAAATGGGATTTGCTTACATTTTTAGATTGATGTGTCACGACTCTTAGGAAAGTAATATTGACCTGTAACGGTGTATTACCTAACAATCTTAGGAGTTGTAACTCCGTTTTTTGCTTCTCTGGCATTAAATTCAGAATTAGTATATTTAGTGGACGGATGTCTTGGGTCTTTGCACGAATCTCATCCATCACAAATATTTTTTCCTTTTTTAAATTTTCCCTTACAGGCAATGCTTTTGGTATATTTATTGGCAACTGAATATCTCCTTTCAATCCATACTACAAGCCTAATTATTTAATGAAACTAGTAAAATCAGACCAATCTACAAGACGATGCATGTCTTCCACATGCCGATTATAAGATTGATCCTTAAGCAATAATAGTGCAGACTCATCAGCTAGTGTATCAAGAATGGCAGGTTTATCATCAACATAATAATCAAGTTCGAGGTTTTTAATGATGTGTACCTTTTCATCATCCTGCATCCCGTAGAAAAATCTGTCATCCCGGACAGGGAATCCCTGCTCTTTCATCCAGGTTATCGTTCTTTCTCCATGCTCTTTTGGTCTGGCGGTAATATAGTATATTTCATGCCCTTGCTTTTCCAGTTCCAGTAAGGTTTCAACAGCTCCCGGAAAAGGGGGGCAGGTAGTATAATAGATTTCTTCCAATGAATTCTTCCACATATTTTTGCCCTGTTCGTCTGTTAAGCCAAACGGCTCGTGTATCTCCACTCTTTTTAATGCATGAAAAACTTCACGTGAAATACTTTTCTTTAATTTCTGATTATATAAAATAAATGCATGTTCCCGTAAGTTGATCAATGTATCATCAATGTCAAAGCCAAATCTCATATGTTTATCCCTCAATACTTTCATTACTGTAAGTTGGATACCCTGTGAATTTAAAATCTTTTCCAATTTTAATAATAGCTGTATCCGTCAGATCAATAGCATCTTTCATCAGGTCAATTCCTGTTCCTTCTAAAAAGGTTGGTGCATTTTGTCCGCCAATTAGTTTTGGTGCAAAATACAGGATTACTTTATCGATTAATTTATTTTCCAGAAAAGAGGCATTGATGTTGCCGCCACCTTCAACTATTACAGAAGACACGCCTTTTTCTCCTAATAGATTAACGACTTCGTTTGGATCTACAGATGTTGAATCGGTCGTTACGAATACAGTTATTCCCAGACCCTCTAATGCTTTTCGTTTTTCTGTATCATGGTTTTGGCTTGTAAAAATCCATGTTTCCGCTTGTTTATCAGTAATAAGCTGATAATCTAGGGGGACTTTTAAAGTAGAATCCATTACAACACGGATGGGATTACGGCCATTTGGAATTCGTGCAGTCAATGCCGGATCGTCTTTCAAAACGGTGTTAATGCCTGCAAGAATTGCCATGTTCTCATTTCTTAGGTAATGTACGTCTAATCTAGCCTCTTCTGAAGTTATCCATTTGCTGTTAAAGGAATGCGTAGCGACTTTTCCATCCAGTGTAATTCCTGCTTTTAACGTAACAAATGGTTTCTTTTGAACAATAAATTTATTAAATACTTCATTCATCTTTCGTGATGCTTCTTCCCGAACTCCGACAACAACTTCAATTCCGGCATCTTCTAATATTTTCACCCCATTGCCGGCAACAATCGGGTTTGGATCAAGTGTGGCAATAATGACTTTCTTTATACCTGCTTTAACGATTGCTTCTGCACAGGGACCTGTTCTGCCGTGATGGGAGCATGGTTCAAGCGTCACATAAATCGTGCCGTCTTTGGCATTTTCCCCGGCCATACGAAGTGCATGAATTTCTGCATGCGGTTCCCCGGCCTTTAGATGCGTCCCCACTCCAACGATTCGGTTGTCATTAACAATGACAGATCCAACAAGCGGATTTGGATCTGTCTGGCCTTTCATGGATTGCGCATTGTTTAAAGCGAGATCCATATAAAATTCATGATTAGTCATTTGGACAGGTTCCTTCCATTTCCAGATGACCAGACTTATTGATTTTCGTCTCCAAATATTTCTTGTTGTATTCGGAAACATCGCCCCACAAAGGTGATCTCCCTGCAACCTGTAGACCAGCGCTTTTCAATGCTTCAAGTTTTTCAGGGTTATTTGTGATAAGTGTTACAGGTTTTGATCGTAACGTTTTAAGTACTTGAATGGCATCATCATAGTTTCTGGAATCATTTACGAATCCAAGACTTTCATTTGCTTCAACTGTATCATAGCCATTTTCCTGCAGTACATAGGCCATCGCTTTGCTGAACAGTCCGATACCTCTTCCCTCATGGTTGGCTAGATAAAATAAAGCCCCAGATCCATGATCCTTAATTTTTTTCATTGACTCTTTAAGCTGGAAGCCGCAGTCACAACGCTTACTTCCAAAAATATCACCAGTATGACAGATGGAGTGCATTCTGATTAGCGCATCTTCCGTGTTTTCAAAATCTCCATAGACAAGTACACTGGACTGCTGAAATTCAGCTAGGTTTGAAGAGGAAAGTTTGTCGATAATCTTTTCGTAATCCTCTGTTACCTCGTCATAGTTAAGCCAGCAATACCACTGGAATACAACTGTTTCTCCATATAAGTTAACAGGGAGCTGAATAGGCCCCACTAAATATATCGCACTTTCATTTTTTTTGATTAATTGGATCTTATCTTTTAAAACAGAAAAAACGTTTGATTCAAGCTTCATTTGTTCCATCATTTAAACTCCTTTCACTTTGTCCTTAGTATAATTAATAATCCGCATATCATCAATTTATCTTTCTCGTAATAATGCCAGTATAAGAAAAACTTCGTCATTCGCTATTAAAGACGAGGCGAATGGCGAGTTTTTAATAGTATATGAATATAACTGTAAAACAACCGGGCATTGGCTATGTCCCGGTTGCTCTTGAAAGACTATAGTAAACTTTTTTCAATCTGTTTCATTTCGTAAAAATAGCCTTTCGCTTGTATCAATTCTTCAAATGTACCAGATTCAATAATTGTACCATGTTCCATAACAATAATTTGATCCATTCTTTCTAACCCTGTTAAGCGGTGACTAACGAGTACAAGTGTATCGTCTTTAGCTTGTTTGAAAAGATAATCATAAATGGAATGTTCCGTAAGAGCATCTACAGACGACGTTGGCTCATCCAGTAGCCAGAGTCGTCCATCTTTCAACATAGCCCGAGCGATAGCCAGCCTTTGCTTTTCTCCTCCAGAAAGATTTTCGCCTTTCTCAAATACAGGGTCTGTTAAAGAAAAATGTTCGAGCTTAACTTTTGCTAACATGATATCCATTTGTTCATCGGTTAAATCATCTTTAGCAAGAAGAAGATTATCCCGTATCGTACCAAAGAAAAAGTGGTTCTCCTGTAAAACAACTTTAGATTCTTCCCAAATATTCTCTTGATTTATTTTATCTATCGAAAAACCATCTAAATGTATTTTCCCCTGATCAATAGGATTAACTTTTAATAATAGCTGCAGCAAAGTTGACTTACCGGACCCACTTGGACCAACAATTGCTGTCTTTGAACCTGCTGGAAGCTTCATATTAATATTTTTCAAAGCCATTCGCCATTCGTCTGCAAAAGCAAAAGTAACATTATCCATTTCAATGGAAAGCAACTTATTATGCTGAAGCTGTTCCATTTTCTCACTTTTTTCTGCGACACCTTGTTCTCGAACAACGGAGAAAAGGCGATTCGCTGCTCGTTTGCTGTCTTGTATATGGAGTGGAAAGACAGCCATTGGAGAAGCATCTTCAAAAACCGTTAATGAAATCATCAGGAGCATCGCCAGGAAAATCCCATCTAATTGGCCATCCACTACTAAATAAGTTCCCATTGCCAGGACAGACCAGGAAACAAGAAGCGATACAAATGTATTCACAGATTGACTATATATTGTATTAACATTTTCGATTTCCTGCTCTTTAATGTATGCATCAGATGATTGAATTAGTTTCTGTTCTTTTCCTTCAAGTTTCTGATATATTTTTAAATCACGAAAACCATGAAGAAATTCAGTTACTTCTGTTGATAATTCTCCTCTTTCTTCTCGTACTTGACTGTCAATTTTTGCTTGTCTCACAGCAAATAAAGCTGGAACGACAAAGACTGTCAGGAAGAGGCCTGCAAGTAAAATAAGTGCCACATAAACAGAATAGAAAGTGGTGAACAGAATCGTACTTAAAAAAACGGTAATTAAAACAATTGGTGGATAAAAAACCCTTAAAAAGAAGTTCTGTAAGCTTTCGACATCCCCAACAATTCGTGATAGTAAGTCACCGCTACGATATTTTTGAAAAATCCCCGGGGCCAGGGGTTCAAGTTTTTCAAAAAACGAAACACGCAAGTTACTCAAAATCGTGAATGTCGCCCGGTGGGAAAAATATCTTTCTGCATATCGGCTTATTGCCTTCGTGATCCCCAGCAGTTTAACGGTAGATGTTAAAACAATTAATGCATATAAAGGAGGTGCAAGAGCTGCTTTTGAAATCAAGTATCCACTGGCAGCAAATAGACCGACAGCGGCAATACCAGCAACAAATGCAAAGAAAATTGAATAGAGAATATCTTTTTTTTCAACCATCATTAACTTAATGACGACCACTAAATCTCTCATTCTCCAATCCCTCCTTGCTGAATAGAAACCATATCACGATATTCCGCTACCTTATTGATCAGTTCATCATGCGTTCCTGCAGCAATTAGACTTCCATTTTCCAGGAATAGAATTTTATCAGCATTCTTAATCGTATGAAGGCGATGTGCAACGGTAATCACGGTTGAATTCTGTGCTAATTGATGTATCGACCTTTGCAGGATTCGTTCTGTTTGAAGGTCAAGGCCAATCGTTGGTTCATCAAAAAGAATAACTGATGGCTTTTTCAGAAAAGCTCTAGCAATGGCAACGCGTTGTTTTTCTCCTCCTGATAGACCTCGGCCCGCTTCACCAACGGGTGTGTCATAGCCATTGTCAAGCGCTTGTATCATCCCAGAGATTCCTGCTTGTTCTGCAGCTTGTTCCACTTCGTTGCGGGAAGCATCAAATTTACCGCCAATTGCGATATTCTCCGCAATTGTCCCCGAGAAGATATACGGATGTTGGGAAATATAACTTAACTGATCAAACCAATCTTTTTCTATGTAATCAGCTAACAACTTACCATTGATGGCTATTTTTCCTTCTGAAGGAGCAATAAGACCAGATATCAGATGTAAAAGTGTTGTTTTCCCAGAACCGCTTCGACCTACAATGGCAATTTGTTCGTATGGAGAAATCGCTGCACTAATATTTTTTAACGTAAACTGATTTTCTCCGTAAGTATAGCCTGCACCTTGCAATTCGATGTTCGGTGGTGTTGCTTCTTTTGGCAAGCTTGCATTTCCCCATTGAATTGTTTGATCTGTTTCCGCTAACTCATCTGCTACTTTTTGCGCTGCACCCATACTACCGCGCCCGTTATGAAAGGCGCTTCCTAGTTCTTTCAATGATGAATAGAATTCAGGTGCCAGTACTAACACAAAGAAAGCAGTGAAAAAGGAAATACTTTCGTAAATAATCAGCTGAATTGCCACCTCAAGTGCGATTAGTCCAATACTGAGCATGGAAATCAGCTCTAACATAAAGGAAGAAGTAAAGGCAACCTTTAATATTTCCATTGTAGCTTCACGGAAACCAAGACTACTTTTATTAATTACTTCTTTTTGCTGTTTAGCCCGTCCAAATAATTTTAGCGTCGTAAGTCCTTGTAACGTATCAAGGAAACGCCCTGAAAATGCAGAAAGCTTTTCTAACTGCTCTTCTGATTTTTTTTTCGTCTTCATTCCGATAATGATCATAAAAATGGGGATGAATGGTGCTGTAACCAGCATAATTAGTCCTGTATTTAAATGTTGTGTGAAAATCACAACAAGAATCAAGAGGGGGATAAAGGATGTTCGAATCACTTGCGGAATGTACTGACTAAAATAGCTGTCAATTTCATCAACAGCATCCATCATGACACTAACCTTTTGTCCAGATTGCCCTCGTAATGAAACTTGTATAGGATTTCTTGAATATTTATGTAAGAGGGATTTTCGAAAATGCCCTTTAACTTTAGCAGCCATTTTGACACCAGTACGTCCACTTAAATAGGTGAACAGTGTTCTGATCATAAGAATGACCAGCAATCCTCCCAACATGGGAAGGATTGCTGAAAAAGATTGTTCTTTTAAAAAGACGCCATCAACAATCATTACAATGAGATAAGATTGTCCGACAATTGCTACGCCTGTTATCACAGCTGAGATAAGCAGAAACAACATGCTTTTTTTCTGTTTGTATGCTATTTCTTTTAGGTTACTCATATACGCTCCAGTCTCCTAACATAAGGTTTCGCCAGTTGAAATCACACATCAGCTATTTTTTTCCTTTAACATAGTCCGCATTGAATAAAAATAGTTTCATTAATAAAATTAAGGAAGGTACGAGTAATAATAGCCCTCCAATAAATGCAGCTATCAAAGCAATGGCCATGGTTTCATTAGTCGCCCCTTCATTAATGGTAATGTAAGGATCGAGTATATATGGTAAATGGCCTCTTCCATAACCAAAGAAGGCAAAGAAGAACTGCAGCATGACACTAATAAATGCCAGACCATAATATTTTCCTATATAAATTAACCACATTGCGATCATAAAAAATGCTACAGACAACCCAAACATCCACCATAGGTCAAGCATCGCTTCAAAATGTCTTTCATTATGCTGACTCAAAGCAATAAATGTTGTTAGACTGGCAATAATCGTTGGGACGCTCCAAAACAAAGCATATTTTCGCACTAATTGTAAGGCAGGTTTGTCATTTGCGCGCGCCGCATAAAAGGTTAAGAATGCGGCACTGATATAAAGCACCGAAACAATCGCCAGAAATACAACGCTCCATGCATATGGACTTGTAAATAGTGCTAAATACTGCAGTGAAACTATTCCATTTTCCTCAACAATAAATCCACCTTCTGATAACGTTAAAGCAATAGATAACGAAGCTGGAATTAATAACCCGGTTGCACCGTATAAGAACATGTACACGTTGCTCTGCTTCGATCCGTAATTTTCAAATGCATAGAATGATCCTCGTATAGCGAGTAATATAATCGCTATGCTTGCTGGAACCAACAATGCAGTTCCATAATAATAAGCAGTTTCCGGGAAGAATCCAATGATACCTACAAAGAAAAATACGAAAAATACATTGGTTACCTCCCAAACTGGCGATAAATATCTAGAAATTAACTGATTTATAATATGGTCTTTCTTTGTAGTTTTCGCATAATAGGCGAAAAAGCCTGCACCAAAGTCAACAGAAGCTACGATTAAGTAACCATACAGAAAGATCCATAACACACTAATACCTATTATTTCATAGCTCATTATTCATCACCCTTTTCGATGGTTGGGTACTGTTTCTCTAGCTCTTCCTCAGCTGGATTATTACGAAACATTTTTCGTAGTGTAACAAGACATAATGTCCCCAGTACGATATACAATCCTAAAAACAGGAAGAACATCAGGCCGATATATGGGGAAGATGTTGCTGCTTCTTCTACCGTCATATATCCACGTATGATCCACGGCTGCCGTCCTTCTTCGGCGAAAATCCAGCCGAATTCTATCGCAAGGAATGCTAATGGTCCGCTTATAGCAATAATAAATAGCATCCATTTATTGTGCTGGTTCCACTTTTTGATTTTACTAACGATAAAATAAAGTAAAGGAACTCCTATGAGAAACATTCCTATGACAACCATCAAATCAAACATATAATGTATCCAAAGTGGGGGGCGCACGTCTTCAGGGAATTCTTCTAACCCAGTTACTTCACTATTAAAATCGCTATGTGCCAAAAAACTTAATGCCCCAGGGATGCGTATTTCTCCTACTGGCTCATTATCCTCATTTAACCACCCAAACAAAATAAGGTCTGCAGCTTTTTCTGTTTCAAAATGCCATTCAGCAGCAGCTAGTTTTTCCGCTTGATGCTCAGCAAGGAACTTGGCAGAAGTATCTCCCGTTACTAGGTTAACAGTTGCGAAAATAAACGTAACAGTTAGCATAAGTTTTAATGCTTTTTTATGATAAGCAGTCCCCTGATCAGCCGCTTTTTTTCTCAACATCATAAAAGCTGCAATTGCAGCAAGTAAAACTGCACAGGTTAAATATGCCGAACTCAATACATGAAACACCTTTGAAGGCGTAGCAGGGTTTAGCATTGCTGCAATAGGATCAA
Organism: Virgibacillus necropolis; assembly: GCF_044793635.1. Classification (GTDB taxonomy): domain Bacteria; phylum Bacillota; class Bacilli; order Bacillales; family Amphibacillaceae; genus Virgibacillus_F; species Virgibacillus_F necropolis_A. Next base: position 2,708,229 of record NZ_CP084992.1, read on the forward strand.
CGGCTGTAAACGTCCCATTTTCCATTTTAAATCCATCTGGGGTATTCATAAATGCGTTTACGGTTGTAATAAATACCGCTGAAAATCCGCCGCCTATTATAATCGGTAAGGATAACAGCCAATGAGTAAACGGTTTTTTAAATCGATCCCATGTGTATAAATAAATGCCTAAGAAAATAGCTTCGAAAAAGAATGCAAAAACTTCCATAAATAATGGTAAGCTAATAACATTTCCTGCAACCTGCATAAAATTAGGCCATACGAGAGACAATTGCAATCCAATAGCAGTACCAGTTACAACACCAACTGCTACGCTGATAACAAATCCACGGGCCCATCGTCTGGCTAGCATTAGGTAGTGGGGGTCCTTCTTTTTAACTCCAATAAACTCTGCTATCGAAATCATTAAAGGAACACCAACACCGATAGTTGCAAAAATGATATGAAAACCTAGTGTCATAGCTGTAATTAGTCTACTAATCAAGACTGTATCCATTTCCATCGTGATAAAACCTCCCTATAAAGTAATGCGATATCATTAGTTCAGTACTGAGCAAGTGTTTATCTGTGCAGAAATTAAGCTTAACGAACTTTAGTTTGTACTATACCCTCAGTATAAATCATTTAGACATAAATAACATTTACGACAATGACAGATAAATGACATTTTGCTAGTAGGCGTGTGGGTTAACTAAAAACACCCTTGGCTTTAGTCCAGCCAAGGGTGCTTTTATAAAAATGAAGTTATCTTACTTTTTCTTTATCTACTTTTTCAATCCAGTCGAATGGGTCTTTCTCTGTGCCATATTGAATCCCAGTCAACGTATCATATAAACTTTTTGCAACTTTACCTGTTTTTCCATTATTAATAAATAGATGTTCAAGCTTCCAGGTTAGTTGGCCAATTGGTGAGATAACCGCAGCTGTTCCTGCGCCAAAGGCTTCTTCCAATAATCCATCCTTGTATGCCTGATAAACTTCATCCATTGAAACTTTCCGCTCGATAACTGGAATGTTCCAATGCTTTAACAATCGGATTACGGAGTTTCTGGTTACTCCCTCCAGAATACTTCCATTTAATGCAGGTGTAATTACTTCACCATTAATCTTGAAAAATACGTTCATGCTGCCGACTTCCTCAATGTACTTTCTTTCGATTCCATCCAGCCACAAAACCTGTGCATATCCACTATTTGAAACCAGTTCTTGTGCTTTAAGACTGGCGGCATAGTTTCCACCTGTCTTCGCTTCACCGGTTCCTCCTGTTACTGTACGAACAAAGTTATCTTCTACAGCAATTTTCACAGGATTAATTCCTTCTTTGTAATACGCACCAACAGGCGATAGGATTACAATGAATTTATAATTTCGAGATGGTGCAACCCCAAGATAGGCCTCAGTGGAAATAATAAATGGGCGTATATACAGAGAGGTTCCTTCAGATTCTGGAATCCAATCTTTTTCCAAAGCAACCAGTTGTTTGATTGCCTTTAGTGCAAAATCTTCATCAATCGGCGGAATACAAAGCCGATCATTCGACCGGTTTAAACGCTCAAGATTTTTTTCGGGCCGAAATAATTGGGCGTCTCCGTCTGGTGAAAGATATGCTTTCAATCCTTCGAAAACGGATTGACCATAATGAAACACCATGGCAGAGGGATCTATTGTAATTTGTTGATATGGAACAATACGAGCATCATGCCACCCTGTAGGTTCTGAATAATCCATGATAAACATGTGGTCTGTGAAGACCCTTCCAAATTGCAATTGATCTGATTTGGGCTTTTCCTTCCCAGATGAACAAAGATTGACTTGAACTGAATAATCTTTCATGACGCTAGCCCCCTTGGTGAAAATTTTAATACTAATAATAAGATATATTCCAGATTAAAGCAAGGCATAAATGCAATAAATTATTAAAATTTATTAAAAATTCAGATGTAAGCGTTTTATTAAAATTATTTGAAATATTTTGTCGAAAACTCTTGCTTTTTCAAATTATTCGGTTTAGTATTTTCTGTAAATTTGATTTTGAAGGGAGGCTCAGCGATGGTTACTTTTGTTGCATCCATCATATTTTTAGTAGTAGGTTATTTAGTTTACGGGAAGGTGGTCGAACGAATTTTCGGTGTAGACGATCAAAGAGAAACACCAGCATATTCGAAAAAAGACGGATTTGACTATATGCCAATGAGTTGGTGGAGAGCTAGTTTAATTCAGTTATTGAATATCGCTGGGCTAGGTCCAATTTTCGGTGCCTTATTAGGTGCTTTGTATGGTCCTGTTGCATTCATATGGATTGTAATAGGCACGATTTTTGGTGGTGCTGTACATGATTACTTTTCTGGTATGCTGTCGCTAAAGCACAAAGGTGCACAGTATCCAACCATTGTAGGTAAATACTTGGGGAAAAGTGTACAGTCAGTTATTAATGTTGTATCTATCATATTAATGATTCTCGTTGCGGCAGCCTTTACAGCAGGACCTGCACAGCTAATGGCAGAGATAACACCACTAAGTTTTATGGCGTGTATACTTATTGTATTTGCCTATTTAGTGATTGCCGCTGTATTACCAATTAATAAGGTGATAGGAAAAATCTACCCAATTTTTGGAGCAATCTTAATTTTTATGGCTGTCTCGATTGGTGTCGGTTTGTTCTTTTTCGATAATCCTGTTCCAAATGTAACCTTAAGTAATCTTCATCCTGATAATTTGCCAATGTGGCCTCTTTTAATGGTTACAATTTCTTGTGGGGCTATATCTGGGTTTCATAGTACCCAAAGCCCAATCCTTGCCCGAACACTTAAAAAAGAAAGTGAAGGAAGGAAAGTCTTCTATGGCGCTATGATTGCTGAAGGTGTCATTGCCCTAATCTGGGCTGCTGCAGGAATGGCGTTTTTCGGTGGGACTGGGGGTCTTCAAGAAGCACTCAATGCTGGCGGTCCTGCTGGAGTAGTAAATGAAATCAGTATATCAACACTTGGTTCATTCGGTGGTATTCTTGCAATTCTGGGTGTGATTATTCTCCCTATCACTACAGGAGATACTGCACTTCGGTCATCCAGAATGATGCTTGCAGATTTAATAAAGCAGTTTACGAAAAAAGATGTAGTAGGCAAGTGGCCACTAGCTCTATTAATAATACCGGTGGCAGTGCCAACGTTTTTACTCACACAAATGGATTATAGCTTTCTATGGCGCTATGTTGGTTGGACTAACCAGGTTGTAGCAACGGTAATGCTGTGGACAGGGGCAATGTATCTGTTAAAACAGCATAAATTTCACTGGATTTGTAGTGTACCAGCATTATTTATGACGGCTGTTACCAGCACCTATATTTTTTATGCTCCAGAAGGCTTTAGTTTAGCGTACTCAACCTCTATGATTATTGGCTCAATTATTTGGCTTATAGTTGCACTGTGGTTTGTCAGACAACTTATCACACACAGAGCAGAGAAAGATGAGCAGCTGATTCATAAAAAGGCAGGGTAACGTCGTTATTCATATTTGTTTTAGTAAAAAGGTTTTGGAAGGAAGACGAGTTGATGATTAAAGCAATTCTATTTGACTTAGATGACACCCTGTTGTGGGATGAAAAAAGTGTAAAAGAAGCTTTTAAGGCTACTTGCGAACTTGCCAAGGCGAAGTATGCGATCAATCCTGAAATGTTAGAAGAAAGGGTACGGGAAAATGCGCGAAAGTTATACGCTTCCTATGAGACATACCCGTTTACGCAGATGATTGGAATAAATCCTTTTGAGGGACTTTGGGGTAATTTTTTCGATGAAGGTGAAGATTTTCGTAAAATGAAAAAAGTGGTTCCAACTTATCGAAAAGAAGCTTGGACAAAAGGGTTAAGTGATGTAGGGGTTAATGATTCTGAATTCGGAAATGAGCTAGCAGAAACATTTCCGATCGAACGTAAAAGAAATGCTTATATTTATAAGGAAACCTTTACCGTCCTGGAGCAGCTTAAAGGAAAATATCAATTATTATTGCTCACGAATGGTTCTCCTGCTCTACAACACACAAAATTGAATATAACACCAGAACTCAAGCCGTATTTTGATCATGTTGTGATTTCAGGTGGTTTTGGAAAAGGAAAGCCAGATCCGGCTATTTTTGAGCATGCACTTGAGCTTCTCTCTGTAAAGAGGGATGAAGCAGTGATGGTGGGAGATAATTTGATGACAGATATTCTTGGTGCATCCAGGGTGGGAATAACATCCATATGGGTGAATCGTCATGATAAAGCAAAAAGTGAAGTCATACCGACCTATGAAATAGCACACCTTAATGAGCTTTTACCGATTGTTGAAGAGATTGATCGTTCGTGAAAATATAGTGAAAGCACACAGCCGATGCTGTGTGCTTTTTATAGGGAATTTAATCGGCGGATAAATTATCATATCGGCCGATATATTTTGATATTGGCGGTTATTTTTCAATATTGGCAGTTATATTTTAAAAATGGCGGTTAAAGCCACTTCGACATAGATAGCTTTACCCATGTTTGACGTGCAGAAAAACCCTCACTGACCGAATTCTTACTTATAAATCTATTGCTGTTACGTCAAAAATTTCGTTCAAAGCTTTTAACTCTTCTAATCCGTCATTTTCTAAATGTTTGTCAATTTTGAGCATCATGATGGCTTCTCCGCCTTCATTTGATCGATCCACCTGCATTGTTGCAATATTGATGTTATGTCGTGCTAATAGACTTCCCATTCTACCAATTACACCTGGTTGGTCTTTATGATGAATGACTACTATATGGCCTTCTGGAGTAACATCAACACTATAATTGTCCACTTTCACTATTCTCGGACCTAAGCCGTTTAATAGAGTTCCTGATACGCGCCTCTTGCCTGACTTTGTTTTTATCTCCACTGTAAGTAGATTGGTAAAGCCCCTCGCCCTGGAGGTTTTATTTTCGTTCACTGTTATTCCTTTTCTTTCGGCTAGATAAAGGGCATTCACATCGTTTACATGGTCACCCAGGTGGCGCTTTAGTATTCCTTTTACCGTATTTCTGGTCAAGGGTGCTACGTCTACTTCTGATAAGGTACCAGAGTACGAGATGTTTACCTCTTCAACTACTTCTTGCGTAGAATCAATAAGAAACAATCCCAGCTTTTCTGCCATATTAAAATACGGTTCAATCCTGTTCATAATATCCTTTGGTACGGATGGAAGATTAACGGGATTTTGTACTAATCCCCCTGACAAAAAGCTGACGACATCGTGGCTGACATCAACAGCAACACTTTCCTGGGCCTCAAATGTGCTTGCTCCTAGGTGAGGAGTAGCGATCACTTCGGGTAATTCCAATAGTTTATTGTCGTGAAAGGGTTCTTCCTCAAAAACGTCCAGTGCAGCACCAGCTACCTTTTTGGAGATAATAGCATCGTATAATGCTTCCTCATCGATGATTCCTCCCCGGGCACAATTAATAATTTGCACACCTGTTTTCATGAGCTGGAATGCTTCGGAATTAATCAAATGCCTCGTTTCCTTCAACAAAGGAGTATGTACCGTAATGAAGTCTGCTTTTGTTAATACCTCCTCGATTGTACCGTAGCCAATTCCCATTTTATCCGCTTTTTCTTCGGTTAAAAAAGGGTCATATGCAATGACGTTCATCCGTTGTCCTTTCGCTCGGACAGTAACTTCTGTACCAATTCTACCCAAACCTATAACGCCTAGTGTTTTGTTCTTTAATTCAACGCCTACATACTTTTTTCGATCCCATTTGTGGTTTTTTAGGGCATGGTAGGCCTGTGGTATGTTTCTGGATAAAGACATGATCATGGCCATCGTGTGTTCGGCTGCAGAATTGGTATTTCCGTTGGGTGCATTGACTACGATGATTCCATGCTCTGTCGCTGCATCAAGGTCAATATTATCAACCCCAACACCAGCACGGCCGATAATTTTTAACCTAGAAGCTTTGCTGATGATTTCGCGTGTTACCTGGGTCTGGCTTCTTACCAATAAGGCATCGAACTCTTCAATTCGGTCAGCTAATTCTTCTGGGATCAAATCTGTGTCGATTACAATTTTCATATTTTCAGCATTCTGAAGTGGTTGTATACCTTCCTCGCTAAGTGGATCACTTATTAAAATATTAAACGCCATTAGTCAACCTCCTGTGATTAGAAAAACGCATCACGCATCTCGTGTATAGTAATTCTTCCATTGTTAAAAATTCAGGTGCAAATATGCTTCTTGAGCTGCCCGAGTTCCTGAACCAAGTTCAATCGGATTACCTATTTTTTTTAAGCCAATTTCAATTATACTTACAATTTGCAGCACATCTGCTGGCGAACAATAACCCATATGTCCAATACGAAAAATTTCGCCCTTCATATGCTGTTGTCCACCGGCCACAGCTAAGCCAAAATCTTCTTTTAGTATTTTTCTTAAATCCTCTGCTTGAAAATCTACCGGTTTAATTGCTGTTACGGTTGGGGAAGCAGCACGATCACTAGTAAGTAAAGGGATGTCCAGTCCGCTGAAAGCCGCTCTGGTCATTTTCGTCATTAACTGATGACGTGCGTATACCTGTTCTAGACCTTCTTCATCTAAAAGTTTAAGAACTTGCTCTAACCCAAACAAGAGTGACACAGCTGGAGTAAAGGGGGTAGAATCTTTTACTAAATTATCTCGATACTTTTTTAAATCTAAGTAGAAACGCGGTTGCTCGTTCTCCTCGATAACTTTCCAAGCCCGTTCACTTGCTGCAACAAAGGTTAAACCAGGAGGGAGCATCATAGCTTTTTGCGAGCCAGTCACCAATACGTCAATTCCCCATTCATCCATTTCTGTTTCAACAGCCCCAACACAAGAAACACCATCAACAACCACTAAAGCATCAGAGTTTTGGTGAACAACTTGCGCCAGCTCTTGAACTGGATTTAGTACACCCGTCGAAGTCTCGCAATAGGTAGAAAAGACAACTTTAATTTCTGGATGCTCTATAAGGTATTTTTTTATATTGTCGGGAGATATAGCTGCTCCCCAATCGACATCATACCGATGCGTTTTGATTCCATAAGCATTACATATTTTGACAAAACGATCGCCAAACGCACCTGTTACGATAATTAACACTTCATCTCCAGGCTTAACAGTGTTAACAACAGCTGTTTCCAATCCAGATGTCCCGCTCCCGGTAATAATCAGGACATCTTGCTCCGTTCCGAATATTGGCTTTAGTTTGGGCTTAATCCTATGTAACAAATCTTTCGTTTCCTGACCTCTATGTCCAATCATGGGTTGACTCATTGCCCGCTGTACACTTGGAGGAATTGGACTAGGGCCAGGAATACGTAGTAACTGGTGATCTGGTAGCATGATTGTATCTCCTTTTCCGAAGGGGGAACAGGTCACGTTCTGCAGATGCCTGACACCACCCAGAATTTGTTATAGTTGTATGTAAAAAAATACTTCTGCTTGGCTCATCATCTTTCGCTGATAGAGTTGAATTTTATTTAGCATAGCAGGTCTGTATTAGTTGTCAATATATACTGTGAATATTTTGAAAGTATTGTAAACGCTTAACCGACTAAGGATATTGACTTTTTATTATTACTCCGAAAAATTCACAAAATTCTAAGGAAACAGTATTAGATAAACTTCGCTATTCGTTATAGCTAATGCCGAGTTTGTCTTAAAAAAATAAATACATTGAACAATAAGAAAATTAGTCATATAATTGTTCGAAAGAAAGGTGGGATCCTAGATGAAAAAAGATTTACGTATAAAAAGTAATGTGTTTGAGGGGACTATGAAGGCTCCGAACCGTGCCATGCTTAGAGCGGTTGGCGTTTCTGACGAAGATTTTAAGAAACCAATGATTGGTATTGCAAGTACTTGGAGCGAGGTCACACCTTGTAATATACATATTGATGATTTAGCGATTAATGCAAAGGAAGGCGCACGTGAAGCAGGTGGGGTACCGCTAATATTTAATACGATAACTGTTTCAGATGGTATTTCTATGGGGACACAGGGAATGCGTTACTCACTTCCAAGCCGGGATGTAATTGCTGATTCGATTGAAACAGTGGTAGGTGCAGAAAACTTGGATGGCTTTGTTGCCATTGGTGCCTGTGATAAGAATATTCCTGGTTGTATGATTGCGATTGCGAACGCCGAAGTTCCAGCTGTTTTTGTTTACGGTGGGACAATTGCACCTGGTTCTCACAATGGCAAAGACATCGATATTGTATCTGTGTTCGAGGGTGTAGGTAAACATAATAATGGCGATATAAATGACGGTGAATTAAGGTCAATTGAATGCAGTGCATGTCCAGGTGCTGGAGCTTGTGGAGGCATGTACACGGCGAATACAATGGCATCAGCAGTTGAAGCTATGGGAATGAGTTTGCCCGGAAGTTCATCCAATCCAGCAGAATCAAGCGACAAATCAGCTGATTGTGTTGAAGCGGGTCAAGCTGTTTATCAGTTACTTGAAGAAGGTATTTATCCGAAAGATATCATGACGAAGGAAGCTTTTGAAAATGCGATCACGGTTGTAATGGCACTTGGAGGATCTACGAATGCTATCCTTCATTTGTTGTCCATTGCTCATGCAATTGAAGTTGATTTATCGATCGATGACTTTAATCGGATTCAAGAAAAAACGCCACATCTTGCTGATTTAAAACCGAGTGGTAAATTTGTTATGCAAGACCTTCACCGCGTCGGAGGAGTTCAGGCTGTTATGAAACTTCTTTATGAGGCAGGCTATCTTCATGGAGACTGTTTAACTGTAACAGGAAAAACTGTTGCTGAGAATTTAGCAGAGGCACCGTCACTTGAGGATGGTCAAAAAATAATTATGCCATTCGATAATCCTAAACGGGCGGACGGGCCATTAATTGTTTTAAAAGGTAATTTAGCGCCAAGTGGTGCAGTAGCGAAAGTTTCGGGCGTGAAAGTAAAACGCCATACTGGCCCAGCACGTGTATTTAACACGGAAAAGGAAGCGACTGCGGCTGTTATGGATAATAAGATTAATGATGGTGATGTGTTGGTCATTCGCTATGTTGGACCAAAAGGTGGTCCGGGAATGCCTGAAATGCTGTCGATTTCGGCTATATTGGTTGGAAAAGGATTGGATGAAAAGGTTGCCTTATTGACCGATGGCAGATTCTCAGGAGGAACACATGGATTAGTTGTTGGTCACCTTGCACCAGAAGCACAAGTTGGTGGTCCAATTGCATTATTAAAAGAAGGCGATAGCGTTACAATTGATTCTAGTGAAAAAGTAATATCTTTCGATGTTTCGGAAGAAGAATTGGAAATCCGTCGTAAAGATTGGGTTGCCCCAGCACTTTACAAAAAAGGTATTTTAGGAAAATATGCACATAATGTTTCCTGCTCATCAAAAGGTGCTGTAACAGACTTTTTAGACTAATTGATTATAAAAAATAACTCCGGTTACATACTGGAGTTATTTTTTTGTGGAAACTTTCATACACATAGCGAAATAAGATCCTAACATGATTTGAAATGTCTTGAAAATGTAATATTATTTTTTAATTTACAACTTTCCTTAAGCTATAGCCAATGTAAGCGTATTCAACTGTTTTGATTAATCTAAAGTATCAAAAAACTTTCAAAAAACCTGTTGACCGTTCCTTAAAAAAGTTATATGATTGTCGGCAATATCAAAAAACTTAAACAACTCGAAAGGAAAGAAATTCGAGGGAACGAAAAGTGTAAGTACAATTATTGAAATTTTGAAAATTAATATGATTAACTCGATGACGGGAAAAAAGGAACATGTTACATGTATTTACAGAGAGCTAGGGTTGCTGGAAGCCTAGTAATACATATTGTTCTGACATCATCCCTGAGTGCTAAGTTGAACGGACTTCTCTAATTAGACTTAGCCAGGTGCATTGACGTGTACCTGTTATCCATGCAGGCTGATTGTTAGCCTCAAAAGGTAGTATTCGTAAGAGTGCTATAAACCTGGGTGGTACCGTGAAAAGATAACTCTTTTCTCCCCAATAATTCTGGAAATATGCAGATTTATGGGAGAGAAGGGTCTTTTTTTATTAGTTTTTAATTTAGTTTTAATAAAAGGAGGTATAAAAAGTGAAAGTAGAGCTAAAGCATGAAATGAAAGGTACGAAAGATTTGACAACCGGTGCGGATCTACTAATTGAAACATTAGTTGATGCGGGAGTAGATACGTTATTTGGTTATCCAGGTGGAGCTGTCTTACCGATTTATGATGCGTTGTATCGCAAGAAAACTCCTTTTAAACATATACTTTCCCGACATGAACAAGGTTCTATTCATGCAGCGGAAGGGTATGCACGTGTTACTGGAAAACCTGGTGTGGTACTCGCAACCTCAGGTCCTGGGGCGACCAATTTAATTACTGGAATAACGGATGCAATGATGGATTCCTTGCCATTGGTAGTATTTACTGGTCAAGTAGCAAATAGCGTAATTGGAACAGACGCATTTCAAGAAGCGGATGTGATGGGGATCACTACCCCAATTACGAAATACAATTATCAGGTGAAAAACTTATCGGAATTACCAAGGGTAGTAAAAGAGGCGTTTCATATTGCTTCAACTGGACGGCCCGGACCAGTTGTTGTTGATATTCCAAAAAACATATCGGCAGAGGTTTCCTTGGAGAAATTTGAAAATGATTTTTATTTACCCGGATATCAACCGACTAAAATACCTAACCCATTACAGATTGTTAAGCTTGCTGAAGCTTTAAGTCGTTCAAAAAAACCATTACTACTAGCGGGTGCAGGGGTGTTATTTGCAAAAGGATCTGAAGAGCTGAAAGATTTCGCTGAAAAGTATCAGCTCCCAGTGGTAAATACTTTGCTCGGATTAGGAAGTTTTCCAGGGTCAAATTCACTTTCTTTAGGAATGGCTGGCATGCATGGAACGTACGCAGCAAATATGGCAATTTATGAATGTGATTTGTTAATAAACATCGGTGCAAGATTTGATGATCGTCTAACTGGTAACTTAGAACATTTTGCACCACACGCGAAGGTTGCCCATATTGATATTGACCCAGCGGAAATCGGGAAAAATATTTCAACCAATATTCCCGTTGTGGCCGATGCAAAAGAGGCATTACTGGCTTTATTAAAAAGCTCGATTGAAATTCCTGATCATCAAATGTGGAGTGAAAAATTACAGAGTAATAAAACAAACTATCCACTTTGGTACGACAGATCAAATGAAGTTGTTTCTCCTCAATGGTTACTTGAACAGGTTTATCGTGTGTCAGAGGGAGAAGCGATTGTTACAACAGACGTTGGACAGCATCAGATGTGGGCAGCGCAGTACTATACATTTGATAAACCACATCGATGGGTAACATCTGGGGGACTTGGAACAATGGGATTTGGTTTTCCAGCTGCAATTGGCGCTCAACTTGGCGCCCCACAGGATCTAGTTGTTTCTGTTGTTGGTGATGGTGGGTTTCAAATGACTTTTCAGGAGTTAGCCGTTATTAAAGAACGGAATCTCCCAGTTAAAGTAATTATTGTTAATAACCAGGCGCTTGGGATGGTGAGGCAGTGGCAGGAAAGTTTTTATGAAGAAAGGTATTCGGAATCTATTTTTCCAACAAATCCTGATTTTGTAAAGCTTGCCGAAAGCTATGGAATTCGTGGATTAAAAGTTGAAGATGAGGCTGATGTAGTTGGAATTCTGGAGGACGTATTTGCCTATAATGGTCCCGTTGTTGTAGATTGCCGTGTTGTTCAACTATCAAGTGTTTATCCGATGATTGCCCCTGGTAAAGGGATTCATGAAATGATAGGGGTGACAAAATGAAGCGCATTATAACGGCAACTGTTCAAGATCGAAGTGGGGTTCTTAATCGGATTACCGGAATGTTGCATAAGCGTCAGTTCAACATCGACAGCATTTCTGTCGGAAATTCAGAAACAGAAGGGCTGTCCAAAATGACATTTGTTGTGGATGTCAGTGACCATCAAAAGTTAGAGCAACTGACAAAACAATTAAACAAGCAAATTGATGTAATAAAGGTATCGGATATAACGGATAAGGCAATCGTTGCACGGGAGTTAGCACTTATCAAGGTCGGTGGCAGTGGTCATTTCCATGCGGAAATTCAAGGGATAATAGCACCGTTTCGAGCATCAGTAATAGATGTTAGCAAGGACAGCCTAACGATACAAATAACAGGTAAACCAGATAAAATTGAAGCTTTAATTTTATTGCTTAGACCATACGGGATCAAGGAACTGACCAGAACCGGTATTACAGCATTTTTAAGAGGAAAACAGCCCCACCATGTTACCGAGATAAACTCATCATCAGTTTAGAACATGAGTTAGCTATGTTAGATCTGTAGTACTGATAATGGAACCAAGTTACTTAGGCAGCCGCAGCCCGTATACACTAGGTTTTCCGCGGGCGGCTGGTATAATATTTGCCAATAACAGCATTCGTTAGTTGGAGGAATTGTCCAAAAATTCTTACGTAAATAGCTTTACCAGTCCAGGTGAGAGGAGGGCGGTGACTCCTGCGGGAACAGCACGTGTCCGAAGACCCCGCAGAGTGGTTTTCTCGAGGAGGCTGAGGCCGTGCCCGCGGAAAGCATCCGCCCGGAGCGATCCTGGACGGCAGCAATAGCACATGTCTTTGGAAATAAACCTAAAGTTACGTCGTAGTTTATTGATTTTGTGGTAGAAATAAAATTTTATAGAAAATCGCCAAAATAAAAAATACGGAGAGGAAGTTTATTATGTCAAAAGTACTTTATGAAAAGGATATTCAAAAAGAGGTTTTGCAAGAGAAGAAAATTGCGGTTGTAGGTTATGGATCACAAGGGCATGCACATGCATTGAATCTTCGTGAGAGTGGTTACGATGTAGTTGTCGGACTTAGACCTGGTAAATCACAGGAAAAAGCAGAAGATGACGGTTTTACAGTTTTATCAGTAGCTGAAGCTGTAAGTGAAGCAGAAGTAGTAATGGTGCTTTTACCAGATGAACTTCAACCCTCTGTCTATCATGAAAGTATCAAGCCCAATTTAAAAGCAGGTAATGCGATTGCTTTTGCCCATGGATTTAATGTTCATTTTAATCAAATCGTCCCTCCGTCAGATGTGGATGTATTCCTTGTAGCACCAAAGGGTCCTGGACATTTAGTGCGTCGGACTTATGAGGAAGGTGCAGGAGTTCCCGCATTGTATGGCGTTTATCAAGATGTTACTGGAAATGCGAAGGAGTTGAGCCTTGCATATTCACAAGGAATTGGTGCAGCTAGAGCAGGTGTCCTTGAAACAAGTTTTCAAGAAGAAACGGAAACCGATTTGTTTGGAGAGCAAGCCGTACTATGCGGTGGGGTTACAAGTTTAATTAAAGCAGGCTTTGAAACTTTAACAGAAGCTGGCTACCAGCCGGAAGTAGCTTACTTCGAATGTATGCATGAAATGAAGCTAATTGTTGATTTGTTATATGAGGGTGGACTCGAAAACATGCGTTATTCAGTATCAGATACAGCGCAATGGGGAGATTTTGTATCTGGACCTCGTGTAATCAACAATGAAACAAAAGATCGTATGAAAGAAATCCTTGCAGATGTGCAATCAGGTGAATTTGCAAAAGGATGGATCCTAGAAAATCAAGCCAACCGTCCTAAATTCAATGCTACTAATGCTAGAGAAAATCAACATCAAATTGAAAAAGTAGGAAGGGAGTTACGTGAGTTAATGCCTTTTGTAAAACAACCATTAAAATCTAAACAAAAGGATGTGAAAGTACATGTCCCAAATTAAGATTTTCGATACAACGTTAAGAGACGGTGAGCAATCACCTGGAGTTAATCTAAATCAACTAGAAAAATTGGAAATCGCAAAACAGCTCGAACGCTTTGGTGTAGACAGAATGGAGGCAGGCTTTCCTGCTTCCTCCAAAGGAGATTTTAATGCTGTAAAAACGATAGCAGATACAATAAAAGATACCTCTGTTACAGGATTGGCCAGAACAGTGAAGTCGGATGTTGATACTGCATGGGAAGCGTTAAAAGGTGCTGCAGAACCACGCTTACATCTTTTTTTGGCAACATCACCAATTCACATGACCTATAAGTTGAAGAAGACACCAGAGCAAGTTATTGATACTGCAGTAGATATGGTTCAATATGCGAGGCAAAAGTTTCCGCAAGTTGAATGGTCTGCAGAAGATGCAACAAGGTCTGATTGGAACTTTCTAGCACAAATTATCGAAAAGGTAATTGACGCAGGTGCAACAGTTATCAATCTACCTGATACGGTTGGGTATACTACACCAGTCGAATATGGAAAATTGTTCCGATTTATTAAAGAAACCGTACCAAACATTGATCGTGTTAGCCTCTCTTGTCATTGTCATAATGACCTAGGTATGGCCGTAGCTAATTCGATTGCTGCAGTGGAAAATGGTGCAACACAAGTGGAAGGGACAATTAATGGAATTGGTGAACGAGCTGGAAATGCTTCGCTTGAGGAGATTGCGGTAGCATTAAAAATTCGTTCTGATTACTACCCATTTACTACCAATTTAAGATTGAATGAGATTAAACGGACGAGTGACCTTGTCTCAAAATTAACTGGTATGTATGTGCAAGCAAATAAGGCAATCACTGGCCGCAATGCATTTGCACATGAAGCGGGTATCCATCAAGACGGGGTATTGAAAAATAAAGCTACCTATGAAATTATCACACCGGAAATGGTTGGTGTAACGTCAAACACATTATTCCTAGGAAAGCATTCTGGGCGTCATGCATTCAAAAACAAAGTAGAAGAACTTGGGTATGAACTTTCTGAAGAAAAAATTAAGGAAGCTTTCAATCTATTTAAGCTATTAACAGATCGCAAAAAAGAAGTTACAGATGATGACTTATTTACAATTTTAACAGAAATACAAACAGACACAGCTTCCGTTAATAAATACAAGTTGGAAATGTTCCAGGTGCAATATGGAACAGCAAATATACCAACTGCTACTGTGTTGTTGAAAACACCTGAGGGAGAAACGGTGCAAACGGCTTGTACTGGCCAAGGTAGTGTAGAAGCCTTGTACAAAACGTTAGATTCATTAATAACAGAGGAACTTCAGCTAGTAGATTACCAGCTTAATTCGGTTGGTCGTGGGAAAGATGCCCTCGCAGAATCACATGTGCAGCTTGTTATTAATGGGGTACCAATGAACGGCAGAGGAACGGCCCAGGATGTGATTGAGGCTTCCGCAAATGCATTTTTAAATGCGGTGAATCGCTATATTGTTCAGCAGGAAACTTCCAAAAAGAAACAGGTAGGAACAAAATCGTAAGCGCCTGCGTAGCGACAAAGGGGTCATATCTGTAGTTCAGTTAGCATAGATTAAGATTTTGTAAAAGAAGTAAAATCACAAAACAATTGAGGAGGGGAGATTATGAATAAACAAATTATTCTACTTCCAGGTGATGGTGTAGGAAAAGAAATTATGGAATCGGCGAAAATCGTATTAAATACGGTAGCTAGTGAGTTTGGTCATAGTTTTGCATTTCATCAGCATGCTATCGGTGGTGATGCCATTGATCAATTTGGTACACCTTTACCAGAAGATACCATTAAAGCATGTCAACAGGCAGATGCCATTTTGTTGGGTGCTGTAGGAGGGAATAAATGGGACTCCCTTCCAGGACATATGCGACCAGAAAAAGGCTTACTAGGGATTCGAAAAAACCTGGGACTGTTTGCCAATCTGCGTCCAGTTAAAGGCTTTGCTTCTTTACTCCATGCTTCCCCATTGAAAGAAGATGTAATTAAAGGTAGTGATATTTTAATCATTCGTGAGCTTACGGGAGGGCTTTATTTTGGTAAGCCAAGTGAACGTATCGCGAATGGGGATGCTGTTGTAGATACACTCTCCTATCATCGTAGCGAAATGGAACGTATTATTGAAAAAGCTTTTCAAAGTGCCCGATTAAGGAACAAACACTTAACATCGGTTGATAAAGCGAATGTCCTAGAATCAAGTCGACTTTGGCGTGAAATTGTTAACGAAAAAAGTAAAGATTATCCAGATGTGAAAGTAGAGCATTTACTTGTTGATGCCGCAGCAATGAAGCTTATTACTCAGCCTAACAGTTTTGATGTAATGGTTACTGAAAATTTATTCGGTGATATTTTAAGTGATGAGGCTTCTGTGTTAACAGGGTCACTCGGAATGCTACCGTCAGCAAGTATACGCTCAGATGGTGTTGGACTATATGAACCTGTACATGGGTCAGCCCCTGACATTGCGGGTAAAGGAATTGCTAATCCATTAGGCATGATCCTGTCTGTAGCATTAATGCTTAAGCACTCGTTTCAATTGGAAGAAGAAGCAGCTCAAATTGAGGATGCTGTAAATGAATGTCTAGAACAAGGTTATCATACACCGGATCTGCATATTAAGAATGGTAAGCTGGTGACCACGAAGGAAATGACAGAACTTGTAGTGGAAAACTTAACAACAAAAAGTGTTTCAAACAGCATTTGTAGTATGTATGTCTAAGTGTAGGGGTGTGATGAAATGGTAAAAGCTGAAACAATCATTACTAAAATTTGGAATAAACATATTGTCCACGCGGAAGCAGGAACACCGGATTTACTCTATATTGATTTGCATTTAGTTCATGAAGTAACCTCTCCTCAAGCATTTGAGGGGTTACGATTGAACAATCGAAAAGTACGACGCCCAGACCTAACCTATGCAACGATGGATCATAATGTTCCGACACGAGATCGGGAAGTTATTAAGGATCAAGTTTCCCAAAAACAAATGGAAACATTGAAAAAGAATTGTGTAGAGAATGGTATTACGTTAGCTGATATGTATCATCCAGACCAAGGAATTGTTCATGTAATTGGTCCGGAGCTTGGATTAACACAACCAGGAAAAACAATAGTTTGTGGAGATAGTCATACATCCACACATGGGGCATTCGGTGCACTCGCTTTTGGAATCGGTACAAGTGAAGTTGAGCATGTATTGGCTACCCAATCATTATGGCAGGAACGTCCAAAAACATTAAATGTACAGGTGGAAGGCGATCTAGGAACAGGGGTAACAGCTAAAGACTTAATCTTAGCTGTAATTGCAAAGTTTGGTGTACGCTTCGGAACTGGATATGTGATGGAATATACGGGCGAAGCGATTCGGAACTTATCTATTGAAGAGCGCATGACCGTTTGTAACATGTCAATTGAAGCAGGTGCCAGGGCTGGATTAATTAGTCCTGATGAGAAAACCATTGATTATCTAAAGGGCAGAGCCCATGTGCCAGAGGGCGATGCGTTTACAAAACTAGCTGATGAGTGGCTGGATCTCGCAACCGACGATGGTGCAACCTACGATAAAACAGTAACAATCAGAGCAGAGGAAATTGAACCACAAGTATCATGGGGTACAAATCCTGGTATGTGTGTACCAATTAGCGGGAGTACACCAGATTTAAATCAAGTAGATTATAAGGAAGATGTCGGGCGGGCATTGGAATATATGGGGCTGGAAGAAAATCAGCCAATTACATCGATTGAGATTGACCATGTATTTATTGGATCTTGCACAAATTCACGATTAAGCGATTTACAAAAAGCAGCGTCAGTTGTTGAAGGAAAGCAAGTTAACAAAAAAGTGAGAGCGATTGTCGTGCCTGGTTCATTCAGTATAAAAATGCAGGCTGAAAAAGAAGGATTGGATAAAACATTTACGGATGCCGGTTTTGAATGGCGTGAAGCTGGATGTAGCATGTGCTTAGCTATGAATGATGATATTGTTCCACCAGGTGGAAGATGTGCATCAACATCCAATCGGAATTTTGAGGGAAGACAAGGAAACGGATCACGCACACATTTAGTTAGTCCCGAAATGGCGGCAGCTGCTGCAATAGAAGGTCGCTTTGTGGATGTTCGTCAAATTGCAGGAGTGCTTAATTAGGAGGTGATATGTAATGGAAGCTATCAAAAAGCATAAGGGACTTGTTTATCCGTTAAATCGAACAAATGTTGATACAGATCAAATTATACCAAAGCAATTTTTAAAACGAATCGAACGAACCGGGTTTGGTCAATTTTTATTTTACCATTGGCGTTTTGACGATGAAGGCAATAAGCGAACTGAATTTAGTTTAAATAAAGAAGCCTATAACGATGCTTCAATATTATTAGCAGGCGAAAATTTCGGTTGCGGTTCCTCTAGGGAGCATGCACCATGGGCGCTGTTGGACTATGGTTTTAAAGTTGTAATAGCACCTAGCTTCGCGGATATATTTTATAATAATGCATTGAAAAACGGGATTATCCCAGTTCAAATGGAGCAAACACAAGTAAATCAATGGATGCAGCAAGCAGAAGAATCAACATTTGTAATAACTGTAGATTTAGAAGATCAATATATTGTTGATGCCAATCAAAATATAGTGCATTTTGATATCCCAGCATATCACAAGGAAAAATTGTTAAATGGTTGGGATGAAATAGCTTTAACATTGAAGCACCAGGATAAGATTAGCGCATATGAAATGTAGGGGGGTGCCTGTCACTTCCCGAATTTTGTTGTAATTTGTCGAAAAACGAGAGGTTACTGCATATGAAAAAGCTTAAACTATTAAAATGAGGAGAGTGAGTTAATTGGGGATTGCTTAACAGGTGAAACAGTTCATACTGCCATGGAGCGTTTAGCTCCTATCGTACACCGTACACCATTAATAACATCCGAGACAACAAATAAATTAGTTGGAAAGCACGTCTATTTTAAGATGGAAAACCAACAAAAAACTGGAGCATTTAAGTACAGAGGTGCAAGCTTTAAGCTCATGCAATTATCAAACGATCAATTAAAAAAAGGTGTTATAACTGCTTCAGCCGGAAATCATGCACAAGGAGTCGCCCATGCTGCCGCAAAATTAGGCACAAAAGCAACTATATTTATGGCAGAACAAACACCACTGGCAAAAGTAAACGCAACAAGAGCATATGGAGCAGACGTTGTTCTTAAAGGGGAAAGTTTTCAAGAAGCATATGAAGCTTCGTTAAAAAAACAACTTCAAAGTGGGGCAACCTATATTCATCCATTTGATGATTATGATGTTATGGCTGGCCAGGGCACAATTTCAATGGAAATGCTGAGGCAAGAAGATCGTATCGATACAATTATTGTACCAATTGGCGGTGGTGGCCTCATTAGCGGTATAGCAGTTGCTGCTAAACATGTGAACCGTAATATGAAGGTTATAGGAGTTCAGGCAAGTGGAGCGTCAGCTATGTATGAAAGCTACCATAATAATAGAGTGAAGAACCTTAAATCAGTATCCACAATTGCGGAGGGTATAGCGGTTAAACAGCCTGGAAAACACACCTTACCACTTATAAATAAATATGTAGATGACATCCTAACAGTTACGGATGAAGAAATTGCTTCTGCGATCGTATATATGCTTGAGCGTAATAAGACGTTAGTAGAGGGTGCTGGTGCTGCAGCATTAGCAGCGTTATTCACTCATAACAAGAAAATTAAATCTAGGCATTGTGGTGTAATTGTTAGTGGTGGAAATCTGGATATAGGAGCCCTTCCAAAAATTCAGCGTTTAGCTGGAAAGTTGCACTACACGGCTTAGTGGATTAAGTAAATGGAAAAACCCCTGAACTCTAAAAGAGCGCAGGGGTTTTTAAAAAGTGATAGTCGCTTACACTACATCAAGACTTACTTCACCAATACTGTCAAAACGTACTTCATATTTCCCTTTCTGAAGCTTGTTAGGCAAAATAAATGTACCGGAAGATATAATCATCCCTTTTTCAATCATACGTCCACTTTTAGCAAGCTCATCGATAAGCCATTTAATCGAATGAACAGGGTTACCAAGGACTTCGGATGAAGAACCAGTGGCGATTGATTCTCCGTCTAACAGTAATTCAGCTTTTATATTTTCTAATTGATTATAGGATAAGTCTTGTACAGGGGTTCCAATTACAATTTTTCCTGCCACAGCACTATCTGCAATAACCTGACCTAAAGTTAGCTTTGGAAACCAGTCTTTAAAGCGTGAATCGGGAATTTCAAGTCCTGGTGCGATGCTCATTTTTTGCAAAATCGATTGCTCATTATCTGCAGGAGATAACTCTTCCTTAGCGATAAACATTAATTCGATTTCAATTAAAGGTGAAAGCATTGTATCCAACTCAATCGTTCCATCGGAAAGACTCGTTTGTGTTAAAGCACCATAAAGTGGTGTTGTTGAATTAAATAGTTGTTGCGTTTCCCCACTCGTCAAGCTTATTTTATATCCAATGAGCTTGTCCTCTTTAACGTTTGCCTTCTTCTCGGTAATTAGATGTTGAACCTCATAAGCAGCTAATTTACCAATCTCCTCATGAATGCTTTGCTTGGAAATGGGTTGATTTTGGTCGTACGCATTGTATAAAGTTTCAACCAGATTTGCAGTGTTTTTCATCGATGAACCGCCTTTCTAAAATAGGTATGCTCTTGTACCTATTATAAAGGTGATGATCGAGTTGTGCTACCAGGTTAGGTATACACATTATTTATTTACTATAAATTTCAACCTTTTAGTGAAAAATCACATAAAAAAAGACTCCAGTCTAAACTGGAGTCACAAATCCTGAATATTCATATACTTAACTGAACTGACCGATTGTATTTCGCAATTGAGTTGCAACTGAAGAAGTGCCTGCATTAATCTCATCATTAGTGAATACTATTTTCACAAAGTTTTCATCCATATCCAGCGCTTCTGCAAACAATCCGCCAAGTCCTTTGGCACGACGATCAACCTGAAGGATAACTTCTAAACGACTTTCATTTAAAAAGAACATAGCTTCCAGCTCATCAAGGTCCCTGCGAAACTCATTTCCTGGTAAAAATTCAAATTCCTGTACATAATTATAACGTCTTGAATATTCCATTTCGACTTTACGCATACGAAAGCCAAGTTCATTGGTTAAGGCATCTATCACAACGTTCATGTTACGGTGTGGCTTTACATTGATATAGTCTCTATCATTCGGGTCGATTGCGTTTGGTACATCCACACCAGTCTGAATCCATACTTTTGTTTTACCTATTGTAGGTGGAGTATGTATAGGTAATGTAAATTGAAAATCTAATTCCTTATTTTCCCCAGCGTCGATTGTGAAGGAATTTCCTACAGTAAATGAATCTAGCTTCACCTTCTCATGTACTTTACTATCATTTACTTCACGTATTGCTTCAGTCATAACAAAAAGATTAATTTGATCTATTTCCTGCTCAGCGTTTCCACCTTGAATGACAACTTTCCCTCGAACTTCCTCGCCGGGTACAAGATATTCATTTTCCAGTTGTGTATCAACTTTTGCATTTCCGATGCCGACACTTGCTAACCACTTTTTTAACATAGCATTTCCTCCCCATATTAAGTTACTAACATAGCTAATATACGAAGAATGAATAAAAAAGTTTCACTAGAATAATATTATTTTTTTGAAGCCATATCTAGGATTACTGCTATTAATAGTACAACTACCCCCAGGATAAAAGACATCAGACCTAATAATCCAATTCCAATTCCTGTCCATTTACCAGTTAGAAGGCTTAGCGGTATCAGTACTACACCAGAAATTATGAGAATAATGGGAGGGAAGTATTTAACATATTTTCTCTTAGGAAAACCACTGTTTAGTAAAATAACTAAAACAATTGAAACTACTGCTAAACACCCGCCAATAAAAATAAAAAATTCCATAAAACCACTCCAACTATTAAGTTAATATTAAATTCATTTTACATAGGTGTATATATAGTTTATTGCCTTAATTTACTAAATAAAAACATATGTGGTCAAAAAAATATGCTTTGCAAAATGATGTTCATTCAGCAAAGCAATTGCACCAAAATCACGATAAATTAAGAATTTTTAAGGAGTTAGTTGTTGGTTATTTTAAGCAGTATCCATTTGATAATAAATCCAATCCCGATTCCAATTGGCAGAAAGATGATTGGGAGCCAAATAGGTCCTATTAATTTGCCCATAAAAGTAAACGTTGGTGAAAAAATTAAACCAACTGTTACAAAATAAGCAGAGAAAACAAATGGCAGAAAGGAATAGGGTTTATTTTCACCATCCGCGTCTTTATATGCATCCCATATAGCAAAAAAATACAGACAAGGATAAAACATCAGCCATAAATAATTTGTTTGATTGATGGTTTCTTCAATTTTCCCATTAAAACTTAATATGATGAGCTGGTTAAAGTTGGCCATCACATTCACTACAAATTCCAAAATAATAAGTACAATACCTTTTACATACCTTTTATTTAATAATTGACCAAACCCGGGTAATGCAACGCTCCATAGCAGTTTTTCTAATTTGTCTTTTGAAACTCCGGTTCCATTTTTCATTATGCCGGCCTTATTTGGCCAATTCCTTTCTGTCTGCAGCAATAGGTGGTTGCTCCATCCAATTGTTGTCAATCATGATTTTTGCACCATCATTAGAATACTTAGCTATTTCTGCCATTAAACGGGTATATTTCATACCTAAATCGTGTCTTGGACTTGAAGACATGGATAATCCGTATTGTCCAATTCCAAATCCAATAAGTGTTGTAATAAGAAACATCATTAACTTATCAGAAAACGGAGCTTTTGTTGAATTTGTTACCTCTGATGTAAGTATGATTCCATTAGATAGGTAGCTTTCATGTAAAATGGCTGTAAAAATTTCTTGGTGTTTTCCAGAAATTTCTCGACCTCTTTCGAAAAACTGCCTAACTTCCTTTAAGTTTGCTACTTGGCTAAACCCGGTTATTATTGCTTGTCCTAATGCGTTCCGATTTGCATTATATACGAGGTGTGAAATTTCAATTCCAAGTAATGGTCTTCGTTCACCAAACCACCCAGCCAAATAACTTCGATTGTTCACAAAATCGATTTGATCAGGCTTTGGAATATGTGGGGAACGTATATAAATTCCTTTTTCTTTCGCTAATTCCATCGTATTTTTATGAAGTTCTTGTGCATCACTTAATGTCCTTGTGTAATAGTCAATTACATCTTTTCGTTCAGAAAGTGATAAGGCGAGGCCGCGGGCAAGTAATGTAAACTTACTCATACTCAAAATAAAATCAAGGTAAAGTTTATCTGTAAACAGACGTGGTGCATCCAGATTTACATCTTTGTCTGTAAATCCTTGTGGTACAGGGTAATTTTCATTAATGAAAAGTGATGTTGTTTCATCATTATGTTTTTGTGTGAGTGATAACGCTAATTCCAGGACTGACTGAATTTGAGTATCTTCTATGTTTGAAAGAAAATATTTTATTCCACAAATCATCATCGTATCAACTTGATAAGATCCCCAAAGGCTGGAAATCTCAGACGATGTTAACTGGACATGGTTATGCTCAGTGTTTTCCATACAACTATTCCTTTCGTTATTTAGATTTTGCTAATTCATCGCGATCAATCATACGAGGTGGTTCTTCCATCCATTCGTTTTCAATCATTAGGTTGGCACCATCTTCAGAGTACAAACCAATTTCCGCACTCAATCGTGTGTAGTTTGCTGCAATATCCCTTCTTATACCTGCAGAGATACTAATTCCGTAAAAACCGATACTAAGCCCGATCATGCCAGTAACATGAAACATGATAAGTTTGTCGGAAAAAGGGGAGACTTTCATACTATCCGTTACCATTGAGTCAGAGCCCATTGGCGTTGGAACTTGTGAATCCTCTAAAACAGAGTTAAACACTTTTACATGCTTTTTGGCTATTTGGATTCCTCTTAATAAATACTCCTTAACATCTTTTGTTTGTACTACCTGGCTGAAACCAGTTAGTGTAGCAATTCCCAGGCTATTTCGTTGCATATTCGAGAATAGATGGGCAATTTCCGTAGCCATTAATGGTCTTCGTTCACCAAACCATCCTCTTAAAAAGCTTTGTTTTTTTACAAAATCCACTTCATTTGGTGTCGGAATATATGGTGGACGGGCATACAACCCTTTTGTTAGTGAAATCAATGTAGCCTTTTGGTGAAGTTCGTTATACTTACGTAATCCGTCTGAAAAAAATAAGTAAATATCTTCTCGAGTCGCTACGGTTACAGATGCGGCAAAGGAGTAGATTCCTAAAGACCCAAGCTGAAAAACATATTGCAAACAATAATTGTCAGAATATAGTCGAGGTGCGTCAACATTTACATCTTGATCTGTGAAACCAATAGGAACTGGCTTGTTTTCCTTCTCAAAAATGGCTTTCAGGTCCGTTAATTGTGACTGCGTTAAATCAAGGGCATTTTGAATAACCGGGCGTATTTCATTATCCTCTACTATATTTATAAAATACTTCAAAACCTTCGATGTTATGCTGGCATTCATATATGCGCCCCATATTTGCGATAGTTCCGAAGACGTTAAATCTATATTTTGATCCATTGCCATGTATCGTTTCCTCCCGGGTGTAATTTTTTTATTAGTTTGTCATAAATAACTTCACTTATACATCAGGTTTTTGTATAAAAAATACTGGCAATGGGAAAAAGTAAGGAAGCAATAAAGCTATTATATTTACAGCTTGAAAGAAGCGTACATCTTCTTAGATGTACGCTATTGTAACGTTTTGGAATTTTTTCAGTTGCCGGGGGATGTACGATGAACAAATGAATGGAACGTTGTTTAGAGCTTTTCATTATTTTTGCAAAATCAAGGGATTGATCATACACCAGCGAATAAAGGGGATATAAAGTTAATGAAAAGCTTTGAATATGGGGATGAAAAAATTAGCGATAGAGAAATCATGATTACTGTGCCCTCCTATGTGATTGGTGTAGTAATACTTACATTACCAAGGGACCTTGCAGCAGCTACTACCTCTGCTGATGGATGGATAGCTATACTCGGTGTCGGGTTATTTGCGGTTCTCTTTATATGGTTGCTGGCTAAACTGATGATTGGATTTCCAAATCAATCTTTCTTTACATTTGCATCTAGTATTTTTTCAAAGCCAGTAGCCATTGTTACTTTCTTATTGTTTGCAGTTATATGGTTAAATGTCACGGCAATTGAGGTTCGTCAAATTGCTGATATTTCAAAACTATATTTGCTTGATAAAACTCCTGTTGAGTTAATTGGACTTTGTTTTCTTCT
Organism: Virgibacillus necropolis; assembly: GCF_044793635.1. GTDB lineage: Bacteria > Bacillota > Bacilli > Bacillales > Amphibacillaceae > Virgibacillus_F > Virgibacillus_F necropolis_A. The sequence goes on from NZ_CP084992.1 coordinate 2,733,421, forward strand.
TGTAGTAGTTTATGCTGTTTCAGGTTCCAGGGCAGGTTTGTTTCGATTAAACATGTTATTTTTACCTATTATTCTCTTTGTTACGCTAATTGTTTTAGTATTCAATATAGGGGAATTTGACCCAAATCAATTGTTGCCAATGTTTAAAACGGATAGTCAGGGATATCTAGAGGGGATGTACACAGGAATGACCATCTACTCAGGATTTATTATTGTTTTATTTTATGTTGGACTAGTAGATCATCCTAAGAAAACTCCTAAAAAGGCAGCGATTGGCATGTGTATACCGCTTGTATTGTATTTGATGCTTTATATTCTTTGTATTGGTGTTTTAGGTAATTCAGTAACAGCTAATCTACTTTACCCAACGATAGAGCTCGCAAAGAGTGTAGAAATACCAGGCGGATTTTTTGGGAGATTTGAGTCCATCTTTTTTGTAATCTGGATTATGGCTATTTTTAATACGACTACGATGGCATTTGATGTCGCGGTACTCTCACTTAGCTCTATTTTTAAGCATACAAAAAAAATCAAAATAATCTTCATATTAGCACCGATTGTATATAGCATAAGTATGCTACCGCAAGATAAATTGGAGTTAACTTCTTTTGGGTCAATTGTTTTTAATACGGCATTAATTTATAGCCTTTTCATTCCGTTAATGCTATTTGTTGTTGCTAAATTAAGGGGAGTGAAGCGGGTTAATAAATAGAAGATTCTATTTGTTTATCATTTTACTCATTTGTCTTTTCATTCTTATACGGTCAACCTGGTTCTGTATAAATAACACGGAATATGGGCAAAAGAAGGGAAGCAATCAACCGTTCAATTGAGGTGAATAAAATGAAACGGATTAAAAAGCAGAAATCAAAAAATACAGAAGAAGATTTCTCTATAGAGCTAGTAAAAGAGCTCGATAAGAACTTAGATAATCTAAAAAACATGTTGGATAAACCAAATGATTTAGTCATAAGGGAATTTACGGTTCGTGGTACTAACCATAAGTGTGCTGTTGTTTTTATTGATGGCTTGATAGATACGAACTTAGTAAATAATAATATCTTAAAAAATGTACAGATAGTAAACGAGCGAAAACAACTTCCTGATGACGTAACTGAGCTATTAGACGAAATTCATCGGGAGATTATATCCATATGTGATCTCAAAAAGGCTAAAACTTTGGACGATATTTCAAATGCTCTCTTATATGGCAGCACGATCTTTTACTTGGATGGAATAGATCAAGTGTTAATTATGGATACAAAAGGGTGGGAAACTCGCGCAATTGAAGAACCAATGTCAGAGTCAGTAATCCGCGGGCCGCGAGAAGGTTTTGTTGAAAATATACGAACAAACATGGTCCTTATTCGCCGTCACATACAAGATCCCAACTTACACTTTAAAACGCATCATGTTGGGCGTCGTTCGAAAAGGGTACTTGTTGTAGGTTATCTAGGTGGTGTTATTCATCCGGACTTTTTGAAAGAGTTGAACCGTAGACTTGAATCAATTGATATGGATGATGCACCAGAATCAGGCTACATTGAACAATGGATTGAAGATAGTTTTCTGTCACCATTTCCACAACTGCTTAACACAGAACGACCTGACACGGCTGCGGCCGCCATTGTACAGGGGAAGGCTATAATAATGCTGGATGGTACGCCATTTGTATTGATTGCTCCTTTAACACTTGGTAATGCATTTCAGTCGCCAGAAGATTATTATGAACGGTGGACAATTGGATCAGCACTGAGGGTTTTACGTTACTTTGCTGCATTCATAGCCATGTTTTTGCCCTCATTATATATCGCTCTCGTTTCCTACCATCAGGGAATGATTCCTTCAGAATTGGCGTTTTCCATAGCAGCCACTAGAGATGGTGTACCCTTTCCACCATTTGTGGAAGCCATCTTAATGGCAATAACTATGGAATTATTACGGGAAGCAGGGGCACGGTTACCGAAAACAATTGGACAAACAATTGGTATAGTTGGTGGTTTGGTAATCGGAGAAGCCGCAGTTCTAGCTGGTATAGTAAGCCCGGTTATGGTTGTAGTAGTTGCTCTAACTGCGATTGCTTCATTTGCGCTACCTGCATATAGTGTTGCAATTTCTTTTCGGTTGGTACGCTTTTTCTTTATGTTCTCAGCCGCTGTTCTAGGGCTTTATGGTATTATCCTTGTTTACATTATGATTAACATTCATATTGTAAATCTTAAAAGTATGGGAGTGCCATTCTCTAGCCCATTTGCCCCTACATTTCTGAAGGATTGGAAGGACCTTGTGCTACGCGCCCCAATTCCTACTTTGACTAAGCGTCCAGGTTATTTGAAACCAAGTGATAATACATCGGCAAATAAAGGAGATACAAAGTAATGAAAAGCTTTGAATATGGTGATGAAAAAATTAGCGATAGAGAAATCATGTTTGCTGTACCTTCCATGGTGATTGGTGTTGGGATCCTTTCATTACCTAGGGATCTGGCGGCCGCAACTACCGCTTCAGATGGGGTTGTCGCGATCCTTGTTGGGGGTGGATTAGCGGTTCTCTTTACATGGTTATTGGCTAAGCTGACTATTCGGTTTCCAAATCAATCGTTCTTCACGTTTTCATCTACCATTCTTTCAAAACCAGTGGCAGTCGTTATATCGTTATTGTTTGCTGTGATTTGGTTAGGTATTACGGCATTTGAGGTCCGCAGAATTGCTGATGTATCTAAGCAATATTTATTTGACCGCACGCCTGTAGAGGTGATAGCACTTTGCTTTCTTCTTGTTGTTATTTATGCTGTTTCGGGATCAAGGGCAGGGTTATTTCGATTAAATATGATGTTTCTACCGATTATTCTTTTAATCGCTCTAGTTGTTTTTGTTTTTAATCTAGGATTCTTTGATCCAAACCAATTATTACCAATGTTTGAAACAGACTTTAAAGGTTACGTTAAGGGGGTTCATACAGGTTTATTATCATACCTGGGATTTGTGGTTGTTTTATTTTACATTGGACTAGTTGACAATCCTAAAAACGCTCCTAAAAAGGCTGCAATTGGGATGTGTATACCAGTTGTTTTGTATGTAATGCTTTTTCTTCTGTGTATAGGTGTATTTGGTCATTCAGTTACGGCTAATCTACTTTATCCAACCATTGAATTAGCTAAGGGAATTGAAATACCTGGAGGGTTTTTCGAGCGGTTTGAATCTGTCTTTTTTATTATTTGGATTATGGCCATCTTTAATACAACTGCAATGGCATTGGATATTGTTGTACTTTCACTCAACTCTATCTTTAATCATACGAAAAAAATCAAAGTTATTATTTTAGTAGCACCGATTGTATTTAGCGTTAGTATGTTTCCACAGGACTTAATTGAGGTGACCAAACTTGGATCAATTGTCAGTAATGTAGCATTTTCATACACCATTTTTATAGGGGTGTTTCTATTTGTTATTGCCAAGTTAAGGAAGGTGAAGCCGGTTGGAAAATAGAAAAGTCTATTTACTCATTGTTAGCTCATTTATCTTCCTATTAACCGGTTGTTGGGATCAAGTACCTATTGAAGAACGTGGTTTTGTAATTGGAACAACTGTTGATTTAGCAGATAAGCAAGAATCGGAGAACTATAATCTACATGCGACAAATCAGATAGTAATACCTGCTGGATTAGGGAGTGCTGGACAATCTGGAAGTAGCCCAACTGCATATACCAATTTGTCAGCAAAGGGCAAGAGCTTATTCGAAATTTCCAGGAAAATCTCCACTTTTACGAGTCGTGTACCATACTATGAACACTTAAAAGTGATAGCTGTATCGGAAGAGGTAGCGAAAGAACCTGGTCTCTTTGCTAGTATCATGGATGCATTTATTCGTGATCAGGAGATGCGTCGATCCATTAAGGTAATTATTTCGGAAGGTGAAGCACATCAAGTACTTGAAGTAAAAACAAAAACGGAAAAACTTCCCGCGATTTATATTAATTCAATTTTAGAACACAGTGCCAGATCCTTAGCGATAGTTGATGCGGTAAAAATGGGGGATATACATCAATTTCTCTTGGATCGCAGCAGTTATGCTATTCCAAGGGTTTTAGTTTCTGATAATAAAGTAAAGGATAATGGGGTGGCGGTATTTCAAGGTTATAACAATAAAATGGTTGGTGTACTTACCGGTAAGGAAGTAAAAGGACTAAACTTAATTAAAAAGAAAAATCAGGGTGGGATAATTGAGTTTGAAATTGACGATCACTTGATGATTTATGAAATTCAAAATACAAAAAGTTCCATAAAAATAGATGTTAAGGATAAAGATAACATAAATATATCCATCAAGATTGATGCAGAGGGCGATATAGCAGAGATGTTTGGAAGCAAGACCCTTTTAGAACCAAAAAGGTTTAAAGAAATTGAAAAGACTATTAGTAAAAAAATCGAAAAACTTGCCAATAAATCACTGGAGAAAGCACAAAAGGAACTAAATGCGGATATATTCGGATTTGATACAAGGTTAAAACAAAGACATTATGATAAATGGCAGAAAATAAAGGATGACTGGCAAAAGGGTGAAAACTTATTTGCCAATTGCACGATTACAGTATCGGCAGAAGCCATTGTACGGGCAACTGGCGCTGCAGATAAAACAAAGAATAAGGAAATGAGTGAATAGTGCATGTGGGAAAAAATACTTGGAAATATGCCGGAAAACTTTGTGATTTTTTGCACTGCCTTAGCATTTCTCGTCCCGTTTTGTATCTATAAAGTTAACAAAAATCTGCATAAATACGGTGATCCCCCATGGAAAAAGTCTGAGGAGGATACAAAATTGTTTAAGAGTAAAAAAAAATAGCAATAAAGCCTTTCACGGATTCTTAGTGAAAGGCTTTTATTTTAACTGTTAGTCTGATATATCAACCATTCGCCTAATTTACCCTAGTGAAGTTTCTTCGTTGTTTACTTTCTAAAATAGTTGTGAATAATAATAGCTGTTATATGTTTTTTATGCAAAATTTCCTATTATTCTGCTTTTACTTACTGAGTCTTTTTTAGTATAGTTATAGTAAGGAAAAGTGTAGCAACTAGTTACCTTATGGAAGGGGTCTATATAATGATGCAAGATACAACTTTATATAATGAAAATATTAAAAGTGTTTTATCAAATATTAATCAGGTCATGATCGGAAAAGATGACGTGGCAAGGCTTAGCTTAGTCGCTTTGCTAGCGCAAGGTCACGTATTGCTGGAGGATGTACCTGGTGTTGGGAAGACCATGCTTGTCCGAACCCTTGCGAAATCTCTAGATTGTGATTTTAGAAGAATTCAATTCACCCCGGATTTACTACCTTCAGATGTTACAGGTATTTCAATTTATAATCCAAAAGAACTAGAATTTGAGTTTCGCGGTGGTCCCATCCTAGGAAATATTGTGTTAGCCGATGAGATTAACCGTACATCACCGAAGACACAATCGGCATTATTAGAAGGAATGGAAGAAAAAAGTGTTACGGTTGATGGAACAACTATTTCACTAAAACAGCCGTTCTTTGTCATGGCAACACAAAATCCAATTGAATATGAAGGTACATACCCTTTACCTGAAGCACAACTTGACCGTTTTCTATTAAAGCTTAAAATGGGGTATCCATCCTATGACAATGAGCTTGAAATGCTTGACCGCACGTCAATGGAACACCCAATTGATAATATAAAGGCAGTCATTAACAGGGAAGAGCTTGTGGAGATACAAGATGCTGTGAAGGATGTATACATAGATAAAAATGTACAAAAGTATATTATTAATCTAGTGACTGCGACTCGTAAACATTCATCTATTTATCTAGGTGTTAGTCCGCGTGGGTCTATCGCTTTGATGCGAGCAGCTAAAGCACTTGCTTATGTGTATTCACGGGATTATGTTCTTCCGGATGATGTGAAATACTTGGCTCCTTTTGTACTCTCTCACCGGATTATCCTAACTTCGGAAGCGAAATATGAAGGTATGATTAGTGATGATGTGATTGCATCCGTAATACAAAACACCTTTATCCCTATTCGAAAGGATTTTAATTGATGAAGGGTACGATCCTATTCCTCGGTAAGCTTATTTTTATCGTATTCATTTTTCTATTGTTGTTTTCTTATGCCATGTTTCAAGGTGGATTTGTAAGCTGGTTTCTGTTTTACGGATTTTTACCGATATTCATCTACCTGCTTGGAGTACTTCTTTATCCTATAAAAACGCTGAACGTTTCGCGAAAATTCTCGCACCATGTAGTTAGGGCGGGAGATACGGTTAATGTAGAAATTACGATGAAACGATCGTTTGCATTCCCTCTATATTATTGTATTTGTGAGGAAATATTTCCCGATTCGTTACATAAGGTTGATAATCGTACAGATAAATATCAGCATATGGAAGATCCTTCTCAGCTTAAAACAATAAGAAAAATAAAAAAGATAGTCTTTGCTGGGGTTAAGCGCGAATTTAAGTTATCGTATCAAATTGCGGAAATTCCACGTGGGGAACATCAATTATTTGCCCTTCGTTTACGGACGGGGGATCTGTTCGGTTTTATAAAAAAGGAACATGTTTTTACTGTATTTGATAATCTGGTAGCTTATCCAAACGAACATCAACTTCATATAACAGAAAGAATAAGCAGCTTTGAACAGGGATCAATTACAGCACAGAATGTAACGTTGAAAAATACAAACGTAGCTTCCGGGATTAGAGAATATATGCCTGGTGATAAGTTTTCCTGGATTGACTGGAAACAAACTGCCAGGAAGAATACTGTAATGACAAAAGAGTTTGAACAGGAAAAAAGCAACGACACTATGTTGATCCTAGATGGGTGTCATCATGAAAACATGAATGTATTAGCATTTGAAGCCGCAATCGAGATAAGTCTTTCATTGATGGAATCCATTCGTAAACAATCTTCACAAGTGGGCTTTATTTCCATTGGAGAAAAAAACACTTTTATTCCATTGCACCACGACCCAACGAAGAAAGCGTTTATCCGGCAGCATTTAACGCAAATACAACCAGGTGGAGAACAGCCATTTGCAGTGAAATTAAAAGAAGAATCTAAACGTCTAGCTTCTGGTGTGATTGTGATGATTATTACAACGAATCTGGACGAGAGATTTAAGCAAACCATTCAGCGTATGAAGCAACGAACAAAGCGCATTATCGTTTGTTTCATTGAATCTAGTAATTTGATTACAGACAAGCAATACAAGCTTATCCAACAGCTTGAATTTGAAGGAATCGTTATAAATGTAATGACCGAAAAGCAATTGATTCAAAATAGGATTGAGGTGCGAGTTGTATGAGCATAACAACAGAAACGAAAACACCTTTTATCTATAGTACTATTTTGTATATAGCAGGATTAATTTTATTTTTAGAATGGCTTTATCCAGTAAATGAAATTACGGATACTAGTAATTTAACTGTATTTATCCTTTACGCAGCATTTTGTTTCTTTATTACATTAACACAAATTAAATGGTGGATATCCTTTATCGTAAAAGGTGCAGGCTTACTATATGCTTTAAACGGATTATATTTTCAGGAATTAATTTTTAGTAAGGAATGGTTTTATCATTTGATTACGGAACTTTCCACGAATTTAGCAGCGCTAATAACACAGGACTGGTATAACCTGACACCGATGTTTCGTAGTTTATTGTTCTTGTTACTTATCTGGTTAATGAGTTATCTAATTTATTATTGGTTTGTTGCGATGAATCGCATATTCTTATTCGTAGTTTTAACATTTGTATATATAGCAGTTTTAGATACGTTTACAGTGTTCGATGCAGATTCAGCGATTGTTCGGATATTTATTATTTCTTTCATTGCCTTAGGTGTAGCAAGTTTTCTACGAGAAATGGACCGGGAATCGATACGATTTTTGTGGATGAAAAAAGCAGCAGTTTGGATGGTTCCGTTGATTGGCGTAGTCCTTCTATCATCAATAGTTGGATTTGCAGCTCCGAAGCTTGAACCGCAATGGCCTGACCCGGTTCCTTTTATTAAAAGTGCAGCTGATGGAGCTGGCAGTAGTATGGATACGGGATCAACTTTTCGAAGAGTAGGTTACGGAGAGGATGATACAAAGCTAGGTGGATCGTTTATACAGGATCAGACACCAGTTTTCCATGTGACTACTGCAGAAGAGCAATATTGGCGGATTGAAACGAAGGATGTTTACACAGGAAAAGGCTGGGTTAATTCAAGTAAGCCCGAATACATTAAACAAGATCCTAATAATATATCACTTAAAACGTTTGATGAGAGTGTAGAAACGGAAGAATTGAGAGCATTTTTTGAGTTTACCGGGAATGTTCAGATACCAAAAGTGATTTATCCATATGGAATTAATAAACTGAATACTGCAACGCCGATAGATTTACTATTGGATGAACATTCAGAAGAACTTGTAACGAAATTCAATGACCATGAATTCTTTCTTGATACTTATTCCATGACTTATGAATTTCCTTCGTTTGAGATTAATTCACTCCGAAATGCGAGTACAAAAGATCCGGGGAAAATTAATGAACAGTACACGCAATTGCCGGAGACGCTACCTGAACGTGTAGGTGAATTGGCTAAAGAAGTAACGGCAGAGGAAAAAAACCGTTATGATAAGGCTAGGGCAATCGAAACTTATTTTGGACAAAATGGATTTGCTTACAATACGAGTAATGTTCCTGTACCAGCTAAGGATCAAGATTATGTGGATCAATTTTTGTTTGAATCCAAGGTTGGGTACTGTGACAATTATTCCACATCGATGGTTGTCATGCTTCGTACATTAGATATTCCGGCAAGATGGGTGAAAGGATTTACAAGTGGGGAAAAAATAGAAGAAAATGTTGGGGGAGCAGGAACCTCACTTGATACTTATGAAGTCACAAATGCAAATGCACACTCATGGGTAGAGGTATATTTTCCTGGTAAAGGATGGGTTCCATTTGAACCAACACAAGGGTTCTCTAATCTTACGGACTTTCGAGTCGATTTGGATACTGAAGTAGAGGATAATACTACAACACCACCACCAGAACAAGAAAAGAAAGAAAAGCCAGAGCCTAAAAAGGAACAAGAAAAGGCTGCTGTAGATACAGTAAGTAAAAATGAAAACATAGAGATTAATTGGTGGTATGTTGGAATTGGTATTGTGGTGATTATGCTAATTGCATGGTTACTATTTATAAAACGTTACCACATTCAGTCCTATCTTTTTGAAATGCGGTTAAAGAAAAATAAAAATGAAAAGACGTATCAGGACGCCTATCACTTCTTATTAAAGCAATTGGCACATAATGGAATACCTAAAGAATCTGGCCAGACTTTAAGGGAGTATGCTAAAACGATTGATAGACGATATCAAACAATCTCAATGCGCAAGCTGACCAGCACCTATGAACAAATACTGTATACAAATTCAAGTAACTCAATCGAAATTGATGAAATGACCCAATTATGGAAAAATTTAATCAAACATATAAGGTCTTGACCAAGCAAATGAGTGTTAGTAGAATAGGGTAATGTAGAAAAGCGAAGGCGACTGATCTGGGGTGACACGCATAAGCAAGGAACCGAAGAGTGCATGCTCTTAGCACTCGAAGTGTTCCTTGCTTATGTCGCGAACCCCAAGGAGCCGTAGCTAGACAATAAGAAAAGCGAAGGCGCCCGTTTATTGGCGTATGTCCTGGAAGGGTCTGTATGAGATAAAGGAAACACGGAGAGCGTAGCGAACCGATGTTGACTTATCTCAAGGAAGACCCTGAAGGGCACTAGTCGATGGGCGTTGTAGCTAGACAGTTAAATAGAAGCCGTTCGTATATCCTCGGGTAATATGGTCCTGAAAGTATCTACCGGTGCACCGTAAACGCACTGACTATGAAGGCGAAATCTTATATTTATTATGTATATTTATGCCTAGATTTCTGCCTTTGTTGCAATACTATAAAGTAAACTACTTGATAGGTATTGGTATAATGGGGAAATCTAGGTTTTTTAATTCACTGAAAGAATGTATTAAATTTTTTAAGGAATTCAGTATAAGAAAAACTTCGACATTCACTATTAAAGACGGGGCGAATGGCGAGTTTTTTCTAATAAGGAGCGATGTCATGGAAACGGATGAAATGATTTTGGTATTGGACTTTGGTAGTCAATACAATCAATTAATTACAAGACGAATACGTGAACTTGGTGTATATAGCGAACTGCATTCACATAAACTCACTGCAGAAGCAATCAAACGAATGAACCCAAAGGGTATAATTCTTTCCGGTGGCCCACACAGTGTTTATGATGAAAATAGTTTTCGTTGCGATAAAGAAATCTTTGATCTGGACATTCCGATTCTTGGGATCTGTTATGGTATGCAGCTAATGACATTACATTTTGGTGGGAATGTTACCAAAGCGAAGAATCGTGAATATGGTAAAGCGCTTATCCAGCTTAACGATGAACCAGTACTATTTAAGGATACCCCGACAAATCAAACTGTTTGGATGAGTCATGGGGATAAAGTGTTGGAAGTACCGGAAGGGTTTCAAACGGATGCAACAAGTCCATCGACCCCAATCGCAGCCATGAGTAAGCCTGACAGTAAGTTATATGGTGTACAATTCCATCCGGAAGTTCGTCACTCAGAATTTGGTAACCATCTGTTAAAGCAATTTGTTTTTGATGTATGTAATGCCGATGGAGATTGGACAATTGAGAATTTTATCGAATTGGAAGTTGATAAAATTAGAGAAAAAGTAGGCAATCGTAATGTGTTATGTGCATTAAGTGGTGGAGTTGATTCATCAGTTGTTGCTGCACTCATACACAAAGCAATCGGTGATCAACTGACATGTATTTTTGTAGATCACGGACTTCTTCGTAAAAATGAAGCAGATGATGTGATGAAAGTCTTTAAAGATGATTTCCATATGAACATCATCGGGATTGATGCACAGGACCGGTTTTTATCGAAGCTTAAAGGCGTTAGTGACCCTGAGGAAAAACGTAAGATTATAGGGAATGAGTTTATCTATGTTTTTGATGATGAAGCGGGAAAACTAACAAATATGGATTTTCTTGCGCAGGGCACACTTTATACCGATATTATCGAAAGTGGAACAGAAACTGCACAAACAATCAAGTCGCACCATAATGTTGGTGGACTACCAGAGAATATGCAGTTTGAATTAATAGAACCATTAAATACGTTGTTCAAAGATGAAGTCCGTGAATTAGGATTGCAATTGGGACTCCCTGAATCGGTCGTTTGGCGCCAACCATTCCCAGGGCCTGGACTAGCTATCCGTGTACTCGGTGAAATAACTGAGGAAAAACTGGAGATCGTTCGAGAATCTGATGCTATCTTACGTAAGGTTATTGCAGAAGAAGGGTTAGACCGTGAAATCTGGCAGTACTTTACAGTGTTACCGGATATCCGAAGTGTAGGTGTTATGGGAGATGCACGCACTTACGATTATACAATTGGTATCCGTGCTGTAACATCAATTGATGGAATGACATCAGACTGGGCTCGTATTCCATGGGATGTTATGGAAAAGATTTCAACCCGAATTGTAAATGAAGTTCATCATATAAATCGTGTGGTGTATGATGTAACAAGTAAGCCGCCCGCAACAATTGAATGGGAATAATTGATTTAAAACGAACATTAAAGATGAAAATAACTTTAATGTTCGTTTTTTCATTGACATTAGTAGATGGTAATAGTACAATTTAATCAATTAAATAGTATGCGTATAATATAGGGGATATGGCCCAAGAGTTTCTACCAAACTACCGTAAACAGTTTGACTACGCAGAATAAGGCGAACAGGTAACTTGTTGCATGATACTTTTGCACATTTTTCTTATTGCTTTTTTCTGGACTGATTTATGGTAGCACTCTTGAGTAATCAAGTGTGCTATTTTGTTGTATTACTAGAAAAAGCAAGGAGGAAGAGTATTGAAAAAGTATTTCCGCTTTGAGGAGTTAGGGACAAACTATAGAACAGAATTTGTTGCTGGATTAACGACTTTTTTAGCAATGGCATATATATTATTTGTAAATCCAAACACACTTGCATTAGTCGGTGTGGAAAATTTACCTGAAGGTGTTACTAGAATTGATCAGGGTGCTGTCTTCACAGCTACCGCAATTGCTGGTGCGATAGGGTCCTTGTTTATGGGGATCATCGCAAAATATCCAATCGCTCTTGCACCTGGTATCGGTTTAAGCGCATTTTTTGCTTATACAGTAGTACTTGGGTACGGAATTCCTTGGCAAACTGCTTTATCTGGTGTATTAGTATCTGGACTTATATTTGTGGTATTAACGTTAACAGGATTGCGTGAAAAAATTATCAATGCAATTCCTGCCAATTTAAAGTTAGCTGTTGGTGTTGGAATAGGCTTTTTTATAGCCTTTATCGGATTTCAGAACGCCGGTATTATTGTCGGAGATGAGGCAACACTAGTAGCTATTGGAGATTTAACATCTCCAATGGTCATGCTTTCCATTTTTGGTCTTGTAATTTCCATTGTGTTATTAAGTTTGAATGTTAAGGCTGGTATCTTTTTTGGAATGTTATTGACAGCAATCCTCGGGATGATAACGGGGCTGATTTCTCCACCAACAGGAATTGATGGTATTGTTGGTGACGTTCCAAGCTTAGCTCCAACATTTGGACAAGCATTTGGTCATTTTGGTGACATTTTTTCAATGGATATGTTAGTCGTTATTCTTACATTTTTATTCGTTGACTTTTTTGATACAGCAGGAACGTTAGTGGCCGTAGCGACACAAGCTGGTTTAATGAAAGATAACAAATTGCCGCGTGCTGGACGTGCGTTGTTCGCTGATTCTACAGCAACAGTTGCAGGGGCGATAGTTGGTACATCAACAACAACGTCATATATTGAATCATCTGCAGGTGTTGGTGCGGGTGGACGGTCTGGATTTACCGCAGTGGTTACGGGTGGATTCTTTCTCCTCGCATTGTTTTTCTCACCATTACTAAGTGTTATAACAGCTGAAGTTACAGCTCCAGCTTTGATAATTGTCGGTGTATTAATGGCATCATCATTAAAGGACATTGATTGGGACCAGTTCGAGATTGCTGTCCCAGCGTTTTTGACAATCTTTGCCATGCCATTAACTTATAGTATTGCAACAGGTATCGCACTTGGATTTATTTTTTACCCGATAACCATGATTTTAAAAGGACGGTATAAAGAAATAAACCCGATTATGTATTTATTGTTCGTCATATTTATTTTGTATTTTATCTTTTTGAGTTAAATACAGATCTGTATAAAAAAAGTCTAATTCGCCTAAGAATTAGACTTTTTTAATTGCACGTAAGGAAAGTATAAATGTTTTAAGGAAATGCCGGTATAAGAAAAGCTTCGACATTCGCTATTAAAGACGAGGCGAATGCCAAGTTTTTCTAAGAGAAGGAAAGAAAGTATAAAACTTTGGCGTTAATCTGTCTAGCTCCAGCGCCTAGCCCCTCGAGGTTTTAAGTCAAATCTCTTTGTGATAAAAATCATCACTAAGAGATTCGTCTTAAACTTGTCGGGGCTGACCAAGGCGCTTGCGCTTTTCTTAGAATAAATATCCAAAAGTTTTATGTAATCCCATACTAAATTACTTCTAGTAACCGGATAGTTTACATAGGTGGTTAAAGGTATTTCAAAAAAATCAGATTAATTTAAATTTTCCGTTGACTTGGTAGCGCTTTCTCAATTATGATGAAATACATCTTTAAAATTAGCGATTCATATCAAAAAGAGAAGGGTTTGATGAGATGAAGGTAGAAACAATCGCAAATACGTATCAGTTTTTGTTAAATGGAGAATGGAGAGAGAGTTTATCGGGTAAAACGATTGAGAATCTGTCCCCATCTGACAACACACCGGTTGGCTTAGTACAGGCGATGAAGGAAAATGAAGCGAACCTTGCCGTATCAGGGGCAAAGGCAGCCCAAAAAGATTGGGCAAACATTTCATTTAGTGAGCGTGCTGAATTGCTTTATGCATGGGCAGACCAACTGCTTGAGATGAAAGAAGAACTAGCGGAAACCATCATGAAGGAAGTTGGAAAAGGGTATTCATCAGCAGAAAAAGAGGTCATACGTACCGCTGATTTTATTAAATATACCGCTGAAGAAGGCAAACGAATCCATGGTGAGTTGATCAATGGTGGAAGCTTTAACGCTGGAAGTGCCAGCAAACTCGCAATGGTACAAAGAGAACCTTTGGGCGTAGTTCTTGCCATTTCTCCTTTTAATTATCCTGTAAACCTGTCAGCTTCAAAAATTGCACCTGCTTTGATTGCTGGAAATGCAGTTGTTTTCAAGCCGGCGACACAAGGTGCAATAAGCGGAACGTTAATGATCAAGGCATTGGACAAGGCGGGGCTTCCTTCAGGGCTTGTCAATCTTGTAACAGGAAAGGGTTCTGAGATCGGTGATTATTTAACGACCCACCCTTTAATTGATATGATTAACTTTACAGGCGGATCTGAAACTGGTGAATACATTTCTAAAAAGGCATCGATGATTCCAGTCATACTTGAACTAGGTGGAAAAGATCCGGCAATTGTACTGAATGACGCGGATCTTGAAAAAGCGGCTGAAGATATCGTCGGTGGCGGGTTTTCTTATTCAGGTCAACGTTGTACCGCAATTAAGCGTGTCCTAGTATTAGATGAAGCGGCAGATACCTTAGTTGATAAACTGAAGAACAAAATCGAGGCTTTGAAAGTTGGGATTCCCGAAGATAACGCCACTGTAACTCCATTAATCAACGAGAAAGCAGCAGACTTTGTACAACAATTAGTGGATGATGCTGTCGGAAAAGGTGCCAATCCTCTTACAGATATCAGGCGCGTAGGAAACCTTGTTTCCCCCGTGCTGCTTGACAACGTAACAGTGGACATGGCTATTGCATGGGAAGAACCGTTTGGCCCGGTACTACCGATTATTCGTGTACAAAACATTGAAGAAGCGGTAAGTATTGCAAACGAGTCTATATATGGTTTACAGGCCAGTATTTTCACGAAAAATGTTGAACAAGCAATCCGTATCGGTAATGAGCTTGAAGTAGGTTCTGTTCAAATCAACGGCAAAACGGAACGAGGTCCGGATCACTTTCCATTCCTTGGTGTAAAAGGATCCGGTTTAGGCGTGCAAGGCATTCGCAAAAGTATTGAGTCCGTAACACGTGAAAAAGTAATTGTTCTAAATATGAGCTAGGGTTTAATAGTATTATAAGATGTGAAATTCATTCGTTTAACCTGTTACTACTGGTGCAAGCGAAGAAATTGATCTTGCTTTTTGGGCTTTAGTGAATCCTGGCGATAAAGTAATAATTCATGAACCAAGCTTTGTTGCCTATGACCCGATTGTCCAATTAGCCGTAGGTGTACCAATTCCAGTAGAGGCATCAGTTGGGAGTGAATTCAAATTGTTACCACAGCAATTGGAAGCGAAAATTACAGATAGAACCAAGCTAGTATTCATGATATGAAGGGGAGCCTTTTATGCGTTTCCTTCGATTCGTAAGTTGGGTCTGACCTCGGAGGAATTTGCGGAGGAACTGTTAAAAGAAGAAAAAGTGGCTGTCGTTCCCGGAAGTGTCTTTGGTCAAGGGGGAGATGGCCATATCAGGTGTTCATATGCTGCTTCCATGGATAATTTACAAAAGACGATTGAGCGGATGGATCGCTTTGTAGGAAAACGAATCTAATGTAAAACAGCCTGTTGAGCTAGGAAACTGCTCGACAGGCTATTTTTCTCAGTTACTATTGTTGACCTCTTTTCAATGCCTTTCCATATGGTAATAGATGATAAAGTGTCAGTAGAATAGTTCCTGTCATGGCGAAACATCCCATTACAGCATACAATAGATCTCCACCGTAGGAATCTATTAATGAACCACCAACAAGTGAACCTACAATTCCTGAAACACCAAAAAATACTGCGAAGAATACTAGGTGTCCGGTTGATTGTAGTAGCTTGGGAATTAACCGTGTAATATATTGAAAAGCAGATAGGTAAAAGACTCCGAACGTTATTCCATGTAAAAATTGAAGGGCAACGATATAGATTGGATCCTCAATCATTGCAAAGATAAACCATCTAATGCTATATAATACACCTGCAAAAATAATAAAAATCAATGTATGATATTTTCTAAACCATTTAGCAGCCAGCGCAAAAACGAGTGCTTCACTGGCAACACCGACGAACCAGGCCAATCCAATCAGGCCTTCACTACCCCCGAGTTGGGCTATGTATAATCCGATGTAACTATCATTTGCTCGGTGAGAAATCGTGATAAACATAATAATGGCGAGGAAAATAACGAACGGTTTATTTGTGATGATCTGGCTTACATCTTTTAATTGAATAGGTTCTGATTCCACATTAACGTCCGTTAAGCGGAACACAACCAATAAGGCAACTATGCCAAAAAATACGTACGGCCAAATCATATATTGTATTCCAATTGAAGATAGGATCTCGCCAACAATTAATGATGATGTAGCGAAGCCGATGGAACCCCACGTACGAATACTTCCGAACGAAACGCTGAGGTCATCCGCACGCCTTTGGGCAAGGCTGTCACCAAGTGCGCCAATTGGGGTAGTAAAGAAGTAAAATACAGCACCCATCAATATAATTGCAATTAATCCATTCATCTGGAAAAATAGTACACTACCAATGAGAAGACCAATGATACAGATTAAGAGTATTCGTTTGACCGTTTTATATTTATCACTCATATATCCCCAAAAAGGTTGTGCGAAAATGGATGCTAAAGGACCGACGGCTAGAACCCAGCCAATCTCTGTTCCGTTTAAGCCTTTATGTTTTAGATATAATGGCAAAAAACTAATAATAATGGTATTTGAAGCGTGAAAACTAAATAAAAGCATTTTTAGTGGAAGCAAGGAATTACTTTTGGCCAAAATGTTAACCTCCTAACAGCTGGACCTATTCAAAATGTTAGCCTTTCCTCTATTTTAGAGAAAGGCTGTTTTCGTAAAGATTGTTGCTTTTGAGAAAATAGATATAAACGACGTAACTGCTATGTTGATTTCCGCTGCGGACCGTTGCTTTCCGCGGGCACGGCTTCAGCCTCCTTGCCCCGGCAAGGGGTATGCCGACGTTGTCCGCAAAGGACGGTATTAGTCGACCCTCATTATCTACCACTCTGCGGGGTCTTCGGACACGTGCTGTTCCCGCAGGAGTCACCGCCCTCCGCTCACCTGGACTGGTAAAGCTGTTTACGTAAGAATTCCTTGTCATTTCTTTCAACTAATGAATGCTGTTATTGGCAACTATACCAGCAGCCCGTATACACGTAGACTCCTGCGGGAGGACAGGCATCGGTGAGACTACGCAGTGCGTTAGCACAAGGAGGCTCACCAGCCGCCCGCGGAAAGCGAAGTGTATACGGGCTGCGGTTGCCTAAGTAACTTGTTTCCATTATCAGTTCTACAGACCTAACTTAGATAGAAGTTATGTCACAGTTTATATCAACTATAAAGATGAAAAGCAACATTGTTACGAAAAGAGCCTAGAGAAAAGACTAGTTATTTTTCCAAACTTCTTCTATAAATTCATCCCGACCGGATTTTGCACGGTCTTCTTTGTACGCTTGTTCATTTGTTTTATAGAAATCCTGATGATAATCTTCCGCTGGATAGAAGGTTGTTGCTGGTAAAATTTTTGTGACAATCGGTTTCTTGAATTTACCGCTTTGTATTAATTTTTCTTTAAATGTTTCTGCAATAGATTTCTGATCATCGTTATGATAAAAAATAGCCGTACGATAAGAATCCCCACGATCTTGAAATTGGCCACCGTTATCGGTAGGATCGATTTGCTGCCAAAAAATTGTCATGATTTTTTCGTAGGCAATTATGGCTGGATCAAATGTAATTTCAACTGCTTCGTAATGTCCGGTTTCTCCCGTCTTTACGTCCGCGTATGTTGGATTTTCAACATGTCCACCACTATAACCAGAAACAACAGCATGAACGCCATCCCATTTATCAAATGGCTTCACCATGCACCAGAAACATCCCCCGGCAAACGTAGCTTTTTGCAATTGTGTCCCCATAAAAGATATCCCTCATTTGTATATTTTATAGAAGAGAATTATAATTTGTGTAAATGTAAGTCCAACAACTATATCACAAAAAGAGAGAGGGTGGCACGGTGAATGCTCCATATATACATAAGTTATTAACGGGTAAAGTAAAGCAAATTGGAAATCCTAACGCGACTGATCGCTTAAACAAACCATGGGAAAGTGGCATGTTTAAAAAGGAAGTGGCAGGGAATTGTTGGCTAAGCAAAACAGGCCTTAATAATGATGAGGTTGCAGATACCAAGAACCATGGTGGTCCTGAAAAGGCAGTATTTGCCTATCCAACTGGTCATTATCATTATTGGCAAAAAAAATTAGCTACCGATGAGATTGACATTGGAGCCATGGGAGAAAACCTCGCACTCAAGGATGCCGATGAGTTTTCTATTTGTATTGGGGACACGTTTGAAATTGGTGATGCAGTTATTCAAGTTGCCCAGCCCAGACAACCATGTTGGAAGCCGGCACGCAGGTTTCGTATAATGGATCTCGCACTACAAATTCAAAACAGTGGACGCACAGGTTGGTATTTTCGTGTATTAAAGGAAGGATATATTTCTAGTGGAAACTCGCTAACGCTAATTGAACGTTCCTATCCGCAATGGACGATTGCAGCATGTAATGAAGTGATGCATGTGTATAAGGATGATCTCCGTCAGGCCGACGCTCTTGCTTCTTGTAGTTTATTAGCTCCCAATTGGAAGCGGACATTACAAAAACGATTGCGCGGACAAAACTCCTCAGTAGAGAAGCGTGTATATGGACCAAACAAAGAAGATTGATGTGTATTGCATGAAAAATTAGTTGATATCATAAGATGATAAAAAATGGTAAATCATAACTGGAGGGTTCATTTTGCTTGAAAACGCGTATATTATGGTAGCAATTATTCTGATCATAAACGTTATTTACGTTTCCTTATATACACTTCGCATGATTTTAACATTAAAGGGTCGCCAATATATTGCAGCGTTTATTAGTATGTTTGAGATAGTTGTGTATGTGATTGGGTTAGGCTTGGTGCTTGATAATTTAGATGAAATACAAAATATTATTGCTTATGCATTAGGTTTTGGAATAGGTGTAATAGTTGGATCGAAGATTGAAGAAAAACTAGCACTAGGATACATTACTGTAAATGTTATTTCATCTGATCCAAACATTGAGTTTACACGAAAGCTACGGGATAAAGGTTATGGTGTAACAAGTTGGTTTGCGTATGGAATGGATGGGGATCGTTTAGCCATGCAAATTCTGACGCCAAGAAAATATGAATTAAAGCTTTATGAAACGATTAAAACGATTGACCCGAAAGCCTTTACGATATCGTATGAGCCAAAGCAGATTGTTGGCGGGTTCTGGGTTAAGCAAGTTCGTAAAGGAAGATTAGGTAAGAAAAACAATACAGGTGCAGGCGTGGAGTTTAAACCGAAAGACTAGAGACCAAATCGCTATTTTGCGGACACCAGGTCCATTATTTGTGACAAAATAGGTTAATTCCCAACGTTCGCGGACATAGGTTCCACTATTTTGTAAAAAAGCAGTGATTTCCTTGTGACTTTTTGCAAATAGGGTACTCAGTGTCCGCCTGGCTTTGAATTAGGGTCATTAAATAGAAATAACGGATTAAATGTCCGAATTTCTAGAATATTTCTACTGCAGCATAAAACTATTCACAACAAACAATACTGAGGCGTTTGCTCGCGGAAATCAACGTTGCGGCAATGTCGTAGTTTATTGATTTTGTGGCAAAAACAACAATCTTTTAGAAAGCAGCCTTTTATTTTAACTGGTCAACGAACACCCAGTTTCTAAAACGAATACATTACCTAGGAATGGATTTTTTCTAGGAGGAAAGATTAATGAGTTACTATTATTACGACACACCCTTTTCCCCCCAGCATCAAAAACAACAGCCTGGAATTGAATCGCTTATGGTCCCAAAGCCAATAATTGAGAACCCTAACTATAAAGGTTCAGGTAAGTTAAATGGTAAAGTTGCAATCATTACTGGTGGGGATAGTGGAATCGGTGCTGCCACCGCAATTGCTTTTGCTAAGGAAGGTGCAGATGTTGTTGTCCCTTATTATTATTCCTATGAGGATGCAGATGCTAACCGCACAAAACAAAGAGTGGAGGAGTTAGGGCAAAAATGTCTACTTATTGTTGGTGATTTGCGAGATCAACGGCACTGTCAATCCGTTATTAAACAAACGCTTAATCAATTTGGCAAATTAGATATATTAGTGAATAACCATGGTGTCCAATTTCCGCAAGATAGTCTGCTGGATATTACGACCGAACAGTGGGATGCCACATTTCAAACAAATATCTACGCGTTTTTTTACATGACAAAAGCTGCGATACCACACTTGCGAACTGGTAGTACTATTGTGAACACTACATCGATTGTCGCGTATGAGGGGAATGAAAAATTAATTGATTATACTGGGACAAAGGGCGCTATTTTAGGCTTCACACGGTCATTATCACAGAATGTCGTTGATCAGGGAATTCGAGTCAATGCCGTTGCACCAGGTCCGATTTGGACACCGCTAATACCTTCGAGCTTTTCGGCAGAATATATTGGAACAAAATTTGGTCTGGATGTGCCGATGAAACGCGCAGGCCAACCGTATGAGCTAGCCCCAGCATATGTTTATCTTGCTTCCGATGATTCTTCTTATGTTACTGGGCAGGTTATTCATGTAAATGGTGGAGCAATGGTAAGTTCATAATAACAAATACCATTGCGCGATTCGCAATGGTATTTGTTTAGACAGCAAGGAAAGTATAAACGAAAGTCTGTCTAGCTCCAGCGCCCAGCGCCTAGTGGACTTCCTTCACCTCCGTACGATAAGTCAACATCGGTTCGCTTTAGCTCACCGTGTTTCCTTTATCTCCTTCGGTTCAGTCCAGTCCATACGTCGCTTAACAGGCGCTTGCGCTTTTCTTAACTAATTTAATGCTTCCTTTTTATATGCTATAGAAGCACGCTTATTTCTTTTGGATGGTAGCATATTGAATAATATATTTAATGAAATCGCCGTGATACTGCCAGCAACAATGCCGTTACTTGTTAAAATTTGAAGGCTTGATGGTAAACTGGCGAACAATTCTGGTGCGATCGTCACCCCTAGACCGATACCAACGGAACAAGCAATAATCATGGAATTTTCCTGTGAGTCGGTAATAATGCCGCTCAGCATTTTAATTCCCTGGGATACAATCATTCCAAATAGGGCAATCATAGCACCACCTAAAACAGAGGGTGGGATGATGGTTGCAAGAGCAGCAATCTTTGGTAAAAAGCCAAGCGTTACCAGCATTAATCCTGTAATAAACGTGATTTTTCGAGAACGAACGTTAGACATCTGAACCAATCCGACATTCTGTGAAAATGTCGTGTATGGGAATGTGTTGAAGATACCACCTATTACCGATGCTAGACCTTCCGCACGGTATCCCCTTGCAAGTTGTTCTTTTTTGATGTCTTTTTCACAAATATCACCTAATGCAAAATAGACACCAGTGGATTCCACAAGTGAAACCATTGCTACGATAGACATGGTAATGACGGCAGACCATTCGATTGTCGGCATGCCGAAGTAAAATGGTTGTACCATTTGAAAGAGTGGTGCTTCTTGAACAGGCATAAAGTCGATTTTTCCGATAATAATTGAAACCAGTGTACCTGCCATTAAACCGAGCAAAATCGAGATGGATCGGATAAAACCAGTAGAAATACGATAAATAATTACAATTAATGCTAGCGTTCCAAATGCGAGTGAAATGTTGGACAATGACCCGAAGTCGCTTGCGCCTTTACCGCCTCCCATATTGTTGATTGCAACAGGGATTAGCGTGATTCCAATAACCGTTACAATCGATCCAGTTACAACAGGAGGAAAAAATTTTATAAGTCTACCAAAAATACCACTAATTAAGATGACGAAAATACCAGATGCAATGATAGAGCCGTAGACAGCTGATATGCCATATTGTCCACCGATTGCAATGATTGGTCCAACCGCAGTAAATGTACAACCGAGGACGACTGGAAGCCCAATCCCCGCAAAGCGGGTACTAATTGTTTGAAGTATGGTGGCAACACCACACATTAGAATATCAATGGAGACGAGATAGGTTAGCTCTTTTGAATTAAACCCTAGAGCCCCGCCGATAATGAGCGGGACGATTACCGCCCCTGCGTACATTGCTAGTAGGTGCTGAATTCCAAGTGTCGTTTCCTTAAACATATTTTTCATCATATAAGAACTTCCTCAAGAAATTCTACTTTCCCATTTGTTAAAGATGAAATAATTGCTAGTGACTCCACACGAATGCCACTTTCCCGAATAAGTTTCCCGCCTGGCTGAAAACCTTTTTCGATAACTATTCCCGCGCCTGCCGTAGCTGCTTTTGATTGTTCTACAATACGTAATAATCCGAGTAAGGCTTGTCCGTTTGCCAGGAAGTCATCGATGATTAGCACAATATCATCACTGTTAAGATAATCAATGGATACCGATATATCATTTGTTTCATTTTTCGTATATGAATGAACGCTAGCGGTATAAAGGTCATTCGATAATGTTAGGGACTTGCGTTTTCGGGCAAAGACTACTGGAACATCCAGAATTAAACCGGCCATAACAGCCGGAGCAATACCAGAGGATTCAAGAGTTAAAATTTTGGTAACCCCTGTGTCTTTGAATCGTGATGCAAATTCCGCGCCAACTTCCCGCATTAATTGTGGGTCAATTTGATGATTTAAAAATGAATCGACTTTCAGCACATTGTCTGAGAGCACGTTGCCTTCTTCTAATATCTTATTTTTTAATGCTTTCATGACGCATTCTCCTGTCTTTAGTGTATTGATAATAAAAAAACTCGAAGGCCGGTGCATCCATTCATGGTGAATGGGAAGCAACGTCCTTCGAGTGGTAACATCGAAAGTAATAGAAAAAATAATGCCATAAAAGTACAAGCATTTTTTCTTTCATTGCCACCCATAGTCGGTTTTTTTACGGTAAACCGGTAGAAACTTGCGGACCTTATTCCCGCGATTATATGAGTGAAGTGATATAGAATAAAAACAATTATAACACGCTGAAAAGAAAAATCAATGGAGGTTTTAAATATATTTTTCAATAAAAACCGAACATTATATGTGATTTTATATTAATCGTTCGATATTTATTGACGAAACCATGTATTTTTGATACTCTTAAACTAACAAATGAATACGGTTCCTCATATATTTACTGAGAATATGGCTCAGAAGTTTCTACCTAGCACCGTAAATGCTGGACTATGAGGGAGGATGAATCGTTGCACATGAGCAATGATCCGTTTTAATGTGCTAAAGATAAGTCTATTCATCTTCTCTCATACTGAGGGAGATGAATAGACTTTTTTAGCAGTTAAGAAAGTATAAATCCTTTCTTACTGCATAAGTGCAACTAAGGCTTTCGCCATTAAGGCTTGGCGATAAGCCAAGTTTTCTAAATTGTTCCTGGCTTCTTGGGAGAAACTAGGCGCGTACACTTTAATTAATAGAAGAGAAAGAGGGATTTTATGGCTGAGGTTGGCGTGATCATGGGAAGTATTTCAGATTGGGAAACAATGAAGCATACGTGTGACGTGCTTGACGAACTTAAAATTCCGTATGAAAAAGATGTGATTTCGGCTCACCGAACACCGGATAAAATGTTCGATTATGCAAAAACTGCTCGAGAACGTGGTTTAAAAGTAATCATAGCTGGGGCTGGTGGTGCAGCACATTTGCCTGGTATGGTGGCAGCGCAAACCACGTTACCTGTAATCGGTGTCCCAGTTCAAAGCAAAGCACTAAATGGACTTGATTCACTTTTATCCATTGTGCAAATGCCTGGCGGTGTACCAACTGCAACGGTTGCCATTGGAAAATCAGGGGCAAAAAATGCAGGGATACTAGCTACCCAAATGATTGGAGCTTTTGATCAAGAAGTAGCAGACAAGTTAACAGCATATCGAGAAAACATGCAAGCAAGTGTAGATGAAATGAGGGCTGATCTTGCAAAGAAATAACGTTATTTTACCCCCAAAAACAATTGGAATTATCGGTGGAGGTCAGCTTGGCCGAATGATGGCTATTGCAGCAAGGTATATGGGGTATCAGGTTGCTGTTCTAGACCCAACACCAAATTGTCCAACTGCGCAAGTTGCAGATAAACAAATTACAGCGGCTTTTGATGACATGGAAGCAATTAAGCAATTAACGGAAATAAGTGAAGTCATCACCTATGAATTTGAAAATGTTGATTTAGAAGCGGCTACTTATATAGAAGAAAAAGGGAAATTGCCACAAGGTTCGTTCGCGCTTGAAGTTACGCAAAACCGGGAAAAAGAAAAGCAAATCATGCATGACGCAGAACTTCCGATTCCTGAATTTTTCATTGTGAAAAATGGAGCGGAATGTGAGACAGCATTAGAAAATATAACGTATCCGGTTGTGATAAAGACTTGTCGTGGTGGGTATGACGGTAAAGGCCAAATCAAGCTGACAAGTGTGGCAGACGTTACCGAAGCGATGGAATTTGCTGATAAACACCAGCATTGCATCATCGAGCAATGGGTTACGTTTGATAAAGAAATTTCTGTTGTATTTACACGTTCACAAAGTGGTGAAATTGCGTTTTTTCCAGTTGGCGAAAATGATCACAAGGACCATATTCTTTATCAAACAACAGTACCGGCAACAATCAGTGATTTGGTTAAACATAAAGCAATTGATGCAACGATTAAGTTAGCAGAAAAGATGAATATCATCGGAACGTTTGCGATTGAAATGTTTGTAAATGGTGATGATATTTATTTGAACGAAATGGCACCACGTCCACATAACTCAGGGCATTATACGATTGAAGCGTGTAATATCTCGCAATTTGCACAGCACATTCGTGCGATTTGTGGATTGCCTTTAAAAAAAATAGAACTATTACAGCCAGCGGTTATGGTGAATATATTAGGTGAAGATATGGAGCATGCACTGCAGCACATGACGAACTCTAATGATGGATATATCCATCTCTATGGTAAGGATGCAGTTAAAGAAAAACGTAAAATGGGGCACATTACATTTATTGCAGAAAACGCAGAACAAGTTAACCAGCAAGTGACAACCTATGAGGGGGAAAAAGCATGATTGAACGCTATACAAGGGAAGAAATGGGAAGTATTTGGACAGAAGAAAATAAATTCAAGGCATGGCTCGAAGTTGAAATCTTAGCATGTGAGGCATGGAGTGAGCTTGGAATTATTCCGGCAGAAGATGTTGAGCAGATGCGTAAAGATGCATCCTTTAATATGGATCGCATTTATGAAATTGAACAAGAAACGCGCCATGATGTTGTAGCTTTTACCCGTGCCGTTTCTGAAACCCTTGGTGATGAGCGTAAATGGGTACATTACGGGTTAACGTCAACAGATGTTGTCGATACAGCACTTTCTTATCAATTAAAACAAGCAAACGAAATTATTCGCAAAGACATAGCAAATTTTGTACAAATTTTAAAAGATAAAGCTATCGAACATAAGCATACCGTCATGATGGGGCGTACACATGGTGTACATGCAGAACCTACCACTTTTGGCCTGAAGCTTGCATTATGGTATGAAGAAATGAAACGTAATTTAGAGCGTTTCGAACATGCTGCAGCAACGATTGAATTTGGTAAATTGTCCGGAGCAGTTGGAACGTATGCCAACATCGATCCATTTGTTGAAAAATATGTTTGTGAAAAGTTAGGACTAACACCTGCGCCAGTTTCGACACAAACACTGCAACGAGATCGTCATGCAGAGTATGTATCGACTTTAGCATTAATCGGTACATCGATTGAAAAATTTGCAACAGAAATTCGAGGATTACAAAAAACAGAAACACGTGAAGCGGAAGAGTTTTTTGCAAAAGGGCAAAAAGGATCGTCTGCAATGCCACATAAACGTAACCCAATTGGTTCGGAAAATATGACTGGTATGGCTCGTGTGTTACGCGGATACATGATGACATCTTATGAAAATGTTTCTTTATGGCATGAACGCGATATTTCGCATTCATCTGCTGAACGTGTCATTTTACCTGATGCGACAATCGCACTTAATTACATGTTAAATCGTTTTTCAAACATCGTAAAAAATCTAACCGTATTCCCGGAAAATATGAAACGCAATATTGATCGTACGCACGGGGTTATTTTTTCACAACGGGTTTTACTAACATTGATTACGAAAGGTATGGCACGTGAAGAGGCATATGATATCGTGCAGCCGACAGCAATGAAAGCATGGGAATCTGAAACGCACTTTAGACAATTAATCGAAAGTGATTCACGATTTACAAGCATGCTAACACAAGCTGAAATTGATGATTGCTTTGACTATACGTACCATTTGAAAAATGTTGATCAAATTTTTGAACGAATCGGATTAGCGTGAGGTGATGATGATGACGAAGGCTGAATTATTATATGAAGGAAAAGCGAAAAAGGTTTATCGTGTGAAGGAAAACCAGGATCAACTTGTTTTATCTTACAAAAATGATGCGACTGCTTTTAATGGAGTAAAGAAAGATAGCTTTGATGGTAAAGGCAGATTAAATAATGAAATTTCATCCTATATTTTTCATTATCTAGCAAAAGAAAATATGGAGTCGCATTTTATTGAAAAGTTAAATGAAACCGAACAACTTGTAAACGAAACAACCATTATTCCGCTTGAAGTGGTAGTTAGAAACGTCGCAACAGGAAGCATTACCAAGCGACTGGGAATTAAAGAAAAAACACCTTTCACAACACCACTTGTTGAACTTTTTTATAAAGATGATGCCTTAGGGGACCCACTAATTAATGATGAACACGCATTGTTTCTCTCAGATGCAACACGGTTGGAATTGGATGAAATCAAAGAGATGGCCTTAACGATTAATACCGTTTTACAAAAACTGTTCAGCGAAATTAATTTAACACTCGTTGATTTCAAGCTGGAATTTGGTCGGTTAAAGGATGGAAGAATTGTGTTATCTGATGAGATTTCACCAGATACATGCAGACTATGGGACCGCGATACACAAGAAAAAATGGATAAAGACGTTTTTCGTCAGGATTTAGGCGACTTACTACATGTATATAAAGAAATTCTACATCGACTGGAGGCAAGATCATGAAAAAAGTAACAGTATATATCACATTAAAGCAAGGGGTTCTTGACCCACAAGGAAAGGCAATCCAAACTTCCCTAAATTCTCTAGGGTACCAAGAGGTTCAAGAGGCACGTGTTGGTAAATTTATCGAGTTAAAAGTTGATGATAAAGAAGACCTGGATGAACGAATCAATGCGATGTGTGATCAACTACTCGCGAATCCAGTAATTGAAGATTTTCGTTTTGATGTGGAGGAGGCTGTTCAATCGTGAAGTTTGCCGTTATCGTTTTTCCAGGATCGAATTGTGACCGAGACATGTATCATGCAGTATGCGACATTATGAAGGAAGACACTGATTTAGTATGGTATGAAAACAGTAACCTTGAAAACTATGATGCGATTTTATTGCCTGGCGGATTTTCATATGGTGACTACTTGCGTTCCGGATCCGTCGCTGCAACATCAGCTATTATGAAACAAATTAAAACACATGCAGAAAAAGGTAAGCCAGTATTAGGTATCTGTAATGGGTTCCAGATTTTATTGGAGGCTGGACTGCTCCCGGGTGCAATGCTTCGTAATGAAAATCTAGCATTTATGTGCCACCAGGAGCCATTAAAAGTCGTAAACAATTCGACGATGTTTACCAGCAGCTATGAAAAAGACGCAGTTGTTCGTTATCCTATCGCGCATGGAGAGGGAAATTACTTTTGTGATGAGGATACGTTAAAAGAATTACAACAAAACAACCAAATCGTGTTCACATATGAAAATAATCCAAATGGTTCAGTTGCTGATATAGCAGGGATTATGAATAAAGAAGGAAATGTACTTGGAATGATGCCACATCCAGAACGGGCAGTTGAAGAGCTACTTGGCAGTGATGACGGTGTAAAGCTTTTTCAATCGATCGTGAACAATTGGAGGGAAACACATGTTGTTAACGCATGAAATCAACCCAGAGAAAATTGAATCAGAAAAATTGTACCAAGGCATGGGTTTAAGCGATGAAGAATTTAACATGGTTAAAACAATCTTAAAACGCCGCCCGAATTTTACAGAAACAGGAATCTTTTCTGTTATGTGGTCAGAGCATTGCAGTTATAAAACATCAAAGCCTTTATTACGTAAATTTCCGACAAAAGCGCCACATGTCCTTCAAGGACCTGGGGAAGGTGCAGGAATTATTGATATTGGTGATGAGCAAGCGGTAGTTTTTAAAGTAGAAAGCCATAATCATCCATCAGCGGTTGAACCATACGAGGGTGCAGCAACAGGTGTTGGTGGAATTATTCGTGATGTGTTCTCAATGGGCGCTCGTCCGGTTGCAATGATGAATTCCCTTCGCTTTGGAAACCTTACTACAGAACGTGTGAAATACCTTTTTAAAGAAGTTGTCCATGGAATTGCTGGTTATGGTAACTGTGTTGGCGTGCCAACAGTTGGTGGTGAAGTTCAATTTGATGATAGCTATCAAGATAATCCGCTAGTTAATGCGATGTGTGTTGGATTAATCGATCATAAGGATATCCAAAAAGGAATCGCTGCCGGAATCGGTAACACGGTTATTTATGCCGGAGCGGCAACAGGCCGTGACGGTATTCACGGAGCAACTTTTGCATCAGATGATTTAGCGGAAGATGCAAACAAGGATCGTCCAGCGGTTCAAGTTGGCGACCCATTTATGGAGAAGCTTTTAATTGAAGCGTGTTTAGAAGTTATTCATTGTGACTCACTTGTTGGTATGCAGGATATGGGGGCAGCAGGCCTTACATCGTCCGCTAGTGAGATGGCAAGTAAAGCTGGTACTGGAATGGAAATGAATTTAGATCTTGTACCACAGCGCGAGCAGAACATGAATGCATATGAATTAATGCTTTCTGAATCACAGGAGCGCATGCTACTTGTTGCGAAAAAAGGTCAAGAACAAGAAATTATTGATATCTTTGAAAAGTATGGATTACAAGCAGTTGCTGTAGGCGAAGTAATTGAAGAAAAAACATTCCGTTTGAAGCAGCATGGGGAAGTTGTTGCAGACATTCCTGTAGATGCATTGGCAGAGGAAGCGCCTGTATACAATATGCCATCAAAAGAAGCGGTATATTTCCAAGAATTCCAAAAGCAGGCCGAAGTCGTTCCAGCTGTTGAAGATCATGGCGATATGTTAAAACAATTGCTTCAACAACCGACTATCGCAAGCAAAGAATATGTTTATGATCAATATGATTCAATGGTACAAACTAATACGGTAGTAGCACCTGGCTCAGATGCTGCGGTTGTACGTATCAAAGGAACCAATAAAGCACTCGCAATTACGACAGA
The DNA here is from genome assembly GCF_044793635.1 of Virgibacillus necropolis. Lineage (GTDB taxonomy): Bacteria > Bacillota > Bacilli > Bacillales > Amphibacillaceae > Virgibacillus_F > Virgibacillus_F necropolis_A. The sequence continues at coordinate 2,763,117 of NZ_CP084992.1, forward strand.
TTGTAACTCACGCTATATTTATTTAGACCCTGAAACTGGTGGGAAGATAGCTGTTGCGGAAGCTGCACGAAACGTTGTTTGCTCCGGAGCCCGTCCTTTAGGTCTAACAGATGGGTTGAACTTTGGTAATCCGACAAATCCAGAAGTATTTTGGCAAATGGAAAAAAGTGTAGAAGGCATGAGCGATGCATGTAGCTTACTAGAAACACCAGTAATCAGCGGAAATGTTTCGCTATACAACCAATCACAAGGACAATCAATTTTCCCAACACCAGTTGTTGGTATGGTTGGATTAATCGAATCACTTGAGCATTTGACACCAAGCTACTTCCAAAATGATGGCGATCTTATTTATGTTATTGGTGAGTCGAAGCCTGAATTTGGCGGAAGTGAATTACAAAATGTTATCGATGGTAAATACTCCGGTAAGGCACCAAGTATTGATTTATCAGTGGAAAAAGAGAGACAAAATAAACTATTAACTGCGATTCATCAGGGACTTGTTGTATCTGCGCATGATCTTGCTGAAGGCGGTCTTGGCGTTGCACTTGCGGAAAGTGTTTTTTCGGAAAAAGGTCTTGGTGCTGACGTTTCAATTGAAGACGATGTGACAGTGGAATTATTCAGTGAAACTCAGTCTAGATTCCTTGTATCGATAAACCCTGAAAATAAGGCGGCATTTGAGTCAATGATGAAAGACGCTACGCAAATCGGTACGGTAACAGACAACGGAAAATATGTGGTGAAATCCAATGGTGAACAGGTAATTAACGAAGATGCTAAATCACTTCAATCATTATGGAAAGGAGCTATTCCATGCTTGCTGAAATCAAAGGCATAAACGAAGAATGTGGTGTTTTTGGAATATGGGGTCATGAAAAAGCAGCAGAAATCACTTACTACGGATTACACGCTCTACAACATCGAGGTCAAGATGGAGCAGGTGTCGTAACAAGTGATGGGGAAAAGCTAAAAGTGCATAAAGGACTCGGGCTTGTTAATGATGTGTTCAAACATGCTAAATTTGACGAACTTCAAGGCCGTACCGCAATTGGTCATGTGCGTTATGGCACACAAGGTGATGGCGGTTTCGATAATGTGCAGCCATTACTATTTCGTTCGCAAACTGGGAGTCTGGCTATTGCGCATAATGGCAACATCATGAATGGGCATAAGTTACGGGGACAACTTGAGGATCAAGGAAGTATCCTGCAAACGACATCAGATACGGAAGTACTGGCGCATTTGATTAAACGTAGTCTATCTGATGACTTTGAAGAATCTATAATAAGTGCACTTCGTAGTTTGGTAGGCGCATATTCCTTTGTCATTCTAAAAGAAGATGCAATGTATATAGCGGCAGATCCACGAGGACTTAGACCATTATCGATTGGCCGATTAGGGGATGGCTATGTTGCAGCATCTGAAACGTGCGCATTTGATTTGGTAGGAGCTAAATTTGAAAGGGACGTAGAGCCAGGTGAATTGATTATTATTGATAAAGATGGCCTTCGTTCAAAAAGTTTCCAAGAAAGAGAATCACGGACAATGTGTGCAATGGAATATGTATACCTTTCCAGACCTGATAGCGATATTAATAACGTGAATGTACATGCTTCACGAAAAAAAATGGGTGTCGAGCTCGCAAAAGAAGCATCTGTTGAAGCCGATGTTGTAACAGGTGTACCTGATTCAAGTATATCCGCTGCTATTGGATATGCAGAAGAAACTGGTATCCCATATGAAATAGGCATAATAAAAAATAGATATGTTGGGCGTACGTTTATTCAACCATCACAGGAATTACGCGAGCAAGGTGTGAAAATGAAGCTGTCACCAGTTCGTGGAATTGTGGAAGGAAAACGCGTTATCATGATCGATGATTCGATTGTTCGAGGAACGACAAGTAGACGAATTGTACGCATGTTAAAAGAAGCAGGGGCAAAAGAAGTACATGTTCGAATTGCTTCACCATCCTTACAACATCCTTGCTATTATGGAATTGATATGTCCACAAGAGACGAATTAATTGCAGCAAATAATACAATCGATGAAATCGCAGAAATAATTGGTGCAGATAGCCTGGCTTACTTGTCAGAAGAAGGACTTGAACGAGCAATTATCCGTGAAGACAAGGACGATCAGGGTATTTGCAAGGCTTGTTTTACAGGAAATTATCCTGTTAAAGAAAAAGGACAAAAGGAAATCGAATATACAAGATTGTAAATAGAAAAGCGGAGGCGCCTGACCAGCGACGTACAAATAGATAGGACTGTGAAAGTACGGTGAACTTTCCGAACATTCATCAGGACTAACTATTTGCTAGTCGCTAGAAGCCACAGCTAGACAGAAAGAAAAGCGGAGGCGACTGGTCAGAAGCGGACGCATAAGCAAGGAACCGAAGAACGCAAGGGCTTAAGCGTTCAGAGTGTTCATTGCTTATGACGGCAGCTTCTAGAAGCCGCAGCTAGACAAATAGAAAAGCGGAGGCGACTGGTCAGTACTGTCGCACTTGTTAGTAATACCATAAATGAAAATACTGTCCTAGCACTCGATCTGGGGCATTTATGTTAATTTAATCTAATGAAAAAAGGTGGGTCCTAAATGTCTGATGCGTATAGAGAAGCGGGAGTCGACGTTGAAAAAGGCTATCAAGCTGTTGATTTAATGAAAAAGCATATCGCCAAAACAAATCGGAAAGAGGTACTTGGTGGTCTTGGTGGATTCGCTGGATTGTTTGATTTAAGCGGTTTTAGCTATCAAGAGCCGGTGTTGGTTTCTGGAACAGATGGCGTAGGAACGAAGCTGAAGCTAGCATTTCAACTTGATAAGCATAATTCTATCGGGAAAGATTTAGTCGCTATGTGTGTCAATGACATTGTTGCACAAGGGGCGCGTCCTCTGTTTTTCCTTGACTACATTGCCTGTGGAAAAAATAATCCAGAAATGATTGAACAAATTGTTGCAGGTGTAGCAAACGGATGCGTCGATGCTGGTGCTGCATTAATTGGTGGAGAAACAGCAGAAATGCCTGGTATGTATCAGGATAATGAATACGATGTCGCGGGATTTGCGGTTGGTATCGCGGAAAAATCGAAACTAATCACCGGTGAACGTATTCAAGCGGGCGATGTTGTGATTGGTCTACCATCTAGCGGGATTCATTCCAATGGGTATTCATTGGTGCGAAAAGTTGTCGCTGATTTAGATCTTGCTGATTCGTATCAAGGACTATCTAAACCACTTGGCGCAACACTTTTAGAACCAACTAAAATATATGCAAAGCCCATGTCAAAGCTTACTAAAGAGATTGATATAAAAGGGATCTCACATATCACTGGTGGGGGATTCTATGAAAATATTCCACGAATGTTACCTGCTGGTTTAGGTGTGGAAATTGACCGTACTAGTTGGAATACACCTGAAATATTTACTTTCTTACAAAAGCAAGGAAATATTTCGGATCAAGATATGTTTGGTGTATTTAATATGGGTATCGGTATGGCGGTAGTTGTTGATCAGGACAAAGCGGATCTAGCGGTAGATATTTTGCAGGAAAATGGTGAATCTGCTGTTGTGATTGGTACTGTTTCAGAGCATGAAGGAGTTCGTTTTATAAATGAATAACATAAAAGCAGCTATCTTTGCTTCGGGTGCAGGTAGCAATTTTCAAGCAATTATGGAAGCAAATCAGGATAACGCGCTTGGTTGTGAAGTTGTGTTGGTAGTATGCGATAAGCCAGGCGCTGGCGTTATTGAAAAGGCAACTAACTTTGGTGTTACAGCATGCATAATAGATCCGAAAACTTTTCCTGGAAAAGAAGCTTATGAAAAAGAAGTAGTTTCAGCCCTGCAGGAGGCAGAAGTAGATTGGATCTTTTTAGCAGGTTATATGCGAATTGTTGGGCAAACGCTGCTTCAGGCCTACGAAGGTTCAATCATAAACATTCATCCTTCTTTACTACCTGCTTATCCTGGACTTGACGCAATCGGGCAGGCTTATCGAGCGAACGCTCACACAACCGGGGTAACCATTCATTTTATTGATGAAGGAGTCGATACCGGACCGATTATTGATCAGGAAGCATTGGAAATTTTACCTAGTGATACAGAGGAAACATTAAAACAGCGAATTCAGGAAATCGAACATCGATTATATCCTAAGGTTATTAAACATGTACTAAATAGATAAGAGCGGATGTTCAAAAAGTCCGGTAAAAATGACACATCGAATTTCTCGGTCCTTTTTATCCGCCTTTTTGAACACGCACTAATAGCGAGGAGTTTTTTCATGACGAAGCGTGCACTTATAAGTGTTTCTAATAAAGAAAATATCGAAGCTTTTGCAAAAGGTTTGATCGAACTTGATTATGAAATCATTTCGACTGGAGGAACATTAAAGGCTTTACAGCAATCGGGCGTTGATGCTAAGGCTGTAGAAGAAATTACGGCATTCCCTGAAATACTGGACGGCCGTGTAAAAACATTGCACCCTTATATCCATGGAGGGTTATTAGCTGACCGCCAAAACGATAAACATGAAGCTCAGCTTAATGAGCATAACATTACACCAATTGATTTGGTTATCGTTAACCTATATCCATTCCAGGAAACATTAGCAAATGAAAACACAACAGATGCAGACAAAATTGAAAACATTGATATTGGTGGCCCGACAATGCTTCGTGCAGCGGCAAAAAACTTCGCAAATGTTGCGGTAGTTGTTGATCCAGCAGATTATCCAGACATTTTGACCGCAATTGAACAGGGTGCATTAGATGAGGGTAAACGCCGCGAGCTTGCAGCGAAAGTATTCCGTCATACAGCACATTACGATGCGTTAATTGCTGGGTATTTTAATAAGCAAACAGGTGAAGATTATCCGGATACATATTCGGTTACTTATGAAAAAGTGCAATCCCTTCGTTACGGAGAAAACCCACATCAACAAGCAGCTTTTTATAAACAAGCGCAGAAATCATCGTATAGCTTAGCGACAGCCAAACAGTTGCACGGTAAGGAATTATCCTATAATAATATCCAAGATGCTAACGCGGCACTGGAAATAATTGCTGAATACACGGAGCCTACTGCAGTTGCTGTAAAGCACATGAATCCATGTGGAATAGGTTTGAGTGACTCAATCGTGAATGCTTTTGAAAAAGCTTATGCGGCAGATTCTATTTCAATCTTTGGTGGTATAGTGGCATGTAATCGTACGGTTGATGCAGATACGGCTATGTTATTACGAGAGATTTTTCTGGAAATAGTTATCGCACCAAGCTTTACGAAGGAAGCGTTGGATGTTTTAACCGAAAAGAAAAATATCCGATTACTTGAGGTTTCCATGGAGCAAGGAAATACTCAATCGCACAAAATCACAAGCGTTAATGGTGGATTACTGGTACAAGAGCAGGATAAAGGCATGGCTAGTAAGGATGAGTGGACATATCCTACGGAGCGTAAGCCATCTGAAGAGGAAGTTAACGATTTGTTATTCGCTTGGCGTGCGGTTAAACATGTGAAGTCCAATGCAATTGTTTTGGCAAAAGGTAACCAGACAATTGGAGTTGGTGCTGGTCAGATGAATCGAATAGGTGCTGCAAATATTGCGATTGAACACGCTGGGGATAAAGCCGCGAATTCGGTTATGGCATCAGACGCGTTCTTCCCAATGCCTGATACAGTCGAGGCGGCAGCAAAGTCTGGTGTTACAGCAATTATTCAGCCAGGTGGTTCCAAACGTGACCAGGATTCGATTGATGTGTGTGACCAACACGGAATCGCAATGGTTTATACAGGAATGAGACATTTTAAACATTAATCCTTATGAATGAGGAGTGGGAATATGAATGTACTAGTTATCGGCAAAGGTGGACGCGAGCATAGTATTTTGATGAAACTAGCCGAAAGCGAGCGCGTCGACAATCTCTACGCTGCACCTGGTAATGGTGGAATTACGCAGCATGCGACTTGTGTAGATATTAATGAGACGGAAATTGATAAACTAATCGATTTTGCTTTAACGAATCAAGTAGATTTAACGGTCGTTGGTCCGGAGAATCCATTATTAGATGGAATTGCAAATCGTTTTCAAGCAGAAGGACTAAAAGTTTTTGCACCGACAAAGGAAGCGGCACTGTTAGAAGGAAGCAAAAGCTTTGCCAAAGAGTTTATGCAAAAATATGATATTCCAACTGCAGGGTATGCAACATTTACAGATGCAGAAGCGGCAAAAAAGCATATTAAAGAAAGTGGCGCACCAATTGTGATTAAAGCAGATGGCTTAGCTGCTGGAAAAGGTGTTGTCGTAGCTGAAACGGTTGAGGAAGCAGTAGAGGCAGTTGACTCCATGTTAGTTGATAAGGCGTTTGCCGATGCAGGGGAAACGATTGTGATTGAGGAATGCTTAGTAGGTAAAGAGTTTTCACTTATGGCATTTGTTAATGAAGGAAATGTCTACCCAATGATTCCGGCCCGTGATCACAAACGTGCATTTGATAATGACGAAGGTCCGAATACTGGTGGGATGGGCGCGTATGCTCCGGTTGAAGATATAACTTCGGAAATAGTATCATTTACAACACGTGAAGTTTTGCAAAAAGCGGCAGATGGGATGATGGAAGAGGGATGTCCCTTTACCGGTATCTTATATGCTGGGTTAATGCAGACAGAAGATGGACCTAAAGTGATTGAGTTCAATACACGATTTGGTGATCCAGAAACGCAAGTCGTCCTGCCACTTTTAGAGAACGATTTGGCGCAGGTATTTTCAGATGTGTTAGATGGAAATGATCCACAATTACAATGGGAAGATAGTATTGCGGTTGGCGTAGTTGTTGCATCGAATGGCTATCCGGGGTCTTATGATAAAGGAGTTAGTCTACCAAATTTCAATCCATCGGAAAGCGCATATATCGTTCATGCTGGAACCAAAAAAGTAGAAGGAAAGCTAGTTTCCGATGGTGGACGTGTACTTTTAGTAGGGGCAAAAGAATCTTCCATTGCTGATGCAACTAGTGAGGTATATCAAACATTAACGGACTTGGATAACTCAAAAGGATTTTTCTATCGAAATGATATAGGCAAACATAGCTAAATTATTCGGTTAAATTCGGGTGGTGCCTGTGGTACCACCCGAATTTTGTTACACGTAATGTTTATCCTGTACTTAATTCCTTAAATTTCTTATAATTATGTTAAATGTAATAAAATAGTCACTTTTGTACGCCAAAACGTTAGTGTGCAAAAGTGAAAAATATGGTACGATTAAGAAAATATTAAATTGGAGAGTTGTTTTATGGTGGAGAATGGATACCATTGGCGAAATCGTGAGTTGCGTGAACATGTCGCAGTCATTGATGGCAACGTTGCCCCGACAAAGGTTTTAACAAATGGAGTTTACTTAAATGTGTATACAAAACAATGGTTAAAAGCAAATATATGGATCTTAAACGATAGAATCGTTTATGTGGGAGATAAATTACCAGAACAAACAAATGGCGTGGAGTTAGTAGATTGTGAGAGTCGCTATTTAGTACCTGGATATATTGAACCTCATGCGCACCCATTCCAGTTATACAATCCAGAAGAACTGGCAAAGCATGCTGCGAAATTTGGAACGACTACATTAGTCAATGATAATTTAATGTGGCTTTTTTTATTAGACAAAAAGAAAGCGTTTTCTTTAATGGAAGAGTTTAATAAACTACCAATCTCGATGTATTGGTGGGCACGCTTTGACTCTCAAACTGCATTACAGGATGAGGAAGAGATTTTTAATAGTGAAACCGTGCTTTCATGGCTGGAAAATCAGTCTGTTGTACAAGGCGGCGAATTAACTGCATGGCCTAGTTTGCTTAGGGGCGATGATCGGCTTCTCTACTGGATGCAGGAAGCAAATCGTTTAGGAAAGCCTGTCGAAGGTCATCTTCCTGGGGCATCTGAAGGAACGCTTAATAAGATGAAACTACTTGGAGTAACTGCAGATCATGAATCTATGACAGCAGAGGAAGTAATGACGAGACTTCGTTTGGGCTTCCAGGTTGGGTTACGCTATTCATCAATCCGACCAGATTTGCCAGAAATTCTGGAGGAACTTGTTTCTGAAGGTATCAATACGTATGAAAACTTGACAATGAACACGGATGGTTCTACACCAGCCTTTTATGAAGAGGGTTTAATGAATGTTTGTGTTGCCATTGCAATTGAAAAAGGTGTTCCACTTATAGACGCATATCGGATGGCAAGCTATAATGTTGCGAAGCATTTTAGGTTTGATGATGAGCTAGGAAGTATTGCACCTGGGAAAATTGCGCATATTAATATATTAGAAGATAAAGTAAATCCACATCCTGTCAGTGTATTAGCTGGTGGGCAATGGGTTAAAAAAGAACATGTAGAACAAACAATTAATAGTCAATTAGATTGGCAAAAACATAGCGTTGAACCTCTAACATTCGATTGGACGTTAACCGAAAATGATTTACAATTTTCAATTCCGATTGGACTCGATATGATAAATGAAGTGATCATAAAGCCATATGCAATTGAGACAGATGTTACGCTCGGTCAATTGCCTGAAACTAATAATGATGCATTTCTTTTACTAATTGACCGAAATGGAAAATGGAGGGTGAACACAACGATACGTGGGTTTACGAAACAATTGGGTGCAATCGCAAGTACTTATTCCACAACAGGCGATATAGTCTTTATCGGCAAAAATAAACAAGATATACTCCTTGCGTCAAATAGGCTTCAAGAGCTTGGAGGCGGAATCGTGGTGGTTCATGAAGGGTCTATTATCTTTGAACTTCCTCTTCCATTAGGTGGAATTATGTACGATGGTAAAATGGATGATTTAATTGTCAAAGAAAAAGAACTGAAACGTATTCTAAAAAGTTTTGGATATCCATACGGTGACCCGGTTTATTCTATATTATTTTTATCTGCAACACATTTGCCATTTATTAGAGTCACGCAACGTGGAATTATTGACGTGAAGAAAAAAGAAGTACTCTTTCCAGCAAACATGCGTTAACATATAATAATCTAAAGGGATGTGAAATAAATGAAAAGATCATTCTTCTATTTGATTATGGTCATCGCTATTCTGCTTGTAGGTTGTTCAAATGAGGAAAACAAAGCAACGAATAATGAAGACAAAGAAAACGCTGTAGGGGAAAAAGGGACACCAGATGTAGATGAGGCTGAAACAGCTGAATTTGTTTACCCATTAACGGGGTTGAAAGCAGATAAACAAGTGAAAAATCGTGCGATTGGAATTATGGTAAATAACCATACTAAGGCACGCCCGCAATCAGGTTTATCTAAAGCAGACATTGTTTTTGAGATACTAGCAGAAGGTCAGATTACGCGATTTCTAGCCTTATTTCAAAGTGAATTACCTGATGTGGTCGGTCCAGTCCGAAGTGCACGGGAGTATTATTTTGAATTAGCAAACGGTTATAATGCCTTATATGTCTATCACGGAGCAGCAAATTTTGTGAATGATATGATTAAAGAGCGTGGCATTGAGCATTTAAATGGTTCATTATATGACAATGATGGACATTTATTTAAACGGGAGAGTTTTCGCAATGCGCCACATAATTCCTATGTGAAGGTTGGTTCCATATATGAAGTAGCAAAGTCAAAGGGTTATCCGGTAAAATCGAAGGATAAACCATTGCCATTTTTGAACAGTGATGAGATTGAATCGATTGCTGGCGAGCCAGCATCGCATATTGAAATTGTCTATTCCGATCAACCAATGGAAATTGTAGAATATGATTATGATGCGAAATCAGGAAAATACAAACGATATAGCGATCGTGATCAAACAGTGGAATTAAATTCAAATGAAGCCATTTTATTAGATAATATTTTTATAGTGGAAACCGACCACAAGGTAATTGATGATGTTGGCAGGCGGGCAGTTGATCTTACCTCAGGCGGAGAGGGCTACTTAATTCAAAAAGGGAAAATTCAAAAGGTCGCTTGGAAAAATCAAGATGGAAGAATTATTCCAGTTAAAAACGGGAAGCCAGTCGGATTTGTTCCAGGAAAGACTTGGATCAACATCGTTCCGCCAAATACACCGGTTAATGTTACAAATTAAATGGGAGGGATCAACTTGCAAATTGATAAATTACGGGGAAAACAATTAGATCAATTCTTCGATGGGCTTCTTTCCTTAAACAATCGCGAAGAGTGCTATCAATTTTTTGACGATATCGCCACCATGAGTGAAATCCATTCGATTGCCCAGCGATTACAGGTAGCGAAAATGCTATCAGAAGGACTGACATATAGCGTTATTGAAAAAGAAACAAAAGCATCAACTGCCACAATATCCAGAGTGAGACGCTGTATCAATTATGGTAGTGACGGATATAAGTTGGTGTTGGATCGATTGGCGGAAGAAGAGGAGTAACAATTTTTGTCACAGCTGCGTTCGGCTGTGGCACTTTCTGCTTTTGGTGGCACTTATTAACTATGACTGGAAGCTATGCTTCGTGTAAAATTAAAAATAAATATCCACTGTCCTTTCAAAAATTTTATCCGCCAATCCCATGATATATCATCCGTTATTTATATCTGCCAATATTTAAATTTAACCGCCGTTTTTCAAATATAACCGCCAATCCCCGAATATATCAGCCAATCCCAACATATATCCGCCGTTCCATCCACCCACACATTTTTTTCACAAAAAGATTATCCTTTACCCTAAATTCATACACGGTTTTTTGCTATAATGAAATAATGAATATAACGATGGAGGATTTTTACCTTGCAAAACGCATTGAAGGATTTTAAACATATATTTAAACTTGATCCGGCGAAGGAAATTTCGGATGAGGATCTTGATAGAATTTGCGAATCGGGTACAAATGCGATTATTGTTGGTGGAACTGACGATGTCACATTGGATGGTGTACTGGACTTGTTATCACGCATTCGTCGTCACTCGGTGCCATGCATATTGGAGATTTCTAACCTGGAGGCCATCACACCAGGATTTGATCATTATTTTATTCCGATGGTCATGAACAGTCGCGACAAAAAATGGATGATGGATATTCAGCATCAAGCGATCAAACAATATAAAGATATCATGGATTGGGACGAGATTTTTGTGGAGGGATATTGCATTTTAAATGAAAATGCGAAGGCCTTCACACGAACAAACAGTCAATTACCTGATGAGACGGATGTGACAGCATACGCATATATGGCAGAGCACGTTTTTCATTTACCTATATTTTATATGGAGTATAGTGGTACTTATGGAGATCCAGCGCTTGTAAAAAAAGTAAGGGACCAGCTAAATAACACATTACTTTTTTATGGTGGCGGGATTGAAAATAACTTCCAAGCAGCGGAAATGAAAGAACATGCAGATACTATTATCGTTGGAAATATTATCTATACAGATTTAAAAAAAGCACTTAAAACGGTTAAAGCTGTTACAAAATCTTAAGGGCATTAGAACAGGGATAAAAATATAATAGGGCTGTTTTCTAAAAGATTGTTGTTTTTGTAGAAAATCTATAAACTGCGTCATAGCATACTGCTCCGGAAATACACTACGCTTTCCGCGGGCTTGCGCTGAGCCTCCTCGATCGCAAAGAACGCTCACTGCGGGGTCTCATCACTTCGCTTTCCCGCAGGAGTCTCCGTGTTTTTCCTTCGCTAACCTGGTGTCTGGAAGCAGTACTATATAGCCCCTTTCACTATTATGGCAGTTGATTTTCGCTGCGGACAGTTGACTCCTGCGGGAACAGCACGAGTCTGAAGACCCCGCAGCGGTGGTCTTCCGCGAGGAGGCTGAAGCCGTGCCCGCGGAAAGCAACGGTCCGAAGCGGAAATCAACCAGCAGGCAATATATATCAACTGCGAAGATTTAAAAGCAACAAAACTTACTTAAAGAGCCTATAATAAAAAAGTTAAATAAGGTGGTGTCGTTGTGAGTCAGACTATGGACGACTTACTAAAAGGATTAAATAATGAACAGCAACAGGCAGTAAAACAAACAGATGGGGCATTACTAATTATGGCTGGAGCGGGCAGTGGAAAAACACGCGTATTAACACATCGCATCGCTTATTTACTTAGTGAAAAAGAAGTGTCACCGAGAAGTATTCTGGCTATTACTTTTACAAATAAAGCAGCTCGTGAAATGAAGGCACGTGTCAGTAAACTAGTTGGACCTGAAAGTGAACAAATCTGGGTATCCACGTTTCACTCGATGTGTGTACGGATTTTACGCCGTGATATTGACCGAATTGGCTACAATCGGAATTTCACCATTTTAGATAGTGGGGATCAGCTTTCTGTTATTAAACAGATTCTAAAAAACCTCAATATTGATCCGAAAAAATTTGAACCAAGAGCAATGCTTGGGGCAATCAGTAATGCCAAAAATGAATTAATCACACCGGAAGAATATAGCAAGAATGTAGGCAACTTCTATGATCGTCAAATCGCTCAAATCTATGCAGCATATCAGAAAACACTTCAGAAAAATCAATCCCTCGATTTTGATGACTTAATCATGCAGACGATTCACTTGTTTAAACGAGTTCCAGAGGTGTTGGAAAGCTATCAACGCAGGTTTCAATATATTCATGTGGATGAGTATCAGGATACCAACCATGCACAATACTTCCTGGTTAAGCAGCTGGCTTCTCGTTTCCAAAACATCTGTGTTGTAGGGGATTCAGACCAATCCATTTACGGATGGCGCGGTGCTGATATTACCAATATTTTAACGTTTGAAAAAGACTATCCTTCAGCGAAGTCAGTCTTTCTGGAGCAAAATTATCGTTCAACGAAAGCGATTTTATCAGCTGCTAATAAAGTGATTGGGAATAATACAGGTCGTAAACCGAAGAATCTTTGGACGGAAAATGATGACGGGAAAAATATACATTATTTTCAAGGTGGAACCGAGCACGAGGAAGCATTTTTTGTTACTGATAGAATTCAGGAACTAACACGTGAACACGGCTATACGCCGAATGACATTGCAATCCTTTATCGTACGAATGCGCAATCCCGAGCAATTGAGGACACGCTAATGAAGTCAACTATTCCGTATCAAATGGTTGGCGGCACCAAGTTCTATGAGCGAAAAGAAATCAAGGATATGGTCGCATATCTGCGATTAATAACAAATCCAGATGATGATCTTAGCTTTGAACGAGTGGTGAATGTTCCAAAGCGTGGTATTGGGAAAACATCTGTTGATCGAATTCGTGCATATGGAGCAGAACATGGTCTTTCATTTTATGAAACCTTGAAGGAAATTGATTTTACAGGCGTTTCAAAAAAAGCTGCACAAACACTCGCGGAATTTGGCTCATTAATTGGTTCTCTCACACAGCAACAGGAGTTTTTGACCGCAACAGATATGGTTGAAGCGATTTTAAAACGGACAGGTTATGAAGAATCACTGAAAAGAGAAAATACAATCGAATCACAAAGTCGCTTAGAAAACTTAGAAGAATTTATGACAGTTACACAGGACTTTGAGGAAACGAGCGAAGAAGATAAAACGCTTGTTACATTTTTGACGGATTTAGCGTTGATTGCTGATATCGATAAGGTGGATGACGAAGAAGAAGTAACCGATGAAAAAATCACGCTGATGACGCTGCATGCTGCAAAGGGACTGGAGTTTCCGGTGGTCTTTTTAATAGGGTTGGAAGAAAACGTATTTCCACATAGTCGTTCCATGTTTGATGAAACTGAGATGGAAGAAGAACGCCGACTTGCCTATGTCGGAATTACCCGAGCAGAAAAAGAATTATATGTAACGCATGCAAAAATGCGTACACTATTTGGAAGAACAAACATGAATCCAATTAGCCGATTCATCAATGAAATACCGGTAGAACTGATCGATGGAATAGAAGAAGCACGGGAAGCTATGTTTGGCGCGCGCAAGCCTATTCAAGATAAGCCTGCACCGATTAAACGAAAAGCACAAAAGCTTCAAACAACCACTGGTGCGGAAAGTGAGACATGGTCGACTGGTGATAAAGCATCCCATAAAAAATGGGGCGTTGGTACCGTTGTGAAGGTTCAAGGCGAGAGCGAAGCAATGGAACTTGATATCGCCTTTCCAGCACCAACCGGTATTAAGCGGGTATTAGCAAAATTTGCTCCAATCACGAAACAATAGGAGGCGCCCCGAATAATGGATAAACAACAAGCACAAGAAAAAATCGCTTCATTAAGCGAATTGCTAAATCAATATAACTATGAGTACCATGTGTTGGATAAACCAAGTGTTCCAGATGCAGAGTATGACCAAAAAATGCAGGAACTCCGTGATTTAGAAGAGGAATTTCCTGAACTGGTTACACCTGAATCTCCAACGCAACGTGTCGGTGGGGAACCACTTGATGCATTCCGAAAAGTGCAACACAACGTACCGATGTTAAGCCTGGGCAATGCCTTTAATGAAGAAGATCTTCGTGACTTTAAACGTCGTGCTGCAGGTGGAACAGATACAAAGCTATCATTTGTTTGTGAATTAAAAATTGATGGCTTGGCAGTTTCCTTAACCTACAAGAACGGGAAATTCGTACGTGGTGCAACACGTGGCGATGGTACGACAGGAGAAGACATAACCAGTAACTTACGTACAATTAAAAGCATTCCATTAACCATTAGGGAAAAAGAAACCATTGAGATTCGTGGTGAAGCGTTTATGCCACATAAATCCTTTTTGGCATTAAATAAAAGGCGTGAGGAAAATGAAGAAGAACCCTTCGCGAACCCTAGAAATGCTGCAGCTGGTTCGTTACGTCAATTAGATCCGAAAATAGCAGCAAAAAGAAATCTGGATGTATTTTTATATGGTGTAGGAGAATGGGAAGCAGATGCTCTTTCTGCACATAGTGAACGTTTAGCGTATATGAAAGATCTCGGCTTCAAAACGAATCCTGAGTGGAAAAAGTGCGAAACCATTGAAGAAGTAATCGATTATGTAACGTTTTGGGAAAAAGAACGTCCAAATCTAAGTTATGAAATTGATGGGATTGTCATTAAAGTGGACAATCTCGATCAACAAGAAGAACTTGGATTCACTGCCAAAAGTCCACGGTGGGCGATAGCTTATAAATTCCCAGCGGAGGAAGTAATTACGACACTTCACGATATTGAATTAAGTGTTGGGCGAACTGGTGTAATCACCCCGACTGCAATACTAGAAGCCGTTCAAGTGGCGGGTACAACTGTAAAACGCGCTTCGCTGCATAACGAAGATTTGATCCGTGCAAAGGATATAAAACTTGGCGATACGGTGGTTATTAAGAAAGCAGGGGATATCATTCCAGAGGTTGTTCGTGTGATGGAAGAAAAGCGAACCGGTAAGGAAAAAGATTTTCACATGCCTGAAACTTGTCCTGCCTGCGATAGTGAACTTGTTCGTTTAGAGGAAGAAGTTGCGTTACGTTGCATTAATCCAAGCTGTCCCGCACAATTAAAGGAAGGCTTAATTCATTTTGTATCACGTAATGCGATGAATATTGATGGATTAGGAGAAAAGGTAATCATTCAGCTTTTCCAAGAAAAGCTGATTCAGACCATAGCTGATTTATATCGATTGAAACGTGAAGATTTACTGCACCTTGAACGAATGGGTGAGAAGTCAGTTGATAACCTTCTTCAAGCTATTGAAAAATCCAAGGATAACTCACTAGAGAAGCTGCTTTTTGGTCTTGGCGTTCGATTTGTGGGTGCAAAGGCTGCAAAAACATTGGCAGCTAATTTTGAAACGATGGAAAAATTACAACATGCATCCTATGAAGAGCTTATTAGCATCGATGAAATCGGCGAAAAAATGGCTGATTCGATTGCACAGTATTTTTCAGAAGAAGAAGTAGCAGATCTTATAAAAGAGCTTAACGAGCTTAATGTGAACATGACATATAATGGTCCAAAACAGCAAGATATAGTACAGGACACAATCTTTTCTGGTAAAACAGTTGTGTTAACTGGAAAGATGGAAACCTTCACCCGTTCCGAGGCAAAATCTGCTATCGAGAAATTGGGCGGTTCTGTTACCGGTAGTGTCAGCAAGAAAACGGATTATCTGATAGCTGGTGAAGATGCTGGATCAAAGCTGGACAAGGCTCAAAAGTTAGGTGTAACAATATGGAACGAACAACAGCTTAGTGAAGTCTTAGGTAATTAAGGAGTGGAGAATGTGAAAAAAATAGCTATTTGGTTTATGGGCGCACTTCTTTTCATGACGAGCTGTTCACCAAATATGAATGAAGATGAAGTAGTGAAAAAGGAAGATGAGAAGGCCGATCAAGAAACGTCCATCGTTCCTAGCTACCAGGTATCAAAAGAAAATTATAAAATGGTACTTCCGTATGAGCCAAGCGCTGCACGAGGGCTTATCGTCAGTCAGATGGGCAACCGGTTAGACATCGACGAAATGGAAGAAGGACTCAGACGTCATTCAAAGGAATACTTTGACCCAAGTAAGTATTATTTCCAAGCAGGCCAGAATCTATCGAAGGATTTACTTCTTAAATGGCTTGAAGAAGATTTAACAGATAAACAGATTGAAGAAATAGTGAACGAAAGAGTAGAGGAACGTAAGGATCTTGATAAACCTGTTAACGAAGAGATCATTAAGAATATAAAGGAAAATGTAATAGAAGAAGAAACCAAAGGACTAAATCCCAAACTAAAAAATAACCCGACGGAAAAGGATTATCGAAATAACCCAAGATATTTATCACATATCCTAGAACAAAATTTCTTGAAAAAGAATAAAGACAACTCGGTTGAATTAGCTGGTATATCCATAGGATTAGCGTTGAAATCAGAATATCGTTTTCAAACAGAGACTGGCGGTCCATATTACTATGAGAAAATCTCTAAAGAAGTAATGCTTAAACAAGGAAAGCAAATGGCGCAGACGATTCTTGAACGAATACGTAAGATAGAAGGTCTAGGGAATATACCAATCATGTTTGCTTTATATCGCGAAGAGTCTCAAGGATCCCCGGTTCCAGGGAACTTTGTTGTAAAGACTGGAGTGCAAGGTGGCGATATGTCAATTGGTGAATGGGATTCTATAAAAGAAGACTATATTTTGTTCCCATCTGATGAAGCCACAGAGAAATATTATGATGATTCACAGTTAGTTTCCGACTTCACCAATGAGGTTGCGCAATTTTTCCCAAACTATGTTGGTGTGATAGGGGAAGGCTTTTATATTGATGGAGAGCTTAAGAAGCTAACACTAGAAGTTCCTATAGAGTTTTATGGAAAAGGAGAGGTTATAGGGTTTACACAATATGCCTATGGACTTGTGAAAGAAATGTTTCCTGATTACTTTGACCTTGAAATCAATGTGACGTCAATTAAAAATATGGAAAGCACAATCTATAGAGATGCAGGCGCAAAGAACCCTACTGTTCATATTTTTAACTAGCAATAAACGCGATTAATGGATAAATAAATAATAAAAAAGATAGATTCATTGAACTGTTAATTTAATTCGGTTAAAATGATGGATGGAGATGCTCCTTCCATCATTTTAAAATGAAAACGCAATCATGCAAACAATGGAGTAATTCGATTAATTTCTTAAGGAGGTTTTTTTCATGGTAGTACCGTACAAACACGAACCTTTTACAGATTTCACAGTAGAAGAAAATCAGCAATTAATGCTAGAGGCTATCAAAAAGGTAGAAGCTGATCTTGGTGGAGAATATCCACTTATTATAGGTGGGGAACGTGTTACAACAGATGATAAAATTGTTTCTGTTAACCCTTCTAAAAAAGATGAAGTAATTGGTTATGTATCAAAGGCCAATAAAGAGTTAGCTGAAAAGGCAATGAAAGTTGCTGACAGCAAATTTGAGTCTTGGAGAAAATCAGCCCCTGAAATGCGTGCTGACATTTTATTCCGTGCAGCGGCAATTATACGCCGTCGTAAATTTGAATTTACCGCACACCTTGTAAAAGAAGGCGGAAAACCATGGAAAGAAGCAGATGCTGATACTGCAGAAGCAATTGACTTCTTAGAATATTATGGACGTCAGATGCTTGAATTCAAAGACGGAGTAAAAATTAATAGTCGCCCAATCGAATATAATCAATATAGCTATATTCCATTAGGTGTTGGTGTTGTTATCTCACCATGGAACTTCTTATTCGCAATTATGGCAGGTACAACATCTGCAGCAATGGTTTCAGGTAACACTGTATTACTTAAACCTGCAAGCTCAACACCTGTAATTGCATATAAATTTATGGAAGTACTTGAAGAAGCCGGTCTTCCGGATGGCGTAATCAACTACATTCCAGGACCTGGTAGTGAAGTTGGGGATTATCTAGTAGATCACCCACGCACTCGTTTTGTTAGCTTCACAGGTTCACGTGACGTTGGTACACGAATTTTTGAACGTGCAGCAAAAGTACAAGAAGGTCAAAACTGGCTAAAACGTACCATTATTGAAATGGGTGGTAAAGATACCATTGTAGTTGATAATGAAGCAGACCTAGAGCTTGCAGCACAGTCTATTGTTCAATCTGCATTCGGATTCTCAGGTCAAAAATGTTCTGCATGTTCACGCGCAATCGTTCATGAAGATGTATATGATCAAGTAGCGGATCGTGTAGCTGAACTAACGAAAGAATTAAGTGCTGGAGATCCATCTGATAACTCTCACTTTATGGGGCCAGTTATTGATCAAGCAGCATACGATAAAATTATGAATTATATTGAAATTGGTAAAGATGAAGGAAAATTACTTGCAGGTGGCACGGGAGATGACAGCAAAGGTTGGTTTGTAAACCCAACTGTATTCGCTGACTTAAATCCAGAAGCACGTATCATGCAAGAAGAAATCTTCGGACCTGTTGTTGGATTATCAAAAGCTAAAGACTTCGATCAAGCTATTGAAATTGCAAACAACACAGATTATGGTTTAACAGGTGCTGTTATTACAAATAACCGAGCACATCAAGAACAAGCACGTCAAGACTTCCATGTTGGTAACCTATACTTCAACCGTGGATGTACAGCGGCAATCGTTGGATACCAACCATTTGGTGGGTTCAAAATGTCAGGAACAGATTCAAAAGCAGGTGGACCAGATTACCTAATCCACCATATGCAAGGTAAAACTACTTCAGAAATGTTCTAATACAAAAGACCTAATACGACAAAAAACCTCTTTCCTGCAAAAAACTTTGCAGAAAGGGGTTTTTTGTCGTACATTTAGGAAAGTAGGAAAGTTTTTATGTGGTTAATAGGTGTTTTAACCCCTCGACTTTCCCAATATGAATTATCTGAAATTGTGTTATTATATAAATATACCAATTTTACAAGGTAGTTCATCCGAGTATATCAAAAAGGTGGGTATATAGATGGAGACTGGACCCTTTATTAAATTACAACGAATCAAACAAGGGATGACACAAGAGGAATTAGCAGAGGGTATTGTTTCCATGTCATACTTGTCAAAGATTGAAAACCAGAAGACAGAAGCCAGTCCTGAGGTAATCAGTCTATTGTGTACAAGACTTGGTGTACAACGAGATGATGATAAAGAGATTACAATCAAAGAGAAGTGCCAAGAGTGGTATGATCTGTTGTTTGAAACGAATGACAGAAAGATAATAACTGAAAAGTATGAGGAACTCGAAAGCTTACTTAGTAAAATTCATTCTGATAACTTAATATTATTTGAGATTCATAGAATTCGTTATTATCTAATACTTCATGAATTTGAGAAAGCATTAGAACAGATTAATCGAATGAATGAAGTTTCCAGCACATTTGATAATTTACATCAGTTTTATTGGTATAAATTTAAAGGTAATTACAGTTCTTTAGGTGGCGAGTTTAATCAGGCAATGAGAATGTATAAACTTGCCGAAGAAAAACTTAATCAAATTAAAATTGCTGATGAATATGTAGCAGATTTGCAGTATACAATTGCCATAACACATAGCAAACTAAGAAACACGTTAGAGTCAATAGAATACGCAAATAAAGCAATTGATACTTTTCAAATGCAATACAATTTTATTCGCTGCGCACAGTGCCATATCGTATTAGGAATATGCTATAGACGTATTGGAATGTATGATAAAGCTATTAAGAATCAGAATCTCGCAAAACATTTGGGAGAATTAAATCAAAATAAGCAAATCATACAATTAGCCAATCAAAACTTGGGATATTTATATACAGCTAAGGGTGAAGCGAAAGAGGCAATATATTATTATAATCAGGTAGTAGATGATGAACTAGTAAATACTGGTGAAAGGCTTGCAGCTCTCACATCTTTAATAAAGGAATATTATAAAATTTATAATTTCGATAAAACAAAAGAAATGATTGAGGCTGGGCTTGAAATATTAGATTTAACCAAACATGATGATGCATATAAGTTGTTCTATTATATTGTTCATACTTATAGTTATGCTATTAATCAGGAGGATGAGTTGTTTGAGCGCATGATCATTGATGAGTTTATTCCTTATTTGAGAAAGAACAAGGATTACGCCAATGTCGTGGTCTACGCTAACATGTTAGCAGCTCATTACGAACGATTAACTAAGTATAAAGATTCTGTAAAGTATTACAAGTTAGCTAATTTAGCTTATGAGGAATTAATTAACCTTTAAAGGAGGGATGAAATATGAAAAAGCTAGTAGCTTCATTTGCGCTAGGAACATTATTAGTGGGAGGCTTCCTATTCTCACAATACGATGCTCCAAATAGTACTGCTATGGAAGTTGAACCAAGCATTCTTTCAATTGGTAATTCAATCTTTTAGCTAGTTTGAGTTACTCAGTAATTTTTTTACCCTATTACTATATGATGAACTTGCCTGAAATAGTGTGGAAGCTATTCAGGCCTTTTTTTGTTGACTGGACGAAATCCCTGATTAGTTGCTTATACACTGACAACTCTGCTATTATCTATAGTATTGTAAGAGTTTTTTAATGGAGGTGCTTTAATTGGCAGATATTACAAATGAGGATGTAAAGCATGTTGCGCATTTGGCAAGGCTTGCGATTACAGATGAAGAAGCGGAAAAGTTCACGAAGCAATTAAGTAAGATCATTGATTATGCGGAAAGCCTTAATGAATTGGATACCGATCATATTGAACCTACAACCCACGTTTTGGATTATAAAAATGTATTACGTAAAGATGAGCCTAAACAATGGATTACACAGGATGAGGCGCTTAAAAATGCCCCAGATAAAAAAGATGGACATTTTCGTGTGCCATCTGTCATGGAGTAAGGAGGGAAACACATGTCATTATTTGATTACACAATAAAAGAACTTGAGCAAAAACTACATAACAAAGAGATTACGGTCACAGACCTTGTGAATGAATCGTACCAACAGATTGAAAAGGTAGATGACAAGGTACAAGCTTTCTTAACCCTTGATAAGGAAAGAGCGCTTGAAAAAGCTAAACAACTTGATTCAGAGAAACCAGACGTTGCTGAATTATTGTTTGGTATGCCTGTCGGCGTGAAGGATAATATTGTTACAAAAGACCTTCGTACAACATGCGCAAGTCAATTTTTGGACAACTTTAATGATCCTTTATATAACGCTACAGTAGTTGAAAAGTTAAACGATGCGAAAGCGGTTAATATCGGTAAGTTAAACATGGATGAATTTGCGATGGGATCATCAAACGAAAACTCAAGCTATGCTGCAACACGTAATCCTTGGAATACAGATTATGTTCCAGGTGGATCCAGTGGTGGGTCAGCAGCTGCAGTTGCGGCAGGAGAGGTATTATTTTCGCTTGGATCTGATACAGGTGGATCGATTCGCCAACCGGCAGCATTTTGTGGTGTTGTTGGCCTTAAGCCTACATATGGTCGTGTTTCCCGATTTGGTCTTGTTGCATTTGCATCATCACTAGATCAAATTGGACCTCTAACACGAACAGTTGAGGACAGTGCAAGGGTGCTGGAAGTTATTGCAGGACATGACAAAATGGACTCAACAAGTGCCGACGATGACGTTCCGAAATTTACGGAATCTCTTACTGGAGATGTAAAAGGATTAAAAATCGCTGTACCAAAAGAATACTTAGCTGAAGGTGTTACAAAAGAAGTTAAAGATTCTATTTTAGAAGCACTAAAAGTATATGAATCACTTGGAGCAGAATGGGAAGAAGTTTCACTGCCACATACGAAATATGCAGTCGCAGCCTACTACTTACTTGCGTCATCAGAAGCATCCGCAAACCTTGCGCGCTTTGATGGTGTTCGCTATGGCGTTCGTTCTGAAAATGCCACAAATATGTTGGATATGTTCAAGATGTCCCGTAGTGAAGGTTTTGGCGATGAAGTGAAACGTCGGATCATGCTTGGAACGTATGCACTATCATCCGGCTACTATGATGCTTATTATAAAAAAGCACAGAAAGTACGTAAGCTGATTAACAATGACTTTGCAAGCGTGTTTGAAAATTATGATGTTGTTATTGGTCCAACTACACCAACACCTGCGTTTAAAGTTGGCGAAAAAACAGATGATCCATTAACGATGTATACGAATGATATTTTAACAATTCCAGTCAACCTAGCAGGTATTCCAGGTATTTCAGTGCCATGTGGTTTTTCTGAAAATGGATTGCCACTTGGGTTGCAAATTATTGGAAAACATTTTGATGAAGAAACAATTTTCCGTGCAGCACATGCATATGAACAAGCAACAGATTTTCATACTAAACGACCTCAACTTGGAGGTGCAAAATAATGAATTTTGAAACAGTTATTGGACTTGAAGTTCATGTTGAATTAAAAACAGAATCAAAAATTTTCAGCCCAAGCCCCAACCATTTTGGTGCAGAGGCTAATACAAATGTAAATCCAATTGATTTAGGGTATCCAGGAGTGTTACCTGTAATAAATGAAGAAGCGGTTAACTTTGCTATGAAAGCAGCGATGGCACTAAATTGTGAAATCGCAACAGACACGAAGTTTGACCGGAAGAACTACTTCTACCCAGATAATCCAAAAGCATATCAAATATCCCAATTTGATAAACCAATCGGAGAAAATGGCTGGCTTGAAATTGAAGTTAATGGGAAGAAGAAACGCATCGGAATTACACGCTTGCACATGGAGGAAGATGCTGGGAAATTAACACATGGAGATGATGGGTATTCCTTGGTTGACTTTAATCGTCAAGGTACACCACTAATCGAAATCGTTTCTGAACCTGAAATGTCTTCTCCAGAGGAAGCATATGCTTATTTGGAAAAATTGAAGAATATTATCCAATATACAGGTGTGTCGGACTGTAAAATGGAAGAGGGTTCATTACGATGTGATGCGAACCTTTCCATTCGACCAATTGGGCAGGAGGAGTTCGGTGTCAAATCCGAGCTGAAAAACCTGAACTCCTTTAGCTTTGTACAAAAAGGTCTTGAATTTGAAGAAAAAAGACAAGAAAAAGTATTGTTGGCGGGCGGGGAAATTTTACAAGAAACACGCCGTTATGATGAAAAGACAAAAGAAACTATTTTAATGCGTATAAAAGAAGGTTCAGACGACTATCGTTATTTCCCGGAACCAGATCTTGTACACATTACGATTAATGATGAATGGAAAGAAAGAATTCGCAAACAAATTCCTGAGCTTCCTGACGCGAGAAAAGAGAGGTTTATCAAAGAACTTGAATTGCCGGAATACGATGCTGCAATCATCACGAATTCAAAAGAAATGGCAGACTTCCTCGAAGAAACAATTGCTCAGGGTGCTGATACAAAACAAGCGTCAAACTGGTTAATGGGTGCCGTATTTGAATACATGAACAAGCATCAAAAAGAATTGCACGATTTAGCAATAACTCCAAAAGGACTTGGGAAAATGATACGCTTAATCGAGGATGGAACGATTTCATCTAAGATTGCGAAGAAGGTATTCGCTGAATTAGTTGATAAAGGCGGAGATCCAGAGCAAATTGTTAAAGACAAAGGACTTGTTCAAATCTCTGATGAAGGACAATTACGCGAAATCATTACGAAAATCCTGGACGATAATGAGCAATCAATTATCGACTTTAAAAATGGTAAGGACCGTGCATTAGGGTTCTTAGTTGGACAAGTAATGAAACAAACCAAAGGTCAAGCAAACCCACCAATGGTGAATAAAATATTATTAGACGAAATGAATAAACGGTAAATTATAGGAATGAGGCTGCCTTGATTGTAATCAGGGCAGCCTTGTTTTTTTCTGACCTCAAAATTACTCCGTAGCTTAACAGAGTTGATACTTTGATCCCCTTTCGATTATAATTAATCGATAATTATTCAAATTCAATCAATTAAAATCCCAAAAAACTTTCACGAATAGTCTTTTCAAATTCATTTAAAAGGACTATGATAGTGTTTGTATGTGTAATGTAAATTTACTATTAAATTTGAAAGTGCAATGTTAAAGGAGGGGACGTCATGAAGCGGGCCCGAATTATATATAACCCAACATCAGGCCGAGAGGCATTTAAGAGAGAATTACCAACCGTATTAGAACGGTTTGAAATAGCAGGATATGAAACGTCTACCCATGCGACTACATGTGAAGGTGACGCCATAGAGGCTGCAAAAACAGCAGTTGAACGACGTTATGACCTAGTGGTTGCGGCAGGTGGCGATGGAACTATAAACGAAGTAATCAATGGTTTAGCCGAACAAGAAAATCGACCGAAACTTGGCATTATCCCAGTCGGTACAACCAATGACTTTGCTCGTGCATTGTGTATTCCGCGTGATATAAAAAAAGCTGTAGACGTTATTTTGGCTGATCAATCAATGTTTCTTGATATCGGACGAGTTAATGATCGTTATTTCATGAATATTGCTGGCGGAGGAAAACTAACAGAACTTACGTATGAGGTTCCTAGTAGATTGAAAACCATGCTCGGACAGCTTGCTTACTATATGAAAGGGATTGAAATGCTACCATCCCTTAAACCAACCAGGGTTAAGATTGAGTATGATGATCAGGTTCTTGACGAGGATATCATGTTGTTTTTAGTTTCGAACACGAACTCTGTTGGTGGATTTGAAAAACTAGCACCATCCGCAAAGTTTGATGATGGATATTTTGACTTAATTATCCTTAAAAAAATAAACCTTGCAGAATTCATTCGAATCGCAAGTCTGGCACTACGAGGAGCACATTTGGATGATAAGAACGTAATCTATACGCAGGCAAAAAAAGTAAAAGTGACACCAGAAGATAAAATGCAGTTAAACATTGATGGGGAATTCGGGGGCTTATTGCCTGGAGAATTTACCAACCTCAATAAACACATTGAATTCTTTGTAACAGATAAATTTATTGAAAAACAAGATTGCTAATTATAGCAGTCTTTTTTCATGCTCAAATACAATTGTGGTAAAATAGAAGATAACTATTTAAGCACGTAAAGGAAGGTATCCATGGCAAAACAACAAGTACCAGTAAATAAGAACGAGACCATACATTTAACATTTGAAGACTTAACCCACGAAGGAAATGGTGTGGGGAAAATTAATGGCTATCCATTGTTTGTTCCAAACGCATTACCAGGTGAAGAAGCAACGGTAAAGGTCGTTAAGGCAAACAAAAATTTTGGATTCGGAAAGTTGCTTGAATTAAATAAAATTAGCCCTGAGCGAATCGAACCTGTGTGTCATGTACATTGTAATGGATGCGGACTTCAGCATATGAGCTATAACCTGCAGCTTGGGATGAAAATGAATCAAGTAAAAAATGCAATGAAAAAAGTTGCACATCTTGAGCATGTTCCAGTACATCCAATCCTCGGCATGGATGAACCGTTGCATTACCGAAATAAAGTGCAGATTCCAGTTGGCGAAAAAAATGGTGAATTGATAACTGGATTTTATCAAAAACGTAGCCACCACATCATAGAAAATACCGAAACGTGTGTCACGCATAATGAAGTGATAAATGACGTTGTGAAAACGGTTAGAGACATTGCGAATCGTTTAGTGATTAAGGCGTATAACGAGCAAGCTCATAAAGGTGTTTTACGACACATTATGGTGCGAACCGGTGAAGAAACAAAGGATATCATGGTCGTTATCGTAACACGAACTGATAAACTCCCTAATAAAGATGAGCTAATCAAGGAATTAACGGAAACTTATCCGCACATAAAATCGATTATGCATAATGTGAATAATAAACGAACCAATGTTATTTTAGGTAACAAGACGAATCTACTCTGGGGCGACGAATATATTCATGATAAAATTGGCGATATTACTTTTGCGATCTCAGCGAAGTCGTTTTATCAAGTAAATCCCTCACAAACGAAAGTGCTTTATGACAAAGCTTTGGAATATGCAAAAATTGATAATGATGACGTCGTAATCGATGCGTATTGCGGTATCGGAACCATATCATTATTTTTAGCACAAAATGCTAAAAAAGTGTATGGCGTAGAGGTTGTACCTGAAGCCATAAGCGATGCAAAGAAGAATGCAAAGCTGAACGGGATTACAAACGCAGAATTTGTTGTAGGGAAAGCTGAGAAGGTTATGCCATGGTGGACTGCACAAGGATTGAAACCAGATGTGATTGTAGTAGATCCACCACGCAAAGGTTGTGACGAAGAGCTTCTAAATGCAATGATTGAAATGAAGCCGAAGCGGATTGTTTATGTGTCATGTAATCCATCTACATTAGCCCGGGATTTAAGAATTTTGGAAGATGGCGGATATGGTACGAAGGAAGTTCAGCCGGTGGATATGTTTCCACAGACAAACCATATCGAATCAGTTGCATTGATAGAAAGAGTTTTGTGACCAAACAATAAACATTTCTGATCAGTTTTATAAAAAGGTATAAGTGTAAAAGAAGCAGGGATATTTTTGCTTTTTAATTTTGGGATAAGGGTTTGACCTGGTATACCATAATGAGAGGGTTTGAATTTGAATATGATAGATAATTTTTGGCGTGATTTACCACGACCGTTTTTTATACTGGCACCAATGGAAGATGTGACGGATGTTGTATTTCGCCATGTAGTGAGTGAAGCAGCCAGACCTGATGTGTTTTTTACAGAGTTTGCAAACACGGTGAGTTATTGTCACCCAGAGGGGAATCATAGTGTGCGGGGGCGTTTGACTTTTACAGAGGATGAACAACCAATTGTAGCCCATATATGGGGGGATAATCCTGAATACTTTCGACAAATGAGTATTGGTATGGCGAAACAAGGGTTTAGGGGTGTGGATATCAATATGGGCTGTCCTGTACCTAATGTGGCATCGAAAGGGAAGGGATGCGGTCTTATCCGTCGTCCAGAAGTTGCAGCAGATCTGATACAAGCAGCAAAAGCAGGGGGATTGCCGGTAAGTGTGAAGACAAGGCTTGGTTACACTGATGTAGACGAATGGCACGACTGGCTAACAGACATATTGAAACAAGACATTGTTAATCTTTCCATTCATCTGCGTACAAAGAAGGAAATGAGCAAAGTAGATGCTCATTGGGAACTAATTCCGGAAATTAAGAAACTTCGTGACCAGGTTGCACCAGATACACTTTTGACGATCAATGGGGATATCCCTGATCGTCAAACTGGCTTGAAGCTCGTTCATCAATACGGTGTGGATGGGATTATGATTGGGCGTGGTATTTTTAATAATCCATTTGCCTTTGAAAAGCAGCCGAAAGATCATAGTAGTAAGGAATTGCTTGATCTCTTAAGGTTGCAGCTTGACCTCCATGATAAATATTCAACAGAATTAGAGCCACGTTCATTAAAACCTCTTCGTCGCTTTTTTAAGATATATGTCCGTGGGTTTCGAGGGGCGAGTGAATTAAGAAATCAATTGATGAGCACGGAGTCAACAGATGAAGTACGTGCATTGCTCGATAACGTTGAGTGAAGGAATGTTCATGGGAAGGAACAGTAGAAGCGTCCCAATTCAAGGTAAAAGTGAAGTTTTAAGGTGTAATCAAAAACACCTGGATATTATTGGAGGTTTATAAATGGATAATAATGATATATTAATGAGATTAAGATATGCCCTGGATATAAAAAATAAAGATATGATAGAAATTTTTAAACTTGGTGGCATTGACGTGTCAAAAGAAGAAGTAATAAAGATACTTACAAAGTCAGATGATGAAGATGACTGTGAGGATATAGCAGAAACTGAAGATCATATAAAATGCACGAATAGTATGTTAGAGTCATTTTTAAATGGCATGATTACTTTTAAAAGAGGACCACGGGAACCAAAACCTGGACAACCTAATAAACCAGATCGTTCTATAAAGAATCATTCAAGTGTTAATAACGTCATGCTAAAAAAAGTGAAAATAGCACTTACATTAACTAGTGAGGATATAATAGATATTTTAGATGAAGCGGGTGTCACGATAACAAAAGGGGAATTAAGTGCTTTATTAAGAAAAGAAGGACATAAGAATTACCAAGAATGCGGTGACAAATACGCTAGGAATTTCTTAAAAGGATTAGCTATAAAATTTAGGGTGTAAGGGATCATCAAAGCATATTGTATAACTAGAAAATCTTTTCTATAGAATTGTATATTATAAAAGAATATCAGCAATTAATAGAGGTTAGTAACGGAGAGATAAATAGCTTTTTTGTTTCATATCGCTAGGCGATATAACATATAAATTTATCAAAGACCTTCATATTTAATAGAAATGAAATTCGATATGCGACACGATATGCAACCAAAGAAGAGTGGGGAATGTAACCCACTGTTAGAAGGTGTGACTAAATCTTAGGGTAAAAGATGACGATTAGGTTTCTTTGTTCATTCGACATCGTATCGCTTGTAGCGGTAAGCGATACGGACAGAATTATGCTTGAAAAAATAGGAGTTTAATCGGTTGAGAACCTTGGTCAAAACAAGCATTATCCTTAATAGATTCCTCAAGAAAAGTGCTGATGATCGGCTCTTTTTTTGTTTGGCAGTTAAGAAAGTATAAACCCTTTCTTACTGCATAAGTGCAACTAAGGCTTTCGCCATTAAGGCTTGACGATTAGCCGAGTTTTCTAATAAGTAAGAAAGTATAAAACTTCGGCGTTTATCTGTCTAGCGCAAGCGCCCTAGCCCGCCTGAGGTTTAAGTCGAATCTCTTTGTGATAAAAATCATCACTAAGAGATTCGTCTTAAACTTGTCGGGGCTGACCAAGGTTCTTGCGCTTTTGTTCTTTCATATCGCTGGGCGATATAACTTACAAATTTATCGAAACACCTTATGATTTATAGATAAGGAAATTTGATATGCTGCATGATATACAATCCAATGAATGGTCTTTCTCTTCCAAAGGAGGTTGCAAAAAGTGGGGAGTGTAACACCCACTGTTTCAAACTATGACTAAACCTTAGATTGGTTATCTCTATTCAATCCCATCTAATCGTGTATATCGGCACGCGATACGGGTAGGATGATGCTTGATAAAATGGGGGATGGGAAGTTTGAGAACCTTGGTCAAAACAAGCATTATCTTTAATAGATTACTTAAGAAACTTGCAGATTGGCTCTTTTTTTATTTCATATCGGCGGGCGATATAACTTACAAATTCATCGAAAAGCCTTCAGATTTATAGATAAGTAAATTTGATATTCCACTAGATATAAAACCGAATTAACGGGCTTTCTCTTCCAAGTAGGAGGCAAAAGAAATGGGGAATGTAACCCCACTGTTATAAAGTAGGCTAAACCTTAGAGTGAAAAACGGCTTTTGGTATCTTTGTTCAACCCCATCTAATCGTGTATATCGGCACGCGATACGGACAGTCTTATGCTTCATAAAATGGGAGTTGGAAGGGGTTAAGAAGAACCTCAGTCAAAACAATCCTCATCCTGAACAAATTTCTCAAGAAACGTGCTGATGGGCTCTATTTGTGTGTTTCATATCGCTGGGCGATATGACTTGCAAATTCATAGAAAAACCTTCATATTTAATAGATAAGGATATTCGATATAAGATATGATATACAACCCAATGAACGATCTTTCTCTACCAAGGAAATGTGATTATAACTCCCACTGTTAAAAAAATTGAGTAAGTCCTAGAGAGAAAGGTTGTGATTGGGTTGTTTAATCCGACATCGATTCGCTTATAGCGGTACGCGATACGGGCAGGCTTATGCTTGATGAAATGGGGATTAGGGCGATTGAAAACCTTGATCAAAACAAGCATCATCCTTAATAAACTACTCATGAAAGGTACTGTTTGAATGTTCGTATCGCTAGGCGATATAACGTTGTAAATCCATCGAAAACAATCATATTTAATTGAAAAGGAGATCCGATATGCGACATGATATACAACCGAATGAACGGTCTTTCTCTACCAAAGAAGTGGCAGAAGAATTGGGGATTGCAACCCCCACTGTTAGAAAGTATGGCCAAATCTTAGAGCGAAACGGATATGAGTTTTTTAAAGATGGAGATCGGCGTATTTTTGTTAGATCGGACATCGAATCGCTTATAGCGATACGCGATACGGACAAGCCCCTAGACGATACAGCTAGATACCTTGTGTCTCAACAAAAAGAAAGATTAGAAGAATTCAATGAAACAGAGATAACGATACCCGATACATATGACAATTTACCCAACGATCCCAATCAGTTAAAAGAATCTTTGATGTTCTTAGCCAATGAATTAGCAGCCACACGTGAAATGAATGTCCAACTGAAAAACGATATGTCTCAGCTTAAAACAACGGTTTCCAGGCTACAGCAAGATCATCATGTTATAAGCTCTAATATTGGAAATTCAGCGCAAAAAACGCATGCTAGAATTGATAAATTAACTAAACAACATAATATCCATTATGAAACATTGCTGCAACAAGAAAAAGAAAAAAGCGAATTCTTACAGAAAGAAATACAAAATATGCGTGACGAACAGAAAAAAGAATGGCATTCACAAAATAGTTTTAATAAACGTTTAGAAGAAAAAGTGAAAAAACCTACAGGAAATTTGGAGAGGCTTTTGTCCATATTCCGTAAATAAAGTGCCTCTATATATAGGTGGCGCCCTACCAAACTGATTAAATATTTACGCTTGAATCTTATGTGGATTAATTGAATTTATATATTACGGACTAAGATACACTAGGTAAACACCACTACATCTTATTAATTAATTTCACTCTGTGGTTTCTGTACATGCTAAAAAAGAAATAATTTAGAAGAGACTCTGTCATTTAGGCAGAGTCTTTCGTCTTTATTTACAATCTTTTTAAAAGTTGTGGCATACTAAAACTTCATTATCGAATGTGTTGAATGACCGAATAAAACTATCAGTTTCGGGTATTAAAATAAGAGAGGAAAGATTTGAAGGGATTTCAGAGTGGAGGATAAATGTAATGAAGAAGATGAACAGAGGAGTGTTGACGGCACTATCGGCGATTGGACTGGCACAAGGAATGAAGATACTAACACACAAGCGAGTGACAGGAGAATGGGATCTGAAACAAGTAGCCACAACCGGTGGGATGCCAAGCTCACATTCAGCAGGTGTTTCAGCGTTATCAACCTACATAGCTGCACATAAAGGGTCGCGCCATACAGAAACCGCATTAGCAACAATATTTGGCGTGATTGTCATGTATGATGCGCAAGGAATCCGGCGTCATACGGGTGAAATTGCTAAGCTCGTCAACGATTTGGAAAATAACTTCGTAATGCTCTCTAAAGATTTTCCGAGCTTGGAATTTGTAGAAAGGGAAAAGGATTTGAAGGAGCTTTTAGGACACCAACCGTTAGAAGTTCTTGGTGGGGCAATTTTTGGTTCTGTGTTAGGATTTATTTCTGCAAAATATGAGAATAAATAGTCATAGTTTAATTATAAAATGATTTATTTTTTCATTCATAGAGGCAGGGAGTTTAATTAGAAAACTTGGCTTATCGCCAAGCCTTAATGGCGAAAGCCTTAGTTGCACTTATGCAGTAAGAAAGGATTTATACTTTCTTAACTGCTAAAAAATTTAAAAAATTGATCAAAGCTGATTAGCCAGCATTGATCAATTTTTTTCATATTTTTAGGTACATTGCAGGTGGTTTTGCCTGCTTATTTTCATTAATATTTAAAATAGTGAAACAAATAAATAATGTTTACGTCTAATAGTTATACATCATTTAAAAATGAAGGTGAGGGATAAATCAGTTTACAATGCTCGGAAAAACAATTTTGAGAGAAGTTTAGTAGACTATTAATGAGGAGCTGCCTGCTATGTGTGGATTTACAGGATTTATTGGTGATACAGAGGATGCCTCAATGGTTTTAGAACGAATGATGAACAAAATTACACATCGTGGACCTGACTCATCCGGAAATTTTGTTGAAGGGGATGCTGCTCTTGGTTTTCGGCGTCTAAGTATCATTGATTTAGATTACGGAAGTCAACCGCTTTACAATGAGGATAATTCATTGGTTTTGATATTTAATGGAGAAATTTATAACTTTCAAGAAATAAGAGAAGAACTCGTTTTAAAAGGCCATGTTTTTATAACGAATACGGATAGTGAAGTTATTATTCATGGTTATGAGGAATATGGAGAAAAATTAGTTGAGAAATTACGCGGTATGTTTGCTTTTGTAATCTGGGATCGAATAAATTTAAAGTTATTCTCAGCACGTGACATGTTTGGGATTAAACCATTTTACTATGCTCACATGGGAGGCACACTATTTTTTGGATCTGAAATTAAAAGTTTTCTACCTCATCCACATTTTAATAAGGTTCTGAATGAGGAGGCGTTGAAACCATACCTGACTTTCCAATATTCGGTTTTAAATGAGACCTTCTTTAAGGGTGTTTATAAATTACCAGCTGCTCACTACATGACTTACGAAAACGGGAACATAAAGATTAAGCGATACTGGACTCCAGAATTTAATCCTGGCGCACAGCCTTTAGAAGATATGGTCGAAGAAATCGATCATGTAGTAAGTGAATCGATACATGCACATAAGATCAGTGATGTAAATGTGGGATCTTTCTTATCAAGTGGTGTAGATTCAAGTTATGTCGCATCCGTATTAAGACCGAATAAAACTTTTACAGTAGGTTTTAGCGACCAAAACTTTTCCGAAATAGACAATGCATGTGAATTATCCGATGAGCTTGGTATTGAAAACGTGAAGGAAGTACTGAATCCAGATTTATGCTTAGATAAATTAGAGGACATTCAATACATGATGGATGAGCCACATTCCAATCCATCAATTGTACCGCTTTATTTCTTAGCAGAGCTTGCAAGCCATGATGTGACCGTTGTGCTTTCTGGGGAAGGAGCGGATGAATTGTTCGGTGGGTATGCGGAGTACAATACTAATCCCACCCTGAAAAAGTATAAAAAGCTCCCGTATTGGTTCCGCAAGCCATTAGGGCTAATTGCGAAGAATCTGCCTGAAATTAGAGGGAAGAATTTTTTAATTAAAGGTGGTCTTCCTGTAGAAGAGTGGTTTATTGGGCAAGCGAAAATTTTTCCTGAAAATGAGGCAAACAGCTTATTAAAAACTCCGTATGGTAACGGACCAACTGTAAAGGAAATTCTAAAGCCTTGTTACGACAAAGTCAAACATGAAGACGATTTGACAAAAATGCAATATATGGACTTACACCACTGGTTAGTGGATGACATTTTATTAAAAGCTGATAAGATGAGTATGGCGCATTCAATTGAACTTCGAGTACCGTTTTTAGATCGTAATGTAGCGGAAATAGCGGGAAAGGTTCCTACTAAATATCGTGTAAATGACCTGGACACGAAGTACGCATTTCGATTAGCTGCAGCCCGTACCCTTCCAAGGGAATCTGCCAATCGTAAAAAAATTGGGTTTCCCGTTCCTATTCGTAACTGGATTCGTATTGAAAAATATTATACAAAAATTAAGTTCTATTTTATGAATTCAGATGCTGCAAAGTTCTTCAATCAGGCTCAAATCATGAACCTGTTAAATGAGCACTACGAAGGAAAGGCAAACAATGCACGTAAGATCTGGACGGTTTTTATGTTCTTAATTTGGTATGAACAATACTTTAGCGAAAAAAATAGTCAGGATGCGGAAATTATTAAAAGTCGCCAAGGTAATGTAATAGAATTTATATGAATGTACATAGTGACTGGGGGATATCATTGTGAAAGGTGAAAATATTCATGTGCGAGAGTTTACTTTAGAGGATGCGGAAGCAATTCTTGCATTGCAAAAGAAAAATCGTGATTTTTTTGAAAAGTTCTCTATGGCACGCGAAAGTGATTACTATACAATAGAGGCTCAAATTGAGCGGATAGAAAAATTTCAAGAAGACTTTAAACAAGACAAGGATTATAACTTTGGGATATTTAAAAACGACGATAATCGTTTAATGGGAACAATCAACCTTTTTCAGGTAATCCGTGGATCATTACAAAGCGCTTATATAGGGTATTTTTTAGATAAACAAAATAATGGTAAAGGTTTTACCACAGAAGCTGTTAAATTAATTGTTGAATATAGTTTTGAAAAGTTGAAATTACATCGTATAGAGGCCGGAGTCATGCCACATAATATTGGGTCCATTCGTGTGCTAGAGAAATCGGGTTTTCATAAAGAAGGAATTGCCAAGAAAAACGTTAAGATAAACGGGAAATGGGAAGACCATCAGGTATTAGCTATTATTAATCCATTAGATTGAAGCTAAAAAAATTCTACCCAATCAACGGTTCTAAACTAAAATAATCCAATGCCTCATTAACATCATAAATATCGTATATTTTTTTCTCAAAACAAAATTGTATAACTAAATCAGAAGTATCACTGTCTGAGAAAGAGTAACCGGCTGAGCTTAATAGCTTAACGGTTTCTTTTTTATTTAACTCAAGGGATAAAGCAAGAGCAATAATGGTGTTTTTTCCAGGTCGGTAGTTTTGGTTGGAGCGTATTTTTGAAAAATGCTTACGGTCAATCCAGGCTTTATTATAAATTTCAGGATCACTCAAACCTTTCTCATCAATATAATTAAATAAGACCTGTTTAAATTCGGGTTTACGGTTATTTTTTATGAACTCATCCAGTTCATTTTCGCTAACCTCTTTAAGGACTTTACTTTCACTATACATTGGTTCGTTATAGACAACAAAACAATCCAAGCGACTTTCTACATACTCCTGCAACTCTGCCATTAGCTTCTTATCAAGCATCCTTTTCCCTCCCTAAATGTCGCTTTCCAGGCGACCATATAACAGATAAACTCAGCTACCATTATATCATGATATAAAACTTAGGAGGATGATTTATATGAATAAGAACTTGACAGAAATTATTTTTTTGCTTGATCGAAGTGGTTCGATGTCAGGGCTTGAAAAGGATACTATTGGAGGATTTAACGCTTTGGTCGAAAAACAATGTCGGCTAGAAGGGGAAACTATACTCACGGCAGCGATATTTGATGACCAGTATGAAATATTATGGAATGGTGTTGATGCAAACAAAGTTAAATTAACTGAAGAGAATTATTTTGTTAAAGGGACCACCGCTCTCCTTGATGCAGTGGGGAAGACCATTTTAGACGTTGGGCAAAGGTTGTCAAAAACTAGTGAAGAAAGAACACCTGGTAAGGTACTATTTGTTATTACCACGGATGGTATGGAAAACGCGAGCCGTGAATTTTCTCATCAGAAAGTAAAAGAAATGATTCGTCACCAGGAAGAAAAATATGGCTGGGAGTTTATCTTCATTGGTGCAAACATTGATGTGGTAAAAGAAGCGGATAATGTAGGAATTAGCATGGAAAATTCATATTGCTTTGAGGCAACCAGCGGTGGTGTGGATAGTATGTATTCTATGGTTAATGAGGAACTATCCACGAGAAGACAAACGGACTGACATCGAAAATGCTAAAATTGAGAAGAACAACAGCAATGATTAATACTAAAAGGATTATGCCGGTAAACAGTAGGGAGTTAGCACGTGAAGTGCTAGCTTCTTGAATATCTTTCCAATTTACTGGTTTAATGCCACTGAACCAAAATACTAAAATAGCGGACAACATGATTGAATTAATATTAATTAAGAGCAATAATAGTGGTTGAATAGCAGAATGCCACTCGGAAGCACCTACCATCATTCCTAAAACAATAGCAGGGGGTAATACTGCTAAAGAAATCATTACCCCCACTAATTGTCCATGTGATCTTTTAACAAAAGAAATGGCTCCTGCAGCACCAGCGGAAATTGCAACAACAATGTCTAGAAGGTGAACCGTTGTTTGAGCTAGAAATTCATTACTGTTAACAGGTAAGGGAAATAAATATCCGAATAAAGCCGCAATTGTGATTGGAATGGTAAGACCGTACATAGCAGTTTTAATTGATTGGCGAACCAACTTTTTTTCACCTAGAACGGAAGAAAACGAAACCCCCATTATAGGTCTAATTGATGGATCGATAATATTTGCTCCCAAAACTAAGGCAGGACTGTTTTGAATAATTCCAACAGTAGCGACAAGCGCAGCAAAAATTGTAAACCAAGAAAAACCACTGTTAATTTCACTTGAAGCTTTAACAACCGAAAGTAATTCCAGTCTGCTTGCCCTTTCAAATTGGTCTTTATTATCACTAGGTGTATTTTTTTCATTATATTTACTGGGGATGTATGCTTTGACTGAATATAGCATGGCATCAAATTGACTGTTTTTGTCAGAGGCTGCTTTCTCCAGGAAATTTAAAATTTTACCTGCATCTTGTTTTTTAACTAATATCCGAATATGTACTTCGTTGTTTTCATGTGAAATCCAATACGAAGTAAATGAGAACTTGTGTAATAATTCATTCTGATAGTTAAAATTTTGGGGTGCATATACCTCAATCAACTGAAGTTCCATATAGTTATCCCTCGATATTCCTAGAACTGTCTTTCACCTTCTTATTCTAACCGAAATTTCCAGATATAGTCTTGTTCAGATAATGTACCTAAGAATAAATATTGTGAGAAATGAGAAAAAGGGCTAAACTTAAATGAGTAACCGAAGTAGTTAGATATTTTGGAATGGCAGGTCTATGCTTTATTTGGTGTCAAAGTGGAGGGGGAAGAAAAAAGTGACTGAAAAAAACACATTGTTAGGAGCATATAAACAAACTGATTATCAGGTATCCGGTCATGGCGGTAGAAACATTCAAGTACTTAAAGACGCATTGGAGAATGTAGATGGCGAACTAGAAAGTGATATGTATGGAAGCGGCAAAATCATTGAAGAGTTCCAATATAAAATGGCTCATTATTTAGGAAAGGAATCTGCGGTATTTTTTCCAAGTGGTACCATGGCGCAGCAAATTGCATTGAGGATTTGGTGTGATGATAAGGGCGTGAAAAAAGTTGCGTACCATCCATTGTGTCATTTAGAGATTCATGAACAGGATGGGTTAAAAGAACTTCATCATATTGAAACTGTATTATTAGCTGATAAAGATCGAATTATTCAATTAGATGATGTCGTTAACATGAAGGAAGATATTGCATGCCTATTGCTTGAATTACCTCAACGTGAGATTGGCGGTCAATTACCGGATTATCAAACACTTGAAGATATCTCCGCTTACTGTCGTGATCATAAAATTAAGTTGCATTTGGATGGTGCTAGGCTTTTTGAAATCCTTCCGTATTATCAAAAGTCGGCCACTGAAGTTTGCGGTCTTTTTGACAGTGTTTATATTTCTGTTTATAAAGGAATAGGTGGAATCGCAGGGGCAATTCTAGCGGGTGGTAAAGACTTTACAGAGAAGTCAAAGGTATGGAAAAGGCGTCACGGTGGTGATTTAATCAGTCTTTATCCTTACATTGTTAGTGCGGATTATTATTTTGATCAACGGGAAGATAAAATGAATCAGTATTATGAGGATGCAAAAGAACTTGCTGGATTTTATAATCAATGCCATGCTGTGTCGACAACCCCTAATGTACCTGTATCTAATATGTTTCATGTCCATTTTGATGGTGCAAAAGAGGATATTGAATCCGTATTAATATCAATTTATAAAGCAACAGGAATTGGTTTAACTGGAAACATAAGAGGAACAAAGAATAAGGGATGCTATTATGAGGTTAGTATGGGGGATAAGTATTCGGCTATACCTAAAGAAAGCTTGAAAAAGGTATTTCAAATGCTCGATGAGAAATTGCTTAAAAACCATAAACAAAAGCGGTATGACCAATAAAAAGTCATGCCGCTTTTAAACTGTTTAGCGTACTCTAGATCTGGAAGGCGTGGATAACTGATGTGTATAATCAGCCACGTCCAGCTCCGACGTACAGGACGTACTAGTGCCGATAAAGCCACAGGACGTGGCGTTTTTATCGGCCAGCGCCCATTGCCTAGTGCCCTTCCTGCTTCTCGTAAACTCGGCGCAATAAAACATGGCTCCTCCTTACGATAACAGTTCGACATAGTCGAACGTCCTTAATCGCATACGCTCTTCGTGTTTCCTATATCTCAAAAGAAAGAAGGAGGTTCGATTAAGACCGCCACTTTGCGTGGCAACATCGAACTATTCACGTTGCGTGGGCACAGGCCATACGGCGGCCCGCAGGAGGCGGGTTGTGGCGACGTTGGCACAGGACGTGCCGGTTTTAGTCGCCCTTCCTTTATTCGGGCGCTTGCGCTTTTGCTCCTACTACAGCTTCGTTTTCGCTTTATCTTTCCTCAAAGCTTTATAAAAAGAAAAAACCATTAGTAGCATGATGAATGAGAATGGAAAAGCTGCTGAAATTAATGCATTTTGTAAAGCTTGCAGACCACCAGTATAAAGGAGTACAGCTGCTATTGCTGATTGTGCAAAGCCCCATACAAATTTAACTGATGTTGGGGGAGACAAAGAACCGTTTGTAGTTTGCATCCCTAATACAAAGGTGGCTGAATCTGCTGAGGTAATAAAGAACGTTCCGATTAACATGATGGCCAATATGGCTAGGATCACGCTAAACGGGAACTGATCAAACATTCCAAAAAGGGCTTGTTCAGCGGGGAGACCAGCAATATCTATACCGTTATTTTGTGCATGGATGCCCGACATTCCAAATGTTGCAAACCACAGAAAACTGACAACAGAAGGAACGATAAGAACCCCCGATAGGAATTCCCGGATGGTGCGTCCTTTTGATATACGGGCAATGAAAATCCCAACGAAAGGGGCCCAGGCAATCCACCAAGCCCAGAAGAAAACGGTCCAATCTCTAACCCACTGCCGCTCATCCTCAACATTCGGCGATATACGTAAACTCTCAGTAGGAAGACTTTGAACATACGCTCCAAGAGTATCTACAAAAGAATTTAAAATGTACAGAGTTGGTCCCAGTATTAACGTAGCAAAGAATAGGATTCCAGCTAGGGCCATATTTGCATTACTTAAGTATTTTATTCCCTTACTAAGACCTGAGTAGGCTGAAAACATAAATAAAACAGTTACGACAAGGATAATAACTAGCTGGACCCAAAACTCGTTATCGATCCCAAGCAGGTATGTGAACCCTCCATTTATCTGGGTAGCACCAAATCCAAGTGTAGTAGCTACACCAACTATGGTTGCAAACACGGCAATTATATCGACTGTCTTTCCCCATGGTCCCTTCATTTTGTCACCAAAAAGAGGTTCAAGTGTAGCGCTGATTAATCCAGGTTTTCCATGGCGAAATGTAAAATAAGCGAGCACCAAAGCGATTATGGCATATATCGACCATGCATGAATACCATAATGGAAGAATGTGATACGTAACGAGTCCTCAAGAGCCTCAACTGTACCAGGTTCAGCTGTAGGGGGAGTCTTAATATAGTGAGAGACAGGAGAAGCTACACCATAGAATACAAGCCCAATCCCCATTCCCGCACTGAAAAGCATGGCAAACCATGAGGAATAACTGAATTCTGGCCTGTCCTCTTGCTTACCAAGTCGAATCTTTCCATAAGGACTTATGATCAAGTATAAACAAAATATGACAAATAGAGTGACGA
The DNA here is from genome assembly GCF_044793635.1 of Virgibacillus necropolis. Taxonomy (GTDB): domain Bacteria; phylum Bacillota; class Bacilli; order Bacillales; family Amphibacillaceae; genus Virgibacillus_F; species Virgibacillus_F necropolis_A. The sequence goes on from NZ_CP084992.1 coordinate 2,803,155, forward strand.
TTAATAAATAATACCAGCTGAAGTGAACGGATATATAACCCATAATGTTACTGGAAATGTTTTCAAACATTGTTGGAGCCAGTACTCCCCAAAATGATAAGATTAATGTAATTGCCAATGTAATCCAAAAAACTGAAGTTACCTTTTTCATTGCGTACCACTCCTAAATCTCCTATATTAAATCCAGTTGACTTGTGTTTGTTGGGATTTATCTTTATAAGGACCGATTCTTACTATGGTTAGTATTTCTGAAATTAACGGTTTTATCCTATTTAGAAATTCCTCATTTTTCGCTTGTATACAGGGTGAAATATCCGCTGGTTATACAAATTTAAAACCAGCGGATACATTTATTTTTGTGTCATATTTTTTTGAGCCATTTTGACCATTTCTTTGACCATACTGCCACCAATTGGACCCCCAATTTTCCCTGCTTGTTCTGAGGTGAATTGGCCGTTGTTCCCTTTTTGTAAAGAAATGCCTTGTTCATTTGCAACTTCATATTTTACGGTGTCAGGATCAGCCATATTTACTTCATAGCCATTTGCTTTCATAACCTGTCCTTTTAATTGGTCTAAACTTTCCCGGGCTTCCGGTACCAAAATTTTATTCTTCCTAGCCATATATTTCACCTCCTCATGGAGTATGTTCCCCCAAAACTGAAGGTTCATCAATGGTCATTAACGGAATAGAAATGGTATCATGTATATATAGAATTAAATCTGCTAGTCAGTTATAGAAAGAGGATATGAAAATGAATAAAGAGGAGACTCCTTCCTCACAGGAGTTTGAAAAACGCACCATATCAGAGAAAGAAAATGTTTCTATTTTGAAGGATTTAAAAGAATTATTTAAAGCCATTGTATTGCTTTTAAATATACTACCCGTATTTACAGGATTTTGGCTAGCACTATATTTTACGCATGCATCTTTTATCGATTATTGGGGTGTGTTTTTGTTAACCATTGCAGGGAGTACAATGGTTATGGCTGGAGCACTACTTCTTAATAATTGGTACGATGTTGATATTGACAGAGTAATGGATAGAACAAAAAATCGTCCAACAGTAACAGGTACGATTTCCCTTAAAGCCGTTTTAATTATGGGAATTGTATTTACTGTACTTGGCTTTATTTTGTTGCTCTTTACAACGATTGAAGCAACCCTGTACGCATTCGTGGGGTGGTTTACGTATGTTATCTTGTATACAATGTGGTCAAAACGACGATACACACTTAATACAGTAATTGGAAGTATCTCTGGTGCAGTTACACCTTTAATTGGATGGGCGGCAATAGAACCGGCTTATCATATCGTGCCAATTGTATTATTTCTTATCTTGTTTATATGGCAGATGCCACATACATTTGCTATTGCTATAAAGAAATATGAAGAATATAAGGCTGCCGAAGTTGCGATGCTTCCGGTTGTTCATGGTTTTGACATTACAAAAAGACAGATGGTTGTCTACATCGCATGCTTACTTCCATTGCCGTTTTTCTTGGCCCAGCTAGGTACAACCTTCATTATAATATCTACGGTCCTAACCTTTAGTTGGTTAGCTGTGGGTATCAAAGGATTCTTTACAAAAGAGGATATGAAATGGGCACATGTGATGTTTATTTGGTCAGTGAATTATTTAGCATTACTTTTACTGATGATGATTATTGTTACATTGCCTATATTTAACTAAAAGGAGGCATTATGACATGATAGATATAAAAAAAGGCGAAAATAAATTTTTTGTTGGCGATAATGAAGCGAAACCTTTAGCGGAAATTACGTTTGTTCCAACAGATGGTGGAAAATTAATTATTGATCATACAGTTGTATCAGATGAGCTTAGTGGTCAGGGAGTTGCGGGTAAACTTGTGGAAAAGGTTGTTAGTTACGCAAGAGAAGAAGGAAAGAAAGTTATTCCTGAATGCTCTTATGCCAAGGGAAAAATTGATAAAACCCCTGAATTTCAGGATGTACTTGCTTAATTTGTAAAAATAATATGGTTAATGAAAAGCATCTACATATGGCTGTAGATGCTTTTAGCTATTATAGGGGATGGTCATTCACACGGCTATTCTAATATAATGGGGTAGATACACGCGGGAGAGGAACGTTATGCAACAAATCTTAAAAACAGTATATGAGGGCATCATGATTTTACTTGTGATGCTAACGCTTATCACACTCTGGAATGAAAACACATACAACTCAACAATAAACTGGATTGTGTGGGGTGTGTTTTTCATTGATTTTTTAGTTCGTTTGATAGCCACTAGGGAAAAGTGGAAGTTCATTAAGCAAAATCCATTTCTTTTAATTGCAATCATACCATTTGATCAGTTCTTCCAGGCAGCCAGAATCGTACGGATTATCTACCTGTTTCGGATTAAAACAATCACAAAATACTATATTTCACCATATATAAGGAAATTAACTTTTCAATCTAGAAGTTTGATAGTATCGGTAATTCTTGTATTATTATTTGTTGAATCCCTTGTTATTTGGAATCTAGAAGGGTCCATCCAAACATATTATGAGGCTTTATTCGTTTTATTTGGATATTTATTCTTTTTTGGTCATGATACTTTTATAATTGGGAATCCAATTTCAGTATGGACATTAACTGGAATATCCATTATTGGTATTGCGATTCAGGGATTAGCACTGCAGTGGGCTTTTAATAAAATCGAAACAGCCTTTATTAGTTTTAAAAAGAAACGATCTACCTCCCAAGAAGGGAAGGAAATAATATAAAGGAGTGCTATATCATTAAAAACTTCAAATTTTACTTAATGCCATTATTATTACTATTATTACTTTGCGCTTGTTCTGAAAAAACAACTACTTCTAGTGATGCAGTTATAAAGCAAGCTGAGCTGACACAGTTTGAGAAAAACCTTCTGGAATTAATGGATAATCGTTCTTTTGCTTATGATATTGACTTAAAAAATGACCAAGTATCAAAAATTACTGGGACGGTTGATTACTATGAAAATGGCGAATTTGTGCGTCAAATTAGTGAACTTAGTACAAAGATAATGGAAGAGGAACATAAGGAAGTAGTACGAATGGTTTTTATGCAACAACCTTAAAAGTGTTGACCAAGAACAGTGGATTACTTCAATAATGAGGGGTGGAAGTCAATCATCGGTAACAACCAAGAATGATATAGAGGAAAGAGAAAATATGGCCTCTGGATCAGGATCTATAAGCGAATTACCTTTAACAATAGGAGAGAAAGTAGTTGCCACTATTGTGTATACAGATGAAAAGGGAATGTCTATTCTAAATCATATTGAAACAGAAGAAGACCTGAAAATGGCTACAAATTATGAGCAGGTTTATGTTATTTCTGTTGAAATGAAATAATCTTTAGCTATTTAAAAAAAGCGAACGGCATCAACACCGTCCGCTTCTCCTATTTCACTTATTTCAAAAACCCAAACACTTCATTAGCTATATCTGTATTATCTATCAATCCGGAGAAAACCTCACTCTTCGGTCCGTAGGCATAAACCGGAACGTCGATTCCTGTATGCCCACTCGTCGTAAAGCCAACTCCAGCTCGATTATTAAACACTTCTGAGATTGCACCGTATAGTGTATCGAAATCATTCTTACTTGCAGCTTCTTTGATAGATGCAAGCTCCTCGTCAGTGAAGTCAAACGATACATATTCAGCTAATACATCTTCAACTGATTCACCATCGGTAATTTCTTGCGCCATGAATTCAGGAGTACGCTCAGCTGCTTTGATAGCCTCTGGATTAAAGTTGTATGCACCATCACGGCCAACCGAGAATCCTCCAGTAGAGTGGTCTGCGGTTAATACAACTTGTGTATGTCCATTTTCCTTAGCAAACTCAATTACAGTTTCAAAAGCTCTAGCGAAATCTTCCATTTCACTCATTGCAGAAACGGAATCGTTCGCATGTCCTGCCCAATCAATTTGACTTCCCTCAACCATAAGGAAAAATCCGTCCTTATCTTGGCTTAATTGTTCTAATGCTGCTGTAGTCATGTCCTCTAATGATGGTGTTGATTCTTTACGATCGATAGCTTTTGGTAGACCTACCGGCGCAAACAAACCTAGTAACTGATCATTCTCATTTTCTAGCAATTCCTCTGTGGAAGTTACATAGTTATAACCATCTTCTTTGAAATCATTTATAAGATTTCTGTCTTCACGGTCAAAATACGTCGTTCCACCGCCAAGAATAACATCAACTTTGTGTTTTCCATTTATCATGTCATCAAAATAATCATCAGCGATGTCATTGTAATTATGACGTGAAACATCATGTGCTCCAAACGCAGCAGGTGTTGCATGGTTTACCTGAGAGGTTGCTACCAGACCAGTAGCCATGCCGTTTTTCTTTGCAGATTCAAGTACTGTTCCAACTGGTTCTTTATCATTATCAACTGAGATTGCGCCGTTATATGTTTTTATTCCTGCAGCCATGGAGGTTGCTGCTGCAGCTGAATCCGTAACGTTTTCTTCGGAATCTTCGGGATATGTTTTCGCCATACCCACGAAATGTTTATCAAAAATAGTTTTCTCCATTTGCATTGTAAATGGATCATCCTGCATATAGCGATATGCAGTAGTGTAAGCAGGTCCCATACCGTCGCCAATCATGACGATTACATTTTTCACTTTTCCATTGTTGCCAGAATTGTGCTTTTGTTTTCCGCTATCAGCACTAGTATTTGTAGTGCTTATTCCAATAACACTTCCTGCAACCAACATAAAAATTGTTGCGATTACCCACACTTTTTTTCGCATGATCTTCCTCCTTGAATTTTATTAGTACTTTCATCTAACATGTTAAGTGATAAAATCATTAATAAGAATAGTAGATTAGTTGCGAATTTTGTAAAGTTTGTAAAGGAAATGTAAACGCTATTGATATTCTGTCGATAATTAGTAGTAACGTATGAGGAAAGTTAATACTAGCTTAATATAAGGCTTACAGGTGCATAAAAGATAGTAGATTTTATGCAGGGTCTAATATACTAGTAGTTAAAAAAAGGATTTTAAAACCGAATGTCGAATTTTATAGTATAAGGTTACTAAATTAATTACATAAGAGCGGGTGAGGAAGTTGAGTTACATAGATGAATTATTAACGGCAATACCAAAAGATCGAGTCTCTACAAATACAATTATTTTAGAGCAACACAGCAAAGACGAATCCTATCATAAACCAAGTCTACCGGATGCTGTTGTATATCCTGTAAATGCTGAAGAAGTAAGTGAAATTATGAAAATAGCAAGTAAACATAAAGCTCCTATCGTACCTTTTGGATTAGGTACTAGTTTAGAAGGTCATGTTATTCCGTATAATGGTGGAATTTCACTTGATTTCTCATTAATGGATAACGTGATTGAAGTGTTACCGGATGACTTTTTGGTCAAGGTACAACCTGGAGTAACCCGGTCAAAACTTAATCAGGAATTGAAGAAGTACGGTCTGTTTTTTTCCGTAGATCCTGGTGCTGATGCAACATTAGGTGGAATGGTAGCAACGAACGCAAGTGGAACAACTGCAGTCAAATATGGCATAATGCGTGATCAGGTCCGGGATTTAGAGGTTGTGCTAGCTGATGGAACGATCATGCATACAGGGACACTTGCTGCAAAATCGTCATCTGGCTATAACTTAAATGGTTTATTTACAGGATCAGAAGGCACGCTTGGGTGTTTTACCGAACTAACCTTACGCGTTTATGGAATTCCTGAAATGATTATGGCAGGAAGGGCTTCTTTCCATTCAGTTGATAAAGCCGTTGAAGCAGTAGTCAATATTCTTTCAGCTGGAATTCAAATAGCTAGAATAGAGTTGGTTGATGAGCTTTCGATGAAACAAGTCAACAAATTCAGTGATACAAACTATGATGAAATGCCTACGTTGTTTATCGAATTTCATGGCAATGAAGCTGGATTAATGCAGGATGTTGAATTTACGAAAGAAATACTAGCTGACCTAGACAATCATGAATTTGAATTTGAAAAAGATACCCAAGCCCGAAATCAATTGTGGGACGCACGGCATAACGTTGCTTATGCATTTAAGCATGGATTTCCTGGTAGACAGCTGATGACAACGGATGTTTGTTTACCCTTATCTGAATTAGCGGGAGGAATAGAATCTGCCCGAACGGAATTGGGAAAATATGACCTGAAAGGCGGTATAGTCGGACATGTAGGGGATGGAAATTACCATACAACCCTAATGATAGATACTGAGAATCAAGAGGAAGTTGAAAAGGCGGATAAATATAATAGACATATTGTGGAATACGCGCTTAAAAGAGGTGGGTCTTGCACAGGCGAGCACGGGGTCGGAATCGGTAAAATGAAATATCAATCACTGGAACACGGAAACTCATTACAGGTTATGCAGACAATTAAAAAAACACTTGATCCCAACAATTTATTAAATCCTGGGAAAATATTTTATAACGGATAATTGTTAAAGTCATTTATTTTAGGTACTATTAATAGGTAAAGAAATTCATACATTACATTTAAAAAAAGGAGTGCATCACATGTCCGTCATGGATTCTATTTTGGCCCATAACAAACAATTTGTGCAAGACAAAGAATATGAAAAATATCAAACTACAAAATTTCCGGATAAAAAGATAGTTATCGTTACTTGCATGGATACTCGTCTCTTGGAAATGCTTCCTCGTGCAATGAATCTGAGTAATGGCGATGCAAAAATTATAAAAAATGCTGGAGCTGTTATTTCCCATCCTTTTGGTAGTACGATGAGAAGTATTATTGTTGCCCTTTATGAATTGCAAGCTGATGAAGTGGTCGTAGTCGGACATTACGGGTGCGGAATGACCGGTTTAAATGCCGAACCGATTATTGAAAAAGCATTGAAACAAGGAATGGATCCTGCTGGCCTTGACGCTTTAAAATATGCAGGTATCGATGTAGAAAAGTGGCTTAAAGGCTTTGATGATGTTGAGGAAAACGTACAGAATAGTGTAGAAATCATCCGTCGTCACCCATTTTTACCTGCAAACACACCGGTTCATGGACTCGCGATTTCTCCTGAAACGGGTGAGTTAACCGTAGTGGAAAAACCTGAATGAAATTTGATTGACGTTACTGAGATTATATAATTGTGTAAGATTTTGGAACGGGCACTGCCTTTTAAATAAGGAGAGTGCCCGTTTTTCTTTTTAGCTAATGCTTTATGTAGTTTTTTTATGTTTTCATTATTAAAAACTTCTAATTAGGTTGTCTCGTCTAATTAGTAGGAGGGGAAAATGTGGAAGAATTTATCATTGAAAAAATTGAAATAGATGACAAAGAAACACTTATCGATGAAGTAATGAAAAATTACGGGCAGGAAATTCTACAGCTTGTTTATTCCTATGTACATAATAAAGCTATTGCTGAGGATTTGACCCAGGATATATTTGTGAAATGTTATAAAAACCTACATACCTACAAAAAGAAATCCAAATTCAAATCATGGTTATGGAGAATAGCAATTAATCATTGCAAAGATTATCTAAAGAGTTGGTACAACAAGAATGTTATTGTCTCTGAAGATTACTTGTCATACGAAGAATCCAAGAATAAAAGTTTAGAGGATACAGTAATTCAGGACGATGAGGATTATATGTTAACTTCTGCAGTGATGAAGCTTCCAGTGAAGTTTAGAGAAGTAATATATCTCTTTTATTTTGAAGAAATGCAAATCAAAGAAATTGCCGTGGTGACTGGCAACAATTCAAATACGGTAAAAACTCGACTAAAGCGTGCGAAGAAAATATTAAAAGAGCAATTAGGAGGAAAATAAATGGAGGAAGGTTTAAATAAGCTTCGAAATGCTATGAAAAATACAACATTTAGCCAGTTAGATTTTTCAGAACAACACATAAATGATATTCATCAAAAAATACAAAAACATGAAGAAAAAGAAGATGATATCCTTCTTTCTGTTATGCAGCTTCTGATACACGAAAAAACAGGTTATGAATTGGTGCAACATATAAGGGGGAGAGGTATACAAAAGTTTGAAGAAAATGAAGGGTTTCTGTATACATTCTTACATCGATTAGAGCAAAAAGGTTATTTGCTATCATCTTGGGACGAAGCTGAGAGGAAACTTTATAGATTAAATAACAAGGGAATTAAGCTCTTAAAAAAAGCGGAAAGAAATAGTTCAAAGAAAGGAATTGCTCTAGGCATAATGTTAGAGGTGAGACTATAGTGGATCAAGATAGAAAATCTTTTTTGGATGAGGTTATAAACCAAATTAAATCAACAGAAGCTAGAAAGTTTATTTCCAGTGAACTTGATCATCATCTAAAGAATGAAAAGAAAATATGGCTTGAGAAGGGGATGTCGGACACGGATGCTGAGGAAAGAGCAGTTAAACAGATGGGTAGTCCGATAAAGCTTGGTCAACATTTTAATAAAATACATCGCCCTCGGATAGATTGGTGGTTGTTCTTAACATTATTCGTAATTCTATTTTTGGGTTTTTACCTCTAATCTCAATTAACTTCGATAATCATTTTATTAAGAATAAAACTGTTATTACCGCGATTGGCATAGCAGTGACTCTAGGGTTAATGTTCTTTGATTACATCAAGTTAAAAAGGTATAGATGGCTTTATTACACATTTGGATTGACTATTTTAGTACTGCTTTTACTATTTCCAAATGCTACTGTAAATGGGGTTCCATATTTTGTTATAGGACCATTAACAATTACTAGCGTAATAAGTTTGCCATTTTTTTATCTAAGTTTAGCGTCATTTCTTGAGGGTGAAAGAATAAGTTTTTGGCTTATAGGGATCTTATTCATTATGCCAATTCCTTTTTTCTTTTTTGTTAATTTCATACCAACCATCATTATATATATCACAATGGTATTAGTCATGATTTATTGGAGTTCTATAGGTAATATAAATAAACTTCTATTTACATTCACTACATTTACTTTTACCGGAATATTATTTTGGTTTAACTCAAGCATTTATATAAAAGAAGTTATATTCTCGCAAGAAAATAGAAATGGGGTAGAATACCTCTTTCAGCTAAGCAAAAAGCTTTTGTTAGATGCGGGATGGCTTGGACATTCAGATAACATGAAAATTATTCCTTCAGCCCATACAGATCTTGTATTTGTGAATCTCACTTATCATTTTGGATGGTTGTTGTCACTCTTTCTTGTTGTTGTTCTTTTAATTCTTACAATGAGAATGATATTTATTATTCATAAAATAATAGATCCTTTTGGGAAAATGTTAATAGTTGGGGGAGTTGCTCTATTTACTGTTCAGTTTGTGTTTAATATTGGAATGATTCTAGGGTATTTCCCGATGATCTCTATATCATTACCATTTATAAGTTATGGTCTGATGCCAACATTATTGAACTCAATTATAATCGGTATCGTACTATGTGTATATCGCCGGAAAGATTTAATTTCAAAATTTAACCTTTAGAGTTAGCAAAGTTATTTAGCTTGAAACTAATAGCCGAGTTACTGTATCGGTTCATGATAGTTTTTATGGCAAAGGGGTACTTCAAATTTTTGAAGTACCCCTTTGCATTGGTAAATCTAATTATAGTTATTGGTCAATCTATCGATAATTATTTCTCCTAGTTCACATCATTACTATTAATCTTTCTTTTACTTCAATACCCATATGATATTCACACGTTTATCTTGCTATTTACTGGTTAAGAATGGTAGAAGGTTAATTATTTTCTAAAAATTCCTATTCATCTAAGCACAAGAATATTCAATGTAGTGCAAATGGTAGAAAAAGGAGGGGAATCAATGGGTTATAAAAAGAATAAACAACCTGTGTTCAATAATTTCACGGATAATATCGAGTATATGAAGAAAGAGCTTGGTGTTGGTGAGAGTTTTGATGCCATTCATCTTGACTTGAATTATGCGGAACGAGACATGGGTTTATTTTTAATAGATGGATTTGCAAAAGATAAGATATTGCATTTTTTAATGAAATTACTCGCAGATCTTGAGCCCGAACAGCTTGAACCTGATCCATTACTTAAATTAATGAGAACTTATCTTCCATATATTGAGTTGAGTACAGAAGACGATTTAGATAAAACTGTCTTTTGGGTGTTAAGTGGAGCGTCCGCACTCGTAGTTGATGGTATTGATAAGATTATCATTATTGATGCAAGAACATATCCAGTCCGCACTCCAAGTGAGCCAGATTTGGAACGCGTTACACGTGGCTCACGTGACGGTTACGTCGAGACCATCGTCTTTAATACTGCTCTAACAAGGCGACGTGTCAGGGACCCTTCTCTTCGGATGGAGTATATGTCGATTGGTAGACGATCACAAACCGATATTTGTGTGTCCTATCTCAAGGATATTGCAGATCCGGACATCGTAAAACAAATCAAAAGCTCTCTGGAAAAAATTGATACAGACGGGTTGCCTATGGCTGATAAAACGGTAGAAGAATATCTTACTGGTCGTGGTTGGAATCCGTATCCAACCGTTCGTTACACAGAAAGGCCAGATACCGCTGCTGTTCACCTGTATGAAGGCCATGTACTCATAATGGTTGATGGCTCACCAAGTGTAATCATTACACCAGCAACGTTTTGGCATCATATGCAACATGCAGAAGAATATCGGCAACGTCCAGTTGTAGGAGCTTATTTCCGATTTGTAAGGTTCTTTGCAGTTTTTATTTCACTGTTTTTATTGCCACTTTGGTATTTATTTGCCGAACAACAGTCATTGCTACCGGAAGCGTTGTCATTTATCGGTCCAAAAGAAGTATTAGCCGTTTCCTTATTAGTTCAGCTGCTTTTGGTTGAAGTCGGGATGGACATCTTGAGGATGGCCACGATCCACACGTCAAGTGCAATGGCCACATCGCTTGGTCTAATTTCAGCGGTAGTTATTGGACAAGTGGCAGTAGAGGTTGGGGTTTTATCAAATGAAGTCATTTTCTACATTGCGCTTGTAGCAATTTGTACCTATGCAACACCATCATATGAACTTGGACTGGCAAACCGAATTTCCCGGATCGCGTTTTTATTGGCCACAGCGGCATTTGGTGTTCTAGGGTATGTTGGTGGTATCGCCTTATGGACCATTCTACTTACGCGGTTAAATTCACTTGGCGTCCCTTATCTATGGCCAATTATTCCGTTTTCCTATCGTGCATCGAGGGATGTGTTCTATCGAGCACCGATGCCAGCGAAAAACAGGCGTCCCAAGGCATTGCACCCAGAGGATCCGGATCGATAGATGTTTGGCTGATAGTTTTGATTAACAATAAAAAAGGCGAACAGTGTCACTAGCACTGTTCGCCCTTTTTCTATCTATACCATTTTTTCAGTCAACTCCAAATAGTCGTTAATTGCTTCGATAGTCGGTTGAAGGGAAGCTTCCCAGAACTCCTTCTCAACAATATCTTTATTTAAGTATCTTTCTGCTAATTGTTCGACTGTCATTCTTCCTGAGTTACGTAATAATTCATCATATTGTTCAGGGAACTGATCTCCCTGTTCCTTTGCTAAAGCATAAATACCATTACTAAATAAATAACCAATGGTATATGGAATGTTGTAGAATGCTAAATCTGTATGATAAAAATGGGGGATGGTCATCCAGAAATATTTATTGTGTTCATCTACAACGTCTCCGTAAATATCTTTTGTCATGCTTTCCATTAAATCTGATAACTCGTCTGCGGTAAGTGGACCATGTTTTCTTTTTTCGTATAGCTTTTGCTCAAATTCAAACATAGCTGGAACGGTCACTTGGTATTTCAATCCATTTAAAATTTTCATTTCTAGTAAGGATAGTTTATCTTCTTCATTAGAAGCATGTTCAATAGCGGCATCTAGTACTAAATTTTCGGCAAATGTAGATGCTGTTTCTGCTACACTCGTACTGATTTCCTGTGTGAATGCAGGTTCATTCTGCATTATATAATTATGGTAGGCATGACCAAGTTCGTGGGCGATTGTCACAACGTCTTGGTAGCTCCCTGTGAACGTTAAAAATATACGACTTTCTTTTTTTAATGGCATAAATGCGCAGAATCCACCATGCATTTTTCCTTTCCGATCCTCAGCCTCAATCCAACCTTCATAAAATGCTTTTTCAGCAAAACTACCAAGCTTATCACTAAACTTATGAAATTGTGTAATCACTATATCAGCAGCTTCACTATAAGAAACCTTGTTGTCAGAGGTGAAGCTTGGCGTGTCCGTATCGTACCAACCCAATTTTTCCAGATTCATGACCTGCGCTTTACGTATTAAAAATGAATGTACAATATTTCTATTTTCCTTAATTGCTGATACCATCGTCTGTACTGTTTGTTCCTTAATTCTATTCTGCTCCATTGCTTCTTTTAAAACATTGTCCCAGCCGCGTTGCTTGTATACATCCAAGCGAAATCCATTGATCCGATTGAGAACAGTTGCAAATGAGTCTGCTTGTTTTTCACAGATCTCAATGATAGTCCGAGCTGTTTTCTGACGTACTGATCGATCACTTGAAAACATAGCATAACTCTGAGCCTGCCCAATCGACATTTCCTCTTTTTGACCATCTTTTTCAACCGGGATCCGTAAAGCACCCATCATTTGTTCGTAATAATCTTCCCATCCGTAGAAGCCGTTTATGGAAAGCTCATTGATCAACTTTTCCATCGCTATCGGTAATTTATCACCCATCTTTTGTTTACGTTCTTCTAAGTAAAATTGATATTCTTTCACTTCGTCATGTTGCAGCAAACCTTCCCATTCTGAATCGGAAAGTCTTGCTAATAATTCATCCATATCTATTTTTAAAGATTCGATATCAGCTTTAATTTTTTCACTTTCGTCTATCAGTTTGGTAACCTCTGGATCATCTACATTAACGGCGTATAAACAAACCAAGAACTCATCAAGTTCAAAAGCCGCACTAATGTATTCCTGCACTTCTTGAAAAAAGCCAACCAAATTGTTCGATTGATCAAGCGTTTGAATTTTCCCTTGTAATCCTGCCATATCCTGCTTTAAACCTGAAATTAACGCGTTTAACCTGTTTGATTCCTTCCCACCTGGATAAAGAGAATCAAGGTTCCAATTCTCACTAATCACTTTCTCCATCAATGATACCTCCCAAAAACTGTTAATACATATAATTATAGAGTATTTATAATTTTCATGCATCCACCTAGAGGCTGACTCGACATCGTTTTCGCGGATGAGAGTGATTGGCCCAAGTTCACATTCAAAGCTGCACATTAACCTAGTTAACGGACAATCAATTATAATAAGTTTATAATAGAGGAAAACGGTTGAATTAAATGAATGAAATTATAGTGAAACCACAACATGAGGTGTTTTAACAATGGAGAGATTAACGTTAGGTTCCCTATTAGATGTTATCGGGGAATTGTTTTCTGATGAAATATCGATTGCTGTATCAAATACAAGTGAATATATTTATTATCGCCCAAGTAAACGGGTTGATTTGAAGATTAGACCCGGAGATGTAATTAAGGAAGGGACTATAGCACATCAAGCATTAATTACGAAACAAAAAGTGTCTGAGTTTATCAATCGAGATATGTTTGGAGTTCCTTATCATGGAATGGCAGTTCCTTTTCATCATGAGGGTAAACTTGAGGGGTGTGTAACCGCAATTTACCCTGCATTTACAGAAGGAAAATCGGTTGTAGTCATCAAAACATCAGATGGATGGAAGCCGATCCCTTTTAATAATGTAAAATATTTAGAGGTGAAAGATCGTAAAACACATGTAGTTTCAGGTGACATTTCCGGCACACATAAAAAAGCTCTGCAAGAATTTGAGTACATGTTACCACGAGAATTGTTTGTCCGGTGTCACCGATCATTTATAGTAAATGTTAATCATATTAAAGAAATTTATCCTGATACACATTCCACGTTTCTGTTGGCTATGAATAACGGAGAAGAAATTCCTGTTAGTCAATCGTATTCGAGTTATTTTCGGAAATTACTTGGATTTTAGAAAATATGCTGGTTTGTACGCTGGATTTTATGCTTTAATCAATAATTCTCTATTCCCGTCCGTAATCTCCAATACGTATTGCTTATAAGTTAAAATAATTCTAAATACTTTTATGGAAGAGGGATTTTACAATGGAGAAAAGTAACTATGATCGTATAAAGGACCCTCGCATACAGGATCGTGTAGTTTCGGCCGAAGAAGCTGCATCTTGGATTCAAGACGGGATGACATTAGGGTTAAGTGGGTTTACACGTGCCGGTGATGTGAAAGCGGTTCCGACAGCTTTGATAAAGCGTGCTGAACATGAAACATTTAAGGTAAATGTTTTTACTGGTGCTTCGTTAGGATCTGATATTGATAAAATGTTCGCTGAAGTTGGCATTATTAATAAACGCCTGCCTTTCCAAGCAGATGCAACAATGAGGAAAAAAATAAACGAGGGTGAGCATTTATTCGTGGACCATCACCTGTCCCATACAGCAGAATTAGTCCGTTCAAATGTATTAGATTCTATTGATTACGCTATTTTGGAAGCGGTTTCTATCACGGAGGACGGTATGATCATACCGTCAACATCGATTGGAAATTCATCGATTTTTGCGGAGCACGCAAAAAATATTGTTATTGAGATCAATATGGCTCAACCGCAACAACTAGAAGGACTGCATGATATATACAGTCTTGAGAACCAGGGAGAACGCTCACCGATTCCATTAACAAAAACTGATGATCGAATAGGAGCACCAGGAATTCAAGTTGATCCAGAAAGAATAAAAGGGATTGTGTTTACGAATCAGCTGGATTCACCATCTACAATTGTCGCACCAGATCATGAAACAGAGATTATGGCAGAGCATTTAATAAAATTTCTACGTAAAGAGATTGTGGCAGGTAGATTAACAGAAAAGCTTGCACCAATACAATCAGGAATCGGTTCTGTTGCCAACGCAGTTCTTCATGGCATGATAGATTCTGAATTTAACGATTTAGAAGTCTATTCGGAAGTATTGCAGGATGCGGTGTTTGATTTAATTGACGCAGGCAAGGTTGATTTCGCCTCATGTTGTTCCATTACTTTGTCCGAAGAAAAGATGGAACAGGTATTTGGTAACTTTGAAAAATACCGTGATAAATTGATTATGCGACCACAGGAAATTTCGAACCATCCAGAAATTATTCGTAGGCTCGGTTTGATTTCAATCAATACAGCATTGGAGTTTGATATATACGGTAATGTCAATTCCACACATGTATCAGGAACAAAAATGATGAATGGAATTGGTGGTTCGGGTGACTTTGCCCGCAATGCTCGTTTAGCTATTTTTGTAACAAAATCCATCGCAAAAGGCGGGGACATATCAAGTGTTGTTCCGTTTGTGCCACATGTCGATCATACTGAGCATGATGTGGATGTCGTTGTAACCGAGCAAGGTTATGCGGATTTACGTGGTCTAGCTCCAAGAGAACGTGTTCCACTTATCATCGAAAACTGTGTACACCCGATATACCGTGAGCAGTTATGGGATTATTATAATGAAGCTCTTGAAAGAGGCGGGCAAACACCACATGTGATGGAGAAAGCTTTATCATGGCACACTAACTTTGCGGAAAATGGAACAATGCGTGAGCGTACATTGGAGACTGTTTAGGCTGGGATGAAGAATCGGTGATTAAATCAAGTTCACATTTCACTATTGACATTAATAACGAAAGAACGTACTATATCTCTAACTTTAATAACAATTAGCGTTGACGGAAATAAGTAGTGTAGATTCGTTGTTTCAGAAAGTCGATGGGTGCTGCGAATCGATACAAGGATCTAGATGAATTACCTTCCCGAGCTTCTTTTATGAAAGCCAAATGGTGATTAGTTTAAGACGGTTAAACCGATATCTTGTTTTAAGCGGAAGGCCTCGGTCTTCAACTTGGGTGGTAACGCGTGATATAGACACGTCCCTTGATTAGGGATGTGTCTTTTTGTATTTATAAGGGGGAAGAAAAATGAATTACATGGAACAATTAAATGACAAGCAACTGAACGAACTTGAGCGACAACATAATATTTTATCCTATGGGGTAAATGGTATTATTCCCGACCAGGAATTCAAACAAAAAATTGCGAAGTCCATAAAAAATAACAAACCATTAAAAGTTAAGCTTGGCTTAGATCCAACTGCCCCAGACATCCACATTGGGCATACAGTCGTGTTGAACAAGTTAAAACAGTTTCAGGAATTAGGGCATACCGTCCAGCTTATCATCGGTGATTTCACTGGTAAAATTGGCGATCCAACCGGAAAGGCGACTGCAAGAGTGGCTTTAACCGATGAGGAAGTTCGCTACAATGCACAAACTTATTTTGAACAGTTTGGAAAAATTATTGATATGGATGCTGTGGAACTTCACTATAATGCGAAATGGCTCTCTAAGATTGATTTTGTTGAAGTTTTGCAATTAGCAAGCAATGTAACAGTTGCAAGGATGCTGGAACGAAATGACTTTCATAATCGGTACAAGGCAAATAAACCTATTTACCTGCACGAGTTTTTCTATCCCGTGATGCAGGGCTATGATTCTTTAATGTTGGAATCAGACATCGAACTGGGTGGTACCGATCAGGAATTTAATGTATTATTCGGCCGTCAAATTCAAGAGCAGTTTGGAAAAGAAAAGCAAGTTGTCATGCTGCTTCCATTGCTAGAAGGATTGGACGGAGTAGAAAAGATGTCAAAATCCAAGAAAAATTATATCGGAATCGATGAGAAACCAAATGATATCTTTGGAAAAACGATGTCAATCCGCGACGAATTAATTGGTAAGTATTTTGAATTAGCATCGAATCTTTCCATTAAAGAAGTCGCTGAAATAAAGAGCCAGTTAGCAAATGAAACCCTGCATCCCCGTGATGCGAAAATACGTTTGGCTTTTTCCTTCGTGGAAATGTTGTGTGACACGGCTACTGCTGAGGAGAGTAAAAAATATTTCCTAACCGTTTTTCAAAAAAATCAAATGCCAGATGAAATTCCGGAAGTTCTATGGGAAAAGGAAGTAACTATAGGAATCCTGGATTTAATCGCCGACTTAAACCTGCTTCCATCAAAAAGTGAAGCACGTCGAATGATAAAAAATGGTGGAATTCGATTGAATCAGGAAAAAGTTGAGGATCCTAATTTTAAAGTAGAAATAAAAGATAACCTAGTGTTACAGGTTGGAAAGAGGAAGTTTATAAGGTTAAAGATAGTGGGATAATTCATGGGCTATATAGAGGTACATCATAGCACAAACGGGTTAATGATGGTATATTATAACTATAAACTACTGAAAAATTATAAAACACATTGGACGTCATAAATTGAATAGGCGGTGTAGTATATGGGAATTAATCGTGAACAATTGAAACGTATGATTGACCAAATTACGGAACAGGATGTAGTCGAAGTTTTTGATTTTGTGGGGTATTTAAACATGAAACGAGAAAAAGAAATGATAAATCAGTTGGATGTTGAAGCTCTTACAAAAGATAAAAATCTAGTTGACCAAGTTCAGAAAAGCCGTGAGGATCGTAAAAATAACCTTATGTATAGTAAAGAGTCGGGGTTAGAATACTTGAGGAGTATGGTTAAGGAGTTTGAACGTGAACAAAACTTATAATGTTTATTGGTCCCAGACGGCATTGGATGAACTAAGCAGTATACTTGCATATCCACCAGATGTGAAGGAAAGAATTTATTTAGATTCTTTTGACAGGTTATCCTATATGCCCAGCATTACTGCAAAACAAATTACTTCTGGTAACTTGGAGGGCTACTGGGTAAGAATGGGGCTTTACAAGACTATTCTTATTTTTGAAGTTGATGAAGGAAAAAGTGTAGTTTGGGTAGATGGCATTAGACATAAGCGAGAAAATGTTTATTGGAAACGGAGAAAGTAATTTTTCATCTAAGCAGATGATATTCAAGTACCATAAGATGGTATTTTGAAATCATCTGTTTTTTTTCAACCTGGAAAGAGAATTAAATCAATAACGAATGCAAATCATTCAGAAAATTCCTTCACAATAAAGCTTTTTTGATATAATATAGTAATCAGATTAATTTGAAATACGGAGGTAAACGCGGTGTAAAATAGAATGGATAACCAAACATAAAACTGAATATACACGAACTGAATTTGGGGTGTAAACATGTTACGGGAAAGAAATTTTCTCCTTTTATGGTTAGGTCAACTCGTTTCTATTTTCGGCGGGAGGTTTAGCGAACTCGTCATACCTTGGATAATATTAGAGGTAACCAGTTCACCAATTAAAGCCGCAATCGTTGCAATAAGTACACATATCGCCCCATTGCTTTTTTCTCTTCCTGTAGGTGTTTGGATAGAAAATCGTCCAAAGAAAAAAATAGCGATGTCAGCGGAATTGATTCGTGCGATTATGATGTCCTTTCTGGTTTTGGTCATTTACATTGATCAGTTTAACATTTTCGTTATTTCTTCTATTCTTTTTATCACAGGGATAGCAGGGTTATTTTTTACTATTTCCGTGAACACGATATTGCCAGGAATTGCTGGTCGAAAGCGACTGGTGGAAGCACATAATCATATGGAAGCGGCTGACGCCATTAGTACATTGATTGGTCCTTTATTAGCTGGTTTCGTACTGACAGCAATAGGCGCTGCAGCGACGCTCGGAATTGATGCATTTTCATTTTTACTATCCTTTATAGGGATTGCTTGTTTAACAATTAAGGAAAAAGTACCTGAGAAAAATTTGCAGGCAAACAAGAAAGACTCATGGAAACAAATATTGTATGGCATTAAACTGTTGTTTTCAACAAAGATTCAGCAGTTTATCACGCTTAATCACATGGTTTTGAATTTTAGTACGCATGCCATTAGCCTGCTTGCAATCGTGTATGCAAACCAAGTGCTGGGATTAACCGCTACCCAGACTGGAATTCTATTGTCAGGTGCTGGTGCAGGTAATATTGTCGGGATTTTCCTGATGAACCGAGTAAAATACATGTACTGGAATAAGCTTTATGGAACAATTTTATTCGTGTCAGGAGTAGGAGTTATTTTAATTGCGCTTTCACCTAATATGTGGAGTGCTTTTGCAGGGATGTTCTTATTTGATGGTGCACTTTCAATGGCTTTTGTCATCAATGGGGCAGCGAGACAAACCGTCACATCCGATATCTTCTTAGCTCGAGTTAGTAGTGGTGGCTTTCTTCTGGCAGGAATTGTGATTATAACTGCGAATGGATACGCAGGAATTGTTGCTGAACTATTTAATCCAGTGTTGGCATTATTGGTATGTGCTGTCATTTTACTGGTTAATAGCTATTTATCGTTTATACAAAAGGATTTGAAAAAATCACTTTCCTCTTTTGGAATAGATTAAAAGCAGAATAAGTGAGGTATCAAATTTATGTAAACCTACCTTTTTTCATCTAATTAAAAATGATAAAAGGGGTAGTGAAAATGAAAAATCATTCCTTTCGTTTCCTATGGTTAGGTCAGGCGTTAGCTAATTTTGGTGATGTTTTTTACATCGTTGGGCTTATATCGATTTTATATTCGGTTTCTGAGTCAGTTTTTTATTTAGCATTGCTACCGTTTATTGTTACTCTTGGTCGCTTCTTAAGTGGATTCGTTTCACCAGTTTTATTTAACAGATATAAATTGAAATCACTATTAGTAGGTTCACAGATTAGTAAGACGGTTATTTTGTTCGGGCTTGCTACTTGGGTGAGTTGGCAGGCCACACCAACTATTTGGCTGCTACTTGTTTTTATTTTCACGATTGCATTTTTAGATGGATTGGCATTTCCGGCAACTAGGGCAATGCTGCCTAGATTGGTAGAAAAGGAAGAAATAGTGAAGGCAAATAGCTTTCTTTCCGTTGTCGACCAAACCATTCAACTAGGTGGATGGGCACTTGGAGGCGTAATTGTTGCGATGATTGGCGGGCAACACGTTATTTGGATCACTTTTTTCCTGTTTGTTGTTTCATCTATTATGATGCTTCGTATAGTAGATCAGACTCCTTTCCGTGTGGAGGAGGACGAAAAAAATAAGCTACATTACGTTTTACAGGAAGGGTGGAGAATTATCTGGCGGTCACCACTATTTCGCAGTATTCATGTCGTAATATTTATGGAAACTATCGCTAATGTGGTGTGGATCGCTGCAATTGTTTATGTTTTCGTTACTGAGGTTTTGCAAAAAACAGAAGCATGGTGGGGCTATATGAATGCTTCCTTTTTCGTTGGTTTAATAATTGGTGGAATTATATGTTCCAAGTTTTCGCAAGCGATTGAGAGACATTTAAAAAAACTGATGATCCTTTCTTCTTTTGGTATCAGCATTGTTACCTTTTTGTTTGGTCTTAATTCGATTGCATGGATCGCTTTAATGCTATCTGTCGTTGTTGGGGTCATCGAACAGGTGAAATCAATATCCTATGAAACCTATATACAAAAGACTGCAACAACAGAAGAACTACCCAAGCTATATGGTGCTCAAGGCGCGTTAGTTTCTATTACATTCGGACTTTCCTCCTTGTTGATGGGGGCGGTTGCTGAGCTATTTGGAGTGAGGTATGTGTTTTTGATCGCAGGTGTATTGTTAGCAGGAGCGGCTATATTATTGACTTTGAATAGAAGATACTTCACTGAAAAGCTAACGCAGTAAGTAATAGAGGGCTGCATCAAGTTGGTGCAGCCCCTTATAAATTTTCGAAAAATATATGGAGGTTTTAGAATGACTAATTTTAACGATTCATACGAAAGCTTTAAAAAAGCATGGGGTAATTTTTCAATCGGTGACATGAAAGGTTTTATATCAAAAGACTATGCTGCAAGGGAAGTTCGTGATGGCGAAATAGTAGATTTTGGTTATGAGGAATCTGTTGAGGGCTGGACTCAGGCTTTCGATTACTTCAGCGATAAAGTTGCTGAATGGCACTTAAACGACATAGGTTTTATTCCTGTTAAAGATGATGAAATGGTAGCTATTCTATCTGCTACTTTAACCGTTGACGGAAAAACGATGGAAACAGCTAATCTGTTTTTTGACACGTTTAAAAAAACAAGCGAAGACGGTTGGTTAATGATGAGAAGTTATATTGAAACTGGAGTTCCTTTGGACAAGTTGGATGACGTCCGTGTATAGAAAAGAAGACTGACAGAGCAAAGCAGGGGGTATTAGAAGTCGGGAGAAAAAGGACCGAATTAGGGAGAGACACATTACTTAAATTGAACACATCTAAGGTTATGGTTATCATGGATGTATAAAGACTACTAGTTCAAGACCAAACGCCAAGGCCTATAGTGAAAAATATACAGATGCAGGCGTGGTGGAAAAAGAGATGAAAACAAAGTATTTAGGATAGAAAAAGGAGATTGCTAAAATGAATAGATTGAATCTTTTAACACTTGGAGTGGAGGATATTGGAAAGTCACTGAAATTCTACAGAGATGGATTAGGTTTTGGAACATCAGAGAATAGCGAGAGTCCAGTAGTTGTTTTCTTTAACAATGCCGGTACAAAATTAGCCTTATATCCGATAAATGAGTTAGCAAAAGATATAAACAAAAATGAACCGCCTGTAAAAGGGAACTTTTCTGGAATAACACTCGCATACAATGCTAAAACAGCTGAAGAAGTTGATGAAGTAATGGAACAAGCTAAAAAAGCAGGGGCTACCATTGTGAAACCGCCAGAGCGTGTTTTCTGGGGAGGATACAGCGGTTATTTTGCAGATCCAGATGGCTATCATTGGGAAGTAGCTTTTGGGGATAACTGGGAGTTTGATGAAAACGACATGTTAATTATTGAGTAAATTGGAGGAAAAAGATGAGTAAAGGTTTGATTCATCATGTTGAATTGTATGTATCTGATCTGAAACGTTCCGTTGAATTTTGGGGTTGGTTGTTGGAGGACCTGGGTTACCATGCTTATCAGGAATGGGACGCTGGACGAAGTTTTAGACTTGGTGACTCCTACATCGTTTTTGTCCAAACCGAGGAGCGGTTTCTTGATGTACCGTACCACCGACGTAGGGTTGGACTAAATCATCTAGCATTTCATGCGGAATCACGTGAACATGTGGATGCTATTACAAATAGATTAAGAGAGAAAGACATGGCCATTTTATATTCGGACAAACATCCGTTTGCTGGGGGAGATGATTATTATGCCGTGTATTTTGAGGACCCAGATAGGATTAAAGTAGAATTGGTGGCTCCCAAATAGTGTGTATTATATGGCAAAAAGCTTTTTAGTCAATAAGTGTTAAATGGGGTGCTTCTTTTGCAAATCAAAGGAATTAATCATCTTTTATTTTCTGTTTCCAATTTGGAAAAGTCTATTGAATTTTATCAAAAAGTTTTTCGAGCTGATCTCTTGGTTAAAGGAAATAGCACAGCTTATTTTGATTTGAACGGATTATGGCTCGCACTAAATCTTGAAAAACATATTCCTCGTAATGAGATTAGAGAGTCCTATACACATATGGCATTTAGTATTGATGAAAGGGAATTCGATGAGGCATGTAGGCATCTTGAAAAACTGAATGTAAACATTCTTAACGGAAGAAAAAGAAATAGTCAGGATAAGCAGTCCATTTATTTTACGGATCCTGACGGGCACAAGTTTGAATTTCATACAGGTACCTTACAGGATCGGATGGAGTACTATGAAAAGGATAAAAAGCATATGACGTTTTATCGTTAATTTTTTGTTGGGGAGATGAGAGGATTAATGAGTGTCCCAAAGCATATCGTTTCCGCTGCGACAATCGTGCTGAATGAGCAGGGGGAGTTACTTTTAATAAAAGGCCCCCGCAGAGGTTGGGAAATGCCCGGCGGACAGGTAGAGGAAGGCGAGGCTCTAACTGATGCTGCGATTAGAGAGACAAAAGAAGAAACTGGAATTGATATTGAAATAATTAAGTTTTGTGGGATATACCAAAGTGTTACCAGAAGTATTTGTAATACATTGTTCTTGGGTAAACCAATTGGAGGCAACCTAACCACTAGCAGTGAGAGTCTAGAAGTTGACTACTTTCCACTTGAAGAAGCTTTAGAAATGGTGACATGGAACAATTTCCGTGAAAGAATCACAAATTGCTTAGAGGAAGAGAAGCATCCATTTTTAGTAGAGTTTAAGAGTAAAGTTTAATAAAGTGGTGGTCATATGAAACCTGAAAAGATACATATTATTGGATCGGTCGGAAGCGGGAAAACAACCTTTTCGAGAAGGTTATCGAAAAGGTTGACCATAGCTTATTATGAATTGGACAATGTGGTTTGGAAAAGACGAGAAAATGTGGATGTTCACGATGTAAAACGGTCACCGCAAGAAAGAGATGAATACTTTTCTGGAATTTTGAACTCAAATGAGTGGATAGTAGAGGGTGTTCACAGCGGTGACTGGGTAATGCAAAGTATTCAAAAGGCTGATGTTATCGTTTTATTAGATACTAGTTATTTTGTTAGGATACATAGAATTATTCGCAGATTCTTTTTACAAAAACTCGGACGTGAAAAAGCAAACTATGTACCTTCCTTTAAAATCTTTTGGCGAATGTTCAAATGGAATCATCTTTTTGAAAAAGATAAATCAGAGATATTGAAAAAGATATACGCATATAACGAGAACTTGGTTATTTTATCTAATCACAAGGATTTGGAGAAATATTTAGAAGAGGGGCATGTTCATGGGCTACATAATGGACTTAAGGAAACAAATAGGCTCTAGACCAATTATCATAGCGGGTTCTAGTGTTCTATTATTAGATGAAAATAATAGATTATTATTGCAACTAAGAAAGGATAATAATTGTTGGGGACTAGCTGGTGGTTCCATGGAGCCGGGTGAAACATTAGAAGATGTTGCGAAAAGAGAACTGCAGGAGGAAACCGGACTTGTAGCGAATGATTTAACCTTTTTTAAGATATTTTCCGGTGAGGATTTTTATTATAAATATCCCCACGGTGATGAGGCTTATAATGTAATATCGGCTTATATATGTCGGAATTATCACGGTGAATTATCGGTAGACAAGAATGAAGTCCAGGAATTGCACTATTTTTCTTTAGACGAACTCCCTTCTAACATTAGCCCACCCGATTATAAGGTAATAAAAGCATTTATGGAGGAACTACTATGAATTTTATATTAAATAATGGAAAAGAAGTTAACGTTCGCGAATATATGGCTGGGGATTTTCAAGCAATTCTAGAGTTGAATTCTAAAGAAGGGTGGAATACATTGGTTGAGCGGGCAGAAGACATGAAAGAGGCTTTTGATAATTCAAATGTTACGTATATCGTTGAGATGGATAATAAGCTGGTGGGGTATTTGAGAGGAATGACAGACAGGCAAATTACCCTATTTATTTGTGAAGTAATCGTAGGAGAAAAACTTCGTGGATTAGGAATGGGGAAAAAGCTGCTGCAATACGTGCATAACCTTTATCCTACAACACGAATGGAATTACTGGGGTTAAGTACCTCTAAATCCTTTTATGAAAAGCTGGATTTTCGTAGTTTTTATGGCTTTCGCAAAACCATACAGGAATAAGGTGGTGGTAATATGAACAGTCAATTAGAATATGCATTAAAGCTGAGAGATGATGGTGAAGAGGAACAATCTAGACAATTGTTCATTGAACTAGTTAGAAAGGATCATAACAATGCCGAACTGAATTTCCATTGTGCTCAAACGCATGATGGCATGGGTTTAGAAGAGGAAGCTGTTGAATATTATGAAAGGGCTATTAGCATTGGCCTGCCTGAAGAACTTTTAAAAGATGCTTACGTTTGTTTAGGAAGCACTTTTAAAGTTATAGGGGAATATCAGAAATCACTTGATATTTTATCAAAAGGGGAAGAGGAATTTCCTTATTATGAACCAGTTCAAGTATTTAAGGCATTAACGCTTCATAGTATGAATGATCACTCTAAAGCATTAAAAACCGTTTTACATTCACTTCTAAAAACAACGAATGATAAAGGGATTCAAAATTATAGCAGAGCCTTACATTATTATGCGGAATTTTTGGATGAAGGGGTAAAAACTGATTGAGAAAGATGGGGGATCGGTAACTTAACGGTCGAAAACTTTTAGAGAATTTTATGATTAAGTAGTGGATACCATGAATCAATGGTCAGGGTCAGCAAATTCAAGGTTGACTCATATGTATCCTGAGGACTTTGACTTTATACGAAAGCATGTTAGGTATGATATGAGCTGATTATAGTTTTTTGAAAAAGAAAAAGGAGCTAGGACAATAATGGTTTCTCAGAAAAAATATCATCGAGCACTTGGTGTATATGGCATTTATGAAAAGAATAATCAACTATTAGTGATTAACAAAAATGGCGGGCCATATATAAATCGATTCGATCTTCCTGGAGGCAGTTTGGAAGATGGTGAAAGTCTGACGGATGCGATGCAAAGAGAATTTATAGAAGAAACGGGTGTAGAAATAGAAGTGGTCAGTAATATTGGAACGATTGACTTCATCCTACCTTGGGACTGGAAAGGGTTTACCCATGTGCATCACATCGCAATTTTTTATTCGGTGAAAAAGATTGGCGGGGAAATTTCTAAGCCAGATCAGTTTGAAGGGCAAGATTCAGATGGAGCACTTTGGGTATCAAAGAATGACATATCAGATGAAAACGCATCTCCCCTGGTTTTGAAAGCATTTGATTGGTTGGAAACCGGGCAATTAGGAATAAATCTAGTTAACTACAAGGATTGGCTGATCAAGGAGTGATGGTATGGGTACTTGGAAACAAGAACTACTGGTTACCAAACGCGGAACATTTGAGATATTCACAAAAGGCACAGGGACACCGCTATGTGTAACGCACCTTTATTCAGAGTTCAACGAAACGGGTGACTATTTTGCTGATTCCTTTACTGATGGTCACACAGTTTATTTGATTAATCTCAGGGAAGCAGGAAACTCTGAAAAGGCACACGAATCCTATCAACTTAGTATGCTGGAAACGATTTTTGATTTAGAGGCGATTCGTGAAGCGCTTGGATTAAGAAAGTGGAATTTTGCAGGTCATTCTACTGGTGGAATGCTGGGAATAATGTATGGAATTTATTTCTCAGACAGCATAGATGCACTAATAATAGTTGGCGCTGCCGCTAGAGAATATGCTACTTTTTCATCGAATTGTATTTATAATCCTGATCATCCACAATTCACTAGAATGCAAGAGATGATAGAAATACTTAAACTTTCCGATTTGGATGCAGTTAAAAGAAAAAATATTTCAGTTGAGCGGACAAAGCTTTCGCTCTATCAACCTAATCGTTATGATGAAATGTTTGATAAGGAAATACATAAGAAGATGTCAGCTACCCGAATGAATTTCTTCAACCGGGAGCTATCGTTATTTGATGTAACAAGAAAATTAGAATTAATAACAGCTCGGACATTAATCATCTGCGGTAAACATGATGTGCAATGTCCATTGGAGTATTCTATAGAAATGAATGAATTAATCCCTAATTCCAATCTGTTAATTTTTCATGAAAGTAATCATTATCCATTTTTAGAAGAAAAGGACTTATTCAGTATTGAAATTGATAAGTTTTTCAGGGAGGTACGAAACAAGTGAATACAACTGAATTAAAAGAAACATTAATGACCTATAGTGGTAATGATTTTCAAATGGATGAGTCCAATAATATATCAGAACTTACCACCGCAATGCTTAGAGAAATAGGGAATGTGGATCCAAAATTAAGGGATGAATTGATTTATAGTTCTTTTTGCCAGATGATACTACAAGACTTTTATTCGATCGAAGAACTTAAAGCAATCCTTGGAACTTGTTTGGACGATAAGCATTTATTATATAGAGTCGGTAAGGCTGGCGATGATTCTGTTTTTACAAGATCTTTTTCGACCTTGATCATTGCGGTGATTTTGCATGTTAATCTACAGAAAAACTTTTTAACAATTGACGATATAGATGAGGTCTATGAATCTTTATTGAAATATCTTGATCAGGAACAGGATGTTAGGGGCCTTGTACCTGAAAAAGGCTGGGCTCATAGCATTGCGCATGTAGCCGATGCTCTGGATGAGTTAGTCAAACAACCAAATCTCTTAAATGAGAAACTAGAAAGTGTTTTCACCGCCATTTTAAATAAAATGGCTTTCAACAAAGACCATTATCACTATGATGAAGATGAACGAATGGTCATTCCGGTAGTCGCTATGCTGGAAAGAGGTCTTAGTGAATCAATGGTTTGTGAAAAAATTGCTGCAACTGGAAATGATATAAAGCAAAACTTTTCAACAGGTGGTCAGTCGTATTTTATTTATCGAGCGAATGTGAAGCAATACTTAAGCAGTTTATATTTTCATTTAGAAGCAAAAGAACAGAACGTTGAGGTTCGGACTTCTATTAAACAAGCGATTAAAGAGATAAACCAGCCCTACTACCAAATGTAACAGTTCTCATATATACAATCGAAAGCATTCCTGGAAAAGGGGGCTTTTTTTGTATGTGAATTTAAGGTAAGTCCATATCCCTGATAAAAGTCATAGAATCCCGATAAAATACGAAATATCCTAATAAAAACCAAAAATTCCTGATAAAAGCCACAAAATCCTGATAAATGCTCAAAAGTCACTGATAAAACAAAAATCCGCCATTTGTTATTGCTTTTTCCACTATAATCGTATATATTCTTTAGAACTCTAAAAAAGGATATGACGCTTATGAATCCAATTTTACTAGACTTTCCTCATCAATTTGAAACGGAACGACTGCTTTTAAGAATGCCTATGCCTGGCGATGGAAAGGCTATTTATGATGCAATTGATGCCTCTATTAATGAGCTTAGACCATGGTTGGCTTTTGCGTATAATGGTCAAACTGAGGAAGAGACAGAGATTAATACCCGTGAATCACACATTAGCTTCCTAAAAAGAGAGAAATTGAGAATGCTAGTTTTCCTTAAAGAGACCAATCAGTTTGTTGGGTCATCAGGTCTGCACGATATCGATTGGGATGTTCGTAAATTTGAAATTGGATATTGGGCTGACACTAGATTTAGTGGGCATGGGTATATGACTGAAGCTGTTGCTGGCTTAACGGAATTCACCTTTAACGAACTCCAGGCAAATCGCGTTCAAATACAATGTGATACGCGTAACAGTAAAAGTTGTGCTATTCCTGAAAGATTGGGATTTGAATTGGAGGGTATCATTAGAAATGAAGATCTTTCTATCGATGGGAAAGGGCTCCGGGATACGTGTATGTATGCTAAAATAAGGACAGAGTAAAAAGGTGGAATACTATTATGTACTTAACGATAGAAGAAACTGCTGAACATTTGTCCATACCTGAATCTCAAATAAGAACACTTATCCAACAAAAACGAATACGTGCGATTCATGATGGTGAACAATTTTTGATTAATCAGGCCCAATTCTCTACTCATTTCGAACAAATTGAAAAGTATAAACAAATGATTCAAGACTATTTAAATGAACATATACCAGAAGACATTGATGTTAAGGACGAGGATTAGGAGAGTTTTTTATGAAAACAAATAAAGATTCAACGCATGAAACCTTTACAGTAAAAGAGCCAATGAGTTTATTGCCATTTCTATTAAAGGTAATGGAAAATCGCAGTCGAAATTCAGTTAAATCTATTCTTGCGCGAGGTCAGGTTTCCGTTGATGATGATGCAACAACTAAACACAATTATCCACTGAAACAAGGCCAAACCGTTACGATTCTTAAAAATAAGGTAGCGGCTAAGGTGAACAAAATGACTGGATTTTCCATCATACACGAGGATAAAGAAATCATTGTAATTAATAAGGATGCAGGATTACTTTCGATAGCGAATGCTAGAGAAAAGGACTTCACAGCTTACAGTCAATTGATGGACTATGTCAAAATTGAACATCCGAAAAACCGTGTTTTTATTGTTCACCGCTTGGACCGTGATACATCAGGTGTGATGGTTTTTGCGAAAACTGAAACCGTTAAACGAAAGCTCCAAGATAATTGGAAGGCGATTGTAAAAGAGCGTACTTATATGGCGCTTGTAGAAGAAACTGTTAAGAAACCAAAAGGAACAATCACTTCCTGGTTAAAAGAAAGCAGTACACTTGTTATGTATTCAAGCCCGAAAGAAGGGGATGGATTACGTGCTGTAACACACTATCAAACGATTCAATCGAATACCACTTTTTCATTGTTGAAAGTAAACCTTGAAACTGGGAGAAAAAACCAAATCCGCGTGCATATGAAGGATATCGGACATCCAATTGTTGGTGATAAAAAATATGGATCTAAAACGAATGCAATTGGTCGACTTGGGCTTCATGCAAGTGTTTTGGCTTTTGAGCATCCTAAAACAGGTAAGCTTTTGCAATTTGAAGCGGATGTACCAGATACTTTCATGCGGAAATCCAAGTAAAAAATGTACGTTATATGACGTGCATTTTTTTATTTTAGTAAAGAAGCTAGCGTGGCGAGGGTAGGATGTGATTTTCAATCGACCGATATATTTGTAGATCGGCAGTTATAGCTTTGAATTGGCGGATAAAGCACTTCAAGAAAGTTGTTGTATGCGATAGCCATTTTTTCCATACATTCCCGCATCCCCCAAAAACAATTCCTTTCATAGTGCTTGCACTTTTCATTTTAGAATTCCTTAAACTATGCTAGTATAATAGCTTACCCGAATGATGTTGAAGAGGAGTTTACGATGACTAGAAATAATTCACTTCCATTTACTGTAGCAAAGACAGAGAACTTTTTTGACCGATTAGGCGATTATGTTGGAGACGTCTTTTATGATATTTTGCCTGAAAAAGGTTACGAGCTACGTGATGAACAAATATATATGGCCTTTCAGTTAGAACAGGCCTTTAAAAATAAACGTACGATATTTGCCGAAGCTGGGGTTGGAACAGGGAAGACCTTTGTTTATTTATTGTACGCTATTTGCTATGCGCGTTATAAAGGAAAGCCAGCAATTATAACTTGTGCGGATGAGACGTTAATTGAGCAACTCGTTAAAAAAGGCGGAGATATCGAGAAGTTGGAGGAAGCATTAGCCCTCAACATCAACGTAAGATTAGCGAAATCACGGGAGCAGTATGTTTGTGTTAAGAAATTGGATCAACTTGCTAATCAAACAGATGATAAGAGCATTTTGCAGGTTCATGACCAAATTCCTGATTTTGTTTTTGATACGAGTGCTTCGATGAAATCCTTTGAACGTTATGGGGACCGAAAAGAATATCCATGGGTAACAAATGATACATGGGAAAAAATAGCCTGGGATCCATTGCAGCAATGTTCAACATGTGATTGGCGTCACCGCAGTGGGCAAACATTGAACAGGGACTACTATCGTCATGCATCAGATATTATTATTTGCTCCCACGATTTTTATATGGAACACGTTTGGACGAAGGAGTCACGAAAACGCGAGGGGCAATTACCATTGTTACCAGAGGCAAGCAGTGTTGTTTTCGATGAAGGACATTTACTAGAATTTGCTGCACAGAAGGGCTTAACCTACCGCTTTAACTATGAGGCGTTGAATAAGGTATTAACTGGATATATGGGGCAGGATGTGCGAGAGGAATCACTCTTCCTTATTGAAGATATTCTAATGTTGCATGAAGACTGGTTCAAAGTGCTTGAGGGTAATGCAGCTAAAGTTGAAGGTTCTAATCGCCTGGAAATTTCCCTGACGGAAAACATAAAGGAAATTGCTGAACGCTTATACAATCAGGTACAGCAATTGCTTGAACAGTTAGTGTTTGATGCGGAGCTTTTTACAATTGAAGAGTACCATATAAAAATAATCGAGGAATATCTAGAGTTTTTCTCTTATGGTTTGTCCATTCTACTGAAGGATGATGAAGGAATCTTTTGGCTTGAGGAAGATGACACGGCAAGTACACTGGTTATCATGCCAAGACTGGTAGAGGACGTGTTGGAAAAAGAGGTATTTTCTCAAGGACTTCCATTCGTCTTTTCATCAGCAACATTGTCACGAGGCAGGGACTTTTCATACCTAGCTGGTAGTCTAGGAATAGATTCATATGATTCTTGTTCAGTTGCTTCCCCATTTGACTATGAAAATCAAATGAAAATATATGGTCATATTGAATCAAGCTCACATGAAAAATGGCCTTACATTAGTAAGCAACTGCTAGACAATCAGGGGAAGGCTTTGGTACTGTTTTCATCGACTGAAGAAATGAATTCATTCCGAGAATGGGTGATGGATCAATCATGGCCATTTACAATGCTGTACGAAGGTGATCAGGAAATAAGTAAGACAGTAAAGGATTTCCAAACTGATCAGTCAGCAGTACTCTGCTCATACAATTTATGGGAGGGATTGGATGTACCTGGAGAAGCGCTAACTAAAGTGATTATTTCCGCGCTACCCTTTCCACCTAAAGATCCAGTATTCCAAGCAAAACGGAAGCACGCAGAAGAGCCTGAACAGGAAGTTGACATGCCATATATGGTCCTTAGGCTGAGGCAAGGAATCGGCCGCCTAATCCGCACAAATGAAGATTATGGAACGATTCATATTTGGATGACAGCGGAAGAAAGAAAGATGTATCAACAGACCATTGAGGGAGTATTGCCGGTTACAATGGAGCTGATATGAAAGCTAGTTCTATATAAATCGAAGTAATGAGTTTTATAAGCGTAAATATGCAAAGCCGGTCAATGTAACAATCATTGATCGGCTTTTTGTATTTTTTAAAGTATTAGAAAATTGGTAGTAATAAAAGTCTAATAGTATTATACTTTTAAGAGATAGAGATAAACTAGGGGGACTTATTCATGTCGTTAATAGAGAAAATAGATCAAGCAAAACAAGCGATCAATCAGGTTATCGTTGGTCAAGATGACGTGGTTGAATTGCTTTTTGTTGCTTTATTGGGGAAAGGGCACGTGATGCTAGAGAGTGTGCCAGGTTCGGGAAAAACAAAGTTAGCAAAAAGCTTTGCTAAAATAATCAATGGCAATTTTAGCAGAGTCCAATTTACGCCAGACGTATTGCCGTCAGATGTTACAGGCATTCAATTTCTTAACCCGAAAACCAATGAATTTGAGTTGCGTGTTGGGCCGATAAAGACAAATATCCTTTTGACTGATGAAATAAATCGTGCCACCCCACGTACGCAATCGAGTTTACTCGAGGTGATGGAAGAACAACAAACAACCATTGATGGGATTACTGTTTCCATACCTTCTCCATTTTTAGTTATTGCAACACAAAATCCAATAGAGTCTAATCATGGTACATTTCCACTACCAGAAGCACAGCTTGATCGGTTTTTGATGAAAGTAACCATGGATTACCCAACGCTAGAACAGGAAAAAGAGATATTAAATCTAAATCGGACTCAAGATCCAATTCATCAAATCAACTCAATTTTAACAACAGATGAAATTGTTGAATTGCAAAAAGAAGTGACGCAGGTTGATGTGTCTGACGTCGTTCAGGATTATTTATTGGCAGTGGTCAGGGAAACGCGTAACCATGCCGATATTGAACTGGGTGTTAGTTCGAGAGCAGCACTCGCTTTAATGCGTGCTGGACAGGCAAAAGCTTTCCTGAGAGGGAGGAACTATGTAACTCCTCAGGATATAAAGGAATTGGTTACCTATGTATTTGAACACCGAATTGTTTTAACAATGGAAGGGTCAATCAGAAAAACAAAAAGAGAAGTTGTTCGTGAAGTTGTCCAGGCGATTGATGTGCCAGTGGAACTGGAGACACGTGGATAATGTACTGGATTAGAGACACATATAAAACTGGTCGAGAACATGATTTACTGTTATTCCTTCTAATTATTTTTTCCATCATTGCTATCACAGCAAATCGACCTCTAATCTTACTTTTCGTGGGTTTTATTGGCGTATATATGTTTCTTATTCATCTTTATGATAAAGGAATCGGAAAAAAGCTGGTGTTGGAAAATAATAGACGTTCCATTCGTATGTTTGAAGGGGAAGAAATGGATTTGGAAATTGTGATGAAGAATCAATCTTTTCTTCCGTTATTCAATGGTTATTTAAGTTTTACCACGGATGAAAAAGTAAATAGTGAACGGTTTGTACGTTTTAACAGAAAACAAAAGAACCATTATCATGTGCCATTACTTTTAATGGGTAAAAGAGAGGCGCTTATTCCAATTTCATTAAAGGCAGTGGAACGTGGTGTGGTTCGGTTAAAGGACATTCAGTTTTACGTTCCGCATATTATGAATTTTGAACAGGTAATTCTGAGTTATAAAAAATTTTATCAAACTGAAATTTTGGTATATCCAAAACTAATCCCAGTAAGTGGAATTGAAGAGTTTCCGTACAATAATTTTGGAAATCAAGTAACACAATTTTCACCTTTTGAAGATTTATTAAGTCCAGTCGGTACAAGGGATTATGAGCCTACAGATCCATTTCATAGAATTCACTGGAAGGCCTCTGCGAAGAACCAAACATTGCAAACAAAGGTTTATGAAAGAAATCGCAATATCTCATGGACAATCATTGTTAACATTGCCGAATCCAGTCCGCTTGGTAATGTGTATTTAAGCCCGCAAGTGGAAAAGTACTTATCGCAAGCAGCATATATGTGTCAGGCTATTACGAAACAAGGCTACCCAATTGAATTATATGTCAATGCAACAAGAATAGGTAGTAGGCCTTTTTATTTGGAAAGCGAAAGCGGACGGGAACACTTGAAAAAAGCGTTGGAATTATTAACCAGAATTGAAAAGGATTGTAATGTAATGCCTGTTACAAGCCTCCTTCACCGGGTTGATAACATGATTGATGATTCCAATATTGTAGTAATTATTGGTGAGCTATCCGATGATAGTCTGCACTACACAAATAAATGGAGTAGACGTGGCAACAATGTGTTTCAGGTAATAGATTCCATAAATGGTGCGCGTTTGACAGAAGTTAAAAGTGAAAGGTTAGTTAATTATGACGCCAAATAGCACAATTATTAAATACTATCAGCTTATCTGTGAAGGGTTATTTTTTTATTTCTTATTAGTACCAATAATGGTTTTATATGAGTATCCGGTATCAGTCTTGGGTTATTTGTTTACGGTTAGCTTTACATTGCTGTTTCTTTCCATCGGGATGCGCTTTATTCCGAACTACAGTATTTATCTGCTAAGTTTTTTTATACTTGTTCCATTCGCAATCTATATCATTCAGTTCCCGCCTATTTCAAGTGTGGTACTGATTGCGTTTATGGTATGGCGCTTTATTGTACATGAGAATGAACCTGATTTATGTAACCAAATGCAACTGATTTTTTATATGAGTCTTGTGTTAATGGTGGATGTTATTTTCTTTTATGATACAGACCTAATTTGGATTGCACTAATAATGCTTGTGGTAATGGTAGGTGGCTATCAGTTAAGTCATATCATTGTAGAAGGATCAATAGGGGTTAAACAATCGCTTCCTTTTATAATCGTTTTTTTTGTAAGCATATTTACTGGCATTGTTTTGTTATTTTCTATTGTTAAAGTAGCAGGTAGTTTTATGCCTTATGTACTAAATGGGGTACTAAAAGCAGTTGGTACTGGTCTCTGGTGGGGTCTGGATTTAATCGGTTTTACAGGACTAAATATAGAAGCACTGCAGAATGCTATTGAAGGAATTGCTGTTCAAGGTAATACCAAAATAAATATGGGAGTGGATGGAAATCGCCTTCTCACTAAAGAACAAATGAATCAAGCCTATGAGCAACCGGATATAGTAAATTGGTGGACGATTGGAATCAGTATAGTCATTTTATTGATTATTGTTCTCTTTCTGTCACGTAAAAAGTTGCGGAATCAGGGAAAAGATAATGCATTGGAACGCATTTCATCTGAATCGATACAAGGGAAATCCTCCAAAAGGCAGAAATCAAAAGGATTTTTTGGTAAGTTTGCTGAGAAACCTACCAATGAAATACGCCTTAAAGTGTTTAAATTTGAGCGATTGACAGCCCAAAAGGGATTGGGCAGGAAACAGTCAGAGACCATCGAGGAATGGTTTATGCGTATTGGCATTGATGCTACCTATCTAGGTATGTATCAAAAAATAAGGTATGGTGATAGCGATTTAACCGAGGATGAAATTAACCTATTTAATCAACAATTAAAGGAAATTAAAACAACCTTGAATATATAACAAAGACACACTCCTAGTTATTATGGAGTGTGTCTTTGCCCATATAACACTTGAATAAAGGAATACCTAAAAATTACTTTCGCGGACATCAGGTACCTTATTTATAGAAAACAGGCAATATTAAGGTGTTAAACGGACACCAGGTGCCCTATTTGGAAGGAATGTCCCTATTTTATATTTGATATATGTTAAATAAGGTATTGTATGTCCGCATACCTCCTCAAAATCACTGTTTTAATAGAAATAGCGAACTGTATGGGCGCCAGTTCCAGCTAACGAATACAATAATACGGAAATAGTCTAGTTTGAACTGTGCTATTTTTTAAAATAGCACAAAGTACCGCATTTTGCGATAGGAAACGGAACCCGTTATTAAAAAGGGGCTTTATTTACGACTCTGCCTAATCGTCCAGTTGTTGTCTCAGCATGTTGTAGTGAATTTATCACAGATTCTTCCGTCGTTTCTATTACAGCTTGGAAAAGTTGATTCATTATAGGGTGGTCATCCCGTATAAATTCCATGGAAGCTAAGTGTTCCTTAGATTTATGCTCATAGGGGTTGGCAGTTGAAAAAGCTATTGCAATGTCACCACTGCCATTATCAATGTGACTACCGGTACGACCGAGCCCAGCTGCAGACCTTTTGGCCAGTCTTTTTAACTGACGATCATAAAGGGGAGCATCTGTCGCGATTATCATCATTATGGAACCATCAGGTGTCTCGACTTTTGTATTTTTCAAATCAGCAAATAACGCATCATCCGGTTTTCCGAAATTACTTAGTACTAAGCATCCGACTGTGAACTTTCCCTGATCAGTTATGACATCTCGTGATGCAGTTCCAATTCCACCTTTTTGACCGAAACACATCATACCTTTTCCAGCACCAACTGCACCTTGCTCGATAGGATTTCTGCTTGCTTTTTCAATTGCTTGAATCGCGTGTTCCGGTTTAATAGCTGGTATACGCATAGAATTTAAAAAACTATCATTACATTCACCTACAACGAGATTAATAGAGCTAGTAGAATCACCAATTTCTTTATTTTCTTCCAACATATAGTTTAAAGTCCCTTGCATTACAGCACCGACACTAAATGTGTTTGTAAGCATAATAGGAGATTCTAATAGTCCAAGCTCATCCATTTGAATTAGACCGTTTGTTTTACCATAACCATTTATTACGGAGTTTGCTGCACGAGTTTTTTTCATAAAAAGATTTCCTTCATGAGGTAGGATTGCAGAAACACCTGTGCATATGGTGTCTGTATCATTTATCTTTTCATATAATGTGACATGGCCTACTTTGACCCCTGGAACATCAGTGATGCAGTTTGATTTACCTTTTGATAAAGACATGGGTGACCCAACTCCTTTTTTAGCAGATAAGCAAGTATAAACTTTCCTAACTGCATAAGTGCAACTAAGGCTTTCGCCATTAAGGCTTGGCGATAAGCCAAGTTTTCTAATCTATTAGATATAATTTTACATGAAAAAAGACCATATTCAACTATGGCCTTTTGAAAGAATTATTTGTGGTGAAGTGCATGTGCTTGTTGTGGAACGGGGAGTGGAACACAAGAACCCTTTTTCTCTTCATGCATACAATTTAAAAAGGAGGATTCCGGCACTTTTTGATTAGTTGTGAAAGTAGTAGCAGAGAACAAACGCCTATTTATTCTCTGCAATCCAAAAGCGATTAACGAATTAACTTTCTAACGATTAAGCTCATTCATCATTTCCCTTAGAGCTTCTAAATCTAAAGGTGGTGGATTTCCTCCTGCATCATCCTGAAACTGGAGAAAAATAAACGCGATAACAACTACAATCGTAATATCATTGTGAACGTGTACAACAGGGTTTCCGATATTTTCAAAATTGCTTGTATCGGTGTCTACCTGAGCTTGATTCTGATCTTGGTCCTGATACTGTTTCTGTTTTTGGCGCTGTTTTTGAAGTTGCGCCAGAATATCTTCTAGTTGGACTTCTAAGTTCCGCATATTAGCTCCAGCGTTTTGTCTCTTGTAATAAGATCCCACTAAAAACTACTCCTTTACTTATTATTTTTGACCTTCTTGTAAATCCCTAAGCATGTTTACCATCTCTGATAATGATTCTGAATCAACAGCACTGCCATTTGCTTGTAACAATAGAATTACTACTACAACGACAATTGTAATATCATTGTGAACGTGTATTTCCGGATTTCCGATATTTTCAAAGTTACTTGTATCGATGTCTACCTGAGCTTGATTCTGATCTTGATCCTGATACTGTTTCTGTTTTTGTTGCTGTTTTTGAAGCTGCACCAGAATATCTTCCAGTTGGACTTCTATATTTCGCATATCAGGTGAATTAGATGAATTGTTTTGGTTTTTGTAATATCTTCCCATACTAAACTACTCCTTTCTTCGCTTGATACTTGTAATGTATGTAATGAATCTCTTCTTGTTAGGGTGTTTGTCTCTTTAAGCATCAAAAATAGATAATGTAACTATTAAATAATGCAGGTAACATAGCTTTTTATTTATTAAAGTGCTTTTAAATAGGTAGTTTTTGGACAATCATTAGAAGGAATTTATATACTGAAAAGCAGGATAATAGACTTTTGTAGCATCAATCAGCCTGATAGGTCATCCAGCTTTATTTTTTAAAATCAGTTTTCTAATACCTCACTTTTGCTTTCCACTAATACATACTGCTATAATAAAATTAATTAAATACAAATAAATTCCTTCGGGGTCGGGTGAAATTCCCAATCGGCGGTGATGAAGTATTGTCTTCTTAGTCCGTGACCCGTGCGGTTATTCGAATAACCAAGCGGTGGATCTGGTGTAACTCCAGAGCCGACAGTTAAAGTCTGGATGGGAGAAGGGATTTTTAGGTAGCAGTTCATTCGTGATACATTACACGCGTGATTCTTTGTGTTATGAATAAAAATGCTTATTAATGATACCTATAAATTCTACCATTACGCCCTTGAAGCTTATTTCAGGGGCTTTTTGTTTGTACTTAAAGGGATGTAAAATATTTCTGTCCGCTGTTAAAGGCTAGGCGAAAGTTTTTTCTACTATAAGGAAAGGATAACGTTAAAGATAGATGAGGATTAGATAGGATATAAAAATTATTTTTGAATCAAGAGAGGTGTTCTAACATGTTTACTGGAATTATTGAAGAACTTGGCCAGGTGAAAAAAATGCAACAACAATCAGCAAATTCAGTGCAGCTAACTATTCGCGCAAATACCATTATCTCAGATGTCAAAATTGGAGACAGTATTGCTGTGAATGGTATTTGTTTAACAGTTACAACATTTAGTGAAAATGAATTTAACTTAGATGTTATGCCAGAAACAATCAAAGCAACGTCATTAAATAGACTGAAACCAGGATCACAAGTCAATTTAGAACGGGCTATGCATGCGAATGGGAGATTCGGAGGACATTTTGTTTCAGGTCATATCGATGGTATTGGAAAAATAACCAGGAAAGAAAAGCAGGAGAATGCCATTTATTATGATATTGAAGTGCCAATAGAGCTCCGATCCTATTTATTAATAAAAGGATCAATTGCTGTTGATGGGATAAGTTTGACTGTATTTGATGTGAATGATCATACATTTACTATCTCTTTAATTCCACACACTGTTTCCGAAACAGTTTTAGGAGAGAAATCAGTAGGATCCATCGTTAATATTGAATGCGATATGTTAGCTAAATATGTAGAGCAAATGATAAAGCAAACGGACACTACTAATACTGGAATTAATCAAGCATTCTTATCAAATAACGGATACTTATAAGGAGATGCAGCTATGTTTCATACAATCGAAGAAGCAATAGAAGATTTACAGCAAGGGAAAATTGTTATTGTTGTTGATGATGAAAATCGTGAGAATGAAGGAGACTTTGTGGCACTGTCAGATAGGGCTACACCAGAAGTAATTAATTTTATGATTACACATGGAAAAGGTCTTGTTTGTACATCAATCACAGAAGAAATGTCAAACAAACTGAATTTATCGATGATGACAAATGAAAGCTCTGATCCATTAGGCACAGCCTTTACAGTAAGTGTAGATCATATGGAATCTACAACTGGAATTAGTGCTGCTGAACGATCAAAAACCATTCAGGCATTAGCAAAACCAGAAAGTCATGCAAAAGACTTTAAACGGCCTGGACACGTTTTTCCATTAGTAGCTAAGGATGGTGGTGTGTTATTGAGACAGGGCCATACTGAGGCATCAATTGATTTGGCTAAACTTAGCGGTGCGAATCCGTCAGGTGTGATTTGTGAAATTATCAAAGAAGATGGGACAATGGCT
The DNA here is from genome assembly GCF_044793635.1 of Virgibacillus necropolis. Lineage (GTDB taxonomy): Bacteria > Bacillota > Bacilli > Bacillales > Amphibacillaceae > Virgibacillus_F > Virgibacillus_F necropolis_A. The sequence goes on from NZ_CP084992.1 coordinate 2,842,753, forward strand.
CGTGTTCCAGATTTAGTGAAAATGGCTGAGCGTTATGAGTTGAAACTAGTATCAATTGAAGACTTGGTAGCCTATCGTAAAAAAGCAATATATGTAAACAAAGTATAGTAAAATATGTCATTTAGTAAAGATGCATAACTAATAATAGGAGATGATTAATATGGGTCAAACATTCAAGGGGAATTTAGTTGCTACAGATTTAACGATAGGAATTGTTGTTGGTAGGTTTAACGAATTTATTACTAGTAAATTATTAGAGGGTGCAATTGATACATTAGAAAGACATGGAGTCGATGAGGGAAACATTGATGTAGCGTGGGTACCAGGTGCATTTGAACTTCCATTAGTTGCAAATAAAATGGCAATGAATGAAAAATATGATGCCGTTATTACACTAGGGACAGTAATTCGTGGTGCAACACCGCACTTTGATTATGTATGCGCGGAAGCGGCAAAAGGTGCGGCACAGGCATCTATCCAATCAGGAAAGCCTGTTATATTTGGTGTTTTAACAACAGAGACAATTGAACAAGCAATTGAACGTTCTGGAACTAAAGCTGGGAATAAAGGGTCAGAGGCAGCAGTTTCCGCAATCGAAACAGCAAACCTTATTAAAGATTTATAAATTAATCGATAGAAATTTTTATTAAAATAAGATACACTAATCCATAGAGATGTTCCATCATGTGGAGGGAAAGATATCAATGAAATTAGTGTTATATCAAATTCTTGGATTAGGATTTATTTGGATAGGAATGGCATTCTTCTTTAATACTATGCAACCAACAAGTAAAATTATTTTTTACTGTTTTACTTCATGGCTATTATTTTTAATTGTGATTTACATTAAACAACGTATTAAAGGCGTTAAAGATAAAGAACTTTAAAAGGCACGCGGGCGATCTATTGCTCGCGTGTTTGTTGTTTGCTTTCCACATACATATTATTCCCTTATACTAATAAATAGAGTGAAGTTCGAAATGAGGAATGTTTGAAATGCTTACAGTTGAAAATATCGTAAAATCATATGGGGAAAAAGTTTTATTTAATGAGGTTTCGTGTACCATTAAAGAAAATGATCGTATTGGACTTATTGGCGTTAATGGTACGGGGAAATCAACCTTTTTAAAAGTAATCGCTGGGATCGAACCACCTGAGAGTGGTCTTGTTAAACATGCAAAAGATTATCATATTGAATATCTGGCTCAGGATCCTGTACTAGATCCTGAGCTAACCGTAATTGAGCAAATTTATTATGGCGAATCAGTGATTATGAAAACAATGCGAGGCTATGAGCACGCACTTCTTGAACTATCGGAAAATCCAGACAGTAATGCCGTGCAGAGCCGTATGCTAAAGATGCAACAAAAAATGGATGAAAACAAAGCATGGGAAGCAAACACAACCGCAAAAACTGTTTTGACAAAGCTTGGGATTACTGATTTCAATAAAAAAGTAACCGATTTGTCTGGTGGCCAAAAGAAACGGGTCGCAATTGCTAAAGCATTAATTCAGCCTGCAGATTTAATCATATTGGATGAACCAACGAACCATTTGGATCACGCTACAATTGAATGGTTGGAAAAATTCTTAGCATCCTACCGTGGTGCAATGATTCTCGTTACACATGATCGTTATTTTTTAAATCGTGTAACGAATCATATTTATGAATTGAATAAAGGAAATCTTTATAAGTACACTGGGAACTATGAATTATTTCTTGAGAAAAAAGCAGAACGTGAAGAATTAGAAGAAAGTAGTCAACAAAAGCACGAAAATATTTTACGTCGTGAAATTGCGTGGTTAAAGCGTGGTGCAAAAGCGAGATCAACGAAGCAAAAGGCCCGAATTGATCGGGTGGAAGATATGAAGGAAAAGCGTTTTGATACAAATAAAAATCAGGTGGCTTTTCAAGCCGGCTCAAAACGATTGGGTAAAAAGGTCCTTGAATTGACGGATATTGAAAAAGTCTTTGGTGATAAGCAATTGTTTACTGACTTTGATTATTTAGTTGTACCTGGTGAACGGTTGGGAATTGTCGGTCCAAATGGTTCTGGAAAGACAACTTTATTAAACATCATGGCGAACCGGGTGGAGCCTGACAAGGGAACAATCAATGTTGGTGAAACAGTTAAAATTGGTTATTATACGCAGGAAAATGAAGAAATTGATGAGAGCCTAAGAGTCATTGAATATATAAAAGAAGTAGCTGAAGTCATTCATACAAAAGATGGTGAAGTAATAACTGCGGAACAAATGCTTGAGCGATTCTTGTTTCCGCGTTCAGAGCAGTGGAATTACATTCGAAAGCTTTCAGGTGGAGAAAAACGTCGATTATATTTATTGAAGATCTTGATGCTGGAGCCAAATGTATTATTTTTAGATGAACCTACGAATGATTTGGATACAGAAACGTTAAGCATTCTTGAAGATTATCTGGCTAATTTTCCAGGGGTAGTCATTACCATTTCACATGATCGCTACTTCCTGGATAGAGTGGTTGATCAGTTATTAGTACTATCTGAGACCCCCCGGGTTACGCGTTTTTATGGGAATTACAGTGAATATCTGGACGAGCAAATTACTGAAAAAGAAGCAACACAAACAAAAGAAAAGCCTTCAACTCCGGTTAAAAAAACAAAGAAGAAGCTTTCCTATAATGATCAAAAAGAATGGAATGGGATTGAGGATCAAATTACCGAGTTGGAAACTAAGATTGATGGCCTGAAAGAAGCAATTGCTGGAGCTGGAAGTGATCTTGAAAAAGTGCAGGATTTATTTAAGGAACAAGAAGAAGTGGAAAATCAATTAGAACAAAAAATGGAGCGTTGGGAAGAGCTTTCTATCCTAGTTGAAGAAATGGAAGCAGGGAAATGATTTAAATATATCCGCCAATCCACTCTCTCCGAAGTCAGGTTATAACAAACAAGAAGGATTGAACCCAAAATGGGGACAATCCTTCTTGTTTTTTTTACCTTATTCTGTTAATCCTTCAATAGATATAGACTCCACGATTCCAGTGCCATTATCGCGAATGTTTGCCTCTAACTGCACTTGATCACCAGCTTGCAGGAATAGTGCAAGGGGAGCCTTTCCAGCTGTTATGGTATAAATGGTTTTATCACCTTTTAATAAAAACTGGACAACCTGTGAATTCTTTTGCGTTGTGACGAGTACACGATTTATTTCACCAGAACGTTTCTGTAAAGGAGTATCACCTGTAGAAGAAACATTGCTTGGATCCTGCAGTAATTGCAGGCGGTATGCTTCTAGAGTTTCCCGTGCTGTATCGCCAAATACAACGAAGTCAGCGTCTGATGCTTTGATATAAGCATACTTTTTAAGGAGACCATTTGGATCCAGCACATTCACAACCCATGTAGGGTTCCCATCTATATTATACAAAACAGGCATGGAACCTTCCCATTCTTTCTCAGGAAATTCTTTATTCACAATTTCTTTAGCCCCAGTACTATCCATAATACCGGTATTTTTTTTGCCATTATAGAACGTAAGGTCACCAGTACGAGCATTAATTAATGTGTAACCAAGCGCGGAATCAATGTTCTCTTTTGGTGATGACATATCGGTAAAATAATACATTTCACCATCTTCATTAAAGATTGGTGTTACACTATTTTCTGTTCCGGATTCATTTGGGATCTTCACATCTTTTTTACCGAAAATAGAGTTTAGCCAACCATGAACATACTTACCAAAATATTCATTTACATCAGTAGCCATTTCAGAACTTACGGATCCATCCACAAACTCTGGTGCTTCACTTGACGCATAAAGTTTAACGTCACCTGTTTCCGGGTCAACAATCGCAACTTTTAGATTCTGTAAATCCGGCTTATTTGTAAGTCCAATTGGTTTGTACAGTGTTTGAACATACCATGGCTTACCATCCTCGTCTACTTCTAATTGTGCTTCACCACTTTGGATATAAGTTGGGTATGCCCCGTAAATAACGCGGTCAATATTTGAATTAAAATAACTGGAGTTTGTATATTTCATTTTACTATCGACGAATTCAGGTTGTGCGTTTACGTTGGTCGCAGAAATAGTAAAATAACCTGCTGTTTCTTTACCACGGAACCATTTCCAAAAACTAGTAAACTCAACAGGGCCAACAAACACGACGTCATCGCCAACCTTTTGTACTTGTAACTTACCTAAATCGTAAAATTGAGGATTAGGAACAACGCTCATCGATTTTTGGGTCTTATTTCGTGCGAATTCAGGAGATACTGTAATCGGTGTATCATCCTTGCTTAATGGTTTTGCCTCTTCTACTTTTTCTATGTTAATAGATTCATAGGAATTATCCAATGTGAAAATTCCTAATACGAAAATAGTAGGTAGTGCCAAGACTGCCACAATAACTAATAGACCCAATGTGGCCTCAAATGGACCGCTTCGTTTATTCTTTCCGGGTGTTTGGGTCATTCCATATAATAAAAAGATCCCAATAATTGCTACCACAAGGTTTGCAATAACCATGTAAGGGATGGTAATAGGTAGTAGAATAAAGTAGTTTACAATACTTGCAATGATGAATAAAGAAACAAAAATAATTGTTGCAGGTTTAATGGATATCTTTTTTATTTTTTTCTGGCTTCTAACAATGAGAGCAATTGCCAAAGCTGCATACAAAACTAATGATAATAATGCTGCTGATAAAATACCTGTCATGCTTGTCACTCCTAATTTGATTGATTTCTAAGTGTTTATACGTACAGAAATAAAAATAGTTTCAAAAAGGTAACATAAACAATTTCGTTTCTTTCTTATTAGACTTCCATTAAACTGGTAATAGCAAAAAGTAAACGGGGTAATTGTAATGAAAAAAATATTTAGCGATATCATGCAATTTCGTGGAAATCACTATGATTTTGGATATAAACAAGGTATGGAATTAAAAGATTCGCTCACAATTAAAAACAGAAAGAAACAATGGAAAACACGTAAAGCTCGATTTGTTATTAATGAAGCATCTGTAAGAGAAGCTCTATCACCATATGCACCAGCTATTTGGGATGAACTTGTTGGTCTCAGGGATGCTTTAGAATGGCCAATTGATGATGTGTTGAAAGAGTTCGGAGGATATCGTTTAGAATATGGGCGATCTGGATGTTCTATTTTTACAGGCACCGATTATATGATTCGTAATTACGATTATCATCCAAGGACATATGAAGGACGGTATATGATCTATCAGCCAACAGATGGCGGGTATGCTGTGATTGGCCCATCTCAACGTATTACAGGTCGTATGGACGGTATGAATGAAAAAGGATTAGTAATGGGCTACAATTTTATGCATCGCAAAAAGCCAGGTGACGGCTTTATTTGTAATATGATTGGCCGCATTATTTTGGAACGTTGTGCAAATGTTAATGAAGCAGTATCCATGTTAAAAAATATTCCACATCGTCATTCATTCAGTTATGTTTTATTGGATGAAAATGGAGATACTTTTGTCGTAGAGGCAACACCGCGTGGAGTAGATGTGCGTCAATCAAACGTTTGTACAAATCATTTTGAAGTGCTAAAACATGAAAATCGATATCACCTTGATGACTCCTATAAAAGGATGAATGCCATAAACGCACACAAAGATCAAGTGTCGAATGGATATCAGGCATTTCGTATGATGAATGATTTGCACAAAGGTGTATTCTCAAATGATTATCGAAATTGGTCTGGAACCATTCATACTTCCGGTTATTTTCCAAAAGAAAGAAAAGCATGGTTTGCGCTTGGTGGAAATCGGGAGCCTGTTGTATTTGATTTTAATAAATGGTTAAAAGGTGAAAAGATTTCTACCACCCGTATATTAGGGGAAGTTGATACTGATTTGCCATTTGCTCATATGGATTGAGGTTGAGGTGGTAAGATGAAGAATTATTTAAATACAAAATGGTCCGTTATCACGATAGCGATTTTCTGTTCCCTCCTATGGGGAAGTGCTTTTCCGGTATTAAAAGTAAGTTATTCCGAGTTGCAAATGGCTCCCGAGGATACAATTGCAAAAATTGTTTTTGCGGGTATACGTTTTTTATTAGCGGGAGTTATTTTGCTGTTTGGCCTGTTAGTGGTCAATCGAAAAGCGTTATTGGTCACGAGGAGACAGGTTCCATTTCTCGTTATCTTTGGAATTATTCAAACAGCAGTACAATACTACTTTTTCTACAATGGTCTTGCAAATGTTTCTGGCATGAAGGGGGCTATATTGGTATCTAGTGGTACATTTTTTACAGTGATTCTTGCCCACTTTTTTTACCGGAATGATCGTTTGAATGCACCCAAAACGGTCGGATTGATAGCAGGGTTTGCAGGGATTATCGTGGCAAATTGGGGCCAGTCCTTTCAATTAGGCTTTCGATTGGAAGGAGAAGGTTTTATGATTTTCGCTGCATTAACAGGTGCGGTGGGTACCATTATGGCCAAGGAAATGGCAACTGGAATTCATCCTTTCGCATTAACAGGATGGCAGCTTACAATTGGCTCGGTGCTAATGTTGGTATTTGGATTACCACAAATGAAAGAAGGAGCTATGACTTTCACCCCACTTGGGTGGGGCTTACTCCTATATGCTGCGTTATTGTCAGCTGTTGCGTTTGCACTTTGGTATTCTTTATTAAAATATAACAAGGCAGGAGAAATCAGTATATATAAGTTTGTAACACCAGTGGCAGGAACTATTCTCTCTGCATTTTTTATCCCGAACGAAAATTTGAATGGACTAATAGTCGGTGCGCTTGTATTAGTTGCAGTTGGTATAATTGCAATTAACTTAAGACATAATTCATAACCTTGTTTATCTTTCTACTAGAATATAAATAGTTACTTTACAATAAAATTAGAAATAGTATAATTAAATCGGTTCAAGTAGAAAGGTGGCAACAATCTTGTTAGGAATTGATTTTACACAAGAATCTTTACTAGCACTTTTACAAATTATTGCAATAGATATTGTACTATCTGGTGATAATGCTATCGTTATTGCTATGGCAACTAAAGGGTTGCCTAAGAAACAACAAAACAAAGCAATTATTATTGGTACTGGTGGGGCGGTTATATTACGGATTTTATTTGCAGCTATAATCGTTTACCTATTACAAATTCCATTGGTTCACTTGATTGGCGGACTACTATTGTTATGGATTGCATACCATGTACTGGTTGATGATGAACCAGATGCGAATATTAAATCGTCGGGTACGCTGTCAAAAGCAGTAGGTACCATTGTCATGGCGGATGCTGTTATGAGTCTTGATAATGTAGTTGCTATAGCGGGGGCTGCTCATGGTCACGTCGGCATGATCGCAATTGGTGTGTTAATCAGTATTCCAATCATGATTTTTGGATCCAAACTGATTGTTCGTGTGATGGACAAGTACACATGGATTGCTTATTTAGGCGCGGGGATATTAGCATGGACTGCTGGTCAGATGATAACAGGCGATGAAGTTATAATTGATTGGTTAAACCTTAATAATGGACCAGTAATGTATGCAATTGTCGCAGGTATTACAGCAGCTGTATTATTAATTGGTTATTTAAGAAATAATAAAACTGCATAAGAAAATAACAAAATGAGAAATTAGAATGTATTGGTTCTCAGTATTGTTACATAAATTAAAGGTTTTTCCTAATATATGTTTAACTAGTAGGGTATAATGGGAAAATGACAGATGATATAATTTTAAATTAAAGTTAGTATGATTTAACTTTAGGAGGCTATTAAATGAATCTTTTTCAAGTAAGGAAAGGACAATTTGTTTATTACAACAACGAATTGCATAAAGTTTATTCCGTCAAAGCAATGTTTAAAAAGTCTGTTCACTTGTATCGATTAAAAGATATGCAACAGGTATTATCTAAAGCTAGTGATATTCAATTATATAGACCTAAGCATTTAGATTCGTTTATTTTTTATGGGAAGAGGTATACCATCGATCAAAGTAAACGTCCAGAAGCTGGGGACTATATATTAATTGTAAAGCCTGCACCAGATTTTCTTGATCATTATTCATTAAATGAAATTGAAAAGGTTGATAATGTTGAAGATGGCAATGTTGTTACCACAAGAGACAACGGGGTAAAGCATAGCGAATATGTTCTTTTAGTTCCAGGTAAATCAGACGGTAGTCATGACATAGCATATTTAGATAAAAATCTAGTTTCAACTACACAAGAGGCAGATGATGAGGCATTAGGAAATATGCCAGCTTCTGAGACAGAAATGAAACCAGTCGTTGGTGATATATACATGGATATTCAAGGTAAAACCAAGGCAATGATTGTTGCAATGACAGAAAGTGAAGTATTGTTTGGTCATGGTTTAAAGGTTCATGTAACTGAACTTATAGACGAAGATAAGTTTACGTTGGTTTATCGTTTAGAAGAAGATCTATAGTAAGAAAAAAGTGCTCCTGAAATCTAATTCAGAAGCACTTTTTATAAAGCTCTTTTCGTACGCATTGTTGCTTTTAATTTTTATAATTGATATATATTGCGAAGTAACCTTAGGTTTATTTCCAAAGACATGTGCTATTGCTGCCGTCCAGGATCGCTCCGGGCGGATGCTTTCCGCGGGCACGGCCTCAGCCTCCTCGAGAAAACCACTCTGCGGGGTCTTCGGACTCGTGCTGTTCCCGCAGGAGTCACCGCCCTCCACTCACCTGGACTGTAAAGCTTAAGAATTCTTTGTCATTTCTTCTAATGAATTCTGTTATTAGCAAATATTATACCAGCAGCCCGTATACACGTAGACTCCTGCGGGAGGAAAGGCATCGGTGAGACTACGCAGTGCGTTAGCACAAGGAGGCTCACCAGCCGCCCGCGGAAAGCGAAGTGTATACGGGCTGCGGCTGCCTAAGTAACTTGTTTTAATATTAGTACTACAGATCTAACATAGGAAGTTACGTCGTAGTTTATATCTACTCTCTTAAGAAGCAATCTTTGGGAAAACAGTCTTTTATAATGACATTGCTTTATAACCGATAATATTAATTGGATCTTTTGGTGAAGAATATGGAGGAGAATAGGCGAGTTCTAACTCTGCTAATTCGGTAACACTCAGTCGCCCTTTAATAGCTATCGCTAATACTGCAAGTCGTTTATCTACACCATCTTCACCGATTACCTGGGCACCCAGAACTTCACCATTATTTTTATCAAATAAGACTTTGATGGAAACCTTTTCTGCGCCAGGATAATACCCCGCATGGGATAACGCTTCATGTGTTACTCCTTGATAATCGATACCAAGTTGATCTAGTGAGGCTGCATTATGACCAGTTACAGCTACACTCAAATCAAACACTTTAAATATTGCAGATCCAAGCGTTCCTTCATATGGAATCTTTTTTCCTTGGAGAAAGCTTGCAATAATAAATGCTTGTCGATGGGCTGGCCAAGCAAGCGCCACGTGTCGTGGGGTCTTGGTTAAATAATCAGGTGTCTCAACAGCATCTCCTAATGCGAAGATACTAGTATCATTCGTTTGCATATACTCATTTACAGCAATTGCACCTGTCTCACCAACTTGGAGATTTGCTTCACTTGCAAGTTTCGTATTTGGTTTAATTCCAACAGCCAAAATAGTCATGTCTGCCTGCACACTGTCACCACTGGATAGTTGTAATGTTTTTCCTGCATCCGTAAATGATTCAATCCCGTTGTTTAGAATCAGGTTTACACCCTTTTCCTTAAGATGTTCCTGAATCGTACCAGACATATCGGGATCAACAAGTTTCATTACCTGCTTAGACCGGTCAATCAAGGTACAATCTATCCCGAGCTCACGTAGATTTTCCACCATTTCAAGGCCAATAAAACCAGCTCCGACGATTGCACATGTTTTCGGTTTGTTTTGTGTAATAAATGAATGAATGGCATCCATATCAGGTATGGTATGTAGCGTGAATGTGACCTCTTCATTTAATCCATGTAAGTCTGGAACCAGTGCATGGGCACCCGGGGCGAGGATTAAGGTATCATAAGATTCCTGGTGATCGTGATTATTTGCTCGGTATGTAACTTCCTTTTTGTCTCTATTAATTTGCACGACCTCAGAATTAATTTTTAGGTTAACGTTGTATTTTTCAGCAAAGTCATTTGAATCACGGAGTAAATCGTCCCTTTCCTTGACAATACCACCGATGTAATAGGGCATTCCACAATTGGAGAAAGCAATATGCTCGCCTTTATCAAAAAGAATAATTTCAGATTCTGGGTCCATTCTTCTAATTTGAGCGGAAACTGTTGCTCCACCGCCAACTCCTCCAACAATTACAATTTTATTTTCCATACGACACGCTCCTTTTCACTTTCTCTTATAGTGTACCCGTTCGCACCTGAAAATAAGCAAATAAAAAGTGCTGAAAATCAGCACTTTTTATTGTAGAAAATTATATAATTCCTAGTGATCCAAGAAAAACAATAATGATTGTAATTGGCACAACCCAACGCATAAGTTGGAACCATAGTTGATACCATCCGCTTGATAGATGGCTACTATAAGAAAACTCTTGCATCATTAACTCTTTATTCATTTTGAATCCTATAAAGAGTGAAATTAATAAACACCCACCTGGTAACAATATATTACTTACTAGAAAATCACTTGCGTCAAAAACAGTTAAACCAAATAGATTAAAGTTTGCGAGCGTGCTTGATGATAATGCAGCAGGAATACCTGCAATGAAAATGATTGACCCCGCTATAGCTGCTACTTTCTTTCGTGATCGATCATTGTTCGCTGTAAAAGCAGAAGTTATAATTTCCAGCATACTAAATGATGAAGTAAGTACTGCGAATATAAAAAGCAACAAGAATAAGCTTAGGAATACTTCACCAAAAGGCATTTGCGCAAAGGCTTCAGGCAATACCATAAATAAGAGACCTGGTCCTTCTGTTGGTGCTAGTCCAAATGAGAAAACTACTGGAAATATAGCCAGTCCCGCCAACAATGAAACAATAATATTCATGATGGAAACGGAACCTGCGGCCATAGGTAAACTTACGTCTTTTCCTAAATAGGAACTATAAGTGACCATGACAGAAATCCCGACTGCAAGTGAGAAAAACGATTGTCCTAAAGCATATAAGACACTTTCTCCAGTGATTTTAGAAAAGTCCGGTTGTAGGAAAAACTGTAGACCTTCCATAGCACCTTCAAAAGTTAATGCCCTGAATACCAATACAATAAAAAAGACAAATAATAATGGCATTAATAGTTTACTTGCTTTTTCAATTCCATCCTTTATTCCAAACGAAACGACAATTATATTAATCAACATAAATACTGCGAGACCAATAATGGTTATTAATGGGTTCCCTGTAATTGAGGCAAATAGTTCCTCGTAATTTGCATTGTCTTTTATAATTAAACCTGGAATAGATAAAGCGGAATAGATAAGTACCCATCCACCAACAACACTATAATAGGACATAAGCAAGAAAGCTCCAATTACTCCCCAGCGACCAATGATGGACCAGCCACTTTTTGGTGCGAGTTCTTTATACGCACTTATTGCTTCCTTTTGTGCCCCACGCCCGATAACAAATTCCGCAATTAATAAGGGTAGGCCGATTAGGATGGTGAAGCCAATGAAAAGTAAAAAAAAGGCGCCGCCACCATTCATTCCTGTCATATATGGAAATTTCCATATGGCCCCGAGGCCAATTGCTGCTCCAGCAGATGCTAGAATAAATCCTAACTTTGATGACCACTGATCTTGTTTTTTACTCATTTCATGACCTCCTTTTTATATGTTACCTTGCTCTGAATCCAAGCGACCTGCAGATATACTTGTATTCGATTTTGTTAAATTTTTGTACGGATGTCCCATAGCTCCGGGAAGAAGTAGTGATCCAATACCTTTTTTAGATAGCCAACCCCAGATGAACCTCCAGTACCAACTTTGTGTCCTATAATCCGTTCAACTGTTTTCATATGACGGAAACGCCATTGTTGGAACCAGTCCTCGACATCAACGAGTTTTTCTGCAAGCTGGTATAGTTCCCAATTATCTTCAACATTTTTATAAACGTCAAGCCAAGCCTTTTCAACAGAATCATCTTTCGTATATGTTTCTGAAAAGTCACGATCTAATACTTCCTTGTTGATGTCAAATCCATGCCGTGCAAGTGCTTGAATGGCTACATCATACAGGCCTGGCGCATGGTATGCTTCTTTTAAAATTGCGTGTAGTTCAGGATTCTTTTTATAGATATCCAAAATAAAATGGGTTTTGTAGCCGAGTACAAATTCGACCAGACGATATTGATACGACTGGAAACCCGAAGCATTTCCAAGCTTATCACGAAATTCCATGTATTCTGCAGGTGTTAAGGTTGATAAAACATCCCATGCTTGGATGATTTGTGTTTGAATTTTTGATACACGAGAAAGCATTTTAGAAGATGCTTTAAGGTCGTCCTGTTTGATTGCTTCAATTGCCGCTTTTGTTTCATGAATTATTAACTTTAGCCATAGCTCACTTACCTGATGAATGATAATAAACAACATTTCATCATGGTGGTTGGATAAGCGTTTTTGGCTCGATAATAATGTATCTAATTGCAAATAATCACCATAAGTCATTTTTTCGATAAAATCAGTGTGAATGTCTTTTTCGTTTTTAAATGTGTCATTTTTGTGCGAGTCTGACAAAATAATATCCTCCTTATTTGGTTGGATTTAATACTTTATTCAGTCGTATCTACTCTTCTTACGACTGCGCGTACCGGACTGCCATCTGAACCTTCAATGGCTAGTGGTAAAGCAATTAATTCATAGTTTCCTTGTTCAATTTTATCCAGCACCAGGTTTTCTAAAATATTTATCCCATTGTCATAAAGTGCATGATGGGTAGGTAGTTCCTTGCTATCAAGTGCATCAACTGATGGCATATTAACACCAAGCAATTTGACGCCTTTCTCAGATAAGAAATCCGCTATTCTAGGATCCAGGGTTGGGATCTTTTCCGGAAAACGTTTAGGGTTACTTGGTAGGGAAGTCTTTAATAATATACGTTTAACTCCTTGAATTGAAAAGGCAGAAAGTGTCTCTACAGTAACTTCCTGTACATGACTAACATCCAGAACCATTGCATCACCAATATAAAGATTCACATCAAGCTGCTCGATCGTTTTACCTTCATCATCAAAATGAAAAGGTGCATCCACATGTGTGCCAGTGTGTACACTAGTTGCCATCTGACCAATATTTACCGAACCAGAATCTTGTTTCGCAACCGTTAGGGAGTAGGAAAAGGGTTCATCCTCTGGCCAGTGTGCCATATCATTTGTCAAGGGCTGTGAAATGTCTATCCAATCGTGTGCCATTATGCTATCACCCCTCGTTTGTTTTCAAATTTTTTATACCGCTCTTCTTTCATGATTTTTTTTAAAATCCTAACAGTTTCCCAAACTTCTTCAAATGTATTGTACAAAGCTACTGGGGCAAGCCGTATTCCATTTGGTGTTCGGAAATCTGGAATCACTTTATCGGCTTTTAATGCTTTACAAATACGAGCAGCCTCTTCGTGTTCCAGAAAAATATGGCCACCACGTGTCTCCTCATCTTTCGGATTTGCAATCGTAAAGTGATAATCATTCAATTCTGATTCGATCAGCTCCATCATACATTTTGTTAAATGTAATGACTTCTTTCGAACACGGTCAATGCCTGCTTCTTGAAAAACTTTCAATGAACCAAGTAGCGGTGCTGCACTTAACACGTGTGGAGTTCCAATTTGATATGCACCAGCATCTTCAGCAGGGGTAAGTGTGTGCGACATATCAAACTGCTTTTCTTTTGACGAACTAAACCATCCTGCTAAGCCTGGTTCATTACCGAAATGCTTCTTATTCACATATAAGCCTGCAACACATCCTGGTCCACCATTAAGGTGTTTGTAATTACACCAAAAGGCAAAGTCAACCTCCCAGTCCGATAGGTGGTGAGGAATGGATCCAATAGAATGGCATAAATCGAAACCAATCACGATGCCTCGTTTGTGTGCTTCTTTTGTTAATGTTTTCATATCCAGTATTTGTCCACTGCGATATAGGACCCCCGGAAGCATGATTAATGCCACATCGTCCGTCATAGCCTTGATAATATCATCTGTTTCAAGTGTGTTCCCATCTTTACTTTGCACTTGAACAAGATGTTCACTTGGGTCGTAGCCTTTTAATTTTAACTGACTCTTTAAGGCATAAATATCGGACGGAAAATTTAGTGCGTCCGCTAAAATTTTTGTTTTGTTGCCATGTGGTTTATAAAAAGTTGAAACTAGCTGGTGAAGATTTGTTGTTGTCGAACCTGTTACAACAACCTCTTCCGTTTTTGCACCTATTAGTGGGGCGCTCATTTTACCTAGTTTTTCAGAGAGATAGAACCATGGCTCTACACCTTCAGTCCAACCATCAATAGCATGCTTTTTCCATGAATCTAGTAACATACCTGACGAATTTTCTGCTTGTTTTGATGGTAATCCTAACGAGTTTCCATCGAAATAAATCGTACCATTTGGAATGAAAAATTCATCTCGGAATGATTTTAAATCATCTCGTTCATCTAAAAACTGTGCATACGTTTTTTCTGTATTCAAATCAAAGCACCTCATTTTCATAATAGTGAAGAGTAATAATAGTTATTTAAACTATATATTTTCACACATGAAGTGTCAAAAGGCGAAGTGGACATAATGATTTTTTCGTATAAAAGAGGAATTTCTAAATATGTATAGAATACTAAGAATAATCAAACATAGAGGGAGGGTAGCTGGAGTAGAGTTGAAGATTGAGGTTCATAAATAGAACTGAGGAGGACTACCATGGAGGATACGATTTGGTCATTAGTACCACCGTTATTAGCAATTATCATGGTGCTGCTTACAAAACGGGTATTGTTATCACTTGGTGTTGGAATAATTGCTGCAGCGCTCTTCATCGAAAGCTTTAATGTAATCGGGTCATTTGGATTAGTTTGGGAGGCGTTTAAAGGTGTATTTGTTTCTGATGGGGCATTGAATCAGTGGAACGTTTTTATCCTATTGTTTGTCCTTATGCTTGGTATATTAACAGCTTTCGTAAGTATGATGGGAGGCACAAGGGCGTTTGGTGAATGGATGATTACAAGGGTGAAAACACGGGCTGGAGCACAAATTATGACGGCAATACTTGGAATCCTTGTTTTTGTAGATGATTATTTTAACAGTTTGACTGTCGGACAAGTGGCTAGGCCTGTCACAGATAAGCATCGAGTATCACGTGCAAAACTTTCTTATATTGTAGACTCTACTTCAGCACCTGTATGTGTCATTGCGCCTGTCTCTAGTTGGGGGGCCTATATTATCGGCATAATTGGTACTGTATTTGCGACAAATAGTATTACAGAATACAGTGCATTTGGTGCATTTTTACAGATCATTCCGATGAATTTTTATGTCTGGGCAGCTTTGGGTGTAGTTTTTGTAGTTGCAATCAGGCAGTCAGATTTTGGACCAATGAAAAAGCATGAAGATTTAGCACTTGAAACAGGTCAGGTGATGAGTACGGAAAGTAAAGAAAAAATTGATTCCTCATCAAATCTGCCGACAAGTAAGATAGGAAAGATCAGTGATCTGGTCGCTCCAATTGTTGTCCTATTTTTCGCGACGCTAGGGTTTATTTATTGGACTGGGCTGAAGGCCGTTGAAGGAGAAGCAACATTTATTAATATTTTTGGGAGCGCAGATGTACCAAAATCACTTATGTTTGGTGGATTAACGGGGCTGTTGGTAACGTTTGTTTTGTTTATTCGTCATTTAAAAAGCGGTGATTTATCAGGTAAACATTTTGGTTTGGGATTATTGGAAGGTACGAAGTCAATGATACCTGGATTCTCTATTCTAATTTTTGCTTGGGCAATTGTCACTTTAATTGGAGGACTTGGCACTGGAACGTATTTAGCTGGAGTTGTGGAATCTTCTAATCTAAGTATCATGTTGTTACCATTAATTGTATTTATAATGGCAGGGTTCATTGCATTTGCAACAGGAACATCATGGGGATCGTTTGGAATATTATTACCGATTGCAGGCGAAATTGCAGCTTCTACAGATGTGACGCTAATTCTTCCAATGCTTGCAGCAGTTCTAGCTGGAGCCGTATTTGGGGATCATTGTTCACCGATTTCCGATACAACCATCCTGTCATCAACAGGTTCAAATTGTGATCATATGGATCATGTAACAACACAAATACCGTATGCACTTTTAGCAGCAGGTCTTGCAGGACTTGGGTATTTGGTATTAGGAATAGTAGGTAATGTTTGGGTAGGACTTGCGGTAGTTTTACTTGGATTAGTTGTTTTATTTTTCACGTTAAAAAAACCTGAAAAAATTTCTGAAGTTGAGGAAAGCATTGCTAAATAAGTATAAACACAGGTGATTTAAAATCTGTAATTTTTAAATAATTGCAAATCTTGAATCCCTGATTTATACTTACGTTATAAGCATGAAATGCCGTTTCATTTATTGAAATGAGGGGGAGAAATGATGACGTTTGTTTCTGACAAGATAAACACATTACCACCTTACCTGTTTTCGGAATTTCAAAAAAAGAAGAAAGAATTGGAGAAAAAAGGCGTAGATGTTATAGATCTTGGCATTGGTGCACCTGATCTACCTACCCCGGATTTTGTGATTGACAGATTAACGAAAGAGGCAAGAAATCCGTTAAATCATCGCTATTCAACCTATAGCGGAACGCAGGAATTTAAGCAGGCAGTCGCAGACTTTTATATGACCCACTACGGGGTGGAACTTGATCCAAACACAGAGGTTTTGGCATTAATTGGTTCTAAAGAAGGTATTGCAAATTTAGTGCAAGCGGTGATTAACCCGGGCGATACGGTATTAATACCAAATCCAGGATACCCAGTATACCGTACAGCAGTTCATTTAGCTGGTGGAAATAGCATCGATCTTCCACTAGATGCATCGAATGGTTACCAACCATTGCTTGATCAGGTTTCAAAAGAGGATTCTGAATCTGCGAAGCTTATGTTCTTAAATTATCCAAGTAATCCGACAGCAGCTACCGTTGACCTTAATGTATTTTTGAAAGCGGTTTCATATGCGGAAAGTAATAACATAATTGTTGCGAATGATGCGGCATATGATTTGGTAACGTTTAAAGACTACAAAGCACCAAGTATCTTACAGGTCCCAGATGCAAGGGAGTATGCAGTTGAATTCGGTTCATTATCGAAAAGTTTTAATATGACAGGTTGGCGCATAGGATATCTTGTTGGAAACAAAACGGTTATTAAAGCATTATCAACGTTGAAAAGTAATATTGATACATGTCAATTTCTCCCCATTCAATTGGCGGCAGCAACAGCGTTAAAAAGTGATTTAAAATCAGTTGAAACAAATAATCTTGTATACCTGGAACGAATGGAAAAACTACATGAAGCATTAAACCAAATAGGTCTACAAGCTGAAAAACCTAAAGGCACTATTTTTATATGGGCAAAAGTTCCAAAAGGATATACATCCGCATCGTTTGCAGGTCAAATGTTAGATAAAGCAGGTGTTATTGTTACGCCTGGTTCTGCATTTGGCTCGGTTGGTGAAGGCTATATCCGTATTGCTCTATCTGTTACAAGTGATCGATTAAACGAGGTAATTAAGCGATTCAAAAGCATGTCTTACACTTTAGGATAGTTATATTTTCATCGGAATAAAGTATAAAAAAGTCTAAGGCTTTCGCCAATTGTACTTGGTGTTAAGTCAAGATTTTCTAAGGTTGAGGTGAATGAAATGGCTTTGCAAAAGAAAGTGAAAATGACGGCAGCACAGGCGATTGTAGAATGTATGAAATTAGAAGAAATTAAGCATGCATTTTGTGTGCCCGGTGAAAGCTATTTGCCGCTACTCGATGCTTTGCATGATGCGGAATCGATTGAAGTTGTTTCTACAAGACATGAAGGTGGAGCCTCCTTTATAGCAGAAGGATATGCAAAGGCAACGCTTAAGCCAGGTGTTGTTATGGCTACTAGGGGTGTGGGTGCAGCTAATCTATCAATTGGAGTGCATACTGCTTATCAGGATTCGACTCCAATGGTTGTGTTTTTGGGCCAGGTACATAGTAAGTTTAGAGGTAGGGAAGGATTTCAGGAAGTAGATTTAGATCAATATTTCAAGCACATCGCAAAATGGTCTGTTGAAGTAAATGATCCAGAGCGTATGCCGGAACTTGTTCAACGAGCTTTTCGTATTGCTCAAACAGGCAGACCTGGCCCTGTGATTGTTTCATTACCAGAAAATGTGCTTCCAGCTCAAGCAGAAATGTCATTTGGCCCACCAACCATTAAACCAAAGCCTGCACCCTCTATTGAAGAAGTGAAGCGGATAGAGAACATGTTAAGCAAGGCAACAAACCCATTAATCATTGCCGGTGGTGGAGTGAAATCCTCGCAAGCGGAAGAGAGCTTGCTAGCATTTGCTGGAAAGTCTTCAATACCAGTACTTGCTGCCTTTAGACGACATGATGTTTTTCCAAATAATCATGCATTGTATTGCGGGCATTTAGGGTTAGGAACGAATAAAGAGGTCTTGCAAACCGTAAAGGATGCGGATGTCATTCTAGCTATTGGAACAAGGTTGTCAGAAGTTACAACACAAGATTATAAGATTATCACTTCAGATAAAAAATTGATTCATATCGATATAGACTATGAAACACTTGGAAAAGTTTATTCCCCAGATATCGGGATTGTAGCTGATAGTGGGGAAGCGTTGGAAAAATTAACGGAATTAACGTTTGCAGAATCATGGACAGCGTGGGCAAATGAAAGAAATGCTGCGTATCAACAGGTGAGTCAATTAAATGTAACTAGTGCAGATGTGATTAATAAACAAATCATAGCTTTATTGGAAAAAAAGTTACCAAAAGATGCGGTCTTAACAAATGACGCAGGTAACTTTGCGGGCTGGCTTCATTCTTTTTATCCATTCACAAAAGCCCGAACCTATGTAGGACCTACATCAGGTGCAATGGGCTACGGAATGCCAGCAGCATTAGGTGCAAAACTGGCATCACCTGACAAAACCGTTGTTTCCCTCTCAGGTGATGGTGGATTTATGATGACAGCCCAGGAACTCGAGACTGCTGTTAGATATCAGGTACCAGTAATAAGTCTTGTATTTAATAATAATATGTATGGAACCATTCGAATGCATCAGGAAATACATTATCCGGAAAAAGTAATAGCTACTAATTTAGGTGAAGTTTCATTTAGTAAACTAGCAAACAGTGTTGGTGCTGATGGCTACACCGTACAGACACTCATTGAATTTGAAAGTGCGCTAGATCAAGCGCTTCATAATGAAGGTCCATCTGTAATAGAAATAATAACAGATGGAGAAAATATCTCGGTCTCTTCAACGATCCAACAGCTGAGAGATCGATCAAAAAAGTAATCTATTAACCTATATAGATAATAATTTTTAGGAGGTATTCATCATGGTAGAAACACTATTACAAGTAAAAAAGCTAGCGAATTATATCGGTGGAGATTGGATTGAGGCAAAAGGGGAAACCACCCCAGTTATTAATCCGGCAACAGGTGAAACTGTAGTAGAGGTTCCACTTTCAGATGCATCAAGTGTAGACGATGCAGTAAAAGCTGCACAAAAAGCGCAAAAGGAATGGGCACTAGTTCCAGCTCCTATGCGTGCAGAAGTTCTTTATCGTGTCGGGAGCATCATGAGAGAACGCAAAGAGCGTCTTTCTCAATTATTAACAATGGAAAACGGAAAAGTAATCGAGGAGGCTCGCGGAGAAGTCCAAGAGGGAATCGATATGGCATTTTATATGGCGGGTGAAGGTCGTAGAATGTTTGGGCAAACTACACCGGCCGAGTTAAAGGATAAGTTTGCAATGAGTGTCCGGGCACCAATCGGTGTAGTTGGTTTGATTACGCCATGGAACTTCCCCATTGCAATTGCAACGTGGAAGTCATTCCCGGCAATTGTGGCAGGCAACGGGGTTGTGTGGAAACCAGCAACTGAAACCCCAATTATGGCTTTTGAGTTGGCGAAAATATTTGAAGAAGCGGGATTACCTAAAGGTGTAGTTAACGTAGTATTTGGTTCCGGTTCAAGTGTAGGAAACGGAATGGTTAACCACGATGGAATCCGAGTTATTTCCTTTACAGGGTCTAATGATACAGGGCGTAAAATTGCCGCACAATGCGGACAACAGTTGAAAAAAGTTTCCCTTGAAATGGGCGGGAAAAATGCAGTTATTGTAATGGATGATGCTGATTTAACTTTAGCTGTTGAAGGTATTCTATGGAGTGCTTTTGGCACAAGTGGTCAGCGTTGTACAGCATGCAGTCGTGTAATTGTCCATGAGAAGGTCAAGGTTGAACTGGAAAAACGGTTACTCGCTGAAATGAAAAAGTTAACAATAGGAAATGGATTGGATGAATCCATTAAAGTTGGTCCAATTATCAATCAAGCCGGTATAGATAAAATACAAAGTTATATGGACATTGGTAAAGATGAAGGTGCTAAATTACTTGCTGGTGGCTATGTAATGGATAATGGTGAGCATCAGAATGGTAATTATTTTGCACCAACATTATTTTCAGATGTAAAACCAGAAATGCGAATTGCATTAGAAGAAATTTTTGGTCCAGTAGTTTCGCTAATACCAGTTAAAAGTTTTGAAGAAGCGGTTGAGGTTAACAACAGTGTGGAATATGGATTATCGAGCTCAATTTTCACAAATGATGTAAATCAAGTGTTCAAAGCACAGCGCGATCTAGATACTGGAATTGTCTATGTAAATGCCGGAACTTCTGGTGCGGAGATCCATTTACCATTCGGTGGAACAAAAGGAACAGGAAATGGTCACCGTGATTCTGGTGTTCAAGCATTAGATGTATTTACTGAATGGAAAGCGGTTTACGTTGATTACAGCGGAAAATTGCAGCGCGCTCAAATCGACGTGGAATAGATAGATAGAATAATAATTTTCAAAATTTACTCGGGGAGTGATTTGGATGAAGATAGGTGTATTGGGTTCTGGTTTAATGGGAAAGGAAGCAGCTCGAGATCTAGCATTAAACGAAGAAGTTACAGCTGTTGGATTAGCAGATATTGATATTAATCGGGCACAACAAGTTTGTGATCAGCTAAATTCTCCAAAATTAACTGCTTACAAAGTGAATGCAGGTGATATAGGAGACCTTGCAAACTACATGAGCCAGTTTGATGTAATTATAAATGCATTGTTTTATTCATTCAATGAAATTGTTGCCAAAACTGCTATCCAAGTTGGTGTCAGCTCGGTTGACCTGGGTGGACATATCGGTCATATGACCGATAAGGTTCTCGCACTCCAGGAAAAAGCGAAGGCGGCTGGTGTTACATTAATTCCTGATTTAGGTGTTGCACCAGGAATGATCAATATTTTATCAGGCTATGGTGCAGGGAAACTCGACAAATTAAAATCTATCCAGATATTTGTTGGTGGAATTCCTGTACGGCCAGAGCCTCCATTTGAGTATAATCATGTATTTTCAATGGAAGGTGTGTTTGATCATTATACAGATCGGTCGCTGATTGTCCGGAATGGAATTAAGCAAGAAGTTAAATCACTAACCGAGGTAGAAACGGTTCACTTTGAAAAATTTGGGCCGCTCGAGGCATTCCATACATCTGGTGGCACTTCAACCTTATCACTATCATATCCAGACATCGATACACTAGAATACAAAACTATTCGTTACCCTGGTCACGCTGAGAAATTTAAACTCTTAGTTGATCTTAATCTTACCCGAATGGATTATGAGGTAGAAGTGAACGGGCAAAAAATCAACCCGCGAGAAGTTTTATTAAAAGTGCTTGATCCAATCGTTGATTTAAAAGATAAGGATGACGCTGTTCTGTTACGTGTAAAGGTTTCAGGTGAAAAAGACGGTGTACCCACAACGTTTGACTATGAAATGACAACTTTTAAAGATAGAGAAAACAATGTAACCGCGATGGCAAGAGCAACCGCAAACACGATTTCAGTAGTAGCGCAGATGATAGGAAATGGCACAATTACAAAGCCAGGTGTGTATCCACCAGAACAAGTCGTTCCAGGTGATGAATACATCAAACAAATGGCAAAACGCGGTGTCATGATCCATGAATCAAATAATTCAAAAGCACATGTGAATATATAAGAATGACGGTTGATTTCTGAGAAAACAGCCCTCTACCAGTAATGGGTAGGGGGTAATTTTCTTAAGACGCACGAAGGAGTAGTTATAATGAATCAAAGCGTAATCAAGGCATTAAAATTGCTTGATTTATTTAACGAGGACATACAGGAATTATCGCTGAGAGAAATTGCATGGAGGGCTAACCTACCAAAACCAACTGTTTATAGACTATTGGCATCATTAGTCGAAACAGGTTTTTTGCAAAAAATAAAAGAAACTGATCAAGATAGTAGCTACAGGCTTGGCTTGAAATTACTAGAGCTCGGACATTTGGTTTCAAATCAATTGGAGATTAGAGAAATTGCTCTACCATATATGGGAGATTTAGCTCAAGATATTAATGAGGTCATTCACATTGTAATTGCAAACCAAAACGAAGCTACATATATAGAAAAGGTTGATAGTACACGGGCGATTCGCCTTTATACAAGAATAGGAAAAAGCTCACCGCTTTATATAGGTTCTGGCCCTAAGCTATTACTAGCGTTTATGGGGAAAGAAAAGCAGGAGATAGTTCTTGGTGAAGCGAAATTATATGCAATCGATGATCATCGTGTTATTGATAAAAAGAAACTGCAAGAGGAATTAGAGACCATCCGCGCAGAGGGGTATGCCTACAGTATTGGTGAGCAAGACCTAGAAACTACAGGTATTTCCTATCCATTATATAATTATAGGGGACAAGTCATTGCTGCATTAACAGTAAGTGGATTATCTAGCCATTTCGAAGGGGAGAATTTACAAGTAATTAAAATGAAAACGCGGAAAACTGCGAAAAAAATATCTGAAAAGCTTGGACATAGCATTAGTTAATAAAGGAAGGAGTATGAAATAATGCATACAGTATTTATTGCGGGACATGCCAAACTTCCCTCAGGGATGGCAGCAAAGAGTATATATGATACCTTAACCATAACAGCCGAAGTGGATAAGAAATATGGTGTAATTGTAACTGCAAGCTGCACCTTGGCAACCCTTCATGGACGTGAGTATGTTCAGCAATTATTGCGTGGGCATAGCTTACAGGATGGAATTGAAAAGCCAGTCGAAGAAATACGGTTACATTATTTAGGGAAAGCAGGCAACGCACTGATATCAGCGTTAAAGGATTTATATAAGCAATATGAACAATATACACAAACATGAAAATGTCCTACCAAGCTATTTGGCAGGACATTTATATTGACTAGGGCCATAACACTCCGTACTCGACCCATAGGGCACCTTACTAATCTATTGATATCGAAACATATTTCATTTCCAAAAATTCCTGCATACCATGGTGTCCACCTTCTTTACCCACACCAGATTGCTTAATCCCACCAAACGGTGCTTCAGGAAGTGCTGGAAACACATCATTAACACCAACAATTCCATAATCAAGTCGTTCCGAAACACGAATCGCACGACTTGTTTTCTCCGTGAAAATATAAGCGGCCAATCCATAATCGGTATTGTTAGCCTTCTGAAGTACCAAGTCTTCATCCGTGAATGTCTGGATAGGGATAACAGGGCCAAATGTTTCTTCATTCATAATGATCATGTCATCCGTAACATCAGAGAGAATTGTAGGATGATAGAAATAACCTTCTAAATCACCATTCCATTTACATCCACCTGTTTCAATATTTGCACCTTTTTCAACAGCATCATCCAAATGTGATTGCACTTTTTTGGCTGCACTTTCATTAATCAATGGCCCAAGGTCTGTGTTATCTGTTAAACCATTACCAATTTTTAATTCGTTAACTTTATCTGCTAATGTATTTGTGAATTTTTCTTTTATTGATTCATGTACATATAAGCGGTTTGCGCAAATACAGGTTTGACCATTATTTCGGAATTTACTTCCTAGTGAAAGAGTTGCAGCTTTTTCAATATCTGCATCATCAAAAACTATTATTGGTGCATGCCCACCAAGCTCCAATGATAGCTTTTTCACATGATCAGCGCTTTCTCGCATTAAATGCTTGCCAACTTTAGTCGATCCGGTAAAAGTAATCAAACGAACTTGTTTGTCGGATAGCATCGTATCACCTATTGCCTGCGCATCACCTGTAACAAGATTCACGACTCCTTCTGGCAAACCTGCTTTTTCAAGTATCTTTACAATTTCAATTGCTGAAATCGGAGTTTCTGGTGAAGGCTTAAGTACGACTGTACATCCTGCAGCAAGTGCTGGACCTATTTTTCTTGTAATCATGGATGCTGGGAAATTCCATGGAGTAATAGCCCCAACAACACCAATAGGCTGAGGAATGACCATTAATCGCTTAGATTTGACCGAGGAAGGTATCAATTCGCCATATCCACGGCTTGCTTCTTCGGCATACCAAAGGAGAAAATTAGCTGCACCCTTAACTTCACCAATAGCTTCTTTAAGGGGTTTTCCTTGTTCGGTTGTCAAAATTTCCCCTAAGCGATCTGCTTCCTCAAGCATGATCTGTGATGCTTTGTATAAAATTCGTGATCGTTTACGACCGGTTGTTTGTCCCCATGTTTCAAATGCTTCAGAAGCAGCTTGAATTGCTTTTTCTGTTTCTGCTTTTCCTCCATAGGAGACTTCACTTATTGCCTCAAGTGTAGCTGGATTATAAATCGTTTCTGTTTCTTTTGAATCAGCACCTTGCCAATTACCATTTATAAAAATGCTATCGATATTTTTTTCAATCATTATTTTTCCTCCTATCTATTTGTACGCCGCTGACCAGTCGCCTCCGCTTTTCTTACTCCCATGCGGGTAACATTTTGTTTAGTTGTTTATCTTTTCGATATCCAAGTACATATTCTGCCTGCATAACCGTATGAATCTCACGTGTTCCTTCATAGATAACAGGTGCTTTGGAATTGCGTAAATAACGCTCGACAGGGTATTCATCGGAATAACCATAGGCACCGTGAACTTGCACGGCATCATCAGCTGCTTTGTTAGCAAAATCACAGGCTTGCCATTTTGCAAGTGAAGTCTCACGGGTGTTTCGTTTCCCTTGGTTTTTTAGTTCCCCAGCACGGTACACAAGTAAACGGCTCATTTGCAATCCGGCTTCCATTTTTGCAATCATTTGTTGTACCAGCTGATGGCGACCAATTTCTTTACCGAAAGTTTCACGTTCATGACAATAGTTAACACTAGCTTCGAGGCATGCCATGATTTGCCCACAGGCTCCAGCAGCCACTGTGAAACGTCCGTTATCTAGAGAAGCCATTGCAATTTTAAAGCCTTCTCCTTCTTGACCAAGAAGGTTTTCTTTTGGAACTTTTACATGATCGAAAAAAAGTTCACCTGTGTTACCAGCGCGAATACCGTGCTTACCTTTTGTTGCCTTTGAGGAAAAGCCTTCCCACGTACGCTCCACAATAAATGCGGAAATACCGTTATGTTTTTTGCTTTTATCCGTATAGGCAAAGACCAAGAAGTGATCGGCAGTATCACAAAGGGAAATCCATGTTTTTTGCCCATTCAAAATATAGAAATCTTCTTCTTTTGTTGCGGTTGTATTTAAAGCGGCTACATCTGAGCCAGCTCCAGGTTCGGTTAAGCCAAATGCACCGACTTTTTCACCTTTAGCCTGTGGTACGAGATATTTTTGTTTCTGATCTTCATTACCCCATTGGAGTAATGACATACTATTTAATCCAGTGTGTACGGAAACAGCAGTACGAAATGCGGTATCACCCCTTTCTAGTTCTTCACAAACAATTGCAAGTGAGTTATAGTCCATACCGCTCCCACCGTATTCTTCGGGGATACAAACGCCCATTAAACCAAGGTCAGAAAGTTTGTTCATCACTGCAGGATCAGCTTTTCCAGTACGGTCCCATTCGGAGATATACGGCATGATTTCCTTATCTACAAAGTTTCGAACCGTATTTCGTAGCATTTGTTGTTCTTCTGTGAATTCAAAATTCATATGATCATCTCCAATTTATTATTTTGTATAGCGAGCAAGTATTTCTTTTGTATGTTCACCAGCATCAGGTGGATGGTGCTTATATTGTACTGGTGTTCGTGATAGCTTTAGTGGGCTTCCAATCATTTTTACTTTTCCTGCGGTAGGATGCTCGCAATCAATGAACATTTCTCTAGCCTGTAGCTGTGGATCATTTGTAACTTCTTCAATATTTTGTATGGGTCCACATGGAATACCATTCTTCTGGCATTTTGTTTGCCAGGAGGCTGTAGGTTGCTTTTGGAAAACTTCTTGCAGCAACGGGATTAACACTTCTCGATTTTCCACCCGATCCGAATTTGTTCTAAATCGTTTATCCTCTGCAACTTCCGGTTGTTCCAAAATCGTACATAAAGCCTTAAATTGCTTATCATTACCAACCGCAATAACCATTTGCCCATCACTTGTTTGAAAGGTTTGATAGGGCACAATGTTAGCATGATGATTTCCAAGTGCTGTTGGAATTTTGCCTGACATCAAATAATTACTACCGATATTAACAAGGGAACTAACGGCAGAATCGTAAAGCGAGAGGTCAAGCTTCTGACCTTTGCCGGAAACTGTACGCTCGAGAAGTGCTCCTTGGATTCCAATACAAGCATAAAGCCCTGTTAAAATATCTGTTATAGCAACTCCAAGCTTCTGTGGACCTGATTGCATATCTCCAGTGATGCTCATTAACCCACTCATCGCCTGGATAATGAAGTCATAACCGGGCATTGCCTGATATGGACCTGTTTCACCAAACCCTGTAATCGAACAGTAGACGATTCCTGGATTTATTTTAGCTAGAGTTTGGTAATCGAGTCCAAACCTATCCATAGTTCCCGATTTAAAGTTATGGAGAATGACATCGCTTTCATTAACCAGTTTTTTAATGGTCTCTATACCGTCACGTGATTTTAGATCCACTGTTATACTTTTTTTGTTTCGATTCGCACATAAATAATAGGCGCTTACATCATTCTGAAAGGGAGGTCCCCATTTACGGGTATCATCACTGCCCCCAGGAGCTTCCACTTTAATAATTTCAGCACCAAGATCACCTAAAATCATGGTGCAGTAAGGGCCAGCAAGCACGCGCGACAAATCTAAAACCTTGATATGCTCCAATGCACCAGCCAAAACAACCACTCCTCTCCTTAAAATACATTAAAAAAAGCCAATTCAAACTGACTACAGTCGTGCTGTAAGTCAATTTGAACTGGCTCATGACTGTTGGAACATGCCTGGAATTGGCATGTAAACAGATTAGACAGTGTCTAGCTGCGGCTCTTTGAGATTCGCGATAGAAGTAATGAACACTTTACAGTTCCTCAATTATATCGCGAACCCCAGACCAGTCGCCTCCGCTTTTTCGTTTAGATAATAACGCTGATCATGTGAATGAAACGTTTGCGCATTTTTTACATGATTCTTTCTAACTTCTATTCTATTATATTCAGAATTATATGTAAATGTTTTCTTTTAGAAAACTTGGTTTATCGCCAAGCCTTAGTTGCACTTATGCAGTAAGAAAGGATTTATACTTTCTTAACTGCTAAAAAAAGCTGAATCTGTTTAGATTCAGCTTTGAGTAAATATTGTTCATTGCTAGGCGCTTCTGGAAAGGGGGAGTTCTGAATATCGGCCATTACAAAGATATATCCGCCATTATTTTGATATATCGGCCGTTTTGAAAATATAACCGCCGATATTTTTATATAACCGCCATTATGAAAATATAACTGCCAATTTCTTGATATATCGACCGATTTAATCCCAATGCGTTTCCCGCCAACAGTCGCCTCCGCTTTTCGTTCTGTCTAGCTGCGGCTCCTACAAGCTGCCGTCATAAGCAATGAACACTCCGAGCACAAAAACCATGTGCTCTACGGTCTCTTGACTATGCTTGTCGTCGCTGGGCGAGCTTAACGTAGCTTTTCTGTTTACTTAGCGGCTTTTTGTAGTTTTGCGATCATTTTTAATGCTCGGCCTGTTCCGATTGCGACTGATTCAAGTGGATTAGGAGCTATGTGAACAGGTACGATGATTTCTTTTGCTAGCCAATCTTTCATACCATTTAATAATGATCCACCACCAGTTAATACAATACCACGATCGACGATGTCACCACTAAGCTCTGGTGGACAGTTTTCTAGCGTTGCACGAATGGTTTCTAGAATTTGTTCTAGAGATTCCTTTAATGCATTATAGATTTCTGTTGAGGAGACAGTGATTGTTTTTGGTAAACCAGTAACCATATCCCGACCACGAACTTCCATTTTATCCTCTTTGTGATCTGGGTATGCGTAGCCAATTTCAATTTTAATGTTTTCTGCAGTTCGTTCACCAATTAAAATATTGTAATTCTTACGGATATATTGAATAATTTCTTCGTCCATTTTGTCTCCGCCGATACGTACGGAATTACAGGAAACAACACCACCAAATGAAATGATTCCAACTTCTGATGTTCCGCCTCCTATATCAACAATAACGTTCGCAATCGGTTCGTCGACAGGTAAGTCAGCACCAATTGCTGCTGCAACAGGTTCTTCTATTAAATGTACATGTTTTGCGCCATAGCTTGTTACAGCGTTATGGATTGCTCTTCTTTCCACAGATGTACTTCCAGAAGGTGTACACACAACAACTGTTGGTTTACGCATGGAAAGCCCCATTTTTTTGCTTACCTTTTTCAAAAATTCCTTTAACATTTGTGCGGTAACATCATAATCAGCTATTACCCCATCTTTTAGCGGACGAATAGGAACGATATTTTGTGGTGTCTTACCAACCATTTCTTTCGCTTCACTTCCAACCGCAACAACATTTTTCGTGTTAATATCAATAGCCACTACAGATGGCTCATTTAAAACAATACCCTTTGTTTTTGAATAAATAAGTATATTAGCAGTACCAAGGTCAATACCAATTTCTGCGTTAGATAACATTTTAGCTCCTCCAATGATGACAGTTTTCAATTATAGCATTTCTATACTATAACATTATTTTTGGGGGTAGTTAAGTACTTTACAGATATTGGATTCAACCATATTCAATGGATGAAAAAACCCCAAGAGCCCTTATATAATAAGGGTTCTTGGTTATTGATATGCATGATTATACAGGGTTTTGCGCTTGATTACGGTATTTATCATTTCTGTTACAAAAGACGCATGATTGTAATATTTTTCAGAAAACGGAAAGGTGTCAACCGTGATTTTTTAGTAGATTATTCCACTAGACTGAACATCTTCCAGTAAATGCTAGTTTATGTGGAGCCGGGAACCTTTATTTTAAAGGCTTTATACAATTCTAGTAAATAATCATTCTATCATGGAAGGCCTTTCCAATAATATTACAGAAAAACCATGCTATGATAATTTTGCAAGACAAAACGCGACTCAAAGGAGATGTTCGACACGATGTTTAAGAAATTAGGTATAGTAACTACAATGTCTACAGCATTACTACTTGGTGGTGCTTTTACAAATACTGTTGATGCAGCAGAAACTACTGATCAAAAACAAAATCAGACTCAACTGCAACAACAAGCATATAAAGTCTTCTATTCTATTAATGCGAAGAATGCTTCAAATTTAAATTTAGATGAAATCAAAGAGAAGGCTCTTTCAAATTTAGATGGTAATTTAAATGGATTAGTGCAAAACATCCTTTCAAACTACCAAGTGAATTTGAAAAATGATAAACAAGCAGAACCAGAAAAGAACAATGAAGAAAAAGAACAAGCTAAAGAGCAACCAACAAAGAAACAAGAAGCTCCTAAACAAGAAGAACCGAAGCAAGAAGCTTCAAAACAGGAAGCTCCTAAACAAGAAGAACCAAAACAAGAAGCTCCCGAACAAGCGGAGTCAAAACAAGAAGCGCCAGCTAAAGCTGAAGCACCTGCTCCACAACAGCCAGCTAAAAAGCAGGAGCAACAAGCACCAGCTCAATCAAGTCAGTTAAATGCATACGAGCAACAAGTAGTGGAATTAACGAATAATGAGCGTGTGGAACGTGGTTTGGAACCATTAAAAGTTGATGTTGAGTTAAGCAAAATGGCACGCGATAAATCACGTGATATGTCAGTAAACAACTACTTCTCTCATACAAGCCCAACACACGGTTCACCATTTGACATGATGGAAAGCTATGGCATCGATTACCAAAGTGCTGGTGAAAACATCGCAAGAGGACAACGTACACCAGAAGAAGTGGTAAATGGTTGGATGAATAGTGAAGGCCATCGCAAAAATATTTTGAGCCCTAAATTTACTCATATTGGTGTAGGTTATGTTGCAGATGGTAACTACTGGACACAAGAGTTTATCGGAAAATAATAGAATGTAAGACATGGAGATTAGCATTTGCTAGTCTCCTTTTTTTATATTAGCAAAGAAAGTATAAACGAAAGTCTGTCTAGCGCAAGCGCCCTAGCCCGCCTGAGGTTTTAAGTCAAATCTCTTTGTGATAAAAAACATCACTAAAAGATTCGTCTTAAACTTGTCGGGGCTGACTAAGGCGCTTGTGCTTTTCTTATATTAAAAATGTGATAAACATCGTATAATGGAAGAGGGAGGAATTTATATGATCCGAAGTCTATGGATATATTTTTGTGCAATTATATATGTTTTACGAAGTGGGCTGAAATTACATAAGGGCCGAAACCTATTTAAACAAGATACTAAACATGCTCAACAGGAACTATTTGAAACACCTAAATGGGTTTCACAAAAAGTAATAAAAAAGACAGGAACAGAAGTATATGTAAAAGGGCAAGAAAAGTTGCCAGAAGAAGCGGTATTGTTTGTAGCAAATCATCAAGGATTATTTGATATTCTAGCTTTAATTGGTTATGTAGGAAAGCCACTAGGGTTCATTGCAAAAAAAGAGGTAGAAAAGATTCCAATTGTAAGTTCATGGATGGGTCTCATGCGTGGTGTGTTTATTGACCGATCGGATAAAAGACAGTCAGTTCGGGCCATTAGTCAGGGCATTGAAAACTTAAAGAATGGGCATTCACTTGTTATTTTTCCAGAAGGTACAAGAAGTCGTGGAAGTAATCTAAATACATTTAAATCCGGAAGTCTGCGGTTGGCAACAAAGGCCAATGTTCCGATAGTACCAATTGCGATAAACGGGACCTATCAAATGTTAGAGGAAGACAATGGTAGGGTGAAAGGGTCAACCATATACATGGCAATTCAGGATCCAATTTATCCGAATGACTATAAAGAAAAGAAACATGGTGAGCTTGCCGAAATCATTCAGTCAAGTATAGAAAAATCACTTAAACAATTGACTTGATAAATAATGAATTAGTTTCTTAAAGTATAGTTGCAGCAAACACCCTCATTAATCTAAGGATTGATGGGGAGTTTTTTTTCTCAAAATATAATTCAAATCGTATTAGTTTTCTTTTTTTGTTGACACTCCTATTATAAAGAGTATTAATTCATTTATCGTGTGTATTTTGTTTAAATGTAAGTTTTATGGGGGAATCCATCATAATATAAATAGAAGAGGTGATACGTATGGTACAAGGTGCTGCTAACTGGAATACGGAATTAAGTCAAGAATGGTTACAAAATTATGTGGATGATTGGGTTTCCTTTTACCGAAAACATACTAGTGATGGGAAGGTTGCCTCATATATTCCGATTCTGGCTGAAGCCAATCAGGATCATTTAGGTATAACCATTCTGGGGAAAAATGGCATGACAATTCGTTCAGGAGACGTAGATATACCATTTACCTTACAAAGTATCTCAAAAATTATCAGTTTTATTGTTGGGTGTGTGGAGCGTGGTATCGCATATATGCTTGACCGTGTGGATGTCGAACCTGCTGGAGAAGCTTTTAATTCAATTATGCACCTGGAGATGCACCAACTAAAAAAACCGTTTAACCCATTAATAAATGCTGGAGCGATAACGGTTACGTCGATTCTTGAGGGGAAAACCCCGGATGAAAAAATTGCACCAATCCTAGACCTACTAGAAAAAATGATTGGTTATCGACCAAAAGTTAATAAAGAGGTGTACCTATCAGAAAAGAAGTCGTCTACTCGAAATAAAGCAATTGGTTACTATCTGCTTGAAACGGGCTTTCTTGAGTCTGATCTAGATGTAACATTGGATACTTATTTTCAACAATGCTCGATTGAGATTACAGTAGATGATCTTGCAAGAATTGGCTTGATTATTGCCAATGATGGAATCAATACGGATACGTGGGAAGAAATCATTCCAAGACAAGAAGCGAGAATTGCGAAGGCCCTTATGCTGACATGTGGGATGTACGATGCCTCAGGGAAATTTGCAACGTATGTTGGCATCCCGGCAAAAAGTGGTGTTTCTGGGGGAATTATTGCAGCTGCTCCAGCACGTGTACGCGATGAGGACTTGCCGTTTTTAGACGGTTGTGGAATTGGAGTTTATGGTCCTGCACTTGATGATAAGGGAAACAGTATCGCGGGAATCCGCTTGTTAAGGCATATTGCGAAACAGTGGGATTTGAGTATTTTTTAAAGGAGTGATTATATGTGTGGAAGGTATACATTACTACGTGAAGAAGTGGAAATCCTAAAGGAATTTGGGATTCAACACTCGATTGATTCCTTTCAGCCCAGTTATAATATTGCACCAGG
Source organism: Virgibacillus necropolis (assembly GCF_044793635.1). Taxonomy (GTDB): domain Bacteria; phylum Bacillota; class Bacilli; order Bacillales; family Amphibacillaceae; genus Virgibacillus_F; species Virgibacillus_F necropolis_A. The sequence continues at coordinate 2,875,634 of NZ_CP084992.1, forward strand.
TCAAAACATACTCGCAGTCATTCATAATGGGAAAGATAAGCGTGCAGGTTACTTAAAGTGGGGGCTTGTTCCTTCTTGGTCAAGTGATGAAAAGATTGGCTATAAAATGATTAATGCCAGAAGTGAAACCGTTCACCAAAAACCAAGTTTCAAGAAGTTGTTAAAGCGCAAAAGATGTTTAATAATTGCAGATAGTTTTTATGAATGGAAAAAGACCGACGAAGCAAAACAGCCTAAGCGAATCCAATTAGCTGATCGTAAACTGTTTGCGTTTGCGGGGTTATGGGATAAATGGGAAGATGACGATAGGAATCTTTTTACATGTACAATTTTAACAAAAGAGGCAAATGGTTTTATGCAGGATATTCATCATCGAATGCCAATCATTCTTCCAAAAGATAAAGAAGATGAATGGATATCACCAAATGAGATGGATGCAGGTTCGGCATATAACTTTTTACAGTCCATACAGGTAGATGATCTAAAAGCACATAATGTCTCAAGTCATGTAAATACTGCTAAAAATAATGGTCCATCATGTATTGAACCATTAGTAAATTAAAAGGAGCAAAACCCAATTTTGCAAATGGGTTTTGCTCCTTTTTTGTCTAATCCAGCTGCGGCTCCTAGAAGCTGTCGTCATAAGCAATGAACATTCCGAACGCTGCCCTACAGGATGTAGGGTAGTTCGATGTTGCCACAGGACGTGGCGATTTTAATCGAACTTCATTAATTTGCGTTCTGCAGTTCCTTGCTTATGCGTCCGCTTCTGAACAGTCGCCTCCGCCTTTTGTCTAGCTGCGGCTCCTAGCGACTAGCAAATAATTAGTCCTGATGAATGTACGTAAAGTTCAACGTACTTTCACATTCCTATTTATTTGTATGTCGCTAACCAGTCGCCTCCGCCTTTTGTTCTCTAAGCTGCTTTTGAGCGTTTTCGTTCTGCTTCTTCTTCTTTTGCTACTTTTATAAATTTCTTTGTTTCGTAAACTACTACACCTGAGAGACCTAGTAATCCGATTAAGTTCGGAATCGCCATTAGGGCATTCATGATATCCGCAATACCCCAAACGATACCTAACTTCTCAACCGCACCATAGAATACGACTAAAACAAACACTATACGGTAAATTGGAACTGCTTTGTCATTAAATAAGTAACTGAAACATTTCTCTCCATAGTACGACCAACCAACTAACGTTGAAAAGGCAAATAATACGATACCAATAGTGACAATATACCCACCAGTATCACCTAGGAAAAATGCAAATGATGCCGCTGTAAGATCTCCACCATTTAAAGTAGAACCAGCATACATGTCTGCCATGACAATCGTTATTCCAGTAATAGAACAAACGATAATTGTATCAATAAACACCTGTGTCATGGAAACAAGTGCTTGACGACCAGGATAGTCTGTCTTTGCCGCAGCTGCAGCAATAGGTGCTGATCCGAGCCCGGCTTCGTTTGAGAAAACACCACGGGCAACACCATATCGGATTACAGTACCTAAGATACCACCACCAATTGCACTACCGGTAAATGCATCATTAAAGATCAAGGCAATCGCGCTTGGTACAATATCCAGGTTCATAACAATAATAACTAAACCACCTAATACATAAAATAAAGCCATTACAGGAACAAAAAATGCTGTTACACGACCAATACTTTTTATTCCACCTAAGATAACTAAACCAGTTAATATTGTAAGTAATAGACCGGTAACCCAAGTTGGAACACTGAATGAGCGCTCTAATGCATCAGAAACTGAATTTGATTGAACCATATTTCCGATACCAAAAGCAGCTACAGATCCAAAAACAGCAAAGGTAACCCCAAGCCATTTTGCCTTTAAACCGCGCTCCAAGTAATACATTGGTCCACCAGACATTTCGCCGCGACTATTAACTACGCGGTATTTAACAGCTAGAAGTGCCTCTGCATATTTGGTCGCCATTCCAAATAATGCACTGATCCACATCCAAAAAACAGCCCCAGGACCACCGAGTACAACCGCTGTCGCAACCCCAACAATGTTTCCTGTTCCAATTGTGGCGGCCATCGCAGTAGTAAGTGCCTCATAGTGACTAATATCTCCCTTGGAGGCCTTATCCTGTCTTTTCGGACTAAACGCGAGTCTTAAAGCATAAGGAAGTGTACGAAACTGTAAGAAAGCTAATCTAAATGTTAGGTAAAGACCTGTACCAACAATTAAAATTAATGTTGGCGGCCCCCATACAAAACTACTAATATTGCTAATGATTTCATTCATGTAATTCCCCCTTTATCATTTTTGTATTATATTGCCTATAATAAATATTCCGAAAATTCTACAGAAAAGTCAAGACAAATTTATAACTTTTTTGTTTTTAATGTAAATTTATTTGTTTATTTCCCGGTTTTAAGGGAAAAAGTAAGGTAGAAATAAAATGGGTATGATAAAGTAGTAGGGGATTGCTAGACCTATATTGAATAGAGTCTATAAGACAAACACCTAGCATATAATTTTAAAGGAGAGATAAATGATGCAAAATAACAAATTAGTATTTGGAATAATAATCGGCGCATTAATTGGTGGATTATCTACTCTTTTTGACCAGGAAACACGCTCCAGAACGAAAGTACAATATTTAAGTGCTAAGAGGAAAACAAATTATTATATGAAGCATCCTTCAGAGGCGGTGCAGAATGCTCGTGTTGCTTGTAATCAATTCAATGAGACATTCAATACAAGCGCTGATAATGCAATTAACGCACTGGAGCAGGTAGAACAAACAATTGATAAAGTAACGAATAGGAAAGATGTTAGTCCACAAAAAATTGAATCAATCAAATAATTATGGATTTGCAAAGGGGGGCGGATAATGAAGAAGGCTGTAAAGTTTTCAAAACAACTTTTTGAGAAAGCTATGGAGGTCGATGTATTTGGCATGGCTGCCCAGCTTGCCTATTTTTTTCTGCTATCTTTATTTCCCTTTCTATTATTCCTAGTAACACTAATCGGGTATCTTCGTTTAGAAGAACAGAAGGTGATTTCTTTTATCGGTGCTTATGCACCAGGAGAGATTGTAACGCTAATTGAATCAAATATTAGTCAGCTTGTAAATGAACAAAATGGTGGTTTATTATCTATTGGTATTATTGGTACCATTTGGTCCGCCTCAGCCGGTATTAATGCCATTATGAAGGCTTTTAATGTGGCGTATGAAGTGGAAGAAGATCGTTCATTTATAGTGGCACGTCTCATTGCAATTGTGTTAACTATAGCAATGGTAGTTGTTATATGTATGGCGTTTTTACTTCCTATTTTCGGCAAAATGATAGGTGAATATCTATTTTCGTTTTTTGGATGGTCAAATAATTTCTTGCAAGTATGGAATACCTTACGATGGGTTGTTTCATCTGTCGTATTTTTCATCGTACTCCTTGCACTCTATAAATTAGCTCCTAATCTTAGAGTTATTTTTAAGGATGCAATTTGGGGGGCAATTTTTGCGACAATCGGGTGGCAACTAGTATCCCTGGCATTTTCCTACTATGTTAGTTCTATTGGTAATTATTCTGCTACATATGGAAGTCTAGGTACGGTAATCACATTAATGATCTGGTTTTACATATCAGGGATCATAATTGTTATTGGTGGTGTCATTAACGCTACTATTAAACAAAGGCGTGTTGGCAGGCTTGAAACATAAAAAAATGATTCATGGCGCTTACTTAATAAGCACCATGGATCATTTTTAATTTAGTAATCGTAAACCATTTAAAATAACTAGGATTGTACTTCCTTCATGTCCGATAACGCCGAGAGGTAAATCAAGTACTTGGAAAAAATTCGATACGATCAATAACCCAATAATAATCAAGGAAAATATAATGTTTTGTTTTACAACCTTATTCATTTGTTTAGATAACTCGAATGCATTCGCAATTTTAGGCAAATCATTCTTCATCAGAACAACATCAGCGGTTTCTAATGCAACATCGGTACCTTCTCCCATTGCAATTCCTACATTTGCTGTTGCTAGCGCAGGGGCGTCATTGATTCCATCTCCAACCATTGCAACGTGTTCGTACTTCTTACGTAAATTTTTCACATGGGTTACTTTTTCTTCGGGTAAGCATTCTGCAATATAATCATCTATACCGGCTTCTTCTGCAATAGCCTTGGCTGTTATATCATTATCCCCAGTAAGCATGACAGTAAATATATTGCGCTTCTTAAGTTGTTTAATAGCGCGTTGTGCGTCTTTTCGAATTGTATCCTTTAAAGCTAACAAGGCAACAATCTCATTATTTTTCTTTGCAAATACGATGGATTTACCCTCGGTAGCAAGTTTATTTGCTACGCCACTATGAAATTCATTAGCTTCTCTTTCCCCTACAAAACTTGTTTTTCCAATCAACCATTCATCATTATCAACTGTAGCAATTATTCCATTGCCGGTTATTGTTTTATGCTGTCTTACATCAAATGAAAATTTATCTATTTGAAGCTTTTGCTTACTATGATTTGATATTGCCTGTGCCAAAGGATGCAGCGATTCATTTTCAATTGCGCCGATTATTTCTAAGATATGTTTCTCATCTAATTTAGCATTAAAATAGGAGTCCGTTACTACAGGTTTACCATTTGTTAATGTTCCAGTTTTATCAAAAGCAATTGCGTTAATATGGCTTAAATTTTCAATATTTACGCCACCTTTAAAAAGTACACCGTTTTTAGCGCCTTTAGAAATTGCAGATAAAGTGGCCGGCATGATTGATGCGACAAGTGCACAAGGGGATGCAACTACAAGTAAAATCATTGCCCGATAAATACTTTCAGTTAATGTCCATCCAAATATAAGATGGGGGAGAAACATCATTGTTCCAACTGAGAGAAGGACCACCTTTACATATGTTCCTTCAAATTTTTCGATAAAAAGCTGCGATGGTGACTTTTCTTCCTGAGCTGATTGGACAAGATTAATTATTTTTTGAAATAATGTTTGATCAGTTGATTTTGTAATTTGAACATGAATTGAACCATCAACAGCAACTGTTCCTGCAAAAACTTCATGGCTGTTTTGTTTAGTTACAGGAATAGATTCCCCAGTTATCGCACTCTCGTTAATCGAAGTTTCACCTTTAGTAATGATGCCATCTGCCGGTATTCGTTCACCAGCCTTAACTAAAATTGTATCTCCAATTTTTAAATTCGAAGCAGCTACAACTTCCTCAATCCCGTTGGTTATAAGAAGGGCTGTTTCAGGTTGCAAATCCATTAGGGATGAAATTTCTTTCTTACTTTTATTCATCGTGTAGGTTTCAAGTGCTCCGGATAATGCAAAAATAAAAATGAGGATTGCACCTTCCGTCCAATATCCAATGGCAGCTGAGCCTATAGCAGCAAAAACCATCAGCATTTCAACATTCAGTTCTCTATTCGCAATCGTTTCTTCAATACCTTCTTTTGCCTTAGCATAACCACCTATTCCAAATGCAAAAAGATGTAGGATCACCCATGCAGGTTGATCTATATAATCAGCAATAAGCCAAGTAGTCAAAATAATTATCCCACTTAACAGTGCTGCTATTAATTCTATATGTTCATAAACTCTCCGAAGCTTGGGTGATTGAAATACATTATTCCTAGTTAATACTTCCGATTTGGCAGACATTTTGTATACCCCTCCTATAAATGATAATGATAGTTATTATTAATTAGAATTATTATAATTAAATACTTGTTATTATATTATCATTAGAAAAAATAATGTCAATAAAAACTTTTCAGGGTTAATTAATACAGTTATGAAAAGTAGTGTATACAGATTTTATTTTCTTTGTATAAACTAAATAAAACTGTTACAATCATTATGAATTTATGAGTATAACAATAGAAGGGATGCGTTTGTATAATGAAACATATTAGAGTATTAATCATATTAATTGCTATACTTCTTGCTTTAGTTGCATGTAGTGATTCATCGGAAAATGGATCGACCGCTAGTGATGATAAAGCAGAAGACGGTAAATGGGCAGAAATACAAGATGCCGGTGAGCTCGTTGTAGGTACTTCTGGGACGCTTTTTGCTGCGTCGTATTACCCTGAAGGATCAGACAGGATAACAGGCTATGATGCGGAAGTAATTCGTGAAATTGCAAAGCGATTAGACTTAGATGTGAAATTTAAAACGATGGGAATCGATGCTTTACTGCCTGCAGTTAATAGTAATCGAATTGATGTTGCAATTAACGACATTGAAATAACTGATGACCGCATGAAGCAATTTTCGTTTACAGATCCTTATAAATATTCATTTACTTCTCTAATAGTTCGATCAGAAGATTTATCTGGAATAAATACATTAGAGGATTTAAAAGGAAAGAAAGCTGGCGGTGGAGCTACAACAGTGTTTAGCGATATTGCACGCCACTTTGGAGCGGAAGTTGTAACATATAGTAATGTTTCGAATGATGTGTATCTTCAAGATGTTGATAATGGTCGTACAGATACTGTAATTAACGATTACTATTTACAAAAATTAGCCCTTAAAGCAATTACCAAATATGATATTAAAATCCATCCAGACCTTAAGTTTCATCCCACTGAACAGGGGATTGTGGTGCGTAAAGATGCATCAAAACTAGTAGATGAAATGAATAAAGCCTTACAGGAAATGCGTGAAGATGGTACATTAACTAAACTCGCAAAGAAATTCTATGGTGGGGAAGATGTATCGAAAAAGCCTGAAGGAGAAATTCGGGAAATTGAAGGCTTAGATATATAAGATGTTTCATGTTGAATTTAACGATGTGCAATTGGAAAAAGTTTTTGACGCGGAGTTAGCATGGAGGAATTTGCCTTTCTTATTAGAAGGTATTCCTTTGACATTGATGATTTCCATAATTGGAATGGCATTAGGTCTTGTAATCGGATTATTTTTAGCGTTGGCGAGGGGTTCGAAAGCAAAAATATGGCGTTATCCTGCACGTATGTATATTTCCTTCATGCGGGGAACACCGATTTTGGTATTTTTATTTATATTATACTTCGGGTTACCATACATGGGTGTTGAGCTATCGGCAGTACTTGCCGCAACAACAGGATTTGGCTTGAATAGTGCAGCATACATTGCAGAAATTAATCGGTCGGCATTAAATAGTATTGATCGAGGACAATGGGAATCAGCAAAGGCGTTAAATATTGGCTATTGGAAAACGATGCGCAAAATCATCTTACCACAGGCTACGCGTATAGCGATTCCACCTTTAACAAATGTATTCATGGATATTGTGAAAGCAACTTCCCTTGCGGCAGTAATTACTGTTCCTGAAATTTTTCAAAAGGCGCAAATCGTTGCAGGGCGATCATTTGACTCGATGACAATGTATATTACAATTGCGCTTATCTATTGGCCAATTTGTATGGTGATATCTTTTGTTCAGGACCGGATGGAAAACAAATTTAGTAAGTTCATATAAGAAAAGCGCAAGCGCCTTGGTCAGCCCCGACAAGTTTAAGACGAATCTCTTAGTGATGATTTTTATCACAAAGAGATTCGACTTAAAACCTCGAGGGGTTAGGCGCTGGAGCTAGACAGATTAACGCCAAAGTTTTATACTTTCTTTCCATATAAAAAAGACACTCATCGCGAGTGTCTTTTTACGTTACAACAAGATTCTTTTTGTATATTGTAGCGGCCAAGATGACAAGAAGCATACCTACAATCACATAGAAAAAGGATACACCTGATGTTATCTGAATAAATAAACCACCTAAATACGGCCCAGTAATGCTGCCAATACTAAAGGCTACACCAGTCATAATATTTCCAGTTGGAAGTAATGACCGGGGAAGAACGTCCGCTAAATAGGAAATGCTAAGTGAAAATAGTGAACCAACGAAAATTCCTGCAAGGGTAAATAGGATAAATAAAGCGAGTGCAGATGTTTCAAAAAAGGTTGCTAAAAAGAAACAAACACTGCCAGCGGATAATACCGTGATTAGAATACTTCGTCGACCGAACCGATCACTAAGAATCCCAAGTGGTAACTGAGATATAACGCTTCCTGCAGCAAAACAAGGTATGATTAAAGATAGAGTTTCTACATCATGTCCAATCCGCAATCCGTAAATAGGGAAGATTCCATGTAGGGTTGCCTCCAAAAATCCATAGCCAAACGCAGGAAGTAAGGCTACCCATCCAATTTTGCCTGTTTGTATAAATCGTTTAAAAGAGCTTGTCCCCTGCCCCGTATATACATCCTCTTCTGGCCATTTGTTTCGAACAAATGCAAGCATAGACCAAACAATCATACTAAATAGTGCAGAAAGGAGAAAAGGTAGTGCTTCATTAATTGATAATAGTCGTGTCATCAATGGACCTAGTGTGAATCCTATTCCGAAGAATAATCCATAAAAGGCAATATCACGGCCCCTTGATTCTTTACTGCTAGTAGTTGTGATCCAGGTTTGAGTCCCGAAATGAAGCATGTTATCGCCAATGCCAATTAGCATTCTAAGGATAAACCAAAACCAAAGAGCATCCCATAATGGAAAAAGTGCTAGAGATACAATTACAAGCAACCCTCCAAATACGATGATTGGCTTAAATCCAAATCTTCGCATTGGTTTTTCCATGAATGGCGAGGCGATTAATACCCCTATGTATAACCCAGTAGCGTGAAGTCCATTTACCGAAGACGAGACACCATTTTGTTCTAGGATTATTGCTAGAAGTGGTAAGATCATCCCTTGTGAAAACCCAGAAATAGCAACAAGAGAAATCAAAATCCAGAATCTGGATCGCGCTGAAGCCAAAATGAATCCCCCCAATCAATCAGAAAAACGTTTCCCTACTCAATCTAAATGTATTTCATCGAATGGTCAATCAAGATGTTTGCTCGAAATTTAAATAAAAGGTTATAATAAACCAAATTAAGGATAAACAGAACTAAAGTAACAAATAATTTCTTATGGGAGTGATTACAAGTGAAGTTTTATTTGAAAGAAAACGGAATGCGTATCGACTTAGACTACGGGGAATTATCGATTTCAGGAAATGAAGAATATGGTTACCGACCATTTCAATTAATGGTTGCTTCTATTGTTGGGTGCAGCGGATCTGTTTTTCGTAAAATTTTAGAAAAACAGCGTACGGAAATTGAGGACATGACAATCACAGCAGAAGTTGAACGAAACCCACGAGTAGCAAACCGTATAGAACGCATAAGCCTTCATTACAGTATAAAAGGATATCAACTGAATAAAGAAAAGCTATACAAAAACCTGGAACTATCAAGGAAAAATTGTTCAATGATACGGTCAGTTGAATCCAGCATTAAAATTGAAGAAACTCTTGATGCAATCGAACTTAATCGTTAATAAGATAAAAGGTATAATATTCGTGTGTCAGAAAAAACTAAGGAGAAATGAAAGGAATGTGACACATGAATAGAAAAGCCATAATTTGGACTGTGATTACAACAATTATTAGTGTGATGTTAATTTTTCCAACATCTAGCTCCGGTAAAGACAAAACACCTTCTCCAAATGACTTTGCTGTACCAAATCACGTGCTTACAATTACGAAAGAAAATACCTATAGCAATTCTTCAGAGGATCAGGAGATTGTTGAACCGAGTAAAGATACCAAAGCATTTATAGAAGAATTAGATATACCAGTTGAAAATCCTGATTTAATTAAAATGCTTAATGAAACAAGTGTAGATCCTACACCATTCTCTATTGGGTATCGGGGCATGATTTATCTTGGAAGATGGGCAATTAATTATAAATCCAAGGATACAACTGTTAATTGGGAATATCAAAAAGTGAATACAAATGAACAGAATAATCTTGGTGGGACCAATCCTCAAAAAATGCATTATGTACAGAAAGAGCAAAAAGGGGTAACAGGGGCATTGGTAAATAAAATAGCAAGTCCAGATGACGTTAAGAAAATGATCTTACTCGATGCTACTAAGGAAACGAACCTACCGCTTTCCTATCAAACCGTCATAGGGAAAGATACACAAAAGGATAATGATTACACCGTCCCAGTTAATAAATTTGGAACACTAACAGCTTATGTACCAGCAGTTATTGATAAAGGGCAAGTTACCTTTGGGGATGTCTATATCCAGCTTAAAGGAAGTAAAAAGTCGATAGAAATAAAAAATGTAACAAAACAGGGTATTGGAGCGTGGATTCCAATTCAGGATCATTTAGCATTTTCTTTTACACTAAACTAATTAAAAAGCCCTTGAAAGTGAGGGCTTTTTTTATTGGATAAAATCAAATACAGTGAAAATATAATCTGCGAACCACAAAAAACAATCCAATTCTGTCTGAAAAAATGGTTGATTTTTATACTTTAATGCTTTATCATGGTGAAGTATTAAAGAGAAAGATTTAATAGAGAGTGGGGGAATCACACCATGGAATGGGTAGTAGTAGTTTCCGTTTTAGTAATGACATTATTAAGCTTGTTACGTGTGAACGTAATTTTAGCAATTATTATAGCTGCACTTACTGCTGGTTTGATGGCAGGATTATCGTTAGTTGAATCAGTAGATATGCTCGTTGGGGGAATGGGAGGACAAGCGGAGACAGCTCTTAGCTATATCCTACTCGGTGCATTTGCGGTGGCAATTAGTTATACAGGTATTACTACAATATTAGTTAATTACTTAATAAAAAAGTTGACAGGAAAAAAAACAATGATGTTGTTAGCAATCGCTGGAGTGGCATGCATGTCACAGAATGTAATTCCAGTTCATATTGCATTTATTCCAATTTTAATTCCTCCGTTGTTAAAGCTGTTTGATGATATGAAGCTAGATCGTCGCGGAGTAGCTTCAGCGTTAACTTTTGGGCTAGTGACCCCATATATCATGATTCCTGCGGGATTTGGTTTGATTTTTCAGGGAATTATAGAAGATAGCATGGAATCTAATGGGGTAAGCATCACAATGGGTCAGGTAACTCTTTCTATGTTAATTCCTGGTCTTGGTATGATTGTTGGATTACTTTTTGCGGTTTTCATTACGTATCGAAAGAATCGTTTTTCTACAACCGATGTAGATGACAATGAAATGGAAGAAGTTTCTATGTCCGCACCAAAAGATGTGAAGTTTAATATAAAGCACTTATATACAGTGCTTGCTATTGTTGCAGCATTGGCGGTGCAATTAATTACAGGAAGTTTAATCATTGGTGCATTAACAGGTTTAGCCCTAATGTTTGTATTTATAGTTGTTCCATTCCGTAATGGTGATAAAGTCATGACAGATGGAATTGCTATGATGGGGACAATTGCATTCGTTATGTTAGTTGCTTCAGGTTACGGAAATATTTTAAAAGAAACAGGAGCTGTAAAAGCCCTTGTAGAGGTATCATCAGGTATCTTTGGCGAAAATAACCAAGCGCTTGTCGCTTTTATATTATTACTTGTGGGATTAGTCGTTACGATGGGGATTGGCTCATCATTTGGAACAATCCCAATCATTGCAGCGCTTTTCGTTCCAATTTGTGTTTCAGTCGGATTTTCACCAATTGCTACAGCAACTTTAATAGGAACTGCAGGTGCTCTCGGTGATGCTGGATCACCAGCATCTGATAGTACACTAGGTCCAACTTCCGGCTTAAATGCTGATGGTCGTCACCACCATATTTGGGATACTTGTGTTCCAACGTTTATGCATTACAATATTCCGTTATTTATTTTTGGGTGGGCAGGTGCAATGATATTTTAACAATGCATAAATCATGTTAGTAAAGGAAAAGTTAAGATAAAAAATAGGTGGGTAATAATGAAAAAAATAACCATTTTTATCTTGCTTCTCACAATGCCATTTCTTGTTGTGTTCTATAGTATTCCCGAAAATATTGCTGCAAGTGGCTATGGATGGGGATACAAGAAAAGTACAAATCATGAAATTCCAGAGATTGGTAAGTATAAGCGAATATTAGATAAGTTCGGTGCTTACTATGTTGATGATTCGGGTGAAAAGGTCGTCTATCTTACTTTTGATAATGGATATGAGCAAGGTTATACTGGAAAAATATTAGATACACTGAAAAAGGAAAACGTTCCAGCAACTTTTTTTGTTACTGGACATTATGTAGAGAGTAAGCCTGATCTCGTTAAGCGTATGGTAGATGAGGGACATATTGTTGGGAACCATTCTTATCACCATCCTGACTTTTCCATTGTTTCAAAGAAAACCATGAAAAAAGAATTAGAAACACTCGAGGATGCTGTTGCCGAGATCACAGATCAAAAGCAAATGAAATACCTGCGTCCGCCACGTGGAATATTTAATGAGCAGACGTTAAAATGGGCCAGTGAACTTGGATACATTCATATCTTTTGGTCGTTAGCTTTTTCCGATTGGAATACGGATAAGCAAAAAGGTGAAAATCATGCATATGAGCAAGTTATGAATCAACTTCACCCGGGTGCTGTTATCCTGTTACACACCGTTTCATCTGATAATGCAGAAGCCTTGCCACGTATTATTAATGATTTGAAGAAAAAAGGGTACACGTTTAAAAGTCTAGACGATTTAGTTCTAAAAGATATACTTCCGAAGTTAATTTATTAAGGCTGTATTCCCAAAGATTGTTGCTTTTTAAGAGAATAGATATAAACTGCGTCATAGCGTATCGCTCCGGAAATACACTACGCGCACCTTAGGGCTCGCGCTGAGCCTCCTCGCGAGCAGAAACCGCTCACTGCGGGGTCTCATCGTCTTCGCTGTTTCCGCAGGAGTCTTCGTGTATTTCCTCCGCTAACATGGTGTCTGGAAGCAGTGCTATATAGCTCCTTTCACTATTTTGGCAGTTGATTTTCGCTGCGGACAGTTGACTCCTGCGGGAACAGCACGAGTCTGAAGACCCCGCAGCGGTGGTCTTCCGCGAGGAGGCTGAAGCCGTGCCCGCGGAAAGCAACGGTCCTCAGCGGAAATCAACATAGCACTTACACTTACGTCGCAATATATATCAACTATGAAGATAAAAAGCAACAATGCGTATGAAAAGAGCCTTTATTAATGAAGAACACCAGCGCAAAACCTGGTGTTCTTCATTTCTTACATATGATTACGATATAAATAAGAATATGGATTTCCTTTAATAAACGGGGTATCAGGGATTTCTTGTTTTAATTTCACTAGTACTGACATTTGGTTGATCACTTTTGCTAGCCGAGTCTCGTCATGTTCATTAATTTCAAACTTAATTCCATAATAAAACGCCTCACCCTTAGCTTCGTTTTTCCAAACTAGATTAGCATTTAAATTAAACTTTTCTCCCATAAGCGTTACTCTGAATATAAATTTTATCGCAGCATTTACTGGAAGTTTTAATGTAGATAAAATCTTTAAACCACCTAACCCAATATCTTCTATAAGCACTTGGGCGGAACCTAGGTTTACTTTACGTTTATTTACCTCCATAATCGACATTTCGCCAATAACATGTGCTGGAAATTCCATTCTAAAATAATTTCTTCTTTCATCCTCAGGTTTCTGGATTACCTTGGTTTTCAGCGGTTTTAAATATCCAGTTTGTAGTATTTGTTCAAAACGATCAATAGGAACGGGCTTTGAATATAAATATCCTTGTATCTCATCACATTCTTTTTGTTTTAGAAAATCGAATTGAGCATACTCTTCGACACCTTCAGCAACAACCTTCATTTCTAATCCTTTAGCTAAGTGTAAAATGGAAGAGATAATGGTTGCGTCTTTTGTATTTTCATCTTCAATGTTGCGTATAAATAGTTGATCAATCTTTATTGTATTTGCATGAAATTCACGCAAATAACTTAATGATGCGTAACCTGTGCCAAAGTCATCAATTGCAATGCTAGCCCCTAAGTCACGTAAACCTGAAAGCGTATTTATTACCATCTTTTCATTTTTCAGCATCGAGCTTTCGGTAATTTCAAATTCCAGGTATTTTGCTGGGATTTGGTTTATATCTAATTGCTCTTTAACATATTCTACAAGACCACTACGTAAAAAACGAATTGGGGATATGTTGATGGAAATGGGCCTTATAGTTAAACCTTTTTCTTTCCATGTCCGCAATGATTCACACACATTTTTAATAACCCAATCACCTATCTGTATGATAAGATGGTTTTCTTCTGCTAATGGGATAAACTCTCCTGGTGAAACAAGACCCCATTCTTCATGATTCCATCTTACTAATGCCTCAGCGCCCTGAATGACCCCATTACTAGGTTTCACACGTGGTTGATAGTAAACTTCAAATTCTTCATTTTCGATAGCTTTTCGCATATCTTTTTCAAGAATATACTTTTTGTAAGAAGTAATGTCTCTGGAAAATGAATAGAGCTGGAAGTTGTTTTTACCCATTTGCTTTGCATGATACAAAGCAGCATGTGCATTTTCAATTAAGGTTAATTTACTGTCACCATCCTCAGGAAAAAAGCTTATACCAATACTAGTTGTAATATGAAGGTCATAGCCATCAACGATTAATGTTTTCTCGATTGCATGTATGAGTTTTTCGGAAAGCTTGAACACAGCTTCTTTATTAGGATAATCAGTAATCAATATAACAAAGTCATTGCTACTAATTCGCGTAAGGTAACTATTTTCATGAAGGGTAGCTTTCATCCTTTCTGATGTTTCTCGTAAGACCTTATCTCCGATGTGATAACCCAATGAATCGTTTATAATCTTGAATCGATCCAAATCTAAATAAAGAAGGGCAAACGGTGCATGCTGCTTTTCTGTGCAATATTGATCTAGTTTTTCATATAGACTTCGCTGGTTTGGTAATCCAGTCAAAGTATCATGGGTAGCAAAGTAGGCAAGCTGTTCATGCATTTCCATTTCAGTTGTAATGTCGATGATCATTCCAAAAAGTTGAACAAGATTTCCAGCCTCATCTAAGCTTGGAACTGTCTGATCAAAAACCCATTTCGTTGTTCCGTCACCACAAATGATGCGGTAACGTTGTAATACTGTTTTTCCTTCAGCTAAATCAATTTGTCGATTCATTACAGTTTCCAGGTCATCTGGATGAATAATCCTTTTCCAAATATCTTCTGGTTTATATAATTGCTCTAAAGGGTAGTTAAGAATGGTTTCTACACCTTTAGATACATAACTAAGGCGGTCCGTGGATACATCTTTTAGCCAAACACCTACACTTAAATTATCGATCATATACTTGAAATGCTTCTGGCTATCAAACATGCGCATTTCTAATTCTTTTTGTTCTGTATAGTCTTTAATGACACCAACAAGCTTATGCGGTTTATTGCCTCGCCATGTAGCTTCAGCTTGAATACTTAGGTAACGTATTTCTCCAGTTCTTCCATGATAGATGCGAAGATCATTCACATATCCTACGCCTTTTTGTATCGCTCGCTCTACTATTTTATATGACCGTTCATAGTCATCGGGATGGACCAATTCAAAAGGTGTCTCCATTGATGGTGTTGAATGTAATGGATCCATTCCAAATAAATCAAAAAATGTATCAGAACAATGTAGTTGGTCCTTTGTAATTTCATATTCCCAACTACCTATTTTTGCAATTTGTTGAGCATGTAGTAAATGTTTTTCACTTATTTCTAACTCTTGTTCCATTCGTATTCTATCTGTTTCGTCCTGTACGATAATGTATACACCGTCGACAACAACTTGAGTTTGTTTGATTGGAATAAAAATTACATTTACGAACATTTCTTCTTGAGTATTATTAATGACAGATATGTATTCCCGTGATGTCTTTCCCTTTAATGCATTGGTAAACGCAGTTGTTAATTTTTTTTGCCATTTATCTTCTACATATTTCATTAAACTAATATTTTCATCAGGGGGATATCCTAAAAATTCGTTAATGCTATTTCGATTGTGTGAAATGATTTCGCCATCTCGTGAAAGTGCAATAATCAGGTCTGGGTGATTATTTGTGAATTGCGTATAATAGTTTATTAATTCACTTGGATTTAAATGCGTTTCACTTGTTGTTAGGTCCTCATATTGATTGTGATGTTTCTTAAAAAGCTGACTTATGATGTTCTTTTTCTTCGTTGAATTAGCTACCATACAATCACGTCCCCAAGAGTAATTTAAAATAACAGAAAAATCAATAAACAATATAACTTATTATAATCTATTATCGGTTAATGTGAAAGAGTTTTTGATAGTACTGTCGAAAAATGTCAGTTATGAATGATTTACTTCAACTATTTATTTAAAATTTTCATAACCTTTGCTATACTAAATATATATTCTTGCATTGGAGATGAAAATAAATGAACAGAGAAGACTTACTAGCACCTAAAGATTATAACATCGTAATGGAAATGGAGCGTTATGCTACCGATCCGACTAGGAAGGCATTGATATGGCAAGATGAGGCTGGAAATAAGAAAGAAATTACGTATAGTCAGTTAATGAAAAATGTAAATAAAATTGGTAACGCTTTCTTAAATAATGGTTTAAAACAGGGCGATAAAGTACTGGTAATGATTCCTCGATTAATCGAAGCGTATGCGGTTTATCTTGCAGCATTAAAAACTGGTATAATCATTATTCCAAGCTCCGAAATATTAAAGACAAAAGATTTGCAGTATAGAATAACGCATGGTGAGGTCAGTGGGGTTGTAAGCTATTTCCCATTTGTAGATCAGTATAAACAAATAAAAGAGTATGATAACTTAAATCGTTTTGTAGTAGGAGAACCGGCAGAAGATTGGCTCCATTTGGATGCATTAATGGACGAATCATCTGATCAGTTAGATATAGCAAAAACAACAAGTGATAACATTGCATTTTTACCATATACGTCTGGTACTACTGGAAATCCAAAAGGCGTAGTTCATACACATGGATGGGGCTTTGCTCATCTAAAAACTGCATCTGAAAATTGGCTATGCATCAATGAAGGGGACAAAGTATGGGCAACGGCTGGACCGGGATGGCAAAAGTGGATTTGGAGTCCATTCTTATCTGTACTAGGTTCAGGAGCAACTGGCTTTGTGTATAATGGTAAATTCGATCCGAAAACCTACTTACAATTACTTAGTGATAATGATATCAATGTTCTATGCTGTACGCCGACCGAATATCGCATAATGGCAAAAGTTGACAACCTGGACGACTATCAATTACCAGCATTACACAGTGCTGTTTCAGCAGGGGAGCCATTGAACAGAGAGGTAATTGATACGTTTACTAACTATTTCGATGTAACGGTTCGTGATGGTTATGGTCAAACGGAAAATACGTTGTTACTTGGTGTGATGAAGGATATGGAAGTGAAACCTGGTTCAATGGGTAAGCCAACACCAGGGAATGAAGTGGACATTATTGATGAAGACGGTAATCCTGTCGCGACAAATGAGATTGGGGATATTGCTGTAAAACTAGACTGTCCTGCTTTATTTAAAGAGTATTATAAAGATAGTGAGCGAACAAAAATATCTCAGCGCGGAAATTACTATGTAACAGGCGACCAAGCATCTAAGGATAAGGATGGTTACTTCTGGTTCGAGGGCCGTAGTGATGACATAATCATTAGTTCTGGTTATACAATTGGGCCATTTGAAGTAGAGGATGCTTTGGTAAAACATCCATATGTACAAGAATGTGCAGTAGTCGCAAGTCCTGATGAAATCCGCGGCAATATTGTTAAAGCCTTCATCGTCTTGAAAGAAAGTGTGGACAAAGACAATCCAGATTTGATAAAAGAACTTCAAAATCATGTAAAAGAATTAACTGCTCCATATAAGTATCCACGTAAGATTGAATTTATCGATGATCTACCTAAGACAACATCAGGTAAAATTCGTCGTATCGAATTGCGCCAAAAAGAAAAACAAACAATATAACAGAAAAAACACTTGGATCGGTAGATAATCCAAGTGTTTTTCTTATTTAATCCGGTATTACACTTATTATTCCACCTGAATTAACATCAACTTCTACTTCGTATTCCATTCCTTGAGACGTAATAATATCAACTTCATAAATCCAAGCTCCATTTTTCGTATCTAATTCCACCTTCACAATTTGTCCCGGAACCTGTTCAGAAGCAATTTGTATCGCTTCTTCTATTGTTATTCTCCGGTTCCAATTTTGCCAGTGCTGGTGTGGGCGATTGTAATACATCAAAACCTCTCCTTTATGATAAATTTCCTGATTATTGTATTCATGGGTCAAAATGAAGTGTCTTGTTGAGTATTAAATCACTGAAATTTTTTGATTTAATTTCTTGAAAATGGACAAAATAATTTTGACAAAAAGGTTTTCTTCTATGCGAAGACTGAACCTAAATAAATGGGAGGGTCGATTAATGTCAGAGCAAAATAAGAATCGCAACAAAGATAAGAACAGACAGAACAACAAGAACAAACATGATAAGCTAGGAAATGACGTTGAGTTTGCGAGTGAAAACGAAAGTGAATTTCTTAATTTAGAGAACAAAAAGAACAAGAGAAAACGAGGTAAGAACAATTAACCACCATTAAACTGATGAAGAGGTTGTTCCAAAATAACATTTTGGGACAGCCTTTTTTTATGTTTATCAGGAAATTTGATCAAAACTCTTGAAAGTCAAAATTGGTCAGAGTATAATGAAGTCAAAGGTCAAATATAGTCAAAGTCAAATTTACCTTTTTAATATTCTATTAGGAGGAATTGCAAATGAAATGTCAACAATGTGGAGTTCGTCCGGCTGATATTAATGTAACCATGCAATTAAATAATGAGAAAATGCATTTGCATGTATGCAATGAATGCTTCCAAGAGATACAAGGAAAATTAATAAATTCAAATGGTTTCTTTTCTGGACCAGGATTTAACAAAAATCAACAAGACTCATTCCAAGAGAAGTTTGCTCAAGGAAATGGAGCATCAAATGTAGGAACTAAAACACAACAAAACCAAGGCAATGGTCTATTAGATAATTTAGGAAAGAACCTGTCACATGCAGCTCGTGCAGGATTAATTGATCCAGTTATTGGACGAGATAATGAAGTAAAACGAGTAATTGAAACATTAAATAGACGTAATAAAAATAATCCAGTTCTAATTGGTGAACCTGGAGTAGGTAAAACTGCAATTGCAGAAGGTTTAGCATTGAAGATAGTCGAAGGAAATGTTCCGACTAAGTTAATGAATAAAGAAATATATTTATTGGATGTTGCGTCTCTAGTAGCAAACACTAGTATGCGCGGGCAATTTGAGGAACGTATGAAACAACTCGTTCAAGAGTTGCAAACGAGAAAAAATGTCATCCTATTTGTAGATGAAATTCATTTATTAGTTGGAGCGGGTACTGCAGAAAGCTCACAAATGGATGCGGGAAATATTTTAAAACCTGCATTAGCACGTGGTGAGTTGCAATTAATTGGTGCAACAACTTTAAAAGAATACCGCAAAATTGAAAAAGATGCTGCATTAGAACGACGCTTCCAACCTATTATTGTGAAAGAACCTTCTGCAGAAGAAGCGATCCAGATACTAAATGGTATTAAGGATCGTTATGAGAAATTTCATGAAGTGAACTATTCTGATGAGGCTATACGCTCATTTGTAACATTGTCACAGCGTTATATTCAGGATCGGTTTTTACCTGATAAAGCAATTGATTTAATGGATGAAGTAGGTTCACGCTTAAACTTAGCAAACACAGAGAAAGATTCAGATGCACTGCAACAACGCTTGGATGAAATTGTTCAGGAAAAAGAAAAGGCTGCAGATGCGGAAAACTATGAACAAGCTGCAAATTTAAGATACCAGGAGATTCAATTACAAAAGCAGCTGGATAAGGCTAAAAATGAATCCCAGGTTACCGATGTTGGAGTAGAGGATATTCTGTTAATTGTAGAAGAAAAAACAGGGATTCCTGTGACTAAACTACAAAAAGACGAGCAAGAAAAAATGAAAAATATTGCTAATAACTTAAGCGAAAATGTTATCGGTCAAGAACAGGCGGTTGAGAAAGTTGCAAAAGCAATTCGACGCAGCCGTGCCGGGTTAAAATCAAAAACCCGTCCAATTGGTTCATTCCTATTCGTTGGACCAACAGGTGTTGGCAAAACGGAATTAACGAAAGCACTAGCAAATGAACTATTTGGTTCCCGTGATTCACTAATTCGACTAGATATGAGTGAATATATGGAGAAACATGCCGTGTCTAAAATAATCGGGTCACCTCCAGGCTATGTAGGTCATGAAGAAGCAGGGCAGTTAACAGAAAAAGTACGTCGCAATCCGTATTCCATCCTTCTGTTGGATGAAATTGAAAAGGCACATCCAGACGTGCAGAATATGTTCCTGCAAATCATGGAAGACGGTCATCTGACTGATTCACATGGTCGTACGGTTAGTTTTAAAGAAACCGTTATTATCATGACAAGTAATGCCGGAACTGGAGATAAGCAGATACAGGTTGGTTTTAACAAGGCTGAGCACGAAGCGGTGTCTACGTTGGATAATTTAAGTGCATACTTTAAACCGGAATTCTTGAATCGATTTGATTCCATCATCTCATTCAATGAGCTATCTGAAGATAACTTATTAAAAATTGTTGACTTGATGCTTGTTGACCTTGAACAAAATTTAGAAGAAAGTCAATTATCAATTGAAATTACTGATTCTGCAAAACGCGAACTGGTAAGGCTAGGTTATGATAAACGGTTTGGTGCACGTCCATTACGTCGTGTAATCCAAGATAAAATTGAAGATCAATTAACCGATTTAATACTGGAAGAAGAAACAGTAGAAAACGTTCATGTTGATATGGTAGAGGATCAAATAGTCGTTAAAACAGTATAATTCTTTGATAAGCTGTTGGCCAAATGTGGCTAACAGCTTTTTTAATTACTGGTAACAAGCCAACATTTTCTAATACTGGTACTCATAATTGAAAGATATCGGTGAAAACTAAGAAGAAAAGCGCAAGCGAATCCTGTAATGAAACCTTTTTATTTAAAAGACAGTCACGACCGTTAATCAAAGCTGTTTCATCAAAAAATAAATGCTCATACAGGAAAACGATAAAGTAATTACTTACGAAGGATGTTGTTCATGGGAAAATATAGATGGTATATCGTTATACTTCTTTTTTTCATATTTGTCACTGCGCCAGTTAATACCATTCATGGGGAACAACAGCCGACTATGCAAGTTCATTTTATTGATGTTGGTCAAGGTGACAGCATTTTAATACAGACACCCGAAGATAAGACAATATTGATTGATGGTGGAACACCTGAGTCTGGTAAAAAAATAGTGGAATACCTTGAAAATCAACAAATTGATAAAATTAATTTACTAATTGTTACCCATCCTGATATTGATCATATCGGAGGGCTCCCAAAGGTAATGAAGTCTACCAAGGTTGAACAAATTCTTGACTCTGGCAAGCTTTACACGACGAAAACATACCGTAAATATATCGGGCAAGTAGCAAAGCAAGGAATACCGGTTGAAATTGCTGAAAAAAATCAGTTAATAAATCTTGATCCTTCATTAAAAATACGTGTATTAAATACGTATGAGCCCTTTCGAAATAATAATGAGTCATCAATTGTATTGAAAGTAACATATAAAGAAATGGACTTTCTATTTTTGGGAGATATTGAAAAGGAACAGGAAAAAGAATTAATGAAAATAGAGGGCCTTCAATCGGAATTTATCAAAGTGGCACATCACGGTAGTCGCACGAGTAGTTCCTTAGACTTTTTGAAAAAGGTAAATCCAAAGGTAGCCATACTGACATATAGTAAACAAAATGATTATGGTCATCCAGTTGGGAGAGTCATTCAGAACCTCTATAGAGTGAATGCTTTGATCTTTTCCACAGCAGTTTTCGGAAACATCACAGTGACTACAAATGGGCATGATTATTATATTTGGACTGAAAAGGGACCAACAAGTGGTATAAGTGAGGAAGGATAATAGTTGCGAAGAGCTTGGTCAGTGTGCCCGAGCTCTTTTTTTTCAGCCCAACTTAATTAATTTTCAAAAAATTGTTGACAATCAATCCGTGTGGTTATATAGTTAGTTACACAAGTAACTAACCAATTAACCGAGGGGTTGAACATGAAAAATACACTTGATGAAAATAAACCTATATTTTTACAGATAAAAGAACAACTTGAGGACTCGATAATTAATGGTAACGTCAATGCAATGGAGCGTGTACCATCTACGAATGAGTTCGCCAGTTTTTATCAAATCAACCCTGCGACAGCAGCCAAAGGGATTAATGAACTGGTGAATGAAAATATTTTATTCAAACGAAGAGGTGTGGGGATGTTTGTAACCGAAAACGCAAGGGAGATTTTAATTGAGAAACGGCAGGAAACGTTTTATGAAAATTATATTTTACCGATTAAAAATGAAGCAAAAAAACTACGGATTAATAATGATGATTTAATTTCAATGATTAACAAGGAGGCAGATAGTGATGGAAATTAATGTGAAAAATCTTACTAAAAAATATAAAGAAAAACATGCACTTGATAGCATTTCGTTTTCTCTCCTTGAGCCGAAGATTTACGGTTTGCTTGGACGCAATGGCGCTGGTAAAACAACATTCATGGAAATTTTAGCTGGACACATTCTGTCTACTAGTGGAGAAATTACTATTGATAATGAAAATCCATTTGATAATCAGCATATTACAGAGTCGGTCTGTTTAATTAAAGAAGGAAATAACTTTAAAAAGGATTTATCGATTAAAAATGTACTCCGCATCTATTCTTTGTTTTACCCAACGTGGGATCAGGAATTAGCAGATGAGCTTGTTGAGGTATACGAACTAGATAAGAAAGCGAAAGTTAGGACGTTATCAAAAGGAATGGAATCAGCACTAGGCATTATAGTAGGACTGTCTTGTAAGGCGCCGATTACGATTTTTGATGAACCATATATCGGACTTGACGCAGCTGCACGACGGAAGTTTTATGAAATCCTTCTTGAAGAATATGAAAATGAGAAGCGAACTATTATTTTCTCGACACATTTAATTGATGAGGTAAGTCTGTTATTTGAAGAAGTTCTAATCATTCAAGACGGGAAATTGGTATTACGTGAAGATGCAGATACATTGAGAACAAATACATGTGCAATTACGGGTACGGTGCAACAGGTTGAAGAATTTAGTGCTGGTAAAACGGTGATCAATAAGAAACAGCTTGCAGGTATGATGACTGCATATGTATATTGCAATAAGGAAGAGGCTGTGAATGCAGGATTAAAGGCTGAAGGAATTCCGATACAAGAATTAATGATTCATTTAACAGAAGGTAATAAGGGGGCGTAATAATGAACAGACAAATCAAAGGCTTACTTTACTTTTTTACTGCAGATAGCAGAAGATCATTTTTAATCTTTTGGGGAATATTGCTTGGATCATTGGTTGGAACATTGCTTCTTACAACCGGGGCATACATTTTTTTAAACGGTGTTGAAGTAAATATGCGTTTTGCCCTATCATTTGCTATCTACATTTATTGTGCCATATTTGCATTTGTTACTGTAAAGGAAAGTATTCCATTCTCCATCAAAATGGGGGCAACCAGAAAGAACTTTTTTATTAGTTTAGGGATATTCTTTATTGGTTTATCGGTTTTAAAATCTATATTAGCCAACACCATTCATTCGATAGTTTTAACCATAACAAATCAATTATTATTATTTGAATTTGATTTTATACACCTTGCTCAATTAATTAATGATACGTGGTTAACTAGAGTAATAATCGATGCAACATGTATGTTTTTCATATTATCTGCTATGTTCGGAATCGGCTTGTTGTTTTATAAATACGGTTTGGCTGGTGGAGGAGGATTTATAGCACTTGTAATTGTCTTTTTACTTGTAGGTGTTGCTGCAGATTTTATTACGGAATTCTTCGTAAACATTGTGGAATCGTTTGATTTAATTTTCTTTTATCAATTAGCAGCTGTTGGTCTACTATTATATGGATTAACATGGTTATTGGTACGGAAAGTAACAATTGTAAAAAGTAGATAGTAAATGGATGGGGCTTAACCCCATCCATTTTAATTTGCCAATTCCTTGGACTTAAATGTAATAATTGATCCAATCAACAAAAGAGCAATCAAAATAATTGTTATCCCAGCGCTACCTAGAAGTTCAGCAGGAACACTTTTATTTACAAGCATTTGTTGGATGTGTTCTGAGATATTGGAGGGACTCCATTCTAAATAGTTTGCAAATATATTAGTAACTATGGACATAATCAGTAGGGACAATATGGTGAGAAACGCGACAAGTCCGGGTGTTCTGACCAATGCGTTATAAAAAACTGAAAAGCTTATTACCAATGATAACCAGAGTCCATAAAAAAGGGTTACTTTTAATAAACTAACGAATGATAAATCGCCGAATAATAGATTAACATAATACCAGTTGGCAAGCATGCCAACTGAAAAGGCTATCCAAACTAACAACATGAGCGACATCCATTTTGCCGTAATGTAATTTTTATAGGTAACGGGCTTTACCAGGATAAGTTCTAACACACCACTTTTTCTTTCACTTGCAATTGCACCCATAGACATTAATACAATCATCAAGACTCCCAAACTACTGAATTGGCCAAGACTCATCATAATAATATCACTAGGAAGAAATTCTGGAATATCAATTGCAGATCCATTTGGAAGTCCGCCGACCGCATCTATAATTTGTGGTAAATAATAGGTAGAAATAGGATCCATACACGCAATTAAAATCATGACAAGGGGAACCCATACCCATTTAAAGTTACGCCAATTTTCAAGAACTTCTTTCTGTAAAAGTGTTGTCCATTGCATTAGGAATTCACCGCCTTCATAAACATTTCTTCAAGCGTAGTTCTACTTATGGTAAACATGGACAATGGCCAATTTTCTTTTGAAGCCTCTGATAGAATTTCACTTCGGGCAGAGTTGATATCATCAGTGATGATATGAATACTTCCCTTTTCGATAGTACATTCTTGAACGGTTGGTAAAGCCTTGATAGCTTTTGTATAGTTGTCTACGTCATCGGAAAAAGATACTTCAATTTTAGATATTTGATACTTAGAACGTAGAAACTCCAACGACCCTTCTTCCACAATGTTTCCATTATGCAAAAGCAGTAATTCATCACTAACTTCATCAGCGTCACTTAAGATATGTGTTGAAAATAAAATTGTCATATCTTTTTTTAATTCATCCATCAAATTTAGAACCTCTCGTCTACCTATTGGATCAAGTGATGATACAGGCTCATCAAGCATTAGAAGCTTTGGTTTATGAATAATTGCTTGTGCAATTCCTAATCGTTGCTTCATGCCACCTGAGTATTTTCCAATACGTTGATTTTTAGCATCGTCCAGCCCAACTTGGGAAAGTAATGATTCAGCACGCTTAATCGCTTCATTTTTTCCGATATAAGCAAGTTGAGCAACGTAGACTAGAAATTCTTTGCCAGTCATCCAAGAGTGAAAGGAAGGGTATTGTGGAAGATACCCAATATACTTTCGAATGTCTTCCTTTGGTTCCATATCATGAAAGGTGATAGAACCTGTAGATGGTTTGAGTAAACCAGATAAAGTACGTAATATAGTTGTTTTACCCGCACCATTTGGTCCTATTAAGGCAATACATTTTTGTGCATCAAAAGCCAAGTCCACAGGTTTAACAGCAGTTTTTCCATCATAATTTTTGGAGAGATTTTTTAAGGTAAGTATGGCCATTTAATCTGTTCTCCTTCCAAAAACAAAATACAATATGGGACCAAGAATATTAACCAAAATAATAATAAAAACCCATAACAACTTTGGCCCATTTGTTTTATTAACTTTTACTAAATCAACTAACGCGACAATGAGTAAGATGGCTTGAATTACTAGAAATGGAGCAATGATTGCCCAATTAATTTCATTTAACAATTCTTGCATAAAAATCACTTCTTTCTCATTTGTATTTAGAAATCATAAGACTTTCTAATAATAACTGTTATATTTATAGTATAACAAACATCACATAAGGTCAATGTATTTTTTTGTGAAAATATAATCCACAAAGTTATTCACATTCAAGAAGACTTACTCACAATGTTCTGGGTATTTATCCACACTATTCACAGGGTGCATTAAAGTTGTGCACATTATGTTGTGTATAAATGCCCTTAATTCTTCAGTTGTTTCAGACGTTATCCACATACGCATGAAAGAGTGTGGATAAAAGTAAAAAAAGACAACCGATTATTTTAATCGGTTGCCTTTTTGGCTAAGCTGACCATAAATGCTGTCTGCTTTTTTAAACTCTTTTTGATATAGAACTTCTTGCGTCTTGGATAAATATCCAAGTGTACGATTTTCACCTTTCGATTTACCTTTCATAGAAATCCCTCTTTTCTATGATTAGCATGGTAAAGTAACAGTGAAAATATACATGTATTAGGAAACCTCTTCGCCACCTTCTGATACAGAGGGTGTGTGAAACTGATGATAGGACATATAATGATCCTTTGAAATCACAAATAATTCATATACGTCATTCTTTTGATTAATCGCTTGATATACATCTGGATAAAACGTATTTCCTAGAGCTACATAGGGAATCTTTAAAATTGCTTTTAACGAGCGTACATTTGATTTTTGGATCTTCATAAAAATGCCCTTAATATCATGTTGAAAAAATATTTCTTCAAAAAATAACTCTTTTGCTTCTTTATTATATCCTTTACCAAAGTAGGGCTGACCAACCCATGTTGCCAAGAATCCGTGTTGCTGCTGCATATCAAATAAATTAATGGTACCTATTGGTTGTTGAAATTCATCTAGAATAGTCCGGGATATTAATTCACCGTTTTCTTCCGCTTCCATTGTTTGTCTTGTGATGAAGTAAAATTCATCACTTGTCTCTGCTTTATGCCGTACAAATGGATAAACATCTGGGTGTTTTATCAATTCAAATAGTGCTGGTACCTCGTGTAAATCACGTTTTTTAAGCATAAAAATACCCTCCTTGTATTTAGGTGGGTATCTTGAAGAAGTCTGGTGTGCCCCACCCCTGAATTTTTGGTTAGCGATCAACAAAAATTCGGGGTGGGAATCGAACCCACTAGAACCAGTAATCACTGGTGGCGCACCATTTGCCTTCCCTATATCATTTATTTCTCAGTACTGTTATTTTACACAGATTTAATAAAATTGTGAATCATTTTTTTACACATTTTGCGACTTTTTTTGGGGCTTTTTGTGTAGGTTTATTGAACGCAATGCTTCTTCTAAATATGGATAAGAAAATTGATAATTTTGGTCGTCTAACTTCCCAGGTAATACATATTGACCTTTTGTCATGAGTTCACTCATTTCACCAATCGCAGTACGGATTAATGGGGATGGGGTAGTAAACCAATAAGGTCGTTTAAGAACCTTTGCTAATATTTTCGTAAAGTCTTTATTACGTTTTGGATTTGGTGCTGTAACGTTAACCGGTCCTTCTATTTTGTCATTTCGCATGCAAAAAATAATTGAATTTACCACATCTTCAACATGAACCCATGACATCCATTGTTCACCGTTTCCAATTTTACCACCAGCAAACATCTTAATCGGTAAGGTCATGTACGACAAAGCACCTTTTTCTCCCAATATGATTCCGAAACGTGTACAAACTGTTCGTATGTGCAATTCGTCTGCTGCTTGCATTGCGGTGGTTTCCCATGCGCCTGCTACACTAGCAAGAAAGTCATCGCCTTGATCTAATGTATTCTCCGTGTATATAAGATCCTCACTTGTACCATAAAATCCAATTGCTGATGCACTTATAAATACCTCAGGTTTCTTTTCCATTTGTTGCATCATTTGAACGAGATGTTGGGTAGTTTCTGTTCGACTCTTCATAATGTTAGTTTTTTTATCTGTACTCCAATAGCCAAATAATGTATCGCCAGCAAGGTTAATGACAGAATTAATTGCCGGTAGGTCACGTACATAGTAATCATAAGGAATATAAGTGATTAAATCTGTATTTTCATAGTTGTCAGGGGAGCGCGTTAGTATGTATACATGATGATTTTCACCTGTTAGTACGTTCGTTAATTGTGATCCTACAAATCCAGTACCACCCGAAATTAATATATTCAATACGAACACTCCAATCAATATAATTATTGTTCATTAGTTCTCAGTAAGGCTGCGTCCGCTTCTGAACAGTCGCCTCCGCTTTTCATGTCTAGCTACGGCTCCTTGGGGTTCGCGACATAAGCAATGAACACTACGAGTGCGAAGAGCATGCACTCTTCGGTTCCTTGCTTATGCGTGTCACCCCAGAACAGTTGCCTTCGCTTTTCTTATTATATGCAAGTTTATGATTCTTACTGTGGTGATTGGTAAAAAATTTCATGTTATTATTAACAAAGGTTGTTTTCTTAAGATTGTTGCTTCGAGAGAATAGATATTACGACATAACTTTAGGTTTATTTCTAAAGACATGTGCTATTGCTGCCGTCCAGGATCGCTTCGGGCGGATGCTTTCCGCGGGCACGGCCTTAGCCTCCTCGAGAAAACCACTCTGCGGGGTCTTCGGACACGTGCTGTTCCCGCAGGAGTCACCGCCCGGAACGATGCTGGACTGGTAAAGCTATTTACGTAAGAATTCTTGGTCATTTCTTTCAACTAATGAATGCTGTTATTGGCAACTATTATACCAGCAGCCCGTATACACGTAGACTCCTGCGGGAGGACAGGCATTGGTGAGACTACGCAGTGCGTTAGCACAAGGAGGCTCACCAGCCGCCCGCGGAAAGCGAAGTGTATACGGGCTGCGGTTGCCTAAGTAACTTGTTTCCATTATCAGTTCTACAGACCTAACTTAGATAGAAGTTACTTCACAGTTTATATCAACTATTAAGATGAAATAGCAACAATGCGTACGAAAAGATCCTTAACAAAAGGGGAGAGTAACAGTGAAAAAGATTACCCGTATCACCACACAGAAAAAACGTAAGAATCGTTATAACATCTTCTTGGACGATGGCCAGGGAGAAAAGTATGGCTTTAGTGTTGATGAAGCCCTTCTAATTGAATATAAGCTTCATAAAGATCTTGAATTGGATGATTCAATGGTCACAACGCTAATCGAAAAAGATGATGTACATAAATCTTATACCCTTACTATCAATTTTTTAAGCTACCGAATGCGAACAAAAAAAGAAATTCATGATTATTTGGTGAAAAAAGAAGTTGATGAAGAACATATCAAACAAATTATGGACCGATTGATGTCTGAGGGATTGCTTGATGATGCAGTGTTTGCAGATGCGTTTGTTCGAACAAGGATACAAACCTCTATAAAAGGCCCAGCGTTAGTAAGAAAAGAATTGATTGAAAAGGGTGTTTCGGCTGCTGTTGCCAGCAAGGCTATTGAGCATTACACGTTTGACATTCAAATGGAAAAAACGCAAAAGTGGATTCATAAAAAAATGAATAAACAAGGAAAAGATTCCTTTAAAAAACAACTTCAACAGCTCCAAATTACACTCATGCAAAAAGGGTTTGAACAGGATGTCATAAAGGAAGCGGTATCTGAGCTTGGGGAAGAAAAAGATGATGATGCAGAATGGATTGCCATTACAAAACACGGTGACAAGCTACTACGAAAACATAAACCGAAATTCACTGGTTATGAACTACGAAATAAAGTAAAAGAAGGATTGTATCGTAAAGGATTTGGGATTGATTTGATTAATAAATTTTTAGATGAAGCGGAGGATGAGGAGTAATTAATGCTGGAGTGGAACGGTTGGAATAAAAATTTTACGGCCAATACATCCCATTTCAATGGAATATATCAGCCGCACAATCAAACTATTTATCAATCACAATCTCATTTCGGCCGTTATCTTCACTGTAAATTTGTTCAGCAACAACTTCGGGACCTTTTAATCCTGAAGCATCCTTCACATGGGCTGATCCTTTCCAGAATGGTGTGTTCATGCCACCCATATAAACGGCAGTAATAGAAATGGATTCATTTTCCCATTCTTTTTGCAAGCTTTCGGTAAAGCCTTTAACGGCGAATTTACTTGCACAATAAATGGATTCATTTACTTTGCCGCGAAGTCCTGCGGTTGAGATGATTGTCAGAATTCGTCCGCTACTTTTTCTAATCAACGGCAATGCAGATTGAACCGTTAAAATAGTTCCCTTAACATTTGTGTTTAAAGTAGATTCAACATCCTCTACCGTATAATCGTCAACAGGACCAAAAATTCCGATACCAGCATTATTTATAAAAACATCTAATTCACCTATTTGTTGAAAGGCAATACTCACTGATGCAGGTTCACTCACATCACATAAAACAATCTCTGCTTTTCCACCATCCTGTAGAATTTCATTTTGCACCATATGTAGTTTTGTATCAGATCTTCCTAATAAAAAAACGTTGTATCCATTTTTTGCATACTTCAATGCAAGTGCTCGACCAAGTCCGCTTCCAGCACCTGTTATAGCTATATTTGGCATAACGATTTACCTCCCTGAAAATTTTCATTTTAAGCATTCATCATGTTCATTGTCCTAAAGTATTGGTAAAATGTAAAATGAAAGTAATAGGAGGCGAGTAATTTGGATTTTCGATATAGTGATTATTCAGTAGAACAATTACGCGAAGAAGTTGGTCGACTGAAAGAGAAAGCACTTAAAGCAGAGCAAGTAGGGAATATTAGCGAAGTTGCGATAAATGAACGAAAAATGCAGGTTGCGATGGCATATATGTTAAACCCAGAAGACTTTATGGCTGAAGATATTCACCAAATGAAAGGTGATCCTGGACATCGGTTTAAGATAAATTATATTAACGGCGTATTTGCATGGGGGCATCGGATTAATTTACTTGATGAAACCTATGAAAAAGAAGAAGCAATTCCGATTTCACTATTAGGTGATAGAGTAATTAAATAAACAGCGGAGCGACAATAATGTCGCCTCGCTGTTTTAAATTGGATTATCACCAAATAATAACTTGCTTTGAAGTTTTTGTTCAGAAAAAATCCAACCTGTATAGGAACTCATAATTCGCATATTATCATCAATTTGGACAACCGCAACAAAGGGATAATGTCCTTTAGAACGGTATCTTAAATCAATAAATCTGACTTCAGTAAAATCATCGTAATCGTTAATCTCCCATCGATAAACAGGCGAGAACGAAAGGAACGCGGAAATATTCTTATCTTCTTTTGCTAATCGGATAAGTTCTGTATCAGGCAATGGAACCTTTTTATATTCATCAACGATTTGAATGTGACCATGTTCCGCTTTTCCAACATAAAAATTATCTGTAGTCGTAATTGCTACTCTCCAGTAGTTTTGCTTCAATGTTGGTGAAGTAGCGATTTTTTCTACATCAGGGATAAAGTCATGAATTTTTTTAATGATTTCCCTTTTATCGAGATAGCGTTTAATATAATATAAGGCAATCACAGCATAGATTATCAACCAGGTATATCCTGGGTCCGCGCCAAGCATCCATGCAACAATTCCAGCAACATGCAAGGTGAAAATATACGGATCGAAGGTATTAATAAATCCATGGGCGACCCATTTGTTTGTAAATGGCCTATATGCTTGGGTGCCATATGCATTGAATATATCAACAAATACATGAATAACAACGGCTAAGAATGTCCATAGCCATAAATGTAAAAAGTTCACCTGGGGCACGAATAAGAAAATGATTCCTGCCAGCAATATACCCCATAATATGACTGCGGGGATTGAATGGGTTATACCACGGTGATGTCTTATATAAACTGCATTATTTCGTAATTTTAAAATTGTATCAAAGTCAGGTGCGTGCGAACCGATTATTGTTCCTACTAGTACTGCGCTAAATAGTGTAGGATCGTTATGCACAGCTGGGTCTAGAGTTGCAAGGCCTCCTAAAGCAACCCCCATTACCACATGAGTGCCAGTATCCATTCAAGGTCCTCCTTAGATGAGTATCTAGGTGTCAATGTCTATGTTTGTCGAAATTTATTGTAACATAAAGGTTGTGAATTAATGAAAAATAATACGTTAATACATATTGATATAATGCAATTTCAAGCTGATTTAATAACTTGGTATCAAGCGAATAAACGTGATCTGCCATGGCGCAAAGAGCAAAATCCATATAAAATTTGGGTATCTGAAATTATGCTACAGCAAACGAAGGTAGATACGGTTATTCCTTATTTTAACCAATTTGTCGAGAAGTTTCCCACTGTGCATGACTTAGCAAGTGCTGATGAACAGGACGTCCTAAAATCATGGGAGGGTTTAGGTTACTATTCCCGTGCTCGTAACTTACAAAACGCTATTAAGGAAGTCGTTACCTCTTATGGAGGGGAAATACCAGCTGATCCAGGTGATTTAGGATCTTTGAAAGGTGTTGGTCCCTATACAAAAGGGGCAATTCTTTCCATTGCATACGATCAACCTGAGCCTGCTGTTGACGGTAATGTTATGCGTGTCCTTTCACGAATTTTAAAAGTGGAAGAAGATATCGCAAAACCACGTACAAAAAAACTCTTTGAGAACTATGTTCGGGAAATGATATCACATGATGATCCGTCATCGTTTAATCAGGGAATGATGGAATTAGGTGCTATTGTTTGTACACCTAAAAATCCAACGTGTATGCTTTGTCCTGTTCAACAGCATTGTCAAGCATTTGCTGAAGGAATCGAGAAACAATTACCGATAAAGTCAAAAGCTAAAAAGCAGAAACGCATTCCATATGCTGCATTGTTAATAAAAAACAAACAGGGCGATTATTTAATTGAAAAAAGACCTGACAATGGATTATTAGCAAATCTGTGGCAATTTCCCATGATTTCTTTAAATGAAATGGGATTCAGCCAAATTCCAGAGTGGTTTGAAAAAGAATATGGCATTCATGTTACTTTAAAAAGAGAAGCTGGCAAGCTGAAACATGTTTTTACCCATCTAATCTGGGAATTGGAAGTACACGAAGCAGCATCAAACAGTACACAAACCAATAGGTCATACGCTAAATTCGTTAATCGCAAGGAAATGGAGGAATTTCCATTTCCGGTTTCTCATCAAAAAATGATGCAGTATTTAAAATAAGAAAGAAATACTTGTCTTCTCTATATTATATTTAGATAGTATGTGTATATTGACGGCTTCTATACCAGTTTGTAATTTTTTTCCAATGCATGATAAATTTAACTAAAGGGTATTTAGAATAACATCTCCCAAAATGGTTAAATTAATTATTGCGGAGGTGATATTAGATGGCTAAAAAACCACAACAACCTAACAAAACTGCTGCTGGTACAAACGTTCAACAAGTAAAGCAACAAAACCAAAAAGCAGCTCAAGGTCAAGGTAAATTTGGAACTGAATTTGCATCTGAAACAAACGCACAAGAAGTAAAAAAACAAAATCAAAAGTCTCAACAAAATAAGAAATAGTTTACCTACCCCGTTTTTTTCTGACTCAGAAAAGAGCTTTCTTCTCCCAAGAAAGCTCTTTTTTTATTGTTTTAAGAATGAAGGGAAATGTGAGCTTGTTCCTTTATCTTTAATACGCTTGCCATTATAATGTAAAAAAAGGACAAGGAAAGTATACAGAAAGGAAGATAAGATGGCTGGCCCCGAAACAGGTTCGAAAATTCAAATTCAGAGCTACAAGCATAATGGAAAACTACATCGTGTTTGGGAAAATTGCCTTGTCTTGAAGCGGACAGAAGATGAAGTGATTGGTGCAAATGACAAAACCAATGTGATCGAAAGTGATGGGAGAACATGGATCACAAGAGAGCCTGCTATTTGTTATTTTCATGCGAAGTATTGGTTTAATATCATAGGCATGTTACGTGATGATGGAATTCACTATTATTGCAACATAAGTTCGCCATTTGTCTATGACGATGAAGCGTTAAAATACATTGATTATGATTTAGATGTAAAAGTATTTCCAGACATGACTTATAATTTATTGGATGAAGATGAGTATGATGAACATAAAGAACAAATGGGTTATCCAATTGTATTAGATAAAATTTTGCACAGGCATATGGATTACCTGCTTCAATGGGTACATCAAAGAAAAGGGCCTTTCTCACCAGAGTTTGTCGATCAGTGGTATGAACGTTTTTTGACATACAGATAATAACGCAAAGCGTAGATGACATGTCTTGAAACGTCGTGATATATAAAAAGTTGAAACCTTGTTACACCTGTAGCAAGGGTTTTTCTTGGCAGATAAGAAAGTAAACCTACTTTCTTACTGCATAAGCCAATTTTTCTAAGCAACACTTTAGTACACAAATAGATGAGGTAGATATAAATGAGTAGCATTAAGCAATATATGCAGTTTGTTAAACCGTACCGTTGGAAAATAGTTTGGACAATTCTTATTGGAATCGTAAAATTTGCTATTCCTTTATTACTGCCATTAATTTTGAAATATATAATCGATGATATAATTAATGCGGAAAATATGAGTGACTCTGCCAAAACAAGCGAACTTCTATGGATTATGGGTGGAGCGTTTGTAATTTTTCTAATACTACGTCCGCCTGTTGAATACATTCGACAATATTTAGCTCAATGGGTAGGTAACAAAATCCTTTATGACATAAGGGATCGACTGTTTGATCATATACAAAAATTGAGTCTCAGATTTTACTCACAGACAAAAACCGGCGAAATTATTTCCCGGGTAATACATGATGTCGAACAAACAAAAAATTTCGTGCTAACAGGATTAATGAATATATGGTTAGACATAATAACCATTTTAATTGCAATTTGTATCATGCTGACAATGAATGTTGGATTAACTATTGTATCAATTATTTTATTTCCTTTATTCGGCTTTTCAATAAAATATTTCTATGGAAGATTACGCCGTTTAACACGTGATCGTTCACAAGCGTTAGCAGAAGTTCAGGGTCATCTTCATGAACGTGTTCAAGGTGTTCCAGTTACGAGAAGCTTTGCATTGGAGGAATATGAGCAGGGTCAATTTAATAAACGAAACGAACACTTTTTAGATAGTGCATTGAAACACACAAATTGGAATGCAAAGACATTTGCCGTTACCAACACAATTACTGATTTAGCACCGCTACTGGTTATCGCATATGCAGGTTATCATGTTATAAATGGTGGGCTATCAGTAGGTACAATGGTGGCCTTTGTCGCTTATATGGAACGTGTCTATAGCCCATTACGTCGATTAATTAATTCATCAACTGTTTTAACACAATCAATCGCGTCTATTGACCGTGTATTTGAATTCTTAAATGAAAAATACGATATTGTTGATAAAAAAGATGCTAAACCTATTACAGATGTAAAAGGTAATGTTGATATTGACAATGTCTCCTTCCGTTATGATGATGATGAACCTGACGTATTGAAAAACGTGTCCCTCCAAGTGAAAAAGGGTGAAACCATAGCATTGGTAGGGATGAGTGGTGGTGGGAAGTCTACGCTAATCAGTCTAATACCTCGTTTCTACGATGTTACAAAAGGTTCGATAAAAATAGATGGAACGGATATACGTGATGTGAAAGCTCGTTCACTTCGAGACAATATCGGGATGGTACTTCAAGACAATACGTTATTCAGTGAATCCATTTCAATGAATATTAGAATGGGTAATCCTGATGCAACCGACGCGGAGGTTATTACTGCTGCAAAGGCTGCAAATGCACACGACTTTATCACAGATTTGGTGCATGGTTATGACACATTAGTCGGTGAACGTGGCGTTAAATTGTCTGGTGGGCAAAAACAACGAATTGCGATTGCGCGTGTATTTCTAAAAAATCCACCATTATTAATCTTTGACGAAGCGACTTCAGCACTTGATTTAGAAAGTGAGCACACAATTCAGGAAGCATTAGAAAAGTTAGCTTCAGATCGTACAACATTCATTGTTGCACACAGGCTCGCAACCATCACACATGCAGATCGAATTGTTGTGATCGTCGGCGGGGAAATCCAAGAGAGTGGTTCTCATGACGAACTAATGAAGAAACAAGGGAGCTACTATAATTTATATCAAGTACAAAACCTGGATCAACCTGATTTAGTTAAAGGCTGATGCTATTGCTGATTTACAGTCACGGAGAGCAAGATGCACCGGCGAACCAAGTGGATACACTGGCGATGCGCAGTCCAAAATTATAACACTATTTAGAAAAGCGCAAGCGCCTTGGTCAGCCCCGACAAGTTTAAGACGAATCTCTTAGTGATGATTTTTATCACAAAGAGATTTGACTTATAACCTCAGGCGGGCTAGGGCGCTTGCGCTAGACAGATTAACGCCAAAGTTTTATACTTTCTTTCCTATCAAAAAAGGTTTCCCGCTTGTCTAAGCAGGAAACCTTTTTTTGCTATCTATTCAGCCATAACACGAAATGCGCGATCTACGGCTTCAATCGTTTCATCAATATCCTCCGCAGTATGTTCGGTTGTTAAGAACCATGCTTCATACTTAGAAGGAGCTAAATTCACACCTTGTTCCAACATTAATTTGAAGAATCGTGCAAAGGCTTCACCATCGCTAGCTTCTGCCTGATCATAATTCGTGATTGTACCTTCGCCAAAATAAACTGTAAGTGCGCCACATAAGCGGTTCACAGAAATCGAAGCACCGTGCTCGCTGGCTTTTTCCAAAATTCCTTTTTCAAGCTGAGCCCCAAGTTCATCTAATTTTTCATAGACACCGTCTTGTTGTAAAACTTCTAAACAGGCAATACCGGATGCCATTGATGCGGGGTTACCAGCCATAGTTCCTGCTTGGTACGCAGGCCCAAGTGGTGCGACCTGTTCCATAATATCGAGTTTGCCACCGTATGCTCCAATTGGAAGTCCACCCCCAATGATTTTACCCATAGCTGTCATGTCTGGTTCAACACCGTAGACTTGTTGTGCACTTCCATATGTAAAGCGAAATGCGGTGATAACTTCATCGTAAATGACCAAGGCACCAGCATTATGTGTAATATCGTTCACTGCCTGCAAAAAGCCTTCATGGGGTTCAACGATTCCAAAATTACCAACGATTGGCTCAACTAAAACTGCAGCAATTTCATCTCCCCAATGATTTATTGCTTCCTTAAAAGCATCAAGGTCATTGAATGGAACAGTGATGACATCCGCTGCTACAGCCTTAGGAATTCCAGCTGAATCTGGAGTTCCAAGTGTTGCAGGTCCAGACCCGGCCTGTACTAATACCGCATCAAAATGACCATGGTAGCAACCGGCAAACTTAATAACTTTCGTACGATTGGTATAGGCACGTGCTACGCGAATTGTCGTCATTACTGCTTCCGTTCCTGAATTGGTAAATCTAACTTTCTCAAGTGACGGAATTGCAGATTTAAGCATTTTTGCAAATGTATTTTCAAGTTTAGTAGGAGTGCCGTACAAGACACCATTTGATGCTGCATGTGAAATTGCCTTTGCAATATGAGGGTGTGCATGTCCTGTTATAATTGGTCCATATGCAGCTAGATAGTCAATGTACTTATTGCCATCGACATCCCAGAAATAAGCACCTTCTCCGCGCTCCATATACACTGGCGCACCGCCACCAACTGCTTTATATGCGCGAGATGGTGAATTTACACCTCCGACTATATGCTGTAAGGCTTCTTCATGTAATTCGTGTGATTTACTGTATGGTTTCAATTTGTAAATACCTCCTAAAATATGGAAAAAATATCACATTACTGTTCTTAGTTTGGCAGTATATATATTTCGAATGAAAATAAAGTTTACAACATGCACGATAAAGAAAATCGTTATAATAATAGCACTTGGTATAAATATTGAGGAAGCTAACATATTCTGCAATGCCTTAAATGCGAATCCAGCATGAACAACTGCTATTAAAAAGGGAATGAAAAATAGGTATGCCAACTGCTTTGTTGCTATTTTTTTCATTTCTGTATCGGTTAATCCAATACGATATAAGGAATGAAAATGATGTAAATCCTTGTCTATGTCTTGATACATCCGAAAATATAAAATGGATCCTGCCGCTAAAAAAAATAGAACACTAATAAATATACCAAAAAAGAAGAGATATGACATTGTTTGCTTCATGGTGACATAGGTATCTGCCTGTGACTCGGTAAATACATGTTCACTGTCCACTTGGTTCAAGATATCTGCAATGTCTTCTGCCCGTGTAGTCCAGTTGGGTATATTCATTAGATAGCTTTGAAAGATTTCTTCTTTTTTAGCATCTTGATAAAAATTATGATAGACATCATCAGGAACCACGGCAGAAAAAGATGTATAGATACTCCCATTTAGTGTTGTATCAGCAGTTTTAACATTAAACAATTCTTCTTTGTTAGTCGGTCTAAGAGAAAGTGTCTCAGGCGCCTTATTGTCATCCAGTAAAACAAAATCTTCTAGCAATACAACTACTTCATTGTCTTCTATTTTAAATGTGGCTTTTTTATTTTGGAGTGCCATCATCTTTTTATAATTTGAATAGGAATATAGTAATAAAGTTACATCGTTCCATTCTTTTTTGTCTGAATGAGCGTTTACCTTAGTAGATGGAACGATCGTTGATTCATAAGCAATTCCTTGTTTTTTAAATGCTTTCTCCACAAATGCAACTTCTTTTTCAAAAGCATCCACATTTTCAGAGGATCGGGCTACTATGGATACGTCTTGCGGTACAAAACGTTCTGACTCTACTTCAACACTTTGAAACAACCCATATAGAACACCTGATGATGTAAATGCTACAGCACTTAAAATTGTGACAAAAAATAATAAACGGGCATTGTCTTTCAGCTTAAATGTTAAATCAGATACAGTTAATAAGTTTAAGTTCCTAAAGTAATAGCTTTTCTTTTTTTTCAATATAGTTGCAACTGCTATACTGCATTGAGTGAATAGAAAATAAGTACCGGGAATGATTAACACCAGAATTGGTAACATACGAATTAAAATAGAAACTAAGCTGGCCGTATAAGCTAGATAATAAGCGCTGCCAATTGCAGTTAGTGAAATAAGAGATAATATCCACGAGAATTTGGGTGTTTTCTTAGGTGCCTTTGCCCCGCGAAACATCTCCATGATAGATTTCGTACGAATCGTCCAAACCACGGCAATTGAATTAATCTCAAACATAATAAAGAATAATATTACGGTTATACCGATGGCCTTTAGGGATAGGTAAAATGGTAGAATTTCGCCAAGGCCCAAAATTTGGGAAAATACCATGAGAAATAATTTGGTTAATAGCGCACCAAGCAAAAGACCGGAAACGATAGATGCAATCCCGATGATGGTATTTTCTAAAATCAGCATGCGACTAAGCTGAGATTTAGTGATACCTAATGTTGTTAATAACCCATATTCCTTCTTCCTTGATTTTATAAAAGAACCTGTAGAATAAAGGACAAATAAGAACGAAAATACATATATCATACCTTCTGTAACGAGGATTCCACGCTGGACAGTCTGGCCAAATTCAGTGCCATCGATAGCTGGGTGAAAAATGACTACCGCATACATAAAAAAAACTGTTACAGCAAACATACAACTTAAGAAATAACTCAAATACTGTCGTTTGTTTCGTCTGACATTATTAAACGCGAACTGTTTGAAGGTCATCAGTGTTTCCCCCTAAGAGAGATTGAACGTTTAATATATCCTGAAAAAATGCTTGGCGATTATCACCCCGATGAATCTCATTAAATAATTTACCGTCTTTAATAAAAATAATACGCTCACAAAAGCTTGCTGCAAATGGATCATGTGATACCATAATAGTTGTTGCTTTCTGTGATTCATGCAAATCTCTTAATGATTCCATAACCTGCAAGGATGATTTAGAATCCAAGTTTCCGGTTGGCTCATCCGCAAAAATAATAGTTGGGTCATGGATAATTGCACGTGCAATAGCTGCTCTTTGAAGTTGCCCACCGGAAACTTCAAAGGTGCGTTTGTGTATGATTGTATCTATCCCGAGCTGTTTAGCAACAATTACTAATTTATTTTCCATGACATTTACTTTTTCTCCCTGAAGTGTTAAAGGAAGTACAATATTTTCACCGATTGTGAGCGTATCCAGCAGATTGTAGTCTTGAAAAATAAACCCCATTTCTTTACGTCGGAATTTTGCCAGCTTGTTCTTAGATAGACTTGTCACTTTTTCATTGTTAATTTCAATTTTTCCAGATGTCGGTGTGTCAATTGTTGATAACAAGTTTAATAAGGTTGTTTTTCCGCTCCCCGACGGTCCCATGACTCCAAGGAATTCCGCTCGTTCAACCGATAGATTAAACTGATTTAATGCCTCAAACTGGACATTACGCTTACTACCATACATTTTCGATAAACTTTCAGCCACTAATACTGCCATAACGATACCTCCAGAAATTGTTCTCCTAATCTTAGAATATGGCTCTTTTCGAACGCATTGTTGCTTTCATCTTGATATACTGTGATGTAATGTGAAAAAAGTGCTTTTACACCGCTCTGGAAATACACTTCGCTTTCCGCGGGCTCGCGTTGAGCCTCCTCGCGAGCAAAAACCGCTCACTGCGGGGTCTCATCGTCTTCGCTGTTCCCGCAGGAGTCTACGTGTATTTCCTCCGCTGGGGGTGGTGTCAATAATGGAATGATAGTAACACTTTATTGATTAGAGTATGAAATTCCACTATATAACAGTTGATTTTCGCTGCGGACCGTTGACTCCTGCGGGAACAGCACGTGTCCGAAGACCCCGCAGAGTGGTAGATGATGAAGGCCGACTAAAACCGTCCTTTGCGGACAACGTCGGCATACCCCTTGCCGGGGCAAGGAGGCTGAGGCCGTGCCCGCGGAAAGCATCCGCCCGGAGCGATCCTGGACGGCAGCAATAGCACATGTCTTTGGAAATAAACCTAAAGTTATGTCGTATTTTATATCTATTCTCTTAAAAAGCAACAATCTTTGGGAATCCAGCCTAGTATATAGAAGGAAAAGTGTTGCACCTATCGCTTTTCCTTTCAGAACCTTTCATTGACTGTAAGGATCTTAAACCTTTGGCGACATAAACTTTATCGACACTGTAGTTCCTTCATCTTTTTCCGAATCGACAGTAATTTCATGGCCCAATTCTCTGCATATTTCCTTCGATAAATAAAGTCCCATTCCAGTTGATTCACGAAAATTCCGTCCGTTTAAACCAGTGAAAAAAGGATCAAAAACACGTGAAATATCCTGTTTTGGTATCCCATAACCATGATCTTCAATTTGTAAAATAACGGAGTGATCACTTTCTATTGCACGGAAGAAAACTTTATTAGATGATCCTTGTGAATATTTAATTGCATTTGATATTAGTTGATGCAATACAAATCGGAACCATTTAGAATCAGTAGCAACTACGATTGATCCGTCTATAGATTGTTCAGGAAAAACGTGGTTTCGAATAAAACTGGATTTAAAATCCTGGATAGATTCTTTTACTATCGTACGTAACGCAATCTTTTCCACATGGAAGTCCCGTTCGAATTTTTGAAGACGAGACTGATATAAGGCAAGGTTCAAGCCTTGTTGTAGACGTTCTATTTCTTCATACATGCTATAGGTGAATGTTTCAGGCAGATTTAATTTTTCCTTTTGCATGGTCAAATGCATAACGGACACGGGTGTTTTCATTTGATGAACCCATTGCTGAATGAAGTCAATTTCGAGCTGCTTCTGTTGTTCCAGTTTTTCAATTTTTTCATTGAATATGTCATATTGTTTGTCATGCTGATCCCTTACGCTTTTAAGCAAATAACTAGTAGGTTCTGGGAACCATGCATGATCACTATCATCTTTCACTAGTTTGTAAAAGTCACGTTGCCTATAGTACTGGAAAATTAGAAATACCAGGAAAAAGCATGTTGGTAATAAAAATAAATAAAAAATAATCCCACTGCTAAAAGACGCATCAGACAATGTTGCTGCAAGTGAGGCAATAATAATTATTAAGATCAATTGTGAATAAAAAAATAGGATATAGCCTAATTGATCCATTAAAAACTTTTTCATAACGTATTACCCCACGTGTTAACTAGCTTATACCCAGCACCTCGAACAGTTTGAATGCATTTCTTAATGCCGATGTCCTCAAGCTTTTTACGGATCCGGGTAATATTTACGGACAGTGTGTTATCATCGACAAAATGTTCATCGTCCCACAGAATCTCCAATAGATGAGTACGGGACAAGACTTGGCTTTCATGTTCGATAAATTCCTTTAACAAAATAAATTCATTCTTCGTTAGTGTAACAACAGAACCCTGAAATTCAATTTCCATCGATGTTAAATGTAATTGAAATTGATCGATTTCTATATAATCAACCTGCTTCGTAACCGAATACTCTCCATAAATACGTCGCATGATACTTTTGAGTTTAGCTTGTACAACATCAAAATCAAATGGCTTTGTAATATAATCATCTCCACCATTTTCCATTGCCATAACCTGATCCATCCCGGAATCCCGTGCTGATAGAAAAACGATTGGACAATTTGATTGACTTCTTATTTTTCTACACCAATAAAACCCATCATAACGCGGGAGATTTATATCGAGTAAAACTAAGTGTGGATCTAGTTCGTTGAATTCTTCCAGGATGTTATCGAACACGTCAACAATTGTAACGTTATATTCATACTTTTCCAGGTAATCCTTTAATAAATGTGCAATCTTTTGGTCATCTTCTACTAGAAATATTCGTTTCATTTGTACACCGCCATAACTATTATTAACCCTATAGTACCTTAAGTTTTACAAAAAATAAATGACATAGACCTA
The DNA here is from genome assembly GCF_044793635.1 of Virgibacillus necropolis. Lineage (GTDB taxonomy): Bacteria > Bacillota > Bacilli > Bacillales > Amphibacillaceae > Virgibacillus_F > Virgibacillus_F necropolis_A. The sequence goes on from NZ_CP084992.1 coordinate 2,918,485, forward strand.
TTGGACAAAGCGTATGGTTATAGTAAAGAAGGGGATAGTATGACGATTGTTTCTTGGATCTTTATTAGTATAGTAAGTGTAACGATGGTTGGCAGTATTGCCTATTTTATGAGACATAGTAAAAATCATGAACGAAGCTTTTCGATGGAAATATTTTATACACTCCTTGTCGTATATAGCATTGTTATTATAGGCTTTGCACTTATTTATTTTATTCTTTCTTTTCACAGGATATTGTTAGTAGAAGGTGAAGAACTTAGACAAGTAAGTGTACTAGGATCATTTATCCACTCTATGTACTTTAGTGGTGTTACCATGTTGACAATCGGATATGGTGACATAACTCCAATCGGTTATGGACGTTTGATTGCCTTGATTCAAGCATTAATCGGCTATATTTTACCTACAGCATTTGTGCTTCGTTTAGTGCAAAATAAGCAAGATGATTAGTCCGAACAAGAAACTATGCTATAGTAGAAATAATGTAAATACTTGTTTGGAGGGGTACAAATGACAGTAGAAACTGGAAAAGTAGCACCAACTTTCACACTACCAAATCAGGATGGAGAAAATGTAAGTTTATCTGATTTTAAGGGCAAGCATGTAGTTTTATATTTTTATCCAAAAGATATGACACCAGGCTGCACAACAGAGGCATGTGATTTTCGTGATCACCATGCAAGCTTTCAGGATCTTGACGCAGTAATTATTGGGGTAAGTCCAGATCCTGTTGATCGTCATCAAAAATTCATTGATAAACATGATCTACCATTTTTATTATTGGCTGACGCGGATCATAAAGTGGCAGATGAATATGGAGTATGGAAGCTAAAGAAAAACTTCGGCAAAGAATATTATGGTATCGAACGGTCAACGTTTATCATTGATAAAGAAGGCACACTTCAAAAAGAATATCGAAAAGTAAGTGTAAAAGGACATGTGGAAGACGCATTAACATTTATTCGTGAAAAAATATGAAGGAATGAAGACAGTCCCCGGGTTGATGGACTGTCTTCTTGATGTTTGAAAAACTAGGGGGAATTTAGAAATGCATGATCCAAGATTGACAAAACTAGCTCACCAATTACTAACACATTCACTTGCAATGAAAGAAAATGAAACCGTTTTAATTACTGGAAGTGTCAATTCCAAGCCGTTAATAAAAGAGTTAATTAAAGCGTCCCATGAGTTGAACATAATTCCGCATGTGGAATATACAGATGATGAGATATCAAGATTGCTTTTAACCAATGCTACAAAGGAACAGTTTACAGCAATCAATAAATGGAATTTATCTAAGTTTAAGGATATTGATGGTTTTGTACAAATTGTGGGAGAAGAAAATGATGCAGAAATGAGTGGGGTTCCACAAGAACAATTTCGACTGGCTGGCATGGAAATGAAGACATCAAATGATTTTTTAGTAGATGAAAGGAAATGGGTTTTACTTAATTATCCAACCAACGGGTTTGCCCAAAAAGCCAAGATGAGCTTTGACGATTTTTACAACTATTATATTGATGTAAGTACGATCGATTACAAGAAGATGGAACAAGCTCAGTGTTCATTGAAGGATTTGATGGACAAAACAGATAAGGTTCATATTGAGGCTTCAGGTACTGATTTAACATTTTCGATAAAAAATATTCCAGCGGTAATGTGCGCTGGGGAGTATAATATTCCTGACGGAGAAGTATATACAGCGCCAATAATAGATAGTGTCAACGGAACTATATCCTATAACACGCCATGCCCGTATCAAGGAAATGTTTTCCATAATGTGGTATTGACCTTTAAAGAGGGGAAAATAGTGGAAGCAACTGCGGATAAATCAGAAGAATTGAATGCAATATTAGATACCGATGATGGTGCGCGGTTTATAGGGGAATTCGCAATCGGTTTAAATCCGAAAATAACAGAACCGATGGGTGATATTTTGTTCGATGAAAAGATTGCAGGAAGCCTGCACTTCACTCCTGGCGCAGCCTATGATGACGCCGATAATGGAAATGATTCGGCGGTTCACTGGGATATGGTATTAATTCAACGGGATGAATACGGTGGGGGAAAAATATATTTTGACGACGTATTAATCCGTGAAAATGGTATATTTGTGGTTGAGGAATTAAAAGCTTTAAACCCAGAAAATTTATTATAAGGCACTATAGGAGGAATGGAAGTTGGATATTCTTTTTTCAGCGAAGGTTTCAGAGCGCCACCGAGACAAATTGAAACAGCAATTTTCTAAGCAATCATTCATTTTTTGTGACAACATGGTTGAGGCAGAACACCATTTAGCTTCTGCGGAAGTTCTTGTTACATATGGCGAAGACCTAACAGAGGTATTAATAGGCACGGCGGAGAGACTAAAATGGATTATGGTTCTATCTGCAGGAATGGATAGAATGCCATTCACTGCTATAAACAAAAAAGGTATTTTAGTAACAAATGCACGTGGAATTCACAAGGTTCCGATGGCGGAATTCGCTATTTCCAGCATTATGCAGGTTTCAAGACAAACGAAACAGCTTTTCAAAAATGAAGAAAACCATAAGTGGGATCGTTCGGTTAGAATGCAGGAAATAACCGGAAAGACAATGTTAGTTGCAGGTACAGGAGCGATAGGCCAAGAGGTTGCCCGGCTGGCAAAAGCATTTCGAATGAAAACATATGGTGTTTCTAGAAGCGGCAAGCAGCTCGAATTCTTCGATGAAAATGTGACACCAGATGAAATGAAAAGATTATTGCCGGAAATGGACTATGTTGTATCGGTATTGCCGAGTACACCAGAAACGAAAGACTTTTTTACGGAAGAGCACTTTAAGGTGTTACCGGATCATGCCATATTTCTTAATATGGGTCGGGGGAGCGCAGTCTCTAATGAGGTTTTATTCAATGCTATTCAATCAAATGAAATTGCACATGCAATCCTGGACGTAGTTGAAGAAGAACCACTTCCATTAGATCATCCGTTTTGGGACATGGAAAATGTAACTATCACACCACATTTGTCAGGAATTTCACCACATTATCAAACTCGTGCATTAGAAATTTTTGAACAAAACCTTCATATTTATATACAAAATGGAACAAACTTTATCAATAAGATTGATATTACCAGGGGGTATTAACCATGCGAATTTATACGAGATCAGGCGATAAGGGAAAAACATCATTAATATACGGTCAGCGCGTACCGAAAAATGACTTACGAGTCGAGGCATATGGAACATGTGATGAAACAAATTCGATGATAGGATTGGCTTTAAGCTTTTTGGAAAACGAGGAGTGGGGTGAAAAAGGCGATTTCCTGAAAACAATGCATCGTGTGCAAACAATTCTTTTCCATGTTGGGGCAGAACTAGCTACTCCAAGCGATAAAGAAGTGAGCTGGAAATTGAAAAAAGAATATATCCAAGAATTAGAAGATCAAATTGATGCGTGGGACAAAGACCTTTCACCATTGAAAAATTTCATATTGCCATCAGGCCATCGTGCGTCCAGTGCATTACATACAGCACGAACCGTTGCACGGAGAGCAGAGCGTACAGCTGTAGGTTTAGAAGATGAACTAGAAAACCCTTTAGTGGTTTCCTATTTGAATCGACTTTCTGATTTCTTGTTTGTTGCAGCCCGTTACGTGAATTACAGCCTAGGTGGAGAAGAAATTCCTTTGCAGGCAGATGTATAGATTTTAATTTTAGTGAAAATCGACTGAATAAGTGATAACCATGAACTTTTATTCATATACTTTTATTGACAGATAGGCATTATAGAAGGTACACTAAATTATAGTAATTATAATCTAATAATAGTAGTAGAATTGCACGTTGATAAATATAAACTATTATCGGAATAAAGTATAAAAAATCTATAAATGAAAGTGAGGTGCATGACGGTGTCTGAAAGAAAACTCAACGCAGCGATTGACACACTAAAAGAATCAGGCGTACGGATTACACCACAACGTCATGCGGTTCTTGAATTTCTTCTTAATTCCATGATACACCCAACAGCAGATGATATATATAAAGCACTTGAAGGGAAATTTCCTAATATGAGTGTTGCAACTGTATACAATAATCTTCGTGTCTTACGGGAAATCGGATTAGTTAGAGAACTGACCTATGGAGATGCGTCAAGCAGATTTGACTGCAATACATCAGATCATTATCACATAATTTGCGATTCCTGTGGAAAAATTGTTGATTTCCATTATCCGTCATTGGATGAAGTGGAATCTCTTGCTGAACAGGTAACTGGATTTGAAGTAAGTCATCACCGAATGGAAATTTATGGGAAATGTGAAGGCTGTCAAAAGGTCGAAACTAAAAAACACTAATAAATAATGAAAACCCAGCAACGTTCGGAAGTTGCTGGGTTTTTTGATGGGAAAGAAAGTATAAAACTTTGGCGTTAATCTGTCTAGCTCCAGCGCCTAGCCCGCCTGAGGTTTTAAGTCAAATCTCTTTGTGATAAAAATCATCACTAAGAGATTCGTCTTAAACTTGTCGGGGCTGACCAAGGCGCTTGCGCTTTTCTTGATAGTAAAGAATGTATAAAATATTAACATTGATTATTTTGGTCACCATGTAGGGCCACGTCCAGCTCCAGCGCCCAGTGACTAGTGGATTTCCTTTACCTTCTTACGATAAGTCAACATCGGTTGTTAGAAGGAAGGCCGACTAAAAGCGGGCTTTGCGCCCAACGTCGGTACACCCCTATGAAGGGGCGTGTTTCCTTTATCTCATACGGTTCAGTCCAATCCATACGTCACTAAACGGGCGCTTGCGCTTTTGCTCATGGTTTAGAATTAATAAAACCAAAAAAATAAATAAAGCGCTTGGTTGTTTGATTGTGTACACCAAGCGCTCTTTATCTTCTGTTTAAAGCGTCCCAGAGGTCCCCGACAGGGATTCCGCTTATATCGTCAAGCAATTTATCCATTTTGGTTTTACGACGGAGGGAACCCTGGAGAATTACTTCAACGGTTTGATCTTTATCTATGAGTACCGATTCAACCTGTAACGCATTCAATAGTAAAGCGGTGATAACTGCAACTTGTTGAGGAGAGAGATTATGTTTGTTAAACGCGTCCAATGATTTATCCTTTTGCTCGGATCTTTTGTTGTTGTCGCGCATACTATTCATCACCATCTTAGCATGTAATTAGACTAACGGAATAATCGTTGTACTGTCATCCTCTTCATTTCCTTTATGTTCCTTATTGTTACCTAGAACAAATGTAATGAATAGAACCGTTGATACAATTAATAAAACGTCATGCTGAATGCCATCTCCCATTTCATTCCATCCTCCGTTTCACGTGGCTTCTTAATTTATTATAGAAAAAGGATGTAAAAACGTGACTGAGTGGCTCGTTCTTGTTCTTCAGTAGGTTCGATTATTGTGATATAAGCTTAACAGATACCCATTCACGTACACTATTAACAAACCACACGCGTTCACAATTCTGCAATTCATCCACTAGAATACCTTGCTCAACCACTTCACCCGTATCAATTAATTTTTTTCGAAAAGTTCCAGCCAGAAGACCACTGTTGATTGGTGGGGTGAACAATTGACCATCAATCTGCGCCACAATATTTCCACCTGTAAATTCAGTCACTTCATTATTTTCGTTCCATAATAGAACATCATAAACGTTCAAGTGGCTGGCCTTTGCATTTTCATAAACAGTCCGGTTCGTTGTTTTGTGATAAAGAAAACTATCTTCACTGGAAATAGGTTCTTTAGCTAGTGCAACTTCAACTTCCACAATCGGGTTTTCTGAAATCTGTATGGCCTCACAATTGAACTGCCCATCTTTATGAACAAGTAAACGGATTTTCCACCTGCCCTGGCTATGACTAGCAGCAATGTCTGCTAAAGTTTCCCGTATTGCCCGCAAGTCAATTGGAAAATTGAAGTATCGTGCGGATTTTTCGAGTCGCTCTAGATGGTTTTGCAAAACTAAATAATCTCCCTCGACTAACCCGATTGATTCAAGCAACTGAAATTCCGGTTGTTTTCGCTTCAATAATGCAGATTTTGTTAAGATTTCATCGTATTCCCCATCACTAGTAGAATCCCATGTCACACCACCGCCGACTCCATAAGTAGCAGACCCATCTTCATGATCGATTGTCACAGTGCGGATTGGCACATTGAAAACTGCTTCATTTTGAGGCGTAATATATCCAATCGCGCCACAATAAACACCTCGAGGAGAGGATTCTAATTCTTGTATGATCCTCATTGTACTAATTTTAGGTGCCCCAGTAATTGATCCACATGGAAATATTGCTTTGAACATGTCTGTTATAGAAGTGTTTTCTTCAATATTGCCAGTTACGGTTGATGTCATTTGATAAACAGTTGGATATTTTTCAATTGAAAACAATTCAGGAACATGAACACTTCCTGGCTTCGCAATACTTCCAAGATCATTGCGCAATAAATCTACAATCATTACATTTTCTGCACGGTTTTTCTCAGATTGAGCCAGCCAGGTTGCATTTTCACAATCTTCCTCATAGGTCTTGCCACGCTTTACAGTTCCTTTCATCGGTCTTGTAGTAATTTTGTCATTACTTTTTTGAAAAAACAACTCTGGTGACGCCGATAAAATAGTATGATCAACTGTCTGGATAAATGCGCTATAATCGGCCGATTGTGCTTGGGCTAACTGTTGATAATAGGCTTTTGCGTCACCCGTGAATGAAGAATTCATACGAATCGTATAGTTTACTTGATATGTATCACCTTGTTCGATATATTTCTTAATTGCTTCAATATTTGTTTGGTAATCCGCTGCAGATTCCGAAGCCTTCCATTCATTAAGAGAAAAGGATTCTGTTCCCTGCAGCTGCTGTTTTTCATCTATTGGTTCCCGGAAAATACCAAACCAAAGAAGCGGCATTTTTCCGCCGTTGTTTACACGAAACTCTGGATCAAAAGCTGGGGCAGCTTCGTAAGTTACATAGCCAGCCGCATAATAACCATCGTCAACAAATTGCTGGACTTTTTCAAGGGAAGGGAGCACATCATCCTTATTCTTTGCACAAATAATATCAACTGGATCTTTGAAGGTCATGGGATTTTTAACCCCATGTGAGTCTTTAAAGTTAAAAAACAACTCAGGATTTTTTGTATGTCTCATTGAACTAATGCCTCCTTCTTCTTATGGAAAAAATTATTCAAAAGGGCAAGTCCATCTTCAGTTAGTATAGCTTCAGGATGTGCCTGAATCCCCTCTACAGGATAAATTTTATGACGTATCGCCATGATTTCTCCCTCATTTGTTGTAGCGGTTACCATTAAACATTCTGGTAACGTTGCAGCTTCAACAATCAATGAATGGTATCTAGTAACTGAAAGTGGACTTTGTAATCCTTGAAATAACCCTTGTCCATCATGGGTGATGGAAGAAACTTTTCCATGCATAGGCTTATTCGCCTTTATGATGTTTCCGCCAAAAGCTTGTGCAATTGTTTGATGACCAAGGCAAACCCCTAGGAGCGGAATTTTGGTATGAAGTTTATTAACAACATCTAGTGAAATTCCGGCCTCAGATGGATTTCCAGGTCCCGGCGAAATCAATATATGAGAAGGGTCCATATATTGAATTTCTTCTATTGTAAGTTTATCATTTCGAGCAACAACTACCTCTTGATCTAATTGCTTTATATATTGAACCAAATTATAGGTGAAGGAATCATAATTATCGATAACTAAAATCACTTTACATGTACCTCTTTTCAATAATGAAATATACGCTATTATTATAGCAAAATTTAAAAGAGCATGGAGCAAATAAAAAACCCGCCAAGGTGACGGGTTTAATCTTTTTTGCTTTTAACTTTTTTATTAAATTCACGGCGGTGTTTACCTGAGTTATATTTTTCATCAAACTCTTTACCCTCTAAATCTTTGTCTAGTGTGAGCGGTTGTTTACAGTGCATACACGCATCAACTTTGCCCAGCATCTTAGTTGGCTTTTCGCAGTTTGGACAAATAATAGCAATTGCCTTTGTCGATAACATGCCAATCCAAAAATAAACGACGGTGCTAAAGATAACACATAGGATACCAATTATGAAAAATATCGCCATCAGCCATCCAATATCCTTTGTAAAGATTCCAAGATACATAAACCCGAAACCTCCAAAGATTAAAAACAATGCGAAGGAGCGAATTTTATTAATTTTACTTGAATAGACCAACTGTGCCATGTCAATCCTCCTTAAATCTTTGTAGAACAACTCGTCATTCAACTTATCTAATAGTGATGACGAGTTTCTTCCTATACTGTTTCATTTGAAATTTTTATAATTACTTCAGTGCAGAAACAGTATAGCATATCTTCTTGTATGGATGGAGTATAAAAAACTATAAGGAACTCAGTAATAAGAACAGCGAAGGCTTTTGTCATTAGAACTTAGCGTTAAGTTAAGTTCTTCATGAATTTTTTGTGACTAAAGAGGAATTTTAATATGCCATATCGAATAGTAGAGTATAAACGAAATTGGAGGAGTTCATTCAATGGAGGATTTATTACGACCTATTTATCAAGAGCGAGCTAGTGACCTAGATACTTTAGGTATTCTATTAATAGAAAAAACGAGGCCTAACAGCCCACTAACGGATAATTTTGATGTTATCTTATTAATCATTGTAGATAATGAAGATCAGCCGTGGCATGTAAAACATTATGAGTTTGATGATAAAATCGCTGCCCTGCATGTGGTAAGGGAAGACTTATTAATGCAATGGATTGATACAAGTACATACCGCCGTGCAGTTGAGTGGGTTATATATGGAAAAGTTATATTTGATCGAAACGAGTATATTAGTAGCTTAAAGGAACAGCTAAGAAGTTTTCCATCTATTAAGCGCGATTTACGTAAAGCAATTGAATTTGGCAAATTAGTGAGAAGTTACAGTGAAGCGAAAGATTTGTATGAAACAATGCATTATAAGGATTCATATAGTAGGATGCTACATTCGCTACATTATTTAGCACGGCTAGCTGTCATTGAAAAAGGCTTTCATCCAGAGGTAACTGTTTGGAAGCAGGTACGACAAATTGATCCGGAAGTGTATAAGTTATATGAAGAATTAATTCAAAGCAGTGAGGAAATTGAAAAACGTGTTCAATTGATGATACTGGCAATTGATTTCGTAATTAGCAATCGTGCGAGATATTCCGCAAAACATTTGCTTGATATAATGAGTGAAAGAGAAGGAAGTTGGTCATATAGTGAATTGAAGACTCATCCATCGCTTGTACCGTATGGACTAGATCTTACAGCAATTGTTTCTTATTTATCCGAGAAAAATATTATTAAAACCGAACGTGTAGAAACAAAAGGTGTTGGTGTTTATCAAAGGAAATATATGGTAAACAGTGCTGAATAAATTCATAGTAGCCTACATCCAATACGTTTGGTGTGGGCTACTATGTAATAAAAGTAATAAATTGTAAATGATGTAAATCGTTAGTGTGTGGCTGTTTTACAGTGAGTTTGATTAGTGTGATTATGTAGAAATAACTTTTTCATTAAAAATAGGTTTGACTTCTTCATTTGAGCATGGTAAAGTTAATTCTGTTGCAAAAAAGCGTGATGAACACGGCAACAAAAAAATAAAGATTAACAAATTTCTTGTTGACATTATAACAATGATTATGGTAATCTATTAGAGTCGCTGTTTTGAAGCGGCGCGATAAATTTGCTCCTTGAAAACTGAACAAACAACCAAGTATGTCAAGTAACGAAACAAAGCTAAGACAATTGATAGAATCGATTGGTGTTGATTCTATTCAAACTTTTTTGGAGAGTTTGATCTTGGCTCAGGACGAACGCTGGCGGCGTGCCTAATACATGCAAGTCGAGCGCGGGAAACAAGCAATCGCCCTTCGGGGCGTGAGCTTGTGGAACGAGCGGCGGACGGGTGAGTAACACGTGGGCAACCTACCTGTAAGATTGGGATAACCCCGGGAAACCGGAGCTAATACCGAATAATACTTTTTATCACATGGTAGAAAGTTGAAAGGCGGCTTTTGCTGTCACTTACAGATGGGCCCGCGGCGCATTAGCTAGTTGGTGGGGTAATGGCCTACCAAGGCGACGATGCGTAGCCGACCTGAGAGGGTGATCGGCCACACTGGGACTGAGACACGGCCCAGACTCCTACGGGAGGCAGCAGTAGGGAATCTTCCGCAATGGACGAAAGTCTGACGGAGCAACGCCGCGTGAGTGATGAAGGTTTTCGGATCGTAAAACTCTGTTGTTAGGGAAGAACAAGTACCGTTCGAATAGGGCGGTGCCTTGACGGTACCTAACCAGAAAGCCCCGGCTAACTACGTGCCAGCAGCCGCGGTAATACGTAGGGGGCAAGCGTTGTCCGGAATTATTGGGCGTAAAGCGCTCGCAGGCGGTCTTTTAAGTCTGATGTGAAAGCCCACGGCTTAACCGTGGAGGGTCATTGGAAACTGGAGGACTTGAGTACAGAAGAGGAGAGTGGAATTCCACGTGTAGCGGTGAAATGCGTAGAGATGTGGAGGAACACCAGTGGCGAAGGCGACTCTCTGGTCTGTAACTGACGCTGAGGAGCGAAAGCGTGGGGAGCGAACAGGATTAGATACCCTGGTAGTCCACGCCGTAAACGATGAGTGCTAGGTGTTAGGGGGTTTCCGCCCCTTAGTGCTGAAGTTAACGCATTAAGCACTCCGCCTGGGGAGTACGGCCGCAAGGCTGAAACTCAAAAGAATTGACGGGGGCCCGCACAAGCGGTGGAGCATGTGGTTTAATTCGAAGCAACGCGAAGAACCTTACCAGGTCTTGACATCCTCTGATAGCGATAGAGATATCGTGTTCCCTTCGGGGACAGAGTGACAGGTGGTGCATGGTTGTCGTCAGCTCGTGTCGTGAGATGTTGGGTTAAGTCCCGCAACGAGCGCAACCCTTGATCTTAGTTGCCAGCATTTAGTTGGGCACTCTAAGGTGACTGCCGGTGACAAACCGGAGGAAGGTGGGGATGACGTCAAATCATCATGCCCCTTATGACCTGGGCTACACACGTGCTACAATGGATGGAACAAAGGGAAGCGAAGCCGCGAGGTGTAGCAAATCCCATAAAACCATTCTCAGTTCGGATTGTAGGCTGCAACTCGCCTACATGAAGCCGGAATCGCTAGTAATCGCGGATCAGCATGCCGCGGTGAATACGTTCCCGGGCCTTGTACACACCGCCCGTCACACCACGAGAGTTGGCAACACCCGAAGTCGGTGAGGTAACCTTTATGGAGCCAGCCGCCGAAGGTGGGGCCAATGATTGGGGTGAAGTCGTAACAAGGTAGCCGTATCGGAAGGTGCGGCTGGATCACCTCCTTTCTAAGGAAAAACAGAAAGCAGAAGCTATTCGTAGCTGAAGCCGTACTGTTTAACGGAAGATCGGTGACGCTTGTCGTCATCGATAAGACCTGCCATTGGTAGGCCTTGACATATAAGGTTGTTTGTTCAGTTTTGAGGGATGCGAATCTCTCTTTTTGTACCTTGAAAACTAAATAAGAGCAAGATAGACAACGACATCAAAAACGTAAGTTCTTAATCATAAAGATAGTTAAGTGAAGAAGGGCGCACGGTGGATGCCTTGGCACTAGGAGCCGACGAAGGACGGGACTAACACCGATATGCCTCGGGGAGTTGTAAGTAAACTTCGATCCGAGGATTTCCGAATGGGGAAACCCACTGTTCGTAATGGAGCAGTACGCATATCTGAATACATAGGGTATGTGAGGCAGACCCGGGGAACTGAAACATCTCAGTACCCGGAGGAAGAGAAAGCAAATGCGATTTCCTGAGTAGCGGCGAGCGAAACGGAATCAGCCCAAACCAGAAAGCTTGCTTTCTGGGGTTGTAGGACACTCCTTTGGAGTTACAAAGAAATTCTTTAGACGAATCGATCTGGAACGATCAGCCATAGCGGGTAAGAGCCCTGTAATCGAAAAAGAGTTTCCTCCGGAGTGTATCCTGAGTACGGCGGGACACGAGAAATCCCGTCGGAATCCGGGAGGACCATCTCCCAAGGCTAAATACTCCCTAGTGACCGATAGTGAACCAGTACCGTGAGGGAAAGGTGAAAAGCACCCCGGAAGGGGAGTGAAATAGATCCTGAAACCGTGCGCTTACAAGTAGTCGAAGCCCGTTAATGGGTGACGGCGTACCTTTTGTAGAATGGACCGGCGAGTTACGATCGTATGCGAGGTTAAGTGGAAGACACGGAGCCGCAGCGAAAGCGAGTCTGAATAGGGCGAAATAGTATGCGGTCGTAGACCCGAAACCGTGTGATCTACCCATGTCCAGGGTGAAGGTCAGGTAACACTGACTGGAGGCCCGAACCCACGTATGTTGAAAAATGCGGGGATGAGGTGTGGGTAGGGGTGAAATGCCAATCGAACACGGAGATAGCTGGTTCTCTCCGAAATAGCTTTAGGGCTAGCCTCAACATATGCGTACTGGAGGTAGAGCACTGATTGGACTAGGGGCCCTCACCGGGTTACCGAATTCAGTCAAACTCCGAATGCCAGCTACGTTAAGTTGGGAGTCAGACTATGGGTGATAAGGTTCATAGTCGAAAGGGAAACAGCCCAGACCGCCAGCTAAGGTCCCAAAGTATACGTTAAGTGGAAAAGGATGTGGAGTTGCCCAGACAACCAGGATGTTGGCTTAGAAGCAGCCACCATTTAAAGAGTGCGTAATAGCTCACTGGTCGAGTGACTCTGCGCCGAAAATGTACCGGGGCTAAACGTATCACCGAAGCTGCGGATTGTTCTTAGAACAATGGTAGGAGAGCGTTCGAAGTGCTGTGAAGTCAGACCGTGAGGACTGGTGGAGCGCTTCGAAGTGAGAATGCCGGTATGAGTAGCGAAAAAAGAGTGAGAATCTCTTTCACCGAAAGCCTAAGGTTTCCTGAGGAAGGCTCGTCCGCTCAGGGTTAGTCGGGACCTAAGCCGAGGCCGAAAGGCGTAGGCGATGGACAACAGGTAGATATTCCTGTACCACCTCATGAATGTTTGAGCGATGGGGGGACGCAGTAGGATAAGGAATGCGCACGATTGGAAATGTGCGCCCAAGCAGCAAGGGAGTTGGATTGGCAAATCCGTCCAACAATTCTGAGCTGTGATGGGGAGGGAACTATAGTACCGAAGTTCTGGATTTCACACTGCCAAGAAAAGCCTCTAGTGAGTTCATAGGTGCCCGTACCGCAAACCGACACAGGTAGGCGAGGAGAGTATCCTAAGGTGATCGGGAGAACTCTCGTTAAGGAACTCGGCAAAATGACCCCGTAACTTCGGGAGAAGGGGTGCTCCTTTTAAGGAGGAGCCGCAGTGAATAGGCCCAAGCGACTGTTTAGCAAAAACACAGGTCTCTGCGAAGCCGAAAGGCGAAGTATAGGGGCTGACACCTGCCCGGTGCTGGAAGGTTAAGGGGAAAGGTTAGCACCTTCGGGTGCGAAGCTTAGAACCGAAGCCCCAGTAAACGGCGGCCGTAACTATAACGGTCCTAAGGTAGCGAAATTCCTTGTCGGGTAAGTTCCGACCCGCACGAAAGGTGCAACGACTTGGGCACTGTCTCAACGAGAGACCCGGTGAAATTATACTATGCGTGAAGATGCGCATTACCCGCGACAGGACGGAAAGACCCCGTGGAGCTTTACTGTAGCCTGATATTGAATGTTGGTACAGCTTGTACAGGATAGGTGGGAGCCTTAGAAACCGGAGCGCTAGCTTCGGTGGAGGCATCCGTGGGATACCACCCTGGCTGTACGGACATTCTAACCCAGGACCGTAATCCGGTTCGGAGACAGTGTCAGGCGGGCAGTTTGACTGGGGCGGTCGCCTCCCAAAGAGTAACGGAGGCGCCCAAAGGTTCCCTCAGAATGGTTGGAAATCATTCGCAGAGTGTAAAGGCATAAGGGAGCTTGACTGCGAGACCTACAAGTCGAGCAGGGACGAAAGTCGGGCTTAGTGATCCGGTGGTTCCGCATGGAAGGGCCATCGCTCAACGGATAAAAGCTACCCCGGGGATAACAGGCTTATCTCCCCCAAGAGTTCACATCGACGGGGAGGTTTGGCACCTCGATGTCGGCTCATCGCATCCTGGGGCTGTAGTCGGTCCCAAGGGTTGGGCTGTTCGCCCATTAAAGCGGTACGCGAGCTGGGTTCAGAACGTCGTGAGACAGTTCGGTCCCTATCCGTCGTGGGCGTTGGAAGTTTGAGAGGAGCTGTCCTTAGTACGAGAGGACCGGGATGGACACACCGCTGGTGTACCAGTTGTTCCGCCAGGAGCATAGCTGGGTAGCTACGTGTGGAAAGGATAAGTGCTGAAAGCATCTAAGCATGAAGCCCCCCTCAAGATGAGACTTCCCATCACTTCGAGTGAGTAAGATCCCTCAGAGACGATGAGGTTGATAGGTTCGAGGTGGAAGCGTGGTGACACGTGGAGCTGACGAATACTAATCGATCGAGGACTTAACTAACAAATTATGATGTACGTGTCTATAGCGCTCTTATTTAGTTTTTAGGGTACAAAATAAAAAAAGTACTTGCATTTTGAAGCAAGAACACATATAATATATCTTGTCCTTATTAAAAAAGGTCTGGTAGTAATAGCGGAGAAGTCACACCTGTTCCCATGCCGAACACAGTAGTTAAGCTCTCCAGCGCCGATGGTAGTTGGGACTTTGTCCCTGCAAGAGTAGGACGCCGCCAGGCACAATCCATACCACAGTAGCTTGGCCGAACGAAATTAGTGAGGTCATGCAATGAACGGTGACGAGCAGATCGAATCGGATTATACTTAAATGATATTCACATCTGATTATTCCACAGTAGCTCAGTGGTAGAGCTATCGGCTGTTAACCGATCGGTCGTAGGTTCGAATCCTACCTGTGGAGCCATGGAGAGCTGTCCGAGTGGCCGAAGGAGCACGATTGGAAATCGTGTAGACCGCTAACGTGGTCTCGAGGGTTCGAATCCCTCGCTCTCCGCCACTATTTATATAATTTCTGGCCCGTTGGTCAAGTGGTTAAGACACCGCCCTTTCACGGCGGTATCACGGGTTCGAATCCCGTACGGGTCACCACTTACTTGGAGGATTAGCTCAGCTGGGAGAGCACCTGCCTTACAAGCAGGGGGTCGCAGGTTCGAGCCCTGCATCCTCCACCATTTAATTTAATACTTTCTCATATCGCGGGGTGGAGCAGTCTGGTAGCTCGTTGGGCTCATAACCCAGAGGTCGTAGGTTCAAATCCTGCCCCCGCAACCAATTAATTTTTAAAGTAAACTTACATAAGTTGGTCCGGTAGTTCAGTTGGTTAGAATGCCTGCCTGTCACGCAGGAGGTCGCGGGTTCGAGTCCCGTCCGGACCGCCATTTTCATAAAGTTTTTATACACTATTTTAAATGAAGGCTCAGTAGCTCAGTCGGTAGAGCAAAGGACTGAAAATCCTTGTGTCGGCGGTTCGATTCCGTCCTGAGCCACCATTTTTGCATTTAATGATTTACCTTTTAATGGAGGGGTAGCGAAGTGGCTAAACGCGGCGGACTGTAAATCCGCTCCCTCAGGGTTCGGCAGTTCGAATCTGCCCCCCTCCACCATTAATTTAATACCTATGTAGGGGTATAGTTCAACGGTAGAACTACGGTCTCCAAAACCGTCAATGTGGGTTCGAGTCCTGCTACCCCTGCCATTTTAATTATGGCGATCGTGGCGAAGTGGTTAACGCACCGGATTGTGGTTCCGGCACGCGTGGGTTCGATCCCCACCGGTCGCCCCTTTTTAATATATTTGATATTAATATTGGGCTATAGCCAAGCGGTAAGGCAGCAGGTTTTGATCCTGTCATTCCCAGGTTCGAATCCTGGTAGCCCAGCCATTTTGCGGAAGTAGTTCAGTGGTAGAACATCACCTTGCCAAGGTGGGGGTCGCGGGTTCGAATCCCGTCTTCCGCTCCATGACTTCTAATATGGCGGCATAGCCAAGTGGTAAGGCACAGGTCTGCAACACCTTTATCACCGGTTCAAATCCGGTTGCCGCCTCCAATATTATACTTTATAATTATGCCAGTGTGGCGGAATTGGCAGACGCGCATGACTCAAAATCATGTTCCTTCTGGGAGTGCCGGTTCGATCCCGGCCACTGGTATCGTAGAAATGAAAGTAAAACCTATAAAGTCAATGCTTTGTTACAATCAAAGCATTGACTTTTTTTGCAAGTAAAGAATGTATAAAATAGTAACATTGATTATTTTGGTCACCATGTAGGGCCACGTCCAGCTCCAGCGCCCAGCGACTATTGGATTTCCTTTACCTCCTTACGATAAGTCAACATCGGTTCGCTTACGCTTACCGTGTTTCCTTTATCTCATACGGTTCAGTCCAATCCATACGTCGCTTAACGGGCGCTTGCGCTTTTGTTCTTTTGTGGAGGTCCAAACCTTGAACGTAAAATTACCGAAATGAACTAGCCTAAAATAGTATTCCCACTTGCATATTTAAACAACATCCTGCAATATAAATGTATTGTGATTAGAAAGAAGGATGCATATGCATTATGTTTTACGTTGGGCGTTTTTTGTTATTGGATTAATGTTTTTCAGCCTTGGTATCTCAATAACAATTAATGTACAACATTTAGGTATTCATCCATGGGACGTACTCAATGTGGGCCTATTTGAAAAATATGGGTTTACTATTGGAACATGGAATATTGCATGTGGGATCTTTTTAGTGGTAGTATCCTACATTCTTGATAAGCGCTATATTAAGTTAGGTACATTTATAAATGCGTTACTTGTGGGTTTATTTGTCGATTTATTTCTATGGTTGGATTTTTTACCAAATGCATCACATACATGGATAGATATAGTAATACTTTTAACAGGTATAGTACTTATGGGATTTGGCGGGGGAACGTATAATGCGGCAGGTGTTGGTTCAGGGCCACGCGATGGCTTTATGCTGTCCATATCTGACAAAACTGGAGCTCCTATACGGCGAGTAAGGATTATCACTGAAACTAGTGTACTAGTTATTGGTTTACTATTAGGTGGACCTGTGTTTATTTTCACTTTTCTATTCACGTTTATTCAAAGCCCGTTATTCCAGTATTTCTATTTGAAAATAAGTACACTTATTAATTTCTTGGAAAAGCAGGATATAAAAAGTCAAAATCGATCTGCATAGAATAAGTAAATCTGAAAAATCCGGGATAGCTTTCTAGTAGCTATCCCGGATTTTTACATGGAGTAGAATAAGTCAGTATAATAGAGTAAATAGGAGTATATGATCAATTAATACGCTTACATGCTGTTTCCTTTACATGACTATATGTGGTATGATACATGGGTTGTTTGCGGATTAAGCTTTATAGAAAGCTTGAAAAAAATTAAAATAGAAAGAGGCATAGATTTGAATATAGAACAATTAAAGAAGGAATGGTTTGGGAACGTCAAAGGAGACATCCTTTCTGGTATGGTAGTTGCTATGGCACTCATTCCAGAAGCGATAGCATTCTCCATTATCGCTGGTGTTGACCCAATGGTAGGTTTATATGCTTCGTTTTGTATCGCGATTGTTATATCCATAGTAGGTGGTCGTCCTGCAATGATCTCGGCAGCCACCGGTGCAATGGCGTTATTGATGGTAACACTTATTGCGGAACACGGATTACAGTATTTATTGGCAGCTACGATTTTAACAGGTGTTATTCAAATATTGTTTGGTGTGTTTAAGTTAGCAAGGGTTATGAAATTCGTACCACGTTCGGTGATGGTAGGTTTCGTCAATGCATTAGCTATTTTGATTTTTATGGCACAACTACAACATTTTGTTGGAGAAACATGGGTTATGTATGCGCTCGTTGCGCTAACTCTAGTAATCATTTATTTGTTTCCTAGAATCACAAAAGCAGTTCCGTCAACACTAGTTGCAATAATTATTATTACGTTAATCACAGTATTTGGCGGATTAGATATTAAAACGGTAGGAGATTTAGGTAATCTATCATCACAATTACCAGTATTTCTACTTCCATCAATCCCGTTAACATTTGAAACGTTTATGATTATTTTTCCATATTCATTTGCACTTGCGATTGTAGGTTTACTAGAAACGCTTTTAACTTCAAGTATTGTTGACGATATGACAGATACTGAAGGGGATAAGAATAGAGAAAGTCGCGGTCAAGGGATTGCGAATGTTGTAGCGGGTTGCTTCGGAGGTATGGCTGGCTGTGCGATGATTGGTCAATCCGTCATTAATGTTAAGTCTGGTGGAAGAGGTAGGTTATCCACCTTTGTTGCTGGAGCATTTTTAATGTTTTTGATTATCGTATTGGGAAGTGTTGTTGTGCAAATTCCGATGGCAGTGTTAGTTGGGGTTATGTTTATGGTTTCAATCGGTACGTTTGATTGGTCATCACTTAGGAACTTGCATAAGTTGCCTAGAACAGATGCGGTAGTTATGGTGGCTACTGTAAGCATTGTATTATATACACATGACTTATCACAAGGTGTTCTTGCTGGCGTATTATTAAGTGCAATCTTTTTTGCAGCAAAAATTTCCAAGGTGAAAGTAACAGATGAATTAGTTTCTGATGGGGCAAAACGTATTTACTATGTGAATGGTCAATTATTTTTTGCATCAGTAACTGATTTTCCAAAGAAATTTAACTATCATGATATAGTAAAAGAAGTAGAAATTAATTTGACCCATGCGCATCTATGGGATGACTCCGCTATTGGGGCATTAGATAAAATTGAAATGAAATTCGAACAACAAGGAATTCACGTAACCTATTCAGGCTTAAATGAAGATAGTAAGCAACTCAAAAATCAAATTGGTGGTTTATCAAAGGCTTCTGGACACTAATATACTTTGGGAGAGGTGTAGCTTTTGTTTAAAAACATCTTACTGGCGACAGATGGTTCTGAACACGCTTTACGGTCAACGAATCATGCAATTGAACTTGCTCAAAAGTTTGAGGGTACGATTAAAGTGATATACGTTGTAGACGGGCAAACATCGAAATCAGATATACTACACCATGCTGATAAACATGAGATTGAAAAAAGTCGTAGAGAAAAAATCCATCCTGTAGAGGAATTACTTCATCGATCAGGAGTTGTATACGATGTTGAAGTGCTTCACGGTGAAGCAGGTCCTACTATCGTGGCATTCGCGAATGAAGGCGAATATGATTGTGTCGTGATTGGAAGTAGAGGACTTAATAATCTACAAACATTTATCTTGGGCAGTGTAAGCCATAAAGTAGCAAAACGTGTTAATTGTCCTGTATTAATTATAAAATAGATAAAACCCGAAATGGCAATGAGCCATTTCGGGTTTTATTTTAATGCTTGTGAAACGGAATAATCTTCTAAATTTATATCTGTTGATTGATTGAGGGCAATATTTGCAAGCTGTTTACCAATATACGGTCCCATTGTAAGTCCGGAGGCGCCTAACCCGTTACCAACAATCAGCCCTTTATAGCCTGGTATCGGTCCAAAAACAGGCAGGAACCCTGGTGTGAATGGTCGGAATCCAACTCGGGTTTCTAACAGTGTGCTTTGTGATAAAGCAGGTGTGATGTCAAGTGCTTTTGATAGAATCTCGTGAACACCACCTGCTGTTACTCGAGTATCGAACCCTGCATTATCTTCATGTGTCGCACCGAGAACAATCCGGTTATCTGCCAGTGTTAACATATATTGATTCGTTGGCGGCATAATGACCGGCCAATGGGATGAATTGATATGTGGTAGCTGCACATGCATCAGCTGTGCTTTTTGGCTTGTAACTTCCATATTAATTCCAATAGGCTTCAATAGTTCTGGCATCCAGACCCCGTTTGTGGCGATAAAGGTATCTGCAGTTATTTTTTCGCCAGCAACTTGTACCCCTGTAATTGTATTTCCATGTTGAATAATAGATGCGTCCCCTTGCAGAATAGTTGCTCCATGCTTTTTTGCGCCATTTATTAAAGCTTTACACAGTTTTCGTCCATCAACTCTAGCTGCACCACTAACATGAACAGCTTGATAATCATCATTCAAAAGTGGAAACAGTTCCTTAGCCTGACCATGGTCAAGTAATGTTATGTCACCAATTTCAGGAGCATCTATACGTCTTTTCAATGCTCTTTTTTCCATTGCTTCTAATTTTTCAGTGGATGTATGGATGCTTAATGCACCAACGCGATCGTAGCCTGTATCATTTTCACTATCCTTCTTCAAGGATTCAATCAATTCAGGATAGATTCCGGCACCGCCCTTTGCTAATTGGTACCACTTTTGATTTCTTCGTTGTGATAGCCAAGGGCAAATAATACCAGCAGCTGCCTCAGTAGCTTTTCCTGAATCCTTTCGATCAATCATTATAACTTCAGCACTACTTTTAGCTAGATGGTAAGCAGTAGATGCCCCTAATATTCCGCCACCAATTATGACTACTTTTTTCATAGTAAAAATTCCTTTTCTTGTTTATTCTAATATAACTATAACGTTTTTAGTTAATTGTGTCATAATAAAAACAAGGAGGCATGGTCATATGTATGAAAATATCATAGCAAAAATATTATTCATTATTGGAATTGCTCAGATCACTGTTGGTATATTGGGCGGAATCCTGTGTGCAATTCAAGTATCTGACTATGTAGATACATTTAGCTGGGGCATATTTTTTGCATGGTCAATTGGCGGCATAACGATAGGAATGCTGTTTATTGGCTTTGCAGAAAACATTCAATTATTGCAACGAATAAATTCGAAAATGAATGTGGAAGAATTAGATCAAGAAGAAGAGTTGGTGGAAGCAATACCTACTGATCCAAACGATTGGTTTTTACCAGGGGAAGACCGTGAGAAAATTGAACAGTACTATCAAAATGAAACAATCATTGATATTACACCATCAAATGAAGAGGGTTATTGTGTTGTGAAATTAGAATACGGATCAAATGAATTTGTTCGAGTTATCGATATTCATGGTTTTGGGGTACGTGAAGTTCAGGATGAAGAAATAAGAAGTTCCATTATTACATGGTATAACAACCAGCCCTGATCCTTGTAGAAAATTGTTATTGTCCAATTCCTTCTTTTATTCCGTTTTAAACAGCAGGGCAATTTTTCTTTTGCAATTCGTGTCGAAAATTGATATAAATAGGAAGGATATTAAATTTATTTATAATGGATAGGGGAGAGGTACGATGGCTAAAACATTTATTTTTGGACACAAAAATCCAGATACAGATACAATCACTGCAGCACTTGCAGCATCAAATTTGAAAAATAAACTTGGACAAGATACAGAAGCTGTTCGTCTTGGTGAGGTTAATAAAGAAACGCAATACGCATTGGACCATTTTAAAGTGGAACAACCACAATTAATTGAGCATGTTCCTTCAGATGTTGAAGACGTAATTTTAGTTGACCATAATGAATTCCAACAAAGTGTTGATAATATCAAGGATGTAAGAATCGTGGAAGTAATTGATCATCACAGAATTGCTAACTTCGAAACAATAGAGCCACTTTATTTTCGTGTAGAGCCTGTTGGATGTACAGCAACAATTTTAAAGAAAATGTACGAAGAAAATAATGTGGAAATCACAAAAGAAATCGCGGGATTATTGGTTTCAGCAATTATTTCTGATTCATTATTGTTGAAATCCCCGACATGCACACAGGAAGATGTAGATGCAGCGCATGCGTTAGCAGAAATTGCTGGCATTAATTTGGAAGAGTATGGGCTTGCAATGCTACAAGCTGGGGCAGACCTAAGTGATAAGTCAATCACAGATTTAATTACAATGGATGCAAAAGAATTCGAAATGAATGGATCTAAAGTTGAAATCGCGCAAGTAAATGCAGTTGACACTAGTAAAGTGTTAGAACTTCAAACGGAATTAGAAAATGAAATCAATGCTACCGTTGCAGATAAAAAGTTGGATCTATTCTTGTTTGTTGTGACTGATATACTAAACAACGATTCAGAAGTAATCGCACTCGGTCAAGCTAAAGCTAACGTGGAAAAAGCATTTGACGTAAAACTTGAAAATAATCGTGCAATATTAAAAGGTGTAGTTTCACGTAAGAAGCAAATCGTTACTAATTTGACAGACACATTTATGTAAGTTAAAAAGTTTTCTTGTATCAATTGAAAAAGGAAAATGACCATCAAATTTTTGTGTGAAAATTTGATGGTCATTTTTTTGATTAAAGAATTTTTGTGAATATATGATTCTAATGTAGAATGGCTACGGTAAACATAGCCATGTTGGTTTCTTATATTTCTTTTGATGATACTGGTAAAAATAGCTTAACTCCTCGTTTATTAAACGGCAGCAGTTTACTATCTGCAATCAAATGACTCATGTATCCAGCGAGGCAGGTGTAGTAAATGCCTTCTATCCCAAGAGACACTTCTAATTTGGAGGCGATGATTCCGAAGAAAATAACCCCTACTATCGAATGGGTGTAGCTGCGGTGAGAAACAAAAGATGCTATTAAAATATATATCCCGAGTAATATAAACCAGGTTTCTTGTAGGGAGAGACCTCCCGCTAATATACCGACTCCTGTGATGCTTAACATATGCTTTTGTTTAATCGACGACGATAGGACAATCATCCCCAATCCGATTCCTATACCAATGTATTTCTCGCTATTCGCTCCCTCATAAAAACTATAAAAGACCATCAGAATTCCAATCAACTGAGCAACTTTCTGAATCATTTTATGCGATAAGGTGATTTTCCCACGAAGCTCCCCATCAATATCGAGGTCGGGGATTAATCCTGAAACACTTCCTAATCCAACTAGAAATAGAGTCGTAGAAGGGGTGGTATGAAACGTGTTCGCAACGATAAACCCTGTTGCTGCTCCTATTGCCGCATGTGCTGTACCATTCACTTTTCATTTCACCTCTTTGTCCGTAATTTCAAAACCACACTCTATTCTACAACAAAATGTTGATGATAAAAATATGCAAGTGTATATAGATGAAAATGTTTTTTAATCATAATATAGTTAACGAAGGATATATAAAGTAAAACTTTTGGTATAACCGTATCTTTTATACATCGTTTTTCGTTTAGTTAAGTGAAGGTGAAAATAGAGGAGGGAAAACATGCGGCCGCTTGTTAAAAGCACTCCCATTGATATTGAAATGAATAAGGAATTTGAGAATCTTATTCAGCCTTATATGCATGATTTACGAAATTATTGCGCTTCGCTGTCAAAATCTACATGGGACGGCGATGATTTAATGCAAGAGACGCTGGAAAAGGCGTATAATGATTGGTTAAAAAAGCAGAAACCAATTGCCAAAGCTTTTTTGTTTCGCATTGCTTCTAATACGCGGATTGATGGCTACCGTAAACGAAAACTAGCAGAAGTAATGAATCCGGATTTATCTGATTTCAAGCAGGAAGAGAACGTATTGTCGGATGCAACAATTAAGGTGATGGAGGTTATGCTGCGTGAACTAACGCCAAAACAGCGAACTACAGTGATGCTTACTGAAGCGTTTGGTTACACCGCTAAAGAAATTTCGCTCATGATCGATTCCAGTGAAGGTGCTGTTAAAGCAGCACTCCATCGTGCAAGGAAAAGGTTGAGACCAATCACCTATGATAGTCCGATTTTCTATCCGGAAGAAGAGAAGACATTGACTTATGTGACTGCATTGCACAATGGAGATCCATCCACCATTGTTCGTCTGTATCAAAATGAAATGATTGAGCCGCGAATGGCGGGACTGCGTTCTCTAAGTTCTAATCCGTGTTCTGTGGTTCAGCCTATTGCTGGTAGTGGCTTGACCTATATTCTGGTCACGATTTCAATGAAAAAAGGACGAACATTGTTCATTCCTTTTTATCAGGTAGAAATAGCCACTTTGTTATCACGATTAGAAGAGCTTGAGAGCGATAGTTCCGTTGCGGCATAGGAAGGAGTATTATGATGTCTAATGTTATTCCGTATGTAGTGGAACAAACGAATCGAGGAGAACGTTCATATGATATTTATTCGCGGTTACTAAAGGATCGAGTTATTTTTCTTGGTTCAGAGATTAATGATGATGTGGCTAACAGCATTGTGGCGCAATTGCTATTTCTTGCAGCGGAAGATGCTGATAAGGATATTTCTTTATACATTAACAGTCCAGGTGGTTCGACCTCAGCGGGTTTTGCCATCTATGATACGATGCAGTTTATCAAACCTGATGTCCAAACAATTTGTACTGGAATGGCTGCTTCTTTCGGCGCGATGCTGCTTGTAGCAGGTGCGAAGGGAAAACGTCTCGCTTTACCAAATAGTGAAGTAATGATTCATCAGCCACTTGGCGGGGCAAAGGGTCAGGCGAGTGATCTTGAAATCAGCGCCCGGCGTATTATTCGGTTGCGTAGGCATCTGAATGAAATTATTTCTGAACGGACTGGGCAATCCTTAGAAAGCGTCGAGAAAGATACAGACCGGGATTATTTCATGTCAGCACAAGAAGCGAAGGATTATGGGATTATCGATAAAATTTTATAAGGTAACTTTGTCAAACTAATTCATAAATGGTAGATCCTTTTGGACGCAGATTATCTGATTCACTGTGGGTGGGAGTAGAATGATACTCTCCCCCCACGTATTGTGAATTTTATAAACAAACTACTTTACTTTAATTCCAGATAAGCGCCAGTGT
The DNA here is from genome assembly GCF_044793635.1 of Virgibacillus necropolis. Lineage (GTDB taxonomy): Bacteria > Bacillota > Bacilli > Bacillales > Amphibacillaceae > Virgibacillus_F > Virgibacillus_F necropolis_A. Next base: position 2,943,245 of record NZ_CP084992.1, read on the forward strand.
GAGAGGCTTGTACAGTAACAATTTCTTCAGGTGTTCCTTCTGCAATAATTTCACCACCTGCGTCTCCACCTTCTGGTCCTAGGTCGATTATCCAATCCAATTCACGAGTCAAATCACTATTATATTCAACACCATTACAGTATTTTCCTGCCTCTACCAGTCTATTTAGAAGCAGGAGAAGCTGTTTTACATCCGTTGGGTGTAGCCCTGTTAATGGTTCGTCTAATAAGTAGAGTGTATGGTTTCCTTTTTGCTTGTACAGTTCCTTCGCTAGTTTCAGACGTTGTCCTTCACCACCGATAATGTTGTAACAGATTGTCCCCATTTTAAATAACCTAGACCAATCCCACATAAGAGATGAATAATAGGTGCTATTTTTTTTGATTTTGAAAAACTGACAAACTTTCATCAATGGCATATCGAGAATATAAGTGATGGATTTCCCTTTGTAAGTGATTTTCAAAATGTTTTCTTTAAATCTATTTCCGTGACAAACCATACATTGTACCTCCAAATCAGGTAAGAAATGCATGTTCAAGCCCCTGACAATTTTTCACATTGGCCTCCTGGTGTGTTAAAAGAAAAGTCCTTTGGTTTTAGGTTATTTTTTTGTGCCTCTGGCAGTCCGGCAATACATAATGAAAAGCGTAGAATCGAACAAGCGCATCACGTACTTGAACGCCTTTCCGCTCGAATAAAAGGAATGGTACACCATAGGGGAAATAGCAACAGAAATTGATGTCGCAAACTCAACGCTAAGACACTGGGAAAAAGTAAATAGCTATCAATTACAATAGTTATTTGACAACATATAGTAATTCAATTAAAGTGTGAATATATTCATAAATGAACCAATTCACTTTTACAGGAGTTGTTTTACATGTCCGGTTTACGCGAAAAGAAAAAGAAACAAAATCAAAAAAATATTATACAGTCAGCAAAAAGGATATTCGCGGAAAAAGGATTTCAGAATTCTTCTATGGCTGAAATTGCTAAGGACGCTGAAGTTGGAACAGGCACAATTTATAATTACTTTTCTTCTAAGGGAGCAATTCTTCTTACCATATTTTTTGATGATATCGAACAAATTCAAAACGATAATCAGCTAGAGATCGCTAATCACAGTGGCCAGTTAGTTGAGGAAATTATGCAACTGATGATGCCTTTAACGGAATTCTTTAATCATTATACGAAATCATTTTGGCGGGAGATTATGCATGTAATAACGGGGGAAGTTGAGGATAGCTTGCATCTGCGAAAGGGTATGTTTGGCCTTGACGCAGAAATGATTGGATGGATAAAACAAATAATCGAGAAACATTCCGATTGTTTTCTAGTTCCAACTAACCCTGAGGAGGCAGCGAACGCTATCTATGGAGTGGCAATGTTGCAATCTATGCTATTTATTTATGATGAAAAGATGACATATGAACAATTTTTAGATCAACTTACACGACAAATCCAATTTCTATTTTCCGGAAAAATAAAAAGGTAAACGGGAGTAAAACTGCATTGTTTATCGGGTATTGAATAAGTACCCAAAATAGAGGGGGAGAAAAATGAGTGTAATAAAGACAACGAACTTAACCAAAAGGTTTGGTAAATTCACTGCATTAGATGGTGTTAACATCGAAGTGAATAAAGGGGAAGTATACGGTTTCATTGGCCCTAACGGAGCTGGAAAGTCAACAACTATACGTGTACTGCTAGGTATTTTAAAGGCAACAGATGGTAAAGCAGAAATTTTCGGCAAGAATGTATGGACAGATGCTGTTAACATTCACAAGCGGATTGCATATGTACCTGGAGATGTAAACCTATGGCCGAACTTAACAGGCGGGGAAGTTATCGATCTATTTGTGAAATTGCGCGGTGGAAATAATAAAAGTCGGCGCGAAGAACTGATTAAGAAGTTTGAATTAGACCCGACAAAGAAATGCAGGACTTATTCAAAAGGAAACCGGCAAAAAGTCGCATTAGTTGCTGCATTTTGTTCGGATGCAGACCTTTATATTTTAGATGAGCCTACTTCAGGACTTGATCCATTAATGGAACAAGTATTCCAGGGATGTGTAATAGATGCGAAAAATGCTGGGAAAAGTGTTTTGCTTTCCAGTCATATATTATCTGAAGTTGAAAAATTATGCGACAGAGTAGGTATTATTCGCCAAGGTAAAATTATAGAAACAGGTTCTTTAAGTGAGTTGCGCCATTTAACACGTACAAATCTTGTTGTAGAAACGAAACAGCCGATAACCTCTTTTAGCAAATTAAAAGGTGTTCATAACGTTGAAGAAAAAGATCAGTTGCTTTCATTCCAGGTAGATATGGAAGAATTAGATGCTGTTATAAAACATGTCAGTCAATTTGGGATTGTGAAACTGGAAAGTGCGCCACCTACTTTAGAGGATCTATTTATGAGGCATTATCAAGTAACGGAGGACCCTGATTCTGGAGTGGGGGGTTCGGTGTAATGTATACTCATTTATTCAAAGGGACGGCCAAATTAACAAGGTTAATCTTTCGCCAACAACGATTCAAAATTCTGGTTTGGCTACTTGGACTGATAGTAGTAACTTTAGCAGCTGCTGCAGCATATCCAGGTATGTACAAAGACGAACAAGCGATACATGCATTTTCCGTTACTATGGATAATCCAGCTATGATAGCGATGGTTGGTCCGGGATATGTGGGAGAGGAATATTTAAATTCAATTGGTACCTTATTTGCTAATGAAATGTTACTTTTTACGGCAATTGCAGTGGCCATTATGAGTATTTTACTTGTCGCACAGAGTACTCGAGCGGATGAAGAAGATGGTCGCACTGAAATGGTTCGTGCGCTTCCTGTTGGCCGCTTATCTTATGTAAGTGCTACTATGATCGTTTTGATTGTTACAAATGTGCTCTTAGCTCTTTTAACAGGGATTGGATTAGTTGCATTAGGGATTGAAGGGGTGCATGTCGAAGGTTCGTTCTTGTACGGTTCTATCCTAGGGTCAACTGGTTTGGTATTCGCAGGCTTTACCGTTATAGTTGCTCAACTCGCAGAAACTTCAAGAGGTACCACAATGCTCTCCTTTGCAGTTTTAATTGTGGCTTACCTTGTTCGCGCAATTGGGGATGTTAGTAATGAGACACTTTCGTATCTATCGCCCCTTGGTTGGGCAGTCAGGACAGATGTATTTGCAGGGAATAGTTGGTGGACAGTTTTTCTACCATTAGCTCTTTGCTTAGTAAGTACAATCGTGGCTTTATATTTAAGTTCGATTCGTGATCTCGATGCAGGTTTTATACCAGTCAAAGGTGGGAGAATGCACGCCTCGCCTTTATTACAAACGCCATTTGGTCTAATTTTAAGACTGCAACGAATTACTATTATTGCATGGGCAATTGGTATGTTTGCATTAGCTGCCTCATTTGGTTCAATTTTAGGAGACTTGGAAACGTATTTTGCTGATATTGAGTTTATGCAAGCCTTTTTAACAGAAGAATCTGGCTACACGATGACTGAACAGTTTATCGTATTACTTATGGCAATTATGTCGTTGATTAGCACAATCCCAGCCGTGATGATTGTATTAAAATTAAAAGGTGAAGAGAATAAAAATCGTACGGAACATTTCTTTAGTCGTGCTGTATCACGTACACATCTTCTAGGTAGTTATTCCATCTTAGCGATTCTGGTTAGCTTTATCATGCAGTCACTTGTTGCTATTGGTTTATGGTCTGCTAGTGTTACAGTAATGGAGGATGCATTAACATTTGGTACAACATTCGGATCAGCTCTTGTTTATTTACCTGCTATGTGGATAGTAGTTGGTCTCGCTGTTTTACTGATTGGCCTAATTCCGAAATTAACGGGATTTGTCTGGCTCTACGTGGTCTACAGCTTTATCGTCGTTTATCTTGGCCGATTACTCGATTTCCCAAAATGGATGAATGGCCTTTCTGTCTTCGAACATGTGCCACAAATCCCTGTTGAAGATATGGATTTGATAAAGGTTACTGTGCTTACAATTATTGCGATTGTGATGACGTTCGCAGGCATTATTGGATATAATAAAAGGGATATAGCAGGTTAATGGGGACGTTTTTTGGAGGATTATTAAAATAAAGAACAAAAGCGCAAGCGCCCGTTTAGTGACGTATGGATTGTGCCCGCGCAACGTGGGTAGTTCGATGTTGCCACGCAAAGTGGCGGTTTTAATTGAACTTCTTTCTTTTGAGATAAAGGAAACACGGTGAGCCGTAAGCGAACCGATGTTGACTTATCGTAAGGAGGTAAAGGAAATCCAATAGTCACTGGGCGCTGGAGCTGGACGTGGCCCTACATGGTGACCAAAATAATCAATGTTAATATTTTATACATTCTTTCCTAAGCAAAAAAACACTTCTCACAAAATGAGAAGTGTTTTTATATAAGTTAGGGATCAGTTACTTACGCTTTGTTAACGTTAGTAGCTTGTGGTCCGCGGTTTCCTTCTTCAACTTCGAAAGTTACTGCTTGACCTTCTTCTAAAGTTTTGAATCCTTCGCCTTGGATTGCTGAGAAGTGTACGAATACGTCGTCTCCGCCTTCAACTTCGATGAAACCGAAACCTTTGTCTGCGTTAAACCATTTTACTGTACCGTTATTCATTAAAAATTCCTCCATGTGCACATTGCACGTTATTACTATTCTTGCTCTTCATCATAATTCAAGACGAGAATCACTATAAAGTTGGTTCTGCAATCCTTAATTTACTACCGAACAACAATAATTAACCTTAGTATAGCATGTTAATTTATAAAGGGCAACATTTTAAAGAAAAAAGTTTGATAAATACATTTGTTGAGCGTATTTTAATAGCTTGAAACCCAAACATGACAAGGGTTTTAGCTATTGTTATAATAAAAATAAATAAATAAGAAGAGGTGATTATTATTAATAGCGAGCAGGAATGCCCACTCTGCGGACCATTTTATGATGAAGAACAAGAAGTTATTTTTGAAAATGACTCTTGTTACTATATTCAAAAGCCAACGGAACAAAATGTTTTGGAAGGAAGCGGTTTGATCATACCCAAAAATCATACGCAAACAGTCTTTGATCTATCAGAACAAGAATGGAAAGATACACAAGAATTGATGCAAAGAGCAAAACAATTACTTGATGATACATATTCACCAGATGGATATAGTGTGGGTTGGAACACAGGTGAAGTTGGTGGTCAATCAATTCCGCATGCACATTTACACATCATTCCACGATTCAGCGATGAGCCATATGCGGGAAAAGGGATACGCCACTGGATTAAGCAAACGGAAAATAAACGGTCTAAATACGTATAGCTTTGTGATCATCAGACTTTGATAACTTGTCTAATGATTGACAAGCAACATCAATTGAGGTAATTTTCCTATTAGTGAACTATCTTAATGGGGAGTTGTTTTTAATTGGAAAACATTTTAGTTGTTATCCTAGCTTTAGCTTTTTATCTGTTGTTAAAAAGAATCATGCCAGTTGTTGGTGTGAGACATAAAACACCATCTGAATTACGTGATCAATTGAAAGTAAAAGATAAGCAATTTATAGATGTGCGTTCATCTGAAGCATACAATCGGGAACATATACGGGGATTTGAAAATATTCCACTTAGTGAGCTATCTGTAAATATTCAAAAACTAGAGAGAAGTAATGAAGTTATTCTAATCAGCGATAACAATAGACAAATGAAAAGGGCAAGTGCCAAACTGAAAAGAAGAGGTTTTAGATACGTTACAACTGTACGAGGCGGTCTCCAAGCTTGGAATGAGGGAGGAAGTAAATAAATGACTTCATCAGAATCAAATGAGGTATATGCACTTTATAAACGCCTGATAGAGGCATGGAACAATCGTGATGCAAGTGCAATGGCAGAGTTGTTCACTGAAGGTGGCGAGATGATTGGGTTTGATGGGAGCTTAGCGGCTGGAAATGAAGAGATATTTTCACACCTCAGTCCAATTTTCAACGAGCACCCTACACCACCTTTTGTATGGAAAGTTAAAAGTGAAAGAGAATTGTATACCAATACAAGAATTCTGCGGGCAATAGTTGGTATGGTTCCACCAGGGAAGAAGGAACTTGAACCTAGCCTTAACGCCCACCAGACACTTGTAGCTGTTAAACAAGAAGGTACTTGGCGCATCGGACTTTTTCAAAATACACCAGCACAATTTCAGGGTAGACCCGAATTAGTCGAACAAATGACTGATGAATTAAAAAATAGCTAATGGATAGGTGACAAGAACCATTCGATTCTGTTACGATATCCAAGGACAACTAAATAATTAAAGTTGTGGGGGGACCAGTGCATGCTGGTTGAGATTGTATCCGTTAGATACTGACCCTTGGAACCTGATCTGGTTGAGACCAGCGTAGGGAACATGTTCAAACGATAATGATAATATATTTTCGTATGCGCCCTAGGACTGTTCCTATGGCGCTTTTTCTTTTTTATCATACATAATCCCATACGCTTACGAACAATCCGATCATTCCTTAGAAAACTTGGCTTATCGCCAAGCCTTAGTTGCACTTACGCAGTAAGAAAGGATTTATGCTTTCTTAACTGCCAAAAAACAAAGTAGGGGGAATGGAACATGAAAAAAGTATTACTAGTACTGTGCTGTGTTGTTGTTCTTGCAGCATGCAGTAAGGAAAGTGAATCAAGTAACACCACAACCACTCAAGAATTACAGAAAGTATCGATTGTACTTGATTGGACGCCGAATACCAATCACACAGGTATTTATGTCGCACAGGAAAAAGGCTATTTTGCTAATCAAGGGTTGGATGTAGAGATTATTATGCCTGGTGAAGTTGGCGCAAACCAATTGGTCGCTTCAGGAAAAGCTGATTTCGGTGTGAGTTATCAGGAAGGGGTAACACAGGCTAGGGTACAGGATGTGCCTATTGTATCAATCGCAGCAGTTATTCAGCATAATACATCCGGATTCGCTTCCCCAAAAGAAAAGGGTATCGAATCATTAAAGGATTTTGAAGGCAAAACTTACGGAGGATATGGAGCACCTGTTGAGGAGGCTATTCTTTCTTCCTTGATGAAAAAAGAAGGCGCGGATATAGACAAGGTCGACATAGTCAATATGGGAAATACAGACTTTTTTACAGCGGTTAAACGCGATATTGATTTTGCTTGGATTTACTATGGATGGACAGGAATAGAGGCTGAGCTGCGTGATGTGGAATTAAACATGCAGTATCTAACAGATTACTCCAAGAAGCTGGATTACTATACACCTGTACTTGTAACGAATGAAAAAATGATAGAGGAAAGTCCAGAAACTGCTCGAAAATTCATGGCAGCTGTCTCAAAAGGATATGAATTTGCAATAGACCAACCAGATAAGGCCGCAGAAATATTGATTCATGCTGTTCCAGAAATTGATGCGGAATTAGTAAAAGCAAGTCAACAATGGTTATCACCAAAATACCAAGCAGACGCGGATCAATGGGGAGTGCAAAAGCTTGATGTATGGGAAAACTACGCAAGTTGGATGTACGAACACGATTTGTTAGAAAAAGAGTTAAATAGTAAGGCAGCATTTACAAATGAATTTTTACCTAAAAATGAGGAGGAGTAAGGATGAGCAATTCACTAGTTAGTATTCAAATAATACCGAAAACCAAAAACGGGGAAGATGTTATTCCATATGTAGATGCAGCGATTGAGGTAATTGAAGAGTCTGGCATTAAATATGAAGTGCATCCACTTGAAACCACGATGCAGGGAGATCTTCCCGAGCTTTTTGCAGTTATTGAAAAAATGAACGAAAAGATGGTTGAATTGGGAAGCGATAGTATAATTTCACAAGTTAAAGTGCTTTATAAACCTAGTGGTGCATCAATGGATGAGTTAACGGAGAAGTACCGCTAATGCGCACTATGATCCAAAAAGGTTGGAGGCCTGCTTTGGTTCTCCTCCTTTTATTTATCCTGTGGGAGCTTTCAAGTAAACTATTTGAAATACCTGCTTGGCTCCTCCCATCACCATCACAAATAGTACAGGTTGGGATAGAAGGATGGAGTAGCTATCAGCACCATTTAATTGCTACCATAATTTTAGCAATCGTTGGATACACAATAGGTTGTCTTATAGGAATCTTAGTTGCTAGTTGTCTACATTTACTTCCATTAGTAAGAGAAGCATGTTACCCATTAATTATTTTGTCGCAGAACATTCCAATTATCGTCCTAGCGCCGTTACTCGTCATCTGGTTTGGTTTTGGGATGCTTCCAAAAGTTATCATCATTACACTGGTTTGTTTCTTTCCAATTGTTGTATCGGCATTGGATGGATTTGCGCAAACAGATCGTGATATGAAGCATTATATGAAAATGGCTGGTGCAACAAGAAGCCAAATTTTTCGGAAACTTGAATGGCCACACGCTTTGCCGTCTGTTTTTTCTGGACTAAAAATTTCCGCAACCTATAGTGTAATGGGAGCCGTAATTGCTGAGTGGCTTGGGGCAAGTGAAGGTATAGGCGTTTATATGACCCTTGCCTCCTCATCATTCCGGACGGATCAAGTGTTTGTAGCGATATTTTTAATCATGGCAATAAGCTTGTTATTTTTTGCATGCATCAAGTTGTTGGAAAAAAAATTAGTCAAATGGAAGCCAGAGGGGAGTTAGCATGGGGAAACTTCAAATTAACAAGTTATCCAAATCATTTGGTAATAAAGCTGTGTTGGACAAGGTGACGTTTTCGGTGAACGAAGGGGAGTTTGTTTCCATATTAGGACCATCTGGAAGTGGAAAAAGTACTCTGTTTCATTTGATTGGTGGAATCAGTGTACCTGACGAGGGTGATATTTATTTAGACGGCGACCTAATCAATGGAAAAAGGGGAGCAATTAGTTATACCCCGCAGGCACCATCATTGTTACCGTGGAGAACAATACTACAAAATGTTTTACTTGGTGCGGAAATCAGTGGTAAGAAGAATGAGCAGGATGCATTAGATATGATTGAACGAGCAGGATTAGGAGGCTATGAGAAAGCTTATCCCCATGAACTATCGGGCGGAATGAAGCAACGTGCAGCATTTATCCGAAGCTTATTAAGCCCACAATCGCTAATTTGTTTGGATGAACCATTTTCTGCCCTGGATGAATTTACTCGGCTGGACATGCAAAAATGGTTATTGTCGATTTGGGAATCGTATAAGCGTTCCATCTTATTTGTCACTCACAATATTGAGGAAGCGATTTATTTATCAGACCGCATTATTGTGTTGGCAGCCAACCCTGCAACTGTCAAAAGAGAATTTACCATCCCTTTTGAGCGACCTAGAGATAAAAATCTATTATTAAAACAAGATTTTTTGCAATGGAAAAAGGCCATTATTAAAGAATTAAGTTGGGAATAATAAAAAATCACAAAAAAGTATTGCCTTTTTCAATTAGGGGCTTTAAACTATAAAATGTTGTAAATATTGATGGCATATTTTTGGCAAGGGGGGACCTGCAACATGAAGGGTAAAGGTAATGAAGTAAGAAGGGATTTCACAGATATGCTGTGGTATATTCCCCTCGTTGTTTTTGTAGTTGGAATCATTTTTGTGAATTTTAATTAATATATTTAATTGCTAGTCATATTAGGTCACGTCCTCTTTAGGGAAGTGGCCTTTTTTAGCAGTTAAGAAAGTATAAATCCTTTCTTACTGCATAAGTGCAACTAAGGCTTTCGCCATTAAGGCTTAGCGATAAGCCAATTTTTCTAATTAATACTGAAGGAACTTTTAACGGGTGTGTAACGTATTCAAAGAATAGACTTATTTAAAGGGGCTGTGATGGGAATGAGTGGGGAACAACCCAATGTTCTATATCGAGAAGTACAGCGTCCGCGTCATATGTGGCTTATTGGTCTTGTAGTGATTGTAATTGCAGCGGTTTTTTGGTGGGGGTTAATCCAACAAATTATATTAGGGACTCAATTTGGGGATAAGCCTGCACCAGATTGGATCTTAATAATTTTTTGGATCTTGTTTGGCATTGTGTTTCCATTAGGGACATTTAAGGTGAAGCAAATCACAGAAGTTCGTGAAGACGGAATATATATTCGCTTCATACCTTTTCATTTCCAATATCGAATCTTTCCTATACAAGACGTTCGACACTTTAGAAGCATTACGTACAGTTCAATAGGACGTTTTGGTGGATGGGGAATACGTATTAATCTCCAGGGCGAGCGTGCCTACAATATGGGTGGCAAACATGGGATCGAATTGAAGTTGTCCTCCGGAACCATTATAGTGATTGGTACACAAAAGCCAGATGAACTTGAAAAGGTACTTTATTCAATAAATCAATACTAATATTTCTAGGAGAGAGGTGACTACGATGGAATGTATAAAATAAATATGGGTTCTTTTATTGCGTCTATTGGATGTATTGTATTATTTCTTATAGTAGCTTCATCAGATAAATTGACTAATTTTCTAACAACCATAAGCGGGTTTCATCCATTGTACATAATTTTAATTATTTCACTTATTACCTTCCTATTCGGTGTGGTAGGATTTGGTGGAATGCATAATTGGATTTCGATGTTAAGGAGCTTGATGACCGTTTTACTTACTTTAGCTTTGGCTGCAATTATCATTTATATTTTAATCATAGCGAATTTGTTTCAGATTACATAGGGGGCTTACTTTAAATTGGAGAGAATTGATCTAGCGAAAATGAGAAAGAAGCAGTTAATTTTTTTGAATACAGCTATACTAGTAGCAATGTCTATTTATATGCTATTAATTAGTATAACGAAGCTATCAAATTCTGACATGAATTTACTGCTTGGAATCTTTATGTTGAGTCTCTCGATAGTTAGTTTTTCAAAGAAAGATCCAACGAAATCTTGGATTCCTATAGTAGAACAGGTAGCAAAATATGAAAAAAGTAAAATGGGAAGAGAATGGACCAGGCAGTATAGAATTGGATACATCTGTAATTTCCTTTTAGGTGTAATGTTTTAACCCAATCGTTTTTGATGCCTAATACCATTAGCATCAGACCAAAGGACTTTACCGGAATTATGCTTTTTATTATCATTTTTTTAACACTTTTTATTAATATTGTAATGTACTTTCATATTAGGAAAGTTGATAAAGCTGAAACAACGGCAGCACTTAGGGGTTATGCAGGCAAGTCATTATTAATGGGATTTGTAGGTGGGCTGATTATCGCAGTAGTCCTAATAGTATCGATCGTCTTTTATATATTAAACTTTGGATAGATGGAGGATGCATTTTCGTATGAAAGTTCTAACAGTAACTGGATATAAATCAATGGAATTAAGTATTTTTAAAGCGGATGATCCTAAAATAGCGTTCATCAAGGCCGCAATTAAAAAGCGGTTAATTTCATTTATTGAAGAGGGATTAGAATGGGTACTCATCTCGGGTCAAATGGGTGTTGAGTTGTGGACTGGTGAAGTGGTTTTGGAACTGCAGGAAATCTATGATATTAAAATTGGTATCATTCCCCCGTTTGAGAACCAGGAAAGTCGCTGGCCTGAACCGATCCAACATACATATCAAGAACTTGTTATGGCAGCTGACTTTCATCAACCTCTTTATCAAGGCGATTATAAAGGAGGTTTTCAATTTAAAGCGAAAAATGATTGGTTTGTAGAAAAGAGTGAAGGATGTCTAATTCTACTAGATGATGAACATCCGGGTAGTAATCGATTTTTTTATGAGAAGGCAAAACAAACTACTAATTATCCTATATATTTGATAACACCCGCTGATCTAGATGATGCAGTGGAAGAATATAGAATGGCGGATCCGGATTACTGGAATTAACATTTGTTAAATCTCAATAATATTCTCTTTAATCAACGAAACTATTTGTGTAAAGGTATAAACATGATTTACTATGTCTATTAAAAAGTATTGTTCCTCTTCCACATCCATTGTCCATTTATAGTTATTTAGTTTTAGAAAAATAATAAGTGAAGCAAGAGCTGTTCGTTTGTTAGCATAAAAAAAAGTATGGTTCATTGATAATGATTCTACTAACGCAGCTGCCTTTTCATAAATTGTTGGATATGCATCCCGCCAAGAACAGTTTGTTTAGGTCTGTTTAGCGCCGAATCTAACAAACCTGGTTCCTTTACACCAACTTGTTCTTTGGGGGAATAAATCCTAATTCGTAATGTATTAATTGCTATTACTTGATTGGTTGTTAAATAGATGCTTGATTCATTGGACTTTCTCATTTATCAACTAATCCTTTGAAAGCTACATCATGCACTTTTATTACATCATTTAATACATCCATGAAAGTACTATCGACACCTTCTGGGAGCATAACTTCTTCTTTTTTACGCAACACAATTTTGCCTTCTTTTAATTCCAAGCGAACATCGTCACCATAAGAAATTCCAGCTTCTTTTAAAAATTCCAACGGAAAAGTAATTCCATAACTGTTTCCAATTTTTGTGACTTTTCGTTCCAAGTTATCCACTAAATTCACCTCTTCACGTAATAACGTTATAACGATTATGACGTTACTTCAATTAAAAAACAATAAACATAATAATCATTTTAAAAGTTTCATGATTTCTCCTAGTTTAAAAGTGAGTTTTGCTTAAATTCACAAAGATGTGGCCAGTGTTCACAATTTATAGTAACCGAACCCAAAAACCTCACCACAGAACAAAAGCGAAAGCGCCCGTTTAGTGACGTATGGATTGTGCCCACGCAACGTGGGTAGTTCGATGTTGCCACGCAAAGTGGCGGTTTTAATCGAACCTCCTTCCACCAGGAGGTAAAGGAAATCCACTAGTCACTGGGCGCTGGAGCTGGACGTGGCCCTATACGGTGACCAAAATAATCAATGTTAATATTTTATACATTCTTTACTGATAAATAAAGACGGTGACATAGCCACCGCCTTTAAAATCACCATCAATCTACCACAAATAATCTAACATCTCATTTTGATATAAATCTGTGTCTATCACGCATTGTTCAGCTTCTATCGCATATTGCCAGCCATAAAGTAAAGATTCTTCTGGTCCATGAGGATTGTATTCTGGGGCGTTCGCTTTAGTGGTAATTTCATTTTGTGGAAAGGCGGTCCATACTACTGTATTATTTCGTGCTTCTTGGTCCATTGCATTATATGCCGTTAATATCGCACTGCCTTCGTCAAAAACACCATAAAACCCTGGTTCATAAGCGGAAGCGGATAACGTATCATACCAGCCTTGCATGAAGGCTGAATCTACTGGATAAGTTGGCTCTATATCACCAAATATAGCAACTCCATCTGGAGCACCAAGATCTTCGGCATATGCAATTGCTTCTTGTGCTTCTTCTACTCCATGATCATAGCCTGTTGCATCAGTGAAATGATTGTATATGAGTAAAATTCTTACATTGTTTTGGTGTAAGAAGTCTGCTTCATTTGCATCTAAACCTGCGGAAACTCCTTCTTTGTCGCCTAAATATCGTCCCCATACCTCTGGGTGACCGAAGTTTTCATTTACACATTGATACAACCCTTCGTCTGATGAACTCGCGGAATCAACTCCCCAGTAAATTTCCATATCATCTGGGTTTTGATCGGGATCTGTATTCGGGTTATCACCGTTATTATTTTCCTCTTCAGGTGGTGGATTATCCGGAGAACCTGTTTGTTCATCAAAAATAACTAAATTTAAAACGATTGGAATTGCGAATATAACTACCAACCCAATAATCAGGTAAATCGTGTATTTATTCATTAAAACCCTCCCTTCATACCTATAGCAGTATATTGAAGCGAAGGAAGGCTTGTGTAGGCAGTAGAAACTTCACATGGAAAAAAAGGCGAATCCCTTGATTTTTCGACAAATACCGACAGTATATGACTGGTGACAGTCACCACTAAAAGCGATACAATAAAGAATATATAGAAAATTTTGGGAGGGAAATGGTGATGAGTTTATCATCAATTAAATTAACAGAATTAACCAAGTCGTACGGTAAACAAGAAGCAGTACATAGTATAGATTTAAGTGTTAAAAAAGGAGAACTTTTTGGATTTCTCGGCCCTAATGGTGCTGGGAAAACTACTACAATTAAAATGATGACAGGGTTATTAGAGCCTACAAAGGGATCTGTTGAAATTAGTGGAAATGACATATGGAAGGAACCAATCAACGCGAAGAAAATGATTGCATATGTTCCAGATCAACCGAATCTTTATCCAAAACTAACGGGATGGGACTACCTCCACTTTGTAGCATCTGTTTTCAAATTGGATAAGAATGAGTACATGAACAAAGCGAAGGAATTACTACATATCTTCAACCTGACAGATCGTGCAGATGACTTAATAGAAAGCTATTCTCATGGGATGAAGCAAAAGATTGCTATATGCGGGGCGCTGGTACATAGTCCTGATGTCCTTTTTCTTGATGAACCTACAGTAGGGTTAGATCCTAAGAGTGCTCGTAACTTAAAAAAGCTACTACGAGAATTATGTGATAAAGGAATGACGGTTTTCATTACCACACATATCCTCGAAATAGCTGAGCAATTATGTGATCGAATTGGCATAATTTTAGATGGTTCGATTATAGCTCTTGGCACGATGGATGAATTGAAAAAACAAGAGGGAAGTGCTGATCGAAGCTTAGAAGACATATTTTTAGAATTAACTGGTGATGAGGATCAACAAGCGTTAATTTCCGAGATATCAAAGGCTGAGCAGGGTGATCCCAAATGATGAAGGTGTTATTGCGAAACCAGCTAAGCATATTTCTAAATACCATGAAAACACAGAGCACGAAAAATTATATTGGCTACGCGATATCCGCAATCATTCTAGGTGTAGTAATATATTTTATGTCAAAAGGGGTCTGGGATATAAGTGAAGCCATACCTGAACCAGTCCTAAAAGGGATTCTTTCATACGGATTTATAGCTGTAATTGGATTTATTTTATTAATCGGCTTACCACAAGTATTTAAGCATTTATATGCTGCAACAGATCTGCAAATGCTATTCACCATGCCAATACCTACACGAAGTATCTTCTGGGTGAAATATATTCAAAGCTTTATAGGAATTCCATTTGTTCTCTTTTTGGTATTCATTATTCCGTTAGTTGTTTATGGGATTGCGATTGGAGCAAATATACTTTTTTATCCCGTTTTAATTTTAGTTGTATTATCATTTGTTATCGTCGGACTTTCCATTGCCTATTTGCTTAACTTACTCCTAATACAACTAATACCTGGTAACCGTGCAAATGAATTCATGACAATAATGAGCGCATTGTCAGGATTAATTGTATACCTACTTTTCGTACTTCCAAACATCTTGAGCGATAAGTCGATGTCAGAAAGGTTAATGTCCGGATTACCGTTACTACCAGAATGGGTTCCGATGAGCTGGGGAAGTTCTGCCATACTTGAGGCAGCATCAGGATCAAATCAATTTTTACTGCCTTTTATTCTAGTATTCTTACTTGCAGGCATTAGTGTTGTAACGACAACTTCTCTTGTAGAAAAGGGATTCCGAACAGGCTGGATTCGATTAAGTGAGGGTAGTGGTAAAAAGTCAAAGAAACGAAGCAAGAACATAAAAACCAAATCGTCCGTCCACCATCCCGCAATTGCAATTGGGATTAAAGAATGGTTTTCAATAAAGCGGGATATGCGTGAGTGGCTAGTATTTATGCCTATTATATTCTTTATAATCTTTCCAATTATTGGTTTTCTAAATAGCGGTGCGAGTCTTAGTGACTTGCAAGGATTTAATGAAATTTCATGGCCAATCGCTCAAGGTGCTTTATTGTTTGTTTATGCAATTTTCAACGGGACAATGGCAGCGTCATCAGTCGCACGTGAAGGCTCGTCTATTTGGATTTTACGCACACTGCCACTTTCTGGACGAGACATTGCAATTGGTAAGCTGTGGATTAGTTGGTTATTACCATTTATTTTGCTTACTGTGATTGAATGTATTATTGGCGTATTTCTTGGATGGACCATTTTACAATTTGTAATCGGTATCGTGTTAAAAGCAATTATCACGGTTGGAATAAGCTCAGTCGGATTATGGCTTGGAACAATCGGAGCAAAATATAATCCTTCCAATCCGCAAGCTCGTCTAAAGATGGGAACAGGAATTATTTTAATGTTTTCATCGTATCTATATTTAATAGTAACAGCGATTCCATATGTATTTTTAATTGTTCCTACCGATGTTGTGGATGTGACTGCTGAAATGGGAAATACGAGTGGATTCTTAGGATTTCTTGCTGATGTTGCATTTACATTGCTGTCCTGGAAGGTAAGCTATCCAATCCTAACAGGAGTTATAGGTGTCATCGTGATGCTTCTTTTATCAATTGGACTCGCGATATTATTTATTCGCTTAAGTGCCAAACGATTTGATAATGGGATTAAAATTGAAATGGTTCGTGAAAGTAATTCAAAGTCGTTATTTAAGAAAAGAAGCTCAGGTAAAAGCTTGTATTAAAGATAGTTTGGAGGTGTTTAAATGGACATAGCATTTGCTATTGTTCCACTATTAATTTACTTAATGTTATTGGCGATAACAGTGTTTGTCTTATACCTAGTTATCCAAGCAGCAGTAAGGAATGGTATTAATACATCGATTGTTGGTAAGCGGATGTTGGAGAAGAAAGATGATAATCCAAAATTTAAGTAGATGAAATCGATGAAACATGAAGAGTACTAATAGACGCGAGGGGGTACTAATGTGATACTACATACAGAAATTTATGGGACAGGAGAGCCACTTGTCTTTCTTCATACAGGCTTACAAACTGGAACAACAGACTTCGAACAACAAACAGAGTACTTCAAACAAAACTACCAGGTAATTCTTCCTGATTAAAGAGGTCACGGTAAGTCAGTTTCTGATGATCTATCAAACTATTTTACGGATGCGGCGAAAGACCTTGCAGAAACACTTGATAGTATGGGGATTGATTCAGCACATTTTGCGGGGTGCTCATTGGGTGGATTAATTAGCATATTTTTTGTTAAAAAATATGCAAACAAAGTAAAAAGCTTAACAATATCAGGAGCAATACCGGAAAAGCCTGAAAAATGGGAACAGATGCATGAAACGGATGTGGCGCAACAAACACAACTTCTTCAAAATAAAGAAGCGATTGACTTATTCAATAGTATGCACGATGGTGATTGGAAACAGTTTCTCTATATGGTTCGTGAGCCAAATTGGTACCCGTTTGATGAAACGAATAATTTAGATACACTAGAAATGCCAATTTTGTTTATGGTAGGAGAAGAAAAAACTTATGAAGTGAAAGGGGTAACGATTTATCCTAAAACGAATAGACACATACATGTTTCCGTTATTCCGTTTGCTGGTCACTTAGTACATCTTGAGCAACCTGAGATCTACACAAAAGTCTTAGAAGGGTTTTTAAATAGAGTTGTAGAGGGGAAAGTCGATTCGAAGTAGAATTTTTCGGTCATTGAAGGGGTAATTTTATGATTCAAATTACAATAATCTTGGGATGGGTAGGAATTGCTTTGTTCATCACTTTGGCCGCTACATTTCAAGGGTTGGCTAAAAGAAATGAGTTCGGTTTCATCCATCTTATAATGGCGTTTATGTATGCGATGTGGCTACCATTGCCACTTGCATTAGGAGAAAGTCTAAATGAGGAATTTCTTATCGTTGGCACTATATTCGGTGAGGTTTATCTAATCATGATTATCATCACAATGACACTGCAAACAGGGCATCTAGTACATTCTGCAAAACAAGAAAATGATAAGGAATTGTGGGAAGAACGTGTGGACTGGATGATGGATACCTTAACTAGTCCATACGAGGTATTGGCAAATATCTTTAAATCTGTATGGGCAATTTTTCTCGCTGTAGCATTTTGGAATGAAAGCAATATGTTTATGGGGAGTTTAATGTCATTATTTAGTTTATTGATCGTTTACTTTTTTATTATTCTATTAAACTCGAGTCTTGTACATCCGATTAAATTCTTATCGAAAGTAAAACCAAACCCATTCATTTTTAATTTAGAAACGATTCTTTTCTTTTTATCACTTATGATATATATAACGTTCTACTTAGATTCACTATGAAAGGGTTAATGATTGCGTAATGGAGGGAGAAGATGACCAAATATTTATTACATATAGAGGGATTTGTGGTGCTCATGTTGGCACTATATTTTTACGCTCAAACAGAAATTGGTTGGGGGTGGTTTTTCTTGTTATTGTTAGCACCAGACTTATCTATGTTTGGCTATATGGTAAACAAGAAAATAGGTTCATATGTATATAATTTATTTCACACATACAGCCTGCCCCTACTCCTGATAATACTAACTTTCTCCATGCATCAGGAGCTGCTAGTGGCAATGGGAATAATCTGGGTGGCGCATATCGGTATGGATCGCATGTTTGGATATGGCTTAAAATACGCAACAGACTTTAAATCAACACATTTAAATAAAATTTGAGGTGAAATTAATGTCTAAACAAGTAGCATTATCATTCAGTGGAGGAAAAGATAGTTGCTTTTCCTTGTATAAACTACACCAACAAAATATTAAGGTATCTTGTTTGATCACAACAATTTGGGAACAAAGTCAGAAATCGGTTGCACATGATCAAAAACAGGAAGAAATAATAGAACAAGCCAAGAGTATAGGGATTCCAGTGCATTTCATGGAGTCAGATTTTGATACATATTCTGAGGACTTTGTTCACAAACTTAAAGAGTTAAAAAAACAATATGAAATTAGCGGAATCGCATTTGGTGATATATATTTAGACGGACACCGTGAATGGGGAGAACAAGTAGCTCAAAAAGCCGGGTTAGAACCCCTATATCCGATATGGACAAAAGAAGAAAATGTATCAGATTTGCTTCAGGAAGTTGTCGATATAGGATTTAAAGCAGCGGTTATTAAGGTTGATAAAACGAAGCTTCCGGAGGATTGGGTAGGGAGGATTCTAGATCAATCATTTATCAACGATATTCTTCAAAAAGATGTTTGTCCGATGGGTGAATCGGGGGAATATCATACCGCTGTTTATGAAGGGCCGATATTTAACAAATAAGTAAAAAAAAACCCCACTTTCTCAATATTGAAAAAGTGGGGTTTTTTTTACTTATTAGCTGAGAGACTCTCATCAAACATATCAATAATATGAAGGAACCTATCAGCTTCACGAAATACATGGTCTGCCAAGAGTGGATGAATAATACTTTTGATTTTACACTCTTCAATTAGGTCCCTTGCAGTTTTCTTGAACTCACGTAAAGAGACTACCGACACACGGTTTTGATCCAGGAATTGGTCTAATAGCGGTACTGTTTCTGATTGAGGTCGCATGGAATCCATATCCAAAGCCTGAAATACTAGTTGGTCAAAGTCATGACCAAACTCACGTGCTTGTTCAACTAACTTCCGTTCAGATGGGTCCAGTAGATGGCCAATAAATTTCGAATGGTCAGCCATGATTCGCAGGAAAAACACGTTTTCTTTAATAATTGCTTCTGGTAATGGCTGAAGCTTTCCATCATTTAAATCTTTTAATCTGTTAGCAAAATATGCGGCTTCTCGGCTTGTATGGTCAAGTAATAATGGATAGTTATTTGATCGAATTTCGCAACGTAAAGATAATCCAAGAACTTTTCGTTTGTAAGCCCAAATGGATACTGCCGCTTGATAAACTTCCATATTAAATTCCGCAACTACTTCCGGGTCCGAATTTGCGGAAAATCTACTTAACTTCTCTTCAATCCGTTCGAACAAATCGATAAACTGTTGTGCTTCTTTTATTAACCTTTCATCATTAAAATTAAATCCCAAACTTAAAAATAATGCGTGTTCCTTCATTATTCTCGACCAAAAACGAATCTCGTCAAGTGATTGAGACACGAATACACTAATAACAATCCCTCCTTCTTAGATGACAATAATTATTAAATCCCAATGTTAAATGTATTTTTTATTAATTTGTCCTATGCCTGGTAATAATTTTTATTTCATTTTTTAATTTTTGAACATTGTTTAACGCCAAAAAAAGCCGCTTCTAAAAGAAGCAGCTTTTTATCATAATCCTAATTGTTCAATTTGATCTAGTAGGCCTGTGATGTCATTAATGGTTTGATAGAGTTCAGATTGTCGCAACTGATCGACTGCGATTTCACCATTTTGTAAAGCTTTATTGACCGCGTCTTCAAGTTGTTGGTTTTTGGCCTTTAATTCTTGATGTATATCTTCAGCGAGTGCGGGTACCTCAATACCATTGTATTCTTGAATATTTTCTTGTAGAGATTTTAATCTCGATTCTAACTCAGCTTTGGCTTCCGAGTTATTAGCTGCTTCGTTAACGAGTGAAGATGTATCTTCTGCAAATTTAGTTAATTCATTTATATATTCTGTGGATTCATTGACATAGTTCAAGGAATTATTGGCCTCATCTAATAAAGAGCAACCACTAAGCGCCAATAGTGCAGTGATAAGTGTGATACTGATACGTTTTTTCATCAGATTTCTCCTTTCCTATTCTTGCTATAGCATATCACTAAAGAAGAAATAATACGTGATATAAGTACTTATGAAGAAATATTTTTCAATCTAAGAAACTTTGATAAAGCAGTCTTCCAATTTACATAATTACCCACTTGAACTGCATTTAATAATTCATGAAAAACAGGTTGTAAGCCATAGAATTGTTCAACTCTTTTGTATAACGCTTCTGAAGATTCCGTACCTGTATAATAGGACAAAACCTCTTTAGTAAATTCTGGACCGTAATCCCAATAAAAACCAGCAAAATCAAAAGCTGGATCTCCAATTTGAGCATCCGTAAAGTCAATTATTCCATTAATGTTCTTTGATTTTTCATCAAATATTATATTCGATGAGGAAAGGTCTCCATGAATGACAGTTTTTGGATAAGTAAGAGTCGAAAAATCACTAAGGAATTCGCCAAATGTTTCAGTGACTTCTTCTTGCTGATCTTCGTTTAAAAATGGATAAACTTCTTTTTTAACAGACTCATACAGTTTATTCCAAAATTCAAAAGTGTGATCAGTAATTAATTTTGGCGGATTTTCTAAACTATGTAACTTTGTTAAAAATTCCCCAAGCAATTTCGCATTTTCTGTTCTGTTCGGAATAAGCTTAAACTTACTTAATGAAACCCCTTCAATATATCGATAGTAGACACATTTTAAATATTTATTTTCATCGTATAATGAGCCGTATTTAGGAACATTCACTATTGGATGCTGCTTTAATATCGATTCTAACAAAGTAACCTCTTTTATAACCTTATTAGCAATCTCTGTGGTTTTTGGAAACCGAAAAACAATCTTCTGATTGATAACGATAATGTCGTTGTCCCAGCCACTATTGTTTGTTTTTATATGATCTATTTGTAAATTTGGCATTGAATCAATAATAAAATGAAGTCTTTCATTCTAACACTAATTATGTAAGATTTTATCATATAAATGCAGGATTTCCATTGCGAATAATAGAATATAATGCTATGGAAAGAGATGTAAGCAGATATAGGTGAAATTAATCAGGCTAGTGGATCCTACAAATAAAATGTGAAAGGAAGTTTAAAATGAAGTTTAACGATTTTTCGACTGCACAAATCAGAATAGCTAGACCAACAGATAAATTTGAAGAAGTAATCGATTTTTATGAGAAAGGTCTTGGTTTAACTCGTTTGACCGAATTTTCTGGTCATCGCGGGTATACAGGTGTTATCTATGGCTTACCGGGTTTATCTTATCATTTGGAATTTACAAAACATGTTGATGGCAGTCCGTGTCCTGCGCCATCAGAAGATAATTTGTTGGTTCTTTATATACCGGAAAAAAGTGAAATTGATCGTATATATAATCGTCTACAAGCTATGGGGTATGAAGGGGTTGAACCTGAGAATTCATATTGGGAGGAAAAAGGTATTACAATCGAAGACCCTGATGGCTGGAGAATCGTACTCATGAATACAAATGGTATATAACATGGTAATTCAAAAATTAGGCGTGCAAGACAACCCGCCTATGGACTTACTTTTATCAGCAGATCCTTCAAGAGAACTTATTGAGAAGTACTTACAAAAAGGACAATGCTTTATTGCAAAAATAGAGAGTGAAATTGTAGGAGTTTATGTTTTGCTCCCGATCAATTCAGCTACAGTTGAACTTATAAATATAGCAGTTGCTGAAGGAATACAGGGAAAAGGAATCGGAAAACAATTAACTCTACATGCAATTGAAAATGCAAATTCTCAAGGGTATAAGGCAATCGAAGTAGGGACTGGTAATTCTAGTATCGGACAACTGGCACTGTATCAAAAATGCGGGTTTCGCATTTTTGGGGTTGAACATGACTTTTTTGTGAAACATTATTCGGAAAAAATCATGGAAAATGGTATACATTGCAGGGATATGATTCGATTAAAAATCAACTTTGAAAATTAATGGAGGGGAGGCCTTCTTATGGAATTTCCGACACTTGAAACAAAACGACTCAAATTAATACATATTGATCATCAATATGATCAGGCATTTTTTGAAATTATGTCTAACGACACTGTAACAGAATTCTATGGCATGGATAGTTTGAAAAGTGTTGATCAAGCAATAAAAATCATTGATTCATTCGAGGATACATTTTCGAAAAAACAGGGTATGCGATGGGGGATTATTTGGAAAGAAACGAACGCCTTCATAGGAACGATTGGCTTAAACAACCTAAGCAATTGGAGTAAGCGAGCCGAAATTGGATATGAGCTGCACCCCGATCATTGGCGAAAAGGGATTACAACTGAAGCAATAGAAGCGGTACTAAATTACGCCTTCCATAATCTAGGGCTATTCCGAATGGGTGCAGTAACTTTTCCAGATAACGTTTCTTCCAATAACTTGTTAGAAAAGATTGGCTTTACAAAAGAAGGCATATTGCGTGGTTACCTTTATCAAGATAGTCAATCACATGATGCACTTGTTTTCTCCATACTACGCACAGAGTGGGTGGAAGATGTTTAATATTCGTTAAAAAAGGAAACATACAAGTATGATGAAATATTGTACAAGCTATGCCTTGTACTGGAGGAGATACCCATGAAAAAATTGATAAAAAGACTGATTAAATATGGCCCAATGATTTACCCACTTATAAAAAAGTTTCGTGATAAACGTAAAAATAGAACAGTTAATCATTAAAAAATTACCGCATTAGTTCAACATGAGCTAGTGCGGTATTTTTATTGATGAATTACAGGGATTCGCCGGTGATTGTTTGGAAATCGCCGTTGGATTCCAGAAAACCACCGGGGAATGCCCAAAAACCGCCGATGCTCCCGGGATATTCGCCGATGAAAGATCGAAAGTAGCCGGTGCCCCATCAGAATTTGAGCAAATAGATGCCACGGGAACAGGTTATTATATCTCAACAAAATTCTACCGCAAACTCTATTTTTTTTGATATGATAGACGAGGATTAATAATTCATAATTTTTCAATCACATAAGGAGAACGCTATACGAAAACAGATGCAATAAACCGGTCACAGTTTCTAAGGCCAGAACAATAGAATCTAAAGAGGTGCATGACAATTAAAAAGTATACAAAAGCTGGAAACGTAATTTTTTATTTTGGCTTACTCGTATTCATATTTGGACTGAGTATGAATGAAAATATTGGTTGGAAAAAGTATTGGCCAGAACACTTCACTTCCTATTCCTTGCCAATTATGATCTCAGGTGTAGTCATTATTATCCTGACAAACTTTTTCAGGAAAAAGAAAAGTGATAAATCTAATGAATCCAATAATGGTGAGGAAAAATAATTATTGGATGTAGGGGAATGAGGTAAAGTTATGCAGTTATTAAAAAGTAAAATGACCAAGGATTTAGCAGTAGATGCGCTTCAATGGAGGTATGAAAAGCCTTATGATTTATATAATAACGAATTAAACTCTGAAGCAATTGATGAAATGTTAGACAATTCATATTTTGGAATTGTTAATGAGGAAAATGAATTAATTGGTTATTATTGCACAGGGATATCTGCACGTGTTCCGGCAGGAAATAAAATAAATGCTTATGATGAAGAACGTATTGATATCGGAGTAGGATTGAAGCCAAATCTTACAGGGAAAGGTTTTGGCTCGACGTTTTTTTCATTTATTCTTGAAGACATTGTACGAACCCATCCGAATATCCCTATGCGTTTAACGGTAGCCACTTTCAATAAAAGAGCTATTCGTCTATACGAAAAGTTCGGGTTTGTAGAACAAAAAAAATTCGATTCAGAAGTTGCGGAGTTCATTACGATGACTCGGAAATAATTACTGTGATCCAGGTATATGGAGGGGAATGGTCTCGATGATATATAAAAGGGAGTTTTTGACATGATTCTAGATCATCAAAATGGTTTGCTTCTCATGCGAAATGACCACCTGGGGGAACGAAACTGGAGAAGTGATGATTGCTATAAGTTAATATATTCTTCTTTTGGGATAAGTTCATTCCAAACGAAGCAACATGACTTATCTATCCATTCAGGTGAATATTTAATTGTGAACCCACATGGTGAGCACAAACAATTACATATTACGAAGGAAAAATTTCTGGTAGAACTTGACCAATCCTTACTCAGAGAAGTAGCGGAGGGATTAAACATATATATAAGAGAACCGGAATTTGCCTTGTTATCCTTTAAACACCCACAAATCACAAAATGGGTTGGTTTTATGCGTGAATTTATGCTGTACAATGATGATGCTTCTCAAGAAATGAAAAAACTATTTGTCGAAAATTCCCTCACACAGTTAGCGATATTGATGCTCCAGTATGGCCCAGGCTCCCATCTACACGAATTGCCTGCGTTTCAGGCTAATGATGCACTGCAGAAAGTGATGAATGCGTTAAAAGATAGCTATGACAATGATTGGACGCTCGATGAGATGGCAGTACTATCGGGATTAAATAAATTTCAGTTTGTGCATCAATTTAAACAGACAACAGGACTATCACCATATTCATGGTTGCAAACCTATCGATTAATGAAAAGTCACTACCTTTTAATACAATCTACTACCACGATTCTTGATATAGCTTTACAAGTAGGGTTCAAAAGCGTTGGTGCTTATAACAATTTATTTAGGCGGGTTTACGGAAAAACTCCTACTGCTTTTCGAGCTTTTTATCAGAAAAATAAGTAGACCAATCAAGCTGACTACAATGATAAGTAAACCACTACCTATCATTATTTTTTGAATTGAAATAGTAACTGCCAACAAACCAAATATGGCCAAAGATATAGTATTAGACAAATATAACAAAACAGCATTCGAACTGAACGCTCTACCCAGCTTATCCTCTGGAACGAGTGATTGAATAAGATATACTCGTACTAGACTTGAAATTGGAAGGCCAATGCCGACTAACACAGCACCAATAAAAAAGTGCTTAATATCATAGAGAATCCCGTAATATAGTATGCCACTACCCCAAATTCCAGCGCCAACTAGATATATTTTTACATTCATTTTTTTAATAAAAAATGGAACACAAAGATTGGTCACAATTACGGTTACACCGAATGCGCCTTGCAGAATACTGTAGACTTCTTTGCTTTTGCTGGTCATATCGGTTAATGCTAGTAAGAGTCCCACTTCCCATACCCACGTGTTGAAAAATACAACCACGAACGTAAGCAGGAACAAATATTTTAGTGTTCCCTGCTCCTTTAACCATGCAAAGAATTCCGCTATAGCCAGAAAAACATGTTTAATAGACCTCTCGACTTGCTGCTTTTGCTCCGTAAAATGCACATTTGAAATACAAATTACACTTATTAAATAAGTTAATGCATCCAGTAAAAAGAAATAAATAACTCCATATGACAAAAGCCAAACAGATATAACAGGGCTAAGAACAGTCACGCCACGACTAACTGTATCATTTAAACTGTTTACAAGTGTTCTTTCCTCAAGTTTAGTTATCTGTGGCAAAACGGCTCGATGGGCTGGGTTGAAGAAACATCCAATACTTTGAATTAAAAAACTAACAACTAACAAATACATATAGCTCATCACATCAAAATGATAGAAAACTACTACTGAAAAAACTAGCGGAATGCGAAGACAATCAAGAACTATCAGTAACCTTTTTCTTGGGAGCCAATCAGCTATAACTCCCCCAACTAAACCAAAAAATAGGTAAGGCAAAGTCTCTGCAATAGCCATACCAGTTGTGTGCACAGCCGATCCTGTTAGATCATAGGCAAGAAATAAAAACGCCATTCCCGATAACACATCACCCAAGCGTGAGATTCCCCCTCCAATTAAATAGAATCGTATATTTTTATTTCTACCTATTGATTTATACATGATTTTCACCTCTGGAGTAACTATATACCTGAATGAGAAGAGAGTCTCTATAAATATTGCTGAAAAATAGCGCAATAATTGTATACAATGTTTTTCTAAAAAGAAGCTATCATCTATAATAGGTTAAGGATATATCTGGGGGTGAATGCTCAAGTGTGGGAATTACTATTGTTAATGCTCGAGAGAATTGGAATTATTGTTACAGTGGCTTTCCTGATGACAAGGATGCGTTATTTCAGGTCCGTTATTCATCAGCAAGATGTAACAGATAAACAACGCCTCCCGGTTATGATTATGTTCGGTTTATTTGGCATTCTGGGTACATATACAGGATTAGTAGTAAATACAGATTCATTGGGATTATCAAGTTGGGCGATGGATCTCGAGGAAGATGAAGCCATTGCTAATTCACGAGTAATTGGAATTGTAATAGCAGGTCTTATCGGCGGCTGGAAGATTGGATTAGGTGCGGGTGTAATTGCTGGCATACACCGTTTTTCACTGGGTGGATTTACTGCTGTTTCCTGTAGCATATCTGGAATAATTGCAGGAATATTGGCTGGTCTTATCCATAAACGTCTGCAAAGAAGTAGAAGGCATGTTCCACCATTAGTTGCATTACTTGTTGGAGGTCTGGCAGAGACTCTTCAAATGGGTCTAATCTTACTTATTTCAAAGCCGTTTGATCAGGCGCTTCAACTAGTGGAAGAAATAGGATTACCGATGATTGTGGCTAATGGAATAGGGACGGCTATATTCGTTTTAGTTATAAATAGTGTTTTTCAAGAAGAAGAAAAAATGGGCGCAACGCAGGCCCAGAAATCTTTGCGCCTTGCTGAAATGACGATTGCACATTTACGTCAGGGCCTATCCACAAAAACAGCTGCAGCAACGTGTGAAATATTGTTAAAAGAGGTCGAAGCGTCAGCTGTTGCAATAACGGATCGGGAAGTTATTCTTGCGCATATTGGTGTTGCCTCAGATCACCATAGGTCAAATCAAGTAATCCAAACAGAAGGAACGCAGCATGTTTTACATGAAGGAGAATTATTAATTGCTGATAAGGATGCTATTAACTGTCATAATCAAGGATGTCCTCTAGATAGAGCAGTTATTGCACCATTGAAACGAAAAACGGAAACGGTTGGAACGTTAAAGTTTTATTTTGAAGATAAAAAAGACATTTCTTCCGTTACAATTGAGTTCATAAAAGGACTTTCTTCACTATTAAGCCAACAGTTAGAAATTGCAGATGCAGAGCGATATTATCAATTAATGAAGGAAGCAGAAATAAAAGCATTACAAGCCCAGGTCAGTCCCCATTTTCTGTTCAATGCACTTAACACGATTGTTTCATTAGTTAGAATAGATCCGGATAAGGCTCGAAAGCTGTTAATTTCATTATCCCGTTACTTCAGAAAAAATTTAGAAAGCTCAACGAACCCAATGACGAAGCTTTCACGAGAGTTTGAACATGTAAATGCGTACTTATCCATTGAAAAGGAAAGATTTGTTGAAAAACTACAAGTTTCATATGATGTTGAAGATGAACAGTTAATGGATTATAGGATTCCCACGATGACGTTGCAGCCACTGGTCGAAAATGCATTAAAGCATGGAATGAAAGGGTCAACACGGAAGAACATTATTGTAATCTCCGTTCTACAAAAGGGAAAAGGCGTATTGGTAACCATAAAGGATAATGGGAAAGGTATTGGAAATGAACGTTTAAGTGAACTACTTCATAAACCAGTATCATCTGAAACAGGTACAGGAATTGGCCTTTATAACGTGAATCGTCGTTTGGAAATGATGTTCGGAAAAGATTCCAAGCTGAACATTCAATCAAAGGAAGGAAAAGGAACTTCTGTTGAGTTCTACTTGCCTCAAGAAGTGAAAGGGGACAGAAACGATGCCCAATAAAGAACTTAAGGCTATTATTGTCGATGATGAATTATACGCACGCGAGGAGTTGAAGCATTTATTATCAAGCCACCCTTCAATAAAGATTATTGCGGAAGCAGATTCTGGTGAAAAAGGGCTTGAGAAGGCAATGGTTCAAAAACCTGATATTTTATTTGTTGATATTGAGATGTCAGATATGTCGGGACTTGAAATGGTTGCAGCCCTTGAAAATATGAAGAATCCACCTAAAGTAGTTTTTGCAACTGCCTATTCTGACTACGCTGTTAAAGCTTTTCGGTACGGAGCTGTCGATTATTTATTAAAGCCATTTTCTGAAGATGAAGTCGGGGAAACTGTTCACAGACTAGAGAAGTTATTAATTGGTGAGGCAGAACAGGTGCTAGAAAACAAAGAGAAGCCTATTGGAAAACTTGCTGTTGAAAAAGAAGGTAACATTGTATACCTATCACCTGATGAAATAGTTTATTGTACACACCATGATCGAGAAACAGTTATTTATACAAAACAGCATACCTATCAATCCCGAATAACGTTAAAGGAATTAGAAATGAAGCTTAAAGATTATTCTTTTTATCGTACACACAAAAGCTTTCTTGTAAATTTAAAAGAAATCGAGCAATTGACCCCATGGTTTAATGGAGCTTTTGAAATAAAACTGAACAAGTTGGAAGAGAAAATTCCGGTTAGTCGAAATTATGTAAAGCCGCTACGCGAACTGCTTGAGCTTTAAGGTAACTTTCATGTACTATTTTTAACACGTTGGATACGAATTTCGACGTGTTATTCACTTTTTCACAATTAATTCACAAATCCGTTTATAATTGTTCCTACAATATGAAAGCGCATTCATAGAAAAGGGGGAATTATAAATGGTAACTTTTTTAGTATCAATTGCACTACTTGTTGTAGGGTATTTAACATATGGTAAATTTGTAGAAAAAGTGTTTGGAGCTAATACAAAACGAAAGACTCCTGCTTTTAGTATGGCGGATGATGTCGATTATGTTCCGATGAACACTAAAAAAAATTCATTGATTCAATTATTGAACATTGCAGGAGTAGGTCCAATATTTGGTCCAATCTTGGGAGCCTTATATGGCCCGGTGGCGTTTTTATGGATTGTTCTAGGTGCGATTTTTGCTGGGGCGGTACATGATTATTTAACAGGTATGATTTCAATCAGAAACCGTGGGGCTCACTTACCTGAACTAGCAGGAAAGTTTCTTGGGAAAAGCATGAAGCACGTTGTAAATGCTTTTTCAGTTCTATTATTATTATTAGTTGGAACAGTTTTTGTTTCTGCTCCAGCAACGCTTCTTCATAACTTAACTTCAAATTGGTTAGGGTTAGGACTAATAGTAGCTGCGATTTTTGTTTATTACATTGTAGCAACGATTTTACCTATTGATAAAATTATTGGTAAAGTTTATCCATTATTCGGCGCTTTATTATTACTTAGTGCTGCAGGTGTTGGGATTGGTCTGATTGTGACTGGCGCACCGATTCCTGAAATGAATTTTACGAACATGCATCCAGATAATCTTCCAATTTTCCCACTGTTATTTTTAACAATTTCATGTGGAGCTTTATCTGGATTCCATGCAACACAATCACCAATCATTTCTCGTACGACAGAGAATGAAAGTCAAGGTCGCAAAATTTTCTACGGTATGATGATTGCTGAAGCTATTATTGCTATGATTTGGGCAGCGGCAGCAATGAGTTTATTCAGTGGTAATGAATTAAGTGAAACATTGGCAGCTGGCGGTCCAGCAGCAGTTGTAAGTGAAGTATCTATTAGCATGCTTGGTGCAATAGGTGGAACACTAGCTATTCTAGGTGTTATCGTTTTACCGATTACGTCTGGTGATACATCTTTCCGAGGCTTACGAATGATTGTTGCGGATTATTTTAAAATTGGTCAAAAGAAAGTATTAAATCGCATTTGGGTAATCGTTCCATTTTTTGTTTTATCATTTGCTTTAACAAAAATCGATTTCACCCTTTTGTGGCGTTACTTTTCATGGGCAAATCAATCTACGGCAATGATTGCACTTTGGGTAGGAGCAATGTATTTAATCCTAGCTAAGAGAAATTATTGGATTGCATTCATCCCAGCTGTATTTATTACGATGGCATCTGTGACTTATATTTTATATGCAGAAATTGGTTTTGGATTACCAATTAATGTTGCCTATGTAGTTGCTGCAGTCATAACAGCTATCATTATCGGATTGTTTTACCGTTCAGCAAACAAACAAAAGCAAAAATCAATCGATCTAGATGATGGATTGGATAAAGTAGCATAAATTTTAAAATGAATTGAGTTTATCTCCTTAGGGGGATAAGCTCTTTTTTTTCCTTTAACAATGCCCTTATCCGTTTAAAGTATATAAAAAGATCGTATTTTGCAGGAATTTGTTGCGTAACAGTCGAAATTGTAAATGTAAAGCAACGTAATAAATTTTAATACGTAAAAGGGCTTCAAATGTATAACCTCAAGACTATCTCGAATAGATGAGGGTGAAGGCATGTCTGGCGTAGGAATTAAACCGGATGTTTATGTGCCGTGGACGCCGGAACATATTGTTGAAGATGTAGATTTAAAAGAGGCAATGAAACTATTAGGAACCAAGCTGGGAAGGTGATTTTTTGCAAACAACAAATGAGTTAATAAATGAATGTGAACAATTTACTGTTTGGGTTGAAAAGCTGGGAACATATCAAAGCGACCAATTTTTTATGGTCTGTTGCGGAAATCCTGTCTTATATTAAAGTTCACTATTGATTAATAAAACACGCTAGGAGGAAACATAATGACAGTTACACTAATTCCCATGACACAGGATGACTTTGCCCATTATACATCTAAAAGTATTCAGGGTTATGCGGAAGAAAAAGTAGAAGCGGGAACATGGACAAAAGAGGAAGCACCTGAAAATTCAGAGAAAGAATTCGAAAAGTTATTACCAGAAGGTTTGGAAAGCGAACACCAAAATTTATATGCAATCACAAAAATTGAAAGTGAAGAAAAGGTAGGTTGGCTATGGTATCACTATAATCCAGAAAATCTACAAAAGGAAGCGTTTATCTATGATTTTTTAATTTTTGACGACTTACAAGGACAGGGTTACGGTAAAGCAGCCTTGAAAGCGTTGGACGACCATGCACTGGCAAATGGAATTGAAAAGATATCATTGCATGTGTTTGCACATAATAAACGAGCAATTAGTTTATACGAAAAATTAGATTATGAAGCGAAGGATTTGATTATGTCCAAGTGGTTGAATAAAGGTTAGGGTGTGTAGGTATGGAGCCAATTAAAAAAGCTTATGGATATGTAACGAGAATGATAGATGAAAAACCTCAGGTGTTAGTATTTAAGCACTCAGTAAAAGAAGCTGGGATTCAAATACCTAAAGGGACAGTCGAAATAGGAGAATCCCCTTATGATGCCGTTATTCGGGAAATGAAGGAAGAAACAGGGTTAGTTGATCTTCATGTTGATGGGTTAATAGAACGTGATCGTTGGGAAAATAAAGGAAAAATATATGAACGGTATTTTTATAAAATAATTGTAGACGAAATTCGCGAGGAATGGGATCATAAACCAACTGGTGGGGGAAGTGAAAATGGATTAACTTTCTCCTTCTTTTGGGTTTCTTATCAAGAGCAAGTTAAGTTAGCCCCCGGACATGGTGATTATTTGTATCGGATTTTTTCTAATGAAGGGGTGAAGAAATGACCACTTATATCGCTTTATTGCGCGCTATAAATTTAGGTAAGCGCAACAAAATTAAGATGGCGGAATTGAGAGAATTACTTGTATCAATGGATTTAAAGAATGTCCAAACTTATATTCAAAGTGGTAATGTCATTTTTGATTCTGAAGTTAATGCAGAACATTTAACACAACAACTTGAACAAGAAATCCAATCAACATTTGGATTTCCTGTCCCTGTAATCTTAAGAACAGCAACTGAACTGGAACAGATTATCAGGAGTTGTCCTTATTCATTTGAAAATTTAACAGAAGGTGAAAGTATTCATGTATCCTTTTTAGCTGAATTACCTTCACAGGAAAAAATTGATCAATTAACCGATTTCAATAATGAAATAGATGAGTATCAAATAAATGCTAAAGAAGTGTACATGTATTTCGGTCAGAATTTACATAAATCCAAGCTGCCGAATCATCTTAAAAAGTTGGATGTGCCCGCAACTTTGCGCAATTGGAAGACTGTCATGAAGTTATCGGAAATGGTAGGGGCAAGAGAGTAGGTGTTGTCTATCCAAAAGTTGTTAGGTGCCACTTTAATTCTACTAATGCTGTGTGCATGTTCAAATGAGGAGAAGCCTTTAGAAATCAAGGATAAAAGTTTTGCAGAAACGCTTTTGATAAATAAAGTAGAAAACAATGTTTCAGGAGTGTCTGGAGATCCTATCGTTATAAAAGATAACAAGAAAATTATCAAGCTATTAACAATGGTTGAAGGCATGAAGGTTAAAAAAGGAGATTCTGATAAGTTCTTTGAAGAATTGAAGACACATGATTCCTACTCATTTTCCATTTCTGATAAAAAAAAGCTGAAAACCGGCACACATGTAGCCTATTCATTTTATGTTTTAGAAGATGGTACTTTCTTTTTCATGGAAAACGCTGGTTCAAGAAAATTTTATATAACAACTAAAACATATCCAGACGTTATCAATAAAATTAAGGAATTACTAGATATAAATTATTGATACAATGCAAAGTTAGGAGACAATACAAATGGAATTTAAAGTAAAAGAGTTAGAAGATTATTCACCGCAAATGGGACATCTAGTATCCATGATGAATTACGCTAGACTCACAACATTACAGGCGGTGCAAGGGTTAACCACCGAACAATTAGATTACTTACATAGTGAAAATAGTAATTCTATCGGCGCGCTTTTATTCCACATTGCTGCTGTAGAGTTTGGTTTTCAACTTGAAATATTTGATAAGAGAGAACCAAATGAACAGGAAACACTTGAATGGGGAGCGGGATATGACCTTGGGGATAAAGGGAGAAGCGAGATTAAAGGTAATTCATTAGAGTTTTATGTTGATAAATTAAAGACAGTTCGGGAAAGAACGTTAAAAGAGTTTCAGAAACGAGATGATAATTGGTTGTATTCTGATCGATTGTGGGGAGATAACCAATCGAATAACTATTTCATTTGGTTCCATTCGTTTGAAGATGAAATTAATCATCGGGGTCAGATTAGGATTCAAAGAAAAATGCTGCCCAGATAATTTGTGAGAAATGAACTTAAAGGAATGATTAGCTTATCCACGAATAAAATGTAACGTATCATCATAAAACTTGCTTGGTTTTTAGCGATGATAGTAGAAATTTTATTCAGGGGGTGGGTAGGTGTGAAATTTGAAAGGGGAGGCATAGCATTTGTGGGCTGTATGTCCCTTGGGATAGGACTTGGCTTGTTATTTGGTAATGCAGCAGTAGGTACGTTAATTGGGATGGGGGCTGGCCTATTAATAATGGTTTTTAGTAAAAGAACCTGATATATCCTAAAGGCAGGGAACTATCCTTTAAATGAAATTATTTTGTAGAATGTTTAAAGGTTGGACGATGCCGTTTGATAAACTGAACTATTATAGTAAATTCTTTGCTAGTACGGGTTCGTCCAACCCCAATACACTATTAAATCCTTCGTAATATTTCTTCATTCAAAATACCTCAGTCATTGAAATGAAAATTCAAAAGGAAATACAAAAAAATGAAACTTATTCGAAGTGAAAACGTATATTAATAGACAAGTTTATTGTAAGGAGGTTCGTAAATTGAAACGAACAGGAGAAATTGTTTTAAGTATTATTGGCGCATTCCTATATGCTCTTATGGCGGGTGTTGGGGTATTTATGATTTGGTTAGAAAATAACAGAGACCTTGTCCAAGGAACTCTTCAAGATGCGTCAGAGCAAAATCCGGATGCTCCGCCGATTAATATGGCTGATTTAAACAATGCTTTGGACTTTATGGGTAATAGTGGAACATATCTGACTATCATATCCATTATTGCAATTATAGTAGGAATTATTTCGATTTTATTGGTTAAGGGAAACAAAAAACCAAAAGTAGCTGGCATCATTTTAATCGTAACAGCACTTGCTATAGCAATATTCACGTTCGGCGGAGGTATTCTAGCTGGCATTTTTTACTTAATCGCAGGAATTATGTGTCTTGTTCGAAAACCGAAGAAAATAATATATGAGTAACATCTCTGAAAATATCCTTCATAAGAACGTCTTTATGAAGGATGTTTTATGTGAAAATTTAACTGAATTGTATTGAAAGAATGAACATAATCAAAAAAACCCCTACCTTTCCGCATTTCCCTTCAAAATACCCTGATAAATTATTCGTAATTTTACTTCTTTTACATTTTTTACAAGCGGTTACATTCCTATCATGTTAGTGTGTAAGCGCGGATTTTCACTATTTCCTCTAGGTTATCTTTGCTTGAATGTGCCTTGGTTGAATGATAAGTTGTATAACCGTTGGCGTTAATTTTTGCTTTTACTTATGTTTCTTGTATTTGGTCAACGCAGGATCAATAAGAAACATAAATTTATTATTAAAAGCAAACAATAACTAAAAGGAGAGATATTGTGGAAGTCGGAGTATTTATATCGCTGGGCATTTATATGGTCGGCATGTTATTAATAGGTTACTGGTCTTATAGAAAAACTAAGAACCTAAATGATTATATGTTAGGTGGACGGGATTTAGGCCCTGCAGTTACAGCATTATCAGCTGGTGCATCTGACATGAGTGGTTGGATGGTTATGGGATTACCGGGAGCAATGTATGTGACAGGGATCGCAAGTGCATGGCTTGCAATAGGTCTTACTGTGGGCGCTTATGTAAACTATCTAATATTGGCACCTAGACTAAGAACTTACACAGAAATTGCAAAAGATTCCATTACTATTCCAGACTATTTAGAAAATCGTTTTTTTGACTCATCTAATATATTACGTCTTGTTTCAGGCATATTCATACTAATCTTTTTTATCTTATATGCATGTGCCGGTATGGTTGCAGGTGGTACTTTATTTGAAAGTGCATTTGGAATGGATTATCATTTTGGGTTGTTTCTAACCGTTGGAGTTGTTGTCGCTTATACACTTTTCGGTGGATTCCTTGCGGTAAGTATGACAGACTTTGTTCAAGGTGTTATCATGTTCGTCGCATTAATATTGGTTCCTATCGTGGCAATAACGGAAGTTGGAGGAACACAGACTTTATTTGATGAACTCCAGCGCATTGACCCAACTTTAACAGACTTTTTCAAAGGTGCATCATTTGTAACGATAATATCTTTCTTGGCGTGGGGACTTGGGTACTTTGGACAACCTCACATAATTGTAAGATTTATGGCAATTAAGTCAGTCAAAGAATTAAAATCAGCACGTCGTATCGGAATCGGCTGGATGGCTATTTCCATTGTTGGTGCAATGTTAGTTGGTCTTGTTGGGGTTGTCTACTTTAATGGAACTGGTCAAATTCAGGATCCTGAGACTGTATTAATCATTTTTGCGGAGGTATTATTCAATCCGTATATAACAGGCTTCATTTTAGCAGCAATCCTGGCAGCAATTATGAGTACTGTTTCTTCACAGCTTCTTGTTACATCAAGTGCTGTTACGGAGGACTTCTATAGAACATTCTTTAGAAGAGACGCGTCTGACAAAGAACTCGTTATGGTCGGAAGATTAGCAGTATTAGTTGTAGCAATTATTGCCCTAGTACTTGCATATACACCAAATGATACAATCTTAGGACTTGTAGGAAATGCATGGGCAGGATTTGGTGCAGCATTTGGTCCAACAATTCTATTGAGCTTATACTGGAAACGTATGACAAAATGGGGAGCACTTGCTGGAATGGCTGTCGGTGGTTTGACTATCGTTTTCTGGTTAATGATACCAAGTTTAGCAAACTCCGCTTTATATGAGTTAATTCCTGGATTCTTCCTCAGTCTAATTGCTGTAATTGTTGTCAGCTTAATGACTAAAAATCCAGATAAACAGATACAAGATCAATTTGAACAAATGGAACAAAAAATGAAGGAGTAACATATACCTTAAATAAGCGTCACTGTCTGCACTTGCGGATGGTGGCGTTTTTTATATTGTTCAAAATGTGCAGGAATATACTGGATTATGTCGAATAAATATGTAAATAGATATAATTGAGGCGGTTTTTTATGGAATTTGTGATCAATAAAAATTATTTTAGCAATATAATTTCTAATGTGAGCCATGTAACAACTTCGAAATCCTCAATTCAGATGCTGTCCGGGATAAAGATAATTGCTGATCAATCCGGACTAAAATTAATTGGTAGTAATGCTGAAATTGTTATAGAAAAGTTTCTTCCCTTAAATGATGGTAATGAACATAAGTTGGAGATTCATAGTTATGGAAGTATTGTCGTGCCGGCAAAGTATTTGAGTGAGGTTGTAAAGAAGCTACCAAGTCGTATTCATTTCAAAGTAACAGAAAATAATTTAATTAAAATACAATCAGAAGATGTGATCACGAAGTTAAAAGGTTTAAATGCGGCAGAATATCCAAGTATTCCAGAAGTTAATCTACAAAATAGCATTTCCATTTCAGGTAAAGAATTTAACGAAACAATCAAACAAACTGTTTTTGCCGTAGCATCAAATGATTCAAGACCGGCTCTTACAGGAGTAAATATGGCATTCGATGAAAATAAACTTACATGTGTTGCTACGAATTCACATCGACTGGCACTTAAGGAGATTGAGATTGATTCTACTATTAAAGATTCTATCGTTGTTTCACAAACGACTTTAAAGGAGCTTATCAAACTAATTAATAGTGAGACCTCAACTATACATATTTCTTTTTCAGATAATTACGTTTTATTTATGGGAAACAACATGCGCCTTTTCTCTAGACTAATTGAAGGGAATTATCCTGAAATATCAAAACTAATCCCAAAAGACTCACGAACCGTTTTGACGCTGGATTCAAAGCGGTTTTCTCAAGGAATTGACCGAGCTTGTTTATTTGCAACTGAGTCAAGAAATAATAATGTCCGTTTAAAAATCAAAGATGGATCTAAACTAATCATTTCGTCAAATACTGCCGAAGTAGGAAGAATAGAAGAAACGCAAATGATAAATACAATTACCGGTAATAAAGAATTAACGTTATCTTTAGATGGTAAATTTTTAATGGATGCAATAAAGACTATAAAGGCAGATGAAATAAAAATTAGCATGGGTGGATCGATGAATCCAGTTCTAATCGAGCCGTTAGATGACTCGACATACGTTCATTTGATCTCGCCAGTGCGTACTTGAATTTTCAGGGGGAATAACATTGGAAGTAAGATTACTCACACCATCAGATGCAGAAAAGTATTGGAAATTAAGGCTTGAAGCATTAAGGCAAAACCCAGAAGCATTTGCTACAAGCTATGAAGAGGCAATAAAAAGAGAAAATCCAATTGAACAAGTTGCTACAAACATGGATGCGGATGGCAATTACACATTTGGTGCAATTGAAAATGATGAACTTATAGGCATGGTTACACTAATGGAGGAAAAACATTTAAAGTTACAACACCGTGCAAACATTTTTGCTATGTACGTAACTCCTGAAAAGCAGGGAAAGGGTGTAGGGAAATCATTGCTTTCAGAAGTTATTAACAAAGCAAAAGCCATAGATAAATTTGAAAAACTAAACCTAACAGTCGTTAAGACAAATGCGAAAGCAAAAGGACTGTATACAAAGTTAGGATTTCAATCATTTGGTTTGGAAGAGCAAGCATTAAAAATCGACGGCAAGTATTATGATGAGGAGTACATGGTTTTATTTTTAGGCTGTTTTCGTAAAGATAGTTGCTCTTAAAAGAATAGATATAAAATGTGGCGTAACTTCTAACTATATTAGGTCTGTAGTACTGATAATGGAAACAAGTTACTAAGGCAGCCGCAGCCCGTATACACTACGCTTTCCGCGGGCGGCTGCTGAGCCTCCTTGTGCTAACGCACTGCGTAGTCTCACCGATGCCTTTCCTCCCGCAGAAGTCTCCGTGTATACGGGCTGCTGGTATAATAGTTGCCAATAACAGCATTCATTAGTTGAAAGAAATGACAAAGAATTCTTACGTAAATAGCTTTACAAGTCCAGCATCGTTCCGGGCGGTGACTCCTGCGGGTACAGCACGTGTCCGAAGACCCCGCAGAGTGGTAGGTGATGAGGGCCGACTAAAAGCGTCCTTTGCGGACAACGTCGGCATACCC
This sequence comes from Virgibacillus necropolis, assembly GCF_044793635.1. GTDB lineage: Bacteria > Bacillota > Bacilli > Bacillales > Amphibacillaceae > Virgibacillus_F > Virgibacillus_F necropolis_A. Next base: position 2,981,941 of record NZ_CP084992.1, read on the forward strand.
CTTGCCGGGGCAAGGAGGCTGAGGCCGTGCCCGCGGAAAGCATCCGCCCGGAGCGATCCTGGACGGCAGCAATAGTACATGACTTTGGAAATAAACCTAAAGTTATGTCGTAGTTTATATCAACTATGAAGATGAAAAGCAACAATGCGTACGAAAAGAGCCTATTTTTATAATGATCACCGGTTGAAAGCGCAAAAACGGGACAGAAAAAATTTTAGTCGGGAGTCACAATCTAAACTTGGTCCATAAGCACGTTCACTCGCAAGACATACCCTTATTGAAATTGTGTCATTTGTCCCCCCTTAAAGATAAAATGCATAGGATAATACAGTATATGCGGCAAAGGGGTTGAAAATAAAAAATGGGATTATATATGAACAATGAAAAACATGGGAATCTTTTTAAAAACGAAGGGAAGATTAAAGAGCCCAATCAAAGTTATTTTAAGAGGGATCATTTTGCAGAGCTTGTAAATGGACAACTAAAAGTCAATGAATCGATACAACATTCCATCCACGGGTTAAAAACTTTACACCAGCAACAAGAAAATTCACAAATGGCTAAATGGATGGAAATTAGTAAAAGGTTGAATGAACTTAAAGCTTTCAATCTTACACACGAGAAGGATAAAGGCTATGTTGTGGAACGTTTAAAGAATTTAGAAGAAGAAAATAAGAAACTGCAAGTGATAGTGGAAGATGAACGCTTGTCGGAAAGGGAAATGTTGAGTCAAATCAACAGTCTGTGTCAATCAAATCAGGAAATAGTGGATCAGCTGGAAGATTATAATTTGGGACAGCAGGAAGTTAAGACAAAAATGAGTGAGCAGTTCGATTTACAACAACAGATGTCAGATCAACTGTCTAAACAAGAGGAAAATCGGGACGAAGTATTAAGCAGGCTTGAAAACCAGGAGGCATTGACAGAGAAAATCACTAGGCAAATTGATTACTTCCGTTCCATTCTTTTTGAGCGAACCAATTATCTTGCAGAAAAAATTGAGAATGGTTACCAGCATACCTCCTCTTATATTAATAAATTAGTAACTGGATCTGAATTACCATCTTCAAAATTCATGACTAACCAAAATCAGGATGAAAAACAGAAAGTATCTAAATAAAGTATATTTGCGTGGGGGAGGAGATATCCTTTCCTACTTTTTATTGATTCAATCAGCAGGATAATTTTATCGGTGAATAGAATTAGTAAAAAGGTGGTAATTTCCTGCACAATAATAGGTTCAAGGGAGAATAAATAAAATGAATAAAAATAACAATGCGATTACATCGTTAGTATTAGGTATACTATCAATCGTGATACCTATTATTGGTTTGATTCTTGGTATATTTGGGATTATTTACGCAAACAACAGTTTAAATGGAACAGGTAATATAAATGAAGAAAACAAGAAGTATGCCGTAGCTGGCAAAGTTTGCAGTATAGTGGGGATTTGTATTCAGTCAGTGTCTATTATATTAGTAGTTTCAGGTTTTATGTTATTTTTTCAAATATAATAAGTGAAGGGTGATAGAATGAAAGGGAAATTACACCGGGTTGGTACAATTTACATTCCAGTATCAGATCCAGGAAAAGCGGCTGAATGGTACCGTGAAAAACTTGATGCGAAGGAAAACTTTCGAAATGATGAAAAGGCAATTATGGATTTTGCTAATCAGAGTTTCTTCTTAGTAAAAGCGAAAAGTAGTGAGAAATTAAATTTCACTGATGATAAAGACAACGAACATTTTACAGTCACATTTGAGGTTAACGGTTTAATGGAATTGGAAAAGTTACATAAAGCTTTCATGAAAAAAGGAATAAATGTTGGAGATATTGAAGACAGAGGGCATCCAGGAAGAAATTTTGTTTTCTATGATCTTGATAGAAACAAGTTCGACGTATGGAGTGAACTAAGTCCAGATTTCAAAGAGAGGTATCAGATTGATTAATACTGAGGTATGGAGGTTTTTTAATGTCAAACCACGATAATGAAAACGACTATAACCAACCAAATAAACCTTTTAATGATGCGATCGATCACTTGAATACTATAGAAGGTAATCCAATGAAAAGTGAAACAAAGATGAGTCAGCTTCCTAAAGGAATTAGATTAATAGGTTATGTCTTTATTGCATGTTTTATATTATTTATCGTAGCTGCTCTTATTGGAAATATGCTTTACTAAATCCAAATGGAGTGGAAAGAATGACTTTTACTGCATTTTCTTAAAAAAGTGTATTCTCTCATTCTCTTGAAAATCAACCTTAAATCCGTTTTTCTTGTAAAATGTGATGGCGCTATTCCAAAGTTGGTTTGTTTCTAAAACAATTTTCGAATAGCCCAATTGTTTCGCTTTTAGCTCCAGATGTTCAAGCATCAATTGGGCAATTCCATTTCTTCGGTACGCTTTTTTTACGGACATACGTTCAATTCTACCAGTAGTAGTACATTCTTTTGTTAATGCACCCGTGCAGATTAAGTTATTGTCTATGAATCCAATATAAAATGCATTTCCTCTCTTTGAATAATGCGCACAAAGAATATTCAGGTCAGGGTTAAGCGTATGGTCGATAAAACCAAAACGCTCTTTCATTCCCTCAAGAACTAAGCCCTTTGCTTCATCCTGGTAATCTGCTGTAATAGGTTTAATCATTACTTGATCAATCATTTTTAATTTTCCCCTTCGTGTTTTTTAACCGCTTTCCAAACAGTCCAGCGATCCTTTTCAATGATTTCTGTTTCTACTATCTTATCATCAAGAAATTCTATAAGCTGCTCTAGTTCCTGATCATTTAATTCATGCAAGATGGAACGGCCAGTTCGTAGTTGGATATCTCTCAATAAATCTTCTTTTGCAGGATAAAATTTTCTTGTTTCCCAAAATTTTATTTCTTCTAATTCCACAAATCCAGCCATACCTAATTCCCGCAAAAGATCAGCACTATTATGTCGTCTTTGAATTTCTAATTCTGCTAAACGTGGAAATTCAGAAAAAATATATCCCCTAATATGATTGCAAGTTCCTTCGAGCAAACAATCTGAAGGAGTACGGTCTTGAATTACCAAAGTTCCACCTGGCTTTAATACGCGAAAAGCTTCATTAAAACAAGCCGCTAGATCATTTAAATGATGAATTAAAGCACGCTCTATTACTAGATCAAAATTTTTATCAGGCAATTCAGTTTTAAATGCGTTTCCAACTTGGAAGTTTATCTGGTTATAGTTTCTACAGTTTTCTTTAGCCCCATCAATCATTGTTACTGAAAAATCTATTCCAGTAACTTCCTGGATCCCCATTTTAGCGAGCGCCTTGGAATAAATACCTCCACCACAGCCAATATCTAATGCATGTTCAACAGATTTAGTCCGGATGATTTTTTTCATCAACTCTATCCAACTAGCATCTGCATTTCGTGTTGTATAGCTTCGTTTATTCGTTTGATCATGAAAATTAATTGTCATGATATCATCTCCCAAAGTTAATTAACTAAAGTGTATACCAAAACATCCGATAAGAATAATACGGGATTTCAATCATTTACAATAATCTAAAACTATATATTCAGAATTATGTTATCATTATTATTACAATAACTAAAAAAATGGGGAAGACGTTATGGACTACACTAAAATTAATTCAAAAACATGGGATAAATGGTCACAGGAGAACTTTATCTGGACAGTACCTTTATCAAAAGAGCAATTTCAAAAAGCCAAAAAGGGTGATTGGGATATCTTTCTAACCCCTACAAAACCTGTACCAAAAGAATGGATGGGGTCACTTAAAAATAAAAAAGTATTGGGACTTGCCTCAGGAGGCGGTCAGCAAGGTCCAATTCTCACTTCTCAGGGGGCTGATGTAACAATACTAGACTATTCGAAAGCCCAGTTAGAGGCAGAAAAGTCTGTTGCAGAACGGGAAGGCTACGACATTGATTTAGTTCATGCCGATATGACTAAAATTTTGCCATTCGATGATGAGTCATTTGATTTGATTATCCATCCTGTTTCGAATTGTTACGTACAAGATATCTATCATGTTTGGAGAGAAGCTTACCGAGTTCTGAAAAAAGGCGGATCACTAATTTCAGGTTTCACGAATCCAATTTTATATGCTTTAGAAGAGGAAAACGGGAAAGCTTTTGTCAATCGCAGACTTCCGGTTGATCCACTGAAAGATTTAACAAAGGAAGAATTAGAGGAGTTGATGGGGAATGAAGGCGTTCAGTTTAGTCATTCCCTGGACTCGCAAATAGGTGGACAATGTTTAGCGGGCTTTAAAATTGAGGGATTGTATGAGGACAAAGGTAATGAACAAGATGAAATTCCTTTGTTTATATCGACAAAAGCAACTAAGTAAAAGTACTAAGTAAAAGCTTTCTTTACATTACTTGCCATATTTGATAGGCTATTTTTTAACTATAATAAGTAAACGCTATGAAGAGAAGAGTACATCCGGTAATTCTTCAAAGAGAGCTCCAGTTGGTGAAAAGGAGTAAGAATCATGGTTGGAAGCAAGCCTCCGAGCGGTACATTGGAACCTATATGGTGATGGTGTGACAGGAGCTCCTGTTATAGAGCTAGGGTATACGCATGATTTTCATGCCGTACCTGATAAGGATAATATGGTGATATATTATTAAACTGGGGTGGCACCACGGCGCGCAACAACTCGTCCTCAAGACTAATGTCTTGGAGGCGAGTTTTTTTCTTGTCCAAATATACTTTAGGAGGAATTACTGTGCGTATGAATAGGTTAGTAGAGCCCTGGAAGTACCCATTTATATTATTGTTTGGTATTGGCATATCGAATGTTGGAGGCTGGATATATTTAATAGCTTTGAATTTAATAGTGTTAGATATGACTGGCTCACCGCTTGCTGTTGCTGCTTTATATATTATTAAACCATTGGCGGCAGTTGTCACAAATAGTTGGTCCGGCAGTCTGATAGATCGTGTTAACAAGCGAAATCTAATGGTATACCTAGATATGTCCAGAGCAATCGTTATTGCTATCTTGCCATCACTGTCATCCCTTTGGACAATCTATGTTCTTGTTTTGTTTATCAATATGGGAAGTGCAATGTTTGAACCAACATCCATGACATATATCACGAAACTAATACCAGCCAAGCATCGCAAGCGTTTCAACTCATTACGAAGTTTAGTTGATTCAGGTGGTTTTCTTATAGGACCAGCTATCGCAGGAATCATGTTTATCATTGGGTCACCTAACTTCGCGATATATATGAATGCAATTGCTTTGTTTTTATCGGGGGTAGTAACTTTATTTATGCCTGATCTGGAAAAAAATCATGTTGCTGATTCAAACCAAGAGAAATTTTCTTTCGCTGTTTTGAAAAAAGACTGGAGTGTAGTTAAGGAGTTTAGTCAGAGGAACGTCTACATCATGGTCATTTATTTCTTGTTTAGTTGTGTGATGGTAATGACTGCGGCAATTGATTCATTAGAAGCGGCTTTTTCAAAAGAAGTACTATCACTTTCTGATGGGAAATATGGGTTTTTAGTGAGTATTGCAGGTGCTGGAATTGTGGTGGGAGCAATAGTTAATGCATGCTTTGTAAAAAAATTAGCAACATCCATGCTTATCGGGGGTGGATCCCTACTTCTGTCAGCAGGATACATCGTTTATGCATTTTCTCATGACTTTTTTGGTGCTGCATTTGGGTTCTTTATTCTTTCATTTGCTTTAGCATTTGCGAATACAGGATTTTACACATTTTATCAAAACAATATTCCTGCCGAAATGATGGGTCGGGTGGGAAGTATATATGGTCTAATTGAAGCGGTTTTAGTCATAATATCTACTATTATATTTGGCGCGGCTGCACAATTGATTTCCATTCAATTTATAGTAATCGTTGGCGCTTTAATCATGTTTTTGGTCACGATGCTATTATTTGTATACCTTTTTTCATCAAAGGCAAAATTTTACTCTACAATTTAAAGGGATTTTTACCTTTTGGTAGAAGTATAATAATAAGCTGAAACAAGTTACAGATACTTAAATATTCTTTTAATTAACTTGAATATAGTCAGGGGGATTAGATGAAAAATGCTTTAATCATCATAGGTTGTTCGGTAGTAGTACTTGGCTTAGTTGCTTGGGGAACATTCACGTGGTTATCCGCTGGAATTACGGAGAACACTTCAGGGGAAAAAGAAAAAGATGCGGTAGTAAAGGAACTTCACGAAAACAGAAAAAATATAGAAGGAACAATCACAGAAGAAGAGTTGACAACATTTAAAGAAAAAGAATTGAATCCATTTGGCGAAGAAACAAAGTTGGTTGAATTAAGCGACTATATGTATCAAGAATATATCCATGGAATGTCACATCAGAAGGTACAAGCCAGCAAAAAGTGGGGTTTCTATGAGATTCATCCAAGTCGCATTACATGGCTATTAGAAGGCTTGGAAAGTGTTAAGTTAAAACATGAAAACATTTATCGTGACATTTTGAAGAAGTGGAATAATGGTAACTTTTCAAGTGTGGATAATGACCATAATGCCGTTTGGAGGTTACAGGATGGAACGGTTGGAATAGCCACGGGAATTTTGAGTTCAGAAGAAGAACAGGCTTATGTAAATAGTAATTCAGATTCATGATTTTTTTAAGAGCAAGGAAAGTATAAACGAAAGTCTGTCTAGCTCCAGCGACTAGCCCCTCGAGGTTTTAAGTCAAATCTCTTTGTGATAAAAATCATCACTAAGAGATTCGTCTTAAACTTGTCAGGGCTGACCAAGGTGCTTGCGCTTTTCTATTTTTTAACTGTGGGTTAAATGAAAGGTGTTAAACTCAAACGTTGAACAGTAACTGCATTTACCTGTATATTTGATAGTGCACAAAGAAAGGATGAATATATTGCAGCAACAAATTAAACTCATGAAAAGACCATTAGGCACTCCAAAGCAGGAGGATTTTGAATTTACTCAGGCACCTATTGGCGAGCCTGCTGAAGGTGAAGTGCTTGTTCGTACAAATTATATATCAGTCGACCCATATTTAAGGGGACGAATGAATGATGTGAAATCATATGTACCGCCATTTAAGTTAGATTCAGTCATTTCGAGTGGTGTAGTTGCGCAAGTTGTTGAATCAAAATCTCCACATTTCCAGAAAAACGACATTGTTACAGGAATGCTGGGATGGCAGGAATACACGGTTGCTGAGGAGTCTGCGATTAGAAAAATTGATACTACTCTCGCACCAGCGTCTGCTTATTTAAGCGTGTTAGGAATGACAGGCTTGACCGCTTATTTCGGTCTGCTAGAAATTGGACAGCCTAAAAAAGGTGAAACGGTTGTTGTATCAGGGGCTGCTGGTGCAGTCGGCTCAGTGGTCGGCCAAATCGCAAAAATCAAAGGTGCTCAGGTAGTGGGAATTGCTGGCTCGGACGGGAAAATAAAGTACCTTATAGATGAATTAGGGTTTGATGCCGCGATTAATTATAAAACAGAGGACGTTAAAACAGCACTCCATAAAGCATGTCCCAACGGAATTGACGTTTACTTTGAAAATGTCGGTGGAGAAATTGGTGACGCTGTACTTCCACTATTGAATAAGTTTGCTCGTATCCCTGTTTGTGGGGCTATTTCGTCTTACAATAATGAGGAAGCTGATATTGGAACACGCGTACAGGGCTACTTGATCAAAACGAGTTCATTGATGAGGGGCTTCACAGTTGGTGATTATGCATCTCGTTTCAGAGAAGGTTCGGAAGCGTTGGCGGGATGGCTAAAAGAAGGCAAATTAAACTACGAAGAAACAGTTACAGATGGATTTGATCATACAATTGATGCTTTTCTTGACCTGTTTAAAGGCGCAAACTTAGGGAAAGCGATTGTTAAAGTATCAGAGATTGAATAATAATAATATACACGATTAAGAAGTAAAACCCCCGTGATCACTATGCACCTGTGAACACGGGGGTTTAAACTATTTAATAGGTGAACACATAGAAATGACCTTTTTTCATTTTTCCATAGCATTTTGAATATTCAAGGTTTACTATTATAATAGAAAAAAGTACATGACTTTTGAGGAGATAAAATGGAGAAGATCCTAAATGTGTCACTACAAACAAAAATATTGGGACTCATTATTTCATTAGTATTATTTGTCGTTATACTCTTAACTGGTATATTTGCTTATATTGAATATAAGGAGACGCAGGAGCAAACAAAACAATTGGCATTACAGACCGCAAAGACCGTTTCTTTTATGCCAACTATTAAAGAAGCGTTTCTATCTAAACAATCATCTGCTGATGTACAAAGGATAGCAGAACAGGTGCGGGTGCAAGTTGGGGCGGCTTCTGTGATTGTTTCGAATCGTAACGAAACCATGTATTCACACCCAAATCCAGAAGAAATTGGCAAAAAAATACTGGGTGATGATAACTACAAAGCGTTAGTATTTGGAGGCTATTATAACTCTGAATACTCTGGAAGATTAGGAGCTGTTATAAGAGGGAAAGCTCCGATTTTTATTGATAAAGGAAAATATAAGAAACTAGTTGGTGTTGTGACTGTTGGATTTTCCAAAGAGAAGATACAATCAATGCTACTAAAAAATCTATTACAAAGTGGTTTGTTCGCATTACTGGTTATAGTTTTAGGCATTACTGGTAGTGTGTTCCTTGCCAGAAATATTAAGAAAGATACGCTCGGTCTTGAACCTTATGAAATTGCTTCATTGTACAGAGAGCGTAATGCCACTCTGTTAGCAATAAAAGAGGGTGTGCTTGCCATAGATGATGCAGGGAATATTACTATGCTGAACAATTCTGCGAAAGAACTATTAGGGCTAACCGAACAGGCTATCCGCCAACCTATTGAAAAGTATCTACCAAATACAGGGATGTTAGAGGTTTTACAAACAGGTGTAAAAGAAAAAGACCGGGAAATGGTAATAAATGACAAAGCAATCATTGTTAACCGAACACCTGTCATTGAGAATGGTGGAATTGTCGGTGTAGTTTCCAGCTTTCGAAATAAAACAGAAATTCAAGATATGATTAATACGCTTTCTGAGGTAAGAATGTACTCAGAGGATTTAAGGGCGCAAACGCATGAATTCACGAATAAACTTTATGTATTGTCCGGATTGCTTCAATTAGGGAAATATGATGAGGCAATAGATATGATTCAGGAAGAATCAACTGTACACAAAGATCAGAATCGAATTCTATTTGACCAAATTCACGATTCCAATGTACAGGCCATATTGTTAGGTAAAATTAGTAAAGCCTCAGAGAAAAAGGTTAACTTTTCAATCGATGAAAACAGTTCACTACAAACTCTTCCTGAACATATGGGGATTTCCCAGTTAGCAACAATGATTGGTAATATTATTGACAATGCTTTTGAAGCGGTTGAATCATCAAACAAGAATAATGAAATGAACGTTTCTTTTTTTGCTATAGATATGGGACATGATGTTCTTTTTGAGGTAAGTGACAGTGGGGTTGGTATTACAGAGGATCAGATGGATCACCTTTTTAAAACAGGATTCTCCATGAAGGGAAATAAAAATAGGGGATATGGTTTAGCGAATGTACAAAAAGTTGTAGAAGATTTGAATGGTGACATTGAAATAACAAACCGTAATGAAGGAGGAACAATCTTCACCATATTTTTACCCAAAGAGGCGAAGGAGGGAGACCATTGATTAAAGTCCTGATTGCTGAAGATGATTTCCGTGTAGCATCTATTCATGAGGAATTTATATTAAAAATGAAAGATATCGAAATTGTTGGAAAGGCACTCAATGCAAAAGATACTATAAGGTTGCTAGAGAAATATGATGTTGATTTGCTTTTATTAGATATTTATATGCCTGATGAGCTTGGTACGGAATTGTTACCAAACATACGAAAAATCTTCCCAAAAGTGGATGTTATCATGATTACTGCTGCAACAGATAAAACATTGCTTGAAAAAGCGGTTCGTAACGGTGTCTATAATTATCTTATTAAACCTGTCACCCTGGATCGCTTTATAGAAACTATTGAAAGTTATAAAGCAAAGAAAAAGCTACTTGAAAGTCAAAGGGAAGTTAATCAGTCCTTAATTGATAATTTTTTTGGTAATGTAAAAAAGGAGTCAGTTGGAGAAAAAATATTACCAAAGGGAATTGACCCATTGACATTACAAAAAATAAAAAAAATATTATATACCTTGGAAGATGGAACAACAGCTGATGAAATGGGGCAAAAAATGGGAGCTTCGCGGACAACAGCAAGAAGGTATCTAGAATATTTGGTTTCAGATGAAGGAGCAAAAGCAGAACTTGAATATGGTGTAGTCGGACGTCCAGAGCGAAAATATTATCCTTTTGATTAGCCATCTTTGATACTTATCAAGGTGGCTTTTTTAGTTCAAGGAGAGTATAAACGAAAGTCTGTCTAGCTCCAGCGCCCAGCGCCTAGTGGACTTCCATCACCTCCGTACGATAAGTCAACATCGGTTCGCTTTAGCTCAACGTGTTTCCTTTATCTCCTTCGGTTCAGCCCAGTCCATACGTCGCTTAACGGGCGCTTGCGCTTTTCTTAGTTCATGTGAACAAAATGAACAAAATGTTTTTAAAATTATTAAAAAAGCTTATGGTGGAAACGGTTACATTTCGTGATTTCTGCTTTATTATTTGAATTGAACATTTAAACAAATCAAAATTCTTAATACAGGGGGATTAACATTGAAAAAATTATTATTCATGCTTGTATCGCTATCATTGGTATTTGTTGCTGCATGTTCTTCACAGAGTTCTGGGGAGGGAAAGGAATTTCCGACTAAAAATATTGAAATTGTTGCACCTGCAACCCCAGGTGGTGGTTGGGACACCACAGCCAGATCAATGAAAAAGGTTTTATCTGGTAATGAATTGGTTGAAAAACCAATTAGTGTTGTAAACAAACCTGGTGGGAGTGGTGAAGTTGGTTGGAAATACCTTAAAAGTAAAGATGGTCATAATTTAGCAATTGACTCTAGCCTGTTGATTACAAACAATTTGTTGGGCCAAAGTAAACTGACCCATGAAGATTTTACACCAATTGCGACTTTAACCACAGAATGGATGGCACTCGGTGTTCCAGCAGATTCTAAATTTAAAAGCGCATCAGAATTAATGGAGCAATTGAAGAAAGACCCAAGTTCACTGAAAATCGCAATTGCTCCAGGTCTTGGAAATGACGCACATTTATCCTTCGTTCAAGCTTGTATCTTGGCTGGTGTTGATGTATCTAAACTTGAATTCTTAATTTACGGAAGTGGTGGAGACCAAATCACAGCACTAGTAGGTGGACATGTTGACGCAGCAATGATGTCAGTCTCCGAACTTGAGCAACAATATAAAGCAGATAAAGTTGATATTTTAGCTGTAACTTCTGGTGAAAGGTTGGACAAACTGAAAGACGTTCCAACATGGAAAGAACAAGGTATCGACATGGTCTTCCCGCATTGGAGAGGTGTAATTGGCCCACCGGATATGTCAGAAGAAGCTATAGCTTATTGGGATAAAAAAATCGGCGAAATGGTGAAATCTGATGAGTGGAAAGAGGTTCTAAAGAATAATCAATGGGAATCGTTCTATAAAGATAGCGCTGAAACGAAAACATTTTTGAAAGAGGAATCTGAAAAGTACGGAAAACTGCTTAAAAGTGCTGGTTTAATAGAATAGAAAGATAAGTTTTGTTCTAACGTGTATAAATGGGTCTGGTGTGGCCCATTTATCGCGGTTTGACGGACATAAATCCCCCACTTCAAAAGTCAAGGAAATGGGGGGGAACTGTCTGTACAGCCCGGTGAGTGCAACTAATATTCATTGGAAAATAAAGCCTCCATTGAATGAAGTTTACTATATACACGAAGATTTTTTAATGAAGGTGATGATAAAAAAATGAAGTATACCCAATATATTATGCCTGTCTTTTTTATCTCAGTTAGCATTATATATTTTATCATGTCAATTAATTTGCCAGGTGCCAAATTGGGCAGTGACCCAAATACACCACGTTATTTTCCAATGGCTATTGGAGTATTTTTATTCATCGTAAGTGTTATCTATTTAGTTAATGTCTGGAGGAAAGGTGAAAAGGAGAACCCAGAAGTATCTGCTCTTTTCTCAAAAAGAACGTTGTTTTTGATCACTTCAACTTTAATCCTATCCATAATTTACTCTGTTTTATTCCTGAGAATAGGATTTCTGGCGTCTACATTGATCTTCTTCGGGGCGTTATTGTTTGTAGTCAATGGAAAGAAAAAATGGATTGCAAATATCGTAATTACGGTTCTTTTTACTTTTGGAACCTGGTATGCATTCAGTGAATTATTAAGTGTAAGTTTGCCTTAGTTTGGAGGAAGCAACATGGGAATTGATTTTCAAAGTATTATAGAAGGATTCATGACAGCATTACAACCTGAAAATTTATTATATGTGGTATTTGGCGGATTTTTAGGCACGATTGTTGGTATGCTACCAGGTCTAGGGCCCGCAACTGCTATCGCGGTATTAATCCCAATAACATATGGTATGGATCCAACAAGTGCAATTATCTTGATGGCTACTATTTATTATGGTGCTATGTACGGCGGATCACTAAGTTCGATTCTATTAAATACACCGGGGGATGGCTCAGCGATAGCCGCAACATTTGATGGCAACGTAATGGCCAAAAATGGACAAGCAGGCCAGGCTATCGCTATAAGCGCAATAGGATCTTTTATTGCCGGCATAATTGCAGTACTCGGATTCATGTTCTTAGCAAAGCCTTTAGCGAACTTAGCTTTACAATTTGGACCCGCAGAATACTTTTTACTTTATCTGTTTGCCCTTTCAATGGTTGTATCATTGTCCATTGGTAACATGACAAAGGGATTTATATCAATGGCTTTAGGTCTATTACTTAGCACAGTGGGGATTGATTTGCAGACTGGTGTTTATCGTTTTACATTTGGAAGCGCTCAACTCAGTGGGGGAATTGGTTTCCTGGTAATCATCATCGGTATTTATGCCGTTGGAGAGGTGTTGTACAATTACTTAACAATTGATAGGCCAAAAGATAAGAAAAGAAAATATGATCGGATATGGATTACAAAGGATCAATGGAAACGTTCAAAATGGCCGATTTTACGGAGTGCACCACTCGGATTTCTTGTCGGAATTTTACCTGGATCTGGTGGAACACTGGCCTCGATGCTCGGGTATTCGGCAGAGAAACAGCTTTCCAAAAACCCCGAAAAGTTTGGTAAGGGAGCAATTGAGGGGGTCGCAGCACCGGAAGCAGCAAATAACTCGGCTTCTATAGGTGCGATGGTTCCTTTGCTGACAATGGGGATTCCAGGCTCTGGAACAACCGCTGTCATGCTGGGTGTTATTATTAGTTTAGGTGTCCAGCCGGGACCGCTATTATTTCAAACTGACCCTGATTTAGTTTGGGGCTTGATCGACAGTATGTTTTTAGGTAACGTTTTCTTGTTTTTGATCAACATATTAATGGTAAGTTGGTTTGTGAAAATCTTGGACACACCAGCAAAGGTACTTTACCCAATGATTTTGGTGTTAGCCTTTATAGGAACATATACGATGAGTTATAACGTGATAGACTTTTATATTTTAATTATTTTCGGTGTTATAGGTTTGTTTATGAAACTATTTGATTTTCCGACAGCACCATTAATTTTAGCTTTGATAGTTGGAACAGGAATGGAGCAAAACTTTAGAAAAAGTCTTGTTAGTTCTGATGGTAGCTTAGGTATATTTTTTGATTCACCTATTGCAATTTGTTTAGTATTTCTAACGCTATTATCCTTGTTCTATCCATTAATGGTAAAAAGATTTCGAAATAGAAAACAATAAGAGTTCCAGTTATAAATGTGGGGAATCTGTATGCAAAAACGAAGCATTCTTTTATTAATTTCTTTATTCGTGTACTTGATTTTTGTTTCTCCAATATTGTTTGAATGGAACGATATTGTTCAAGCATGTGGTGTATTGATCATTGCACAAATATTGTGGGTTGGCGGGGTATTTCCATTTCCATTTTCTGCGTTAATCATCATGCTTATTGTGTCTTTTCACTTTTTTCGTTTTGAGGAAACATTAGGGTTTCTTGGATCTGATGTAGTTTGGTTGTTATTCTCCACCTACATCATTTCTGGCGCCTTTTTAGAATCAGGACTGGCATATAGAATATCTTTATATGCTTTAAGATTGTCAAAAGGGAGCGGAAAGCTCCTTTTATTTGTGCTCATGTTATTAATTTTGATTTTATCTGTTTTTATTCCTTCCAATATAGGAAGAGGAAATCTAATTGTTTCGGTTCTAAATAACATTGCAACGCACTTTACAAAAATGGGAAAAGCGAAAAATATATCGAAAGCATTATTTATTGCTGGAAGCCATGTAGTTACTATTGGTGGCGCTGCAGTTGTCACTGGTGCAAACTCTACAATATATGCTTTTAGTATGTTTAATGACACGTCTACTAGTGAAATTAGTTATTTAATGTGGATGTTATTATTTACGCCTCCTATGATTATTTTTATCGTTGTACTTTGGCTTGTTCTTTTGTTGATTTTCCCATTAGAAAGTGTGAACAGCAGGGAAATTATGAATTATATTGAGGGAAAGATTGTTCAAATAGGGTCAGTTAAACGCTCTGAGTTAAAAATGATTATTTTAATTAGTTTTATTGTATTGCTTTGGATTCTACAACCTTATCACGGTTACTCCATTTCAATGATTGCAATGCTTGGTGCAGTCCTAACAATGCTTCCATTGATTGGGATTTGGGAGTGGAAACAGGCAAAAGACAATGTTAATTGGGGGATGCTTTTGTTTTTCGCTTCAACATTAATAGTATCTCATTTGCTTATCCGTACAGAAACGCTAGACTTTTTTGCTAAAGCTTTTATTGAGTATGTTCCTTTTAATAATAGTTTTATGATCTTATTTATTCTTGTGGTTCTTACTGTACTGTTACGAAGTTTGTTTGTGAGTATTTTAGGATATATGACGTTAATGATTCCATTTGCAATTGTTATTGGCAAACATGTTGATGGCATACCTTCTCTTACAATAGCAATGGCAGTTTTTCTTGCAGGTGTACCGGCATTCTTTTTTGTGACACAATCACCTGTCCATATTATTTTTTATTCGTATGGCTATTTTACAAAGAAAGATTTATTTTACTCAGGAAGCATTGTCGTTTTTATTTGGATTGTAATTGTTTTATCCACGGTTTACTTTTATTGGTCTTATTTGTTGTGATAATCAACTAAAATTAGAGCTTAGTTAGAAGGGAAGGTAAAAAGATGTATACAGATAATACTATAAATCATACCGATCAATTACTTGTAAAAATTGCTGATTATGCGTTACATAAAGAAATTAAAGATGAAAAAGCATTTGAGGCTGCACGTCTCGTATTAATGGATTCACTTGGGTGTGGCATGCTTGCACTTCGGTATCCAGAATGTGTGAAACATTTAGGACCTATTGTTCCAGGGACAATTGTTCCGCACGGTTCTCGAGTTCCTGGAACGCAGTTTGAACTTGATCCAGTACATGCCGCGTTTAACATTAGTTGTATGATTCGGTGGCTTGATTTTAGTGACACATGGCTTGCCGCAGAATGGGGACATCCTTCAGATAATTTAGGCGGAATATTAGCTGTAGCTGACTACTCTAGTCGTAAAAGAATTTTAGAAGGAAAAGAACCAATTAAAATAAATCAAATACTTCAAGCGATTATCAAAGCACATGAAATTCAAGGAATGTTAGCCCTTGAAAATAGTTTAAATCGTGTAGGGTTGGACCATGTTTTATTTGTGAAGGTTGCTTCAACTGCTGTTGTAACAACTATGCTTGGAGGTACGAAAGATGAAGTTATTAACGCTATGTCCAATGCCTGGATAGATAATTCAAGCCTACGTACGTATCGTCATGCACCGAACACTGGTTCAAGGAAATCCTGGGCCGCAGGAGATGCTACAAGTCGAGCTGTTCGATTTGCTTTTATGGCGATTAACGGGGAAATGGGTTATAAAACAGCCCTTTCTGCACCAAATTGGGGCTTCCAAGATGTATTGTTTGGTGGAAAAGAACTGAAAATTTCACAAGAACTAGATTGCTATGTTATTAACAATATTTTATTCAAAATAGCGTATCCTGCAGAGTTCCACGCTCAAACAGCTCTTGAATGTGCATTGGAATTACACAATCAAGTTGCAAACCGTCTTGAAGAAATTGATACGATAACGATTAGTACACATGAATCTGCACTTAGAATTATTGACAAAACTGGTCCTTTATTCAATCCGGCAGATCGTGACCATTGTATTCAATATATTGCAGCAATAGGATTAATATTTGGTGAAATGACATCTGATCATTATGAAGAGGATATGGCACAGGATTCTCGTATTGATCGTTTAAGAGAGAAAATGATAGTTGTTGAAGATAGCCAGTACAGTAACGATTATCTTAATCCTCACAAGCGTTCAATTGCAAACGCCATCGAGGTTAGTTTTAAAGATGGGACAAAAACGGAAAAAGTGGAACAGGAATATCCAATTGGTCACCCACGCCGTCGAACGGAAGGGTTGCCATTATTACTTGAAAAATTCAAAAATAATTTACAGACCCGTTTTCCTGCTAAAAGGACAAAGGATATTTATGAATTATGCCAGGATAGTAAAGTATTGAATTCAACAAATGTAAATGACTTTATGGAAATGCTTATCATTTAACAAATCTACAAAGCTATTCATAACCAAATACGAGGAGGAATAATTATGTCTTGGATTGTGGAAGAAGGGTCTAGTCAGACAATTCTTGCTGAAAGGTTTCGGGAATTAATGAATGATAATGAGATTTTAAAAATACCTGGCGCCCACGACGGAATGTCTGCGCTTGTTGCAAAAGAAACAGGTTTTCAAGCAATCTATTTATCTGGTGCAGCCTACACAGCAAGCCGTGGATTGCCTGATCTCGGGATGATTACCTCAGAAGAAATGGCTACTAGAGCCAAGGATCTAGTAAGGGCAACCAATTTGCCCCTGTTAGTTGATATTGATACAGGTTTTGGTGGCGTACTTAATGTAGCACGCACAGCTAAAGAAATGGAGGAGGCAAAAGTTGCTGCTGTTCAAATTGAAGATCAAAATCTACCGAAAAAATGTGGTCATTTGAACGGTAAAACCTTAGTTTCACAAAAAGATATGATGCAAAAAATTAAAACAATCAAGGATGTTTCATCAAATTTGATTGTAATTGCCAGAACGGATGCAAAAGCTGTTGAAGGTTTTGATAAAGCAATTGAACGTGCAAAGCTTTATATTGAAGCTGGAGCTGATGCGATTTTTCCGGAAGCACTTAAATCAGAAGAGGAATTTAAAAAATTTAGCAATTCAATAGATGCACCTTTACTTGCGAACATGACGGAGTTTGGAAAGACACCTTATTATAAAGGAATGGAATTTCAAGACTTTGGATATAGCATGATCATTTATCCGGTTACTTCTCTGCGTGTTGCTGCTAAAGCTTACGAGAAAGTATTCGAGGGAATTTTGCATAATGATACACAAAAGGAAATGCTTAACGAGATGCAAACCCGTGAAGAACTTTATCGTACAATTGGTTATTATGCTTACGAGGATCTAGATGAAAATATTGCTAAAACTATATTGCCAAAACTTGATAAAAGTAAAAAAGAATAAGTTAATTTCAGCGAAAAACGGTAGGATACCAAAGAAAGTATCCTACCGTTTTTTAAGTTAAGATTTGCCAATCCTATTTCTTTTAGTCGCTCATTAGTTATGTTAAAATGTCTTCTTGTACATGCGACGAATTTTATAGTAAAGAAAGAAGGAAGAATATGGTTGAAAATCAAGCTCCTCCGCAATCAGGGGAACCAACTTTCAATAAATGGCCAATCATGATTGTATTAATATCAGGGGCTTTTGTTGCTATATTGAATCAAACACTTTTAGCTACTGCATTACCTCATATTATGGCTGATTTACATCTGGACGCAAACGTTGCCCAGTGGTTACAGTCTATTTTTATGCTCGTTAATGGTATCATGATCCCAATCACTGCATTTCTAATTGGACGTTTTACAACAAGAAGGTTGTTTCTTACGGCGATGTTTGTTTTTGCAATAGGTACTATTATTTGTGCTATTGCACCGAATTTCGCTATCTTAATGGCGGGGAGAGTCCTTCAAGCTGCTGGTGCAGGTATAATTATGCCGCTAATGCAAACGATTATGTTTCTCATCTTTCCTATTGAAAAAAGAGGAACAGCAATGGGGATGTTTGGATTAGTTATTGCTTTTGCTCCGGCGATAGGACCAACTTTATCCGGATGGTTAGTAGAACAATTTCCATGGAGAAGCTTATTTTATGTGATTTTACCGATCATTATAATTGATATTATTGTTGCTTACTTCATTCTTAAAAACGTTACGAAACAAACGTTTCCTAAGCTTGATATCCTTTCCATTATCTTATCTTCATTAGGTTTTGGTGGATTGTTATATGGATTTAGTACAGCTGGTGGTAGTGGATGGACTAGTGCGCAAGTCGGTATATCTATGATCATTGGTGCTGTTGCTCTTACTTGGTTTATATTAAGACAGTTGAAACTAGAAGAACCAATACTTGAATTTAGGGTATTTAGAAATAAAATTTTCACCTTAACAACGATTCTCGGTATGGTTGTATTCATAGCAATGATAGGAGCTTCGGTTGTTTTACCGTTACTCATGCAAAATATGTTAGGTTTTACTGCATTGGAATCAGGATTGATGCTACTGCCTGGTGCACTCTTAATGGGATTGATGAATCCTGTTACGGGAAGATTATTTGATAAATTTGGTGCTAGATGGCTGTCAATTATTGGATTAGCTATTATAACAGTAACAACATTCATGTTTACTAATCTTTCTGCTGAGACAACATTTATGTATTTAACAGTTGTTAACGCAGTGAGAATGTTTGGGGTTGCAATGGTTATGATGCCGGTAACGACAGCAGGATTGAACCAGCTTTCAAACGATTTAATACCACATGGAACTGCGATGAATAATACAATGCGTCAAGTAGCAGGTGCAGTTGGAACGGCCTTGCTTGTTACAGTTATGACAAATAATGCGCTCCCTGATCAAGGTGTTAACGGACTTGTTCACGGCGTTAATGTTTCATTTATCGTTGCTGGAATTTTTGCGATTATCGGTCTCGTGTTATCCTTCTTTATTAAAAACTCTCGCCCTGGTGTGGTGGATCCCAAATAATTGAAGCTATAGGATAGCAAACGAACTTTTATTAGATCACTAATGATTACAATAAAAAACGACTACAGTTGTGGTCGTTTTTTATTGTACCAGCTAATATAAATTCCTGTCACAGGTCAACCTTATTTAAGCATATGGTAACAAGAGAATATGTTTAAGACAGGAGGAGAAAATATGTATTCAAATTACTCTTTTAATCCAAATAGAAATCGATACGTAAATAGTCCTTATCAGCCTAACCCTTATGATAACTACAATAGTTTTTATCCTACGTATCCTTATTACTATTCAGAGCGTCAACAACCAGTTAGGGGTCAGGCTACATGGACAGAGGGGGGACAAGTTACACAATGTGGCATTCCTTGGTCCAGTAATGAATATATGACAGTAGCTGTCGGAGAAAATTCACCTTATCAGTGTGGCCAACAACTAAAGATAAGGAATGTTTCTACACCTGTTCCAAGGGAGATTTTGGTAACGGTAGTTGATCAAGTTCCTGGGTATCCAGCCAATAAAATTAACCTTCATAGGAGAGCCTTTGAAGCACTGGGAGCAAATCCAAGTGTGGGAGTAATAAATGTTGAAATTATTCCGTCGCCTGAATTAGAGCAAGAACAATGGGGGAAATATTTATTGGAAGTTACGCAAACGGCTTATCCGAGTTATAGCATAACGGAATATAACACGGTAGCAAAAACACAGTTGTCTCCTACACAAATACAGGAAACATATGAATTTACTTTACAATCGCCACAGGAAACAATTACGGTCCAAGGCAATATTATCTACAATCCGAACACAGATCGAGTTATTTCGTTCGATATAAAAGAAGTTTAAGATTGAAGAAATATTATGTTTCTAATGAAAATAGCATGTAGAATACACCTAAAAACACTTGGCTAATATTTAGTAACCAAGTGTTTTTTTGGCAGTTAAGAAAGTAAAAATCCTTTCTTACTGCATAAGTGCAACTAAGGCTTTCGCCATTAAGGCCTGGCGATAAGCCAAGTTTTCTAACAGGATTTCTAACCTATTTGTCGAATATTAACTAGGATAAAGTATGAAGATTAGTGGTGTTTAAATGGAAAAGTTCATACACTTTATATAAATAGTAAGGAGTGCTTCTATTGTATAATTATAAACCTGCTGGGTTTTGGATTCGGTTTTTAGCAAATTTAGTAGATGGTTTAATTATTTTTGTATTAACATTTATAGTTGCAACTATTTTTAACGATCAAGCATACTTCAATGGATACAACATGAATACGTATGATAATAATGCTCCATCTGAAAGTATTGTGAATATAACATATGCCATTATTTTTGTTGTTTTTTTCACGGCAAGCAAATATAAAGGATCGCCTGGAAAACTGGCGTGCAGAATTCAAGTATTAAATGAAGATAAAACTCAAATAAGTTTATTAAAATCGATAGGAAGATATTTATCTTATTTTATTTCAGCACTTCTTTTATTTATTGGATTTATGATGGCAGGCTGGAATGAAGAAAAGAAAGCACTACACGATATGATTTGTAATACAAGAGTTGTTTATCGTGATAAATAATATTCGTCAAAAAAAGGATGACTACCACACGTAACTTTTCCCAGTAACTTCCGTCTATACCTAAAAGAACTTCCATTGGAAATGTTTTCGCATTCTGTTGGAAGTTAACCTGGATGGGGTGTGCAATGTGAAAAAGATATTGTTCATAATGTTTATGCTAAGTTTTGGCATCTTTGCAGCTGCTTGTAGTAATGAGGGAAAAAGTAGTGATTCGGGGGATAAGGCTGCCTCTAGTACGGAAGAAAGTACAGCAGGGAAAGGCGAGTACGCTAATATTGGAACTGGAACAAACGATTCTGCAAATGAGCAACAAGATGGTAAGTCCCATTCGGAAGACGCTAATTCCAATGAAGAGGGAAATAGCCATGTAAACCGAAAAATAATTTATACTGCTAATCTTCGTATTCAAGTGAAAAACTTTCAGGAGGTTTTAAATGATATTCAGACGCAAGTGACAAATCGTGGTGGATATATTGTGGAATCGAATATGTATGGAGACAACGAAGAAGGATCCACCAGTGGTCAAATAACCGCACGAATTCCTCAGGATCAGTTTCGGGAATTTATTACGTTCGTGGAAAAAGGCAGTAGCAAAGTTTTGGAAAGTTCGATTACAGGCCAGGATGTGACAGAGGAATATATTGATCTTGAATCACGGTTGAAATCTAAACATGTTGTAGAGAAACGGTTACTTTCCTTTATGAAACAAGCAGAAAAAACGGAAGATCTGTTAACTATTTCTGAGGACCTAGCGAAAGTCCAGGGAGAAATTGAGGAAATAACAGGTCAAATGAAATACTTGCAAAACAAAGCTGACTTAGCAACTGTTACAATTCAAATTGAAGAAAATAATGTAAAGCTTTCAGGAATAAGTAAAGATGAATTAAATACGTGGGAAAAAACCAAGCAACAATTTTTGAAAAGTATCAACTTTCTTATCTCCGCTTTTTCCGGGCTATTTGTCTTCCTTATTGGCAACCTACCACTCTTTATATTGTTAGGATGCATCGGTCTAATTACATTTCTGATAGTCAAAAAGAGTAGGAAGGATAACCAAAGAGATTAATAGGTTCTGAAAAACAATCTTACATGTAACCTGATGCAGTTTAAAGGATGGTGACCACAATGATTAACTTAAAACCCATTGAAACCAGTATTGGCAAGGATGTAAATGCTTTAGCTGAAATATACTGTGGTGCTTTTATTGGAAACGACTATACTTCTGAGGATTTATACGAAGCTAAACAAACGTTTATAAAGCATGTAACTTATCCGGGTTTCAGAGGAATAAAATACATAAATGAATCAGAGGAAATCTTAGGTTTCGCTTATGGTTATACCTCTTTACCTGAACAATTCTACCGGAATAAGTTAGACGGACACTTAGACGAAATTGAAAAGAATAAATGGTTACAGGAATGTTTTGAATTTGTCGAGCTAGCAGTTGATGTTAAAAGTAGGCAAAGCGGCATCGGCAAACAGTTACACGACTATTTGTTGAATTACGTAAATCATGACACTTCAATTCTGACAACATCTATTGATAACTTCCCAGCTATTAATCTGTATAAAAGTAGGGAATGGCAAATTATTAAGAGAAATGTGGTTCTTATACCAGGCACAGAACCCCAAATTATCATGGGTAAGAAACTAGGGGCTACTATTGAAGAAATTCCACATACTTATTAATGAACAAATTTTCAAAACTAAAAATCCCTCATCCAACATAGTGGATGAGGGATTTGTCGTTCCAGTGGGAACCTATTACAAAGACTTCATTATTGACGATTTCAATTCTTGATCAAATATTTTGGTTAGATACTTTGGAGCTGTTAAATATAGGAGTCCATTTCCTTCGAGCATAGGTGAAAAGCCTAATGGAACGGTTCTTTTGATTAATTGTGCGTAGAGTTCAGGTTCTGAAAGATTTCTGGCAAAATAATCATTTGCCAAATTTTTTATTAATGCAAGAGCTCCTGAAACATGGGGAGCAGACATGGATGTTCCGCTCAATTTGGCATACTTACCATCTAAATAGGTAGATAATATATTTTCTCCAGGTGTAACTAAATCAATTTCGTTATTCGAATTCGAAAAATCAGAAGAGCGTCGTTTCAAATCAATTGCTCCAACACTGATAACCTCATTATAGCTTCCTGGGTAGGCAAATTCATCTGTTGAATGATCGCCATCACCCTCATTTCCTGCTGCACAAACTACAAGAATATTGTTGTTAACAGCTTTTTTGATTGCGTCATGCAGTTTGGCATTATCGTTTGGTCCACCGAGCGACATGGAAATGATATCTACTTTTTGTTCGATGGCAAAATTGATTCCGTTAATAATCCAGTCATACTGACCTGAACCGTTTTTGTTTAGTACCTTTACAATAAGTAAGTTAGCTTCGGGAGCAACTCCAGATACACCAGCATCGTTATTACTGGCAGCAATTGTACCTGCCACATGTGTGCCGTGACCCGCGTGGTCCTTAAATATATCTGGGTCACTATTATCATCATCTGTAAAATTTTTGCCATTTATTACGCGGTCTTTTAAGTCGGGGTGGTCTGCTTCACAACCTGTATCAAGAATTGCTACCGTAATATCTTTACCCTTTGTCTTACTCCAAATTTCTGGTGCCTGAATAAGCTCAACACCTTTTGGAACCTCATTCTCCACTTGGTCAATTTGTTTAATCACTTGATATGGAATTACTTGAGCATAGTCCTTCATTTCATTTCCTCCCAGCAAAGGATTAACTAAATGGTTATCAACATTCTAACATTTCAGATTGTTTTGCAACAGGTTCATAAGTAGTAGGAAGAAATACTATTTATACTTAGAAGTAGGGTGGTCTTTAATGATATAATAGAAAACAATTAGTTAGATTATCTAGTAAGGAGGCAGTTTTATGAACTTTGTTTCTATAGATTTCGAGACTGCAAATGAAAAACGTCATAGCCCATGCGCAATTGGAATTGTTGTTGCAAATGAAACAGGAATAGTTGATGAGTTTTATAGTTTAATAAATCCGCTTATGGCGTTCAGCTCTTTTAATACCCGGGTCCATGGTATTGTGGAAGCGGATGTGATAGATGCACCAACCTTCACAGAACTATGGCCGAAATTTGAATCCTATTTAACTGATAGTATTGTTATAGCCCATAATGCAAGTTTTGATATGAGTGTACTTCGGAAGACATTGGATCACTATAATCTTACATATCCCAACATGGAATATTTGTGTACAGTAGAAATCTCCAAAAACGTGTGGCCGGACTTAATGAATCACCGGTTAAATACAGTGGCCACGCATCATAATATTCTGTTTGAACATCATCATGCGTTAGAAGATGCACGTGTTGCTGCATTAATATTAATTGAAGCAATCAGAGAACATAATGCCGAACACCTGGATGGTTTTTTAGAAGTCCGCAGTATGAAAAAAGGTAGAGTTTATGAGCGTGGTTATGTAACACCAAAAATAAATGCCAGAAAGCGAAGGAAAAAAATGAACTTCTAATGTAATAGGTGTTGCATAAGAATTTAATTAAAAAATAAAAAGGGTCGTTTTAAATTGTTAAATAAATATTTCACTTATAACTATGAAGGTGATTATTTTACTTTATTCTCTTTTTCCCATATAGCGATGTTAATTATTACCATTTTGTGTACAATAGCTCTTTATTATTTGAGAAATAATAGTAGGGTTAACTATATAAAACATGTTATCCTCTTAGGTTTAATTTGTTCCGAATTAACATTAAATGTATGGTATTTGCTTAATGGAGCTTGGAGCATGGCGTATACTTTACCATTGCACTTATGTTCCATATCTTTATATTTAAGTATTTTTATGTTAATCACTGAGAAGTACGCTCTGTTTGAAATAAATTTCTTTATGGGTGTTGGAGGTGCTTTACAAGCCCTACTAACACCAGAGTTGTATTATAATTTTCCGCACTATCGTTATTTTCACTTTTTTATCGCCCATATATCTATTGTTTTAGCATCATTTTATATGGTTTCTGTGAAAAATTATAAACCAACTTTAAAGTCAGTATGGAAATCAATGATTTATTTAAATTTGATTGCTCTTTTTGTTTTCTTCATGAATATAGTTACTGGTGGAAATTATATGTTTTTATCAAGAAAACCCTCTAATCCCAGCCTACTCGATTATTTGGGAGACTACCCTTGGTACCTATTATCTTTAGAATTAGTAACGCTAATTATGTTTCTAATTTTATACTTACCATTTCCAGTACGTAACTATATGAAGAAAAGGACTAAGAAAATAAAGTGATTCCCTTTTGCACTTTAAAACAGGAAAGACTCATTCCGAGCCTTTCCTGTTTTTTATATTCCTGAAATATTGTGTTAATGAAGAATTTGATCCTCCAATTTTAGCGATTAATCGTGATTAAAAGCGATGAGGAATGATTAGGTAACCTTTAAATCCGAATGGAAGCGTTTTCCCTCACTAATTGATGCTTATACGTATCAATTCCTTTATACCCCTTGAAACTTAATACACAGATGTTACGATACAAAGGTTGGAAGAATGAACGGAAGACAAAACAAATGGAGATGATTCAGATGTTAAAAAATAAAACAGTTGCATTTTTAGGTGCCGGTAATATGGCAGAGGCTATGATTTCCGGGTTGATCCAAAATGAAAAAATCCCTACTAAGCAAATTATTGTAACAAATAAAAGCAACCAAGATCGTCTAAATCTGATTAAATATAAGTATGGAGTTAGAACAGTTCCGATTAAAGAATTACCATACGAGGAAATTGACTATTTTATTTTAGCAATGAAACCAAAAGGAGCAGAAAAAACGCTTTCTGAAATTAAAGATCGACTTACTAGTAATCAAGTAGTCACTTCAGTTTTAGCGGGAATATCTACTTCTTATATGGAAGAAAGGCTGAATGCTGGGCAAGAAGTAATCCGTGTTATGCCAAATACGTCAAGTATGATTCAAGAATCTGCTACAGCGATGTCATTGGGAACGCATACGAAGGAACAAAATGCTGAGGCAGTCAAGGAGCTTCTTGCGTGCATGGGAAAAGTATATGTCATTGATGAAGATCAAATGGATGTATTTACTGGTATAGCAGGGAGCGGTCCAGCTTATTTCTATTATTTGATGGAGCAGATGGAGAATATCGGGAAAGTTAACGGTATGGATAATAAAACAGCACGAAAAATTGCTGCACAGACGGTTTATGGCGCAGCAAAAATGATTATGGAAAAAGAAGAAACACCAGCTGAATTAATTGACAATATCGTATCACCGAATGGTACTACTGCAGCCGGATTGGAAGCTCTTAAAAAGAATAACGGTGGGGAAGCAATTACAGAAGCCGTTACTCATGCTGCAAAACGTTCAAAAGAAATTAGTAAAGAACTTGATAATGTTTTAGTTCCATCATAAAACAAATTAATAAATTTAGTAATGGATATAAGCTAACTGCTTATATCCATTTTTTTGATATTAAGAAAAGCTTGCTATAAATAGTTATCTGAAATAAAATAAAAGAGAGAAAATTCAATCTAAATGAGGAGTGGGATAATGAACTTGCAGACAAATAGACACGTATCACTTTCCAACATGTTAGAACGAGCAAGAAGGAATACGTTAGGAGATTTATTAGCACGGACAAGAGATCGGGAACCTGACAAGCCAGCGATTACGTATGACGAACATCGACTTACATATGCCGAACTGGATGACATAGTGAACCAAACTGCACACGCCTTTATAGAAAGGGGTATGCAGAAAGGACAAATGATTACAGTCATGTCCAAAAACAGCTTGGATTTTGTTGTGGTTAACTTTGCCTTAGCACGTATTGGTGCAGTCATGATACCGATTAATTACATGTTATCAGTAGAAGATGTGCAATATATTCTTGAACATGCGGAAGTTAGTGGATTTATTGCTTCGGAGGAATATGCTGAGGTTCTGGACAAATCTGCAGGAAAAGTTGAAATTAATCATCGCTATTTAATGGATGTTCCAGCAACATTTGAAAAGAAAAACGAACTAACAAGTTGGGAGTCGTTGTCTGTTCTCAGGAAAGGACAACCTATCGATTTTGTTGATGCAGAAATTGCTGATGATGATCTCGCTCATGTTTTATATACGAGTGGAACCGAATCAAGACCAAAAGGGGTTATGTTATCTCACAAGAGTTTGGTAAGTGAATATGTAAGCTGTATCGTTGATGGAAAAATGGAGGCGCGTGATATTGCGATTCATGCATTGCCACTGTATCATAGCGCACAGCTACATGTTTTTTTGGGACCTAGTGT
Source organism: Virgibacillus necropolis (assembly GCF_044793635.1). GTDB lineage: Bacteria > Bacillota > Bacilli > Bacillales > Amphibacillaceae > Virgibacillus_F > Virgibacillus_F necropolis_A. The sequence goes on from NZ_CP084992.1 coordinate 3,009,148, forward strand.
GTACGTTGGATCAAGTGGAATAATTCTAGGGAAGGCAAGTCCTGAAATTATTTTGAAAACAATTGAAGAAGAAGGCGCAACGCAGCTATTTTGCCCGCCAACCGTTTGGATTGCGTTATTGCGTCATCCAGATTTTGATAAGCGGAATTTATCAACTTTGGAAAAATGTTATTATGGTGCAGCGATTATGCCACGAGAAATTTTAAAGGAATTATCGGAACGTCTACCAAATGCAAAGTTCTGGAATTTTTATGGACAAACTGAAGTGGCCCCACTTGCAACAGCATTGCAGCCCGAGGATCAACTCCGAAAACTAGGTTCAGCTGGCAAAGCGTCATTAAATGTACAAACGAAAATAGTAGATGATGAAGATAACGAAGTGTCAAGAAATGAAATTGGCGAGATTGTACACCGCACACCACACACAATGAAAGGGTATTTACACGACCCAGAAAAAACCGCCGAAGCTTTTCGAGGTGGCTGGTTCCATAGTGGTGATCTAGGAGTAATGGATGATGAAGGATATATTACAATTGTTGATCGGAAAAAAGATATGATTAATACTGGTGGTGTGAATGTTTCCAGTAGAGAAGTAGAGGAAACAATTTACCAGATAGATGGTGTATCAGAGGTAGCTGTTGTGAGTATTCCGGATGCTTACTGGATTGAGGCTGTTACGGCAATAATTGTACCGAAAGATGACGCTAGTATAACGAAAGAGGAAGTCATCCAGTTTTGTAAATCAAAGCTTTCTAAATTTAAAGTTCCCAAATATGTCGACTTTACTGATACGTTACCAAAAAATCCAAGTGGTAAAGTATTGAAGCGTGCTTTACGCGATAAGTATGAAGCACTTGGTGGAAAGTAGGTTCTGCATAATTGAATGTACTTTTTGAAACACTACTAATGGAGGTGTTTCAATTGAGTGAAAAGAATAATTTATACAATAAGAATAAGGTGAATTCAAGTGTGAATCCACAAGGTCAAACAGAGGATGTAGCGAATCAGCAGCCTAAATCAAAACAAGAACATAAGGCTAAAAAAACAAATACAAAAAGATGATTTTGATAATTGGGTAAATTTTCTATTGTAATTTCGAGCAGAACGTTGTAAGATATAAATAAGCTACATTGTACGTATTAATTTAAGTTTTAACCTCTAACATTATAATAGGGAGTTTTATATAAGGGCTGAAATGTCGTGCCTCCAACTGAGAGGAAGACAGGAAGGTTTTTGCAAACACCCACTTTGAGGAGTGGTGGTTTAAAACTTTTTATTTGATATACGGCAATTGTGGCTTCCATAACATTTAAAATGAATGTAGACCAGTTTCCTTTTGGGAACTGGTCTTTTTGTATGGGAATAGAGACTAGAAATTTATCTAGTCTCAACTCTTTAATTAAGCAGCTTTTACAGAAATCCCGCAGCTTGCTAATTTTCTTTTGGATTCTTCACTTGCTGGGAGGTATCCTTTTTCTAGCAATTCTTTTATGTATATCTTGTTATAAATAAATGCAAAAATTACAGAACCTATCCAAGTACCAATTCCTGCTGTCACAATTCCTAATGCTACCGCAATAATAAACATTATCGCAGCCCATTTTAGATCACCACGAAATAAAGCTGGGAAGAAACCAAAAAAGAAAGTAGTCCAACTAAATCCAACTTTAACTTCTTTTATTAAACCGATGCTATTCTCGAGTGTTACTTTCACTTTTCTCACATCCTTTCGCTAAATAGTAAAATATACTTAACTTTAATTAAGCATAGGAAAATTATACTATAATTTTGTCGAAGAGTTAATACTATTTTCAAATAAATGTATGTATAAGTAAAACCTTCCATTTTTGATATGAAAATTGTATTATCTTTTTTACAATATGAACGATATGATAAATTAAAGTTTACGTGGAGGGGATGTATGAAATGTCTTTTCATTTTGAAAAAATCGATCATGTTCAGTTAGCTGCACCAAAAGGCGGGGAAGAAAAAGCCAGAGAGTTTTTCGTAGAGTTGCTTGGATTTGATGAAATAGAGAAACCGGAGCCGCTAAAACAAAACGGTGGTGTATGGTTCGTTGCAGGATCAATACAACTCCATATCGGGATGGAAGAAAAATTCGTTCCAGCGAAAAAGGCACATCCAGCTTTTAGAGTGGCGAATGTTGAAGGTTTGAAGGAACATTTGAGCGAAAATAATGTATCGTTTAAAGTTGATGAAAGGCTTCCTGGAGCAAACAGGTTTTATTTAATCGATCCATTTGGTAATCGGTTGGAGTTTTTGGAGTGGATGGAATAAATTTTATTACTTGTAAATGGCTGGGAGGGAAAGGTAACAACTCGGGAGAGAATCTTCTTAACCCGGGAGACATTACCTAAAACTCGGGAGAGACCCACATGCCTCCAACAAAACATCTTTCAAAAAACTCGGGCAATAGCTTTCTATTGGATAGCGATTGGCCGAGTTTTTCTACTACTATTTAACTATTAATTGTTTATATAACGCTCAAAAATGTAACCGAAATCTTTAACACTGTACTTATCTTTATTCTCGACAAGCCAAGCAAAAGCGGCCTCATTAATTTCTTTGAACTCATCTGACAATTTGCTTTCATTACTTCTGCTGTTACTTAGAGTTGAGGAAGCAAAATCAAGACTTTGACGGGAATAATTTATATATGTTTCATTGTTCTTAGTTGTCTCCGCAATCATAATTAATGCTTTATATAAATCCTTTAAATCATCTAGGTGATCCTTATGAACATCAATGTTATGAACGTTTTGTCCCATTTTAAATTGGATCTCAACATCTCTATCTAACGTTCCGGCTGTTTCCAGTTCTACATCTGAGATCGTATTGTAACGGTAATCAAAACGACGCAATGTACGTTTTTTACTTGCCGCACTTGTTCCATCGACATGAATTAACGCTTTGTTTGTAAAACAGTATTCATCCGATTTTGATTTAATCAGGAAGAATATTTTTTCGTCATCTTCATGCATTACATAATCATCTGAGTCAACCTTATCGTAATCAACAGGTTGGATTACTTTTCCTACATCACTAATTCCAAGTACATCTGACGCGACTTTCCCAAACATTTTACCAATCCCCTCTATGAAATTATCACTACATACAAATTAATTGTAACATATAAATTCGGAACTAGAGTAAATAGTTTGTAAACTATAATAGGTCATTTTTCTAGTGAATCTTAACCATATACCACTTGTCTTCCCATTTCTTTTCCCTAAGGCGGTTGTGATATATTTTCATAAGATCATCGTTTTTCAAAAAATATGGGGTGGGGCGCACAGACATGTTCAGTATGTCATCGATTCCATGTGGTGTGGTTAATAATAGTTGATTGTTTTTATCCAGCGTTACCCCAATTGAGGTTACGGTTTCTGGGAACTTTGCAATGGCATCCTCTGCACTTGTATAGGGTGACGTATTATTACGGACATGCATTCTAGCTTCATTTTTCACTGACCAAGGTATATCTGGCCGAGCTTTATGAAGTCTTTTATCAAGACGTTTTTCTTCTGTTTCATCTATATTTGTCTGATCAAAATAAACAACATCAACATCCTGTGTAGCTTTTCTAACCCCGAATCCATGGATAACATCCCAAACTTTTGATCGTACAAATCCTGCACAGATCCACCAGTCGGGTAAGTTTAATGAACGCGCTGTTACTAAAACATCCATCATCCATTCATCATCATAAATGCTTTGAATTATGTCAGCTTTATTTTCAATTTTCATAGGGCTCTCCTTAATCAATGAAGTATTGCTAGTATAGCACTCAATATGGGAAAACCCTAAGTCGCTACCATTGACAGTGTGGTCTCAATTTCCATATAATGCTTATCATGCAGATAGATTTGTACGAACCAAAAAGCGCGCAATAAGGAGATGAAGAATTGAAAAATGACCAAACAGAAGATATTAAACACATGAATAAGTTTCCGATTGTTGCGGTGTTACTCACAGGCGCTTTTGTTGCTATTTTAAATCAATTATTATTAGCTACGGCAATTCCACATATAATGGAAGATTTGAATCTAACAGAGAATACGGCTCAATGGGTAACGACCATTTTTATGTTAGTGAATGGTATCATGATACCTATTACAGCATTCCTGGTCGAGACTTTCACAACACGAAAACTATTTTTAACGGCAATGATAATCTTTGCTGCGGGTACACTAGTTTGTGCACTCTCACCAAATTTCGCTGTGTTAATGATAGGAAGGATCATTCAAGCGGCAGGAGCGGGGATTATGCTGCCATTAATGATGACTATTTTCTTATTAATTTTTCCAATTGAAAAACGAGGATCTGCTATGGGGATGGTGGGCCTAATTATATCATTTGCACCTGCAATAGGGCCTACGTTATCTGGATGGGTTGTCCAGCATTATCCTTGGAGATATCTCTTTTATATTATTTTACCTGTAGCAATTATCGATATTATTATCGCTTATTTTGTTTTGAAAAATGTTACGACTAGAACATTTCCAAAAGTAGATTATTTATCTATAGTATTGTCTACACTTGGTTTCGGTGGTTTGTTATATGGGGTTAGTAGTGCAGGTAATTACGGATGGACAAGTATTTATGTGATTTTATCGCTTGTTATTGGTGTAATTTCACTTACTGCTTTTATAACAAGACAGTTTAAATTAAAGCAACCTATTTTAGAGTTCCGTGTATTTAAATATAAAATGTTTACCATTACAACAATGATTGGGATGATTGCATTTATTGGACTTATTGGCGCAGAGACAATGCTCCCAATCTATATGCAAAATATGGCTGGTTTTACAGCTATCGAATCCGGAATTATGATCATGCCTGGTGCATTGTTGATGGGATTCATGTCACCAATAACAGGGAGGATATTTGATAAAATTGGTGCTCGTTGGCTGGTCATTATTGGGTTGGCGATTTTAACAGTAACTACTTTCTTGTTTACCGATTTAACAGCTAATACGTCATTGACCTATCTAACAGTTGTATTTGCGATACGAATGTTTGGTATATCCATGGTGATGATGCCTGCAACTACAGCAGGACTTAATCAATTACCAAACAGGCTTATCCCGCATGGTACAGCGATGAATAACACTATGCGTCAAGTTGCTGCATCAATCGGAACGGCAGTTCTTATTACAGTTATGACAGCAACAGCATTAAACACTGGTGATCCTAATGGACTTATTCACGGGGTAAATGTTGCCTTTTATGTGGTAACTGCTATATCTCTTATTGGGCTAATCTTATCCTTCTTTATTAAAGGAACCACACCAGCACAAGAACGGGAAGCTATGGCTCGTGCAGAGGGGAATTCATAATAAAAAACTACTGTTATGTCAATTGGCATAACAGTTTTTTAATCACCAGAAACTTTCTTATGTACAAGCATTTTTTTTCGATTCCCTAAAGAGGATACCACACTGTGTAAAATCATTCCCGCAATGACTAGAGCCATACCTGCAAATGAAATAGCACTTGGCAATGGTGCGCTCAACAATAACAGCTCGCCAAATAAGACAAAAACAACCTCTACAGATTGGGTAGCTTCAATTGCTGCAAGTTTATGATTATCATGATTAACAAGTTCTGTGGCATAGAAAAATAAAACAGTAGCAATAATTCCGGATGAAACGGCAACTATAAATGTCTGTAACACTTGATTGGAGCTAGGTGCACCCTGGGTTGCGATTCCGTAAATTGATAAAAGAACCCAAAAGGGCATGCTTGCGATTGTCATACCTAATATGCGCTGGAATGTGTTTAATTGTCCGTTTACAACTTGCATCATTTTCCGATTTCCAAGTGGATAGGCAAATGCAGCAATAATTAATGGGATTACACACAATACGACGTTTAGGACTGGAACAGATGAGGCGTGTTCCAACTGCATGATAAAAACTCCACTTAGTATAATAAGTGAGATAAAAATACTTTGCATTGGAATTCGTTGTTTTTTACCCTTGCTTAAAAAGGGTACAAGCAGGGAGCCAGCTATTATGGTTATCTGGAAAGTTGCCGCGACTAACCAACCAGGTCCATAGATGGTTGCAAATGTAAGTGGTGCGTAGAAAAGTCCAAATCCAACCGTACTCCAAATAATCCAGGGGAGCGGTTGTTTTTTAATATGAGTAAACACAGGTCTGACATTTCGTTTATATCCTACAATAATGAGTAATAGGGGCAGCATGAAGAAAAAACGTAATGTAGCGCTCCATACCCAGCTTCCACCTTCAAGTTCCATTGCACGATTCAACACGAATGTTACAGAGAAAAATAATGCTGATAAGATTCCAATTATCGTTGCCTTCACTTTGCCACCTCAAATCATCACATTACATGTAATCATATCAATTTATGCTCGTTTGGGATAGATGCTTTCATGCATAAATCGTGAAGGATTTCCAAAAACTAATTAGATAAAAGGAAAGGAGAGACTGCAATTATGTCAGGAAAACCAAAAGGACCGAAGCAGCAAGAAGAACCGAATTTACCAAAAAGCCCAAAGCAGCCATACGGTGAACCATTGAGTGGTTCCCATAAAGTTAAAAACAAGAATCACTCAAGGGATAAAAATAACGCATCACATGATATGTAAAACATGGTAAAGGCAGTCATAAAGGCTGCCTTTTTTAGCAGGTAAGAAAGTATAAATCCTTTCTTACTGCATAAGTGCAACTAAGGCTTTCGCCATTAAGGCTTGGCGATAAGCCGAGTTTTCTAACACCTTGTTTAATTATAAGAGCCCTTATGAAAAAGGATTTTTAAAAAATAAGTCGAAATAGTTTATAGATAACCACCATTATTACTTAAAATTCTTTCCGTGAAGGGGATCTGTCATGTCGGCTAAGATCATTGGTCTTGCACCAATTATACCAACGAATCCAAAGATATTGATTGTCGGTTCCATGCCAAGTGTAATCTCGTTAAGAAATCAAGAATACTACGGTAATCCCCGAAATCATTTCTGGGATATTCTTTTTGAGTTATTTTCACAAAATCCTTTAACTGATTATCAAGCGAAAATAAATTTTATAAAACAAAACCATCTTGCTTTATGGGATGTAATTGGTTCATGTTATCGGCAAGGCAGTTTAGATGCTAAAATTACAGAAGAAGAGCCGAATGATATAGTTGGCTTGCTAGAGAAGCATCCAACTATTCGACTTATTGCGTGCAATGGTACAAAATCTTTTCAAACCTTAAGGAAAAACGTTGACCTGACAATGATGGCGGATATAGCAGTTATTAAGCTACCTTCAACAAGTCCAATTCCGGGCAGGTATACTAAATCGTTTCAAGGCAAAGTGAGTGAGTGGAGACAAGTCTTAGACTATTTGGATTGAACCCCTTTTTCAGTATAAAATATTTCATTTTTTCTTTGACCATTATATTGCAGTAATCTATTTGTAACGGAGGAAGAATCTATCGATAACAAGCCAATATTATTATTAGTCTCAATAATCGATCCGTTTGAATCGGTGAGATAGTGTATTTCTTCTCGCCATTTATGATCTCCTGAATTTGTTGCTTTCAAAATAAGGTTATCTTGCTGATCACACGACCGGCAAATAACCCGTTTTTTTCTTTTCAACGAATTAAACCAAATCGTACTTTTTATTAATTTTCCCCAAATTCCAGAAAAACTCATATTCTGAATAGGGCTACTTGTAAATTGTTGGATCGTGATTTTTTGATTGTCACTGAATGTTACATTCGATTTCACCGCACCAGCATAATGAACATCCCCTGATAAAATAATACATTGACTTGGATTCCATGCGGCAAGTTGCTGGATAAATCGATTGAATCCCTTCCCGTTATATTTCCATGCCTCAAAGTCAAAAGCGTAACGAAGAGGAAAACCAAGTATGCGAAGCGGATATACATATTTCTGTAAAAAGGACTCGATGACGCCAATGCCATACAATGGTGTAGGTGATACAATTGCTAATGCATCTCCTTTGTTCCAATCACTTTTTTCTAAAGTTGCAGCTATTACTTCCCATCCTTTTTCACCAATTAATTGAGGTGCATCTGTGTCTTCTTCTATCCTACTCCCAAATCGAATAGGTTCTGGAACAATATCGTATTCGCGCATTGTTCTTGTATCCAGGAAAAGCGTACGAGGAATAGTAGGAACAAAATGCCACGAACGGAAATTTAGTATTTCATTTCTCCATTCGTCACCGTTAAGTTTAGTGGCCTTCTTACGCTTATCATTGAATTTGACTGGATCGTTTCCCCAACCTTGAAAAAGCCTATATGCATATAATCCGTTTGTTACCACATATTTGCCGAGTGGTTCACACGCAACATTTTCCTTCCATTCCTGGGATATATTCCAGTCATCCGTTATATCATGGTCATCAAATATCATATATGTTGGTGTGTTGGCAAGGACACGTCTAACTTGCGGCAATGACTTTATAAATGGACGTAGTTTTTTAAGTTGATCATTGTATCTAAATTCGTGATTTTCATATTCATCTGCCCGTTTATTGTAATTCGCAGGTTTGTCTGGATACATAAAATAAAATTGATTTCCAGCCATCAACTGTTCAAATGAAGAGAATAAGGTGCCATCCAAATCATCCCCCCATAATTGAGGTCCAAAGGTCAACAAATACATGACTGCATATTCACTAAATCGCATCATATGGTTTGCAGCATTACTTGATGTGAATTTGCAAAAATGTTCCATTATAAATTGCCTTCCATGAATTTTTTCAACGGCTGAATGAAAAGGGTCTAACTTAAGCCTCTTATCGACTTCAGTGAGTTGCTCTAAGTCATTTCCCATCAATTTCATACTCCACATGGATATAACATGAAAAAGAGGATCTGCAACATCATCTGCATAAATTTGATCACCCATTAGAAATAGACTACTAGGTCTTTTTTTAACATCTGAATGATGGTCTTGTACGGTTATATCAGCAGAAATTAAAGCATTGTTACCTACAGAGTGCGGCTTTCGACAGGAACCATACAAATTATTACTTGGATTGTTTTGTTGAATATAAAATGTTGGAAAGGCTAGGTTTCCATAGACGATGGATTGGGGATTATTTGGTGTGAGGAGATTGAAACTGCCGAGATCAAGTTGTTCGTCTCTATTTGTAAATAAGATATTATATCCGATCAAGGTATCTGTTGGAAATATCTCAGCCTGGGGATTAACTTTTATTAAATGGATGTACATATTTTCTCCAGCATGTATGGTATTTGTTTCTGTGTAAATTTCAATAGCTTTGTAAGTTGGGGTATTCGCTGAACCACCGATGACTTGATACAACACCGCGTCTATTTGAAACGCCTCACTTGTAGCAATCCAAAGATAAACTGTTGTAGACTCCACCCTTCGAATAATAGGCCCCGACAAGATAGTTGGAATTTGCATTCTTAAACACTCCACTCAATTATTGATTCCATTATTTTATTCATGGAAATCGAGTGTGTGCCCAATATAGAAAGAGGGAGAATCTAAGTTTTGTCGGAGTTTTTATAATTGGAATGTTAAATTGGATCTTACAATAAGTATTTAGGGGAGGTGTTTATAGTAAATCTCATTCATGATATGAACAATAAAGCATATAATAACAAAAAAAATAAATTGAGTTCTAAATAAAAAAACGGTATTAGGAATAATACCTCATACCGTTTAACTAGTGACCTATTTTATCTTAATTACAATTTTTCCTTTTGCATGGTGTGATTCACTTAGCTTGTGTGCTTCTCTTAAACCTTCTTGATTAAAAGGAAATGTATGGCCAACATTTGTTTGCACTTGTTCTCTTTTAATTAGATTACCAAGTTCTGCAAGTTGTTTTCCATCCGGAACTAACCAATGAAAACCGGCTTTAACTCCATAAGACTCTGCAACATTTTCATCTGGTGGTTGAACAATGGATACTAATGTTCCACCTTTTTTTAATACATCAAAGCTTTTTTCCTGAATTTCACCGCCCATGGTATCGACGACGATGTCATAATCCTGAACGACTTCATTAAAATTTTCTTCTTTATAGTTAATAAATTCATCAACACCTAATTCTTTTAGGAATGCTTCATTTTTTCCACTAGCTGTTGATGCAACATATGCACCAAAGCTTTTTGCAATCTGAATCGCAAAAGTTCCAACACCACCTGAACCAGCATGAATTAACACTTTGTCACCAGATTTTATATTCGAAAAGTCAACAAGACACTGCCAGGCGGTAAGCCCTGCTAAAGGAACAGATGCTGCTTCTTCAAAAGACAAATTTTCAGGCACCTTTGCTAAAAGATCCTATCTACTGTTGTATATTCAGCGTACGTACCACCTGCTGAGGTTTCAGGTCTTGCAAACACCCAGTCACCAACTTGGAAGTTTGTAACGTTCTCACCAATTTCCTTAATTGTTCCTGCAACATCCCAACCTAAAATAATCGGAAATTCAAATGGGAGTTTTTCTTGCAAATAACCTTTTCGTAGTTTCCAATCAATTGGATTAATGGATGTTGCATGAAGTTCCACCAATACTTGCGTATCTTTTATAACAGGCATTGGAACTTCCTTTTCAATCAGCTGATCGGAGGAACCATATGCCTCAATAATAATTGCTTTCATTTGTGAAACCTTCTTTCTGTGTATAATTTTTGAAATAGGGAATGGTTTAGTAATTATCTTTTCAAGGAATGATAAACTAACACTTTATACTTTCCCAATGTTTTGTTTTCGTAATCGTTAGAATAATAATAATGCAAATTTTGTCGAATGTTAGTGAAGAATATGAATATTTACTGTATAATAAAGTAAAGTACACATTATTTGAGGGATTCCTGCTGTTAATTATCTTGATATCAAGATAATTAGGCCATTCAGATTATAATTTTAAAGTATTAAATTATTTAGTTGTTTTTTTCAAAAGAAAGAATAGAATAAAAAGGTGAGCCGCAAAAAGGGGTCGTAAGCTGCAACTTACGACCCAGACAGATATTTGCGAAGCACGACGACTTCGTTATGGGATTGAAAAAAGTAATTGTCCAGTTAACCCAGGGTGATTACTTTTTTTCACGGCTGTTCACAATCAACAACACAAGCGTCGAAAACATCATCATCAACTCAAGGGCCTTGTCAATTGGTATCACACGCTTCATCCCCCTTCCTTAAGGGGTGTTTAAGCCGCCGGTGTAAAAGACCTTATCCTCTTACCGCCTCTATCGAAGCTAGCCCGCATAATCTGTCCATTTCCATTATACAATATAGGAAATCGGAAATGTTGTAATTGTTAAAAAATGGTACAATGTTCACAGAAGTCTGAAAATAAACGGTTGCATATAGGCTTTTATAATTATAGATAAAGGTTTTCTGTCATGGCAGAAAACCTTTATTTGATTTCAATATGCTTACTATGGTCGTGTTTATATTTTCGGTAAAAATTAATCATTGGTGTAATTGTATCTTTCAAATCTGGGCATTTAATTCCGGACCCTTCTAAATCTGCAACTGCCTGAGTACTGTCGTAGGATGAATGAATGGTGAAGTAATCCATTGCCTCTTTTTCGACATGCAGCCATTTTCGGACAGGGCCAAGTAATAATGAACTTTTAGCAAGCGAAAGCGGAACTTGTCCCTTTGGTGTTTTCCCTAGAAGATGTTCTGAAAGCACTTTGTGCAATTCTCTCATCTTATATGGATTCGGATCTGTTAAGTGATACGTCTTTCCTTCTCCAATTGTTGCCATGGCAAGATAGCTAGTTGCTTGTAATACATAATCTGAAGGGACGAAATTTCCTTCTGGTTTACCTGCTCCTAAGTATGGAATAACAGGGAGGAAACTTAAATGTTCAAGAAAATTAAGCATGAAGTAAATACCATCAAATTTGATGGTTTCTCCAGTTTTAGAATTACCTTTCACTATGCCTGGACGAATAATGGTGGTTGGCACAGTTGATTTCAATTGATTAACCAATAACTCTGCATTGAATTTTGTTTGCTCATAATGATTTTTAAATTGCTGCCCTTTCTCTAGTTCTGTTTCTAAAATTCTACCCTCACGACGACCGGATACATATGCGGTACTGAAATATATGTAGCGCTTAAGCTTTTTAAGTGTCTTTACCCAGTCATTCACGTTATTAGTTCCATTAACATTTACATCAAAAGCAATATCCATAGGAACAGCAAGATCATAAATAGCAGCTAGGTGGAAAACATGTGTGACTGTTTCCAGTAGCCTTTGATTAGTTTCCATAGATATTTCGAGCATAGGTTTTATAATATCACCAGTAACAATAGATATAGAGTTTTCTTCTAATACGTTTTCCCTGATAAAGCTCCCTAATTCTAATTTGGCTTTTTGTTCCTGGCTGGGTAAAACAAGTAAGTAAATATGTTCGAGGTCTGTTTTATGATCATGGATGAGTTGACGGATCAAGCTAGAAGCGAGAAAACCAGGATAACCTGTAATAAAAAATGTATTTTTCATTTGAATGCCCCCTAATTGTGGAACCATTTGGTATTATTATAATTGAAAGAAAAGAAAGATAGTAGTAATACAATTTAGAAGTAGAAAGCGAGGCAATTTCGTGAAGGTTTTTTGGCTACGCTTTAGCATGTTTTGTTTACTTATTGCCGCCACAATTTTTACATCCGTAAACGAGGCATTCATACCTTACAGTATAATCTTTTTTACATGTGCGATTGCATTGTTTTTTCTTTTGTCGACTGGTAGAAGGACAGTAGGATTATATATTGGAATATCAATTATTATAGGGCTTCACCATATTGTTCTGGTGGGAACATACAGTATGTTTACTGTGTTCTTACTCATTTTCCTAACGATTACTGCTACATTTAAGCTAAACCAAGTTGCTTTGATTACATATTCAGGCATTAATATTATGCTTTCCGTTGTCATTACTTTTGGGAATGAAACAAGAATGATCGAAACTGTCATGATTAACATCTTTATTTATTTTCTGGTTCTATTGGTGAACCAAATGGTAATTGAACGGAATGAGCAAAAAGAAATTTACGATAAACTTAGTGGTGAATATCGGCAATTGAAAAGACTTAATTTACGAACAGAAGTAGCTGCCCGAATGGAAGAACGTACAAAAATTGCCCGGGATATCCATGATTCTGTTGGTCATCGTTTAACAGCTTTAATCATGAAATTGGAAATGCTGGGGATCCAAAATCCGGATACGAATTATGGTGACATAAAACAAATGGCCAATGAAAGCTTAGAAGAGACACGGAAAGCAGTCCAAGCATTACAAACAGAAGAGAATGAAGGAATTGCTACTGTTGTTCATTTAATTCGTAAATTAGAAGCAGAGAGCCATATACTTGTGCAATTTACAATTAAACAGGGTGTATTGTCTGTGAGTATGTCCAATGAAAAAAGTGTTGTACTTTATAGAGTTATTCAAGAAGCACTAACAAATGCAATGCGTCATGCCCAGGCGAGAGAAGTCCATATTGTTTTAGGGAAATCTGCACAAGAGGATATTTCATTTGAGGTTTCCAATCAACTATTTGAGGCAAAAACATATGAGTTTGGTTTTGGCCTAACGAACATGAAGGAAAGAATCGGTCAGGTAAACGGAACACTACATGTCTATCAAACGGAGAAACAGTTTATTGTTAGTGGAACGATTCCACAGACTTCTTAGAGGAAAACAGTATATATTAATTGTACGTAAACATAAATAATCCTTTCGCATAAGCTAGCAAGTGACCTACAAGCAATGAAAGGACGGAATGATTATGTATTATCCAAATATGAAACAATATAGACAGGATTTCTCTCGCGTTATGACTGTAACAGGGAATGCAAGTCTACCATTTGATCCAGATAAAGTTAGTATTCAGTTGGAAGTCGTAACGGAAAGCGAGCAACTTAGTCAAGCCCAACAGGAAAATGCACGTAAAATGAACCAGGTTATCCAATCACTTGTACAGCTGGGGATTCCCAAAGAAAATATCCAAACGACCGCATATAACATATTTCCCGTGTACGATTATATTGATGGGAAGCAACAATTCAAGGAATATAGAGTATCTAATACAATCACGATTCAGATTACAGATATTACCCAAGCAGGAACAATTATTGATGTTGCTGTTCAAAACGGTGTGAATCAGGTATCCAATATTCAGTTTTCTATTGAAGATAAACAAAATGCATACCATCAAGCACTTAGTGCTGCACTTAAAAATGCTATTGCTGAAGCACAAGTCATTGCCGAGACATTAAATATAAGTTTTGATCCTACACCTATTAAAATAGTTGAAGAAACAATTGAAACCCCACCATCCTTTAAAACCTATTCCACCGCGGAAGCTAGTGTATCTACACCAATTGAACCAGGTCAAATCATTGTCAGTGCAGCCGTTAAAACAAAATTCCAGTATTGAAAATAATTGCAGGATTTTCGTAAAAATAAATAGAATTAGTTTAGTAATAGAAAATATCGATAAAGAACGTTATATGCAAGTGAGGAGGTTTGAGATGTGGCGGGTATTATTAGTGGAAGATCAGGCAATTGTTAGACAAGGATTAAAAGTAATATTGGAGCAAGATGAGAACATTACAGTGACGCATGAAGCAGAAAACGGACAAGAAGCATTGGATATTCTGGAAAAATACATGATTGATTTTGTTATGATGGATGTACGGATGCCAGTTATGAATGGAATTGAAGCTACGAGAAAAATAAAGAAACAATGGCCTGATATTAAGGTTCTTATTCTAACAACATTTAACGATGATGAGTATGCATTAGAAGCATTGAAGGAAGGTGCTAACGGATTTCTATTGAAAACTTCGGAATCCGATAAACTAATTGACGCGGTACATAGTTGCATGAAAGGTGGACTAACCATTCATGATGAAGTTGCAGCCAAAGTAATGCCAAGGCTTTTACAGCAGACTAAATCACCCGTAATTAATTGTCAACTATCACCTCGAGAGCTTGCTATTACTAAACTGGTTGGGGAAGGTATGACAAATAAGGAAATTGCAGAAAAACTATATCTTTCCATAGGTACTGTGAAAAACCACCTCACACAAATTTTACAAAAAACAGCTTTACGTGATCGTACACAGCTGGCGATTTATGCTGTGAAACACGATATAGAATAGTAGGGTAAGGAGGGAAGAGCGCTGGAGGCTAATATTTTAATCAAAATTATACTATTCATTGTGATAAGTATAGGTATTATCTTTATAGGTTTTATAGGTATCATCTATACCGGACTCTTGGGGCTAATAAACTTTTATACGCCATTAATTGTTGTTCTTACAGTAGGGGTCCTTTTCTTTGCCTGCAGTGGAATGTTCAAGTTTTTGAAGCCTGTTACATTCAAAAGATGTATGATAAGTTTTTTTGCATTATGTTTGGTTGCAGTAATCATCCATGAGGGTATAAATCTTTATCATAATAGCTTTGAGACACTGGATGATCAAGAGGTGGATTTAAACGAATACCAGCCATTTAAAGAAGAGTCAAAAGTAGTTTTACTGAAAAATCCTTCAGCCTTGGAGTTAAAGGATGATTTGCCAATTTTAGACGGTGCTACAGCTCTTTATCCGCTTTATTCCGCTTTTGTTCGGGCGACTTATCCAGATAAACACTATGATTTGTACGACAGTGAAGTGATGGTAAATAAAACAACTGGTGCGTATATAAATTTAATTGAAGGCAAGGTTGATATCATATTTGCGGCTGGTCCCTCTAAAAATCAATTACAATATGCAAAACAGAGAGGGGTCGAACTCAAATTAACACCAATTGGACGAGAAGCATTCGTGTTTTTTGTAAACGCTCAAAATCCAGTTGAAGGACTTACATTGAAACAAATACAAGATATATATTCTGGCAAAGTGACAAATTGGAGTGATGTTGGTGGAAATGACAAGGAGATAAAGGCATTTCAACGTCCAGCTAATAGTGGTAGCCAAACAACCTTAGAAAAAGTAATGGGAGAGATTCCTTTGATGAAAGCACCTTCAAAAGATGTTGTTTCCGGAATGGGAGGTATAATTGAGCAAACATCTGACTATAGAAATTATAAAAACGCTATTGGTTATTCGTTCCGCTATTTCTCTATGGAAATGGTCCAAAATGATGCAATTCATCACTTGAAAATTGATGGAGTTTTTCCAAACAAAGACACAATTCGTAGTGACGAATATCCGTTAGCAGCTCAATTTTACGCTATAACTGCTGGTAGCAACAATCCTAATATTGAACCGTTTATCCAATGGATTTTGACGGACCAAGGACAAAGTCTCGTCGAGAAAACAGGATATGTACCAATCTTTGATTAAAAAAGTAGCTTAGAATTTTCTAGGCTATTTTTAATGACCAAGGAAAGTATAAACGAAACTCTGTCTAGCTCCAGCGCCTAGTGGACTTCCTTCACCTCCGTACGATAAGTCAACATCGGTTCGCTTTAGCTCACCGTGTTTCCTTTATCTCCTTCGGTTCAGTCCAGTCCATACGTCGCTTAACGGGCGCTTGCGCTTTTCTAATGACTTAAGTCACCTACATATAAAAAATGAAGTGACCTCAGACAGTATGCTTTTACAAAAAAACTTCGTAAAATAGAACCATTGGAGGCGAGAGAATGCTTGAATTAGTTGATATCTCAAAGAAATTCAAACAATTTTATGCGGTGAAAAATTTAAATATGTTTATTGAAAAAGGCGAAATTATCGGGTTGCTTGGTCCGAATGGTGCTGGTAAGTCGACGGCAATTTCGATGCTAACATCTTTGGTTGAACCAACAACTGGTGACGTCCGGTTTAATAACAGCAGCATGATTAAAAGACCTGGGCCAATTCGAAAAGTTATCGGAATGGTGCCACAAGAAATAGCAATTTATCCTGATTTAACTGCTGAGGAGAACCTACAATTTTTTGGCAGGATCTATCGTTTGTCAGGTACGGATCTGAAACGAAGAATAGATGAAGTTCTAGACCTTATTGGTTTAACGGATCGAAGAAAAGACGTTGCCAAAAAATTCTCTGGTGGTATGAAGCGCCGTTTAAATATTGGCGTTGCATTATTACACAACCCGGAGCTTCTTATTATGGATGAACCAACTGTCGGAATTGACCCTCAGTCAAGAAACTACATTTTAGAAACGGTAAAACGGCTTAATAAGGAAAAACAAATGACCATTTTGTACACCAGCCATTACATGGAAGAGGTGGAGTTTCTTTGTGATCGCATTTACATCATGGATAAAGGAGACTTGATTGCTTCAGGAACGAAGGAAGAAATAAAACGTATTCTTGCTTCTGAAAAAACAATTGTTATAAAAGCAGAACGATTAAACGAAGCTTTTGTGCAGTCTCTACATTCGGAGCCAACGATTAATCGTGTAACAACAAAGGAAAAAGAGGTTACCGTCATTGTACCTGCAGAAGTAAATATTTTCAGTACAATTCTAAAGCAGGCAGAAGACTCGGAAGTAAAATTACAATCGGTTGATATCCAAACACCTACCCTAGAAGACGTATTCCTTCATCTTACTGGGCGAGCACTGCGGAATTAGGGAGGGATTTACATGATAGGTCAAATTGTAAAGAAGCAGGCGCTTATCTTTTTACGTAACCCTCAGTTACTACTGTTATTGGTTGGTTTACCAATTATATTAATTACTATTTTAGGTGCTTCGCTTGGCGGTTTAATGAGTGGTGGAACTGTTTCGATCGATGCTAAGGTAGCGTTAATTGAGCATGGATCTGAAGAAGAACAAGTGGGAAGGTTCATCCGGGATGTTGAGAAAAGTATGCTACCTATTGAAGTGAAAACTGCAATAAAGGAGAATGCAGAACAATATAAATTGATTAAGACATTAAAAGAAGATGTGTTTGGAAATGATGGTCTTACGGAAATAATTACGTTGGAAACCATTGAACCATCTGAAAAAGATGAGGTAATCAATAATGACTCCTATGCGGCTGTTATTGAAGTTCCGGCAAATTTCACTTACAACACACTTCATAATAGCATTCTGTCCGATGGTGAACCTGGCGAATTACAGGTATATAAAAATGAAGGCAAACAGGTTGGATCAATGGTAGTAGGGAGCATATTGGAACAGTTCCAGGAGCAACTTGCATTGGTGAGTTTTGCAGGAAAAAACAATATATCTATGGATGCTATTGAGGTTGATTCTAAAGCAGTATCTGGTCAAACGACGTCCATCAATCAGAAACAGCCTGTTTCTGCACAAAAATACTATGCAGTAGGTATGGCTGTAATGAACGTATTATTTGTCGCTTCTATGATTGGGTCATTTGCCTTTCAGGAGAAAAAAATTCATGTATTTAATCGGATCATTCTAGCAAATGTATCAAGATGGGTATATTTCACGGGTATATTTTTATCTGGTGTGATCTTCGGTTTCTTGCACCTATTAATTGTATATGGGATTACCTGGTTATTCTTTGGAATTACATGGCCGAATTTGTTAGGATTCCTAGTCGTTACGTTTGGATTAGCCATAGAAGTAGGTGGGTTAGCAGTACTGTTAACGGCTATAAGTTACCGCATCAACTCGGAAGTCATTACGAACTACTTTTCATCTATTGTAGTTTCAATCATTGCTTTCTTAGGTGGCAGTTTCTTTCCTATTGGTGACTTTTCTAAAACGATACAGTTCATTGGAAACTTAACACCGAATGGAGCGGGGATGACGGCATATTTAACCCTTTTACGCGGGGATGGTATTTCAGCGATACTCGATCAATTCTTTTTCTTAGCTTTGTTTGCATTTCTTTTGGTCGTGATTGCTGGATTCAGTTTTCCAAAAAGGGGGTACACATTATGATTGGCATCTTATTAGCGAAGATTAGGTTATTTTTCCGAAGTCCATGGACATTTATCATGACAACTTTGATGTCAATTGGTTTTGCCTTTATTTTAGGAGGAACTACTTCTAATGTCATTAATGTTCCCGTATACGTAGCAAATGATAAGGTTCAAGACTCAATTGTTTGGGATATGCTTGAAGAATCTGAGGTATATAACTTTCAAACGTTGACAAAAGATGAAATGAAACAAAAGATAGCTAATGGAAAATCAGAATTTGGTTTAGCTTTATATGAGAGTAATTTCAAGGTTTTGGTTGGAATTGATTCACAAAACGTTAGTTTAGTTAGACAGACCGTGCAAGAGGCTTATATGAAGAAGGAACAATATGAACTAATATATGAGGATGCAAATGCTAATACAGTTCATGAAAAAACGAAATTAAGAGAAGACCTCCAAAACTCCCAGGAGAATCCGCCTTTTACTATTCAAGCGGAAAACTTTCGTGGATCAGATACGGTTATTGTAGATAACACATTTCATTCTTTGTTTGGATTTACGTTGTTTTTTGTAATCTACACAATTGCCTATAATGTATTTCATATTTTGGTGGAAAAAAAGGATGGTGTCTGGGATCGTATCATATTATCACCGGTGAAAAAGTGGGAAATGTATGTAGCCAATTTGATTTATAGTTTTATAACTGGATATTTACAAATTGCTATTGTTTTTCTTGTATTCCGTTATTTGGTCGGTGTTGATTTTAATGGGAACTTTGTAGAATCATTAATTCTCATCATTCCATACGTATTTGCCATCGTTGCAATGTCGATTTTAATTACTGGGTTAGTCAAAACCGTCCAACAGTTCAATGCGGTAATTCCCATTCTTGCAGTTAGTATGGCAATGATTGGTGGTGCATATTGGCCACTTGAAGTGGTTGGATCAAAATTCATGCTGGCCCTTTCAAAATTTGACCCAATCACATATGGTATGGAAGCCTTAAACGGTGTAGCTGTTTATGGATATTCACTGGGGGAGGTTCTTTATCCAATCAGTATTTTATTGTTAATGGGTGTAGTCATGACAGGCATTGGAATTCATTTGATGGAGAAGAGGCATGTTTAACGATTTCTCCAATGAGGTCTTTTATTTTATTACACTGGTCTTGATTGATAAAATGGAGGCAGCTCATTAATAAGGGGGAGATATTATGCAAATAAATGAAGAGGCACGTGCTGAATTATTTAACGAAGTAAATGGATTATCTGATGAAGCGTTTAATAAAAAACCTGCTGAAGGTCAATGGTCAGTCAAACAGGTTATGGAACATTTATTTTTAATGGAGGGTGCGATTACGAAAAGTATCATCGATCAATTGGAAAATGGTGAAGTGGTAAATGCTGAGCCAAAGCCGATTGAAGCTTCAACAAATCGTGCAACAAAGGTAACTGCTCCGGATTTTGCAATTCCAAATGATGATTTTGCAACATTGGATGAACTGAAATTGAAACTAACCGCTACACATCAAGGATTAGCGAAAGTGGCAGAAACTGCGGATGAAAAGCAATTGGAAGCAAAAGGTTTTCCGCATCCATTATTTGGTCAAATGAGCCTGAAGCAATGGATTCCTTTTGTTGCATACCATGAAAAACGACACACATTACAAATTAAAGAAGTGAAGGAAAAATTAGGATTATAAACTGAAGAGTGAACGGGCAACAGGATGTTGCTCGTTCTTAATGTGTAAAGAAATACCAGCTCTAAAAGGCAGAAATAAGCGTAAATTTACTGTATAATGGAAGTAACATCATAAAGAAGGGGGATCTTTGTGAAGAAAAAAAAGGGCCTGAAACTAGTAATAGGAATACTTAGTATTCTATTAATTATAGATATTGTTGCCAGTTTTTATTTTTATAATCTAGCAATTGAACGAAATACAAAAGACTTTTTGCAAGGAAATGATGATTTAGAAGTTTCAGCTGAAGCCATGGAAGTTTTCACCGAGGGTGACTGGCGGACGTGGGTAGATAAACAGGAATTCGAACGGTGGGAGATGACATCTTTCGATAATCTGCAGTTGAACGGATATTTTTTGCCTGCTAAGGAACCAACAAATAAAACTGTTATTCTAGCACATGGTTATTTAGGAAATGGTCTTGATATGGGGCTTTACGGCAAATATTATTATGAAAAGCTTGGCTATAATATATTGATGCCTGATGCGCGTGGCCACGGACAAAGTGAAGGCGATTATATAGGATTTGGTTGGCATGACCGGTTGGATTACGTAAAATGGGTCAATCTTGTAATGGAAAAGTTAGGCGAAGATTCTAAAGTCGTACTCCATGGTGTATCTATGGGCGCAGCAACTGTATTAATGTCGAGTGGGGAAGATCTACCTGACAATGTAGAAGCCATTATTGCAGATAGTGCGTATACTAGTGTTGAAGATTTATTTGCCTATCAAATGAATCGGATGTATCACTTGCCGAAGTTTCCATTTTTAACAAGTACTAGTGTTGTTACGGAAATGAAGGCTGGATACTCATTTGAAGAGGCATCTGCATTAAAGCAGGTTCAAAAGACAGATATTCCAATTCTGTATTATCATGGTAGTGCGGATACATTTGTGCCAACAGAAATGGTGCATGAATTATATGAAAATACAGCAAGTCCAGCTGAAATCATGACGATTGAAAATGCCGGTCATGGAGAAGGA
Source organism: Virgibacillus necropolis (assembly GCF_044793635.1). Taxonomy (GTDB): domain Bacteria; phylum Bacillota; class Bacilli; order Bacillales; family Amphibacillaceae; genus Virgibacillus_F; species Virgibacillus_F necropolis_A. The sequence goes on from NZ_CP084992.1 coordinate 3,030,727, forward strand.
TTTGTGGTTGAGAAAGAAGCATATGTTAAAAAATTAAATGATTTCTTGGATAGATATGTGAAGTAAGCAGCCTTAGAATGGGTTGCTTATTTTTTTAGCAGTTATGAAAGTATAAATCCTTTCTTACTGCTTAAGTGCAACTAAGGCTTTCGCCATTCTAAAACTTAAAGAAGCTGACAAATGAAGTGCCAGCCATTTAAGTTTATTGCAGTTTGGCGGGCAATAATCCCCCACTGAATTGAGGTTTCAGTTTATAAGTATTTATCAAACCAACGGCAAATATGGTTCAATCGCTCGATTCGCATCAATGGATCTCCGTTTCGACTTAGGTCGTGGCTCGCATCAGGGAAACGAACAAATTCAACTTCTTTTTTCAATTGCTTAAGTGTGACGAATAATTGCTCACCCTGCTCAATTGGACAGCGTAAATCCTGTTCGCCATGGACGATTAGTAATGGCGTTTCAATTTGTTTCGCATACTTCAATGGTGAAAAGTCCCATAGTTTTGTAGGGTCATCTAATAGATTTTTTCCTAATTCCCATTCGGTGAAAAAGTATCCAATATCACTTACCCCATAAAAGCTAAGCCAGTTAGCAATCGATCGTTGCGTAACAGCTGCTTTAAAGCGATTGGTATGGCCAACAATCCAGTTGGTCATGAAGCCACCATAGCTTCCACCAGTTACACCAAGTCGGTCTTTATCGATAAAAGTGTAGTTTTCTAACGCATAATCGACTGCGATCATTAAATCGGTGTAATCTTTTCCGCCGTAATCCTCGCGACAGGCAGTAACGAACTCTTGCCCGTACCCATCGCTACCGCGTGGATTGGTATACAGAACGACATATCCCTTTGCAGCAAGTAGCTGCAGTTCATGGAAATACGTTTGCCCGTACATAGCGTGTGGACCACCGTGAATTTCAAGAACAAACGGGTATTTTTTATCTTCTTCAAATCCATATGGATGTAACAACCAACCTTGAATTTCCCAACCATCTTCCGCTTCAACGGTTATTGTTTCTGGTTGAGATAATGTTACCTTATCTAACAAATTGGCATTTGCATTTGTTAAACGAGATAGTTCACCATCATGTAACTGGTAAAAATTACATGGATTTGTTGGCGTACTAATCCCGACAATAAATTTATCTGTCTCGGTATGATAAGAAAATCCAAATACATGATTACTATCTTTATATAAAACGCTAATTTCACCATTTAAGTCTGCTTGATAAAGTCCGGTCGCACCATGATCACTCGCAATGAAATATAGTTTGTCGTCCTCCTTTGACCAAACAGGACCTGTTGTTGATTGTCCCATAAGGGTGTCACCAATCATGACATTATCAGGCTGCATGTCAATCGATTCACTAAGACATGTTCTTTCTTTAGTAGCGATATCAAACACATACAATTGATCTTGTGTAGCAGTTTTGTACGCATAATCATGGCCCAAACAAGCAATCTTCTCACCATTTTGTGAGAAGGAAGCACTGCCATAGGAACCTTTTCCGTCGGTTATTTTTATTATTTCATTTGTTGTTATGTCTAATGTATACAGGTCATCGGTTAAGCTGTAGTCTTCATCGTCATCAACGTTTGCTGAAAAAAGAATAAGGTTCCCATTAGGGGAGATGTCCATGAACGCGTAATCAGCATCGCCTTCCGTAAGTTGTGTAAACGATTCATCTCGCAAGTCATATCGAACAATTTGGGTTCGCTTTTCGTCGCGAAAACCAACGCCATCAGACTTATACTTCAAGCGATTGATCACAACTGCTTTTTTAGCTTTATTTTCTTTATCCTGTTTCCGCTCGTCTTTAGATTGTTCGCATTGATTAGCAACATCATCACCTTGTTCCAATTCAGCACTGAAAAGGATACAATTTCCATCCTTTGACCATTCTGGGTTTGAAGCTCCATTTTTAAAATTTGTAAGCTGGCGTGCCTCGCCGCCATCAGTGTTTGCTAACCATAGTTGGGTTAATCCGCTTCTGTTTGACTGAAATACAATCATACTTCCATCAGAAGAAAAACGTGGATTACTATTTTTTGAATCATCAAATGTCCACTGTCTTGGTTCGTTTTCAGTTAACTTTTGTACATATAATTGGGATTGATACTTGTTTTCCTTACTTATTGTTGTTGAAACAAATGTGTATGTATCACCGTTTGGTGTGTGTTGTGGATCACTGTAGGTTTCCAACCTTTTTATATCTTCCGCAGTTAATGCTCGTTTGTTAGTCGCCATGAAAAATTTCCCCCTATTTTAGTTCAATACTTTGGAAAGTTTCATTTAGTCTAAACTAGTTCGTATTGCGAATCAAATGGAATGGTAGAATTTTATGAAAATTTAACTAAAAATTGTTCTGTTTCTTTTGGGTTTTTAAAAGTGTGGATGGTTGTATTTTGTAGGTTATTTATTTTTTCACGAATAACTGGAGCCTTCTTTTTATTAAATTGATAGACCCATTGCAGAAACTCTGCATCTAATTTCTCAGGACAACCTTCTCCCATATCGGGTCGTGTTTTATTGTGGTATTGGATTCGGCGCTTGATGACTCCATACAAACACCGGGTCGTTTTATAATGAAGAAAAATAACAGTATCTGCTTCACGTAGGCGAATTTCCATCGAGGCACTATAATTCCCATCAATAATCCAGGATTCATTTTGTAAAATAGCCTTTTGTTCGTTAATTAGTTCTGACTTTTCTATTGACTTCCACCCAGGTTGCCAAAAGATAGAGTCTAAATGATAGACTGGTATGTTTAATAATGATCCCAATTTCTTTGCGAGTGTAGACTTTCCAGCGCCGCTCCCACCAAGAATAACAATTTTCTTCATAGTAACCTCCTTTTAGTAAGAAAGGTATTATAACACAATTTTCAGTTAGGTATGTAAATAAAAAATCCTCTTATCATGTGTAATAAGAGGATTTAATAATTTTATGTCGTTTGTTCTAGTTTATTGTGTATAATATTTGCATCCTTTTCATATGCGCTTTGCAGTTTCCGAGTTATTGGCCCAGGTTCACCGTTACCAATCTCTGTATCATCCACAGTAACAATTGGAAGTACTTCAGAGGTGCTGCTTGTTAAAAACATTTCATCAGCAATCGCAATGTCTTCAACTGAAAAACCGTCTTCATTAAATGAAATGTCCAAATCCTTGACAAACTTTTCAATTCGCATCCGTACGCAACCATGCAATATTCTTTTAGTTGTTGGATAAGTGTGAATCATACCATCTTTTACCAAGTAAACGTTAGAGGAACTGCACTCGGTAACAACTCCATCCTTATGCAAAATAGCTTCGTATGCGCCATGTTCACTTGCAGTTTGTTTTGCTAAAACATTTGGTAGCAAATTTAAACTTTTTATAGAGCAATACTCCCAGCGAATATCGCGTTGTGTAATTGTTTTTACACCGTTCTGTAATCCGGTGACATTACGGACTTGATCTTGAATATAGCCATATACATTGGCTTCAGTGTCAATTGGAAATACATGATCACGTGGAGCTGAGCCACGGGATACTTGTAAATAAAGTTTTGCATCGGTTGTGACAGAATTTTTTATTAGCAAATTTTTTAATAGATTGCTAAGTTCTTCTTTCGAAAATGGAAGTGTAATTTTCACCGCTTCCGCTGAACGAAATAATCGATCAATATGTTCATTGATTAAATAATAATTACCATTATAAATACGAACTACTTCATAAACACCGTCACCAAATTGCATGGCGCGTTCTTCAAAAGGATAATTCAAAGTATCCCGATGTGTAAATTTAGTCTGTGACAAAATGATTGGATATACAGACATTTCTTCGCCTCCCCGTCAAACATAAGTCTATCTTATCGCTAACATGTAGCATTGTAAATGATCAATATTTCGAGTAATTATGGTAATTATTTCATGATTTAAAATTTCCTCTTGATTGATCGAATCAAAATTGCTATAATAAAAAACGTGCTATTAAAAAAGCCGACAAATTTTGCGGGTATAGTTTAGTGGTAAAACCTCAGCCTTCCAAGCTGATGATGGGGGTTCGATTCCCCCTACCCGCTCCATACATATGTCTTAACGCAGTGTTTCGTAAGTCAACTTACGAAGCGTTGCGTTTTTTAATTTGCAAAAACCTCTATGTCTCAATACTTGAACTCAATTTTCTCACCAAGTATGCTAAACACAAAGGATGGTGTATCATGGAAAAATTATTTCAGAACCTTCGTTCAATCGATGGAAAAGGTTATAAAGCATATAAAAATATACAAGGACAATATAAATTTAATAACTTTGATTTATTTATAGATTATGTACAAGGTGATCCATTTGCTACTCCTTCAAAAATTCGTGTTGTAGTGCCGACTGGGGAACGCATGATAAACAAAGCTTGGCTATCAACGTATCACAGGAAAACAGCTACTGAAGATTGTATTGCCCGTGCAGTTGGGCAAGCAGTTTACCAGAATTCAGTTTTCATCAAAGGAACAGGTAAGAGTGGACTGGTTCAATTTGATACACCAAAACAAGAAGTTATAGAACGAAGCGCTGTTTCGCTATCCGCTAAATCCATTACAATTTGCCTATCCATTGGTTTGCCTGCAAATGGACGTCGCATAAATGGCAGGGAAGCGGAAAAGTTATTTAAACAAGCCATTCCGACCATTATTAATAAATCCATTTTCACGATATCTGATCAAGATATTGAACAAGCGACAATGCTAGCAGATCAGCAACAAGTTATTCGGGAAAAAATGCACGAAAATAATTGGATTGCATTTATAGCAAATAAAGCGATTTTACCTCGATCCAGTGGGGTTAGTGATCGTCCGCTTAACCAGGCAATTCCTTTTCAAAGCCCATCCCAAAATGAAGTCGAAATCCAGATTCCGCACCAAAAATCCCCTTTAAAAGGAATGGCAATTAAAAGAGGAATTACTTTGATTGTCGGTGGTGGTTACCACGGCAAAAGTACATTGTTAGAAGCAATGGAACGTGGTGTGTATAACCATACTAAGGATGATGGACGGGAATATGTATTAACTGACCCAAAAGCAGTGAAAATTCGTGCGGAGGATGGTCGTGGGATAACGGGAGTCAACATTTCACCATTCATCGCGAATCTGCCGCACAAACAGAGTACTGAATTTTTCACAACAGAAAATGCAAGTGGGAGCACCTCACAGGCTGCGAATGTGATGGAAGCGTTAGAGGTTGGAGCAACGACATTACTAATTGATGAAGATACAAGCGCAACCAATTTCATGATTCGTGATCATCGGATGCAGCAGCTTGTCAAAAGAGAGCAAGAGCCAATTACGCCATTTATTGATAAAGTGAAACAGCTGTATGATCAATTTACAGTATCGACGGTTATTGTAATGGGAGGTTCTGGTGACTATTTTGATGTTGCGGATGATGTTATAATGATGGAAGAATATATTCCAAAGAACGTCACTGACAAGGCTAATGAGATTGCTAGTCAATACCCGGCCGCGCGAACTGTAACGGATGATATGGACTTTGGGGAAATTGTACATCGTCAAATTGAGAACGCAAGCTTACAAACAACAAAAGGAAAACGCGCTAAGGTTCAAGCAAAAGGGTTAACGACTATTCTAATGGGAAAAACAGAAATAACATTTCCACAAACAGAACAATTAGTGGATTCTTCCCAAACACGTATGATTGCTGAAATTATTATGTATTTAGATAAAACGAACGAACTTAAGAAGCAACAAACATTGAACATGCTACTCGAAAAAATTAACGATCAAATACAACATAAAGGACTTGCATCATTCACAGCCCATTCAGACCAACATCCTGGTGATCTTGCACGTCCGCGTCCCTTTGAAATTGCAGCTGTATTAAACAGGATGCGAACTTTAAGGGTAAATCAACAACGAAACTAGTAAAAGTGAGGAGGCAACAATATGAATCATGAAAAATTAAAGCAGGAAATCATTGACTATAGTAAAAAGATTGGTATTGATAAAATCGGTTTTGCCTCTGCCGATGTTTTCAGTGAGCTAAAGGAACGTCTCAAACGGCAACAAGAGCTATCCTATTATTCTGGTTTTGAAAAGGGATCAGTTGAGGACCGAACAGAACCTGGGCGTTTGTTGCCAGAAGCGCAATCGATTATTTCCATCGCAATTGCTTACCCGTCACGAATGGAAAATGCACCAAAGAGCACGAAAGAAGAACGTCGAGGTATCTTTTGCCGGGCTTCCTGGGGAACAGATTACCATGTGATTTTACGTGATCGTTTAGAAAAATTAACTGAATTTATCAGGGAAAAGGTTCCTGAAGTAAAAGATAAGCTGATGGTAGATACAGGTGAATTATCTGACCGTGCCGTTGCAGAACGGGCAGGAATTGGCTTCAGCGGGAAAAATACATCCATTATCACACCGGAATTTGGATCGTTTGTTTATCTTGGCGAATTAATTACAAATATTCCATTTGTACCTGATTCACCTGTGGATGATAGTTGTGGGGAGTGTACGAAATGCTTGGATGCCTGCCCAACAGGTGCACTTATTCAGGGTGGTCAGCTAAATGCTCAACGGTGTATTGCGTTCCTTACGCAAACAAAGGATTACTTACCTGATGAATTTCGAACCAAAATCGGAAACCGTGTGTATGGCTGTGATACATGTCAGGTGGTTTGTCCCAAGAATAAAAAGATTGATTTTCATATTCATCCGGAAACTGAGCCTGAACCTGAAATTGCGAAGCCTAAGCTACAACCGATGCTTCGTATTTCAAATCGGGAATTTAAGGAAACGTTTGGTCACATTGCTGGATCATGGCGTGGGAAGAAGCCGCTACAGCGAAACGCATTAATTGGTCTTGCACACTACAAGGATGTGACGGCAGTAAGTGAAGTGGTCCAAGTGATGCAGAATGACCCGCGTCCTGTAATCAGAGGAACAGCGGCATGGTCACTTGGAAAAATCGGAACAGCTGAAGCTTTCGCTGCAATTGAACGTGCTATGGAAACAGAAAAAGATGAACAGGTTCGATATGAGATGCAAAAAGGGTTAGATTTTCAACAAGAGGTTTCCGCTAGATAGATGGGGGAGTAAAATGATGGAACGAGTACATCTATATTATGATGAAATGGATTCACCAGTTGGAACGCTTACGCTGTTAAGCAATGGGGAAAAACTTGTACGAATTGAATATGGTGGAATGGATAAAAGAAGTGATCAGATGAATAAGTGGATTGCTCGTTTTTTTGGGGATGTTACATTTGTTCATTCTCCTAAAAATGTTGCGATAGCCAAAAAGGAGCTGCAGGCATATTTTGATGAACAGAACCAAGCCTTTACTGTAGAGTTTGAATTTCATGGAACTCCCTTTCAGCAAAAGGTTTGGCAAGCATTGTTCGAAACGATTTCATATGGTGATACAAAATCATATAAAGATATCGCTGTTGCAATTGGTAAGCCAAAAGCAGTACGAGCGGTTGGTGGAGCTGTTAATAAAAACCCATTTTCCATCATAGTGCCATGCCACCGAGTTATTGGGGCGAGCGGGTAAATGGTCGGTTACAATGGTGGTCTGGATAAAAAGGAGTTTTTATTAGCGCATGAAAAGGGAGTAGTTGAAACTTTTTAAATAATTTCACGTATAATAATTACTATAGAAAAATTATTTGAGGGAGCTAATCAAATGAAAAAATCATTTGTTTACAGTTTCAGTTTTGCAGCAATCCTTTTTCTTGCAGGTTATTTTACCGAGTATACTCGTTTTATAGGATCGATCTCGCTTGGTATTGCTATTATTTTCTTAGTTATAGGAAGCTTGGTAAGTGGTGCGTTTGTTGATGGTGATCAAATGAGAGCAAATTTAGCTACCGAATCCAAGGAAGATCGACAAATGAGACATCGCGTTTTGTTCAATTCAGGAATCGCTGCGGTTCCACTTTTTATCGCTGGGGGAATTCTTTTATCAATTTAATCAAGCCCTATCCCATAAACTAATATGGGGAGGGGTTTTTTTTGGACAAATTGGTAGCGTATTGGGAGGATTTTTTTCAAACAGAACGTCATGAAGATAATTGGTGGACAAGAAAAAAATTGCTTTGTGAAAAAAGAAATGTATCTATTGTGCGGATCCAAGGTGAGGGACACCTTTATCAGGAGTTACGTCACGGAAATAAACAGCAAATCGGTTATGTCCTGCATCTAAAAATGTTAATGAAGCAAGCGGATAACTTTTACTTAGAAGAACAATATATTCCATATCAGTTTCAATTGGAGAACGGATCCATTAGAAATCATAAAGAAGTTAGGGTAGACTCAGAGCAAAATACAGCAAATGCTAAGGCTGAACTGGTTGAGCGGGACATGGATAATAGTCGATTTAGTTATGACCGTCTTACTGCAGTAAAGTATGCAAACAGGTGGTGGAACAGCTACAATCCTGCCTATCGAAAATTTGATGTGGACTGCACCAATTATGTATCGCAGTGTTTACGTGCAGGGGGAGCACCTATGACAGGAGCGCCTAATCGTGGCAATGGATGGTGGTATAGTGCGTCAAGCTGGAGTTTTAGTTGGGCTGTGGCTCATTCCCTTAGATGGCATTTAAGTGGTTCGACCTCTGGGCTTAAAGGTAAAGAAATGGAAGCGGCAACTGATCTTATTCCAGGAGATGTAATTTGCTATGACTTTGAAGGAGATGGCAAGTGGAATCATAACACGATTGTTGTGGCAATGGATGGAAACGGAGAACCGCTGGTAAATGCGCACACTTCTAACAGCAGGAATCGATATTGGTCTTACGAGGATTCTACTGCTTATACACCAAATATAGTATATAAGTTTTTCCGAATTGGTGAGTGATGGTATAATGATGTGGTTATTAATTTAGAAGGAGAATGAATTGTGAGTTTACATGTCGTATTATTTCAACCAGAAATTCCTGCAAATACAGGTAATATAGCCAGGACCTGCTTGGCAACAAACACAACCCTGCACTTAATCCATCCGCTTGGTTTTTCAACAGAAGACAAAATGTTGAAACGAGCAGGTCTGGACTATTGGAAGCACGTTGATATTCGTGAATATGAATCGATTGATGAATTTTATGATACATATCCAAATGGTGATTATTTTTATATCGAAAATTTTGGAACCAAGCATTACACCGATTTTGATTACAGTAATGTTGATGAAGAATTGTTTTTCGTGTTTGGTCGGGAGTCTAATGGTATTCCAAAGCATTTATTAGAAGGAAAAGAGGATCAATGCTTACGTATTCATATGACGGGTAAAGTCCGTTCGTTGAATTTAGCAAATACCGCTGCAATCATTATATATGAGGCACTTAGACAGCAAGGGTATCCGAGTCTGACGTAGTTCAGGTTGAAGTTATAACAATAATTCTATTCAGAACAAAAGCGCAAGCGCCCGGTTATTGCCGTATGGCCTGTGCCCACGCAACGTGGGTAGTTCGATGTTGCCACTCAAGTGGCGGTTTTAATCGAACATCCTTCTTCCTTGAGATAAAGGAAACACGAAGAGCGTAAGCGATTCGATGTTGACTTATCGTAAGGAGGTGCCGGAAGGGCACTAGGCAATGGGCGCTGGAGCTGGACGTGGCTGTTTATGCAAATCAGTTGTCCATGCCCTCTAAATCTATAGTTTCCTAAACTATAAAAAAGCCGTCATGTGAGTACATGACGGTAGTTTTATTGACCTTTTCTAGCTACTCCTGGTTTCGCATCATGTCCTGCAGTAAAGCAAGAAACGACAAATGTGATGGCAACTCCTAATAATAAGGCTAAGTCCATTGTCATACTTGTTGGCCTCCTTTAATTCTATATGTAAGCATTAAAATTTCATTTGAATGTCTTAATTATAGCTTATTAATTTTAAAATGTGAACCATTGATTATTATTTTAGCCGAATTGTCCCAAAGTATGCAATAGACGAAACAGGCACCTGCGCTTTTCTTGTCTAGCTGCGGCTCCTAGCGGTTAGCAAATAGTTAGTCCTGATAAATGTACGGAGAGTTCACCGTACCTTCACATTCCTATCTATTTGTACACCGCTGAACAGTCGCCTGCGCTTTTCTTGTCTAGCTTCGCGGGCTAGCGGTTCGTGACGTAAGCAAAAAGACACTCCGGGCACAAAGACCATGTGCTCTACGGTCTTTTGCTTACGCATTTCACCGCTGAGCAAGCCCGCTACGCTTTTCTTGTTGTTTATCGTCATGAAATAGGGTATATTAGTTGATGAAGTCGTATGACAGTTCTATAATGAATACTGATATATGAAAAGCCGTTTGTTAACGGAGAAAGTTAACTTCTAATGGGGGTATAAGACGTGGCACAGAATGAAGAATCTCATGAAAGATTCTGGGAAAAATTTTATGGTCCAAACATAGGGTATGTGGAAGAGCAATATGACTTGTTTAAAGAGGATCCAGAGTCAGTAGATCCATCTTTGAAAGAAGTTTTTGAACAGCATGGCGCCCCTAAATGGATGCATCCAGATAATGTTGAAGCTCAAGGAGTATCGACATCTACTTCCATAAATGATGTAAAGAAACTGACCTCAGCTATGAAACTTGTTGAGGCTATTCGTCGTTATGGGCATTTGGAAGCTGATATTTACCCAGTAGGACTTAAGAAAGAACGGGAAACCGACCTGGTTAATCCTGAAGCGTATGGATTAGATGAAAATGATTTAAAAAATATTCCTGCAAATTGGCTATGGGAGGATGCACCAAGTGGTGTTGAAAATGGCTATGATGTAGTTGCGAAACTGAAGAAATATTATTCAGGAACAATTACTTATGAATTTGACCATGTGAACAATGATGAAGAACGCAAATGGTTAATGGAACTAATTGAAGCGGGAAATGCTCGCATGTCGCTTTCTGACGAAGAGAAAACACAGCTGCTAGAGCGTCTTGCACATGTTGAAGGTTTCGAAGGATTTCTGCAAAAAACATTTGTTGGGCAAAAGCGCTTTTCAATTGAGGGTCTTGAGGCAATGGTCCCAATGCTCGATCGAATTGTTAAGTATGCGACAGCCGACAAAATTGAACATATAATGATGGGAATGGCTCACCGTGGTCGTTTAAGTGTGCTTGCACATGTACTAGGAAAACCTTATGATAAGATCTTTTCTGAATTCCATCACTCACCGGATAAAGAGTTGATTCCATCAGAGGGTTCAACAGGTATTAATTATGGGTGGACTGGTGATGTGAAATATCACTTCGGAGCAACGAAAGATGTTAAAGATGACGATGAAACAACAACACGAATTACTTTGGCACATAATCCATCCCATCTAGAATTTGTAAATCCTGTTGTGGAAGGATTTGCACGTGCTGCACAGGATGATCGTTCTGCATCTGGTTATCCGAAACAGGATATGAATAAAGCATTTCCTTTAGTTATTCATGGGGATGCAGCTTTTATTGGTGAAGGTGTAGTTGCCGAATCATTAAATCTTAGTGGTCTTTCAGGTTATAAAACTGGAGGCACGCTTCATATCATTGCAAACAACCTTGTTGGATATACAACTAATCAAGAGGATGGGCGCTCAACCCGTTATGCAAGTGATTTGGCGAAAGGCTATGAAATTCCTATCATCCATGTAAATGCTGATGATCCGATTGCGTGTGTTTCAGCAATCCAGATTGCCTATGATTATCGTCAAAAATTCCATAAAGATTTCCTAATTGACTTAGTTGGATATCGTCGTTATGGACATAACGAAATGGATGAGCCGAGAACAACCCAACCACTTCTTTATCAGGATATTGATAAACATCCAACAGCAGCAAATGTTTTTGCTAACGCATTGCAAGAAAAAGGTACGATTGATGAAGAAGGATTTAAGAAAATTACTGACAGGGTTCAGGATGGTTTGCGCAAAATTTACGACAGTATGAAAGAAAACGATACTGGTGAAGCTGTAGCGCAGGGTATGCCTCAAGAGTTAAAGAATGGTCTAGATCAATTTGAAACAGCGGTCCCATTAGATACATTGAAAGCACTGAATAAAGGTTTGTTAAATCGTCCAGAAGGATTTAACGGATTTAGAAAGCTTGAAAAAATCTTAAAGCGTCGTGAAAAAGTTTTAGAAGAAGGAAACAAGGCTGACTGGGGTGCCGGAGAGGCGTTGGCATATGCGTCAATATTGAATGATGGTATTCCAATTCGACTTGCTGGTCAAGATTCTGAGCGTGGTACTTTTGCACATCGTCATGTCGTTTTACATGACATTAAAACTAATGAAAAATATTGTTCGATGCATGGACTTGAAGGTGTAAATGCTTCGTTTGATATTCGTAATAGCCCATTGTCGGAGGCTGGAGTATTAGGTTTTGAGTATGGTTATAGTGTACATTCGCCAAACACCTTAGTACTTTGGGAAGCGCAATTTGGTGATTTCGCAAATGCTGGTCAGGTGATTTTTGATCAGTTTATTTCAGCGAGCCGTGCAAAATGGGGCGAAAAGTCCAATATGATTATGCTTCTCCCTCATGGCTATGAAGGTCAGGGTCCAGAACACTCAAGTGCACGTCTGGAACGTTTCCTACAGCTTGGAGCAGAGAATAACTGGATTGTTGCGAATGTGACATCATCTGCACAATTTTTCCATTTAATTCGTCGTCAAGCAGCAATGCGTGCTCGTGAAGAAGCTAGACCACTTATTTTAATGACACCAAAAAGCTTGTTACGTAATCAACGTGTTGCATCAGAGGCGAAGGAATTCTCGGAAGGTAAATTCCAACCTTTACGTCAACAGCCAAATTTAAAAGTTAGCAAGAAAAACGCTAAACGATTATTAATTGGTAGTGGTAAAGTAATGGTGGATATTGAAGAAGCCATTGAGAATTCGGAAGAAAAATTCGATTGGTTACACGCATTACGTCTAGAGCAGATTTATCCATTCCCTAAAAAGGAACTGGAAAAAGTAATAAAAGAATTACCAAGTTTAGAGGAAATTGTTTGGGTACAAGAAGAGCCGGAAAACATGGGTTGCTGGGACTTCGTTGATGATTATCTAAGAGATCTTCTCCAAGATGGTCAATCACTACGTTATATTGGTCGCCCGAGACGATCATCACCAGCAGTTGGTATACCTAACGTTCATAAAACAGAACAAAATCAACTTGTACAAAAAGCGATACAACCGTTAGAAGGAGGAGATTCCAGTGAAAGATATTAAAATTCCAGAGCTTGCAGAATCAATTACAGAAGGAACTATTGCCGAATGGTTAGTTAAAAAAGGCGATAAGATTGAAAAAGGCGACCCCGTTGTAGAACTTGAAACGGATAAAGTAAACGTGGAAGTCAACTCTGATCATGCAGGTGTCATTGTAGAAATCGTAAGTGAAGAGGGCGACGATGTTGAAGTTGGGGACGTAATCGCTAAAGTAGATGAAAATGGTGAAGCTGGTGGCGAATCTTCTGAGCAAGAAGCGCCAAAAGAAGAACCTAAAGAAGAGAAAAAAGTGGAACCTTCTAAAGAAGAACCAAAAGAATCTCCGAAAAAAGAAGAAAAATCAGAAGATAGCAAGCAAGACGTTATTGCATCTCCTGCAGCGAGAAAACGTGCACGTGAGCTTGGTATTGATTTAAGTGCAGTTAGCGCACGCGATCCGCTTGGCCGTATTCGTCCAGAAGATGTGGATGCTGCAGCGAAGGGTTCTTCTGATAAAAAAGAAGAAAAACCAGCTAAGAAGGAATCAGCGAAGAGTGCTGAGAAAACAGAATTTGATAAGCCAGTTGAACGAATTAAAATGTCCCGTCGTCGTCAAACAATTGCTAAACGTCTTGTTGAAGTACAACATGAGTCAGCAATGCTAACTACTTTTAATGAAGTGGATATGACATCAGTTATGAAACTTCGTAGCGAACGTAAAGATAACTTTGTGAAGAAACATGATGTAAAACTAGGATTTATGTCATTCTTCACCAAAGCAGTAGTTGCCGCATTGAAAGACTTCCCATTGATTAATGCAGAAATTCAAGGCAATGAATTAGTAATGAAAAAGTTCTATGATATTGGAATCGCCGTTTCAACAGATGATGGACTAGTAGTTCCAGTTGTTCGTGATGCAGATCGTTTAGATTTTGCAGGTGTAGAGCGCGAAATCAGTAACTTAGGTAAAAAGGCGAAGAACAAAGAGTTGCAAATGAATGACTTACAAGGCGGAACATTCACCATTACAAATGGTGGAACATTCGGTTCCATGCTATCTACACCAATCCTAAATGCACCACAGGTTGGTATTCTAGGTATGCATAACATCATTAAACGCGCAATGGTAATGCCAGATGATTCAATCGAAGTTCGCCCAATGATGTATCTCGCACTATCTTATGATCACCGTATTGTTGACGGAAAAGAAGCTGTACAATTCTTAGTACGAATCAAACAATTACTTGAAGATCCATATGACTTGTTGTTAGAAGGATAATAATTAAAACTAAAACTCGTTATGGTTTCCATACCATGACGAGTTTTTTTATTTACATTCGGTTTAATTTGCCCGTAGTGTAAGAGATAAAGTGGAAATCATATTGTGGGGGTTAATTAGTTTGCAAATCAATCGGGGAAAAGGGTCAATACTAGCGGTATTCCTCTAATAGTATAAATCTATCGTTTATCTTTCGTAGTTCAGTTAATACTAAAGCCATATCTCCCCCCATAATTGCCACCCTCCTTTTTGTTTTATTTTAGCATGTACTTAAATTTCTGTACGATTAATTTCATCATAATTTCACGAATAAATTCGACTAAATCTATTGCGTAAATAGCTAAAAACGAATATTATAGTATATGTTGATTAATTCATTCGGAAAGTAAGGTGTATATAATGAATAAACTCTTTAAACTCAAACAAAATAATACAGATATCCGAACAGAGGTTGTGGCAGGGTTTACTACTTTCCTCACAATGGTATACATAGTGGTAGTAAATCCAGCAATACTCTCGTCAACAGGAATACCTTTTGATCAGGTATTCATGGCGACTGTTATTTCTGCTGTTGTCGGAACGTTATTCATGGCATTTTTCTCGAACTATCCAATTGCGATTGCACCCGGAATGGGGATGAATGCATATTTTGCAAGTGTCGTTGCATCACAAGGTTACTCATATCAAGTCGTTTTAGGTACCGTATTTATCGCGGGTATTATTTTTATTTTATTAAGCTTAACACAGCTACGCGAAACATTAATTGAAGCAATACCACCTTCCTTAAAGTTCGGGATTACATCAGGAATTGGGTTGTTTATTGCTTTTCTAGGACTGAAAATGTCTGGAATTGTGGTGCCGAACGAAGCTACCATGGTTGCTTTTGGTGATTTACATCAACCAATGACATTGTTAACGTTAGCAGGATTGTTCATTACGCTGATATTAATGGCTAGAAACATAAAAGGTGCATTATTTATTGGAATGCTGATAACTGGTATTATCGGGTATTTTACTGGGCAACTCGATATTGTGGATTATGTGTCTGCACCACCAGCTCCAGTATTTTTTGACATGAATATTGGTGGAGTGTTTGCGAACAGTCTTTATACCGTTATTTTTGCATTTTTATTAGTTACTATTTTCGATACTACTGGGACCATGATTGGGGTAGCAGAGCAGGCAGGGTTTATGAAGGATGGAAAATTGCCACGAGCAAAATCAGCATTACTCGCCGATGCAACAGCTACAACGGTCGGTTCTATGTTTGGGACAAGCCCATCATCTGCATATATCGAGTCAACTGCAGGTGTAACAGAAGGTGGTCGTACCGGACTAACATCTCTTATTGTAGCAATATTATTTGCATTATCGATCTTTTTCTCACCAATAATTGGAGCCATAGCTGATTTACCAGCGATGACTGCACCTGTCCTAATCATTGTTGGGAGCTTTATGATGGAAGGTTTGGCGCGTATTAACTGGAGATCCTTCGATGAAGCATTTCCAGCATTTGCAATCATACTAACCATGCCACTAACATCAAGTATAGCAACGGGTATATCGATTGGATTTATCACCTATCCATTATTAAAATTAATCAGTGGAAAAGGGAAGGATGTCCACTGGATTCTGTATTTATTCGGAATTATTTTCGTCCTACAAATGATTTTCTTCCCAGCACATTAAAAGAAAAGCGAAGGCGACTGTTCAGAAGCGGACGCATAAGAAAGGAACCGTAGAATGCAAGGGTTTCGCATTCGAAGAGTTCATTACTTATGACAACAGCTTCTAGGAGCCGTAGCTAGACAAAGAAAAGCGAAGGCGACTGCTTAGGAGCGTACAAATAGATAGGAATGTGAAAGTGCGTCGAACTATACGCACATTCATCAGGACTACCTATTTGCAAGCCGCTAGGAGCCGCAGCAAGACAAATAAGCTATACAAAAAATAGACCTCGGCATTTATCCATTTGCTGAGGTCTATTTTTTGTATAATTAAAGTCGTGAAAAAAGGGTACTACTAAGTAAGGTGAAAAATTAGAAAAATCTATAACTTGCATGACGTCTGACAACCTGTTAAAATCACTAATGGAAAAACTTATTGTAAGCATTTACAATTCTATAGAAAATATATAAAGGGAGGCTACATCCGTGGATATTCTTCTCGGAATTTTAGCAATCATAGTTGTCCTCGGCCTAGCATTTTTGATGTCGAATGATAGGAAGATTATAAATTACCGAGGCATCGCTGTTATGTTAGCTGCACAAATTTTGATTACCTGGTTTATGTTTAACACTGAAATTGGACAAACCATCATAACCTCAATTTCAGCGGCATTTGAAAAGTTAATTGAATTTGGTACAGTGGGGATCAACTTTATTTTAGGTGGAGTAGCACGTGCGGAAGGTGGAACAATCTTCTTTTTTGATGTGTTATTACTTATTATCTTTTTCTCTACGATTTTATCAGTTCTAACGTATTTAAGAATCCTTCCACCAATCATTAAGTATATAGGTGGATTTATCTCAAAGATAACAGGTTTACCAAAGGTTGAATCCTTTAATGCGGTAAACAGTATCTTTTTCGGACAATCCGAAGCGCTACTCGCAATTAAGTCACAGTTTCACCATTTGGACAAAAATCGACTGTACATTGTAAGTGCGTCAGCAATGGGATCTGTATCAGCATCAATTGTAGGTGCATATTTACAGATTTTGCCTGAGCAGTATGTTCTAATAGCGTTACCGTTAAACATGTTTAGTGCACTAATGATTTCATCTGTAATTGCACCTGTTAAAGTACCGAAAGAAGAAGACCATGTCGATATTAAAGATGTTACGAATGACAAAAGTATCTTTGAAGCTATGGGTAATGGTGCACTTGATGGTGGTAAAATTGCACTAATTGTAGCTGCAATGCTTGTTGCGTTTATTGCGTCGCTCGAGCTTGTGAACTGGATTATACAATTTGCATTTTCCGGCCTTACATTACAAGAAATTCTTGGTTATATACTTGCTCCAATAGGTTTATTGATGGGTATTGCACCAAGTGAAGTAATCGAAGCGGGAGGAATAATGGGTACGAAAATTGTAACCAATGAGTTCGTTGCCATGCTTGAATTCCAACAAATCTTAGATCAAATGTCAGAAAAAACAATTGGTATTGTAACTGTATTCCTAACAAGCTTCGCGAACTTTTCCTCGATTGGAATTATCGCTGGTACAGTACAAGCTATTGATAACAAGAAAGCGATTCAAGTATCCGGTTTTGGTATGAAGTTACTTATTGGTGCGACACTTGCATCAATTTTATCAGCAACAGTAGTAGGGTTGTTTCTATAAAATAGAGAAGAAACCGTCTAATATATAGGCGGTTTTTTTCTGCTTTTGGTATAAGAAAGTAAATCCGCTATCTTTTTATGCGGTTAATTTAACTAGATTGGAATTTAATCACTTAAACTCTAATAGAATAGACTATGTTGGATATTCCGCATAAAAAACTATTTTGGAGTTGTTTTAGTATGGAATCTAGCAGGATTACTAATGAATTTAGTACGATTCTAAAGGAACCTGAAACTGAAGCATTTCTTTTAAGGTTTCAAAACTATGTTACAAAGACAACCAATGAAAACCAGAGTCCCAATAATAAGAATTACAGTTTGTCTTTCTATAGAGATTTGCCTTTACTGGATAGGGAATTAGGTAAATTAAATATGCTGGAAAAGAAGCTATTAATTGTTAAGGTTGACTCTCTTATTACTTATATAGACGACATCACCAAAATAAGCTTTCCATCACCTTTTATAATCGGCGTCTTTACTGCCGTGATTTCTTTAATCCTTGGTGTTGTGATTAGGGATCCTGCAGCTTTTCCAAAATGGACGATAGTGTTGGTAACAGTTTGCTTCTTTATATTTATTCCAGGGATATCATGGTTTACGCTAGAACAATCTGGGAAAAATGCAGAACTCAAAGAGATTTTAACAACTATCAAGGGAATTGTAAGTTAAAAAGTATGGTATCATGAGGAAAAAGATCTATGAGGTGTTTCTTGTGTTCGCGAAAAGTTGTAAAAATTGCAATAAACCGTTCTCATTTTATTATTTAATGAAAGAGGGTAGCTTTAATGATGTAGTCTGCCCAAATTGTAACGTTCATCTAAAGCCTACAAATGTTTCTAAAATAGCTTTTGCATTCGTTTGTATCATTCCTTTAATCGTGCTTCAAGATTCTTGGGCTCTCATTATAGGGTGGATTATTTCCTGTATTTTTTTATTACAGCCAATTGTATATCGGTATGAAAAGAAAAAGGAATAAATAAACTCATCCGCAAATAGGATGAGTTTATTGTGTTGTATATTTTTTTTGTAAATAAAGCAACCGCCATAACAAAGCAACAGCTCCACAGCTTAGTCCAATAATAATTCCAACCCAATAGCCGAACGGTTCAAGTGCAGTGTAATTCGCAAGTAGCCAACCACTTGGTAACCCGATTACCCAATAAGAGATAAACGAAGTGATCAACGTAAGATTCACATCTTTGTATCCTCGCAACGCACCTTGAATCGGAGCTCCAAACGCATCTGCGAGCTGGAAGAAGATTGCATAGTAAATGAATTGCTTGGTTAATTCCACAACCTCTGCATTATCTGTATAGAGGTTCGCTACCATGTCATTAAACACGTATAAAACGAGTCCGGCAAAAATCGCGATAAATAATCCTCCACTAATGCCAATGTAACCATAAGTCTTAGCCTCGGCAAAACGTTTACCACCAACTTCAAAGCCTATCGCGATTGTAAGTGCAATTCCTACACTCAATGGAATCATATATAATAAAGAAGCAAAGTTAATTGCAGCTTGGTGCGCAGCAATTGTATAGGTACTGTAAACGCTCATGAATAAAGTTACTGCTGAAAAAATACTCGTTTCGAAAAATATAGAAAAACCAATTGGAATACCAATCTTTAACTGCTCCCACCAATCAACTAAGGATGGTTTTATCCAATTAGAAAAAAGGTCGTATTCTTTAAACGGGTGCATTTTATAAAGAATTCCAAATGCAATAAAACAGACCAACCAATAGGTTAGTGCGGTAGCAATTCCAGATCCTATACCACCAAATGCAGGGACACCAAATTTACCAAAGATGAATATATAGTTAAAGAATATGTTTATAGGCAATGAGATTAAAATAATAATCATAGAGATACGCGTTTGACCGAGTGCATCAATAAAACAGCGTAAGGTATTAAAAATGAATAAAGGCACAATTCCGGTTACAAGCCAAATAATATAATATTTAGCAGTATGTCGTACTTCCGCTTCCAGGTCCATTACATGTAAAATAGGATTTAATGCAAATGCACCTACAATAACGACTAAAATTGCAAGCGCTGTTGCAAGGTAAACACCTTGTTGAACCTTTTTTGCTATTTCATGATTAGCTTTCGCACCAATTAAATGTGCAATAATCGGTGTAATGGCCAGCAGAACACCATTAATTCCAGTGAAAACTGGAACCCAAAGACTAGAGCCAATTGCCACACCAGCGAGGTCTTTTGCACCTGCCTGACCTGACATCACCGTATCAAAAAAGTTCATCAAATACATGCTGACTTGGGTAACTAGAATAGGTATTAATATGATTGTAAACAGCTTTAATTTTTCTTTTAACGTCGATGTTTCATACATAAATGTCTTCCTTTTTCTATAATTTTCTACTAATATAAGAAGTGATTGCAAAGAGTAATAAATGCAATTATACCGTTTTACTTCGTATTGCGAAAGAAGGGACCTACAATAAATGAATAAAAAAAGTATTCTGTTTACGGGTGGCGGCACAGCAGGTCATGTCATCGTAAATTTAGCAGTTATTCCTATCTTCCAGCGTGAGGGATGGGAAATCAATTATATAGGATCAAAGGATGGAATCGAACGAAAGCTGATAGAAGAATTAGATGGTGTAACATATCACCCAATTTCTACTGGAAAGCTACGCCGGTATTTGTCTAAAGAAAATGTGAAAGATCCATTTAAAGTGTTAAAAGGAACCATGCAGGCATGGCGAATTATTGGAAAAAGTAAACCATCGATTATTTTTTCAAAAGGTGGATTTGTATCCGTTCCAGTTGTGTTGGCTGCAAAAGTTCGACGCGTGCCAGCTGTCATCCATGAATCTGACTTCACACCTGGTCTTGCTAATAAAATCGCAATTCCTTTTGTTAAAAAAGTACTTGCAACATTTCCGGAAACCATGGAGTATCTGCCTGAACAAAAAGCCGAATATGTTGGTGCAGTTGTTCGCGATGAACTTTTCCAAGGTAGTAAAGAAAAGGGATTAGCATTTTGTGGTTTTACAAACAAAAAGCCAGTATTGCTTATTATGGGTGGAAGCGGTGGTTCGAAAAAAATTAATGACAGTGTGCGGGCTAGTTTAGATAAACTGTTAGACGAATTTCAAATTATCCATGTCTGCGGTATTGGTAAAACAGAACCTGAATTCAACAGACCCGGATATGTTCAATTTGAATATGTTAACGCCGAGTTAAAAGATCTTTTTGCTGCTACTGATTTTGTCTTATCACGAGCAGGATCAAATGCAATATTTGAATTTTTATCGTTGAAAATTCCGATGATACTTGTCCCATTATCAAAAGGATCGAGTAGGGGAGACCAAATTATTAATGCTAAATCCTTTGCAGAAAAAAGATATGCACGTGTGATGGAAGAAGAAACATTAACTGAAGAAACACTTGTTCAGGAGTTGCTTCAATTAAAAGAACACGAATTAATCATAAAGACCAATATGGACTCCTATCAAAGCGCGAAAGCAAAAGACCGAGTAATTGAAATCATAAAAATTAATAGTAAGTAAGAAAAATAACTCCTCATTACCAGTTACAATACTGGCTTTTGAGGAGTTTGATTTTGTTTTAATATTTCATATTATAATAGCATTAAACAATGCAGGCCAAAAAAAGTGAAACAGCAAAAGCTGTTCCACCAATATACTTTATTCTGTTTATTATCTTCTAAACGGCCACCAATTTACTTTACCGAAAATACGGACCATTACTGGTACGAATAAAGGTAGCATGACAAAGGCATAAAGGAATAATCCTGTTAGTACCACTGTTGCGATTTCCAAAAGTGATAATACGCCTGATGGAAGCATTGCTCCAAATGTCCCGCCCAAAATTAGCGCTGCTGAGATAATAACGGTTCCCATGTTTTTCATGGAGTTTATCAATGCATCTTTAATAGATATTTCCTTGTATTCTTTGAATCGGTCCATAAGGAATATACTATAGTCGATTCCTAAAGCCATTAACATAACAAAACCGAAGAACGGAATGGCCCATGATAATCCGTCATACCCTAGAATGTTTACAAAAATAACTTCTGTAACTCCTAGTGACGTGAAATAAGTTAAGATGAGCGAGCCGATTAAATAAATCGGAATGATTAATGATCGTAGCATGATTACCAGTACGATAAAGAGCCCAATAATCATTAACGTCACTGTTCTTGAGTAATCTGCATCCGAGATATTTTGAAGGTCGTTGTTGGTACTGCTAATTCCACCGAGCTTAGGATCACTGTCCGCAAATACAGTTCCGTCTTTTGCATCATTTATGGTGTTTTCGATTTTATCGACCATTTCAATCGCTTCAGAAGAGTATGGGTTATCCTTCAACACCACATCTAACTTCGTAATTGTTTTATCGTCTGAAATATAGGATTTGGTTCCTTCGATAAATGCTTCGCTTTCCAATGCCTGCTCTGGAATAACTACTGTAGGCTTACTTCCCTCAGCGTTGAAATCACCCAGATAACGTTCTACCTCAGATAGACCATCATAAATTTGTTGTAATCCGTCAGAACTTTTTCCTAGACCAGTTGACAATTGTCCAAGCTGATCTTGCATGTCAGTAAAGGCACTTTTTAATTCTTCTTGACCACCATAAATTTGTGATAATCCGTCCTGTAGACTTGGAATATTGTTAACGACTTGACCTTGACCGTCAGCTGCTTTGTTTAATCCCGATTGCAACTCGGAAATCCCATCAATCAATTTTCCAATTCCTTGTGAAAGCTGTTCTTGACCAACAATAGTCTTGCTAAATCCGGTATTCAGTTCTTTTAGTGGTGCAATTACTTTGTTTTGTACTTGTGCTTGTGCGTCGGAAAGCTTTTTAAGCTGTGTTTCTAATTTATTAATTCCATCGATTGCACCGTCGATTCGTGCAATCGATGACTTGTATTCTTGTATAAACTTTTTATTGTTTTCTAGCTCTTGATTTGATTCTATAGCAATCTTTTTTGCATTGGTAATGCTTGTTTTTGCCCCTTGTAAAGTACTTGTTAGTTTATCAAGTTGCTGTACATCTGTGCTTTGTGTACCAAATCCTGCCAATCCATCAGCAAGCTGTTGATAACCATCTAACAATTGACTGTTACTAGCAATTGTTTGATCTAAATTACTTTTAATCGTTTGCAAATTAGTTTTTATTTCAGCCGCACCTTGCGAGCCGGATTGGATACCATTCTGAATTTTAACAAGTGCATCACTAATATCACCGATACCATTATTTGCAGCTTGTGTGCCTTCCATCAGTTGATCGACACCGCTTTTTGCTTCTTCAAGCTTCGGTGTTGCACTTTTTAATTCTTCAGATGCTTTCGCAAGTCCTTCTTGTATTTCTTTTATACCATCCGTACTTTGACTAATACCGTCAGCTAATTTACCTGTTTGTTTATTCACTAAAAAGTCTTCGATAATTTCACCGGCTGGCCTCGTAGCACTTCTGACTTGTTCGACACCATCCATTTGTGCGATTTCTTGTGAAATTGTTGCGATATCCTGGTATTCCTCAACAGAATCAATTGGTTCATCCGTTTCAAGAACAACGGTTGTAGGCATCGTTTGACCAGGCCCGAAGCTATCAGCAATCCAATTAAATGCTTTTACAGACCCATATTCATCCCCAATTTCCTGCAGGGAGTTGTATGATTTATTCCCATCATAAGTCAGTAAAAATGGTACTGTAATTGCTGCTACAATAAGCAATGCAATCACAGGGCGTCCCCATGAAAATAATCCGGTAGACTTCCATAGCTTACTTTCCTTATGGGAGACATTTTTGTCAAAAGGCCAGAATAGTTTTTTGCCTAATACTACTAAGAAAAATGGTACTAATGTTGCTAAAGCTATTAACACTACTGCTACACCAACTGCGACCGCTACGGCAGATTGATAGAGTGAAAATGTTGACAATCCAATTGTTGAGAACCCAACTAAAACCGCCAATCCGGCAAAGAAGATTGTTTTTCCAGCTGATTTATAGGTGGTGACAACAGCCTCTTTTATGGAATCATGGTTCGCGAGTTCCTCTTTAAATCTACTGATTAATAGAATACAATAATCGGTGCCGATACCAAACATAACAGCAACCATGAAAATTTGCGTAAATGTGGATAATGGAAATCCTACAGTATCAGCAAGGATTGAAACTACCCCTTGAGCTGCAAGGTAACTAATCCCCACCGTCAATAATGGGATAAATGGTGCAACGAAAGATTTGAAAACGATAAACAGGATGATTAAAATCAACCCAACAGTGATGAATTCAGTTCGCTTTAAACCTTCCTCTGAGTTTTTTGTTATGTCTAATTGAATGTAATCTTCACCGGTTAAGTAGTGTTCAACTTCAATTTTATCAACTGTATGATAAATTTTTTCGCGTGACTCACCGATTTCCTGGTTAGATAGTGAAAGGTTAAACGGTACTAGAATAGTAGTACCATCATTAGAAACTGTTTGTTCCTCAATTGCAGGATCTTCCGTGAATGCCAATATATTAGAAAGGCCAAGATTATTTTTACTTTCCTTTAGTTTATCAATTGCTTTTGATACTTCTTGTTTTTCATATTTATCTATACCATTGTCATCGTGAAAAACAAGAACTGCACTAGTTGTATTTTCGCCATTATTTTCTGACATTTGGTCTAATAGCGCACTTGCTTCCTGTGATGGATAATCTTCTGGAACTGAAATTTGTCCCTTCTCCCGAACAAGTTCTTGAAGGTTCGGTGAAAAAATAAATAGCGAAACTGCTGCAGCTACCCATAAAATAGCAATCAACCAACGAAAACGAATAATTTGTTTCATGATGAATTCTCCTTTTAACGCTTATCCATAACGTTTGCCAATTTTTCAAGTGATTGGATAAACATGGTGATTTCTTCTTTATCAAAATGTGAAAGTTGTTCCCCAATTACTGCGTAAACCTCTTTTTCGGTAAATTCGACTAGTTCTAGACCTTTAGGCGTTACGTGTAAATAAACGTTTCGGCGATCAGATTGATCCCGGTTTCGTTCGATTAGGTCTTTATCAAATAACCGATTAATTTGTGCTGTAACAGCGCTTTTTCCGACACCAAAGGCATGAGCGATATCTGTACTGGTGCATTTTTCATTATTTCTAATGTATTGCAAGGTAGAAAATTGATCTGTCGTTATCTCAGAATGTATTTTTTCCTTCAAAATATTATTTACTCCACGGTAAATGGTGTTCATCGCGGTTTGATAACGGCTAATGAGCAAATATATATCCATTATTTTAAAACACCTCCAAAATTCATATAAAGGTTCAATTGATGAATAGTTTAACAAGTGAACTATTTTATGATAACAAGATTAATCCAGATAAGCAATCAGAAAATATGTATGATGCGATTATTTTTAAAATGGGAATATAATAGAAAAAAGGGAGGTTATTGCATTGAAAAAATTTCTATTATTAATGATAATTACCTTACTGTTTGCCGCTTTAGTAGCTTGTAGTAATGACAATGAGGAAGAAAATAAGAACAAAAACCAGGAAGAGCAACAAGAAAAAGAAGAACAAAAGGTCTATGAAAATGAGTCATTCAAGGATGTAACAGTAAATGAATCTGGAAATCAATTTGTTGTTACAGGTAAAGCGCGTGTGTTTGAAGGAGTATTTCAATATGCTATTATTAATAAAAGTGAAATTGTAAAACAAGATAACTATCATACAGAAGGTGCTCCAACGTGGGGAGAATTCGAAATTGCCTTTGATAAAGAACTTGCAACAACAATTGAATTATTCTTTTTTTCAGCGAAAGATGGTTCAAAAACAGACGTTTTAAAGATACCATTGGATATGGGTTTTAATTAATGATTAAAGGGTGTTTACATGAATATTTCTAGTTCAAAACAACTTTCAAACGGTATTTCAATCCCGAGATTAGGTCTTGGTGTATATAAAGTTCCAGATGATCAGGTATATGATACAGTATCTAATGCACTTGATTTAGGTTATCGACATATTGATACAGCTAGCTTCTACGGTAACGAAGAAGGTGTAGGGAAAGCTGTTCGAAACTCTGGAATTCCTCGGGAAGATATTTTTGTAACAAGTAAAGTCTGGAATGATGATCATGGTTACGAGAAAGCTTTAAAAGCGTTTGAGCAGAGTATGGAGAAATTAGGATTTGATTATTTAGATTTATTTTTGATTCACTGGCCGGTACCGGAAGTTTTTCCAGATACATGGAAGGCCTTGGAAGAGACTAATAAAAGTGAACATGTTCGAGCGATTGGTGTTAGTAATTTTCTTGATCATCATTTAGAAGAGCTGTCTAAAACAGCTAGTGAAATGCCGGTTATCGACCAAATTGAGTTACATCCAAAATTATTACAAACAAGTACGGTAGCATATTGTCGGGAACATAACATTGCTGTTGAATCATGGTCACCACTTGGCCGTGCAAAATATTTAGATGATCCTTTGTTGGTGAAAATGGCAATAAAATATAACAAATCAGTAGCACAACTAATCATTAGATGGCATCTGGAAAATGACTTTATTGTAATTCCAAAATCTACAAATGCATCACGTCAAAAGGAAAATGCTGATGTATTTGATTTTGAAATAGCAACGGAAGACATGAATTTTATGAATAAAATGAATGAAGATTTCAGAGTAGGTTCTCACCCTAATACTATTAAACGTTTTTAAT
Organism: Virgibacillus necropolis; assembly: GCF_044793635.1. Classification (GTDB taxonomy): domain Bacteria; phylum Bacillota; class Bacilli; order Bacillales; family Amphibacillaceae; genus Virgibacillus_F; species Virgibacillus_F necropolis_A. The sequence continues at coordinate 3,057,248 of NZ_CP084992.1, forward strand.
TACAAAACGCGCCTCATAAACTGGGGCGCGTTTATTATTCGGTGATGCCATGGCGTAAAATTTTGGCATCTACTTGAAAATTCACTTTTATATTTGGAAATTTATCTCTCCAGACTTTATCTTTTAGTTTTCCGTTTTTCTTGTGACTTCGATAGATATTTCCATAACCGAACGGATCAGCATTTAGTTCTTTTACTTTTGCTAAAAGATCTTCATATTGTTGTTCCAAATTTTTCTCTATTTCCTTTTCTAATAATGCTTCAACTTTTGGATTTGTAAGCTTGATTTGTTTTGTTAGCTCAAGTAAACGTAAATCAACTTCTACATGTGTTTCGAATGTTAGATTTTTAAAATTGTCGATTTTTGTTTTTCCTTTACCGTTCAATACACTGAGTAAAACATTGAATGTTTTTTTATCATCCTTCTTATCCCCGGAATTTGCTAAATGTTTTTTAAACGGTTTTAGGGGAAGCTCTAATTCTAACATGGTGGACTCCACCGATTTTTCCAACATATTTAATAAAAATGCGTCGCTAGTAGATATTTTACCAACATATTTGTCATCTTTAAAAACCGCCATCGCATATAAGTATGGTTTTCCTTCCTGAATCTTTAACATAGGTAATATAGGATCTTTACCCACATCATAATAAACATGGATAAAATCCTGTAAGGTCGTTCGCGGAATAACATCATCCTTTATCGTTTGCTCAAGTAAACGGTATAAAAAATGGCCAATATTTTTTGAAAAGCCTTCTTGATCAGTGGTTAGTATACTTTTTGCAGTTGTATCACTTACTGCAAGGTACATGGTGTCCGCAGCTTTGGCATCACGGGCCAATGTATCTACGTATTGAATTAAACCCTTCTTGGCAGCTTCCATTCCATATAGCTCTAAGCGGATTTGGCCTGGTGTTAGTTCATAATTGGTTTTGAAATTGGCGTTTGCTCTTGCACCCTTTATTGTCTCTCCAACACCTTTCACAATTTCAGTAATGTCCTTTGTTTGAGAGTCAAATTGAAAATATATGATGGTTGTTTCCAATTTTCCTTCATCTGAAATATCGACACCTCTTGTATTGATAATTCCAAGGCTTTCAATTTCTTTGGACGGTAGACATCCATTTAGCATCGTAATGAAGATTAGAAGTAGTAGTATCAACAGTTTTTTATTCATCACTATATTTCACCCTTATTTTTACGCCATTTCTTTTTTATTAGTACCAGTAGCAGTAATAAAAATGGATAAACATAGACAACCCAAAAGCTTACCTGAGAAAGGCTAGAGGTGAATTTAATAATGGATTGACTGTCTTTAAGTATGTTGCACAAAACGAATATTACAGCTGAACAAATATAAAGTGTCTTTTTCTGTGAAACCTTATACAAACGTTTTACCCCATAAGTCATTCCCCACATTAGTAGGATCATATTGGGCAAAATAACCATCATCCAAACTGCAACAACGACATAGTCAAAGCGCTCAATGAAGGAAAAAGATACAACTTTAAACAGTTCAAGCACAGACCAATCTAATGTTACCAATTGTTTTGGACTGTAGTAACCAATTGCTATTACGGTTACAAGGAGCAGTGTAAAGGCTGTCCAAGTTACGCCAAGAAAAATTGGAAGTTTTACGTTTTTCTTATTTTGTATGAAAGGATATAACAAGAAAAGTATCTCAAATCCAAGAAAACTATAGGAGGTAGCTTTAGCCCCTTTTAGTAGATCCATGAAAGAGGTTTGAAATGTGGGCAAAAGGTGCGTCATATCAATCCGCAAAGCAGGTACGATTAGTAAAACCATTAAAAATTGAACTAGAATAAAGAAGATGAAAATTACCCCGACGATTACTCTTATACCTCCAAGTACACTGTATACGATTAAACATAAAAATATAAGTGCTAAAGTATAAGTGGGGAATGTTGGAAAGATAAATGTTTGGATTACTTCAATATAGGTGGAAAGGACAGAGAAAAGACTAGCAGCTAAATGTATAATGAATAGGCTTCCAAGCAATTTCCCGATCCAACCACCGAAAATATCGATTTGGATTCCAAAAATATCTGCATTTTCATATTGTTTTAAACTAATATGCATGGCCAATACAACTAAAAGCATATAAACAAATGCAATCAGTACTGCTAACCACGAATCACGACCAGCCTCAATAAATATATACTTTGGTGCACCCATAATTCCAGTACCCGTTTGAATAGAGGTTATGATGAAAAAGAGATAAAACGCACGTATCTCTAAATTATCTTTCATCTTTACATTTACATCCATTATTACACCAACCTATTCATCTATGTCTTTCTTCTTCTTTGACTCCTTTGTACTATACCGTGTAGCATCCTTTGTTCGTAATAAAGACGCCCGATGAGATTGCATGCTGAGAGGTAAACGAAATAGTACCTTATTAAAATCTTTCCACTTGAATGGATATAATGGTGTTAAATAAGGTCGGCCAAGTGAGGTGATGCGCAATAGATGAATAATTAAAAAGCAAATACCTAACATGATGCCAATAATTCCGAATAGACCAGCTAATATAATCATTGGAAAACGTATTACCCGAATGGTAGTCCCCATTAAATAACTAGGAGAGGTAAAGGAAGCCAGCGCACTAATTCCAATCACAATAATTAGGATGTTACTCGTTAAACCGGCTTCAACTGCTGCTTGCCCTATAACGATACCACCAACAATACCCATTGTTTGACCTACTTTTGTCGGGAGCCTTGCACCTGCTTCACGAAGTAATTCAATCATAAATTCCAAAATTAAGGCCTCTAGTAATGGGGGGAAAGGAACTGCTGCTCGTGATTGACCTAATGTAATTAACTCTGAAGTTGGAATTAATTCATAATGATACGTTACAGCGGCCACATATAAAGGTGTAAGTAATACAGATATAATCATGGCGAGAAAACGCAATAAACGTAAGAAAGAACCAGTATTCCAGCGCATATATATGTCTTCTGTTGATTCAAAGAAACTAAACAGTGTCGATGGTCCAATGAAACCATTAGGACTACCTTCCATCAACACACCCACTTTTCCACTTGCTACGACGTAACAAAAACGATCAGGTAATTCAGTTGAATAGAACTGTGGGAATACGGTAGTTTGTGAATCCTCAATATATTGCATTAATACATTGCTATCTGGGATAGTATCTACGTCTAGACTTTGTAACCGTTGACGCATTGTATTCACATCAGTTTCATTGGTAATCGATTTCAAATATACCAACCGTAATTCACGTGGGGCTAATTTTCCAACTTTTATCTCTTCAAATACCAAGTCAGTAGACCTTATTCCCCATCGAACAAGGTTTAAATTTGTCATTAGTGTCTCTGTGAATGCTACTTTTGGACCGAGAACAATGGATTCAGTTTCAGCTTTAGTCAATTGACGTTTTTCTTTTTTTGGTAGCAAATAGGAAACAGTTTCCTGTTCATCCTCAACATATACGAAGGCTTCACCGATTAATAGTTTTTGAAGTATATCTTCCAATTTATCTTTGGTTGTACCATTATCTAAAGGAATTTCATTTAATATTGATTCACTCGTCCATTCCTTTTTGTTATTTAATAAAGGTTGTAATAAAAAATTTTCCAGTTTATCGGTTTGAACTTGATAGGAAATAAAGAATACAGCTATTCTTTTATTTTGATGCTGGTAGATGGAAAAAATTAAATCCGGATTATTCTCAAACTTACTTTGTAATAAATCCTTAAGTTCACCCACTTTTATCGGGAAAATGGAGGATTTATTTTTATGTCGATTTTTCCGCATATGGACCTCCTGAAAAAAGCATGTAACGTTAGTATGCGAGAAACAATCGATTTTATTACATATAGAAAAGCACTACAGAAGAATTTCTGTAGTGCTTCATTTTAGAGCTGATTCAACTAGCTTCATACTGGGATAGATCACTTCTCTTTTCATGATTATGGTTTTCAATACGTGATTTAACAAAGATGCCAATTTGAATGATTAGTGCACTCAAGACTACCCAAGCCCAAAATGCCATAAAACTGTTTTGGAAATTAAAAAGCATTTCTGGTATTGGATAGTAGGGATTGAAATGCATGACTAATGAAAATGTATAGAACATGCCAAAGGTGAAATTCCTTGACCATTGACTAACATTGTATTCGAATAGTCCTTTATTCCAGCCATAATTTTTAATCCGTATTATCGCACGCAATACTTCTATAGCCTCAATAACGACCAGTAATAAGAATACGATCACCCAAAAAACAGCAACAAACGCTGGTGTGAAGGTATTTGATGTAACTATAGCTAAGCCCGTAATCGATAATGCACCATGAATAATACAGTTCGTATTTGACCAATCATTCGCTAAGGTCCAATTTTTTTGTTGCACATAGCGTTTACTTATCAATATGATTCCTGCAAAATAAAATATAAAACCAAGAATAATAATTGCTTTTGAAAAATAGGTCGGAAATTGAAAGAACACATTGTTTAAAAGCAAAATGATAGATTGCGTGCCAACCGTTGATAACAAAATAGCACCATGTACTGGGTACCTTTTATTTTCAAAAAAAAGTTTACGAAAGTTATAACAACAGGTCACTAAGAAAAATAACCATAAAAATGTATTTAAAATAGCCATTGCTTTTGTAATAAGGATGATTTCAGGGAAATATTTGATAAACACATTACATAAAACGGAGACACCAGCAATCCAAGTACCTATGGCAAAAGATTTGACTGGATGTTTAATAAATGGAATCAAAAAATCACGCTGGAAGAATTGAATAGATAATGATTTATATATAACAACCCAAGCAATCATAACTAGTATTGCTAGATATTTACCTAATTGAGAATCTAATACCGGAAAGGCATTTACTGTACCAATTAAAAAAATTCCACTTGCCATAATAATCGCACCAGATGCGGGTTCAATTTTTTTGTATTTGCTCTTGTGTTGCATATTTCCACTTCCATTCGTTCGTTCACTAAAAATTCACCTTAAGCATTATATCATTATTCTGGATAAAGGTGAACCGGTGCTAATTATCGCTAATAGATAATAAGTAATAGCCTGAACAGTGTAAAAAGAACTGTTTTTCAATATATAATATAAATTTTATTGTTAGATTTTAGCAAAAGTTGTATGCTTGTTAGTAACAAGGCATAAGGGGTGAGTATATGGGAGAAATTGTACGTGATTGTCGATTGTGTAAAAAGCCAATGGAATCTAGTCCGTTTACAATGTGCAATTCTTGCTTAATGGAAAGTAATCGAGTACAGAGTTTTGTCATAAAACATCCACATGTCTCAATCGAAAGAATTTCCCAAGAAACCGAAGTGCCGCATGACAAGGTTGAACTAATGGTAAAGCTTGGGTTAAGTGAAAAAGACACCACGAAATCTCAAGCACATTAAACAGGTAAGTTAAGACAAATACGGGTAAGCGTCTGATCGGTATGGAAGACGCAAACAAAAGAGAATCGTTCAATTATAACGATTCTCTTTTGCACTTTATATTTATTTAGTAGGTGAAATTCCTTGTATTCCTTCTACCCCCGACGCCAGTTGTTTATCAACAACCGTTGCATCCTCTATATGCTGCATAATCGCTTGTTTGATCGTTTCAAATGAGTCATTTGTTTCGTCAATGTAGCTTACCATTTCTACCGTTAATTCATTTTGACTGTTCATATTTTTTAATACATCCTGCGTATTGGATTTTACCGTTTGTACTATGGAAGCCATTTCCTTTAGCATATCAACTGTTTTATTATTAATTTCAGTAGATGCTTGTAAGGTCTTTTGGTTTTCATACGTATCTTGTTCGGCTTCCTGTATTTTATGTTGTATCGTAGTAGTTACCTCATCGATATGGTGCGTACTTTCAGCGGTATTTTCCGCAAGCTTTCGAACTTCGGCTGCCACTACAGCAAATCCTTTTCCATGTTCACCTGCACGTGCTGCCTCAATGGAAGCATTTAAGGCTAATAAATTTGTTTGGTTTGCTATTTCACTTATAACTTGTACAATTTTCTTAATTGTATTGGAATGTTCGCCAAGCTCTTTCATGCTACCAGCAGTTTTAGTCATTTGTGTTTCCAGACTGTCCATAAGATGCTTGTTTTTAGTCATTATTTCCTGGTAATCCTCAGATTGCTTTGATAATGAATCTGATGAATGAACGAGTCCATTTCCTTTTTCAAGTAAGTGATTGGAATGTTCACTTGAAGCTTGTCCAAGAGATTGAATCTCTTCAAACCGTTGTTTTATTTGAATGATTAAATCCTCTAAATCATGATGCTGTGAATTTACATGTTCATGTTGATCAATAGTATGTAATAAATCTTTTTCAAACCTAGCAAGAAAAGTTCTATTTTCTTTATAAATTTCATCTTTTTCATGATTTATTCTCACGATTTGTGCATTTGCGTGATCTAATTGTTGCTGTAAATTTTTGCGGCTATTATTTTTTTTGCCAAACAAGATAGTTCCCCCTCTACTTACCAGACATACCTAGTTTTTATTTGAAGTATGTATAGTATTACTTTCGGCATAATAGTCAAGATTTTAAAGAAAAATTAAGAATTTGAAAAATAAATAAAAAATGTATTGACTAATATTTTTCAAAATACTATAATTATTGAGAATCAAATCGAAAGGAGGTCATTAAAATGGAAAAAATCATTCAGTTAAACCAAACAAATTTCATAATTATTAGTGACCTTCAGAGCGGAAAACTATAGTATTACATATTGTTTTTTATACTCTTAAGAAGGTCACACCTAGCTGTGGCCTTCTTATATTGTATGGGTGATTTGCAGATCCCCCATACTTTTATGAAAACATGCGTCATTGTGACGTATGTTTTTTTGTGCTTTCAAGGTCATAGTGGCGATTTGAAAAAAATTATATGCAAAAAGAGAAAAAGAAGGTGAGTAACATGTTTCAGGTTTTTAAGAAATTAGATTGGTTTTTTAAACAGTATTGGAAAAGTTATGTGTTTGCAATTGTTGCTTTAATTATTGCCAGTGCGATCGGGTTGATCCCACCGAAATTGGTTGGTTTTGCAATTGATAAAATTCAATTTGAAACGTTGACAATGAAGCTTTTGATAACGCTTATTGCTGGTTATCTTGTATTAATTGTTGTGCATTATGCGATATCATTTTTATGGGATTATACATTATTTAGTGGAGCTGCAAAATTAGAGCGTTTGTCCAGAAGTAGGTTAATGGATCATTTCTTAAACATGACACCAACGTTTTTTGGGAAATTTAGAACAGGAGATTTGATGGCACGTAGTACAAATGATCTTAGATCCATTCAGTTAACAGCAGGGTTTGGTGTGTTAACTTTAGTCGACTCAAGCCTGTTTATGGTAATGATTATTGTTGTTATGGGATTTACAATAAGTTGGCCTTTAACACTAGCTGCTTTAATTCCATTGCCAATCATGGCGGTAGTTATGAATAAGTATGGTGGAACCATTCATAAGCGCTTTATGGAAGCTCAGAATGCATTTGGTGATATGAATAACGAGGTACTGGAATCCATTCGTGGAGTTCGGGTTATTCGTGCATTTGTCCAGGAAAGGCAAGACGCGAAACGGTTTGCCAAAATGACTGATGATGTATATCAAAAAAATATTGAGGTTGCTAAGATTGATGCCTTATTTGAACCTACGATGAAAATTCTTGTTGGTTTTTCATACACAATCGGCCTTGGGTACGGGGCATTACTTGTTTTTGAAAACGCAATTACACTAGGTGATCTTGTTACATTTAACGTTTATTTAGGGATGTTAATCTGGCCAATGTTTGCAGTTGGCGAATTGATCAATATCATGCAGCGCGGTAATGCTTCATTGGATCGTGTAAACGAAACACTAGATTACGAGGCAGATGTGAAAAATCCAGTGTCGCCGAAATTTGTAGAACAATTGGATACTATTGAGTATGACCACGTATCATTTACTTATCCTGAAACGGAAGTAAAACGATTAGACGATATTTACTTGCACGTAAAACGTGGTCAAACCATAGGGATTGTTGGGAAAACAGGTGCAGGGAAAACAACATTATTTAAATTGCTATTACGTCAATATCCTGGAGTACAAGGGAAAATAAAAATTTCTGGGATTGATTTAAATGACATCAATCTAGAACACATAAGGTCATGGATTGGTTATGTACCACAAGATCAAATGATGTTCTCAAAAAGCATTCGGGAAAATATTCAATTTGGAAAAGCGGATGCAACGGATAAAGAAATTTATCGTGTCATGGATCTCGCGTACTTTTTAAATGACATGAAGCAACTGCCACAAGGTTTAGACACACAGGTAGGTGAAAGTGGTGTCACATTATCAGGTGGACAAAAGCAACGTGTTGCGTTAGCGCGTGCATTTATTAAGGATCCGGAAATTTTGATATTAGATGATTCGTTATCAGCCGTTGATGGCAAAACGGAATCTAAAATTATTGAACACTTACGAAAAGAACGTCAAAGTAAAACAACTTTTATTGCAGCACATCGTTTGTCTGCCGTAACACACGCAGACCACATTATTGTTTTAGAAGAAGGAAAAATAATAGAACAAGGAACACATAATGAACTAGTTGCACGTGATGGCTGGTATAAAGAGCAATACAATCAACAGCAGCTAGAAGATGAGGAGGTGCGTTCCTAATGAAAAAAGCATCAACTGAAAAAAGATTATTTCTTTATGCATTACATTATAAAAGAAGTATTATTATCGGCTTGGTTTGCTTAATTATTGCTGTGGCATTGGAGCTGGCAGGTCCTTTAATAGCAAAACGAATTATAGATGAACATATTCTTGGAATTGAAGGAAACTGGCATCAGGTTGAAAATAATAATGACGAGTATACAGTGAAGCATGATGCTAATTATTATAAGCGATCGGATCGGCTAACAGATCAGGATCAATCGAAAGAACGTGTAACTATCTTTCAGGTAGAACGGGATTATTACCTTGTGGATGCTAACGTGCCGCTAAATGGTAAACGAAGTATAGAAGGAAATAAAATTATCATTAAAACGGATGAAGGAAAACGTACTTTTACAGGGGAAAAGCTATCTTTTTCTGAAATATATCCTTTTTTCCAACCTGAAAAAGGACCAATACTATTCCTTTTAGGACTTTATATGTTTTTGTTAGTAATTGCTGCTTTCTTTCAGTTTTTTAAAACGTTTTTATTACAAAAGGCGTCCAATCAAATTGTGAAGAGAATGCGGAATGACATATTTGAGCATACACAGAGAATTCCTATTAACTATTATGTCGATCAACCAGCAGGGAAAGTTGTTGCAAGAATTACGAATGATACAGAAGCGATAAGGGACTTGTATGAACGAGTTCTCTCCATAGTAGTGACGAGTGTCATTTACATGGCAGGGATTTTTATTGCACTTTTCATACTGGATGTAAAATTGGCCTTTATGTGTTTGCTGCTTATTCCATTGATTCTTGGATGGATGAAAGCATATAAACATTTTGGTACAAAATATAATACCGTTATTAGAACTACAATAAGTGATATAAATGGAAGTATTAATGAAGCAATTCAAGGGATGCCTATTATTCAAGCATTTCGACATGAAAAGAATACAAAAAAGGATTTTGAAAAGTTAAATGACCGTCATTACACATTTGAACGAAAGTTAGTGAAGCTTAGTGCGCTGACATCGTATAATTTGGTAACCGTAATACGAAATTTAGCATTTGTCGGATTTATTTGGTACTTTGGGTTTATCTCGTTCGATGCAACTGCTGTCATCTCAATTGGTATGTTATATGCATTTGTTGATTACCTCAACCGTTTATTCGAGCCTGTAACAGACATCGTTCACCAGCTGCCACTTATTGAGCAAGCAAGGGTAGCGGGAAATCGAGTATTTGAGCTAATGGATCAAGATGGAGAAGAGGTCGTTACAGATCATGTAGATAAGTATCGTGGGAAAGTAGAATTTGACAATGTATCTTTTGCCTACAATGACAAGGATTATGTATTAAATAATATATCCTTCCAAGTTGAGGCTGGGAAAACTGCAGCATTTGTAGGGCATACAGGATCAGGTAAAAGTTCGATTATGAATCTGTTGTTCCGCTTTTATGACCCACAAAAGGGAACCATTACGATTGATGGGAACTCTACAAAAGAATGGTCGCGTCAACAGGTTCGAAGCCATATGGGCATCGTTCTTCAGGATCCATTTCTATTCTCAGGCACCATCCTTTCCAATGTTACAATGGGTGATCCAACAATCACAAGGGAACAGGCCATTAATGCATTAAAAGCTGTTGGTGCGGATCGATTTATTGAAAAATTACCTAAAAAGTACGATGACCCAGTAACAGAAGGTGGCAGTACATTCTCTTTAGGGGAACGACAGTTATTGTCATTCGCCCGTGCTTTGGCATTTGACCCTGCTATACTAATTTTAGATGAAGCCACTGCTAATGTTGATACGGAGACAGAAGCTGTTATTCAACGGGCACTAGATATTCTAAAAAAAGGTCGTACTACTCTTGTAATTGCACATCGATTATCAACTATTCAGCAAGCTGACACAATTTTTGTTCTTGACCATGGTATGATAAAAGAACAAGGAAGCCATGCGCAACTGATACATGTCAAAGGAATGTATTATCAGATGTACCAGATGCAACAAGGTAATACTAGAAAAGCCGTATAATAATAGGCACTTGCGCTTTTCTTGTCTAGCTTCAGCGCCTAACGGCTAACAAATAGTTAGTCCTGATGAACGTACGTAAAGTTCAACGTACTTTTCACAGTCCTATCTATTTGTGCGCCGCTAACCAGGCGCTTACGCTTTTCTAATAGGGGTGACTTATGGATAAGAATAGTAAGCATAATCATGATGTAATAGATGAAGATTTATATGAAGAGATTGACGAAGAGGAACTTATTGAGTTAGTCGAAGCCGAACGCCAGAATGCCCTAAAACGGGCGCATGAAGATAGAGTGCAAAAAAAGCCAAAACGTCCATTTCCAAAATGGGCGTTTTGGCTAATTGCAATTATGATGTTAGGAAACGTTTTTGCCTTTTTCCCAAAAGTTATATCCGTACCTGCGGTTGAATTTTTAATTACTTCATCAAAGCTTTCTTTACAGGATGATATACGTACTTATAAAAAAGCGGTAGTTGTTATTGAAGCGGGTGATTCTAGAGGAACAGGATTTTCGATCAATGAAAATGGAACGATAATTACCAATCATCATGTGGTTAAGGAAGAAAAAAATGTGACAGTAGCATTTCCAGATAAAGGACTTCATAATGCAGAGGTTGTAGCGGCATACCCATCAGTGGATCTAGCTGTATTAGAAGCGGAAGGAGAAAACTTTCCATCTCTGGATTTAGCGAAGAACAAAACGTTTAATAAAGACGATCCGATATATTTCATCGGAAATCCACTACGTTTCCAAGGAATTGCCAATAAAGGTACAATCATCAAAGAAACCATGCTACCTGATTGGGAAAAACCAGTAGTCATGATAGATGCACCGGTTTATAATGGCAATAGTGGAAGTCCTGTAATTAACCAGGAAGGAAAAGTTATTGGGGTTGTTTTTGCAACCTTGGATAGCCAAGAGCACGGCAAAGTTGGTCTCTTCATACCGATTGAATACTTTTATACCTCCTACCCTATGAACTAAAGCTGCCAATTGTTTGATAACGCTAAAGTATGGGTATCTATTTAGAAGAGATAAAGGAGGTTTTATAAATGCTTTACTTAACATCAGCTTTAAAATCATACAACATCCATGCAACAGACGGTGAAATGGGCAAAGTAAAAGATTTTTATTTTGATGATCATAGTTGGGCAATTCGATATGTACAGGTGGACACGCATAAATGGTTACCAGCTAGAAATGTTTACCTATCGCCATCCTCTTTCACATCAGTGGACGTGGATGAAAAGCTTGTAGAAGTAGATCACACGAAAGATACAATTAAAAATAGTCCTACAATACCTGCTGATGCCGAAATATCAAAAACAAATGAGGCAAGTCTGACAGAATACTATGGTTGGAATCGTTATTGGAGAGGGGCGAATTTATGGGGGGCAGTTGATAGACCATTTGTACCAAAGGTCCCTGTCCAAGATGAAGAAAACTCCGCCAAACGCAATGAAATGGATATGAACGAAAATACGAATTATATATTATTAAATGAAGCAGATACGATCGGAATAAAAGTACACGGACATGATGGGAAATTGGGCGAGATTACAGATTTAATTTTTGATGACGACAATTGGAAAATTGATTATCTCGTTGTAAAGTTTGTGAAAGTCCCTGCTGAAAGATATTATCTAATTAAGTCTGAGCATATTACTTCTATTGAATGGCCAGAAAAAGATTTGTATGTCGATTTAAAAGCAGAGTATTTAGATCAACAAATTAGTTATGAAACAAAAGAAGATACATTAGCTAGTTTGTAAAAAAGAAAAGCGGATACCAGAGAAAAGCGTTTATGTCGAATTATTTCGGTATAAACGCTTTTTTGCAGAAAAGTGTCAGTAGTAATCGATTTTTAATAGAACTGTAAATAGCCTGAGATAGTAACTGCCGGCACGATAGGTTAAGATTAGTCATATTGAAATAGAAAATAATACCTAAAATAGTAAAGATGGTGATTTTCATCACGACATATAAATTATTGAAAACGACTAAAAAAGTGAAAATGAAATATAAAAAAACTACACCCAAAAAAGATGAGAAAATAACGAATTTTATAATGGCTGGAGGTGCTTTAGGTTGATTAGTAACCAGTCCTTAAAAGAAAGACCCCTTGAAGAAATGATTACCTCAGCCAAAGAAGGGGATCAAGACGTACAAAACTATCTTTTAAAGATGTATCAGCCTTATATCGCTAAATGTGTTTCAGAGGTTTGTAAACGTTATATTGATCCAAAGCGTGATGATGAATTTAGTGTTGGGCTTTTTGCGTTTAATGAGGCGATTCAGACTTATTCATCAGAAAAAGGTAGTTCCTTTCTGTCATTTGCAAAACTTGTCGTAAAGCGTAAAGTGATTGACTACATACGATTTGTGCAAAAAGCACCAAATACAGCATCATTAGACGAAACCTACGATGAGGAAAAAATGGAGAATCCAGCGGAAATTGTTGCTGTAAATGAAAAATACCAGGAAGAACAAGAAGCTTGGTATCGTAGAGAGGAAATCGCTGATTTTAAAGACAAGCTTTGGGATTACAAATTAACTTTAGCAGAACTAACAGAGGCTTCACCTAAACACAGGGATGCACGTGAGTCAGCCATTCGTACTGCAAAAATTTTGTATGATGATGTATCATTAAGAGAGTATGTACACCTTAAGAAAAAACTTCCAATTAAAGATTTGGTAAAAAGAGTGGATGTAAGCAAAAAAACGTTAGAACGAAATAGGAAATATATTCTAGCAATTTTTATTGTGTTAAGTGAAGATTATCTGTATCTCAAGGATTATCTTAAAGGGGTGGCTCAGTGAGTAAAGGTATCGTGATGGAAAAGCACCGGAAATTTACCATTGTTATGACACGGGATGGAAGTTTCCATAAAGTTAAGCCTGTGAAAGAAGCTGAAATTGGTGCTGAAGTTTCCTATGAGGTATTAGCTTCAAAAAAAAGCGGGTTGTTATTTTTTCAGCCCAGGAAAAGCAGTAGCTTGCCCGTAAAGTATATAGCGATTGCGTGTATGGTGCTCATGTTTGTTATGCCATTTTATTTTTTCGGTGGCCAAAACAAAACATATGCTTACGTTAATCTGGACATCAATCCTAGTGTCGAAATTGAAATAGACAAAGATTTAAGTGTAGTCTCTATTTCACCATTAAATAACGATGCAAGGAAATTGATAAAGAAATTACCAACGTATGAAGATAAAAAAATACAGCAGGTTATTGAAATCATTATGAATAAAAGTGATGCTCTTGGATTATCAAAGAACGGTAAAAACGTGTTAGTCGGGGTAAGTTACGTAAATAATAAAGACATTTCAGTTCTTAATACAGTTGATAATTACTTTTTAACCCATAATACATCGTGGGATGTAGTAACTTTTCATGTTCCAAAGGAAGTTCGGGATCGAGCTTTAAAAAAGAATATTTCGATGAATAAAGTGATGGCAGATACAATGAATGATGAGACTCTAAATCCAGAAAAGATGCTTCTTCAACCTCGTATTAATGATGATGAAAAAGAAATTATTCACTCATTTTATACTAATTCTAAATCAAATCATCAAAAACCGAGAGAAGAAGAAAAGGTTTCTGTAGATAAGAATGACACTAATCATTCAACAGTACCGCCACAAAAAGGTAAGAAAAAGACAGACCAGCATCCAAGTGAATTGAAAAAAAAGAATGGCTATATTCATTCAAATGGCAAGAACCAACATAATAAATCGAACAAGGCAGATAAGATAAAAGAAAAACATAAAGATAAACAAGAAATGAAACAAGCAAAAAGGGAAAAGAAGGAAGCAAAAAAAGAAGCTAAGCAAGAAAGGAAAGAAGCAAAAAAAGAAGCTAAGCAAGAAAGGAAAGAAGCAAAAAGAGAGGCCAAGCAAGAAAGAAAAGAAGCAAAAAGAGAAGCAAAGCAAGAAAAGAAAGAAGCAAAAAATAAATAATAAAACGGGTGGATTCTGATGCAGAATCCACCCGTTTTTTGCTTTTCCTATACTTCCATGACTTCTGTTGGAGTGTATTTCATGGCATGGTCAATATAATAAAGCAATTGATCATGGCTTTTTATTACATTATCTTGATCAGATGAATAATAGTAGGAGTGTAAAAAGAGTTGAATCCGCTTAGACAATAAATCATCGTTAGTTCGGACCATTAACACGAGCAAATCGTCCCATTGTCCCCAAAGCGTGTAATAAAGTGCTTTGTCATAATCTGGTATATCCACTGATTTCCCCTCCTTAAAATTAAAGGATTACATGTAGTTTGCCCTTATAATAAATATATTTTCGAAAACATAAATGGTGTTTTTTCCAAAAAAAGGTCCTCTATATAACCAGAATAAAATTATTTAATTGTTACATACTAAACGCAAATAAGTTAGGAGGTAATAAAACTAATGAAGATAAAAACTTTAGGAATTGCGCTATTGGCTTCTGCAGCGCTTGTAGGGTGTCAGAATCAAGATGAGAATAATGAGACGGCACCAAATGATACAAATGTTGAACAAACAAGATTTAATGCTGGCGATGGAAATAACATGAATGATCAAGAAAATCGCCAGGATTTCGATATGAATGAGGCCGGTAATGAGAATGGTGATAACAATAATAAATATGACCTTTCTGAAAAAGCTGCGGAAAAGATTACCCAACAGATAAAAGGAATTGAAAGCGCAAACGTAGTAACTACCGAAAATAATGCATATGTTGCGGCGGAACTTGATGCCAACGATAATGGTGCTAACATTAACAATACTGGTACAGGTAATGGAGACGACAATAAAAATGCAAATAATGGTAATGGAAACAAAAACAACAATGCTAATGGAAACAATAACAATTCAGAAAATGGCGATGAAATTACAGATGAAGTAAAACAAAAGATATCTGATATCGTAAAATCGGTGGACAAAGATGTCGATAATGTATATGTTTCTACAAATCCAGATTTTGGTGACTTAGTAACAAAGTATGCTGATCAAGCAGAGAATGGGGAACCAATTGAAGGTTTATTTGATCAGATGGGTAATATGATTGAACGTGTTTTCCCACAAGACAAAGAATAAATAATGATAAATCGTAAAGGAAGAGTGCCACAAGAAATGTGACACTCTTCCTTTTTTATTTTTGCAGAAATTTATAACTTTGAAACAATCCAAAACATATGATATTCTTAAACATATAATTCATACTATTCATAGTGAATTACTATGTTTTAATAAAAAAGTGGAGTTGAAATAGATGGGTAGAGAATTTATTGGATTATTTGAAGAGTGGGCAGACTCTTATGACGATAGTGTTACTGGAAAAGATCCACAATATGCTGCAGTATTTCTTCATTATGATAAAATATTAGACGAAGTTACAAAGTATTCATCAGGTAATGTATTAGAGTTTGGTGTGGGTACTGGTAATTTAACGCAGAAGTTAATGGAAAACAATCATAAGGTATTTGGTGTGGAGCCGTCAGAAGCTATGCGTAAAATTGCGGCAGAAAAGTTGCCAGAGTTACCTCTTTATGAAGGTGACTTTATAACATTTCCAAGTTTTGATGATTCGATCGATACAATCGTTAGCACTTATGCATTTCATCATTTAACTGATTCAGAAAAAGGAGAGGCAATTGCCAAGTTTGCCAATTTGCTTGCGGAAAAAGGTAAGGTAGTATTTGCTGATACCATGTTTGAATCATCCGTTGCGAAGGAAGATATAATAGGGGAAGCAGATAAAAAAGGGTACACAGATTTAATAGAAGATTTAAATCGTGAATACTATCCTCTAAATAATACGTTACAAGAACTTTTTGAAAAAAATCATTTCCATGTTACATTTAAAAAAATGAATGAATTTGTATGGCTAGTAATAGCTGAGAAAAAATAAGAGGAGTGGCATAATATGACTAAGAAAATGAATGTAGAAAGCTTTAATTTAGACCACACAAAAGTAATAGCACCATATATCCGACTAGTAGGCGTTACAACTGGTTCCAATGGTGACAATGTATACAAATATGATATTCGATTTAAGCAACCAAACAAGGAACACATGGATATGGCTGGATTACATTCCATTGAACACTTAATGGCTGAAAATATTCGTAATCATATGGATAATGTCCTGGATATCGGTCCTATGGGTTGCCAGACTGGATTTTATTTAGCAATTTTAAATAACGATAACTATGAAGAAGTACTTGATACACTTGAAAAAACATTACATGACGTATTAAATGCTACAGAAGTTCCTGCTTGTAATGAAGTGCAATGTGGATGGGCAGCAAATCACAGTTTAGAAGGTGCTAAAACAATAGCACGAGAAATGCTGGATAAACGTGATGAATGGCATCAAGTTTTTGAACAATAAGAGGAGATTAACATGACTATTTATAACTCAGTTAATGAACTTATTGGATGTACACCATTAGTGCAATTAACAAATTTCTCCATTCCAGATGGAGTTCGTTTGTATGCAAAGCTAGAGTATTATAACCCTGGTGGTAGTATTAAAGATCGTTTAGGTAAGAATCTAGTTGAAGAAGCATTGAAAAATGGCGACCTCAAAGACGGTGGTACGATTATTGAACCTACTGCAGGTAATACCGGAATAGGTTTAGCTTTAGCTGTTTTAAACAAGAATATTAAGGTGATGTTTTGCATACCGGAACATTTCAGCCAGGAAAAGCAAATGATTATGAAAGCTTTAGGGGCTGAAATCGTTCATACACCACGTGAAAAAGGAATGCTTGGAGCTATTGAAAAAACGAATAAATTGTTGAATACGATACCGAATAGCTTTTCGCCACAGCAATTTAAAAACCCAGCAAATCCACAGACTTATTATGAAACATTAGCACCAGATATCTGGAATGATTTAGATGGTGAGCTTGATGTATTTATAGCTGGAGCAGGATCTGGTGGAACATTTATGGGATCTGCTAATTATTTTAAGGAACAGAATGCATCGATTAAATCGGTAATTGTTGAGCCAGAGGGGTCTATCATCGCAGGTGGTGAACCAGGTCCACATGAGACAGAAGGTATTGGTATGGAATTTCTGCCTGACTATATGAACAGGGAATATATGGATGCTATTCATACTGTATCAGATAATGATGCATTCAGATTAGTTAAAGAGCTAGCTGCTAAAGAAGGGTTATTAGTTGGTAGTTCGTCAGGTGCTGCGATGTATGCTGCACTGGAAGAAGCAAAAATTGCAGAACCTGGATCAACAATAGTAACAATCTTTCCAGATGCTAGTGACCGATATTTGAGCAAAAACATCTATGGAAAACAGTAATAGAAGAAGAGAATGACTGACATGGAGGAGAATGAATATGCGAGCAAAAACAAAAATGATTCATGGTGGAATCACGGGCGATGAGCAAACTGGTGCAGTTTCCGTTCCGATTTATCAGGTTAGTACGTATAAACAGGATCAAGTTGGTAAACATCGCGGATATGAGTATTCACGAACAGGAAACCCGACGCGGCATGCACTTGAAACAGTTATTAGTGATTTAGAAAACGGTAAAGCAGGCTTTGCTTTCGGATCAGGAATGGCTGCTATTACATCGATTATGATGCTGTTTGATGCTGATGATCATGTGATTATGACTGACGACGTATATGGTGGGACATATCGCTTGATGACAAGTGTATTAAATCGTTTCAAATTAGATCACACATATGTCGACACAAGCTATCCTGAAAAAGTGGAAGCAGCAATAACAGATAAGACGAAAGCAATTTATGTGGAAACACCAACAAACCCGCTATTAAAAATTACAGATATTAAGGCGATGGCAGAAATAGCGAAGAAACATAACTTAAAATTAATTGTGGATAATACATTTGCTACACCATATTGGCAGCTGCCTATAGATTTTGGTGCAGATATTGTCTTGCACAGTGCAACAAAATACATTGGTGGCCACAGTGATGTTGTAGCTGGATTAGTTGTTGTTAATTCAGAACAACTTGCAGAGGATCTTCACTTTATCCAAAATTCAGCTGGTGGAGTATTAGGGCCACAGGATTCTTGGTTATTAATGCGTGGAATTAAAACATTGGCATTACGCATGGAAGCAATTGAATTGAATACGAAAAAAATCATTTCGTTTTTAGAAAACCATGATAAAGTATCAACGATTTATTACCCTGGAATCAAAAGCCATAAAGGACATGATGTTGCATCCAATCAAGCAACAGGCTATGGTGGCATGGTATCGTTTGATGTTGGAAATGGCGAACAAGCAGAGAAGGTATTAGAGAATGTTAAATACTTCACTTTAGCGGAAAGCCTTGGTGCAGTTGAGAGTTTAATTTCACTGCCAGCACAAATGACACATGCGTCCATCCCTCGCGAACGCCGTTTGGAACTTGGTATTACAGACGGATTAATTCGTATATCTGTAGGGATTGAAGATAGCGATGATTTAATTGAGGATTTGGAAAGAGCATTACAAAGCTAGATATGTAGAAGGTTCGAGAGTATCTCTCGGATCTTTTTTTAAATTGTAAAGAATGTATAAAATGTTGACATGAAATATTTTGGTGACCATGCAGGGCGACGTCCAGCTCCAACGCCCAACGACTATTGGATTTCCTTTACCTCCTTACGATAAGTCAACATCGGTTCGCTTACGCTTACCGTGTTTCCTTTATCTCAAAAGAAAGAAGGAAGTTCAATTAAAACCGCCACTTTGCGTGGCAACATCGAACTACCCACGTTGCGTGGGCACAATCCATACGTCGCTTAACGGGCACTTGCGCTTTTGTTCCTGTAGAAATTAAAAAAAGAATTGTTATTCAAACTTCGATTGGCGGATATAATCGAAAATTGGCTGATATATTTTGATTTCAGTGGTTAAATTTCAATATTGGCAGTTATTTTTTAAAAACGGCGGTTATATTAAAATATCGGCAGATAAACTCTCAGATCGGCGGAAATGAGTGTGAATCAGCGGAAAATCACCATGGCCGTCAACGAAATTCCCCCCAGTATGCTAAAATAAAAAGAAAACCCATTGGAGGAACAAATGTATGAGTGAAAAAGTATTATCCTATTTGAAAAATAATCGAGCAGAACTTTTGGATAGACTTAATCAATTTTTGTCTATTCCAAGCGTTAGCGCTGACAGCGTACATAAGAAAGATGTAAGTCAAGCAGCAGACTTTGTAGAAAAGTTTTTAAACGATCTACAATTTGAACAAGTAGAGCAGATGGATACTGGTGGGCATCCTTTAGTCTATGCAGAATATAATGGAGCAGGGCCAGATGCACCCACTGTCTTATTTTATGGGCATTATGATGTACAGCCGGTTGATCCAATAGACTTATGGGATAGTGACCCGTTTAAACCAGAAGTTCGTAATGGGCGATTATATGCTCGTGGATCAAGTGATGATAAAGGTCAAGTTTTCATGCACCTTGCAGTGTTTGAAGCGTATATGAAAACAGAAGGAAAGCTGCCAATCAATGTAAAGGTTTGCATTGAGGGCGAAGAAGAGGTCGGAAGTGAAAATTTGTATCGCATTCTGCATGAAAAAAGTGATAAATTTTCTGCAGATTTTGCAGTAATCTCTGACTCCGGAATGGTTGCCAAAAACCAACCAACTATTTTATACGGTTTAAAAGGTTTCACAGGCATTGAAATTAATGTTACTGGACCTGATCATGACTTACATTCGGGTATGTATGGCGGTGCTGTACGAAATCCAATTATGGCATTGAGTCATATTTTGGCATCTATGAAAAATGAGGATGAAGTAATTACAGTTGATGGGTTTTACGATGATGTAGAACCATTGACTGATGATGAACGGGAACTTATCGGTAAGGTACAGGGTGAAGATTATCAAGAGTCTGCAGGGATAAACGAAACAGCTTCTGAAAAGGGTTTTACAGCAAAAGAGCATACAATGGCACGTCCGACTTTTGAAATCAATGGAATGTATGGTGGTTATCAAGGGGAAGGGACAAAGACTATTATTCCGTCATCAGCAACTGCTAAAATCACCTGTCGGCTTGTTCCAGGTCAAGATCCTGAAAAAATTCAGGTATTACTAGAGGATCACGTGAAAAAAGTTACGCCGTCTGGTGTTACGGTAGAGGTAATAAAAGAAAAACTCTCTGCGAAGGCATATAAAGTTGAACCAAATAATCCATTAGTTCAAAAAGCTGCCAAAAGTTATACAAAAGCATTTGAAAAGGAAACAGTTTATGTGCGAATGGGCGGATCCATTCCAGTTGTGGAATGGATTGAAGCAATCTATAACATTCCAATTGTTCTTTTAGGTTTTGGAACTCCGGATGATCGTTTACATTCACCAAATGAAAGCTTTCCTTTAGATAGCTTTGATAAAGGTATGGAAACACTTGTCCATTATTGGGATGAAATACAAAAATAAACTTATTCAATACCCCGTGTATAGCCATGCACGGGGTAAGTTATCTCTGGTTTTCAGTTATCAAATACAGGGTAATAATAGTTAATATGACATCTGAGGGGGATAAAAGATGAAGTATGCAATCATTACAGGAATTTCAAGAGGACTTGGTGAATCTATTGCTAAATATTTACTTGAATCAGGAATTCATGTAATAGGTATTTCACGTACAGGTTCTACGACATTAAACGATCATGCAGAATCAAATAATGTAACGTTTACACATTTTTCATGTGATTTAAGTAATGTTGCCGAAATTGAAAGTAAGGTCAATCAGATTAAAAATGAAGTTTTCACTGATAAAACAACAACTATATATCTCGTTAATAATGCCGCTGTTTTAGACCCAATCGATCCATCTATGAATATTAAGAGCAATGATCTCGCTTATCATATGCAAGTGAACACCATAGCACCAATGGTATTAACGAATTTATTTCTGAAGGAGGCAACTGAGAAAGAAGTGTCCATGGTAGGTGTGACCATAACTTCTGGAGCAGCTGAACGACCAATTTATGGCTGGAGCGCATATTGCAGTTCAAAAGCAAGTATGAATCGATTCACCGAAACGGTTGCACTTGAACAAGCGGAATTAAAAACTGGACACAAAGTCATAGCCTTCAGTCCAGGCATTATGGATACTGGAATGCAGGAAAAGATTCGGGCTACATCACAACATTCATTTATGGATGTAGAAACATTTAAAGGGTACAAAAGGAATAATGATTTAAAGGATACGGACATTGTTGGGGGTATACTGGTTGATATACTTACCGATGAGGGCAGTATTGAAAATGGAAAAATTTATAATGTGAAGGATTATTTCTAGGTGAACGTGTAAAAATCGTGTGATTCGCCCTTCCCAATTTAGAACCTCCGCATAAATTATCATATGCTTAAAATAAGGAGGGAATTTTAATGGGTTATGAAGAAGGCGGCGGACACGGCATGAATTTCGCGTTACTAGTCGTATTGTTTATATTGTTAATAATCATTGGTACTGCTTATACAGGTGGCGGACACGGCTACGGATACTAAGTTATACCCAAAGGCATGTAGAGGGAGGTCTCCTTTTGCATGCCTTTTTTCATTAGGAAAGAAAGTATAAAACTTTGGCGTTAATCTGTCTAGCTCCAGCGCCTAGCCCGCCTGAGGTTTTAAGTCAACTCTCTTTGTGATAAAAATCATCACTAAGAGATTCGTCTTAAACTTGTCGGGGCTGACCAAGGCGCTTGCGCTTTTCTTGAAAGGAAAGAAAGTATAAAATTAACCCCTACTACAGTAAAGGTAACTGTGGTAGTTTCTATGTATGGAGAAAAATATTCTGAAACGAATCTTTTTTGATAACTACAATCATTGGGAAACATTCAAGAAGAAACACAGAGAAAAAATCCGCCCAGTCGTTCTGAAGGAGGTAGAAAAATTTCAAGGCTGTGGAGATATGAAAAATGGATTCAAACTCTTTGTTTGCGAGGGCTGTAACGACGTACATAAAGTAGCATTCCGGTGTAAAGGGCGTTTTTGCACGACCTGTTCTATTGGGGAAAGTGAAGAGTGGAGCCGATTATTAACGGAAGACGTTTTACAGGTAAATCATCGGCACATGATTTTTACAATCGATGAAGGGTTACGGGAAATATTTCTTTTACACCGTCATCTTTTGAAACCGCTAATGGATGAGGCAGCTAAATTAATTACAAACTTTTTTCAAAAGAAGGCAAAGGTGACACCAGGTATCATTTCCGGATTACACACATTTGGCTCCAGGGTAAATTTTAATCCCCATGTCCATATGTTGGTAACCATGGGAGGGATAACGAGAAAAGGAAAATGGAAGGACTATGATTATATCCCTTTCCAAATGCTTCGAAAGCAATGGCAAACGGTGGTATTAAAGTTAATCCGTAGGAACTTAACCAAACAGGAAAAGAGGCGTGTACAACCACGACTGCAAAAGGCTTTTTCCGAAAATGGGGAAGGCTTCTATGTGCATGCGCCGAAACAGAAGGGGAAAATAAAGGAACAACTTCGTTACATTGGCCGTTATATTCGTCGACCAGCGATTGGAGTCAATCGGATCGAGGCATATGATGGACAACAGGTGACTTTTAAATACATCGATAAAACAGATGGGAAAGAAAAGCATGAAACGCTGACGGTGGAAGCCTTTATCAGTCGTTTGATTCGTCATATACCAGATGACCAATTTAAAACAATACGCCACTATGGTATGTATTCAAGAAGAAGTAAACGTCTAAGTAAGAAGCTATTAAGTAAGTGGCAAGAAGGAAGGCGGCGTTGGATCATAAAAGTGTGGAAAACAATACGCCGTCAAACATGGAGAGAACGTGTTATCGCTGGTGGACAAAAAGATCCCCTAATATGCCCGCACTGCAATAATTATTATGTGTATCAGGGAGAGGTCTGTCTTGAGAATGGACAATTAGAAATAAAAGTAGCTTTAACCAAGGAAGCAAGAAAGTACTTAGAAAGGGTGATAGCTTATTACACACCAATCCAAAAACCGCAAAAAAGGGAAAAAGAAAAAGGGGAACGACCACTTAGCGAAAAAGAAAACGAAAATCAACTTTGTTTGTTTAACGTGTCATGAGGAAGAAAAAATACCTTATGATGTAGTTAGAGATTTTGATTTGATGGATGGCGGTGATCCAACGGATCCGCCTCAGTTTAGATGCGAACATTGTGGTGGAGAAATGTATCCAGAGTATTACAAGGGAATACATGGCCAGGAATACAAACTAACGGATGTTCTCTAGCACAGAAAAGGACCGGGCGGTCTATGCCCGGTTTTTCTTATTTATAAATAAACGAATACGCTCGATTTCTGTTGATTATATGATAAACTAGTGGGTGCATAAATTAATTGACAATGTTTTTCATATAATAGATATACTTATGATTGAAAGGAAGAATCTAATGATTACACGAAAAAGTAAACGAGAAATTGAAATGATGCAAGAGGCTGGTAAACTACTTGTCCAAACT
Organism: Virgibacillus necropolis; assembly: GCF_044793635.1. Classification (GTDB taxonomy): domain Bacteria; phylum Bacillota; class Bacilli; order Bacillales; family Amphibacillaceae; genus Virgibacillus_F; species Virgibacillus_F necropolis_A. The sequence continues at coordinate 3,081,452 of NZ_CP084992.1, forward strand.
CATAAAGAAATTGCTAAGATGATTAAACCTGGTATTACAACGATGGAAATCGATACATTTGTTGAAAAATTTCTAGCTAGTCATGGAGCAACTCCAGAGCAAAAAGGCTTTAGTGGCTATCCATACGCAATCTGTGCATCCATTAATGACGAGATTTGTCATGGCTTTCCAAGAGACACGAAGCTTGTTGATGGCGATATCGTGACAATTGATATGGTTGTTAATTTAAATGGAGGATTAGCTGACTCTGCATGGACTTACACAGTAGGGAATGTCGATCAGGTTGGTAAAAGATTGATGGATGTAACAAAAAAATCACTATATAAAGGTATTGAAAAAGCTCAGGCAGGAAGTCGTATTGGTGATATAGGACATGCGATACAGACCTACGCTGAAGGCGAAGGGTTTTCTGTCGTTCGTGATTTTACTGGTCACGGTATTGGACCAACCATACATGAAGAACCACATATTCCGCATTTTGGACTTCCAAACAAAGGCGTACGCTTAAAAGAAGGTATGGTTGTTACAATTGAACCAATGATCAATGAGGGTACATGGGAAAGTAAAATGGATTCTAATAACTGGACTGCACGTACTGTTGACGGCGGGCGATCTGCACAATATGAACATACCATTGTCATTACAAAAGATGGCCCTTTACTTATAACGGATCAAGGTGAAGAAAGATAAAACTAACTTAAACACGAGGAGGATCCCCATGCGAATTGTGTCTATTTGCCCAAGTAATACTGAGATTGTCGCTTACTTAGGAAAAACGGAATTACTAGTAGGAGTGGATAACTTTTCTGATTGGCCAAAAGAGATTAACCACCTGCCGCGTGTTGGGCCTGACTTGTCCATAGATATGGAAAAGGTCGCTGCTCTTAAGCCTGACCTTGTCTTAGCGTCCTTGAGTGTTCCGGGAATGGAAAAAAACATTGAGGCACTTGCTGAAAAAGGCCTGCCATATATAATTTTAAATCCAAACTCCCTGGATGAAATTGAATCTGATATTAGGGAAGTTGGAAATGCTCTAAAGTGTCCTGAATTAGGAATCCAAAAAGCGAAAAACTTTCGTGATGAAATAGAACAGTATCGATTGAAGGCAAAAAATAGAACAAATCAACCTACACTTTATTGGGAATGGTGGCCGAAGCCAGTTTTCACCCCTGGTGGTGTAAACTGGCTCACGGAAATAAGCACACTCGCAGGAGCGAAAAATATTTTTGAAGACGAACCCATTGCAAGCGTTCAAACAGATTGGGAAGCTGTTAAAGAGAAAAATCCAGACCATATATGCATGGTCTGGGTAGGGGTAAAGGAAGAAAAAATGCGCCCAGAGCTTGTCATGAAAAGACCTGGATGGGATCAGATGAAGGCGATAAAAGCAGGAAATATTCATGTGTTGGAAGAATCATTGTATTGTAGACCTTCACCTAGACTTCTAGAAGGCTTACGGAAACTGGAAAAGATTATAGATAAAGAAAGTATCAGCCAAAGATAAATCAGGCTGATTTTTTCTTTTTTATAATACGATTTTCTTTTTAAAAAAGAAATAATATTGTATACTTATCTAAATTTTCATTTTTGAGGGGGAAAAGTAGTGACAACAAATACAATCGGTAAAAAAGAAACATCTCCTCCCATACAAATGATCCAAAAAGGGATAGCTGTAGGTTTCCCAATCATGCTTGGTTACTTGCCCGTTGCCATTACATATGGGGTTCTAGCAAAACAGGCTGGTATGAGTTTAACCGAACTAACAAGCATGAGTATTCTTGTTTTTGCAGGCGCAAGCCAATTTATGGCAGTTAATATGATTGCGGCTAGCGCAGGAGTTATGGAAATTATTATTGCTACTTTTGTATTGAATTTCCGCCACTTTGTTATGAGTTTGTCCTTTATGAATCGATTAAGAGGTATTGGACTAAATTGGAAAGTTCCTTTATCATTGGGTTTAACTGATGAAACATTTGCAATGTCCTCCTTGCATCCTGATGAGGCAAAGAAGGAAAAAGGTGTACTATTTTATACGGCACTTATATTAACTGCATACTTTTCTTGGGTAGCAGGATCATTTTTAGGTGGGGTATTAGGTGAAATTATTCCAGCGCAATTAAGTCAAAGCATGGGAATAGCCTTATATGCAATGTTTGTTGGATTATTAATTCCCTCTGTAAAAAAAGAAAAGCGTATAGGATTAATAGCCATATTTGCGATGTTAATCAACGTTTTCTTTAACCAATTTACGAGTGAAGGTTGGGCAATTGTCGGTGGTACAGTAATTGGTGCTGCCAGTGGAATTTTCCTGCTAAAGGAGGATCCAAAATGATTTTTGCCATTATTATTGGAATGTCTTTAGTAACGATGATTCCCAGAATGATTCCGCCATATATTGTAGATCGCATCCATTTTCCGGACTGGTTGAATCGTTGGTTAAATGCTATTCCGTATGCTGCACTCGGGGCTTTAATTTTTCCAGGGATACTATCAGTCCGCCCTGAACATCCTCATATAGGTATTATTGGTGGATTGGTTGCAATTGTCCTAGCATATTTAGGATTAAATGTCATTTTGGTCGTCATTGGCTCGATAGCAGCTGTTTTTGTAATGAGTCTTTAATAATACAAAGAGAGAGTACGATGGGGGTTACATTATGTTTCACACGAGAAAAGCTGTTTATGAAGATGCTGAAGAGATAGCAAATATACATATTAACAGTTGGAAAAGTACCTATAAAAATTTACTGAATGAAAAAGATATTACAAATATAACGTATGAGAACCGTTTAGCTCTGTGGGAAACAGTTTTAAAAATGCAAAAGGAAGATCAATGTACCTATGTTATTCATAATGAAGAAAAGTTAGTAGGCTTCATAAATGGAGGACCAGAGCGAACAAAGCGGTTTAACTATGACAGCGAAATTTATACAATCTACTTACTAGATGAGTTTCAACGCTTAGGCTTAGGTGCAGATTTATTACGCGTTTTCGCTGATGATATGAAAACAAAAGGAAATCGGTCAATTCTTGTTTGGGTATTAAAGCAAAATCCATCAAGTAAATTTTATGAAAGATATAAAGCAGAACCCATTGGTGAAGAGGAAATAACTATAGGGGAAGGTACCTATCAGGAGACTGCTTATGGTTGGGAAAGTATTGATGATTTACTAGGTTTAATAAAGACCATTAAAAGCTAAAAGGCGAATTTATAGCCTTTTAGCTTTATTTAATATCAAGGAAAGTATAAACGAAAGTATGTCTAGCTCCAACGCCTAGCCCCTCGAGGTTTTAAGTCAAATCTCTTTGTGATAAAAATCATCACTAAGAGATTCGTCTTAAACTTGTCGGGGCTGACCAAGGCGCTTGCGCTTTTCTTAATATGGTTCAATATGAATATGTGCATAGTGTACATTATGCTTTTGTGCTAATAAATTTTCAATATGAACTGTTATATCATGGCCTTCTTTCACGTTTAAGTCAGGGTCAACCAGGATAACGATATCAATAAAAGATTGATTACCATGAATTCGTCCTTTTATATCTTTAATTTCCTTTACTCCATCCACTTTGGCAATGCTCTTTTTTATTTTAAGTAGAAATTTTTCATCAAAACCATCTGTAAGTGTATGTGTGGAGTCTTTAAATATATCCCATGCTGTTTTACATATGATGAAGCCCACAATAAGTCCTGCAATAGGATCAAGCCAATAAAGACCCAATTGAGCTCCAATAATACCAACGAATGCACCTAAACTGACAAAGGCATCTGATTTATTATCTTGTGCAGCAGCGTGTAAGGATGAGCTTTCCACTTTTTTTGCTAAATTTACGTTGTACCGATAGACACCGAACATAATAATAGCAGCCACAAGTGCAGTCCAGGCAGTTAACATATTAGGTTGTGTAATTTCTCCCATCCATAATTTACGGATTGTATCGTAAATTACTTGGATTCCAACAGACACCATAATGAATGCTGCAAATAAAGATGCAACTGTTTCCGCGCGATAATGACCATAATGATGATCGTTGTCAGCTGGTTTTCTGGATATTTTAAGCCCGACTAATACCGCTATGGATGCGATAACATCAGTAGAATTGTTTAAACCATCTGCTCGTAATGCCTCTGAATTACCGAAGTGAGCGACAACCAATTTACTTATAGATAGAATCAGATAAGCAAAGATACTAATCCAAGCACCTTTCTCACCCTTTTTTAAGTTCTCTGAATGTGTCAAGGAAGGATCCTCCATTTATGTTCATTACAATCGAATTAATAATAGCTATAACAGTCTATCAAAGCATTATACGGTGAGTCTAGAGAAACATTCAAGGATAAGGTTATATCTATTGCGATTGGCTAATTAAGTTTCGTGCAGCCAAAACGTATAAATTTTACAGCACAAATTATTATTTTTTGTTGCAATTATTCCAAAAATTTAGGATAATAGAAAAAAGGAACAAGGAGGCAGGTTCCATGAAAAAGCAAAAGATATTTTATCGTTATTATCGATATGATGGAAAACCATTAGAAGCGAAACGTGAAATTTCATTTGAATTTACACTTGCATCCAGGTTGTTACTTGATGAGCTATGTTTTCAATGGAATAAAGAAAAACTTGAAGATGCGATTAATAGCTCGTTAGATAAAGGAGAAAAAGAGAAGTTTCTCCGATTAAGTGAAGCTTATAAACATTTTATTTGGGAATAATTCAACTATGAGTTGCCTTGCCTCTAGTAGGCAGGGCATTTTTATGAGAAAAGTGTAGACGATAAATAGATAAGTGCAACGAATACGAGGGGGAAGGAATGGAAGATGGCAGTCGCTCAATGCTGGGTTTTTCCAAAAAGATGACCTAAACGTTCCATTTTTTGGTATGCTAGACCTAGAAAAGGGGTGTCCAAATAAAATATGAAAAAGAAGACTGTGCGTAGTTGGATGCTATATGATTTTGGAAATTCTGCTTTTTCGACGACAATCATGGCTGCGGTGTTACCAGTGTTTTACTATGATGTTGCTGCGGTTGGGCTTGACGAGTCGTTAGCAACAAGTTATTGGGGATATTCACAATCGATTGCCGTATTGATTGTTGCTATTCTAGCACCATTTCTGGGAGCTATAAGTGATTATTCAGCTGCAAAGAAAAAGTTTCTGCGCTTTTTTGCCTTTATGGGGATGATTGCAAGTGTGTTGCTTGGATTTGTAGGTGAAGGAGATTATATATTTGCATCACTATTACTTATAATTGGAACAATTGGATTTTCAAGTGCTAATATATTTTATGATGCATTTTTACCGGAGATTGCTGACGAGGATGACATCGATAAAGTTTCATCAAATGGATTTGCTTTTGGATACATAGGTGGTGGAATTCTACTAGCAATCAATCTCCTCATGATACTGAAATATCAATGGTTTGGAATTCCAAATGCTACTGTCGCAAGTCAGATATCCTTCGTTTCGGTAGGTATTTGGTGGTTTATTTTTTCTATACCACTTCTTAAAAATGTTAAGGAAGAAAAGAAAAAGCCAATTAAACGTGATAAATCCTATCTATCGATTGGGTTTACAAGGGTTACATCAACTTTTAAAGAAATTAAACAGTATAAGCAATTATTAATCTTTCTTTTAGCTTTTTGGATGTATAATGATGGCATTTCAACAATTATTAAAATGGCAACTATTTACGGACGTGATATCGGGATAGACAAAAATTCGTTAATCGCGGCCTTGTTAATAACACAGTTTGTTGGGATTCCGTTTACTTTCTTATTTGGCTGGATCGCTAAAAAAATTACAGCTAAGAAGGCACTATTAATAACACTTTATATCTATATCGGAATCGTTATATTAGGATACTTTATGACAACAGCGCTTCATTTTTATCTGTTAGCAGTTTGTGTCGGATTTGTTCAGGGTGGGGCACAATCATTGAGTAGATCAATATTTGGACGCATGGTTCCTGCAGATAAACATGGGGAATTCTTCGGATTTTATGGGATTTCATCTAAGTTTGCTGCCATTTTTGGACCATTCTTATTTGCATTAGTTGGCCAATTAACAGGTTCCAGTAGACTTGGAATAGTATCATTAGTTGTATTTTTTGTAATAGGTATCATTTTATTGCGTTTCGTAAATGTTGAAAAAGGTATGGCTGAAGCCAAAATCATGGAGAAGAAGTAGAAGTTAAACCAAGTAATGGAGAGATCAGCGTCACAAATGTGACGCTGATCTTTTTTAAACTATCGGATCACTGTATTTATTTTTTAGGTTTTGATCTAATGGCTTTCCGGTATCATATGAAATGTTTCCGATTAAGTCTTGTAGATGTTCACTTTTTTCCTGTGTCGGGTTAGTCCAATATGTCAATACTTCGCCAAGTATCTCAATTCCTTCAGCACGACCAATTTCATAAAGCTCAAGAAAACTTTGAGAAGAAGGCTCATTTGTTGCTGGATGATGCCAAGTTGTTTCACTTTCATTTAAATAGTCAGTATCATTCTTTATTGGCTGATGCGAAAATGAAGAAACGAGTGACTTAAATAAAACATTTTTCCAACCATAAGGGTCAGACAATATCCGCAATGCCAATTTCATATCACGATATGATTTTTGAATATATGATTCTGAATCATATGCGACATCAGGATAGTGTTTTTTAATTTTTGAATGTAGTAAATTAATAATATCTTTATCTAAGGAAAACCCTACATCTATTTCTTTATAAACATGGGCTTTCCATGTTTTCATATTATGGAATTTTTCCATCATGACAGTATCGATTAATACTTCTAATTTTTGGTGTTTATTCCCTTTATAACCCGCTCTGTAGTGAATGTATGGATGGGCGTTTCGATCTAAAATATGGTGTGTTACAAAACCGAATACATAAGCTTTGACGCATGAATCCATATGCTCAGCGGAAAGGATTAAGTCCATTAAAAAATATCCGCATTTTTTTGTATGTAGTGCCGTGCCAATATCACTTACCGATTCATCCTTATTCCATGGCCAAAAGTTATAATAAAAAAATGGGTCAGGGCCTTGTGCACCTAATTTCATATATGCTTCATGTTGAAAAAATGGCGTCGGATTGTTAATCGTATCCACAACCTCTTCACAAAAAAGCATATGTGTCCATATATTCGGCATGATGAAATCCTCCTTAATCTAACCGATAACAACATTATACTTGACTTCGAAGACCTCTTCATGAATAAAGTGTGACGTTATATTGAAGTATAACTCATTTGCCTTCCAAGATGAATTCTAATACGTGTTATTGTATTATTATAAAATAATTTGTACACAACATGAAGTAAAAACGATGATGAAATTGGTGTAACACCATACATGTACTTTTTTCGTAACAATTCTTTTACTATATTTCGAGTGATAAGATTATTTTATTATCGGCAAAATTTGTTACAATAGAAATGGAATTAAAGTAAGCATTTACATAGGAGGTAACAAAAATGGATTATCGTATAGAAAAAGATACACTTGGAGAAGTACAAGTACCTGCTGATAAATTCTGGGGAGCACAAACCGAGCGCAGTAAACAAAATTTTCCTATTGGAAATGAAAAAATGCCACAGGAAGTAATTAAGGCATTCGCAATATTGAAGAAAAGTGCTGCAAAAGCAAATACCGAGCTTGGCTTAATGGATAAGAAAAAGCTTGAAGCAATTGAATACGCTGCAGATCAAATCATAAATGATAAGCTGACTAATCATTTTCCACTTGTAGTATGGCAAACAGGAAGTGGTACTCAATCAAATATGAACGTAAATGAAGTAATTGCATATGTAGGAAATGAATGGTTGAACAAAGAGGGAAGTGATCTGAAATTACATCCAAATGATGATGTAAATAAATCACAAAGCTCAAATGATACATATCCTACTGGCATGCATATCGCGGCTGTTTTAAAACTTGAGGATTCGGTATTACCAGCAGTTCGCACATTAAAAGATTCCTTAAAAGTAAAAATGGATGCGTTTCAAGATATCGTTAAGATTGGACGTACCCATTTACAGGACGCAACACCGCTAACTCTTGGACAAGAAATCAGTGGATGGCACCGTATGCTTGAGAAATCAGAAACCATGATTAACGAAAGCTTGCACCACTTAAAAGAACTTGCAATTGGTGGCACGGCAGTTGGAACAGGGCTAAATGCTCACCCTGATTTTTCAGATAAAGTTTGCTCGGCAATTAATAACTATACAGGAAACAGCTTTATCTCAGCACAAAATAAATTCCATTCATTAACAAGTCATGATGAAACAGTTTATGCACATGGAGCGTTAAAAGGGCTGGCGGCAGATCTTATGAAGATAGCAAATGATGTTCGTTGGTTAGCAAGTGGACCACGCTGTGGAATCGGTGAAATCATTATCCCAGCTAATGAACCAGGAAGTTCAATAATGCCAGGAAAAGTTAATCCAACACAAAGTGAAGCTGTTACAATGGTTGCAGCACAAGTAATGGGAAATGATGCAACAATCGGATTTGCAGCTAGCCAAGGTAACTTTGAGCTTAATGTATTTAAACCAGTTATTGCATATAACTTCCTTCAATCCTGTCAGCTATTAGCGGACAGCATGCTTTCATTTGATGAGCGTTGTGTACAAGGAATTGAACCAAACCATGAACAAATTGAAAAGTATTTGAATGATTCATTGATGCTTGTTACAGCATTAAATCCTCATATCGGCTATGAAAATGCGGCGAAGATAGCTAAAACAGCATTCGCAGATAACGCAACTTTAAAAGAAACAGCAGTCAAATTAAACCTTTTAACAGAAGAAGAATTTGATAAAAATGTAAATCCAAAAGAAATGACACAGCCAAAATAAAGCTAGATACTGTAAGAAAGCCCATTACATCGCCTGTAATGGGCTTTCTCATGCAATTAAAAGTAAGGATTTCTTATCCACAATTTCCAACAATTATCAGTGATAAGATTAACTCGAATGTAAACAATATAATTACAGGAGGTGATATCATGGCTAATAACAATTCAAATCAATTAGTAGTACCTGGCGTACAACAAGCTCTTGATCAAATGAAGTATGAAATTGCTCAAGAATTCGGCGTAAGTTTAGGAGCTGACACAGCTTCACGTGCTAACGGTTCTGTTGGTGGTGAAATTACGAAGCGTCTAGTTCAAACTGCTCAACAACAACTTAACGGACAACAACCTAAATAACCATGGCCTTCCGCTGGAGTAGTCCTCCAGCTAAAACCAGATCAAAAAGAGGGACAGTCATTGCGACGTCCCTCTTTTTATTTGTGTTATAAAATCTATCTTATTCGTTGCTCATCTTCAGGATTGAAAAAATGTACTTTATTCATGTCAAAAGCAAGATCCAATTGTTCGCCACCATCAATGTCCGTACGTGAATCAATTCGGGCGATAAAGTCTTGTTCATTAATTTTTGAGTAGAGGTATGTTTCTGCCCCCATTAATTCGGCAACTTCAATCGCAGCATTAATTTTTGTCTCTGGTGTAGATTCGATAAATAATGGTTCATCATGAATATCCTCTGGGCGTATTCCAAGAATAATTTCTTTATCAATAAAGTTTTGTTCTCGAAGCGTTTTCATTTTACCTTCTGGAACTTTAACTTTCACATCTTCCATGACGAAGTGGCCATCTTTTAATGTTCCGTTCAAAAAGTTCATGGATGGAGAACCAATGAATCCACCTACAAATATATTTTCTGGTTTGTCATACACTTCTTTTGGTGCACCGACCTGTTGAATGATACCATCCTTCATAACTACAAGACGAGTTGCCATTGTCATTGCTTCTGTTTGGTCATGCGTTACATAAATAGTAGTTGTTTGTAAACGCTTGTGTAATTTTTGAATTTCAGCACGCATTTGCACACGTAATTTCGCATCAAGGTTGGATAATGGTTCATCCATTAGGAAAACCTTAGCATCTCGTACAATAGCTCGTCCCAACGCAACACGTTGACGTTGACCACCGGATAATGCCTTCGGTTTACGGTCTAAATAGGATTCAAGGCCTAAAATTTTTGCAGCATTTTGTACACGTTGATCAATTTCATCTTTCTTGAATTTACGAAGCTTTAACCCAAAAGCCATATTATCGTATACATTCATATGTGGGTATAGTGCGTAGTTTTGGAAAACCATTGCAATATCTCTATCTTTTGGAGCCACATCGTTCATTTTTTTCTCGTCAATAAGTAAATCTCCATCAGTAATTTCCTCTAATCCAGCAATCATGCGAAGTGTAGTGGACTTCCCACATCCGGATGGGCCAACAAAAACGATAAATTCTTTGTCTTTAATATGTAAATTAAAATCATCCACTGCTATCACTTTTTTATCATAGGACTTTTGAATATGTTCTAATTGTAATTCTGCCATGTTATTACCCCCAACATTTATTGATTATATTTAGTTTATAAAAAACTTGTACAGTTGTATACGTAAAACATGCACAAAGAATAATCACATCTTTGTGCATGTTTTCTAATTGTTTGAACTAGTAGAAATTAGAACAAAATAAACTGTTGCAGCTTGATGAAACTGACGTATATCAATCCCGGTTTTTTCAATAAACTTATCGATTCGATATTGTAAACTGTTGCGGTGCATGTAAAGTTCTTTAGCAGTAACGGTTATATTCAAATTACAAGCAAAAAAGGTTTCAATCGTGTGAATCAGTTCTGGATCATCCAGCACCTCTTTTAATAATAAATTTTTTGTCTTATGCCGAAATGAGTTATCTACTTGGTCTGCAAATAGATATGGTATCGCTTCCTCGTAAGAAATAACTTGTTTACCTGTGTATGTAAAAACCGTCGTTGCACCTTCAATAAGTTTTGAATAAAAATTTTTTGCATTTTCCAAAGTAGTCATAAATGGACCAATGAAGAAACGAATTTTCACATATAAGTCACTCATTAATATGTCAATAATCTCATTATATGCGATAGATTCTTCACCGACGTCCGTTTGTTCTTCAATTAAAATACCTTGATGGTTCGTTAACCATAATATTGGTATTGGTTTTGAAAAAATACTTTGAATAGCTTCTTTGAATAAGTTTGGTTCGACTTTATTTTGTTGGAAAGAAAAGTGAATAAAACGATAGGAGCCTAAGTAATCATTCTCCAATATAGTTTTTTCACCATGAAGAATGTCGTGCCAAAACTTTTCTTTTATTGTTAAAGGTGTTCCTGCATAAGTGTACGGCGACAAGAATGTCGACAATAATACTTCATCCTTAGTCGTAATTTCGTTTTTATCTATACCTAGTATTTCATCATTGTCTGTCACGTACCACTTGTATCCCACATGTGATTGGTCGAAATTTGAATCATATATAATTAACGATGGAAATATTTTTTTTAATTGATTTATCATCACTTGACCTCTTTCATGAATCTTTTATTCATTATAACAATAGTTTCAATTCTGAAAAAGCTTTGCAAGCTATTGTGTTGATTATTCGAAATGGTATACATGAATGTTCTTGTTTGTTATAGTTATTCTAGATTGATATTGAAGGAGGAAATACAGTGCCTAATATTTATGATAGTGCATATGATTTAGAGAAAGCAATTCGCGAAAGTGAAGAATTCACAAGTTTAAAAGGTGCATATGATGCAGTAATGAGCGATGAGTCTTCAAAACAAATGTTTGAAAACTTCCGTGATACACAAATGGCATTACAAGAAAAACAAATGCAAGGACAAGAAATTACTGAAGAAGAAGTAGAGAAAGCTCGTCAAGTTGTTGAGTTAGTTCAACAGCATGAAGATATCTCTAAATTAATGGAACAAGAACAACGTTTAAATATGGTGATTAATGATGTAAGTCGCATTATTACTAAACCATTAGAAGAATTATACGGCGAAGCAGATTCAGAATCAGAGTCAGCTGAGTAATTTTAAGTACAACCTGTAGGCAACCAGCTATAGGTTGTATTTTTTTTGCGAAAATACAGCCGCCTTTAGTTTTCTTCAATTAAAGAAGGATTTTCATAAAAGATAGAGAATTAATGAAAGAGGTAGAAATTTGTAATAAGTAGGAGTGTTCAAAGGTGAAAACTGTTTTATACGAAAGTATTGATCAAATTGGATATATTTATTTAAATCGACCTGAGCGGTACAACGCCTTAGATAAGGAAATGCTAAATGAGTTATTGGAGGTAGTAACACAGGTTGAAAAAAGTTCTGATCGTATCATTATTATTAGCGGTAAAGGTAAAGCATTTTGTGCAGGCGGTGACGTGGGCATGATGACTGACTTTGCTAACCAGGATTTTTATTATGAAGTAATGGATACAATTGAAAAAGTAATAATGAAATTATACTTAATGCCCAAAATCGTTATTTCCGCAATAAAAGGGTCTGCGGCAGGCCTAGGACTAAGTCTTGCCTTATCAGCAGATTTCGTTGTCGCGCAGAATGATGCTAAACTCGGTATGCTTTTCTTAGGAGTTGGTTTAGCACCTGATGGCGGGGGACACTTCTGGCTGAAGGAACGGTTAGGTGTCCATGGTGCGAAACAATTTACCTGGAGTATGAAACAAGTAGATGGAACTACTGCTTATTCCATGAATTTAGTTGATCAAGTTAGTGACGAATCCGTTATAAATCATGCAACATCTTTAGCAAAACAGGTATTATTACAACCGTTAACCTCCATGGTCAAAACTAAGCTTATGTATCACAACGAGAAAAAGGATACATTACAGCATTATCTAACAGAGGAAAAGAAAACACAGTGGGAATTAAGACAAACGAAAGATCATCAAGAAGGTGTAAATGCTTTTCTTGAAAAAAGAAAACCTGTCTTTATTGGTGAATAAGAAAAACGCATAGGCAGCAGGGTAAAAAAAGACGACTTCATTACTGCAAGTAGTTCAGTATTTGTGGAGGAAATCGTAAATAACAATGCAAATAGAGTGCTAAATCGCAATGGTTTTAGCACTCTATTTTTAGTTGAATATAAGGTGTCTTTTTGTTTTCTTTGGCTTTTTTCTAAAAGATTGTTGCTCTCAAATGCTGAATCTTATCTATTAGTTGAAATATATTGCGACGTAACCTACCGCTCCGGAAATACACTTCGCTAACATGGTGTCTGGAAGCAGTACTATATAGCTCTTTTCACTATTATGGCAGTTGATTTTCGCTGCGGACAGTTGACTCCTGCGGGAACAGCACGAGTCTGAAGACCCCGCAGAGTGGTTTTCTCGAGGAGGCTGAAGCCGTGCCCGCGGAAAGCAACGGTCCGCAGCGGAAATCAACCAGCAGTTATGTCAGGAGTTTATATCAATAGCAAAAAACTGTGTGAAAAGAGCTTTTTCTTAGAACGAAATAGCTATAAAATCGCATCCCTTTTAGCGAGGTGACGATAGTTATTGTCAGTGTGCTAGTTAGCTATGATATTTTGGTGTTTAAATTCATATAAACGCTATCATATGAAGGATAAACAGCATGCCGATTGGTATGCTGTTTATCATGCTATTTCTTATGTTTCTCCACGTCATCTGAACTACTTACCATTACTAGGTCGTCTTTTCTTATTACCTGTGGAATAGTACAAGCTTGGCTTCTGGTGATACACAACGATGTGTATGTTCAGAATATCCTTCTTCAGCTAAACGAGCATTTCCAACTTGTTTTGCTTCATTATCATTTTCAGCAGTAAATGATTCATCCAATAATTTTTCCCCAGTTTGTTTAAAAACAGTTAAAACATAGGTGCGCATAATGGTTCCTCCTCGAAGTTTACTTAAATCCATTATATACATTCTTAAACGATAACAAAAGGCTTAAACAAATGTAAGAAACGCTCTGGTTACTTAACCGAAGCGGTTCACTAAGATTTTTTTATGTCTTGGTGAACTATCCGCTTAAAATAATCAATATACTTGTAAAGTTTACTTGACATTGTGAATAGTAATAAGTATACTTCGTGTTAAGTTAACTTTACATTTTTGAAAGGAGAAAAATGAAAACCTTTATACATGAGCGACGTACAGAAATGAACATGACACAGGGAGAATTATCTCAAAAATTAAAGGTATCTAGACAAACGATTATTTCACTTGAAAAAGGCAAATATAAACCTTCCTTGGTTTTGGCCCATAAACTGGCTCAAACATTTGGGTGCAAAATTGATGATCTGTTTATTTTTGAGGGGGATGAAAACATTGAGTGAATCATTTTTAGAAAATCCGTATGTAATCCTGTTATTACTGGGAAACTTTGCCTTCATGATAGCGCTATATTTCTTTCAACGAAATATCGGAAAGAAAAGCCATCGTTATGATGAACGCTACAACAAAATGACTAATCGATCAAAAGCAAGATCATGGGATGCAATGCTTGTAATTCTCACGGTCGCCTGGCCAGTAGTAATCATTTTTGATGGAATATCGTTTAGTTTTTGGTTGTTAACCGTTATATATGTTCTTCATAGCGTAACATGGTTAATTACGAATATTTACGTTTCAAACCAAGAAAATAAAAATTGAAACTAAGATGTATGTTAATCGTACTACAGAAGGGGAAGGGGAGAGCGAAGTGACACTAGTATTAAAAGATGTAACAAAAAATTTCGGTAAGGATACGGCAGTTAACAACTTATCGTTGGAAATACCGGAAAAAGAAATGTTTGGGTTCCTTGGTGGAAATGGTGCTGGTAAAACAACTACATTCCGTATGATTCTGGGATTGCTTGATCAATCAGAAGGAGAGATTTCCTGGAATGGTGAATCCATTAGTTATGATAAAAGTCACCTTATAGGCTATTTACCAGAGGAACGTGGGTTGTATCCGAAATTAAAGGTAAGAGACCAAATTGTTTATCTAGGAAAATTACGCGGCATGAAAAAGGGTGAAATTATCACTGAACTTGAAGGATGGCTTGAACGTTTTAAAGTTCCGGAATATATCGATAAAAAAGTTGAGGAACTATCAAAAGGAAATCAACAAAAAATCCAATTTATATCAGCCGTGATACACAAACCAAAACTATTAATCATGGATGAACCATTCTCAGGGCTTGATCCAATTAATGTTGAAATGTTAAAAGAAGCGGTTGTTGATTTAAAGGAACAAGGGACATCAATCATTTTTTCATCTCATCAAATGGATCATGTTGAAGAGTTATGTGAGCATTTATGTATTTTGCAAAAAGGAAAGCAGATTGTTCATGGATCATTGCGGGATATAAAACGTTCTTATGGTAAGAAGAATTTAATTGTCCATGGAGATATGGACCTTGAATTTTTGAAAAGGTATCCTGGTGTAACAAAATATAAGCCAGTTACAGGTGGTTGTGAATTGCAAATTGAAAACGAGGATGTCTCTCAATCTATTTTTGGAAGCTTACAGGGACAAGGATTTATCCGGAAATTTGATCTGGAGGAACCAACGCTAAATGACATCTTTATTGAAAAGGTAGGTGCCTCATATGAATAAATTCTGGATTGTTATGTCCCATACTTATATGTCTAGATTTAAAACAAAGTCTTTTTTAATCAGTACAATCATAACGCTATTATTTGTTGTTGGTGTAGCAAATTATCAAGCAATTTTTGATGCTTTTTCAGATGATGGAAAGACGGAAATAGCTGTACTTGATGAATCCGGTGAATTTTTCAAACCATTAGAAAAAAGTGTGGAAAATGCGAATGAAGATATAGATATTGTTGCATATGACAAGTCGGAAGAAGCTGGTAAAAGTGCTGTTGAAGATGAAGAATTTGACGCTCTTATTACGTTGACCATGAATGCAAATCAACTTCCAGAAGCAACCTATTATGCTAGTAATATTGCAGATTCCAGTGAACAGAAGGTTATACAACAACAATTACAGCAATTGAAAGTAGCAGCAGCAACAAAGCAAGCAGGTGTTGACCAAGAAACTATCACTGCGATATATTCCCCTGTTACGTTCAATACGGTTGCACTTGACGAAAGTGCGAAATCATCAGAAGAACTTAATCAGGCACGAGGCATTGTTTATGTTATGTTGTTTGTTCTTTATCTATCGGTAATCACCTATGGTAATATGATTGCAACAGACGTGGCAACTGAGAAGTCATCACGTGTAATGGAGTTACTAGTTTCCAGTGTGTCACCAGTTACACAGATGTTTGCAAAAATTATCGGTATTGCGTTGTTAGGGCTAACACAGGTTGGTTTACTCCTGGGACTTGGTTATGCGCTAATCGTGTCAAAACAGGATGAGCTCACTGGCGGCGTTTTTCAATACTTTGGAATACAAGGTGCATCAGCCTCACTATTTATCTATGCATTTATCTTTTTTATTCTAGGGTACCTACTATATGCAACTTTGGCCGCGATGCTAGGTTCATTAGTTAGCAGAACAGAAGACGTGCAACAATTAATTATGCCAATGATCTTTCTTGTTATGATTGCATTTTTCATTGCGATGTATGGCTTGAGTAATCCAAGTTCAAGCATTGTAGTAATCTGTTCCTACATTCCATTTTTCACTCCAATGTTAATGTTCTTACGTGTTGGAATGTTGGATATACCATTTTGGGAAGTTGCACTTTCATTAGGAATATTAGTTGGATCGATTGTGTTAATGGCTGTTATCGGTGCTCGTGTTTATAAAGGCGGAGTATTGATGTATGGTAAATCTAGTTCATTAAAAGATATTAAAAAGGCAATTGCTCTTTCTAAAAAGGAATAAATAAAAAGTCCCCATGTATCAGACCAGGTAAATGGTTTACGATATGGGGACTTTTTAACGTAGAACGTGCATTCGCATGCAGATTTTGATAAACTAGTTTAAACAGAATCTGGTTAGGAGATAGGTGACTATGGCTGAAGAACTTTCATTTATACATGCGGCAGATTTGCATTTGGATAGCCCATTTCAAGGGTTGGCTAGTGTGCCGGAAGATATTTTTAAACAAATTCAAGCAAGCACATTTGACGCTTTGGATAATCTAGTCAAAACTGCTGTAGCAAAAAAAGTGGATTTTATTTTGTTAGTAGGTGACTTATTTGATAATGAACGGCAAAGTTTAAAGGCACAAATTAAACTTAAAAAGGCTTTTGAGGAATTAAAACACCATGATATATACGTATACTTATCTTATGGTAATCATGATTATGTAAACGGTAATCAGTATCCTGTCACATATCCTGACAACGTATATATCTTTAACGAAGAAATGGTAAGCCATTTTACATTTTATAATGGCGATCAAGCTGTAGCTAACATTTATGGATTCAGCTATGAAAATCGATCAATCACACAAAACAAAACCGCTGAATTTACTATCCGCGATCAGGAAGTTCCCTTTCATATTGCCATGCTTCATGGCAGTTTATATAGTAATACAGAACATGATACATATGCACCATTCCATTTAAATGAGCTATCGGAAAAAAGTTTTGACTACTGGGCTCTCGGGCATATTCATCAACGGGAAATTTTAAAACAAAATCCACCCATTGTTTATCCTGGAAACATACAAGGACGAAATCGAAAAGAATCCGGGAATAGAGGATGTTATCATGTTGTATTAAAGAAGGATAATACAGAAGTTTCTTTTATTCCGTTACAAGCTATTCAATTTAATACAATAGCAGTGGATGTTTCGGAATGCAGTGAACCTCATGCGATGGAAGAGGCGATACAACATACCATTCAGGAACAAAGCTATGATGTCCCGCAATTGCTGTCACTAGTATTAATGGGAACTAATCCTGCATTACGATTGTGGGAAAAGAACGGTTTGATTGAGGAAATCATAGACTTTTTAAATGATTCTATGGCTATAAAAGACCGCTGGGATTTCATTTATCGCTACAAGGTTAATGTACAGCAGGCATACGATGAAAACGAATTAATGAAAGGCAATCATTTTATTGGTGAATTACTCAGAAACAGTGAGAATGCCCCAGTACACACATTTACAGAAGAACTATATCGTCATAAACAAGCACGGAAATTTCTTGAACCAATGACCAAAGCGAGCGAAACCGATACTAGACAGCAGGCTAAACAATTTTTATTAAATGAATTGCTGAAGGGCGAGGATGATTAATATGAAGTTTATACGGGCTTCAATCTATGGATTTGCAAAATGGAATGATTTTCAAATAGATTTTCAACCTGATGAGCTAGAGGTTATTTATGGTGAGAATGAATCAGGGAAATCCAGTCTACAACAATTTATTTTATTTATGTTATTTGGACTGCCACCGAAAAAGCGTACTTTTTTTCGTTCGAGAACCAGTGGGAAAATGGGTGGAATGCTGACGATATATGAAGAGGAAATAGGGGAGTATAAGATTGAACGTGTGGATGAGGCTAGAAATGGTTCCGCTAAATGTTTACTGCCGAATGGGGAGGAAGCGGATGAGGAATGGCTGAAAAGTCGATTGAATGGCATGACCCGCCAGACATATCGATCGATATTTTCATTTGATGCGCTCGATTTAACAGCTTTGAAAACGATGAAAGAAGAAGATCTTGGGGAAATTCTGCTCGGAATTGGTTTGACAGGATCTACTGATATTTATGCAGTTGAGAAACGTCTTGATTCGAAAATAAATGAATTGTTTAAGCCGTTTGGTAAAAAGCCAGTAATCAATCAACAGCTTGATTACCTAGAAGACTTAAATAATAAAGTACAACTATTTAAAAGCCATGAAAAAACGTACGATGAAAAAATGGTTAAGCTTGTTGAAATAAATGCTGATTTAGAAAGACTTCAACAAGTAATTCAGATGGAGAAGAAAAATGTATCAGAAAGTGACAAAATTCGGCAAGCACTCCCTAACCTAATAAGGCTTAATAAATATGAAGATCAACTGGAAAGCTACCCAGAGGTTATTCCATTTCCAAAGGATGGTATGAATCGATGGCATGCAGTAAAAGAAAAGATCCTACCACTTCAAAGTGAACTCGCGGTTTTACATAATAATGCTACTTCATATAACAATAAACAGATAGAACTAAAGGAATCACTGATGGATTATGAAACGTACGATGAGGTAAAAAGACTCGTAGATACCCAAAAAGACTATAATGAACAGATAAAAGAAATGAAGAACCTGAAGTACGCTATAAAAGAGCAAGAGGCCGGTTTAAAAAATGAATTAAAAAATATTGATACGAAGCTTGAAATTAATGATTTGGATGACATATCATTAGCGTACCAAACGGAAAACAAGTGGATTCAATTGTATGAGGGAAGTCAGCAACTCCGTATTGAGAAAGAAAAGTTAACCCAGGAAAAAGCGGTTCAACGTAAACAGAAAAAGGAGTTAGAAATTAGTCTTGATTCCCTTAAGGATAATCAGTTGACTCCCAAACAAGTTGACGAGCTATCCAATCGAATTCAGGATTACAATAACTATCATTATCAGGAAAAAGAAAACAAACAACAAGCTAATTTTAAAGCGATCAAAAACCAAAAACAGAAAACTTCCTTTAATTTATTCGTTGGCAGTGCCTTGCTGGGAATCCTTTTTGGTCTAATTGGATTTTTGCAGGGATATTTGTGGGGTTATGGCGTCATGCTTGTATCTATTGGTGTTGGAATCGCTCAATGGATAATAAGTAAGCGGTCTGTACAAACGATGGAGCAATTGTTCACTAATAACGAAACAAATTTGGATGATATTCCAGTAACGTTGGAAGAAAAAGAGGAAGCAGAACAATTACTTGCTGACTATGATGAAAGTTTGCGGCAGGCAGAAACGATTGCGGATAAGCTCCATGCAAATAATATTGATCAGATTAAATGGCAAGAACGTCATGAATTAACGATGCAAACAGCAAACCGTATAGATGAAAAAATAAGGCACCAACGTAAACTTTACCCAATTTTGGAGACAATAGATGTAAGCAACTGGCCTTCCTTCTATCATACGTTCAAATCTTTATTACAGCAGAACTTGGATTGGAGAAAGAAAGGGCAGCAATTAAATGCTGTAATAATGAAGGAAACCCAACTTAGGGAAAATGTAATGAAGTTTTTCGCTGATAAAAATTGGGAATTGGACTATAAATCAATCGATGCATGCTTTGCATTTCTTCAAGAAAAAGTGGAAGAGCACGATAATAAGCTTCACCTGATAGAACAATATGTTACATGGATCGAAACAACTGATGAACAGATTGAAATAATGAAACAAAAGGTTCAAGTTTTTCAGACGGAATTAGCAAATCTGTTGAAAGCGGCAGAAGTGAATACGGAAGAGGAATTTTATCAGAAAAACACACTACTTGAAGATAAAAAGAAGATAGAAATTAAAAGAGAAGAAGTCATGGAACAACTTAGTATGATTTTTTCAGAGGAAAAAATAGGTGAGTTAATTTCGAACGATATGATGGATGTTACAAAAATACAAGAAAAACAAGAGGACTATCGCAATAAATTAGAACTAGCTGAACAAGAAATAGAAGAAAGGCGCAAACAATTGGCTGCGATTAATGCTGATTTAGCAAACATGGAAAGTTCAGACGAACACTCACAAACCATGCACCGCTTTCACCTGGAAAATGATGAGCTAAAGAAGCTTTCAGAGAAATGGGCGATTTTGAAAAGTGCAAAGGAAATGTTACTTGAAACGAAGAAAAGCTATCGTGAAAAGTACATGACACGGATGATGGAACAAACTTCGGCTTACTTTGCTATTTTGACTAACCATGCTTACACTAATGTTTATGCACCAACTGAAGAAAAGTTATTTCAGGTTGAATCCGTTGACCATCTTCGGTATACGGTAAATGAATTATCACAAGGTACAAAGGATCAATTATATATAGCTTTAAGATTAGCGATTAGTGAAGTGATGAGTGATGCACATCGAATGCCATTTATAATAGACGATGCATTTGTACACTTTGATGATATACGAGTAGAAAACATGATGCTCCTAATTGCTAGTATTGCAAAAAAGAGGCAAGTGCTTTTATTTACTTGTAGAAGGGCACTAATTAACAATGCTAACGGAGGTAAAATCACTGTGTTGTCAGAATCTGTTCGCAAAAGTTGATATTTAATGATAAAATCTGTTATAGAAAAACAAGTTTATAACAGTAGATAGGCGAAAGCGCCAATTTATGGTCTGATGGAATTGAGCTATGGTGCTGGACCAATTTAGATATTATGAGAGATGGAGGGACATCCATTGTCTGAAATTGATGAGACAAGCAATTGGGAGCAATATGAAGAAACAAAAGAAAAATTCATCCAAGTAATCGCCAAGAATATGAATCTGTATGGAATCACTTCTTCAGTTGGTCGATTGTATGGAGTCTTGTACTTCTCAAAAGAGCCGATGACGTTGGATGACATGCGTGATGCATTGGAAATGAGTAAAACAAGTATGTCCACTGGGGTACGGGCACTAACTGATATGAGAATGGTGGAGTCAACTTTTAAAAAAGGTATTCGTAAAGATTTATATAAATCGGAAGAGGATTGGTATAAATCGTTCACTTCTTTGTTTGGCAACCGTTGGCGTCAGCATACCGAAACTAATATTGAAGAAGCAGACGAAACAATTGAAGAGCTACTGGTTATTCAGGAGTCCACTAGTAATGAAGAATTACGTGAGCAAATCAATGGTGATATTGACCGACTTCGCTATGCTCAAAATTACTACAAATGGCTGATGAAATTTATTCAAGTGATTGAATCTGGAGAGATTTTTAATTTAATTCCAAAGAATTTAGATGATTAAATAGATAGTATTTGTACCTAGGGGAGGGAAGCAGATATGACAAAGGGATTAGGATACATAAATATAGGGGATTCTTTTGATGGATTTGTGCTTATTAAAGAAGCAAATAGAGGTGTAGCAAGTAATGGAAAACCATTTTTAACGCTTATTCTTCGTGATGCTACTGGAGAGATTGATGCTAAACTGTGGGATATTTCAAAAGAAGATGAGGCACTATTTGTTGGTGAACAAATCGTTAAACTAACAGGAGAGATTAATCAATTTCGTGGTAAAGCACAGTTAAAGATAATGTCCCTTAGACCATCACAACCAACGGATGATGTACACGTTACAGATTTTATTGAAAAAGCCCCTGTTGAAAAAGAGGAGCTAATGGAAAAACTCACTGAAGCCATTTTCGAGATGAAGAATCCAGCAATGCAACGAATTGTTCGTGCCTTTATCAAGAAGTATCAAGAAGCACTGTTAACCTATCCAGCTGCAACTAAAAATCACCATGAATATGTTTCTGGATTAGCACACCATATCGTAAGTATGGTAGCGCTGGCGAGGGAATTACATAAGCTATATCCTCAATTGAATAAAGACTTACTGTACGCAGGCGTTATTCTTCATGACTTGGGTAAGTTAAAAGAGCTGTCAGGCGTTATTACAACCTCTTATACAATAGAAGGAAAATTACTGGGTCATATTCCAATGATGGTAGAAGAAATTGGTCAGGTTGCACTTGAGTTGCAAATTGAAGGTGAAGAGATTCTTATTTTACAACATTTAGTCTTGTCCCATCATGGAAAGGCAGAATGGGGCAGTCCCAAACCGCCAATGGTACGAGAAGCTGAACTCTTGCACTTGATAGATTTAATTGATGCGAAGATGAATATGCTAAATCGATCTCTCGAAAAAGTAAAGCCTGGTGAATTTACCGAGCGAATTTTTGCGATGGATAATCGATCATTCTACAAACCATTATTTGAAGAGGAATAAATAGTAGTCATTTTTTCGTAGTTGCCCTCATATACTTGTAATAGAAAAGGTGGACAAGGGGGCAATATAATGATTATTGGTGTGCCTTGGTGGGTTCTTATGATGATTCTGTTTATTTTTCTAAGTGGATATATGGCCTATCGAGCAATACGGGCAGAACGTAGACTTGAGGAGCAATTCATTGAACGTGAAGGAAGAGTCTTTATTGACCGGATGGAAAAAGAACGAGAAACAAAGCACCAAAAAGAGTACTCCAGATAATAAAAATGCTGATCCGATATCGGATCAGCATTTTTTAGTAGTTAAGAAAGCATAAATCCTTTCTTACTGCATAAGAAAAAACTCGTCATTCGCTTGTCTTAAATAGCGAATGACGAGTTTCCTTAATATTATTTAGATTCTTCTTTCTTTGTTTCATCTTTCTTAGGTTCTTCTTTTTTGAATAGATCCTCATATTGATCAATTTTTACATCAATTTTAGCATCCTTTAATAACGTATCAATTTTAGCTTGTGCTTTTTTTGGATCAATTTTCTTACTTAATAGTGTACGACGAATATCTTCTTTTTCTTCTTCAAAAGAACCGAGATCTGTTTTAGCATCACGCTTGTCCGTCACTTTAATGATATGGTAACCAAATTGAGATTTAACTGGTTTACTGACTTCGCCAACTTCAAGTTTATAGGCAGCGTCTTCAAATTCTGGAACCATTTTACCTGCAGTAAAGTAACCTACGCTTCCACCTTTTTTTCCACTTGCTTTATCAGTTGAATATTCTTTAGCTAATTCACCAAAGTCCGCACCATTTTTAAGCTTTTTCTTAACTTCTTTTGCGGTTTTTTCGTCAGCAACTAAAATATGTGAAGCTTCAATTTCTGTTTTCATACGTTCGTATTGTGTTTTAATTTCTTCATCTTTAATTTTAATGTCTTCAGATACGGCAGCTTCTTTTAATAGACTAATCTTTATTACTTTACGGAATGCATCTTCATCTTTATAACCACTTTTTTGAAGAACCATTTCAAAT
Organism: Virgibacillus necropolis; assembly: GCF_044793635.1. Classification (GTDB taxonomy): domain Bacteria; phylum Bacillota; class Bacilli; order Bacillales; family Amphibacillaceae; genus Virgibacillus_F; species Virgibacillus_F necropolis_A. The sequence continues at coordinate 3,105,205 of NZ_CP084992.1, forward strand.
TGATCGCCATACTGATCTTTTAGCTTTTTAATTTCTGCATCAATATCTTCTTTAGGTACATCATATTTGTCATCAAGCACTTCAACGGTTACCATTTCAGTCAATACTTGCTGACCGTGTTTTTCTTTTAGTTCATTATAAAATTCATCTTTTGTGATATTACCTGCTTCTGTTTCTACAACCGCTTCTTTATCTGCTTCACCTGAGTTACAAGCTGTCAAGCTTAGAACTCCTACTGTAATTGTTGCTGCCATTGCTAGTTTTTTCATTTATTGAACACTCCTAATCTAATGGTTTGCCTAAACTTTAAAAACTAATGATTAATATACCATAGTATGTTACAAAAAAAACAGTCTTATTTGCATTTTACATAGTTTTTACTAACTTTTACGTAATTACATTTAGAACTCGGACGTAAGAAGATACTAATAATACCATAATCATCAAGTTTATAGCTCTAAAGACAGTTGATTGTTTTTTTTGATTCATTTCCATTTTCAAGCAAAATTGATGCGTCAATGAGTTGAAAATTAATAGAACGAACAAAGCATACAATACATATAAAATACTCATAAAAAACCTCCTTAAATCCTGTTGGAGACGCATAATTATTTGATATACGAAAAGAATACGGAACTTTCGAAAACAGTACATTTCTTACTTTACCAAATTTTTAATCATATGAATAGTGTAGAAAGTAGTTTAGTAAAATAAAAATCACCTGAATTTAGTTTATCAGGTGATTTCTTCATAGTTTAGAGCTTTTGTTCTTTAATTATTTGCTTTGACTAATATGGCGAACCCCTCATTTTCACTTTCAATAAAAGCACGTTTAGGAGCTTTACTGATATGAAGGATATAGAGATAATCGGTAAATGATGCTCCGATATGGATTGCTGTATATAATAGAATATATACATAATAATCAACAAATACCAATGATGCGAAAATCCCAGGAATCGTAATAAATAGTGTCGGTGCAAATGCTACCAATAAAGATGTTGGTTTAGATAAAAATGTTCTCGCATGATACTTACATGTAGGAATCATGCTTTTTTTAAGGTTGAAATATATTTTAGTTCGTTTATTCATCATGATTAATGGTAAAATATGCATAAACGAATGAATGGTTGGCATTAAGATAACTAGCCCAAGGAAAGGTACTATACCAAATTCATTTACTTGTGTTGTACTGTGAATACTGGAAAATGGTACAAAAAGAAATACGAATGATAGTAGACCGATCAAAAATGAAAAAAAGTACAATCTGTTTACGCCGAATTCTTTGGTGAAATTTATGGATTTCCAACAGTTCATTTTTGACCCTCCTTCGTGTGATTCTAGTCGTATTAATCGCTGTAATCCTTAAAGAATAATAGTACGTTTCAAAAGAAAAAGCAATACTTTTTTTGATAATTTTTTCATGCTTAAAATGGGCCCTGCTTAAACGTTGATATAAAAGGGTTAACAGGATATTAGTATTCCAATATTTTTTGCGCGTAAGGAGTATGAAAGTTTTTAAAAAAATGCCAGTATAAGCAAAACTTAAGGTGGTGCTATGTATGAGTTGTAATAATGGAAAAGATACAATGTCCTTTCATGTTCAATTACTTTCTAAACTAATTGATGTAGACAAATACCCATTTGTTAAATTGGTCATTGAAAATAATATTACGGAAGAGGAATATACCGAGCTTTTTCAGTTACTACAAATGTTGGAGGACAATTATAAATCACAAAAGGAGGAAGGATTTCTAAACTTCACATCACTATTGATCCATTTTGCGGGAATGTTAAATGAAAAGTTGGAACCAAACGAGACAATTTATGCATTAGAACGAGAGGGATATTTCCCCCATCTATTGAAGGAATTTAACAATTTATTAGAACGTGGCATTGAATTCCCCACTATAAAAAAAGACTGGTGACCATACTTTTGCTAAAAGCAAAACATGGTCACCAGTCTTTTTTTTACAGTTCGTACTATTCCTGTTTCATGTCACGGAAAGAATCTTCTATATTTTTGTGGAAATCCATAATGCTTTTTAGACGATTATAGATATCCATAAGATCGCTATCAGATGATGTATCATCTAGATTCTTCTTAATTTCCTCTAAAGAGCTTTTTTGATGGTTAGTTGCATCAATCCATTTATTAATATAGGAATTCATAAAGGTTTTAAATAGTTGACCGTTAGCTTGATATAAGTCTTTACGTACACCTTTCTTCCATACACGCGTAACCAAATTTAAATCTAGTAAGCTCCTAACACTAGTACTCATTGATGTCTTGCTTTTCCCGATAGCTTCACTCATTTCATCTAGTGTCATCGGGTCTTCTATTAAATATAAATAGGCAAATAGTCGTGCCTCAAGTGGGGTTAAATCAAAAAGTTCAATAGTTTTGGCAAATTCAATAACAATTTTATTGGTAAGTTGATCTTTTGTTTCTTCCATCATTAAATCCTCCTAAAAGGCTTGCTATATAAAGGTTACAACAAATAGAATTTTATTGAAAATCACAAATTGGGTAGTAATATGGAGTATTTTGCAGTAAATAAAAGATATTCAGCTGTAAATTTCATACAGTTTAATCTGTACGAAAAATATATACAAAACTGATAGTATATAATGTTTGAAAAGTGTATGCTTTACGTTATATAGTAGATAAGTAGAAAAAAGCTGTTCGGAGCTAACGTCTTTTTATTTGCTTTAATTCTAATCATAAAGCATTACGACCATATACTTAGATGTTGGCGTAAATGGAACAAAGAAAAGTAGAGGTGAACGGAGTGCCGGTTATAGAAGTCAAAAACCTATCAAAGGTGTTCGGCAAAAACCCAAAGCAAGCACGTAAGATGCTGGATAAGGGGAAATCTAAGGACGAGATTTTAAAAGAAACTGGAAGTACAGTAGGAGTTAACCGTGCATCATTTTCAGTTGAAGCCGGAGAAATATTTGTCATCATGGGGTTATCAGGGAGCGGGAAATCAACACTTGTACGTTTATTAAACCGTCTTATTGAACCTTCAGAAGGAAACGTCCTGATTGACGGGGAAGATCTTTCTGTTATGAATAAAAGTGAATTACGAAACGTTCGCAGGGAAAAAATGAGTATGGTATTTCAACGCTTTGCTTTATTCCCACATCGTTCAATTCTGGAAAACGCTGAATATGGATTAGAAATTCAGAATGTGCCGAAAGAAGAAAGAAAGAAAAGGGCGCAGGAATCACTAGAAATGGTAGGACTTGGTGGCTATATTAATCAAAATCCGGGTCAATTATCTGGTGGTATGCAGCAACGTGTTGGTTTAGCACGCGCCTTAGCAAATAACCCAGAAGTATTGTTAATGGATGAAGCTTTTTCAGCATTAGATCCGTTAATTCGTAAAGACATGCAGGATGAATTAGTGGACCTGCAAGCTAGCATGCAGAAGACAATTATTTTTATAACGCATGATTTAGATGAGGCCTTACGATTAGGTGATCGAATTGCGTTAATGAAAGATGGATCAATCGTGCAAATTGGTACACCAGAAGAAATCCTAGTAAATCCAGCAAACGATTATGTAGAACGTTTTGTTGAAGATGTGGATCGTTCGAAAGTATTAACTGCACAACAGATCATGAAACGACCTGAAACAATCAATGTTGAGAAGCACGGGCCGCGTGTTGCGCTTGAAAGAATGCGAGAAGAAGGCTTATCTAGCATCATTGTTGTAGATGGTAAGCGTAATTTACAGGGTTATGTTACGGCAGATGATGCTTCAGAGGCTAGACAAAAAGATGTACGTGATATCAAGGAAATTTTACGTACGGATATACCTAAAGTCGAAAAAGAAACTGCATTAAATGATATTTTCAACATCATTCATGATTCACCTATTCCGGTAGCTGTGATGGATGGAGAAAAGCTGGTTGGAATTATCGTGCGTGGCGCCTTAATCGCAGCACTTGCGGGAGATGGCGAGGTGAATTTAGATCATGCTTGATAAAATGATAGATTTCATTCCAGAAATACCAATTGCAGAGAAGACAGCCTTATTTACAGAATGGTTGACAGAAACATTTTCATTTATTTTTGAACCTATTGAGGAATACTTTGATGTATTCATGGAATTTGTTTCTGAATCGTTATTTGCCGTACCGCCAGTAATTATAATGATTATCGTTGCTTTATTAGCTTTCTTTATTACTGGTAAAAAATTTGGTTTAGCAGCATTTTCGTTAGTAGGTCTTTGGTTGATTTATAATCAAGGATTGTGGGAACACTTGATTAATACGTTTACATTAGTCCTGATATCCAGTGTTTTATCGGTCATTATTGGGGTTCCGTTTGGTATATTAATGTCAAAAAGTAAAACGGCAGAAGCAATCATCACACCGATACTAGATTTTATGCAAACAATGCCCGCCTTTGTGTATTTGATACCGGCAGTAGCATTCTTCGGAATTGGTATGGTTCCAGGTGTCTTTGCATCATTAATTTTCGCGACACCACCAACTGTCCGCTTCACTAATCTAGGGATTAGACAGGTTTCAAAAGAACTTGTAGAGGCATCAGAAGCATTTGGTAGTACTGGTTCACAAAAGTTATTTAAGGTAGAATTACCAATGGCCAAAGCAACGATTATGGCTGGTATCAACCAAACAGTTATGCTTGCTCTTTCAATGGTAGTAATCGCATCAATGATTGGTGCACCAGGTCTAGGTAGAGAAGTTCTTTCTGCATTACAACGTGCAGAAGTTGGAACTGGATTTGTTGCAGGAATTGGGATTGTAATTTTAGCAATAATTATTGACCGATTCACGCAAAATGTGAATGGGAAGAAGTAACATTAACTTGTTGGTATCTTTTCGTGAAGAAAAGTTTTCCATATATAAAAAATTAGAAAAAGGGGAGAAAACTAGTTATGTTTAAATTTAACTGGAAAAAAGTCGGCATTGCTGCTGGACTTTCATTATCATTAGTAGCTGCAGGTTGTGGCTCAGACGAAGAATCATCAGAAGATACATCATCATCCAATGGTGGAGGAGATGTGAATTATAGTGAAGAAATGGATTACACAATCACAGGTATCGAACCTGGTGCTGGTGTTGTAAAGGCATCAGAAAATGCTGTTGAAAAGTATGAAAACTTGAAAGGCTGGACAGTACAAACTTCTTCAAGTGGTGCAATGGCAACAGCATTAGGAGAAGCAATTGAAGCTGAAGAACCAATTGTTGTAACAGGTTGGACTCCACATTGGAAATTCTCTAAATACGATCTTAAATATTTAAAAGATCCAAAGGGCGTATTTGGTGGAGAAGAAACAATTAATACGATGGTTCGTAAAGGTCTAGAAGAAGATATGCCTAACGCACATAAATTATTAGATCAATTTAGCTGGAATATAGCAGCAATGGAATCAATCATGTTAAATATTCAAGATGGAGCGGAACCTGCTGAAGCAGCATCTGCTTGGATTGAAGAAAATCAGGATATGGTTTCTGAATGGAAAAAAGGTGTAGAAGAAGTAGATGGCAAAGAAATTGAATTAGTATATGTGGAATGGGATTCTGCATTAGCATCAAATTATGTAGTTGGTCAAGTTCTTGAAAGCCTAGGATTTAAGGTAACATTAACACCGATTGATAATGCAATTATGTGGAAATCAGTTGCTAACGGCGAAGCAGATGCTATGCTTGCTGGATGGTTACCTCTAACACATGGTGATCTATACGAACAATATAAAGATCAGTTAGTGAACCTTGGTGAAAGCGTGTCTGGTGCTAAAATCGGATTAGTTGTTCCAAAATATATGGAAATTGACTCTATCGAAGATTTAAAACCAGCTGAGTAATACAATTATAAATAGGGAGACTGACACAGTAAAATGTGTCAGTCTTTTATTTGTAGCAAGAAAGTGCTGCTACTTTCTTACTACATAAGTGTAACTAAGGCTTTCTAATGAAAGGACGTTTTATGTATGATTAGACATCTTATGACAGGACTTATTTTAGTACTTATGGTAACGGGTTGTAGTTCGGATAAAGAAGATTCAAATGCAAATAAAGATAGCGAAAAAAGTTATAGTGCAGCGGTTGAGCATATCATTACGGGAATAGAACCTGGAGCAGGGATCACAGTCACTACTGAAGAAGCCATGAAAAAATATGACAGTTTAGAAGGTTGGACTCTCGAGCAGGCATCAACCCCAGCAATGATGACGCAACTTGATGAGGCAATTGAGAAGCAAGAACCGATCATTGTAACTGGTTGGAACCCACATTGGATGTTTGCGAAATATGAAGACCTAAAATATCTTAAAGATCCAAAGGGTGCCTATGGAGAAACAGAAGTAATTAAAACATTAGCAAGAAAAGGATTAAAAGAAGATAAACCTCAGGCATATAAAATACTGGATCAATTTCAATGGGAAGTAGAAGATATGGAAGGCATTATGTTAGATGCCCAACAAAGCGGAAAAGATATAGCCGTTGTTGCTAAGAAATGGGTTGAAGAACACCCAGATGTTGCTTCAGAATGGACGAAAGGTGTTAAGGACGTTGATGGTGTTGAAATAGAATTAGTTACCACTCAGTGGGGATCAGAACTTTCTGCTACAAATGCAGTAGCCAAGGTTATGACACAAAAGGGTTTTGATGTGACAATCACACCAGTTGATGTAGCTGTTATGTATAAGGCAGTAGCAGATGGAGATGCAGATGCTACAGTTGCTGTATGGATGCCTATTACAACGAAAGAATTTTATGATAAATATGAGGGCGATTTTGTTGATCTAGGTGCAAACCTAAAAGGTGCTAAAATCGGACTAGTTGTTCCAAAATATATGGAAATTGACTCCATTGAAGATTTAAAGCCAGCTGAGTAATAAAAGTATAGCTATCAGCTTGATTACAAAAGATAACTACAAATTCTCTAATGAAAGGATGTTTTGTGTATGAAAAAGAACTTTTATAAAAATGTTATTCTGATTTCAGGTTTAATGTTAGTTCTAATAATAGCGGGTTGTGGATCAGATGAAGAGGAGAAAACAACTGGAAATAATGGTAGTGAAAAGAGCTATAGTGAGGACGTTGAATACACAATTACAGGTATTGAACCTGGTGCAGGGATCACAGTCACAACTGAGAATGCAATTGAGGAATATGAAAGTTTAAAAGGCTGGTCTCTTGAACAATCTTCAACTGCAGCGATGATGACAAGACTTGAAGAAGCAATCCAAAAGAAAGAACCAATCGTTATAACTGGTTGGAATCCACATTGGATGTTCGCAAAATATAAAGATTTAAAGTATCTTAAAGATCCAAAAGGCGTTTATGGAGAAACAGAAATGATAAAAACACTTGCCCGAAAAGGGTTAAAAGAGGATAAGCCTAATGCATATAAGTTATTAGATCAATTTCACTGGGAAGTAGAAGATATGGAAGGTATCATGCTGGAATCTACGGAAACTGGCGATGAGATATCTACTGTTGCAAAAAAGTGGGTGGAAGACCACCAAGATGTTGTTTCAGAATGGACCAAGGGTGTTGAAGATGTAGAGGGAGTTGAGATTGAATTAGTATCCACTCCTTGGGATTCAGAACGTGCCTCTGCAAGTGTAGTTGCAGAAGTTTTAAGATCAAAAGGTTTTGAAGTGACGATTACACCTGTTGATGTCGCAGTTGTTTTTAAAGCTATTGCTGAGGGTGATGGAGATGCTACACTAGCTGCCTGGATGCCCGTCACACATAAAGAGTTTTATGAGAAGTTTGAAGGGCAATTTGAAGATTTAGGTGAAAATTTAAAGGGAGCTAAAATTGGTTTAGCTGTACCAAACTATATGGACATTGATTCTATAGAGGATTTAAAGCCAGCCGAGTAATAAAAAAATAAAAGGACTTCTTCAATTTAAATTGAGGAAGTCCTTTTTTTACCTGTTTGCGAGGAAGAATAGTATAAGTTTTGATCTAGATGCTATTATTTAAAATTGAATAACTAAAATTTAGGATGGGATTTCAATCGGCGGATATATTTACAAATCAGCCGATATATTTTGGTAATGGCGGTTATATTAAAATATTGGCAGATATAATTTTATAACAGCAGTTATATTTGAAAAACGGCAGTTATATAAGTGGATTGGAAGATATACATGCAAATCGGCGGATATATTATCTTCTGTGTGTATTTCTTGGCATAAAAATAACCGGGCAGTGTTTGCCCGGTCATTCTTATGAAGCCTTATTGATTTTTAATCTTTTCTTCAAGATCCTTAAGACTCGATTCGATTTGTTCTAGGTATTTATGAATGTTTTCCTGATGTGGTTCGACAGTTTGTTGCCAATCCTGAACAGACTTTTTCATTTCATGTGTCAGTTCTTTTATTAAGGCTGCACCTTCTTTAGATGTATCGGTGATTTGTTGTTTTAGACGCATTCCGTCAAATTTCAAGTTACTGATCATTTCTTTCCATTCTGTGCTTTGTTCTTTTGCTCGGAAACGCAAATCTCTTCCGGAGGATGGTGCACTTAGTAATGTTGCTGTTGCACTAACAACTCCACCAATAACAAAGCCGCATAATAATGATTTGCCTCTTACCATATGAAATTCGCTCCTTTCAAAACCTTACTATTTCTTTCCTTTTATTGTACTACAATTAAACCTGTTTCTCGAATATATGTATTTACTTTAGTTTAAAAATATCCCCCGACCTATTATGCCAGGGGATATATAGTAACCGTTTAATTATCAAACTGTTATTGGTTGAGATCGTTTCATTATTTTTTGTACAACAGGATAGACGACAATCATTACAATTGCGTTTACAGCCGCTGTAGGTAATACAATTGTTAGGAATAGTACTGTAAATACCCCATCCATTAAGCCAACTATATAGAGCGCTGACGATAGAAAAATGCTCCCACTTATTATTGTACCTATAGCTGTCATCACTGGAGCACTAATGTTTATATTTACTTTATTTCTGATCAATAGGAACAATCCAAAAAATAATAATGCTGTTATAGGTTTGTCAATAAGGTTCGCAATTTGTCCACCTGGTGCAAGTGTTGTTAATGCTGATAGTATACCAGTTACAATGGATAATAATACAACATACTTTAATTTAGGAAAAAGCATAATTCCTAAAAACATCATGGACAACAACATATCAGGTTTCATTCCGAACAAAATTGCTGGTACCACTGTGTGTAAAACTGCTCCTATCCCTACAAATAAGGATAAAATGATCAATACTCTAATATTCATTTTTAAACTCTCCTCGTCTCAGCTATGCTAAGCTAATGTATTCTAGTTCCTCAACTGTACACTCGTTGTCAGCTGCAGAAACTTATATAAAGTATAACAAAATTTCATTAAAATAAAAAGCAGGAATTTTTAATTAAGCTGTTTTCATAAAGATTGTTGCTCTTGAAAGAATAGATATAGACTGCGACGTAAATGCTATGTTGATTTCCGCTGCGGACCGTTGCGCACCTTAGGGCACGGCTTCAGCCTCCTCGAGAAAACCACTCTGCGGGGTCTTCAGACTCGTGCTGTTCCCGCAGGAGTCAACTGTCCGCAGCGAAAATCAACTGCCATAATAGTGAAAGGAGCTATATAGTACTGCTTCCAGACACCATGTTAGCGAAGTGTATTTCCGTAGCGGTACACTGTGACGCAGTTTATATCAACTCTGAATATGAAAAGCAACAATGCGTGCAAAAAGAGCCTTTAATTATAATGAATCACTGATTTCTTGTGCAATTATTTGTAGGTCATCCGCAGTATAATCGTCTGCGTGTACGGTCCAGTTTGATGAATAGCCATCATTTTCCCCGTATCGTGGTATGAGGTGGATATGTAAATGAAATACGGATTGATCAGCTGGCTTCTCGTTATTATTTAGTAAGTTCATACCAATTGGATTATAAGCAGCTTTGATAGCATTTGCTACCTTTGGAACCCGGGCAAAAAACTCACTAGCTATATTCTCAGGAGTTTCGTATATATTTTTCGTATGTGTTTTTGGGATAATTAGAGTATGACCTTTTGTAACCTGGCTAATATCCAAAAATGCGTAAACAAACTCATCTTCATAAACTTTAGCAGATGGAATCTCACCATCGATAATTTTACAGAAAATGCAACCTTCATGACTCATCCAACACCACTCCTTAACGTATTTTCTCTATTGTATAAAGGAATGGACATGAATACAAATAATAACAGGCATAGCCCGCAAGTACATCAATGTACTTTTGGACTAGCCTGCTTTAAGTAGCCTAAGGATGGTTGTTCATCTAAATTGGGGACTTTTGTAATTAGTTAGCATGATGGTCATTCAGGTTAACTAGGTTACAAAAACCGTTTTGTTTGTATTTCTGACCATGAACTACATATAACAAAATGGGTTTTCATTAGATGACCTTTCACAAACACCTCATTTAGTATTAGATTCGAATAAAAAAATGGGTTTACATCGAATGTGCGATCACAAACACCTCATTTTATATTTGATACGAATAACAAAATGGGTTTACAGTAAATTTTCGATCACATACACCTCATTTAGTATTAGATACGAAATTTTTTGTAGTGACCATCCTCATGGCTACAAAATATATTGTGGACATTTATAAGATTTTTATACACAAAAATATGTAGAATATTGTTGGAGAGTTTGTTTTGGTTTTAAAGGAGATAAATGGTAAAATTCATTATAAGAGAATCAAGGAGGAAATACAATGAACTCATTGTTACGTATTGATGATTTACATGGTGGATACACACATAAAAATGTACTTCATGGTATTTCGTTCAACGTTAATCCAAAAGAAATTGTAGGATTAATTGGATTGAACGGGGCGGGTAAAAGTACAACAATAAAACATATTATCGGATTAATGCATGGGAAGAAAGGCTCCGTGTCAATCAATGGGAAAACGTTCAATGATAGTCCTGAAACCTATCGAAAAAAAATGGCATATATTCCGGAGATGCCGATATTATATGATGAGCTTACACTTTATGAACATTTAAGGCTAACTGCAATGGCTTATGATATTCCAGAAGATGTTTTTGAAAAGAGATTACCGCCATTGTTGAAGGAATTTCGTATGGAGAAAAAGTTAAAATGGTTCCCTGTGCATTTTTCAAAAGGGATGCGTCAGAAAGTAATGATTATGTGCGCCTTTTTAATTGAGCCACCTTTATATATTGTGGACGAGCCATTTGTGGGACTAGATCCACTTGGAATTCAATCATATTTACAGTTAATGGACGAAATGAAATCAAATGGTTCAGGAGTGTTGATGTCTACACATATCCTGGCTACAGCTGAGCGTTATTGTGATCGTTTCGTTATTTTACATGATGGGAAGATTAAAGCAATCGGAACACTGGAGGAGTTACGTACGGATTTTAAAATGCCGAATGCTACACTTGATGATTTGTATGTGCAATTGACGAAGGAAGAAAGCCATGTTTGATTCAAATGCTTTCTTTAAGAATCGTTTTTCTGCGCATTTAAAAGAGACCAGTCGCTACCTGCACTACATCTTCAATGGTCATATGGCGGTTGCGATGCTTTTTTTCATATCAGCCATAGCGGTATACTACCAGCAATGGCTAGCAAACCTCCCAGAAGATTTCCCAACTGCATTAGTTGTGGGAATTGCCTTTGGACTGGTTGCAAGCTACAGTCCTGTACGAACGCTTTTAAAAGAACCTGATTTGGTTTTTCTGATTGCAGCTGAAAGTAAGATGAACGCCTATTTTCGGAATGCAATGATTTATAGCTTTGTCATCCAATTATATTTAGTTTTACTCGTTGCAGCAGCTTTAGGACCGTTGTATTCTGCTACTTACCCTGAACGAGGGGGGCAAGTTTATTTGCTGACTGTTTCAGTAATGCTTGTCTTTAAGGTATGGAATTTATTTGCTAATTGGTGGATGTTAAAAGTTAGAGCTCCAGGTATTCGTCAAACCGATTTGATTACAAGGACGCTATTATCAATCGCTGTGTTTTATTTTCTAATTAATGGTGACATGATTTTAACTGCGATTACGACAGCATTATATATCATTGTATTTTTATATGATTATAATGTATCCCGGAAGCAAGCAGGTATTCTGTGGGATTTATTAGTGCAAAAAGACCTTAACCGTATGCAGACATTTTATCGGATTGCGAATATGGCAACGGATGTTCCGCATTTAAAAAGTAAAGTGAAGCGACGAGGATGGCTAACATCAATCGTAAGTAATGTTCCATTTCAAAATAAGCACACGTTTAACTATCTTTATCGAATTACTTTTGTGCGAAGTGGCGATTATTTAGGCATGTATGTACGGCTGATCATCATTGGAGGATTATTTATTTATTTTGTTCCGCAACTGTGGATGAAGGTGCTTTTTGCGTTATTATTTATGTACATGAGTAGCTTTCAAATGATGACCTTGTATCATCATCACCGAACAAACATGTGGTTGGACTTATATCCTGTTGAGAATAAGTTGCGAAAGCAAGCGGTTCTAAAATGGTTATATCAGCTAGGAATTATTCAAACCGTACTATTTGCGGTTGTATTTTTGCCATTGCAACTATATGCAGGGGCTGGCATCACCTTAGTTGGGGGATTACTTTTTAATTACCTATTTGTTAATGGGTATGTGAAGCTGAAATTGGTTTAATAGAAAAGCATCCATACCGAGTCAATTCGGTATGGATGCTTTGTTTGTTAGTAGCAAGGAAAGTATCGAACTACCCACATTGCGTGGGCACAGTCCATACGCCACTTTACGGGCGCTTGCGCTTTTCTTATTACTTTTCCTGGTATGCAAAATATGCTTCTATTAATGTCTTGGCGGCGATAGGGAGTGCACGTTCATCTATATCGAATTTCGGGTGATGGTGCGGGAACTCATTTCCTGCTTTTTGAGCACCTGTGAAAAAGTAAGTCCCAGGCTTCTCAAGTAAATAATAACCAAAATCCTCTCCACCCATTACAGGTGGAACAATCTCCCGAGTAGTAATTTCTGAAACGTGTTCACTTGCTTTCAGTACAAGTTCAGCTTCTTCTGCATGGTTTACCAATGGAGGATAACCCTTTTCATAATTTAGGCTATAGGAAGCTCCATTTGCTACACAAACGCCATTGATGATCCGTTCCATTTCTTCGATAACTTGTTCTTGTACACGTATATCCAAATAGCGCATTGTACCGACTAATTTCGCTTTGTCAGCAATAATGTTAAAGGCATTTCCAGCTTCAAATATTCCAATAGTCAAAACCGCCGTACGAAGTGGGTCGATGCGTCTACTAATAATTTGTTGAAGCTGAACGATTAAGTCAGCACCAATGACAATCGCATCTTTGGTTTCATGTGGATATCCGCCATGGCCACCTTGACCTTGAATCGTTATTTCAAATCGGTCCGCACCTGCCATGAAAATGTCCTTAGAGGTCTGCATGACACCGACTGGAGTTGTTGCCCATAAATGTGTTCCGAATACAGCATCAACATGATCGAGTGCCCCTGATTCGATCATGGGCTTTGCGCCACCTGGAGCATATTCCTCAGCATGTTGATGAAGAAAAACAATCGTACCTGGTAACTCATCTTGAAACGGCTGGATGGCCTTTGCCAAGGACAATAGTGTTGCTGTGTGCCCGTCATGTCCACAAGCATGCATCACGCCATCAACTTTTGATTTATAAGGAACATCTTTTTCATCCTGAATCGGGAGTCCATCAAAATCCGCGCGTAACGCAACGGTTTTCCCAGGCTTTCCTCCTTTAAGTGTAGCGATTACACCATTTCCGCCTACCTTTGTTTGATAAGGAATGCCTAACTTCTCGTAAAAATCCGCAATGTACTGTGCTGTTTTTTCCTCTTTAAAAGAAAGCTCAGGATATTGATGCAGATACCTCCGTATATCGATCATTTCCTGGTGTAGCTGGTCGATCTGTTGATGAAGTTGTTCTCGCATTTAAAGACCCCCTCTACTTATTACATTTATTATATAGTCTATTTCGAAATAAAAAAAGATGACCCTTTATTAAGGCCATCTAATTTTATATTATAATCGTGGATCTTGTAATAAACGCTCGATTTCTTCTTTATGGTGTGTTTCATCTGCAATCATGTCTTCGATTTTAATCACAAGCTCGGTAAAGTTTAATTTTTCTGCTTGCTCTTTACGTTGTTCATAACGGTCAATCGTATCTTTTTCAGATTGTAACGATGCCTCCAGAAGATCTTTCACTTCAGTAGGCTGCGGTATTTCCGCCGATTTTGTAGTTGGGGTACCACCCAATGTTTTTATTTTTTCCGATAAGTATAGTGCATGTCCCATTTCATCGGTGATTTCTGCTTCGAAAAAAGGTTTCAATGCAGAACGGTATAATCCGGACACTACTGAGGCACTGTACGTGTATTGTATTGCAGCACCATATTCGTTCGCTAAATCTTCATTTAATCCATCAATTAAATCTTGTAGTTCTTTATCCATTATAAATCCCAGCCTTTCTTGTAAGTAAAGAATGTATAAAATGTTGACATTGAATATTTTGGTAGCCATGCAGGGCCACGTCCAGCTCCAGCGCCCAGCGACTATTGGATTTCCTTTACCTCCTTACGATAAGTCAACATCGGTTCGCTTACGCTTACCGTGTTTCCTTTATCTCATACGGTTCAGTCCAATCCATACGTCGCTAAACGGGCGCTTGCGCTTTTGTTCGCTATGCCTACATAACTATTTCCCGAATTAGGTATTTTTAAACCTTCATTTTGGTGTAATATGTAAAAAAGGGAGGTAGTTTTCATGAGAAATAAAAGCCAATACTTATATATTTTTCTATTATCATTTGTTTTATTCACTACTGCATTATGGATTTTGAAAATTACCAGAGGAAATATTCCATTTGTCGATCAATGGACAAAGGAATTTGTAGTAGCCTTAGATGATTCTTACATATACTTTATATTTAGATGGATTACAGAGTTAGGGTCTGGAACATTTTTAACCCCATTTACGATTATTATGGGAATCGTATTATGGATAATTTTCCGTGATTGGTTAGTAGGTGTAATGTTTGCCGGAGGAACATACTTAAGCAATCTGTTAAATGTAGGAATTAAACACATAGTTGAAAGAGAGCGTCCAAGAATACTAGAGGGTGTAGAAGCCCATGGTTCAAGCTTCCCATCCGGACATGCTATGATTTCATTGGCTTGTTATGGGTTACTTGTTTATTTTTTATCAAAAAAAATAAAGTCAGAAAAGGCTATAATTGCTTTACAAATAAGTGCGTCAATCCTAATATTTCTTATTGGATTTAGTCGTTATATCATACGTGTGCATTATCTTACAGACGTGTTAGCTGGATTTGCTTTTGGATTCATTTTTATTCTGTTATGGACCTTGTTGTATGAATTTATTGTAGAAAAGCGCAAGCGCCTTGGTCAGCCCCGACAAGTTTAAGACGAATCTCTTAGTGATGATTTTTATCACAAAGAGATTTGACTTAAAACCTCAGGCGGGCTAGGCGCTGGCCGATAAAAACGCCACGTCCTCGAAAAAGAAACCCACTTTTTCTTCGTGCGATGCTTTTCAGGGAGGTTTTCCTTGTCCTGTGGCTTTATCGGCACTAGTACGTCCTGTACGTCGGAGCTGGACGTGGCCCTGCATAGTGACCAAAATATTCAATGTCACATTTTATGATTTCTTTACACACAAGAAAAACGATTTCCTCGGTCTTAAGGATGAGAAAGAAACGTTCTGAAGGTCGTTACGGGAGATTGCTCCATCCGATAAGCTAGAGTTACAGATTAAACGAATATCGGAGGGGGCGTTACATATGAACGTCATGACAGATGCTAGCACGGAAATAAAGGAAGTTCCTGTATTAAAAAATCGCAATTTTATGTTTTTGTTTATCGCAGCGTTATTTTCTTCTCCAGGTTATTATGTATACTTAATAGGTGCGGAGTGGTTAATGTTAACCTTAAATGACAATCGATTTTATTTCGGAATGTTATTTTTAGCTGCTTCTATTCCTAGATTACTATTATTAACAGCTGGTGGTTTAATTGCAGATCGGTTTAATAAACGTACGGTTCTATTTCTGTCTGATGCAACAAGGGCGTTGTTAGTTCTCGTATTAATCTTTCTTGTGTTTACTGATACCGTAACGGCATTCCATCTCATTGGACTAGCGGCTTTGTTCGGTATTTCAGACGCATTTAGTTACCCTGCATTAAATGCATTAACACCAACGATTTTAGAAGATGATCAATTGCAACGAGGCAATTCATTAATTCAAATGACAACGCAAATCAGTCCGATCCTTGGACCGGCATTAGGTGGGGGAATGATTGCGCTACTAGGATTCGAGGGTGTGTTTTCGATAGCCTTTGGTATGCTTGTACTATCCTCATTGGCGGTCCTGTTCATTTCATTACCAAAGGATGAAACAGAGGTCGATCGACCAACCCCTTTGGAAGACTTAAAAGAAGGCTTTCGTTACGCAAAGAAAAATGAACTAGTTATTTCTATTGTAATTGTTGCACTCTTTATAAACTTTTTCTTAACAGGACCATTATCGATAGGACTACCAATCATCGTAAAGGATGTATTCGAAGGGAATGCCGTAAGTCTAGCAACTGTTGAAGCGTCCCTTGGTATTGGAGCATTACTTGGTGCTATTGTACTTGCAACATTTAATCTGAAAAAACCAGGAATGGCGTTAATTGGAAGTCTGATCATAATAGGTCTGCTTTATGCCGGAACAGGTTTATCCAATTATCTTTATCTAACAGCAGGGTTTGTTGGTGTAATGGGTTTTTTATTTCAATTAATCAATATCCCATTAATGACAATGCTCCAACAAACGACTGAGAAAAAGATGTTAGGCCGAATGATGAGCTTTTTGATGACGGTCTCAACAGGCTTAGTTCCAGTATCATATCTGATAACATCCCTAATACTTGCAGCAGGAGTTTCAATCCAAACAATAGTCATCGTTAGCGGCATAGTAGTTGCGTTTATCGGGGTTTATTGTCTTAAAAATAAAACCATTATGGGTTATCAACTAAACAGAAAGAGTGATGAAAATGAATAATATATTTATCCGTTCCTTAATCGCATTTATTATTATTTTAATAGGTATAGTATTAGTCTTACAGAACCTTGATGTAATCGATATGAATATGAATGGGATTTGGCCTTATACGTATTCTATCTTATTTATTATCTTTGGGTTAAAGTGGTTTATAGACGATTTACGGAATGATGGTGGGAGTTGGATTTTCGGATCATTTTTATTTGTCTTTGGTTCCCTATTAGTTCTGGGAGAGCTTCAAGTCATCATGTTTAACTTTGAGGACATCTTTAAATTATGGCCGTTATTAATTATTTACATCGGATTTAGTATTATTGGAAAACCAAAACGCAACAAAAATTTTAAGTTTGTGATTGATACTGATGACAAAAAAGATAATACAGTTGACTATAAAACGAAGAAAAAACATGGAAATCG
Source organism: Virgibacillus necropolis (assembly GCF_044793635.1). GTDB lineage: Bacteria > Bacillota > Bacilli > Bacillales > Amphibacillaceae > Virgibacillus_F > Virgibacillus_F necropolis_A. The sequence goes on from NZ_CP084992.1 coordinate 3,122,737, forward strand.
TTTTTCTTTAGGGGACCATCAGTTTAACGAACCTAATTGGAAAGTAGAACCTATGGATTTATATAATGCTGCTGGAGATTACTATATTGATTTTTCCAAAGCGTTTATTCCGGAGAAAGAAACCCCAATCAGGATTAACAGTTGGGCTGGTGATATCCAAATTCTTATGCCGGAGAATGTTGCATGTCGCATTGATGCTTCTGTAAAAGCTGGTGAAGTTAATGTCATGGGGCAAACATCAGAAGGTGTAAATAGAAATGTATATTATGAATCAGAAGATTATCAGGAAGCAACACGTAAATTAACAATTACATTGAAATTAAAAGCAGGATCTGTGCGTGTAGATAAAGTATAATGGAGGTGGTCGATCATGCTTAAGCGACTCAATAGTATACGATTTAGTTATATTCGTTCACATCTTTATGGCTTGTTTTTGACTACCGTCATTTTACTATCTTTTTTACTGTCCATTTATGTTTTATTTGAACCCCTATGGTTAACCGCTGAAAGTATCTTTTTGTTTATCTCGGCATATGTTGTTCTAGCTTTATTACTCTCTATGTACGTAGGGTTTAAATCGAGTGGCGATATGAAGGAACGTCTAGATTATTTTTCCGTATTAATTACGCAGTTTGCAAATGGAAACTATCAATCACGCGTCTATTTTAATGAAGATGATGAAATTGCGAGAATTGGTAATGAACTAAATGAATTAGGTAATAAAATGCAAAATCAGGTAAAGTCATTACAACGGATGGCAGATGAGAAGGCAGACTTCGCTAAATCGGCACATAAAGCAGCGGTAATAGAAGAAAGGCAGCGTTTGGCTCGAGACCTTCACGATTCGGTAAGCCAGCAATTATTTGGTGTAACGATGATGGCTGAAGCCTCACTGAAGCAATTTGATAAAAATCCAGAGATAGCAAAATCACAGCTTGAAGATGTAGCGGCAAGTGCACTCCAGGCGCAAACTGAAATGCGTGCATTATTATTACATTTACGTCCTGTACATTTATCTGGTGACCCACTTCCGATTGGTCTTAAGAAATTAATCGGAGAACTTGAACAAAAGAGTGCACTCAATTTTAAATTGGAAATTGACGAAACTATTAAACTACCAGAAACTACTGAAGAACATGTGTTTCGGATTATCCAGGAGTCACTATCTAATATATTACGTCACGCTGAAGCAAATGAGGTAAATGTAAAGGTGTCCAACCGATCAAACGAGCTTTTCATACATATAGCAGATAATGGTCAAGGCTTTGATGTTGGAGAAGATTCCAATCGTAAAACTTCCTATGGTTTAAAAACGATGAAGGAACGCAGTGAGGAAATAGGTGGTACATTTACGATTCGCTCTATCCAGGGAGAGGGTACATATATTGATATACGAATTCCGTGTTAAAGAGGGGGAAAAGTGATGATACGAGTAGTTGTGGTTGATGATCATGATGTAGTTCGAAAAGGAATTGTATCGTATTTACAAACCGACGATACGATTGAGGTTATCGGCCAAGCTTCAAACGGAAACGATGGGGCGGCATTAGTTATAAAAGAAAAACCAGATGTTGTGCTAATGGATTTAATGATGGAAAATGGAAGCGGAATTGATGCAACCCGCGCTATAACAAATAATGGTGTCGACACAAAAATTATTATTCTGACGAGCTTTTACGACGATAAGCAGATTTTCCCAGCTATCGAAGCGGGGGCATTCAGTTATCTTTTAAAAACATCATCAGCAGATGAAATTGTAACAGCAATTAAAAAGGCAGCTAAAGGTGAAAATGTTATTGAGCCCAAAGTGGCAGGGAAAATGATGTCAACATTCCGTTCTGATTCCCATAAAGCACACGATGATTTAACCGAGCGAGAGTTAGAAGTGTTAATTTGTATCGGTAACGGAATGACAAACCAGGAAATTAGCGAAAAACTATATATTGGAATCAAAACAGTGAAAACGCATGTGAGTAATGTATTGGGAAAACTCGGTGTTCACGACCGTACACAAGCAGCAGTATATGTTCACAGAAATAACTTAATTACATTTGAGGATTAGCGGAATGCAGTCCTCTTTTTTGTTTTTTTTGTGCGTGAATTGTATAATACCTATGTATCTTTAAAAGAAGGAGTATACATATATGGATCAATCTAAAAAGGGCGAAACGCTCCTATTCATTATATGGGCTCAAAGCCTAATAGCATTACTGGGAAGCTTATTCTTTTCGGAAATAATAGGATATGTTCCATGTGAATTATGCTGGTACCAACGCATTTTGATGTATCCATTAGTTATTATTTACGGTGTAGCTATGGTTAAAAAGGATATGTCAATTGCTTTTCCAGGCATTATTTTAAGTGGAATAGGAATGTTTGTTTCTTTCTACCATTATTTAATTCAAAAGCTACCTGCATTTCATGAGGCTACAGGATCCTGTGGTATTATTCCTTGTAACACGCAGTATATTAATTATTTTGGGTTTATCACAATTCCGTTTTTAGCAGGCGTGGCTTTTATCGTGATTTTTGTATTACACATCATATTACTGAAACAACACAGGGGGAAATAGTCGATGAAAAAGAAGATGATCATTTTTACAGTAGTACTTGTAGTTTTATTCGCAGGTCTTTATTTTGTTGTTCAATATAAAAATAATCAAGCAATTGACGATAGCGAAAATCCTTATGGGAAAACGGATCTCCACCAAGCAACAATTGACCAGTTAGAAGACCCTAATTATCAAAATCAGATTTTACCTGATGAATTAAGTAAAAAACTGGATAACGGTGAATCATTAACGGTGTATTTTTATGACCCTACATGTCCACATTGTCGACGTACAACGCCAATCCTAGTTCCATTAGCAGAAGAGCTGGGAATTGATGTGAAAAAGCTGAATGTATTAGAGTTTCAAGATGCTTGGAATACGTATGCTATAGAAGGAACACCGACGCTCATTCATTTCGAAAATGGCAAAGAATCTGCTCGTATAAGTGGGGGGAAAACAGAAGAACAGCTACGAACGTTTTTTGAAGAAAATGGTTTAAGTAAATAAGTGAACAAAAGACGGAAGTGCCATATAAATAGGCGCTTCCGTCTTTTGTTCTAATCGAGTTCAACCATGTTATAGCTTGTTATATAAGGTTTATCAGCAAAATAGGCAGGAGGTTTCGTTTCGCCACCGCTATGTTGATGCTGTTTTTTAAAGGCATCAGAGTTTTTCCAGTTATCGTAGTCCTCGATAGAAGCCCATTGGGTTAACACAACATATTTGTTTCCGGTTTGTGGACGTAATAATCGAAACGCCTGAAATCCGGGTGAGGAGTCAAGTTTGGAACTACGCTGTTTAAAACGATCCTCAAACGCATCTCGACCGTCCTCTGTAACTGTAATATTGTTCATAACGACGAACCCTTTATTTTGAATTGCACCATCATTAAGTAGTACTTCATAAGCTCTTCCAGATTCAAAAATATTTTTTTGGTTGTTCTCATAGTAAGCAAGTGCATTACCGCCACTATTCATGAGGTGAAAATCAATTTTTGGGTGATCATCGATAATTTTTTTTATAAATTCTAATGTACCATTTGTCATATATGCTTCCATTTCGCTTAAATCTCCTTTCACAATTCCTTTATTTCATAATACCCGTTTCGTGTATTGTTAATCAAAAAATAAGGTAAATAGTATAAACAGTATTACTTTCCGATTGTTGAAAACTGTCGTATACTGTATGGTGTGATTGGTTATAACAATCATGTGCAGAGGTGAACAAGAAGTAATGGAACAGAGTGAAAAACAGAAAAAGAAACTTACCTTCAATATGAAACATATTGTTATTATTATTGCACTCATAGCATTTCTAGGAATTTCAGGGTATTTAGTAATTATCTTTGGTGGAAAACTAGTTGTAAATGAAGAAGACCTTATCTTGGATGCTACTACAACAATTGAAACAAAAGATGGCGAGGTAATTGCTGAATTATACAATGAGAATAGAACCCTCGTATCGATTGAACAGATTCCAAAGCACGTTCAAGAAGCGTTCATTGCTACTGAAGATCGTCGTTTTTATGAGCACGCTGGGGTAGACATTCAGTCAGTTGCCAGGGCGGTTTACCGTGATATTATCGCGTTTGCTAAGGTTGAAGGTGCCAGCACAATCACACAGCAATTAGCAAAGAATCTTTTTTTACACAATGATAAAACCTGGATGCGCAAAACAAAGGAAGTAATGGCTGCTATCTATTTAGAACGACAGTTTACAAAGAAACATATACTTGAAATGTACCTGAATGAAATTTATTTTGGTGTAGGTGTATATGGTGTCGAAGAGGCATCTCAATTATTTTTTTCCAAATCAGCTGAAGATTTAACGTTGACGGAAGGGGCGATGCTTGCAGGGCTTGCAAAAGCGCCGAATGGTTATTCGCCGATAAACCATCCCGAAAAAGCATTAGCTAGAAGAAACGTCGTGCTCCAAGCGATGGATAACGCTGGCAAGATTTCAACCGAAACGCGCATACAGGCACAGGGTAAAACACTTGGATTGAACTTGAACCAACAAGAACAAACTCCATGGGTGGATAGCTATGTTGATTTAGTTATGAAAGAGGCGGCGGAAGAATATGAGATTTCTGTCGATGAGTTACAGCGAGGTGGGTACCGGATCGTTGTAAGCATGGATCAAGATATCCAACGAATTGCTTACAAACAATTTAAAGATGATCAGTATTTCCCAGGCAATACGGATGGGACACAGGGTGCTTTCGTCATGATGAATCAGACAAGTGGTGATATAGTTGCCGCGATTGGAGGTCGTAATTACGAGCTTGGTAACTTAAACCGCGTGACTGTAAAACGACAACCCGGTTCGACAATAAAACCTATCGCGGTTTATGGTCCAGCAATGATGAGGGAAGAATATGGCCCATATTCCTTGATTCCTGATCAGAAAGCGAGTTACGACGGGTATACTGCCGAGAATGTACTTGGCAATTATGAAGGTACGGTATCCATTTATGAAGCCTTACGGGTTTCTAAGAACGCACCTGCAGTATGGTTACTCGATTCAATTGGGATTGATTATGCAAAATCATATCTTGAAAAAATGAATATTTCGATTGAAGATAATGGACTTGCTATTGCGCTTGGAGGTTTATCTAAGGGGATAACGCCAATTAAAATGATGGAAAGCTATCGTCCATTTATCCATGGCGGAAAGTTTATTGAGTCACACACCATTACACGCATTTACAATCGTGATAATGAAATGATAGTCGAAGGAAAACATAAAGAAATACAGGTTTTTAGTAGTCAGGTTGCATGGAACATGACCGAGATGTTAATTAATGTTGTCAAAAATGGTACTGGAGAAGCTGGTGACTACGAAAAAGCATTAGCAGGTAAAACAGGATCGACCCAACATCCTCTTGTAAAAGGTGAGTACAAAGATGCATGGTTTGTTGGATATACACCACAATATGTTAGTGCACTGTGGATGGGCTATGATCAATCTGGCAAGGATCATTTCCTAACGGATGGAAGCTCTTATCCTACCATGTTAACCAAGTCAATTTTAACGGAAGTGGACAAGCAGCAACCTTTAGCAGCAACTTTTGAACAACCAGAAAATGTAGAGGCTTTACCGGCTCCAATTGAACTTCCCAAGATTGAAAATTTAAAAGCAGGCTATACTTTTGGAGGCTTTTCATTAATGGATGGGAAATTAACATGGTCAAGCCCGGATGATGATCGTGTCGTCTATCATATTTACAAAAAGCAAAAAGGTATAGATCAACGAATTGGGGAAGTTAAAGGGAAGAATGAGTTTATTATTGATGACGTTCCACTTTTACAAACAACCCGATATTATGTTGTTCCATACAATCCGCTAACAAAGGTTGAAGGTGCGAGGTCAAATACAGTAGAATTGTCGCTGTAATCGACAAATTGATGACAATCTAAGAGGTTTGCTTACAGCCACAAAAAAAATCGGCTATAGTAGTTAGTAGAGTTTAAGCTGTCAAGAAGGGTGAAAAATATGTTAAAGCAAATGAATGATACGATAATAAAGGCCTATAATGGGGAAAAAACAGATCATGTTCCCGCATGGTTTATGCGACAAGCAGGACGTTCCCAAAAAGAGTACCGTGAAATTAAAAAAAAGTATTCCCTATTTGAAATTACCCATCAACCAGAATTATGTGCATACGTAACTCGTTTGCCAGTAGAGAATTATGGTGTCGATGCCGCAATTTTATATAAGGATATCATGTCACCATTACCTGCTCTAGGGGTGGACGTGGAAATAAAAAAGAATGTTGGACCAGTAATTCACAATCCAATTCAAACATATCAGGATGTAGAAAAACTTGGTACCATTAACCCAAAAGCGGATGTACCATATGTACTTGATACAATTCGATTACTTACAGAAGAACAATTAACTGTTCCTTTAATCGGATTTAGTGGTGCACCATTCACATTAGCGAGCTATATGATTGAAGGTGGACCTTCTAAAAATTATCATAAAACAAAAGCACTTATGTATCGTGAACCTGAAACATGGTTTGCATTAATGGATAAACTTGCAGATATGGTTATCACGTATGCAAAAGCACAGATTGATGCAGGTGCTCGGGCAATTCAGATATTTGATTCCTGGGTAGGAGCATTAAATGCTTCTGACTATCGAATTTTTATCAAACCAGCAATGCAACATATATTCCGTGAGCTACAAAAAGAAGATGTTCCATTGATTTTATTTGGCATTAATGCAAGACATTTACTAGTGGAATGGAACGACTTGCCTGTTGATGTAATTGGATTAGACTGGCGCACTTCGATTCAGGAAGCACGTCAAATGGGTGTCACAAAAGTTTTACAAGGTAATTTAGATCCTGCCATTTTACTTTCCGATTGGGACACGATTGAAGAGAGAACAAAAGCAATTCTGGACCAAGGCATGCAGGAGCAAGGATATGTATTTAATTTGGGACATGGTGTAACACCTGAAATCAAGCCCGCTACCCTAAAAAAGGTAACCGAATTAGTCCATAGCTATTCCAAACAATAAGAAACTGTTAAATGAGGTGTAAGAAATGGGAAAGAAAAAAATGGGGTTATTAGTGATGGCGTATGGCACGCCATATAAAGAAGAAGATATTGAAAGTTATTACACACATATTAGACATGGACGTCAGCCATCGCCTGAAATGTTACAGGACTTAACAGATCGTTATAAGGCTATTGGTGGAATTTCACCACTTGCAAAAATTACAAATGAGCAAGCAAAAGCATTGGAAACAAAGCTTAATGAGTTCCAGGAAAACTATGAATTCCACGTATATATTGGATTAAAACACATAGAACCATTTATTGAGGATGCTGTCCGTCAAATGGCGAAGGATGGAATAGAAGAAGCGGTGTCACTAGTATTGGCTCCACATTATTCCACATTCAGCGTGAAATCCTATAATAATCGAGCAAATGAAGAAGCTGAGAAACAAGGTAATTTAACAATTACATCAGTTGAAAGCTGGTATGATGCAACCGGATTTATCGATTACTGGGCAAATCAGATCAATGCTGTTTATGCAGAAATGTCAGCAGAAGAAAAGGACAAAGCTGTACTTGTTGTTTCCGCACATAGTTTACCAGAGAAAATTTTACAAAACGGTGACCCATATCCAGACCAACTAAAAGAAACGGCTCGATTAATTTCTGAAGCAACAGGAATTACAAATTATGAAATTGGTTGGCAAAGTGAAGGTAATACACCTGATCCATGGCTTGGACCTGATGTGCAGGATTTAACACGAGACCTGTTTGAGCAAAAAGGCTACCGATCATTTGTTTACGTACCAGTCGGATTTATCGCAGATCATTTAGAAGTTTTATATGATAATGATTATGAATGTAAAGTAGTTTGTGATGAACTGGGAGCAGCATATTATCGACCAGAAATGCCTAACGTACATCCAGATTTCATTGCTACTTTGGCAGACGTTGTGCAAAAAAGGGTAAAGCGTGATGCGTAATGGATAATACGAAGGAAATTGTAATTGTTGGCGGCGGGATAACGGGTTTATCCGCCGCCTATTATTTACAAAAAGAAATACGTGAACAAGGGTTACCATTTAAAGTGAAGCTGGTTGAAGCCAGTAGTCAATTAGGCGGCAAAATTAGCACATTGAAAAAAGATGGATTCACCATTGAACGTGGACCCGACTCGTTTTTGTCTAAAAAAACACCTGCAGTAAAACTCGCTGAAGAAGTTGGACTTGATGATCAACTTGTACGTAATGGGACTGGCCAAGCCTACATTTTAGTCAATAATAAACTACATAAGATACCGCGTGGTTCACACATGGGAATCCCAACGAAAGCGCGTCCGTTTCTATTTTCTAACCTGTTTTCATTCAAAGGGAAAATGCGGGCCGGTTTTGACTTTGTGTTACCAAAAGGTAAAAAGGTACAAGATCAGTCACTTGGAGGATTTTTTCGTCATCGGTTCGGTAATGAAGTAGTCGAAAATGTAATTGATCCACTGTTATCAGGAATTTATTCTGGCGACATTGATAATATGAGTTTAATGGCAACATATCCCAATTTTTATCGCATACAACAAGAGCATAAAAGTCTGATCAAAGGGTTGCAGAAGACTTTGCCGAAACGCTCTGGGTCTAAGAAAAAAAAGACTGGAGTGTTTTACGCTTTTCAAGACGGTTTTGAATCGTTGGTGAAGCATGTAGAAATGAAACTTGATAAGGATATGGTTGATTTAAATGTTGCGGTTGATCATGTAGAGAAAAAGGACCATGGCTATCACTTGTTATTGAGTAATGGCGAAGTTTACAAAGCAGATGCGGTTATTATGACAACACCACATTTCACACTGCCGAAAGTGTTTAGCCAATTCGACTTCTTTCAAGAATTCGCCGATGTTCCGGCTACATCTGTTGCAAATGTCGCAATGGCGTTTGATCAATCAGCAATAAAACGCGACATTGACGGAACAGGATTTGTTGTTTCCAGAAACAGTGATTACCGTATTACCGCTTGTACATGGACACATAAGAAATGGCCGCATACAACGCCAGAAGGAAGCGCCTTGCTTCGTTGTTATGTAGGACGTCCGAATGATCAGGAGGTAGTAGATCTATCTGATGAGGAAATACAAGAGATTGTATTGAATGATTTAAATAAAACGATGAATATTACAGAGGCTCCAAAGTTCAGTGTGATTACACGCTGGAAAAATGCGAGACCGCAATATACTGTGGGCCATAATGAACGAGTTGAAAAGGTTCGCGGTAAAATGGCCGATGTATTACCAGGAGTATATCTCGCGGGTAGCTCATTTGAAGGTGTCGGCGTTCCAGATTGTATTGAACAAGGTGAAAAAGCAGTTGGGTATGTGCTGGATTTTTTAAATGAAAAATAAGGAAGGTGCTCACTAGTTTGTGTGAGCACCTTTTTGGTTGCTACCAGATTGGAGGGATATCCGCCGTTCTGGACATATATCTGCCGTTTTTCAAATATAACTGCCAATTATCAAAAATAACCGCTGATTTTAAAATATAACCGCCAATTCTGAAATATAACAGCTAATCCGCGAATATAACCGCCATTACGAGGATTTATCCGCCAATCGCCAAAAATTGTGTGGCAACATGTACAATAGCACTTTCAAACTACCTCAATTCTTCACTCATATGTCATTTCCAGTTCATCAACTAACGATCCAATATAAGCAACCGCTGTTTTTATTGCATCTGGTTTTGACATATCAACACCAGCCATTTTAGCTAGGTCTTGTGGTGGCAATGTGCCTCCAGCTTTCAAAACAGATAACCATCGATCAACGGCTGGCTGGCCTTCTTCTTGAATCTTTTGTGCTACTGCAGTTGAAACAGTTAAACCTGCAGAATAAGTATACGGGTATAGTCCCATATAATAATGTGGTTGGCGCATCCACGTTAGCCCTGCGCCTTCGTCAAATACGACAGTATCACCCCAGAAGTTTTCTAATGCTTCACGCTTTTGTTTGATTAACACAGAAGCGGTTAGTGGCGTTCCTTCTTCTGCCAGCTTATACACACGGCGTTGAAATTCTCCCTCTAATAAATGGGTGACAAAGTTATGGTAATAGGTTCCAAGTAACTGAGTAATAACCCAACGTTTCATTCGTTTGTCATTTGTATTATTTTTAATGTGATCCGCTAGAAGCAATTCATTTAATGTTGACGGTGCTTCCACAAAGTAGGTAGAAGGGCGCGTGTTTACAAGAGACTGATTTTTTCCAGCTAAATAAAAATGGCCAGCATGACCAAGCTCATGCGCCAGAATAAATGCACCACGCATATTGTCTGTCCACGTAATTAAAATGTATGGGTGAACACCATATGGGCTAGAACAAAAAGCGCCAGTTGATTTCCCAACATTATCTGCTAAATCAACCCAACGATCGTTAACACCTTTTTGCATGATATCACTGTACTCATTACCCATGATTTGCAGTGCATCCAAAATAGTCGATGTTGCTTCCTCGTAAGTTGTTTCAGGGTTGAAATTTGGATCGAGTGGTGCTTTCAAGTCACAGAATCGTAATTCCTCTAAGCCAAGTTCTTTTTGTTTCAGTTTAGCAAATTTGCGCATGTGTGGTGCTAATTTTTCTTGAATAATATCTAATTGATTATGATACATATCCTCGGTAACCTGCTGTGAATGTAACAACATATCTGTAACGGAATCGTACGACCTTAGCCTGGACATCGTAACCTGTTTTGTTATTTCTGTTGCATATGTCGCTGCGTATGTATTCTTGTAGCGATTCAAACTCTTAATGAACGAATCATAAGCTTGTCTGCGAATAGTAGTATCAGCTGATAGCTCATAGCGATCTTCATAGAGTGCAGCCGACATAGGTAATTCTTCGCCGTTTTCCGTTGTTATTGAATCGAATTCCATATCAGATGATTTACTTCGTTGGTAGATCATGAACGGTGCTCCGTGCACTTCACCTAAAGTTGCAAGTGTTTCTTCTATTTCCGGTGATAAGGTGTATGGCTTTTTTTCAACGATATCATGTAGCATTTTTTTAAAGGGTTGTAGTTCCTCTTTTTCATCGAGATATTGCTGAATTGTATCCGTTGATAGCGTTAATAATTCCGATTCAATAAAAGATAGTTTTGCTCCAATTTGTGCTAATACAGATGATACCTTTGCAGCATTAGCTTGATTTTCCGGATCGGATCCATCAGCACTTGCTCGTAAGCTAGCATATGTGGCAACGTGAATGACCTTTTTTTCAAAACGTTCAAGTGCGGTTAAACAATCTACTAAAACAGTAGCACTTGATCCTAATTGTCCTTTGTATTGTGTAACATTAATAATATCGTGTTGAACTTCTTTGAGAGCAATTTCCCATTCCTCCTGTGAAACAAAGAGATCAGTTAAATTCCAAGTGTTTTTTTCAGGTACTTCATGTCGTTGCATTCTTTTTGTCATAGTCGTCATCAAATAAACCTCCCAAAATTAGTTCGGAACTCAAAATAATTATAAATCATACGCAAAAAGAATGATATGACTTTTCAGATATTTATATCAAAAAAATAAACAGCCACATGAGCTGTTATGTTCATAGTTCGCCACCACCGCCACCACGAATGTTTTCACCCATAGAGTGATGTGCCCTATGATCAGTGTTGCTTCCATTTGGCTTATACGCATCATGATTTGTATTTATACGCTTCTTTTTCCGATAATCCACAATAAATCCAAACAAAAATAAGGGGATCAAAAGTAGTAGAAACCAAATCATAGTATACCCTCCTAATTAACTTATTTTTATCTTACTAGCAATTTTCAAAAAAATAAACAGCTAACTAGGTAGCTGTTTTAGGTGGTAATGACTAATATGTTATAGTACAGGTTAGAAATAGTGCTAGGTTTGTATTGTCTAGCTACGGCTCCTAGCGACTAGCAAATAGTTAGTCCTGATGAAATGTACGTACAGTTCAACGTACTTTTCACATGCCTATCTATTTGTACGTCACTGACCAGTCGCCTTCGCTTTTCTAATTATCTCGCCGGATGATCACATTCGTCACATAAATTACCGTAGCAATCTGCTTGCTCATTCATGTCATTTCCACAATGCTGGCATTTCTTCTTCGGTAATGATCTGAAAAATTCAAGGACGTTTTTCATGTGTATCCCCCTTTAATTTAGTATTTACATTGTATTATAACAGTATGCATAAAGTCAATAGTGTGTTACAACAAATTTTAAAAAGAGGTGTTTGTATGAAATGTACAGTAATAGGTTTTTGGGGCGGGTTTCCTGCTGAGGGAGGAGCGACATCTTCCTATTTATTTGAAAAAGATAATTTTTCGCTTTTGATTGATGTAGGTAGTGGGGCTTTATCGACGGTTCAGAAGTATAAACATGTGATGGACATTGATGCTGTTGTATTATCGCATTATCATCACGATCATATTGCAGATATCGGTGTTCTTCAGTATGCATGGCTTGTTCATTCGTACATTCGCGAAGAAAAAGAAATTTTACCGATTTATGGTCATAAAGAAAATAAGGAAAAATTTGAGGCGTTGTCACATGAATGTACTGAAGGAATTGCCTATGACCCGAACAGTGAGCTTAAGGTTGGACCATTTTCCATAAGCTTTTTAAAGACCAATCACCCTGTTCCGTGTTATGGAATGCGTATTTCTGATGGGGAAGATGTCATTGTTTATACTGCAGACACTACCTATAAAGAGGAATGGATTGATTTTGCAAAAGATGCTGATCTATTAATCACGGACTGTAATTTTTATGAAAAGCAAGATGGATCAGCAGCTGGGCATATGACCAGTAAAGAAGGTGCAACTATCGCCAGCAATGCGAATGTTGGTGAACTGTTGTTAAGTCATCTCCCGCAATATGGTGATACAAATGATTTAGTTTTAGAAGCTGAGAAATATTTTTCTGGGAAGATACAACTAGCAAAAACCGGATTGGTATGGGAAAAAGATAGTATCTAACTTTTGATTGAAAGGGACTTTTCCATTACAATTAGCCGTGTAGAGAAACTAACGGGAGGTCATTTCGACATGAAATTTATCGATAATAAAGGTATTACAGATCCAAGTATTAATCTTGCGCTTGAGGAGTATGTTTTACAGAACTTTGGTGAAAATGATACATATTTATTATTTTACATTAATAGACCATCAATAATTATAGGACGAAACCAGAACTCTGTCGAAGAAATCAACACAGAGTACGTTGATAACAATGGTATAAAAGTTGTTCGTCGTCTTTCTGGTGGGGGCGCTGTGTACCATGATGAAGGAAATCTAAACTTTAGCTTTATCACAAAAGATGATGGGGAGAGCTTCCACAATTTCGCGAAGTTCACGAAACCAGTTGTTGAAGCATTAAACAAGCTAGGTGTTCCGGCGGAATTAAAAGGGAGAAATGACCTTGTTGCGGATGGCCGCAAAATTTCAGGTAACGCACAGTTCTCAACAAAAGGACGAATGTTTAGCCATGGTACATTAATGTTTGATTCAGAAATTGAACATGTTGTTTCAGCCCTGAATGTGAAGAAGGAAAAAATTGAATCGAAAGGAATTAAGTCTATTCGCAGTCGTGTAGCGAATATTTCTGAATTCCTTGAAGAAAAAGTGACAATGGATGAATTCAAGGATATCATTTTACGCTATATTTTCGATGTAGAGGATGTAAAAGATGTTCCACGTTATGAATTAACAGAACAGGATTGGGAAAATGTACATCAAATTTCCAAAGAACGATACCAGAATTGGGATTGGAACTTTGGTAAATCACCGAAATTCAACACCAAAGCATCACACAAGTTTGATTCAGGACTTGTCGACGTTCGTTTGGAAGTGAATAAGGGCATAATTGAAAACTGCAAAATCTATGGAGACTTTTTTGGAATTGGAAATGTGGCGGACGTTGAAGAAAAGCTAATTGGTGTGCGTCATGAACGAAAAGCGATAGATGAAGCACTGGAAAATGTAGATATTCCACATTATCTAGGAAAAATTTCAAAAGACGATTTTATTAACTTGATTTATTAATTCTTGAGGCTAAATGGACATACGATGTTCATTTAGCCTTTTACATTAGGATTTCAACCATCAGTATTTCCATCCACAATGTTTAAATCTACCAACTTTTAATTTTTAACACTTGAAAAGAATTTGTCTGTATTTTATAATTAATATGAATTTTAACATATAAATGAATGATTATTCATTCATGATATTTGGGGAGGCATAAAGGTGGATTTAAGTAATCAGTTAACGCACATGGCTCAAAAATCACCAAATAAACCAGCGTATGTTTTTCAAGAAAAAGCGACTACATACATGGAGTTAGAGGGAGCAGTAACAAAGTTCGCATCACGGTTACGTGAATTAGGGTACAAAAAAGGGGATCACATTGCATTAGTTGTTGGAAATAGCCCGTATTATGTAATTGGTTTATATGGGGCGTTGCGCTTAGGGGCAGTAGTAATTCCGATTAACCCGCTCTACACGGCACATGAAATGACGTATATCCTGAAAAATGGGGATGTTAAAGCAGTTATCACAATGGATGTATTAATGGAAAAGTTTGAAGCAATTGCTGAACAACTACCAGGTGTTGAGCATTATATTTCCTGTGAGTCTGGTAAGGAAGTGGCCTTTGACGAATTTTCCGTCTTGCCAAAATTGAAATCGTTTTCAAAGTTAGTAGCAGAGGGTAGTCTGGATTTTGATGCGCCACCTTTGGATGAGCAAGAGACTGCGATCATTTTGTATACGTCTGGTACAACAGGCCAGCCAAAAGGTGCTATGTTGACACATAAAAACCTTTATTCTAATGCAAAAGATGTAGCTGACTATTTGACTATTAATGGTGATGATCGGGTAATTGCAGCATTACCAATGTTCCACGTATTTTGTCTGACGGTTTCTTTGAATGCACCATTAATGAACGGTGGTACAATCCTGATTGTTCCAACCTTTTCACCACAGGAAGTATTTCGAATTGCTAAGGAACAAGACGCAACGGTGTTTGCCGGTGTACCAACTATGTACAACTATCTCCTGCAAAGTATTGCCGGAAACGAGGACAATTTTTCCGGTATACGATTGTGCATCAGTGGTGGATCATCTATGCCAGTAGCATTGTTAAAGCAGTTCGAACAGGCATTCCATGTGAAAGTGTCTGAAGGATACGGTCTTTCTGAGGCATCACCAGTCACATGCTTCAATCCATTAGATCGCCCAAGAAAGCCTGGATCAATTGGTACAAACATTTTAAACGTTGAAAATAAAGTTGTCGATGAGTTTGGCGTGGAAGTACCGGTTGGCGAAGTGGGTGAATTGATTGTTCAAGGTCCAAATGTGATGAAGGGTTATTATAAAATGCCAGAGGAAACAGCACATGCGCTTAAAGATGGCTGGCTTTACACTGGTGACATGGCACGTATGGATGATGAAGGCTATTTTTATATCGTTGATCGTAAAAAAGATATGATTATCGTAGGTGGATACAATGTTTATCCAAGAGAAGTTGAAGAGATACTTTACGCACATCCAAGTGTTTCTGAAGCTGCCGTAATCGGTACACCTAACGCTAATACTGGTGAAGCAGTTATTGGTTTTGTCGTAACACAAGATCCATCCTTAAAGGAGGATGTATTACTCGAATTCTGTAAAGGTCATTTAGCAAAATATAAAGTTCCAAAAGAAATTGAGTTCCTTGATGAATTGCCAAAAAACACGACTGGAAAAATTTTGCGAAAAAACCTTCGTCCAAACGTGAAAAATTAAAAGTAGGGAATTGGAGTCATGCAGAAAATGTTCTGCATGACTTGTTATTTCATGTAATAGTTTTTCTAATAATGATGTATGAATCACCTTTATTTACGCCAAACTAGGTAGTAAAAAGGAGGGTTCAGGTATGAAGAAAAAGAGAGAAGAAATACCAACGTTTACAATCTTAAACCCAGATTTTCACGGACCTGAAAATGTGGTAATGGATTCGGGAGTTAACCAGGAAATAGATGAAGAAGTAGTTTCCCAGGATGAAAATTATCAGGGATAAGCAAAATAAATCACGTTTTTTCAAAAAATTTGTATTCTTTTGTCTAAAAGTTTGGTAAATTAATTATAAGCTTCTTTCTTTTCGTTTTACAACGAAAGGATGACAAAATGGTTAAGAACTATTATTCTCCATCATATGAAATTACTCCATTTACAATGGCTGTTTTAGCTGACTTTGGGAAAACCGAGGAATACACTACGTGTGTTTTGGAAACGCAGGAAGAATTTTTTGTAGAGCCTTCTCCTACTAAGCTGGTTGACTTTGCGTGTAAATCCTTTGGTGCAAGTCTAAAAGGCAGACAAGAAGGAACTCGCGATATATGCAATATCACACATAAAGCACCTATCGCTATCGATCCAAGTAGCGGCATGTATTTCTTCCCCACAATTTCACCAATAAACACTAAATGCTCCTGGATAGCACATACTCACATTGATCAGCTTAAGATGACCGACAATCATTGCACTGAGATACTTTTTAAGAATGGTAAGTCCGTTACCATCGATGTTTCCTACGGCTCGATGCTGAACCAAATTCAGCGTACAGCACAATTTCGCTACCTGTTGGACAACCGAATCAAGTATTTGCGGAGACAGGGCGCTGATATGGTGGCAGAGCCTTATGCATAAGTTCCTGAAGAATGACTTCCACCTTTTTCCGGATAGCCGGATTAAAGTAATTCCGCTTTTCCTCTCGACTTTGGCAAAGAAATAGAAAAGATGAAAATGAATCATTTTTATTTAGCGTGACCACTTTTATATTTTTCTTCTGCATGGTTTGACGTAATTGTCTACGTTCATTGGTTGCTTCTGAAATCATTTTTTCTAAAAGCTGAGTATAGGGTTCTTTAATTTTAAAAGCTCCTTTTTGGACATGTTGAACATCTTGTTGAATCACAACTATTGCCATCGAAAGAAACAGAAAGCGTGATGCTACCTGTAATTCTTCCTCATTAAGATAGCGCATAAGTATATCTCCTCTCCAAAACGAACATTTGTTCTTATTTTATTATATGACAAATCCATCAAAAAATACACTATAAAATTATGGAATTTGTAAAATGAAAAGACTGAAGCTGATTTTTATTTTTCCATATGCAGAAAGATTAGTTTACTTTACAATAAAAATAGTTAAACTAGGTTATACAAGTATAAGAGTATTCGTTTTAGGATGAGGGGATCAATCTACATGCAATTTTCGGACTTTAGTATAGCGAACATTAAACTATTGGTGGAGCAAGACAGATTAGATGAATTTATTCGAGGATTATTAAGTGATTATGAAAGCCTGGGTCCATTGCCGGGTCTATTATTCCCATTTCTTGAGGCATTCTTACCCTTTCTGCCGTTAGTAGTATTTGTATTTGCGAACTCTGCAGCATATGGATTATTGGAAGGTTTCCTATTATCATGGGCAGGATCTAGTGTAGGTGCCGTATTTGTATTTTTACTTATACGTAGATTGGGAGATAAACGGATATTTAAGGCGATACGTAGAAACAAGCAAGTACAAAAGGTAACTGCTTGGCTCGAACGGCATGGATTTGGACCATTATTTCTATTATTGTGTTTTCCATTTTCACCATCAGCCATCATTAATGTAGTGGCAGGATTGTCTAAAATCAGTATTCAACAATTTGTACTAGCTGTTTTGCTGGGTAAATCGGTGATGATTTTTACGATGGCATATGTGGGTGCAAGTATAGCGTCATTTGCGCAAAATCCAACAAAGTCAATTGTTGTAGCGGCATGTATAATAGCGTTTTGGTTAATTGGAAAATATGTAGAGAAACGTATACAAAAGAAGACGCTTGAGAAAGAAGCCCGTGAGCGGGAAGAAAACGAGGGTTAAGCGTGAAACATTCCGGGTAAACTAATAAAGAAAAGCGGATGCGCATCATTACTAGCGCAGTAGCTAGATAGGATTAGAACCTTGGAGTGAAGAACTATGCAAAAAATAAATTATCGACGTTTACTACCGGTTGTATTCGTTGCGATTGTATTAGCATTGGTTTTCAAGAACTTTATATTTACAAGTTATGTAGTTGATGGAGAGTCAATGGAACCAACGCTTTATGATGGAAACTTGATGATGGTGAACAAAGTTGTCTATGATTTACAGGATGTAGATCGAATGGATGTCATTGTTTTTCATGCAAATAAAAAAGAAGATTACGTAAAGCGGGTAATTGGTTTACCTGGAGATGAAATCACATATAAAGATGACAAGTTATATATAAATGGTGAATATGTAAAAGAGGATTTTCTGGATTCGTTAAAAAAGAAAAGTAATGAGAAACCATTTACGGAAGATTTTACACTAGAGGATGTTACAGAAAAAACAACTGTACCAGAAGGGAAATTATTTGTAATGGGTGATAACAGGCCTGATAGCTTAGATAGTAGGTCATTTGGATTTATCTCTGAAGAACAGCTAGTTGGGAAGGTTGGCATTAAATATTGGCCATTAGCACAAACAGAAATGGGCTTCCGCAAATAAGTTTTCTGTACTGGTACTTCTTTTAAGTATAATAATAGCTTTGCCTTTGATAAAATAAAGGCAAAGCTATTATTTTTTCTACAAAGTCGAGGGGGTTATTATGGGGATACGTTTCATATTAGGGCGTTCGGGCACTGGTAAAAGTGGCAGGTCGCTAGATGAAATAAAGGAAAAATTGATGGATGACCCACAAGGGCCACCCATATTTTATATTGTTCCAGATCAAATGACCTTTCAACAGGAATATGAATTATTTAAACAAGAAGGAATTCATGGAAGTATCCGTGCCCAGGTAGCCAGTTTTTCACGTCTTGCATGGCGTGTCCTGCAGGAAACTGGTGGCGGTACACGCCAATTTATCAGTTCGCTTGGCATTCAAATGATGCTTCGTAAAATTATAGAGGAAAAGGAAGCGGACTGGAATATTTTTCAGAAAGCGTTGGAGAAACAAGGATTCCTTGAACAATTAGAGAAAATGATTACCGAGTTCAAGCGATACCAGGTTACTCCTGAAGTCTTACAGATGCAGATTGATCAATTGAATCAGTTCGTACATAAGGAACAGGGAGAGGAAGCGCTAAAAAAGAAACTTCAGGATTTATCCTATATATATGAAGAGCTCACTTTTGCGCTACAAGGTAAGTATGTAGATAGTGAGGATCAACTACAATTACTTGCTGAAAAAATAAAAGAAGCATCTTTTCTGGAAAATGCTGAAATTTATTTAGACGGATTCCATCGGTTCACACCAAAAGAGTTGCAAGTGTTGGAAGCATTAATGAAAAAGTGTGCGAATGTGACGATTACATTAACTGCTGATGTAGTAGAGGACAGGGAACTTTCGGAACTGGATTTATTTTATCAGACAACGGAAACCTATCAAGTTATCACGGCACTTGCAAATGAAAATTATATTGCAATCGAGGAGCCAGTAATTCTGGATCCTGCTGAAGGGAAGTTTAAGGAACGGCCTTATTTTGCACATTTGGAAAGTAACTTTGAAGTACGACCAGCACCAGTTTACAGAGGTGAAGTTCCGTTAACCATTGCAGAGGCGGTGCACCCACGCGCAGAGGTGGAAGGCGCTGCCCAGGAAATTGTACGGTTAGTTCGGGAGGAAGGCTATCGCTTCAACGATTTAGCGGTTTATATTAGACAAACCGATGTATACCATGATTTAATTGCTACCATTTTTGGTGATTATGATATCCCGGTTTTTATTGATGAAAAACGGACGATGCTGAATCATTCACTGATTGAATTTATTCGTTCAGCGCTAGAAATCGTTGATGGAAATTGGCGCTATGATGCCATTTTTCGTATGCTGAAAACTGGGTTTATTCCAGCAACTGATCAGGAATTTCCGCTAACGAATGATGCAATTGATGAATTGGAAAATTACGTATTAGAATATGGGATAAGATCTCGCGAGCGTTGGTTCGGTGAAAAAGAATGGATTTTTCAGCGTTTTCGTGGATTTGAACATGCAGCACAAACAGATAAAGAGAAAGAATTGCAAACGCGAATTAATGCCTATCGAAATCAAGTTGTCCAAGCAATTAAAGAATTTGATGAACAGATACGAACATGCGAGACAATCCGTGATCGTTGTTCGGTGGTTTTTACATGGTTAGAAGAACTTCAGGTACCGAAAAAGCTAGAAGACATGCGTACACAATTTGATGAAAATGGACAAATTGAAAAAGGCCGCGAGCAGGAACAAGTATGGAATGCAGTTATCCAATTGTTCGATGAAATGGTTGAAATAGCAGGCGAAGAGACTATCACATTACCAATATTCCGCTCCACATTGGATGCAGGTTTCGACTCATTAAAATTTGCCCATGTTCCGCCTAGTATGGATCATGTTACAGTTGGTACCATTGATCGATCTAGAATTAGCGGGATCAAATGTACATTTTTATTAGGTGTAAACGATGGGATCTGGCCGATGAAGCCACCATCTGATGGCATGATTAACGAGCAGGAACGTGAGATGTTGGCTGGACAGGGACTTCAATTGGCTGAAAGTAGTAAACGAAAGCTGCTGGATGACTGGTTTTACATGTATATAGCCTTTACATCATCAACTGATCGGCTTTGGATTAGTTATCCATTAAGCGATGAAGAAGGCAAAGCGAAAATGCCTTCCCAATTGATTAAACGGGTTGAAGATTTGTTCCCTTACTGCGTTACACATGTGTTATTGCAGGATCCGGATGAATTACTGCATGCAGAGCGATTTATCACAACGGAAACGAAAACACGTGCAGCATTAACTGCACAACTGGCACGAAATCGAAAAGGATATCCGCTAATGCCGATATGGTGGCATGTGCTCAATTGGTATATTAAAAATCATGCGAAACACAGTACGAGCTATACAACCTTACAAAGCCTGTATTACCAAAATAAACCGACAAACCTTTCCAACGATACGGTCAATGAACTATATCCAAAGCAAGTAAAAGCGAGTGTTTCGAGACTTGAAATGTATTATCGTTGTTCGTATCAGCATTTTGCAAAATATAGTCTTGGACTTGACGAACGAAAAACGTATAAATTAGACGCACCAGATATAGGAAACCTTTTCCACGAGGCACTGAAGAAGATTACCGAATGGGTACAGGCTGAAGGCAGGAATTTTGCAGAGTTGAATAAAATTGATACAGATGGCTATGCCCAAAAAGCTGTGACAAATCTGGCGCCAATCTTGCAGCATCAAATTCTGCATAGTTCGAACCGGTATAAATATATTCAACAAAAACTACAGGAAGTCATTGCACGCGCAGCATTTATCTTAAGTGAACAAGCACGGCAAAGTGATTTTTCTCCAATAGGACTGGAACTTGGATTTGGTCCAGATCAAACATTATCACCGATCACCTTACCACTTGAAAATGGTTTTGAATTAATGCTTCGGGGTCGAATTGATCGTGTGGATCAGGCATTAAATCAAGAGGATTTATTTTTACGAATCATTGACTATAAATCAAGTGCTAGAGGATTGAATTTAGTCGAAGTATATTACGGATTAGCCTTACAGATGCTGACATACTTGGATGTTGTGCTCACGCAATCAGAACAATGGTTAGGGAAGAAAGCAACCCCCGCGGGAGTACTTTATTTCCATGTCCATAACCCAATGATTTCAGGAAAACAAAAAATGCTGGACGATGAAATTGAGAAAGAAATTTTGAAAAAGTATAAAATGCAGGGACTACTGTTATCGAGCGAAGAAATTGTCAAGCTAATGGACCATTCACTAGATTCAGGTTCCAGTCAGATTGTACCAGCTGGGGTTAAAAAGAATGGTGGGTTCCACAAATATTCTAAAATCGCCGATAATGAAACGTTTGCCGGATTACAGGAGCATGTCCATCGTCTGATGGGACAAGCGGGTATCGATATGACAAACGGTGGTGTGCACTTGAATCCATATCAGCATAATCAAAAAGTGCCATGCACATTTTGCTCGTTTCGATCGGTTTGTCAATTTGATCCTATTTTAGAGGAAAATAATTATCGTAAACTACCAGATATGAAGGACGAAGACATATTAGAAAGACTTCGCAAAGGGGAGGGGAATTAATCATGGTTAATTGGACGAAAGAACAAGAACAAGCGATATATACAGCGGGTAGCGACATGCTTGTAGCGGCAGCGGCCGGTTCAGGGAAAACGGCTGTCCTTGTCGAACGCATTATCCAAAAGCTAATTAACAAAGAAAGTCCAGTTGATATCGATACCCTCCTAGTTGTGACGTTTACCAATGCAGCTGCACAGGAAATGCGAAATCGTGTAGGTTTGGCACTGGAAAAAGCCCTTGCAGATGACCCAGCCTCCAATCATTTGAAGAAACAGTTATCCTTATTACAGCGTGCGTCGATTTCGACACTCCATTCATTTTGCTTAGACGTGGTGAGGCAATACGCTTACTTATTGGATATCGACCCAGCTTTTCGAATTGCTAATGATATGGAAGTTGACTTAATCAAACAGGATGTCATTGCTGATTTATTTGAAGAATGGTATGGGAAAGAGGGAGAAGAGCAGGCACGTTTTTTTGATGTAGTTGATCGTTTTTCAAGTGACCGCAGTGATGTGGAAGTTGAGAATCTAGTGCTTGATTTATACACGTTTGCCATGCAAAATCCATGGCCAGTAAAATGGCTTGATCAATTGGCGGATGTATATGAAATTCCAGACATGTTTGAAGAAGAAGACCTGACTTGGCTGTCCATCATTAAAAGAGATGTGAAAAGTCAACTTACGGCAATTGAACTTGAAGCTAATGCAGCACTCGAACTTATCAATGATCCTGAAGGCCCATACCATTATAGTGAAGCGGTTGAGGCTGATCTTGCGATGATTCAGGAGGCGATTGCGAACAGTGACACCTGGGATCAGCTGCAAGCCTACATGGTGGGCAGTTCATTTAAGACACTGTCCAGGAAAAAAATGGAGTGTTCGGAAGAGATAAAGGACAAGGTCAAAAGTCTTCGCGATAGCTATAAGAAGCGTTGGAAAGATATGAAAGATGGCTGGTTTACTCGAAACCTTGCTAGTCATATAGATGATATGCGTGAGCTTGCTCCAGTAATTAAGCAGTTAACTGAAATTGTAAAAGAGTTCAAGGATCGTTTTGCTGAACAAAAAAAAGAAAAGGCAATCGTGGACTTTTCTGATTTAGAGCATCATTGTTTGGCACTATTAGTGGACGAGTCGTCAACTTCTGAAAACCCTGCACCTTCAAATGTGGCGCTACATTTTCAAGAGAAATTCACCGAAGTGCTGGTTGATGAGTATCAGGATACGAACTTAGTACAAGAAACAATTTTGCGGTTAATAAGTGACCGTAGTGGCAATGGAAACATGTTTATGGTTGGCGATGTGAAGCAAAGTATTTACAGATTCCGTCACGCTGAACCGTCTTTGTTTATTCAGAAATATAAGCAATTTCACGATACGGAAGATCCTGGTCAACGGATAGACTTATCAAGTAATTTTAGGAGTCGAGAACAGGTCTTAATCGGCGCGAACTATCTTTTCAAACAAATATTGGATGAAAATTTAGGCGAAATTAATTATGACGAAGATGCTGAATTGATTTATGCGAACAAATCCTATGATTCTTTTCCATATGAATCTCCTGAACCGGAGCTTTTGATAATTGACCGGGAGACAGAAGAGGATAAAGAAGAGGAAGCAGAGGATGAAAATTTTCAAGACCTTGAAAAAGCGCAACTAGAGGCACGAGCATACGCACAGAAAATTAAGGAATGGACAGGTCAAGATGGCAATAGACCTCTTCAAGTTTTTGATAAAACAACTGGTACGCAGCGTGATTTTAACTATCGCGATGTTGTAATCCTAATGCGTTCCATGACATGGACACCTACCATTGTTGATGAGCTTAAGAAACAAGGAATTCCTGTCTATGCAGAGTTATCGACTGGATATTTTGAAGCAATTGAAATTAAAATTATGCTCAGCTTTTTGAAGGTCATCGATAATCCAAGACAGGATATTCCGCTTGCTTCCGTTTTACACTCTCCGATTATTGCTTTAAATGAAGAAGAGTTAGCAAGTATCCGTTTAGCAGACAAAAAACATGGCTATTATGACGCATTAATCGCATATAGTAAGCAACATACGAACGAATTAGCAGATAAAGCAATAAAATTTCTAAACCAATTAGAGAAGTTTCGGATTGCTTCACGACAAGGAGCATTGTCTGAATTAATCTGGCAGATATACCGGGAAACGGGTTATTACGATTTTGTCGGTGGGATGCCAGGAGGAAGACAGCGTCAAGCCAATTTACGCGCCCTTTATGACCGGGCACGAGGCTATGAAACAACTTCATTTAGAGGGTTATTCCGGTTCTTAAGGTTTATTGAACGCATGGAAGAGCGCGGGGAAGACCTTGGTGCAGCGCGTGCACTGAGTGAACAAGAAGATGTTATACGGATTATGACTATTCATAAAAGTAAAGGACTAGAATTTCCTGTTGTTATTCTAGGTGGAATGGATAAACAGTTTAACATGCAGGATTTGAAGCAGCGTTATTTACTGCATAAAGATTTAGGACTCGCAAGTAAATATATTGATCCGGTGAAGCGGATTACGTATCCTACATTGTTGTACTATGCATTTCAAAAAGAGAAGCAACGAGAATTACTTGCGGAAGAAATGCGTGTTCTATATGTAGCGTTAACCCGGGCCAAGGAGAAGCTAGTCATGATTGGTAATGTGGCATCTTTTGAGAAAAAACAAAAGAAATGGGAAAAAATGCTCGATCATCGTGAATGGGTAATGCCTACACATTTTCGAATCGAAGCAAAATCATACCTCGATTGGGTAGGACCAGCATTAATACGTCACCAATCCAGCGAAGTTTTACGGGCTGAGGATGTAAATGAAGTTGCGAACAATGAAATTAAAATGGATCCATCCAAATGGGATATATCTGTCCTGCATGGTAG
The DNA here is from genome assembly GCF_044793635.1 of Virgibacillus necropolis. Classification (GTDB taxonomy): domain Bacteria; phylum Bacillota; class Bacilli; order Bacillales; family Amphibacillaceae; genus Virgibacillus_F; species Virgibacillus_F necropolis_A. The sequence goes on from NZ_CP084992.1 coordinate 3,147,862, forward strand.
TGAATTAGTTAACCTTGAGGATGTTGTAACCGAAGAAGATATTAACTTAAAGGAAAACATCCAAAAGTGGGAACCATTGGAGCTTAGAAACCAAGATCTCGATGAACAAATTGATGAAAAACTTTCCTATGTGTATCCATTTACACAAGCAGCAACATCACGCGCGAAACAAACCGTGACGGAAATTAAACGTCAACGCGAGCTGAAGGATGAATACAGTGCAGATCAATTGGTACAAACATCAAGAGCGCCAATTGTAAAACGGCCGCTGTTTATGCAAAAAGGGAAGACCATTTCAGCAGCCGAAAAAGGTACTGCCATGCATACCGTAATGCAGCATATACCGTTAACAAAAGAATGGAAAGCATCAGAGGTAGAATCATTTGTTGAAAGATTGGTAGATAAAGAAATTTTAACAACAGACGAAGCAGAAATCATTGATGGAAAAGTCATCGAGGAATTTTTCAGGACCGAAATTGGAAAACGGATGCTTCAGGCATCAAATGTCCATCGGGAGGTACCTTTCAGTCTTTCATTATCAGCAAAAGAGGTATATGCCTCCTGGTCAAGTGACGTGGATGAACAAGTGCTTGTTCAGGGTGTGATTGACTGTGTAATTCCAGTTGAGGATGGTTTGATGATCCTTGACTACAAGACAGATGCGATTGAAAAAGAAGTGACAGATAAGGTTAAGGAACAGTTAACAACTAGATATAAAACACAAATGGAGCTTTATCGCCTGGCAATTGAACGAATTTGGAAGAAGCCAGTTACAACTGTTTATTTGTATTACTTTTCGAAAGAATTGTTGGTGGAGATTCCGGAATAACTAGTGACATATCTCAAGGGGGACCTCATTGTAGGTCCTCCATTATTTTATATATAGGCTGTATTCCCAAAGACATGTGCTATTGCTCCGTCCAGGATCGCTCCGGGCGGATGCTTTCCGCGGGCACGGCCTTAGCCTCCTCGAGAAAATCACAAGGCTGCTGAAAAAGTTAAATATAGTACTAAATATGTGGATCCACCATCGCATATTCGAATATACTTCGCTTTCCGCGGGCGAGTGTCAAGCCTCCTCGGACTGCCGTCCTGCGGGGTCTCGCCGATCTCTTGCTTCCCGCAGGAGTCTCCGTATATTCGAAATGCTAAGTTAAGGTGTAAAGTTAAATTTTTAAAATCCACCACTTTTTCAGTGTCCTTGCCTTTCCCCCCGCAGGAGTCGACTACCCGCAGCTCCAATCACTGAAGTTATGAGCTGACCCTAGCGAAGGAAAAACACGGAGACTCCTGCGGGAAAGCGAAGTGATTTTTCCGTAGCGGTCGAAGGGCACTGAACATGATTTTTGTTACGTCGCAGTTTAAATCAACTATGAAGATGAAAAGCAACAATGCGTACGAAAAGAGCCTATATATAAGGCTAATATCCATAATTGCACGTGGCAATTAAATTAAGACTCAGAGACTCACTTCATACATATCAATACCTAGCACAAAATGACAGGATTACATGATAAATCCTTGTTAGTATTAGGAAAATAAATTGTATAGGAATGATTTAATGGAACCAATTGAAGTGTCAGTCGAACAATACAGGGATACTGCCTATAATATTGGATGGTTACAAGGTCAGAGGATTGATAACTCACTAATTGCAAATATTTCCAAACTGGAGAGTGCTAGTTTTGATCCCGACAAAGCAAAAGAAGTTTTTATTCAATATGCACCACATTTGCTGGATGAAATTGAAGGATTAGCGGATGCGTTGGAAATTAGTTATAAGGAAGCGGCATCGTTATTCAGTGGTTATGATATTCCCAAGCTCAAAGGAATGGGTTGTTCATCAGTTGTAAACCAGGAATTTGCCGTACGAAACTATGATTTCACTCCTGAAATTTATGATCATCGGCTAGTTTTTGTTCAACCAAAAGAATGCTTTGCAAGTGTAGGGCATAGTCTTCATGTTTTGGGAAGGCATGAAGGGGTAAATGAAAAAGGGCTTTTCCTAGCTTTTCATTTTGTGAATAATGACCAAACAGCAAAAGGACTAACCGCTTCCACAATTGTAAGAATTGTTTTAGACACATGTAAAAGTACAGAAGAGGCAATAGAATTATTGAAACAGTTACCCCACTCCTGGAGTTACAACTTTTCAATCGGGGACAGCTTAGGGAGAAGGGCAATTGTGGAAATAACTCCTTTTGAAGTTAAAATTAGAAGTGGTGTTGATACTCTATTGTGTACCAATCACTTTCAGCACCAGGATATGGTGAACAAGAATAGGGTTGATCATACAAATAGTCATAAACGTATAACGCACATGGATAATAAAAATCTTGATAATTTAAGTGGTAAAGAGGTTTTTGAATGGTTTAGGAATCCTAACTCTGGCATGTTTTATAAAGATTATTATGGTTTATTCGGTACCCTACATACGTTTGCCTACCTTTTTAGTAATGACATTGTACTGACTACTCTACCTTATGGAAAAACTCTAATCATTGATTGGAAGAGCTGGCTTGAAGGTAATGATGTGAAACAACGTTCTTTGAGGGGGAACTTAGATTATTGATATGCTACAAAAACTAATAGATAAGTTAGTGTAGGGATCACCATAAAGAAATAAGAGAGCACACATTGTTTGTATGCAATGGGCACTCTCATAATTTTCTCTCTTATCTTGTATCGTCCAGGTAAACTCGATGGTCTTTAAAAAATTTTGAAAGGTCCTCACCTGAAGATTGTTCCATAATCCGTATGAAATCTGCAGTCGTTGCCACCTTGAATTTCATTTCTTCAAAATAGGCCTGCATGCCTTTATAGAAAGCATCATCTCCAAGTTTTTTCCGTAATTCATTCAGCGCTTTTGCTCCATAATCATAAATGACATCACCATACATCGCTAATCCATCATCCTCTTTATGTTTCAAAAATGTTGATGCAGGAGAGGTAAGGTGATAATATTTTTTTCCAATTGCACGTACCCACTTAAAGTTCGGTTTTTTATCATGAAGTGCGATATAACTTGCAAACGAGGCAAAGGATTCATCTAACCATGGTTCATCATATTGATTGTTACCAACTGCACCATAAAACCATTGATGGGCAATTTCGTGTTCAGTGGTATGGTAAATAGCATACTTTTCTTTTTCTTCATCAGATTTAAGACTGATCATAACAAGCTGGGGATATTCCATTCCTAAGCCTACGTTTATTGGCATTCCGATAATATCCAGCTCGGGCCAGGGATACTTGCCGAATAACTTCCCGTATAAGGATAATGAATAACGAGCAGTATCCATCATGTATTTAGCGTATTCCTTATTCTCTTCTTCGTAAAAGACATTGATTTTTATGCCGTTCTCATTAAAGGTGCTTTGATTAAAAGCTGAATTCATTACAATCGCAAAATCCCGAACATTTTTTGCCTTAAAGTGATGGATAGCTAAGCCATCTTCCATCGTTACCTTACCAAGTGATTGCCCGGTAGTTGCTATCATTTGTCCTTTGTTGGTCTTTAAAGTGACGTCAAAATCACTTGTTAAGGAATAAAAGGATTCCCCGCCCGCGAAATAAGTATCAAGATTCCAACCTTCATTATCGTAGACTGCGAGAATCGGAAACCAGTTCCCCAAAGAAACATTGGTATCGTACCAGCCAAAACGGTTCTTCATTTCCGGTATAGTGACTGTAAAATCCATTTTGATTGTTGCTTCTTCGTCAGTTTTCAGTGAAAGTCCTGAAACGTTAAGCTTGGTTTTCTTAACATCAAATTTGACAGGTTTATTGTTGAATTGGACGTTGTCTACCTGAACTCCACCACTTTTAAATTCTTTAGCATTTGGCCATAGGTTGAAGTAAATGTGCTCTAACGTTTTATCAAGATTATTGACAAAACTAACATGCATGGTTCCGCTGATTTGATGTTTCTTGTCGTCATAAGTTACATCTATTTTGTATATAGGACCAGCTGGACCATAAATAATGTTTTCTGTCTTCAGATGGGATTCCATTTGTGCAGTTTTCTCAGACTTTACTTGTTCTACTTGGTCTTTTTCAGTAGGAGATGAATTTGAATTATCTGTACATCCAGTTATTAGTATCAAGGTGAAACACAGAATCACTGTAAACCATGTTCGCATGAGAGCATTCCTTTCAATGGAGATCTATTAATTTTCTTACTGTTTATACGAACCATCAGTGGAAAGGTTTCACAGTTAAAGTAATTGATCAATCAATCATTTTAGCGCGTGATTCTTTTCTGCTTTGCAGTTTCATAACCCGAGTCATCATATAAATACCTATCATTCCCAGAATTAAAAAGCTTCCACTTATCACACTGGCGGGGACAAGTCCACCAATAGTAATAGCAGCACCAGCTAAAATCATCGTTCCCTGTCCAATAAAGCTATTTAAAGCTAGATATGAGCTTCGATAAGATTTGTCAGCTAATTCAGCAAGCAAACTTTGGCGAACGGGAATATACATTAGTTCCCCAAGTGAAATAAATACCATCAGTCCAATCAACAACCAGGGGGAGGAGGTATAACTTAGGAGCGCGTAGCCACATACATAGAAACCCATTCCCACAGATAGCCTCCAATAGTCAGATGTTTTATTAACCATCCAAGCTACGAACCCTACAGTTAGTACTACTAGCAATGTGTTTTCTGCATGCAATAGTCCAACCATATTTAATCCATCAATCGTAAATGATCCAAACAAAGAGGTTTCATTCATTGTTTTTTCTAAATGGACGGCGATATAATTGGTTAAATGGCTTTCAAGGGAGAGAACGAGTAATGTCCCTATTAGGAAAATAATAAATATGCGGTCACTCAATACCCGACGGTAACTTGACCATATCGATGACGGTGCCGCAGTCTGACCAGTTACTTCTTTTTTAACAAAAGTTTCCCCGATGTAAAGATAAGTAATCAATGAAGACAGTAGTGTAATTATAGCTACAGATATAAATAAATAGAAAAGATAATCCTCAAATAAAAATGCTCCCGTAATGCTGCCAAGCGCACTGGATAGATTCGCCACCCAGTATATAGCTGTAAATACAAAGTTCCGCTCATCTTTTTTTACTAAATCATAAATCATTGCATACGACACAGGCATATATATGCCGTTGCAAAACATGTTCACCATAAAAAGTGCAAAGCTCATATATGGTAAGACGGCCCATGGAGAATTAACGAAAGCAATAGCTAAAAATGAAATACCTATACCTAATTCCGAGAGTATAAGTAATTTCCTGCGACCTATTTGATCTGACCAATAACCCCCAATGAGACCGCCAACAATTCCTGAACAAATAACTAGAATAATAAGAACCCCTGTAATTGTCGCCCCAACCAATTGACTAAAATAAATCGCTATAAAAGGTATAATCATCGTACTCGCCAGATTTGTGGCAAACTGTAAATACATACGAATTTTTATTGAGCTATGCAAATTACGATAAGCGGTCATTGTTATGCCCTCCTATTTACCTATTCCAAATAAACGCAAAGCCTGGTTTTTAAAGGCATTGGTTAACTGCACGTTTGCATGATCGGTAAAGATTAGACGGATTCCACTAAGGTAAGCAAGATAACCATATCCAACCTCCTGTGGATCACTTTCAGGTAAGAAGCCTTTTTTCATTCCAATTTTCACGATATCCTGGATAAATAGGAAGAACGCATCAGCAAATTGGTCCAATTCCTCGATTTCGGAAAAACGGTGTGGCTGACCGATAACATATTGAATGATACGTAGCTCCTGCTCCATTTCCAAAAATAAATCAACATGGTTGCCAATAAGTTCTTTTAGTTTAGGAAGGGTTAAATTATCTAGACCTTCATAGACTTCAAGCATGTGTTCCTTAAAATAAGCTAACGGTTCAATTACACAGGCACGAAATAGGTTTTCCTTTGTTTCAAAATAGGTAAAAACAGTACCAAAGCTAACGCCAGCCTCTTTAGCTATCTCCTTAATAGTTGTTTTGGAATAGCCATTTTGAGCAAAAAGTTTTAACCCAGCCTGAAAAATTTCTTCACGCTTTTGATCTGAACGTGGTTTAGCCATATTACCCCTCCAATAAATGATTGATTAATTAATCAATCATAATTATAGATTAAGTTTAAATTGATTGCAACCTTTTGAATAAATAAGTCAAAATAGAAGAAAATAACTAGCAGGAATACTAGATAGAATAAGGATTAGGAGTGATAACAATGGGTGAATACAGCCATTTTCGTTTTGGACAAAAAGCACCGAATAACGGTGTATATATGGAAATAGGGGAAACAGGTAGTATGGTAAATGATCCAAAGATAATCAAGCTTAAGGCTGGAGAAAAATTTCCACAAAACTCGAACTTTGATCGAGTGTGGACACGGGATAAAAACTAAATGATAACCTGAATTTGCTTTGCCAAAAGACACGAGCTCACACCCGTGTCTTTTTGTATTTATGGGAATCGGAATGTTTTTCATGCATGGAAAACAAAGCCGTACCAAGGGAAATAATGACTAGCAATCCACCGATAGTTGCGGTCTGTTCAATTGACGCTTGTTCAATGACAACACCGCCGATTAATGAACCGATAGCAATACCAAGATGTAAAGCAGAGTTATTTAAGCTTTGCTGAATGTCTGATGTTTCAGGGGAAGCTTCAATTAGATAGCTTTGCATTGCAGGTGATATAGCCCAACTCATCATACCCCAAACAATCATTACACCAAGAAATAACGGCAGGAAAAAAGTTGTGTATGGAATGGCAAAGATTGCAATTCCAAAAGCAATAATAGCTATTAGAATCGTACGTTTTGTACCCATTAAATCTGCTAACGTACCACCAAAGCCACCACCGCTTACCGCTGCTATCCCGAAAATTAGATAGATAATACTTATCCAAGCCCCTTCAATTCCCATGGTTTCTTTTACAAAGGGGGTCAAATAAGCATACAATGTTGTGTGCCCAGCTAAAAATAGAAATGTCGTGCTTTGTGCAAAAAATATTTTCCGATTTTTTAATGTTGCCAGCTGTTTTCCAATCGGAATTGATGGTTTTGGCTCAACTTTGTCCATATATAAATAAATGGCGATGATGGAAAGCACGGTTAAAAAACTAATCAATACAAAGGGAGCACGCCAGCTAAAAGCATTACCAAGCATTAAGCCGATCGGTATACCTAATACGAGTGAGGCACTTACACCCATAGAAACAATACCGATTGCCCGTCCCCGATATTTTGGATCGACAATACTCGGAGCCATTGTTAAACATAATATAATCAGTAAGGAGCCACTTGTTGCCGAAATGATCCGCCCAATAACTAGTAAGCTATAAGAGTGGCTGAAAACTGTTACGATATTTCCAAGTAAAAATATGATTAATGAAATTAATGTTAATTGTTTACGTTCCACCTTGGAGGTTAAAATCAATAAAATAGGTGCTGCAATTGCAAAAATCAATGAAAAAATAGTAATCAAGAAGCCTGCTTGTCCAAGGCTGACATGCAGATCTGTTGCGATTAAATCCAGTATTCCACCGATGATTAATTCGACCATCCCAACAACAAATGAGATAATCATTAGTAAATAAACACGCTTGTCCATATAAATCTATGCTTCCTCTCTCTTTTCGTACCATTACAATAATAATGATTTATCCTATGAAAAACAAGATTAAAAGCATAGTTACTTTTGTGAAAGTTAAATGCTATAATTAGTAAAATTGAAAATAATGCAACTTTTGTACGGAGGGACAGTAAATGAAGTTTTATTAATCCTTCATCACAAACACCTTTTGAAAAACTGGATATATTACATACCCAATCGAAACACCTAAGACATTTAATAGAAGATCATCCACATCTAAACTTCCTCGACGAGTAATAAATTGAAAACCTTCTATCATGCATATCAGAACAATCGTGATTAGTAGCATCCGGATAAAAGAAGGCTTTTGACTGATATACCGATAATACAATCCAAATGGGATAAATAAGCCGATATTTGCACCTAAATTATAAAAGGATATCAATAACTGGACTTCACCAGATAGGTAAAAAATGATGGTGTCAAAAGGAATGAGATTGAAGGTATCGTATTTTTGGGTGTTTGGTCTGAAAAATAATAGGATAAGTAATGCCATGCTATAAAACAATGTCGTAAAGTGAAAAACCCAAGCTGATATTCGAATTTCTTCTTTTGTCACCCAACAAACAATGAATAAAGCAATGAAAGAAAAGCCAAACCAAACGACCCCTATGACAAGAGGGTGAAGGTAATTGGTTAATTGCATCCATAATGGTAAAAGGATAAAAAATATAGCTTGTGAAAGTAAAAGACCATACATTATAGTTTTTTTCATATTTCCTCCATACTAAACCCGTTATTATGGTGATACAAGACGATCAAGAAAACTTTATTTTGAAAAAGCTTATCAATATTTTAACATCAATCCGCTGCGTTTATGGGTAGACTTTATTTTTTCACGAAAAAAAGGAGGTTATTAGATCTTTATCGAATACTATAGATAGTAGAATTGTATTGGGAAGGGAAGTTGAACACTAAATGAGCGCAGAGCCAATTAGAGAGAGCAAGCGATTACTTTGGATAGATGCAGCAAGAGGATTTGCGATTTTTGGTATATTTATGGTCAATGTTGGTGCTTTTTCAGCACCATATTTCATGCATGGTGGTGAAGCAGGAGCTTGGCCTGGAACAGTCGATCATTTTGTACAAAGCTTCATTGATGTATTTTTTCAAGCCAGCTTTTATACATTATTTTCTTTATTATTTGGTTTTGGATTTCAACTAATGATCGATCGGTTAGTTGAAAAAGGTGAACATGTATACGGGATATTATTCCGCAGACTCCTCCTATTAATAGGGTTTGGCGTCGTACATGCCTTTGCGATATGGTATGGCGATATTTTATTGTCATATGGAATTATTGGGTTGTTACTATTACTGTTTGTGAAAGTGAAAAATAAAACTTTGTTAATATGGGCGTTTTTATTGATGGGGATAAGTGTTACATACTATACAACGTTTTTATATGATGTCCGCGAGTACCTCGGTTTTGTTGATCATGGGGCAATTAAACAAGCCATTGTAAATTATCAAAGTAATAGTTTAAGTGACATTTGGTCCCAGAATTATGTGGATTGGGAGTATGCAAACGGCGGAATCTCGTATTTATTTTTAACAAGTACACTATTACCGTTGTTTTTAGTGGGTATGTTTATCGCACGGAAAAGATGGCTTCATGATATAGAGCGTTTCCAAAAGGTATTGAAATGGGGATGGTTGATTAGTCTTGTAATTTTCCTGGTCTTAAAGTTAGGTCCATATGCGTATGGAAATCCTATCTGGTTTTCCTTTATCCAGGATAATCTAGGTGGTTCCGCATCAGCGTTATTTTACATTTTCTCCATAGGTTTATTGGCGAAAACTGACCTTGGAATGAAGTTAATTAGACCATTTGTCCATGTCGGCCGCATGTCATTGACCAACTATATTTCTCAATCCGTTATCATGTTTATCTTATTTTATGGCATAGGTTTCGCTTTGTATGGAACAATTAGCCCGTTGGAAGGCGTCATTATTGTAGTGATTATCTATACATTACAGGTATTTGCAAGCAGATGGTGGTTTAGACACTATCAATTCGGACCATTGGAATGGATTTGGAGGGTTCTCACATATAATAAGAAGCAGGCCTTTCGAAAAAATAATGTAAATCGAGGAGAATCTTCTTGAATAGATCAAAGCTAAAGAGTGAAGGACAGAAGTGGGTCAAGGATGACATTATTTCGGAGCAACAACTCGATCAAATACTTGCCAGTTATAAAACCAAAGATCCAAATACAATCATTCTATTATTCGCAGTTCTGTTATCAGGATTAGGTTTTTTAACGTTTATCACTTCCGATTGGGCGCGTGTTCCACACTTCTCTAGGATTGCAATAATCATCGCTTTTAAAAAATGCGAACCTCTTTAAGTGGAGGTTCGCATTTTTGGTTCATTAACCTTGTAAAACTTCTTTAATGTGGCCGATTGCCCAATCTAAATCATCTTTTTCAATGATTAATGGAGGTGCGAATCGAATAACATTTTCATGTGTTTCTTTACATAGTAAACCTTTTTCTTTAAGTTCTACACAATAGGAACGTGCTGGTTCTGTCAGTTCTACACCAATAAATAGCCCTTTACCACGAACTTCTTTGACAACTGGATTGTCTATTTTTCTAAGTTCATCCATCATGTAATTACCAAGTTCAAGTGAACGGTCAGCCAGATTTTCTTCTTCCAAAACATCAAGTGATGCGATTGAAACAGCACACGCTAGTGGGTTTCCACCGAACGTTGAACCGTGTGATCCTGGGTTAAATACGCCAAGGATATCTTTATTAGCTACGATACATGAAATTGGGAAAACTCCGCCGCCAAGCGCTTTTCCTAAAATTAGAATGTCTGGTGTTACATCTTCCCAGTCACAAGCGAACATTTTACCGCTACGGCCAAGTCCAGCTTGAATTTCATCTGCAATATACAACACATTGTTTTCTTTACAAACATCTAATGCTTCCTTTAAAAATCCTTCAGGTGGCATATTAATTCCAGCTTCACCTTGGATTGGTTCAAATAAGAAACCAGCTGTGTTTTCGTTGATTGCTGCTTTAAGTGCCTCAATATCACCATATGGAATTAATTTAATTCCAGGAAGCAATGGCCCAAACCCACGTTGATTTTCAGGTTCCGATGATAAAGAAACTGCTGTCATTGTACGGCCATGGAAATTGTCTTCACAGGCAATGATTTCTGCTTTGTTTTCTGCAACACCTTTTACGTCATAAGCCCAGCGTCTAGCTGTTTTAATAGCTGTTTCAACAGCTTCAGCACCAGTGTTCATTGGCAATACTGCTTCTTTGTTTGTTAGTTTACAAATCTTTTCATACCATGGACCAAGTTGATCATTATGGAATGCGCGTGATGTTAATGTAACCGCATCCGCTTGTTTTTTTAATGCATCAATGATTTTTGGATGACGATGCCCTTGGTTAACAGCAGAATATGCACTTAACATATCCATGTAACGGTTACCTTCAGGATCATCTACCCAAACACCCTCAGCTTTGGATATAACAACAGGAAGGGGATGATAGTTTTTTGCACCATATTCCTGTGTTTGATCGATAATGTGTTGACTAGAATGTGACATATTATCCCTCCATTAAAAAAATACAATACTTTTTCAGTATAACAGTTTTTTCTAAAAATTACTGCATGATAAATGTTCAAATATAATTCACATGAATTTCCCTTTTTTACGTGATATGATAGGTTTGTGAAGTATAGGAAGTAGAAAGGATGAAAATACATGACTACACATTTACATGTAACAGCGTGGGCGCTTGCATTTATTCTGTTTATCGTTGTTGTGATTTTGAATAAATCAGGTAAAGAAAAAGGCGCGAAAATCGTACATATGATTCTAAGACTAGATTACTTATTGATATTGTTTTCCGGAGGTTCACTACTCTCTGCATACTTCGGTGGAAGCTCAATGATGGGCGAGGCAATCTTTAAAGGATTGGCTGGAATTTGGGCTGTTTTTGCAATGGAAATGATTGCTGTGAAAATGGCAAGACATGAAGCAACAAAAAGCTTTTGGATTCAACTAGTAATCGCAGTAGTGATTACCTTGATTTTAGGATTTGGACGTTTACCATTATAATTTGCAGGTTAAAATTAGTAAGGCCGTGTATCTGAGGATGCGCGGCCTTATTTTTATTCTGTGCGCTATAGTTATAACCGCCAATTTAGGCTTTTATCAGCCGATATATTAGGATAACCGCTGATTTATTAATATATCCGCCGTTACGGAAATATAACTGCCAATTTGAAAATATATCTGCCATTCGCATTTTTCGCTCGCGTTTTCAACCTCGCAATAAAAAACCCGAGCAAAGCCATCAAGCCTCGTCCGGGTTCTACAAAAAGATTATTTAACTAACGTTTCTACCAATGCATCTATTGTTTTTTCGGATGCGATCAAACCATTATTTGTCCAGAAGCTTGGATCGTTCATGATATAAACTTGATCGTTTTTAGCTGCTGGAATACTTTGCCATACATCACTTTTCTCTAATGTTTCAAGTCCCTGTTCTCCTTCTAGGCCTAAAAGGAAGATATGATCTGCTTTTAGTTCCGAAAGCTTTTCCATGGAGATTGGATTCCACGCGGTTTTCGATTCACCTAAGCTTTCAACGAATGGCGGTACTTTAATACCAAGCTCGGAGTATGCAACTTCAGCGCTGTGACGATCTTTTTCAAATAAAAAGAATTCCCCTCCGACTACCCACATCATTGCAACTGATTCTTCGCCAATTGAATTAGCTAATTTTTCTTTCGCATCCGCAACCTTCTTATCATATGCTGCTAACACTTCATCTGCTTTTTCTTCTTTTCCAAGAATTTTACCGAAAACTTCAATTTGTTTACGCCAGTTAGTTGTAACATCCTCAGGCATAACATAGGTTGTAGCAATTTTTTGGTAATCCTCATAAGAACCTTCGTAACTTGCGAGGTTGCTTTCTAAGATGATTAAGTCCGGGCTATGTTCTAGAACTTGTTCCTGTGGAAGGTTCCATTCGATGCGTGGCAAGTCCTTTAGCTGTGGTTCCAAGTATTGCTGTACAGTTTTGCCGATTGCCCATTTTGCAACAGGAGTCACACCAAGTGCTAGTAACGAATCTTCATGGAATGGAGCGACAATTCGTTCTACGTCGGCTGGAATGGTTACTTCACCTTTTTTACTATCTACCGTTACTTCAGAACTCTTTGATCCTTCTGATGAATCCTTTGATATTGTATCACTGCTATCATTGCCACAAGCTGAAACTACCACCAACAAAAAGGCTAGTGAACAAACCATGAGCATTTGTTTTTTAGAAAAAATTCGCATATGTATAATTCTCCCTCTGAATTAATTTACTTTCCTAATGGAAATGATAATCATTTTCATTTATAATGTCAATATACTGTTTGTGTGAAAAAAAATAGATAATCAAACATTGCAGAGAACAGGAATAATGTCTATACTTTCACTGGAAGAAAATATAGGAATTTGCTGTTAAAGTAGATGTTTAATCGAACGAAACTAATTATACATATAAAGTCAGGGGACCATCATGATCGCTACAATTACGCATTCACGTTTATTAAAAACGATAATAAATATAGTTGCCATAGTTGCTTTGATTTTTTCTATCGGGATTTCTGTATCGTATGGCGCAGTTGATATTAAACTATCAACTGTCTGGGAAGCGGTTTTTCAATTTAATCCTAGTTTAACCTCTCATCAGGTTATCCAGGAATTGCGATTACCTCGTGCATTTGGGGCAGCTTTAGTCGGCGCATTCTTAGCCATTTCTGGTGCGATTATGCAAGGGATGACGCGAAACCCATTAGCATCACCATCGATTATGGGAGTAACAAATGGTGCCGCATTCACACTTGTGATTATGCTGGCCTTTTTCCCCGGTGTATCCAATATTGGCTTAACACTAGCTTCATATGCAGGGGCAGGTATCGCGGTTGTCCTTGTATTTATGGTTGGCTCTTATTCAAAAAGTGGCTTAACACCTGTTAAGCTTGCGCTGGCGGGTGTTGCGATTGGGACGTTACTCAGCTCAATCTCATCTATAATTTCGCTTCATTTTCAACTGGAAAAACAAATGAGTTTTTGGTTTGCAGGTGGACTTGCCGGAACGAACTGGACGTCGATTCAAATCCTTCTGATCTCAGGGGGGATTGGGTTAGTTCTAGCAATCTCAATTGCAAAATCGATAACTATACTTAGCTTAGGTGAAGATATTGCGTCAGGGCTGGGCCAAAATAATATTCTAATAAAAATTATCGGCATTATTGCTGTGCTAGTCTTAACGGGTGCAGCTGTGTCCATCGCTGGTACAGTCGGATTTATTGGGCTTATTATTCCACATATTACCCGATTTATTATGGGGACGGATTACCGATGGATTATCCCGTCATCGGCGATTTTTGGCGCACTTTTATTAGTGTTGGCTGATGTTGTAGCGCGATTAGTAAATGCACCATTTGAAACGCCTGTAGGGGCTATTACCTCTTTAATTGGTGTCCCGTTCTTCCTTTACTTAGCGCGTGGTAGTGGAGGTGGAAAATAATGACACCAGAACAAAGGATTAAACGTAAAAAGTTTCTTGCAATCATAGTCGGACTGATTGTATTAATAATTGGCATGTTTTTTGTAAGCCTAAGTACTGGGGTTATTCAACTGACACCAAGTGAAGTTATCAAAACGTTGTTTGGTCAGGGAACAGATAAGCAGGAGTTAGTACTGTTTGATTTCCGATTACCTGGTATTGTGCTTGCATTGTTAATCGGTGCAGGTCTTGCGGTCTCAGGTGCAATTCTGCAAGGTGTTACACAAAATGACCTTGCCGATCCGGGGATTCTTGGCATCAACACTGGTGCGGGTCTGGCAGTTGTTTTATTTATCTTTTTCTTTCAAGATACTATTAACATATCAAGTACCGTTTCGGCCTTTATTATGCCAGTCTTTGCACTTATCGGAGCGGTTTTTGCAGCATTCCTGATTTACTTTTTAGCATGGAAAGATGGGGTCAATCCTATTCGGTTAATTTTAGTCGGGATTGGTGTGAATGCAGGATTCAGTGCAGCATTAATCATATTTCAATTAAAGATGGATCCGCAAGACTTTCGACAAGCTACGGTTTGGCTGGCAGGTGACATTTGGAGTGCAAACTGGAGTTTTGTATGGGCTTTATTACCATGGATTTTCATCCTGATTCCATTTACCTTACATAAGGCTAATAGCTTAAACGTATTAAATTTAGGCGATGATATTGCGGCAGGATTGGGAACAAGTGTGGAGCGTGAACGTCGTTTACTCCTCTTGTTGGCTGTTGCATTAGCTGGAGCTTGTGTTGCGGCAGGTGGCGGAATTGCGTTCTTAGGGTTAGTCGTACCACACATAGCGCGAAGAATTGTTGGCCCGACACATCAACGGATTATTCCGGTTTCAACCTTGATTGGGGCCTTATTGTTAATGCTATCGGACACAATTGGAAAAACTATTTTGGCACCTACAGAGATTCCGGTAGGGATTATTGTTGCTATTTTAAGTACACCATATTTCATCTATTTATTAATGAAAACAAAGTAAAGGCAGGGGAATCACAGTGGAGAAAGAGTTAGAGTTATTTGATGTTACCATAATTGGTGGGGGACCAGCGGGGTTATTTTCAGCTTTTTATAGTGGTATGCGAGAAATGAAAACAAAAATTATCGAGCATTTACCATTTTTAGGAGGGAAGGTAGCTTACTACTACCCGGATAAAGTTATTCGCGACATTGGCGGAATACATACGGTGACAGGGGCTAAGCTAACCGAGCAGCTTATCGAACAAGGGAAAACATTTGATCCAACAATCACCTTAGAAGCTCGAGTTACTGAAATGGAGAAATTGGAAGATGGGAATTTTCTTTTAACTGATCACAATGGAACTCAACATTATACGAAAACAGTAATTCTTGCAGCAGGGTTTGGGCCATTACAATCCGTGGAGCTTGATTTGCCAGATGCACCACAGTATAAGAATCATAATTTACATTACCATGTACGGGAAATGGGAACATTTAGAGACAAGAATGTGGTGATTTCAGGTGGTGGAAATTCCGCGATTGATTGGGCAAATGAACTAGAACCGATTGCCAAAAGTGTAACACTTTTATATCGTCGGGACCAATTTACCGGGCATGAAAGCAACATTACGAAGATGAAAAATTCCTCGGTAACACTCCTTACATCTTGTGTGATCAATCAATTAAACGGGGATGGGCATCGTCTGTCATCTGTAACTGTTCACAACACAGAAACTGGTGTTTTTCATGATATTGAATTGGATGATCTCGTTGTTAATCACGGTTTTATTGTAGATTTAGGTGAAATTGGTAATTGGGGAATGGAAATGAAAGACGGCACCATAAAGGTAGATGGTGATATGCAGACAAGTGTTCCAGGGATTTTTGCAGTAGGGGACCTTGCTAATTTTACTACAAAACTTCCTTTAATCGCAGGAGGATTCAATGAAGGTCCAATCGCAGTAAATAGTGCGAAAAAGCACATTGCTCCTACCAAAGAATTGGAAAAGTTATATTCCACCCATATAGATGCATTTAAAAAATAAATTATGAAGTATTTTTAACAATCCTTGCAACTCCATTGACTATTGGGCAAAAAGCGTAATAATTAACAGTGGTAAATAAATAGCTGGAGGACGTTTGTATGAAAAAAGCAATACTATCTTCTTTATTAATCCTATTTTTCATTGTAGGAACAATCCCTGTAAATGCAGCGGAAAAACCTATTAAAGAAGAGATTATATATTCAATCGTGGTAGATCGTTATAATAACGGAAATCAAGCCAATGAAGAACAAGTCAATCTGGAGGATCCTTCTGCCTATCACGGTGGGGATATTGAAGGAATAATTAAAAAGTTAGATACAATTAAATCACATGGGTATACAACAATCTCATTGTCGCCAATTATGGCTAACGCCCCAAATGGATATCATGGTTATTGGATAGAGGACTTCTTTAAAGTGGAAGAACAGTTCGGTACATTAGATGATTTGAAAAAATTAGTTAAAGAAGCACATGATCGAAATATGAAAGTTGTACTAGAGTTTGTGACGAACTTTGTTGCTCCTACTCATCCTCTAGTAGATGATCCAGCAAAAGCTGATTGGACGAAGCAAACTACAGTAAAAGATACCCTTTGGTTAGACGATACGACTACGCTTAACCAATCTAATCCGGAAGTGAAAGATATGCTTTTTGAAGCAGCTACCTTCTGGATAGAAGAAGCAAATATTGATGGATATAAACTTCATGCTATCGATCAATCATCACCAGCTTTTTTAACGGATTTTGTTAATCATGTTAAATCAGTAAAACCCGATGCCTATTTGCTTGGCGGTGTTTTAAATGAAGATAAAGTAAATGAAGAATATTTGGATTTAGGTATACCGTTAATTGAAAACGCACCAGTTCAGGAATCTATCGTAAACGTTTTTACGAATGTTGGAACTCCATTAACGAATATTTATGAAACGTGGGAAGAAACTGGTGAACGTGCAGGACTGGTTTATGTGGATAATGCTTACACAGAACGATTCACACGTAAAATTGTGGAAGGAAATCTAAATCCTCAAACCACATGGAAACTAGCTTTGGCATACTTGTATACAAGCCCTGGTGTTCCGCTCGTTTTTCAAGGAACGGAAATTCCGATGGATGGAGATACGACAAAAGAAGTACTTCAAATGGTTCAATTTAATAGTGGGGACACCAAAGTTAGAGACTTTTTGGAAAAAATCTCATCAATTCGCTCTCAATTTCCAGTTCTTTCACATGGTGATTTCAATCTAGTCGACACGAATGGTGCTTTGAGTGTATTTAAACGTACTTATAAAGATGAAACTATGTTTATTGCCTTTAACAATGATAACGAAACCAAAAGGGTTACGGTTAAAGATGTACCAGAAGGCATGCAATTAAGTGGTTTACTTGGAGACAATATTGTACGTGAAAATGAACAAGACGAATATATACTTACATTGGATCGTGAAACAGTTGAAATTTACACCTTAGAAGAAAATAAGGGACTAAACTGGTTGTTTATTGGAATGGTAATTAGTATATTTGCGATATTTGTTGCTGCGATTATGACCTTAAGTTATAAGCAACGAAAAAGAGAGAGAAAGAGTATGTAGTGCTTCCTGGTTCCATGGGACAAACAATATTATATCTTAGTACAGTAATTCGGAATGAGTTTACTGTGCTATTTTTTTTGCATTTTTCATGATCCACTAAAATCGTTATTCTTATCAAGATTCAAACCAAATAATTTGAATTTTGTGTTAAAATAAACATAGGTTTTGGTGAGGGAAACTATACAACATGGGAAAAATAAGATTTAAAAAGGGGAAAAGGAGATTGAAAAATAAATTAAGAAGATCATCCGGAGAAAAGTCATTACTTGGAGTTTGTGGGGGGATTGCTGAGTTTTTTGGTATTTCTTCTTCTTTTAGTATAAGACTAATATTTATTTTGACAATGCCTGCTTCCTTGATTATATACATAATTCTCGCTAACTCAATCGATGAAAGTCCCCCGTCTTTACATTAGGTATACCCAAAGATTGTTACTTTATAAGAGAATAGATATAAACTGTGTCATAGCGTACCGCTCCGGAAATACACTACGCTTTCCGCGGGCTCGCGCTGAGCCTCCTCGCGAGCAAAAACCGCTCACTGCGGGGTCTCATCGTCTTCGCTGTTTCCGCAGGAGTCTTCGTGTATTTCCTCCGCTAACATGGTGTCTGGAAGCAGAACTATATAGCCCCTTTCACTAGGACAGTTGAATCCTGCGGGAACAGCACGTGTCCGAAGACCCCGCAGAGTGGTTTTCTCGAGGAGGCTGAGGCCGTGCCCGCGGAAAGCAACTGTCCGCAGTGGAAATCAACATAGCACTTACTTCGCAGTCATATCAACTATGAGATGAAAAAGCAACAATGTGTACGAAAAGAGCCTTAATATACAATCTTATCACATAAAAAACGAGCATATTATGCTCGTTTTTTATGTGAAACTTACTTTTCTAACGATGGAAGATTAATCGTTTTTATTACTTCTTCAGCGTTTATATCATACACTTTCATGTAATTAAAAGATAACGTATATAGATAATCTCCAACAGACACCATTCGTTTGGTCTCAGATTCCCAGTTTGGATGAGTTGGAGAGCCTTCCTGATGAGTGATTGTGTCTTTTAATTCAATTCCCTTTTCTGGTGAGATATGATAAAGAAATGCACCTTCGTATACAAATGACTGTTCCTGGTATACAGCATCACCTTTTTGAACAGTTTTTGATTCGTAAAGGTTAGCAGGAAATCCAAACAAGTTTTTTGTAGGATGCTGGTATAAAGCATGATGGTTTCGATTGACCGCAGAATAGGAGCCTGTATCTCCTATAATTTCACTATCGACCTCAACTGGATGTGCTAAGTCGCTAACATCAAATAAAGAAATCTTTAAACCTTTTTGGCGTACTCGTGGTTCGTCAGTAAGTTTTGATTCGACTAACTCAGTTTCCTGCCCAAATCCAATCACGTAGTCATCATTCAGTGGATGCAAATAATTACTGAATCCAGGCACTTTCAATTTCCCTAAGACAGCAGGCTTTTTAGGGTTTTTAAGATCAATTACAAACAATGGATCAACCTGTTTAAAGGTAACCATATAGGCGATTGTATCCATAAAACGAACACTATAAATTCGTTCACCCTCTGCTAAATTTTCTAATGAACCGAGTGGTTGAAGTGACAGGTTAAATGTGTAGAGATTATTTGTAGTAGGCTCTTTTTGCCGAGGGCTCCTACTGGTTGTTGCAACACGAAACGTATCTTCATATTCATCCATTGAAAATTGGTTCAGGAGCGTACCTTTAACTTCCGTCGATGCATGATAGGTAATGCTTCCATTTTTAATGCGGAATTGAAAAATTTCCGTACTCATTTCTCCTATAGGCATAGGCAATGTTTTTTTTGATGAATTATTCTTTGGTTGATTGTTCTCTTTCATCTTATTCACAGCAAGATACATATTTTTTTCAGACATATACAGATGATTTGAGGCTCCAAGATATGCCTCAACCTTAGCTGCTTCATTCATTTTTCCCAAATCGATAGAGGCAGTAATAAGAAAACTGCTTTTATAAGAATCCGGGAAAAAATACATATCCTTGTATTCAATCGGTTGGTATTCACTGCTGACAGCTGTATCTTTTACAGTAGGTCTAAGATCTTCTTTCGTTTTCCGTTTTTCACTGAAAAGATGGACTGGCGGATAACTGTTTGCGATTAAATATATATGTTCCTTCGTTTTTCGTGAAGCAGATAAGGAACCATTTAACGCAACCTCTCGCAGCTTCTTGGGCTTTTCTATGTTAGAAATGTCATAGATATAAACAGTTGTTTGACTTTCAGGCATAAGATGTATCTCAGCAGCTTGAACAGGATCTTGTTCCGTTGCAGTTGGTGTTTTTAGCTGACGAAAACTATTGCCAATAGTAACAAGTAAATCATCTTGAATATATAACTCGGTAGGCCGAAAATCCTTAACATGAATAACGCTTTTTACAGTGCTATTTTTTTGATCGGCAGAGGCAATTACAACATCATTATTCCTAGCAAAAAATATATGTTCACCATTCGTTTTAACAATGTCGCCTTCGTTTATGCCTTTTTCTTGAACGTTTGTCGTAGAGGCCTTTTTATCTGTAGTTGCTAGTTCCATCGATTTGTTTTTACTTTGTGAAGAAAATCGAAGTCTGTTATTCGTCCGTTCTTTTAGTAACGTGGTTAATTGCTTCTTGTCAGTAATAGAAGGTAGTTCGCCAACTGCATGGAAATCATATGTAAATGCTGATGCAAGTTCATCCCCAGCAGCAGATGTCACTGTGTTAGCGATCGATAGCTGATAATCCTTATTGATCGTATATCCATTATCGGGCGCATTTACTGTCAGGATGGTATGTTTATCATTCCACTGCAACGAAACGGGAATAGCGTTTTGATTACTATCCTCGAGATGGACTGTTTTTTTCGTAAATGAATCTGGATCCATTTCTTCAGAAAAATGAACGGAGAGGTTTGTAGATGCAGCTACATAACTCGAAGCAGATGGAATTTCTGCTGTCACCTTGTTTGATAGCAACATGTAGACACAAATCGCAACCGCTAATCCGATTCCACTTATAAACCAAAATGTTTTTTTCACCGTAACACACCTCATTGTCCTTAAATTATTTGTCTAGCTCCATCGCCTATAACTTCCGCTTTTCTAACGTAGACGACTTAAACAGGATTAGGTTACAGGGTTTTGTGGAATATTGGTTATATACTTAGTAAAGAAGCTGGACCACCACATGTGACCCAGCTTCTAACCTTATTTATTTTCGCTATTTAAAAAGAATAGTGCGAGCGTTCCGGGTCCAGCGTGTGAGCCTACTGCCGAACCTACCATTTCAATCTGAATTTCTTTTGGATTAAACTTTTCTTTTATCAATTCAGCAAGTTTTTCAGCAGTTTTCAAATCATCACCATGGCTTATCCCTATCGCTTGATTGGAAAGGTCCTTACCACGTTCTTCCATGATCTCGAGGATTCGATTTAACAGCTTTTTGGAACCACGAATTTTCTCTAAAGGAACCAATTTGCCGTTATCTACATGTAAGATTGGTTTAATTTTCAATAAAGTACCAACAAAGGCAGCGGTTTTACTAACTCGTCCACCTCGGTATAAGTATTCCAAATCGTCAACGGTAAAGATATGTTCCATATGCTCAGCATGGTACGCAGCCATTTCAAGAATTTCGTCAACAGATTCACCATTTTGTGCAAGCTGAGCGGCACGAATCACAACTAGTCCAAGGGCGAGTGATACACATCTTGTATCAATCACATGAATGGGGGCGTCAGGATAATCTTCTTTAATTTCCTGTTCTACGATTTTCGCAGCTTGAAATGTGCCTGAAAGCTCTGATGATAGGGCTAAATAAATTAAAGGTTGATTTGCTTCGGCATAAGATGTAAAAATAGTTTTAAATGCTTGTTGTGAAACCTGTGATGTTTTGGGACTTTTGCCATCTCGCATGGCATCATAAATCGTTTTTGGAGTAATGTTGATTCCATCTTCATATTCTTTTTCATCTAATTGAACAGTTAATGGTACCATTTCAATATCAAATTCGTTATAATGAGATTTTGACAAATCGCATGCTGTATCTGCTAGTATTTTTACATTCACTTGATTCACCTTCATTCCTGTAGACTTGTATTTCTTTTAGTTTAAGGCTAGAGCGAAGGATAGTCAAAGTATATTCACGAAATATTTCTAATACTATCTATGTAAATTTATATAGTTCAACTGCAACTGCAAAAGGAGGTAACCATGTTTTTATTCGAAGCAAAACGTATATTTATTGTCATATTCGGTGCGTTACTAAATGCCATTTCATTAAATTTCTTTCTAATTGGGGCTAATGTATATGCAAGCGGATTTACGGGTGCGGCCCAACTTATTTCAAGTGTATTCAATGATTTCCTCGGAATTGGGATTAGTACTGGTATACTCTTATTCATTCTTAATATTCCGGTCGCAATTTTAGGTTGGTTTAAGGTAGGGAAGGGGTTCACTGTTTATAGTGCGATTTCTGTTGCTTTTACCACTTTATTTCTAACAGTATTACCGGTTATTGAATTATCACAGGACATTATATTGAACGCCGTGTTCGGTGGTGTTATTGGTGGTACAGGTGTAGGTATTACATTAAAGCTAGGTGCATCCACAGGTGGTATGGATATCGTAGCGATGGTGTTATCCCGAATGAAGGATAAACCAATTGGATCTTATTTTTTAATACTAAACGCAATAATTATTGCTATGGCTGGTGTCTTGTATAAGCCTGAAAACGCATTGTACACCCTGCTGACATTGTATGTAACAACTCGTGTAATCGATGCACTTCATACGCGTCACGAAAAAATTACTGCAATGATTATTACGCACAAAGCAGATGAATTACAAAGAGCCATTCATAATAAAATGGTGCGCGGAATTACGATCATTCCTGCAAAAGGTGCTTATACAAAAGAAGACAAAAATATGATGTATCTTGTAATCACAAGATATGAGTTGTACGATTTAGAAAGAATCATTGGTGAAATTGATCCAAACGCGTTTACCAATATTGTTCAAACAACAGGCATATTCGGTTTCTTTAGACGAGATCATTAACTATATAGAAAAACACATGGCTTTTTCTGAATGAAATGTCATGTGTTTTTTGCGTTAGAGGGCAATTTTTGTGAAAAAATTTCATTCCCAGAAATCAGCATTTGTACATATAATTTATTGTATGTACTTTTCAGGGAGGGAATCTTGTTCATGTATTATTCATATCACCCTAATTACTATCCCGTCTTTTATTGGCCAGTTCGCCAGTATCCAGATGTGGATCCTAATCTTTTGTATCAATCAGCGAATGAATCAAAAAAACTCATGAAAGAAGCCAGCATGGTTCTTGATAAATTATCTGAGTCAAAGGAATTTGACGCTGAATTAATGTACGCTGCACAAACTTCAGATATCGATGAGGTAAAACGCTTGATTCATTCTATCGGGGTTACTTCAGAAGTGGATATTAATTATAATCCGGATGGCTTAAGGCTAGAATTTACATCACAAGTAGCCGATATGGATTGCTGCCGGTTATACATTTCATTACGCTGGCGTTAGTAAATAAACTACTGTGCAATTCTGTAAAATGAATTGCGCTTTTTTTCGTAAATATAGAACAAAAGCGTAAGCGCCCGTATAGTGACGTATGGATTGGACTGAACCGTATGAGATAAAGGAAACACGGTAAGTGTCAGCGAACCGATGTTGACTTATCGTAAGGAGGTAAAGGAAATCCACTAGTCGCTGGGCGCTGGAGCTGGACGTGGCCCTACATGGTGACCAAAATAATTAATGTTAATATTTTATACTTTCTTTCCTAATAAAAAAGACAGCAATCTAATGCTGTCCATCCTATGTATTAATAACCGTATTGTTCAAATATTTCCTGAACGCGAGGGGAAAGATTGTCCCATTCTGCGTCAAACTGTTTATTCACTGTGATGAAATTTTGATAACCAAATACATTATCAACACCGTCAAGTTTCATTAAATCATTTAATATTTCATGTTCACTTGTGTTCCCAGGCATTACAGAAATACTGCTGTCACCTTCAAAAATTAGTTTATCTGTTGTGAATTTCAGTGCATTCGGATTTGGTGTCGCTTCTGCCCTTACTCCCATTGATAATCCCTCCTATATATCTTTACTTATGTCTATATTAGCATAAAAACCTCCACCCGGAAAAGGTGGAGGCACGTTTGCATTAATTTCCGAAATAATATAATCAATTAATGAGAAATCGTATACAACCGTTAAACGGATTGGATTTCAAAAAATCCTGGTGATTAGCTTGATTGGTTCTTCGTTTTCAGCTGCTGTTCTAATTGTTGCAATTGTTGTTTTTCTTCTGGTGAACAATCAGCATATGCAGACTGAACAGCATTGTGTGCTGCTTGTTTTTCTTGTTGACTAGCTTGACCTTGCATGTTGGCTAAGCTTGAGACGGCATTTTTAGCTTGTTGAAAAAGATTGTTTGGCATCTAAAACCCTCCTACTGTGTGGTCGTCCGCTTCCTCTTTTTTACGTTCTGCATCACTAAACCGTGATTTATAAGGAAAACGTTCGGCGTGCTGTTTGACGGAAGTTGCACCCTGGTGAGTAAAACGTTTTGATTTGCTTTGTTTGCTCAAAGTAAATCCTCCCAACAAAATAAGAAAGTGAACGCTTGATGCGCTCACCTATAGTATGGTCGGTTATTCTTTTTATATTGATGGAAAATTACAGAAAAAAATTAAGTTGTTTTAACTTCAAGATTTAAATATTCCTCAAGAAAAATGCCAATCCCATCTTCTTCGTTGGTTTTAGTAACATGTTTAGCAACAGCTTTTAATTCATCAATTGCATTACCCATTGCTACACCAACACCTGCATAATCAATCATTTCCAAATCATTATCTTCATCCCCAAAAGCAATAATCCGGTCTTGAGGGATATCAAAATAATAAGCAACTTTGTCTAGGCCAACTGCTTTGTTCATGCCTTTTTTTACAATTTCAATGATATTCCAAGGAGCACCCCATTTACGATGCTCGATTAATTCAGCATGGTAATCATTTAGATGGTTGCGAATCCCTTTTATATTCTCTTCTTTCGGATGGATAAGCAATGATGTAGGATCTTCTTTTAATTCATTTTTTAAGCTACCAATTGTAAATGGTGGGTCATTTTGTGTGGATTGAAAAATACTGATGATCTTTTCATCGTACTGATCAAGATACACTTCATCTTTTACTTCGGCCAAAATGTTATGTACATTAAGGTCATAACAAGCTTCAATAATTTTATGTGC
Organism: Virgibacillus necropolis; assembly: GCF_044793635.1. Classification (GTDB taxonomy): domain Bacteria; phylum Bacillota; class Bacilli; order Bacillales; family Amphibacillaceae; genus Virgibacillus_F; species Virgibacillus_F necropolis_A. The sequence goes on from NZ_CP084992.1 coordinate 3,173,032, forward strand.
AGTTCGAATTGGCATAGGATTATGTAAAGCATCCCATTTGTCATCGGTTGGATGATGGATTAGCGCACCATTAAAGTTAACCATTGGTGTATCAAGTCCCAGGCTATGGTAGTAAGTAATACTTGCGCGATGTGGCCTGCCTGTTGCAATTACAACAATATGTCCAGCATCAATTGCTTTAAGAACTGTTTGTTTCGTCCGTTCACTTATTTCTTTATTGTCTGTTAATAGCGTTCCATCTAAATCTAATGCTATTAAATGTCGTTTATTTTCCATAAGCTTCACCTCGTATTACACTTAGTTTATAAGGGAAAGTAGGTAATGTAAAGGATAATATTGTCTGATACTTGCAAATTATACTAAATCAGGATTATGATGAAATAAATATATTAATAAGGAGAATTGTTCGATGATTGGGGTAAGTAACAGAAAATTCAATAAAATTCCAGCATTAGTAATTGTAGAAGCGAGCAAGGAAAACGAATCATTACCTGTCGTCTTATACCATCATGGTTTTACAAGTGCAAAAGAACATAATTTACCACTTGCATACTTATTAGCTGAAAAAGGATTCCGTGTCGTATTACCGGACAGTGAATATCATGGAGAACGTGAAATTGAGATATCAGCTATTAAAAAACAAATATCGTTTTGGGATATTGTTATGCAGAATGTTCATGAAACAAAAGAAATTTACGACGTTTTACAAAATGAAAAATTATTATTGGATGACCGCTTCGGCATTGCTGGAACAAGTATGGGTGGAATAACAACATCAGCGACCCTTACACAATATCCTTGGATAAAGGTAGCTGCAGTTCTCATGGGATCTCCAAAAATTACAACTTATGCTAAGACATTAGTCAGTAGTTTTAAACGGATGGGTGATTTGCCTGTTACTGATGAAATGATCAATTATTTATTCGAGTCATTGAAACAATATGATTTGTCCGAGCAAATGGATAAATTAAATAATCGTCCACTGTTATTTTGGCATGGTGAAGATGATTCAGTTGTTCCGTTCGATCATTCGTTTACATTTCATGAAAAAGCGCGAGAACTATATCAAAACAAAGATGACATTCAATTTTTGAACCAACCCAATCAAGGGCATAAAGTTAGTCGTTATGCTATTCTGGAGACGGTGAAATGGTTTGACAAGCATCTGTAAAGTCTTGAACATTTCCGACAAATTTAGGAGCTAGACGAGGCTAATCATTTAAAAAAACGTAAAAATATGTTTAAATAATAAATAGGAATAATGAGGGAGGTTTGAGTCATGGAAGAGGCGTTAAAAGACAATTTGATTGGTGCACTAGAGAACGTAATTGACCCAGAGCTTGGTATTGACATTGTCAATCTTGGCCTAATATATAATGTGGATTTGGACGATGATGGGCTTTGTACTGTTACAATGACACTAACAGCAATGGGATGTCCACTTGCTGCTCATATTGAACAGGATGTAAAACATGCAGTATCCGACATTCCGGAAGTAAAAGAAGTCAAAGTTGATATTGTATGGAGTCCGCCATGGGGTAAAGATAAAATGTCCCGTTATGCAAAAATCGCATTAGGAATTCCAGATTGAGAAACAAAAGCGTAAGCGCCCGTTCATTGACGTATGCCCTGGACGGCTCCGTATGAGATTAGATGAACTAGACTTATCGCCAGTAATGGCGAAAGTCAAAGTGAATCTTATGCTGTGAAAAAGTGAAAAGGAAACACGGTGAGCGTAAGCGAACCGATGTTGACTTATCGCAAGGAGGTGCCGGAAGGGCACTAGGCAATGGGCGCTGAAGCTGGACGTGGCTGATTATGTACATCAGTACAGTGAAAACGGGTTGGTTCATATTAAATGGATCGGCCCTTTTTTTAATTCACAATATTAGTCGGTTTTTAGGATTTAAATATCAATAGGTGGATATATTATCTCGTTGATTTGTCTTACATAGAGGGGAAAATGAGGGAATACATATGACAAAGATAATCCAAATAGTTGGATATAAAAATTCAGGAAAGACCACATTAATGAACCACCTTATTCGGCAATTTTCAGAACAGAAGCTGAAGGTTGGAGCATTAAAGCATCATGGTCATGGTGGGGATATCCCTTTATATAAAGATACTGATAGCTTTTCCCATTTCGAATCAGGTTCATTAATTAGCGGAGTACAAGGGGAGTCAATAACGCAGCTTACCTTACATAATCTGCCGTTGGATGAACTAATTGATATGTACACGTCACTTTCAATTGAACTTTTATTAATTGAGGGCTATAAACATGCGAACTATCCTAAAATTGTTTTATTAAAAAATCTTGAGGATATATCGCTTTTAGACGAGCTTTCCAATATAATTGCAGTAGGTTCATTGGACAGTTCGTTACTGGGAGATATAAGATATCCGACGTTTGATTTAACAAAGGTGAGCGAGCACATCACCCAATTTGCCACATACATAATAAACAATTGAAGGTGTTAGAATGGATAAACAATTTTGGATTACAGATCAGGCTATAGATTTAAATGATTGTGTAACAAAGGTGACGCACGCAGAAGCGGGGGCTATTAATACATTTATCGGAACTGTTCGTGAGTTTACAAAAGGTAAACGGACTTTGTATTTGGAATATCAGGCCTATGTGTCAATGGCCGAAAAAAAGCTTGCCCAAATTGGTGAAGAAATCGCTACTAACTGGGAAAATACCGAAACATCAATTGTTCACAGAGTAGGACGATTAGACATATCTGATATTGCAGTAGTTATCGCTGTATCAACCCCACATCGAAATGATGCATTTGAAGCAAGTCGATATGCGATTGAACGGATTAAGGAAATCGTTCCTATTTGGAAAAAAGAACACTGGGAGAATGGCACGCTTTGGATTGGTGATCAAAAGGAAAACACTTCCTATAAAGAGAACATTCCCACAGAGGAGGATATGCGCAATGATTAATGTGCTATTTTTTGCAGAGCTACAGGAAGCGGTCGGTAAGGAAAAAATCGTAATTGAGGCAGATGGGATAACAGTTAAGGAACTAAAAGCGAACTATCTTAACGAATACAACTTAGATAACATTGATCATGCCATGGCCGCAATCAACGAAGAATATGCTGAAGAAGATACTGTCATTAAAAGTGGAGATGTTGTCGCTTTTATCCCACCAGTTAGTGGGGGTTAATGGATAAAAAAATTTCTAGCTGTCATCGCTAGAAATTTTTTTATCCATTTTTTATTAGACTTCTATCACGCCCACGTAACGAACTGAATAGTCTAGTTGGTGAGGAGGATGAATATGAATAGGAATAACAATCACCATCATATACATGATTTATGTAAAAAACATATGCATGCTTATGTGCTTGCTGAAACGAGTGATGGAAGAAAGATCGATGGTATTATAACTGGGTTAGATGATGAGTATGTTTATTTTGCAGTACCCATCGAACAGGGGGATAATCAGCCGTTTCGTGAAGACCGCCAATTTGGATATGGATACGGTTATCCCGATTACGGACATTATGGTTATCGACCTAGAAGAAGATTCAACAGACTTATTCTACCGCTTGCAGCCCTGACAGCATTAAGTATTTTACCTTGGTATTAAAGTATGAAAAAACAAAACCCTTGCCAATTCTATGAAGGCAAGGGTTTAAAATTACGTTTGATAAACTTATCGCTTATGCTTCCTTGTCTTCCCTAAGTACTCCTTCAGACAATGTGAATACTGCTATTGTAAGGATAATGGAAAGCACTAGTGTATGCATAAAGTTAAACGGAGTTCCACCCATACTTGTTAAGATATAGGAAAGAACACTACTAAGAAGTAAAGACCAAATAAATGTCCAGATGAACCGCATAGATAACACCTCATTTTTTTCTACATTCCTTAAATAGTTTATCAAATACTTGATGAAATGAAAAGCGTTTTTAATTGGATTTTAAGCAGGTATAAAGTCAAATCGGTAAAAGGTATAAAAATACACGTTAAGAAGGTTGGTATATATGACGATATGTGTAACGAATTGTTTGCATTGGATTGGGTTTCATATTGTTAATCGATTAATAGAAAATGATTATCAAGTAGATGGAGTAGCAGATATATCTTCAGAGAGTGAAGAAGAATTATCCTTAATGCTAGGCAGAAATAGTTCATTTACATTATATAGTAATGAGAATGCAATCAAGGATACGAAATACTCCGATGCAGTTTTATTTCATGAAAGTAAGCAACCTATTCAGGCATTAAAAACATTTAATTTTGGAAAAGATATAGATAAGCCTAACTCCATCAATATTGAATTACCATTACTATTCGGTGAATGGATGCCAATGGACGAAAAAGGCGTGTATGTTAATAAACAGTATATTGAATTCTATTCTACTCGATTTCAAGAAGAGGCAATATATATTAATGACTTTGTGGATTGCTTCATGCAATGGTTGAAGGTTCCGGATTTGCCTAACAATATCTCGTTAACAAAAAACAAAAACTTGCAAATAAAAGAAGATACACTTGAAAAACAACTTTACATTAGGGGAAATAGACCTATAGATGATCAGATAGAAAACCTAATTAAGCATTATAAAAAAATTAAAAATTATAAAATGTAACATAAACGTAAAAATAGATTTCGTTTACTGCTACGCGTTAAAACGGTACAATTAGTATAAGTGTAAGCTTTTGAAGCAATGATTTATACGGATTGGAAGTGCAAACATTGAAGAAACTATTCGCTATATTCCTTATCATATCAGGCTTTCTAATCATAACGGGTTGTAACAATTACGTTGGTACCGGACAAATTCAAAATGTGGGTATGTTAGTGGAAGGTTCGATTGATGACCAAGCATGGGGGCAAAAAGGCTATAAAGGCTTGCAGGAAATAGAGAAAAAATTTGATGTCAATGTCTTTTATAAAGAGGGTATTAAGACCCAACAAGAAGTAACAGAAGCTGTAGATGAATTTGTAAATAATGGCGTAAATTTAATCTTTGGACATAGTAGTATTTATGGAAAATACTTTATAAACATTTCGAAATCTTTTCCCGATGTACAGTTTGTTTATTTTAATGGTGGTTATCATGCAGAAAATGTAACCAGCTTAAATTTTAATTCCCATGCCATGGGTTTCTTTGGTGGGATGGTAGCAGGGAAAATGTCAGATACAAATCATATTGGAATTATCGCTGCGTATGAATGGCAGCCTGAAATAGAGGGTTTTTATGAAGGCGTAATGTATGAGAATCCAGAGGCTCAGGTACATATTGATTACGTCAAGGATTGGAGCGATCAGGACACTGCATTAAAGATGTATGAAAGAATGGAAGACCAGGACGTTGATGTTTTTTATCCAACAGGCGACTCGTACAGTGGTAATGTTATTAAACGGGCACGTAAGGATGGCTTGTATGCGATTGGTTACGTATCAGATCAATCTTATATCGATAAAGAAACAGTGCTAACTAGTACTGTTCAACATGTGGACAAGCTGTATACATTAGCGGCGGAAAAGTTTAATGAGGACGAGCTTGAGGGGGATATCTTAGTTTTTGATTTTCAAGACGATGTGATTTCTCTTGGTGAATTTAGTCCTGTTGTACCAGAGGACTATCAAGAGAAAATAGAAGACATAATAAAAGAATATAAGAAAACTGCACTATTGCCGAATGAATAAGAAACCTGTAAACAATCGCCACTTGGGAACTTGGGTTTTACAAGCTTGCAAGTATGGTTGGAATGCATTAAAATTAGTACCAAGTCATAATAATTGATAATAAAACATTTTTAAGGGGATGGAAAGATGAATGTTGGCATATTAGGTACAGGTCATTATGTTCCAACCAATGTAGTTACCAATAAAGATATGGAAAAAATAGTTGATACAAGTGATGAATGGATCAGAACAAGAACAGGAATTGAAGAAAGAAGAATTGCTGGGGACGACATAGATACTTCTGATATGGCTTATTTTGCAGCGCAACAAGCCATTGAAGAGGCGGGCATTACTCCGGACGAAATCGATCTTATCGTCGTCGCGACTGTAACTCCAGATACACCTTTTCCTTCTGTAGCGAATTGTTTGCAGGATAGACTAGAAGTAGGTACAGCAGCTTCAATGGATATTGGTGCAGCGTGCTCTGGGTTTATGTATGGATTAATAACTGCAAAACAATTTATCGAAACGAAGACATACAAAACTGCATTAGTAGTTGGTGTAGAGAAGCTATCCAAAATAACAAATTGGGATGACCGAAATACATGTGTGTTATTCGGTGATGGTGCTGGGGCAACAATTGTTAGAGAGGTTTCAGAAGATAAAGGGATTTTGTCGTTTGAATTAGGATCTGACGGATCTGGTGGGAAACATTTATATCAAGATGAAAATAAACACCTTATTATGAACGGCCGTGAAGTATTCAAGTTTGCTGTAAGACAGATGCCTCAGTCTTCCGTAAATGTGATAGAAAAGATTGGATACAATAAAGAGGACGTTGATTACCTTATTCCACATCAGGCGAATATTCGTATTATGAATGCTGCCCGAGAACGATTAGGTATTCCGGAAGATAAAATGGCTACATCCATTAAGAAATATGGTAATACATCCTCAGCTTCAATACCGATTGCGTTATCTGAAGAAGTTAAAAGTGGCAAAATTAAAGATAATGATTTAATCGTAATGGTTGGATTCGGTGGCGGATTAACTTGGGGTGCAGTTGCCTTACGGTGGGGAAAATAACATAATATGTACGTGTAATAGGAGGAGTAAGTAAATGGAAGCAAGAAGAGTTGTAATAACTGGATTAGGTGCAGTTAGCCCGGTTGGTAATGATGTATCTAGTATGTGGGATAATATTGTTTCAGGTAATTCAGGAATTGATACGGTAACAAGAGTGAATAAAGACGATTTCCCAGCAACTGTAGCCGCGGAATTAAAGGACTTTGATCCAACTTTATATATGGAGAAAAAAGATGCGCGTAAGATGGATCGTTTCACACAATATGCTGTTGCTGCAGCTAAAATGGCTGTTGAGGATGCGAGGCTTGATATAAACGACTCAAATGCTGACCGAGTTGGTGTTTGGATAGGTTCTGGTATTGGTGGAATGGACACGTATGAAGAACAGCATAACAAATTTTTAGAGCGCGGTTACAAGCGTGTTAGCCCATTTTTTGTACCGATGTTAATCCCTGATATGGCTGCTGGTCAAGTTTCAATTCAACTAGGGGCAAAAGGAATTAATTCTTGCTCAGTCACTGCTTGTGCATCAGGTGCTAGCTCCATTGGAGATTCGTTCAAGGTAATTCAACGTGGTGACGCCGATTATATTATCACAGGTGGAGCAGAAGCGCCGATTACAAATATGGCGTTTGCAGGATTTTCTTCTGCAAAAGCGTTATCAACAAATCCAGATCCAAAAACAGCTAGCAGACCTTTTGATGAACATCGTGATGGATTTGTCATGGGTGAAGGATCTGGCATACTAGTTCTTGAATCGTTAGAATCAGCACTAGAGCGTGGAGCTCATATCTACGCGGAAATTGTTGGGTATGGTTCTACTGGTGATGCACATCACATCACCGCACCGGCGCCAGGTGGAGAAGGTGCGGCTCGCGCCATGCAGCAGGCAATTAATGATGCTGGTATAGAGCCATCAGAAGTAGATTATATTAATGCACACGGAACTAGTACGGAATTAAACGATAAATTTGAAACAATGGCGATTAAGCAAGTGCTTGGTGACCATGCAAATAAAGTTGCGATTTCATCGACTAAGTCTATGACAGGACACCTACTAGGAGCGGCAGGTGGAATAGAATCTGTCATATCCGTTAAATCAATTACGGATGGCGTGGTTCCGCCAACCACAAATTATGAGACGCCAGATGAAGATTGTGATTTGGATTATGTTCCGAATGAAGCAAGAAAACAAGATGTTAATGTCGTGCTGAGTAATTCTCTTGGGTTCGGCGGACACAATGTCGCATTACTATTTAAAAAATATTAGAAAAAGCTTTAGAGGCCGACCTTAATTGGTTGGCCTTTTTTGGTAGTTAAGAAAGTTTCTTACTGCATAAGTGCAACTAAGGCTTGGCGATAAGCCAAGTTTTCTAATTTGTGCAGAGACTCGGGGTACTTCTATTAATTCTATCTTGTATCAATCATTTTTTTTAATAGTTTCGCATACATTATAAAAAATTGGACAAGTATGGGTGGGAAAAAGATGTTATCAATCTTTTTATTTTTATTGGGGTTTGGACTAGCTGTTGCTGGAGGGGTAGTACTCATAACATATATGAATTTTATTCCGGCAGGACTAGCATGGGCAGAGTTCTTTACTTACATTTTCACTCGGCCTGAGTGTTATTTTTTACCAATTGGTTTTATTTTAATGATAATTGCTTTATATCGCTATCCTAATTAATAGGAAAAATCTAGATATCAATCGAATATTTTCTAAGCAACCTGGTCATAATGTATCTTAAAAGGTGGCATACAAAGTGAGGGTTTTCAATGTTATATTTACATGATGTTTGGGTTAATTGGTTCGAAGGCGAAGAAAATGGTTATAGTGTTTGTTTCTTCCACGAATGGCGTAAAGAAGACGGAATTGAATTGCTTGATCAAGTCCCATTACTATACATAAACACAGATCTGTATCGCTACATCGAGAATAATATGCATGACCTACCTAAAGCTTTATTAGACCTTATTTGTAAACGTGCATATATTCGAAAAGGACAGGAACGTATCGTATTGGACTATGCTTGCATTGTAACAGATGGTAAAGACATCATCGCCTTTGATACAATTGGTTATCAGATCCCTATTAGAAAAAGTAGATTAATCCCGAGACAAGAGCAGCAAGTGTTTGACATGATTGCGGGTGTAAAACCGCAAAGCTTTAAACTCGATGAAAAAATGAAAGAAAAAGAATACCACATTCTATCTATGGAACCTGAATTGATTTATGGATTGACACGTAGAGAAAGACAGCTTAAACAGTTACTCATGATGGCTCTAGACCAATTACGTACGACGAATAATCATGAAGAGTTACGCTATTGGCTCACAGAATGGGATCCAAAAAAATATGGATATATCCGCTTTATGGATCCAGGTAAAATATGGCAGGTTTTGTATGATGGACTGAGACAAGGTTGGAGTGCAGAGCATGAGAATCTGTGCAAAAAGTTAATCAAAGGCCAGCCGTTTTTGGAAAAACTCTGGGAACTCGAGCAGGTACAAGAAGGAAAACCATCGAAACAGAATTAGGATGAGGGCTGATGCCCGATATCTCCGTTTTAATTAACGGCCAAACTGAAATTAAAAAACAAGACAGTAAGGAAAGCAAAATTCCTTACTGTCTTGTTTTTATTTTTGGCTGTTTTCGTAAAGATTGTTGCTTTTGAGAGAATAGATATAAACTACGACGTAACTGCTGGTTGATTTCCGCTGCGGACCGTTGCTTTCCGCGGGCACGGCTTCAGCCTCCTCGCGGAAGACCACCGCTGCGGGGTCTTCAGACTCGTGCTGTTCCCGCAGGAGTCAACTGTCCTCCGCTCCAATCAACTGCCATAATAGTGAAAGGAGCTATATGGTACTGCTTTCAGACACCATATTAGCGAAGGAAAAACACGGAGACTCCTGCGGGAAAGCGAAGTGATGAGACCCCGCAGTGAGCGTTCTTTGCGATCGAGGAGGCTCAGCGCAAGCCCGCGGAAAGCGTAGTGATTTTTCCGTAGCGGTCGCAGAGCACTGAACATGATTTTTGGTTACTTCGCAGTTTAATATCAACTATGGAAATGAAAAAGCAACAATGCGTATGAAAAGGGCCTTATTTTTTAACTCGGCCTAGTCCCACTGCCTTTTTAGCTTTTGCAAGATTTTTATTGGCAACCGTTGCCGCTCGATTCGCTCCATCATCAAGAATATCATCTAGTTTATCGGAGTTAATCAAGTCGTTATAGCGTTCCTGGATAGGTGCTAATACGTTAATAACTGCCTCAGCAACACCTGCTTTAAAATCGCCATAACCTTTATCCACGTATTCAGCCTCAATATCCTTGATGGACTTATCTGTACAACTCGCAAGTATAGTCATCAGGTTTGAAACACCAGGTTTGTTTTCTTTGTCGAACTTAACAATACCTTCTGAGTCTGTCACAGCACTTTTAATCTTTTTCTCGATTTTTTTCGGTTCATCCAGCATTGAAATGAATGATTTTTCATTTTCATCAGATTTACTCATTTTCTTTGTTGGCTCTTGTAAGGACATAATACGTGCACCGACTTCTGGCATGCTAATATCAGGAATTGTGAAAATATCATTGAATCGGTTATTAAATCGCTGTGCTAAGTTCCGGCTAAGCTCGAGATGTTGTTTTTGATCATCCCCAACAGGAACAATGTCCGTATTATATAGTAAAATATCCGCAGCCATTAATGGTGGGTATGTCAAAAGTGCTGCTGATACAGCCTCTTTTCCCTTTGATTTATCCTTGAATTGCGTCATTCTTTCCAACTCGCCAGTATAGCTAATTGATTGTAAGATCCAACCTAGCTGCGTGTGTGCTGGTACCTCTGATTGAATAAATAATGTTGCTTTTTCGTGATCAATGCCTGCAGCGAGATACAACGAAGCTAGCGAACGAATATTGTTACGAAGCTTAAGGCGATCCTGTGGTACCGTGATCGCATGCTCATCAACAATACAGAAATAACAATTGTGCTCATTCTGTAATTGAACAAAATGCTTCATTGCCCCAATGTAATTACCAATTGTAAGTGTTCCACTCGGTTGAATGCCTGAAAAAATTGTGTTCATCTTGTTTTCCTCCATCAATATAGAATAGTAAAGGAATATTTTGGCATCAAAAAAAGCCCATCAATCCCCTTAAGCAAGGGACGAATGAACCGCGGTGCCACCCTTATTATCTTACCATTATTGGCAAGATCACTTCATCAATTATATAGCTCTTAAGTCCAATTCCAATTTACCATGGTGCTTGTTTTCACCAACCACAAGCTCTCTAAAATCCAGAGGGAAATTGTACTGCGCCTTATTCATCACTATAGATACTAATTTTGTATAATTATATATTATATCACCTGCTAAAATCAAGCACAAAAGGTATTGTTCCGAACTCAATTGCATATTTATAGAAAGGGAAATTTTTATATTAGAATGTTTTTAAAACTTGTAGAGTTGTTTGGCAAGTATAATAAGTGGCATTTAGCAGTGAATATGAAAATAATTTTCTATTCCAACCTCGATAACTTCAATTAATGTATCTAATTTACAAAAATCCGAAAGTTGTGTTAATTTTGAATACCTAGTATGATAGTCTTATAGAAAAGTACATAGAGGTGGTGGACAACATACGTGCTCTTACAGTGGGGACTGTAGTTTTTTTCGTATTGTTCTTATTTCCCTTTTATAGTGTGAAGGCCTCCGCAGTTATACAATTAGAACAAGGGCAGGAAAGTTATCCTTTAGGCACTTTTATGGAACTGCTGGAGGACAAGGATAGCACATGGGATATTAAGGATGTTGTGAGTGGTTCGCTAGACGATCAATTTTTCCGATATGATGGCAATGTTCCAAGCTATGGCTATAAGTCATCAACTTACTGGATTCGTATGACCTTCGATAACAGATCTTCCATCGATGAATGGCTGTTGGAAGTAGCTTATCCTCCCCATGATTTGGTAAGTCTTTATACACCGACACAAGATGGTGGGTTTCGTTTAAGTAAAACGGGAGATTTATTACCGTTCTCGTCAAGAGAAATTCATCATCGTAATTTTATCTATAAGCTGGAGGCTCCCCCAGGAGAGGTGAAAACTTACTTTTTAAAAGTTAAAAGTGATGGATCGATGCAATTACCGGTAACACTTTGGTCAGGGGAGGAATTTTATCAAAAAAGTTTACTAGAGTATATTCTTCTCGGTCTATATTTTGGATTCGGACTTATTATGATTATTTATAATCTCTTTTTGTATGGTTCACTTCGAGTATCAAGCTATCTATGGTATGTCCTATTTATCTTGTCCATTATGCTTGTTCACTTTACGTTAAATGGACTATCCTATCAATATATATGGCCGGAAATGCCCTGGTGGAATAATCGTGCTATTTTATTTTTTATGGCAGGCGCGAATATCAGTGCATTAATATTTACCAAATCATTTCTTAATACAAAAGTATATACACCAAAATTACATAAACTGATAAATTGGTATGTTCTCTTACAACCGATTTTAATCGGTATTTTATTGGTTGATTATGAGACGGCACTAAATTTAATTATGGTAGCAACGATTGGTGTAATTGGTATTGTGACCTCTGCGGCAGTATTGTGTTGGAAAAAAGGATATCAACCATCAAAATACTTCTTTTTCGGATGGATAACCTTTTTGATTGGTGTTGCGGTTAGTTCTTTTGCCGATATGGGGCTGATACCAATTACATTTGTCACGAAATATGCATCACAATTGGGGTCAGGAGCGGAAATTATTTTATTTTCCCTCGCACTGGCGGAGAAAATTAAACGCTTACGTCTGGAAAAAGAATCTGCCGAACAAAATGCACGAAAGAGCCAGGAACTTTCTGTCAAACATTTAAAACAAGCCAATCAAATTAAGGACGAATTTCTAGCAAATACCTCCCATGAATTTAGAACGCCACTGCATGGTATAATCGGAATTGCCGAATCATTACGGGACACGGAAGAAGTGGATGAACGGATAAAACATAATCTTTCTTTAATTATTTCCAGTGGGAGCAGACTGACACATTTAATTAATGATCTCCTGGATGCTTCGAAGCTGAAATATCATGAGATGGATTTGGAAATTGATTCGGTCAAATTAAAAGATTTAGCTGAAGTTACGATTGCAGTCTCTTCAGCCTCAGTTAATAAACCGATTACGATTAAAAATCTGATTCCAGATACAGTCCCACCTGTAGCTGCTGATAAAAATCGGCTTCAGCAAATTATGTATAATTTAATAGGAAACGCAATGAAGTATACGGATATGGGAGATGTTGTTCTGTCTGCAGAGGCAGAAGAAAAGAAAATAACGGTATCTATTAAAGACTCTGGGATAGGTATTTCAGAAGTTGATATGGAAAACATTTTTGATAGCTTTAAAAGAGGAACTAACCTATTAGATAGAGCGTCCGTTGGTACTGGTTTGGGGCTTAGCATTACGAAACAGCTAGTAGAATTGCATGGCGGAGAGATAACGATTCAATCCATACTGGGAGAAGGAACAACAGTGTCATTTTCCATTCCAATATACGAAGGGAGGAAACATTTGACCCAGCAAATTATTAGAAACCCATTGGAAAATCTGCTGTCGGGAGAAAGTAACTATGACATTGCAGTACATACCAATGGCGAGGTATCCCCTGGAAAAATTTTGATCGCAGATGATGAATCGGTAAATGTTCATGTGCTGTTAAGCCATTTGTCTATTGCTGGATATGAACTGGAAGTCACAAATAATGCAATTCGATACACGAAGAAGTTTGGTTTAATTGCCATTGATATAAAGAGAACCAAAGTACTGCCAGAACTTCTGTTTAATGAAATATTATCATTCTCGCAAACTGAGGAGGTTTCCTTTTTACAGGTAAGTATAAGTGATAGTGGTAAGGGGATATCTGTTGATTCGATTTCACATATTTTTGAGCGTTTTTACCGGGAAGAAAAGGCACGTACAGGGCAGGATACAAATACAGGTTTAGGTCTTTCCATTACAAAGGAAATAATAGAATGCCACCAAGGTCATATATGGGTCGAAAGTAAAATCGGCGAAGGAAGTATATTTCATTTTATTCTTCCGCTTAATCCGGAAGATCAGAAGGGGGAGCGGTCTTGAGGAATGAAAAAATATTAATTGTTGAGGATGATGCTGAAATCCGGCATTTAATTCAGCTTTATTTAGAAAAAGAATACCAAGTAATCATGAAGGATAATGGAAAAAAAGCACTCGAAGCCTTCAAACTAGATTCACCTGATCTTATTCTTCTGGATATTCTCCTGCCTGGAAAAGACGGACTTAAAGTTTGCAGGGAAATCCGGACGTTTAACGTGGATGTTCCGATTATATTTTTGAGTTCAAGAAGGGAATATGAAGATAGGATTTTTGGACTGGAAGCAGGTGCTGATGATTATATTACAAAGCCTTTTGACCCGGGTGAGATTCTTGCTAGGGTAAGGGCGCATTTAAGAAGGAAGGAGATAGCAGCAAGACGTTTTGATGCGAATCAGACCATTCGACGATTTGGTGATTTGGAAATTAATATGGATAATTATACGGTTCATCGGAGTGGTGAACCCATCCAGTTGTATACAAAAGAAATGCAACTCCTTTTATTCTTGGTTAAAAACTCAAATCAAGTATTTTCAATTGACCAACTCTATGATCAAATTTGGGGCGAGGATAAATTAGGTGATTATAAAACAGTAAAAGTTCATATTAGTAACCTCCGAAGGAAAATTGAAAAATTACCGGAAAATCCGTCATTTATTCAGACAATTAGAGGTTTTGGGTATAAGTTTAGTCCGAAAAATTAAAAAATTGTAATATTTAAACCTATTTTTAACCTTTCCCTTATAAAATGAAATCAGACATAAATTTATGAATGTTTTAAGGGGAAGGAGCTAGATAATAGCTGTGAATTCGCAACGATTGGATAATAAACTTGTTAAGGAACTTAATTCTGAATGGTTACAGTTGATGTTAGAAGCTAAAAAGGAAGGGATGTCAGTTGCAGAGGTACGTGCTTTTTTGCAACAGAGGATCAATCCGGGTTTTATTCTTTATAAACAACTGGAAGAAATGGAGAAATCAGATTTCTAAGGTGTCAGTTTTTTTTGGAAATTAACTCCGCAAGGATTCAAGGTAATGTCGGCAAATCACTCTGAATGTTAGGTGAAGATGCTGTATCTGCATGGTTACTGTCTCCTCTTGCAGGCCAATGGAGCAAATATAACATTAGTGCGAATCTGATTGCACCTGCTATTTGGACTTTGATGTATGACAAAACAAGGCAAGAATGTCGTTAGATCAATTAGCCAAGCATGCTGAAATGATGAAAGTGGCGGTTCCACTATGAGAAAAGTTTGAGAAATGTGGGAAAAAACTTCTCTCCAATCATGACCTTCTAGTGTAATGCAAGGATGCCCATTACATGACTGTTTCAAGTTTTCTTATCTATGAAATTTAAAAAGGTATGTCAATGGATAGTGGGTAAATATTTTATCCTTTTATTTCCTTAATTAATGTAGAAATATCAATACGTGCCCCCTCATATATTATCTAGATTATCCTAAGTTAACTACAAAACGCAGGTTTTTTAAATCCCCTGCGTTTTATTTATTGGATTATAATATCGAGTAGATAGTTATGATTTTTTTTATTATCTGCTACATATTGTAAGTTCCAAAATAATGTACTCCATACAATCTTCTTTTATTAAAAAGTTGTGTGGTTTTATGACATATGCCCGCGGTGCCCCCCTTATTATCTTACCAATATTGGCAAGGTTACTTCATCGATTATATAGCTCTATGAAATATAGTTGTAACATTATCTTAACTTCAGTGTAAATTTTAGGTGATATACTTTGGAATAAAATGTTGGATTTTTTAATAGAAATAGGAAGCGGGGGAAAATCTTGACAAGAAGATTAACTGCAATTACCTTAGCAACTACAATTGTTTTAAGCTTATCTTTTGGTATTAACAGCTATGCAGAAACAAAAGAAGACTTAGAAAACATTCAGGAACAACGCAAGAATGTTAAAGAAGATTTATCAGAAGCGGATGAACAGGTTACTAACTTTATGTACGAAATAGAAGAATTGAATAAAGAAATTGAACGTGTAAATCTATCATTAAAAGAAAAGCAAGATATGATAGAGAAAACGAAACAAAACATTACAAGTACAATAGAAGAAATTAGAATCATTCAAGATGAGGTCAAGGAATTAGAGACAGATATTGAAAAACGCCAAGAACTACTAAAGAATCGAATTGCCTCTTATCAAAAGGCGGGTGGTTCGGTAAGTTATTTAGAAGTTATATTTGGTTCGCAAAGTTTTGGTGATTTTATAAGCCGTGTTACCATGGTTAACAAAATTACTGAGTCCGATGCGTCCTTGTTAGAAAACCTGGAAAGTGACATACATAAAGTAGCCGAAAAGCAAAAGCTTGCATTAGAGAAGCTCGACGAGTTAAACACAATGAAAGTCGAACAAGAGAAATCGTTGGCGAAAATTAATGAAGAAAAGATACAAAATGAAAAACGGAGAAAGTTATTAGAAAAGAAACAGCAAGAGTTTATTGTATTAATAGATAAATTGCAAAGCGAAGACAAAGAGCTTGCTTCGCTTGAAGCAGACGTAAAACAAAATATTGCAGAGGCAGCAGCAAGAAAAGCTTCACAAGCTGAACAATTGAAAGAAAATAAATCAAAAACTGTTGCGAAGGAAGAAAATGAAAATAAAGCAAAAGCTGTTAAGGAGAAAGAAGTTGCAGAAAAAGTAGATGAAACAGAAAAGAAACCACAAGACAATACGGACAAAGAAACATTCACCGTTACTGCAACGGCTTATACAATTGAAAGTGCTGGAGGCTCAGGAGTGACCTACACCGGAATCGATCTTAGGGAAAATCCTAATGCAAAAGTAATTGCAGTCGATCCAAGCTTTATTCCCTTAGGTTCAGTCGTTCATGTAGAAGGATATGGTTATGCAATAGCAGGCGATATTGGCAGTGCAATTAATGGTAACAAAATTGATGTTTATGTCCCGACCCAACAAGCTGCAATAGAATGGGGTGTACGTACTGTTGAAGTGACAATTCAGTGAATATGAAAGGATCTGTTTTCATAACTGGTTCTGATTAAAACACAAGTTTGTTAATATAATTGTGAAAGTAAACAAGAACACGTGGAAGTCATGAGTGTTCTTGTTTACTTTTTTCATATTCTAATTGTCTGGTTCATCATCTAAATACGAAATAACGTTTTAACTGTTTTATAATTTCCACGATCCAAATTAGGATTAATCCTACACACTACCAACAAGTATTTTACGATATTTTATATAAATTTTAGTTGGATTATTATACATGCTTAATTATAAAAAGACAACAGTAATCCCGAATAAAAACAAGCCTTTTTTCGACATTAATTACACAATTTGCGTTCATTTTTTTGTTTTTATCCTATATAATAGAAACAAACGAAGATTAGGAGATTGATATTTTATGGGGAAAAAACAGCTTGGATTTTTGACACTTATAGGAATTCTCCTGTTAAGTATGGGTTTGCCGATGAATGCATTTGCAAGCGATGAAAAAGTAATACATACCGTTCAAAATCACACGAAAAAACAAACAAGCCTGAAGCCAATAGATATAGGTGAAAAAATGCAACGTTTTACATTTGATGCTGGACTTGATTTTGAATATCCAGATGCCGTCCGTGGGATTTATGTTACTGGTCCGTCAGTAGGTGTGAAGCGTTTTGATAAGTTGGTAAACTTGGTTGATACAACCGATTTGAATGCGATGGTAATTGACATAAAAGAAGATCACGGCAATTTAACATTTAAACCAAAAAAAGGTTCTCCATATGAAGATATCGCTATAAATTACATAAACGATCCACGCAAAATGCTGGAATCACTTGAAGAAAAAGGGATATATCCAATTGCACGAATCGTGGTATTTAAAGATTCTGTTCTTGCAAAAAAACACCCAGAATGGTCATTCAAGAAAAATGGAAAGGTATGGACGAATGGAAAGGGAGAAGCATTTGTAAGTCCATTTCAAAAAGAAGTTTGGAAATACAATGTAGAAATTGCAAAAATGGCTGCTGAGCTTGGGTTCCAAGAGATTCAGTTCGACTATGTTCGTTTTCCAGAAGGCTTCGAGGATTATGATGACATTCTTGACTACAGTTTAGGCGATTATAAAGATTCAAGTATCAAAAATGTACAACGACGTGTTAATGCTGTAACTGACTTTGTTTCTTATGCGAAAGAAGAGTTAGAATACTATGGAGTAGATGTTTCCGTAGACATTTTTGGTTATGCTGCCACTATTCCTGAGGCACCTGGAATTGGGCAAAACTTTACGAAAATCTCCAAGAATGTAGATGTCATTTCATCTATGATTTACCCGAGTCATTGGACGTCATATTTTGGAATTGAAAAACCAGATACCCAGCCATATAAATTGGTTAGTGAGTATGCGAAAGTGGAAAATGAGGTATTAGGAAAATTGGAGGATCCACCAACATCAAGGCCATGGATTCAAGATTTTGAAGCTCCTTGGTTATACAGTGGTGCAACGAAACAATATGGCAAGGCGGAAGTGGAAGCGCAAATTAAAGCATTGAAAGAACATGGAATAGAAGAATTCTTAATCTGGAATGCTAGTAATGATTACACGAACAATGTGGACTATACACCACTTGACTAAATAGAAAAAACAGATCTCAAGTGGGATCTGTTTTTTCTATTTCAGATTAAAAAGTGGGAATTGGGGTAAACAAATAATAGTGCCTGTTTATATGTTATTTAACAAAATACAAAATCTTCGTTATAATAGAGATGACTACTTAAGAAATACGGATGCGGCTACACAAAAAAACTCAAAGGAGTAGATCAATGAACTGGTATGAAAAGTTAAACAAATATTTCCCTGTAGAGGAAATGAAATCTAAGGAACATATGGACATGCTACTCAAAGAAAAAGGGGACATTTATTACAAAGATGAAAGCCCTAATCATGTTTTAATGTTCGCTGAATTCGACAGTTTTATTTTTATTGACTATGTTTGGGTATCTACAGAAACAAGAGGACAGGGGACTGGCCATAAAATAATGGAGAAACTTAAAGAAAAAGGGAAACCAATTATTTTGGAAGTAGAGCCTGTTGATTATGATGATACAGATACAGAAAAGCGCCTCCGTTTTTACCAAAGAGAGGGATTCACCCACGCACAATCCATTGGATATAATCGCCGATCACTTGCTACAAATGAAGAGACTCCTATGGAAATATTATATTGGTCTCCTAATGATGATTCCGAAGAAGTAATTTATGAGAAGATGAAGCATATGTATGATCAAATTCATACGTATAAAGATGAAGAAATTTACGGGCAATCGTATCAGCCAGTTGATGAAGTGCTGAGCTATGATACGGATCGTGATTCTGAAGATATTTTACAAAGTTTAAAAAGTACTGAGAAGGCATAAGAAATAAGCAGCCTCATTATTTCTTGGGGGCTGCTATATTATAATTTGAAAATTATTTTCAGCTAATGGGTTTAATTGAAAATGATTCGGGGTATGTTATATATAATTGTAAACATTTCATGAACATGAGTGAAAAAACCTAACTTTTTTATCATATACTCTACCTTCAGCTTGACAAATGTAGTATACTTTACATATAGGTTATTTAAACTTATTTTAATCTAATAAGTCATACAAATTTCATGAAATAACCATCACATTAGAATGAGGAGTGAAGTTTTATGGTAACACTTTATACCTCACCAAGTTGTACTTCGTGCAGAAAAGCAAAAGCATGGTTAGAAGAACACGATATACCGTTCACTGAACGAAATATATTTTCCGAACCATTGTCATTAGACGAAATCAAGGAAATTTTACGTATGACAGAGGATGGAACTGACGAGATAATTTCAACTCGTTCTAAGGTTTTCCAGAAGTTAGACGTAAATATAGATCAATTGCCTTTGAAAGATTTATTTCACTTGATTCAACAAAATCCAGGGCTATTACGACGACCAATTATACTTGATGAAAAACGTCTACAGGTTGGTTATAATGAAGATGAAATAAGACGATTTTTACCTAGAACGGTACGTACATTTCAACTACGCGAGGCTCAACGTATGGTAAACTAATTTTTTGCGAAATTAGTTGGAAAACGATAAAAGTAAAAACGCAGACCTGAAGTAAGGAGGTTCTGCGTTTTTGTATGTACCACCTAAAAAAAGCACGTGACAAATTAGCATTTATCATCTAAAATATAATACTAAATTATCTATATATAGGCATTTTAATTTTCAAAAGGTATCATTGTAGCATACAATGACAATATAGAAACCAATACAACCAATGAATGGGTTAAAAAAGTCGGTAATCGGGTATTTAAATAGTAAAGAAGTATGGGTGAGATGGTCTCTTCCACCTAACTATTTAATAGAAGGGAGAGAAATACCATGGAAATAGAAAGAATCAATGATAATACCGTAAAGTTTTATATATCCTACGTTGACATTGAGGATCGAGGATTTGAACGCGAGGAAATTTGGTACAATCGCGAACGTAGTGAACAATTATTCTGGCAAATGATGGATGAAGTAAATTATAAAGAAGATTTTAATGTAGATGGACCTCTTTGGATACAGGTGCAAGCATTAGATAAAGGACTAGAAATTATTGTAACGAAGGCTCAAGTTTCCAAGAACGGTGAGAATATTGAGTTGTCCACTGAGAATGGAAAAACCATAGATTTATCTGTAGATGAGGATATTGAGAATATGTTAGAAAATAAATTTGGTAAATCAACTGACAAAGATGCGGAAGAAAATGAAGTCGAAGAAGAGGGCAATTTATCACTTGTCCTAAGATTTAATGACTTTGAAGATGTAATACAGCTGAGCCATTATTTCCAGGATGAGACGGATTCATTCCAGGATAGCCTATTCTACTTTAATAATAACTATTACTTTTATCTCGAATTTATTGATGAATCGTTGGATGACGACAAACAAGAGGATGTTATTAGTAAGATTTTCGAGTTTGGTAAGGACACCGATGTAACCATTCATTATCTAGAAGAATATGGGAAAAAAATATTCACAGACGACACATTTGAACAAGTGAGGAACTATTTTCCTGCACAACTATAAGGCATCCAATTGTGGGTGTCTTTTTTTGTTGAATTCTTGCAGGAACTTTTTCATCTCTGTTGAATTAATAATAACGGAGGTGATACCATACATGCTTCAAGCAAAATTAAAAAATGGTAAGCTGATCACTCTTGTAAGTCTGACAAGGCAGGAAATCCTAAAGGCGAAACAAGATGAATTTTTTTGCCCTATCTGTAATGAACTTGTTTTGGTGAAAGCCGGTCAAAAAACGGTTCCACATTTTGCGCATCGTTCAAAACTGGAATGTGCGTCACATGATTATGGGGAGGGCCCGTATCACGAGCAAGGAAAGCTTTTATTGTATAATTGGTTAAAGAATCAAGGTGCTGACGTCGAGCTTGAAAAATATATTGCGGAGATTAATCAACGTCCAGATCTTTATGTGACAGTTAAAGGTCGGAAAATTGCCATTGAATATCAATGTGCACGGATTCCAGTAGAAGTTTTAAACCAGCGGAACATAGGTTACATGAAGGCAGGAATTACCCCAATTTGGATTCTTGGGGCCAAACATTTTCAGCGATTACGACAACACCATTTTAAAGCAGATCAACTTATTCTTTCGTTTCTCCACCGATTTTCACCTGACTTTCCCTTAACACTTTATTTCTTTTGTCCACAAACCCTTCAATTTATCTTCATTCAACACATTCATTTATTATCTTCACGTCAGGCTATTGGATTATTTAAGTTTACTTCATTAAAAAATATGACTTTTTCTAGTTTATTTTCCCAGCAAAAATTGCACGATAAGTGGCTATTTGGATTGTGGGGGAACGAAAAGAAAAATTTTCGATTACGGCAAAGCAATCGGTTGTATGGTTCAGAGTTAGCATGGCATAAATGGTTATATGAAAAGGGAACACATAAAGAAAATCTTCCATCCATCGTACATCTACCAGTTGCTGCACAATATCGAATGGGAACACCTCTTCATAATTGGCAAAGTAGATTGTGCCTGGATTTGTTACACCCGATGCCAATAGGAAGTACTTTTTCGCTTGAAAGATGTCAACGGATACTCCGATATCACCCTCATCAACATTTTTTCCTAATCAAAGGTGTGGATAACCCTATCTACGAATATTTGGCGTTATTAAAGAAACTTCAAATAATCGAGGAAATTAATGCTCGGCTCTTTAAAAAAGTTAAAGAGATACACTTCCACAAAAACATTGAAGAATCCCTTGCAGCAGATGCGCGTTTAATGAATCAGATAATCCATTGTAGTACAATGGATTAGTGCATGATTATAGAAAAAATTAACATACTAAGGAAGTCTTTATATTTGGCTGTTTACCCAAAGATTGTTGCTTTTTAAGAGAATAGATATAAACGACGTAAGTGCTATGTTGATTTCCGTTCCGGACAGTCGCTTTCCGCGGGCAACGCTTCAGCCTCCTCGGAAGAAAACCACTTCCTGCGGGGTCTTCAGCTGTTGCTTTTCCCGCAGGAGTCGACTGTCCGTAACTCCAATCAACAATCATAAAGTAATGTGAATAGTTATTACTAGCATTTAATCAAGAAAAATGAATGTTATAAAGTTGTTAAGCACAATCCCAGCGGAGGAAATACACGAAGACTCCTGCGGGAACAGCGAAGACGATGAGACCCCGCAGTGAGCGGTCTTTGCTCGCGAGGAGGCTCAGCGCGAGCCCGCGGAAAGCGAAGTGTATTTCCGTAGCGGTAAGTTACGCCGCAGTTTACATCAACTATAAAGATGAAAAGCAACAATGCGTACGAAAATAGTCTTTATTTTTTACAGGAATTTAGTAAATTTTACCGAATATGTATAGAGGGGTTAAAAAAGGAGGATGTTTAAGTGGCAAAAGGAACAAAGGAATTACCAAAAAGAAGTGAATTACCTAAAGAACTAAAATGGGATTTAGAAGATATTTTCGCAACTGACGAAGAATGGGAACAAGAATTAAAAAGTTTAAAGCAGGATATCCCGGAGATTGAAGCATATGATGGCAAATTATCTGATTCGGCACAAGTATTATACGATGTGTTAAAGCTACAGGATGATCTTTCACAACGTTTAGGAAAGCTTTATACATATGCACATATGCGGAATGATCAAGATACAACCAATTCATTTTACCAGGAATTGAATGCAAAGGCTGAAAACGTCATCACCATTGCATCTAGTTCAATGAGTTATATTGTGCCTGAAATTTTAAGCATTGACGAATCGAAGCTTAAGCAATTTCAATCCGAAAAAGAAGAATTAGCATTATATAAACAAACATTGGATGAAATTGCGCGTCAACGTGCACATGTTTTAAGTCAAAAAGAAGAAGCGTTGCTTGCGGAAGCTTCTGACCCGATGGAAAACGCATCTCAAACATTTGGTTTGTTAAATAATGCGGATCTAACTTTCCCAACTATTAAAAATGAAGACGGAGAAGAGATAGATTTAACACATGGGCGTTATATCAACTTTTTAGAATCAAAAGACCGTAGAGTACGCGAAGATGCATTCAAGGCGATGTATGGCACGTATGGTAGTTTTAAAAACACATTTTCTTCTACCTTAACAGGAACCATTAAAAAGGATAACTTTTACGCGAAAATTCGTAATTACGATTCAGCAAGGCATGCGGCCTTGGATGGAAATAATATTCCAGAACAGGTTTATGAAAATTTAGTCGAAGCGGTGAATGATAAAATTCATTTACTACACCGTTATTCTGCATTGCGCAAGAAAGTATTAGAGCTGGATGAATTGCATATGTATGACATGTATACACCGCTTGTGCAAAATGTTGAAATGAAAATTCCGTATGAAAAAGCACAGGAATATGTTGTGGAAAGCCTTGCACCACTTGGGGAAGAGTATGTCGACATTATCAAGGAAGGTTATCAAAATCGCTGGATTGATGTGGAAGAGAATAAAGGAAAGCGTAGTGGAGCATATTCATCAGGTGCTTATGGTACAAATCCATATATTTTGTTAAATTGGCAGGATAATGTGAACGATTTATTCACCTTAGCCCACGAACTAGGACATTCCGTTCATAGCTATTACACTCGAAAATCGCAGCCGTTCCGCTATGGAAACTATTCCATTTTTGTGGCTGAAGTTGCGTCAACTTGTAATGAGGCATTATTGAACGAGTATATGCTGAACAATCTGGAAGATGAAAAAGAAAAGCTATTCTTGCTTAATCATTTCCTAGAAGGCTTCCGTGGAACCGTATTCCGTCAAACTATGTTTGCGGAGTTCGAGCATGATATTCATAAGCGGATGCAGGAAGGCGAGGCACTAACAGCTGACAAACTGACGGAAATTTATTATGCATTAAATAAGAAATACTTCGGTGATGAAGTTGTATCAGATGAGGAAATCGGACTGGAATGGTCGCGTATCCCACATTTTTATTACAACTATTATGTATTCCAATATGCAACAGGGTATTCAGCAGCAACCTCTTTAGCAAAAGGAATTTTAACTGATCAGGATGGAGAAGCTGTCGAGAGATATCTAAACTTCTTGAAAGCAGGAAGCAGTGACTTTCCAATTGAAGTATTGAAAAAGGCTGGTGTCGACATGACCTCCAAACAACCAATACTTGAAGCGCTGGATGTTTTTGAAGAAAAGTTAGGAGAAATGGAAAAAATGTTGTTGAAATAGATTACGATGAAAGAGGATGTTCCTTTGGGGGAACATCCTCTTTCTATTTTGGGAGGGGATATTAGTTTGGAGTGCTACGCTGCGGGATACCGACTTATATCAACCGGGATTCCCCCGTGCTACCGTAACCTTCGAAATACACGTTTGTGTGTGAAGGAATATATGGTCAAATATATGGAAATAAAGAGCAACGGTAATGTGATAAAAAGAGGGATTATTTGCATAAACCCCAGTATATTCAAAAAGAAGGCGAAGACCGTTAAAACTAAAAATAAATATGGCATAAGATCCTGCACGATAATTTCCCCCTTAAAAATCTTTAGTTAATTATATGAATTCTTGAGGGAAAATAGAAGTATGACATTTTTGTGAAAGGATGCACATACATATTGAACACTAACTAAGAAATTGGTATATTTAATTTGCAAGATAAAAACAAACAAACCCCTTTGTTTGAATTTAAACTTTTCTCCCATCCCCTTTGTTTGATATACAAAGATAAAAAAGACCAGAAGGATATACGCTGCCCCGTATATCCTTCTTAATTTTGACGGAAAAACCTAGTTGTCCGTACTTATACCGCAATTATGCCTCAATCAAGTCACAAAAAAACAGCTACCCTCAGGCAGCCGCACTAAAATCAATCTTTAATATATTTCCAAAAGGATCCGTATTTAACGGGGATCTTTTCAACTTTTTGTTTTAACTGTAATTTTTTCATTTCTTTATCTGTTTGTGCAAGTGTCCAGTCGTAGACAACGGATATTTCTTTGTTGCCAACCACACCATAGAAAGCCATAAATTCTTCTAGTTCAGGCTTGTTGCCAGGTGATGGGTCTTTTTGTAGCATTTGCTTCAGAACTTTTACATAAATATCGTATGGATAAAGGCCAGAAATTTTAATTCCTTGCTCTTCTACAACTTGATTGAAGAAGACAATAGTTGGAATATAATCGACTTCCATTTCCTGTGTCAGCTTTAAATCACATTGAAATGCCTTTTTTGCTGAAGCGGAATATAAGTCATTTTTGAATTCCTGCAAATCGAGATTCACTTCGTTTGCAATAGTAAATAATACTTCTTCGTCTGATATATTTCGTTTCTGTAAAAATAAATTTTCCTGTACTTTGCGTAAAAATAGTTTACCGGCTTTTTTGCCCTGTAGTTCAGCTGCTTTGATTGCAAGGGACGCGATCCAGGGAGATGATACTGGATTATCGATCCATAAATCTCCATCACAGCTCATTCCTGTTCGTTTTGCTGTTTTATCCCAAATGTCTTTGAGTCTTTTTGGTTTATCGAATTTATCTTTGTTTAATGTATTTAAATGTCCGCTAATAATAGGTCGAATGGTAAAAAAGCGTCCAAATTCGATGGAAAGCTTTTTGATATAGGGCTCTAAAGACCAACACTCAGGACAAAGAGGATCTACAAAAACGTAAATTTCTACTGGTTTTTGTACAAAATCACTAAAGCCGGATTTCGCCGATGTGTTTGTTTGATTCAAGCTTGGAAGCTCAGCATTTTGCCAGCTCACATCGATTCTCCTTTCTATTAACGTCCAGCTCAAGCGCTAGCCGACTAGTGGAATTATTCTCTCTGTAATTCTGATAAGTCGAGTCAGCTAATCGGGCGCTTCTGCTTTTGTTTACTCCGCTGTGTTCATCATATGATTTGCCGTCATGGAGAGTTTCTCGAATATTGCAGTGCGATACGGTTCATCTATTTCTGCTTCGATAAGCGCTTCGTTCATGCATTCCAGCCATGCTTCTTTTCTTGTTGGTGTAATTTCAAAGGGTAGATGTCGACGCCTAAGCATCGGGTTACCGCGTTCTTCTGAATAAATCATTGGGCCACCAAAGAATTGTGTCAGAAACAGACGCTGTTTTCTAGCTGTTTCAGTTAAGTCATCTGGGAAAATTGGAGTAAGCTTTGGATGCTCTCCAACACGCTTATAGAAAGCTGTTACTAATTTATCTATGGAATCGAAGCCACCAATCGCTTCGAACATTGTGCCAGGTCGTGTCATTGATTTCTCTCCTAATGTGTTTGTTTATATTGTAGCAACGTAACATTCCTTGGGCAAATCATCTGACTTAGTCAACCGTCAATGATGTGAAAAATCGTTTAATTTTATTTGGTGTATCTTTTTCAGTAATTCCATAAATATCGATAATGGAATGAAGCATGTTTAACCCATCTTCTTTCGTTTGTGCTTCAATTTCCAGTTCATAATCAGACCTTCCATTATAAGTACTATAATCTAACACCAATAGTGTTCCCTGATAATTTGTTTCGTATCGTTTCGTTTCTAACTTTCCATAATAAACCAAGTCGTGCAAGCGGATCCCAAGCAAATGAAGTTGTTTACCTACCTGACTTTTTTCAATAGGGTCGCCGTTAATCCAGCGTGACGCCTCACCCTCTGTTAAACGATCATGAGATTCCAATAATCCATCTGTATGTGGTTCCTTTAATGTTAATACATACTTCCCAGCTTTTTCCCGAATCCGGAGAGCGGCACCTTTTGCTTTCAATGAAAAATCTTTCGTTTCAAAGTAATAATTGGTTTGCCATGTACCAGATTCTGGGAAAGTAAAATGGTTTAATAGTTGCTTAAACTCTTCCTCAGTTAATAAATTTTTATACTCAATTTCAATTTCTTGTGCCATTTGTTTAACCCCCATATAATAGGATGGATTATTACTGATTATCGCCAATTATCAATGTTAATGCAAAGATTTTCCACTCAATTGTGTTATGATAGGGTGGAAAAGGTCATTTTTATATCTAGTTACTAAAGGTGGTACATAAGTATGAATTGGAAAGCATTGCTCGCCCCCTATTCACAGGTGGTTGAGGAGTTAAAAGTAAAACTTAAAGGAATGCGATCGCAATTTGAATATGAATCAAGACATTCACCAATTGAATTTATTACAGGACGGGTAAAACCTGTTACAAGTATTTTGGATAAAGCGGAGACAAGGAATATTTCGCTTGAAAGCATAGAACAAGAAATGCAGGATATCGCTGGAGTCCGTGTTGTATGTCAGTTTGTTGATGATATTTATAAGATTGTAAACATGCTTCGTTCAAGAAAAGATTTTACAATTATTGAGGAAAAAGATTATATATCAGAAAAAAAGGATAGTGGGTATCGTTCCTACCACATTATTATTGAATATCCGGTTGAAACCATTCACGGTGAGAAAAAAATAATCGCTGAAATACAAATTCGCACACTTGCCATGAACTTTTGGGCAACAAATGAACATTCCCTTAACTATAAATACAAGGGAAGTATACCAAGTGAAATTAAAAGCAGATTACAACGGGCTGCAGAGGCTGCGTTTAAATTAGATGAGGAAATGTCTAAAATAAAAAGTGAAGTCCAGGAAGCACAACGTATCTTTCACCGAAAATGAAACAAGATATATGAGAACAATGACAGGCACATCCAGTTTTGCCGAAAACATGTAATAAGGAGATGACTACTAATGAAATTTGCAATTGTATCAAAAGGCGATGATAGGTCGAACAATATTATGGCAACCATGAGACAATATTTAACTGAGTTTGACTTAGAGTATGATAAAGAAAATCCTGAACTTGTCATCTCCGTTGGTGGAGATGGAACACTACTCGAAGCATTTCATCGTTATCTTCATTGCCTAAATGAAACGGCGTTTATTGGGGTGCATACCGGACATCTTGGTTTCTATGCGGATTGGGTACCTGAAGAAGTAGAAAAGTTGATTATAGAAATTGCAAAAACACCATTTCAGGTTGTGGAATATCCGCTACTAGAGGTGAACATACGCTCAAAGACTGGAGGAAGCGAGGATACATTCCTAGCCTTAAATGAAGCAACAATTAAAACAACAGATGGATCTGTGGTTTTTGATGTAGAAATAAAAGGGGAGCACTTTGAAACATTCCGTGGAGATGGATTGTGTTTATCAACGCCTTCAGGTAGTACGGCATATAACAAGGCACTTGGTGGTGGGATTTTACACCCGTCTCTTGAAGCGTTTCAGCTTACCGAAATGGCATCAATCAACAATCGGGTTTTCCGTACAATTGGTTCACCACTAATTTTGCCAAAGCATCACACATGCTTGCTTAAGCCGATTGTTGACCGTAGCTTTTTGATAACGATTGATCATTTTACAGAGACCTATACAAATGTAAAATCCATTCAATGCAGGGTTGCTAAAGAAAGAGTACGATTTGCGCGGTTTAGACCATTTCCATTTTGGAATCGAGTAAGAGACTCATTTGTTACAGAGGGTGAGAAAAGAGTTTAGAGAAGGTGAAAGTCAATGAAATGGATTGTTACAGAGGAACAGGAAGGCATGTCAATTCGTGATTACCTTCGTACTGTTCAAGCCTTCTCAAGACGATTAGTAATAAGTGTGAAAGATAGTAATGGGCAAATTCGTGTTAATGGGGTTAGCCAAACAGTTAGGTATTCCTTATCAGCTGCCGATGAGCTTGAGGTTATTTTTCCACCTGAAAATATCGGATTAGGATTGGAACCTGAAGATCATGTCCTATCTATTGTTTATGAGGATGATGCTGTATTGGTACTAAATAAACCAGCTGGAATGGCAACAATTCCTTCATTCAAACATCCAAACGGAACAATCGCAAACGCGGTTCTTGGACATTACCGGAAGTATCAAATTCCATATACGGTGCATGTTGTGACAAGGCTAGACCGTGATACATCAGGTCTAATGTTAATTGCTAAGCATAGATATAGCCATTCCTTGTTATCGAACGATCAGAAAGCAGGAGACGTGAATCGTAAATATTGTGCTGTAGTGGAGGGGAACTTTTCACAATTGGAAGGCACGATTGAAGCGAACATTGGACGTAAAGAAAGTTCTATCATCGAACGAGCAGTTATGGAGTCAGGCAAAAAAGCAATTACACATTATCAGGTAGAAGAACAGTCAAGCAACTATTCGTTGGTTGACATTAAGCTTGAAACAGGAAGAACCCATCAGATTAGGGTTCATTTTGCACATATTGGTCATAGTCTAGCTGGTGACGATTTATATGGTGGCTCAACCAAAGATATAGATCGTCAGGCATTACATTGTAAGGAATTATCTTTTTTTCATCCTTTCACAAAAAAAGTGATGCATTTTACGTCTGCACCACCGCTTGAACTGTTAGATTTAATTAAAAGGTCGTAAATTTTTCCTCTATAAATGGCTGCCTCGATTGTACAGAAAAAGTTTCCTTTTCTGGCATTCGAAAGGCAGTTAATTTATTGCCAAAAACACAGCCTGTGTCGATATTGATTGTATGATTGATCATGCGCGGTTCTAATACTGGAGTATGCCCATATACGATCCAGGTATCACCATGATAATCCTGCGCCCAATCGCCACGTATTGGTCGACCGTCTTCGTGGGTGGCACCTGAGATGTCCCCATATAGCACAAACGTTCGAACTTTTTTATCTGTACGGCCAATGTAATCTTCTCTAATCCCGGCATGCGCTATAATCGTATTTACTTCGGGTAGTTCTAAATATAATGGTGCTTCATCATACAAGGTCATAAACTGATGCCGGATTGTCTTTTGACCTCGTTGATTGCGCGCAAGGTATTCGTCAACCGTTGTTTCAAGTCCATACTTGATTTGAATGTTATTCCCTAAAAAATAACGGTAAAGCTTATTACAATGATTGCCTGGTACATACCGTGCTACACGATGTTTTACCACCATGTTGTACACAAGTTCTACAACCCCAAGTGAATTTGGTCCACGATCCGTAATATCTCCAACAAAAACTGGAACATGACCACCAGGATGAACGAAAATATCCGCCTTCTTTTGATAACCTAACAGATGAAAGAGCTCAACCAATTCATCTATACAACCATGAACATCACCTATTACATCTATTTTCATAGCTTTTTACCACCTTGCTCATATAATGTTTTCCAATATTTAAAGATGCCAACTTTATAGGCAATTTAAATATGGAAGGTCAAAATAATTTGTGGTAAGATTGTTTAGTGATAACTAAGTTACATACACCACTATTATTTGATAGATAATCTGACACTTTCGACAAACCATGTCGTTGTTATATATATGTTTTTTCAATAAATCATGGCTGTTTTCGTAAAGATTGTTGCCTTTGAGAGAATAGATATAAACTGCGTCACAGTGTACCGCTCCGGAAATACACTACGCGCACCTTAGGGCTCGCGCTGAGCCTCCTTGCGAGCAAAATCCGCTCACTGCGGGGGCTCATCGTCTTCGCTGTTTCCGCAGCGGAAATCAACATAGCACTTACGTCGCAGTTTATGTCAACTACGAAGATGAGAAAGCAACAATGCGTACGAAAAGAGCCTAAATCATACACTACTTAGTTTAGTCTTATTCTCAAAATTATTCAGCTATTAGTATGAGAAATTATAAACGACCAAAGGACAAAGGTGATTTTTAATGGAGAAAGAAAACACAGGGGGCGTACAATTCGATCTAATCATTATTTTCCTCCTGTTTATGGCTACTAGTTTAGTTGCCCTATATAATTTGCAAGAATTACTTCCAGGAGACGAAGCAGACTTTTTGTTAAAACAATTTATTTGGTACTCTGTTGGAGCAGTCGCTATTTTCTTTATTAGAATGCTCGACTTAAATCAACTATACCAATTAAGTTTTTACGCATACATTTTTGGCATTATTGTTCTGGCTGTATTATTGGTTAGTCCAGAGAGCATTGCAAATAGAATAAATGGTGCTAAAAGTTGGTTTACATTACCTGGAATTGGAACGTTACAGCCTGCAGAGTTCACGAAAGTTACCACCATATTAGGTTTGGCTGTTGCAATTTCCAAGCATAAAGAAAAATATATAAACAAAGACTTCAAAAGCGACTTTATCCTTTTGTGTAAAATGATTGTTATTGTAGCAATACCTGTATTTCTAATACTTTTGCAGCCTGACTTTGGTACATCGATGGTGTATCTTGTTATCTTAAGTTTTATGGTCCTATTATCAGGAGTTAATTGGAAACTGATTTTCACAATCGTTGCTTCATCAGCAATTATAGCTGCAGGTGCTTTAGCGTTAATCGTAAAATACCCTGATTTATCAGAGGATTTATTGCATATAGACCCCTATCAAATTGAAAGAATTGAAACATGGTTTGGCCCTGAAGAAGAGGTTGATGCCGGAAGCTACCAAGTCAATAAATCATTTTTAGCGATTGGCTCGGGTCAATTATTTGGAAAAGGAATTGGAGAACTTCAGGTACCTGTACCATACGCGGAAACAGATTTTATATTTTCAGTTATAGCAGAAAGCTTTGGGTTTGTCGGTAGTAGTTTTGTCGTGTTCCTCTATTTCTTTTTGATCTATAAATTAGTAAGTATTGGTTTAAAAATATATAGCACCAGTATTTTCGGTTCAATGTTTTGTTTTGGTTATATGGCGATGATAGCGATTCATACGTTTCAGAATATCGGTATGACAATTGGTATTATGCCAATAACCGGAATACCTTTGCTATTAGTGAGCTATGGCGGAAGTTCAGTTCTGTCCACTTTAATTGGTTTCGGAGTCGTTTATATAATTAGCGAAGAAAATACGAACTCGGAAGGATTTATGTTTAAGAAATCATAATGACATCATTTAAACCCTGTAGCTTCTTCACGGAAATGCTGCGGGGTTTTCTGAAATTGACACGGTGTTTTATAATAGGAAGAGTGGGTTTTGAAAGGAAGTGTTCCATATGGAAAATACAATTGATAACGAACGCCAATGGGATATGTTACACGTTCTATTAAAAAAAGAGGATATAACTAATTTCCGAACAGAATTTTTGGATATGCACCCTTATGATCAATCACAATTTTTCCTGGAGCAGGAAGAAGATGCTCGGCTGTTAATCTACAGTTATTTGTCTCCTGAAGAAATTGCTGAAATCATGGAAAATGTTGAAATTGAAGATATAGAACCATTTTTCACGGAAATGGATCCGCGTTTTGCTGCAATGGTTTTTTCAGAAATGTCTACAGATGATGCCGTTGATATTTTAAATGAGTTAAGTAAGGATAAGGTTGCAAGCTTCCTGACAATCATGGAAAATGATGCTTCTGATGAGATTAAACAATTGCTCCATTACGAGGAGAAAACTGCCGGAAGTATTATGACGACGGAATTCATTGCTATTTTTAAAACACAAACAGTTAGAGAAACTATGGCACAATTGAAAAAAGAAGGGCCAGATGCAGAGACGATTTATTATTTGTACGTCGTTGACGAGGATAAGCGTCTTGTCGGTGTGCTTTCGTTGAGAGACTTAATCATTTCTGAAGAGGATACATTGATTGATGACATTTTGAGTGAAAAGGTTGTTTCTGTGTCAGTTGCGGAGGATCAAGAGGATGTCGCAAAAATGATGCGAGATTATGATTTTTTGGCTGTACCAGTTGTAGACTTTCAAGATCATTTACTCGGGATAATTACAGTTGATGATATTCTGGATGTAATGGAGGAAGAAGCAAGCGATGACTACTCCAAGTTTGCAGCAATCACCGATAATGAGCGACCAAATGAGAATGCTTTTATTTCGGCAAAAAAGCGCCTTCCATGGCTTATCATCTTATTGTTTCTAGGTATGTTAACGGCAAGCTTAATTGGGCGTTTTGAAGATACACTTGATAAAGTAGCGGTGTTGGCAATCTTTATTCCACTAATTGCGGGGATGGCCGGGAACACCGGGACACAGGCTTTGGCAGTAGCTGTCCGTGGATTGGCAACTGGCGATTATGGCCAACAAGGAAAAACGAAGCTGATCCTGCGTGAGGCGGCGACCGGGTTAATCACGGGAACTGTTTGCGGGATTGCGATTACAGTGGTTATTTATTTATGGCAGGGCGATATTTTCCTCGGACTGCTCGTTGGAATTTCAATCATGGCAACATTAATCGTTGCAACGTTAGCAGGTTCACTCGTTCCACTCATTATGGACCGATTCAACATTGACCCAGCCGTTGCTTCCGGACCGTTTATCACAACAATAAATGACATAATTTCTATATTAATTTACTTCGGAATGGCCACAGCGTTCATGGGATTTTTGATTTGAAAAGGTGGAGGGAGAACTCAATTGAGATTGGGTTCTTTTTTTGTTGAGGTGGTTTGGGGTTGGGCTTTGTGTCTGGAGTGGGAGGATGAGAAGAGAGGATATACATTCATTTAATCATAACAACCGTTCAGGCAAAAACTTATCCGCCGATTTACCGGTTTATCTGCCGTTCTACAGGTTTATCCGCCAATCTGAAAATATAACCACCAATCCAAACGACCTTCACCACAACGCGACACTTAAAAACTAGGCGAAGGTCACGTTTTTTATCCGTATTCATATAATGTGGTGACTATGGCAAACGAAAGGAGACCAGCAGTACATGGATAAACAAAAGAAGTTTGCTAAATCCCCACTTTTATATATACATCAACCAGAAGTTTCGAACCCAAAAGCACCGATGCAATCCAATTACTCGACACCCAAAAATAAAAAAGAAGCAGAAACTCCGAAAGCTCAAAAAGTGAATACTCGACCAATACAACGGGATTATATTGCGCAAAAAACGAATAGTGGGGCGGGAGAGGATGAGGGTTCATCAACTGACCTTATTGACTCATCAAAAGAAGAGGTTGAAGAACAACCAAAAGCCCAATCCAATAAAAAATTCAACAACATGACGATTCAAGAAAAAATTGATTATTTTCTCAGCAAGCCTACGCATATACCAAGGATGAAATGTGAAGTGAAAACGGAAGAAAAATCTTTTCGTGGCACTATTCAAGACGTAGAAGAGGATCAAGTTTTGATGCGTGTGGGTAGACGAACTAGCATGACCAAAATTGCTATTGAATCAATCCAGGATATTCGATTACTAGGATTTTAATAAAATCTTTTGGTGAAGTGTGAACTTGAGCCATTCCCTAATTTAAGGGCACTATTAATTAAATTACAACATTTACTCAAAAAAAGGCACAGAAGCGGGTATGGAATCCCGACCTTCTGTGCTTTTTTGGCAATAAGAAAGTATAAATCCTTTCTTACTGCATAATAAGCCAAGTTTTCTAATACGAAATGTATAAGAAAAACTTCGCCATTCGCTATTATTAACGAGGCGAATGCCGAGTTTTTCTAATCATTGTTAATTAACTGAATTAGTTAACTGCATTAATTGCTGGTAAGCAAGTTACATGACAGAAGCAGTCTAAATCAACTGTTATGCAGATTCCTGTAGCGCGTAATGGCTTGGTTTCTTGCTCTACTGGATTATCAGGATTATCACACTCATCACCTGGATCACGCAATAGTTCTAAAATTGCACAGCAATCGTCATCTACACGCTTAACCCTGAAGTAAAAGCTAGCTTCAACGTTACCAATGTTTTCTGGATGCGCACCGAAGCCTTTGAATGGTTTACAGTTGCCTTTACAGTATAAAAGAACTGGAACTGTATCTAATCCATTTCCGTTATCTGTTTCTCCTAACAGATCGCTTATAGAGCGTTCACAGCTAGAATCACAACAATTTTCTACGACGTCATTTTGTGCATCAGCAATTTCATTTAAAATATCGCAAACACAGTTACCTGTATCGAAATCTTTTCCACAACAACCCATGAATGAATCCCCTTCCTAAAATTTATTGACTAAGTGTCTATACTAGAATATGTACAATCGACTAGTTGGTGTGGGCGCCAATACGTATTTGAAAATTAATTAAAAGAGGGGGAAAAACGGGCGAATGACTATACCCAAATGAAACTTTATACATAGTCTAATAACGATAAAGTATACAAAAGGAGTGAAAGTAATGTCTGAAAGAAAACGAGTTTTTCATGTGAAGGACCTCGTAATCAAGGCGGACAATGTCTTTGTAGAACGCGACGACGATCATCACCATCGCCGTGACCCGTTTTTCGGGAGTAGACATGATCGCGATGAGGTGGAAGGCGAACGTGACGACGATCATCGCCGTGACCGAAGGAAGCATGATCGTGATGAGGTGGAAGACGAACGCGATGAGGAAAGAGAGCACCATCATGAAGAAAAAGACGAAAAACGAGAAAATAGAAGAAGGCGCAGAGGACCTTTTTGGTTTTAATTGATCCTTTATCATATTGAGGCAGCAAATATTGCTGTCTTTTTACATAGGTGAGGCATATTTCCCGCTGGAATAGGGTAATAGTATAGTAGAGATTAATTCGGGACGTCACAAAGATGAGTTATCATTCGTATCTATATTATTAATAGCGAAAGCCTTAGTTGCACTTATGCAGTAAGAAAGGAATGCTTTCTTAACTGCTAAAAAAGGAGGCCATTAAAATGGGATATATACTTCCAATCACACATTTCCAGTATCAAGATTATCAAAATCGTGTTACAAAAAAAGATCAGGACCCATATTACATTGAACATCCGTACAAAGTTATTCTGGATACAAAATCACGCGAAATGGAAGCCGAAGAAGAAACCCGGAACAATGGTAAACCTTTCAAACCCAATTATTATTACAAACCAATGCACACAGAAGATCCAATGAACGAAAAAATGTATTCTAAATTAACAGGAAAAGGCCTACACTTTAGCGAAACTATATAGGTAGAAAAGCAGAGGCGACTGGTCAGCGGCTAGCAAATAGATAGGAATGTGAAACTCTATTTGCTAGCCGCTAGAAGCCGAAGCTAGGTAGAAAAGCAAAAGGAGTCGGTCTGAATTGAACTTCACAACATTAAATGCGACATGCTATTATTTTGACGCGGTAGTGAACATTGGCTATGTACGTCACGAGGATAAAGGAATGTTAATTGACGCTGGAATCGATGACTCGGTCATGCGTAAGGTTTTAAAAGAACTAAGAGCAAATGAATTACCTATTACACATCTGTTCATTACCCATGCTCATGCCGATCATTATGGCGGGGCACAATTTTTGCAAAAAAGACATGACATCACCACGATTGCACCGAAATTTGAAGCAGCTATTCTACAGAATCCAACCCTAGAACCGCTTTATTTATTCCAAGGAAATGATCCGCTCCAAGAGCTACATAATAAATTTCTCGAAGGTAAACCGATCCAAGTAAATCAGGAAATTGAGGCCGGAGAGCATAACATTGATGGATTTTCATTTATCACACATTTATTGCCAGGTCATAGTTACCATCAATTAGCGATGGAAATCAACGGCATCCTATTCGCAGGCGATAGTTATTTTAGTGAAGAACAATTAGACAAGCATAAAATTCCCTATATCACAGATGCCGATTTAACATTGGAAAGCTTACATAAATTGAAGGAGATTACATGTGATGGCGCCGTACCAGGCCATGGAGTTTTTGAACAGGATTTTACCCAAACGGTGGAAAAAAATATCGAATGCCACGAAACGCTATTGAATTGGTTAGAGAATTTTATAAGTGAAGCGGAGGAGGGAATATCACATGAAACGGTTGTGTCGGAAATGTGTGAGCACTTTGCCGTCAAGAACTCCATGCTATCTTCCTGGTTATTATACCGTACGGCGGTCACGGCTTATTTAATTGGTCTGATCAAGCGAGAGAAAATTGAACATTATATGGAAAGAAATAGGTGGAAGTTTAAAAAAGTACAGTCCGAGTGATTTTTTTTAAAAACTACCATGACCCAACTATTCTGGATCATGGTAGTTTTTTCTACTTATTCTTTTTAGTCACCTACAACCGTAAACCTGCTATTAAGGTAACGAGGATGTTCAATTTCATCTACTACAGCTAACGCATAATCTGCATAGCTAATGTAACTATTCCCATTTGAATTAACTAGTAGGTTGTCTTTTCCTACCTGATAAGTACCTGTTTTAAGTCCTTCAGAATCGAAAATAGCTGATGGACTAATGAATGTCCAAGTTATATTCTGTGACTGTTGTAGGTCTTCCAGATTTCGACCTTGCCCTTTTGCAGTTGGTTTAACAACATCAGGGAAGTCTGGAGTATCAATAACCTGAGTAGTTTGATTTTCATCAACGTAAAGACTACCTGCTCCACCAACGATAATAGCTCTTGTGTTTGTGCCTTTTAATGCGTTAATTAACGCCTGTCCAGCTGTAACGTGTGCTTCTTCTTCACCTATAGGTGCACCAAAAGCATTAACGACTACTTCGTAAGGACTGAGGTCTTCTGATGAAAGCTCGTGGATGTCTTTCTGTACCACTTCCACATTTTCATTCGTCATTTTCGAAGCATTTCTCACAATTGCGGTTACATTATGTCCGCGGGCAACTGCTTCATTTAATATATGATTTCCTGCTTTACCACTTGCTCCAATAATACCTATTTTCATTTTTAATTCCTCCTCAAAAACTTATTGTAACAAAAAAATTTTTCTAGTGGTTATGAAAAGACTCTACCGCTCTTTACCAATTTCTGTGTTCGGGAAAGTTACAGTTAAAATGGGAGTATGTCTTATTGTTATGAAAAATTCAGGTGAACGCATTATTTTTGAGAAAGACAATCTTTTTAAATAGAAGAAGGATAAGATTCTTCTTCGAGTGTGTGACTCAAAATAGGATCTCATCCTTGGAAACTACATCCGAACAATTACTGCGCCACCACCGCCACCTTGGATACATTTTGTTTCTTCCTGATCATGCATTGATTGCAACAATTGATTGTTTTGGGCAATCAGTTGATTAAGCCGATCAATGTTATTTTCGAGATTGTTCATCATTTGCATCATATACCGCATATCTGGAGATGCACCTTGATACGAATTGGCTGGAAATGACGAATGATGCTGACCGTTTCTTTGCCCTTGGGTAGGATTAGAGTACTCTGGAAAATTCCCAGGATTGTGGGTGTCGTCCTGTGCTTGTATTCCTGTTCTTGATTCCTTTGTTTCGGTTCGTCCATAGCCTTGATAGCCATACTCTTCTCCGTTTCCCCATTCGTTTTGACGGTAAGGTTGCCTGTTAGGTTGGTATGGATTGTAAGAAGACATCCGAAAACCTCCTTTCATCATACAACCAATCTATTCGATTTTTTCCTGTCCGGGTACAAACATCCATAAATTGATTGATTTGCCCATGAATTTTAGAATACTTTTCTTAAAGTTTAATAAATAATTGCGTGCAAAAATAAACAGGCATGGTGATTTTCCATGCCTGTTTTCCCATGCTATTTTTTATTGTTTTTGTTGTTCATTTATTTCATCTTTAATTTCTTCACGCATGCCGTGAATACTTTCTTCACGACGTTGGTTCTTTTCTTTAATTTGTTGTTTTTCTTCTTCGCTTATTTCACCTGAGTGTGCTTTTACATAGTCTCTTGCTTCATTCATATTTTGCATTGTATGACCGATGGTATTTTCAATTCTTTCAGGGTTGTTGGAGCGGTCATCCGGTTTTGGCATCATTTATACCTCCTTTGCATTTTGGGTTTAGTATGTGCTTTTTGTGTGGAGGTATGTACAAAAACAAGAAATGAACCCTCAAATAATCATTGATTATAACAAGGTTAAGCCTATTAATAATTGAAAACGTGTACTTCTAAAAAACTTTAGAAGAGGGCTTATATTAACAAAAATTAATTTTAATTGGATGTGAAGATGGTATTCTGTATCTATTGTATAATAAGAGGAAGTAAATGAACTTGAAAAGCTTCCTTTCCCGGATTCTACAAATAAAATTGTCACAGCGGTCTATTGCTGGTTGCTGGCATTGGTTTAAACCTAAAATTCGTCTGCAAATTGGCATATATAAAAGAAAGACTTT
Source organism: Virgibacillus necropolis (assembly GCF_044793635.1). Lineage (GTDB taxonomy): Bacteria > Bacillota > Bacilli > Bacillales > Amphibacillaceae > Virgibacillus_F > Virgibacillus_F necropolis_A. The sequence goes on from NZ_CP084992.1 coordinate 3,212,478, forward strand.
GAATAAAGGAATAATTACTTTCGCGGACCTCAGATACTTTATTTATAGATAACAACCAATTTAAAGGTGTTAAACGGACACCAGGTTCCCTATTTGGAAGGACTACCCCTATTTTACTTTAATATATGTTAAATAGGGGATCGTATGTCCGCATAACTCCTCAAATCACTGTTTTAATAGAAATAGCGAATCCTATGTCCGCCAGTTCCAGCTGACGGGGTGTTTTGAATAAGCATTAAAATAATACGGAAACAGCTAGTTCATATTGAGCTGGGCTATTTTTTAAGATAACAAAAAGCACCGCATTTTGCGATGCAGTTAGATATACATTTTCACTATCTTTTTTAGGTGTAAATTAGGTTTTGCGATAAATAACGGAACCCGTGCCTCTACTAAACATCTTTTCTTTGTAGGATTTTAAAGTTTTCGTCTTAATTCTTTTATTTCATCTTTACTTAAATGTGTAATTTTTGAATTTAGTTTAATTGATAATCCTTCCTTTAACATTTCTAGTGCGTCTTCTTTTTTTCCTTCCTCCTTACCTTCTTCTTTACCTTTTTCCCACAACGACTTAGGTAGTTTCCTTATTTGTTCTGACTCATCTTGGGATAAGCGATTAATCTGCTCCATTAATTCATCCTCCTCCGTATTGGATAATGGTAGATATGTTTCAAAAAAATTGTATATTAAAGCTGACTTTGCGGGTTCTATTTCCATTTTCACTAGCATTCTTAAAAATTCTTTTTTAACTTGGACTTTTTCTTTCTTAGTATACCCCATTTTGCTAAGCAAAGCTAAAGCTGCCGGATTAGTTGAGCCGATGTAATGGCGCCAATTCATTTTTCGTAACTCTAACTTTAAAAAGTTAAACGTCAATACATGGAAAAAAGGGAAGTCTATTGAAAATTCATTCGATTCAGTCCGATTTTCATCATAACTAAAAATCGAAATTGGTAAAATTGGTTTTCGGTATTTGTTGTAAAGCAAACTAAAATAATGATACATTCGTTCGTTAAAATTAGGCTGGTTGTAGCTTTGTGGTTCCACATGGATAATCATTAGAGTATCTCGACCCTTTAGCTTTGTTTCAATAACTATATCTGCTCTTCGACTTTCTCCCTCATATAAGTCCGTAAACATTTCCTCGGATAACGGTTTTATACATGAGAAATCAATGTGTTTGTGTACTTCTGGAAAAAATATTTCAAGAAATTCATCAAAAAATGTGTGGATTAGTTGTTTAAATAGTTGATCGTGAGGGATATATTCGTTGCGGTCTTCACGTACTAACGTTGCTATTGACATAGTACCACATCTTTCTAGATAAAATGAGGAATGACTGGGGAGCTTTTCTGTTTATAGTATATCAGGAAAAAGCAACGCAAACAAGCGTTCTCCTTTAGGGCGATGAAATCGAAAAGGAATTAGAAAATTATGATGACAAAGTTCATTAGCAATTATATACTAGGAAAAAATGTAGTGATTTGCCTGATTTTAATTTTGTTATTAACTTTAAGTTGAGGTGGTAAGCATGATGGAGTCATTGTTAAAGAAAGTGGAACATTTTCATCAGTTGCAAAATAACGGTAGAGCCGCAGAAATGAATCAGCTTGTTTCGGATGATTTCTTTGCGAGTTTTTCTTTAGGTCATGACAGCTCATTTCATACATATAACGCTAATGAATATCGATCAGGTAATCTTCAAGCTGAAAAAATCTACGAAGGTAAGCGGCCACGTTGGGAATATTGTATTTTAGGTTCGGGTATTCGTTCCGATAACGAATTTGTTGTGTCAGCGCATATCGATTTTTATTTAGATCATGAATTGATCAAAAGGGCGTTCTGCACAGAGGTTTACCGTAAAGAACAGGAAAAATGGAAACTCCTCCGACAATATATGGAGAAATATGACTGATTCAAAGGGTATACCTACTTGAAAAAATTTAACCACGGCTAGTAAGGTCTTAATAGTAAGGAGCTGAAAACAATGAAAAGTATTAGTTCATATTCAAAATCGGCAACATCTCATGCAAAGCCTGTTACTGGAGGCGATACTTTGCATGAGGTGGTATCCATTTAAAATAATATCGCCTTAGTGAACGAAATCATTTCTGGTTAAACTGGCTTTGCACCTTATAAATATTCGTTAAATATAAATAAGGGGGCTGGCTGAAATGAGTTATGTAAAAGCAAATAATATATTACCTGAAAAATTGATTATAGAAATTCAAAAATATGTTCAAGGAGAAACAATATACATTCCTAAAACCGAAAGTAATTATCAAAAATGGGGCACCTGTTCAGGTGGAAGAAAGGCGATTGATGAAAGAAATGCTTGTATTAGGAACGACTTTAAAAATGGTAAAAGCATTAGTCAATTAGCTGATAACTATTTCCTTTCACCTGAAACTGTTAAAAAAATTGTATACTCCAGAAATTAGACTCAAAGCACTGGTCATTATTATCACACAATGAACAGTGCTTTTTATGGCAAATTTGATTAGTAATTATTTTCACTATTTATAAAAAACATACAAACGAATAGAGTGTTTGATATAGAATGGAGTTGAAGAGAAATGATTAAGTTCCTAACGGGAAAAAGAGTTTACCTAAGACCAATAGAAAATGAGGATTTAAATTTATTTTACGCCAAAGCCCTTTGGGATAAAGAAGGTAGGAGACTAACAGGGACACAGGCAGTATTTAGTCGTTCGGGTGTTCAAAATTGGTTTGATAAAAATTCTATGGACAATAGTAGAGTCGATTTATTAATCTGTTTACAGGAAAACGATCAGCCAATTGGAGATATAGCTATGTTAGATATCAATCACCAAAATCAAAATGCTATTGTTAGGATTTCCATATTTGATAAGGAATTCTGGGGAGATGGATATGGCACGGAAGCAATGTCGTTATTGTTGGAATTTGGGTTTGATATTTTGAATTTGCACAGAATCGGGCTAGATGTTTTCGCATTCAATGATAGAGCCATCAAGTCCTATAAGAAGCTAGGATTTAAGCAAGAAGGAATAATTAGAGATGAACTTTTTTATGATGGGAAATTTCACGACTCCATATTGATGGGAGTATTGAGAAAAGAATATAGGAAGGTGGACTAATTCACATATGGCTGTTAAAGCGTGAAGTTTATTATGGATGAGAAGATATGACCCTGGTGTGACCTTTCATTCATCCGTGTACTCAAACCATGACATAAAGCCTGTCGTAACATCGAAGAAGGAATCCGCTTCACTTGATATTATGAAGGCTAATGAAAAATTATTTTATTTTAGTAAATGTGGTGCCCCTTTTTTAATAGAAGAGGGGTTATTTACATTTTTTTACATAGAGATTAGAGTATCATTAGGGTTAGTAAGAGGTTAGAAGGAGGAATTATATGATTGCTTTTGTTAGAAAACAAGATATTCTTGGTGAACTATATTTTTAGCATAACATATTAAATGATATATACTTTATATTATTTTGTATTTAGTTCAATTTCTTTAAACAATTCTAGTGCGTTTTCTCTTATCACTAGGGTCATACCAAACCTCATTTAATAGTTTCAGGGTTAATGTTATAATTATTGGAATAATATTGAAGTAAAAATTATACTTATTAATATAAGGGGTGAAGTCTCTGTTTGAATTTGCTTTAGTATTCATAGCATACCTATTCGGCTGTTTGAATGGAGCTTATTATGTAGGGAAGAAAGCGTCAAATCAGGATATTAGAGACTTAGGAAGTTCAAATGCTGGAGCCAGAAATGCAGGTAGGGTGTTTGGGCGTTCTGCATTTATTTATACCGTTATTATTGATGCTCTAAAAACAATTATTCCTTTGATAATTGCTTTATTTTTGTTTGATGTTAGTGAACTATTAATAGGGTGTATAGCACTAGCCATTTTGAATGGTCATATTTGGCCTGTACAGCTTCAATTCCGCGGTGGTAAAGGTGTTGTTGTTTATTTGGCTGTTGCTTTAGTGCTTGCTCCTTTAACACTTATTGTGGTTGGATTAACGCTGCTAGTTGGATTGAGGATTAAGAGGAGTTTTACAATAGTTGGCTTAATCGCTCTAAGCACTATTCCAGTTATCCTAATATTCCTATCAAACCTGATGTTAGCAGGACTGTTTTTAATTATGCTATTGGTTGTTATAATCGTGCATAGAAAAGAGGATTAAAATGAGCCATTCTACACCAATTTTGTACAAAATAGCAGAACATGTTAATGAAATGGAACAAATATATCGTTTAAACTATGAAACATTTGTAGAAGAAATTCCGCAACATGAATCAAATGATACAAGAAAATTAATCGATCGTTTTAACGAAGAAAATACATATATAATTGCGAAAAGAAAAGATGAAGTGGTTGGAATGATTTCGGTCAAAGGGAATCGACCATTTTCACTTGACCAGAAACTTGAGAATCTTGATACTCACTTACCGGAAAAAGCTGTGCCATGTGAAATAAGATTGCTATCGATAAAAGAAGCATACCGTGGTGGACGTATTTTTTATGGTTTGTGTGAACAGTTGGTTTCTTATTGCTTAGATAAGGGATATTCAATGGCCTTAATTTCTGGAACAATACGACAGACCAAGTTATATAAGCATCTCGGCTTTCAACCATTTGGCCCACTTGTCGGTACGGAAGAGGCACCATACCAACCAATGTACTTAACAAAGAAGAACTTTGAATTATCGTCAAAAGTTTTCCAAAGGCTGATAGAGAGGAAAGAGAAAACTTTTTATCATAACTTTCTTCCAGGTCCTGTTGAGGTAACGAAGGAAGTGAAGAAAGCATGGCAAGAGCCAGCAATTTCACACCGTTCTACACCATTTCAAAATGTAATGGACGAAATACAAATGAAATTATGTGATCTTACTAATGCAAATCATGTAGAAGTAGTGGTCGGGACAGGCACCCTTGCTAATGATATGGTCGCAGCGCAATTGTCAGTGCTCCCAAATACAGGGTTGATTTTAGCTAATGGTGAGTTCGGCGAGCGATTGATGGATCATGGGAGAAGATGGGGTCTCTCTTTTGAAAAAATACAAAAAGCCTGGAACAATCCCATCACCTTACAGGAAATAGATCGTGTTTTAACAGATAATCCAGCCATTCAGTGGCTTTGGACTGTGCATTGCGAAACATCTACTGGATATGTTTATCCTTTACAACAACTGAAGGAAATTTGTGGAAAACATCATGTGAATCTCTGTGTGGATGCTTGCAGTTCTGTTGGCTTGATCCCTGTAGATTTAACAGATGTTTATTTAGCGAGCACGGTTAGTGGTAAAGGGATAGCCTCGTATCCTGGCCTTGCAATGGTTTTTCATCAAGTGGATATTTTACCAAATGAAATGATTCCGAACTACTTAGACTTAGGAAAATATCAAGCGAATCAAAGTGTTCCATATACACACTCTTCAAATGGATTAATGGCTCTGCACGCTGCCTTAAACAATCCACAATCTCAAAAAGATGAGCTCGCTCAAAAGGTATGTGAGAGTTTCACTTCGTCAGGTATGAACGTATTGAGAAGAGAAGACTACTCACCGGGAATTATTACGGTTCGTTTACCCAATGAAATGTCGTCAAAAGATCTTGGTGATTGTTTAAAATCATATGGTATACAAACAAGCTATGAAAGTGGTTATTTACTTAAACGAAATTGGTTCCAGGTTGCCTTAATGGGAGACCAGAAACAGCCAGATGTCATGAAAGCTATTCAAATGGTTTGTGATCAGTTTGAACATCTGACGAATGAGAAGGTCTTGAACAGATGAAGCGGATGATTCATTATATATCCAAACATATCGTAGCTACCGCGGTCATCTTACTATGGCTGAAAACGGTACTTGTAACACTATTTGGATTTGACCTAACAACTGCTTCCTGGTTAGATCTTGTATTACTCATCCTTGCCCCAATCGGAACGTTAATGTTATTTATCGGGTGTAGTTTCTTTTTTAGTAACCGAGTTCGCCCAATAAGTTTACTGGTCGTTTATGTATTGATAACAGGCCTTTTATTTGCTAATCTACTTTATTATCGTTTCTATATCGACTTTGTAACGGTTTCTGTATTACTTCAAATAAGTAATGTTGGAGGCCTTGGTGCAAGTACAGTCGAATTGCTTTCTCCATTTGATGTGTTCCTATTTATTGATATTTTTATTTTATGCTGGATTATCTTTTCTAAAGAAAAGAATCAGATAAAAATGCCGATGAAAAAGAAATACACAATAGCCAGTATCGGATTAATTGCTTTTACCATTAGCCTGGGTGTCATACAAAGTCCACATTTACTTAGTGGGTATAATAGAGATCAGCTTGTAAAAACATTAGGCATTTACAATTATCAGGCGATTAATATGATCCATGGAGTCAAAGCACCGATTGAAAAGGCATTATCCGATGCATCAGATGCTAAAAGTGTAAGCCAGTACATAAAAGAAAAGCCTCATGAACGAACAGATTTATTTGGTATCGCAAAAGGGAAAAATATTGTACTTATAAGCCTTGAATCCACACAGGATTTTGTTATCAATGAAACAGTTCGAGGGGAAGAGATTACTCCTTTTCTCAATAACCTAATTAAAGATAGCTTTTACTTTTCCAATATTTATGATCAGACCGCTCAAGGGAAGACGTCTGATGCAGAGTTTATGATTGATACGGGGTTGTATCCACTGCCAAGTGGATCTGTTTTCGTGCGTCGTCCTGAAAATACGTTTGAATCACTCCCATATTTATTAAAAGAAAATGGAGACTATACGGCAGCTACCTTTCATGGCAATACCGCAGAATTCTGGAACCGGGATCAAATGTACCGTAACCTTGGTTATGACCACTATTTTTCAAAGAAGTATTATGATGTAACTGAAGAAAACTCCATTAACTATGGAATTAAAGATATTCCTTTTTTTGAACAATCAATGGAAAACCTAACGCAACTACCTGAGCCTTATATGGCGAAGTTTATTACATTAACCAACCATTTCCCCTTCTTATTAGATAAGAAGGATCAAATGATTGAACCAGCCAATACGGAAGTAGGTGTTGTAAATCGGTATGTTACAACAGTCAGGTATGAAGATGCGGCACTTAAACGTTTTTTTCAGTTGTTAAAAAAGCAGGATATGTATAAAGATACACTATTTGTTATATATGGTGACCACTATGGGATTTCCAAAAAATATGAAGCGGGTGTCCATGAACTGCTCAATCAAAAAGCAACACCACTTAACCATTTGGAATTACAGCAGGTTCCATTAATTATTCATATTCCGGGACAGGAAGGAAGAATAATAGAAACAATTGGTGGTGAAATAGACATTCGGGCAACGTTGCTGCATCTATTAGGAATTTCTACTGAAAATCAAATGTCTTTCGGTCATAGCTTGTTTACGAGAGATGGTAATCATCCAGTCATTTTTAGAGATGGAAGTATGATTACAAGTGATTATGCTTATGTAAATAATGTGTGTTATGACAGAAGTTCGGAAAAGGTAGTAAACACCAAAAGTTGTTCGCCTTACCTGGAGGTTGTTCGGAATCAATTGGAGCTTTCGGATAATATCATACTAGGGGATTTATTGCGTTTTATTGAATGAGGTACTGAAGGTACTACTTATATTTTCTAAGAAAATGCCACCAAGCTTATCTATTTAGACGATAGTAATACTATAATCGAACAATAGAATAAATTGGTGGCTAGTATTTTTTATGCTTCTTTTTTTATTTAACTAACAATTATAAAAATTAGTGCCTTTTTACTTGAAACTAAAGTAAGTATACTATATTGTAGAATAATATTTACTAAATATTTAGATTTATTTGTGACTTTAATCAAATCCAGCCATCTTGAAAAAGGAGTTGTGATTATATGTTTTCCGCATTAACCCCATTGGATTGGAAACGTAGGGCAGTGAAGTACTATCCGCAAAAAGTAGCTGTTATCGATGAAGAAAAACAATTTACTTTCAAGGAGTTTGGTGAGCGTACAGACAAGCTTTCTGTTGCCTTACATCATGCTGGTATTGAAAAAGGTGATCATGTTGCAGTGATGTTGCCTAACACGCATTATATGCTGGAAAGTTTTTATGGGATTTGTCAGCTTGGTGCGACAATGGTACCGCTCAATTATCGCTTAACAGCGGGTGACTTGGAGTACATCATCAATCATAGTGATGCGAAGATGTTAATTGTTGATGAAGAATTCAGTGGACCGATTGAGGATATCGCTTCAAATCTTTCATTGGAACAAATCGTAATAGTATCAGTACCTGGACATAAGACTTCTTTAAAAGGAGTGGACTATGAGGTATTTCTTCAACATATTCCAGAAAATGAGGCGTTGCCAGAGGTTGAAATAGATGAAAATCAGCTGCTAACATTGAATTATACAAGCGGTACAACATCAAAACCAAAAGGCGTGATGTTGACACATCGCAGTAATTATCTCAATGCGGCAAATTTTATGTATCACCTCGGCGTTAACCATGATGATGTTTATCTTCATACACTACCGATGTTCCATGCAAATGGCTGGGGTGGCGTTTGGGCCATTACCGCGGCTGGTGGTACGCATGTTTGTTTGAGAAAGGTCGATCCTCCCCTTATTCTCGACTTGTTTGAAAGTAAGAATATTACCTTGTTATGTGGTGCGCCGACGGTAATTAATATGCTTGTGAATCATCCAAAGGCAAAGGAAACAAATATTAAGACCCGCCCACGCATGGCAACAGCGGGAGCTCCACCAGCGGCAGCCCTCATTAATAAAGCGCAAGAAATCCTTGGATTGAATATGATACATGTTTATGGACTGACGGAAACATCACCATTCATTCTTTATTGTGAATGGAAGAAAGAATTTGATTCGAAATCAGCAGAGGAACAAGCAATAATTAAGGCACGACAAGGGATAGAGCTTGCTTTTAATGGCGAAACAAAGGTCATTCATCCGGATGGAGAAGAAGTCAGATGGAACGGCGAGGAATTAGGAGAAATTATTACTCGTGGTAATGTCGTAATGGAGGGATACTACAAGGATCCAGAAAAGACAGCTGCTGCAATCAAGGACGGATGGTTCTATACCGGAGATTTAGCGGTGACCTATCCAGACGGATTTATTGAAATACGTGATCGTGCCAAGGATTTGATTATTTCCGGTGGAGAAAATATTTCGTCTACAGAGGTAGAAGGTATATTGTATAAACATCCAGACGTTATGGAGGTTGCTGTTATTGCCATACCTGATGAGAAATGGGGAGAGGTACCTAAAGCAATTATTGTGCTGCACCCAAATGTAGGTATTACAGCTGAAGAGATTATTAATTATTGCCGGTCTGAAATGGCTCACTTTAAAGCGCCGAAAGCAGTTGAGTTCGTCGAAGCATTACCAAAAACAGCGACGGGTAAACTGCAAAAGTTTCGCTTAAGAGAAATGAATTGGGAAGGGCCGAAGAAGGTAAATTAATCGAAGGTGTAGAATAGATTAAGAAATCATTATCTATTATTATTACGCACCTTTTTAATCTTGATTTGCTCTATCCATTCATCGATTTGCTTTCTTGTCCATCCAGCTTTGTCTCCAATCATAACTGTCGGAGTGGGCAATAAATCCCTGCTTTTGTTGAATAGGTCAACATAAAGTAATTAAGAAGAGCTTGGAATAACTTCCAAGCTCTTCTTAATTGAATAGACCCCAACAATAAGTTACTCTTGGTCCTTTTTATTATTCTTCTTGGTATCAGGTTCCAGTTCGTCACTAAATTCCGTCTGAAGCTCCCGGTCATAATATCCGGGCATTGTTGCCTCTCCAGTTATAAATTGCTTCTTCATATACCAGTGAACAAGAAGCTCACCAATTGCAATGCCGACAGCTGATAGAAGCGAAGCAGTACCCAGTGGAATAGGTTCTGCATATAGTATGGAACCGATTGCCCAGACTCCAGCAAGCGCAAGTACAAGGTCGACCATTGATGCCCCTATATTCCCAATCTTAGGTAATACATACAAATCGCCTATAATAAACGATGCACCTGTTAAAACCAGACTAGTGATTAAGATGTTTGCAAAGGAAACCTCGAACTGTACCCCTAGAATAAACCAAAGCACAGCTGTAATTAAAACAAATTTGATTAATAAAGCCGTTATATATTTCAATGGTTTTTAAACCCCTTTCAAGGTAGACAAAAAATTACTATGTGCATTTATTATTCCTTTACAACTAGGTGGTATACGAAAAAGTTTTTGAGTTGCCCTTCACATCAATTATAATAAATCCTTGTTGCCGCCAAAGTTGAACACAGGTTTTAGCTTCTAATGTAGAAAGTCATTCTCTTGATCAATATACAAAGAACCATCTTTTTGAACTTCAGCATAAAAGATGTCGGAAACGGCGTTAACACCGGCTAGTTGTAACTGTTCATCCAGCCATTGAGTATCCAGATTTAACTTTTTTAAATTCTCTTTATTAACTCTACCGCCAGAAATTACTGTTGTAGAAATAGGAAGAAAATCGCTATTAATCTGTTGAATGTTCATGTCACTCTTGGTTACTGGTTGATTTGCTTCCATTTTCATTACTGAGAGCTTACCGCTTGTTTCAAAAATAGCGTAGTCCACCTCAGATGTAGAAAAAACATTCTTTTGCCTTAATAAAGCATTCAAGGTGTCAACATTTAGACGAGCTTTACGAAGTGCACCCTCCATAATTTTCCCTTGTTTGATAAGAATTATCGGTTGACCTTCGACTGCGACTTGTACCTTTTTGGATTTTATATCTACTAGTCCGAGGATTATTGTAAATGCACTCCAACCGACTAACGCGAGGAAACCGTTGCGAATACTCAAAGTAGAATCAATCGCAAGTGAAGCGCCGATAGTTCCGATTGCAATCCCTGATATAAAATTAAAAAAGGTGATTTGAGATATTTCTTTTCTACCCATCAGCCTTGTCAAAACTAACAAGGTAACAAAAGCAATAGCAAGTCTAAGGGCTAAAGTGGAAATTGACATATCTAAACCCTCCCTTTAATCGTTATGTTATCCATATTGATGGCTTTCATTCTTAATAAGGCTTTGGTATAGGGTTATGCGGATCTTTCATCTATCTTATCAACCAACCATTTCACGAAAACCCCAATTAGAATATAAAAGGGAGTAGAATACCAATGTTCCCACTGTAGTAACCGGTATATATCCAGTTTGACAAAAATCGGCTCAGCCACAAAAGTAGCAAAAATGCTTAACAAAATGAGTTTAACGAAATAAGATTTCCACGTTCTAGAATACTGATATAACAACATATAGAAAACCGGTATGATGGCAAGATCAACGGTAAATAGTTGACCTGTGAAGTAAAGGAGTTGATAAGGATATGCCCATAAATTCAGGGTAAGACCTATACCATCCAGAATAACGGCTAACAGGCTTGTGGTCATTCCAACGAGAAAAATGTTTTTCATACGACTTTTATCTACTAATAATCCCCATATTATCCAAACAACAAAAGTGATGAATAAAAGTATCCACCACTGGTAAGAAAAAATAACATTCTCGAAAAAGTTAACCCTTTTAAGTTGGCCGTACTTTTCATTAGCTTCAATGATTTCATTTATGATTGCAAGACTCATTCCGGCCATCCACCTTTATTCGAAGTGTGTTACCATATGATTTGTTTTCCCTGAATATATATACATTGCTAACTTGTGAAGAATAAACGACCATTTTCGGGAAAAGATATTTTGAGATAGTAAGGAGTTTTTTAAGTGGACAACTACACGAATAACAACAATACTGCGAGGCGTTACACAGCACATGTCAGTGTTCTTGGTACAACACAAATTCATTTGAGAAGCCCATATACTGTTGCTTGGTGGAGTGCGGCATTTCCTGGATTCGGCCATCTTCTTTTATCTAAATATCTTCTTGGATTTGTACTGTTTATTTGGGAGGTCGTCGTTAACCTTCAAGCTAATATTAATTTAGGCATCATTTATTCGTTCCAGGGTAATATTGATATGAACGAAACTGTCAAGTCACCCCACACACTTATTTAAATATAGTTTTTTGGACAACCTTAATTTAAGAGTCTTTTTTAGGCTCCTTTTTTGAGTTATATTCTATAAGCTGCCATTTGCTACAATAATTCCTTTCTTTTAGCTTGCTAATAATAAGCCAAGAATAATGATTTACCCCTTTCTTATTTTATAAAGGAGATAAATACACGGCACGAAGGCAAAAGTCTCTACTCCGATGAGCATACTGATATCCGTGGGTTCTCACATTTTATCTCTCCGTCTAAGGATCTTACACGAACTCCTGCCGTGCGTTCACCAATTTATGGCTAGCACAAGTCTACGTCGTGCGTTCTCCCTTACGGTTTTCACCTTTGCCTCCGAGCCCTATACTCATTCCCTTTTCAAATGAATGTTCATCCTTTTTTAGCTTATTGGAGTTTAATTTGTTTTAGCTTCACAATTAGATTCGTGGGAAATTGCCCAAATGAATCCTGCCAGTTCTCTTGCTACTGCCGTAATTGCTTTCCCACTCTCTTTTCCACGTCCTAATAGACAAAAATATTTTTTGTGCAAGCGGTTTTGAGCCTTCCATGAAATTCCTAAGATATTCGACGGCTGTCCCTTTTGTCGTTTCTTCAGCTTTCCTTTGACTGCGGGTTTATATCTATAGCCCCACGCGGCCTCTATCAACAATCTTCGAACATGTTGATTCCCTGTTTTGGTTATGCTACCTAATCTACGTAATTCACCGCTGGAACTTTCACTTGGTACCAGTCCAGTGTATGCCATAAATTGTTTTGGTGTCTGAAATCGCTTGAATGATCCAATTTCCGCAACCAAACTAGTTGCTGTAATAATTGCTACTCCTCGTAATGTCATAAGGGTTTGGATCATTGGTGCGTGGACACCTTCTTTGGCTTGGTCTTCAATTTCCTCTTCCAATACTTTTAATCGTTGCTGAAATTCTTTTAGTTGCTGCAAATATTCTTGGAATGCCACCCGGGATGCAGACCGTTCAAATGTCATTTTATCCAGCCAATCCCAATATTTCACTGTCCATTTTTTGGTTCCTTTAGGCGGTTTGATTTCATTTCTTAGAAGAAATTTTGTTAGTCTATGTTTAGCTCTTAATTCATCTTCCTTTACATCCTCGCGTGCTCGAACCAAATCACGTAGTGCCTCATCATCTTCTGTTGGTACATAGATAGGTGTTAATTCCCCAGCACGATAAAGTTTTGCGAGATTAATGGCATCACGTTTATCAGTCTTTACACGTTCGCCAGGTTTCTTTGGTATTAACGATGGTGCAATTACTTCACATTCAATATCCATACTGTTAAGAAGTCGATAGAGTCCGTATCCAGTTGGTCCGGCTTCATAACAAACTTGAAGCTGTTTCGGCTCTCCTAGTTTTTTCATTATCTTTCTAATTGCTTCTACCGTATAGTCAATCATACCAACATATCTCGGTTTAGAACGTCCCTCATCTGCAACCGCTACTGCAATCTTTTCTTTTGATACGTCTAAACCGACGTATTTTGTGGTATTATTCATATTACTAGCTCCTTTCGTATTATAGCTCTGATTTGGTTTGTACTACTCTATACCCAAATTAACCTACGTTATTACGACAAGGGGCTAGTTTCGTTCATGATAACTGATATGGCTATTAACGTCTTGGATACCAGATGGCTTTTATTATATATGCCAGTTTACCTGTTTGGAATTTGGGATAGCTATCGAACGACAATTGACATGAACAAAGTTTTTATACTTGCAGAGCGTGAAGAGCATCGTTTTAATTCATTCAGTTTAGGAGCAGTGGAAATTAATTACTTAGATAAAAGAAATCCCGTATTAGCGTTAATGTGGTCTTTATTTTTACCTGGTATTGGACAACTCTATATTCACCGAATTATTCCTGCTTTTTTTGTTATAATTTGGACTGTTATATCATTTTATTATTCCCATGCACCTGAGGCGACCACGCTTTTGGTTTTGGGAAAAATCCAACAGGCTACTTCGGTTCTAAACCCTGAATGGCTTCTATATTTACCTTCCTTATATGGTTTTTCCATGTATGATTCTTATATGAATACAGTGGAAAATAATAAGCTTTTTGAAAAAGAGCAGCGAAGGTTTTTAAAGGACAATTACCAAAAACCAGGATTCGATTTAATTAAATGAAAAAAGTGAAGTGAAAAAAATGCAGTTATTCTCAACTTTTGATAATAATATTTTCTTAGAACTGGCTATTTCAACCTTAGAAAAAAGGGGAATTAGTAAAGAAAATATATATGCGATTCCGCTTGATAATCGAACGGAAGAACGAAAACTATTTGATAGCATTCATAAGTCAGATGGTACATCATTAATAGATATTGGGATGGCACTTGCGACAGCTTTTTCTGTTATCGGAACCAGCATCGGCTTCGAATTGGCTTGGGGTCCTGTCTATTGGGGATTAATTAGTGCCTTCATTGGATTTGTCCTAGGATTCGCCATTAGATTATTTATTGAATTAGTCGTTAAAAAAAGAAAAAGATATTTGAAAGGAAAACAATCTGAGGTCATTTTAATTATAAATTGTGAACAGGCAAAAGGGGCGCTAGTAGAAGATATTCTTTGGGAGCATTTTGCAATTGGAGTAGCAAAAATAAATAAAAGTTGATGAATTTGTGCCAAGATTCCGGCACTTTTTTTATGTCTGCAATCATTAGAATGCTAGCCGAACCTATGCTAACCTGAATATATATGCAAATAAATCTACTACGATATGCATGCAATACGAGATAATAGGCGGGGGAAATCTTATGAAAAAAATAGTGATTGGAGCACTATGTGGCGCCGTTGTAATAGGGGCCATTTTATTTTTTACTATGAAGGAAGAAGATCAGCAAGAAAACCAGCAAGAAGCTGAAGGGAAACGGACGGTTTCAGCAGATATGGAGATGATAAAGGAACAAGCATCACTCGAAAAAGTAATTAGTACTACATATAAGCAGAGGGATTATAACTTGCAAGATCCATTGGTTATCCCTGACCCGTATGGAGTTGCTCCATTAACAGCACTCCTCAAATTTGAAACAGAAAAGGCGATTGAAATAACTGTTACAGTCAAGGGGAAAGATGCGACAGCTGATATCACGAAGACGTTTTCTGGCTATGAAACGAGTCATGAAATTCCTGTGCTTGGTTTATATCCCGATTACGCAAATACCGTCATTATTAAAGGGGAAAGCGAAGATGGTACGGTTTCGGAAAAGAAACTAACGATAAATACAGAGCCACTTCCAGATGATTTTCTTACAACAGAATTGATTGAATCTAACCCGAAAAAAATGGAGAATGGATTGACGTTTCTTATTCCGAGCAGTGAATCCCCGTATGGCGTGGATAGTAATGGGGACGTTCGCTGGTATTCGACCTTACCTAACAGTCACATAATGAAGCGAATGGAGAACAATAACCTTCTGTATCTTACAGAAAAGACGGACAAGTATAATCAGATTCTCGAGATGGATATGTTAGGTCAAGTATTTCATTCTTACGTAGTTACTGTCAGCAATTACGAGGGGTGGGGAATCATCCATCATGATGCGATTGCGCTCCCTAATGGAAATATCCTGGCTACTGCGCATGATGGGACAGAGTATATTGAAGACGAAATGATTGAAATCGACCGGGAATCTGGGGAATTGGTTGATCAGCTTAATTTGCGAAAAATTTTGCCAGAGGATTTTTATCAGGAATATGACGGGCCTTCTGCAGATGATGGGGATTGGTTCCACCAAAATGCGATTTGGTATGATGAGTCGGAAGGGGATATTCTGATTTCCAGTCGACACCAGAGCTTAATTATGGAAATGAGTTATCCTGAAGGTGAAATAGATTATATCTTAGCTGCCCACGAAGGTTGGCCAGAAGATTACCAAAAATATTTACTGGAACCAATCGGAGAAGACTTCAAATTTCCGGGTGGCCCTCATTCTGTGATGGTATTACCTGATCAGGATAGTAATGAAGCTACAAAGGATATTCTTTTGTTTGATAACAATATTGCGGTTACACGAGGGGACGAAAGCGTAAGCGAGGAGTACAGTCGTGGTGTCCAATACCGCATTAATACAGAAGAAATGACAGTCAAAGAAATTTGGGCTTATGGAAAAGAACGAGGTGAATCCTTCTTTTCTAAATATGTCAGTGATGTCAATCATTTGAGTGAAACAGGAAACCGTCTGCTTACTTCGGGCTATACGCAAACTGAGGATGGTAAAATGAGGAGCATTGTTGTAGAAGTAACGGGCGATGAAGCTAATGAAGTCGTGTATGAACTAAAAGTGACTGGTTTTAAAGAAGGCGATCACAGACAAATCTATCGCGGAGTACGTATGCCGCTTTATCCCGAAAAGTGGAATTTTAATTTAAAACAAACTGATTGATTTCATTTGAAAACAGACAAGCATTTTTCTTGATTTTACAACAAATTCAGAATAGTTATGTTAAAATAAGTTCAATAAACAGTTAAGCTTTATTTGTGAAATGGAAGGGAATTTTTGAGTAACTAAAATTATCATCCTATAGCCTCCTGTTATTATTAATAGGAGGTTATAGGAATAATATTGACCAACTAACAAGTGCGTTTCTACAATAAGTGGAGACGCTTTTTTACTAAACAAAGCAGTTTAAGTGAATAAGGAACTTTTCAATTTAACTTTGAATTTGATTCTTTTCGTACGCATTGTTGCTTTTCATATTCATAGTTGATATAAACTGCGACGTAATGTGAAAAAAGTGCTTTTACACCGCTCTGGAAATACACTTCGCTTTCCGCGGGCTCGCGCTGAGCCTCCTCGCGAGCAAAAAACGCTCACTGCGGGGTCTCATCGTCTTCGCTGTTCCCGCAGGAGTCTACGTGTATTTCCTCCGCTGAGGTGGTGTCCAATAATGGAATGATAGTAATCACTGTATTGATTAGAGCATGAATTTCCACAATCATGGCAGTTGATTGGAGTGGAGGACAGTTGACTCCTGCGGGAACAGCACGAGTCTGAAGACCCCGCAGCGGTGGTCTTCCGCGAGGAGGCTGAAGCCGTGCCCGCGGAAAGCAACTGTCCGTAGCGGAAATCAACACAGCACTTACTTCACACTTTATATCTACTCTCTTAAAAAGTAACAATCGTTGGAAAACAGCCTTGAATTTTTTAGTAAGGATGTGTTTATTTATGGTGAAATTTCATTCCGTTGTCGTTGGCAATGGTAAACCTTTAATTTTTCTTCCAGCAGTAGGATTTTCGGGAATTGAAGGATTAAACATAGCAGAAGCATTGGCTGAAAACTATGAATGCCACTTATTAGATATGCCTGGAATGGGTAAAAGTGCAGGAATAAAAGGTAAAGTATCAAAGCAAAAAATCGCATCCTGGGTTAAGGAGTATATTGACCAACATGAGATGAAGGAAGTTACTCTTATCGGACATTCGATGGGAGGAGGAATTGCAATGTGCTTTGCATCTGTTTATCCAGCGTACGTAACTAAATTAATTTTGCTGGACCAAGGCCATTTAAAAATACCTAGATTTCCAATCAAAGATTTTGGTCCTCTCGGCTACATAATGCCAATAATGAGTACACTGGAAAGAATATTTGGCGATAAATTTATAAGAAAGATGGAGGGGCTTTTCACATCGGGGGATAACACTAAGCCAACAAATGATAAACTTGAAAAACAAGTAAAAGAGTTTTGTGAAAGGTTTAAAATAGAAGAATCTGATTACATAAAGAAAGCTTTAATGGAAGAAGTGAAATTCACTGGGGAGGGTTTACGTCTTATGTTCGGGTATTATCGTTTAGATTTACCTAAAATACTCAAAGGTTTAACTACCCCTAGTTTGTTAATTTACGCATCTTTCAAAGATATTGACGATAACAGGGCGAGCATGACCGAAAAAGCAGTTAAGAAAATTAATCACGCAAGAAATGTATCATTATCTAAAATAGATAGTCATCACTATGTACATTGGTCTGATGAAAAATGTTTAATTGAAATAAAAAATTTTTTAGGATGTGCTGAAAAAGCAATATCATAAATATTTTGCTTGCTTCCTGTTAAAAAGGGATTCCACTCCTTGTTCCACTGACGAAGCACAACAAGGAATTGTTGTAATGTAATCCTTGTTCTACGTAAAACATAGGTTATTTAAAAAGGAGGATGATGAAAATTAGAAAAACGGGAATATTCTTTGGAGTGATAGCGGGTTTCTCCAGTATTTTCTTATGGATTGTATTTATTTTTTATAATCCTTATTCTAATCCAACTACTGAACCTACGGTAAACACATTTATTACGTTATTTCTTCCTGCTTGTTTAGCAATCATTGCTTCTTTATCCTCTAAAAAAATTTTAATGTTAATCGCGTTTTTGTGGTCATTACCAATTAGTTTATATTTAATCGGTACACCTGGGGTTTTTGCTTTGTTTGGAGTAACCAGTATTTCTTATTTAATTAGTTTTCTTTTTATGCTGTTTGCTAAGAAAAGAAGTGAATTAAAACACATTTAATATAAAGAGGGAGTCTAAAATGATAATTAATTTAATTATTTTTATAACATCCGTAAAAGAAAAGAATATAACAGAAGTTATGATGAAAACATTTGAGTCTAATATTCGTCCTGTTAAAGGAGACATAATAGATGATCCAGGATTCCATTCGGGATTTCATAATGGATATGAAGTTGTAAAAGTCACGATCAATTATGCTTCAAATGAATGCTTTGTTTCTCTACATCCACTTGCGTTAGAAATTGAGGAAATTAAGATAGAAACCTATATGGAGAAACTTGTAGAACACGATTGGCAAGTGGTCTCAAAAGAAAAATTAACAAATATGTAATTGTTTTTGGTTACGTCCTTTTAGACATTTTAAAAAGATAACAGTTCTTCAGGGAGTTTTTGCTTAAGTTCACAAATAGAAAGAAGCCTTCACCACATTTTTTTATCGGAATTAGGCAAACTAATTTCAAAGGAGGGTGTTAGATGAGAGGTAAGACACAGTCGAAAAATAAACGTAAAAAAGATCCAGAAGCTATGAAAAGTGGACCACAAAAAGGTGACAAAAAGTTAAATGGGCCAAACCGTCCTTCCACATAGAGGTTGGCTATACGAAAAAGGATTTGCATGTTGCAGGTCCTTTTTTTCATTGGATAAATATAGTAAACTGATGATGTATAATAACTTTTGAAATGTTCTAAAAGGGAGAGTGGCACATGAAGAAGCGACATGAAGTTTTGTTCAATCAGCTGGAGGAATACCGAAGCTATCTTTTGGCAATCGTTGAGACTGTAACGGAAGAGGAAGCGGAAATAGTTCCAAATGGGTTCAACAATAATATCCGTTGGAATCTGGGACATGTATATTTAGATCAATATGATTGGATTAATGCAGTTACAGGCGAAAGTGACGGTCCAGAAAACTTTAGTACTTGGTTCGGATATGGCACCTCACCAAAGAATTTTACCGAACATACCCCTGCATTGGAAGAGTTGAAAAGGTTACTTAGCGCGCAAATAAATGATATTAAAGAAAAATACGGCGAGAAGCTTGAAACGGAATATCCGCCGACTGAAATGGAGATGCAGACGATTGAACAGGTGTTAACACGAACTATCTTTCATGAAGGCATGCATATGCAAACGATTCTTGATATAAAAAAATTAATAAATGCGCATAGCCATGTGTAAAAATATTTATTGAGGGTAGTAGAAATAAATAAGTAGTGTTATGTTTCGCAAACGAATTCAAGGAGGAATGAAAATGACCTTAACCACCCAGCAAAAGGAAAGGTTTCTTCCGGTAACAACAGATCCTCAGCGTCTCAACACCATTATTTCTAAGCTTTCGGAAACAAAGAGAAAACTAGAGAAAGACGATAAAGTTTATTATGATGATGAAAAAGATAAGCAAACAATCGAGCAATATTATCGTAGCATTGATTTTGAAAAGTTAAATGATGATGACTTAACACAGCTTCTCAAAGAAACGCATACGAACAAATTAAGGTATGATCCAAGTGAGTATGTTTATCCTTGGGTTGATTTACGGCCAGACGGAAATCTGGTCAGTATTTATTCTGGGCAAAAACGTGAAGCGGAAGATGTTATTAAAGAAGACCATGAAACTTCTTTAAAACGAGAACAAGAGGCCGAGAAGGCAGTGGATGCAGATAAAGATCAAGATCAAGTAAATGACCAGCTTGCGCAAATTGAAAATGATTTCAAATATAACTGCGAACATTCTGTGCCACAATCCTGGTTCAATGAACAAGAGCCGATGCGCGGCGATCTACATCACTTATTTACGTGTGATCCTGTTTGTAATTCAATTAGAAGCAATTATCCTTACCATGACTTTACCAATTATGCCCCGGAAAAGCTAAAAGTCAATCGGATTGAAGAGGCTTGTGGCAAAGCGGACGAGGAACTATTTGAACCTGAATATGGTAAGGGAACTGTCGCCAGGGCCATGTTGTATTTTTTAGTAAGGTATCCTGACCAAATTGAACAGACTTATAAGGAAGAAATCGACACAAAGCTTTTACTAAATTGGCATCATAGTTTTCCGCCAAACATTTATGAAAAGCACCGTAATCAAGCTATCTTTGAAATTCAGGGAAACCGAAACCCGTTCATTGATTTCCCTGAGAAAGTGAACCTTTTGCCTAAATAAATAAACACTACTTATACAAAAACAATTGTATTTTTTCATTATTATCAATGGTTGCGAGCAATACTTCGTTTACCATTACGTTATTGGTTGTTTTTAGTTTGTTTTCCAACCATTGTTCATCTTTTCCCAGCTTGCTTAACTCGTTGTAATTAATTTTTCGTTCTTTAATGATTGTCTTCGGAAAATTAAAAGGCTGTATGGTGGAAGTTAAATTTGAATGGGTGATTGGCTGATGGTGAGGATATAAGAAAATTGATATCGTTCCTCCAGGCTCCCATAGTGCAAGTGCAACCTTTTGTATATCTTCCGTTTTTTCCTTTCGTAATTCAGATAAAAGAAAATCAATTGAAATTCTTGCTTTCGTTAAATTTTTGTAATCAATTTTCCCATTCTCTATAAGGGGAATGGGAGGAGGATTAAATATTTTTCTAAGTGTGTCCCACCGTAAGCTCAAAAATACTCCGGTTATGTATAAGATAACTAATACGCTCATGGTAATCATCGAACCTTTTAGTCCTAATCCCTCATCTGACAAGGGGTGGGCAATAATGTTTCCTAATAGTAATGCAATGACAAAATCAAGAAATCTTAATTGTGATATCGAACGCTGTCCCATGATTTTAGCCGCTAATACTAAAAAAAAGAAACCGACAATCGCTCTCAGTATCCACTGTATAACGCTAAGAGATTCTTGGCCAATAAAGAAATCCATGAAATTCACGTCCTAGTCTTTATAAAAGTATCTACAATCACTACTTTTGAGCATTTTTATTGTGTCCCTAAACGAATATAGATATGCTATTGACAACAAGTAGGAAAAAGAGTTATAATTATCTCGAATTCGAGATAATGAAAGTAAGGATTGATAAAAATGGATTCAACAAAAAATTTCAATGATGAAAGTGATTTGTCCTTAAAATTATTTGTTGTTTTATCGCGTGCATTACAAGCGATTGAAAAACAGTCTGTCGCAAATATAAAGAGTCATGGGCTTAATCTTACAGAGTTTGCCGTTCTTGAGTTGTTATTTAATAAAGGTGAGCAACCCATCCAAAAAATCCGTCATAAAGTATTGCTTGCTAGTAGCAGTATTACTTATGTGGTTGATAAGCTGGAAGAGAGAAAGTATATCGAAAGAAAAGCATGTCCAACAGATCGTCGTGTCACATTTGCTGCCCTGACGCCTAAAGGAAAAGAACTAATGGACGAAATTTTTCCTCAACACAGGGAAGCATTGAATGAGATATTAGGTGGCCTTGATTCTGATGAAAAGAAAGCAACGATTGAACAGTTAAAAAAATTAGGCCTTTACGCACAAAGGTTATAATTTTTTATATAATATCTCGAATTAATAATATATGAATTGGAACTATAATTAGGAGGAATTAAAATGGAGTTAAAAGGAATTCACCATGTTTCTGCTATTACAGCAAATGCGAAAGAGAACTATCACTTTTATACAGAAATATTAGGAATGCGCTTGGTTAAGAAATCAATAAATCAAGATGATACATCTGTCTATCACTTATTTTATGCAGACGAAGTTGGGAATCCTGGTACCGATCTAACTTTTTTTGAAATACCGAATGCTGGAACAACTTATCAAGGAACCAGCAGTATTTCAGGAACTTCATTACGTGTTCCAAACGATGCTGCATTAGCATATTGGCAAGACCGGTTAAATGAATACAAGGTTGATCATGACGGAGTTACTAAACAGGGGGAACGAAATGTGATTTATTTTCGCGATCCTGAAGGGCAACGATTAACGCTAATTTCAGATGAAACCAATACGGGTGTTAAAGGCGGGAAAGTTTGGGAGCGCAGTAGTGTTCCAGTGGATAAGGGTATTGTTGGACTTGGACCTGTTAAATTAACCGTCCAGAACGCAGCACCAACGATTACCATTTTAACAAAAGTTCTAACATTTAAGCAGGTAGGCAGCTATCCATCTCCAGTAAACGGTCAAGAGGATATCCTTGTTTTTGCTACTGGTGAAGGTGGCACAGGAGCAGAGGTTCATGTGGAAGTAAGGACTGATTTACCAAGAGAAAGACCTGGACGGGGAAGTGTACATCATGTTTCATTCCGTGTGGATAACCTGGAGGAATTAGAACAATGGAGAGACCGTTTGGAAGAATTCCGGTTACCTAATTCAGGGCTTGTTGAACGTTTTTACTTTAAAGCACTTTATTTTAGAGAACCAAATGGAATATTGTTCGAGCTTTCAACAGATGGACCTGGATTCGCAACAGACGAAGATATTGAATTTCTAGGAGAATCCTTGGCGCTACCACCATTTTTTGAAGATCAACGTGAACAAATTGAAGCAAGGTTGAAACCCTTAAATACAGAGACATCACACTAAATAAAGGTTAATTACTTTTAGGGGGTGGTTGGGGGAAATACGAAATGTGAACTAGTCATGTTCAACCATATAAATTAATAATAAAAAATAGGAAAGAGGAATTTATTATGTTAAAAATAGGAATTGTTTTAGGTAGTGTACGTCAAGGTCGTAATGGAGAAGCAGTCGCTAAGTGGACATACGATTTCGCAACAAATCGTAATGATGCTGATGTAGAATATGAAATTGTGGATCTTGCTGACTACAGCCTACCAATGCTAGGTGCAGAAGTACCAGAAGCACAACAAGAAGAAGCAGTAGCAGCTATCAAAGCTTGGTCAGAAAAAATAGCTTCTTTTGACGGCTATATCTTTTTAGCACCAGAATATAACCATGCAGTAGGCGGAGCATTTAAAAATGCGCTTGACTACTTAAATCCAGAGGTAAACAACAAGGCTGCTGGATTTGTAGGTTATGGTAGTCTAGGTGGAACTCGTGCACATGAAAATCTACGCCTAATCTTAGGTGAGCTTCAAGTTGCAGACGTGCGTACAGCAGTTAACTTCTCGTTAATGACTGATTTTGTAAACATGAGCGAATTCAAACCAGCTGAATACCATGCAGCTAATGCTAACGAAATGCTTGATCAAGTTATCGCATGGAGCGGTGCATTAAAAACAGTAAGAGTAGAAAAAGCTACCGTATAAATATAGTAAAAAAATCCTCCAACCACGTGTGTGGTTGGGGGATTTAGCTTTTTAAGGGTCCAAATGTTCACTACCTCTTTACAAAGGGCAGCACAAACAAGTCATGTCCTTCAATCCATTCAGCATAAAACACATCACGCACTGTTTTTATCTCATGCTTCGTTAATTCATGCTTAAGCCATTCTTCTGTTAGGTTGGCACTTTTTAGATTATCCCAGATAACTTCACCGTCATTAATTAGTGTGATAGCAAGGCGGATGGCTTCTGGCTGCAGGTTCAAATCATTCCTAGTGGGCGTTTGAAAAGCAGATTTTTTCAAAACAGAAACAGTACCATCTGTTTCTAATATTGCATATTGAACCTCTTGAATTGAAAAGGCATCCTTTGAGCGAAGCATATGCTGAAGTTGGTTAATGTCCAAATTGCTTTTCTTCATCTCTTCTCGTATTAGTTTTCCTTGGTGAATGATAATCGATGGTTGGCCTTCTAATAACCCGCGTGTACCTTTAAATTTTTGAGTGATAATCTCAGTTAGATAAAGGATTAAACCCCAAAGAACAATTGCGAAACCGATTTCAAGTATTCCCTTCTCATCGTCAAAAAGTGCGTTACCAACAAGCTCTCCAAGGACTAGGGCTGCGATAAAGTCAAACGGTGTAAGTTGTGTTATTTGGGTTTTACCCAATACCTTGGTAAGTAAAAATAAAGCAACAAAACCAAACAATGATTCAAGGAAAATTGGCATTAGATGATCCATGTAAGACAACCCCTTTTTTGCACATATCTTAGATTAGGATGTCCATAAATCAAAATTTAATTACATAGAAAAATGCCAGCTTGTGGACCGTGAAGTCCAGCAAACTGGCATTATTATAAATCCTTTATCATTGTCACATGTGGTATACCAGCGTCCATAAATTCACCAGATACAGTTTCATATCCTAGGCGCTGATAAAATTCTTCCGCATGTGTTTGTGCATTTAATTTGGCTTTTTCAAAACCGTTATTCTTTATTTCGAATTCCATTCGCTGTATGATCATTTTCCCATAGGATTTACCCCGTTCGGTATCTAATACACAGATACGCTCCAGTTTTCCATAGGAATCGACGAACCTCAGTCGACTCGCAGCGATAGGAACTTCATTTACATATCCAACAAAATGATTAGCTTCTTTGTCGTATTCGTCGAGTTCCTCTTCAGGAGGGACTTTTTGTTCTTCTACAAACACAACGGTACGAACATGGTAAGCTTGTTCAAGTTCTCCGTTTGTTTCTACTTGCTTAATATCCATTTATTCATCTTTTCCAAACACAAAAGATTCATAAACGGTCCATGAACCATTTTCAAGCTGATACATCAGTTGGAAACGATCAATTTGATCTTCTAACTGGGTATCTTTCATTTGCAGGCTACCATAGACATCTGCATACTCCTGGTCAGATAGCTTTTGTGCGATTGTAATATGAGGAACAAATGCGTATTCCTTATTATCCGGGAATTTACCTGACTGCAGCTTTTCAAATAAATGCACGATTTCCTGTGATGCTTCTACCTTCATGTAGATTGTGTTTGTTACAGGTGCAAATGTGCTGACTTTGTTAACATTTATTGTAAGTGGAGAAGTTTCTTTCGCGATTGCTCTTAAATCAGGAATGAGCTTATGAATCGTTTCATCATCTGCTTCAAATGCTTCTTTTATTGTGATATGCGGTGGAATTAATGAGTAATGCGGGTCATACCGCTTCCTTAATGCGTTTGCTTTATCTTGAACAGGTTTTGATGGAAATATTACAATACCATATTTCATAGTTAAACCTCCTAGTTATATTTTTGCGTATATTACTATAATGATGTGAATCTGCTAGATCATAGTTGTGGTAGATTTGTATAAGATTTACTCTTTATTATAACAAATATAGAAGAAAAATGGTGAAAAAATTGTTACATTTTTCTAAAAAGTTAATTAAACATGGATGTCAACGCACGTTTTAGATCTTTTTGCCATGCCTTCCATGTATGTTCACCCTCTAGCTCATGGTAAATATAGCTAACACCTGTTTCTTCCAAAAGTTGATTTAGCGCACGATTAGGTGCGAGGAAGTCTTCTTTCGTACCAGCTGTCGTGTCAACTTCGGTTTCATCAAGACCAATCGTATGGTAAATATCGATGGAATGAATATCTTTCGCATTTCTAACCGCATCCATCACTTTTTCATCCACATATGGTGACTGCATAATAACTTTTCCAAATGTATATGGATAGCGTAGAGCCGTCATCAATGCGAGCGTACCTGCAAGTGAATCACCCATTAATGAACGGGATTGCCCCATATGGTAGGTAGGGAGTAAATCATCGAGAAGCGGCACAACCTCATATACTAAAAACTTGATATAGGCATCCTGTTTCTCGCCACTTGGATGATATTTTTCCTTACGATCATATTTGTCATTATAGTGAATCCCTACGAAAACGGTATTCTCGATTTCTTCATTCGCATGCAGGCGGTCACTAAGCGTTGCTGCTCTTCCAAGCTGATAATAATCATTCCCATCCTGCATAATGCAAATATGATATTTATAAAGTGGGGAAAATGATTCTGGCTGATATATTTTTAAAGTCATTACTTCGTCTAAGTATTTACTATCGATTTTTTCTTCGACCATTGTTCCTTTTCTTCCCATGGTGTACACCTCGTTTGTCTTTTTTTTGGGTGCCTGTCACTTCCCGAATTTTGTCGAATTGCTGATGTTTCCTGGGTTTCATAAAGTAGTTCATGTATATCTTATCATGGAGGGCTGGAATTTTCTATATAAATAGTTTAGCCACGTCCAGCTACAGCGCCTAGCGACTAGTGGACTTCCTTCCCAGTCACTTCGATAAGTCAAGCACAAAAGAAATACACTTTTGGCTATCCTTTATCTCGAACAGGTCAGTCTAGTCCATACGTCGCTAAACAGGCGCCTCCGCTTTTGCAACGTTAAATTTCTGTTAACTGCCCCTGAAACAGATTGTAGTAGTGACTTTTGTTCTGAATCAATTCACTGTGGCTGCCTTTTTCAATAATCTTCCCATGCTCCAGCATGATAATCTTATCTGCTTCTTGAATCGTGTTTAATCGATGGGCAATTACGAAGCTTGTTCTACCATGCATCAAACGTTTCAGCGCATCTTGAATCGTAACCTCGGTAATCGTATCAATGTTACTTGTCGCTTCATCTAAAATTAGGATGGAAGGGTCAGCTAACAATGCGCGTGCGATGGTCAACAGCTGTTTCTGTCCCTGACTAATACCGCTTCCTTCCTGATCTAAGACAGTTCGATACTTATTAGGCAAACGCTCTATAAAGTCATGGGCATTCGCATTTTTTGCGGCCTCAATTACTTCCGCATCTGTTGCATCCAATCGTCCGTAACGAATGTTTTCCATAATGGTTCCTTTAAATAGGAAGGAATCCTGTAAAACAAACCCCATATGCTGACGCAGGCTGGACCGTTTAATGTCTTTAATATCGACGTTATCGAGTGTGATTTTTCCCGCATCATAATTGTAAAAACGTGCGATTAAATTAATGATCGTCGTTTTTCCTGCACCCGTATGACCTACAAACGCAACAGTTTCGCCGGGGCTTGCTTCGAAGGTGATATGATTCAAAATGGGTGTGTCTTCATAACCAAATGACACATCGTTGAACATCACATGGCCCGTTGTTTCTGGCAAAACTTCCGCAGCTTGTTCATCTGTTTCTTCTTGATTCTCATCCATTACATTAAAAACCCGTTCGGCACCAGCAACAGCGGATAATAAGATATTAAACTGGTTGGAGAGCTCATTCAATGGACGGGTAAACTGTCGCGCGTATTCAGTGAAAATAACAATGACACCAACTGTGATGATATTTTCAACAGCAAGAATGCCCCCAACTAAGGCAATCAAGGCAAAACTAAGGAAGTTCAACATGTTCATGACTTTTGGAATGAAGCCGGAAATCGTCATTGCCCAAAATCCGGTATGGCGAAGCTTTTTATTTCGTTCTTCAAATTCACCAATCACACGATCTTCCTGGGAAAAAGTTTTAACAACATGCTGCCCAGAAACAGTTTCCTCTACATAGCCGTTCAATTCCCCTAAATCGCGTTGCTGCAACTTATACAATGGTCCAGTACGCTTGGTAATCCACTTCATTCCAATGTACATGAGCGGAACAATTGTCATGGTAACCGCAGTAAGCAGGGGACTTAAGATTAGCATCACAACAACGGTACCAACGAGTGTCAGGATACTTGAAAAAATTTGGATCACCGATTGGTTCAACGTGTTATTAATATTATCAATATCATTTGTAATCCGACTCATCAATTCCCCATGCTGCCGTTTGTCAAAGTAAGATATCGGCAAACGATGAAATTGCTTAAACAAATTCTCCCGTAAAGAATAAACCGTATTCTGGGCAATCCCGACCATCCAATAATTTTGCAGGAAGATCGAGAGGGAGTGGAACAGGTATATAAATACCAGCCATACCAAAAGCATGACAAGTCCAGCATTATTTTGCGTGACAATGTAATCATCAATTGCCATCCCAACTAAATAAGTACCTAGCAGGGCAAGACCAGAGCTCATCACCACAGCAAGAATCACAAGGCTTAGCGTGATTTTATCACGGAAAAGATAGGACCAAATGCGTTTAATCGTCCCAGCAGTATTTCGGGCTTTACTTGATTTTTTACTTGCTATGTTATCGATTGGAATGCGTTCGTGTTGAAAAGGTTCTATTAGTTGTTTAATTGGCATGTATATACTCCTTTCCAAACTGCGATTCCACGATTTTACGGTAAAGCGCTGATTCTCCCAGTAATTCTTGATGTGTTCCATTCGCAAGGATCTGTCCGTGATCCATCAATAAAATCCGGTCAGCGTCCATGGCAGTTGTGACCTTTTGGGTAATCATTAGATTGGTGCACTGGTACGTTTCGATTGCAGCAAGTAGCTTAGATTCTGTCTCCAAATCAAGTGCACTCGTACAATCATCCAGCATTAAAATTTTCGGATGACGAATAAGTGCACGGGCAATTGACAGTCGCTGCTTTTGTCCACCTGAAAGATTGACACCCTTTTGCCCGATTTTGGTTTCGTATCCTTCAGGCAACTCCGTAATTGTAGCGTGAATTTGTGCATCAGTTGCGGCCTGGATCACTTCTTCTTTTGTCGCCTGTTCTTTACCCCAGGCAATATTGTCAAAAACAGATCCACTGAAAAGTAATGGATTCTGCGGAACGTAACCAATTGCTCGACGCAAATGATCGAGTGTATAGGAAGTAATCGGTTTATCATCGATTGAAATTTCACCATTGTTCACATCATAAAGGCGGGGGAGAAGTTGAAACAACGATGTTTTCCCAGCACCAGTCGCACCAATTATTGCGACTGATTCTCCAGCATTTACGGAAAAAGATATATCACGTAACACTTTCTCGTCCTGTGTGCTATAGAAAAAATCAACATCTTCAACGTCAATTTTTCCATGACGTACAATCGCATCAGCTTCCGCATCCTCCGATTCATGTAAGTCAATGTTAACATCCAATACTTCACTAAGACGTGAAGCGGACGCTTTTGCCCGTGAAAAAGCTAACGTAATAAACGTGAACATGGAAATCGCCATCGAAACACGTAACGCATAATTGACGATCGCCACAATGTCACCAACAGATGATTCACCAGCAAGTACCTGATTATTCCCAAACCAAATAATCGAGATCAAGCTCAGATTCATCACAAATAAAAGTACCGGCATCGAAGCCTCGACGAAGCGGAATGTATAGCGCGTTTCCGAAGCTAAATCTTTATTCGCTTTCATGAAACGGCTTTCCTCATGATTCCGACGCAAGAATGCCTTGATCAACCGCATCCCAGCTAAATTCTCCTGCATCACGCGATTCACATTGTCCACACGTTGCTGCACACTTCGAAATAAGCGGCTTGCACGCTTCAGCACCCATAGTAAAAAGAAAATTAACAAAGGAACCGTAATTAAAAAGATCAGTGCAAGCTTGGCGTTCACAATAAACGCCATCACCACACCACCAAGTACAATTAAAGGAGCTTTCACCATAATGCGAAGTCCCATATGAATGGTATTCTGCATCTGACGCACATCATTGGTAAATCGCGTCATTAAGACAGACGTCGGGTATTGATTCAAGTTCACAAACGAAAAATCCTGCACCTTTTTAAACAGTTTTTCGCGAATGTCATACCCAAACCCATAGCTCGTGTGTGACGCATAAAACGAATTAATAATTCCGGCAAAAAACGCAGCAAACGCAAGCCCAATCATAATGCTGCCCCACATCACAATATTGTCGATATCCTTGTTGATCACGCCCTGATTAATCATCATCCCCAGGAAGAAGGGAAGAAGTAGCTCTGTCGCAAGTTCAATTAACGTTAATGTATATGCAATCCCGATCGGGAGTTTATATGGTTTCAAAAAAGAAAGTACTCTTTTCACAGTGAACCTCCAAATATGTAATGATTCTATTATATAAGGAAAAGAGCGGATTATCTATTGTGGAGGATTGAAGGAGACGAGGACAAAATAAGTCAATGGATTCCATTACCTGTCACAAAATCCTGATTTACACCTAAAAAAGATAGTGAAGTATATCTAATTGCATAACAAATGCGGTGCTTTTTGTTATCTTAAACTAAAATAACCCAGCTCATATGAACTAGGCTGTTTCCTAATAATTGCTTATTCAAAACACGTCGTTTGCTAGAACTGGTGGACATACGGTTCGCTATTTCTATTAAAACAGTGATTTTGAGTAGGTATGCGGACATACGATCACCTATTTAACATATATCAAAGTAATATAGGGGTATTACTCCCAAATAAGGAACCTGGTGTCCGTTTAACACCTTACTATTGTTTGTTATCTATAAATAACGTATCTGATGTCCGCGAAAGTAAGGTATTCCTTCAGTTATTCAAGGTCTTTCTTTTATGTAAGCCAATTTGAATTCGAACTTGTAGGTCTAAATGTAGACTTACACTAGCTATTGTAACCTAAAAAATTGAGGTACAACGACACTACAAATTTATTGGAAATATAACCGAAAATGATACTATACCAACAAAAGATGACCATCATTAGCATGCAAGTGATGGTCATTTTACAGTACATTTTTAATGTTTGTGATAAGTAACGGAAACCGTTAATAAGGCAATGGGATTTTAACGGTTATATCGACACTCTGTAGCAGGCTTTAATACTCAATTTCTTCAAAATCCTGTGGTTGAGGAGTTGGTTGCTTTTGTTTTAACTTATCGTTTTCAGAAATTTCTTCGTTAATCTCCTGATAAGCCTTTACTTTGGCCTGTTTATTTGTACGTTTGTTGTTTAGCTTATCGTGGGTCATTTTGATCCATCCTTTCTGTTTTATTTCATCTTATTTTGACCTGAATGAGAAGGTCTATGTATGGACTCTAACTTGGTGAAATATAGAGGTAACTAGTATATTTTTTAATTGTGTATACATTGTAAACACAATGTATTGACAATAAATTTTATATAACTTACAATTAACGTATTCTTTATAAGGGAGGATAAGTTAATTGGATACGAATTTGCACATACGTATATCAAAGGAACTAAAAGAGAGTTTTCAACAGGTTGCTAAGGAAAATAATAAAGATACCTCGTCCCTAATGCGTGATTGGATTTCAACCTATGTAGCTGAACATCAGAAATCTGATGAAGATTTAGCTGCTGAACTATATCTGGCAGGGTACCAATTACAACAAGCGCTTGGAGGGAGGGAAAATGTTAGCAAGGAATTTGCGAAACAATTACAGGAATACTCTTTGACGGACCAGAAAGAATTCACACAACTAATACTAACCACCTACTTAGACCTTGAACTAACAATACCTTCAAGTATCTCTAAAACGTATAAAGGGTTCGCTTTTTCTCAGATGTTTTTGCTGGGCTTAATTGGGGATAAACCTAAGGGGAAATGATAGGCAACAAGCCGCCTCATCTTTTTCAATAGGTTTTTATATAAAGACTGTATTGGTAAAGATTGTTGCTTTTAAGAGAATAGATATAAACGACGTAACTGCTATGTTGATTTCCGCTGCGGACAGTTGCTTTCCGCGGGCACGGCTTCAGCCTCCTCGCGGAAGACCACCGCTGCGGGGTCTTCAGACTCGTGCTGTTCCCGCAGGAGTCAACTGTCCTTCGCTCCAATCAACTGCCATAATAGTGAAAGAAGCTACAAAGTACTGCTTCCAGACACCATGTTAGCGTAGGAAATACACGTAGACTCCTGCGGAAACGAAGACGATGAGACCCCGCAGTGGGCGGTCTTTGCTCGCGAGGAGGCTCAGCGCGAGCCCGCGGAAAGCGAAGTGTATTTCCGAAGCGGTATGCTATGTCGCAGTATAAATCAACTATGAAGATGTAAAAGCAACAATGCGTACGAAAAGAGCCTATATAAAAAAACGTAAACAGGAATTCGATGGTTAAAGTATTCAACAAAGCGAAAGGCATAGAGGAAATTCTCTATGCCTTATATCATGTGAATTATACTTTTAATTATTTGAAAACGCGTTTTCACGTTTTTCTGATTAGCAATTTCATCAAAAAACGGACGAAAAACATGAGCAAAAAGACACCGATAAACGTGTGAATCCATGTCCATGTATTGTATTCAAGCAAATCTGTATATTTTTCAAAAATCACCTCAATGATTGTTAAAGCAGAGGTATATATTAAACATTGTAAAAAAATGCCTTTATAACCTGAGTGATAAGTAGTTTGATAAAAGTAAACACAAACAACCGGGAGTATAAGATATTCATAAAGTATATGACTATCGAAATGTTCATGAGGAAACAACTTTATAGGATAGTCAAGCATGTTTTCTTCTACCACAATAACACCAAAAAACGTTGAAAAATACGAGGTCAGTAAAAATATTAGTATCCAATCCTTCATCGGTGGCTTTCTTAAACTGATAACCAATAGTGCAATCCCGATGATTAACATTACCCACAAAATGATTTTTTCTAAGATAAGCTATAGCCCCTTTTTAAATGGTTTACCATTTAAGTATAACCAATATAAACCGGCTTTATCTCATAACCCAGGGTTTGATGCATTAAGGAAAATTGTCGGTTGCACCAAAAATGATCTTCGGGGATTATTTAAAGTAGTAGTCGATAAAATCCTAGGTGCCAGTCTGTTTGGTTCTGAATCACCAGAAGTGATTAATCTGGTAAAACTAGCAATGGGTTTGGGGAATTTAAAGCTACATTAATGGAAGAAGTTAATTTGAATTATGGGAACGTATGTTTTATAATTTACTTTAAGAAATAAATCTTTCTATTGAAAATGATTCGGGAGGGGCTCAGATGTATATTACAATTTCAGATTATATTAAAGAATGGAATAAAGAGGCTATATTAACTCAAAAAACTTTGGAGAGCTTGACGGATGACTCATTATTACAACAAGTTTATCCTGAAGGTCGTACATTAGGAGGAATTGCGTGGCATTTTACAACAAACATCCCAGATTATTTAGCCGAATTTGGATTCAGGATAGATAGAATAGAAAATGCAGAAAACGTTCCATCTTCTGCAAAGGAAATTGCTGAAATCTTTCAAAATATAAGTTCTCAAGCTGCCAAAGTTATTGAACAGCAATGGACAGACAAATCTCTAGAACAAATACAAGAAGCCTTTGGAAGACAGGAATCAAATGCTACAATCCTGATGGGACTAATCAAGCACATTGTTCATCATCGAGGGCAAATTACAGTTCTTATGCGTCAAGCAGGAATAAAACCTTCTGGAGTTTATGGGCCACCAAAAGAAGATTGGGTTCATTTAGGTGTGGAAGATCCACCATTATAATAGTGTGCTAAATGGACGCTTATTTTCAATAAGAGGGCAGGGGGTTCAATAAGGTATCATAATTTAAATAAATAATAACGTTACAAATTATTTTTGGGAGTGATAGTAATTGCAATTTTTTATCGGAATAGTGCCTCCAGATGAATACAAAATGAAACTAATAGATTTTCAGTATAAATGGAGAGGTAATCGGATTACAGACGTTGTAGAACCACATATAACGCTTAAGGCACAAGGTGGATTAACCACAGATGAAAAGTGGCAAAGTAAAGTTAAAGGAGTCTGTGATAACTTTCCATCCTTTCAACTTACACTTGATAAACCAATGTTCTTTGGTGATGATATTCTTTATTTAAGTGCTACTTCAAATGAACTATATAAACTACATAAAAGTATAGTCCGAGAAATTTCTCCTTCCAACGATTTAATTAAAAAGTATTTTGAACTTGACGACTTTGTACCACATATGACTTTGGGAAAAACAAATTATGGTTTATCAAAAAAGGAACTTAGAGAGATGGAAAAATTGGCAGAAAAAGAACTTAGTCCTTTTCCAACCTTTGAGGTTAGATTTTTAAGGGTATATCAAGAAATTGAAACAAATAAATATATAAAGTATATAGATATTCCTTTAAATAATAGAAGATAAAATAATTCAGGAATACTGAAAACCAAGATGAAGAAATAACTTTTAATGGAGCAGTAGTAAGTGGAACTCCAAAGGAATTAGAAAGGTTTCAGGATTTGGAATTTGTTAGGGCTTCTGTGTTAGGCGTAACGATTGATAAACATTAAAGAATGAAAGCTTTATTTTTTAATTCATAAGTTCCTTCTTTCGGGAAATTCTAAGTGTAAAGTTTTTAATTGGAAGGGGGATTATTTGCCCCTGTAGAAGTTAAGGGGTTGCAATAATGAAAAAGTACAGAACTTTCATTGTGATGTGTGTATTAACTTGTTTATTCGTCGTTATGTCTGCTTGTGGGAATACAGGCAATCAATCAAAAACGAATAACGCATCCGAAATCACGATTGATTCCTCCGAAGCAAATAACGAGTTTGCAATATCAACAAACAGCAGTAATGATAATGATCGACATAAAGGAAACAATTCGGATTCTAATGGTAACAAATATTTTTTTAGTGGAACTTGTGCTATAGAATACTTAAAACATCAATTAGAAATGGAAAACAATGATGATATCGTATTTGATGATTTGGGTGGAAATCTAGAGACAGATAAAGCAGGTTCATATTATACAATAAAACTGACATCCAAATCTCTTAAGAAACAGGGTGGGACTGGAACAGTGGGTTTATATAAAGTATATCAAGATGGTACCTATAAGTTAAACTAGCAATTGAAGTATTCAAAATAAATGTAGCAAATGGCTCTAGTTCACTTAGAACTGGGCCATTTTTTTATCCGAGTATAAAATATAATGGAATTTATGTTAAAATTAAGAAAATAAATAAAAAGAAAAAAATGGGAGTAATTGTACCACAAACGAAAGTGAGGGGGATATGGTACATGAGCAAGAAAACCCTTATAACTATCATAGTAGCTCTTCTTTTCCTTGTTGCTATAAATTTCTATACTAATGGACAGGATGACAAACAATATAAGGAATTAGAAATAGAAAACTTGAAACAGGAAAATGCAAAATTGCAACAGAATATTGATAATTTAATTGCAGATCTACAAAAGTTAGAAACAACTAGAGCAGTTGATGTGGCTAAGGAATTTAAGAAGAAGCAATTAACTGTTAATTACGATGAAAATTACGGTTCTCGAAGGTTTAGTGCTCTAGAGGAAATTAAAAAAGTACAAGAAAACTTCGGTGATTATACGACAAAAGAGGAAATGGAGTATCTTCGCTTATATAGAATCCTGAGTTACATAAACCGGTTATCTCAGGAAACGAAAAGTAATTTATCCGTGAAAAATATCTCTGTTGATGTTACTGGTGTTGAAACCGAAAAAATTACGCTTGACTATGATATTGAAATTGAATTTGATCCTCTTGAACAAAAAGGTGAAAAGAAAAGCATATCAAACTTTGGGCAGATGCGTCTCATAAAAACAGAAGGAAGCTGGAAAGTAGATGCTGATTTGCAACGGATGAAGAGTATTAATGAGGTAAAAGGGCTATTAAATAAACAAGGTAGTTAGACCTTCCATGACAGTAAAGGAGGCACATTATGCCAAGACAATACAACCTATGGTCATTCTATCTATGCTTATTTTGTATCATAATTTCTTCCTATGCGTTGTACTCAACTATTCGCCAAACCTGGATTATTGCGCCCCCAAATTACGTTCTTTTGTTGTTTACCATAATAGCTCTCATTTTAGGGATTATCGGTTTCAAAGATAAAACGAATTGGCTTGCAAAATTAAGAAGTTGGCTGACGGTGCTGCTTTCATTATTACTCATTATCATCCTATTTTTCTCTGTCTTGTTTACATCATTCTTTTCGATGGGCAAGGTACTAATCAAAACAACACTCTCTTGACCATAATTATACAATCGAGTTGTACCGGACCAATGGAGGAGCAGCCACCTCATTCGGAGTAGTAGGTGAATTGAAAGGACCGCTTTGGTTTAAGAAAAGAGTTTATTCTGATTACCGAATGGACCATGCTGACGTTCGATGGAAAAACAATCATACTGTCTCTATCAACAATCATAAAATAAATCTAGGCGAAGGGGAGACTTATTCGGATTGATCTCAATAAATTCCTAGGGGGGCTTTAATGAGACTTATATCAGGTATTATCATTATTCTGATACTGGTATCAGGATGTTCCAGTAAGCCATCATTAGAACTCATAAGTTCATCTGCTGAAATTAGAGATGATAGGTCAGGTGGAATTGGTATTACTTCTGGAGAGAGGGAAGGACAAATAATAAAACCGATTTCACTGAGTTACAATTTTGTTATAAAGAATACCGGGAAGGATACGATTGGAGGAACAGAAGAATTAAATAGCCTGACATTCGAATATGAAGATGGCATTAAACTATCTATTGAACCAAATGAAAAGTTAAAAGCAGTTACGAAAGAGGTAGTAGGATTTAAAATTTACAAAGAAGGAGGGAGACAAC
This sequence comes from Virgibacillus necropolis, assembly GCF_044793635.1. Lineage (GTDB taxonomy): Bacteria > Bacillota > Bacilli > Bacillales > Amphibacillaceae > Virgibacillus_F > Virgibacillus_F necropolis_A. The sequence continues at coordinate 3,249,329 of NZ_CP084992.1, forward strand.
AAGCTAATCTAGGTGTTGGGAAAACAAGCATTCCAGTTTTACAACCAAACCAAGATGGAGAGTATACGATAGATTTTGTTTTAGGTGCATTAGAAGAAAATCCTGAGATAAGACTTGCTCCTTCACAAGCACAATTGGATAAGTTAGAAAAAAATGCTATGGAAGCAACATTAGTTATTTATTCTGGGGATAAAGAAATAGCACGTATTGACCTTCATAATTAGGTAGGGGTACATTTCAATGCAATTATTAGAAAACTTGGCTTATCGCCAAGCCTTAATGGCGAAAGCCTTAGTTGCACTTATGCAGTAAGAAAGGATTTATACTCTTAACTGCTAAAATGAGAGAGGGACAAGACGCATGTCCCTCTAATCCTATCTATCCTTTGTTACTTTAACAAAACAAAAATAAGCGAATACCCCTGCAGCAATTACCCATAGTGCAACAACGCCTAATGGTAGCCAGGAACCTGTTTCGTGCATCGTAATTAATTGTAAAATGGGAAACGTGTCTGCTATTTTTATTGCGAGACTGTTTTCGCCAAGCTGTAAAAATTGGATCATAGGCGTGAATCCAAATAAAAACATGACAGGCATTAAATATGCAGACGTTGAAGCAACAGATTTAACAAAAAGACCAATACCAATTCCGAGAAATAGAAAGAATAAAAATAAAAGAAATAAGCCGATGACTGCTTGAATTGACAAGAAAGGATCAATGCCAATAATGAGTAGGGATAGGATCAATGTGATCAATGTTACCAACCCCGTAACCAAGCTTTTACCAACAATGATGTCTAAAAAAGACGCAGGTGACAAAATCAGTCCACGTAACGTTTTCTTCTCATTTTCTTCAGCCATCATCGTCATCATGCAGCTCGAAGTGACGGATGAAAAGGTTACACCAACAATAAGATATACCATTTCTAGCGGTATCGCTTCGTCTCCGCCTAACCGGCTATATAATATTGCTAGGATAACAGGTATAATCGGCATCATTAACAACATCATATTTTTCATGAAATCTTTCATATCTTTTTCAAAAATCGCGCTAATGCGTTGCATGTTCATTATACTAACTCCTTTCCAGTAACTTTCAAAAAGACTTCCCCGAGCGTTGGATTGTCGGTATGCATAGCCTTTACACTGCCACTTGCAATCAGGTCTTTAATTTTATCCGCATTCTCAGATTCATTTTCGAGTATAAGTTTTTCACCAGAAATCGTTTCCACATGAAATGCATGATTGGAATGTTTGTAGCGTAAAGCATCTGGATTATCCAATTCTTGAATTTTACCGTTATCCAAAAAAGCTACACGGTCGCACAATGCGGTTGCTTCCTCCATGTTATGCGTAGTTAAAAAGATCGTTGTCCCTTCAGCATTTAACTTCTTTAATCCTCGGTGGATCTGTGCCATATTTGCAGGATCTAACGCTGATGTCGGTTCGTCTAAAAATACAAGCTTCGGCTTATGGATAAGTGCCTTTGCAAGAAGAATGCGTTGTTTCATCCCTTTTGACAACTTTGAAACTACTTTCGTCCGTTCACCTTCCAAATTAACCTCACGTAGCATGAAATCAATTCGATCCAGTGGCGCATTGTATAACTTACAAAACAGCTTTAAATTATCATAAACAGTCTGCCGTTCATACAACGAGCTATTATCGGATAAAATCCCAATTTGTGATTTGAAATTGGCAGTTCTGAACAAATTAGATTGATTACCCAGTACTTTCACGTCACCATATGTTCGCTCAAGCTCTCCAGTCAAAATTTTAATTGTGGTCGTTTTACCAGATCCACTTGGCCCAAGTAAGCCAAAAATCTCTCCTTGTTTCACATCGAAACTTACGTCATCAATCGCAGCATTTTTATCAAAAATTCTTCGTAATCCTGTTATTTCAATCGCATTTTCCAATTAAATAGCCTCCCCTAATGTTCTATACAAACAATACATTGTTTACTTGATAAATGCAGTTATATCAAGGTGAAATGTAACTAAAGGAGGCTAAAGTGTACCTATTTTAAGTTGAATATTTCTTGAATATCTTGTATTTTTGTTCGGGACAAAGGGATAGTCGATTGGCTTTTGTTATCAATTCTAAGGGAGTATGTATTTTTCGACCACGTTATGATTTCACGTACCTTTTGCAAATTAACAATATAAGATCGATGGCAACGATAAAAACCGTAAAACTCCAATTTCTTCTCAATTTCAGAAAGCGTTGAATCCATAGCAAATGATTCATCATTAATGACTATATTGGATTTCCCATCCTGGCTTTCAATGTAATCAATTTCTGGGGGGTCGAATAAAATAACCTTATCGTCAATCTTCGCAGGGATTTTAAATAAATTTGCTATTGAAGGTGAAGTAGATGGTTCAGTTTTCGTGGCATCTAACTCTTCTGATTCAATTTCAATTTTATGTAATCCTTTTTCCTCCAGCCTGTATGCAACATCACCAAGAAGTAGCGCGTGTTCCATGTTCGATACTAAAACAAGCACAGGTACACCGTCCTCCATTAGCGCTTTTAGCATTTCAATGAATGTATGGATTGTTAAAATATCAACACCATGAATCGGTTCCTGAAATACACAAGGTCTAGCTCCCACCATATAATCTTTTGCATAATATACACGCGCTATTTCAGATGATGAGCTCTTGGAGAGCCTAGTATCTGCACATTTTTGTAGCTTAAACATAACAAGAATCTCGGGTATTGGTGTTTGGCAGCCGAACCATTTATGGTAAAAAGCAATATTTTCTTTAATTGTTAATCGTTCATACAGCCCGGCCTGGCGATCAAAGACAGTAATGTCACCATCTTGCTGAATTACCTTAATCAGCTCCGCTTGTATATCGGCATCACTATACAAAGCAGTGGTATTTGAATCATTTACTGTAATGGAAAAGGCCGGGAGAATATTGCTTTTCGCAACATCATTATCAATCTTGTAATCTGTCATATGAAAAACTCCTATTGAAAATTAGTAAAGAGGGACGTGGCTCAGATTCTCATCCCGCAAACCATAAAAGCGTTATAGTACATATAGAAACATCATAAACCATACATGCTAATCCTGTCATTTTTCGAAACAATTATAAAGTGACAGGGATACGACTGGACCTTTTTTTTGCTTTCGATAATAACATGGCTATTATAATCAATATTGATGTGATGCTAGCTAAGCGAAAAATGAGTGTAACAGAACTGTCAGAGAGAGTTGGAATAACGATGGCTAATCTTTCTATACTGAAAAATGGAAAGGCAAAAGCCATTAGATTATCAACTTTAGAGGCAATATGTAAGGCATTAGATTGTCAACCCGGTGATCTTCTGGAATATACAGGTGATATTGTGACGCAAGAGGGGGGACCTAAATGAGGGTAATGCTAAAATATATATTTTTTTCGTTGCTACTATTACTACTCATCACCGGATGCAATTCAAGTAGCAATGTAAATGAAGATTTATTTAAATTCAAAGATTCATATGTAGGTGATAATAGTGTAGTAGAGAACATTGTAAGGCAATTACCAAATGGTGAATATGTTGAAGGATTTGAGCTTGAAACAAAAGAAGCCCCTTATGGAATGATTCTGGAGTACGGTGATATAGAAGCTACAATGATAGATGATGCTATTAAAGAAACAGCAATATACAATGCTACATTTATTTTTGCATTGGTAAAAAATGCAGAATGGATTACGTTTGAGTTTGGCAAACAAACACACACAGTAACAAAAAAGAAATTACAAGGTTGGTATGGTAAGGAATTAAGCGAATTTACAAATGAAGATAATCTAAGAAACCTTATCGAGGAGTACTTGGAAAACGAAAATAAAGTCAATCAGTTCTTTGAAAAGTAGATCCACCGAGGTCACATTGCAAGAACTTCTTTAGCAGCGGTTAAGCATAAGGGAAAACGATGAGTCTCCATCTTTAGCGTGATGGCTACCGGGATTAGTTAATAAACCTTAAAGCCCTGAATCTTTTTACAAAGGTTCAGGGCTTTATTGAATAGAGTGATTCCGATTGGGCTCGAACCAACGACTTCCACCCTGTCAAGGTGGCGCTCTCCCAGCTGAGCTACGGAATCGTATGAGGTTATTAATATATTTACTATATAGTACCTTTAAATACTGTGTCAATAGTTTTCCGCTTTTCTATTAGAATGATATCATTCTAGTTAATTAACTTACTAACTCTTCTATCATTTCCCATTGCAGGAAAAACAATTGGTATCTATGATAAAATGAGAGAATGTGTTTAGAAAAATACACACTGATTACCAACTTAGGAGTGGAACAAGATTGGACAAAAAAGACATAGCAAATATTCGTAAACAATTCAAAGTAGATAATGACCTATTGAAAATACAAGAAATTTTTAATGTGTATATCATGAAAGAATCGAGTGATATTTACCACCATCAGAGTATGCCATTTGAAATGCTGGAACAGGAACAAAAAGAGTTATTTATGGAAAATTTTAAAAAAGTACTAGCTGGTCAGCTGGACGAAAAGTTATTTGAATTGAAGTTCCAGCGTGATGTGGAAAATAACAGTCAGCTCATTCTCCACCAAGGCCTATTAAGTAATGATACAGAAGAATGGAAGGGCCAAATGCTTAAGCTCGTAGAAAAAATGCTGAAGGATAAGCAATATGAGATGGATATTGTCGTAACCTTTATTCGGGGAGAATATATGAAGCCGATGAAGCGGCAGAGTGATGAATCGGAAGAAAGTGTACGTGATACCGTTTATTCAAATCCCTTTATTTTGTGCAGTATGAATAAAACGCAGGATCCTAAGAAAGAATTACTGTTTGATTATGTTGAAAAAGAGTTCAAGTATAATATAGTTGTAGATCCAATTATCAATCTGAAAGCTCCAATATCAGGATTTCTTTTCCCTACAATTACGGATAATTTTGCGGATGTCAATCACGTGCTTTACTCGTCAGGAAAGAAGAATGAACTGAATTATCATTTTATCGAAGAAGTATTAAATGCAGAAGAGATAATGACTGCTTCAGAAGATAAAATTGTTTTTGAGGAAATTGTGAAAAACGTAGCCGGTGATCAAAAAATCAATACGTCCACACTTTCAAATGTATACGAAGAGATTCATCGTGTCGTCGAAGAGAATGAAGAGGAAAATATACCGAAATTAGACTACAAAGATGTAGAAAAAGTTTTAACAAGCAGTGGAATACAAGATGTAAACACGGAAAAGGTAGAGTCCGCTTTTAAAACGGTGATTGATGATGAAAGTTATGAGTTTAAAGCAAATAACATTGTACCAAAATATACTTCAAAATCTATCAAAATAGAGACGAAAATAGCGAATATCTCCATTAGTCCACAAGACTTAAGATATGTACGTCAAGTCCATTTCAATGGGAAGAGTTTTTTAATGATGGAAGTGGAAGAAAATACGGTGATTGAAGGCTTCGAAATGATTCCAGAAGCTTTGTATAATAAAGCAGAAGAGAATGAATGATTCGCTAAAAGTAGAGACAGGAACCAAGTAAATAATGGGAAATAATAAGCAAAACCTTTAATCTATCTTTAGATTGAAGGTTCTTTTTTTAAATACTCGTAGTTAGAGGGCTGCTGTGTGTGTATCATAAGTGCTTTTTCTTTTATCCAACTATCCGAAAAATTACACTATGTAATCAGATTATATGAAATTTTATGTTAATATAATTTATATATGTTTACTCATAAATCCGTGCTTATGGGGTGAATGGTATTGAGAAAGGAAGAAGGAACGAAAAAAGCGATAAAAATAGTGACATTTTAGAACTAATTTCCTTTTGGATACCTGAATTGATTCTATTTGGGTTTAAAATAATTCTTTGGATGTTTAAAGGTATAGGAAGGTTTATAGGAGGCGTATTTGATAGAGTTTAAGTTTAATGTGATATATCGGAAAAGATAAAACGAATTTAAATACGTTTGAAATACTTATTATAGTTTAAGAAAGTTTGAGATTGGCTATCACGTTATTATTTTTTACTTGTACTTTAATTAATTGCTGGTAGTTGCTTACTTGGAATATAAAAACTGACCAGATTATGTAAAAGGGGGAAGAATTATCAGTGTATAGCTATGGTCTTGAACCAATATTCTGGCTGAAGTTAGTTTTGATTCTAGCTATTATTCTAGTATTGTTAGTTTCATTCAATGAAGTTATGAGTAAATGGCTAAAAGTTGAGAAGAAGAAACTTTTTTCATTTTTTTCATATAACCATGTAAATGAGAAACATAAGAAAGTAGATTGGACGATACGGATAACTTTTATAGTTATTATAATTCTTGGGTATTTCATTAATAGCATGAGCAACCCAATGGAGAGCAACTGGTTTTTTGAACCATGGTTTTTGCTGTTTATTTTAATTGTTGTATCTGAAACGGCTCGAGCTATTATGGAATGGAAATATGCTGCAAATCGAAATGCCTATATTTTAACGATTAGTCAATTAGTATTTATCATTATATTATTAACATCAATGTTTACGACTAACTTTTTCGGTTGGTTTGGATAACATAAAAGGGTAGTCATAGTTTAGTTTTTTATACTCCTTTTACTAAGGGATAGGAGGAATTTAATATGTTTTTGTCAACGGCAGTTGGTGGGTTCCATGTAGGAGATATGATCTTTCAGTTATTTTCATTCTTAATTGTAATAACTATAGTTGTCGGGATTGTTTCATTGATTGTTATGTCAAACAAAAGAAATAAGCGATTAAATAGAGTAGAGGAAAAGCTAGATAAGTTGCAATCGGAAAAAGAGAAGTAAAACTTTTGGAGGTGCTTTATGGAGTTTTATAATTTCAGTAAAGACAGTGGCAAAAAGATTTCAAAATTTAATTCAGATTTTGTTATGTCTCGTATTATTCAAACTGTAAAGGAAACTAATATTGGGTGTATGTACATAGAAGAAAACGGTATTATTGGTTTTCATAAAGCAGGAGTACCTCAACTTCTTTTAATTATGAATGGTGAAGGTTATGTGAGAGGTGAAAAAGAACAATATTTTCAGGTGCAGGCTGGGGATGCTGTCTTTTGGAATAAAGATGAATGGCACGAAACAAAAACAAGTATTGGTTTAACTGCGATTGTCATTGAAAGTGAAGGGTTAGATCCATCTTCGTTTATGGCTCGTGAGAAATAGATGGTGGTAACACTATTTAATTATCTGTGGTGCTACAGGGGTTAGTGCTGTTCAACGTTTCTTAATGGGTTCCTTATCTGAAGCAATCGTACGTTCAGCAAAATGTGATGTTTTAGTTATCCGTACACCTGTTTTACATGCTGTTAAATGATAACATCAAAGAGCGTGTATGATTTTTTATCATACACGCTCTTTGTCTGCTATTGATATTACTATTTTTCAATTCATTCAGCGTTTTTTTAAAATGAAAAGGGTGATCAACCAATAAATTGCATGATAAGCTGATTAAACTTATCACGTTCTTCCCAAAAGGGACCATGACCGCTGAACTGAAACGGGACAAGCTTTGAATTTCTTATTTTTTGATTCAGTTCCTGAGCTTGCGCAAATGGAATAACTTTGTCGTGAACGCCGTGAATTAGTAAAGTAGGGACAACTATTTTTTGCAGGTCAGGATCAAGCCTTTCATCTCTTAAAGTAGTTATAATTGCCGCTGTTGACCAACCTGCTGCTTCTAACCCCAATCCAATAAACCAGTCTGAGAATGGGACTGTTATATATTGAAAGAAAAAAGTTTCTGTTACTCCCCGCATCATTTTAGGTCGGTCATTTAATGTTTCGGCAAGAAGGGTATTAGCAGTTTCTGTAGAAAATCCTGTGGGCGCTGCAGCGTCTATAAGGACAAGATTAGATACTCCGTAACCACTGTATCGGGCCATATAACGAATGGCGATAGATCCTCCCGTGGAGTGCCCTGCCAGTGTGAAATTGTTTAATTGAAGTGCATCAACTACGGCGCGAATATCATCTGCCAATTGGTCAAAATTATAGCCGCTAATTGGTTTATCCGACTTACCGAATCCTCTCCAGTCAATACCAATACAGCGGTAACCCATTTTGGGAAGAACATCAAATTGATACTCGAACTGTTTATGATTTAACGGCCAACCATGTAAAAAAACGATCGTCTTGCTGCCCCCAGGATTTAAATCTTCCACATACAATTTTACGTCAGATTCTACACGAACAAAGTATCCCACACCGATTCCCCCGTATAATTAAAATAGGTTCAACAATAAGCTATTCAACTAGGCAAAATTAGGTGAATGCCTATTCCTTGTTCCGTGCAATTTATATAGTCTGAAACTTTTAATCAAAATTTAAAATATTGCCCGAATTAGTGCATTTAAAAATGTATAATAGTGGTAATATTTTATATAGAGGGGTTGTTTTAAAATGCATGAAATTGAAAATGTAATTGAATCCTATTTTGAAAGTTGGAATCAAGGATTTAAGACTAAGGACGATTCAGAAATAAGAAGCTATTTGTCTTCCGATTTTATGGGTTATTGGTCTCAAGCAGGAATGCGTGAGCCATATTCTTACGGAAGAGAAATTGATCTAGCTGCTTCTCTAAAGGAAATGGGTAATGGAATAAAAGAATATCAACATTTTCATTTATCGGAAAGGGACGGCGGTAATGAGGTAGTCACCATCGGTATTGAAACAAATATTATTAATAACGAAACACATAAAGCCCAAAGTATGTTTGTATGGCGAAAAGAATCTAATCAGTGGAAACTATTAAGAGAATATATTGAAATAGAGGGAAATTAAAATTGAGGGTGTCTATAATTATTTGTTTTTTGTAGAAGAATATACGTGGATAGAAATATGACAAAACATTCAAAGGAGATATGATGACACAGAATAATGAAATGGGATGGAACTTTGATAACAGTTATGCCCGTCTGCCGGAATTATTTTTTGAAAGCACCGAGCCAACCCCTGTACGTTCACCGGAATTGGTCATTTTCAATAAGTCTTTGGCAAATTCTTTAGGACTGGATGCTCAGAAGCTACAGAGAGAAGAAGGTGTAGAAGTTTTGGCTGGCAACCAGATTCCTGAAGCGGCTTTGCCGATTTCCCAGGCTTATGCGGGCCATCAGTTCGGGAACTTTACCATGTTAGGGGACGGTCGGGCTGTGCTGCTGGGCGAGCAGACCACCTCTTCAGGTGAACGGTTTGACATTCAGCTCAAGGGTTCAGGCCGAACACCATTCTCCCGCGGAGGCGATGGACGAGCGACATTAGGACCGATGCTACGTGAATATATTATCAGTGAAGCCATGCATGCGCTTCGTATTCCGACCAACCGTAGCCTTTCTGTTGTAACTACTGGGGAGCCTGTTATTCGCGAAACCGAGCTGCCTGGTGCCGTTCTGACTCGTGTGGCTGCAAGTCATTTGCGCATCGGTACCTTTGAATACGTGGCAAATTGGGGCACTAGGGAGGAACTTCGGATTCTTGCTGACTATGCAATAAAGCGTCATTTTCCGGACATTGAAGACAATGAGGATCGATACCTTTCGCTGTTTGAAGAATTGGTCAAGCGTCAGGCAGAATTGATTGTGAAATGGCAACTCGTAGGCTTTATCCATGGAGTGATGAACACCGACAATATGACCATCAGCGGAGAAACCATCGATTATGGGCCATGCGCCTTTATGGATGAATATGACCCGGCAACGGTATTCAGTTCCATTGATGTTCAAGGCCGCTATGCCTATCAGAATCAGCCGGCAATTGGCCAGTGGAATCTCGCGCGCTTTGCTGAAACACTTTTACCGCTGTTTCATGAAAATCAGGATCATGCGGTCGAACTAGCCCAGGAGGCTCTTGCCAAATTCAAGGAGTTGTATCATCGTCATTGGCTTGAGGGAATGAGGGAAAAACTAGGAATTCAGAACGAAGAGGACCAGGATGAATCGTTGATTGAAAACCTTCTAAATATAATGGAGGATCACCGTGCAGACTTTACCAATACATTTCGTGCCTTAACGTTAGATAAGCCGGAGGACACGGCCATGAATGGGACACTAGAATTTACCGAGTGGTATAACCAATGGCAGGCTAGACTGGCAAGACAAGAGAAATCAAAAACGTCTGCCTATCAATTGATGAAGAACTCGAACCCCGCAGTTATCCCTCGCAATCACCGGGTAGAAGAGGCGCTTGAAGCTGCAGTTGAAAAAGGAGACTATAGCGTGATGGAGCGGCTTATGGATGTTCTTGCAAATCCTTATGCGTATTCTCCTGAGCAGGAAGAATATACGAAATTGCCTGAGCCATCAAACCAGCCTTACCGAACTTTTTGCGGTACCTGATTTAAAATGTTAAGTGCCTGACCCCAAACACGCTAAACGCCAGCGTACCTGAGGTTGGGCGCTTTTTTTGTATATTTATTTCTGCACATGTCCCTCGAGTAAACATTTTCCATAGAGAGAAAGTATATTTTCATTCCAATTTATTATGTTATAATGGGAACAAATGTTCCTAAAGTGGAGGTTGTGTCATGAAAAACATGATAATGAGGTCAATCCAAAATAAGGAAAAGATTGAAATGATTTATCTTTCAGAGGATAACCAGGCAACCCAAAGAATTATCCGGGTACTTAAAATCAATAATGAAATGATAATAGCCTATTGCTATACCAGAAGAACGATTAGAACATTCAAACTGGAAAATATACTATCGATTGGATCAGTTAGAAAAAGGATGGGTGCTTAGTAATGAGTATGAACGATAGAGGTACGAAAAAATGGACGGCAATGATGCTACCAGAGCACATTGAATTGTTAAAGAAGATGTGGGAAGAAACCGATTATAAAGAAAAGCCTATTCTTGATGAGCAACAAATTGCTGAAATGGAATTGAAACTCCAATGTGCTTTGCATAATAATCTAACGGTTGAAATCAAATATTATGATAAACCTCATTATTCCGTAGCAAGAGGTAAGCTACTTATGATAAATGCAGGTACTGGTATTTTACGATTGGGAGAGAAAGAAATTGATCTAGAGAATGTACTTGATGTTTATATTGATTAGGTTCTTGGTTTGATTATTATATTTGGAAAATTGAAACTATCGCATCCCACAATCGTATACCTATTATAGTGGAGAGGTAGTGTGCAACATGAAAAAATAATCTTATGTACGTTGTAAAGCTCCAAATGAAGAAAATACTTATTTCAAGTCTAAGTCAATCTTTCAGGGAGTGAGCAAATGAAAAAAGAAAAGCTAATTAAAAAGTATGATAAACAGGTAAAAATGTATGAAAATAATCGTGCTAATCAAAAGCTTGCTGGATGGAGAAATCAAATAATAAGAAACGCATACGGAAAAATCTTAGAGGTCGGAGTTGGAGCTGGAGCGAACTTTCCTTACTATGATAGGAATAATGTTGAGGTAACAGGAGTTGATTTTAGTTCAGAGATGATTAAGAGTGCCAAAGGAGCAGCATCAAATTTTCAAGTGAAAGCAGAATTTATACAAGAAGATATTGATGAGTTAATTTTAGAACACAACTCTTTTGATTGCATCGTATCAACCCTTTCACTTTGCAGTTATCCTGACCCAATTGTAACATTAAGTAAATTTAACAGTTGGTGCCGTAAGGATGGGATCATATTGTTAATGGAACATGGTCTGAGTTCTAATCCAATACTGTCCTTTACCCAAAAAATGATTGACCCACTATATACTAAAATATCTGGATGTCATTGTAACAGAAATATCAATAAGATAATCGAAAAATCTAATCTTCAGGTTGATCATATCGAACGTTATTGGTCGGATATCCTCTATTTAATACGGGCAAAACCTTCTAAGTAACAGTTCGATTCTTACTAAGCTAAAAGGTGCGTTTCTGTAATTTAAAACTCATCTATTTTACAATAGCGAAGACACTAAATGATAATAAGTACGGATAATTAACATCAGAAGAACGAGGAGGGTTTCTTAAATGAAGCTCTCTTTTTTTGTGGGAAAGTGTTAGAATTGAATAAAATATTTTAAATCTTTCAAGAGCAATATTAAGCGAAGGCTGTTTTCGTAAAGAATGTTGCTTTCGAGAGAATAGATATAAACTGCATCACAGTGTACCGCTCCGGAAATACACTACGCTTTCCGCGGGCTCGCGATGAGCCTCCTCGCGAGCAAAAACCGCTCACTGCGGGGTCTCATCGTCTTCGCTGTTTCCGCAGGAGTCTTCGTGTTTTTCCTCCGCTAACATGGTGTCTAGAAGCAGTGATATATAGCTCCTTTCATTATTATGGCAGTTGATTGGAGCGGAGGACCGTTGACTCCTGCGGGAACAGCACGAGTCTGAAGACCCCGCAGCGGTGGTCTTCCGCGAGGAGGCTGAAGCCGTGCCCGCGGAAAGCAACGGTCCGTAGCGGAAATCAACATAGCACTTACGTCGCAATATATATCAACTATGAAGATGAAAGGCAACAATCCGTACGGAAGGAGCCTAAGCGAAAAAGACGAGACCTTGTACAGCGAATTACTCTTATCCCTTACGGATAGCCTTATTCAAACTGATTTTTCTACAGACTAAAAAAAGATTACACGTTAACAGGTTAATAAAAGGGATTAGTCTACATAATCAGATAAGAAAATGGATTTGAAATAGAGGGAGGAATAAAATTGTCTTTAAAAGTAGGCGATATTATTGCATTTGAACGGACTTTCAAGACAGAAGATGTTGAGTTATTTACTAGAATTTCAGGTGATGAAGGCTCTCATCATCTTACGCCCGATGAACAAGGAAGATTGGTGGTTCAGGGATTGCTGACTGCTACATTACCAACAAAGGTTGGTGGTGATCACAACGTACTGGCTCGTAATATGAATTTTGAGTTTTTAAGGCCTGTTTTTACGGAGGATACAATAATTTGTGAAGTTAAAATTGAAAAATACGAGAGACAAGAAAATAATAGAACAGCTATTATAGCATCCTTCATATGTAAAAATCAAAATGAAAAAGAAGTATTAAAAGGGGATTTTTCAGGTGTAATTCTTTAAAATCCTGATTTCGTTGAAACATAATTGTTTAGTAATTGAATCTGAGGAGGAAACGCTTATGAAAAAATCCGGTTTTATTTTCTTTGAAAGAAAATTTCCAAGTGCAAACATGATCCTTGTTAAGGGTCAGCTCCCGATCCTTATTGATACTGGCTTTGGGAGTGATGCGAAAGATACTGAGCAATTAATTAAAGAAGCAGGCGTTTCACCAGAAGAATTACACCTTATAGTGAACACGCACTATCATAGTGATCATGTAGGAGGAAATTTTCATCTTCAAAATAATTATGGTGTTACGATTGCTGCTCATAAATGGGAAGCTGATTTAATTAATTCTTGTGACCCTGAAGCCTGTAGTGCAGAATGGTTAGACCAGCCTGTAGAACCTTATCGAGTCGATACAAAGCTAGAAGATTGCGATGAGATTAATACAGGAAATAGAACATTGAAAGTCTTGTGCACACCGGGACATACGTTAGGGCATATTTCTTTATATGATCCGGAAGGAGAGATATTAATTTGCGGGGATCTCTTTCACAAAAATGATATCGGATGGTTAAATATCTTTCGAGAAGGTGTTACATCTATCCAACGATCTATGGAAAGTTTGGATCGGTTGTCCAAGCTCCAGATCAGACAGGCATATTCAGGACATGGCCCTCAAATAGATAATCCTAGGGTTTCCATTGATGCAGCAAGAAAACGATTTGGTAAGTGGATCAAAATGCCAGAAAAGGTTTCATGGCATGCTTGTAAGAGAATTTTTTCATTCACATTAATCATTAAAAACGGATTAGCAAAAGAAGAAATCAATAACTACTTATTAAACTGTGGTTGGTTCCAGGATTTTGCACGCTACTCTTTCCAGCTTCAGCCAGAAGAATTTATTCAAATCCTGCTCGATGAAATGATTCGTTCGGGAGCAGCAACCTGGCACAATAATCATTTAATCGCTGCCACTCCATACCAAGCACCACAAAAGAAATGGATGTATAAGAACATGAAGCCGAAAGATTGGAAACCTCAAGATGTTCTCACTTAACAAAAGAAGGGTAATTGAATGGAAAACTGTTGTATCCCGCCTGAAAGTAATAGGGATATCGCGTTTTTTTGCCGTGACCGCTTAAGCAGTTATGTTTAACAAGAAAATTTTGAGTTTAATGGTGAATTTTATAGGAGAGTGATTTAATGAAAACAAACAGTGGAGGAATAAAGATTCCACTCTATTTTTTGATTTTGGCAATAGTATCTATATTATCAGGTTTAGTTAACACAAGGTATTTGATAGATCCAGATGGGACTTTTGATATTATACTCGGAATCATTGGAGTGGGAGCTATTATCGGTTCAATAATTCTCTTTAAAGAATATAAACGCTTAAGGCCTGATTAAAGGCAAAAAGAAGGAATTTTAATAAGGCCTCTGTACATCTAATTTACCTTATTGCTTAAATAATTCACCTCGGTCAGGTGTTTGAGGTGGTTCTTCCACCCAATTATTACTTATCATAATTTCTAGTCCATCCTTAGCGTATAATGCAATTTCTATTGATAACCTTTGATAATTTAATACTAAATCATATCTCATACTAGCTGTTGAGGCAGTAGCATAGTTTCCTTGACCACTTGCACTTAATATACTTATTAAAAACATCATCAGCTTGTCTGAGAAAACCCGGGTCGTAGAGTCAGTTACACAGTTATCCCATGACATTGGTGAACTAAGATCCGATTGGGATAGGGTTTCTGAGAATATTTTTTTGTGTTTTTGAGAAATTTCTTTACCTCGTCGCATAAAGGCCATAACTTCTTTAGAATTGGTTGTTTGGGCAAATCCTGTACTAATGCTGTCACCAACGCCATTCGTTTTTAAATTTTGGAAAAGATGTAGGACTTCGATGTGATTTAATGACCTTTTGTTAAAAGGTTTAAGTCCACTTGATAGATATCCTTTTCCTTCAATATATTCAACCTCATCCGGCTTTGTAATGTAGGGGGATCTAATATATGTCCCTTTCGATAAAGCCGTGTCAACTGTTAAATTAAATAGCTCAGAATTCTCAGCAAGCAACGTTGTAAAGAGTGATCGAATATCATTACGAGTGGAGGTTCCTTGTGAAATACTCCAAGCCAACATTCCTGCTGTACCCAAATTTTCAATAAAGGATAACATGAAACCATCTGAAAATAATCTTGGTGATTTTAAGTCTACATCCTTCTCAGAAAAACCATCTGGTAAAGGAATTTCCTCAAGTTGAAATATTTGTCCAATATCATTAACGGCCCTTTCAGCAATTTCTAGTGCTCGCTCAACTACAGGGCGAATATCGTTGTCTTCTACTGTTTCTCGGAAATATTTTAGGATCTGGGTAGACATACTATTTTGATTATATTGCGTCCAAAGCATTGCCATTTCTGACGAAGTAATTTGGGGTTTCTCCATAGGGATACCTTCTCCTTTTATACATTATCTTGTTAGTAAGTGTTCCCAACTAATTTTCTAATATTTATCAATTAAATAGAAAATACATTAACAGACATTCAATAGGTAACAAATGCAAGAGTTGAAGAAGCTAGTTTACTTATTGTACTAACGAAGCATAAAGTTGAACAAAGGCGTTATGAAACCCAGTTCTTTCAACCGATCCATTTGCTTTTGCTATAGGTAACGGAACCCGTTAAACTTCTTACTAATCTTCTTTTCAAAACCAACAATCGCAGATATAATAAGTTTAATTGGAGGTGAAAATAATGGAACAATCAGGAATAAAGGAAATATTACATGCATTGGAACTTCATTCGGGACAAATTGATAAAAAGTTGCAAAGTCATTTTAAGCAAACCGAAAAGCTGTTGAAAGTTCACTTTGAACAAACTGAAAAACAGTTGAACCATCATTTTGAACGAACCAATAAGATGTTTGAACGCTTTGAAAAACGGATGGATAATCGATTTGACCGACTTGAGAAAAAGTTTGATATTGAGAGAAACACAAGAAACAGTTGATTTTCTATCCAGTAAGTATTTACATCAGGAGAAGAAAATCCGCAATATCTAACATTGAAGCAGTGTAATTCCTCAAATACCTCTTTTGCAAAGTTGAACCACGTACATTGGCTCCAAATAAAAATATAATCATCGTAAGAGTTCATTCAGCGTATTTTTACTGAGCTGATTAAAGTGCGTAATCCCTAAAACGCGGGTTAGGCGCTTTTTATTTTTCAATCAATTCTGTATAATTGTTCTTACATATTAAAGAGGAGGAAATTAACATGCAAAAAAACTTAACATTTTTTTCAAACCAACAGGTAGGGGTGAAAAAAATAGGGTAGGTTGGTAACAATATTCCAAAATGATTCACTCCTGCTTGTTTATTACATTCAATAAACATCATGCAGGAGGATAAAAAATTGAAAAAAGGTACATTAGCTTTTCAAAATGTTCGTGTTTTATTTTGGGCAGAATTATTCGGGAGTGTTCGATTTATACAGCCCGTACTGGCTTTATTTTATTTCGCTCGTGGACTGGATGAAGCATCCATTCTTTGGGTATTGCTCTTCTGGAGTACTGGTGTATTGATTGGGGAAGTCCCGACAGGTATGTTTGCTGATCGTTATGGTGCAAAGCTATCATTTATGATTGGTGCTATATTAAGTATGGCTAGTCACGGAATGTTGATCTGGGCGTATGAGCCTTGGATTTTCTTCGCGAGTAGTCTTTTGAGTGGATTTGCCGTAACATTTTTCAGTGGTGCTGATGAAGCATTAATCTATGAATCTTTAAAAGAATCCAATGAAGAGAATTTGATGGATAAGGCCCTTGGAATTATCCAGTCTGCTCAATTTGTTGTCATGGTTTTTGTACTGATTATAGGTGCCATTATTGCAAAAGATTTAACCAATGATCAGTTTATTTTGCTCATTTTGTTAGGACTTGTTTTCCAGTCCATTCAGATTGTTCTTTTATTCTTTGTTAAAAATCCAACGAACGTCGGCAACTACCGTGAAAAGCCTTTTAAACAAGTTAAAGAAGGAATGCTTGCAATAAAAAGAGCTCCACAAGTATTTTGGATGTTCTTAAATATCACGCTCGTATTCATTCCAACGGCAGCTATATTTAATGTCTTTAATGACAAATTACTCAGTGATGCAGAGTTACCCGTTTATTTAATTGGTTTTGTCTTTGCGTGCTTAGCAATACTAAGCTTTTTTGTTTCCCGTTCGATTGGATGGATAACATCTCGGATATCACGGATAACGGTTTTATATGTTACTGGGGCAATGGGGGTAATGGGATTATTAATCGTTGCCTATTATCGGGAAACACTTTGGATCTTACTTATCGTAATGGTCATCCTTCGTTTTGTGCAAACGGTGCGCTATCCAGTTTACGCTCAATTAGCCAACGATATCATTCCATCACACGTAAGAGCTACAACGATTTCGTTGTTATCTATTATTGATTCTGTTTGTGACCTGATTATTTTCGGCAGTGTGGCGGGTATCGCAGTATATGGATTTGAAAAAATATTTTTGGTAAGTGCAGCTATTGCATTAGTCGGGGTCTTATTGCCAATACGGCCAGTGAATAAAAAATAAAAATCTTTAAAAACATACAGCAGGGTGACTAGCCTTGCTGTTTTTTTAATAATTTGGAAGAAGAAAAGAGTGATAGTTTAACCATAGGTTCTTTTTTGGATTGTGTAGTGGGATAGGGTCCTGTTCCCTTGCAATCGGTGTGTATTATAAGAACCAATAATGTGATAAACAAACTACTTCCTACCTAATTTTTCGCCAGCTGCCCTGATTAGAACTTTTCAAACGCTCCACCGCGATATAAAATATGCTATGTTGTTCGTCTGAAGTTCTGGTTTCTTTTGCGTTTCTCCATCCAACAGCTAAAATATAAATATTCTTATAATCTCTATCATAGTAATAGATGAATCTCATATCTGGTTTATCTTTTGGGGAGGATTCCTTGACTGAAAAGAATTTATATTCAAGCCATTCCCTTAGATCATAACGCAATTCCCACCCTGGTCGGAATGGCTCTTGTTTAGCTTTATTTATAGAATCAGTGAAGGAATCATAAAAGACATCAAAGTCTTGTATTTGCTCAGCAATTTTAGTTAAATCGAAGTTAATAACCTCTTCATGCCAAAGTTCATTCCCCATGTTCATTTTTCTGCCTTTTGAAATCCCGTTTAATATCATCATGGTTTAGTGATTCTTTTACATCTTTTGGTAGAACAACATTACCAGAATCAAAATCTGTATTAGGTATATCTTCAGTCTCTTCTTTTCTTCTTTGACTAAATGTCGGATCTACTTCATTCATTTCATTTTCTGTTTGGAATTGGCTTTTCGGAATTTGGTAACCTTTTCGTTGTGTTTTGCCAGGACTATTATCTTCTTTGTATTCAATTTTCTCTTCTGCAATCCATTTATAAACAGTTTGCTTATTAACATCAAATAGTTCTGCGACATCTTTAACTGAATAATACCCCTGATCCCTTTTTTCATCGAGAGCATTGAAATCAGCAAAACGAGCTACAGCATTTAATTCATAGATTAGTTTTTGTGTACTTGGATCATTTAGATTAATGTCATCTTCGGCTTTTTGAGCCAATTCAATAATAATGTCGTGTGCTTCCTTGTTCGGATTCACCATATTCATCACCTCATTCTTAGTATAACATATTATTAAACTTATTAAACTTTTTATATTTATTAATTACGGGAAGTATAAATAATCATAAATGGTAAGGCAGTCTTATAAGTGTAATATAAAGATATATATTAGATGAAATTATCAGCAATTGAAAAGCTAAAACCGTAGGATAAACGTATTACCAAAGAACGGAGGTGACAACATTGACGAACTATCAAAAGTTGTATTCGTATTTGCCGGGAGGTGAAAAACCCTTTGTATGCGAACAAAATCTCTTATATACCGAGTATGCCCAGGAGATGGGGGAGTTCGCTGAATGTTTTTATGAAGCGGGATTTGTTGATAAAGCTTATACGGATACATTAGAAGAATACGGTATAACAGATTTTAATGAAATAGATCGTAAAATTTCAACTGCAGATGAACGACTAATTAAAGCCATTTTAACAAAAATGATTAGGGATGAGAGATTTACTTCAGGAGCATGGATTTCCTATGCGAAAAAGGGTTTGTTTGAAAAAGTGCTTCGGCGAATTGGAGAACTTTATGGGATTGCTGATGATTAAAAACAAATCAACTATCCGTTATTCTGAAACTGATGCAAACAATTAATCTACAATATTTTGAGCTATACATGATCATCATGTATGGCTTTTCAGATTTATAGATTGGGAGAAATCCCCCTGTTCTTGTGAATACGTTTTCAGAAACTTTACTCAAAGGGTTGACTTTAACAAATAGACTGCATTATACTTTTACGTAATAAATGTTTACTGTTAACTTTTCAGAAAACTTAAAAAGAGGTAATTTCCATGAAAATTGAAAAGCAGAATATGAGCAATCAAGTGCTCGAATATTTGCGCAAACAAATTATTTTAGGCCAATTCAAAGAGGGTGATTATCTAGTAGAAGCTACGTTATCCAAGCAACTTGAAGTTAGTCGTGGACCGATAAGAGAAGCCATTTCAAAGCTTGCGGCAGAGAATTTGGTTGAAAAACATTCGAACGGTAGGACAGTAGTGAAAGGTTTTGATATTAAAGATATTAAAAACCTTTACGACAGTAGAATCCTTTTAGAAACGCATGCTCTAACACAGATTGATCCTGCCGTATTAGAAAAAAATAAGCATTATCTTTATTTGTTTATTGATCAAATGTGGGAGTCTTATGAGAAGGGTAATAGGGATATCGAATCTGACTTTACGTTCCATGGTTTTTTAGTGAAGCTATCTGAAAATAATACGCTCATTCAGCTGTGGACATCGTTAAGAGAGGTTTTCCGAACATTGATTGATATTACGAGTGAGGTAACAGAGTCAAAACAGCAGGAGATCATTGATGAACATGTGAAAATAGTTGATGCAATGGTTGCTGGTAATATCGAGGAAGCGCAGAAGTTCCTGACGAATCATTTACTGGAAGCTTGTGAATATTGCTGTGAAGGCAAGAGATTATATGTAGGGAGAGATGAAAATGTCCAATCAGAAAATTAAGTGCGCAATCATTGGCTCGGGGAATATAGGTACAGATTTAATGTATAAAATACTTAGAAGTGACAAGCTGGAACTGACCACAATGATTGGAATTGATCGTAACTCTAAAGGATTAGCATTAGCTAAAGAATATGGGGTTAAACCTATTTATAACGGGATTGATGGTTTTCTAGAAGAACCAGAATTGGCTGATATTGTTTTTGAAGCCACCTCCGCAAAGGCACATGCACATAATGCACCTCTTTTAAAAGAGTTGGGTAAAAAGGCGATTGATCTGACACCAGCTGCGGTAGGTCCGTTTTTAGTTCCTTCTGTTAATCTCTTTGAAGACGAAGTAGCTCATTTAGATAATGTGAATATGGTTACTTGTGGTGGTCAAGCAACGATTCCTATTGTCAAGGCGATTTCGGATGTGGTAAAGGTTAACTATGCAGAAATTGTAGCCTCTATTTCGAGCAAAAGTGCTGGACCTGGTACTCGTCAAAATATCGACGAGTTTACGGTGACGACAGCGAATGCTTTGCGTGAGGTTGGGGGAGCAGAAGAGTCAAAAGCAATCATCACCTTAAACCCAGCAGAGCCACCTATTTTAATGAGGAATACGATTCATGTTCAAACGGCACAACCTGCGGAACCATTAAAGGAAGATATCTTAGATTCATTGGATTCTATTTTAAAGACAGTGCAAAGCTACGTAAAAGGCTATCGATTTAAAGCAGATCCAGTGATTAAAGACAACGTGGTAACTGTATCTGTGGAAGTAGAAGGAAACGGAGATTTTCTTCCTAACTATGCTGGAAACTTAGATATTATTACGTCAGCTTCTGTGCGAACAGGTGAAGTTATGGCGGACTATTTAGTGAAGGGGGAAGCTGTGAAATGAGTCGTGATAAAAAAGTGATTTTTAATGATGTAACGTTAAGAGACGGGATGCACGCTATTTCCCACCAATATTCGACTGAACAAATAGCTGAACTTACTAGATTAATAGATGAATCCGGTGTTGATATTATTGAAGCTACGCATGGAGACGGGTTAGGTGGAAGTTCGATTCAGTTTGGTTTTTCAAAAGAAACAGAGAAAGATATTATTACAACTGCTGTGAAGCATGCAAAAAATGCAAAGGTTGGGGTTCTGCTCCTACCCGGAATTGGTACAATCGATCACTTGAAGCGCGCGAGAGAATGGGGAGCTTCCGTTGTTCGAATCGCTACCCATTGTAGTGAGGCGGATGTGTCGGAACAGCATATAAAAACGGCAGTAGAAATGGGCATGGATACGGTAGGATTTTTGATGATGTCGCATCGATCCTCACCAGAAGATTTATTAGAACAAGCTAAGAAAATGGAGTCCTACGGGGCAGGAACCATTTACGTAGTAGATTCTGCAGGAGCATTGACGATGGATGATACACGACGCAGACTCTCCTTATTTAAGGAAAATTTAAGTACCCAGGTTGGCTTTCATGGGCATAATAACTTATCATTAGGAGTCGCCAATTCAATTGTTGCGATAGAAGAAGGCGCAGACCGTGTAGATACAAGCTTAGCTGGCATGGGGGCTGGAGCTGGGAATACAGCAACTGAACAGCTTGTTGCTGTGATGAACAAATTAAATCTCCCTCATTCGGTAGACTTATATAAATCAATGGATGCAGCTGAAAATGTTGTGAAGCCAATGATGAATAGGCCTGTTCAAATTGATCGCCTTAGCTTGACTTTGGGATATACAGGTGTTTATTCTAGCTTTCTACTTTTCGCGGAGAGAGCCGGCAAAGAATATGGCGTGGACCCGCGTGATATTCTAACAAAGATTAGTGAAATGGGTGCAGTCGGAGGACAGGAAGACTGGATTATCGGTGTTGCCCAGGATCTAGCAAAAGAACAAAAGGTACACGTGTAAAAATAGAAATATCCAAGTACGGTTAGGCAATTCCGTACTTGGATATTTTTTCGGTTGAGGATAATTCCAAAACGAACCAACCACCCTTTGTTAGCTTTGGCGAGCAATTAGGGTAGTTATTTTATCTCTAAACAGTGAGCCGCCCCTTTGAAGGCTATTGCACTCAGGCTGAATGGTGTTAGTCGCACCGTTCAGTCTTTATTAATGTATGAACTTCTATTTATAGTATACCTGGCCGTGCCCTAAGGTGCGCAACGGTCCGTAGCGGAAATCAACCAGCAGTTACGTCGCAGTTATATCAACTATGAAGATGAAAGGCAACAATGCGTACGAAAAGAGCCAAAAATAAAAAACATTGTACACAAGTATAAAATGCTGGAGTTAAGACAGTTATGATCCACTTTTGTCCTTACTTAGTCAACGGAATCTTAATATCTTCACCAACTTCAAGAATGGTATCTTGGCGATCCTTAACTGGAGCGAAAATCATGATGTACTCATCAGGAGCACCTTCTACTTCACCTTTACTAAAAATCGGAACAATTCTTTCACCAGCTGATTCTAAAAATACACCGGATTTACTTTCATCAACGATATAGCCGAATTCCTTATCATTTTTTCTAGCATGAAGAAATTGATGTTCCAGTTTACTCAGTACATGGTACCTGTTTCCATCCGGGCCAATGTGGGGTTTAATGTCAGAACCGGAAACCACAACTCTTGTTTCTAATCCTGAAAACTCTACCTTATTAACCGTATAAGTTTCATCCTTAAAGGTAAATTCTTTATTTACTTCTACTGTTTTTCTGTCCGAAGTAGCGGATTTATTAAGCGTGAACTCAATTGGCCAGGTTGTTTGTACACTACCTCTACCTTCATCCCATATGGTTAAGTTTTTAATCTCTAGCCGAATGTTTTGTCCTTCATATTCTTTTATGGATTCAAAGGATAATGCTTCTGCTTTTTTGTTTTCTTCACTATCGTAATATTCACTGCCCCAACCTACATTATCCAGTGTCTGCCTTTGTCCATTTTCCGTAATCAATTCTATCGAACTGACACCTTCGAAAAGGTCGATATAATAGTTCTTTAAATCTGTTGAATCACTTTGATAGGTTAATAAAAGTTTTGTCTCCTTATCATCCGTCATTACACTCTCAAAATGTACAGTTATGTCATGTTTTTTATCGTAATAGGTTTGATCAATTGGTTGACCTAGACCTTCATAAATAGCAGTCCTCACACCAGCGTCATCAATATGCTCGCTTGAAAATATTTTGTCATATAACCCTTGAAGAGACGCTAGTACAGGGGTATACATTACTGTCATAATACAAATTAAGCAAGCTGCTGCGACTAGTGATAATCGTTTGTAAAGTGTTCTTTTTTTAGTTAGAGTGCTGACATTACTAGGCTTAACAACCTTGTCACGATATCCTGACTTTTCCGCTTTATGTATCTTATTCTCAATTTCATCAAAAACATCTGGTACTTGTTTTTCTACAGCATCGTCCAAATGCTTCCGAATTTGATCTTTATTCATCAGAATTCCTCCTATTCCAGAGCTTTTCTCAGTTTATTTAATGCCACACGATATTTCCAAAGTACTGTCCCCAAGGGCATTTCAACTATTTTAGCGATTTCTCTGTGCTTCATTCCTGAGATATCCTTTAGGATGACAATCTGTCTCTCCTCGCCATCAAGCAATTCCAGGTATTTTGCCAACACCATTTTATCTACAGGATCCTCCGTCAGATATTCCATGCGTTCAAAATAATCATTGTCAAATCCTGTTAATTCACGTTTTTTCTTTCGATACAGATCTAATGCTGTATTTCTCGATACTGAAACTAGCCATGCTTTAACATTTGAAATCTCATTATGTTTCCTGTACTGGAAGAGTTTGATATACACTTCCTGTAACACATCTTCAGCTAATTCAAAGTCTCTTAGTATGGATAGCGCCATCGCAAACACGTCTTTCTTATGTTCACGGAATAATTGTTTGAATTCTGTTATGTCGTGCATGGATTTATCTGATTGCTGGAAACTCATTTCGTTCATTTTGCGCCTCCTTTCACATAGTAGACGTTTTGGGGTTCTGTTTTATTGGTAAAAATAAATTTTTATTTGTGACTCCTCGTCTCAGGAATATATTGAAATTCATCTGTCGTATATGTTTGTGACACCTATTCCATTGGACTGCGATTGTATATAAAAGAGGGGCTACTTCTACTATCGTTTTTATTTGGAAAGAAGTGTCATATGGGGGGAGAAAATAATTGGTAAGGGCGTTCTGGATTGGTGCAGAAGAAGATTGGGCAAATGTATTTATTTGTGAGTATATCTTTTATCATGAATATGGTCTACAAGTCAGTCAAATTATAGGGAATCCACTGTTGTATTTTGTCGTTTTGTAATAATTTTTGTTAATTTTGTTGCGTTTGTTGATTACTTTGAATAGGGTGGGGTATAATATGTGTAGGAGGTGAGATGCCATGACACACATTGTAGACCATGAACAAGATAAAATATGGGAAAGTATCCAAACGTTAGCTAAGATTGATGTAGATCAAGCAAGATCGGTCTTCATAGCGGCTCTTGAACGTTCATTACAGCAATTTGGTTTACCAACCTCTGCAATTTCTACGATGCATTTATCGCTACCAAGTACAGATGATCTAGTTCAACTTCAAAGCATCGAAAAAAGTATGCGGAAAGCTTTTTCTAATCAAGACGAAGAAAAAACTTACGAATTGTTGGTGGACTATATTGAGTACCTAAGTCTGGTGGTAGACAATGATTCTCGAACCACTCGGAAAAAACTGTTAACTTCTTTGCTATTAGAAAGACATACTAGTAAAAAGGAGCGACCTAAAATGTATCGTTTATCTCCAGTAAAATCAGCGGTTGTTTCACAAACTCTATCAGCAAATCCAACTGTTCAAATAGAAACTAATTACTTCACACCTAGTGAAGTAGCCAAAAAATTAGGATTAAGTGGTCAGACTATTCGAAGACTGTGTGATAAGGGGAAATTTGAAGGTGCCTATAAAACAGATGGTGGCCATTGGAAAATTCCCCAAGATGCCTTTATTACAACAAATGAACAAGATCAAAAAGCAGAATCTGTATTAAGAAGAATTGATGAAAAAAATCAGGAAGCGGGGGAAGTTGATGAATTTGATCTATGAAGCCCCGAATCCGCAAAAGGTGTTCATTGACACAACTGTACTTTGTGGGGCCTTGCGGGTCAATGGTGCCAATCGAACAATTCTTAAAGCAGCCCGATTTCCCAAAATCTTTCAACCTGTTATATCACGAATTTGTTTGTTTGTATTCGTTCGAAATGCCTCAGAAGGTCTTGGGAAAGGAGAAAAGATGGTGATTTATACCCAAGAAGAAATTGAAGCATTTTTTGGATGAATTTTTAACACCTATTTTCGATTATTACTTACATCTTCCGGTTAATAGTTTAATAGGAAGATACAGTGTAGAAACTATTATTCGAGAGCATCGCCCTATTGGAGAAGTATTAGTTGAATTGAGCGGTTGTAATCATGAAGTTGCTCAAGAAATTGCATCGACGCAAGAAATGTCTGAGCCACTCGGACGTTTTGATCAAGACGACTTTCACGTTTGGATTACAGCCGTAAAAGAAGAATGTGATTACATATTAACAACCAATCATCGCCGTTTTCCATCACTAATCGGAAATATCCAACGTATTCATCCGAGTGACTTTTATGAACATTTATCAAATCCTTAATCGTTAAGTTTCGTACAAGTTACTGTCCATGAAGAAATGTCCATAGACAGACCTTGTACGATTTGTAATTTGAGTTGAACCTCGATTGTATCCCCACATCCTTCTAAAACCGCCTGAAATATTTTTCGTCATATCCCAATCGTGCGGATGCTTCCTTACCAGCTTCGGTCACTTTTTTTGCTATATCAGATATTTTATAGTCTTTCATGCGTTGGATGGGACCAACAACAGTAATAGCACTAACAACTTTTCCTGTATAATCCCTGATTGGTGCGGCAACTGATTTTGTTCCTTCTGTTAACTCCTCTGTACTGACTGCATATCGTTGTTCGCGAATTAATTTTAGTTCTTTTCGAAGTGCATCAGGATCGGTAATACTATTTTTTGTATGGGCAACTAACCCTTTATTAATGACATCTTCCACTACATGATCCTCACTAAAGGCAAGCAGTACTTTGCCCGAACTTGTGCAGTAAGACGGGTTCCTCCTACCGACGTGCGTTAAGATACGAACTGGATGATGACATTCCTCTTTATGAATATAAATTGTATCCAGTCCATCCATGATAGCTAAGTGTGCAGTTTCACCAGTATCATTTACTAGTTTATACAGGACAGGGGCAGCTTCTTTGTGGATTTCTAAATTGTTTGTAACAATTCCTCCCAGCGTAAGCACGGATATTCCTAGTCGATACGCATTGGTTTCCTGATCCTTGATGACAAATCCTTCACTGGCAAGCGTTGACAGTAATCGACTGACTGTACTTTTTGCTAAGCCTAATGATTCGGCTAGTTCACTAACCTTTTTTGTCGGTTCAAAGGTAGAAAAACTTTTTAGGATACGTAATGCATTTTTAACGGAAGAAAGAACTTGTGGATTGCCTTTCTTATTTGTCATGTATTTCACCTCATTTAAATTATGTTCTGTATAAAAGAACATATTAACTTAACGTCTGATTCGTATTAATGTACCAAGTATATAAGATTGTTAAGGTTTTCTAAACAGTATTTAGAAAATTATTTTAAATATTTTTTGTTTTGTTGCGTATAGAGGAACAATGCTCTTTTTTAATTTTTTAATCGTATTTATAATGAAAATATGCTGATAAGGAAGAAACGTTTTCAGCATAAATGAACTTACTAATAGGGTTAAATAGCGGTGAAAAAATAAAAGGAGGCATTTTATATGCAAACTACTAAAACAGAAGTAATTGATTGTTCTCATTTCATTAATGGCAGCTATGTACAGTCAAACAATGGAAAAACGTTCGAAAATGTTAACCCAGCAACGGAAGAGGTATTAGGAACAGTTGCAGAAGGTGGGAAAGAAGAAGTTGATGAAGCGGTAAGTGTTGCAAGACAGGCGCTTAATGGTGAATGGAAGAACATGCCTTTACGAAAACGATCCAACATCATTCGTAAAATTGGTGACTTGATTCTGGAGAGACATGATGAATTAGCAAAACTTGAATCCTATGATACTGGTAAACCATTATGGTTGTCTAAAAATGTTGATATTGATCGAGCAGCGAATAATTTCTATTTCTTTGCCGACTATATGACGTCACTAGGAACTGAAGCTTACCAACAAGACGATAAAGCGATTCATTATGCTATTCGTCGTCCAGTTGGTGTTGTGGGGCTAATTAATCCATGGAATCTACCATTATTTCTCATGACTTGGAAACTGGCTCCAGCTCTTGCAGCGGGAAATACAGTTGTGATGAAACCATCTGAAGTGACACCGATGACAGCAACCGTACTGGCTCAAATTTGTAAAGATGCAGGTGTGCCGGATGGAGTGGTGAATATGGTTCATGGTTTCGGTGAAACAGGAGCTGCTCTTTCTTCCCATGATGATGTGGATGCTATTGCTTTTACTGGTGAAACGATAACAGGAACAGCAATTATGAAGTCGGCAGCACCTACATTAAAGAAATTATCCTTTGAACTTGGTGGCAAAAATCCGAATGTTATTTTCGCAGATGCTGACATGGAAGATGTGATCGAAACGACCATTCGCTCTAGTTTCATTAATCAAGGTGAGGTTTGTCTATGTGGGTCAAGAATTTATGTGGAGCGTTCGGTTTATGATGAGTTTCTAGAGCGATTTGCAGAGAGAACAAAAGAACTTATCGTTGGTGATCCCTTCGATTCATTTACAAACGTTGGCGCATTGGTAAGTGAAGAACATTATAACAAAGTTCTCAGTTACCTGGATATTGCAAAAGAAGAAGGTGGAACATTCTTGACAGGTGGTAAGGCTGCTGAAGGATTTGACAAAGGATTCTTCGTGGAACCAACAATTATTACAGGTTTAGGGAACGATGCAAGATGTGTACGCGAAGAAATCTTTGGACCGGTTGTAACCGTTGTTCCTTTTGATACAGAAGAAGAGGTACTTGAACAAGTCAATGATACACACTACGGTTTAAGTGCAAGTTTATGGACCAGTGATATTAAACGTGCGACTCGCTTCAGTGCGCAAATCGAAACGGGTATGGTTTGGATTAACACATGGTTCTTACGTGACTTACGCACACCATTTGGAGGAATGAAACATAGTGGTCTTGGTCGCGAAGGTGGAGCACATAGTTTTGACTTTTACTCCGAATTAACGAATATTACGATCAAACTCTAGGAGGATCTTAATGTCAATAAAAACGGAAAACACAACGAAAACAGAAAGCCATGCTAAACACTTAGCCGAAGCTTGGAATAAAGGAGAAGGGGTTCAGGCAATTACAGAGCTTGACCCTGAGCTCTCCGTTGATGAAGCCTATCAGGTACAGTTATATACGATAGAACAAAACGTGAAAAATGGGCAACGAATCGTAGGGAAAAAAATTGGCCTAACATCCAAAGCAATGCAAGAAGCGTTAGGTGTTGGCGAACCGGATTATGGACATTTATTAGATCAGATGAAATGTGAAAACGGTGGAACGATTTCATCCAAGCTTGTCCTGCAGCCAAAGGTAGAGGGAGAAATAGCCTTTATTTTAAAAGATGATTTAGTTGGACCAAATGTCACAACATTAGATGTATTAAAAGCGACTGATGCAGTTGTTCCTGCACTTGAAATTGTAGACAGCCGTATTAAAGATTGGAAAATTACATTAGCTGATACCGTTGCAGATAATGCATCATCTGGCATGTATGTACTTGGTAATAATCCAAAGAAATTAACAGACGTAGACCTCAAGCAAATGGGGATGGCGCTCTATAAAAATGATGTTTTACAAAATACAGGCGTTGGTGCAGCGGCTTTAGGAGACCCAGCAAAATGTGTTGCATGGCTTGCTAATAAACTAGCAACCTATGGAATTACGTTAAAAGCTGGTGAAGTCATTCTATCTGGAGCATTATCGGCTGCAATGGAAGCGGAACCTGGGGATCATTTTCATGCGAAATTTGCGGAACTAGGGGAAGTACACGTTTCATTCACGGATTAAGTAGAGAACTGGAGGAAGATCATGGATAAAAATAAAATTAATGAACTTGCCAATTATGTACACAATGCACAAAAAGAGAAACAGGAAATAACAAAAATTACTGCGGATTTATACCCGGAACTTTCTATTGATGAGGCGTATCTCATACAAGAAGAATTGATCCGTCAAAAACTAGAAGAAGGTCATACAATTTCGGGTCCGAAAATGGGCATTACCAGTGAGGCCAAAATGAAACAAATGGATGTCGATGATCCGATATATGGCTATGTATTCGACAATATGGTTGTCGAAGAAGGGGAATCTATTTCAATCTCTGATTACATTCATCCAAAAGTAGAACCTGAAATTGGATTTATTTTGGGAAGGGATTTGGAAGGTCCAGGTATTACCACGCTTGATGTATTACGAGCTACAGAATATGTTTTTCCAGCTCTTGAGATTATTGATAGCCGATATGAAAATTTCAATTTTACGTTGCCAGATGTTATTGCGGATAATACTTCTGCAGCAGGGGCTGTGTTTGGAACCTATTTGAGAAAGCCTGAAGAATTGGAACTGGATGTCGTAGGCGTAACATTATCCGTCAACGGTGAAATTAAATCATTGGGAGCTGGAGCTTCTGTACTCGGACATCCAGCCAAGTCGGTTGCAAGACTGGCTAACATGATAAGTAAAAAGGGAGAAAAAGTAAAAGCAGGACAGCCGATTTTAACAGGTGGCATCACTGCGGCTGTTCGACTATCTCCTGGTGATTTTGTCAATGTAAAGTACGGCGGTTTAGGTGATGTATCATTTTTTGTAAAAGAGTAATAGAAATTTCTGCTATAACCAGTTTATAGAGGAGGTGAAGGACTTGCCACTTATAAATATACAAATTATGGAGGGCAGATCTCCTGATAAAATTGAAGCGGTGATGAAAAATGTCACCGATACCGTTAGTGAATCACTCGATGCACCAAAAGAAAATGTGCGTGTTATTGTTACTGAAGTACCAAAAACGCATTGGTCAATTGGTGGTACATCAGCAAATAAGTTAGGGAAATAGGGAAGCGTGGAACTTTCGGTTTCCGTTACTTTCAAAAACGTTAAAAAATCTAATATAAGACGACCATCAATTTTGGATGCTAAATTTGGTGGTCGTTTTTTGTTTGTTATAATAGTATCTTCGGTTTAATATCTATTAAAATTGTTGTAATTTGTAATCCGATTTGATAGGTTGTTTAGTAATTTATTTTTATGGGTGGCAAAAGTGCAATTTGCTGAAATAGGGCTCTGGGCTTAGCTATTAATAGGGCTCTAGGAGGTTAAACTAATACAAATAATTTTGTATGATTACTTTTGTACTTTCATTAATTTAATACGAATCATTCAGGATAAGTCACCTAGTAACCAGTGTGTATAAGGTATGTATTTTTAAAATGCTAGATAATACTATTCTCTTAAAAAGCAACAATCTTTGGGAATACAGCCTAAAAATAAATAAAGTTTAAACGGAGGAAAAATGATTGAAAACAGTAAAAAGTAAGAAGAAAATATGTGTCATTCTATTATTCATAGCTATTTTAATGCCCGTATTTAACTTTCCTTTATCAGCTCAAGCTGCTGAACCGCTTAAAACGGAAGATGTTGATGAATTTGTTACAAAGTATCTCGAACGAAACGGACTGCCTGGCGCTTCGATTGTAATCGTAAAGGACGGGGAGGTAGTATATGAAAATGGTTATGGACATGATTCTGAAGGGAAACCGATAACAGAAGACTCACTCATGAGAATCGCCTCTGTATCCAAATCATTTACGGCATTTGCCGTTTTGCAATTAGTTAATGAAGAAAAAATCCAATTGGATGACCCAGTAGTTAAACATCTATCAGAAGTTAAACTTGATGATTCTAGATGGAAAGAGGTTACAATACGTCAACTATTGAGTCACACATCCGGAATTCCGAATCCAATTATTGTGTCTCCTTCAAACACCTTAAAAGAAGGTGTGGACCGCTTACATGACTGGAAACTTCAGTCGAATCCGGGGGAGAAATACTACTATAGCAATCCGAATTACTGGATCTTAGCTTTTTTAGTAGAAAAAGTGAGTGGTATCGAGTTTCCTGAGTATCTTAAGCAAAAGGTATTCTCTCCACTGGGAATGAATGACTCGCTAACCGCTGTGAACTCTGGAGATCCTGTACAAGGGCTATCAAAAGGATATGTAACAGCTTATGGAACTGCAATTCCATGGACAGAGCTTGAGCAAATGTGAGGAGTGGTCACAACAGCATCTGATATGGGAAAATGGCTCTCTATGTACACGAACGAAGGGAAAAGTGAATCAGGCAAACAATTATTATCAGAAGAATTGTTAAAAGAATCCTACTCTCCTCAACCTGGTAGTGAAAAAAACGGACTTGGCTGGTCGTTAAGCTCTCCAAACGTCAAACCCGCTCGCATTTCACATAGTGGTGTGTCATCTACTTATCAAGCCCAACAAGACATCGTCCCAAGTAGTGGATACGCAGTAGCTGTATTACTCAATAGCTTTACCCCTACTTTCGAACATGCTTATGAGATCAGTTCAGGGATCATTCAATTGACTGAGGGACATGAACCCGAAATGAAAGCTCCTGTACCTACAATAATCGATTTATCACTTGGTCTCATTACATTGATATACCTGGTTTTAGGGATCAGAGGAATGATCCGAAGTGAAAAATGGTCGAATAAACGTAAACAACATCCTGCTTGGAGATTTTATCTGCGGTTAATCCCGCAATTGGTGCCAGTCGTGGGTATTGGATGGTTATTCTTTGTTGTCCCTACCCTACAAAATAACAGCTCTACAATTAAAGACGCATTTGGTCTTTTTCCAGCTGCGATGGTTTTATTAGCTATTATTTTCATTGTTGGATTTGTTGTTACAATTAGGAGAGTCTATTATCGAATAGTACGATAGTTATTGAACAGAGCTGTCCTTTAGACAGCTTTTTCTTTTATAAACGTTTGTCTATTTTGTTTACCTTTACAAACATAAGTTTTATAATTTAGTTGTAAACAAAGCAATAGGAGGTGTTCACCCAAGAAGGATTCGCTCTTATGCTTTAGGGGCTTAAACAGTTAGTTGGAACAGGGAAAAAACAATAAAATTTATGTAAAGAAAGGGAAGTTAAATATGAAGAACGTAACACCATTTTTAATGTTTCAAGGCGGTATTGCAGAAGAAGCTATGAAATATTACACATCACTCATCGAGGATTCAGAAATTAAAAGCATTACTCGATATGGGGCTGAAGGACCTGGTGAAGAAGGTACAGTTATGCAAGCTGTATTCTCGTTAAAGGGGCAGGAGTTCATGTGTATCGACAGCCATGTTGATCATGAGTTTACGTTTACCCCGTCTTTTTCTATCTTTCTTACGTGTGATACCGAAGAGGAAATCGATAGCCTTTATAATAAAATGATGCAAAATAGCACAGCACTCATGCCTATAGATAACTATGGGTTCAGCAAAAAATTCGGATGGCTGAATGATCAGTTTGGCATATCCTGGCAGTTGAACTTACCAGAGTAATCTGGTTGCAAATGGAGTGTGAAGTATTTCACCATCGGGCGCTAATCTGGAATAAAGATCAGCGCTCTTTTTTCATTTAGAGGCCCATTTTGTTGAAGAAAAAGCCGTTCCGTTTATGCTAGAATCTAAATGGAATACTAATCATAAAATACTTTAAAAAGTGAGGATATACGATGATTGCAAAGACCGAAGAGGATTTTAATGGATTAAAAGAAATTGGTGAAATTTGTGGAGCGATTCGAGATGAATTAGTCCGTTGTACCAAACCTGGAATTACTACAAAAAAACTCGATAAAATTGCGGGAGAACTTTTTGAAAAAGCAGGAGCTCAATCTGCACCAAAAGGAGAATACGATTTTCCTGGATATACGTGCATTAGCATAAATGAAGAAGTAGCGCACGGGATACCGGGGGAGCGGACCATTCAAGAAGGGGACCTTGTAAATATTGATGTTTCCGGTTCGAAAAACGGGTATTTCGCAGATACCGGAATTTCCTTTGTAGTTGGGAAGGGAGAGATAATTTTACAAAAAATATGTGACGTTGCTAAAGAAGCATTCGACGCTGGACTTGAGAAGGCAAAACCAGGTTCAAAAAAAAGCGCGCTCGGAAAATCTGTACACAATGTAGCGAAACAGCATGGCTTAACAGTCATAAGAAATCTTACTGGACACGGTGTTGGGCGCTCGATTCATGAAGCACCAGAACATATTTTCAATTACTTCTCTCGCTGGGATGACGAAATTTTAAAAGAAGGTATGGTAATTGCCTTTGAGCCTTTTATCTCAACATTTGAAGAGGAAGTTTTCCAATCCGAAGATGGATGGACATTCCTTACCGATGAAAGCTTTGTGGCTCAATACGAACATACGATTATTCTTACGAAAGAAGGACCGATTATTACCACATTGTAAGAGCACTAATATCACAATGCAATTGGGCGCTTCCCTGGAATAAAGATCAGCGCTCTTTTTTCATTTAATGGCCCATTTTGCGGAATAAACTTCATAGTCACTAATAAGTGATATCTTCTTATAAAGCATTTACTCCTAGAGGTAATTCCCTAAGCACTGATCATTCAAATCGAAACTTTGCACGGGAAAAGGATTACAGCTATGTTTGACAAGTTAACCCCGCCTATTTAATGGATTGAGTATAGTCCACTGGTATATGGCAATCCTAATGTTACCAAAGTACCGAATGGAGGATTTATTATGACCGATAAAGATGATATTGCGGGGAAGTTGTCAGAGTTTCCTGCATCGTATTGGAGAGATTCTACCGTTTTGCCGGAGTTCCCTCAATTGGATAAAGACATTCAAGTTGATGTTGTTATTGTGGGAGGCGGGATTACCGGAATAACATCCGCCTACCTGTTAGCAAATGAAGGATTGAAAGTTGCCGTTCTGGAAGCTGATAGATTACTGAACGGAACGACAGGACATACCACCGCAAAAATTACAGCCCAGCATGATTTAATATACGACGAGCTTATTACTAATATGGGGAAAAGTAAGGCAAAATTATATTATGAAGCCAATACAGAAGCAATAAACTTTATTAAAAAAACAGTCGAACAGCAACAGATTGATTGTGATCTTAGTACACAAGACGCATACATGTACGCAACCACGGAAGAATATGAAGGAAAAATTCAAAAAGAAGCAAAGGCCTACGAGAAACTTGGCATTGATGGCGGATTAGTTGATAAAATCCCCTTGGATATAACGATAAAAAACGCACTTATAATGAGAAATCAAGCACAGTTTCATCCACTTAAATACTTAAGCCATCTTGTTCAAAACATTTCGGAAAAAGACGGACTGATTTTTGAGAATACAACAGCGGTAAATGTTGAAGCTAAAAAGCAGCCAGTAGTTCTTACCCGTGATGGAAATCGCGTTACAGCCGACCATGTACTGGCATGTTCACATTTTCCTTTTTATGAGGGATTAGGACTTTATTCCACAAGAATGTATGCTGATCGTTCGTATGTCCTTGCAGCCAAAACCAAAAAAAGCTTCCCGGGTGGAATTTTCATTAGTGCTGATAAGCCAACGCGTTCCCTTCGATCCGTAACTATTAACGGGGAGGAAATGGTGCTTATTGTTGGTGAAAGTCATAAAACCGGCCAAGGAATAGACACAATGAAACACTACAAAGCTTTAGAATCATTTGGCGAACAGGTTTTAGGACTAGAAACCATTCCCTACCACTGGTCTGCACAGGATTTGACTACACTAGATAAGGTCCCTTATATCGGGGAAATATCAGCTGGTCAACCAAATGTATTAATTGCTACTGGGTATAGAAAATGGGGGATGTCCAATGGGACTGTTGCTGCACTTTTATTTCGTGACATGGTCCTAGGCAAAAAGAATGCATATCAAAGTTTGTTTACACCATCAAGGTTTTACGCAAATCCCAGTTTAAAAAACTTCTTGGTTCAGAATGCAGATGTTGCTTCCCATTTAATTCAGGGAAAACTGGAAATGTCCAATATTGACCCTGATACATTAGCCAACGATGAAGGTGCTATCATTAGCGTCAAAGGGGAAAGAAAGGGTGCCTATAAGGATACAGAAGGAAAGCTACACATTGTAGATACAACTTGTACCCACATAGGATGTGAAGTCGAATGGAACGATGGTGAAAGGACCTGGGATTGCCCATGCCATGGTTCTAGGTTTTCATATACCGGAGAAGTAATGGAGGGTCCAGCAGAAAAGCCTTTACAGCAATATGATTATAAGATGATTGAAAACCTTACATCAGAGGACTCAGGTTATTAGAGCTGCAGTAGAATTACTGCAGCTTT
Organism: Virgibacillus necropolis; assembly: GCF_044793635.1. Classification (GTDB taxonomy): domain Bacteria; phylum Bacillota; class Bacilli; order Bacillales; family Amphibacillaceae; genus Virgibacillus_F; species Virgibacillus_F necropolis_A. The sequence goes on from NZ_CP084992.1 coordinate 3,285,052, forward strand.
TTGCTATTTATCTTGAGATAGCTGGGGGAGTAATGGGTTTGCTATATTCACTTCCTATCTTACAACTCCTTCCTCCAGGTTTCTCCATAAGTGGTGGGCTTCCCTAGCAATATGTTCTAACAAATCCGGCGGGGAGGTTGTAACAGCTGCGCATTTTTTGATTAAATCATCTAATTCTAATTTAAATGCTTCTAGGCTCTTGGCTTCTTTAATAATCATTTCCTTGAATTGTGTTAAAACTGGTAACGTTTCATTCCGTGGGGTGCGTACCATTGTACTGAGTGCTGTTGCCTGCATAAGCAGCCGCTCAAACTTTTGCATCATACCTGTTATCGTAAAGTTCAAGTCATAATTAGATACATCCAAATAATGGCGTATGTAGCCTAGATGATCGGCCATTTGCCTTAACCAAAAGACGCTTTCGTGAATGATTGCATCTGCCGGTGAAACTTGGACACCGTCTTCAATTAACTGAAATACCCTCTGTGATTCCTCCGCCTCTCGTATCATGTGGTCAAGAAGTGATGCTGGTGTTGAGATGATGACTTCACAGTGCATCGATTTATCCAACGTATAGGCAAGTAAACTGTGAAACTCATGTGTTACATGTTTAGCCTCCTGAATCAGTGTTCCGATATCCCCCTTCTTTGACTCTGCCTTTTGCCACACCCCACCTAAAATCTGAATCATATTCTGGTTTGCGCGTGCCAGTTCCATTTCATAGTGACTTATTTCCCTGTCAAAAAATCGACCATGTTCATAATCGTTCCGTAACCAAAAAGCAATTGTCCCATAGACGTCTCTTTCATAGTTATCCGTATACGGCATAAAATCCAACCCTCTCTTGTTTGTAATTACCCCATCCGTATAATCGCCCTTAATAAATTGCCACATCTAACCTTTTCCTTTTGTTATTAAGGCCTATTCAAGAGCTTCATCTAGCAAACAAAGTCCAACCGAATATAGTATATTCGTCCTTATATTTGTCCTATGCATCATCTACATGATAATTATATATTTTAAAGATAAGAAAAGAGGAGTTAAGTCTATTGATACTAGTGATTTTATAATTAATAAAATCACTCTAAACAGCATGAACTCTTGAACTCTTATTATTGTATAACTTTTCTAATATGAGGAAATATAGAAGGAGCTAATTTTGAGGAGGTTTTCATTATGGCAGAGAAAAAAGGTATGGATGTTTCAAACGGAAAAGACGTGGAGCGTGAGACATTAACAACGCGTCAGGGACGCCCGGTGACAGATAACCAAAACATCCGTACAATTGGTGATCGTGGTCCTGCTACACTTGAGAATTACGATTTCATTGAAAAGATTTCCCATTTTGATCGGGAAGAGGTACCCGAGCGTATAGTTCATGCACGTGGTTCTGGAGCATTTGGATATTTTGAAACGTACGGAAAAGTTGGGGATGATCCAGTAGAGAAGTTTACTCGTGCAAAAGTATTTTCAGGTGCTGGGAAAAGAACACCGTTGATGGTTCGTTTCTCAACAGTGGCAGGATCAAAAGATTCGCCGGAAACAGAAAGAGACCCACGCGGGTTCGCAATAAAAATGTATACGGAAGATGGCAACTGGGATCTGGTTGGGAATAATCTAAAAATTTTCTTTATCCGTGATGCGATGAAGTTCCCTGATATGATTCATGCGTTTAAAGCTGATCCGGTTTCGAACGTTCCAAATCCTCAGCGGATGTTTGACTTTGTTTCCCGTTCCCCTGAGGCTACACATATGATTACATTTGTATTTTCTCCGTGGGGAATTCCAGCAACATACCGCCACATGCAGGGTTCTGGTGTAAACACCTATAAATGGGTAGATGAAAAAGGGGAGGCTGTGTTAGTAAAGTATCACTGGGAGCCGAAGTCAGGCATCCGTAACTTAACACAAGAAGAAGCAAGTGCCATTCAAGCGAAAAACGTCGGTCATGCGACACAAGATTTATATGAAGCGATAGAGCGCGGAGATTATCCTGAATGGGAGCTTTTTGTGCAGATTATGGAGGATGGTTATCACCCGGAACTTGATTTTGATCCGCTTGATGATACGAAACTGTGGCCAGAGGATAAGTTCCCTTGGTTGCCTGTGGGTCGTATGGTCCTTGATCGCAATCCAGTGAATTTCCATGCGGAGATTGAACAGGCTGCATTCGGTACAGGGGTCCTTGTCGATGGAATGGATTTCTCAGACGATAAAATGCTGCAAGGTCGTACTTTCTCATACTCTGATACGCAGCGCTATCGTGTAGGTGCAAACTATTTAAAATTACCTGTGAACGCACCAAAAGCACCTGTTCGCACAAACCAGCATCGTGGCCAAATGGATATCCATAACCCGAAGGAATTTGGAGATAATCCACATATTAACTATGAGCCATCGATGAAAGGCGGCCTTCGGGAAGCAAGTGAAGAAGAACCTCCACAACACCGTCCAACTTATAATGCGGCGGCTATGAGTGCACCAATTGATCGTCCTAACAACTACGGCCAAGCAGGCGATACATATCGTAGCTTTGAAGATTGGGAGCGCGATGAATTGATCGAAAACCTTTCCGGAGCACTTGCGGTATGCGACAAACGAATTCAAGATGCCATGATTGGGCACTTCACTCATGCCGATAAAGACTATGGTCGCCGTGTGAAGGAAGGTATCGAAAAGAAAATGAAAGAAATGGAAGAAAAAAAGATGGAAGACAAAGTCCTTGGACGTGATGCAAGTAAATCGAAATATGGTCAAGGTTCGCTAGCTGAGAATGAAGCAACAGAAGATGCTGTAAAGAAAAGCCACGAAGCTGATCCTTATTAATTATAAGGTAAGGACAATCACTTCTTCAGAATACTACAAGAGCAGGAACAGCCCTTTCCCCTTATTCTGGGTTTACTGGAAAAAAGTGAGGTTAATGATGACAAAAGTGATGGGGCTAGTCTATTGTAACCGTTCCATGTAACTAGCATGGGACGGTTTTTATATTATATCTTTCTACTTGTGGTATATTAAATTGTATAATGTCAGCCATGAAAATCTTCCTTCCTTGAAAGCATATATCTATGTCCTATGTGGTTAGCTTCATGATATTATAAAACTTGTAAATGAACAACACACCATGTATTCGAATAAAATTGAGACCAGATTTATCAATTATATTTATTATTCTGGGGCATTTATGAGCATTGTAGGATCTCTGAAGAATCATTTTGTTGTTCTATCAACCATTTAATAAAATCATATTCTTTGTTTGTTAATTTCCTGTTTAAGTTCTGCTCAAATTCCTGCACAAGACTTATATACTGGTCAATGTAATGCATTGTACCCACCCCTTTAGATAACTATAGCAATTTTCAAAATAATTAAAAGGGTATTACATAAATGTAATCTAAATGACCCCTTATAAATATACTGTTGAATAGAGTAGCAACGAATTCAATCAGTATACTTATAGTCACTTTAAAAGAACTAAATAAGATAAATAGTCCTTAATAAATAGTTATAGTTTGTGGAACAACTGGTGACTCTAATATTTATTCCAAAGAATTCACTACGGTTTTCTATGCTACTTGGTCCTAACATCCTGTTAACTAGAAGACAAATGTGCAAAGGATTAGCAAATAGACTTTTCTATTTTCCATCCCGCTTCACCCCCTTTACTTTAGCAACAATAAAGAGAACCACCCCTATGAAAATGGTGTATACGAATGCTGCATTACTGACAATTGAGCCAAGTAGTGTTACCTCAATTAAGTCCTGTGGAAACATACTAACGCTAAATACAATCGGTGCTACTAAAATAATAACTTTGATTTTTTTCGTATGATTAAAGATAGAGTTGAGTGAAAGTACAACAATATCTAATGCCATCGCAGTTGTATTAAAGATGGCCATAATCCAAATAATAAAAAAGACAGATTCAAACCGTTCTAAAAATCCCCCAGGTACGTCAACCCCCTTTGCTAACTCAATGGTTGGAGAAAGTAGATTAGCTGTTACCGAATGACCAAATACGCCTATACACAGAAGAAAAAGCATTAAATACAAAGCAATTGGTATACACATCCCAATTGCAGCCTTTTCAGGAACGTTTTTGGGATTGTCAACTAGTCCAATGTAAAATAAAACAATGACAAATCCAACATATGATAATAAACCTGTATGAATCCCCTTAACGTAACCTTTAAAGTCTGTTTCAAACATTGGTAATAATTGGTTTGGATCAAAAAATCCTAAATTAAATACAAAAACAACTAAGGCAATAAGGAGAATAATCGGTAAAAACAACATATTTAATCGAAATAATCCTGCCCTAGAGCCTGAAACAGCATAAACAACGACAAGAAGAAAGCAAAGTGAAATTACCTCGACAGGCGTTCGGTCAAATAAATATAGTTTTGATACATCAGCAATTCTACGGACTTCAAAAGCAGTAATTCCTAACCAAATTACAGCAAACAATAACGATATAACAACTGCCACCGGTTTTGAAAGAATGGTAGATGAAAACGTAAAGAAGGATTGATTTGGAAATCCAATAGCAAGCTTAGCCAATAACCACGTGGCAAGAACTGCAACTAACCCGGCAACGAGTATAGCAATCCACCCATCCGAGGCGGTAGTTACATTCGCCAAATCTCTAGGTAATGAAAAGATTCCAACACCAATCACCAGGGATGGAATAGCAAGCATGATTTCTCTATCACTAATTTTTTCATCACCATATTCGAAGCTCTTCATTACGTTGTATCCCCTTTATTTGCTGAAGTATTATCAGGTGGTTTTAAATAACCTGGACGCTTAGTCAACGTAGGAATTGGTGCTCGTAGCACAAGATCCTTCCAATCCTTTGGAAATGCAGGGGCAAATTGGCTAGAATAAGGAACTCCAACACTTTTAAGATTTACAATATGAATGTTAATCATAATGTAAACAAGGATAATACCATAAAGCCCTAGAAGAGCTGCTGAAACCATAAAGAAAAAGCGTACCAATCGAAAAGAAATTGCAACACTATATGCAGGGAGTGCAAAAGAAGCAATCGCAGTTAGAGCAACAACAACAACCATAACTGGACTTACGATGCCGGCTTGAACTGCGGATTCTCCAATTACCAAACCTCCAACAATACCAATTGTTTGTCCAATTGTTTTCGGCAGCCGTGCTCCTGCCTCCCGTAACAATTCCATGGTTACTGCCATTAAGAGGGCTTCCACAAATGGCGGAAAGGGTACTCCATCTCTAGTGGCTGCAATGGAAAACGCCAACTCTGAAGGAATCATTCCCTGATGGTAGGAAACGAGAGCGATATATAATGCGGGCAAAAACATGGCTATGAATGCAGCAAAGTAACGTAAAACCCTCAGTGCCGATCCAATCGTCCACCGTTCATAATAATCCTCGGGAGACTGAAATGCATTTCCAATTGTTAAAGGGGCAATCAATGCAAATGGCGTACCATCCAGTAAAATTACAGCCTTCCCCTTTGCAATGGCCGCCGCGGCTGTGTCAGGTCGTTCTGTATTAAGAAGTTGTGGAAATGGTGACAGAAAACTATCTTCAATCCATTCTTCAATGTAGCCAGATTCCGGTACATCATCCATATCAATTGATTCAAGTCTACGGTTCAACTCTTTCAAAAAATCCGGATGAATAACACCACCTAGATATGCTACAACAAGGACACGTTTCGAACGACGCCCAACATGATGCGTTTTAAAATGTAAGTTAGGATCTTGTAAGTGACGGCGAAGAAGAACCATGTTTGTTCGTATATTTTCAACAAAACCTTCACGCGGCCCACGGATTACTGCCTCTGATATTGGTTCTTCAATTGCGCGACTTTCCCATCCTTTTGTATCCATAATTAACACACGATCTATTCCATCCAGATAAAAGATCGTGCTACCATATAAAAGAGCATTCGAAATAGCGTCCAATGTTTTAGCCTTTTTGATATCACATATGGAAATGATCTCCCGATGAATTTCATCTAAGAGCTCGGTTACGTCATCAGGAAGTTGTTTTCGTTCGTTTACTATCTGTACATTTTTCAAGATATTATTATTTACCAAATTCGTATCTATCAAGCCATCAATAAAAACGACAGCACACTTATGGTTAGTACCACGAACCGTAAATTCCCTTATAACTAAATCATTGGGTTCATCCAACATTTTTTTTAGATTATCTAAGTTTTTATCGAGTTCTTTTACTAACTCTATAGAGAAATCTTCTTCCGTATTTTTTGACTTCTGTTTTTTAATCCGTTTCATTTAATTCACCTCAATGCACGGTAGGTTGCTTCCCTTCTTTTGCCCATAGTCAATGTTATTTATACAGAAATAGGTTTGACTGTATGAGATAGGAAAACGTCCTTTTAATGAGGTGGCACTTTGAATTAGATTGTGAAGAAATGCTTACATGGTCACTGTCAAAAAAACTGCCAATCCGTTAAAAGTTCCATGAATAATCATTGAAGGATAAATAGATTGTGTTTTTTCATATGTCCATGCAAAAACTAGACCAGATAAAAAAGTGTATGGCAAAGAATTGAATGTTGGAATATGAACAATCATGAAGATAAAGGAGCTAATCAACATTCCCGCTAACAATCCATATTTACTTCTAAACCAACGATAAAGAAATCCACGATAAAAAATTTCCTCATAAATTGGCGAAATTATCGCAGCTGATACAAAAGCAATGATGGTATTAATGGTGGTTAATCTAGTTTGTAAGCTATTTGTCTTGCTGTTGTTCGTTCCAATATCAAATAGCCATTCCGTGATATATGACAGCAAAATGCTACCGATAATTAGAACAATGGTCCATCCGATCATGGGACTCCAATAAGATTTTGAGAATCGATGGAAACCTACTTCATTCCAAGAAAGTTTTTTCGGTTTAATCCCAATAAAATAAACTCCAAAGGTAAAGAGGATGGACATAATAAATCCAATTAAGGTCCCGGAATATAATTCATTTTGAAAGATTTCTGTTAGATATTGCATTATCAGAAATTCAATGAAGAATGGGGTAAACACCAAAACTAGCGTCAAAAGCTGGATTAATTCCTTCCATGACCATGGACTCTGATTGAAATAAAAATCTTTACTATTCATGAATAATCACTTCCTTATTTATGCTATATTAAGTGTAATTGGTAACGTTGCGTAACCCGCAATTGTTTTTTTTGGGAGGGGAAAAGGTGAAATTTCATTCAACAGGGGAAGTTTCTAAGATGCTGAATATTTCTGTACGGACATTACGGTATTATGATCAGATTGGATTAATGAGCCCAAACAAGAAAGATGAGCATGGAAAACGGTTTTATAGTGATGAAGATTTATTAATATTAAAAAAGATAACGATACTAAAAATGCTGAACTTGTCACTAAATAATATTGGGAAAATACTTTCAAAGATTACGATGGAGAAGTTACTTTATGTCCATAGAGATTACTTACAGCAGAAGATGGAAGGGTATCATGCATCCGTTAAACATACTAACTCGCTTTTAAATAGTATTAAACTGGAAGGAGATTTAAAATGGGAGCAATTAATTCCTTTGATACAAGAAGATCAAACAAAGGGCAGTGCCGATGAAAAGTGGAATAAATACTTTGGTCTTCAAGAACAGGTGACCCTTAAGGGAAATCTCCCAAAGTTGGAACAAGATAATCCTCAAGTAAGACGATGGATTAACCTAAACAGGAGGATTGAATTATGTTTGAAAAGGGGTGATAGTCCGAAATCTGAAGAAGGTCAGATTATTGCTGAAGAAACTTTATTCTTATCTGAGGAATTATTTGAAGGTGATGAACAGCTAGGTGATAAATTTTTTGAAATACGTAAATCACCAGAAAAGTCACGAGAAATTAATCTCTATCCGGTAAAAGAAAAGGTATTGGATTTTGTAGAAGAGGCAATTCAGCTTTTTGAAGAAAATATGCACGTGAAATAACCGATAATTGTTGTTTTCAGAGAAGGAAAATTAATTAAAAATGATAAATCCAATTTTCTTAATTAAAGGGCGCGATTCTAAAATTAGAATTGCGCTTTTTATTTTTGTCTAAGATTAAATGGATATTTATGAAACAACAATAATATCATTTAATACAGTAATAATTTATTGTAATTCGATAAATATGCTGTTATAATCAATTTGAAAATGAATAGGAGAGGTGCATTTTATGAAACGAGAAACATTCTTTTTAAAGTTCGTTGTTATTCTTATGGGACTTCCTGTCCTGGCTTTGTGTATCTTTTTGTTGCCTGGGTTATCGGAATATGTGGCAGAGATCATTCCAGAATTTTCCTATCTGAAATATCTCTTTTTAATCGGTATGTATGCAACAGCGATAGTGTTTTTCTTTGCTCTGTATCAGACTTTAAAACTTTTAACCTATATTGACAAGAACAAAGCGTTCTCTGGGTTATCGGTTAATGTTTTAAAGAATATAAAATACTGCGCCATCACAATCAGTATCTTGTATGCAGCGGAATTACCAATCATCTATCAAATAGCGGATGCGGATGACGCTCCAGGTGTCATGTTAATCGGATTGGTCATTACTTTTGCTTCCATGGTGATTGCTGTGTTTGCCGCTGTTCTTCAAAAGCTATTAAAACATGCTATCGATATAAAATCAGAAAATGATTTAACGGTCTGAGGTGAATACAATGGCGATTATAATTAATATTGATGTGATGTTGGCTAAAAGGAAAATGAGCGTAACAGAACTTTCGGAGAGGGTTGGGATAACAATGGCTAACCTTTCTATATTGAAAAATGGAAAGGCAAAAGCGATTCGATTGTCAACTTTAGAGGCGATTTGTAAGGCTTTAGAATGTCAGCCTGGAGATATTTTAGAATACAAAAGTGATGAAGACACTCAAGGATAATAAGACATTTTTTATAAGTATTTGGCAGTAAGGGGGGAATTGGTAGATGGATACAGTAATTAAGAAGAATGAATGGTTGTTTATGCTCAGTTGTCTTGGGCTTGGTATACTTGCCGAAATTAGCTTTTTTCATGCCAGGATAGGAGTTTCGTATCTGGTTTTTCTCACAGGGTTCTATCTAGTGGTGTTTGTGCGGTATAAACTGGGGTTCAACCACCGGAGGATTGGCCTTTTAATAATGGGGTGTATCTGGCTCCTGGCAGCGAGTTATGTATTATATGATAATGTGCTTTTCTACCTGCTGAATATTGTGGTCATCCCGTTTCTTGTGTTGTTCCATGTGGTCTTAATTACAAGCCCTGGCAACTTGAAATGGGGCACGCCCGCATTTGTGGTCCGAATGGCGGCTAAAATCGGCCAAGGTGTCACCTACAGCAGCCAATTCAGTGGCAGAGTATTTAAGCTAGTGTCCAGAAATATGGATGAATCCACTTCTCAGACAATGAAACGGGTACTGATTGGCCTTCTTATTGGCCTCCCACTCCTTGGGATAATTACAGGTCTTTTAATGTCGGCGGATGCCGTCTTTCAGGAGATGGTACTCAGGCTGCCACAGTTTATTTTTGATTTTAACTTGGAAGGGATATTTCGGACAGTGGCTGTTCTAGTATTCACGGCTCTGTTTTTTGGAATTCTGCAGGTGTTGCGGATTAAGACACGGACACCTATTCAGGAAAAGAATGATGCGGAGAATGGTACGATCAGCTGTAATGGGGTAACTGCAGTGACAATCCTGATTCTGCTTAATGCGGTGTACGCTCTTTTTACAGCCATCCAGTTCACCTACTTTTTCAGTGATGGACTGCAGGGAGGCTATACTTACGCGGAGTATGCGAGGCGCGGGTTCTTTGAACTGATAATCGTCACGCTGATCAACTGGACGATTCTGATTTGCTGTCTGAAGCTTGTGCGCGAACAGGGGGCAAAAATGAAGTTAGTGCTTAAACTGATGTATTCTCTGTTGGTGACCGTCAGTGGAGTGATGCTGGTGTCCGCCTATCAACGGCTGAGTATGTATGAAGCTGCATACGGATTTACCATGGAACGGATTCTAGCTCATGCATTCATGATTTTTCTGATTGTGATTTTTGCCTACACACTATTCCGGGTCTGGTTTGAGCGACTTGCGCTCTTGCATTTCTATCTGATCGCAGGGCTAGTGTTCTATACAGGGCTGAATGTCATGCATATTGAACAGATAATCGTGGATGAGAATCTGGAGCGATACGAGCGGACCGACAAGATTGATATTCATTACCTCAACGCTCTTTCCTCCACGGGAGTTGAGGGATTGATTGAACTGTACAAAGTGAATCCAGATTATCCGGAGCTTGAACAGATGCTATATAACCGCCAGCAGATGATGGAGGATAATTCACTGGATCACTGGCAATCGTTTAATTTTACTAAGCGGGAGGTCCGCGAGCAATTGCTCGGTTTGGAACTAGAAAAATACTGAGGGGGGTGAGGTCGGATGTATAAAAGTAGTCCTGACCATGTGGCAATTATCATGGATGGGAATGGCAGGTGGGGTAAAAAAAGACGTCTGAGCCGAAGTGAAGGCCATTATGCGGGATCAAAGCAAATGGAGAAGATTATTGACGCAAGTATTGAACTCGGCATCAAGGTACTGACGCTGTATGCCTTTTCCTCGGAAAACTGGTCCAGACCCTCTGATGAGGTGAATTACCTGATGGGTTTACCGATAAGATTTTTTAATAAAAAGCTTCCTGAATTTATGCGAAGGAATATTCAAATCAGAATTTCCGGAAACACGGTTCCTCTTCCCGATAAAACTCGGGAAGTGCTGGCAAAGGCGGTTTCTTCTACAGAAAATAATACTGGCATCATCGTTAATTTCGCTTTCAATTATGGTGGCAGGGGCGATATTGTCCATGCCGCTAAAACACTGATTGAGGAAGTCAGGAACGGGAAGATTAGCAAGGATGATATAACTGAGGAAAGAATGCAGCAGTATTTGTACACGGGGGATTTGCCGTCACCCAACATGATTATCCGGACGGGTGGGGAGAAGAGAATAAGTAATTTCCTGCTCTGGCAGTCCGCTGAATCGGAGCTGTATTTCTCGGATGTGTTTTTTCCCGATTTCACGGGGGAGATGCTTGCCGAAGCAATTGGTCAGCAACCGGTGAATACTTATTTGAGCGGGTGAATACAAAATTGACGAAGACACTCAAGGATAATAAATGGAGCTGTCGTTGGACCTGACTATTTTGATTATCTTAAAAAGATTGCCAATTTTAGTGGTTTATTCAAAGTAGCAATAAAATAGCATACCTAAATATATTTTAAGGAATACTTTAATTGGAGGTGAATAGCGTGTCAAAGAAAAAAGCTAATCCATCAACAATTGGTTTGGGTTCATCAGAAACTGAAGGGCAAGGAACGACAAGAAGAGAAACTGGAAGAAAAAAGGCTGATTCTTCAAGAAAGAAACAAAAGCGTTCTTAATAATTATTTGAGATTAAAATGAACAAGCAGGTGGAGATAAATTCCACCTGCTTTTCTTACAGTTTTAGGAAACTACTGGTGCGTATCTGAAATAAACAGATACGCTTTTTCACTACTGTCGCCTTATAGTTACAGAATTACCGGGTTGTTTCCCTATATTTAATACTAATAATTTGTTCAGTTTCATTATTGAATTTAATATCGACAAATACACCAAATTCTTTATTGTCCTTTTTAAGCCATAGTTTAAACCTTTCTGTTGAATATTCCATTCCTTTTTCCCTGCTGATGTGAAGATAATCAATAATATCTGCGTGGGTATATTTTTCTTTTGTCTCTTTCATAGCTATTTTCCCCCACTTGGCATAGGAAGGGCCTTCTTGTTCTGAATTTGTAGTATTGTTAGGTTCAAGAGGTGTAAATTCACCAAATGAGAATAAACAAAATAGCAACTGAATGGATATTAATATTTTCATACCTTAAAACCTTCTTTTTTATATTAGTCTTTTCTTGTTTGTGAAGGTTATGCGCCAAATTTTTCTTCAACTTTTGGTGCAAGAGTGAGAAGTGGTATAATACCAATTAAACAATTATTGAGGGGTAGAAAAAAATATGGATATATCTATTCGAAATGCCGAGCAAAACGATTACGATTTTTTGTTGCCTTTATTTAAGCAGGTTCATGAATTCCACGTTTTTGTAAGACCAGATTTGTACAAAGAGAATTCCACTCCAGTCGAGCAAGAGTTCTTTGAAAGCCAGTTGATTGATGGCAAACAACACATTTTTGTTGCTACCATAGACAATGATATAGTCGGTGTTGTAGTGGCAAAGGAAGAAGAAACAAGTGAAAATTCTTTTGTTAAAGCGAGGAAAGTATTAGTTATAAACAGTTTATGCGTTGCTGAAAAGCATAGAAAGAAAGGTATCGGAAAAAAACTAACTAAATACGTTTTTGATTTTGGGAGGAGCCTCAGAGTTGATAGTATTGAATTGGGAGTATCTGAGGAAAATACATCTGCCATTGAATTTTATAGGTCAATTGGGATGACAACAAAGGGTAGAAAAATGGAGATTATATTGAACTAACTGGCTAGAGTTGAACAAGGCAATCATCAATTTGATTGTCTTTTCTTTATGAAAATCATTTGGAATATTATGTTAAAATAAATTAAAAAGATCTTGAGCTAACTAATCAGGATAGTGGAAGAAGATTTAAAGTAGGAGAGATAATGATGATAATTATATTGGTAACTTTAATGATAGGATTATACTTAGTCACACTTGGGGTTTGGGAACTCAGAGAAGGAACTAACAGAAAAAAGTACATTACATATATGACTATTGGATTATTATTAATTTTTGTTTTCCCAAGATTATTCGATTCGTTTTAAAGTAATTAGTGCTTTCCTTGCATAAGTAATAATTTAAAATACGTACTTACAAAGGAGAATGCAGTTGCCTATTATTAAGCACAAACAATTTATACAAGCACCTATGGAAGTATGCTTTGACCTTACAAGAAACGTAAATGTACATACTAAAACCACTGCTAAAACGAAGGAACAAGCTGTGGGAGGGGTTACGCAGGGGTTGTTAAAAGAGGGCGATACAGTTACTTGGGAAGCCACTCACTTTGGTATTAAACAAAGGTTAACAGCTAAAGTGACTCATATGGAAAAGCCTACTGAGTTTGTTGATATTATGGTAAAAGGAGCCTTCAGTTTTTTCACTCATACACATCAATTTATAGAAGAAAAAGGTGGAACCTTAATGATTGATACATTTGAGTATAAGTCACCTTTGGGTCCAATCGGAGTAATTGCCGACAAATTGTTTTTGGAAAAATATATGACAGCGTTTATAATTACCCGTGCAAAAGAACTAAAAAGGATTGCTGAAAAAATCAAATAGCTGCTTATTCAACAAACTGGTGCGAGAGTTTAACAAGCATTTGTTACTTAAGATCCTTTTACTTATTGTATTTGTATTAATGGGTCAGTAGAGTTGAAGAAGAAAAAGGGTTATATGAGTATAAAATGACTATGGATTGGACTATGAAAGGGAGGTGGTAATTTGGAAAAGGAAAATGTTATTGAGTTCCTTTTTAATGGAAAAAGATTTAGAGGAATGAAGAATGTGCTATTAATTTTATTTTGGGTGATAGCCATTTTTTTAGATAACCTCCTTCCTGAGTCTGAGTCTTCTCTAATATTTAAAGTTTTATTTGTACCTGTAATGTCAGTTTTATTTATTTTATCTTTAGTAAAAATAAAGTGGTATGACAAGAAAAAGAATATCAAGACAGGTGTAAAAGAATGGATAACTTCTTTTATTATGGTTTGTTTAATTATCGCTTGTTTCTATGTCTGATTTTGTTAAGTTAACTGGTGCATTACTTCAACAAGAGTTATTCAACTATTGCAGCAGGATCGTTAAACAAAAGGGGAGGAGAAACAGAATGAAAATGTTGCGTAAAATAAATGTGATTATGGCAATTTCAATTATTTGTATTGTCATCTATTATTTTTTAATTGACTGGAATGAATTTTTTTGGATTATATTTACTCCGTTTTTGACCTTATTTACCTTTTTACGTGGTTTAGAATATGTTATCGAAGACAAAATGAAGTCAGGTTATTTCTATTTTGTTATATCATTCGTTATGTTTTTACTTGTAATAAAAAAGTATATTAGCAACTTTTCTTAACTATTCCTTGTTAAACTAACTGATGCTTTATTTTATAAAGCTAGGCACTTCTTGTTCAACACACGAGGCAGGATTAAGGAAGGAGCAATTTTGAATTCTATTATAGGAGAGTTTTTCAATGAGGGAATACATTCAATATAGATATAAAAGTTACTTGTCACTAGCATTAGGAATAGGTATTGGAACTCTAGCTGCATTTCTTTTTTCTGATATGAATGACGATTACGTGTTTTTTAAATGGATGGTACTAGGATGTTTAATAGCTGAAATATTACACCTTGTTAGTTGGTTTCGTAATAAAAAAAAGGATAGCAATTAGAATTAGGTTTCACCTTTTACAGAGTTTCAATAATTAAGTATTTCGTGTAAAAGTTTACCTAAAGTAAAAGGTGCGATTGTTCAATTAGAGCAGTCGCTTTTTCACTAACGACGCAGAAGAGTTTAATAATGGAATAATATTAAAGGTAATAAGGGGGAATTGGGTGAAGTTTGTAGCGTTTTTTATTGGTCTACTTATTTTGTTGTTCGTGGTAGAAAAAGTAACAAATAAGATACTTGGGGTTGAAAGGAAAAAAGTTTCGGAAACATCTGGTAAAAATTTAGACTTTTGGGGTAGAGGTATTATCCTTGTAATCTTTTTAAGCACACTATGGTTTGTGATTACTAATAATTCAGACATTCTAACAAAGTTTTATTGGATGACCTATTTAGCATTATTAATAGGATTCCAGGTAATTATGGAATTTATTTTTATAAAGGAATCAAAGCAGTATATCAGCACAACTTTATTACTAATATTGTGTCTTGTTGTTATGTACAATATAGATAATTTTCCCTTTTTGGATTTGATATTGTGACATAGTGTACTTAAAGTAACTGGTGCAAGACCTTAACACGAGGGTTGCAAATCTAAGGTGACCTTTTTCTTTACCCTCTGATTCAGAAAATTGCGTTTGCAATTTTAATAATATACTAACATGGATCCAATAGTCAAAATCGATAAATATGTGATGATGCTAATCAATAAAGGATATACCGTAATTTTTGAGAATGGAGTTGCATTCATGAATAGGGTAGTAATTATGACAGTCGGTAAAACCCATAGCGGGAAATCATCATTCGCGAAAGCTTTAGAAAAAGAGATACCCAACTCAGTTGTGATTGATCAAGATAACCATGCTGAATTTCTCCACACTTATTACCAAACATTAGTACCAAAACATGGACCTAATACAGCCAAGTACGCTCTCACACAATCCATTATTGATTATGCAGTTAATGAGACCAATTGCCACCTCATTATTTGCAACTCAAATCGCAATCGAAAAGGCCGGTTGAAACTGCTCGAACATTATCATAACAAAGGATTCACCAGCATCCTGGTGAATTTTGATATTCCTGACCATGTGCTTAAAGAGCGAATTAAGAAAAGTAAGCGTAGTACAACTATATTAAGAACTGCTTCAACTTTTGAGGAAGTACATACTCGGCAGCAGGATGAGACTAATATAAACGATGTGATTGCGCCAGTAGAAGGTGAAGCGAACCATTTATTTGTGATCAAAAATGGAGATGGTGTCCAGTCTATTATCCGAAAAGTTGCTGATATTTCTAATAGATGATGAGTGCTAAAATAGTTAAGCAAATGGGTGAAATTCTTCAATAAACGAGGAATACCAATTTGGTATAGAAAATGAATATGATGTTGTTGAGAAATGGCTAATCCTTTTTAAAATTAGCCATTGTTTGTGTATAGGGTCTATTAATACCTCTGGTGCAATTTCTTTAAGAATTTGCACTTTTTTATATTGACAATAAATACCATTAACTATAAAATGAAGTTAACTTCACATGAAACAAACTTCACGTGAAGCAAACTTCATTTTTATTTAGGATGATGAATAGATGAAAAACCATATTAAAAGTTATAGGAACGAAGCGAATATAACACAACAGCAATTGGCGGATTTAGTTTCTATTTCCTCAAGAACTATCATTTCATTAGAAAAGGGGCGGTATAATCCTTCTGTACTTTTAGCCTACAAAATTGCAAGGGTTTTTAAAGTTAGTATTGAAGAATTATTTATTTTTGAAGAGGATGATGAAAATGAACAATAATAATTTACGTAATTTGATTATGACAATACTGTTAGCTGTGATTGGAATTCTTGTATTCATTATTAGTGTAATAGAAAGCGAAAAATTACCATTTGGTGTTGGTGCATTAGGTATTGCATTAGCTGGAATTTCCATAGAAGTTTATTTGAAAAGTAAGAATGATACAAAGAACGAAAAAGGGGAGAAAAGAAATGAAATTGAAAAATACGATGAGCGTAACGTATTGATAAATGCAAAGTCCGGAGAAACAGTGAATTTTGTAATGGATGTTGCTATCTTTATCGCCTTTTGCCTTGCGATTTATCTAAATATATCTATAGTAGGACAAACTCTAATCTTTTCCTTACTTGTAATAAGAATGATCATACGTCCTATTGTAAAAAGATATTATGAAAAACAAATTTAACGAATTAATCGTTTAAATGTAGAGCTTGCAGGAGACTATGTCAGGTTTAGAAAATAGGTAAACAACTCGTTGCCTCGTTTTTTATCGTGAAGACAAAAAGGTAGGTTATTTTAATGGGACAAATGATAAAAGAAGTTGTTTCTACGTTTCAGAGAGGAAAAACTGATGTGTTCAAACAAATTGTTGATTATTATTTTGAGAGCGTGTTTCAGATTTGCTTTTTTATAACGGGGAACACAAAAACTGCTGAAATATTAGCTGAGAAGACATTTATATACGCTTATTCTAATATACATTCTTATCATTCTTTACAAAAGTATTCCGTATGGTTGTATCAAGTGAGTATTAAGTTAGCTATAAGTCACTTCGATTTTAATAGTCCCGATAATGACTACTCCAAAGTCACCACGGACCGATTCACATTTGAGCTAACTGATATGCATAGAATCTTAATGAATTTGGCATTGGAAGAAAGGATTACGCTTGTTTTAAAACATAGGGAAGAGTTGTCAATAAAAGAAATAAGTGAAGTATTAGACACTACGGAGGCATTTATTAGAAGCACAATTTGGCAGGGAAGAGAGAAGCTCCGGAGTGTTCAACTGAGGAATTGTTTATAAAAATAACAAGTGAATTAACAAATAACATTGCTTGGGTTTCCCCAAGCGTTTGTTATTTACACAATATAAATTGATTAAATTGTTCTACTGTTTCAAAGTAATATTTAGATTCCAATTTCATTTGTTCCTTGATTTCGGAAATACTGTGAGACCATCCAGCAGCTGCAAAATCTACATTACAACTTCTCGCCATCTCCAATCCAGGCTTTAGGTCATCCAACATTAGTGCTTCAGTTTCTTGAAGTTTAAAGCGATTTAAAATCTCTTTAATTGGATAAGGGTTTGGTTTTCTCTTCTGTTCTGGAAGTTACCATCCAAAGATTGCGTCTGGCACAAATCCACAATGAATAGAATAATCTCTTTCAATTCGGTTCCTCTCAGAATGAGAAACAACCGTTACAATTCCACCTTGTTTTTTAAATTCTTGAATAGTCTCTACAAACAGTTCATAGAAGTCAGGTACAGTTGATTCGGTATAATTTTTCCATACCACTTGCTGATGTCTTTGTTCTTCCTCTGTGAATTTAATGATGTCTTTACATAAAGAAGAAAATCCTGGATTGAAACAGTATCTAACAAAATCTTCAAAGGTAATAGATTTATCATGTGGTCGCAAGTCTTTAAGAGCCTCCACAAATGATGGATAGTGTATATCTGGTGTGCTTTTTACTGCTGTATCATCGTGGTCTAAGATTAAACATTTATATTTTAAAGCCATAGTAACCTCCTATAAAACTGTAATATCTTAATCTCTCTTTCCTTATGCAGATTGACTTCCCCAATTAAATATTAACCTTTAAGTTTTATTCCTTAAAGGTTTTTCTAGTTAGATCGATAAAGGCGTCTAAAGGTGGTGTCATCCATTTATCTTTGTGCCAGGCAATTTGAATGAAAATGGGGGATGTGAAGTTTCCCCATGCCAACTTCTTCATTCGTCCCTTACCAATATCTGATTCTACTTGAATAACAGGATGAATAAAAGTTTTACAATAATAAACAGTATGGTCGTACTGTTTATTTTAATTTTTTCTCTTCATTGATCGGAAAAATCTGTGAAGGAGATTTTTCGGAGAACGAAAAAAAGGAGCATAATCGCTCCTTATTGGTTTTTTAGTATGCGTTTAAAGTCTTTTATTTCACTTTCGTGATTAACAGAACGAACTGCTAAAGTATCAATTACCCTTTGTTGGTCTTCTAAAGTATCTTTTACTTCATCAAATCTTTCATCGATGTGTTTAGCAACTTCTTCGATATATGGACCAAAACGATTAATTGTGCTTTCTTTCAGTTGTTCTTGTCCATCTTTAAGTTCATTCATGTCTTTATCCAAGTTATCAAAGCGTTTTTCAAAATCATGCATTCCTTGATTTACGTTTTGAAGTTCGCTGAGTATTTGCTTCAAAGTTTCTTCCATTAGTATCACTCCGATTTCATTTCTATATTATAACTCGTTTATGTCACAGAAGAAATGTTTAAATCTTTTTCTTTGCAAATTGTGTTGCATAAGAAACAGAATTTGCACCTCTTCAACCGATTCTTTTTTGGAAGAAAATTTGTTCCACTATATGGCCCCAAATCCAGGAAGGGGAATGCTCCAAATCAATTTTTCCATATATCGTCTAACCCTTCCTTTTTGCAATTCCTGTACGGTCAGTTGCTCCTGGTGGTTGCTCCATCCACCCATGTTCAATCATAATATTAGCACCGTCCTCTACATATAGTGCATTATTCGCTAGAAGCCGAGCATACATTGCACCAATATCACGCCTTCCGTTAAGTGATGAAGCATTGGCATACGATCTAATTTTCATGGAAAACATGTCTATTTTATGCCATAACATTAATTTATCCGAGAAAGGAGAAAAAGTAGAAGTGCTTATTTGGTCGTCCAATAATGGAGGAGATGGTAAATTATCTTTATTTAGTTGTTGTGAACAGGCCTTTATATGTTTATTAGTAAGTTCCTTACCTCTTAAAAAATACTTTTGCACTTTATTAGTTTTAGCCACTTGACTAAAACCAATTAATAACCCCTTACTTGTTACATTGTTTTCAATATTATCATAAAGATGTGCAATCTCTAGTGCATGAGGAGGTCTATTATCTCCAAAAAAACCACTTAGATAATCTTGTTTATTTATAAAATCAACTTTTTCTGGTGTTGGAATTTGTGGGGGCTTCATATTAAATCCTTTTACCATTAATAAATCATTAACTTCATTTATTAAATCCACTGTTAAGTTAAAAGTATCGATAAAGAAATCTCTTATGTCTTTTCTTGTCATTAAAGGGATTGCTATTGAATAAATACTCATCCCTGCTTTACTCGTATATTTCAAGTAATGAAGATAAAATTCATCTGAAAATAACCTTGGAGCACCTAAGTTCACATCCTCATCCGTAAACCCAATTGGTAAAGGAAAGTTTTCTTGAATAAATATTTCTTTAATATTTTTCACAATCTTCTCACTTAAATGTAGAGCCTTTTCTACAACTATTTTAATATCTTGGTTATTTACATGTTGAAGATAATAACTAAGAACACATTCCGCCATTGTGTTGCCCGTATAAGTTACCCATAATTTTCCATTTCAGCAGAAGTTAATCTAGTGTGATCGTGATTATATTCCATTGTACGACCTCCAATATTATCATATATTCTAGGGATAATATGCGCAGTATTGGAAAATATATGTGGCTGAGATAACTGTAAAGCATGTTCTGAAATTGGATGAGCATTTTCAACGGTCTCCAAAAAATGCTTTAGCAAGCATATTTGGCGGAATAAAATAACTTTTAAAAAAATTCAGGGTGATCCAATTAACCTGATGAAATTTAATGTTAAAATAAAAATGTGTTATTAAGCTATAGAGAGCAGTTATTTCATATTGTACTAACGAGAGCAGGATTGTGAACAAGATGAAGAAACAAAAAATACAAAGGGGGAGTAGATATGATTGGTTTGCTTAATCTTGACAGCCTTATACTTGGACTAATTGCTTGGATACTTCCTGTTGTTAATCTTATGCGATATGAAAAGCATAACCATAGGAATTGGGTCGCTCTTTCCATTATGAGTATCAGTGCTTGTGCTATTTCGCTATGTTTCCAGATTTTCTATAACTATCATCTGGTAAAGATTGAGGATTGGTCTGCTCTTATGGACACAACAGGTGCCGTGGGGCTCGTCGCAGCAGTTCTTCTCATTGTTACCATCCTATTAAATGCAATTACTCTGATTGTATATCGTGACAGAACAGCAATGTAGGATGTCAAATTCCAGTTTGTATTATTGAATGATCGGAAAATTGAAGAGGGGTGTTACTTGATGACAGATAGTAGAATGAATCCTAAGGTTGATGAATATTTAAGTAAATCTAAAAAGTGGAAGGAAGAATATGAACAGTTAAGAAATATTGTTCTTGACTGTGAGCTGACCGAAGAATTTAAGTGGGGTAAACCTTGTTACACGTTTGAGAATAAAAACATTGTTTTAATACATGGATTTAAAGAATATTGTGCGCTTCTGTTTCACAAAGGTGCCTTGTTACAGGATGCCCATGGGATTCTAATCCAGCAAACGGAGAATGTACAGGCGGCGCGCCAGATCAGGTTCACCAATGTTCAAGAAATAGTTGAAATGGAAACTATCCTGAAAGACTATATTTATAAAGCCATTGAAGTTGAAAAAGCTGGTTTGGAAGTGAAGAAAAACACAGAATTCATAATTCCTGAAGAACTTCAAAATAAATTCAATGAAACCCCTGCCTTGAAAACTGCTTTTGAAGCATTGACGCCGGGACGACAAAGAGCATACATTCTTTATTTCTCTAAAGCCAAACAATCCAAAACGCGAGAGTCAAGGGTTGAAAAATGGATGCAGCAGATTCTCGATGGAAAGGGATTAAATGATTAGTATATTCGATGAAAAATAAATTAATATGCTTGGGGCTTTGATAGGCTTTGGAATTTGGAGAATAAAAGGTCGTACAGAAATTACTTAAATAGTTTTTATTTACCTTTGAGTAACGGGTGAAAATTAAAGAAGGAAATTTGAACTAGTGAGGTGTTCAAATGAATGATGAAAGAGAAACTCCTGAAAGAAGAAGAGAAAAAATGAGACAAGAAGAACTAAAAAGAAACCCTGCCGGAAGTGTTCACGGTGGAGGACTTTCAGATTTGGTTGGGAGTTTAGGGCGGAAAGGTACTGGAATACTTATTCTTGTAATAATAGTAGGCTTTTTAATTGCCTCATTTTTCTTCAGGTGACAGGTTCAAAAATTGAAGATGTCGAGCGGACCTTAATCAAAGGTTCTATTTTTTTAAAGAAAATAAATGGAATTTTATGCTAAAGTAAACATAGTCAGTTATTGATAATTCCTATTTAAATTTTTGTAATTGATAAAGGTAGAAAAGTTTAGGAGGAATTACTATGGAAAAGAAAACAAAGAAAAAGGAAGCAAGTTTTGGCGGAATCGTTTTAGGAGTTGTGGTTGGAATGGCAATCTTTGAAGGAATAAAGGAATTGATTCAAAATTTATTTTGAATGTGAACTTATGTACTTAAAGTAATAGCTTCATTACTGGAACATCGACAAAGTTCCTTCCATATTCAAGTATCAGAGCATAATAGTTGAGTAAGAAAAAGGAGGTGAGGTAAATCGTGTATAATGTAATACCGCAACGGCTGTCAATTTTTATTACTATTTTTATCGTCATATTATGGAATGTGTTAGTAGATTATTATGGAGGATCTTTGTCTTTATTCTTATTACTTTTACTATTAGCTGTTGGATTAGCCTCTCTTCGATTTAAGTTTAAAATACACGATGACCATTTAGTATATCAAATATTATTATTCAATAAATCTATTATAAAAAAGGAAATTTATCCTGACCAAATAAATCAACTAAAATTTGTACGAGTCGGCTGGTCTAAAAAAGCTGCCATTATAAAAGTAAATAAAGGAATCAACATTAGATTAGCTATGCTTGAAACCCCAAAAGCGTATGAACATTTAATAGAGTTTGCAGAGAAACGCGATATAACGATTTTTAAAACAAAGGACTATTTAATTTTGGAAAGAATGAAATAAAATTGTTATTCAATGAATGGGAACGATTGTTCAATTGCTTTTCAATATTGTTTGGAGGGATTATTTGAAGAAATACCTTGTAGCGATTGATAATTATTTCGAAAACGTTGATAAAAAGAGTGACAATGTTTTTACTTATATTGCAATTTTTTCGATAATGATTGCACTTGAATTTTTAGATAAGTCTTCTGTTTATAACCTTATTCTAATACCAGTTATTCTTGTAATAAGGATTGGATGGGATTTCACCAATCCCAAATCCAAAGTTCAAAATAGGTACAGACAAACATTAAGCATCACTCTAAACTTAACTATATTGTTTGCTATTATATGGTTTGTTATCAGAATGTTATTGCCTCACCCATTCGGCATTCTTTATTAGATGTCCTTCAGGAGATGCAATAAATAAATTTCTTGTTTAACTTTAAGAGTGCGGTCTGATTATCTTTCAACAATCGGGCCATTATATTGAAAAAAAGTAGTTTGGTTAAAAAATATTAACCTCAATATATTTACGTTAACATTTAACCGGAAAACTATTTACTTTTTTGGGTGGTGAGAGATTGTCTAATAAAACAAGGTTTATAATTTCGATAATCGCAGCTATTTTACTAGTAACCAATTGTGTTATTTCTTTTAACAATCACTATGATTTAAAGTGGTTATGGCTTGTTGTAGCTTTATCCAGTGTATTTAATTGTTTTTATTTTTATAAAAGGAAGCGGAATCAAATTAATTAGTCTCATTAAATATACATATGTGGAAATGAAATTCTATTGCTTTAAATCACTAAATTGATCTTCATTAAACTGGCGCGTTCATTGAACAAGACTTTTTATGATTTAGGACTTGATAAATTTTAAAACTACAATAAGACCACACATATTAGATTAAGTAGTTTCGTTACTGTGGAGAAAAAATAAAAAAACAGTACAATTAATTACACTAAAAAGGACTATAATTAGCACCACGAATAACAGTATAAATAGCAACCAAAAACGCTTGGACATTTTAATGTCTAAGTGTTTCGTATTTTTATATTGTTTTGTTCAACTCAACTAATGCACCAGTTAGCACAAGAGATTTTTGCCCAATTAAGCTATTTTTTATATATTCTAAATGTAAAAACCAATCATTGCTGAAATCACACCTACTATAATTGATGTAACAACGTATATGGTAGCTAATTTAATTTTGTTTGATTGTATTAGAGTAATTGTTTCGTTCCCAAAGGTTGAGAAAGTTGTAAATGCACCACAAAAACCTACACCTCCAAAAAGCCATAACAATTCGCTGATATGGTTTGAAAGGTGAAGCTGAATAATTAACCCAAGTAAAAATGAACCTGTGATATTTATTATCCAAGTCCCCATTGGAAAAGGATATACTTTTTGAGTCCCTTTACTAATCAAGTTACCTACTATAAATCTAGCTGCGGCTCCTAAAGAACCACCTATTCCTATAACCCAAATCATATTGCATCGCCTGCTCTTTCTTTTGATAAAGCTAATTTGCGACCTAAGTATGCCAGCACTAACCCTAACACTGTGGTAGCCAACACATAGAGTATTCCCATTAACAAAAGACCCTTCTGAAATAAGTTAAGGGCCACCACCGAAAAGGTTGAGAAAGTCGTAAAGGAACCGATAAATCCTGTTCCAATTAGTAGGGTAAACTCAGGACTTATTTTTTCCTTTTGGCTGACGAATGTAAGAAACCACCCTAGAATAAAACATCCAATGAGGTTGATTAAAAAGGTACCCAAAGGAAATCCATTGTTTGTATGTATCCATTCACCCAAAGCAAACCTAGATATAGCCCCAAAAAAACCACCAATCATCACTAATAATAAATTCATTCAAATCACCTCTCTGTTTAACATTTGAAAATAAAAAGACTCCTGCCAAAAGACATAGGTATCCCTTTATCTTTGGCAGGAGTCATCAGCCTCATACAGGCAGTTATGGTAAACTCCATCACCTATTCGCTTAGTAATTATAGGCTAAATTATTGATAATTGTTTGGAATCTGTAAACTATAATTCAATCTATCTTATTGTACTAAACTGCTTCGTCGTTGACAATATCTTTTGTCAGTAAGAGAGTTTGGTTGCGATTTCGTATGTTAATTCATATGTTAAAATCCAATAACCTTTGTTATATAAGGAAAAATGGAATTGTCATACCAATTTTGGGATAAAAGATATTGCTCCAAAAGTAGATTTATATGCGTACCGTGTATTAGGTGCTTATGGTAGAGGTTGCTACTTCATGGGTAATCGCTGGGATGTATATTATCAACCTATCACTTGGAAGCATAAATAACACACAAATAGCCGCAGACGCTTTCGCAATCAATAATGCCATGCTTTCAGGTGTTGTTTCGGTTGTCGCAACAGGGAATAGCGGTCCTAAAAGGAGTACAATTCGCACGCCAACAACTGCATCAATGGCAATTTTGTTGGGAATTCAACAAACCCTGAAACACTGCGGGCGGCAGATTTATGTATGAAGGCAGGGGCATTTGAGAAAACATCAAATGTAGACTTTATGTCATGGACATTTGACAAGGATCCAACACAACAACTTGATGTAATGGCAATTCCTGGAGGGGAATTAGATATGTAACAAGGATTATTTGTAGTGATTGTAGAATTTAATAGAAAATGGGAGGTGGTAAGAATGAAGGTTAAACGAATTGTTGCGAATGTGGAAACACAGGATATTACCAAAGCAAGGTACTTCTACGAGGAAGTACTTGGACTTGATCAATTAATGAATCTGGAATTTATTGCAACCTATGGCTCGCATGAGAAAATGGACACTCAAATTAGTTTCCTTTCAGAAGGTGGATCTGGGACACCGGTACCTGATTTGTCAATTGAAGTTGATGATCTAGATAATGCACTAGCTCGCATAAAAGATGCAGGAATTCCAATTGAGTATGGACCAGCCAATGAGCCATGGGGTGTGCGGCGTTTTTACGTTAGAGATCCGTTCGGGAAACTTGTCAATATTTTAATCCATTTATAAATGAATGAGTTGAGGGGGCATTTCATGATCTTACCCAATAGGGTGTGTTTGCCTAATAGATATAAAAGGATCATCCATGTTAGACAGAACTAATATGGATGATCCTTTATTTCAAGGAAAGAAAGTATAAAACTTTGGCGTTTATCTGTCTGGCGCAAGCGCCCTAGCCCGCCAGAGGTTTTAAGTCAAATCTCTTTGTGATAAAAATCATTACTAAGAGATTCGTCTTAAACTTGCCGGGGCTGACCAAGGCGCTTGCGCTTTTCTTTTTTGTTCACGCAAAATAATTATCAAAACTGCGCAATTTAAATAATAAATTGATATTTAAAAACGATACGGATACATTCAAAACATTGACTTAGCAATGTTTTCCTTTTAAGATAGCGTTATACATTAAAGGAATGGCTGACGAGGACTATTTAGTAGGAAAGGGAGTAGACCGATAAGCGATACACAGGCTTACCAGGCATTAGTCAAGGCAGGAAAGATGATTGATCGCGATGATATAGGGACTCATACCATGTGGAAGACATTTGGTTACTTTCATTATAAACGACATAAAGACGTAGCGACGCTGCAACAAATATTTTCTCATTCAACACCAGCCATAACATTGAAAGGGGTATACTCAGTGGAAGCAAAGTTAGAAAGAAAATACGCAGGTCAATTACTAGAAGGACCATTATGGGATGAGGAACGAAATCGGTTATTATGTGTAGATATTCTAAACAATAAGCTGATCAATTATGACCCTTCCAGTCAAGCCTTACATGATATTGAATTTCCTTCTAACGTTACAAGTGTTGTAAAAGTAAAAGATTCGAGGCTCCTCCTATCAACAAGGAATCAGTTAATTTTATTTGATAAATCAAACGAAGCATCTAAAGAGATTATTTCATTAGCTGATCTTGGAAAGACGATGCGCTTTAATGATGGAAAATGTGACCCGTTCAATCGTTTTTGGGTGGGTACCATGAGCGAAGATGGAGCTAGAGGAAAGGCGAATCTATATGTTGTCTATGAGAACGGAGAAATGAAAAAAGCAAAAGATGGTTTAAGCATCTCTAATGGGCTTGCATGGAATCAAGCAGCTGATACGATGTTCATCATTGACACCCCTACGAATCAAATTATGTCATATCCATTTTCTAAAGAGACAACAGAACTTAAAGAGGAACGAGTCGTCATTGATTTAAATGATATTGAAGGATCTCCTGATGGAATGACCATCGATGTCAACGACCGATTATGGGTAGCACTTTGGGGAGGTTCTCGAGTCATTTGTGTTGATCCCAATTTGGGTAAAATCGTTGAATCAATTACTTTGCCTGTTTCAAACGTTACAAGTTGTGCATTTGGAGGGGCTAACATGCAAACACTCTATATTACAACAGCGCGTGAAGGGGTAGAGAGCGATAAGCTTAAAATGGAACCATTGGCCGGGTCATTATTCTCATGCCAGGTGGGAGTACAAGGACTAACTTCTATCCCGTACGTATACTGATTTAATCAATAGTGTCTGGGGTAGTACTAGCTTTCGTACGGCCAGGGGGTAAGTAGTATCTTCTTTAAAGGAAATTAAAATAGTTCTTCAACTATATGGCCACTGGTTTTATAAGGTTAACGAGTTCATCCGGTTAGCCTTTAATTTCATTCTTCAACTAACTGCCGCACATGTACCCTTTAGTAAGATAAGATTATTGAATATTTGCTATGTTTTTCTTTTCACCATTTTATCTGCTTGCCAAAAGGAATATAGCGGTGAATATGTAGAGTGGGGAGGGAAAGCCAATATTAATACTCCTGAATTATCATAATTATTGATATATAGCATAATATTGGTATAATTATATATAGGAGAAATACGGAAGGTGGAACTGGTTTGCCAACATACTTGTAATGGTTTAGTAACTAAATAGTACATTTCTTTTTTGAACATTAGTTCAATGACGGGAGAAGTGTGCCTATTTTTAGCCATTACAGGGAACGCAGGATAGTCAGTTGTTTTACTTCCAGCGGGATACCTGTAAGGTATTCCGTTTTTTTAATTGGAAATCTTTCTCCATTCAACCGTTTTTTGCGTTCCTCTGGATAAATAGGAGGAACTGGTGTATGAGTTTTAATAATTTATTCACTTATGAGATCATTGCTCAGGAAACACCTTATATAAAACGAAATTGTAGTAAATGTAAAACGAACAGAGAATTTTATTGTAGTGAGAAATTCAGAGTAAATGCGAATCAGAAAATAGTTGATATTTGGCTAATTTATAACTGTATACATTGTGAGGGAACTTGGAATTACCCTATTTTATCGAGAGTAAATATTAATAAAATTGACTCTATGCTAATTCAAAAGTTTATGAATAATGATAAAGAGACAATTTGGTACTATGCTTTTCAAATCAACAAATTAAGAAAACTATGTAATGATGTAAATACAGATATACGATACGAGTTAAGAAAAGAAAAGCTCGATTCACTATTTAACGACGTTACCATTAAACTTTGCTGTAAATATGATTTTGGTCTTAGAATAGATAAACTAATAGCAGAAATCTTTGGCATTTCAAGGTCAAAAGTAAATAAATTGTCTCAGAATGGAACTATTTTATTAAATCCAAACATTAATATGAAGAGCAAAGTTATAGATGATTTACAAATTACAGTCATAGGTGATTGGTACAAAGTTGAAGGTTGACATAATAGTCCAATATCATTGTTATTAGAGCAATCGGGCCCTATCTGGAATAAGAATCGGCGTCTTATCTTGCGGAAATGGCCATGATTGTGGAGTAAGGAAGGTAATTAGATGGTTCATCTTGAAATTGTAAGTTATGCCAGAACAACACGACTGCAAATGAATTATGACCAAAGGGATTATCTATTAAAGGGATTAAATTGGAGGGAATAGAAAATGGATGTAAAGACACTTTTGTTACAACAATGGGCAAGCTGCTTAGATGAAGAAGACTGGTTTCCACCACTTGAAAAAGTGCTAGAGGATATTACTTTTGAACAGGCAATTTGGAAACCAGCTGATGGGGCAATGAATTCCATTTGGGAATTAGTTTGTCATTTACGTTTCTATGAAAAGAGATTTTTGCTGCGATTTCTTGGTGAAACAGCGAATGAACCACAGGCAGAAAATAATGAATCTACATTTCGATTACCAACTGAGACGTTAGAAAATTGGGAGGAAACAAAACAAGAATACTTTTATGTTCATCGTGAACTTGGAAAAATACTAGCAAAATCAGAACATGAAGATTTGTATAGACAGATCCTAGGAGAAGATAATTCATTAGTGCTTGAACTGAAGAGTTTAGCATTGCATGACGCATATCATATTGGGCAAATTGTATTCCTTAGTAAAATGCAGGGAGCTTGGCCAGAGAAACGCAGCTTTTAAAAAGTTTTATTAGCTTTACAGTTATTCCATTATAGGGCGCGCTTGTTTTACAAGGCGTCCTTTTGAATAGGGCCATATAGTTGAAGAAGATGGTTACATGGAATTCCCTTTTTATAGTCGAGACTATGTTAACTAGATCCGAATAGAACAATGATCAGTAAGTAAAACTATCTTTTTCCGATCAAGGTAGTGCACTTTTCCTTTGGGGATTTCTATAATTATTAATATCAGAAATATATTACTTAGTATACTATCGGAGGGAATTTAGTAGCGTATTGGTTCAGCAACCTGGATAGTTTTAAAAAAATAACAGGTCGCTCTTGAAGTATGAGAAGTTGTTCTAAAAGAGCCTTTGCTTTGTTCAAGTAACGGGTGGCTTCAGAAGTATCATATCCAATAAACGAGGGCTTTTTTAGAACGTAAGCTTATTACAACAATAGAGCGATACACCCTCCCGGAACAACTAGAAAATTACATAACAGTGGATTCGTCATGTGATAAATACTACATCAAGGGCATTGTGAGTGGATTAGTTGAAATTGAAAAACCAGAAAAGTCATAGAAACCTATGACTTTTCTGATCAGGAGCTATATGATGTAAACAGCCTGAATGTTTGAGGTTTAAAACCTTACCTCTAAAATCAAAAACGGGTGTAGTATCAGCAAAGTAGTATTAGTAATCCTTCTTTACGAAAGAAACGCCTACAATAATTAACAATATAAACAGGACAACGATTAATGCAAAATTGTTGTCTTTCTTGTGAAAATCACCTTGATAATCACTCATTTAAAATCCCTCCCTCCCAATATAGCTACTATTAAATTATGCGGCAAGGTTAAGATTGTTTGGACAAAAATATACGTTAACATAGGCCAAACTATGTGAATATCCTAAGAGTGTAAAAGAAGGAGGGATTTTTTAAGTGAAAAACAACATTCCAATGAATCCTGATCAAGTTCAGGAAGATCACCGCCCTATGGGAGACGATGTAAAACAACAGTGTCAAATATATATGAATTACCATGTTATAGCGCAAATGAACGACGGGTCACAATTTGATGGTATTATCGAAGGTATGGATGAGGACAGCGTTACTATGTTAGTTCCTGAAGAGATTGATGAAGAACAAGGAAACAGGCAATTTGGCTATGGATATGATGATTATGACTACGACTACGATGATTACGGACGTCCTCGTAGAAGAAGATTTCGTCGTTTCCGTCGACGCCGTTTCCCATTCCGTTTGTTTAGAAGATTATTCCGTTATCCTTATTATCCTTGGTATGGATACTAGTGAGAGTCACCTTAATAATGATTATAAAAGTTTTTGTTAGAATCTTTTTTCGGTTGGGGTACCGCCAACATTTATTTTGTACGCTACGCGAATTTCATCCTAAAAAAGCTGATTTTCTTACAGGAAATCGGCTTTTTTTATTTTACCGAACTATGCACTCGTTAGATTAGTGGGATCCAGAAAATCTACATATTTTATTGAAATATTGGATAATAGGGTCAATTGTATGACGTTGAGGAAAGAGCAAGTGTAGGCAGTGAATTCTTCAAGAATCGGGCGCTTTTCTGTAATAACGAAATCGTCCTAGTTGCATTTAAGGTCCAGTTTTGAAGGATTTTAACAGGATTTTTTTAGATTTATTATTTAAAAAAGGATTTTGAAGTATTTTGTTGAATATTAATTGTTAGTCTATAAAAAATGGAGGTTGTTGTGATGTTGAAACTGTTTCAATATAACTGGCAAGTTCGCGATGATTGGTTTACATGGTGCGAAGATGTTCCGGAAGAAGATTTATTAAAAAAACGGGTAGGAGGAGTTGGGAGTGTTCTGTACACTCTTTTTCACATCGCAGATGTTGAATACAGTTGGATTTGCGGCTTACAAGGTAAACCCGAACCTGAAGAACCATCTTTTGAAACCTACGCTAGCTTATCCAAAGTCCGAGACCTTTCAAGCCAATATCACAAGAAGGTAGAGCCCTTTGTGACATCGTGGACAAACGAAATGGAATACCGGAAGCTCACGGAAACTGATTCCAATGGTGAAACGGTTAGCTTCAGACACGGAGAAATCATGCGCCATGTCATCGCCCACGAAATCCACCACATCGGTCAATTATCTGTGTGGTCACGTGATATAGGACGGAAGCCTGTTACGGCGAATCTCATTGACAGAGGATTATTTGAGTAAACACTGACCCCAGTGGTCATAAGTTTGAATTTCATATGGGATTTTACAAAAACGACTGGATTATTATTAATGAGAATAAAAATCATATGGAGTTTTAAGAATTAGAACTTGTTCAAGAAAAGGGCGCCTTTCTGGAATAAGGTGGGTGTCATAATTTTTTGTTAAAGTAATTAAATTGGATTACTTGTTTTGGAATAATTGGTATTAAGCAATAGGGCAGGTAGGATAATACAATTCATTGATTGGGAGTAAGACTTAATATGAGGAGGCGTCCATATGCAAAAAGTGATTCCTGCATTACGCATAACTGATTATACAAAAAGTAAGGCATTCTACGTGGAGGGAATGGGTTTTCAAATTGATTGGGAACATCGATTTGAACCGCATTTTCCCGTTTTTGTTCAAATCAGCAAGGATGAAATGACTATTTATTTGACTGAACATACTGGAGATTGCCAGGTAGGTGGATTAATTCACTTTTTTGTTCCCGATGTTGATAATTGGTACAGAGAATTAAAGAGCAAAAAAGAAATTCGGATTATTGAGCCCCCAAATGAGGATCTTGAAGGGCTTCGCATGATGACACTCGTAGATCCTGATGACAATCAATTACGCATATGTACTCGTTTATAAAAATCTGATTGAACTAACAGAGACGTTTTTGCAATAACTGTAAAACGTAGATAATGGAAACCGAACTTCCATTATCGGGCGCAGTTGTTTAATAAGCGATTGCGCCAATACTGAACAAAAAAGGTTATTTTGTGGAAAAGGACTTTACTGAATTATAGGTGGTGAATATTGTTTTGAACTTACTTCTATTTGTCTTTTCTTATATTTTGTTAAATATAATGGGTTCTGTGTTTTACGTTGGAATGTTACTGTTACTTTTCACGATATTGAAAAAGACTTTTAATATGGGTGAGAATAAGTGGAATGTTCTTTTCAAATTTGAAAAAGGCAAAGGATTTTATTGTATGATGCTCTTTCCTTATTTGCTAATGCTTCTTGTAATGTTTTCGGCAAGTAAAAATTGGTTTGATTTGATTGATTTTGAATATAGCGTTTTAGGCTCGTTGTCTGTGATTATATTGCTA
The DNA here is from genome assembly GCF_044793635.1 of Virgibacillus necropolis. Taxonomy (GTDB): domain Bacteria; phylum Bacillota; class Bacilli; order Bacillales; family Amphibacillaceae; genus Virgibacillus_F; species Virgibacillus_F necropolis_A. Next base: position 3,317,189 of record NZ_CP084992.1, read on the forward strand.
ACGCTTATTATGGTTTTTAGATTCCCTAAACTTAAAGATATTGTAAATAGTAAATTACAGGGAAATCATTAAATTATGTGTTAAAGATCTGATATTGTTCTAAGCAATCGGGCGTGATTCTGGAGTAAAGGATTACGTTTTTTACATAAATTTTGTGGCGATTTTGGTTAGAAATAAATATAAAAGGTAGTATACAAGCATAGGAATGGGTTGTATAGAAAGGTTTGTAAAGCTAAGAACGATATAAAACAGATATAAAGGAGTAAAAAATTTATGGAAACCTTTTTTTCAATACTTCCTATACTTTTATGGTTAGCAATTTTTGTATTGTTATTCTGGATTACTGTACGTACTATTAATAAATCAATACCAAACAAAGGATTAGAAAGAAGAGTGGAGGTTTTAGAACAGGAAATAAAAGATCTCAAAAATAAGAGTTGAGAAATTAACATTAGGAAAGTTTCTCAGGAATCATTTTAATAATTTTTTGTTCCGAACTGCAACAATAGGGCGCTTTTCAGGAATAAAGATTAGCGATCATTCATTTAAATGGCGAGATAATTGAATAACCAAACCTCTATATAATGTTTAATAATTTAAATTAGGAGATATAATGGAAACTGCTGAATAAAGGGGGATTCAAATGGATAGGCCAACGGAAGAGGTACTCGTTCATCCAGACGGAACAACAATTACTTTTTTAGGTCGAGGCACTGATAAAAAAGGGGAATTTTTAATTGTTGAACATCTCGTATTGAAACGGGGTGCTATGAACGGCCCTCATTGGCATCCAATTCTGACGGAATCATTTACGGTTAAGGAAGGGAAGGTGCGCTTTATAGTAGATGGCGAGGAGCAGCTTCTTGGACCTGGACAACATATTAAGGTTCTTCCCAAACAGGTGCATCAATTCTGGAACGAGAGTAAAGATCGGTTGATAGCTATTCATGAAATCCGACCACCAGGAAATCATTGGAACATGTTCAGTCTTATTCATAAATTAACCAAACAAAACAAATTAAATTCCAAAGGCATACCTTGGAATCCTTTATGGTTGGGGATGGCGTGGGAGTGTATAGACGGATATATAGTAGGACCTCCTATCTTCTTACAAAGGGGAGTATTCGGGGGATTGGCACGACTGGCACGTGCAATCGGGTTTCAAATTTAAGCCTTGTACAATCATAGATGAGTTGCTCAATTATAGGGCGCTTATCTGGAATAAGGGTAAGCGCTTGTATTGCTTATAAGGGTCAGTTAATGGAGTAAAGTTATGTTAAAATGAAACCAGTAAAGCACTGATATACGTGAAGGGGTGATGAAAATGAGTAAAAAATTAAATCCACCACAAAGTTTGTTTACAATTGCTTTTCTTATAATTGTTTTGTCTATATATAGTTTTGCTATCCCTGAATTCGAATATAAATCTATATTATTTATACTCGTTAGTGGAGTAGCAGTCTATATTGGAGCAATTTTGGCAACGTCGATTATTAAAGATGAAGAATGTGTTCTTAAATGGTTACAAAATGACATAACAGAACTAAAGAATAAGTAATATCAGTTCATTAAGCAAACGGGCGCATTTCTGGAATAAAGGAAAGCGCTTTTTTAATGTATCGGGCGATTAAATGGAATAGTGAAGAAGTGTTAGGGAGGCTTTATTTTGGATGAAAAATCTTTTATTTTATTCACAATTGTATTAATTGGTTTATTATCTGCGTGTAATCCATTTGACATAGACAAATCAGATAACCCAACTTCATAGGGATAATTGAAGAAATAAACCATCAAAATGCTCTTGTTTCAATAAGAGAGGTCGAAATTCTTAAGTTAGGGGATAAAGTATATGCTCCAATGCCACCTAATATAAATACTAACGGTAAAGTACTAGCAATGACTACCTCCAAGTTGTCTAGCTTATTTATCTATTATTTAATCTCCGGAATACACCATTATGCTCTTCAAAGGTTTCTGAAAGCATATTTTCAATGTTGTCATTCTCTTTTTTATTGCTTTTTGTAATCTCATCACGTTCGACTAATTTTCGTAAATGCTTAGAAGGTGCGCTATTTTTAGGTACATACATTGGTTGATCATGTCCTTCAACTTTTAATCGAATAGAATCAGATGCTGCCCATATTCTCACTTTTGTATCTAAATATTTATGCTCTCCCATTTTTATCATCTCCCTGTTTTTTATTTCATATATCCGGGAGCTCCAAATCATATCTTTTTGCAAGTTTTTTATTTCCTTCTGCATACCTTTCTTTTAGTAACTCACGAATATCTTCGGGTAGCTCATATTTCTTATAGTGCAATGTGTAGCTTATCCTGGTTTGCAATAAAGTTCTTGGTGCAAGATTGCCGATTTTCGGAATTCTTATGGTCGGTATACGTCCTTTTGGATTACTTCGCGATTTGAAATATTTATTAAGTTTACGGGCAATCCGCACTTGTGCCACACCGTAACTTTTGTTGGATTTACGAGCGCTTGTTTTAGTGCTGTATTTCGGAATTTCCCGCTCACCCATGAAATGCAGCAGCTTTCGTATTTCGTCAGCAGGATTTTGCCTGAAATCCTCATAAATCATTACATATAATCGATCGCGTCCAAACGTCTTCTCCACCTTTTGCAAGTAGTTGTGAAAATTTAAACTTTGAAGCGAACCATTATTCCTGCAGTAATTTAAATACCCGTATGCATCCAGGACGCCTCCCATATGGATGTGCTGGATATACAGAGATGTAAAGAGTGCCACCTGCGATCGAATCCCTACAATCACATGGACATCATATTCCGTTGCCGGAAAAATTCGTTGTAAACCAATTAAAATGTTTGCCTGCTTTTTCGTTTTCCTTGGAGCAAACGGACTACCGGATAATCCTTCATACGAAATCAGTATTGGATTGTCGTTATCAAAGCTATCCACATAGCTCCTTATTTCTTCAACCTTTGTATTTGATAGGTGACGGAGCCGTATATCCTGCAGGTAAGACTTTATTTGCTTCTGCTTTATATAATTAACCTGTTTCAGCTTTGGATAAATATATTGCTGTAAGAATGTTGTGGCCGTTTTATGGTAGCCAACTTGTAAATAGATTGTTCGCATACGTTCCTGCTCCCATCGTAATTCATTTCTTATTGCCATTATAGCAAAAGGGATGCTTTTGATAAATCCAATATTGTACCATCTGACGCCCAAGTGTTTCGGGGTTCAGAAAATCTTCCTTTGTTGATACCGTAATAACCTTCCAGCCCGGTAAACACCATTCTCTGCACCACATACCAGCAATCATCCCCTCTTAATTCCGGCAAAATTCGAAAAATACCGGAAAGTGACTGCCACTATATAAAGTATACAGACAATAGGATATGATACGATGGGTGAAAAAGAACGAAAGAGGGAGATGGATTTTAATAAAACTTTTTATAAGAACAGGATTTATTATTTTTGTTTGTGTATTATTGACTGCATGTGGTGACAGTCATGAATACAGTACACATGGGGAAATCCAAAAAGATGAAGAAGATGAAAAAGATGAAACTTATACACCTCGAGAAACAGACGTTATTTAAGTATCATATTCGGACAACGGATATGATGTTTGTATGAATGATCAACATGGGGAAAAGGAATAAAACGTTAGGGAACTAGACTGTATTATCAATACTACAAACGAGCGCTTTTCTTGAATAATAAGGAAGCGCCTATTTTGCATTAGTGATAGGTATGGAGATTAGTTTTTCGGGAATCGCTTATTCCGCCTTTTCGAGGGGATGTGCAAAAATACCTATTCTATGTTTTTTACAGGTTGTGATTTATTAATCCAGCAATTGTAAAAATGGACACGCATCGTGTGTGAATGTACGTTACCAATAGAAAATGTGATTAATATACTAGTAGTAGATAATGTTCATCAAGGGATGTCAGGCTAGCCTTTCGAACGGAGGTGGTGCCAGGTGAGTTTATATGAATTATTCAAGGTGCTAATTGGATTTGGTTCCTTGTTGATTACCTTAATTGCGTTGGTCATAACTTTAATCAATAGAAAATAGACCTCCCTATTTACCCAGAAAAGTTTTGTGGGAGGTCTATCCGCTTAGAGTAGTCGGACTCCCTTGGAGAACCGCTTGTCTCTAGACCAAAGTTAATATAGTGGTCTTACATATATAGTCAGGTAAGTATGTCATTTATATCACTTATTAAAAATGAATTAAATACTATTGTCAGTACGAAGTGGTAAGATTAACAGAGTATGTGTAAAGGTAATAGTTTCTATACAGATGAAATCCAGTATTTGGTGTTTAGATATAATTGAATTAAAGGAATAACTTTAATTATACGTAGTGAGTCTTACCTAAACGGGTGTATTTCTTGAATAAATAATCATGCATTTTTTGGATGATTCATAGAAAGAAAAAAAGGGTTGGTGGTGATATGATCAATTTATTAGATTGCATGAAAGAGGGTAATGAAAGGCAACAAAGTGCTTATTTTGCAATACATGAACTGAATATCATGAATGATTTAATTGATTATAATCCTGTTTTATGTGGAACTGTGCCAATTGGTATTGACGTTAAAGGATCAGATTTGGATATTATCATGGAAGCAAATGATTTGAACAGTTTTGGAGAAAAAATATACAATCTGTATGATAATCAAGCTGAGTTCAGGATTAAGCGAACCAACATCCGGGGACAAGAAGTGGTTAAAGCGAATTTTGTCTTTAAACATTTTGACTTTGAATTATTTGGCCAATCCGAGCCCGTACATGAGCAAACTGCATACTTACATATGGTTATCGAGCATAAACTACTAATGGAAGATCCAAGTCTTAAAGGACAAGTAATTCAACTTAAGGAGCAAGGTTACAAGACAGAACCAGCCTTTTGTAAGCTTTTGGGGATTTCGGGAGATTCCTATGAAGGGCTTATTCGTTTCGGAATAAAGAAGAGTATAGTAGCAAAAGGCTTTTAAGGCAAACTATGCAGCAATAAGGTGCGTTTGTCGAACAAGGCGTCCTTCTGAATAAGGCGCGCTTTTATTGTCAGATAAAAACGCCCTTTTTCTTGAACAAACAACAACTTTGATTAGATAGTCTTCAAAGCAGTTCTTAAGTATAAAGAAAATCTTTAAAGTAAAGCCCATACCAAATACAAATAACCTGTAAGGTAACACGCTTCCCTAAAGATACCTTGATATGGTCCTTACTTTTTACGTTCATAAAACCGACGCGCCTTTGCACGATTTCCGCAGTCTTCCATCGAACACCAGCGGCGGCTACGGTTTCGGCTTGTATCCATAAACAGCCAACCGCACGGAGTCCCCTCACACTTTTTTACTCTTTTTAGTTCTTTTTCCGAAATGAGAATGTTGGCAGTGGATTGAACGATTGGTGGAAGCATCCCGTCTAATGTTTTTTGATCATTTTTAAATTCCAATGAAAAATGATTTTTCCCAGGTACTACTTGCAACATCCCGTATGCTTTGCTTAATGCCTCGTTCAAAATTGAAAGGTCAATAGAGGTTGGCGTTTCATCATTTGAAATCGAACTAAATATGCGGTAGATCGCTTCCCGGAGTTCAATTGCCTCATCAAGAACCCTTTTTGCTTCAGAAGGCTGATCCATTGCTCTGTTGAGTAATTGATGTACTTGTTGCTCCTTAAGAATATCAGCATGAAAACTCCAGTTTACCAACTTTTCATAACTCGTCAGCCACTCCTTCGATTCCTCACTACCATCGTGCCAGCTCACCGTATTGGCAAAATCCAAACACAAACGCCCGGCGAGCAAGTCATGCGAGTATACATCCATACTTTTATTTAAATCAGTCATGGTTATTTTCTCCTTTGTTTTACTCGTTAGTATTTGATAGCCCTTACAGGATAATCTTGAAATTTTACTTATAACCATCATAAGTGGTATTGACAGTTAAATTCAAATCATTTACGATATAACCATCAAAAATTAATTAGGGGGTTATATATTTCAGGCTATGAATCTCAATAAATTTTGATTTGAATGTGAAACGATTAAATTGGAGGGGATAAAATGAATCATTCGTTATCAACATCAGTAAGACAAATGGTGAAAGAAACATTTGAAGGACCGCCCGGTGAAGGAAGTATGTTCACAGAGTCACGGCCAAACAGCGGACTTTTCGGGACTCTTGATCAGTTAACCGCAAATGAAGCTTCAATTGCGGTTAACGGGACGACGGTTGCGGCTCACGCTGACCATACCCGCTTTTATTTATGGGGAACGAATGCCATCCTGAAAGACGGTAAGCAGCCAAAAATGGATTGGGGAGAAAGTTGGAAAATTAATTTAGTGGATGAAAAGCAATGGAATCGAATTAAGGAAGAATTACGACATGAATACTTAACACTTTTGGAAGCAATTGATGTTACTGAATGGAATAAACTACTTGCCAATGAAATTCCAGGTTCTTTGGCTCATTCAGCATATCATCTCGGAGCTATACGGCAAATGTTAAAAGTGGTCAAAAATAGTTAAAAAGCTTTCATTGAAAGATTGACCTTTGATCTTCTGCAATAGGGCGCTTTTCCTTAATAAGGAGAAGCGCCCATCTTTCGTATTATGACCATTTAATTGGAATAAGAAGGAGTTTAATAAAGATTGTCGAAAGAGTAAAAGGAAAAGTATTTTTAGCAATCGAAAAGAATTTCATAGCCATCATTTGTGATAAGTTTAAGAAAATAAAGAAGGGAGAAGATGATATGAAAAAAACGCAAAATCATCTGCAACTACCAAATGTAGTGTCACGTGATGAATGGCTTGTGGCTCGTAAGGAACTGCTGGCCAAAGAGAAGGAATTCACTAAGGCGCGGGACTCGCTGAATGCCGAACGTCGCCGACTCCCAATGGTAGAGATTGATAAGGACTATGTCTTAGATGGTCCGCATGGTAAGACCCGTTTGCTTGATCTGTTTGAAGGGCGTCCTCAACTTATCGTGCATCACTTCATGTTCGATCCTGATTGGGAAGCAGGTTGTCCTGCTTGCTCGCTGGCTGCGGACAACATCGGCCATCTCGCCCACCTTCATGCACGCAACACGTCACTAGCTCTGATATCCCGTGCTCCACTTCCCAAGCTTCAACGCTACAAGGAACGCATGGGTTGGAACATTCCTTGGTACTCGTCCTACGATAGCGACTTTAACTATGACTTTCACGTTACACTGGACGAATCCGTCGTTCCAATCGAATACAACTACTTGACCAAGGATGAGCTTGTTCAGATGGGCGTACCCGTTGATTCCGGTCAGTCAATGGAAGTGCCTGGCGTTAGCACCTTTCTTCGCGATGGTGAAAGAATTTTTCACTCGTATACGACTTACGCCCGTGGAACTGACCTAATAATTGGTACCTTCAACTATCTCGATTTAACAGCTCTTGGCAGGCAGGAGGACTGGGAACAGCCTTCTGGACGCAGTGACGGCAACGGCAAGACATGGCTACGCCGTCATGACGAATACGATCACTCTTTTGAATCGGATTCCTGTTGCAATTCAAGAAAGAGCGATTTGTAATCAATGTAGTTCATAAATATATATAAAAATTAGTTAACAGATGTTTAAGAAACGGTCGCTTTTTGTTGAATAAGCGCTTCTTTTCTTATTCAACGATCTGGTGCAGAGTTGAAGATGTCGAGCGGACCTTAATCAAAGGTCCTCTTTTTTTTAAGATAATAAATGGAATTTTATGTTAAAGTTAATGTAATATTTGCACTTGCGATTTTTTATTTATCTTTATACATAACTATCGGTTCTAACGTATCCGTTATCGCTGCCTTTCATACACGAAATTAAGGTACTTCAAGGATTAGACGGAACAACCACTTTAATGCTTAGACAACTTTGCTGATTGGGGTGGTTGTTGTTATACCTTCAAATAAATAAGATTATTCTTCATTTAACAGGGTGCTTCATTGCGTAAGAAACTAATAACCTTATTCAACAGGGAGTGATAGAATGAATAAAAAGAAAGGTATGCAGAAGTTCTTTATTGTATTTATTTCTTTTGGAATATTAATGTTACTTTTTTTAATGCAAGACTCAAAAATTCTTGAAAGAATAGCAATTTTTATACCTATTATTGCGGTAACTACTTTTTGGCTCTGGGTAAACTATGGAGAGAAAAAACGTGATTAAAAATAGGGTAGCTTTACTTCAATAAAGATAAAGGACTATTCTACTAACGCAGCAGGATTTCAATAACCTTTTACATAGAAGTGGGGGATAATTATGAGCTTCTATTTCCAAAATTACTTAAGCGTGCTTAAAAATAACTTTATGTTAGTTATTATGGCATCAATACTATTAGTTTTAACCTTTTTTATATGGGCAGGTTTTCCATTTTTTATAATTGGTGGTGTAGTGGCAGATTTAACTGCTAACTTTGCTTTCATTCATTTTTGTATTTCATTATCAGGTGGAATTCTTTTTTCCTTGTTCTTTGTGCCAATTAATCTAAAAGTTGCTAAAAGTATAGCCAACATAAAACATTGTGGTGTGGCAAGTTCTTTTGTACATATACAAACAATATGGACATTAGTATGTTCTATAATTTTTGAAATAGTTATGAGCATCGTTCTTCAACTATAGGGTGTAATCTTCAAGAAGGGAATCGCTTATTTCTTATTCAAGTAAAGCAGTAGGTTAGTGGAATAAGATGCCCCTTTAAAACATCTTATTAGATTTAGATTCGGGGAAAGGAGATTTATTTTGAAGAAAATAGCTGTTTTTATCCTTCTTTTACTATTATTAGTAGGATGTAGCCAAAGTAATGTTATACATAATACAGAATTAGAGGATTCCATTTATTCTATTGTTGAGGATAAAAATAAAAATGAGCTAGGTTTAACATCATTGACGACTTTCGAATGGGAAAACGCTTTCCTTTTCTCGCCTTATAGTACACAAGAAGGTATAGAAGAACAATTAGGTATATATTTCAAAGACCCAAGCAATATCGATATCAGAGACGATATATACCTATTGGTCTTCCTTAAAGGAGATAAAGTCGTTCAATATGTTGAAATAGAGCGTCAAGGATCTGACTTTTCAATAGAGGAAAAGGGACCCCTTACTCCATCCAATGATGTGATAAGTATTGAAAGACACTAAAAAGGAACTTTCCTTGTTGTATAAGAAATAGATATTTCAGAAGGGGTGTAAGGTCAATGAAGTCAAAAAGGTTAAGGAATTGGATAATTGGGTTAATGGTTTTGGCTATGTTGACTATCGGAATTGCTTCCAGCTATAGCGGATTTGTAGAGGCAAAAAGCACTTGTGTGAAAAGTAATGGAACTATTACAGAAAAGAATTTAGATTTATTAGCTTTCAATTGGTCAGTATCTTGTGAAAGGTAATTTTCAGTTAGCAAATACAGGATTGTGAAAGAAGATACTTAAACTATCAGGTGCTTTCCTTTAATAAGAAATTGCATCCTTGTTCCACTAAAGCAGCAGTAGAGTTGAAGAATGAACTATTCTTTGTTACATTTAAAAACGAACATATATTCTCTTTTAGTGGAGGGTTCTATGGATAAAAAACGAAATTTGGTATTATTTATTGCTTCGAGTTTAGATGGATATATTGCTACAAAAGACGAGTCACTTGAGTGGCTTTACAATGTCGAAGGTGAAGGTGATAACGGCTTTTCAGAGTTTTATGAAACGGTGGATACGGTTTTACTTGGTAAAAGGACTTACGATTGGGTAATGAAACAAGATATTGAGGAATTCCCATATAAAAACAAAGAATGCTATGTGTTTACAAGGTCCTCTATTGAGGATACCGAAGATGTAAAATTTGTTAATGACGATGTAAATGAATTTGTTGATAAGCTAAAGAGCCAAGATGGGAAAAATATTTGGATTGTTGGTGGAGGAGAATTGTTGCATTCTTTTATACAAGAAAAATTGGTTGATGAACTAATCATAACGGTTTCCCCATCTTTACTCGGTAAAGGAGTTCCGTTATTTAGAGAGGGAGATTATCAATTAGACCTCTCGTTGAAAGGAATGAGGAGCTTTAATCAATTTGTTGAACTGCACTATGAAGTTAAAACTTTAAGTTAAGCTCTTCAACAAACTGGTGCAGGAGTTGAGGAGGGTGCTATGAATTTTAAAGGTAGTATATTAAGAGTTATATTATCGGGTTTAACGGCAGGAACTTTAGCTTACATTTTTAACAAACTAGTTGATAATGAAATTATTGAAAACATTGGATTTATCATTATTGTTATTTTTACGGTAATATTTTTTCTTCAAAAGGAGAACAACCCGATTAGTTGAAAACTAATGATAATATAGTGAAAAAGGATGTGAATCTATATGATTGAAAGGCAATTAATCAATGAAAATGATGATCGTTCGTATTTTGTGTATCTAACCAATCGAAATGAGCGATTGAAAATGTTCCGGAAAGAGATTAATCAGATTCTAGATGAAATGGATATCATTCCAATGGGATACACAAATTTATGGATATATGAGCGCGTTGCGATTTATGAAGATGAAAAATGGATTACTTTTTCCAATAACGATGATGCAGCAAACAAGGGATATGATTTTGGACGCATTAAAGAAGAGAAATACCGTACGTTTTTTTTCTTTGAAAGTATACGTCCTTCAACTAATGAACTTTATATGCCGGATGAAGAAACTATAATACATGATTCCTATAAAGAAGCATTAGATCATATGGAAAGCAGGATGCATTACTTTAAATCACATTATCCGAACCGAGTAGTGTACGGGATGGTTGCCAAACATCTTTACGACTTTGGGTGGCATTAATTATAAAGATAAGGGCAACACAACAATAACTAAGTTACGTCATAAATCATGGTAAGCGTATGGAGTGAAATATAATATAAGGGGAGAAATGTTATGGAGGAAAAAGTTCTAATGGAAGTTTCAGAACAAATTGAAGAATTTATTGATCAGAAAAATGAAAACTCCTATTTTGTCTATCTGACAAATCGAAAAAAGTTGTTACTCCCTATACTCATGTTTAGGAAGGAAATAAATCAAATTCTTAATCATATGAATGAAGAAATCGAAATGGGATTCACAAATTTGTGGATATTAGAACGAACTGCAATTTATCGTGATAATCAATGGTTACTACTCCCTGAAAACAATGACGAAGCAGATAGTTCATTTGATTACGGTCAAAAAGAAGACCAATACTGCACATTTATATTTCATAACTTTAATAAACCTTCTGATATTGTTATGAATCGGAAAAGCATGGATAGAAATGAAACAAAGGTACATGGTTCTCTTAAAGAGGCCCAAGAATACGTTGAAAAACGGATTGATTATTTAAAATCAAAATATGAGAATCGTGATTTCTATACTCTATGCGCCAAACAGCGCTACGATTTTATGTGGCATTGACGCGGGGAGTCGTGTTGGTTATATTAGCGAAGTTTTTACCTATAAGTGGAAATTAAATCGGTTGTTATACACACGGGAAGTCTGATACAAATAAAAACTTTACCTTAAGACGTTGGGTTTCTTCTTTAATTAATGAGACTGAAAATAGCTTTCGAATTGCTGTCGGTACAAGTGAATTAAAGTTTACATCAAAGGATATAGAGGGAAGTCCTTATACCTTGTGGTTAATGTTCCGGCTAACAACGGAATAACAAGGGTAACTAAAGTATTTACAAGGGGTTATTTAGTTGATAGACATACGTTTTTGCTCATTTCTGTTAACCTAAATTAAATATTAGAAAAGAGTGATTCTGTGTATTATAATCATCAATCGGTTAAGAAAGAGGCTAAGAAACATAAAAAATTTTTAGAGTCATTCATCATTGATCCGGGATCCTTTCGAATAAATAATTGTGATTATTTTTTGGTGAATTATCAAAGAGGAGAAAAAATAACCGGTTGTGCAGTAGTATCGCCGAATTCTAATGCTGGAAAAACGGAGTATTTGGAAGCGTTTGACTCATTATTGGAATTCTCCGTACTAACCTATTTATTTGTAGATCATGCTGAAAAAAGGGTAAATGTATATATGTATCCACATACTCTGATGCAGAAATTTTTGATGGATGTTTTAAAAGAAGTTTGTAATCATTTAACTTCAGAGGAAAAGAATGTCTTTGAATACTGCCTTGAAAGAATTGATTTAATGTTAGAACTACAAGGACGTATACAGGAAATGTACGGTGAATTTGAACAAAAAGCTAAAAGGTATCGTGATGGAGTTGAAGAAGAGATTACAAAACAAGACATAGAAGAAGCAGCAAATTATCTTGGTGAAGTTGGTTTTATTCAATATAGACAGGTGGTTGCAGTTTACGAATACATACCCAAGTTCAGGTATATAAAAGAAATGAATAATCCGGAAGTGAAAAAATATATAACTACAACTGTTGATGGCTATTTGGACGAATTTTCGATCAATGAAGAAGAACATCGAAAAAATGTCGAAAGAATTTCTATTCAGCCTAATATGAGTGATCTAACCAAAGAAGAACACATTGAATTAGAAAAAAGTGAGATTTATAAAAATTTAACAAATATAAATGTATCTTCAAGAAAAGAATTGAGATTCTAATGATATTTTTGATTAAAGAATGACAACGATAAATATTTGGAAAATCATTGAGCAACGCTTGAAAGGTTTATTCATTTTGATTGAGGTGATTAACAACGGTTACACAATTGGGGGCTATTTACTAATAAGGAATGGCGTCAATACCGCATATGGACCAGATTGTTTGATAGTGGGGGTTCTTGAAGAGAGGAATCTTGGACCATCATAAAACTTGATCCGCAATCGAGCGCTTTTCCTGAATAAGGATTTGCGCTCTATTTGCATTTATACGAGGGCCATTTTGTTGAATAACCGAGATTTCTATTTAGAGTATTTGAATATTAAAGTGGCGGGATCTTTTTGGTAACTGCAGGGTAATTGAACAAAAAAACAAAAATTAGTACCAACTATTAATAATAGGCGTTAAAATAAAATAAGAACTAGTATTAACTAATAATTAAGAGGTGTTTTGTATGAAGTTAGATGAATTTACAATTGGAGATGTGTTCGAAACGAAATCATATAAATTAACAAAAGAGGATATTGTGAGGTTTGCAGGTGATTTTGATCCCCAATATATGCATTTAGACGAGGAAAAAGCAAATCAGGGAAGATTTAATGGAATCATTGCTTCCGGAATACATACACTAGCCATCTCATTTAAGCTATGGGTTGAAGAAGGTAGATATGGTGAGGATGTTATTGCTGGAACAAAAATGAATAATATTAGATTTTTAAAGCCAGTGTATCCCGATGATGAATTACATATCATTGTTGAGGTAATTGATAAAAAAGCATTAAAGAACGAAACAGGTCTCCTTACGGTATTGTTATCTACTTTCACTGATAAGGAAGAAAAAGTTTTTGAGGATGACTTAACCGTATTGATAAAGCTATGAAGGTTAATTTGTAAGTAATCTTATTTCTTTAAAGCGAAGTGGAGGGACTAATCCCCACCACCTCATTGACTAAATAATAACCCAATGCTAAACAGCTTTTGTTCTATTTATCTTACGTGAGTAAGTATGTCTCTGCATCATTCATTTACCTAGTTACATTTTGAACATTATAGTTCCAGAAACGGGTACAGTAATTGAACAATGGTATGATGTTTATATAGTTTGAATCGAAAGGTGTGATGTCTTATGGCATATAAACTAAATTACGTTGACACAGAAGAATTTGTCTTTAGGGAAAAAATCTATGTTAAGGAGCTGCCACATTGAAAACGGAAGAAGTCAAATTTCAATCAGAAACAGAGAGATTGGTATTAAGACCGTTACAGAACCAGGATTACGAACAGTGGCTGGAAGGTTGTCGTAATAGATTTCCTTCACAGTATAAATACGATGACGACAAAATGGACTTGAGTGAATGGACGCAGAAAAAATTCAATGACGATGTAGTTGCAAAACTTCAAGGATTAGCTGACCGGGACGAAGCGTATGTTTTTGGTGTCTTTCGTAAGTCGGATCAAAAACACGTTGGTAAGGTTGAATTTGGCACGATTATGAGAGGCGAATTTCAGTGGGGACTCTTGGGGTATACCATTCACAATCAATATTGGCGCAAAGGTTACGGAAAAGAAGCAGTAAAGGAAGCGCTTAATATCGCTTTTCAAAATCTCCATTTCCACCGCATTGAAGCTAATATAAATGTTGATAATAACCCTTCCATCAAATTAGTGGAAAGCGTAGGAATGGAATTCGAATGCATTAGGAAAGGATTTATATTTGAATTTGATGAGTGGACCGATAACCTAGTGTATTACTTGAACTCAAAATAAACAGGCTTTACAGGACGTAATTCAATAATATTGAAATGCGCCCATTGTTCTGTTATCGGGCGCGATTCCAGAACATTATTACTTGAAGAAGTACATGTTAAGGGGTGTGGGGCAATGGAAAGAATTATAGATACATATACCATAGATGGGCAAACCATCGAATATTCCATGATAGGAAAAGATGGTGAACCTGTCCTAGTGATGCACGGTGGACATTCCAATTGCTATGAGGAATTTGGATACGATTCACTTATTAAAAATGATTTCATGATCATTACACCCTCAAGAGCTGGATACGGTAGAACTTCAAAAGAAATTGGAGAAAGTTTGACCAAAGCCTGCGATTACTATGTGGAGCTATTAAATCATTTAGGAATTGAAAAAGTTCACGTTCTTTCAGTTTCAGCTGGTGGACCAAGTGGACTTTATTTTGCTTCTCATTACCCGAAGAGAGTCAAAACATTGACGTTACAAAGTGCTGTTACCAAAGAGTGGCACACGCCTAAAGATAAAATATATAAATTGGCACAGATTCTATTCCGTCCTTCTTCGGAAAAAATAATATGGAAATTCACTTCAAGTATGAGCAACCGTTTTCCAAAATTTATATTTAAGCAAATGATACCCTCATTTAGTAAGCTTTCATATAAGCAAATAAAAGACAAAATGATGGACGAAGATATTGATGAAGTCCGAAAGATGAATAATCGGCAGCGGTCAGGGTATGGTTTTTTAATTGATTTATTACAAACAAAGGAAATTACATCGAAGGATTTGAAAGCAATTTCTTCCCCAACCCTTATCATGCATAGCAAACATGACGGGGCAGTCTCGTTGGAACATGCGCATTATGCACATCAACAAATTTTGGGCTCGAAGTTATGTATACTTGAATCATGGGGACATTTGATATGGCTTGGTGAGGGATCTAAAGACATAAAAGGAAAACTTGTAGACTTTCTTACTCGTCATTCAAAAGCATCATAACAAGTCAAAGGTCGATAGTAACTGGGATTCCATTAAAGGGCGCCATTCTTGAATAAGGATTGGCGTCAGTTTCGTAATACGAAGGGCCATATTGTTGAGGAACATCTTCACATATTCATGTAGAATAATAATTGGAATTGTGAATGACTACACTTAAACTAAAGCAGCAGTTTAGTATAATAACAATACATTTTTTTGCGGCGATGAAAAAATTATTAACAACATCTAAAAAAATTAATAGTGTTACATCCAAGGTGGATGAACAGCAAAAATAGTGATCAAATTTATTTTGATCACTATTTTTGGTTCTGAATTTCCCTATGTTCTTCTATTCAATTTAAAATTAAATACCAGAGCAATGAATAATATGGGTTTCCTAAATTATGAATTATATGTTTCTCTGTTTAGATTTACAATATCTTTATGTGACAATCCAGCTGAAAACTTCTCTATTACCTTATCACGTAGAAGTGGGGCTTTTTCTTTATCTGCCTTTTTTAATGCTTCCGTTAGTTCTTCTTTTGTTAGTTCTGTGCAGTATGCAGGAGTTCCTGGCTGTTGTCTCCAAGAATCAGTTAAAGAGCCACTATCCACTGCATCGAAGCCTAGCTCATTTACTAGATCCATGATTATTTGTTTTTGTGATAGGTCATTACCAGCAATTGTCATGGCAATGCGATCACTATTACCTTCGGGGATTCCTTTATTTTCTAAAGTATAAGCTAATAGATTGCTGAAGGCTTTAATGATAGATCTACCTAATTGATTTGAAACCCAAACGCTTTCAACCATTTCGTTCTCAATTTCTTCAATTTTATTGTCTCTAAAAGGATAATAATTTGAAGTGTCTACAACGATTATTTCCTCTCTAGCTTTATCTACAATGTTGCGAATGCTTGGAATCACATGAAGAGGGATAGATATTATAAGAACATCAATATTTGTTATTACATCTTCTACACTCACAGGTGTTCCCGCAATCTCTTTTCCTTCTAAACGTTCAATTTCTCGAGCATCTGCAATTTTAACATCATGTCCATTTTTAACTAATATTTTTGAAATAATTGTCCCTATTGGTCCTGCACCTATAATTCCAAATCTCATTATTGTTCCTCCTAAATATAATTTTGTTCGATTATGATTTAATATCAACTATGAAATTTTCCAATTGCCTCAACACGAAATTGTCTACATTCCTTTTTTGCAAGCAAAAAGGTAATTGAGTGTTTTGGTTATATATAATATAATGAACCCATTACTCACATTTTTGAAGTAGGCAATAAAAAATGACATAGTACACTTTTTTGTACTTTATAGAAGAAAAGGGATGTAAGTATGGCTAAAATATGCAAGGATGGATTTGAAAAAGAGTTTATTAAGGAGCATAGAGACGTTTATGGTATTGCGTATACCCAAAATATGCTTTCAGGACGCTGGAAGTATATTATTCTTTGGTTTTTAAAAACAAAAGAACGTCGTTATAGCGAAATTAAAGCCTTTTTATGGGACATTTCACAAGGTTCTCTTACAAAACAGTTGAGAGAATTAGAAACAGATGGATTAATTAAACGAGAGGTTTTCCCTGAGGTACCTCCACGTGTTGAATATTCATTAACAACTAAAGGGCGTGAATTTATCCCAATACTTGATATGATGGAGAATTTCGGAAAGAAATACGGTGAGAAACCTGAGTGAAATAATAAAATGATATTTTTTATTATTTGAGCCGATATTGTGAAGTGTTGTACTAAAATTAAATGGTGCAAGAGTTAAACAAGGCGATCACCAAATTGATCGTCTTTTTATCGTATAAAAAATTTATATTTTTTGGAATAAAATGTTAATATTGAAGTAAGTGTATTGAACAATGAAGCAGTATTGTTTAAGTAGAAGGGAGCTTAATAAATGGCGACTTGTCAAAATTGTGGGAAAGAGTGGAGTTGGAAACAATCAGTTAAACAATCATTCACATTGGACACTGGAATGAAATGTCCGCATTGTGATAGAAAGCAATATCTTACAACTAAAGCAAGAAAGAGAAGTAGCATCATTTACTTTACCCCGTCCTTGCTTCTGCTATTTTTACTCGTTTTTGATATTTCCTCTGTCTTTACTTATATTAGTTTGATGATTGGAGCCTTTTTATTAATGGTTGGGCTTTATCCGTTCTTTATCGAATTATCGAATGAAGAAGAACCTCTTAGGAAGTGAATTTGAATGATCAGCTTTAATGAATTAGAATGTATCAATAATTTTTGTTAGAGGGAGTGAGAAAATGTGTCAGAAGGATTAAAAAAAATGCTGTTATGCACACTGGTATTTCCCACAGGTGTTACCATTCTTCGTCTTTTTATAGATTTTACTTTTGGTAATAATATTGAATTGTTGTCATATACTGCTGTTTTTTTTGGTACAGCTTTTGCAGGGTTAATTTTCATTGGACCACTAATGTATCATGTATCAAAATCGAAGGAGGAGAAAAAGTAACTTACTTCTTAAGAACGGGTGCAAGAGCCGAACAACCTTCCCACGCCTTAATAAACTTTTGAATATTGATGATTAATGATGGAGTAAATAATCTTCTTAGCAAGGGTCTTTATTTGGGAACTTTCCCGGTATTGGACATAGACCTTATTTGGGATGTCATCAATCTGGCTTATTTTTCGGATTTTTACTTCCTCTTTAAATCTTTCGTCAATACCAAGTTCAGGTATAATTCCAATTCCTATCTCATTTGACACAGCTTGTAAAAGCATTTCATTATTAGCAACATCAATGCGCGTTATATTGTGTGCGCCAATGAGTTGTTGATCAACTAACTTCCATAATGACGAGTTTCTTCTATAACTTAATATCGTTTCCTCATTTAGATCTTCTACGTCAAGTGTGTCTTTATCACATAGATGATGACCCGCTGGGATGACAGCCACAATGTTATTATCAAAT
Organism: Virgibacillus necropolis; assembly: GCF_044793635.1. Taxonomy (GTDB): domain Bacteria; phylum Bacillota; class Bacilli; order Bacillales; family Amphibacillaceae; genus Virgibacillus_F; species Virgibacillus_F necropolis_A. The sequence goes on from NZ_CP084992.1 coordinate 3,335,502, forward strand.
AGGTATTCTGAAATAATGTCATGATTATTTGGTAGAACATCTCGAGTAAAAATTAAATCAACTTCCCCCGATAAAGCCCTTTCATTTAAACTGACAGAATCATTTCCTTCAATCACTTGTATATCTATTTTTCCTATTGATTTAATCGTTTTTAACAGCTCTATAATAAATGAATACGCGTATCCAGGCGAGAAGCCAACTTTAATAACTGGATCCTTAACGATGTTTGTAATTTCCTTTGAATGTTTAATATAAATTAAAATATTTTTGGCATAATCGATGAACATAGTAGCTTCCTCAGTTAGGAAGATTTCATGGCCAATTCTATTAAAAAGCTCACATTCTAAGATTTCTTCTAATGCTTTTATTCGTGATGTAATGGTTGGTTGCGTGACATTAAGGGCATCCGCAGCTTTTGAATAGCTCTTATATTCCGCTACAGTAAGAAAAGTCTGTAATTGACTCTCATTCATCGTATTTCCTCCTGAATCATCTTGGTTTATAAGTCTTAACAAGGAAAGCGTTTTCAGTAAATGAATATTTGTTAATGATAAGTCAAGAAAAGACAAATTGTCAAATCAATTAACAGAAAGATAATAATATAATATGTTTTTAAAAAAGTGTATAAAACTTTTCTTTAAATTAATAGAAAAACAAAAAAATATTCAATTGGAATCTGAATTATCCGACTTCTATAATGAAAAGTAAGCAAGGTAATCAAAGGCAAATTAATTAATTGAACTGTTAAAAAAATTCATCTGCAAAATGAAGTAATTACAACTGAGAAAGGAGTGGCTTTAATTTGGAAAATAAGCGAATGAGTGAATCATTAGAAGGAAAAGTCGCTATTGTGACGGGATCTGCTAGAGGTATTGGTAATGCTATTGCATTAAAGTTAGCTAATTCAGGTGCGAGTGTGTTAATTAGTGGAACAAATGAAGAGCGTACTAAACAAGCCGCAGAGGAAATGCAAACGCTTACAGATTCAACGATAAACTACTATGCAGGAGACCTTTCCAAAGAAGAAAATGTTGCGGAATTGGTTGAATATGCAATGAGTAGTTTAGGCAAAATTGATATTTTAGTAAATAACGCTGGTGGAGGTGTCATTTTACCTTTTCTTGAACAGACTTCTGAAACTTTGAAGACAACAATCGATCGCAACCTATGGACAGGGGTTTGGTCATGTCATAAAGTATTACCTCATATGGTTGAGGCTGGAAGTGGACGAATTATTAATGTAGGTGCTGATTCAGTACGGAACGGTCTATGGGATCATGCTGCATATAATGCTGCAAAAGGTGGCGTACATGCCATGACTACCGGGTTAGCAAGAGAATTTGCCAAAAATGATATTACAGTAAATACGGTAGCACCACCTGCAGTTGATTGTGAAGGGTTAGATGCTATCCGAGAAAGAGACTCCGAGTTAGTGGATAAATATATTGAAATCATTCCAAAAGGAAGAGCCGCTCATGTGGAAGAGGTAGCGGATGCAGTATGGTATCTATCTACAGAAGGTGCAAGTTTTATTACAGGACAGGTTATTAGTGTCAACGGCGGAAGTAATATGCTTTAAATTACGAAAAGTGGAGGGTGTTTAATGGATCAAATCATTCAAGATAATGTTGAAAAAAATGAGTTTCTTGTTAATAGAAAAGTATTTACAGATAAAGAAATCTTAGCAAGAGAACGAGCTGAAGTTTTTAATAAGTGCTGGTTGTTTATTGGCCATGAAACGGAAATTTCAGAGGTAGGCGATTATAAACGAAAAAAAGTAGGCGGGCGTAATTTATTATTTGTTCACAGTCAAGACGGTGAAATTAGAGCGCTTTTCAATACATGCCCACACCGCGGTGCATTAGTTTGTAGGGAAAACGAAGGAAATTCAAGAGTTTTCCGTTGTTTCTACCACGCCTGGAGTTTTAAAAATGATGGTGAATTAGTGGGTATGCCTGGTAAAGATGGCTTTCCTGACGATTTTAACGACGAAGGCACGAAGAATATGAAAGCGGTTAATCGCTTGGAAAACTATCGTGGGTTTATGTTTGTGAACTTTGATGATAACGCTATTTCGTTAGATGAATACTTAGGGGACGCAAAAGAATACATCGACCTGGTGGTAGATCAATCGGAATATGGGCTAGAAGCGCTAGGTGGCGTACAAGAATACAGCGTTCGAGCAAATTGGAAGTTAATAGCTGAAAATAGCGTTGATTTATACCATGGAATGCCTACGCATAAGACATATTTTGATATTAAGCAAGCCCAGGATCCCGATTTAAAGCGTGTGAAATTAGAAGGAAAAGGGGTTGACCTAGGTAATGGTCATGCTGTCATGGAATACGTGGCACCTTGGGGAAGGCCTATTGCACAATGGACACCAATCTGGAATGACGATTTAAAAAGAGATATGGAGAACATTAAGGCTAGACTTGTCGAACGGTTTGGAGAAGAACGTGCCGATCGCATAGCAAATTACAACAGAAATATTGTCATATTTCCTAATCTAGTAATTAATGACATTATGGCTGTTACGGCAAGAACGTTTTATCCTACATCTCCTGGTTATATGGAAGTATCCGGGTATTCATTAGCTCCTAAGGGAGAGCAAGAGTCACATCGGATAGCGAGAAATGATAACTTCCTGGAGTTCTTAGGGCCAGGCGGTTTCGCGACACCAGATGATAATGAAGCATTGGAATTATGTCAAGAAGCATATAACAACAACCAAGAGGTTCAATGGAATGATATTTCCAAAGGAATGTTAAGAGGAGAAGGTAACCAGCTGGCAACGGATGAACTTCAAATGAGAAGTTTCTGGAGACAGTATAATGCTAGAATTCAGGAATCTTTGGCTAAGGAGAAGGAGGTTGTTCAGAAATGACTGTAACAACTAGAACCCGTCAAGATGTGGTTGATTTTCTATATACGGAAGCCAAATTGTTGGATGAGTGGAAACTAAAGGAATGGGCCGCATTGTTTACGGATGATGCTCTCTATACGGTACCTCCTTTAGGAGATCCGGATGCTAGTGCAACAACTTCTTTATTCTTTGTTCATGATGACCGCAAACGACTGGAAGAACGAGCGGAAAGGTTATTAAAGAAAGAAGCACATGTCGAGTATCCACACTCTACTACGATCCGAAATGTTCATAATATACTGGTTCAAGATTTGGATTCGGATGTGATTAAGGTGAAGAGCAATTTCACTACACACCGAACAAAAAGAGAAGTGGTGGACACATTTATTGGAAGAACAGTCTATGAATTGGTTCCTTCAGATAATGAATTTTCGATAAAAAGTAAAAAAGTTATCTTAGGATTAGATAGTTTAAGACCGCATGGGAAAATTAGTTTGATTCTATAGAACAAACATGTGTTAGGTGGTGAATGGATGAGTAATGAGTCAGAAGTATACGACATTACGATTATAGGTGGCGGCCCGGTCGGTTTATTTACTGCTTTTTATGCGGGGATGCGTCAGGCAAAAGTGAAAATCATTGAGAGCTTACCAGAATTAGGTGGTCAACTTGCAGCATTGTATCCAGATAAATATGTGTATGATGTAGCCGGATTCCCAAAGATAAAAGCCAGTGATTTAGTAGATGGACTGACCGAACAGATGAATCAATTTGAAAATGAGATTTGCCTGGATGAAGAAGTAATCGACGTAACAAAAGAAGACGATGTTTTTACACTAACAACAAACCAGCAAACACATTATTCGAAAACAATTATTATTACTGCTGGTAATGGAGCCTTTAAACCAAGAACAATGAATTTAGAAAATGAAGCACAATTTGAAGGGAAGAACCTCCATTATCGCATTGAAAACCTTACTGATTTTGAAAATAGAGATGTCGCTGTTTTTGGCGGCGGCGATTCTGCTGTAGATTGGGCTTTAATGTTAGAGAAGATAGCGGCAAACGTTACGATTGTTCATCGACGGGATCGATTCAGGGCGCACGATTATAGTGTAAAGCTACTGAAAGATTCGTCGGTTAATATCTTAACGCCGTATATTCCTACTGCATTAGTGGGAGAGGACAAGATTGATTCGATGACGCTTAAACTGGCAAAGGGCGAACAGGATGTGGATTTAAAAGCTGATGATTATATCGTAAATTATGGTTTTATTTCCAACTTAGGCCCGATTAATGACTGGGATTTAGCAATTAAAAATAGTTCGATTCTAGTAAACTCAAAAGCTGAAACGAATATTCCAGGTATCTATTCAGTTGGCGATATATCAACCTATGAAGGCAAAGTTAAATTAATGGCAACCGGGTTTGGCGAGGCTCCAATTGCGGTGAGTAATGCCAAGGTTTACATGGATCCAAATGCATCTCTGCACTCTGCTCACAGTACGTCCATTATGAGTAGGGAAGGAAAGAAGAAGCGAAAGAAAAAGGAAAGAATCACGCAATAAAATGAACAACTAAATCAGGAGGTAATAGATATGTCTAAAACGAAGGAAGCAGTAGTAAGTGAAGGATCCGCACAAGAGAGGTTAGATAACTATTTACGAACGGTTGCGCATCTCGGGCATGTAGAAATTAGTGTAAACAACTTTGAAAAATCATTATGGTTTTATACAGAAGTAATGGGGCTTGTATTAACAGAAACAGACGGAGACCGCGCTTATCTACGAGCATGGCAGGACTTCGATCATCATACGCTGGTTTTAAAAGCATCGGATAAATCGGAAGTAAATCGTATCGGCTGGCGTGTAAGCACGAAAGAATCACTGGTGCTTTTCGAAAAACAATTAAAAGAAATGAATATTGATTTTACATGGGTAGAAGGTGGACAAAAGAAAGCATTAGGAGACGCGATTCATTTTAACTCTCCCTCCGGATTACCGATTGAACTCTATTGGGAAAAGGAATTATTTGTAACGAATGACCCGCAATTGATATCCAAATTGCCGAGTCATCCAAGTAAATTCAGATCTAAAGGCGTCTCACCTCGTCGTTTTGACCATGTAAATATCATGGTTAACGATGTTAAAAAGGAACAACAATGGTGGACTGATCTACTTGGCATTCATCACCGTTACTATATTCAAAATGAAGAGGATGTGCGTTTAGGTTCATGGTTGAGCAGAACGAATATTGCACATGAAGTAGCGCTCATGAGAAACTCCAATCAAAATGGTGCAGCGTTCCATCATCTGGCTTATTACCTGGATTCTCCGGATGAACTTATTCGTGCCGCAAACCTAATGGCAGAAAATGATATCAAAATTGAGTGGGGTCCTGGTAAACATGGAACAAGTGGTGCACAGTTTATCTATGTGATCGAACCTTCTGGTCATCGAGTGGAAATCTGGACAGGCGGATTTTTAATCTTTTCTCCTGATTGGGAAGCCATCGAATGGGCTCCAGAAATCGGGCAATTGGGTCTTGAAATGTGGGGCAGTACACCACCTGAAAGCTATTTCACTTATGGCGTAAAAATTGGTGAATAAATAGGAGGATTGATAGACGGGATGACCGTCTATCTTCCTTTCAGCATAAGTGCAACTACGGCTTTCGCTATTAAAGGCGATAAGTCAAGTTTTCTAAAAAACTATGAATGCTAGGAGAGCTCATCTGTGCAACAAAACCTAAAGATTGATTTTCATACGCATATTATATCAGAGGAATTTTTAAATTTAGCCAAAAAATATGGTGATGATCGTTGGCCAATTTTAGAGAAAACATGTGACTGTGGCGCCAATATTATGATAAAGGGCAACAAGTTCAGGGAAATAACGGATCAAACCTGGGATCCAGAAGTGCGAATAAAGGATATGGATAAAGAAGGAATTGATATCCAGGTTCTATCACCTATACCAGTTACGTTTAGTTATTGGTCAGATCCTGAACAAGGATTAGAAATGGCAAGATCCCAAAATGACTTTATTGCGTCTATCACAAAAGAACATCCGAAAAGGTTTGTAGGTATAGGGACGGTTCCTTTACAAGATGTTGATTTAGCAATAAAAGAAATGGAAAGAGCAGTCAATGAATTAGGATTAAAAGGTATTCAAATCGGAAGCAACATTAATGGTAAGAATTTAGATGATCCAGCATTAGAACGCTTTTTTCAAGCTGCAAACGAACAGGGAGTTTCCTTGTTTGTTCATCCTTGGGAAACATTAGGACGTGAACGTATGCTACGTCATAACTTCATGTACATGGTTGGAATGCCTTCCGAAACAGCTCTAGCAGCCGGAAGTATCATTATGAGCGGGATGCTGGATAGATATTCTAATTTAAAAATATGTTTTGCGCATGGTGGTGGTTCCTTGCCATACCTTTTACCAAGAATGGATAAAGGCTGGAACGTGTGGCCGCAAATAAGAAAGACCGAGAAACCACCAAGTCATTACGCGAAATTACTCTATTATGATTCGCTCGTCTACGATGAAAATAACCTACAGTTTATGATTGACCGGTTCGGCGTTAATCAGATCATAGCTGGTTCAGACTATCCATTTTTATTACGTGAAGCTCCTTCTGGAAAAGTTGTTGATCGATTAACAACATTGAGTGACAAAGAAAAAGAGAAAATCCATGGTCTGAATGCGTTAGACTTTTTAAATTTAAATATAGCAGACTATAAGTAGTTGTTGAATAGATTCATAGAAGTAATAAGAAATAAAAGGAGAGGATAACTTTGGCTTTTGTCATAATGGATCCGTGTAGTAATGAAAAGGCAGGGGAATGTGTTAGTATTTGCCCTGTCGATTGCATTGAAGAGGGCCCAGAACAATTTTTCATTGACCCAAATGTATGTATTGATTGTGGTGCCTGTGTTGCTGCTTGTCCAATCAGTGCAATAGTTGATGAACATGATTTGAAACCTGATGAAGAAGAACAATTGGAAAAAGCAGAGAGCTTTTTTGGATAAGAGGTGGGGTGAGGTTAGTTACCTCCTCCTGTTGAATTGGAATTAACCAAGACTGAGAGTAAGGTGGTGTTTACTGTAAGTGATAATTTAAAAGTGATTAAGCCCAAGACTTTTTATGGTTTGGGTTTATTTATTTTTTCATATTATTTCCTTAGTGTAAGTGAGACATGAAAAAACATACATTGATCTAGGATCTCGTCAGCAGACGCAGTACAGTTCCAGTTTATTTTAAATACAAGTAAACCAATGAGATTTGTGATATTGTATATTTATGGAAGATTAATATTAGAATGGTTTTCTAATATCACAAAATTAATTTTACGGAGAGGGAGGAAAAAATTATGAGTACAATGAATCTAGAAATTGCAAAAAATATAATTGAGGGTGCAGAGTCTGAAGCTTCAAAGGTTGGGGTCCAAATGGTTATTTCCGTTCTGGATGAAGGTGGAAATCTCATTGCTACGCACCGTATGGATGATGCATGGCTGGCAAGTATCGATATCGCACAAAATAAAGCATGGACCTCAGTAGCCTTAAAAATGCCTACCCATAAACTTGCAGATGCAACTGTACCTAATGCGGAGCTCTATGGCCTAAACACAACAAATCAAGGACGTCTTGTCGTTTTTGGAGGCGGATTTCCTCTTGAAGTAGACGGAAAGGTAGTAGGTGCAGTTGGTGTGAGTGGAAGCAGTGTACCTAATGATATGCAAGTAGCAGAAGCAGCTGTTAAAGCATTCAATGAACTTGATTTAGCAAAAATTAAATAATCATGATAAGTTAGTGCCTGTCACTCGAAACAATTCAGAACAGTTTCAGGTGACAGGCACTTGGCTTTACACAATGGCTTAGGTATACAAAAAGGTTTAATTATTTTTGAAATAAGTTGAATTTAAGATATGATCTATTGTATCCTTTTATATGAGCAGTATAATTAGTTAACATTGGTAGGGAAAAGTTAATAAGAGGTTCTAGCACCCCTCTTTAAAAAAACTAAGAAGAAGCAGTACTTCATCTTGGGGTACTGTTTTTTTGTTTTGAAAGGAGTTTATTTCATGTTGAAAGATGAAAAAGCCGTTGTAGTTTTTAGTGGTGGTCAAGATAGTACGACCTGTTTATTTTGGGCTTTAGAAACATTCAAGGAAGTAGAGTGTGTCACGTTTAATTATAATCAAAGGCATAAACAAGAAATCGATTGTGCCAAAGCAATAACGTCTGAGGTTGGCGTAAACCATCATGTTCTAGATATGCAGCTTTTAAATCAATTGGCACCAAATGCACTAACTAGAAATGATATAGAGATTAAAGAAGGAGAAAATGGTGAATTACCATCAACTTTTGTTCCAGGTCGTAATTTACTCTTTTTATCATTTGCTGCCGTTTTAGCAAGCCAAATTAATGCCAAGCATATCATTACAGGGGTTTGCGAGACGGATTTCAGTGGATACCCAGACTGCAAGGATGCTTTCGTTAAATCTCTTAACGTAACTATTAATCTTTCAATGGATCAAGAATTTGTCATCCACACACCATTGATGTGGTTGGATAAGGCTGATACATGGAAACTTGCAGCTGATTTAAATGTTTTGGATTTTGTTAATGAAAAGACATTAACCTGCTATGAAGGAGTAATTGGAACAGGTTGTGGTACATGTCCTGCATGTATATTAAGAAATACCGGATTAGAAAAGTATCGAAATTCAATTAAAAGAGTTGAGCTTTAATGAATGACCCCAACTTCACACACTTGTTTTGGGAAATAAACAAGGGGTTTGATGGAATCTAAATTATATAAGGAGAAATGAAATGAGAATAGCGCTATACTTATGTGCAATTATATTTGCCAATATACTTACTGCTAGATTTGCACCTTTACAAATGGGAGTCTTTATAATTCCCTATGGTTCGTTCTTAATAGGTGTTACATTCGTCTTACGTGATATTGTACAAAATAAATATGGGAAGAAGAAGACATACCTATTTATTGTAACGGCGTTAGTGTTATCCGCTATTTCCAGTTACTTACTAGGTGATACAATGTGGATTGTATTTGCAAGTGCTATAAGCTTTGCAGTATCGGAAACTACTGATACGGAGATCTATTCACGATTAAAGCTATCCATGAATGCAAGGATTTTATATAGTGGTATTGTTGGTGGTATTCTAGATTCTTCTATCTTTGTTGTTATTGGTATATCACCACTTGGAGCAAATCTTGTACCATGGGAGTTTATCTGGATGGCGATATTAGGACAAGTTATTATTAAATTAAGTATGCAATTCCTAGGTGTTATTGTACTTAATTCTTCTAATCTATTAAAGAGGGAACTGGCTAATTGACACGTGGGTAAACAGAATTGTCCATTGGTAGAAAAAGTTTGGTATAAATAAAAGGGTATACAGCAAAAAGATGGCTTACTAAGTCATCTTTTTTTTAATAGTTAGTGCCTGTCACTCGAAACAATTCAGCATAGTTTCAGGTGACAGGTACTTATTTAAATTTCATCCCAAACATAGGGCACTTGCTTCCTTATAGCATTATCCAAATGCTTTTGTATTTTTTCTTTACCCATCAGAGTTCCGAAAAAATCTAAATTTATTCTGTTAAAAGGTGGGGACACCAGTGAAGGACAAGTAAAAAAGACCTTATAAAACCTACAAGAATTATCGGTGGGGTATATGGTAGTATTGAAAGTAATGTAGAAGATTCTTTCCTGGACGTGTGGCTAATTATAGTACAAGGAGGTCAGCCCGATGGAAAATTTAATTAAACAAATTAGTATTAATGATGGGCATTTCAAGCGAAAAGAATTAGAGGAAATAATTAACAGAAAAGATGAAGCAATTCCTGAACTACTTGACATTGTTCAAGACGTTAGCAAAAACTATCAGAAATATATTTCAAATGAAGATTATTTTGGGCATATTTATGCCTATTATTTGCTTTCTCAGTTTAGGGTCAAAGAATTGTATCCGGTATTGATTCGTATGCTTAAACTACCAGAGGAGGATATAGATTACCTACTTGGAAGCGTATTAACCGAGGGTACTAGTAGAATGCTAGCCTCTGTATTTGATGGAGATATACAACCAATTAAAGAAATCATAGAAAATGAAAATCTATATGAGTATGCCCGTGGACAAGCAATAAGAGCGCTAACTGTATTAGTTTTTAACGATAAATTACGTCGTGAAGATGTTTTAGATTATTACCAATCATTATTAAAGCAGAAGACAGGATTTACTTCATACGTAATGGCGGAAATTGTAAACTGTTGTAACGATTTGTATCCTGATGGGGTGTATGACGATATAGTGCAGGTGTACGAAGATGGTTTAGTAGACAGTTTTATGATAAAACTAGAGGATGTTAAGGGAACATTAGCAAAAAGTAAGGAAGAAGCACTGGCTGATTCGCTGAAATACGGAAAATTTGAATTGATTGAAGATACAATTAAGGAACTTCAAAACTGGGCTTGTTTTTACAAAGATCATGAAATCAACAATAGAAAACCTTCAAACAGGGTGAAAAACAATTCGGAAATAAAACAAAAAAATCCTTCTGGAAAACAGCCTATGGTTAATAAAGTGAATATAGGAAGAAATGATCCCTGTTTTTGCGGTAGCGGTAAAAAGTACAAGAAGTGTTGTGGAAACTGATTTTTAAGCCAAATTTAGTTTGAAATAGTGAACTAGGAAGGGTTGGCATGGAGATAGAACAGAACGAAAGGACAGACACAACATGGAACAACGTATTTTGAAAACTGTCAAAAAAATTATCCTAACGCTTCTTACTGCTACCATCGGAGGAGCGTTATTCAAGCTGATTCATATCCCAGTTCCCTGGCTTCTTGGGCCAATGGTTGCGGTGTTAATTGGGACAAATATATGCAAGCATCGTTATGTTTGGCCTAACTCATTTCGGAACTCAGGCATGATCATTGTTGGTTATACAATTGGCTTATCCATGACATCATCCGCTTTGCAAAGTATGGCGTTACAATTGCCTTCTATGCTATTAATGACAGTACTACTTTTACTATTATGCTCTGGCATAGCCTATGTTGTTTCTAAACTTTCTGATAGTGATTATAGTACATCATTGTTGGGTAGTATTCCTGGTGGGCTTACACAGGTTGTTATGTTGGCTGAGGAAACAAAAGGGATTAACCTAGCAGTCGTAACAGTAACGCAGATTATACGTCTGATGATGATAGTGATTGTTATGCCTTTACTTGTTTTAATCCCCATGTTTAGTCAGGGTGGGGTAGAACAAACAGCGGAGGCTACTATCCCTGCTTCCATACAGGTTAGCTTGTTTCCTAATCTATTTATTTTCGCGGTGGTCAGTATTATTTTTGCCCTAATTGGTGCCAAAATAAGATTTCCGACAGCTTTCTTATTAGGACCGCTTATTGGAACCACAATGCTTCAGTTATTTGTCTTGCAAGGACCACAGCTACCATCCGTTTTGATCAGTGCTGCACAGCTAATGATCGGCACACATGTAGGGTTGATGCTCAAAATCGATCAACTGCATAGGAAAAAGAGGACAATCGGTCTTGCGGTGGGCAGCGGCATGATGCTTGTGGTTGGATCCGTGATGTTAAGTATGATCCTCACCAAACTTCATCCCATAACACATGCAACTAGTCTGTTAAGTATGGCACCGGGAGGTATGGATCAGATGGGAATTATCGCACATGAGATTCATGCTAATTTATCCATTGTATCAGGCTATCAGTTGTTTCGCCTCTTCTTTATTTTTTTCGCAGTACCGCCTTTATTAAAATTTATATTTAAAATAATAGATAGAAAGAAAGCGAAACAGCATGGATCATCATATCAATAGTGGTTTTTATAAAAGAATTGTGTTTGCACATGAGAAAGATAGTAAAGGCAGATTGATGTATCGATTAAAGGAGAATATTAGATTGATTTCGAGCAATCAAAAATGAGAATTGTTTAGTAGGGTAAGAATTGCCAAAGTAGTATGGCACGAGCCAAGGTGATGGTCTCCCCGACAGTTTTGCTTTTTATTGGGCGCCTCGCTTCATGGGACGCGGGAACAGGCGCCTTGTTGCGGGATAAGGCTTAAATCCCTTGTCTCTTCTAATTATCTTTCACAAAGGCTTTCAATTATTTTATGTATCTGGTTATCGTCACCCGCGAAAATTATTTTTCATCGTCTTTACTAGCAGTCCGTCGGATAGAACGCCAATCTATTAACTGATCTGGATTACTATTAGATCTTTCCATTCTAAGGTCCGTTAATTGTTGTTCTAAATCTTCCATACGTTCTTCCATTTCTTTAGATAAAAGAAAGGTTTGGTACAACTCTTCATATTTATCATAACTAAGTAATACTGTTTCAACATGACCATTTTCAGTAATAAAGTATGGATTATCTTTTGCCATTTTCCTGATTTCACTAAATCTAATAAGATATCGCCTTCTTTGTCGTACTTCGGTAAATTACCTTATTTGATGAACAAATTAAATTTCCACCAATAAAATAAAATCTATTAAAATATATTTTTTTGACAGACAGAGAGGAAAAACTAAAGAATAATAGTTCTGCAGTTAATGTATATAATTGCATAATACAGAAGCAGTGGCAACAGAGATTACGAATAATGGTGGAATAGCTAAAGCGGTAAAAGTGAATGTAGCTGAGCTAACTGACATTGAAAATATGATCGATACTGCAGTAAGTGAGTATGGTACGTTAGATATTCTTGTAAATAACGCTGGAATCATGGACTCCATGGAACCTGTCGGTGATATCACGGATGAAAAATGGGATTTGATTTTCGATATCAATACCAAGGGCGTCATGCGCGCAACACGTAAAGCATTGCCAATCTTCTTAGAGAAAGGAAAAGGAGTTATCGTTAATACCGCTTCCACTGGTGGTTTAAACGGAGCACATGCGGGTGTTGCATATGGAGCATCTAAACATGCAGTTGTTGGGATAACCAAAAATACTGGTTACATGTATGCAGAAAAAGGTATTCGTTGCAATGCAATCGCACCGGGTGGCGTCGAAACAAATATTGCTTCCACAATAAAAGGTTTTAACGAATTTGGGGCAAGCCGTACACAACGTGCACAAGCTGTGATGCCACGTACAGGACAAGCTGAAGAAATAGCAACAGTTGCTTTATTCTTAGCATCAGATGAATCAAGTTTTGTAAATGGTACAGTTGTCACTGCAGATGGCGGTTGGACGGCTGCTTTTTAGTTTCAACATGTGGATTTTCTTTAAAACGGTCTACTTAAGTGTTACTGACAGATAATAATCAATTAAATTCCAAGAAAATTGGTAACGACGCTTTCCTTTTATGGAAGGCGTTTATTTTATGCCCTGGGACAGGTATTTTTCAGCACTTTTTAATGATATAACAATAGTTTGGAAATTTATGACACCTTCCTATAATACAAAGCCTACATAAACAAATGCTCTAACCGTATACTCTAACTGCAACTATGCCCCGAAAACAGAGAAAAACCCCTATCCACATTTCTTATCACTATTTGAGCGTGTTAAACAACGTATTTATATAGTATACTAAATTTATAATCTTCTTAATCTATTACATAATTATTTTTTAAAACACTTTAGAATATAAGTCAAGAGGAGACTCTTTAGTTGTTGGGAGAGTTAAAATAATGAAAGAATGCTACAAGGTAGTAATTGTTGATGATGAAATGCTAATTAGACAGGGAATAATAAATTACATAAGTTGGGAAAAGGAAGGATTTGAAATTGTTGGAGAAGCTTCGAATGGTGAAGAAGCTCTGTTAACGATAGATAAGTACCGTCCACATATCGTGATAACCGATATCGTCATGCCAATTATGAATGGAATAGATTTTGTCAAAGTAGTTAAAAAGGATTATCCAGACATTGAAATTATCGTATTAAGTAGCTTTGAAAACTTTGATTATGTACGTTCTACTTTTCAAAGCGGTGTGGCTGACTATATTCTTAAACCAAAATTAAATGGGGAAGAATTACTAAAGACATTGCATAAGGTGACAAATAAAGATACTGACTTTCAAGAAATTAAAGAAACAAATGAAGCATCTATCGATAAGATAATAAGAAAATTTTTATCAGGATACGAGCCAGATTATGATGAGAAAGTTGTAAGTGATTACTTCTCGAATAACCAATTTAGTTTGTTAGCAATCTATTGGCAAGAGAAACAAACTGATCCATCACAGTTGGATGTTATTTTTAGGCTATTACGAGAATATTTCAAGGAGATCAATTTTCATCCAATCCTAAAAGACAAAACGGGTATAACTTTTCTTCTAAATTTTAATTTAGATCAGTTGACTACTATTAAAAATACAATTAATGATATTAATAATGATACCGTTGTCATATTAGGTGATGCAACGAAGTGGGTGTTGAGTTCTCAGTTCGTATCCATTAAAGCTATAAAAAAAATATATGATGAAAGCCTGTTATTAAAGAAGCAATACTTTTTTTACCTTCCAGAACTATCCGTATTAATTTATGATGATTTACCTCACGTGGAAGAAAGAAATCAGAGTTTTAACCTAAACCAATTTATAGAAATTCTTAAAAGTAAACAATTCAAAGTGGCTTTTAAGTATGTGGAAGATTATGTAGATTATTTAGCGAATCAATATACAAGCGATGTCTTTGAATTTAAATCATTTTTAGGAAACATAATTTTCAATATAATTGTTCTGTTGGCGAATTTAAACTATGATACAAAAGGCTTGGAAAATGATAAATACGCTTATTTTTCGGGAATAAATGAAGCAAAAGATGCCAAAGAAGCTATAGATCTATTTAATAGTTTTCTGGATGTAGCAAATAAAATTGTTCTATCAAAAGAAGAAAATGTAGAACAGTATAATGTTCAAAGATTGTTAGATTATATTGAAGAACATTATACAGAGCCACTTAGCTTAACAGAAATAGCAGAACACTTTCACTTTAATCCATCATACTTATCCACCTACTTTAGTAGGCATCATAATGAAGGATTCAGTGAGTACATAAACCGGGTAAGAATTAAAAAAGCGAGGGAACTGCTACAAAATAGTACGGTATCGATATCGGACATTAGTAGAATGGTAGGTTATTCCGATCACAGTTATTTTTGTAAAGTATTTAAAAAGGAAACAGGAAATTCTCCTAGTACTTATCGCAAGGAATTTTCAACATGAGGAGATATCGGGAAAAATTGATAAAGACTATACAAAATAACAATTTGTTCATCAAGATGTTCTTTGTCATGGTTGTTAGTATTATCTCTGTTTCGGTTCTAATTACATTTAGTACGATTCGTATGTCAGAAAATCTGTTTATGGAGACATTTGGTATTACAAATACGAAAACCCTTAATCAAATTAAATCGAGGTTTGAATCTTTCAGTTATGCTGTTGTCTCTACTTCGATTAATGTACAAAACAATGGAACGATAAAAAGAGTTTTAACACAAGAGGAACTAAACTCAATTGAAAAGGCAAAGTCAAACTACAATGTTATCAAACAAATGGAACGTATTTATTCGACTGTTGCACCTTATGAAGCAGACATAATTGTCGCTGGGAAAAACAACGATTTATTTAATATGAACTATAGTGATTGGCCTGTTTCATGGAAAGACTTACATCGCCATGTCATTACACAAAATACAGTTGAACAACCCGCAAATTTATTATATCAATTTGTGCCTTCAAGTTCTTTGAACAATGAACCATTAATTGTGGCGACGAAAGCTCTTACAGAAAGGTCAACAAACAACATCTATGGAATATTATATATATCTATAAGTGAAAGGAATTTTAAGAAATTTTATCAAAACTATACGAGCCAAGGTAATAATATGGCAGTGTTAAATGGAAATGGAAAGATTATTTCAAGCAATCAAGAAACATGGATCGGTAAAGAATCGATGAAGCTGTTGGCAACCAGTAAAGAAATGGAGGATAGTTCACTCGACTATAAAGACGTGGAAGTGTTCGGGAAAAACTATATGTTATTATCGGCATACCTTCCAACATTTGATATGTATCTTGTTAATCTAATTGACAAGGATTCTGTACTTGATAATCTAGTTAATACAAAAGAAATCGTTATGATTAGTATAGGTATTGTCTTATTAGCTGTTTTGGTTGTATTCATTATTTCGAGACGAATGACGAACTCGTTAAGTAAACTTATTCAACAAATTTCGAATATGGTGAAATATGATTTTAGTAAACCTGTGATAGAAACAGGGAGCTATGAAGCAAGGAAAATAGCCACTGCATTTAATTTTATGCTCAATGAATTACAAGAATATGTTGGGATTGTCGTACAAACACAAGAAAGACAAAGAAATGCTGAACTAAAAGCACTTCAACATCAGATTAATCCACACTTTTTGTACAATACACTGACTTCTGTGAAGTTTATGGTTCAGCAAGGCAAGAAAGAAAAAGCAACGGACACGATCCATTCGTTAATTTCTTTACTACAAAACGCACTTGGCGATATTAATCAAACGATAACGGTAGAGAAAGAGTTAAGTAATATGAAAGATTATGTATTGATTAACCAATCGAGATATGGTGAGAGGATAAAAGTAAACTATTTCATTTCCCCTAATTGTTTGCAATTCCATATGCCAAAACTTGTTATTCAGCCTTTCATCGAAAACGCATTTTTTCATGCTTTTAATCAAAAGAAAGAAGGTTATATTCAAATACTTATTGCTCAAATAGAAGAAAATCTTGTTTGTGAGATAATAGATAATGGCGATGGAATAGAAAGCTCTACTACTGACTTCAATGGAAAACGTCATCTTTTTAGTGGGATTGGAGTGCGCAATGTCCATGAACGTATTCAATTATTATATGGAGATGAATATGGGATTGAGATATCTAGTGAAATATCTGAGGGAACGAAAGTAAAGATAAAATTGCCTTTAATCGAAGAATAGGATATGGAGTTCAGCGCGAAATTATAAAAAAATTACAATTATCTAAAAAAAGTACAAATCAAAATCATTCATAAGAAAATGTTCCAAATAAATTCAAATGTTTTTCTAAAGATCGTTCTAACGGTCTTTATTTTTTTTTGATAGTATTTTAACAAGGCGTCGAAAGCGCTTACAAAAAGTAGGGGGTAATTTGTATGAAGAAGATTTTATTTATGGTGGTAATGTTTGTTAGTATTTTTGCTTTAGCTGCATGTTCATCCGATGATGAAGCAGCTTCTGGGGGGAATGGTGGCAGTTCCGAACCAGCGGATGTAGATAAGATTATTGCTTGGGCTTGGGATCCGAATTTTAATATTGCAGCACTTGAACTTGCCGGAGAAGCATATAACGGTGAGGAAGACTTTGAATTTGAAGTTATTGAAAATGCACAGGATGATATTGTTGCGAAATTAAATACAGGTCTTAGTTCCGGTACTATGAAAGGCATGCCAAATATCGTTCTAATTGAAGATTATCGCGCGCAAAGTTTCTTGCAGGCGTATCCGGATGCATTTTATCCGTTAGATGATTATATAAATCCAGATGATTTTGCTGATTATAAAATTGCTACTACTAGTTTTGATGGTAAACAATATGGCTTACCATTTGATTCTGGCGTAACTGGATTATACGTACGTACAGACTATCTTGAAGAGGCTGGATACTCAGTAGATGAT
Organism: Virgibacillus necropolis; assembly: GCF_044793635.1. Taxonomy (GTDB): domain Bacteria; phylum Bacillota; class Bacilli; order Bacillales; family Amphibacillaceae; genus Virgibacillus_F; species Virgibacillus_F necropolis_A. Next base: position 3,353,091 of record NZ_CP084992.1, read on the forward strand.
CTAACGAACATTACTTGGGAAAAATACATCGAAATTGGGAAAGACGTTAAAGAAAAAACAGGGAAAGATATGATTACTCTCGATCCAAATGATTTAGGGCAAATTCGCATGATGATTCAGACAGCAGGTTCTTGGTATGTAAAAGAAGATGGCTCAACCCCTAACATTGCTGAAAATGAAGCACTAAAACTCGCTTTTCAAAAATATAAAGAGTTAATGGAAGCAGATATTGTAAAAATAAACTCTGACTGGAGTCAGTTCATAGCTGCCTTTAATAGTGGGGATGTAGCTACAGTTCCATCAGGAAACTGGATTACACCAAGTATTAAAGCAGAGGCTTCCCAATCTGGAAAATGGGCAGTAGTGCCAATTCCAAGATTGGCAATGGAAGGTGCAGTTAATGCCTCGAACTTAGGTGGAAGTTCCTTATATGTTTTAAATATTGATGGTAAAGAAGAAGCGGCTGATTTTCTGGCAAATACATTCGGTTCAAATAAAGATTTCTATCAAAAGCTTGTTACAGACGTTGGTGCTATAGGAACTTATAAGCCAGCTTCAGATGGTGAGGCCTATACTTCTGAAGATAAGTACTTCAGTGGGCAAACAATCATTTCTGATTTTTCAAAATGGACTGCTGAAATTCCAGGTGTTAATTACGGAATGCATACCTATGCTATCGAGGATATACTGGCTGCAGGAATGCAGGATTATCTGAATGGGAAAGACCTAAGTGAAGTTCTCAGTAGTGCTCAGGAACAAGCAGAAGCACAACTGAAATAATTAGCTAATAATGAATGATCCAGGGCTCGGCTTAGGAAAAAGCGATTGCGTGCCAATCAAAGGGTCGATTCCCTGGACTTTATTTATACTAATTTTAAGTTCGATCAGATGATGAATAATATTAGAAAAACTATGATACTCATTTATTAAAGATTACGGTCCTGGTTTTTTTAAGTTTGAGGGGTGAGAACATTAGTAAACTAGCAAAGAAAACGAATGAGACCCATTTATCTAATAACAATAACGTGATGCGTTTTTTGAAAAGAAAAAGTGTGGGCTGGTTTTTTATAATCATAGCTGTTGGGGCGATTTGTTTATTCTATTTTTATCCAATGATCCAAGCACTGCTACTGTCTTTCCAATCTGGAATGGGAACAAATTTAAAGTATGTTGGACTTGATAACTATGCTCGATTAATTAACGATCCAACCTTTATTGCTGCATTAACAAATACTGTTATTTATTTATTAGTTCAGGTTCCTATCATGATAATCCTGGCATTATTATTCTCAGTACTACTAAATGATGCAACATTGAAATTCAAAGGTTTCTTTCGAACAGCAATTTTTCTGCCGTGTGTAACCTCACTTGTTGCTTACTCTGTAATATTCAAATATTTATTTGGAACAGACGGTCTAATTAATATGTTCCTTCTGAAGTTTTCAATCATTCCAGAAGCTATCAATTGGCTAGCTGATCCATTTTGGGCTAAGGTAACAATTATTATTGCGATTACCTGGAGATGGACAGGGTACAATATGATTTTCTATCTATCTGCTCTACAAAACGTAGATCGCTCGATTTATGAAGCAGCCAAAATAGATGGAGCATCAGCTTTTCAACAGTTTTTTCAGATTACCATACCAATGTTAAAACCTATTATTTTGTTCACTTCTATCACTTCGACAATAGGAACACTACAAATTTTTGATGAAATTATGAATATTACAAAAGGCGGACCTGGAAATGCAACAGTATCCATTTCACAGTATATCTATAACCTTTCGTTTAAATATACACCAGATTTTGGATACGCAGCAACTGTATCCTACGTCATTGTAATATTAATTGTACTGCTTTCTATTATGCAGTTTAAATTGGCAGGTGATAAAAAATGAAACAGATTAAAAGAATAGCTACTTATACATTTTTAAGTATTGCATCTCTTGTTTCTATCTTTCCATTTTTATGGATGATTGTAAGTATGACAAATAAGTCGGTCGATGTTACAAAAGGAAGATTACTTCCTGGTACACATTTAGTTGAAAATATAAAAGTTTTATTTGAAACGGTAGATATTGTTACCGCATTAATAAACTCAGGTATTATTGCCATAATAACAACATTTTTGACACTATTGATTGCATCCTTGGCAGGTTATGGCTTTGAAATGTATCGTAGTCGAGGGAAAGATATTGTATTTAATATTCTCCTATTATCGATGATGATCCCATTCGCAGCAATTATGATCCCGTTGTATCAGTTATTTGGAAACATTACGCACACATTCCCGGGAATTGGAATTGACACATTAGCGGCTGCGATATTACCAACGATAACAACTGCATTTTTTATATTTTTTTTCCGTCAAAACACAAAGATGTTTTCGAAAGAATTGGTTGAAGCAGGAAGAATTGACGGACTAAGTGAGCTAGGAATCTTTTTTCGAATCTATGTACCAACTATGAAAACTACTTATGCTGCAGCGGCTATTATTGCATTTATGAATAGTTGGAATAATTACTTATGGCCATTAGTTATCTTGCAATCTCCGGAAAAGAGAACAATTCCATTGCTTATTTCTAATCTTGGATCTGGATACTCCCCAGACTTTGGCGTTATCATGACAGCTATCGTAATTGCAACATTACCAACAGCAATTGTTTTTTTTATCATGCAAAGGCATTTTGTAGCAGGGATGATGGGATCAGTAAAAGGGTAATTAAGGAAACATTTTGGAGGAGAATTAAGAGATTATTATGGGGGGATAGTTATGCCGATTATATTTAATGACACGACGAAAGAATTTCACCTGCAAACAAATAAGGTAAGCTATATTTTTACTGTTTTACAAAACAATCAGTTAGGTCATCTTTATTACGGAAAAAAACTACGTCATCGTGAATCTTTTGCTCATTTGTTCCAAGGGGGACATAGAGCAAATACGAACTATGTATATGAAGGGAATAATGCGTTTTCTCTAGATTTAATAAAACAGGAGTATCCAGCCTATGGAACTACTGATTACAGAGAACCCGCATATCAGATTTTACAAGAGAATGGAAGTAGAACTACCAATTTTGAATATAAAGAACATGAGATATATCAAGGGAAAAAGTTGTTGGATGGTTTGCCAGCAACCTATGTGGAGGATGAAAATGAAGCAACTACACTAGAAATTACGCTATATGATAACCAAATCGGTGTAGAAATTCGACTATCCTATACCGTATTTGAGGATTTTAATACGATTACTAGATCAACAGAGTTTATTAATTACGGTAAAGAAAAAGTGAATCTAACAAGGGCGCTAAGTGCAAGTGTAGATTTTTTTGATTCTGATTTTGAAATGATTCAACTCTCAGGCTCTTGGGCAAGAGAAAGACATATTAAAACCAGGAAATTAGTGCCAGGGGTTCAGAGTATTACTAGTACGAGAGGTACTAGTAGCGCACAGCAAAATCCCTTTATTGCTCTGAAAAGACCTGACACGAATGAGCAACAGGGGGAAGTATTTGGAGTGAGTTTAGTTTATAGTGGTAACTTTTTGGCTCAAGTGGAGGTTGATCATTATGATGTCTCTCGACTAATGATAGGCATAAATCCTTTCGATTTTAATTGGCTGCTTGAAACAGGAGAAAGCTTCCAAACACCCGAAGTTGTCATGGTGTACTCTGATGAAGGATTAAATGGTATGAGTCAGACATTTCATAGACTATTTCAAAATAGGTTGGCTCGTGGTAAATGGCGGGATCAAGAAAGACCTGTATTAATAAATAATTGGGAAGCAACTTATTTTGATTTTAATGAAGAAAAGGTAGTAGAAATTGCAAAGGAATCAAAAGACTTGGGTGTGGAGTTATTTGTACTGGATGATGGTTGGTTTGGCAAAAGGGATGATGATACAACATCCTTAGGTGATTGGTTTGTCGATAAAGATAAACTACCAAATGGAATTACAGGATTAGCTAAAAAGATAAACGCTTTAGGTTTAGAATTTGGGCTTTGGTTTGAACCAGAAATGGTTTCTAAACTTAGTAAATTATATCAATCCCATCCAGATTGGATTATCCATGTACCAAATCGAAACATTTCACATGGAAGAAATCAATATGTCCTAGATTTTTCCAGAGTAGAAGTAGTTGATTATATCTATGAGTTAATGGCTGAAATATTGAACGCAGCACCTATTCATTATGTTAAATGGGATATGAATAGATATATGACCGAAATTGGATCGCTCGATTTACCTGCGAATAGACAAAGAGAGGTAGCGCACAGGTATATTCTAGGTGTCTACCATTTATATGAAAGACTGACAACTATGTTTCCAAATGTTTTGTTCGAATCATGTGCGAGTGGCGGCTGTCGTTTTGATCCAGGATTACTATACTATGCCCCCCAAACATGGACTAGTGACGATACAGATGCGGTGGAACGATTAAAAATTCAGTATGGAACGTCTATGGTATATCCTATTAGCTCAATGGGAGCCCATGTTTCTGCGGTGCCAAATCACCAAGTAGGGCGTGTTACTAGTTTAGATACGAGGGCTAATGTTGCGTACTTTGGTGTATTTGGATATGAATTAGATGTGACGAAAATGGATCAACAGGAAAAAGATGAAGTGAAGAAACAGATTGCATTTTATAAGGAAAATCGCAGTCTAATTCAAAAGGGGAAGTTTTACCGAATTGATAGCCCTTTTGCTAAAGATGGTAATGTTACGAGTTGGATGGTAGTTTCGGATGATCAACGAGAGGCGTTAGTCGGATATTATCAGCTACTTTCATTGCCAAATACCGGATTTGGTCGGATTCGATTAGAAGGTCTTCATCCAGACTATGAATACTCTATGGAAGGAGTAGATGGAACATTTTTTGGAGATGAGTTATTAAGTGCTGGATTACTAATTGATCAGCATCATTTAAATAAGCTAACAGATGATTTTTCATCACTAATAATTAAATTGACTAGTTTAACTTTGTAAAATAAAAAATTAATGTGAACTATCTTATATTTAATTCTGACTTACTATGTCAGTTCCTTTGGTTCTTTACATTAGGAATAATTTGATGTCAGGGAGGTAAATGAATGTTAACAGCTAAAGGCGGAGAATTTCATTTAGAAGAAAAGCCTTTTCAATTGTTGTCTGGAGCAATACACTATTTTCGAATTGTACCTGAATATTGGAGAGATAGACTTGAGAAGTTAAAAGCATTGGGACTGAATACAGTTGAGACATACATACCTTGGAATTTTCATGAACCTAAAAAAGGGGAATTTAACTTCTCAGGGATGGCGGATGTGGAGAAGTTTATTAAACTAGCTCATGAACTGGGACTGTACGTCATTTTGCGACCTTCCCCATACATTTGCGCAGAGTGGGAGATGGGGGGATTACCCGCATGGTTGCTTAAGGAAGAAGAAATGGTATTACGGAGTAGTCATCCAGCCTATTTAAATCATGTCGAGGATTATTATGATGTTTTATTACCTAAATTCAAACAGTACTTGTACCAGTACGGTGGGCCAGTTATCGCTATGCAAATTGAAAATGAGTATGGCGCGTATGGAAATGACAAGAGTTATTTGGAGTTCTTGAAGCATCTTTACGGAAAACACGATTTGGATACATTTTTATTTACATCGGATGGTCCCGAGTTTATTGAACAAGGTTCGCTGCAAGATGTGACGACAACACTCAATTTTGGGTCGAAAGTTGAGCGTGCATTTGAAGAACTTGAAAAGCTGAAACCAAATTCGCCGAAATTAGTTGCAGAATTTTGGATTGGATGGTTTGACTATTGGACAGGCGAACACCACACGCGAAGTGCTAAAAATGTTGCTGAGGTCTTTAGAGAGTTAATAGAAAAGAAGGGCTCCGTTAACTTTTATATGTTTCAGGGAGGAACAAATTTTGGATTTATGAATGGTGCAAATCACTATGACATTTATTATCCTACTATCACTAGCTATGATTATGACAGCTTGTTAACAGAACGTGGTGAAACAACAAAGAAGTACGATGCAATAAAGAAAGTGTTACGTGATTATATTGAGGTTCCGGAAGACTATAAAAGTACACTAACTCTAGCTAAAGAGTACGGTAGTATTGCCGTAACAGAATCTGTCAGTATATTTGATACCTTAAGTGAAATTAGTAATAAAGTTAAGCATGTCAGTCCATTATCTATGGAAGAAATTGATCAACCTTATGGATACACACTATATCGTACAAATATTAATAGAAAAGGTGAATTGAAATTTAATTCTGATGCAATCCATGATCGTGCCTATCTATATATAAATGGTAGTTACGTTGCAACCACCTATAAGAATGATGAGAAAAAGGAACTTACGCTAAATTTCCCTGAAAAGAACAACTTGCTAGAGATATTTGTTGAGAATATGGGAAGAGCAAATTATGGTGAGCATCTTACTGATAAGAAGGGACTAGTCAAAAACATCTGGTTAGGGGAACAATACTTTTTTAATTGGGAAATGTACGCAATCGAATTAGAAAGATTGCCCGAAAATTATCATCATAATAATGATGAAACCAGATTTCCAAAATTCTACCGCGGAAGTTTTGATGTCGATCAAATAGGTGATACGTACGTTGATACATACGGTTTTACAAAAGGAAATGTCTTCATTAATGGTTTTAACTTAGGGAGATATTGGAATTCTGCCGGACCACAGCAGAGGCTTTACCTTCCTGGCCCACTTTTGAAGCAAAAAGGCAATCAGATAGTTGTATTGGAATTAGAATATACCAATACAGATAACGTTCAATTACTAAGTGAGCCAAAGCTAAACTAAAAAAAGATAATAGAAAACAAATGAATGGAGCTGCTTCGTATGATAAATGAAAAGTTATCTAAAATATGGCACGGGGGGGATTACAACCCTGAACAATGGAATTCTACTGAAATCTGGGATGAAGATATCCGAATGTTTAAACTTGCTGGGATTGATGTTGCTACATTGAATGTATTCTCATGGGTGTTGAGTCAACCTGATGAAAATACATTTAATTTTGAATGGCTAGATGAGAAAATTGATCGGCTTTATGAAAATGGTATCTATACTTGTTTAGCAACTAGCACAGCGGCACATCCCGCATGGATGGCAAAAAAATATCCCGATGTACGACGTGTTGATTTTTATGGAAGGAAAAGAAAGTTTGGTGGTAGACATAATTCATGTCCAAACAGCCCTACCTATCGAAAGCACGCAGAAAGAATAGCAGGCAAGCTTGCCGAAAGATATAAGGACCATCCAGCGGTGTTGATTTGGCATGTTTCGAATGAATACGGAGGCTATTGTTATTGCAATCAATGTGAGCAGGCATTTCATAAATGGTTAAATGACAAGTATAAGTCACTAGATAACCTAAATAAGGCGTGGAATACAGCGTTTTGGGGCCATACATTTTATGAATGGGATGAGATTGTACTACCAAACATACTTAGCGAGGAAAATGAAGGAGATGTTTCCAATTTTCAAGGAATCTCCTTAGACTACAGACGTTTTATGTCCGATAGTTTACTAGAATGTTATAAATTAGAATACCAAGCGATTAGAAAACAGAATAACAACACACCTATCACAACAAACCTTATGGGTACTTATCCGATGCTAGACTACTTTAAATGGGCGAAGGAAATGGATGTTGTGTCATGGGATAACTATCCTGCAATCGATACACCGGCAAGTTACACGGCAATGACACATGATTTGATGCGAGGTTTAAAAAGCGGGCAACCTTTTATGGTAATGGAACAAACGCCGAGTCAGCAAAATTGGCAGCCGTATAACTCGCTGAAGAGACCAGGCGTGATGCGATTATGGAGTTACCAAGCAATTGGACGTGGAGCAGATACGATTCTTTATTTTCAATTAAGACGATCGATTGGTGCATGTGAAAAGTATCATGGAGCAGTCATCGAACACGTAGGTAACGAACATACAAGGGTTTTCAAAGAAGTAGCACAATTAGGTGGAGAATTGGATCAGCTCGGTGACAAGTTACTAGATGCACGTGTGAATGCAAAAGTGGCAATTGTATTTGATTGGGAAAATCGTTGGGCCGTTGATTTGACAAGTGGACCTTCCGTTGCTTTAGACTATGTTGCAGAAGTTCATAAGTACTATGACGCCTTGTATAAGCAAAATATTCAAGTCGATATGATTGGGATAGAGGAAGATTTAGGTCAGTATGATTTAGTCATTGCCCCTGTGCTTTATATGGTTAAAGAAGGGTACGCCAAAAATGTTGAGTCATTTGTTGAAAATGGAGGAACATTCATGACTACCTTTTTCAGTGGTATTGTAAATGAAAATGATATTGTCACACTAGGTGGTTATCCAGGTGAACTGCGAAATGTCCTTGGAATTTGGTCAGAGGAAATTGATGCCCTGCATCCAGATGAAAAGAATGAAATTGTAATGAAAGAAACATGGGGAAACTTAAGTGGAAGCTATACATGTAACTTACTATTTGATCTAATTCATTCAGAAGGAGCGGAAGTAATCGCTGAGTATGGTTCTGACTTTTATCAAGGTATGCCTGTAGTTACTGCAAATCAATTTGGAAAAGGGAAAGCATGGTATGTCGCATCAAGCCCAGATAGCGAATTCCTAACAGGACTATTAAGTTCTATCTGTGAGGAAGCTGGAATAGAGTCCCTTCTAGATGTTCCAGAAGGTGTAGAAACAACAGAACGAATCAAGGACGGACATTCTTATTTATTTGTACTGAATCATAACAGCGAGGAAGTCACTATAAATATTAACGAACATAAATATTATGACTTACTCCTTAATAAGGATATCGCCGGAAAAGTGACTTTGGATGGTAAAGGTGTACTTATTCTAACTAAGGTGAAGTAATTAAATTAGGGTTGCCCAAACCTGTTTATATAATAGTGCTGATATCCTGTTTTACAGGGTGTCAGCACTATTTATTTAATTGGTTTCGAATGAATGATTTGTGCTTGAATTGACTTAACTTGTCATAGCGCTAGTCCTAACTCAGTCAACGGAATCCTAATATCATCCCCAACTTCAAGAATGGTATCTTTTCTATCCTTAATCGGTGCAAAAATTATGATGTACTCGTCAGGAACGCCCTCTATTTCACCTTTACTAAAAATCGGAACAACTTTTTCACCATTCACCGGCTGATTAGTAAGGGTTAGCGGAGGGTCTGATTCCAGTGTTGCCATTCGTAAGGTAGCATTGTTTGATACTTCGGCTGAAGGAAGCGGTCGTCGATAAGTGCGATAGTGCCGCGGTCTGTGTCGGTGCGGATGAGTCTGCCGCCAGCCTGCAGCACTTTGTTCATGCCAGGGTAGACGTATGCATAATCATAGCCATGATGTCCGTTTGCTTGGAAGTAATCTTTGATAATATCACGTTCCAAGCCGATTTGGGGCAGCCCCACGCCGATGATAATCACGCCTTGCAGCCGGTTTCCTTTCAAATCAACACCTTCAGAAAAAATACCTCCAAGCACAGCGAACCCAACGAGACGCTCCTGTTGATCATCTTTTTCCTCAAATGCTTCCAGAAAGACTTCTTTATCAATCTCCGTCATCTGTCCATTCTGTACAATGGTCTGCACTTCTGGCGCAGCTACGGCAAATCGCTCATACACCATCTGCATGTATTTATAAGATGAAAAGAATACTAGGAAATTTCCCTGCCGTTTTGTCAGTAAATCCGTGATAAAAGCAACCATCTTGTCTAGCGTGCGTTCTCTGTCACGAAACCTTGTCGATAGTGGCTGGATGATCACTTCAGCATTCTCCCGCTCAAAAGGTGAAGGGATGGATAGAACATAATCCTCTACCAGGCCTCCAAGCAAATCCATATAATAACCAGCGGGGGTCAGCGTTGCTGAAAAAAATATTTTCGATCGGAAGCCTTTTCCCATACGTTTGAGCTGATGGGATGGATCGAGGCAAAACAGTTTCAACACAATATCATCGCCATCGACTGTCAAGTAGCTGGTAAATCGTTTATCATACAAATCCGCGATTTTTACAAATGATTGTGCCGCAAAATATGTATTCAATAACAACTCATCAGCATCACCCCCGCGCACCAGTTCTTCTTCAGCATCGTAAGCGAATGCGTCAACCGCACGCACAAGTTTTCTATCCAGTTCTGTATCAATCATCTGGTTCTGTTTCTTTTTGGCAAGCAGATGATCATTTACAGCCTTAGCCGATTTGGCAATAAACTCCTTACTTCCTTTATATTCCTTATATACGGCAAGAAAGTCCGCTTTGTTTACCGTTGCAGAATACATCTCCCTCGCACGGTCCACAAGGTTATGCGCCTCATCTATTAGCAGTGCTGTCTTTTTCTTCTGTTCTTCAAATAGCCGCTGCAAGGAAACCCTTGGATCGAAAATATAATTATAATCACAGATAACTACATCCGCCGCATACGCTAGATCCAGTGAAAATTCAAACGGACAAACCGTGTGCTTGCGGGCATACGCTTCAATCACGGGCCTTGTTAGTAGGGATTCGTGCTGCAAGATATCTAAAACAGCCCCGTTGATGCGGTCATAATAGCCGTTAGCAAATGGACATTCCGCTTTATCACAGTTCACTTCATCCTGAAAACAGATTTTATGCTTAGCTGTAATCGTCACAACCGTTAATTGGAGTCCTTTTTCCTGCAGAATCCGGAAAGTTTCTTCAGCTGCAGTACGGGTGATTGTCTTGGCGGTCAAATAAAAAATCCGCTCCAGGTGCCCTTCGCTAATCGCCTTTACAGCCGGGAAAATAGTTGAAATCGTTTTGCCAATACCAGTCGACGCCTTGGCAAACAGTGTTTTTTTCTCCTGAATCGTTTTATATACGGCGCCAGCAAGTTTACGCTGACCCTCGCGGTAATTGTCAAAGGGGAACATCAATTCTTTTGTGCTTACATTCCTTTTTTCCAGCAGTTTCATTCGCAATCTGGCGTAAGGCACATATTGGGAAATCATATCCATCATGAAGTCAGCCAATTCCTGGCGTGTCATTTTTCGCTGAAACTTTTTTTGTTGTTCTGACTGGACTTGTACATATGTCAACTGGATTGTGATGTTTTCTAGCTCGTTATCAGTAGTATAGATATAACCGTACACACAAGCCTGGGCCCAGTGCACGGGATACGTTTCCTCTGTGATCAGATCCAATGGTCCGGATGTGGATTTGATTTCATCAATAACAATGGAGGAACCGTCGTCATTTTTCAGTAGCCCATCACAGCGCCCGTCTATTTGAAATGTGATATCGTCAGAAGCAACTTCCGTTTGCAAATAGACTTCTTTCTGATCATTCTTCCCATAGGTTTTCTGGATTTTCTGATGTGCTTTGGTACCATCAAGCAGTGGTGCCGTCGAACGAAAGCCGGTTTCGATACTGCCACTTTGAAATGCATATTCCACAAGTCTCCTGGCAGACAGATGGAAGTGTTTCGGGCTTTCTGTTTTTTGTTTATTCATATCGAATTTTCATTCCCCATTTTTTAAAAGCTAGATATATTTTGTGCCGGAAATTCATTTGTTTCCATAATACAAGTATAATATGTTTAGAGATATTTTTCACGTGAACGGGAACGTTTGTTTTGAAATTACAGTTAAGATGGCTTACTCTTTTTTTTAATAGTTAGTGTCTTTTACTGCAGGGTCAGGTTTCTAGCGTTTGTTGAACATCAAAAGCCTAATTTCTCACGAAAAATTCGGAGGAATTAGGCTTTTGATCTTTCAAAATCCATAAAAGTGTAAATTCGCACGTAGATGCCATTAATTTTAAAATAATTCACTTTTCTTAATTGTTATCATCTCCTATCTGTGATAAGATACTTTTGATATTGAAAATCATTATCAATTACTGCGGACAGATTAAAATCTAAACGTAATTACTTATTATGTGTTTGGTACCCTGTTTTAGAAAAAAGATTAATTGCATTAGTGAAGTTTCAGAAAGAATAAATATCTAAAAGGAAAGGGGTATATAAATGGATACACAGGAATTGTATGACCTCACCATTATAGGAAGTGGTCCCGCGGGATTATACTCTACGTTTTATAGCGGGCTAAGATCTATGAAAACGAAACTCATTGAATTTCAGCCAAAATTAGGAGGGAAAATACATGTTTACCCACAAAAAATGATTTGGGATATCGGCGGACTAACTCCTATTACAGGTGAAAAACTCATTGAGCAATTAGTCACTCAAGGATCAACATTCGATCCGACCGTAATATTGAATGAAAAAGTAGTGAAAATCGAGCAAAATGAAGATAAAATCTTTATGCTGCATTGTGAATCTGGGCAGATACATTTCTCAAAAACAGTTATCGTAGCCATCGGCGCGGGGATTTTGAAGCCACAGAAGCTTGATATTGATGGTGCGGATCGATTTGAGGCTTCCAATTTACATTACATAGTCAAATCCTTGAAAAAGTTCAAAGATAAAACTGTCATTATTTCAGGTGGTGGTAATTCAGCAGTTGATTGGGCTATTGAATTATTACCCTTTGCCAAACAAGTGTATCTTACCCATAGAAAGGATTCTTTGAATGGTCATGAAGCCCAGGTTGCACTACTTAATAGTAGTTCGGCCAAGTGCTTTTATAATACTTCCATAACCGAATTGAATGGTTGTGATAACCAGGACTCTATCCAAAGTGTAGAATTAACGAACCACCATACTGGTGAAGTGACTAATCTGAACATCGATGAGGTAATAATCAACCATGGTTATGAACGTGATGCTGAATTATTAAATGATTGTAGCTTAGATATTAAAAGAGTAAATGATTACTATATTGAAGGTGATTCAAAAAGTCAATCCTCTGTGGATGGCTTGTATGCAGCAGGTGATATCCTTATGTACGATGGTAAAGTCCACCTAATAGCTGGAGCATTTCAAGATGCTGTTAACGCTGTAAACAAAGCAAAACAATTTGTTCAACCAGATGCTAATCAGATAGGTATGGTGTCCTCCCATAATGAAATTTTTAAGCAGAGGAACAAAGAATTGCAGTTAGAAAATTAATGGTATAAAACCATCAGTCCACTGAAATACCTGAGAATTATTTGTACAGGTAAAATAATAAAAAACCGTACATCGCAATTAACTCCATTAAATTTCATTGACAATGTGGCAATGTGAATCTATCATTGATAATGATAATCGTTATCATTTGAAAAAGGAGATGGTAATAGATCCTGTGAAACAACTCTCAACATATTCACAGGGAAGCTGAATATCATCAAAGGCAGTTAGTCAGCAATACAAAAATTATAATTTATAAAAAGGATGGAAATGCAAATGAATGCAAAACGAAGAATTTCATTAACAGCTTTATTTATTTTGTCTATGACCATAATATTATTTGGTTGCTCAGCTCAGGAATCCAATTCAACTGCGGATGAGAATGCATCGTCAAGTACGGAAAAGACTGATACAGAATCATCTTCTTCCAAAGAAAAGAGCTCTAAATATCCGATTGTAATCGAGCATGCTTTTGGCGAATCAGTAATTGAAAGCAAACCTGAACGAGTTGCCACCATTCAATGGGCAAATCACGATGTTGCTCTCGCTCTCGGAGTTGTGCCTGTGGGCTTCTCGGCAGCGAATTACGGCGTTCAGGATGACAGCGGAATGTTGCCTTGGACAGCTGAAAAGCTCAAGGAACTTGGCGTAGATGATCCAAATATTTTTCAAGATACAGACGGCCTTGATTTTGAGGCGATTTCAGATACAAACCCAGATGTAATTCTTGCAGCTTACTCCGGTATCACACAAGAAGACTATGATATTCTTAGTCAAATCGCTCCTGTTGTGGCCTATCAGACCAGTCCTTGGGTAACCACATGGCGTGAGCAAGTTATTTTAAATGCAACAGGTATGGGCATGAAGGCTGAGGGAGAACAACTAATTAAGGATACCGAGAATCTGATTAAGGAAAAAGCAAGCGAATATCCTGAGATGCAGGGAAAAAAGGTTGTCTGGGCCAACTTCTCAGCTAAAGATATGTCTGAAATACATGTTTATACTCCTGCAGACCCTCGCGGCGCATTTCTGATGGAGCTAGGAATGGAGTATCCTGAAAGTGTTACGAACGAGATTACGGATTCCACTAGCTATTCAATGACATTAAGTGCTGAGAATGCTGACATACTTAACGATGCTGATATACTAATTGGGTATGGTGATGAAAGTTTATATGAGGCAGTTAAAGCAGATCCCCTGCTTGGCAAAATTCCAGCAATCCAACGAGGCTCTGTTGTGTTTATTGGTAACGGTACACCTTTGGCGGCAGCTGGAAACCCTAATCCGCTCTCTATAGCTTATACCATTGATGAGTACCTGGAGTTAATTGGAGGAGCTATTGAAAAGTTAGATGAATAGTTCACTAGATTCAAAAAACAACCAGTTAAACATACATAAACCGAGAAATATAACGGCGGTACTGGTCGTTTGTTTGGTCTTGCTGGTCATATGTGTTTTCGTATCCTTGGTCTTTGGCTCTCGACCGGTGAGACTTAATGAACTGATAGATGGCTTATTTCACCCAGGTGTAGATTCCTTCGGGGCAAACGTGGTTCGCAAGAGAATTTCCCGAACCATATTCGGTTTATTTTGCGGTGCTGCACTTGGCGTTTCCGGAGCACTTATGCAAGCGGTCACTCGCAACCCGATTGCAGATCCAAGTATACTGGGAGTGAACACAGGCGCATCCTTGTTTGTTGTATGTGGAATTGCGTTCTTGAACATAAGTACTGCAAATCAATATATATGGCTAGCTTTAGCTGGGGCTGCGATTACTGCAGTTTTCGTATTCGGAATCGGATCTATGGGGCGTGGTGGCGCCACGCCCCTTAAACTTGTTCTGGCGGGAGCCGCCACAAGCGCTGCCCTTTCTTCTCTGATTACTGCCATAATGATTTCTCGCACTTATGTCATGGATCAATTTAGGTTTTGGCAAGTGGGAAGCGTTGGCTCAGCAACCTGGAGCTCTATTGCTACTTTCGCCCCATTTCTGATAATTGGAATACTGATAGCTATTATTTCTGCTCCTGCGCTAAATGCGCTGGCACTGGGAGACGAAATGGCGAGCGGACTGGGCGTTCGAACAGGAGTACTGAGACTTGTTGCGGCTGTTGCGGCGGTTCTTTTGTGCGGCGCAGCTACTGCCCTGGCTGGACCTATTGGTTTTATCGGGCTTTTATCAGCTCATACAATACGACTTATGCTTGGCCCCGACCTGCGTTTCGTTATACCCTTGTCAGCAATTTCAGGAGCAATTATTTTAACTGTGTCAGATGTAATTGGAAGGCTCATTGGCAACCCTGGTGAACTTGAAGTCGGTGTAGTCACAGCATTTATAGGAGCTCCGTTACTAATAATACTGGCTATGAGAATGAAAGTGCGTTCATTATGAAAAATAAATCTGTTGAATTTATTATGGCAGGCAGACGTCAAAGACACCGCCGATGGATACTTGTAACCAGCTTACTTGTGACACTTTCAATCATTTTGTGCTGCGCAATGCTCTTAATAGGGAACACCATTTATTCTGTTGAAGATGTAATTCGAGTGCTTTTGGGAGAGCAGGTCAAAGGTGTGTCTTTTGCGGTTAATACCATTAGACTACCAAGAATGCTGGCAGGTCTTTTTGCGGGATTTGCTTTTGGTCTTGCTGGAAACACCTTCCAGACGATGTTGCGTAACCCCCTTGCGAGCCCTGATATAATCGGTATTACCTCCGGGTCGAGCGTAGCGGCTGTTTTTTGCATAATCGTCCTACATACAAGCAATGCAGTTATTTCCATTGCTTCGGTGATTGCTGGCCTTGCTACAGTCACGTTAATTTATATATTATCCAGAGGAAAGTCATTTTCAGTCGGTCGTATAATCCTTATTGGAATAGGCATACAGGCCATGCTTAACGCCGTGGTATCGTACCTTCTATTGGTTGGTGCACAACAAGATCTCCCAGCAGCAATCAGATGGCTCAGTGGCAGTCTCAATGGCTCTCAAATGCACGAGCTTCCGCCTCTTGTTATAACGGTTTTGATCTTTGCTCCTATCATTATAGTGCTAAGAAAACATCTAGGTATATTGGAACTTGGAGAACATTCGGCCACTTCTCTCGGAATCAACACGAACAAGACAAGAATTGCACTTATTTTAAGTTCCGTCTGCATGATTGCTCTGGCTACAGCTACTACGGGTCCAATCGCCTTTGTTGCTTTTCTTTCAGGACCAATCGCGAAAAGACTAGTCGGAGTTGGCCTTTCAAGCGTAATTCCAGCGGGTCTTGTTGGCGTGAATTTGGTTTTGATGTCAGATCTAATCGGTCAATTTGCTTTTGAGGTTAGATATCCTGTTGGCATCGTAACTGGCATACTTGGAGCACCATATCTGATCTACTTGCTAATTCGAATGAATCGAAAGGGAGATTTATAATGAAACCGACACATGTTTTTCAAGCCGAACAAACGGTAGCAGGCTATGATAATAAAGCGGTTATCCAAGGAATAAGCCTTAGTATCCCCAGTAATAAAATAAGCGTTATTATTGGGGCAAACGCCTGCGGAAAGTCTACGCTCCTTAAAACACTGGCAAGGCTTATCAAACCAATATCTGGAAAAATCACCCTTGATGATAAGCCGCTTAGCAAAATTCCGTCAAAACAATTGGCTCGCACTTTAGGACTCCTTCCACAATCACCTATTGTCCCGGAAGGAATATCTGTCGCTGACTTAGTTGGACGAGGAAGATTTCCACACCAATCGCTGTTTAGCGGATGGACAAAAAAGGATTATGAAGCTGTTGCCGAAGCTATGGAAATTATGAATATTACTGAGCTTGCCAATCATCACATTGACGAGCTTTCAGGTGGTCAGAGGCAGCGTGTTTGGATTGCTATGGCTCTGGCTCAACAAACCGATATTTTATTTCTCGACGAACCAACAACCTTTTTGGATATCACCTATCAAGTCGAAATTCTGGACCTACTCACAGACCTTAACCGAAAATACGGAACAACGATTGTAATGGTGCTTCATGATATCAATTTGTCCGCGAGATATGCAGACAATATTTTTGCTCTTCATCAAGGAAAGCTTGTGGCAGAGGGCGATCCATCATCGGTTATTACAAGTACATTGATTAAAGGTATTTTTGGACTTCAATCCACTGTGATAAAAGATCCCATTTCGGGCTCTCCTTTTGTGGTACCAATAGGAAGACATCATGTTAATGGTGGCGTGGAATCCTTAAATCGTGACAATCTTCCAGTATCTGCTTTTACTCGATAATGCTTTTTTCCAGATTCCTGTTATCCTAGAAAGCTTGGATAGTAAGGCTACTTTTAATCATACAAAAAGAGAAGGACTTTCCCAAGTTAACGGGCAGTCCTTCTCTTTTTGTTAAAACACTCTGGTCGTCCAATCTTCACAATTCCAAACGTCTGTCACGATGTCTTGATAAAATTCTGGCTCGTGTGAGATTAGTAGTACACTGCCATTATAACCTTTCAACGCAAGTTTAAGTTCTGCTTTTGCGTCAACGTCCAGGTGGTTGGTTGGCTCATCAAGTATGAGCAGATTGGTCTCTTTGTTTAATAATTTACAAAGGCGGACTTTTGCTTTTTCGCCTCCGCTCAATACGCGAACTTTACTTTCAATATGCTTCTTGGTGAGGCCACATTGGGCTAAGGAACGACGCACCTCTTGTTGAGTGAGGTGAGGGAATTCATCCCACATTTCTTCAATACATGTTCCGTTGGTTGTTTCTTTTAGTTCTTGTTCAAAATAACCGATATGAAGGTGCTCACCCAGCATAACAGAGCCAGAAACCGGCTTAATTTCTCCGAGAATACTTCGTAATAGGGTGGTTTTCCCGATTCCGTTTGCCCCTGATAATGCTAGCTTTTGGCCACGTTCCATGACCAGATTAAGTTTTCTTGATAGTGGCTCCTCATATCCAATGACGAGTTCGTTTGTCTCGAACAAATACCTTCCAGCTGTCCGTGCTTCGTTGAAACGAAATTTAGGTTTTGGTTTTTCCGAATCTAATTCGATGACATCCATCTTATCGAGCTTCTTTTGACGTGACGTCGCCATTTTACTCGTTGCCGCATTTGCCTTATTTTTTGCAACAAAAGTTTTTAAACTGGCGATTTCCTTTTGTTGCTTCTTAAATGCGGATTCAAGTTGTTGTTTTTTCATATCATAAACACGAAGAAATTCATTATGATCCCCTGGGTAACGGGTCAGCTCCTGGTTCTCCATATGATAGATCAAATTTACAACGCTATTTAAAAACGGTATGTCATGTGAGATAAGAATGAATGCATTTTCGTATTCTAGTAAATATTTCTTTAACCATTCGATATGCTCTACATCAAGGTAGTTGGTCGGTTCATCGAGTAGCAAAATATCAGGTTTCTCTAAAAGGAGTTTGGCAAGCAGGACTTTCGTGCGTTGGCCACCACTCAAATCGTGAACACCACGCTCTAAACCAATTTCGTCCAGACCAAGTCCATTGGCAACTTCGTCAACTTTAGCATCGATGGTGTAAAAATCATTGTTTGTTAAGGCATCTTGAAGCCGACCAGTTTCTTCAAGTAATTCTTCAAGTTCCTCAGGCCCGACTTCCCCCATTTTTGCAAAAAGTTCGTTCATTTCTGTTTCCATATCAAATAGATATTTGAAAGCCGTCCGGAGTACGTCGCGCATTGTCATGCCCTGGCTAAGATCGGCGTGCTGGTCTAAGTAACCGATGCGTACGCGTTTGGACCACATGATTGTCCCCGCATCAGGCTCTAATTTACCCGTAATGATATTCATAAAAGAGGACTTACCTTCACCGTTGGCACCAATAAGCCCAATATGTTCACCCTTTAATAAACGAAAAGAAACGTCTTCGAAAATAGCTCGATCTCCGAAGCCGTGGGTTAAATCTTTAACTGTTAGTAAACTCATGTAAAACACCTTTTCTTTCGATAGTTTTCGCATACCTATTATAAAGGTCTTTGGTGAAAAGTGATAGGGTAAGTGACGATAAATAAAAATTGAAGTAGCTTTTTTATCAAAACGTGTGACACCGGGTTCCAAGAAAAGATTACCAGTTCATACCATTAAAGTACGAGCTGAGGGAATCGTGACCGATTATCCAACCAAAACGAAATTGATTTGTTTGCATAAAGAGGTTTTATTAAAACTCACTTATTTACTTACAGAAAGATGTATAGCCTTATTGTTAGAGTGAAGGTAGACATAAGAAAGGAAGACGGGGTGAAGAGAATGCCTAGAAAGGGGGGGTTCTAGTATGAAGCATCTTAAATAAACAATGTTAATTCATTATTACTTTGGTAAACTAGGTAATATAAACTATATGAGGGGGAATTTGAATGGAAACTTATAAAGATAAGTGGTGGTATTCTACTATTACAATTTTTGTGATTTCAATTTTTAGTTTTTTGATTATACCAGCGATATTAGCAATTGTTTTATTGATTATACAAATGAGGAACAGAAAGAAATTTTATGAAACGTTCAAGAGTGATGAATTGCTAAATATGCCGATTAGGGATAAAGAGGAGAAACTTGCAAAGCTCCAAACCGACATCGGGAACAATAATAAATTAATAGAAGAAAATGAAACTGTAATTAACAATCAAGATAAATTTATTAATAATTTAAAAGCTGATTTTGAAACAAAAATGGAAGTGGAACGAAATACTATACTGGAAAGTGCAAATATAGAAGCGGAAGAAATAACTAAAGAAGCAAATGAGAGTATAACTAGCATAGTATCAAAAGTGTCGGAATACAAAAGCGAAATAGAACAACTTTCTGAGGAACATGCACAATTAATAAAAGAAGTAAACAGATACAAAACACAGGCAAGAAAGTTTAAATCAGATATTGTTGGTTTAAAAAACTTTGAAGAAAGATTCCCCCACACAATTGATTTTGAGGCTGTTGGTCACAAAATGGAGCAACTAAACAATGAGCTTAATGAGGAAACACTTCTTGGCACCATAATAAAATTGCATCTGCATTCCGATAATTCTAAGGAATTAAGAAAGCTGTCCAATGCCACTAATAAAGAAATTAAAAACGTATTAAGCAAATATGAAAATAGATATACTACAAAAGGTAATAAAGCTATTTATAATTTGATGGTCATTGGATTGCAAGCAGAGGTGCAAATTCTATTATTGCAATTAAAATACAACAAGATAGATGAGTCTGTTCAATCTGTCAAAGATATAATAACTAAATATTTAGCAATCTGTGCAAATGGTAATAAATCAATCCTACCTACAATTACAAAGTTCCTGACTGAAATCGAACCTTTATATATTGAATTAATTAATATTGAGTATAAATATTATACTTACCGTGAACGTGAAAAAGAGGAGCAGAAATTGATTAAAGAACAAATGAGGCAAGAGGCAGAAGAAAGAAAACAGCTTGCAGAGGAAAGGAAGAGGCTTGAGAAAGAAGAGCAGAAATTTGAAGTTGAAATTGCAAGAAACATAAAGCTTTTGGAAGAAGAAAAAGATGAAGAAAAGGTTCGTCAGTTAGAAGGAAGACTAAAAGAACTGGAGTTGCAAGTAAAGGGAATTGATGTAAAGAAAGATGAGATTGCTAGTTTGACGCTAGGTAAAGCAGGTTATGTCTACATCATTTCAAATTTAGGTTCTTTTGGAGAGAAAATGTTCAAAATCGGTATGACAAGACGAATGATTCCTCAAGATAGAATAGATGAATTAGGAGATGCTTCTGTACCATTTAAATTTGACGTACATGCAATGGTATTCAGTGACGACGCGGTTGGACTGGAAAACAAGTTGCATAAAAGATTAAACCAACAAAGGGTAAATAAAGTCAACTACCGAAAAGAATTCTTTAAGACGGATGTTAATAGCTTAAGAGATATGGTTGAAGAAATAAGCCCTACGGTGGAATTTGTTACGACCATGTTGGCAGAGGAATTTCATCAGACTCGTGCAATAGAAGAATCTGAATTAGTATCATGATCTAGAAGATTTTTAATTAGGATGGGTGCAGCCTGTCCTATATTGTTTTTTTGTTATGCCATTAACCTTAAAAAAATCCGCAAGTTGAATTGCTGCGAATATTTATAAAAACGACTATATGCCTTGTATATATAACACTTCAAGTAGAAGAAAGGAAGAACCAACATGCCAACATACAACAAACTAGTACGCGACCTCATTCCGCAAATAATTGGAAACAAAGGCTTAGAATACTCAACCAGAATTCTAGAAGACAATGAATACATAAAAGCTCTACAAACAAAACTCGATGAGGAACTACAGGAATACTTAGAAGCGGATAACGATCCAGATAGTTTAGAAGAATTAGCGGATATAATGGAGCTAATTCATGCTCTTTCTAAAACGCATGGTGCTACGATTGAACAGTTAGAAGAAATTCGTCAGCAAAAAGCAGATAAACGTGGCGGGTTCAATGATAAAGTTTTCCTAATAGAGGTTGAAGATGACTAACATTAAGCTTGTTACGGAAAATGTTCAAAAGCAGATCATTGAAGGAATTAGTACTGCATCCACGATCTACATTTTAACGTCTTTTGTTATGAAATCTGGCGTGGAGCTGCTTAGGCCATATTTAATTGATGCTGCCAAGCGGGGGGGCTGATATTAAAATCTGCACCGGTGATTATCTATTCGTCACGCAACCAGAGCCATTAAGCCGATTGTCATTCACAGAACTTGAAAATGTTGAAGTTCGTTTGTGGCGGAGTAATGGTACATCCTTTCATCCAAAAGCATACCTGTTCAATGAGGCTAACGATGGTACATTAATCGTCGGATCTTCTAATCTATCAAGGTCTGCACTCACCACAGGAGTAGAGTGGAATCTGGTAATGGAAAAGGATGCTGAAGTCGAAACATTTGATGATGCAGTGGATCGTTTTCTTAAGGTGTTTTACGATGAACAAACTGTACCGGTAAACGAGCAAACTATAAAAAAGTATGCCGATCAATACGAAGAATATCATAAAAAAAATCCCAATCTAGCAACAACCTGGGCAAAGCAGGAAGAGATAGAGTTAATGTTTCCTACTGAAGAAAAGGATCATATTGCTGATGTGGTCATTGATCCAAGTACGTCATACGATGTGAAGATTGACCCACGCCCAGCACAACAAGCGGCTTTAGAAGCGTTACAAGCTACGATAAAGAGGACTATGATAAAGCGATGATCGTAATGGCTACTGGTCTTGGGAAAACGTATTTGGCTGCATTTTTGGCGAGAAAGTTTAACCGAGTGCTATTTATTGCCCATCGTGAAGAAATTCTTTATCAAGCCAAAAAGTCATTTCAGCATGTTATGCCTGAACGTGATTATGGCATATACAATGGAAAGATAAAAGATGCACGAGCAGACAATGTTTTCGCATCTATTTATACATTAAGCATGAAAGAACACCTTCAGACTTTTCCTCCAGATTACTTTGACTTAATTGTTGTGGATGAATTCCACCATGCAGCTGCAAATTCTTACAAACGTGTATTAGATTATTTTAAGCCAAAATTTTTACTTGGAATTACTGCAACACCTGACCGAATGGATGGTAAAGATGTATATGCTATTTGTGATGGGAATGTGGCCTTCCAAATGCATTTCATTGAAGCGATTCAACATGGGTGGCTTGCACCATTTCATTACTATGGAGTCTATGATGAGACCGATTACTCCCAGATTACATGGCTTGGTACAAAATATGACCAAACTGAATTACTAGCAGCACAACTACGAGAAGACACCGCTGAAAATATGCTAAACGCATGGAAAAAGCATAAACAAACACGTACAATCGGTTTCTGTTCTTCCATTAAACAAGCTCAATTTCTATCGAATTATTTTAATCAGCAAGGCTACCATACCATTAGCCTTCACTCACAAACAGTGGATATTAGCCGTAATGCAGCTATTCAAAGGTTAGAAAGAGGAGAATTAGACGTTATTTTTACCGTAGATCTGTTCAATGAGGGTGTAGATATACCACCTGTAGATACGTTGTTATTCGCTCGGCCTACGGAATCGCTAACAGTGTTTACGCAGCAAATAGGCCGTGGACTCCGTCTTCATGAAGGAAAGGATCAGTGTACCATTATCGATTTAATCGGTAATTACCGCAATGCTGATATCAAATTAAGCTTATTTGATACGGAGAGAGATAATGAAAAAGGGAAAAAGAAGAAAGAAATATTCCCAATTGTACCAAGTCAATGTGTCATTGATCTTGATGTACAGGTAATTGATTTGTTAATAGAATTATCAAGAAAGAAACAGCCAAGAAAAGATAAACTTCTTTATGCCTACCATGCATTAAAAGAAGAACTAGGCCATCGTCCAACATATTTAGATATGCACTTATACGGAAAGACAAATGCCAGGGATTATAAACAAGAATTTAAATCTTATGCAGGGTTCTTATACTGGGCAGATGAATTAGCTGAAGATGAACAAAAGGTGTTCACTGGATATAAGGAATGGTTGGAGGAAGTAGAGAAAACTGGCATGAATAAAAGCTACAAGATGGTTTTATTGTCCTACATGTTAAGTCGTGGAGAAAAGGACTGGTATAGGTCAGTAACACCTGAAGAAGTGGCACCGTATTTCCATACCTATTTAACAGAGAAAGAGTATCGAAAGAAGGTAGATTTCTCGGACAAGACGACTAAGAGAATGTGGGAATATGACGAGCAGAAGGTTACTAGGTTAATCGCTAGAATGCCTATGACAAAATGGAGTGGTAGTTCTAAAGGGGTGACAAGGTTTGAAAATGGATTATTTGGCTTAGGATTTGATGTAAACGGTTGGGATCGTGATACCTTGTTTCGTATAACAAAGGAGATTTGTGAGTATCGGTTGCATGCTTATTTTGAGAGGAAAGAAAATAAATAATTAACGAGCGATTAAGACAAATTCAAATGAGAAATGGGGAGGCAAAAATCTCTCCATCTCTCATTCTTAATAAACAAGCGTTTAGTTCAACTCTTTTAAAATTTCATTATACAATCTTTCAAGATGTATTCTTTCATCTATGTTTGTACTTATATCTTTTAACTTGTCAAAAGCTTCAACTATTGTCATTGTGTTATCAATTCTTTCTTTTATTTCTCTAGCCTTTGATCTGGTTTCTGAACCAAGCTTTTGAGTAGAATTTAAAACCTTCTGAAAAATAAAATAGATAGAATCATCGGTTAGCGAGGTAGAGAGTTTTACATTTTTTATTAAGTTCATAGTGATTTCGCGAATTTCCCTTATTTTTGTAGTGTTGCTTAATTTTCTACTAATATTTTCAATACCATTGCTATGATTGATTTGAAAAACACTATCACTTAAACCACTGAATGACTTACCATTTTTATCTTCTAATGTATACCTAAGTTCTAATGAAAAAGTACCTTCTCTAATTTCATTGTTTGAGGTATACATACCAAAGTGTAAGTTACCAACATTAGCAATACGAATGGGATCGTTCTGTTTAAAGAAAATACTTATTTCTGAATCAGTTAAATGTGCTTCCTGCAAGCATATCGAAGTGTTATATTCTTTAGCATAATGATGCAAGGAGTATAATGTAAGGTAAAGTGCAAGGTTATTATCATAGTTATTGTATCTGGTTGACGTTAGACCACGGAGTAACATTTTATTTTCTTTTTTTAGAAATCTATACTGTCTTTTAGTTTCAGGTAATTCGTCTATTAACTTACTAATGTTATCATTAAGAAGGTCTGTATAAGAGTTTTTAATGCAAAATTTAGAAAACCTCCCCATTTCAAAGAGACTATCTAAAAAATCATATGTGAAATCATATATTCCTGTACCATTGAACGGCTCACCGTATTCTTCATTTTTAAATCTTAAAATTATTTCCTTTTCATCTGTGAGCCCAACATATTCTATATCTTTTAGGGCTTCAGTGAAATCCATTTTAACGTCGCTTATTTTCTCAAAGGCTTTTAACAAGTCGTCCGATCCGTCTACCAACACTTCGTCTGTAGATTCACCAAATGTATTCAATGGGAAAGAGTCTAAAATTTCAAGGTCTATTTTACGGTCCTTTCTTATTAAAGAATTTAGTTTTTCAACCTTTACTCTTTCGTTTGTTATGTTGCCAAATACCTTTAATTGAGAAATATGATTATTCAATAACATCCGCTCCTTGGTAGTATAATATAACTAGATATAGTATGATATATTCTAATAACTTTGTCAATTAGCACTATTTAGGTTAAATTTAGTTAACTAAATTTCATTTACAAATTTGTAAAGATAAATAATAATAGAAGAAGAAATTCTGGGGGTATTATATTGATTATATACGAGGCCACAAAAGTAGAATTCCTACAAGATGTTTTTCGAGATGAGTTAACTAATAATATTATCAACAACTATAAAGCTAGAATTGGAAATGTAAACAAAGCTGAAGTTAGGTCTTGGGATAACTCTATGCAATATATGTATAGGGTTCTTATGGATAGTGAAATACCAGAAGATGCTGGTGTGGCAATAGAATTTAAGATTCCATATACTTCACGTAGAGTTGATTTTCTGATTTCAGGGAAACAGTCTGATCAGGATTCTGTTGTGATCATTGAATTAAAACAGTGGGACATGGTAGAGAAGATTGTTGGTAAAGAAGCCATTGTGAAAACACCGATGCGAAATGGTCTAATTGAAACCACACACCCATCCTACCAAGCATGGTCTTATGCATCTCTGATTAAAGATTATAATGAAACTGTGCAAAATGAAAATATTAATTTATATCCTTGTGCATATTTACATAACTACATTTTAAATGATAAGGAAGATGCACTAACAGATAGTGTATATACCTACTACATAGACCAAGCACCGGTTTTTGCTAAAGGAAATGCGGGAAAGCTGAGAGAATTTATTAGACGACATATCAAATACGGTGATAACAAGGAAAACATATATAAAATAGAAAAAGGAAAAATAAGGCCATCCAAATCGCTGCAAGATACTTTAAATGCAATGTTAAAAGGTAATCAGGAATTCATTATGATTGATGATCAGAAAGTCGTTTATGAAAATGCATTACAACTAGCAAGTGATGCTGTACGTACGAATACAAATCAAGTTCTTGTAGTTGAAGGTGGCCCAGGTACAGGTAAATCAGTATTACCAGTTAATCTATTAGTAGAACTTACATCCAGAAGTTTAGTAACACAATATGTAACAAAAAACTCTGCCCCACGAAATGTTTACGCAAATAAATTAAAACAGGATTACAAGAAAACCCAGATTGATAACTTGTTTAAAGGTTCAGGTAGCTATGTGGATGCTCCCAAAGATGAGTTTGATGTACTAGTAGTTGATGAGGCGCACCGTTTAAATGAGAAATCGGGATTATTTCAAAACCTGGGTGAAAATCAAATTAAAGAACTTATTCATGCATCTAAAACTACCATTTTCTTTATTGATGAACATCAAAAAGTAACAATGAAGGATATAGGGAATATGGATTTGATTGAACAATTTACAAAAGAAACTGGTGGGACCCTCCATAAGATGAAACTAGAATCGCAGTTCAGGTGCAATGGTTCCGACGGCTATCTAGCATGGCTTGATGATGTTCTTAAGATAAGAGAAACAGCAAATGTTGATTCAATGGGAAAAGATTATGATTTTAGGGTTTATGAAGATCCAAATGAACTTCGGGCTGAAATTGAGCGATTAAATGGAGAGAATAATAAATCGAGATTAGTTGCCGGTTATTGCTGGGAGTGGAAGAAAGCTGACAGACCAAATTCAGAAGCTCATGACATTGTCATTCCGGAATATGATTTTAGTATAAGTTGGAATCTCGATAACACAAATACGTGGGCAATTGACGACTCTTCGGTGGAAGAGGCCGGATGTATACATACGTGCCAAGGGCTGGAATTTGATTATGTCGGAGTTATAATTGGTGATGATTTAATTTATAGGAACGAGTCTGTTAATACTGATCACACTAAACGAGCCAAAAGTGACCAATCCTTAAAAGGAATAAAAAAGATGTTTAAAGAAGATCCCGACCGCGCAGGAAAGCTTGCAGATGATATTATACGTAACACCTATCGTACCCTTATGACTCGAGGGCAAAAAGGTTGTTTCATCTATTGTACTGATAAAGAACTAGAGAAGTATTTTAAACAAAGGCTAGAGAATATAAGTAGCCAATACGTTTCTTCTGAATTCTTTACTAGGGATTTGAGAGTTGCGGAGGATGAGGTTGAATATTAATTTGTTGCAATAAACTTAGCACTACTTAACCATTGTGTGCATGCCAACATGTTTGGGGCGTCTCCTATATTAGTAAAAGCCATAGTGTACAGGAAGTTGATTGAAACTTGTACATTATGGCTATTTCTATTTTTCGTAGTTACTTTTTATTCCTGCAAGGCCTCCAGGATCTGCTCCCGAACTTCACTATTCCTCAACTTTTTCCGAACCTGCTTTGACCAGCCCTTCACAGTATCGACGGTGGTATTTTCTTGAATGGCAAGATCCTTTAATGGCATACCTTCAATCACGGCATAATAAAGCCATTTCCATTGATTTGCTGTTAACTGGGATTTAACTTGTTTACAAAATAAAGGGTTGTCCAATAAAGTAGGATTGTCCAGACTTGAGGATGGAGTTGCAGCTATTTCTGTAGTATTTTTTTGAAGATATGTTTGAATTTTTTCTGTGAAACGGCTTTGTTTGCGGAGTAGATCAATAAGGCGGTTGCGGATTGTGTAGTTAAAATAGGTAGATAGCGGTCCTTTGTCAGGATTGTAGGTTTCATAAGCATTCCACATGGCACAGAGACCTTCCTGAAAGTATTCCTGGTGTGGGTCATGAAGGTTCAGTTTATGAATCTGGTAATGAATACGTCGCTCGTTTTGCTGGAAAATTTCTTCGAATGTGTATGGTGTTGTCATGGTATGACTCCTTTTAGGGTGTGATAAAGGAGGAAGTGTTGGAAGGTGCAGTATAGAAGGTTGGGGACGGGATTAGGCTTGGTTTTCTTTGTAGAGTTGTTTAATTTCCTCAATAAAATCATTGGGAATATCTAAGATTGCAGCCATTTTTATAAATATAGTAAGTGTTGTATCATTTTCGCCACGTTCAATGCGACCAAGGTGATTCGTACTTATATTCATTCTCTCTGCTAGTGTTTCGATAGTGAGTGACTTGTCTTTTCGATATTTTCTTAGATGCTGTCCTATCAGTTGTTGAAACTGCTTATCCTCCACACGAATCCCCCTTTTCAGAATTATTATCCTTTCAAGGGGGACAAAGGTACACAACATATATGTTGTGTTTTGTAAAAGTAGAAAATTAATTTTTATTTAAATTAAAAACCGGGCACTTGGACAGTTGAGTATTGTCTATAGTGTCAGGTAATTATGGTTATTGGTGTATTTGTATGACTTACCATATTTCTACAATTTCCCCTACTTTTCTACTATATATCTGATAGAATATAATTAGGTCTTAATTATTAGAAGATTATATATACAATATAGATGGTTTAAGATTTTGAGCATTAAATTTCATATGGAACCTAATGGACTAGGGAATGGAAAACACCTGAAATGCAGATAGAAAACAGTAGAAACTTTGAATAAACGGGAATTATAGATTTAAACTAACAGAAGTTAAAGCTGTTGTAATATAGAGTGGAGGAGGTCAACTAATGATACAAACAAATAACTTAATTGAGATCAGTAACATAGAAGATTTGACAGTTAGAAGTCAGCGGGTTTTGGATGAAGTCCAGCCTGTGGTTCGCCGGTTGATGGATGCTTTTATTACTAAATTTGGGGAGTTAGATTCGTCTTTAAAACAGCTGCGTGTTCATACATATGAAAGTTCGTTGAAAACAACTATTTCTGATTCGAAAAACCCTAAATATGCACATGGAAAACAAAGTTATGGAAAAAAAGCTTTTGTAGAATTGATAAATGAGCATTATTATGAGACACCAATTGTTATTTTAAGAATAGAAATTAATTTGCACTTCAAAGAAATTAGACTTTGTATGACGTCAGATTTCTACCCTTTTATGATCTATTCAAGAAGCTCACAAGTGCACGTGCTTAAGCAAATGATTCAAGGGATGGATTCTAGTTTAGAGATTTTTACCAACGAGGATAACCGGACAGTTATAGCCCAAGATGAGTTTATTCAAACTGTTAAGGATTATATAAAGAATAAACGTAGGCCAAGTATATCTTTTGGAAAAGTTCAACCCATTGACGAGGCGACTGTTTCTGTAGATGAAATAGTAGAAGATCTTTGGGCTGTTTATCAGAAGCTTGAGCCTGTTCGACTTCTCATGGAAAAAGAAGCAATGATTCATAGCGAAGCAACACAATTTTTAAATGTGTTCAAACGGCATACGGGCCCGTTTAGTATAACTATGTATTCAAAAAGTTATCAGGTGGTCACTGATGAAGCGTTAAAAAAAGTGAAAACGAATGAATATAAACAGTCCTTTTCTATTTATGACAATGATCAGTTAATCTCAACTGGACATTTCCTATATATTTACCGGGAACCGAAAGAAGTAATTGGAGTAATCATGAATAAGAGAGGCCAGATCTACTCGAATATACGTGACATTGCAAATAGTGATGATATATATGAATGGTACAATAAGAAGTCATTTTTTCACCGAGATAAGTATAATGAACAAAATGAGAATCGGCAGTACCAGGAAAAGTCGCTTGAGGAATTGAGAAATCATGGGTTTAGATTGAATGACTCTGATGCTTTTTATGTGGGAACGTATGAAAAAGAGAACCATGCTTTTACAGAACCAGTTGAAATGATTAAGGAAAGATTAATAACTGCAAGTGCCATTTTTGCAGATATTCGAAACTTCATAACGTTTCCTAAAGAGATACAGGAAGTACCTGATAAAAATGATCCCGGTGAAGATGATGAAGTAGAATCGTTTAGCAGTTCGTTTGACTTTGCTAATATTATGGAATTTGTTGAACAAAGTGGCTTTACGTTTTCATTAGATATTATACGTGACTTTTACTTAAATTTAACAAGTCTTGATGATTAGCATTTTGTTATTTTAAATGGAATATCCGGAACTGGAAAAACACAGCTTTGTCGAGTCTTTGCTAATGCGGTTTATGGTTTGGACTACAATGAGGATCATCCTTATCTGAAAATCATACCAGTACGTCCGGATTGGACAGATGGAACCTCCTTATTTGGTTATTATAGTTCCTTTGAAAAGCAATATATGAAAACAGAATTTCTTGACATGCTATTACAGGCCACGAGTGAGAGAGATAAGCCACACTTTGTTGTTCTTGATGAGATGAATCTTGCTAGGGTGGAGTACTATTTAAGTGATTATTTAAGTGGGGTTGAATCTACTAAGCCGATTCAGCTTCATAATGTTGAAGGTGTTTCAGACGTTCCAAAGACAATCGAAATTCCACATAATTTTTATTTAGTTGGCACAATTAATACAGACGAGACAACGCATAGTATTTCTGATAAGGTACTCGACCGTTCCTTTGTGATGACGTTATCTGATGTAGACTTTGATTCATTTTGGGAAACTCTCGATACAAAAATGAAAGATGAGGTAGAAACGGAATGGCATTTCTTGCTTAAGCTTCATGAAGTACTATCTGAGTATGGACTTCACTTTGGTTATCGAACCATGAATGAGATTTTACACAAGCTTTATAAGAATAGTCAGCTCCCTGAGGAAGTCAGGATGGGTAAATGGATTGGCTTGGATCGTGTAATAAGTGAAAAAATCCTTCCGAAAATACGTGGTGATGAACGGATAGACAAATTGCTGTCTCAACTAGATTCTACGTTTTTGGCTCGATTTGGAGAAGATTCAGAATCTCTAAAGCATATTACTCGAATGAGAAAGGAACTGGACCGATATGGTGCTGCACAATTCTGGAGTTAATTTTTTTGTGTGGGATCAAGCTATCCAAAGTTGGGTGCCCTTAGAGGAAATGTTTTTAGAAGAGGCAAAATCTTATCGTTGGTACTGCAAGTCCGATGAGCCCATTCAGCTAACAATGCAAAGTGTTCCGCTTTCTATGACGAAAATACCTGATGGATGGGAAGGTGTAATTGAGATACCCTTTCAAAGTGGTATTATTCAATTTGAAATTTGTAAGGGTGAGCAACATAGTAAAGTTGAATGCTATGTTTATCCTGATGGTCGAAAAGTAACTCTACAGCAATATGAGAGACTACTACAGGAAGTAATCGAAGAGGCGATGATTTGTTTTCAACAAGGTGGGCTAGAAGTTGATGTGAGTGCAACGGGATTTGCAAGGAATTGTTCCCTGTTGCAATGGAACTATATTGAGAACAATATTACTCAGTTGCGGAGTATTTTTAGAAAAGTAGAATCTCATCCGTTACGAGTTTTGCAAAGGAAAGAGGAAATAGTAAGGCGAGAGAGGATCAAACTAATTACTCCTAGTACACTATCTTGGATGGAAAGGTATGGGGAGAGCTACGGCGGTTCCCCGTCCAGACTGCCAAGTCATCTGAAGTCCACAAGAGTGGAAGAGACCTTTAATGTGTATGAAAATCAAGTAGTATTGGCCCAACTGAATGAGCTACATAAACTATTACAGGACTACAGCAAGTCAAATCATTCGGTGATCAAGCAAAAAGCAATTCAATATTCAAATTGGGTTAGCAGATGGAAAAAATCCGACTTTTTAAATAAGGTAAAACCTCATTTTGGGTCAATCAAGACAACACAAGTTTTCCGTAAGCATCCAGTGTATCGACTATGGTTTCAATGGTTCCAAGATTTGTATAACTTTAAGGATATTATCTTTGATATAAAAGACCGATTGCCCTTAAAAGACACCTATGAATTATATGAAATATGGTGTTACATGCAGATCGTAAAGTCGCTGCGTGAATTGGATTTATTGCAAGATACAGCAGAAATTTTCACCTATCAAGACGACCATTATTTATTAAGTTTGAGTGAAAATAAACAGAGTGTTATTCATCTGATAAATGGGGCAACACTCACGTATCAAAAGATAATTCAAAATAACACCAAGCCGTATTACAGTTACACGCAGCGAATGATTCCAGATATTGTGATTGAATATAGGGAATCTTTGTACGTCCTTGATCCCAAATACCGTGTTTCCACAAACCTTTCAACGG
Source organism: Virgibacillus necropolis (assembly GCF_044793635.1). GTDB lineage: Bacteria > Bacillota > Bacilli > Bacillales > Amphibacillaceae > Virgibacillus_F > Virgibacillus_F necropolis_A. The sequence continues at coordinate 3,385,382 of NZ_CP084992.1, forward strand.
CACTTGGAGAAATGCATAAATACAGGGATGGAATCTTACACAGAGAATCCGATCAAAAAGCGGTCAAAGAGGTGTATATCCTTACCCCACAAAGAGCTATCATGCCGGAAGAAAAAGACTATTATAATAGGGAGTTCCAGCAGAAGTATAAAATGGGTACTTTTTGTTTCACGCCTGGTGGGGATATTGGGGAATTTAATAGGTGGGTAGAAGGGTTGTTTATTTAAATATAGGAGGGAAATTATTTTGACAGGTATGAAAATTCATAAATGAATATGGTAAACGAGAGTTTGGCCATTTAATAGGAGATGAAGTTTTTCTATTTAGCAAACTGGTCAGATTGTTGGATAAGGATATAACTGTCTTTAGAATTAATTTCCCTAAACAAGACCTATATTTTGAATCTAATATGGATATTTCACGCATTATTTAATTGTTGATAACTTTTTTTGTTAAAGGAGGAGAATCTATTTGTTATTAAATAATAATATAAAATTCTCATCATATTTCGAAAGTGGAGAAGCCTATGGTATATCCTTAAATCAATATATTTCTTTGTTGGATATAATTACTTTTTTTATAAAAAGAAATTATATAGCAAAAGGATTAATTACTAGAAAAGAATGTGAGTTTAATAAATATATGAATGTAATTACTGGAAAAGATGAAGAAGATAACATATGTTTAGGAATCACCACTGATAAGGCTTTTATAAGTTCTAATACTATTATTTCAACTAATAGTACACTTCAAAAGGAGACTATTGAACAGGACTTAAAAGAAATCGCAGAAGAGGAATTGGATGTTAAAATCACTGCATATTTACACTTTAACTGTCAGTTAATAAAGGAAAGCGGTCCATTTTTGGAAGAATATCATGCTTCAACATCTTCTAGTATAGAGGTGCCTCAGCCCCTATTAGGGGAAATAGACAAACAAATCAATTATTACAATGCACAAGTGTTAAGGAGGAGAAATTCATTGGTAATAGAACCAATTTTTAAATCAAGAAATATAAGCATTGATAAAAACCTCTGTTTTGCATTGTTACCTTTTGATCAGGACAGAATAGATATTTTTGAACAAATAATTTCACCAACTCTGAATGAAAGGTTTTCGATTCAGGTCTTAAAAGCAAACGATTTGTTTACAGTTAATGAAATTATGGAAGACATTTGGACTTACATGTGTAAATCTAAATTTTTGATTGCTGATATAACTAACAAGAATCCAAATGTTTTCTATGAATTAGGTATTTGTCATACTTTGGGTAAGGAAGTAATTACTATCTGCGAAGAAGGTTCCTTTGCAAATGATTATAATGGAAAGTTTCCATTTGATATAGCACATAGAAGAGTGATTTTATATAAAAATACAGGAACAGGCATGATGAAGTTTAAGGATGATTTAATTAATACAGTTGAATCGCTTTTGTCGGATAATATAAGCGGAATAAAAGAGTAATTTGACTATTTAATATAAATTAGAAGTTATTAGATGAGCTCGTGAACAGAACATATGTTAGAAATACATCAAACTAAAAAAGCACTCAAACGCTATACTAAATACGAAAAGAGCAGGCATCCCACTAGTGAAATTTATAGGTGGAATACCTGTTTTTAACTACTAGAAGAGAGATGGTTTTATTCTACTTACACCATGTATGAACTAGCGAAATCGTTTGAGATGTCTCCTTGCTACTATGCTGAAACATATCAAACCTTTGAAATGATCAAATTTTGAGGATAGGAGTGTAAGTTGAGAACAAAGACATGTCGGTTAAATACTGGATCATTAGTTATCATCACAGAGTCGTTGAATGTTATCAGGAATTTTGGAGCAACTACTTGCCTTAATAAATTAATTATGCCTACTATTAAAAATTTCACCACCCACAAAAAAATGCAACCAGAACCTGATTGCATATTGACTTATTACTGATAGAATTTTTTATCCTCGTATTTCTTTTCAATAAGGCATTATCTGCCCGCGGATTTCACCGTCAGGGTTTTGCGCGGTATGTGCGTTGACATATGTTTCTCCATCTTTCATAAGGTCTAATAAGGTGGAGAGCGATCTTCCCTTTAAGGGGCCGACAAGATCTTTTTCGGTAATGATACCTTCTACGACTCCATTTTTAACACTGATATCAGGGTCAGCTGGGCCGAATAGAAAGACAACAACAGGACCGTTCACTCCTCTTCGGCCAATATGAATATGCGCCTGAATAAAATTAGCGAGATTATTTACGGTTAATTGATATCTAATTTCTTTTTCATCCCTCCTTACTTTAAACTTCACGAAGCCGTCAGCATTCGTGCGAACAGGCGGGACTTCTTCAGATCCTCTTAACTTAGCAACAAATAGTTGGTTATTATACATTTTTATCCTCCATTCTTATTCTGTCATATAGTGTATTTTATTTTTTAGAAAATGGTTCGCTTGTACTGATGTCACGTGGTTAACACTGAATTAAAAATACTTAAAAAACAGATTCCTAAACAGTAATCAAAAATTTTTTTAAAAAAGTTTCATCATTTATGACACCAAATCACTACTTCCTTCGATTATAGATTTAGAAAGTGTTTTTATCCGATAAAATCCGGTAGATTTCACTTTCATCTTGTAGAAGGGGGTTTTTTTCATGGAACGGCAGACAATGACAGTGAAAGAGGTTGCGGATTATCTTGGGGTTCATACCGATACCATTTATGCGATGGCGAAATCCAAGCAGATTCCGCACCTGAAAATTGGAACGCGTATTTTGTTTACAAAAGAATCTATTAGCCTATGGATCCAGGATCAAGAGTACACAAACCTACGTATCTAGATGATACGTAGGTTTGTTGTGCTCTTCTTTTTTTACTTACATACCGGAAAGGGAAATGATAATGAATTATATTAAAGAACTGAATGCATTTAAGGATTGGGTACAGGTTAATGAACTTTCGGCTAACGCGACACTCTTATGGCACACGTTGATGATGATTAATAATACTACGGGATGGAAAAAACAATTTAATGCGCCGAATGCCCTGGTGGGTAATTTGTCAGGCTTATCGGTACAAAAAATAAATGAGGCTCGAAAACAGCTTATGGAACATCAGTTAATAACATGTGAAAACGGCAAAAAGGGAAAGGCACCAGTATATGGAATTATTTCATTTTTTAATACAACGGAACAATTCTCGGAACAATCTTCGGAGCAATCCCGGAACATACTTAAACATAAACAAAAAGAAAGTAAAGTAAGAGGAAGGGAAGAAACGCGGGAAGAACAACTTGTAACTATTTATGAAGAAAATATCGGAAAGCTAAGTCCGCTTGCAAGGGATGAGTTTCATAGTTGGTTTGAAATAATTGGGGAAGGTCTGTTGCTAGAAGCAATCAAGCTGACATCCAAACATGACGGTCGAACATTCAGCTATTTGGAGAAAATTTTACAAGAGTGGCAAGCGGCTAATATTAAAACGGTGGAGGCTTTACGTGATTGTGAAAGGCAGAAGCGGATTTCTAAAGTGAGTGCTATTCCATTCAGAAAACAACAGGCAGTTGGTAAGTTATCGGTGTTTGATGAGTTGCGGGCGGAGGCGGGATTATTATGAATTACGAGGAAGCGATTACTGTATTAGAAACAATTGGGGAGCTTTATCCGAAATACGAGGTGTCGATAAGGAAAGGTCAGATGCTGGCCCCGCAGCTCATGAAAATGGATTACGCACGGGTATTGGAAAATCTATCAGACTATGTGGCGACGCATCCCTATGCACCAACGCTTGCTGAAATTGCTGCCTTTCCAGTTGAAAGCAATGAACACCTGGATAAAATAAGCGTTTGGCGTGCAGAAGCTGCAAAGGTTCCAGACGAAGTTAAGCAAAATTTCCACAAGCAAATGATTAAGCTATTAAAGGACAAAACTCATGTCACAGATCGCTAATATGGAAGCGGAAGTATCGGTACTTGGGTCGGTGCTTCTGGATGGTACACTTTTCAGCGAATTAGACGTACAGGAAGAGCATTTTTACCATGCGGGACATCAGCAAATTTTTAGATCGATGAAACAAGTGGCGGAGCTTGGCCAAATGATTGATTTGGTCACAGTGACGACTAATTTAGGGGACGCTATTACACAGGTCGGTGGAACGGTTTATTTGCTTGAAATGGCAAGTTCGGTAGCTAGTACCGCAAGTATGAAACATCATGAACAGTTGATTTTCGATGCGTACCGAAATCGAATGGCGCAAATGAGTGCCATTCAGTTTGCTGATAATCCAACAGAGGAAGGATTAGACACGTTGATCGGTCACCTTGAGACTTACCGAGATGTGGGTATAGTCACACAAGACAAAACGACGTATGACCATTTAATCGAGATTACCGAAGAGATGTGTTTTCCAACAACCGAACAATCCGGATTCTGCACCTCTTTTCATGAATTAGACGATATGACTGGTGGATTGCAGCGTGGTGAATTGATTATTGTTGCAGCTAGACCATCTGTTGGGAAAACAGCATTTGCCCTAAATCTAGCAGCAGGTCATGCTAGAAATGGTGGATCCGCATTGATCTTTAGCTTGGAAATGGGAACGAAGCAACTTCTGCAGCGAATGGTTTCAGCAGAAGGTTACATAGACAGTCAAAAATGGCGTAACATGGCTTTTTCGGAAACAGATTATGCACATGCGATTCGAGCAATTGGTACCATTTCCGAATGGAGCTTACACCTTTATGATCAAGTGCGAACGGTCGCGGCTATTCGTTCAACCATCCGAAAAATGATGCGTGACAATCCGGGGGAAAATCATATGATTATCATTGATTACCTACAACTGATGACACCACCCAATAAGAACGTGCGACGTGATCTAGAAATCGGCGAAATAACGCGTGAGTTGAAGATTCTCGCAGTAGAGTTACATATTCCAATTGTCTTACTTTCCCAGTTATCAAGGGGAGTGGAGTCACGTCAGGATAAACGTCCAATCATGTCAGACCTCAGAGAATCAGGAAATATCGAGCAAGATGCAGATGTCATTTCATTTCTCTATCGGGATGATTATTATAGCCGGGAGAGTAGAGAGAATACTAGTATGGAAGTCATTATATCGAAGCAGCGAAATGGCCCTACTGGAACGGTAAATCTGGCATTTCATAAGGAGCACGGACGGTTTGGGAACATGTAGAAGGAGATGGGCTAGATGGAGAATAAGGTGTTTGTGATGTTGAGAGATTGGTATGAAATAAGTGGAGTGATTCTATCGATGGGTGAGTTGCAGGAGAAGTTGGCTTGGAAGTGCTCAGTGGATGATGTGTTGGAAGGAGTTTATACGTTTGATGGGTATCTGAATGCGCAGCGGGAGTGCGCGGAGGTTTAGTAAAGACACTTTTTATAAATGTTCTTATCAAAAAAACGGATGATTTTAGTTGCGTATTCTCTCCATAACAGGGCGCATTTCTTCAATACATAGTTTCATATCTTATTTTGACATTTTTTATAAGACATGCTAACGTTAATGTATTCAAAACGTTAAATATTTTCTTAACGAAATTAACAACGTGATAAAGGGGTTCATTTGAACATCATTTATAAAAATACTAATCCTGAAGTTGCGGTTGAAAATGTTTAGTTGAAAATTAATCTTTTTTAAATAGAACATTGTTCAATAATTTTTAGAATGTACAGCGTTTCATAATGAAAGATATGTCAGAAATAAAGGAGAATTTTTATGAAGAAAAACATAGTAACATTGGGAATCGTGACGATTATATCTATTTTGTTGTTTTCTCCTCGTTCTAGAAAAGCAATCTGCGAGTCAGTGGATGGAGAGGCATTAAACAAAGCATATGAGCTGAAAAATGTTTTGTCAGATTGGAGAAAAAATCAATAGGCACAAATTACGAGTAAACAAATCAAAGAAGGTACGTCATACAAGTTATTTATTTGTATGACGTTGATATGGAGGTTTAATAATATGAAAAAACACTATGATTATATTGTTGTTGGTGGAGGCAGTGCAGGATCCATACTAGGAAGTCGCTTAAGTGAGGATGGATCAAAAAATGTTTTGATTTTAGAAGCAGGAAGAAGTGATTATCCGTGGGATCCATTTATAAACATGCCAGCAGCTTTAATGTTCCCATCTGGAAATCCTTTATATGATTGGGGTTATAAATCTGATCCTGAGCCTTATATGAACGGAAGACGTATTGCTCATGCACGCGGTAAGGTTCTAGGTGGATCAAGTTCTATTAATGGCATGATTTATCAACGTGGAAACCCAATGGATTATGAGCGCTGGGGAGCAGATTCAGGTATGGAATCTTGGGATTACGCACATTGCCTTCCTTACTTTAAACGCTTGGAGAATGCGATAGATTCCCCAAATGATGAATTAAGAGGTCATGATGGGCCGGTAAAATTAACGAGAGGACCAGCTGTAAATCCATTATTTAATGCATTTTTTGAAGCAGGTGTTGAAGCTGGCTATTCACGTACACCTGATGTCAATAGCTATAAACAAGAAGGATTCGGTCCATTCGATCGACATATTTATAAAGGAAAACGACTATCTGCATCTAATGCCTATTTAGATCCAGCTAAAAAACGAGATAACCTGGATATCGAGACGCTTGCTTTTGTTACGAAAATCAACATTAATGGTTCAAAAGCTACTGGGGTGACGTATCGAAGAGGGAAGCATTTAAAACAAGTATATGGGGAAGAAATTGTCCTTGCAGGAGGGGCTATTAATACTCCTCAATTACTACAACTATCTGGCGTTGGGAATGAGGAGCATCTACGCGAAGTTGGTATTGATCCTATCATTAACCTGCCAGGGGTGGGCGAAAATCTACAAGATCATCTGGAAGCGTATATACAACATTCTTGTCCATTACCAGTTTCCGTACAACCTAGCTTGAATAAATTAAAAATGCCTTGGATTGGCTTGCAATGGTACATGAAAAGAAAGGGTCCTGCAGCTAGTAGTCATTTTGAAGGTGGAGGATTTATTCGTTCTAACGAAGATGTTGACTATCCAAACATTATGTATCATTTCCTTCCACTTGCCGTTCGATATGATGGTAAAAAATCAGACACAGCACATGGTTTCCAAGTACATGTCGGACCAATGTACTCGGATGCACGTGGATCTTTAAAGATTAAATCAAAAGACCCTTCTGAGCATCCAAGCATGGTTTATAATTATCTTTCTACTGAACAAGATAGATCGGAATGGATAGAAGCAGTAAAAATCACACGAGAAATCATTTCTCAACCATCTTTAGCTCCATATAATTCTGGTGAGATCTCTCCAGGCCCATCTGTACAAACGGATGAGGAAATTTTAGAATGGGTAGCTAACGATGCAGAGACAGCACTTCACCCATGTGGAACAGCAAAAATGGGAGATGCCTCTGATCCAATGTCTGTTGTAGACCCTAACACAATGAAAGTTCATGGTCTAGACAACGTTAGCGTTGTGGATGCTTCTGCTATGCCGTATGTGACAAACGGTAATATCCATGCACCTGTTCTCATGTTAGCAGAAAGGGCAGCAGATTTAATCCGTGGCCGCAAACCACTAGATCCTATGTACGTAGATTATTATAAGCACGATCGTTCTAACAAAGAAAAAGTTACTAATTAACAAATGTAAATTTAAACCTAATATTGCGACATAACTGCTGGTTGATTTCCGCTGCTGACCGTTGCTTTCCGCGGGCACGGCTTCAGCCTCCTCGCGGAAGATCACCGCTGCGGGGTCTTCAGACTCGTGCTGTTCCCGCAGGAGTCAACGGTCCTCCGCTCCAATCAACTGCCATAATAGTGAAAGGGGCTATATAGTACTGCTTCCAGACACCATGTTAGCGAAGGAAAAACACGGAGACTCCTGCGGGAAAGCGAAGTGATGAGACCCCGCAGTGAGCGGTTTTTGCTCGCGAGGAGGCTCAGCGCAAGCCCGCGGAAAGCGTAGTGATTTTTCCGTAGCGGTCGCAGGGCAATTTATTATTTTTGTTATATCGCAGTCTAAGGATAAATGTTAATAATATATTTTTTTACAAAGGAAGAGTGGAAAATGAATATTCAAAAACAATTGATAGGTGGGAAATGGGTCCTTTCTAGTTCCAATGAGACTAGGGAAATCATAAACCCCTTTAATCAAGAAATTATTGCCGAAGTAGCAGAGGGAAACGCGGAGGATGCCAAACAGGCAATCCAAGCTGCGCGAGAGGCTTTTGACAAAGGAGAATGGTCTAGAACTCTTGCTACTGAGCGAGGGAAGTTAGTTCGTAAAATTGCCTCATTGATTGAAAGAGATAAAGAAGAATTAGCTCGTCTTGAATCGCTTGATACGGGAAAAACAGTAGATGAAAGTCGCGATGATATGGATGGCATTGCAGATGTCTTTCATTATTATGCTGATTTAGCAGGGAAGAATAAAGGAGAAATGATCGACTCCCCAATCCCAAATACCATTAGCAAAATCGTTCGGGAGCCTGTTGGAGTATGTGCGCAAATTACTCCATGGAATTATCCACTTTTACAGGCATCCTGGAAACTTGCACCAGCGCTTGCAGCTGGAAATACCCTTGTAATGAAACCTAGCGAGATCACTCCGCTGACTACAATCAAAGTATTTGAGCTGATGGAAGAAGCAGGGATTCCTGCGGGAGTAACCAATTTGGTGCTTGGTGCAGGAAGTTCTGTTGGAGATGAATTATCCAAAAATACTGCGGTAGATCTTATTTCATTTACCGGAGGAATTGAAACTGGTAAAAAAGTTATGCAAGCCGCAAGTAGCAACGTTAAGAAACTAGCCCTCGAGCTAGGCGGTAAAAATCCAAACATCATTTTTGCGGATGCGGACTTTGAAACTGCTGTAGACCAAGCCATGAACGGAGTTTTCTTTCATGCAGGACAGATTTGTTCTGCTGGAGCTCGATTGATTGTAGAAGAAAGCATCCATGATAAGTTTGTAGATGCGCTCGTCAAGAGAGTTCGCAATATTAAACTCGGTAGCGGATTTGATCAAAATACCGAAATGGGCCCTCTTATTTCAGCTGAACATCTCGAGAAAGTAGCAAACTACGTAGAAACAGGTTTGAAAGAAGGTGCCAAGCTTGCTGTTGGCGGTGGGAAACCGGAAGATGCAGCCCTTAAAGACGGGTTCTTCTATCTACCAACGGTGCTGGTAGATTGTACGACAGATATGGATGTTGTCCAGCATGAGGGATTTGGACCGGTCATTACTGTAGAGAAATTCTCCACGGAAGAAAAAGCAATCCACCTGGCCAATGATTCGGTCTATGGATTATCTGGAGGCGTATGGACCGAAGATATAGCAAAAGCAGAACGTTGTGCGGCCCAGATGCGTATGGGAACGGTATGGATTAACGATTTCAACGTCTTCTTCGCACAGGCGCCTTGGGGTGGTTACAAACAATCCGGTATTGGGCATGAACTGGGTACCAAAGGGTTGGAAGAATACACAGAAACCAAACATATCTACCATAACATCGACCCGCAGCCAATGAACTGGTTCGGAAAGAATTAAAGTAATCAAAATGTGGTGGTCTTGTCACTGAAGGCAACGAGTATACGGTCCGGGGAAATTTTTGACTTTTTATCGAACGATCCATCTAATTAATATATATTGAAAAGGGGATATAACAATGAATTTCAAAAATAGTAAGCTATTAATACTTGGGATAATCCTGGTAATGTTATTGACGGCCTGTGGTGGCGGTAATAGCAATAATAATGAGAACTCCGAATCATCATCTGGGAATAAATCATCGAAAGAAAAAACGATAGATATGGCACAAATTAATTGGGCCGAAAACATTGCGGCAACAAACATGTGGAAAGTGATTTTGGAAAACAGAGGGTATGATGTGAAATTCCACAGCCTGAATATGGGCGTCATTATGAAAGCTTTAGAAAAAAATGATGGAAAGGAACTGGATGTGACGCTTGAAGTATGGTTGCCTGTTCAGGATAAACAGTATTATGAAAAGTATAAAGATGATGTGTTTTTCGCTGAAACAACATGGTATGACAAAGCAAAAGTAGGGCTGGTTGTACCGTCATATATGAAAAAGGTTGACAGTATCACGGATTTGAAAAAGTATCGTGAAAAATTTGAAGGTAAGATAAACGGGTTTGAATCAGGGGCAGGCACAATGCTTGTTACGGAAGATATGATCAAGGAATACGGTTTGAATTACGAACTGGTTCCAAGTTCAACACCGGCAATGTTAGGTGCTTTAAAAGAGGCAATCGACAACAAGGAGCCAATCGTCGTTCCACTTTGGAAGCCACACAGAGCATTTGCCAATATGGACCTGAAATTCCTGAAAGACCCGAAAAAAACGTATGGTGAAGTGGAGAAAATTCACTTTGCTGCACGGGAAGGGTTTAACAAAGAATTTCCGGAAGTCGCTAAATGGATGAAAAATTGGCAAATGGACGATCAGTCGATTGGTACATTAATGTCATATGTAAATAAAGCAGAAGAACCTATTGAAGGTGCAAGAAAATGGGTCAAAGAGAACCAGGACCTTATAAATAAATGGGTAGGAAGTAAAAAAGAATCAGACAGCTCTAAATAAATTATACAACTAGAAGCCTGCAGTCCGCGGGCTTCTTAGTTTTTCCTTCTAGAACGGGCCGGACCTAAGAAATGGTATTATCCTTTTTTAAGAAGTTATAATACAATTGTTTCATACAAAGTAAAATAGAAGGTGTAATGATATACTGAAAGTAAAAGGTGAATTACAACATTGTATGAAGTTAAGTGGGAAACATTAGAATTACAAATGTTTTTTTAGGTTCCTATGATTCTGACAAGAAATCTACACTACATGAAGAGAAATGAAAGGGTGAGGGCTATGGACGAAAAAGAACAATCGCCCGCTGAGTCAAAAATTAACAATGCCGAGAAAGAAGTCATTAACGCGATTGCCGAAACGATGGATTTGTATGGTATAACCCCGTCAATTGGTCGACTTTATGCCTCAATGTACTTTAAACAGCATCCGATGACCCTTGATGAAATGAAGGACGAGCTCGGAATGACTAAACCCAGTATGAGCACATCAGTCCGCAGTTTACAGGATATCAATATTGTCCGGAAAGTTTGGCAAAAAGGTTCAAGGAAGGATCACTACGTGGCAGAGAAAAACTTTTTCAATTACTTTGGTAAATTTTTCGGAAGTAAATGGAATAGAGAAGCTGGGTTAAATCTTGTCGCTATTGAACAGGCAGAATCTCAACTTCAAGAGGTCTTAGAAGATGAGGGAGCCGAAGAATATTTAAAAGAAAAAGCCAGACAAGACCTTGAACAGTTAAAAGATTACAAGGAATATTGTTATTGGCTTCAACGACTTGTGGATTCAATCGAATCTGGTGAAATTTTTGATTTTTTACCGGTGAACAATCCAAATTCAAAGGAATGATTTGAACAAAAGCGCAAGCGCCCGTATAGCGACGTATGGATTGTGCCCACGCAACGTGGCGGTTTTAATCGAACTTCCTTACTGCTACTTTATTTTAGCGTTATACCTATATACTATTAAGATATTTTGACTATTTTTTGCCGAAAGCATGACATTTTCCGTTTTTAGAGAAAACGCACATCTTTTGGATTGCTCTTTCCGACTAATTTTCTTATGCTAACAGAAAGGCATTCAATCTAGGAGTGAAAAAACGAATGAGTAAAGACTTCCACAACCCCAAACAGCGCAATTACAATCCGCTAATTTGGGTTCTATCTATATTTATTGTAGGGGTTATTTTAGGTACATATATGTTGCCAAAAAGTTCGGATGGCATGGTATGGGGCATTGAATTAACGGTATTGCCGATGCTGAATGCTATCTTTAACAGCTTCACCTTTCTCTTTTTGTTAACCGCATTAATCATGATTAAAAAGAAAAACATTAAACTGCACCGCAGATTTATAGTTGCAGCATTTGTAACAACCTTTTTGTTTTTCATCTCTTATTTGACGTACCATTCTATGGCTGAGTCAACAAGCTACGGCGGAGATGGCACCCTGATGTACATTTATTATTTTATACTCATTACCCACATTGTTCTGGCAGCATTGATTGTGCCGCTTGCACTGATCACACTTGGACGAGGCCTGAATATGAAAGTCGAAAAGCATCGGAAAATCGCACGTTGGACGATGCCACTCTGGCTGTATGTTAGCCTTACGGGTGTACTGGTGTATTTAATGATTTCACCATACTATTAGTGTGTCGTATTATTTACTGAATTTGTACCAGCCCATGTTATAATAGAACACTTAGGGTAATTACGGCTTTTTCCCATAATTGAACGGATGCTTAGAAAACTTGGCTTATCGTCAAGCTTTAATGGCGAAATCCTTAGTTGCACTTATGCAGTAAGAAAGGATGCATGTTTTCTTAACTGCCAAGAAAAGCCCCCGCCTAGCGATTAAATATGGAGGTGTAAGAGAATGAATAAACGATGGACAATCGGTAAAATCAAAGAATTTGTTGAGAAGAATTCGGAGAGCAAGTTGCTAACGACGGAGTATCAAGGTTTTTCTCAAAAGTTATTATTTAAATGTGCATGTGGTAGTGAATTTGAGAAAACATTTAAGAAATTTAAAGATAATAATCAACGTAAATGTGATGCGTGCCAACCACCAAAGACGTCACGTTAACCGTAAAGCGAATAAACAATATAGGAAAAAGTGATAGCACAGTTCAACATTGGACTGTGCTATTTTTAAAAAGGTAAGATGTATAAAAGAATCATTTGATTACAGCCAATGAAATTTGTTTCTGCAATCGGGGCATTTAATGGAATAGCTGATAACAGTCAGAACGGGGGAAGAACGATGACAGTAATATTAAAAACAATGAATTCAGATGAATTTCGACAATATCTAGATTATGCAATTGAGAACTTTGCAAACGAACAAATTAAATCTGGAAATTGGAAGCAAGAGGGAGCAAATAGTAAGGCAGCGGAGGAACACAAACGTTTACTTCCAGACGGGCCGAATACCGATAACAATTATTTATTTACAATTCTTGATGGAGACCTAAAAGTTGGAATGGTATGGCTAGCAAAAAAAGATGATAATAAGGGTTTCATTTATGACATTAACATTTGGAAAGGCAATCAAGGCAAAGGTTATGGAAAACAAGCAATGAAGCAAGTTGAAATCATAGCCAAGGAGATTGGATTGAAAATGATAGGACTTCATGTCTTTGGTTATAACAAAGTGGCAAGGGGTTTATATGAACAACTAGGATATGTTGAAACAAATATAAAAATGGAAAAGTCATTATAGGTTATTCCAGAATTGGGCGCATTTAATGAATAAGATTTGTGCTTGAAACGGGCCATATTAAGGCATAAGTGATTTAATAATGCAGGATCAAGAGCATTAGAAATAGCAAGACAAGATTTGTGAAAATCAAAAAGATGTAGGTAATTCGAATGGACAACAGAGTCATTCAAAATGTTGTTGAATCTTTAAAGAATGCATGGAATGCCAAAGTTTTGCAGAAATGTTTTTTTATTGCAAAAAAATTATAGTGAGCTATTAGAATTAACGGGGTTTAGTAGAAATAAATGTTCTTCCGTTAACGGGCGCCATTCTTGAATAAGGATTGGCGTCAGTTTCGTATATAAGGGTCAGATTGTGGATTAAGAACGTGCCCATTTTCTACATCGCTAAGAATCTTCGAAAGTCCTCTTGTCACCTGTTCTTTTTTAGTTTTACAACTCAATTTTGTGATAAAATAGTATTCTATTAAACTAATAATTAAAAGGAAATGAGCTATCATGATTAGACGTATAAAATTACCTGGTTGGATTGTTATTATCTTGCTGCTTGCTGGAATTATTTTTGGAATAAATCAAGTCGTTGCCAAGGTTTTGGCGGAATCACCTGAACCAAATGAACCGAATGAAAAAATTGTAGATTCCAGTGTTTATCCAGGTTTGAACATCAAAACGAAGACCAAAGAAACAGACCTTTATACATTATCAGTAAGTCAGCCTTATACAGATAATGAACAGATTAATAAATCCATTAATGAATGGGTAGATAAACAGAAAAAAGAATTTACATCAAGTATAAAAGAATCGAAAAACATGCTTGAGGAAAATGATTTTCGTGCGCACTTAAATATACAAGCAGAAACGGAAAAAATAGCCGATAAAATCTATACGCTCGAATTCGAGGCATATCAAATAACAGGCGGGGCTAACGGGATGACAAAAATGAAATCATTTGTCATTGATTTGAATCAAAACAAACTGTTACAACTTGATGATGTTTTTCAGTTGAATGAAGAGTCGATAAAAAACATTCAAAAGCTTATTATGAAGGAACTACACAGCAATCAGAAAATCAGCTTCTATATCTTTGATGATTTGGCCAAGGAAGCTTTAAAAGATCCTGATAAATGGAAGTGGTCTGTCGGCCGAGATAAAGTGACATTTTACTTTGATGAATATGAAATATCAGCAGGTGCGGCGGGTGCGATAAAAGCGAAAATTCCAATGGAGAAAATCAAACCGTATCTGAATGAAAAATTTGCAAAAAAAATAGATGTGAAGATCCCTGAAAAAGAAAACAGTAAGGAAGAAGAACAGCATTCAGAGGACAAGGTGAAACTTGATCCGGATGGAAAATATGTCGCGTTGACCTTTGATGATGGTCCACATCCTGATGTGACGCTACGAATTTTGGAAACACTGAAAAAGCATGATGCCAAAGCAACATTCTTCATGCTTGGAAGTCAGGTGGAGTATTACCCTTCCCTTGCCAATAAGGTGGAAGAGGCAGGCCATGAAATTGGGAACCATACGACGAACCACCAGGATTTATCCATTTTAGGGTTAAATAAAATTAAAGGAGAAGTGCAAAAGTCCAGCCGTATTATTGAGAAAGCTACTGGACAAAAACCAACATTACTGCGTCCGCCGTACGGTGCGTGGAACGATAGTGTGAAGCAGGTTGCCAAGCAGATGGGCGTACCAATGGTTATGTGGTCTGTTGACTCACTTGATTGGAAAAGTCGAAATGCGGCAGCTGTTAATGAAAAAGTGATGTCCAACGTTGCACCAGGGTCGATTGTGTTATTGCATGATATTCATCCTTCAACCGCTGATGCATTGCCGCAACTGTTGACCTCACTGGAGAAGCAGGGTTATCAGATGGTAACCGTTTCACAACTGCTTGAACTGTGGGATGGAAAAGGGGCCGGGCCATTTTATGGTAAAATAGGTTAGGAAGGAGCGTCCAGCAGTAATAGAGGAAAAAGTACTATTTCATTCTTAGTTCTGTACTGATTATAATCTGTATTGGAGTTGCCATAATTCCTTGGATTTCACATAAAAAACGATGAAAAACCGCAGAATTAAATTAATTTGATATATTATACACTCTTCAATTAACGGGCGCATTTCTGGATTAAGGAACTGCGCCTTTTTCATGATAAGGGCAATTATGGAATAAAAATTGTTATCCGTTTCACATATGGATGCTACTAAGGGGAACACTTTATCAAAAATTACACAGATAAATAAAGTAGATTCATATACAATAATATTGTTTATAATTTTAGAATTAGAAAGGTGAATTTTATGATAAAAGGTGAAAATATACATTTACGGATATTTAATAACGATGACGCCCAAGCTATGCTGAATTTACAAAAAGAAAACCGTGATTTCTTCGAGGAATTTGCAATGACTCGTAGTAGTAACTTCTATACAATCGAAGGGCAACTAGAAAGGATAAAAAAGGCTACCGAAAATATTAAACAAGATGAGGACTATTATCTTGGGATTTTTGAAAATGGTGAGAACAAGCTAGTAGGTACTATCAATCTTTTTCATATTCTCCGTGAATCATCCCAAAGTGCTGTTATCGGCTACTTCTTAGATAAAAAATATAATGGTAAAGGTTTTATGACTGAAGCCACAAGGTTGATTGTAAAATTTGCTTTTGATGAATTGAAACTACATCGTATAGAAGCTGGGGTACAACCTCACAATATAGGCTCTATACGGGTTTTGGAGAAATCAGGATTTCATCAAGAAGGCATTGCTAAAAAAAACACAAAGATAAACGGAAAGTGGGAAGATCATCAGGTTTTAGCCATCATTAATCCTAATGATTAACTTACACAGACACTTTGTATAATGCCGTAAACTCGGTAATTTAGAAGCAATTCCTTTATTCACCAAACGGGCGCGAATCTCTAATAAGAGTAATTTAAATGAAGGAACAAAATCAACTTGGCAAAAGAATCTAATTAGACCTAGGCAAACAAAGAGAGAAGGTTTTATATGAAATCTATATTAATAATCGGACAATCGAATATGGCTGGAAGAGGGTTTATTAAGGATGTACCGCCGATTTATAATGAGCACATAAATATGTTGAGAAATGGTAGATGGCAAATGATGGCGGAACCGCTTAATTTTGATCGTCATGTATCTGGTATTGGACCAGCAGCTTCCTTTGCTCAGGTCTGGACAGAAGATCACCAAGGTCAGTCCATTGGAATAATACCATGTGCCGAGGGAGGAAGCTCGATTGATGAGTGGGCAATTGATGGACTATTAACAAGACATGCGATTTCTGAAGCAAAATTTGCTATGGAGACGAGTAAAATAATAGGAATCTTGTGGCATCAGGGAGAAAGCGACAGTTACGGAGAACGTTATAGGACGTATGAAGATAAATTGCTTTCATTATTTAATCACTTGAGAGAAGAATTGAATGCACCGGATATTCCGATTATTATTGGCGAATTAGGACATTATCTTGGAGAGGCAGGATTTGGGAAAAACGCTGTAGAATACAATCAAATAAACAAGATTTTATCTAAAGTTGCTCATAACGAAAAAAACTGCTATTTTGTAACATCAAAAGGCTTAACAGCTAATCCGGATGGCATTCATATTGATGCTATCTCCCAAAGGAAGTTTGGATTAAGGTACTATGAGGCTTTTTCAAAACAAAAACATGTTTTAAATGTTATGGACACAGAGCAAGAATGGATTGAAAAGGAAGCAAAACGCGAACTAACTAAAAATGAAACTATTTATGTTCAAAGTATGAAGTTTGCCTTAGGACAATTGAGTTTTGAGGAGTTTTCCATTAATGTCTCCAAAATAAATGAAAATAAGCCGTAATTTTCTCATTAATAATTGTCAAAAGTTCATATCCATATGAATGGTAATGATAAGTTATAATCAAATATAGGAAGGGTGTATGAAATATGTCTATCAGTATTATTACTTTAGCATCCGTAATTATATGGATTGCAGCGTATTATGAGCTAATTAAACCTTCAAAAGAGCAAAATAACAGAAAAGTCATCACTCTAACATCTTTCGGTACTTTATCAACAGCAGTTATCACTATTTCTCTTTTTCAAAACTTTCTCCTATAAAAATAGAGGAACTATGTTAGAAATTTATAATCTGCAAACGGGGGCGTTTGTTGAATATCTCGTGGAGAAATAATCCGTATTATTTCCTAATATCCCTCGAATTGTTTTTATTGGACCAAAGAAGGGTGATAAACCTATTTTCGCAAAAGTTTTTCTCGCTTTAATACGGATTTCAAATTTTTCTACCCATACTTATATATATGAAATTTCAGCTTATACGCTTTAGGTACAGTAGCTAAGTTTGTTAAAATGATAACCTTGACTAAAAAGTACAAAACTATCTTAACAAAACGAAGATTAACCTGTTATTTTTGGTATAATAGAGTAACAATAGATTAATTTTCACATGAGGGTTAGGCGCACTTTCACTTTTTAGGATACTTCCTGAAAAGGAGGTGTTGCTTATGGATATTGATAAAGTATTAACGCTGATGATTTCATTCGGCATGTTAATTACGTTTATCATGTCCGATAAAAACCATAAAAAATAATCCCTCATGTGATTTGGATGTCAGTTGAGGGATTACTCTCTGTGCCGCGCCTTCCCCTCTTGATGGGGATAGTCTATTGTACCGTTCCATGTTGGTCGCATGGGGCGGTTTTTTTATTGTATGATTTTCTATTTATAGTATACCTTATCTTGACTATATGTTAAACATTTTTATTCTTATAATTATTCGACAAAAAATCTGGCATTCTAAAAGCCTAACAAGTAATTTTGGGTGTTCAACCTTTGTAGAGTAGTGATAAAAAATATCTTATCTTGCAGCCAAATATCGATAGAAAGTAGACCTACTAATATCTGTTGCATTTAGAATTTCTGTAATGCTATTATATTCTTCACTATCATACATCCGAAAAGCCATATTTAGCCTAGACTGGTCTTTCTTTGGTCTGCCACCATTTCATTTCTTCCTCTGGCTTTTGCAGCCACCAGACCAGACTTCGTTCGCTCAGATATAATATCCCGTTCAAACTGCGCCAGTCCACAAAAGATTGTAACAACTAATTTTCCCATCGCTGTGGTGGTATCAATATTTTCATTAATCGATACAAAGTTAATATCTTTTTCCTCGAATTCACTAATGAGATCCACTAGATGTTTCGTACTTCTTCCAATCCGATCTAATTTGTACACGACAACTGTATCGCCTTCACGTAAAGGGCCAGTTTGTGGAAGAAAGTAAAGAATTTCTTGCGGGATTTAATTAGGGTTAAACAATAAAGAAAATAAAATATATGAGTTGATTAGCTAGGGTGTAGTGTAAAAGCAACACCATAAAAGGTGTTTTTTTATTCACCTATAATGTAATGTTGACATTACATTATAGGTGGTTTATTATAATGGTAAATGTAACGTATACATTACAATTTTTAGAGGAGTAAACCTGATGAAACAAGGCGTCAAAAATTGCGTAAAGGATTTCCGGAAGCGTAAAGGAATTACACAAGATCAACTGGCCGAAGCGATACAGGTAACACGACAAACAATTATAGCTATAGAAAAACAACGATATGAGCCTAACATTGGTACGGCAATTAAATTAGCTAAAACGCTGGATTGTGAAATGAAAGACTTATTTTGGATAGAAGGGGATTTTTAGTATGGGGAATGTTAAATATCGGACAGATTTTATTTTCAAATGTTTAATTAATATTGGGCTTTTCATTTACTTTTTGATATTTTCACGTGATCCAATATTGCTGTTACTAGTCATATTGAATGCGATTTACGTAATTTCTATTGGGATTAAAATCCATAAAGAAAA
This sequence comes from Virgibacillus necropolis, assembly GCF_044793635.1. GTDB lineage: Bacteria > Bacillota > Bacilli > Bacillales > Amphibacillaceae > Virgibacillus_F > Virgibacillus_F necropolis_A. The sequence goes on from NZ_CP084992.1 coordinate 3,404,611, forward strand.
AGGTTGGAATCGTGTGTACAGAAAGCATGATCAACGGACAAAATCTAATACTCATTTTGCAGGGTATATTTCTATGTGGATTATGTTGGTAGCTTTAATTGTAGGTGGTCTATCAATAAAATATAATTTATTACCTATAGACAGTTTAAAATTGATTTCTGGAGTTTTCTTGGCGGGACTTCTTGTCTGGTTGGTTATCCGTGATTATTTAAATGTTGATGAGATTTGATAATGTATAAAAGCGTTTATTAATCTCACTAAAATTCTAATGGTTTCAATAGGATTCCAAAAGGGGGAATGAAAATGATTTATATATTGAGACGTGAATTTGTTGATGCATTTAAAAGTGTTCGTTCGGTATTAATCATTTTGTTTTTAACACTCATTGCTTATTTTTCTGCCAGGTTTTTAAAAAATCACCAAGATTTGATTAATGAGATTGTCACAAGCGGCGAAAGTATAAGTGTTGATGCAGTATATACTGGTGCTGTTTCAGCCGTCATTTTAGTATTTGGCTATTTATTTGTATTTGCAATATCCCATGACATAATTAATAGTGAAATTGAAATGAAAACCATAAGACTGCTCGTGACAAAAGCATCGAGATTTCAAATTATGCTTGGTAAATTATTGGGTGCTTTTTTATTCTGGATTGCGACAATATCAGTTACATATGGTGTGATTTTCATTATTTCAGGATCTTGGTCTTTAAAAGATTACATACAGACCATCTGTTTTTTGTTCTATATAGTTACGTTCGTGCATCTTATTTCGACAATTATTCCAAAGACTAAATTGTCCATGTTTCTCGGTATTTTGCTTGCAATTGTATTGCCAATCGTTAATCTAATTTCACTTTTGGTAGATAGGTGGTATTTTATACCGTTTAAGTTTACTTTGCCATTTTACTATCTAAATAATTCCTATATTTTTATGATCTTTCCATTAATGATCGGAGCTGCTTTCTTTGTTGTTTCAATTTTAATTATGGAAAGAAGGGACTTATAAATGACAAAAAAGGTTATTGTAGCGGAAAATTTGATGAAAAGTTATGGTGAATCAAAAGTACTAAAAGGCATTAGTTTATCCGTGTACAAAGGGGAAGTCTTCGGATTTGTAGGACACAATGGTGCAGGAAAATCAACGTTGATTCATACACTAACTGGTATTATTAACAAAACTTCGGGAACTTTTCATATATTGGGTACATCAGGAGATCAACTGAATAAGGTAAAAAAAAGAATTGGTGTAATGCCAGATATTACTAATCTGTATCACGATATGAGGGGAATTAACTTTTTGAAATATATGGGAAGTATCGTTGGAGATAAGTGTACAAGAGATGAATATAAAAACCTTTTACATAGTGTGGGGCTAGAAGATGCAGGTATGAAAAAAATTAAAAACTATTCTTTCGGCATGAAAAAGAAAATCAGTATTGCACAGGCATTGTTAGGAGACCCGGAAATTATATTTCTTGATGAACCTACTTCAGGACTCGATCCTGAATCAGCCATTCATATTCGCGAAATGATAACAAAGCTGCAAAAAAGCGGGAAAACCATTTTTCTTACGTCTCATAATCTGGATGAAATTGAAAGAATAAGTGACAGGGTAGGAATTATTAGTGATGGAGTGATTAAGAAATTAGGGACACCACGTGAGTTGAAAACAGAAACAGCTAAAGGGATTGGGATATCCGTCCGAACAAAACCTATTCTAACAGCTTCCAAAACTTTTGAGCTTTCGAATGATCTGGGTATGAATTTGACTTTTGTTGATACAAAAAAAGACTATGCATTATTGAATGTTACTTCTGATGAAGAAATTCCTAAACTTTCCAAAGGATTAATTGAGTCTGGAGTCCAATTGTATGAATTAAAAGTAGTGGAATCGACTTTGGAAGAAGTGTTCATAAATGCCTGAAATTTAAGGAGTTACTATTTATTCCTTAAACGGGCGCCTATCTGGAATAAGGATGGGGGTCCTGACTTGCGGATATGGGCCAGTTTTGTAGAATCAAGGGAGCTGTTTTATAAAATTAATAACAACTTAAGGTGAGGGGAGAAAGCAAATGAACCTAGAACTGATGGATATTTTCCGCATGGAATATGACTTTAGTTGGGATACTGAGACCTGGTTTTTGCCTTTAGAATCTGCTCTTAAGGGTTTAAATTCCAAAGATGCAAGCTGGCAACCTCCTGGAGGAGGGAATACAATTTGGCAAACTGTGAACCATTTAAACTATTACAACACTCTGCTTGTTAGACAAATCAATGGCATAACGCCTAGGAAAAAGGCATCTAATAGCAAGGATACATATGGAGATATAGGGGAACCAGAGTCTGAAGAATGGAAGGAAATCTTGGCAGAAGATACATTTGGAAATGTCGGGGATCCAGCAGACTCTGAAAAATGGAAGGCAGCCTTAGCAGAAACTCGCCTAATTTGTGGGGATTTGCGTAAATCACTAGCACAAGTTAATGACAGTAGGCTGGAAGAGGAACATGTTGGGAGGATGGCTCGTCAGATTTTACATAACGTATACCATATAGGGCAAATAGTATTAATTCGCAAACAACAAGGATCCTGGCCGAAGGAGCGATAGCAATTTGTATATTCTCCAAACGGGCGCTTTTCCTAATAAGGAGAAGCGCCCATCTTGCGTATTAGGGCCAGATTGTTGAATAAAAAAATAACCACGATATTATTAATCGCGGCGTTTTACCTCTTCTACAAGTAGCGCAATAAAATCTTGGTTTAGATTTAATTTCTTAGCTTTATCGTTGGCCTCAAGAAGTAGTTCATAGGAAACGATATTCATTTTTCACCTAATTTCTTTGTCTAGTATGTTATTCACTTTCCCGATAATGCTCTTCAACTAACCAGGTAATAAATTCTTTTTTATCACTTGGTGGCTCTCGGTTCAGGCTTTCTTCAAATTCATTTTGATTTTGCAATTTTACTCATTTGATAAGATAGTACAAATATAATATACATAGCAACAAACGAGTAAAAATAATGCCAATCAATCATATAGAAAACACCTATTATTTTTAATAGTGGAAGTCCGATAAATGAAACGAATAAAGAAAGAATAACCCCTTTTAAATACACATTGAATTTGTAAAATAATTGGATTGTGAACATTATTAAGACAGGAATGATAAAAAAGTTCCATGGTATGTAATTCGAGGCTATAGGTAAAAATTCATAGTGATAATCATACATTCCAAAGAAAATAAATGTAGTATCCAGAAATACAGATAAAACTACTGAGGTCAGCCCTGCTAGTAATAATTTTACTGTCAAATTTTTATTATGATATTTTATCCATAAGGTAATAGGAATAATAGAAAATAAGACAGCAAACCACCAATGCCAGTCAAATAAAACATATTCTTTCCAAATGTCTAGCTTATATTGATGAACATTTAATAATTGATCTTCCAATTTCTTTGTTGAATCCAAATATCGATCCATAGTTATCATCCTTTCTGATACCTATTATTTGACTTAACAAATGTTTTATACGAGGGAAAGTTCAGAGTTGCATTTATACATACACCAGCGGTATCATTTTGGTTTTTGGTCGGATTGTTTCTTTCATAGATGGAAAATGATTATTAAGCAAAAGGGGCTCGAAAGCTGAATAAGCATGTGCCACTATCGGGCGCCATTCTTGAATAAGGATTGGTGTAAGTTTCGTATATAGGGCCAGATTGTTAAATAAGAGATTTTACTTTGTTTCAAAATGAAAAATAAAATTGTTGTAATGCATTAACTATGTAACTCCTGATAGTGTAAAATAAAATGCGAAATGTCAATCGTGTATGATGTGTAAGGTGGGGCTTAGAAAAGTAATTTGAAAAACTATGAGAAGAGGAGCGTGTTTTTGCGATGACAGCTAATTTTGAACCTATGGAGTTTGAGATGGAAACCGATCGACTGTCACTGAGTATGTGGAGGGAATCAGATGCATCCTGGTATAGGGAACTTGTTGCCGAACGTGGCCAGGATATGCCTACTCCCGATGTTGCTCGTAACAAAGTCATCAGTTTACGTAATAAAGCATTGGAAAATGGTATCGCTCCACTCACCATTCGTCGCCGAGATGAAGGAGATTATATTGGGTACTGCGGATTGATTATTGGTCGCTCTACGCTGGAAGAGCCGGAGATCGCCTACGAGCTGTTCCGTAGGGTACACGGTAATGGCTATGCAACTGAAGCAGCATCCGCAGTCTTGGATGGTGCAATAGCCACCGGGCGCCGCCGGCTCTGGTCAACAGTGGGATCCTGGAATGTTGCATCTTTTCGAGTGCTTGAAAAAATAGGATTTAAACGAGACCACAGCACGTGGGATGAACATGGTGAAATTGTTTGGAATGTTCGCGATCTCTAGATGGTTTAGGCAGCAATTTGTGCTTGCACAGACTGGCATAATCATTTCTGATGTATGGATTTTATTGCATACGCAAATACTGGGTTACGCTAAAGCTGCAAAACAATAGGGCGCGCTTGTCGAACAAGGCGTACGTCTGAATTGGGCCATTTAACGGAATTAGAAAAAGGATTATTCTTAAGTGAATCGAATTAATAGTAAGAGGTTATAACATTGAAAATGAAAGGAAAATTAATACATGAGAATGTTACAATCTATTCCGGCATTGCCAGTGAGGAATATTAAACAAAGCATGGGTTTTTATTGCGATAAACTTGGTTTTACCTTGGTCCACCATGAGGTCGGTTTCGCTATCCTTATGTGTAATGAGGTTCGGATTCATCTTTGGGAAGCAAGTGATGAAAGCTGGCGCGCTCGTGGTAATTCTTCACCAGTCTGTTCAGGTGCCGAGTCGTTTATTGCTGGTACTGCCAGTTGCCGCATTGAAGTGGAAGGGATTGATGAACTATATCAACGTATTAAGCCTTTGGGTATTTTGAACCCCAAAGCACCATTAAGAGATCAGTGGTGGGAAGAACGAGACTTTGCAGTAACTGATCCCGACAACAATCTGGTTAGCTTTTTTCAACAAGTCAAAAGCGATGATCATATTTAGCTGTTCCGCAAAAGGGCGCTTTTCAGGAATAAAGATTAGCGATCATTCATTTAAATGGCGAGATAATTGAATAACCAAACCTCTATATAATGTTCAATAATTTAAATCAGGAGATATAATGGAAACTGCTGAATAAAGGGGGATTCAAATGGATAGGCCAACGGAAGAGGTACTCGTTCATCCAGACGGAACAACAATTACTTTTTTAGATCGAGGCACTGATAAAAAAGGGGAATTTTTAATTGTTGAACATCTCGTATTGAAACGGGGTGCTATGAACGGCCCTCATTGGCATCCAATTCTGACGGAATCATTTACGGTTAAGGAAGGGAAGATGCGCTTTATAGTAGATGGCGAGGAGCAGCTTCTTGGACCTGGTCAACATATTAAGGTTCTTCCCAAACAGGTGCATCAATTCTGGAACGAGAGTAAAGATCGGTTGATAGCTATTCATGAAATCCGACCACCGGGAAATCATTGGAACATGTTCAGACTTATTCATAAATTAACCAAACAAAACAAATTAAATTCCAAAGGCATACCTTGGAATCCGTTATGGCTGGGGATGGCGTGGGAGTGTATAGACGGATATATAGTAGGACCTCCTATCTTCTTACAAAGGGTTGTATTCGGGGGATTGGCACGACTGGCACGTGCAATCGGATTTCAAATTTAAGCCTTGTACAATCATAGATGAGTTGCTCAATTATAGGGCGCCATTCTTGAATAAAGCTGCGTCCGATATTTCTTTAAAGGGCCATTTTGTAGAATAAAGCCTTACAGTCTGTTATATTTATGGCGAACGCATATTCTTGTAAATATCTAATTGAATTTGGGGGATAAAAAATGCCTTTCTGTAAAGTTAAAAACGCTAATATTTACTACGAAGACATTGGGACAGGAAAACCGATTATAATGATACATGGGTTTTCGCCCGACCAGAGACTGATGAGTGGTTGTATGGAGCCTATTTTTAAAGAAAGAGAAGGATGGAGACGTATTTACGTTGATCTACCAGGAATGGGTCAAACTAGTGATTATGAACAAATAAGTAATTCTGATGAAATGTTAGAGTCATTAATAAATTTTATTGAAACTTTAATACCAAATCAAACCTACCTAATTGCAGGTGAATCCTATGGTGGTTATCTATCGAGAGGAATCATCAAGATGCAGAAAGAACAGATATTGGGTGCTGCATTTATTTGTCCCATGATTTTACCTGAGAAAGACGATAGAACGCTTCCAGAACATACTATTGTATATTCAGATAATGAATTTTTGTCTAAATTAACAAAAGAGGAAGCAGATGATTTCAGCTCAAATCAAGTTGTTCTAGACGAATATAACTGGATGAGGTACATCAGTGAAGTTATGGCCGGTTGTAAGATAGCAGATGAGGAATTCTTAGCCAAAGTACAAAAAAGATATGGATTTTCTTTCAATTTGGACGGAGTCGGGTTTGTTAAACCCAGTGTATTCTTGCTTGGGAAACAGGATTCTATAGTTGGATATAAGGATGCATTTGAAGTTTTGAATCAATTCCCAAGGGGAACATTTTCTGTTTTGGATAGAGCTGGTCACAACTTGCAAATTGAGCAACCAGAATTGTTTAATTCACTTATTAACGAATGGCTAGATAGAGTAGTAGAGGAATTCAATGATTGAAGAATTTTTTAGGAAAAGTTCTTTAATTAAATTATAGGGCGCGATTGTTGAAGATCACGGCTATGAAACGATCAAACCTTTTTATGAAAAAAGTACACTAATTCACAATGGACAATAAAAGACAACTTGATTAGGTAGTCCAGCAATAACCTTTAAAAACATGTGACATATGATGATTTTATAAACTATATGCCATGAGAGGAATGAATAAATATGTATCGTTACCCATATCCTTACTACCCTTACCCGTATCCTTATTATGCTAATCCACCAATGCGTGACTGTTACAAGATTCCTGATTACCGGGGTATGTCAAATGAATCCGGTTATGCAAACCAATATTGGCCACATACAAACACTCAAAGCTATGCAGGCACCGTAATGAAAGATTATGGAAAAGAACCATTTGTCGTGAATATAAACCAAGCTGCTAAGCAAAACAATACATTTCGTACAGCTATATGGACAGGAAATTATATGCAAGTTACTTTGATGAGTATTAACGTTGGAGGAGATATAGGTTTAGAAGTTCATCCCACAGTTGATCAATTCTTACGTATTGAAGAAGGCGAAGGTATTGTTCAAATGGGGGAAACGAAAGATCATTTATACTTTCAAGAAAGAGTTTATGATGATTATGCGGTCATGGTACCTGCCGGTGTATGGCACAATATCATTAATACAGGTCATAAACCAATTAAACTTTACACAATCTATGCCCCGCCTGAACACCCATTTGGAACTGTTCATGAAACGGAATCAGATGCAATATCTGCCGAAGAAAACCATAAATACTAATTGGGGTGAAAAATGTTTACTGGTTTTTAGTCTTCAATTAAAGGGCGCATATCCTTAATAAGGAGAAGGACTCATCTTGCATATAAGGCCCAGTATAGAATAGGACAAAGTCCAATCAGGATACTTGCTACAAATTAGTAAACAGCATTATAGTAAATCATTGTTGTCGTTCTGGTTATAACGGGGAGCAACTAAAATGAGGGGTATCGCCAATTAAATATCACTAAATTCGCGTTAAGCCATTTCCTTATAAAACACACTTTAAAGATACCAGTAGAAGGAGAAACAGACCTATGCCAGAACATAATGAAGATTCATTTTATAATATGAATATAAAAGGTAAGACAGTAACAGTGGCCGGAATAGCGCTTCTCATTATCCTGGTGCTCGGCTTTGTCTTAGGTCTTTATTTCTTTGGATTGGTAGGGGCTTTTGAACTACTCGGCGTTCAATATAAATCTATCTGGTCATTGATTGTTTTTGTTGTCAGTTTCTTTATTCTCGGCGTCATTGTCGAATTATTTTCCAAAGCAATTTTCAAACTGTCCATCCAAAATATAACAGGAAAAATAAAGTCGTTTTTTGTCCGAATCAGTTTTGAAGGCACATCGAACTGGCTAGTACTGTATACAGTGGACGAGTTTATGAAAAGTATTACACTTTCCTTGAAAGCAGAGATCATTATTGCACTGCTGATTGCTGTATTAGAAATTGTTTTTGATGATAAGGATTAAGTTCCCAATATTGGTTTTTAGTGAGAGAGGTAAAATTTTTAGAGAAAAAGGATGAAAGTAAAATTATTCAATAATCGGGCGCATTTCCAGAGTAAGGATCTACGCCTATTAAGCAGAATGGAATAGGAAGTGCCCCTTTTCCTAAGCACAGATCAGACCGACATAATCATTCAGGTTGCATATATCTTTTTTGCAATTAGTTTATTAATTTTTAGATTTGTTTAGTCATTGTTGTATCCTGTTACACTGCCGCAAACGGGGCGCAAATCTCGAATGAGACTTGCGCTCTTTCTTTCTGAAGCGGAACAGATAGTGAAGTAATACTTTAATCACTAAAGTTAGTCTGATCATAGATGAAAAATTAATTTTTACTAACATACATTCTGTTTGTATGTTAAAATAATCTTAACTTATGATGAGGGAGTGAAGAAATTGAGACTTAGCAGTTTTTACCCAGTATTGATGACAAAGAAAGTAAAGGAAACAAGTGCATTCTACCAACAGTATTTTGGATTATCCATTGTTTTTGATGCGGATTGGTACATGAGTTTGAAGCAAGAAGAGACTGGTGATGAGTTGGCAATCCTTCAGGCTACTCATGAAACAGTGCCATCTTCTTTTGGAAAGTCTGTCCAGGGATTAATTCTTAATTTTGAAGTAGAAAATGTAGATGAAGTGTATCAACAATTGATTAAAGAAAAACAGCTTCCCTTACATCTTGATTTACGTGACGAGGCGTTTGGTCAAAGGCATTTTATTACTAGTGACCCTAATGGGGTATTAATTGATGTCATTACGGTTATTCCGCCTGATGAGTCCTTTCAAGATCAATATAAAGAAGAAGTGTGGAAGGACGAGTCATAATGAGTGAGTATGTACCTCTGAAATCTTACTTTGATGGGAGATTGGCAGTTCAATTAGCAGATTTAATTCATTCGCATTATCCTCGTTTTACCAAAAAGTCTTTTGTAAAGTCTGTAGCTAGCGAAGTAGAAAATAAAGAATTGAAGGCTCGCGTTGAGGTGATAGCGGACACATTAAAACAACATCTTCCAACTGATTATGAAGAAGCTTTAGCTATCTTATTAAAGATTTTAGGACCAGAAAATAAAACAGAAGAAGGCATGTTTACCAAAGGCTATTTTCTAATGCCAGTCGCCTACTTTGTCGAAAGGTATGGACTGGATCACTTTGATTTATCTCTAAATGCGATGTATGAAATTACAAAACGACATACATCAGAATATGCTATCCGTCCTTATTTAATAGCAGATACCGATTGCTGTATGGCTTATTTTCGAGATTGGATAAATGATCCTAATTCACATGTTAGGCGATTAGTAAGTGAAGGAACTCGACCAAGACTTCCATGGGCTAAAAAGATCCCTCCATTAAAGGATAATGTACAAAACAATTTGCGTTTGCTGGAGAATTTAATGCATGACAGTTCCCGCTATGTTCAAAAGTCTGTAGCCAACCATATTAATGATTTAACAAAAGAAAATCCCGAAGTAGTCCTCACTTGGATACATCAGTATATATCAGAAAATGATGATATGAACCCTAAAATCATTATAAATGGATTAAGAACTTTGGTAAAATTAAAGGATGAACATGCATTGGAGATAGTGCGTCAAGTGGAGTGAGGAGTGTAAGCAGCATGAAGAAAAATAAAACGGAAACAGAGCGAACGATACAAAGCTTAACAGAAATTGCACGACATCATTTTACAGCGTATGGATATGCGAACGTTGCCTTAGAAGAGATCGTAAAAGAAGCAGAATTAACGAGGGGTGCTTTATATCATCATTTTAAAAATAAAAAAGGGCTTTTTCTTGCCGTATTTGAAGCGGTTCAAAAAGAGGTAGGGGGGCATGTGGAAGCGGAGGCAGCAAAAAGTAATGATAGCTGGCAGCAATTAATCAACGGGTGCCGAGCTTTTCTGGAAGGGGCAGTACAATCGCATAATCAACGTATCCTTTTGATTGATGGACCGGCCGTATTAGGCTGGGATACCTTTCGAAAAATGGACGAAAAATATTCGATGAATTCACTGAAGGAACAATTACAGTTGATGCGGGAGCAGGATCTAATAAAGCCTATTTCCGTAGAGGCAATGACGCATTGTCTTTCTGGAGCAATGAATGAAGCAATATTATGGATTGCAGATCACCATGATCAGAAAGATGTAATAGAAGAAGCGATGATTGTTTTACAGAACTTGTTAGAAGGTTTGGGAAAATAAGCGAGTCTAAAATATTTGAGAGAACGATATCGAAGAATTTAAGAATAATCCACGATCGGGCGCAATTCTTGAAAATCGAAAGCCTAATTTCTCATTAAAAATACTGAGGAATTAGGCTTTTTTATCTTTCAAATTCCTTAACGTTGTAATATTAATTTCCTGACTCTACCCAATAACCTCTAATTAGAATGCGGTCCCTCTATCCGCGTGTATTTAACAAAAGATTCTTTGATGTGGGGGTTTGCCACAAAAAAGCTCAGAAGATTAGATATACAAACCGCTGTAGGCTTACTGATATGGTGCTCGATTCTTTCAACTTCTCTAAAAATCCACCGCTCTAACAAACCCTTTTTCTTCCATTAACAGGTGAATCTTTTCCAAGTAATCCTCCATCGTGGAGTTAGCAATCTGATCACCACCTTTTAATAAAATTATTTTTAACTATGATACCAAATGAAAACAAAGGATAATTTGGCATATAGAGCCAAATTGTGAATTTTTCCATGTGTAAATGTCCCCCATGTAGTTATAAAGAGTAAGTGTCCAAAAAGAGGTAAGTCACAACATTTCAATGATAGGGTAACACTTTCTCTATACTCCGCTGTCGGTATGTGGATATGGGGGCTTTGAATCAATTGCCGCTTTTTTTCTTGTAGACAATTCGCGATAACCATACACTACACTCATATAAAGCAATTAACGGGAGACTAACGAGAATATTGCTAATTATCTCCGGAGGGGTTACCATACCTGCAATTAATACAAGAATAAGATAGGCAACCTTTCGGAACTTTGTTAGATGTGCTGGCTTCAAAACACCTAAATAAGTGAAAAACAGGATGACGACCGGTAATTCAAAAAGAAGACCGATTGGAAACACAATATTAATTAGGAATCGAAAATATTGACGTATACCGTATGATTCCTGGGTTCCCAACTTTTCTGACATCATTGACATAAAGTCCACAAGGTACGGAAACACAAAATAGTAAGCAAAAAGAAGACCAATAACAAACAATCCTGCCGCTGCTGGAATAAATGATAAGGTTACTTTTCTTTCCTCTCGGCTTAATCCTGGACTAACATATTTCCAAAGCTGGAATAAGCAAAATGGAAATGTAAACACCATGGAAATAATAAATGCAAACTGTAAATAAACACTAAGGGCATCGGTTAATCCAAAAACGTTCCATGGAATATCTTGAGCTGCCGGATCGTTCTTTAAATGTTCAATTAAGGGGGTAGCCGTAAAAAAACCTATTACCAACGTAAAAATAAAAACAAAGATCACCCATATGATTTTAATGCGCAGTTCCTTGATATGTTCTTCTAATAACATTTCTTTATCCTTCATAGTCGTACACTCCTCCATTTCCAATCAAATATTAATCTCTTTGTTTTACTACTATTATGTATTTTAACAATAAAAGTTGCATTAGGTAAACTAATTTATACATATTCAATATATTTTACTTTACAACAACATTATGTGCGCATATAATTTAAATAACCTAGGTGAAATAATGTGTATCAATGAAAGAATGAGGGCATATGTATAAATTAGCTCAAAACATCTGATTAGGAGGGATTTATAATGACAGATCGACAATTTGAAGATGAAAAGGACCAAACAATTACCGGTAAGAAAAAGGCATACACACGCCGTTCAATTTTAAAAGTGGGAGGATTAGGAGCGTTAGCTTTTGCTGCCTCGAGTTATCTTCCTCAAAGTTTTCAATTTGAAGCTGCGGCAAAAGAACATAAGAAAAATGGTTCAACCCATGGTCAACACGGTTCGGATCGTAAAAACCCAGTCGTTATGAGACATGGATTTAATCCGATGAAGTTCTTAACCCATTTTGATTATGGAAAGAAAACAAGACTTTCGAACGGCCAAGTTCAAAGGGAATATGAAATAGTGGCAGAGGATAAAGAAATTGAAGTAGCCCCAGGCGTCTATTACCCGGCGTGGACGTATAACGGTGCTGTACCGGGTCCAACGATTCGTTGTACGGAAGGGGATCATTTAAAAATCAATTTTATTAATAAGAGCAGTCATCCGCATACGATTCATTTCCACGGCATTCATACTGGAAAAATGGACGGTGTATTCGAAATTGTTCCTCCGGGCTCATCTTTTCTCTATGAAATTGACGCGGCTCCTTTCGGGTTGCATGTGTATCATTGCCACACCTCACCCTTGAAGAAACACATTGAAAAGGGGTTGTACGGCACGTTTATAATCGATCCGAAACAGCCCAGGCCGAAAGCCAAAGAAATGGTAATGGTTATGAACGGATTTGACACGAATTTTGACGCTTCTAATGAATTTTATACGGTAAATGGTGTTTCTAACTACTATCGTGATCACCCGATTTCGTTGAAGGTTGGTGAATCGGTTCGCATTTATTTGTCTAATTTGACGGAATTTGATTTGATTAATTCGTTTCATTTACACGGGGACGTCTTCCGTTATTACCCAACAGGGACGAATCTAGAACAATATGAATTGACGGACACTGTTATGCAGTGCCAAGGCCAAAGAGGCATTTTGGAGTTTTCCTTTAACCACCCGGGACGGTTTATGTTCCACGCTCATCAATCGGAATTTGCTGAGTTAGGATGGATGGGTTTATTCGATGTCAAAGAATAGAATCATAGTTTTTAACAAGAAGGAGGAGATTGGATGGCGGAGTATTCGGATACTTCAATGAAGAAAAAGGACAGTAGGTCTAGACTTTGGTTCATGGGACTGATTCCTGTTATTTTACTTGCCGCAATAATCTATATCGTTGTCACTGTTGGGCTTCCCTTTTTTGGAGCAGGCGGTCCACCAGTAGAAGAGCTAACATTTAATAATATTAAATTGAATAAAGGGCAGATTACCGCCGAAGTTCGCAATACTGGTCAAGAGGATCTAACCATTGCCCAACTAGCGGTGAATGAGAAGTATGTAAGTTTTACTATGGAACCCGATCGTACGATTTCACGATTAGAATCAGCGACTATTACAATTCCCTATCATTGGGTAGAAGCAGAACCTGTAGAAATTATGGCTGTTTCATCAGTTGGAACGACATTTGTAGGAGGGGTTGATGTTGCTACTTTGAGCCCGGAATCTACTATTGGCACGTTCTGGATGTTTACAATAATTGGTTTGTTTGTCGGGGTTATACCAGTTTCACTAGGCTTATTGTGGAAACCGTTCCTTGCTAAAGTCAACGACCGCTTGTATAAATTCTTCCTGTGCCTGACAGTTGGCTTACTTGTTTTCCTAGTCGTTGATACATTGAAAGAAGCATTGGAAATTGCATTTGGGCTTTCGGGGGCACTGCAAGGTGTTGCATTGATTGCCATAGGGATTTTATCAAGTATGTATTTACTGGTTGGTATCAGCCGGAAATTAACGATTTCAACAAGTCATTCTAAGGAAAGTTCCAAAGGCTTGACGCTCGCATATATGATTGCCATTGGTATTGGATTGCATAATCTGGGTGAAGGGCTATCTATAGGTGCCGCATATAATCTCGGTGAAGTCTCTTTAGGGGCATTTTTAATCCTCGGATTTATGATTCACAACCTTACGGAGGGATTAGCAATTGTATCCCCCATTGCACGTAAAGGAAAAAGTCCTAAGAACTTGATTGTACATTTGCTCGTTCTTGGTTTAATAGCCGGTGGTCCAGCCATTTTCGGAATATGGATTGGTGGATTTGTATATTCCAATGTATGGGCGTTAGTGTTTCTGTCTGTTGGTATTGGAGCCATCTTGCAGGTGGTTTACGAAATCATCAAAATGGTGTCTGTGAAAGGTCAAACAACTTTTGGAGATTTACCTGGAGGACTTGGTATTATTTCCGGAATGTTGATTATGTATGTCACCGGTTTATTGGTGATAGGTTAAACGTTTTTCATTAATTTTAAGGAGAGGATTGCAATGTTTGGAACGTTAGGAATGCCCGGATTGATATTAATTCTTGTTTTGGCGTTGATTTTATTTGGGCCTAATAAATTACCGGAACTCGGTCGTGCTATTGGAACAACCTTGAAAGAATTCAAAAAGTCAACAAAGGAATTGACATCAGATGTGGACTTTGAAAGCGATCAATCGAGCAAAAAGAAAGTGAGTGCAAACAAAACAGAAAGGGAAGATATTTAATCAGTTTACTGTTGTGAAAAGACATGGTTGTCTATGAGATCATGTCTTTTCCTTTTTATTAACTAGGGGTACCGCCACATGCCAATTAAGCTAACGATTAAGAAAATGAGCCTACCGTAGGTTTTAATAACTTTCTGAAATAGTAGACAGTAAATAAGGAATTTGAGCGTACTTCTCTTAGGTTAAATAACTTTTGTTATTTTTACACTTTTTTATATTTCATTGTTTAACAGCACCAAGATTTTGTGTATCATTGTAAGCAACGCCCAGGATGTCAAACACGGTTTTCTCTAGATCCAGCCTAGGGAGGGAAGAGATCCATGATCTTTACTTGGAAAAACAAAAAACACCCCCCCATCCGCCACCGGTCTTACTCAATCGGGTGCGTTAATTGAATAACATAAACAAAAATGATCAAACTTTTTTACAAAAATTCCTAATTGGATTTGGTTCCTTGTTGATTACCTTAATTGCGTTGGTCATAACTTTAATCAATGAAAAATAGACCTCCCTATTTACCCGGAAAAGTTTTGTGGGAGGTCTATCCGCTTAGAGTAGTCGGACTCCTTTGGAGAACCGCTTATCTCTAAACCATTGTTAATATGGTGGTCTTACATATATAGTCAGGTAGTATGTCATTTATATCACTTATTAAAAATGAAATACTATTGTCGGTACGAAGTGGTAAGATTAAAAGTATAAGCAACAAGGGAACCTGAGCAAACAGTTTCAAGTCTAAACTGAGAAGTCCCAGATTCCTTTTAAACATTAACAGAGTATGTGTTTTAAGGTAATAGTTTCTATACAGATGAAATCCAGTATTTGGTGTTTAGATATAATTGAATTAAAGTAATAACTTCAATTATTTAGTGAGTCTTACCGAAGGGCGTAATTATTGAAGATCATAATTAGAAAATGATTAAACCTTTTTTAAAAACCAAATATGCTGAAAAAATCCATTTTGATCAATCTTTTTTTCAAAATGGATTCTTTTATTTGCCATAAAATACGGTTTCGGTGATATTTTTGATCAAAGTATATTCCAAGGCAACAGCAATAAATGGACTTATACAATCAAATAATCTTTTTGCATATACTTTCCTTAAAGCTTGCCAATTCATTGGATAAAGATTTTATTAAACTAAGTTTTCCTTCGCGATACAATTATTTCCAATCCTCACCTACTGGTTAGACACAATGTTTTTCTTCTTTCTATTGGAGTAACCCTCTGCCTAAAGCATTAATTCAAACACGATTCCTTTTGGACACTTATTCTAATATTGTTTTTAAACGAGTGTTCTCACTGTATATATATATTTATGAAAACAAACCATAAGGACACGATAAAGGTGATATGAATGAAATCATGAAATAGATGAAAAATACAGCCAAATGAGTCTCTTAAATGGGCAACTGTATTTTGGGATAGTTAAACGGAAAATTCGAATAATCAAGGACTAAAAAGTTGTTCATTTTGGCTTATAGCAAGACGGTTGAAAAGGGAGCTGAATTGATCCATGGAAAGCGTTATATTGTGGGCATTTTTCATTATCGGTATTGCTTTACTGTGTTATAGCTTAAAAAAGCTACCGTTCAAAGAATGGATTTTAGTATATTTATTGACTTCTTATTTTTCAATCGTTATTGGAGTCCTTGTTGTAGAGGAAAATATGCTTTATTATCCTGTGAAATTTTTGAATGAACATTTCGAATCTAACCTACTTTTTGAGTACCTTTGGTTTCCGATAATTACTATTTATTTTTATCGAACCACTTATCATTCCAGATATTTTGGTATTCTACTGCAAGGAGTATTATATATTTCTGTTTTAACATTCTTTGAAATGCTATTTGAGAAATATACCGATATCATTGAATATCACACATGGACATGGATGCACACGTTTGCAAGCGCCCTTTTTCTGATAATATTTATTCGAACCTTTGTGAAACTATATAGTCATCTGAATTCGTAACCCGAATAGATGTAATTTGTAAATCGTTGAGGAGATACTCCCACAAACCGAACTCCTGACAAGAAATTAAATAGATAAGTAGTGAGATAATATGAAAAATAACTAACTGTCGGAGTGTGAAATTATGGAATATATTCTTAGTTCAATCTTTCTTCAAGTGGTTCAGCCTATAATTTTCATTATAGTAGCCTTTTTCTGGAGTGACTGGAAAAATTGGAAGCTTTACTATCCAACCATATTATTTATGATCTGTTTGAACCTTTTTAGTAGCATTCTAATGTACAACTATTCACTTTGGAGGTTCGAGGAATCGTTTGTATTACCAAATCATACATTGACTGAGTTTTTAATTGTTTTTTTCATGTTTCCACCTATTATATTGATTTTTCTTTCCAATTACCCAAAAAGGTGGGTGGTGCAAATAGCTTACATAACATTTTGGGTCTTCATGTTTAGTTGGACTGAATATATTGCCATTCGATTTGGTTTGACGACTTATCATAATGATTGGGATTTCTATTGGTCCCTTCTGTTTAACTGTGTCATGTTCCCTATATTACGTCTTCACCACAGTCGGCCATTGTGGGCATGGTTGTTAGGTATTCCGATTACAGCCTTTATTTTGGTATATTTTAATTTCTCATTAGAAAATATGAAGTAATGTCTTGGTTAACCTGATCCCATAACAACAAAGAGTAGGCTAAGCGTATTAAAGTAAATTTCTACAAGCATAACTCCGACTCCTTTAACAAAAGTCTGTAATAGTTATCAGTAATATACATGTGATTTATCTAACCATTTGTTATCTATGGTGAAAAGTATTTTTGAAACTCTTAGCCGATAATACCTTTTTAAACAATCGATTTTATTAATGATTTTGAAACTGAACCTTCATGTGATGCTCATTAATAAAACTTTTAAGCCGGGGTATGTTAGAGATGACAACTACTTAAATTTAGGGGGTAAATAAAAACATGAAAAGTGAACATGACCATATATCTGCATCCGAATTAGGGAATTTGTGGCAGGCGTACATGGAAAAAACAATGATACTGCGAGTACTAGAATATTTCCTTGAACAAAGAAATGATGATGAGGGCAGGGCTGTTTTACAAAACCAATACAACAAAGAAACCCTGAATGTCGATGCCATTAAAAACGTTTTTGATATGGAAGGTGCTGTAATTCCTGAGGGATATACTGAAAAAGACGTAAACAAAAAAGCCCCTCGATTATATGACGGTGATTTTGATTTATTGTACATACGCCTGTTGACCGAGGTGTTGATGCCACTGTATACGTTGCACCTAGGTATGTCTTACCGGAAAGATATACGAGAATTATATAATCATTTTATCGATGATATGCAAGATATCTCCAATCAGGTTACGGAACTGCTTTTAAGTAAAGGGGTTCTGGTACACCCTCCAATTGTTCCTCTACCTAAAGAAATTGAGTATGTAAACGAAGTTAGCTACATGGGTGGGATGAATATTATAAAGCCAAATCGGGTTCTGAATACGGTAGAAATTGGTTTGTTATATCAATCCCTTGAAATTAACACAATTGGAATACAGTTGATGACAAGCTTTGCACAAGTTGCCGAGAATGATGAAGTAAAAAAATACTTTATTAAAGGGAAGGAACTTGCAAAGGAGGTCGCGGATACTATGCACAAACTATTAGTAGACAGCGATATTCAACCACCTTCTATTTGGGCGGGGGAGACAACAGAATCGACCCTTTCGCCATTTTCCGACAAGTTGATGATGTATAGCTCAAATATGCTATCTGTTTTTGGTCTTAGTGGCAATACTTTCGGTACTTCTTTTAGCTTGCGGAATGACTTATCTTTAAAAATAGGTCAAATCCTGACAAAAACCTTCAATTTTGCTAAGGATGGTGGGAAGATCATAATAAAGCACGGGTGGATGGAGGAACCCCCTAAAGCAGCGGATAGGAAAATGTTATCAAAAGAATAGGTGAAAAACAGGAGTATTGCTTTCTCAAAATTAAATTAGAATAATTCAAGTATAGAATAATCTGAATGAACATATTTCGATTAAATGGATGGGTCATATGAATAGAAATAATAAGTACGAAAAATTATTGTGGTGCATTGCTTTACCTGGGTTTGGTCAATTATTGAATGAAAAATATATCAAGGGAATTGTATTCATTTTGTTAGAGTTTTTGATCAATGTACAGGGGAATTTAAACGAAGTCATTATTTTAAGTTTTTACGGAAAAATACAAGAAGCAGTAGACGCAACGAATTACCAATGGCTTATGTTTTACCCTTGTTTGTACATGTTTGCAATGTGGGATGCTTATAAGGATGCAGGAGGCGGGGAAAGACCATTCTCATTTATGCCATTTGTTTTTTCCGCATATTTCGTAACTGTTGGACTAATCTATTCTCCAGATTTAAGAATAATGGGGACGTTATTAGGTCCTGTTTGGTTACCCATATTGTCCGTGATACCCGGGGTAGTAATCGGTTTGTTATTAAAAAGGCTCATAAACCAAAGATCTCGCCAATCTAATTTTTAACAATTTGCTTCATAAATCCGAATATCCGGAAAATCAATAACTTTTAGTAACTAACTTTATCTCGGGAGCAAATACTGGTTTTATGGCATAGAGGTGCTTTAATAACTAGGTAAAATTGCCGTTTCATAATTGAATAGATGGAATATGCTATAGTAGCGGGGCCATGTGCATAACCTGTAGTTCCCCCCCCCAATTATAATTTAGTATAAGCGCTAAATCCTTTTCTTCTTAATAACTAACGCGATTTCTATTTAGTCAATGGGTAGGCGCATATAGGGGAAATTCCGTTATCGCGTTAGTTATTTGGGAGAACCCTGATAAAAAACAGCTAGCATTTTTGGAATCAGCTAATAGATTTAAAAAGATATTTGACATTATCAGATAATTCGCTGATTACTGCCAAGGAAGTAACTTTCCGAGGTATTGGTTCCTTTCAAAAAATGGATAAAGGAATTGTTGGAGCATGAGTAACGCAACTAAACTTCAAAACGTTACATTACAATCGGAACAGGATGCCGTTCAACTTGCAAATGAAACCAATCGTTTGGATGCTGCCTTAAAGCAGATGAAAGAGGAATTGAAATCCTATGTGAATGAACATGGCGGCTGTGGATACGGGAGAAGAAGTGTGGAACTTCTTTGAATCTGTTTCATGGAAATTTGATAGTAAGCATTTAAAAAAACTAGAGACCTCAAATTTTTTCGGGGTCTATTTTTAATACCATTAAAATAATCTAAAAAGGTAAAGATTATTTTGTTATTTTTGGTATAATAGAAGCAACAATAGGTTAGTTTCGCATGAGGGGTTAGGCGCACTTTTTTACCTTTTAGGATACTCCTAAAAAGGGGGTGTTGCTTATGGATATGGAAAATGTATTAACGCTGATGATTTCATTCGGCATGTTGATTGCGTTTATCATGTCCAACAAGAACGATAAAAAATAACCCCTCATGTGATTTGGCAGTCAGTTGAGGGATTATTTATCTCTACTTGCGCCTTCCCCCTCTTGATGGGGTTAGCTTATTGTACCGTTCCATGTATCTAGCATGGGACGGTTTTTTATAATATATGTCTTTCTATTTGTAGTATACCTCATTTCATCGATACGGTAAACATTTTATCGTTTTTTAACCAGTACGTTTTGCCTTAGAAAGTTTGGGAAATCGAGGCATTTGATACCTAATGTTTAAAATCCTTCATAATTTTTGCCTCCGTCATTTCATTGCTATCCATTAGCTCATTCTTAAGTTCATTTTCTAGAATAATATTTTCTACTTTTTCGCGCAGCTATAGTGACAGCTATCGTAAAAATAACTGTCTGGATAATTCCTGTTGTCTTGTTAGTTATTAAGTACGAAAAAAGAGATCCAATTTTGTATTTGGGATTGAAGTCCAACTTAAAAAAAGGCTTGAAATGGGCAATATGGATAACACTTGCAATGGCGTTATACTTTATCATTTCAGGTATAGCAATGGATTTAGAGTTTAATTAAGTTTAGGATTGGATTTTTGGCTATACTTTTATTTTTGTTGGACTGACTGAGGAGATTGTCTTTAGGGGATACATACTTAAAAAGTTAATGACAGGGTGTAAGTTTTGAAAAGCAAATGCGGTTACATCTTTACTATTTGTATCTATACATTTTCCTATTTGGATTTATTTATAAAAAAACAGACTCCCTTTGGTCAGTAATTATTATACATTCGATGTATGATTTGTTAGTATCCATGTTCAATTAACGGGCGCAAGAATCGAACAACGATAGACTGTTTCGGCTAGTTTAAGGGAAGTAAAAGTAATAAAAATAAAGCCTATAAAGCTTACGTAAAGTCCTTTTTACGCCCCCTAGTGAATATATATGTAAAAATAATTTTATATGGGGGATGTATGGAGATACAAAAGAAGGCAAATTTAAGTGTTGGTTGGGTAACTTTGTTTCTAATGGGTACTGACTTATTTGTGGTGTCGCCGTTATTACCGTTCATTTCGGAAGCATATAAGGTTAGTCCAGAGAAGACTGGATGGATGGTAACTGTTTTTGCGGTTACCTATGCTTTTTCGGCTCCATTCTTTGGTTGGCTCTCAGATAAAAAGGGACGGAGAACAATTATTACGTTTGGTTTATTAGTGTTCGCTATCTCTAACGTACTAACTGCTTTTGCTCCTACATTTATATGGCTAATTGTTAGCCGTATTATAGCTGGTTTGTCCGTTGCTTCAATCACTCCGTTGATATACGCAATCATTGGAGATATTGCGCCACCAAATCGAAGAGGAACATGGCTTTCGATTGTTGTTTCGGGACACTTAACGGCTCTTTGGGCAGGAGCACCTTTCGGTATGGTATTAGAGTATTTTCTTGGTTGGCGTTCAGTATTTGTTGTAATGGCGATTATAGGAACCATATTGGCGGCAGTGAATTTCAAAACATGGGAATCTATTCCTAAAAGTGATTTAACAAAAAATCTATTAGAAGGAAATCTGCTAAGAATACTTGGTTCCGTAAGTGTTACCACCATTTGGGCAATTTCTATGTATGCCCTTTATGTTTATTTAGGTGCAGCTCTTTACTCCGAAAATAGATTCTCATCATCAGAAATCGCATTAGCTGTTACTTTTTATGGTGTCGGTGCTGTTTTAGGAAGTCTTACAAGTGGGAAATTAACAGATAAGTTCGGAGAAAGGAAGGTTTCGAAGGTTACTCTAATTTTCTTAACTTTAATACTCGTTTGTTTAGGAATATTTTTTTCATCTGGTGATTGGGTTTATTTTCTTCTGTTTATATGGGCTTTGGTTGGGTACGCAGGATTTACATCATACCAAGCACGATTAGTGGTGGAATATCCAAAAGAGCGAGGGATTGTTATGGCCTGGAATAATACGGCTCTGTATATTGGCATCACCATTGGTTCAATGATTGGAGGCTATGTCATATCTAATTGGGGATATTCTTTACTCCCATATTTTTGTAGTATTGCAGCAGTTGCTAGCTTTGTGTTTAGTACTCAAAAGGTGAAGAATCAAAAAAAGAATCAGCTTTTTCAGTAGATAATTGACCTCAGAACAAGATTTTTTGTTTTGTATCAGGTGCTGCTTTAATGGAAGATCCCTTTTAGATTTTAAACAATCGTTTCCTAATATCGATTCAAGAAAAGTGCGCGCTTCTCTAATAAAGAATTGCGCTGATATCGCATATTAGGGCCAGATAATTGAACAACACCTTTTGTATTTCGCAATTGAAATTTGAGCCATTTCGCAATTATTTTTAACCACCTTAAAATTAGAGGGATTCACAAACTTGGAGAATAAATTTTTTATTACTGCGTAGGATTGTCATGGAGCTTCTATGCTATATTGATTTATATGTGAAGGCATAAATAAAAATACAAATCTACAGGACGAAAAGAGGCGATAATTACTGTATTAACCATCTTCGTTACTTTTTTCAATTATCCTGAACATACGAATGTTTCTCTCATATAATATAAAAAATTATTTTTGACATTTTCTACGAGAGGATAAATTATGTTCCCTTATAAAGAAAAGGAAACCTACACAGTTTACCATGGAACCAATTTATTTGCCGCAAAAGTCATTCAATATCATAGTATAAGACTCGATGTACAAAGACAGCTTACCGATTTTGGTAAGGGTTTTTATGTTACATTCAATCTTTCACAGGCAAAAAGCTGGGGACAGGTCAGAGCGCGACATTCACAGGTTTCCGTGAAGATTTTGCAGAAATTAGGAATCAGTAAAGCTCAGTACTTTCATCATCCGGATACAAGAACACCGGCTTATATAGCATTTCACCTTAACTTAAAAAAATTAAAATATTTGCATGGAATGCTATTTCCTTTACCCCATGAGCCTGAATGGCATCATTATGAACGGTTATGGAAAGAGTTTGTTCAATCATGCCGCAATGGAAAAAAGCATTCATACGATTATGTTTACGGTGCCGTTGGTAGCGGTCATATAACGAATCCCAATCTAATAAAATTCTCTTCCATGAAAGAACAATTGTCGTTGAATACGCCAAAAGCAATTGACTGCTTAATGGATACACAAGTTATGACTTTTAAACCCGGGAACAAAGTATTAACCAACCCCTTTCATGAGCCAATAAATAATGTATGGCGCACGAACAAAGAGACATTATTTTTGTCCGAAATACGCGAAAAAGTCATGACCATTGGTCGTTTAAGTCGAAAAGAAGCGGATCAAATAGTTAATAGATCCCATTTTATCCCCAGCTTTACCCCCATTATGATGCATGAACCGCCTTCCTATTGGGCATTTTCCATTTTGTATGGTTCAAGTGAGTTATGGCACGAGAATTATGAATTAAACCGAGGGCGTATATGAGGATGTTCAAAATCATTTTATTCCGCCCTTTTTTAAAAACTCATCATATAGTTTGGCGTGCACGTAATCATTGGAAGCAATAAGTTTTAACTTGGTTTCGTTATTGTATACGTGATAACTATCAGCTGAATCCTTTATCGCTAAAAACGTTCTTGGCACAAGTTTATGGGTGTTCTCAATGATGTGGGCAGGAATTGTTCTCCCCGTATGTTTCGCCCGTTTTTTGGTGCGTTTTTTGGCCTCTTTTAAAGGAACATCTACAACATGGACGTGAACCTCATAATCGTACCGATGTAGTTTGTCGATGATTTTCTTACACTTATGGGTTTTTGCCAACGTCGATTCATAAATTAAGTCTTTCTGTTCTTTAATCAATCGTTTCAACAACAAATCACTAATATCACGGGATTCTTTATGAACCAAGGCGGCAGCATAAGTGGGATGAGTATTTTTCAGTGAGTCATATTCTGGAATGTATTCCTTGATATGATCAGGATCAACTGTTACCGCAAAAATGCTCTTTATAACGAGTTCTTTTTCAACGATGTTTTCTCGTAACATTGTTTTTCCTGTGCCACTTCCCCCTCCAATTAAAATGGCTGTCGGCTCCATTTTGCTCATTGAGTTTTTGTTTTTTTTAATGATATCGTTAAGGATTTCCATATGCAATTGCTGACGTTCCTTGGTGTATTGATCCCCTAAGGAATAGATACTCTTTGTCTCCTCTAGCTTTTTCCTTTTTTTCTTTCCTGCCGATCGTCTTTTCCAACCAATGATCGATTTTTTACTATGCCAGATCTCTTTTTTGAAAAGTTTCCCCACAACGATCACCACCTTGTGATAACATATGCTGAATTTTCAAATTACGTTGCCGTGGTTACAGTGAAAGAGTGGCTGGAAGGTGTACCTAAACTTGAAATACCCCGACAGTCTTGGGTTGTGTTTAATGCAACTGAAGAAATGTCAGATGTATTTAACTACATGTGAGCGAGTTGAACTGCACCCCAAAAGAATTAGTGTATTGAAGTTAATAATATCACTTTTTTGTTATTAAACTAAAAACACGTTATCTTAAGAACCTTGATTTGACTATGCAGTAATCGGGCGCGATCCTTGAATAAGGATGGGCGTCATTTCTTATGAAACGGGCCATTTAATTGAATAACTCATTTAAAAATAAATGGATATTTATGTTAAAATAGATGTAGATTGTGAAGGAATATACCTGTGTATTAAGGGTTATATCAGTAGAGGGATTTTTAAACAAAAAAATCGAAGTAATTAGCTTGGGGGATTTATCAATGAGAAAGAGTAGACGGTATATAGTACCTTTCATATTTTTAGGTTCCATATTTGTTTCTGGTGGAATGTTATTAAAAGACGCTTTTGAATATTCACCAACCGTTGGATGGTTTGGAGGATTTGTTTTCTTTTTACTTGCTTCATATTTAGCTACAAAAGCTAACAGAGATAGTAAAGAGTCAACTTAATGCCTTTGATCAACTGTGGAGGACCTAATTTTATTTTTGAGGGGGAGATGCTGGTGAAAATACTTAGAATAACTTCGGCGATTGTTGTAGTAGCCTTATCCAGTTATGGTTTGATAACTGGTACAACTGGAATAATATTACCTTATGTTTTGTTGTTAATGGGGCTAATGCTTCTTGTTGTGGGAGGTACCGAGTTTCAAAAACGAAAACCAACTGCTTTTACAATATTTCTTGCTGCTGGATTTAGTCTTTTCGTTGGAATTTACACCTTATAAAGCAATCGGGCGCTTTCGCGGAATAAAGAAAGCGCCTACTATTGCTTTCTAAGGCCATATTGAGAATATTGCGTTGGCGATAAGAAAACAGAATGAGTAACGTTAGGAAATTAATGTTATTTACACTTTGCTACGGGGGTACTTATGAAAACTCACTATTATTTAGGCTGGTTTAGCAATTTTTTTCCAGAGAATCTGGGCAAGGTTTTACAGGAGGATATAACTGATAGAAAATCGCTTGTTATGATTAGCTCGAATCCATTTTTTTATGAAGATGATGGTGCTACTGAACGCTCGTGGCTTGACCAGGCCGGCATTATGTTTGATGAATATCATTTAATTAATTATCGCGTACAGAAGGAAGATGCCCAAACGTTAATTCAAAATGCTTCAGTCATTTTCCTGTTGGGTGGAAATATTCTTAAACAAAATGGTTTTTTGATGGAATATGAATTGTCGGATTTGATTAAAAAAAGCAGAGCCGTTGTGATGGGAGCAAGCGCTGGTGCGATCAATATGTCCGCTAAATGGTTATGCTCGAAAAACTTTGGAGATGAAGTTGAAATAAGCTCTGTTTACGACGGAATCGGCCTTGACGATTTTTCCGTCCTGTCTCATTTTGATCTTGAAAATAACATTGCGCTGGTTCAAAGCGAACTGTCTCCCTTATCGGAAGAAATGAATATTTATGCGTCGAACAAAGATTGCGCTGTACGCGTAAAGGGAGACAAAATCGACATTTTTGGCAATGTATATTTAATTTCCCACTCAAAGATTCAGAAATTGGATGAGACGCTCTAGTTGTGGTGAGTGGCTATGGCTTTAATACCTATAATCGGGTAAAGGTTGAAGATTGGTCTGCTCTTATTGACACCATGGGCGCTAAGGTGTTCATCACAGCATTTCTTCTCATCGTTACTATTACTCTAAATGTAATTACTCTCGCTGTGTATTGAAATAGAACGGTAAAGCAGGAAGATTGTGAAAGGCGGGCGCACTAATTTAATAAGAGGTCGTCCTCCTGAAAAGGGTCATTTTGTTTATGAATAGTATTAACCTTGGGAATGCCGATATAAAGAAGTTAGGAGCTGTTTTTGTGAGCACTTTAAATCAGACAGTAGAATTACAACAGTATAAACCAGAGTTCATAAAGATCTTAAAGGGATTCAAGTTGCCCGATGAAAAGGCACAATATACTGCTTTTCCAACCGATATACTAGAAAACTTAATTGACGGTCAATATCCAATTGTAATTTTAAGCAACAATGAACCAATTGGTTTTTTCTTATTACATTCAACTGACAGGGTAAAGGAATATACAGATAATCCGAACGCCTTGTTATTAACTGCACTGTCAATAAACCATTCTAAGCAAGGAAAGGGGCTTGCAAAAAAAGGAATGAGTCTACTTAATAATTTTGTTAATCAGGAATTCCCCGAATTTAACGAGATCATATTAGCAGTTAATCATAAAAATATCCCAGCTCAAAAGCTATATGAAAAAGTTGGATTCAGTGATACTGGTAGAAGGAAAACGGGTAAGATAGGAGAGCAATTAATTTTTAATACTTTTATCTAGTTTAACTGAATTGGCTGTGTTAGAAGATATTATAAAAAATATACCGCATCGGGCGCAAATCCAGAATAAAGGATAGCGCCCAAAGTCATATTATTGGACCAATTTGCTGTATAAGGGAGAGAACAATATGGAAGTAGTATATTTTGCAGGTGGATGTTTATGGGGAGTACAAGCTTTTATAAAAACTTTACCTGGGGTTAAGTTTACAGAAGCGGGAAGAGCTAATGGAACAAGTCATACACTTGAGGGTGATTATGATGGGTACACGGAATGTGTAAAAACAGGATTTGATACGACGGTTGTAACAATCAGGGAATTAATGGGATATTTATTTGAAATCATTGATCCACACAGTTTGAATAAACAAGGACAGGATGTTGGCGAGAAATACAGAACAGGAGTATATAGTGAAAAGCCAGAACACTTAAAAGAGGCGAAGGCATTTCTTGGTGAGAGAAATGATTATGACCTTATAGTTGTTGAAGTATTACCTCTTACAAACTATGTGAGAAGTGCAGAAGAACATCAAGATAGGTTAGATAGATGTCCGAATGATTATTGTCATATTCCAGAAGAAATATTAAGTAGATATAAGTAAGGAAGAATATTAAAAGATGGTTTATGGACTCTATAGTTTTTAGAAGTGCTTTACTATTATAATAAGGGGAACAGAATCGTTTAATCATTTTCAACAATCGGGCGCGCGCGACAAGTTCCGCTATAAACGCTTTGAAGCGTGAACATGCGGGGAATTTAACATAAATTCCAACTTTACAACGGAGGATGGGAATGAAGGAACCATGTTTCCTGAAACCATCCTGTCAACAAATCCTGCATGCGTCAAGGCTGACAGGCTTTGGGGTATGATGCACAGGTGATTCGGCAGAACAAAGGCTGGAGCCATTCCAAAGGAAAAGGTAACCAACGGATATGCCGCACGGCTGAAAAACTAGATATGGTGAGAATGTTCTCACGAAAGGGAACTGACAATACTTCCGAATGTACGGGTCTAAAGATTGAACATAGGGAAACTTATGGGTCATCCATAGGATATGACTTATTCAAAAAGGCATTTATCAAGTGATTAACTTGGTAAACGCCTTTTGAAATGTCCGGTGTCTTAGAAGAAAGAAATATCAAAAAGTAATGATGTGTTCCCTCTACCAACTAAAATTCAAACAAAGGAATTTTTAACAGGAAAATTGAATATGTAATAAGAGTAGCATTTCACAAGGCTTGTCCAGAAAAACTACTTCTAATATCTTATTTACCCGTTCCACCTTTGTCGAATGTATCATGGATAATGTCTATAACATCTTCTTTGTCATTATGATTAATCAATTTTATCATCCTTTCAACTATAACCATTTCCAAAAGTGAGGTAATTTATACATGAAAAAGATAACGATTGAACTAAGCGAAGAGGCATATGATCAACTAAAGGAAATAACAGATCTGGAAAATTTGATTAACCGACATCGGGATAAAAATAGACGTGATAATTATAAAATTGAGGAATTTGTAATTGGTTGTATTGTGGATAAAATAGAACAAATAAAACATTTTGAATTAGTTAACCCATTCATAGAAAATAATGCTCAACCTGTTATTAAGAATCGATTTAAAGAAATTGCTAAAGATAAAAATATTTATATAAAAGATATTGCTGATCAATTGAACATGCTGTCGCCAAATATAAGTAAAATATTTAACAATGCCTCCCAACCACGATTAGAGCTATTCATTAAAATCTGGATTGTGCTTGGCTGCCCACCATTACATAAATGTATTTACCTGGAAGAAGATGAAGGTTAGAAACTTTGTCTTCTTTTTTTTGCGTTTTTTTAAATAAATGTAATAGGACAAGTGTTCCCGCCCATATCATTAAATATAATAAACTTAATAAAAATGTATCAATAACATTATGAAGACTTTTTAACGGAATGATGACCCTTAGAAAGGGGGTGATCCGGGATGACAGTATTTGAAACGCTTGTTCTCATGATTTCATTTGGAACATTAATGGTTGCAGTATTGTCAGACCATAAAAAATAACCACCTGGCTCTGACAAGCAAGTAGGTGGTTATTTTTCAGTGACCTTGAATATTTAGCTGATCGTTGGTGTATCAGCACCAGCGGTCTCTTTTTAGTTTATGCAACGTGCTCTAGTTATATTATATACAAAAATTATGAGATTGAAACCAATTGATAAATTATTTCTAGTTTGTTTTGACATTCCGCCGTTTATTAAGTTTGCAAACTATTCCTATTCTGCTACCTCGAAATCTTTTTCGTTCTCATAATGGTGGGTGAGCCGATAGGTTTTGTGAAAATCAGCTTTTAGGTAAATGTTATTTTCTTGAGAAGCTTGCCGCACGGGTATACCACCTTATTGATTGAATTCAGCTTAAATAATAGGGACAGGGCGCCTGTCCCTAATGTCCCTTCAAAAGGCATCAGGTACAACGAATACAAGGAGAACTTTCAAAATGAAAGTTCTCCTTGTATATGCTAAAAGATTTTTTCAGTTTCCTTATAAAGGTTGATACTATCGAGGTATTTTTCAACCACAACATACTCATCGGGTTGATGGCTGAAACATTTATTTTGACATTATTCCATATTTTCAAAGAAGCGTTCATTATAAGCTATGGTCGAATCATTTGGAAGGTATTGTTTTGCTGAATCATTGTGCCTCTTAGCCTTATCTACACTCCCTATATTCCAATAGCAAATACACAATTGCATATGCGGATACCAGGTATGAAATCCTATTATGTTAAAGCCAATGTCATTAGCAATCCCGACTTCGATTGCTAATTCATACCAAAAGATTGCCTTGTTAACTTCTCCTTTTGACAGATATAAATCTCCAATACGGCAGCATGTCTCGGGTCTAGGTACATCATGAGCAAATGTCTTTACTAATGCATCCATCTCCTTCTCCGGTTCTGACAAAAGTCGGTAGCAATCAGCCATATAGATGTATGCACGAATAATATCCTCTATCCAGCCTTTATTTGTTTGCAAAAACGTTTTATAATTCGTAATAGCATCTTTGTAATTGTTATGATCTTTTAATTCGTTGGCATAATAGAATAAATCCCTTGGTGAAAGTTCTTCCCCTTTTCTCAACCTATTTTGGTATATTTGTAAATTCCGGTCACTTACAGTATTATCTATCGTTTTCTTATCCTTCCGATGTTCAACTGCAATATCAGCATAGGAAATATTTCCGTGTACATCTAAATATTCGTGAACAGGTCCAATCCATTGAAACTGCCTATTTCTATTAATAAGACGATTTCTTCTAAATGAAAAGGAAGGATTACCATATTCATCAAAATCAATATGATATAGCATGGATACAGCATCAATATCTAATTTTAGTTCCTTTTTTAATGTTGCAAGTTTAACTTGATTTTCCTTTGACAGTACATCATCGGCATCTAGCCATAAAATGAAATCCTTTGTAGCCTTTTCAAAGGAGAAATTCCTTGCTGCGGAAAAGTCATCGACCCATTTGAAATGATAAATGTTATTAGTAAATTGTTTTATTATATCTATTGTTCCATCCGTTGATCCTGTATCAACAATAATAATTTCATCACAAAGATAAGCAATACTGCTTAAACATCGTCTAAGTACTTCTTCTTCATCTTTGACGATCATACATAAACTTATTTGCATCATTTTTTCAACTCCCTCAAACGTGAGATTTATACTAGTGTATGTTTATTGGAATAACTTGCAACGGATGATAGTCCCATGGAAAATCATACGTTTCTTCCGTTTTATCCCATCCATATGGATAAATACAAAAAAAGAAGGCTCCCAATATTGTGAGAGTCTTCTCAAAAAATAGTTGTAGGTGTCCCATATAATAAGGAGAAAGCTACAACGACATCTTATTTATTATGCATCTGTTATTTTATGAATAGACCAGACGGTTCCGGACGGATCAGTTCCGCCAATGTTTAAATCAATTGTTAGCCCATCGGATAAATATAACAGACCAACTTGATCACCTGCATTTAATTCTACATCACCAACTAACGTGACTGTTCCATTACCTAATATTACCCTAAGCTGTAGTAGTGCCAATATATCCACATTTAGGACCGGGAATAAACCAGAGATTAAATCAGTTCCCGATGATAAATTACGTACGACAAATGATGGATCTATCCCCTCACCAATTGCAGCTGTAAGCGCAGCAGTAGTAGTATAACTAATTACCGTTTTTATTGCATACCTTCCACTTGATGGAACAGTATAGGTCCCAGTTATCGGATCAAATCCAGTGCCAGTATAGTATGGATCTGTCACTGTCCAGTTGTCTAATTGTTGGTCGGCAGAAAGAGTTGTAGCTGCCCTTGAAGCGGAAAATCCTACATCCGCAACAACAGGTCCGGTTGGCCCAGTTGGTCCAGTTGGCCCTAGTGGCCCCTGTGGCCCCAGTGGTCCCCGTAGTCCCCTTGGTCCAGGTGGTCCAGTTGGTCCTCTTGGTCCTGGTGGACTAACACATGTGCAGTTGAAATTGCAATTACATGCCATAAAAATACACCTCCCTTCACTTTAAGATAGTTTATCTTACGCGGGTATTTGGATTGAATGTAGTGCATGTACCATGCTATTGCAGCAAATGTGCGCGAATACCAGGGGAAGAAACCAAGGTACTAATTCTTTTGTTTTCAGATTTAGCTTGTTCAATTATAGGATTGGGCACGATTGTATAATTGAACAAGGCGTCCTTCTGAATCGGGGCAGTTTGTTGAATAAAGAAATTTAGCAATTAAGAAGAAATTATTGACGGTTATGTGTGCTAGACTTGACTCTGATAATAACGTTAATAATTCCATCTAAAGGAGGATTAAACATGTATTTAGAAATTTATCTTTATCCAGTACTGGAAGAAAACAAAGAACAATTTTTAAAAATTAATCGAGAAGCTGAACGTATTTACAAAGAGTATGGTGCGATCGAGAGCGAAACATTTACTGCTGCATCTATTCAGCCGGAATATGGTTGTTCTGGAATGGTATCGGCAGTTGAACTACAAGAAAGCGAGATACTTATGTTAGAAATTAACCGCTATCATAATAAGGATCACCATAGTCAGGTTTTGGAGAAAGTTGATAACGATGAACAGATTGAAAAGTTATATAATCAAATGACAAAGGTAATCGATGTGAGTCGAACTGTCCGTGGTGAATTCGAATAGCCATAACAAAGAAAAGGAATTGCCGTAATAGGGCGCTTTTCTGGAATAAAGATCAGCGCTCATTTTTCATTTACGAAGGGCCATTTTGTTGATACTGAGTAAGGTAAAAGTTTTGATACCATTTAATTTTTTAAAAAGGATTCTAAGAATGAATGTTGAATTTATATTAGGATAGAAAAACATTAGGAGGGATAGCTTTGTTAGACTTTAAAACTACTGATTTATGCGACGACCATTCAGATTCACTACAAATTAGCAATCTTGCATTCCGTTCTTTTGGAAAAAAGACACGTTTTTCAGGGAAAATTGAAACTGTAAATGTGTATGAGGATAACGTGCTCATCGTGGAAGCACTTGAAAATGTACCAGAAGGCACCGTCATCGTTGTAAACGGTGGTGGTTCTAATCGATGCGCACTTCTTGGTGATCGTTTAGCAGGCATCGCGCAATCAAGAAAGCTATCAGGTATTATTATAAACGGTTATGTTAGAGACTCTGTTGATCTTGCTAAAATAGATGTTGGCATTCTTGCATTGGGAACACATCCGCTAAAAAGTAAAAAAAATGGCACTGGCGAACGTGATAGCATTCTTCACTTCGGAGGAGTCGACTGGAGGCCAGAAGAATATGTTTACGCGGATGAAGACGGGGTTATTATTTCTAAACAACCTCTTTTAACGGATAATTCATAGGACTAAACGGGGAAAATGATTTTGGTATTAAATCGGTAACAATCTTAGAATTTTCGGATTGTGAATGTATTTTGCACTGTCTTTGATCGAAGGGTTTGATGTCAATTTGTAAGTTCTCATTCAACTAATGTGCGCGAATCTTTAATAAAAGGTTCGCAAATTTCTTATTGAAGTAAAAAGGCAGAATAATTCAGCCATTTAACAGAACAAGGATTTTTATTTTTTATCAAGAAATATAATAATGAGATGGAAATAGATGTGTTTAAAAGGTATTCAAGGATATTGTGAATTAAACGATTAGAAATGTTGGATTTCTAAAATTAAAGGAAGGGGGTGTTTTTAACATGAGTGATCTGAAATTGATTGAAACTTATAATAAATTTTTACACGATTATTCATTGGAGCAACTAAAGCGTATACCTGAGCATGGGGTTTGGTCAATCGGTCAAATGTATGACCATCTAATTGTCGTAGCTCATGAGTATCTTGATAGTGTTGAATCTTGTGCAAAAACTGGTGGAGAGCAAAAGCTCGGAAAGACGGAGTTTGGAGAATATTTATTTAATATTGGTGGATTCCCGCCAATTAAAATTAAAATTCCGGACGATACCCCTCCCGACAATTCAAAAAGTAAAGATGACATTATGCTTGAGCTCAATCATCTGATAAAAAGAATGAGAGAATTGGAAATGAAAGTAGATGATATAAACCCAAATTACAAAGTTAAACATGGGGGTTTTGGATTGCTGAATGCACAGGAGTGGTTTTCTCTTGTCGGGATGCATTTTCGTCATCATCTGCGTCAAAAGTATGAACTGGATCAAAAACTTGGGATTAAACAAATATTTAGTTAGGGATCTTGTAGTTAAAAAATGGAAGTTATATAGAGTCGAAGTAAGTAGGTCGACTTTAACTCATATATATTCTAAGGAAGAAATAATTTGAAGCTTTCACATGTACGATTAACAGTACTAAATATTCGAGAATGTTTTTTATTTTACCGGGAAGCGCTTGAAGTTCTATATGGAAAAGTGAACCCTATGACTCTAAAGCAATCGGGCGAAATTCCGGAATAAAGGACAGTGTACGAATTGCCATAGTAGGGCCATTTAATTGAATAAGAAGGAATTTATGAAAGATTGTCGAAGGAGTAATAAGGTGCGAATTGATTCCCATAATATTTAAAAAGGGGAGGTGTATGTATGTGTCATTCAAAAGATGTTTTGTCCGATCAATTGTCAGCCAATGCTAATGAGAAAAGTTGGTATGTACCATTTTCGCTATCAGTTAAAAATTTGACAGAGGAAGAAGCTTTTTGGAAGGCAAATGAAGAGAATAATAGTATTGCCGAAATTGTACAGCATTTGATTTACTGGAATAAAACATGGCAAACAAGGTATAAAGAATCGAGAGTTCATGCTGTTCCGACAGTAAGAAATAATGATAGTACGTTTATGATATCAAAAAATAATACATTTGATGAATTACATAAACAACTCTTAGAAATACTTTTATATTGGCAGGAATTATTACAGGAAATACAACTAGAAAGTGATGTTCAAGGTATCCCCGATAGCAAATGGTGGGAAATATTAGCGAGTGTAACGACACATAACGCTTATCATATTGGCCAAATTATTTATATTAGGAAGATGCAAAAGAGCTGGAATCACAATTATTAAATATAATAGATTTAACTAAAATTGGAGGGAATAGAAAATGGAGGTAAAGACACTTTTGTTACAACAATGGGCAAGCTGCTTAGATGAAGAAGACTGGTTTCCACCACTTGAAAAAGTGCTAGAGGATATTACTTTTGAACAGGCAATTTGGAAACCAGCTGATGGGGCAATGAATTCCATTTGGGAATTAGTTTGTCATTTACGTTTCTATGAAAAGAGATTTCTGATGCGATTTCTTGGTGAAACAGCGAATGAACCACAGGCAGAAAATAATGACTCTACATTTCGATTACCAACTGAGACGTTAGAAAATTGGAAGGAAACAAAAAAAGAATACTTTTATGTTCATCGTGAACTTGGAAAAATACTAGCAAAATCAGAACATGAAGATTTGTATAGACAGATCCCAGGAGAAGATAATTCATTAGTGCTTGAACTGAAGAGTTTAGCATTGCATGACGCATATCATATTGGGCAAATTGTATTCCTAAGTAAAATGCAAGGAGCTTGGCCAGAGAAACGCAGCTTTTAAAAAAGCTTCATTGGCTTTAAAGTTATTCCATTATAGGGGGCTTATCTGCAATAAAGCCGATGCAAATCAGTCTAAGAACGATTGGGCGCTTTTCCGGAATAGGATACGCGCTTTTTTTTATGAAAAGGGCCAGTTAATTAAATAACTCCTTGTGCAAGTAACAGAGATTTGAAATAATTGTTCTTAAGATAAAGCACAAATTAATAAAATAAGGGTATTTATTATCAGAGGAGAATTTGTATAAAGGTATTATTTGTATGAAATTAATTGGGGGAGAATGTTATGCAGGAAAACGAATTGGAAATGGAAGATAATAACGAGACCGGGGGTTGGAAGTCAAAACTTAAAACTGCTTTCTCAGTAGCTTGTGTTTTGGGTTTTATTTTTGGATGGATTGGAATTATAAGGCACATTATGAAGACTATACACACTGACGAGAGTGTTGTCTATTTTAGTCTTCCAGTAGGTGGAGCAATGACTGTTATATTTGTTTCAATGGGATTAGGGATTCTTACACTGATATTTTTCATTTTACTTAAAAATACACTTTTAAGAAAGTATTCATTTGCTGAAATAAAAAAATATTCATTTGAATTATTAATAGGTTTTATAGCTTATGTAATTGTTTCATCCCCATTTTTGTTTTTTGCAATCGACAATTATATTTACGTTACAAAAGACGAGGTTGGATACTCCGGATTTTGGGCGATAGGTGATGGTAAATATAGTTGGGATGAAGGTGTTAAAAACATTACTTTAGATTATAGTTATGCTGATATGGGTGATACTTCTGACAACTTTAGTGGTAAGTATACTTTTCATTTATCTGATGATAAACATGTTGAAATCTGGGAAAATTCATTGGACGGCAATTTTGAAAGTATAGAAAAAATCAATGATATAGCTTTAATGCATGATGTAACTTATAACGTGATTTCTGCACCTTCTGATGAGAATATTGAAAAATGGATTCCGGAAAAACATCAGGAATTTGTAAAAGAGTTGTTTTCCAAATAAAGAATATGGAAGGTTTGGGAATGTACCTAATGTAGCAATGGGACCAAATCTCGCAACAAGCAATAGCGGGCAGTAGAAGACCCGTACTTTTTAAAAGCACTAGGTCTTCTACTGCCAATGAGTTATATCTGGTTCGTATATTAATCGATGTTGCGAAGTGAATGAAAAAGTTCCCAAACGAGGTCTAATTTCCTTTTCTATTGATTAACCTTTTTAAAATTAAGTAAATCGGAACGTAGATTACCAAGAAAATACTGAAATCAGCTAATAGCAATAGTAAATCAAATTTATCTGTAAACCAGTTATAATCAAGACCAACAAGAGAATGTATCCAATCAGAAACAATTTCAGATATAAAGAGACTAATAAAAATTATTATGAGTTCCTTCAAAGAACATCACCACCTTGTAAAAGTTAGCTTCAATTCTTCATTCATTATAATTTTATCAGAAAATTCACAGTTTGCAAATATATTTATTTTTTAAATGAGATGAATCTGAGTAACTGATTCTATGCGATCTACGGTGGAATAACAAGTTATTCTAATGGGGGTGTATCATTCTGTGAATTTAAATATGCGAGGGGGATTATACGGATTGAAAAAAAACAGTGAATGAGATATCTATTTGAGACAAAATAGTACAATTTGTCTTATGAGAAGGAGACTTTTTATGAAAGAATGGTTTGGAGCATCAGGTATCTGTATAAATGAAAACAATGAATTGTTAATGGTGTTACAAGGTAAGCCTGAAGAAGAAAAAACATGGTCTATCCCCTCAGGAGGGCAAGAAAAAATGAAACCTATGCCGAATGCTGTTTAAGAGAAATTGAAGAAGAATTAGGCTATGTTGTAAAATAGTTGATGAGGTAAAAGTGAAAAAAGGGAAACATGAAGAACTTAATATATCTTTTGAAGATCATTATTTTTTAGTTAGGCTTGTAGTAGGTGAAAGAAAAATCCAAGATCCCGATAATTTAATTTATGATATAGCTTGGAAATCAGCGAGTCAATTAAAGGATTTAGATTTAACATATCCAGAAGATAGGGAATTCTTAACACAATACACTAAAGAATTTGGGAGTGAATTTAACTAACAGAATACCTGCTAATACAAGTTCCGCGATATGCCATAATACGAACGGGCACATTCCTGAAATAAAGACCAGCGCTCATTTTTACGAAGGGCCATTTAATGGAGTAAGGTTACTTGCGCTCAATATTAAATTTACTGCCATCTTTTGTTTACTTGTGGTATAATTAGATTAGTTAATAAGGGGAGTAGCTTTTACAGTATTGTCGTCATTACAGAGTGTGCAGGTCACTCTCGGCATTACTGGCAACTTACGGTGTTGTTAGCAAGACCTTTACCATAAATGGTAAAGGTCTGATTTTATTTATAGAGACTTTTACCATAATTGGTAAAGGTCTCTTTTTTTATACGTAGGTAAAGTATAAATGTTATGAGCAAATGCCAGTATAAGAAAGGCTATGCAACTTGTTATCAAGGGAAGGCAACTGGCAAGTTTACCAGATGTCAAATGAGAGGGGTAATAATTATGGAATCAATTTGGCTCGAATACGGATGGACTTTAATAATATTAATAGGTCTTGAAGGGATATTGTCTGCTGATAATGCACTTGTTCTTGCCGTAATGGCAAAACATTTACCTGAAAAACAAAAAAAGAAGGCGATCAACTATGGTATTTTAATGGCGTTTTTCTTTCGGTTTGTTTCTATTTTTCTTATATCTTTTTTGGCAGGTGTATGGCAGGTACAAGCAATTGGTGCAGCCTATCTTATCTACTTGAGTTTGAAATACGTTTACAGTAACTTTATTAGTAAGAAAAACGAAAATGATGAAGAGAAGGCCAAAAAGGCTGGTTCAGGATTTTGGCCAACCGTAGGAAAGATTGGAATTGCGGATGTTGCCTTTGCAGTTGATTCCGTACTTGCAGCTTTTGCACTTGCGATAACACTTCCGAAAACACCACTTCCTCAATTTGGTGGTATGGATGGTGGTCAGTTTGCTGTAATCGTCGCTGGAACGATTGCTGGTTTAGTTTTAATAAAGTTTGCTGCTTCTTGGTTTGTAAAGCTTTTGGACAAACGACCTGGTCTTGAAACAGTGGCTTATTTAATTGTCGGGTGGGTCGGTGTTAAGCTTTCTGTCATTACACTTGCTCACAAAGATGTTGGTGTACTACCTCAGGACTTCTCGCACTCTACTGGTTGGACGATTGTTTTCTGGGGTGTATTAATTGCACTTGCTGTAGGTGGATGGTTCCTTTCTGGTAGAAATGCTAAGAAAAGCTCAAAATAAAAGCAATCCAATTAGTGAAAATAGACTATATAACAAAAGGGTTCTGGAATAAAGACCAGCGCTCATTTTCCATTTAATACGAAGGGCCATATTCTAGAATAAGGAAGGAAATTAAATGGTGCTTCTTGAATTGTAAGTTAAGCCAGAAAAAGGGGAGGATTATTTAAGAAAGATAACATAGTTTTAATTATTAACTTATAATATTAAATTGTAATGGATGGAGGGAGGGATTTAAATGGATTTGTATTACGAAATTAATGGTAATGGTCATCCTGTGGTTCTCCTCACTGGTGGTGCTGATGTACGGAACTGGACATTTGTCGCATCTCTTTTAGCGGAACACTACAAGGTTGTTGCTTTTGACGGACGTGGGACGGGTAAATCACCATCCCCATTAGAAGATATCGACCATGTTGAAGATTTGCTGTCGCTGCTTGATCATCTAGATATTAAACAGGCGACACTCATTGGTCACTCAATGGGTGGCCAAATTGCCACTGAATTCGCTCTGAATTATCCTGAAAGGGTTTCAAAACTTGTTTTGCTTGCGCCTGGATTATCTGGGTTTAGCTATTCAAAGGAATTTGAAGAGAATATGAAGAGGATTCATGAAGCCGCCCCCGATATCGATAAAATGGTTGAGCTTTTGCTCAGTGATCCATCGTATCGTGTTGTAACGGCTAGTCTCCACCGTGATTTAATGGTTCAAATGCTCCGGCACCATATGAACCGAATGTTTGAATGGCCTTCAATTGAAATGATTTGGCCGCAACCGCCGGCCATCGAAAGATTAGGAGAATTGAAGGCCAAAACATTATTGATAATCGGTAAGGAGGATTCACCCGATAACCTTCGTGTTGCCAATTACTTTCAAAAGCACTCAGATGCTCGAATCATAGAAATTCCAGGTGCTGACCATATGGTCAATCTTACCCATCCAGAGAAGTTGTATCGTCAAATTACTGAGTTTTTGAAGGAATAAAATTTATTATACCATGGATTCGGGTAAGTCATTCGTCAGTTTGTAACTTATCTAACTTATAAAACGGGCTCACGTTCATGATTACACTTTGCAATATAAGGTTCCACGATGAAAGTTTAAATGAATAGTAATTCAATATAAGGGCGCATTTCCTGATAAGGATTTGCGTCATTTTTTATGGGTTATGGTTCATTTTGAAATAAGTCTATACCACCAACAACAATATTAAAATGCGGTAAATATGGTAATTATCGTGTTGACTATTCAGACTATCCTATACAAAACCTTTGAGCTCGCAGTTAAAGTGATCAATTGTTAGTGAAACTTCAATCAGAAATTAGATTGAATTATGAGCTATCCAATGTGATAAAAGCGCCTATGAACCCCATAATAACGTGCTTTTTGAAGAAAAAATTTATGCTTGACAAGTGACGCTACTCTGCGTTACTATATACCGGTAGTTAGTAACACTTAATACATGTTATACAGAGTACTGAAAAAATATAATGAAATACAAATGGGTGATCAATTTGGAAAATATCACAGAAATGCTCAAAGGGGTACTCGAGGGTTGTGTGCTTGAAATCATCAGTCGTGGCGAAACTTACGGCTATGAAATCACACAGCAGCTGCGAGAACTTGGTTTCACTGATGTGGTTGAAGGCACAGTTTATACGATTACCATCCGGCTTGAGAAAAACAATCTGGTGGACATAGAGAAAAAGCGATCCACTGTGGGGCCGCCGAGAAAATTTTACAAACTAAACGCAGCAGGTCAAAAGCAACTTGAAACTTTTTGGGGAAAATGGGATTTCATCTCAAGTAAAATGAACGAACTCAAAACTAAAGAAATCAAAAGGAGAATGTAAAATGAGTTTAATTGAAAAAATTATCGGAAGTCTGGATGACAAGCGGGAATGGAAGGCGATGGAGGTGCGTGCGAAGGCACTTCCAAGTGAGTACCATAACGCTTACAAAGCTATCCAAAAATATATGTGGACTGCTGGTGGCCTCACTGACTGGAAGGACATGAGCCGTATTTTTGGCGGCATTCTCGACCTTTTTGAGGAGGGTGCAGCGGAAGACAAGAAAGTCACTGACCTTATGGGTGAGGACGTGGCCTCTTTCTGCGAAGAACTAGTGAAGGACGCGAAGACTTGGAAGGACAAATATCGCGAGAAGTTGAACGATACGATTGGTCGTGACTAATGGCGAACTTTTTGCTGGGTATTATGAGTAATAGAATTAGGGTATCTTATATCAATTGAAAGAAAGAAGTAAATTCAATAGATCATTCCGACTGAATAGCTGGCTACAAATGAGAATTGTCATTTTCACTATTCAGTTCAATTTTAATTTAGTAGTAAGTAATACAGAGTATCAGTCAGACTAAGTAGATGGATATAGACAATTTAGATGCACAAGAAGTTCGACCAGATCATGACTACGCTTTGTTTGAAGGCAAACAACTCGCTCACTTATCAGACAAAGCACCTAATTTCCGGATCTAGCAAGTGTCCTTGCTACGCTTATTATAAGGAGGAAAAAGTATGAGCAATACAGCGATTTCTGTAAAAGGGTTAAAGAAATCCTTTAAAGACAAGGAAGTTTTAATGGGGTTGGATTTTGAGGTGCAGCGTGGCGAAATTTTCGCACTTCTGGGCTCAAACGGAGCAGGCAAGACCACGGCGGTCAACATCCTTTCGACGCTGATGAAGCCAGATGGTGGGGAAGTAAGTATTTGCGGTCTTGACGTTCAGCGTCAACCGGAATATGTTCGCCAAAGCATTAGCCTGACAGGACAGTTTGCAGCTTTAGATGGCATGCAAACAGGGCGGGAAAATCTGATGATGATTGCCAAGCTGCGGGGAGTTTCTAATCCCGTTCAAGCCACCGACAATCTGCTTGCAAGATTCAACTTTTTGACCGATGCGGCCAACCGCCGTGCTGATAAGTATTCTGGCGGGATGAAGCGCAGGCTTGACATCGCCATGAGTCTGATCGGAACTCCAGCAGTCATTTTTCTCGACGAACCCACCACAGGGCTTGACCCTGAAGCACGGATTGAAGTCTGGGATACCGTCAAGGAGCTTTCCGAGGGTGGCACGAGCATATTGCTTACGACCCAGTACCTGGAGGAAGCCGAACAACTTGCGGACCGTATTGCCATCCTGCATGGCGGAAAA
This sequence comes from Virgibacillus necropolis, assembly GCF_044793635.1. Lineage (GTDB taxonomy): Bacteria > Bacillota > Bacilli > Bacillales > Amphibacillaceae > Virgibacillus_F > Virgibacillus_F necropolis_A. The sequence continues at coordinate 3,446,155 of NZ_CP084992.1, forward strand.
ATCATAACAACCGGCACCCTTACCGAACTCAAGGAGATGTTCCCGCCAACGAAAGTGGAATACATCGAGAAGCAGCCGACATTGGAGGAAATTTTCCTCGCGATCATCGGCAAAAAGGAGGAGAAGTAAATGAAAAGTAAAACAGGGGTGTTACTAGGGCGTTTAATGCGCAATATCATGCGCAGTCCGGATACGATAATAACGGTGGCGATTACGCCGATTATGATGATGTTGCTTTTTGTCTACGTATTTGGTGGCGCTATAGAAACCGGAACGGACAATTACGTCAATTATTTATTACCGGGAATTCTGCTGATCACTATCGCATCCGGCGTTGCATACACTTCCTTGCGGCTATTTACGGATGTAAAGAGCGGGCTGATGGCGCGTTTCATTACCATGCCCATCAAGCGCTCGTCGGTATTGTGGGCTCACGTGTTGACCTCGCTTGTTTCCAATGCGCTTACTGTCGTTGTGGTTATCCTCGTCGCGCTCTTGATGGGATTCCGATCTAACGCTAATATCCTGGATTGGCTCGCGGTAGTTGGGATACTCGGGCTGTTTACGCTGGCGCTGACATGGCTGGCGGTCATTCCCGGATTGACAGCAGGGTCTATGGAAGGGGCGACAGCATACTCGTATCCGCTGATTTTCCTGCCGTTTATCAGTTCGGCCTTTGTCCCCACCGAAACCATGCCTAAAATTGTTCGTGTGTTCGCTGAGAACCAGCCCGTGACTTCAATCGTGAATTCGATTCGTGCCCTCTTGTATGAAGGGACTGTCGGCAATGGTATCTGGACCGCGCTCGCCTGGTGTGTGGGGATTATGGTCATCGCTTACTTGATCGCCACTAAAGCATTTAAACGCCAGTTAGGGTAAGAATACCAGAGAATGTGGAAATTGTTTAAAGCTAAACATAAAGACATGTACCTGTTAATAAAGAGGAATTTACTATGTTTTTTGGTAAGAACCGATATTTTCTTGCCCGACCTTCATCATGCATAGCCGATATGATGGATCGGTTCCTTTGGGAACATGCCCATTATGCCCACCAACAAATCCCAAGTTCCGAATTATATTTACTTGATTCATGGGGCTGATGATGTAAATGGAAGGTTTATAGAATTTCTTACACATTTTTCATAAAGCAAAACGTTTGTTAATGATGGATGTGTAACTGTCCGCAATACGAACGGACGCTTTCTGGAATAAAGATCAGCGCTCATTTAAAGGGCCTTTTTGTTGAAGACCCTTCTCAAAGGCAGTTGGTTATTTATGTTAAAATAGATACAGAAGACGCAGTAGAGTTGAAATGTCCTTGTTAAGCTTATAGGGGAGGAGTGAATGAAATGTTAATCGGTCATATGAAGGAAATTGTTCGTCATCCAGTAAAATCTTTTTCCGGAGAAAGTGTGCAAAAATCTAAAATAATGGGATATGGTTTATATGGAGACCGCAGCCACGCTTATTTAGATGAATCAAAAAAAGAAGATTTCTTAACAATAACAAAATTCCCAGAAATGGTTCGATATAAAGCAAGATTTGTAGGAGAAGAATTGATGGAGGAATATCCGAAAGTGGAAGTCATGACTCCTGAGGGGAAGGTTTTTGGTTGGGAAGACGCGGAATTAATTAAAGAAATGGAAAACAAATCGAACCGAAAAATTGCTACTATTGAATATACCCCTTCACACGTGCCTATTGGACCAATTGCAGTAGAACACATTCAACTTGTAACAGATGCTTCAGTAGATAATTTGGAAGAAATGTGGGGGAAAGACGAGGTTGATTTTCGGCGTTTTCGCCCTAATTTATTTATTTCATTAAAAGAAAAAATACCGTTTATTGAAGAAGAATGGATTGGCAGACGAATAAAAATAGGAAGTGAAGTAGAAATTCAATTAGTAGGACATTGTAAAAGGTGTATGATTATTACTGTAAATCCTGATAATGCTGAACGAGATTCAAGTTTGCATAAAACGGTTATAAAAGAAAGAAAAAATAATTTTGGCGTTTATGCTTCTGTGATAAATACAGGTGATATTCATGTAGATGATGAAGTTCATCTTGTTGATTAATTTTAGTTAAAAGGAACATTATTTATTTAAAGCAAACAATGAATTTTGGACATAGCATATCGTTTAGTATAACTATTAAGTTTGCTTACTCTGCCTACCGTAAATAACCATAATTTTATTCAACTAAGACACTCCTTTATCCATTTCAGTAAATGAATTTAAAACAAGTTCAACAAATGCTTCAACGGCTGGAGACAACCATCTTTTCTTTTTGATTAGCATATGGGAATAAATTGGGTCAAATTTTTCAGAATGACTTAGGATTTTCAGCTTGCCACTATCAACTTCTTCTTTCACTGTAATATAAGGTAATACAGCAAATCCAAGTCCACTCATCACCGTTTGTTTGATTGCTTCTATACTCCATAACTCCATGGTTTGAAAGTTGTGAATGCTATGCTTTAAGAGGTACCTTTCAAACATTAATCGGTAACTACATCCTTCTTCGTTTGTTATAAAAAAGTATTGAAGATTATCTTTTTTATATTCATCAAAATGATCCGGACCATCATTACTGCTCACAAGGACGATTTTCTCCTCACCTAAGGAATAATGAATGCACTTTTCGAGATTTAATTCTGGATATACCATTAAAGCAATGTCTACCCGTCCGCTTACTAAGTCAGCTTGATTTTGTCCACAGGTACCATTGGTTAGCGTGAGCTTCACTTGAGGGTATCTTAAGGAATATTCCCTAATGATTGGGCCTAATCGAGAGATGGTTAAAGATTCTGGCGCAGCCACCCTTAATCCTCCCTTAACTTCGGGGCCGCTTTGCATGTCCTTTATCTGATCATGGGTAGAAAGTAAATCCTCCGCTAAAGGTATTAATTCTCTACTTAAATGAGTTAGCTGTAATTTCCTATTTTCAAAAGTGAAAAGCTCGCCACCAATGTCGTGTTCAAGTGCTTGAATGTGAGAGGTTATGGTAGATTGAGTGTAACCCAACTTCGAAGCAGCCCCTGTATAACTTCCTACTTCCACAATGGTTTGAAACGTTATCAGGTGTCTAATTTCCATATTAATTCTCCTTAATTAAAAGATGTATCGAAAAAAATGATAATGATTTTATAAATTTCAATTTTATTTATAGATAACATTATCATACAATAAAAGCAGTCCATTAACAAATTAGTAATGAAGGTGAACAAATGAGTATAATAGCATTTCTTTCATATGTAATAATTACATCAATTACGCCTGGTCCAAGTAACATCTTAATGATGAATGAAGCACGAAAATGTGGCATTGTAGGGGCATGGCAGTTTAGCAGCGGAATCTTGGTAGGATTTGCTGTACTTGGAATTATGAGTGGGGTACTCACAACAAGTCTATACAATTTAATTCCTATTGTAGAGCCATATTTTAAATTCGCTGGTTCAGCATATCTACTGTACTTGGCTTGGCAAATTGGTTTTCCAAAAGGTTCAAAGAAAGGGGATAAGAATAAGCAATCCTCCTTTTTATCAGGTTTTATCTTTCAGGTTATTAACATAAAAAGTATTTTGTTCTTTTTAACAGTGATGAGCGCTTTTATTCTGCCATTTCATCATTCTATTAAACCCATCGTATTTTATTTAACTTTAGCCATTTTTCTAGGGTGGTTAGCACTGCTCGTATGGTCAGGATTTGGTTCTATCTTTAAAAATTTATTCATAAAATATGACAAGTCCTTTCGAGTTATTATGTGTATGTTGTTGATGTATTCTGCGGTAACTATTTATCTTTAAACTAAACAGATGAGCAGTCCATGCTTCTTGTGCTCGTACTTATATTTAAGATATATTGAACCGAAATATTAAGCTCAAGGTTGATGATTATTCTAAAGCAAACGGACGCACTTCCTGAGTAAGGAACTGCGCCTTTTTTGCATGAAAGGGTTATTTTCTTGGTGATTCTGAGCTAAAGAATGAAAATAAGCGCCCCTTGAGATACCAGCTCATAAAGGGCGCTTATATCTATTCCTCTTCTAAAATGGCATCAAATGCCTCGGATACTTTGTTAAATTCCTCATCAGACTCAATAGCTGATAAGTCACGTTCACCGTCGATTTTGAGGAAAAAGATATCAATATCATCTTCACTTTCTTCTTGTAAATCTTGTGAAAAGCTGACAGCAACATAGTCAGTTCCCCCTAATGTAACCTTTGCCAACACTTCAACTGGTTGTTCATCTTCCGTTTCATCACTAATTGTAAAAACTTCGCCAACTTCGATTTCTGCCATATTAATTTTCCCTCCTCTTACTTGTCCATATCTATTTTTTCCCTTTAAGTGTGAAATTAATGCAATCTAATTAGACTTTGTTGTTTCTTTTTACCATTATTAAAAAAATATTGTTTAAATAGTCAAAATAATGTATAATGTAAATAATCATATAATACGGTGCTCGCTACACCATTTCAGCTAAGTGTCAAGCCCTTTAAAGAGGGGCTTTCATATTAGAGGATAAAGTAAAGTAACTACCCTAATTACTTACCAGGGTGGTTACTTTACTTTTAAGATTATGTTCATATCCTTAGTTTCATTAAAATAAAAAAAAATTACTTTGATTAAGATTTTAAATTTATTTAAAGGGGCGGAATACGATATATGAATACTACTTTAGAAATGAGTAAACAAACTGAACTTCAAACTGCTAAGAATTATGTGGAGCAGGTTTATCGGACTATTAAGAAACGTGATCCACATGAAGTGGAATTCCATCAAGCAGTTAAAGAAATCTTTGATTCTCTTGTTCTTGTTTTTGCAAAACATCCAGAATTCATTGGTAAGGGATTACTCGAAAGATTGGTGGAACCTGAAAGGGTTATTACGTTTAGAGTATCCTGGGTAGATGATCAGGGGAAAACACAAGTTAATCGCGGTTTCCGTGTTCAATTTAACAGTGCAATCGGGCCATATAAGGGCGGCTTACGATTCCATCCCTCTGTAAATACCAGCGTCACTAAGTTTTTAGGCTTCGAACAAATCTTCAAGAACTCGCTGACTGGCCAGCAAATTGGTGGAGGAAAAGGTGGCTCTGACTTTGATCCCAAAGGTAAATCAGACGGGGAAGTTATGCGTTTTACTCAAAGTTTCATGACTGAACTTAGCAAACACATTGGTTCTGACGTAGATGTACCGGCGGGTGATATAGGAGTTGGTTCGAGAGAAATCGGCTATTTATTTGGTCAATATAAAAGAATGCGTGGCAACTTCGAACCTGGCGTATTAACAGGAAAGGGCCTCGAATATGGCGGCAGTTTAGCGCGAACACAAGCAACTGGCTATGGTGCAATCTATTTTGTGAAAGAAATGCTGAAAAACAAAGGCCTTAGCTTAGAAGGGCAAACAGTTGTCGTATCTGGTTCTGGAAATGTTTCTATCTATGCTATCGAAAAAGCTACTGAGCTAGGTGTGAAGGTCGTTGCCTGTAGTGACTCTGACGGATACATTTATGACGAAAGTGGCATAAATCTTGATACTGTTAGACGATTGAAAGAAATAGAAAGAGCCAGAATTAGTGAGTATGTGATCGAACATCCTACTGCACAATATATAGAAGGGTGTTCTGGCATTTGGACCCTCCCATGCGACATTGCTTTACCGTGCGCAACTCAAAATGAAATTAACGAAGAAGCAGCGAAAAGGCTTGTTCTAGGTGGGGTCAAAGCTGTCGGTGAAGGAGCCAATATGCCATCCTCACTGGAAGCGATTGAGGTATTTTTAGAAAATGGTGTCCTTTTCGGTCCTGGGAAAGCTGTCAATGCAGGTGGTGTAGCTGTTTCATCTTTAGAAATGGCTCAAAACCAAAGTGGCGTATCATGGTCGTTTGAAAAAGTGGATAGAAAGTTACACAAAATCATGGAAGACATCTTCCAAAGGAGCTTAAGAGCTTCTGAAGAATATGGTCATCCAGGGAATCTTGTTATAGGAGCTAATATCGCAGGGTTTAATAAAGTTGCTAAGGCTATGTTGGCACAAGGAGTCATTTAATTTTATAAACGTATTGGGTGGGTGCTGATCCTTGTTAAAGGAAGTGCCCATTTTTTTAAAAGGAAAGAAAGTAAAAAACTTTGGCGTTAATCTGTCTAGCTCCAGCGCCTAGCCCGCCTGAGGTTTTAAGTCAAATCTCTTTGTGATAAAAATCATCACTAAGAGATTCGCCTTAAACTTGTCGGGGCTGACCAAGGCGCTTGCGCTTTTCTTAATTGTTTTGAAAAGCTTGTCTTTTATCACTTCAATTATCATAAGATAATGATGAGGTGAAGCGACGATGAATCAACTGACTTCTATATTAATTTTAGCTGCAACATATGTTGGAACAGTTGTCGGTGCTGGTTTTTCAACGGGGAAAGAAATCGTTACATTTTTTAGTTTGAATGGGGCTTTAGGAACAATTGGTATTGCTATTACTGGGTTTTTGTTTATTGTGGTCGGGTCGAAGATTATGATCATTTCAGCTCGTATTCAAGCTTATTCTTTTCAAGAGTTTAACGTATATATATTCGGCATTAAGGTTGGTAAAATTGTTAATATCCTCATTTTTATCGTCGTTGTTTGCGTCACTTCTGTTATGTTGTCGGGTGCAGGAGCAGTTTTTCATGAACAACTTGGTCTTCCTTATCAAATGGGAATTATCACAACGCTTTTTCTCTGTTATATCGTAATATTGAAAGGTTTAAAAGGAATTTTTGCAATCAACTCATACACTGTTCCATTGATGATTATTTTCAGTCTGTTTGTTGCGGTTGCGATATTTGGCAAGCAACCTCATCTGCTTTTGGAACAAGTGATTCCAGACCAGCTATCGGCTGACTTATCATGGGCTGTTTCTCCTTTTACATATGCTGCGTTTAATTTAATGACTGCACAAGTCGTGCTTGTACCACTTGGAAATGAAATTCGTGATGAGCGTATCCTTAGATGGGGAGGATTTTGGGGTGGACTAGTTCTATTTTTTATATTATTAACGAATCACTTCTCATTGTCTGTCTTTCCAGAAACGTTTTCACACGAGATACCGATGGCTGATATAGTAAAACGTTTCGGAACCTTCATTCATGTCTTATTTTTATTCGTTATTTATGGAGAAATCTTCAATTCTGTCGTCGGAAACATTTTCGGGGTAACGCGTCAATTAAAGTCAACATTTGGTCTTCGTTATCATCATGCCGTTTTGCTTATTATGCTCGTGATATTTCTGATCAGTCAGGCGGGGTATGGGAAGTTAGTTTCGGTATTGTATCCGCTTTTTGGTTACATGAGTTTGTTTGCTCTAGTAGTTTTGTTAATTAAAAAAATACCTGAGAGATAAAAAGAATGAACATTAATTTGTACATCAAAATGGGCTGTTTTTTTTCGATTTGAATTAAATGAGAATTGGTACTTTTATGGTAAATTATATAAGAGTCTGTACAGTAGTAATAAATGTTGCATTAGAAATTGAAAGACAAAACATAAATAATGGAGGCGTGACAAATGAGTGATGTTCGAACGAAGCTAGTGTTCTACGGAGCAGTAAGTGTGGATGGCTATATTGCACGAAATAATCATTCATTAGATTGGCTGTTGGGGACTGAGGGAGAAGAAGAAATTGGGTATGAGGATTTCTACGCTACCATTGATATCATTTTGATGGGCAGAAAAACCTATGATCAAATCTTGAACGATGTACCTGGAGAATTCCCCTATAAGGGCAAGCAATGCTATGTTTTTTCTCGTACAATAACTGGATCAAATAATTTAGTGGATTTCATCAATGAAGATATTGTGGAGTTCACGAAATCGTTGGAAAAACTTTCTGAGAAACGGATTTGGGTTGTTGGAGGTGGAGAAGTGTTATATCCACTTCTTCAAGAGGAACTCATAGACGAATTTATTATTCAAATCGCTCCTTCAGTCATTGGTCGTGGAATTCCGTTGTTTATTCCAGGAGAACAAGAAAACCAGTTGAAACTTCTAAATGTAAAGCGAAACAAACAATTGGCGGAATTGCATTACGAATTAAAGCGAGACATTTAAACAATCGGGCGCACTTCTTAAATAAGTAGGCGCCCTTCTTTAAAGGGTTATATTGTTGAGGATGTAGTGAGATTAAATCCTTATATGAAACATTTGGTGAACTGAAAAAGGAAACGAATATTTCAACTCCAAATTGGGACGACCTTAAAAAACAATCAAGTGTTAAGTATAGAGATGAGATTATTTGTTAGAGAAGTGATTCTCGTATATGTATAACCAAATTGCTTTTACAAATTCAATTTAACATGCAAGATGGGCGCTTTTCCTTAATAAGGAGAAGCGCCATCTTGCATATCAGGGACAGTTTGTAGAATAACCAGGATTTCTATTTTAGAATATTTGAATCAGGGGCAATAATTAAAGAATATCGTCGCATACATATTGGAAATTCTTTTTTCTAAATTAAATGACCCCAATGTTAAAATTAAATGTTACAGTTAGAAAGAATATTTTAAAAGAGAGTAGGCGAACAACATGATTGAGGTAAAAACATCTTCACTAAGTGATGGAGTATTCAACAGAGGGGTATTTGCTACAAGTGATATAAAAAAAGGAGAGCTTGTACATGAAGCACCTGTCATTTCTTATCCAAACGACCAGCACCAACACATAGAGCAAACCATACTCGGTGATTACGCTTTTGAGTATGGGATAAATCATTCTGCTATCCTTCTTGGTTTTGGAATGTTGTATAACCATTCTTATGCACCTAATGCGATTTATGAGATTAATTTTGGAAATCACACATTTGACTTCTATGCTTTCACAGATATAAAAGCAGGAGATGAGATTCTAATCAATTACAATGGCGATGTTGATGACAAAGATCCACTGTGGTTTAATCAGGACTAAAAAAAATGTATGCTATTAAGAAGAAGTGAAACTTATAAAGTTGATCAGCAATCGGGCGCATTTCCTGGATAAGGATTTGCGTCATTTCTTATGAAACGGACCTTATTGTATAAAAGGCCATTATGTTGAGAGTATATGTTAAAATCGAAGTGTTATTGGATACTAAATCAGACAACTATCGCTATGTAGTATCAAATCCAAATTTAAAAGAAGAGGTGAGGAAAGTTTCAATATTGCGTTCAATTCGAAAAGTTTATCAGTTTTTTGTAGATATACCTATTAAAGAAGGGACGGTTTTGAACGATCGCTATGAGGTTTTGAATGTTTTAGGAACTGGAAGCTATGGCATTGTTTATCTCTGCAAGGATTTGAAGTCACAAGAGAATAGAGTGGTCAAACAGCTTCGTCCAAGTAAACGTCGTAACAAAAAAGGGGTTGAGCTGTTTAAAAGTGAAACCTCTATTTTGCGTACACTGAACCACAAAAATATGCCAATTTTTTATGAAACTTTTAATGACGAATATTCTTATTATGTAATGAGTTTCATTGAAGGGGAAAATTTGGAGGACCAAATTTTTTACAGTAAGAAAAATTTTAACGAGAAAGAGTCTTTACTAATTTTGGATCAACTGCTCGAATTAGTCCATTATCTTCACAAAAAAGACATTTACCATCAGGATTTACGTATTCCAAACATGTTACTTAAAAATAATGAGCTCTTTTTAATCGATTTTGGTTTGTCTCAGCAGAGAGGATTGGTTGACCCAATCCAAGTACCATCTAGTTCTTTGCATAACCAACAAGAAGGTATCTTAGAAATGAAACAACAGGACTACTATGATTTAGGAGAAATACTTTTATATTTGCTTTATACGACTTATTCTTCCAAAAATAAAAAAGCTCTTCCTTGGACAGAAGAACTTTCTTTAGAAAAGGGAACCGTTCATTTGCTGAAAAGACTATTAGGAATCAAAGAACCTTATTCAACTATTAGTGAAATATCAGTCGATCTTCATACTGTACTTAAATCGAAAGAAAAAGAACATTAACCGCAGAAAGGAAGATTAGCTGCTGCTCCGTCCCTTCCGTTTGTAGTGTTTACTTCCACTCAGTGGAGATCGTTTATATCTTCCGTTGCTGCTACTACTGCCTCGGCGATAACCACCATGTCTTCGCTCGCTGCTGCCTTGGGATAGTTGCTTGATTTGCTTTAATACTTTTTTTAACATTTTTTACCTCTTTTCATCTTTTTTAGAGCATGATGTTCTAGTTTAGTCTAGCATAGATTAAGGACAAAACTATAAATCCTGAGCTAGACCTCTTTTTCTGGTTTGAAATTTTCCTCTATTTCATTATTCCCATCATAGTTTTCACCAAAAATCTTCTTCATTCGCTCATGTGCGTTTTGTTTTATTGAATCATCTATATGAGCTTTTATTTTATATAATGCATAAACGATCACCATTGTATCATCTGCAAATCCTACCAGCGGAATGAAGTCTGGTACAATATCTATAGGTAGAATAAGGTATCCTAGTGCACCCGCTATAGTCAATTTAGTCGACTTAGGGGTATTGGGACTTTTAAATGCATAGAATAAAAGCAGACTATAAAAGGAAATTTTGACTCCCATTTTCCTAGCATATTTAAGAAGTTTACTAACATATTTGTTTTCAGAAAAATGTTTTTCCTTTCCTTTAATTGCTTCAGTAGAATCAAAGTTCTCTAATTTTTTATCGTAATCTTTATCTTGTGACACGTTATCTTCTCCTTAATTATTCCTGAATTTATTTACTTTTAGTATAAACCTTTTAATTTCCATTACCCCCTTATAATAAAGAAAGAAGTTGGAATGAATATGTTATAAATGTGGCAAAAATGAGTAATAAATCGGGGGAGTTGGTAATTACAGAACGATGCTAACCCATTATGTTACCAGCCCTATTCAAAAGGGCGCTATCCTTGAATAAGGATCCGCGCTCGTTTTTCATTAAGGGGTTTCCGGGGATAATTGGGTATTTATGGTAAGCTATATTGAAGAAGGTACTTAGACGAAGTAGATGAGCTGAAAAGGGGAATATGAAATGAGAAATATTTATGCGTTTGAAAGTCAAGGGGATTATATAAAATATCAGGATATTATTGAAAGGTTTGGTGCGAAAATAGAAAAGTATCAAAGAATAATGGTAGAGGATTTTGAACTCATTGACCCTCCAAAAGGAATAGTATGGACAACTGAGGAATTAGCAACTACTGTTTTCTCTGATATACCTATACCAGCCTACACCAATAAAGATGTTATTTATATTTCTCCGGATTTATCAACTTGGAGAAAATTATTCATTAAACAATTAGATGGACATAGAAATCCTAAAGTTGAGAAATTCTATGAAAATATGTCTGAGAATCAGTTATTTACCATAGTTGCACATGAATTAACGCACCATTCGGACTTGTTTTTAGATGAATTCGATGATGAGAGAGAAGATAGTATTTGGTTTGAAGAAGGTATGTGCGACTATTTATCAAGAAAAATGACATTAGATGAATCCGAATTTAAAGAAATAACAGAGGTAGAGTTAGAATTAGTAGAAATGTTTAAAGGAGAGTATGGGAAACATTCGTTAGATGAGTTTGGAAGTGGTTCTTATCAAGGTAATTTAACCAGTATAATGATTGATTATTGGCGTAGTTATCTTTCCATAAAATATTTAATAGAAGTTCATGCTAATAATGACATCAAACAAATTTTTAGTGAATATCACAACTGGGATAAAGAAGGTAGGAAAGTTCCGCTAACTGAGTATTTCGAACTGAATACGGTATTAAAATAACTGGTGCATTACTTTAACAAGAGTTACTCAACTAATGGTAAAGGGGGAATCAAAACTTGAAGAAAGAACAGACTATAAAGCTTGTAAATTGGTTTGTTTTTTTCGTCTTCCTTGTTTTAGGCATTGTTACGGCTATTATGACGTTTTCCGATTTAGTTCATGCGAGTTATGCGGAGAGGATGCAGTCTCAATCTCAGATAGAGGTTGAATGGAATGAGACGAGACGAAATTTAGGAATTACTCTGCTAATCCTTTCTGTTCTGTTAATAGTATTTTGGAAGCGGTTATTTCCGTTTAATGTTCCTTTTGCAATAATTATAATGGGACTAATCTATGAATTATTTTATCTGACCTATTTCTCTGGTTGGGTGGGTGTTCAAGGGGTTGTTGGATTAGTGGTTGCCGTTCTGACAGGGATTGTAATGATAATAATATACGCCATTTTAAGGAGTAAGAGAAAGTAGAACCTGAATAAAAGGGTATCTTTAACCCGTTCGGAAAAGTTTAGGTACCCTACACTTATCTATTGTTTCCAAAACTTCCACCACTTTTTTTGTTTAGTTGCAGCAAGTTGTTTTTGTGTTTCTAAACTCTGACTCATAGCAATCATTAAGTTTTGATCTCGTTCTTCTAATCTAGTATCAATATAGCCCTGTTGTTTCTTAAGTTGTTCTAAGAGTTCTTGGTTAAAAGCATGTTGTTGTTTCTGGAAGGTTTTAAATTCATCCAATAAGTTGCTATATTCCGTGCTATATTGTTTTTTGCCTATAGCAACCCCCGAGACATCATCTCCATTTTTCCAAGCTATGACTGACTTTGTCGCCTTTTCTAACGCCATAGTGCCTTTGAAGTCAATCAATTTTCTTAAAACAATTACATCATCATCAAAAAACCCTCTGTGTCCATACTCGTTTTTATGAAATTGATACCCTTCTTTTTCTAGAAAATCACAATACTTTCTAACGGTGCTAGCATGGATCTGAAACAATTCAGCTATATTTTTAGTATCATAAATAGTTTGTTGTTCGCTCATTTTATTCACCGCCTTACAAATTATATTCGATAAAAATAAACGCTTTTCCTTCTTTTTTATCTATAAATTTTGACGGCATAAAACTTCTGAAAAAAATGCAGTAATTTAAAGAGATATTTAAGGGAAAAATACTAGCAAAATCAGAACATGAAGATTTGTATAGACAGATCCCAGGAGAAGATAATTCATTGGTGCTTGAACTGAAGAGTTTAGCAATGCACGACGCATATCATATTGGGCAAATTGTATTCCTTAGTAAAATGCAAGGAGCTTGGCCAGGGAAATGCAGCTTTTAAAAAAGCTACATTAGCTTTACAATTATTCCATTATAGGGCTCAGTAACTGAATAAGAGAGTGTATTCTTGAATCGGGCCAGATTGTAGTATATTGTTAATTCAAAAAAAAGAAAGTTAAATGTAAGCGGTCCCATTGACGCAACTTCTTATTCTATGTAAGATAATTTTAAAGATACGAACTGAAATAGGTGTTTTATAAGGAAAGTGATGGAAAAAATGCTTTATATATGGAACATTGAGCGGATAATTAAAGCAATATTGAAGGAACTCAATCTAGATATTAACTGTGAGTTTAACAATGATTTAGCTGTACCAATGAGTTATAACGTATCAACAAAGACGATAAAATTTAATTATCTCCAAGTAAATGGGTTTATCAGTAAATTATTTAAACTAAAAGAGACGGATGAAAACATTGTTAAACTAATCCTTTATCATGAACTTGGTTATTATTTGGATTTTAAGCAAAACAAACGTGATTTAAAGATACTAATGTATGGGGAAGATGATGAAAAAGAAGAGCTTCAATCGGAAATAGAAGCGAATGCTTGGGAATATGGCAGGACATTGGTACCTGAACAATTAGTAAAGTCCTATGATAAAATACGTGAATTCGAAAAGATGCGTATACAGGGAGTTACTAGTAAGCCATTTTCTTGAATTCGTTCATTAATTACCATTACTTGAAGGGCGATTGATGTGGATTTGAAATAAAGTTTAACCGTTTATAAAAAAGTTGCACCGTTTTACCCCTTTGGATATGATTTGTCCAAAGGGTATTATTATGGAAAAATAACATATTATATTCCGTAATCGGGCTTTTCCTAAATAAGGAGAGGGTAGTTATCTGTTAGAAGTCATATTATTAAAATAGTTTTATCAGACGGATAATTTCACTTTCCAGTTATTGACTTTTTAAATGACTACTATATACTATAGTTAAATTGAATATAAATAACTAGGGGAGCCCAATGAGTTGGGCTGAGAAGGAAACGCGTTGAAGTTTCTTGACTCTTTGGACCTGATCTGGATCATACCAGCGTAGGAAAGTTAGAATTATCAACACTACCTTTACATACAGATTTGCCGGGTCCATTCATTTAATATGGACCCGGCATTTTTATGTACTTCGATACACTTTTCTACTTGGTGTGCTCAGTATCTCGTCCTAATCATTAGAAAAGGGAGAGATTTATTTGACACCGTCCTCATAAAACGAAAAAACATTTCCATCATGCATGTCTAATTTTTTAGGTAGTAAAAAAAGTAATGGATTATTCGAAATTCACCGGTACGAAGGAGGCTATTGAGAAAGGGATGCAGGAGAAAGCTGAAGAATTCAAGAAATCTGGTGGGTCTATTTATCAGTAACTTTCCATGGGGGGAGTTGAGAAGCTTAAATGAAATTATCAAGTGAATCGTATGTAAAAGAGCAATTGATGACACCAGAATTGAATGTGATATCAACTGGCCGCCAACCACTGGATACATTGGTACGGAGAGCTGAAAAAATTCATCCATATATTGATGCTATTCATATTAGAGAAAAAACGTGGACAGCAAATGAAATGGTTATTGCGATTGAAATGTTACGTTCAAAAGGCGTTCCAAGAAAAAAAATAGTCGTAAATGATCGGGTGGATGTTGCACACGTAATGAACATTCGAGGCGTTCAACTAGCACACCACAGCATAGCCGTCGAGCGTGTGAGAAATGCCTATAATCATTTGGAAATCGGCTGTTCTGTGCATGATTCGCGTGGTGCGATTGCGGCAGAAAAAAATGGCGCAGATAGATTGATTTTTGGACATGTTTTTGATACTCATTCAAAACCGGGGTTGCCCCCAAAGGGAATGGAGTGTATGAAAGAGATTGTCTCCAATGTTTCCATTCCGGTCATCGCTATTGGTGGGATAACACCTGACAATGCAGCGGATGTCATTGCTGCTGGTGCAAGTGGGATAGCCGTGTTATCGGGGGTAATGTTGGCAGACGATGAAGTAAAAGCGGTTACTAACTATAGAGACGCTATACAAAGAAAGAAGGGAGATTATGACGGAAAGATTTGATGTCATTATTGTTGGTGGTGGAGTGATTGGCAGTTCCATCGCTTTTCAGTTAAGTAAACGCAACTATAAAGTGTTGATTGTTGAAAAAGATAAATTAGCTGGGAGGGCATCCAGTGCAGCGGCAGGGATGTTGGGTGCGCAATCAGAGTTAGAAAATAATAGTCCGCTTTTTGAGGTTGCCCGTCAAAGTAGAGCGATGTTTCCTGCACTTGCCGACGAATTGAAGGAACTAACCGGTATAGATATTGAACTTATGCAAAACGGTATTTTGAAAGTGGCAATGACCAATGAGGAGTGTACACATATAAAATCCATTTCTGCCTTTCAACAAGCTGTGGGCGAAAAAGCGGAATGGTTATCTTCAGAACAGGTGAAAGAAAAAGAACCATCCATTTCTGATTCTGTTTTAGGTGGTATGTTCATGCCAAACGATGGGCAAGTATCTGCACCAAAACTCTCGATTGCATTTGCACAAGCTGCAACTGTTTTGGGTGCTCAAATTTTCGAATATACAGAAGTGTGTAACTTCCTGATCGAAAAAGGTCATGTCATTGGGGTGGAAACGGTAAACGGCAAACTTTATGCCGATGAAACCATTGTGGCTGGTGGTGCATGGAGTACCCAAATCATGAAGCATACCGGAATGAAACTGGATGTATATCCTGTAAAGGGAGAATGTTTTTCTGTTCGTTTTAAAGGGAGATTACTCAAATCTAGCATTTTTTCATCCATGGGTTATATCGTGCCGAAAGCGGGAGGGAGACTGATCATCGGAGCAACGCAAAAGCCGTACACGTTTGATGAAGCTGTCCATCTTGGGAGTGTGTCTCACTTGGTGAATAATGCAAAAAAAATCATTTCCTCATTAAAGGATGCAGAATGGGATAAAGTATGGGCGGGAATCCGACCTCAAACAGAAGATGGAATGCCATATTTAGATAAACATCCTCATGTAAACGGACTCTCTATTGCAACCGGTCATTACCGAAACGGGATTTTACTTTCCGCCTATACAGGACTGCATATGGCAGACTTGCTAGAGGGAAAGGAAGTAAACACCAACTTTTGTTTGGATCGCAAAACGATCAAGGGGGTACACGCATGAACTTAAGAATTAATGGAAAGGTTGTTCAAGTGCCGGAAGAGGTGACAACCATTTCCAACTTAATTATGCATTTTAATATCAATCATTCGGTTGTTATTGCCGAACTTAATGGAAAAATTTTGGACAAAGAAAACCATCCACTATCAGTGGTTGAGGATGGTGACAAAGTCGAGTTAGTACAATTTGTAGGAGGCGGTTGAGATGTTGACGATTGGTAGAAAGCAATTTAATTCAAGATTATTGCTAGGTACGGGAAAATATCCGAATTTTGACGTGCAAAGAGAGGCTGTTTCCGTTTCTGATGCGGAGATATTGACGTTTTCGGTACGCAGGATGAATATTTTTAAACCAAGCCAACCTAATTTTCTAGAAAAATTGGATTTGGAAAACTATAGCTTGTTACCCAATACTGCAGGTGCAAAAACGGCTGAGGAAGCGGTTCGAATTGCAAAGCTTGCCAAAGCATCAGGCCTATGTGACATGATCAAAGTTGAAGTGATCGGTTGTGACAAAACATTGTTACCTGATCCAGTTGAAACATTAAAAGCCACAGAAATGTTGCTTGAGGAAGGATTTATCGTGTTGCCGTACACTTCCGATGATGTTGTCTTGGCGAAGAAACTTGAAGAATTGGGAGCACATGCCATCATGCCAGGCGCATCCCCAATCGGGTCAGGACAAGGTATTATCAATCCATTAAACTTGAGTTTTATTATCGAACAGTCCAATGTGCCAGTTATTGTTGATGCTGGAATTGGTTCACCGAAAGATGCTGTCATGGCAATGGAGATGGGGGCAGATGCCGTTCTGTTAAACACGGCTGTTTCAGCAGCAAAGGACCCAGTTAAAATGGCAGAAGCTATGAAACTAGCTATTGCGGCGGGGAGACTCAGTTACGAGGCTGGTAGAATTCAGATAAAACGCTGTGCCACAGCTAGTAGTCCAATAGAGGGACTTAGCGTGTGATGCTAGAACGTTATTCCAGGCAACTATTATTTCCGAACATCGGAGAAGATGGACAGGTACGCTTAAAAAGCAAGCACGTATTAATCGTAGGTGTAGGAGCACTCGGAACTGGAAACGCTGAAATTTTGACCCGATCTGGTATTGGAAAACTCACGATTATTGATCGAGATTATGTGGAGTGGAGTAATTTACAGCGCCAGCAGTTGTTTACAGAATATGATGCCGAAAATCGAGTGCCAAAAGCTATTGCAGCAAAACGTCAATTAGAAAAAATCAATAGTGACGTGACGATTGATGCACACATTATGGATGTAACACCTGTTGATCTGGAACACCTTCTTGAAGATGTCGATTTGATCATGGATGGAACAGATAACTTTGATATTCGGTTGATTATAAATGATGTTTCTCAAAAACAAAACAAACCTTGGATTTATGGATCGTGCGTTGGCAGCTATGGGATCAGTTATACGATCATACCAGGTGAAACACCTTGTTTGCATTGTTTAATGAAGCAGGTTCCGTTTGGTGGTCTCACTTGTGATACGGGAGGAATTATAAGCCCTGTCGTTGGAATGGTAGTTGCACATCAAACCGTAGAAGCATTGAAAATTTTAACCGGAAATTGGACTGATTTAAGAAGAAATTTAATTTCTTTTGATTTATGGAACAATCAACAATCTGCCATAAATGTTGACCAAATCAAAAATCAGGATTGCCCATCATGTGGGAAAGCACCATCATTCCCATTTTTGGATTATGAAAATCAGATGAAAGCTGCTGTCCTCTGTGGAAGAGAAACCGTTCAAATTCGACCTGTAACAAAAGGAAAACGAAATATAGAAATAATTGCTAACAATCTCTCCAAAGTAGGACCAGTGAAACATAATTCATTCTTACTTTCCTTTACAGTGGAGAATTATCGTCTCGTGATGTTTCAAGATGGACGCGTGTTAGTTCATGGAATAAATGATGTCGAAAAAGCAAAGACACTGTATCATCGGTATTTTGCCTAACGGTAACTATTTTGGCAGGTAAGAAAGTATAAAACTTTAGCGTTTATCTGTCTAGCTCCAGCGCCTAGCCCGCCTGAGGTTTTAAGTCAAATCTCTTTGTGATAAAAATCATCACTAAGAGATTCGTCTTAAACTTGTCGGGGCTGACCAAAGCGCTTGCGCTTTTGTTCTGTGGAATAATATAGCTCTATATCTCATTTAAACAGAGGAGGTAATGATGGAAGTTCTTCACTGGTTTGTTGATTTGGGAGCAAGTGTTATGCTCCCAATACTTATTTTCATATTTGCCTTAATACTGGGTACAAAGCCAAAAAAGGCATTTTATTCGGGGCTTACGGTAGGAATAGGATTTGTTGGATTGAACCTCGTGATTGCGTTATTAACAACAAGTCTAGGGCAAGCAGCAAAAGCAATGGTAGATAACTTTGGCTTTGATTTACATACGCTTGACGTAGGGTGGCCAGCAGCGGCAGCGATATCGTATGGTACCGTTTTGGGTAGTCTTGCTATACCTATTGGGCTTGGATTGAATAGTGTGCTGTTGGCATTAGGGTTGACTAAAACGTTAAATATCGATATCTGGAACTATTGGCATTGTGCATTTACTGGTGCACTTGTATATGCATTAACGAATGATTTTGCCTTGGGCTTATTTACGATTGCCGTTCATGTCCTCGTTATTTTTTTGTTGGGAGATCTTATGGCCTCTGACATGGAATCGTATTTTGGTTTTAAAAAAATGACATTTCCGCATGCAGCCTCCGCACCGTCGTATTTATTTGCTAAACCGTTAAATTGGCTATTTGATAAAATTCCAGGCTTTAATAAGTTAGAGGCTAATCCAGATACCATTCAAAAACGGTTTGGTCTGTTTGGTGATTCAACGGTAATAGGTGTGATGCTTGGCATAGTAATTGGCGTCTTAGCCGGTTATGATGTCAAAGAAACATTACAATTAGCAATGAAAACTGGTGCAGTTATGCTGTTAATGCCAAAAATGGTCGCTTTGTTAATGGAAGGTTTGAATCCCATTTCTGAAGCTGCCGGACAGATGATTAAGAAAAGGTTTCCAAAACGAAACGTATATATAGGGATGGACAGTGCATTGTGTGTTGGACATCCAGCGGTTTTGTCTGCCTCATTGCTACTAATTCCTATCACATTATTTTTGGCAGTTATATTACCTGGAAATAAGGTTTTACCCTTCGGAGATTTGGCGGCGATTCCATTTTTAGTTTGTTTAATGGTTCCAGTGTTCAAAGGAAATATTGTCCGGACAGTGGTTGCAGGAACAATCTATTTGGCGGTTGGATTATATATTGCTACATGGATCGCTCCGTTATTTACCGAAACAGCAATTAAGTCAGGTTTCGATATGGGTAATAACATAAGTATTTCCGCTCTAATTGATGGTGCCTTATGGACGACAGCTTTATTTGTTGGACTGGGTAAAATTGCTAGTTGGTATGGAATAGGAATGATTGGAATAATTGCTAGTGGTGGTTTGGTGTACATGAATAAAATTAAAAAGAACTAGTTAGGGGATTAGGGTATGAAAAATATATTAGTCGTCTGTGGAACTGGTATTGCAACTTCAACTATTGTCATTGCAAAATTGAAAGAATGGTTAACCAAAACTGATCTAAGTTATAAAGTGCAACTTCATCAAGCTGAAATCGGCAAGGCAGTCAATAGATTTGAAGAATATGACATCGTTATTTCAACAACCCTCGTTCCAGACTCAATGAAAGATAAAGTTATTGATGGTGTTCCACTATTAAGTGGGTTTGGATCTGAAGCGGTTTGTCGTCAGTTGGAAGAAGAAATTAAAAGGTAACTTTCTTAGGAGGTAGCTAGGATGAAGGCCCAAGAGATTGTCAAAGTTGTAAGTATCATTTTAAAGATGAGTACAATTATAGAAAATGTTGGAAGTGTAATAAGAAAGAATCTGTATATTACTAACGCTAAAATGAACTGTCCCAAACATGGGACAGTTCATTTTCCCTTCAATCTTAAACAATAGGAGCGATTGATGCATAAATTGATCGTCATTCTTATCCGGAAGATTATCTTGAAATCAAGTCTTCATGAAAAGTGCGCTTTTCTTTAATAAGTATTAGTGTTCGTTTTTCATCTAAAGGGCCAGATATTGGTAAGCAAAAGAAATATATCAATTGAAAACTTTATCCTGATTTCTCGCTAAAAATACTGAGGAATTAGGCTTTTTATCTCAAAATCCATAATGTTGTAAATCTGCATTTGCGGTAATACGTTAATTCAAATGGAAAGTAAAGAACATCCACTTGATGATTATTCGTTAATGTGTCAGAATGACCAATAATCTTCATCCATGATCATGAACATTAAATCAACTAAATGAAAATACCAATAAACAGCTTCCAACGAGAAGTCGATGGGGTTATTGTATACTTTAATATCACTCTTACGTTATATTTGACGACTTTCTTACAGTTAAGTGTGATAAAATACTTTATCGAATATTAATGCTATTATTGCAACTGTACCGTAAGAATATGTAATTGTTGTACTTGATAAATTTATATTGAAAGGAAGGTTATATTTTATTAGAAATTCTTATTTTCTATTAATCGCATTATTGCTGTTTAGCATACTCGCAATTAATGAAGCCAATGCACATTCTGTTTTAGAAGAAGCAAAACCGAAAGCTGGGGAGCAACTGACGGAAACCATAAACAGTATTGAATTAACTTTCAGTACAAAAATTGAAAATGGTAGTACCCTTTACCTGGTAGATGATAAAGGGAAAGAAATTGAACCAACATCTGTTGAATTAACGGATGATGTGTTAGAAGCAAATTTTCAGGATTCACTTGAGCCGGGATCATATCGGGTAAATTGGAAAGTAGTTGGAGCGGATGGTCACCTTATTGAAAACCAATATTCCTTTTCAATCGCAGTATCCGAAAATAAAGGGCCTGAAGACAATACTACTCAAACAGAAGATGACGAAATAGAAACTGAACAGCGTAACAAAGATGCTGAACAACAGAAATCATCTAATAAGCAGACAAAAATTGACAATGAGCGAACTTCTTTAGTAAGTGGAATTATTATATTTCTAATTATTGCCGGTTTAGTATTGCTATGTTGGATGTTGTTTAGCAAACGACAAAAATAGGGGGTGAATTACGATGCTTTTAATCTCATTAACTGAGTTTATACTATACATTTGTTTCTCAGTGCTTATCGGTTCCTTGATTTTATTTATGGTACCTGAAGATAAAAAACCTTCCATGTACATACCCAAAAAGGTACTTTATTTAGTTGCTGTGCTGATACCACTAGCAGCTTTTCTGCCAGTTTTCCAAGTCGCAAATATATTGGCAGGCGATAGGGACCTTTGGTTCATTCTAAAAAACGTAGTACTTACTTTCGAAATTGGGAAAGCTTGGTTATTTATTAGTTTTGTATCAGTTATTCTCATATGCGTATTATTGGCTAAGAATCTAAAGTCAAAAATACATTTAAAAACATGGGCTCTTTTTCTAACATTGTTAATGCTTTTTGGCTATACAAAATCAAGCCATGCAGCAACTATTACAGAATGGCAAGGTTTCATTTTTCATACTCTTCATTTCCTATCGGTTACAATATGGATAGGTATCCTTTTTGTAGTTAGTTGGTTTTCCAAAAATAAATCGAATTGGTTAACCTTTTTAAAATGGTTCACTCCTGTTGCTCTAACATGCCTAATTATCACCATTACAGCAGGCTATTTTACAATGGAAATTGATATTAATTCTTATGATGACCCTAAAGCTTCAATTTTTCAGGAATACCAAAATAGTCTAATCGTTAATTATGGACAAGCATTAGTGCTAAAGCATATATTTATTATTTCATTAATAGTATTCGCTTTTCTCAATGGGTTACTATTTAGGAGTAAAAATAATCAGGATTCATTTAATCCGTTAAAATGGGCAAGGCTGGAAAGTGTTTATGCTCTAATTGTGTTTGGGTTAACAGCATTTATGGGTCAATCGTGGCCACCCCATCAAATTTATAGCTTAATAATGACCGAGGGTGCTTCTCCATTGTTTGAAGCATTATATGATGGAGATTTTATAAATACAATCCAAAATGCTGATAGTACAGGCGTCTTTAACGTTACGATGTCCTTTGGTATGGAAAGTTATTTATTGTTTGGATTAGGTTTGTTGTTTATGGTGTCAACAATTTTCGCAGCTGCAAAGAAAAGGTCCGTTTTCGTTTCTACATTTTCCTCATTATTAATGGTTCTATCTGTGTATTTCGGAATAATGATGGGAATTCAGTAGCTTTGATTAAGGTGAATTAAGTTAAATAAAGAGGTGCAATTTCGTCTAACCGAATTGCACCTCTTTTATTACTAATTGTTTTTTGGTTTCCTTATAATTATCATGAATATGATAATTAAGGTGAATGCGACCATTGCTAAAAATGGTATTGTAATAAACCCAAGCCAATTAATATATTCAGCACTACATGGAACACCATTGGCACACGGTTTAATTGCTGCAAATCCCGGGACCTTTTGCTCTAAATAGTGAAAGAGCGAAATGGACCAGCCAATTACTGCAATTGGTAATACATATTTTTTAACAGACCGATCATTTTGAAATGTTGCTATTCCAAGTATCAAAGATAATGGATACATCAAAATACGCTGATACCAACAAAGTTCACATGGAACAAAACCGCGTATTTCACTAAAGTAAAGACTTCCAAGTGTTGCAACAACCGAAATTAGCCAAGCCATATAAAGTGATAACTGTGAAATATCTACTTTCTTCATATCCTAATTTTCCTCTAATGCATTTTCGATAGCATTTTTTATTGCTTCATAATCAAAAGGATCCTCTATCATTGTTTCATTTACCATAATAGTTGGTGTAAGTTGGACATCAAATTTGGTTACCAATTCTTTGTCTTTATTAACTTCGCTTATTTCAGAATTGCTTTCAATATCAGACTTTAACATATCTGTATCAATGCCCGACACTCCACTCGCTACTTCAAGAATCTTCTCCGTTGTAACCCAACTACTATCATGATTCGCACTTGGTTGTTTTTTAAAAAGCCCTTTATGAAACTCCCAATACGCATCAGGATTTTGTTTATACACAGATTCAGCAGCTAATGACGCTAATTTAGATTCTTCACCGTGAAATAAGACATTAATAAATGAGAATTTAACCTTTCCTGTATCAACATAATCACTTACTAATTTTGGGTAAATATTTTCTCCCCATGCTTTACATGATGGACACTTAAAATCACCAAATTCTACTACAGTTACAGGGGCATCTGAATCACCTAAAGTGGGTTGTCCATCAATTGGTGGTTGTTTGTCCAATGTTGTTCCTTCGTTTGATTCAGAATTATTGTTGTTGATAACGACCAAAGCAATTATTAATGCAACAATAACTAATGTGATAATCACAACAAATTTAAATGGAGAACTATTATTTTTCATCAAAACACCTACCTTCTAATGTGAATTTCATTTTACCATCAAACCTTTATTTATATGGATTAATCATGTATTGTTCAAACACTTTTCACAAATATAAGTTTGACACACATATTAGTCATTGCTAATATGATAATAACAAAACATATTAGTCGTGTCTAATATAAGGAGGATAATGCATGTTAAAAGTTGATATTGATACAAAGATGAAGTTCTTGCATGGCTTTTCACATAAAACGAGAATTCAAATAATCGAAAGTATAAAAGAAGAGGAAAAAACAGTTTCTCAAATTGTTAGTGATATAAATGGCAATCAATCAAACATTTCACAGCATTTGGCGTGCTTAAAAGGTTGTGGGCTTATTGTCGGAAGACAAGATGGAAAATATGTATACT
This sequence comes from Virgibacillus necropolis, assembly GCF_044793635.1. GTDB lineage: Bacteria > Bacillota > Bacilli > Bacillales > Amphibacillaceae > Virgibacillus_F > Virgibacillus_F necropolis_A. The sequence goes on from NZ_CP084992.1 coordinate 3,470,299, forward strand.
ACCGTGTACGTAATCAACTAGTACGTGATTTATTAACCATGTTTGATGTTGTACTTGAAGATGTTCAAAATGATGTTACTTGTTGTAAAAATCATATAGATTAATGGGGGGTGGAGTGAATGGCAGATAAGTGCTGCGGTCCAAAAGAAGAATTGATAACTATTGAAGATAATAAAGGCTGTTGTAATAGTAATGCCGAAAAGGCGGCTACAAAAGAAGAGGACAGCTGTTGCAGCAGTCAAAATACATTTCAGGGAATAGCAATTACTGCAACTAATTCATCTTGTTGTAGTAATCAATTTGAGAATGAAAATGATAAATCTACCGATGTTTGTTGTAGCCAAGAATCAAAGGAAGATTTAGAGATTAGGTCTTGTTGCAGTAGCAAAGAAGACGATAACACCTTAGAGACATCAAATTGTTGTAACAATGTTGAGGAAATAGCTAGCATTAACGCAACTCCTGTTAAGGGGGAGAAGGTCGAATATCGAATACATGGAATGGATTGTCCTTCTTGTGCATTAACGTTAGAAAAAGGGTTAAGTCGGTTAAATGACATTCAAGAGGCAAAGGTAAATTACAATACTGCGAAATTGCAGATTATCGGAAGCAACGCATTGTCTCTTGATAGTATAGAAAGTGAAGTCCAAAAGCTCGGCTATACTGCTGAACCAATAATACAAAACAGAAATGTAAGAACTTACGATGTTGTAGGAATGGACTGTAGTAGTTGCGCTAAAAGTGTTGAAAATCATTTAAATAAGATTCCAACAGTTAATACAGTTACTGTCAATTTTCCAACTGGAAAAATGAAAGTGGAGCATGAAAATAGCGTCGATGATATTGTTTCAGAAGTATCTAAACTTGGGTATAATGCTTCACTTATTACAAATAACAATAAATCTACAGATACTCCCAAAAACAAAGAGGGGTACGGCTTAATTACCCTTTCTGGTATTTTAATTGCACTTGGGTTTATTGGTTCTTATAATGATGTATCTCCATTAATGACCACCATTCTATATGCTGTTGCTATCGTTATAAGTGGTTATAAACCAGTAAAAAGTGCCTATTATGCTATAAAAAGTCATTCGCTTGATATGAATGTTCTAATGTCCGCAGCAGCAATTGGAGCTGCCTTAATTGGAGAATGGTTTGAAGGTGCAACCGTAGTATGGTTATTTGCATTAGGGAATGCCCTACAAAATAGATCCATTGAGCAAACTAGAAAATCTATCCGCAATCTAATGGATTTAGCACCATCAGAGGCATGGATTAAAGTAAGCTCAGAATTGGTTAAAAAGCCTGTAGAAGAAGTTTCAGTTGGTCAGATTGTTGTTATTAAACCCGGTGATCGAATTCCGTTAGATGGTGAAATTATCCAAGGTGAGACTAGTGTGAATCAGGCACCTATCACTGGTGAGTCAATCCCGGTCGATAAATTAATCGGAGATACTGTATATGCAGGAACCATAAATGAAAGTGGTTCTATTGAAATCAAAGTCACCAAGTTAGTCGAAGATACGACAATTTCGAAAATCATTCATTTGGTTGAAGAAGCACAAGAACAAAAGGCTCCTACCCAAGCATTTATAGATAAGTTTGCTAGTATCTATACACCTATTGTTTTCGTTCTAGCAATAGTTGTAATTGTTCTACCTCCACTTTTAGGCCTTGGTACTTGGGGAGAGTGGGTTTATAAAGGACTTGCATTATTAGTCGTTGCCTGTCCTTGTGCATTGGTTATATCTACTCCTGTTGCCATTGTTTCTGCTATCGGAAACGCTGCAAAGAATGGTGTTTTAATAAAGGGTGGAACATTTCTGGAAAAAGCAGGTGCTATTAATGCGATAGCGTTTGATAAAACAGGGACATTAACAGAAGGAAAACCAACAGTTTCTGATGTCGAAGCGTTAACTACTTCAGCCGATGAATTAATATCACTAGCATTAACATTAGAAGACTACTCCACACACCCAATAGCAAAAACGATTGTTGAATATGCGAAAGATAATGGAGTTCAGGTTAAAAAAGGAGAGTTATTTAAAAATATAGTTGGTAAGGGTGTTCAAGCAACAATCAATGGAGAAGTTCATTACGCTGGTAATCTAAAACTGTTTGAAGATCTGGAAATATCTTTAGATGATGTCAGGTCTAAAGTAGAAAGGATACAAAGTCAGGGGAAAACAGTAGTGATTATCGGTACAAAACAAGAAGTAATGGGGATTATCTCTGTTTCCGATACTATTCGATCAACTACTGTCAAAGCATTAAATGGATTGAAACAAGTTGGTGTAAATCAACTAGTCATGTTAACTGGTGATAATGAAGGTACTGCTAAGATGATTTCAGGGGAAACCAATGTCAATCGCTATTTTGCGGAACTATTGCCAGAAGATAAAGTGGACGCGATTAAACAACTACAAAAAGAAGGTCACAAAGTCGCTATGGTGGGTGACGGCATAAACGATGCACCAGCACTTGCTACTGCAGATTTAGGGATTGCAATGGGTGGAGCAGGAACCGATACAGCAATGGAGACTGCTGATATTGTTTTAATGGCAGATAATCTAGAAAAATTGCCACATACTGTTAAGTTAAGTAGAAAAGCATTAACGATTATTAAACAAAATATTTGGTTTTCGTTAATTGTAAAATTTATAGCATTGGTTCTTATATTTCCGGGGTGGCTTACCCTTTGGATGGCTGTGTTAAGCGATACAGGTGCAGCTATCATCGTAATTTTAAATGCCCTACGACTTTTAAAAGTTAAAGGATAAAGTATAGGTAAGCTGTTCAATTAGGAGTTGAACAGCTTACCTATTTAATATTAGGCCTATAATTTACCAATAGGATGTGAAGAAATGTACAATACGATCGTTATCGGTGCTGGACAAGCAGGTCTTGCAATAGGTTATTATTTAAAGCAGTCTGAGAAAAATTTTATACTCATTGATAAGGGAAGTGCGGTCGGAGAAAGTTGGAAAGTAAGATACGACTCTTTAATTTTATTTACCCCTAGGATTTATAGCTCTTTACCTGGTATGCCCCTTGAAGGAAAGAAGCAAGGATTTCCAACCAAAGAGGAGATTGTTTCTTATCTAAAAAAGTATGTAGTTAAATTTAAAATCCCTATTCAATTTAATGAAGAAGTTGTAAATGTCTCCAAGATAAACAGTAATTTCTTAATAAAAACAAAAAAAGATGAATATCAAGCAAAAAATGTTGTCATTGCAACTGGGCCTTTTCAAACACCAAGCATTCCTCCATTCTCAATGGGGTTATCAAATAACATCAAACAACTTCACTCATTGCAATATAAAAATCCTAACCAGTTGGTAGATGGAAATGTTCTCGTAATAGGTGGAGGCAATAGTGGTGCTCAAATTGCTGTCGAATTATCAGAAGAAAGGGAAACATATCTAGCTTGCAGCAGGAAACTAAAATACTTACCTTTGTCGTTGGGAAGAAAAAGCATCTTCTGGTGGTTTGACAAATTAGGAATTTTGAAGGCAAATGATACATCGCTACTGGGAAAGGTGCTTCAACAAAAAGGAGATCCTATTTTTGGATTCGAATTAAAAAAAGCAATAAATAATAATAAAGTGATTATAAAAAAGAGAGTAACTAGTGGCAAACAAAATCAAGTAATATTTGAAGATACATCAACCCTAGAAGTTAGCAATATCATATGGGCTACGGGATTTAAAGCTACCTTTCCTTGGTTAAAGATAGATGGGGTGTTGAATGAAGAAGGAAAAGTAGTACATTATCGAGGTGGCTCTAATATTAAAGGACTGTTTTTTATTGGTTTACCTTGGCAGTATCGACGTGGTTCTGCCTTACTACAAGGCGTTGGTTATGATGCAGAATATATCGAAAGACAAATAGTTAACACTTCTAATTAAATTATAGGATATGATTTTTAATTTGATTAATATTGTTTTGAACTATCGCGTTAGTTCAATATCCCGTTGGTAAATTCGGTGACAACAAGTGGTAATCCTTGGGAAATTGCTGGTGAAATACATGACAGAAGTGGTACATTCATATGGCTGTAATCAATTGCTACGATTTTCAGCAATCGCGCCCTTATGTCAGATGGTAAATGAAGTTAGAAAAATGACTGCCCCTCATGATATAGTTAATGAAAATATTAATGATATTTTGAAGTAGGAATTAAACGAGGAGTAGATATACTTGACAACAATTGAATCACAAGATTTTTTATTAGATGAACTAAAAAAGATTGAGGATTGGGAGGAAGACCAAAAGGGTTTGTGGTTTTGGGAAAAACTTGGAAGATTGCCTTTTGCATTGCTTGATAAGGTAACACCAAAGTTTGTTCAAGAAAAGGTAGGAACAATAATTGATGAATTAGGGAATTACATTCATACAGGTGGCGACTATTTAGTTAAAGAAGAAACAGTTTTGAAGAAGTTTAAACATAAAGAGACTGAAAAAGGACAATTAAGCCTATATGATGTTCAACATTTTCCTCTAAACGAAATGGACGATGTTGCAAACGGGATTAGAACTTCTAAAACCAAATTAGCAACAGTTCAAGGTGCTACAACTGGGATTGGTGGTATTTTTACACTTTCCATAGATATTCCATTCCTAATAGGTATATCACTTAAGGTACTTCAAGAAATTGCTATAAGTTATGGATACGATCCAAATGATAAAACCGAAAGAGTCTTTATCGTTAAGTGTCTTCAATTCACATCCTCCGACATTGTTGGAAAAAAAGCCATTCTTGAAGATCTTTCAGCTTATCAGACAGAAAAACAGAACAAACAAATGGCATCTCAACTGCAAGGTTGGCGCGAAGTTATTTATACATATCGGGACAATTTTGGGTGGAAAAAGTTGTTTCAAATGATTCCGATTGCCGGCATCATTTTCGGTGCTTTCTTAAACAGATCGACTGTAGGAGATGTAGCTGAGACAGGAATGATGTTATATCGTAAACGTCGAATCTTAGAACGAATGAATCAAAAGGATACGATTACGAATTAGTTTAAGGCAAACAGGAAAGGTATTTATTGTTGCGAAGACTGTGGTCATAAAATACGTATTGAGGCTATAAAAAATTTTTTTAGGTAGTTTTATTTAAGAGTTGTTGAACTAAAGTGATTGGATTAATTATATTCCTTAATATGAACGGGCGCTTTAATAGAAAACGAAAAAAAGCCCAATTTCTTAATGCTAATGCTAAGAAATTGGGCTTTTTAATATTGGAATTTCTTTAACGTGGTAAATCCGATAAATTCATTGATAAAAAAGAAAAACTATGGTAAATTTATATAGTTATACACCGTTAAGGTAAATTTGTATAATTATCCCTATTTTAATTATACATCATAAAACCCTTTTCAGTCAACCACTATTTTTATCTTTAATATGAACATGGAAATTCGCCAGAAGCAGGACCGAGTAGACAGTGTAAATGGTTGATCAGATGAACAAATTTTGTAATAGGATTCTTCTTGGTTTTGAGCGATAAATAGGAGGGGAAAAAATGAAACCATATGTACTAGAGTTTCAAGAGATCGATAAAACGCCACTTTTGCTCGTCGGAGGAAAAGGGTTAAATTTAGGGGAACTATCTAAGATTCATGGAATACAAGTGCCAGAAGGATTTTGTGTTACAACAGAAGCTTATCAAAAAGCCCTCGAACAAAACGAAGCCTTCCACGCATTGTTGGATCAACTAACACTGCTAGAAGTAGAGGATAGAGGTCAAATCGGTGAAATCAGCAGGAAGATTCGGAATACCATTATGGAAGTAGAGATTCCTTCCGATGTTGTGAAAGCTGTTGCGCACTATCTCTCTCGGTTTGGTGATGAACATGCTTATGCAGTGCGTTCCAGTGCAACTGCTGAAGATTTACCACATGCCTCTTTTGCCGGTCAACAAGACACTTATTTAAATATTATAGGCGAAGAAGCAATCATGCAGCATATCAGAAAATGTTGGGCTTCCCTATTTACGGATCGAGCCGTGATTTACCGTATGCAAAATGGATTTGATCACAGTCAAGTTTATTTATCCGTTATCGTTCAAAGGATGGCTTTCCCACAGGCTTCAGGGATTTTATTTACTGCCGATCCGATTACCTCCAATCGGAAGGTGCTGTCGATCGATGCTAGCTTTGGACTTGGAGAAGCACTGGTCTCTGGTTTGGTATCTGCCGATTGTTATAAAGTACAGGAAGAGGAAATCGTCGATAAGATGATAGCAACCAAGAAATTGGCTATCTATGGACTAAAAGAAGGCGGAACAGAGACCCAGCAGATCGATCCTGATCAGCAAAAGGCTCAAACTCTTACCGAACAGCAAATATTACAACTGGCACGCATCGGAAGACAGATTGAAGCATATTTTAGTTATCCACAAGATATCGAATGGTGTTTGGTTGATGATACATTTTATATCGTCCAAAGTCGGTCCATCACGACTTTATACCCGATCCCTGAAGCGAATGATCAAGAAAATCACGTTTATGTATCTGTCGGTCATCAACAAATGATGACCGACCCCATGAAACCATTGGGATTATCTTTTTGGCTGTTAACGACTCCTGCACCCATGCGTAAAGCTGGTGGAAGGTTGTTTGTTGATGTAACAACTCAATTGTCTTCACCCGAAAGTAGAGAATTTTTATTAAATGCCATGGGACAACACGATCCACTCATAAAAGACGCAATTACGACCATCGTAGAGCGAGAAGGTTTTATAAAACTGTTACAAGATGATACAAAAATAGCGAGTCCAAGTAAAAGCAATACAGATATGCCACCACAAATCGAAAACGATCCAACAATCGTTTCTGATTTGATTAAAAGCAGTCAAACATCGATAGAAGCGTTAAAACAAAATATCCAAATGAAATCAGGACCAGATTTATTTGATTTTATTCTAGAAGATATCCAACAATTAAAGAAGATCTTATTTGATCCACAGAGTTCGGGTGTGATTAATGCTGCTATGGATGCTTCATCATGGATCAATGAAAAAATGAACAAGTGGTTGGGTGAAAAAAACGTAGCAGATACGCTTTCTCAATCTGTACCAAACAATATTACTTCGGAAATGGGTCTGGCGCTAATGGATGTCGCAGATGTGATTCGTCTTTATCCGAAAGTAATTGCTTATTTACAACATGTAAAAGATGATAACTTTTTGGATGAACTGGTTAAGTTTGATGGTGGGCAGGAAAGCCAAGACGCTATCTATGATTATCTTAGCAAATACGGAATGCGATGTACCGGAGAAATCGATATTACGAAAACCCGTTGGAGCGAAAAACCAATTACACTTGTCCCTATGATTCTCAGTAATATCAAAAACCTTGAGCCTAATGACAGCAATCGGAAATTTGAACAAGGGCGACGTGTTGCTTTGAAAAAAGAACAAGAGTTATTGGGTCGATTGAAGCAATTACCGGATGGTGAACAAAAAGCCAAAGAAACTAAACGAATGATCGACCTAATCCGGAATTTCAGCGGGTTTAGGGAATATCCAAAATACGGCATGATTAATCGCTACTTCGTTTATAAGCAGGCTTTATTGGAAGAAACCGAACAACTCGTACAAGTGGGCGTATTTCATGAAAAAGAAGATATATACTATCTTACTTTTGAAGAACTTCGCGAAGTCGTACGCACAAATAAACTAGATTACCAGATCATCAGCAAACGAAAAGAAGCGTACAAATTATATGAAAAACTAACTCCCCCACGCGTTATCACGTCTGATGGTGAAATCATTGTAGGTGAGTACAAAAGAGAAAATCTCCCAGCTGAAGCTATTGTAGGTCTACCGGTTTCTTCCGGAGTTATAGAGGGCAGAGCACGCGTCATATTAAACCTGGAAGATGCTGAGCTAGAAGATGGAGATATATTAGTCACCGCCTTTACTGATCCTAGCTGGACACCGTTGTTTGTATCCATAAAAGGTCTTGTCACCGAAGTTGGTGGACTGATGACCCATGGAGCGGTTATTGCACGTGAATATGGTTTACCAGCAGTTGTCGGGGTGGAAAATGCTACGAAGCTGATCAAGGATGGACAAAGAATTAGGGTGAATGGAGCAGAAGGGTATATAGAAATATTATAGTTCATACAAATCATAAAAGAAGAGGATTCGAGTTAGTAGAATCATTGACATCATGGTGCTTTGCGATCTATGCTAATCGAGTCTTCTCAATAGTTTAATAAGTAGACTGACGTTAAAGTCGGTCTTTTCTTTTGTCTTTTAGTTTAGAAATTTTGGCATACTAATTAATATATAATGTTAACATTATATATATAGATTTGAACTAACGGAATAGTAGTATAAGATTATGGTAAAATTGAAAAGTATATAAGACTTGAAAAAGAAAATAAATTAGTTTATTTCAATTAAGTGGGTATTAATACTAAGGGAGGAAGTACAAAACTATGGATTTCGAAACAGTTATGCAAGAGCTTGAAGCCTTGGGCAAGGAACGAATGAAAAAAATGTACATATCCAATGGTGCACACGAGCCGCTTTTTGGCACGGCTACAGGTGCTATGAAACCAATCGCAAAGAAAATAAAAGTAAATCAACCTTTAGCTGAAGAGCTTTATGCTACAGGTAACTATGATGCAATGTACTTTGCAGGTATTATTGCAGATCCGAAAGCCATGACAGAGTCGGATTTTGACGCTTGGATGGATGCAGCATATTTTTATATGCTGTCCGATTATGTGGTAGCAGTAACATTATCTGAGTCAGATATTGCACAAGAGGTTGCCGATAAATGGATTGCAAGCGGTCAGGAGCTGAGAATGTCAGCGGGCTGGAGTTGTTACTGTTGGCTTTTAGGGAATCGCCCAGACAATGAATTTTCTGAAAGCAAGATTTCCAATATGCTTGATATCGTGAAAAATGAGATTCATGATTCGCCAGAACGAACGAAGTCTGCTATGAATAATTTTCTATACACCGTGGGGATTTCATATTTACCACTAAATGAAAAGGCAATTGAGACCGCAACGGAAGTAGGTACAGTAGAAGTTAAACGGGAAAAGAAAAAAACCAGTTTCCTAAACGCTTACGAAAGTATTCAAAAACAAATGGATAAAGGAAAGCTAGGTTTTAAACGCAAGTATGTAAGATGTTAAAATTAGCTTCGCATAGGGGTGTTGATCCAAGGAGGATTGACGCTCTTTTTCTTTTGAGTTAACTATCCGAAAATTAACGGTACTTGAACCGATTAAATGGGATTTTATGTTAATACAACCTATATCTGCTATGATCATAAACTCTTCAAGCAGCAGTTTACTTTAAGAAGGGGCAATAACTAATATGGCAAAAACGTCAGGCTGTTTTACTATTGTTATCAATGAAGAAGTTAGAATATTGTTAGCGAAACCAAAGGATTATCCACTCTGGGACTTACCAGGTGGAGCAGTGGAGATGGAAGAACCATTAGAAAATTGTGCTATAAGAGAAACAGAAGAGGAAACAGGGTATATTGTTTCAATCAGACGAAAAATCGGTGAATATTATCAACCTCAATACGATGATATACAATATTTATTCTTAGGGGAATTAAAAGGTGGATCACCAATTAAGTATGGTCCTGAAACAGAAAAGGTGGAGTGGTTTAGTCCTAATAAACTACCTTTACTTATAATTCCAAATAGAAGAAAACAAATTAAAAATCACTTGAAACATAGAAGTATAGTAGTAAAAGATTCAATAACAGTTTCTCATTTTAAAATCCTTTTATATAAAGGGTTTTTAAGGGTATTAAGCAAAATGTTATAAGTTAGTCAGCAGGAATAATTAATTTACTTATTTAAGTAACTGTATCTTTTCTGACAGATGCAGTCTTTTTACTCAAGCGAGCCAGAATGTTAAGTAAAATTAAACCTTTAAAGCACTGGAATAAAGGAAGGGGTGATTAAAATGAATAGAAAATTGAATGCAACACAGGGCTTGTTTACATCTGTTTTTGTTCGCAGTTAAGAAAGTATAAATCCTTTCTTACTGCATAAGTGTAACTAAGGCTTTCCCCATTAAGGCTTGGCGATAAGCCAAGTTTTCTAATATTTGCTTTGTCTATATACAGTTTTGTAATTCCTGAATTCGAATATAAATCTATATTATTTATACTCGCTGGTGGTGTAGCGGCCTATATTGGAGCAATTTTAGCAACATCGATTATGAAAGATAAGGATTAATTATATTCGTAAACGGTTAGGAAACTTAAAGAATAAGTAATACCACAGCCTTTTTACTTATTGTGCTAACATTGGAGTATCAAGTGGAAATTTTTGATACTTCTTTTTTGCATTTAATAGGTATTTTATCGCAGTTTGACAGGCAGTTGTAAAACCCTGTACATCAAAGCAAAGACTTTGACGTGTATAAATGATAAATGGAGTGCCTTTTTAAAAGACACTCCATTTATCATTTATAGTTTTATATTTTTTATTACAGATTAAGCCAGCTTTTTGTTTTTTGCAGTAGTTAAATCGGTTTGTTTCTTTTCCAAACGCAATTCAATTTGATTAATTCTTTTTTCGTCTTCTAGAAGTTCCTGTCTGTTTTGGTTGACAAGTTCTTCAAAGTTTAAATTCTTCGGACGCATATTTATACACTCCCTTTACCGTACTATTATTATTATAACCTATAATTGTAAGCATAAATCATAATTATTTGAACATTTTGTTACGATTTTATCTATGAGGGGTTAGAAGATTGGCAGAAGATGGATTGGTTATCTGTACTGCGTATTTTTGAACTACTTTTTTACTATATTCAATATGCAATTGCTCAAGTTGGTGTTCTAAATGACGTGAATGAACAAAAGCGCAAGCGCCCGTTTAGCGACGTATGGATTGGACTGAACCGTATGAGATAAAGGAAACATGCCCCTGCAAAAGGGGTATGCCGACGTTGGGCGGCAAGCCCGTTTTTAGTCGGCCTTCCCGAAAGCGAACCGATGTTGACTTATCGTAAGGAGGTAAAGGAAATCCAATAGTCGCTGGGCGCTGGAGCTGGACGTGGCTCTGCATAGTGACCAAAATATTCAATGTCACATTTTATACTTTCCTTACACATAAAAAAGGGCAATCCTGATAAAAATCAGATTGCCTTTTTCGGTATTGCTGACGGTATCCCAAAAGTATGTAAATCAAACATGAATGATATCATAAAATCATAATATTCCTGGTATATCAATCACTTGTTATCCTTAAGAAATTACTTTACAAGGAACCTACCTAAGTCCTATTTAAAACGAAGAATCAATCATTAGGTAAACTTATATCGCCGTCTCCTTGCTTCGCATTAAATTTCCACTTAAGATTGATAGAATCACCTTGATATTGATTTTGTGGTTCACCACTGTCAACAAATTCAAATTGAACGGCAAATAAGTTATCTTCGCCTGCTTTTAATCCGTCTCCTTGACCTTCAACCTCTGGATCAAGTACATTTGCTTCTACAAGACTAAGCGGGTTTTCTTTAAGTTCTGCTAATGTAGTCTCAAAGACAACTGTATAACCTTTCGAATCATTAATAAGGAAATTCAACTCAATTTGTTCGCCAAAGTCAGCTGTATTATCTCCATTTACATCAGTTACAGTATATTCCGTATTCAAGAGGATCTCGCTCATATCAAGGTTACCTATATTGCTTAGTTCAAACTCTCGAACAACTTTGTCGCCTGGCTTCATGCTATCCAAATTAATAATAGTTGCTTTGCTTGTGGAAAGATCCAAAGTCCCAGCCGCGAAGGTATTGTTGGTTACCTCCTGATCACTGAAGTATGCGTACGTTCCACCTCCTACTAACGATAAACCAAGCGTTGCTGATGCGATGCTTAAACCTAATTTCTTTTTAATGCCCATTGCTTTAAATTCCCCTTCCCCTACCTACTCTTGGAATAGGTATTATTTATTATTTTGAACCCCTCATGAGGATGTCAAGCGTCAGTTGATGATGCTTCTTCCTTTTTCTTACGCCCATCGATTTCTTTAAAGGCTTTCCAAATCGTGATGACAGAATAGATGATTAATAGAATTCCCGGTAGGACTATCAATAGTGCGGTGCCCTCTTGCGATTGAGCATAGTGCATAAAATAGCCAATAAACGGAACTGTAAATCCGGTATAAACGGCTTCAACATTCCCTGGGAGAACTGGTTCGGAATCATGACTGTCGTTGTTGTCGCCCTTTGTAATATATTTTGTTTGGCTATCAGCACCCTTGACTTCGTAGATACGGTGCGTGACGGTTGTTGTTTTGTCTATCTTATAAGTAATCACGTCACCTTTTTTTAATTTGGATGCATTTTTAACGGATTTAACCGCAATGATTGACCCAGTTTGAAAAGTCGGCTCCATCGAACCTGATAAAACTGTTTTAAATTGATAACCAAAAATGCTAGGTTCACCACCGGAAATCTTTGATGAAATAACAACAAAAACCATAAAAATTAATATGATAAATAAAAGAGTGGTCACTGCACTACTTAGCCATTTTTTAAGTGTACGGAATGTCATTTTTCACCCTCGCTTTTTTGCAACTGCTTTTTATCTTCAACTTTCTCTTCCGCAGATTGACTATTACTGTCTGGTTCATTATTAATAGACTCTTCCGCGTCACGGTCTTTTTTTATAGTTTCTTTTTCCGTGTCAGCTGTCTGATCCTTCGTTTCCACTGTTTTATCCTTATTTACTTCTTTTGTCTCTGTTTGTTCATTGTTCTCTGGCTTGTCCTCTTTATCAGTGGTTTTCTGTTTGTCTTCTTTATCAGCTGTATTTTGTTTATCCTCTTTGACTGGCTCCGTTTTCTCTTTCTCTATTTCCCATGTTCCCGCCGTAATGGTACCGGATGCCTTTTCTGTATCGGAGAAGAAGGCATTCGTTGGAGTAGTTAAATTTATGGAAGCGATCAGTGTAATAAAAAGGATAATGCCTAATTGCAGACAAAAGATGGAAGTCCAGTATTTATGTATAAAAGTTCTTACTCGCTTATTTTTAATGATGATTGATACCTCCTTTTATTGACGAAAATGGTGAATATTCGGTAATTTTTTGCCGGTATTGTTCAAATTATACGGTTAAAAGAAAAATTGCAGTATGTAATTAATTTTTATTTCTAACAAACTTTTAGTCTGTTATTTCTCGTCAAGTATTCCTATTCGTCGTTTTATTACAAATTCCTTTCTTTTATGATAAAACAGGTAAATAGTTGTGTTCTAAGGTGAGTAAATAGTAATGTTTTTTTGCGAAAAGGGGTCTTTTTTCAATTAAAGGACGCTTTAGTTGCATTAGAAATTGTGATTAGTTATACAAATTTTTATAGCACAATTCCAGTTTTGTTACCTTCATCTGCATGGTTTTGCAGAATAAGGTACAATGAGTGAGAAATCAATCTCTGTTATAAATATTATATAAAGTAACCTAGGAAAGGGGGAGCAGCATGTGGGCATATTGGATATGGCTTTTATTTAACGTTACTGCCTGGTCATTTGCGATGGTTTATTTCAACCAGAATATAGAAGAATTGACTGCACGATTGTTTGGAGTAGCCTTGTATTTTGTGATTTTCTTTATCATGCTACTTGTCGACCGAAAGCCGAAAATTCTAGTATTGCTCCTAAGTATTAATGCTGTTATCGCAACCCTTTCCTTATTTCCAGGGGAAACTGGGGCGTTTAATCCATACCTCATTCTCGTATTCTCCTTGCTAATTGGCTCAGGGTTTTATCACTTGTCATTTAGTCTTGGCATGATCACGGGGATAATCAGTGTAATAGGTTTAATAGTAGTCGTTATTAATACGAATCTTTTCCCTTTATTACAAATTTTTATCGCAATTTATATTAGCTTCCTTTTTGCAGCACTAGTACTTTATAAGAAAACGAAGGATCGTACAGAAGATCTTGATGCCAGATATGATGCACTCCTCAGTGAATATCGGGAAATAAGAAGACAACTTGTTTCAGAGGAAGAAATAACGAGACAGGAAGAGCGTATGCTAATAGGCCATGAAATCCATGATTCTGTGGGACATAAGCTTACCGCTCTTCTCATGCAGATAGAAGCATTTCGTTTAAAAACTTCCGAAAAAGACATGGAAAAGGTTCAATCCCTGAAAGAACTTGCGAGTGCAAGTTTGGAAGAAACCAGAAACGCAGTAAAGTCGCTGAAGACTGGTGAAACAGGTGGACTTCCTGGAATTTTGCGTTTAATACGTAAACTGGAAATGGAAAGCTTTATTCGTATCCATTTTTCTGTGAAACACGGTGCGTTTACAGCATTACTTACTGGCGAGCAGTCTTTCGTGATCTACCGTTCTGTACAGGAGGCATTGACAAATATCATGAAGCACAGCAATGCCAGGGAGGCTGAGATTATGTTTGAAGCACCCGGAGGGATTATTTTTCGTTTTGAAATCAGTAATCCAATAATAGATAATAGAAGGTATCAGGAAGGATTTGGGATCTCTTCCATGCGGGAGCGGTTAGAGAAATTTGGTGGCAATCTGGAAGTCTATAAAACAGAGGAGCAATTTATTGTCAGAGGCTCCATGAAAATCGTGGATACGGGGGGATGAAAATGATTCGGATACTACTGGCTGAAGACCAGGTGATGGTAAGACAAGGGTTAAAATTGATGATTGAGACAGATGAGGAATTGAAGGTTACAGGAGAAACGGATAATGGCAAGGAAGCCATTAATCTTTGTGAAAAACAGGCGTTTGATATTGTTATCCTGGACATTCGTATGCCTGTAATGGATGGACTCGAAGCAGCCAAAGTCATTCAATCCCGCTGGCCAAAAACTAAAATATTAATGTTAACAACGTTTGATGATAATCGATATGTGCTGGAGGCGTTGAAAATAGGGGTCAGTGGTTATATCCTGAAAAATGGAGATACAGATTCTTTACTCCGCTCCATTCGTAGCGCTTTTACTGGAGGATTGTCCATTGAAGACCAGGTTGCTGCTAAAGTTATGCCACTATTATTGGATCGTGGGGAAAATAAAGAACCTGATCCATCTTTAACACCAAGGGAGAGGGCAATTTTAAAGTGTATTGGAGAAGGTCTCAGCAATGACGAAATTGCAGAAAGACTTGCTTTATCCATAGGGACGGTAAAAAATAATACGAGTCAGATTTTGAATAAATTGGAATTAAGGGATAGGACACAGCTTGCTATCTATGCGATTCGCCATAATCTTGTATAAATGGAAGAAAAAATGATTAAAGTAATGGTTATAATGAAACATCGTGACTGAAGACAGTGGTGACACTGTCTCTTTTTTTGTATTCTAAATTTAATCTCATTATAAGGAGTGCGAAGTGATGCTTGAAACAATAAATCTTAGTAAAACGTTTAAAGAAAAAAAAGCTGTTGATGAAGTTGACATTTATTTAGATGAAGGTGAATCCGTTGGTTTACTAGGACCAAATGGTGCTGGTAAATCAACAACTATTTCAATGATATCTTCTTTGTTAAAACCTACATCTGGTGATGTGAAGTTAGATGGCAATAGTATGATAAAGAACCCAGCTGAAATTAGAAAAGTCCTAGGTGTTGTACCACAGGAAATAGCGTTATACGAAGAACTTTCCGCATATGAAAACCTGAAATTCTTCGGGGAAATCTATAAAGTCAAAAAGGATATGCTAGAGCAGCGCATTCAAGATATGCTTGAAATGGTAGGGTTGAAAGAACGACAAAAAGATCTTGTTAAAACATTCTCAGGCGGCATGAAAAGAAGAGTTAACATTGCAGCAGCATTGTTGCACCGACCTAAAATCCTCATTCTTGATGAACCAACTGTCGGAATTGACCCGCAATCGAGAAACCATATTTTGGAGACGGTTCGTAAATTAAATGAAGAACAAGAAACTACCATTCTTTACACGAGCCATTATATGGAAGAAGTTGAGCAATTATGTAATCGTGTCTACATTATGGATCATGGAAAAGTGATCGCTTCAGGCAGTAAATCGGAATTATTAAGTATTCTATCAAGTGAGGATACCATACAGGTACAGCTTAGTGAAACAAGTGATCAATTAATAGAAACAATTAAGTTGTTTGACAATGTACTTCAGGTGGATGAAACAAATAAAGGCATTCGTATTATTTCAAAAAAGGGTGGTAACATTCTGAGTAGATTAGTGCTTGCTGCGGAAAAAGAAGGTATTCAAGTAACACATTATCAAATGGAAACACCAAGTCTTGAAGATGTTTTCCTACACCTAACTGGTAAAACATTGAGAGATTAAGGAGGTAAAAAGATGGGCTCATTTTTTAAAAAAGATCTATTAGTATTTTGGAGAGATCGTAAAGAGATCCTTATGTCGTTGTTACTTCCTATTGTGATTATTTTTGTATTAAACATTGCTTTCTCTGGTTTATTTGATGAGGGAGCAGAATCTATGAATATAGATGTTGCAATTGTACAAGAAGATAACGAATCCATTGGGTTGGAAAAGTTTGAAGAGAAGGTAAATGATATGGATTTGCCTCCTGCTGAAAAAGAAGCACTACTTACCCAAGCAGCGCGTATTTCGCCAGCAGGTCTTATAAATGAATTCTTTAATGATCCAGAAATGAAGGAATGGGTCAGCGTGCAGGAATTAAGTAGAGAAAAAGCAACGGAATTAGTGAAAGAAGGTAAACTGGATGCGTTAATTAACATTCCAGAAGGATTCACTTACAGTGTGCTGTCCTCAATGTTGCTTGGGGAAAATATAGAAACAGCTCTATCGATAAACGTTAAAGAAGAATCAACGGAAGTTAATGCACTTCAAGATATGGTTACGAATTACGTTAACACACTTAATTTCCAGTTCGCACTCGGTAGCGCATCTGAGGCTGGAATGACCGAACCGGAATTGCCCCAAGGTGGGAGAGAAGTTGTAGAAGGGGTGGAGTCCTATACCATGGCACAGTATTTTACGTTTGCTATAGGAACCCTGTTTGCATTATTTATTGCTTCTACTGTTGCGATGAAAACAGTCACAGAAAAAAGGGAACGCGTATTTAATCGAATCATACTGACTAATAGTAAGCCATTTGACTATTTAATGGGAAAAATACTATCAACTTTTAGTATGACATGGATACAACTGTTGATCACATTGACGGTTACTCAATTGCTATTGGATGTCTTTTCAGGAATGTCATTCGAATTTTGGCTGGGAACCATTTTAGTAATAACTGCCTTTTCGATTGCTGTAGCGGGATTATCTGCCTTGTTTACACCAATCACTCTACGATTAGATGATCCGAATGCAGCGAACGGTCTTTTCCTAATGATTGTTATGGCAATGGGAGTTCTGGGAGGAAGCTTTTTTCCAATTGACTTTCTTCCTGAATGGGTTCAGAAAATTGGAGAATGGACACCTAATGGATTAACGCAGGCAACACTATTAGAGTGGATACAATATGGTTCTTCTGAGGATTTAATTGTACCGATTATTTTGCTGCTGAGCTTTTTTATCGTATGCCTCTTTATTGGTATGTTCCTATTTCCTAGAAGGGAGAGAGTATAATGTTCCCAGTGTTTAAAGCACAATTGAGAAAAGATATACGAAAACCATTTACCATCATTCTATTCATTGTTGCCAGCATCGTGGCATCACTTATATTTGGGGGTAGCACACAGCAAAGTGAGACATCTGTGGCCATTTTCAGTAGTGGACCTAATGCTGCGGAGGTAGAAGAGAAATGGGCAGGTTTACTGAATGATGGTGAGTCCGTTAACTTTGTTATTACAGATGAAGAGAAAGCACGTGAAGATGTTGTAAAAGGAAGACGTGATGTTGCCATTCATGTGATGGAAAATGATTATCGCCTGGTTACCTCTTCTTATATGCCCCAAGTACAAATGATTGAACAACAAGTTCATGAAGTGTTTACAAAAGAAGCACAGCTTGCGGCGGTAGCAGGTACACAGAATATGGATGAACTGCGAAATGAACTGGAGAGTTATATGGAAGATCCGCCATTACAAGTTCAAACCCAGTCCCTACAGGAAGAGGATCTTCAAAGACATGATATGGGCATTCAGTTATTGTTTGGTTTTACCCTTTTTATCGCCATGTTCACCATCGGATTTAAAGTCAATGGGATCACGGCGGATAAGGTGAATGGGGTATGGAATCGTATGATATTATCATCCGTTGGTAAAACAGGTATGTATTCGGGACATCTCATTTATAGTTTTTGTATTGGCTTTTTTCAGATGTTCGTTGTTTTTCTCGTATTTCAATATGTAATGGGTTATGATTTAGGGAATTTTAGCATGATATTGGCCATTGCAGGTGTTTATACGCTGAGTATGGTTAGCTTGGCTATGTTATTTACTGGAATACTCCGAACACCAGAACAATTTAATATGGTTTTCTCTTCCGTTATTCCAATGATTCCGATAGTCAGCGGTATATATATGCCACCAGGTACCATAAGTAATTCCATCTTGTTATTTATTGCAGATTTGTTCCCGTTGACCCATGGGGTTGAAGCTATGATGGATGTTGCTCTTTATGGTGCAAGCTGGATTGACATTGCTTTACCGATTGCCCTAATGCTTTTAATCGCTGTTGTATGTATGGGTGTAGGAGTTAACATGGTTGAGCGGAGGAAGGGATGAATTAATTTAAGCCATTAACAGATTTGAGATAGATGAAAAATTCAGTGGTAACAATATTACTCAAACGGGCGCATTTCCATAATAAGGATATGCGCTCTATTTGCATCTAAGGACCATTCTGTTGAAAATCCTTCTCAAGGATAGTTGGATATTTATGTTAGGCTCTTTTCGTACGCATTGTTGCTTTTTCAGCTTCATAGTTGATATAAACTGCGACATAACTTCTATCTAAGTTAGATCTGTAGTACTGATAATGGAAACAAGTTACTAAGGCAGCCGCAGCCCGTATACACTACGCTTTCCGCGGGTGGCTGGTGAGCCTCCTTGTGCTAACGCACTGCGTAGTCTCACCGATGCCTGTCCTCCCGCAGGAGTCTACGTGTATACGGGCTGCTGGTATAATAGTTGCCAATAACTAAAAGAAATGACAAAGAATGCTTACGTAAATAGCTTTACCAGTCCAGCATCGTTCCGGGCGGTGACTCCTGCGGGAACAGCACGTGTCCGAAGACCCCGCAGAGTGGTCAATGATGAGGGCCGACTAAAACCGTCCTTTGCGGACAACGTCGGCATACCCCTTGCCGGGGCAAGGAGGCTGAGGCCGTGCCCTAAGGTGCGCATCCGCCCGAAGCGATCCTGGACGGCAGCAATAGCACATGTCTTTGGAAATAAACCAGAAGTTACGTCGCAGTTTATATCTATTCTCTCGAAAGCAACAATATTTATGAAAATAGCCTTATGTTAAAATAGATGGAGATTGAATTTTCATATTTTTAATGGGATTAAGAAAGAAATTTATTATGATTAGCAAAGTAAATGTTCAGTATACTTACCATAATAATTTAAACAGTGGTTCTACCAGACTTTGGACTTGTTTACCACCGAAAACAACGAATCAATCTAAAGAGCTTATTCACTCCATACCCCCTTTTTGGCATATTAACGCTTTTTTTCTTATTAGCTTTATTATCAAGTTTAAGCAATTTGTTTTAACTATCAAAAGTCGTAATAACGAGGAGGATTTTAATGGGGGAGTCAATTTATTTTACAGATAACTTTTTTTCAGCAGGTAAAACGGAAATTTATAATGGGAATCAGGAAGAAATTGGTTCACTTGATTTGAAAAGTGCCTTTTCATCAGGTGTCGATATTTTGGATAGGGAAGGTAATATCGTAGTAAAAGGTTCTTTCCGCTTTTTATCAAGTAAGTGGAACGTAAAAGATCAAAATGAGCAGGAGATTGGGAAACTGAAAAAACGTTTATCCCTTTTTTCCAAAAAGTATGTCTATCATTCTTATCATCATGGAGATTATGAAATTAATTCAGAGGCATTTTCCAAGGAATATAACATTCTTGATCAGGATGGAAATACGGTTGCTACTTTTAAAAAGGTAAGTGGTTTCTTTCGTTCACCAGCATTTGAATTAAATAATCATTCATCTAAGCTATCCACAGAAGAGTTAGTAGCGGTTGTGATGGGAGTTAATATGATAATCAAACGTAATAATAATAATGCTGCTGGAGCAAGTGGTGGCGGTTCGTGACTTGAATTATCTACTGAAAGTAAGTATATGATGGCTGAAAATGCTTATCACAATGTGAATGCAGGTAATCCTGAAATCGTGGTAAAAGCAAAACTTTGATTGTATTTCAATCAAGGCTCTTTTCGTACGCATTGTTGCTTTTTTAGCTTCATAGTTGATATATATTGCGACGTAACTTTATGTTTATTTCCAAAGACATGTGCTATTGCTGCCGTTCAGGATCGCTTCGGGCGGATGCTTTCCGCGGGCACGGCCTCAGCCTCCTCGAGAAGACCACTCTGCGGGGTCTTCGGACACGTGCTGTTCCCGCAGGAGTCACCGCCCTCCTGGTAAAGCTATTTACGTAAGCATTCTTTGTCATTTCTTTTAACTAATGAATGCTGTTATTGGCAAATGTTATACTAGCAGCCCGTATACACGTAGACTTCTGCGGGAGGAAAGGCAGCGGTGAGACTACGCAGTACGTTAGCACAAGAAGGCTCACCAGCCGCCCGCGAAAAGCGAAGTGTATACGGGCTGCGGCTGCCTTAGTAACTTGTTTCCATTATCAGTACTACAAACAGATATCTTTTCTTTCCCGATGGAATTTGAAATAATACCTATTGCATCAAGGAAAGAGGAGGACATACATTGAGTAAAACAACTATATCTACAGAACCATTATTTCATACATTTACAAGTGATAAATTAATATTAGAGAATCGCACGGTGATGGCGCCAATGACGCGTGGTTTTTCACCAAATGGAGTACCGGGGGAAGATGTGGCAGCTTACTACCGTCGCCGGGCTGAAAATGGAGTAGGCTTAATTGTAACAGAAGGAACCGGCATTAATCATCCGGCTTCTGTTTCAGGTGCCAGTATCCCTTTATTTCATGGTGAAGAATCATTGAACGGATGGGCTGGAGTCGTAAAGGAAGTTCATCAAGCTGGCGGGAAAATTGTACCACAGCTTTGGCATGTGGGAATGACCCGTAAAGAAGGGGAGCTTCCAAATGAAGAAGCACTACCTGTTGGACCATCTGGCCTTAGCTTGTCAGGCAAAAAAATAACAGAGCCAATGACCGAAGAAGAAGTTGTAAATATGGTTGAGGCATATGCTCAAGCAGCAGCTGATGCTAAACGGATTGGTTTCGACGGAATCGAACTTCACGGAGCTCACGGTTATTTAATCGATCAATTCTTCTGGGAAAATACCAATAAGCGTACGGATCGTTATGGTGGAGATCTCGTCGATCGCACGCAATTTGCAGTCGAGATAATAGAAGCTTGCCGACGTGAAGTTGGGCCTGATTTTCCAGTTATCTTTCGTTTTTCTCAATGGAAAATGAATGACTACAAAGCTAAACTTGCTAAAACGCCGGACGAATTGGAACGTTTCCTAAAGCCACTTGTAGAAGCAGGCGTAGATATTTTCCATTGTTCTACACGTCGTTTCTGGGAACCGGAATTTGAAGGCTCTGATTTGAACTTGGCAGGATGGACCAAGAAATTAACGGGTAAACCAGTGATTTCTGTTGGGTCAGTTGGGCTTGATGGAGAATTCACGAGTTTTTCCGGTGCCAAAACAACGAGTCTCGATGGCCTGATGGAAAAGCTTCATGACGAAGAGTTTGACCTGGTAGCTATCGGACGTTCTCTCTTAATGGATCCAGAGTGGGTGAAGAAGGTTGAGGACGGCAGAGCAGATGACTTATTGCCATTTAAGAAAGAAGCACTTCAAACGTTGTATTAGATAAAAATAAAGCAGGTATTCCACGCGTTTAGTTTGTGGTATACCTGTTTTTTTAATGCCTGTATTTTCCTTGCTTTTTCAGTGTCACTTCTATTTTTTAAAAGTTAGGGTGTTTTCGTAATTCCTCCGCTAACATGGTGTCTGGAAGCAGTGCTATATAGCTCCTTTCACTATTTTGGCAGTTGATTGGAGCGAAGGACCGTTGACTCCTGCGGGAACAGCACGAGTCTGAAGACCCCGCAGCGGTGGTATTCCGCGAGGAGGCTGAAGCCGTGCCCGCGGAAAGCAACGGTCCGCAGCGGAAATCAACCAGCAGTTACGTCGCAATACATATCAACTATGAAGGTGACATAGCAAAAATGCGTACGAAAAGAGTCAAAAGTTATCACTGAATGAAAACGAACGATAAGGAAAAGATAAAATGAATCTTTCCCAGCGGGACGATTATTTTATGCAACATGTAGACGGATTAATTCCCGTAGTTCTTGGGTCAGCAGTGACAACAACACAGACAAAAGGAGGTGTAGGTAATTATGGAGACGTTAAAGAAAATCGCCTTAGCTTTAGTAATAATTGGTGCTATTAACTGGGGTTTAATTGGGTTATTCCAATTTGACTTAGTGGCAGCAATATTTGGTGGACAAGATGGAGGTTTGGCTCGCGTAATTTATACGCTTGTTGGTATTAGTGGCCTTTATTGCATAACCATGTTATTTGATCCTCTAACAGAAACTGATGAGGACCTGGACAAGGGTAAGGATCGAACCATCCGTACAAACAAGGTGAATTATGGTACAGAGTTTGGTGAAGAAAATGATGTAACAGGTATATACAATCCCACTGTACAGGATAGTGAAAAAGACCAAGATCCACTAAATAGAAAAGAATAACCAGAAACTAACTCCAAAGCCTTAATAGGGCTTTGGAGTAAATATTTACGAACAGAAGGGAAAGTGAAAGCATGGAACATCACGAAGTAACAAACAACCATTCAATTGATAAGCACTTGATTAACTACAAGGAAGGTCTTAATAAATTCACTGAGGGTATGCCTGAAGTTGTACAGACTTACAATGAATTTACGGAACATTGTTTCAGAGAAGGGGAAATTTCTCAAAAAAATAAGCAGCTTATTGCACTCGGAATAAGCGTTTATTCACAAGATGAATACTGTATGATTTATCATACGAAGGGGTGCATCGACCAGGGGTGTACGGATAAGGAAATCTTTGAGGCTATTGGTGTATCAACAGCAATTGGTGGAGGAGCAGCCATGAGTCAAGGCGTAACACTTGTACAAGAATGTATGGATCAATTTAAACAAAATAGACATTAAAAAAGATCGCCAGCCATTTTTTAATGCTGGTGATCTTTTTTACGCTAAATGGGCTCTTACGCTTTTGTTCAATTATAGATGTAGTATCTTTGGTGCTTCACCTTTTTTGTTCATTAAACTAATTTGCATTGGCTCAATTTCCAGTACGAAGTAATTCGAATCATTTGGACCATCAAAATATAGCTCCATATGCTCATTCCACAACTGCTTTTTCATCTCTTCTGAATCGTTTATGGAAACTTTTCCTTCATATTCCACATATTCATCGCCAAACCCTTCGCCTTCATATCCAAGAAGAATATGTGTGAATGGATTAGTATCTATTTCTTCCGTTTTATGGGTATTTTTGTTTGTGGCCGTATACAGTTTCAACCCATCGTTCCAAAAAGTCATATACCTTGAATGTGGTTTATTATTTTCAACTGTTGCCATCGGGCCAACATTACTGTCATTAAGTATTTTTTTTACACTCACTTCTATCTCTTTTTGACTCAACTGCATGCACTCCTTCATTATTTATAATTTTATTATTCCTCCAAGGAGCGATGTTAAACAAGATAATGATTGGACTAATTTTTTCCTAAATGGACAATCTATTTCTGACAGTAATCTAATCGTTAAAAGCCTAAAGTAGGAGAGTGCACGAAATGACTTTGGTACGTCTTGGTTATGTAGCAATGAGTGTGCATGTACAAAATGCTTCCCCGTCCAAAACGATGACATACACTAATTTTGCAAAGCATGAAGATAAGGATGCCGCTACACGAAAACTGGTAAAACTCGCTGAAACCAACCTGCATAATTGCCTTAGATTGCTACGGCATAATGTGGCACATGATATTGATTTTTTTCGACTATCGTCCAAACTTGTGCCGTTAGCTACGCATCCTGAACTCAAAGGTTGGAATTACATTCAATCCATACAACCATCGCTGGAGAAAATACGGGAGTTCCTTATAGAACACCCTGAAATCAGAGTAGACTTTCATCCTGATCATTTTGTATTGTTAAATTCGCCGGGCAAAGATGTTCTAAAGAATTCAATAAAAACACTACGCATGCATTTTGAACTTTTAGAAGGGATGGGTATTGACCATCGGCATCGCTGTGTGTTGCATGTTGGCGGGGGATATGGTGATAAGGAAAAAGCGCTTGAGCAATTTATTCAAAACTGGGCACTTGTTTCTTCTGATTTGCAGCGCATGATTATCCTTGAAAATGATGATAAGGTGTTCACCGTTTCGGAAACATTATACTTATGTGAAAAGTTAGCTATTCCCATGGTATTTGACTATCATCACCACCTCGCAAATCATGCGGAATCCGATAATTGGCATGAGGACTGGAAACGTGTGGTTAAAACTTGGAAATCGTCCAAGCTACCGGTAAAGATGCACATTTCAAGTCCCAAGTCAGAAAAACAATTTCGTGCCCATTCTGATTATGTGGATAGCGCAATGTTTATGGACTTTTTACAAAAAGTAAAAGGAAGTGTTCCACAAATAGACTGCATGATTGAAGCAAAACAAAAAGACGATGCACTATTTACGTTGATGAACGATCTACGCAAGTATCCCGAAATTGAAATAATGGATGGAGGCAGTTTTTTAATACGTTAAATTTTTTAGAGGACAAGACGGATGTCCCCTGCTGTTAATCTAATGTACCATTAATTGTTATTTTAATAGTACCTGCATTTACCATGCTAACTAGGGATAAGTAATAAGAGTAGGAAATGGATGTTTGGTTATGATGGTAAATGCTTTCATATACGATCACCCTATTTGTAGGCGTTCTACCAGATCTTCTGTATTCGTTTTTTAATGCAATCAAGTGGTCGAATGATGGCGTAACAACCATATCTATCATATAGGCATCTTGCTCACTTGATTCACCCAGGATGTTAAGCTGCCTGATCATTTCCTCCGCACTAAGGATACCTAACCCGTGACCATAATATAGATTGTCCCCTAGGAAAACGGCATTTTCCCCCTGCCACTGAGGTTTAAGATGATCAGGGTTATTAAAATAAACAATATCCCCTGGAATAGGCTCCTTTACTGTATCGTTTTTCAACCTTAGATCAGCATCTGTATTCCAACTATACAAATATAAATTTGTGAAATAGTTATTAAAGGTTTCTGTCCCCAGGTATTCAAGCGCTGCATAATAGTAAACCATAATCATTGCTGTAGCGCATTCAAATGCGTATTGATCCCCATTTTTATAAATATCACGAATCGCAGCGGAAGGTTTTACACCTTGCTTTAAACGAATTCCACCTTGTCCTGTGATTGACCAATATCGATCATTAGCCCTTGTTTCCCTAAAAACAGCAAAGCTTGCGTGGCTGTCGTTTAGCTTGCTTGCTGCTTCCATAATTAGCTCCCTAATATGGATGGTGCTCTCCAAGTCTTTAAACGATCGATAATGGTACATTTTTGAGCTGTTTTCTAGCTGCTTTAAAATATTTTTTCCTTTACCCGAAATCGAGACTTTCTCAATCAACTCATCCCAATGAAAAGCTGTACCTGAAATATTAATCATCTTGTTCACCTTTTCTATAAGAATCCTTATAGCAGTGTATACAGTTAGATTGAAACTGGTGATAGTAGTCTAGATGTAAAAAAAAGAAGCAGTGAAAGATTCCTGAGTTAAGATGGGGGGGTTGGAGGATGGGTTCTAATCTCTAAAAATACAAAATCAACAGCCGCACGTACAAGTGCGGCTGTTGATTTTACAACCAATATTATTGTTGCTAGATTATTTTTGAAATTGCTATAATTGTTCAGCGCGTTATTCATTTAGTTCTTCATTGACCATCTGGTTTAATGTGTGGTTGATACCTATTGTTTTTTCAACCTCTATAACAAAGGAAATACCTTTACCAGGTTGATTTAATTTAGCGTCTTCTTCAATGGTTTTTAATACATTGCTTGTTTTATCTCTACTGATTAATGTTAATACTACTTCTTTTTGGGGTTCAATTAGGATATTAAAAAGCTTTGCTTGTTCATGAATACCGGTGCCACGTCCATTTAGGATGGTTCCACCTTCTGCTCCTGCCTTTTTAGTAGCATCGATTACATTTTCGGAGTCACCCTTGTTTACGATTGTAATGATAATGTCATAAAGAACTTTTTCATCTTCCATTGTGATAGTAACACCATCCTTATCCATGTCTTCATTTGCCACATCTAATCCCATCATATGACAAATTCCTGTAACTTTTTTTGTATCTATAACAAAACCAATTCCTTGTCTGGGCTGGTTTAATTTAACTGAATCGACAATAGCATTCATAACGCTTGGGAAAATCTTATTTGATACAAGAGTCAATATTACTTCTCTTTCTCGATCTACTGGAATCCCTAGGACCCTCTTTTTTTCATTCAGCCTAAATCCCTTGCCAATTAATGTAGTACCACCATTTGCTCCTGCCTTTTTGGATGCATGGATGACTTTTTTGGCCTTTTCTTTCCTAACGATCGTGACTATTAGCTTTTGTCCCGGATTGATCTTCGACATTTTGACTCTTCTCCTTTCTACTGAATATAATTCCTAGCGTAAGTACAGATATTATTGGAGCCAATGCTACTAGTGCAACCATGCCAAAACCGTCGAGAAGAGGATCACGGCCTTCAATTTGCGTAGCGATTCCTACAAACATCGCTAAAATAAACGTAGCAGTCATCGGTCCGGTTGCAACTCCGCCTGAATCAAATGCAATAGATGTAAATGTTTTTGAAGAAAACTTCACCATAATCAATGCTATTATATAGCCTGGAACGATAAAATACCATAGTGAAATACCAAATATGATTCGTACCATCGATAGTGCTATAGATATTCCGACACCAATCGAAAGCGTATATAACAATACTTTTGGTTGAATATATCCACCAGATACCTTTTCAACTTGATGGATTAATACGCTAACAGCTGGTTCAGCGTATATTGCAACAAAGCCAAGGATAAACCCAATTGGTATTAACACCCACCGATACGGTAAGGCACCAAGACTTTTTCCCATTAATTCTCCAATAGGCAGGAACCCTATATGGACACCTTGTAAGAAAAAGGAGAGACCTAAAAATGTTAAAAGAAAACCAACACCAATATCTTTTAGTTTTCTAATCGGTAATTTTAAAAATATAAATTGGAATACTAAGAATAAGATTAAAAGTGGTAATAATGCCATAGCAACATCTGTCATTACCTGGTTAAACCCTTCAAATAAATGTATGTTCATCCGTAAATCACCCCTAACAGCAGTACTGATAAAATAGGTCCAATAGAAGCAAGTGCTACCAGGCCAAAGCTGTCACGTGACGATGATTTACCTCTCATAACAGAAGTTACCCCAACACCTAAGGCTAATATAAACGGTACAGTTAAGGGTCCAGTTGTTACGCCTCCTGAATCAAAGGAGATAGGAACAAAATGCGGAGGTGTAAAGGCAGCTAATAAAAAGATAACGCCATAACTAATTGCTAATATATAGACAATGTTAATGTTAAAAATAATACGTACCATTGCAAGTCCAACAAAAATACCAACCCCTAGCGCAACAGCAAGAATTAAAATACTCCTTGGAATCTCACCATTAGACACTTGATCTATTTGACGGGCAAGTACTTGGACATCAGGTTCTGCGATTGTGACCACAACACCTAATAAAAAGCCAAAAAACACAATGACCCATACTTTCTTAGTCTTTGATAATGCAGATCCAATCATTTCTCCAACAGGTAGCAATCCAACGTTAACGCCCAATAAAAAGAGTATCAGTCCGATTCCAACAAAGACAACACCGGCTAAAAATTGAAGAAAGGTTTCCATCGGTAGCCATACTAACGTGAACTGTAAAGCGGTTATAACTAACGTAATTGGTAAAATAGAATAAACAACTTCGAAAATCGTTTCTCTTATGTTATTCATGCAAACCACCTTAATTTTAGATTTTAGATTATTTTAATAAAGTGAAGGAGTGGTACTTTTATGAAAATTCAGAGTAAAAGTAATTCAAAATACTAAATGAGGATTTATTTATTCAACAAAAGCGCCGTTTTCAGAAAGAAAGATTCCATCACTTTCAGGCGTTAATGTGTTTATAGCAGTACTTGACGTGCGTACGATTGTTGAACAATTCATACTGAGGAAAATATGTGCTTTTTAGAAAGAAAAACACGCACAAGTAATTCAGAACACCTTCTTAGTTTAGAAGAAACGTAGTTTAATATATTACATCACTGTTTTTCCTCCTTTAATTGCTTGTAGTAATGGATTAAGGTTACTTAATTTCATAGGTTTACATCAATTTCTGTTCTAATTTTTTCATCTTTAGAAATTCCAAGGTATTTACGCGTTTCAGAAGGAGTTGAATGATTAAAGTGTTTCTGAAGAAGTGAGATGGCAACACCTCGTTTATAGGCATGTAGCCCAAAAGTTTTGCGCATAGAGTTAGTCCCAATGTTTCCCTCTATGTTAACGGCTTTAGCGGCATGATGAATAATACGGTAAGCTTGTTGGCGAGTGATTGGTTTTTGGCTATTAGAGGACTGAAATAAATAGTCTTCGCTGTTCAAATGACTGGATTGGATGTAGTGTAAAATGGCTTTTTTTACTTTTTGATTGAGATACACTTCCTTATTAGATTCTTTATAAGGAAGCAAGCAGAAATCCTTTATTTGGTCTTCTTTTTCCAAAACATCTCCAACCATTAAATCCAACATTTCCGTGATCTTTAAGCCAGTATTTATACCAAAGACAAAGAGGACATAGTCTCGTTCTGAACGTTTTTTTAAATATCTTTTCATAGAATTGATTTGTTTTACATCTTTTAAAGCCACTACATATTCCATATGATTGTTCTCCTTAATCTATGTTACTTAATACTATTCTAAAACCTTATTGTGTAACATGCAAATTTTTTGCTTGGATTACTGTGTATAACATTATGGTCTAGAAAATTATGATTAACCGGGAACTCATTTTTTTAGTAGTACCCAGTTTTGGAGTAATTAACTAAACCATTTGTACATCAACCCCACTTGGAGAAAATAAGTAGCTATAAATTTCATTTTTGTATTATAATAAAAAAGTAACGGAAATAGTAGAGGAGACAACTTTAATGTCTAACGAAAAGAAATTAAGTATGCAAGAGAAGATCCAGCAGCATCTGGAAAAGAAAAAACAAGCGCAAAGTAATAACAAAAATAAAACCAACATGAGTGGTTCCATGCCACACATGAAAAGTCAACAAACGAAGAAGCCTAGTAATAATCGTCGGAAAATGGGTAGCTAATCTTGGTTAATATTTTGATTCCCCAAAAAAATAACCACCCATATGCCTAACAGGCAATTGAGGTGATTATTTTTTCATTCTTTATTTTGAGTCGCCCTCTTGAAGGGCTATTGTACTCAGGCTGAATGGTGTTAGTGCACCGTTCAGTCTTTATTAATGTATTTTTGGGAATTGTTAAACATTTAGCTTAACTTTTATATTATATGTATCCGAGGATACATAGTTTACTTGTATGGGCAGAAAATAACAATGAGATAGAGAAGGTTTGTCTTGAGGTGATGGAAGACAATAAAGGGGCAATCAAGTTATATAAAGACAATGGATTTACAGAAGAAGGAAGAAAAGTAAAAGGTGTTAAGTTGAAAAATGGTTATCAGGATTTGGTTCTGATGGCTAAATTTTTTTAATTAAATAGTGTACACTTCCTCACTATTATAATCGAAATCAGACAAGCATTTGGTGGCATTTAATCCATTGTTTTTTCCAAAATTACTCCCATCATACGACACCAAACTGCCATAAAG
Organism: Virgibacillus necropolis; assembly: GCF_044793635.1. GTDB lineage: Bacteria > Bacillota > Bacilli > Bacillales > Amphibacillaceae > Virgibacillus_F > Virgibacillus_F necropolis_A. The sequence goes on from NZ_CP084992.1 coordinate 3,500,410, forward strand.
TTACGATTTTAAAAGTAAAGAGGATTCATCAAGATTTAATTCTTCATTCATTTATAGTAAACTGTAAATTACCCAATTTACATATGCTTGGGATAGGTTGTAAGCAAAGGAGAACTAGTCATGGAAATAGGAATTGATAAAATAGGTTTCTACATACCTCATATATATGTTGATATGAATAAATTAGCAGAGAGCAGAAATATTGATCCTGAAAAATTTACAATCGGTATTGGACAGGAGAAAATGGCAGTACCTCCAATCACGCAGGATCCGGTTACGCTGGCAGCAAATGCGGCGCTTGAAATTTTAGACGAAAAAGATAAAAAGGAAATTGACTTTGTTATATTCGGAACAGAGACAGGCATCGATAGCTCCAAATCGGCAGCAGTTTACGTTCATGATTTGTTGGGGTTAAACCCATATGCTAGAGCTATTGAAGTAAAGCAGGCATGTTATGGAGCGACTGCTGGTATTCAAATGGCAAAAGGGCATGTTGCATTAAACCCGGAAAGCAAGGTATTGGTTCTGGGGTCCGATATTGCGAGATATGGCTTGAATACTTCAGGGGAAGCAACGCAAGGCGCAGGCGCGGTTGCGATTGTGATTAGTGCAGATCCTAGCATCATGGTATTGGAAGACGAAAGTGTTTATTTCACCACTGACATTATGGATTTCTGGCGTCCGGTGTATTCTGACAAAGCGTTTGTGGACGGAAAATTATCAAATGAACAATACATTGCATTCTTTTCAAAAGTCTGGGAGCAGTACAAAACGAAGACAGGTTTAGAGTTGAAAGATTTTGAAGCAATCTGCTACCACTTGCCATATACAAAGATGGGACTTAAAGCATTACGTACGGTTCTGGAAGAAGGAACGGAAGATGTGAAGGACCGGCTACAGAAAAACTATAAAATCAGTGCAAGATACAATAGAAATGTTGGGAATATTTATACCGGGTCGTTGTATTTAAGTTTCCTATCTCTACTTGCACGTAAAGAGGATATGGATGCAGGTTCACGAATTGGACTATTCAGCTATGGTTCTGGGGCAGTAGGGGAGTTCTTTACTGGTTTACTACAACCAGATTATCGGGAACATTTACACGTTGAAAATCATATCAAACTATTTTCTGCACGAAAGGAAATTACTGTTGCTGAGTATGAACAGATTTTCCAGGAAACACTTCCAACTGATGGCTCAACAGTGGAATTGGATATAGATCGTGATCCTGCAACGATTTGTTTAGCGGGTATGGCAGATAATAAACGGCAGTATGTGAATAAAGCGGAAAATATGTAGCACTTGTGAAAGGCATTGTTGATTTACTAAGTACTTCACTTATGGTAGAGAAAATATAAAATCACATTATATTTAGCGTACTAAATCGCACAAGATTTAGTACGCTATTTTTTATTGACACACCAGCTTTTAAATGAATAATTATCATTTGAAATAACACCATAAATAGCAAAATGACAATATTTATTGTCAATGCCATAAAAGTAGTGCTAAAACGATTTATAATTACTATGCCAAAATACCTGCTGATATAAAAGTCGATTTACAGTTTGTTGTACAGATAAAAGTATATTTTGAAAGAAATACAGTCTTAAATAATAACCCTTAATTAACTGGGTATTTTGAATATTTATGTTAAAATATACAGAGATTGTGAACGATTACAGATTACATTTAAACTAATGTAGCAGGATTGTGGAAGAAGGGAGGAAGATTCTTTGAAAGTATTACGAAAATTAAATTTAATTATTGCGATAGGAGTATTGAGTACAAGTTTTTACCATTTTTTTATTGATAGTATCGACTTTTCGATGAATATAATCTCTTCGTTTCTAGCTTTAATGTATTTACTATTCGGGATAGAAAAGGTTAAAGAAAAAGACGGTGACAAGAAACTCGGCTATGCCTACTTAATTGTTGCATTGGTCTTTTTTACGGGACTGATATTGGTTTTCTTCAGCTAACTTGGTGCAAAAGTTGTGGAAGAACATTGTACGAAACATCTTTTTCTTATTGTACTATCGCAGCAGGATAGTTGAATAAGGGTTGTATTAAAAGGGGGTTGGACTAGCGAAAACAATACCTAATATCATCGATAGTACCGCCGACGGAATATTTTAAAAAGGGAAATTTTGTGAAAATATGAAATATGTATGAATATTATATTTTTTTAAAACTTATTAACGTAATTCATCGTATTACTTAAAAAGGGGGATTTTATATGAAAAAACAAACGTATAAATTATTTGTAATCGCTTTATTCGCTTCACTTCTTTTATTGACATCTGGTTGCACAGGAAATCCAGAGCAGGAAACTCAGGATGAAAATATAGAGACAATTGAATCCGTATTACAGAAAGCTCTTACAGGACCAAATGATGAATTGAAGAAAATATTTAATAATGAGGAAGTGGAAGACTTAGTACAATATGATATAGACCATTTTGAAGAATATTTTGCAACTGAAACATCCTATGTGGAATTTGTAAGTCAAAATAATGGTTCTGGAATACTGATTCAAGCAATGAAATATGATTACAACTTTAAAGTAAAAAATATCGAATATGAGAAAACAGAATCTGAAGAGATAATTTATGATTTCACCGTAGAATTGCAGTACCAAAAAGAAGGAAGCGAAAAATCAGAAATTGAAACAGTAACTGGACAAGCAAATTTAAATGAAGAACATAAAATAGAAGTTATGGAAATACGTATAGGTGAATTTTTGGCTTCCTTAGTTAATTAAATGGTGCAAGAGTTGAACAAGGCGATAATCAATTTGATCGTCTTTATTAAAAATTGTTCGGAATATTATGTTAAATTAAATTAAAAGGATCTTGAGCTAACACAGCAGGTTTCTTTAAGAAGAAAAGTAGTAGGTGAATAAAATGGAAATGTGAAAGGTGTTGTGACTAAATATGAACGATAATGTAATATGTCCTGAATGCAGCAATGAGCTGAAGCAGGGGTATATTTTTTCTCCTCGCAGAATTTGTTGGTCAGAGTCGGCTGATTCAATCTTCGCTGATTTTGGAAGTGAAGAGGTATTAATAAATGATGCTTTTTTAAAAATAAGTAAAACCCCAGCTTTTAGATGTGAAAAATGTAATTTAGTTATTTTTAAACACAAATAAGTTATTAATATAAACAAAGTAGTCTTATAAATACTCAACTATTTAGACAATCGGGCGCTTTTCTTTAATAAGAAGGCTTCTTTTGGTATGAGTCAGATTCTAGAAAAATACATTTATGGGATTGGATTAAGTTAAAGTGTAAAAGAGATTGTGAAGGTTCTACTTAAACTATATGGTGCTATAGTTCAACAAGCATTCTCTAGTTTAAAGTTAACAATATTAACGTGATGTAGCGTTTATTAATGATTTAATCCCATAATTTTTTAATTTGTTATTTACGGTCTTGAAGTGTTGTAATGTGTTATTTTGTTTTAGTACTTCAAAACTGACTCTGTTAAAGTTTGATCCAGGCGTTTTATTTATACCAATATTTTTAGATAAGCACTTTTTTATTTGAATCCTTTTCCTAAACTCTTAAGAGTTAGCTTCACTATCTTGAATATTAATTTCATCTTGTGTAATTCTAAGTTGTATAAAATACAGTATAACCATTCAGTAGGATATGGTATAAAGGGAATATGATTGTGAGGATGATAACAATATGAAGCAAAACCCAAAGTCGCTAAAACCTGTAATTCTGCTGAACATTGACTCATTGATGCCCGAACCATTGGAAGTAGCTATCCAAACCGGACAAGCTCCTGCTTTACAATATTTGATGGAAAATGGCAATTATATTCCAAATATGGTGACTTCATTTCCGACAATGTCCGTAACGATTGACAGCAGTCTTTTGACAGGTTCATATGCGGACAAACACCATATACCTGGTTTAAACTGGTTTGATGATTCCCGAAAAGAAATTATTAACTACGGGACGGGTTTCCGGGAAACGTTTAGGTTGGGGATGCGGCGTTCTATCCATAACATGATCTACCGACTGAATAATGAACATATGAGCAGTGAAGTCACTACAATCTATGAAGAATTAGCTGACAGAGGGATAGCCTCAGCGTCCATTAATTCCTTCGTCTATCGCGGAAACACACCGCAACGTTTACGTGTACCACGGTTATTCACTACACTGACCCGATTTAAAAATGGTGAGTGGACAACTGAAGCAACAAATATTTTCTCTTTGGGGACTTTTTCCAAATTAAGACCATGGGGAGTCGCAACGCAAATAGCTGCCGGAAATTATAAATTTACAGCTCGGGAGCTCAGGTATTTAATTCGTAAGAACAAACTTCCGGGTTTTACTTTTTGTGTATTTCAGGATTTGGATGCCCGAATTCACTTAAAAGGACCGATGGATATCAAAGGGATCACCAAGATTGACAAGGAAATTCAAAAAGTATTGAACTTGTACCCTAGCTGGGAGGAGGCACTCAATCGAAATGTATGGCTGGTGATGGGTGATAACGGTCACTCACCAACAGGAAAAAGGTACCGTGACTTTACCATTGATTTACGCAAAACATTGAAAAAATATCGTATCTCCCGATTAGAACGTTCTGTATCTAAGAAAGATCAGCTCGTCCTTTGTGTAAACCAGCGTATGGCATATATTTATGTATTGGATGAACAGCTTCCACTGTCTGCAGTTGTCGAAAAGCTCAAAAATGATCAACGGATCGATATCATAGCCTGGAAGAACGGAGACCTTATTCATGTTGAATCCGGTATGAGAAAAGGTTCATTGCACTATCGTCCAGGCGGGGAATATAAGGATGTGTATGATCAAACATGGAGTATGGAAGGGAATCCAGAGCTTCTGGATTTGAACCTGACAAATGAAAAAGTGTTGTCCTATGGTGATTACCCTGATGCATTAATTCGGTTACATAGTGTTTTGCACTCTCACTCGGGGCGTTTCATTGTCGTTAATGCTAAACCAGGTTGTGAATTTAAAGCGCAAGCTACACCATCCCACCTTTCTGGTGCAGCACACGGTTCCTTACACAAACAAGAATCTTTTGTACCACTGATGATTGCTGGAACCTCCGAGAAACCAATATTTACACGTGTTGTGGATTTGAAAGAGTTTATAATTCGGTTGATTCAATATCAAGGGTGATTTGCGTATAAACATGCCTGGCCCAGTTTATGTAGGGATGACAATAATAAATAACGGATCTGTCGGGTCTATGTGCTGTTGTATTTGATATTTGATTGTAGAATGGTTGAGTAGCCCCATCTATCTTTAATAATGGCTGTTTTCGTAAAGATTGTTGCTTATGGAAGAATAGATATAGACTGTGACGTAACTAAGGTTTATTTCCAATGACATGTGCTACTGCTGCCGTCCAGGATCGCTCCGGGTGGATGCTTTCCACGGGCACGGCCCTCATCATCTTCCACTCTGCGGGGTCTTCGGACACGTGCTGTTCCCGCAGGAGTCACCGCCCGGAACGATGCTGGACTGGTAAAGCTATTTACGTATGAATTCTTTGTCATTTCTTCCAACTAATGCATTCTATTATTGGCAAAAATTATACCAGCAGCCCGTATACACGTAGACTCCTGCGGGAGGAAAGGCATCGGTGAGACTACGTAGTGCGATAGCACAAGGAGGCTCACCAGCCGCCCGCGGAAAGCGAAGTGTATACGGGCTGCGGCTGCCTATGTAACTTGTTTCCGTTACCAGTAATACAGAGAAGTTACGTCACAGTTTATATCAACTATGAAGATGAAAAAGCAACAATGCGTATGAAGATGAAAAAGCAACAATGCGTACGAAAAGGGCCTTAATAATTGAAAAAGGAATGCTTTTCTTTTTCTTTACAAATTGGGTGATACAAATGAAGGCAAACGAAAATGATTATAAAAAATATAGTGATGCCATTGATCAGATACAGCAGGGAAACGATGCAATGATCGATTTATTTAATGAAATGGAAGGCGATCGTGAGCTTATTAGTTTCGACGATAAAGTAGTTGATCAGATAGAAAAAGCTAAAGTTAAATTTGGTAATGATGCAGTCAATGAGAAAATCAATACGGTTGTTCGCGAAATGCTTTCCTGGCTTGATTTGGAAGATGTTGATTGATTAAAGACAATGAAAAGAAGGATATCTAAAAATTAGGCTATCAAAAATTGATAGCCTATTATTATCTAACTTTTATAGTGTCCTTTTTCGAATATTTGTCCATCCTCTATGTGCAAAACTCGGTCACATACGTCGAGCATTCTTTCATCGTGTGTCACCATAATGGCTGCTTTATTCCTTGATTTCACTTCATAGGATATCATTTCGACAACCTTTCTCCCGCGTTCGGAATCCAAACTGGCGGTAGGTTCATCAGCCAATATTAATGAGGGATCATTCATAAAGGCCCTGCCGATAGCGGCTCTCTGTTTTTCACCGCCAGAGAGACTTTGCGGATACTTGTCTAACCGATGACTTATGCCCAGATCATTTATTAATTCTTTCGCCTTTTTCAAGTTCTTTTTCTTGCTCTCTTTTCTAATATTTCCAATTAGCATTAACTGATCTATTATAGTTAAATACGGAATTAAATGCGCTGATTGAAATATAAACCCGATTTCTTCTAATCTTTTGGAAGTTAATTTTGCAGATTTAAACGCTGTGATATCCTCTTCATTCAAGAACACCTTACCGTTTGTAGGTGTCAATAAAGCTCCGATAATGGAAAGGAGTGTACTTTTACCTGAACCAGAGGGGCCAACTACGGCCATTAATTCTCCCTTATTTAAGTTAAATGATATGTCTTTCAATACTTTTACCGAGGTATCCCCATCTCCAAATACTTTAGTGACCTTATCCAACTTTAAAATTTCTTTAGCCATAGTTATTCCACCTTTCCAATTGCTTCCAACGCATCGATTTTGGTGACTTTAAATACAGATAATAGCGATCCTGCTAGATTTAAACCTAAAAATAATGCTCCTGTACTTAAAATCAGTGCGGCAGAGGTTTTAAATGGCATACCTTCCGGCAATACTTGCACCATTCCAGTTATGGCCAGTACACTGAATACCAGACTTATTACGGTAAGCAAAACCACTTGAATCATAATGCTCTTAGCAATATACTTTGTATTCGCTCCAACAGCTTTCAACACACCAAATTGACTTGTTTTTTGAATGGTAATGACATAGAAAAATACTGTGGAAACAAAGCCAGAGATAATAAACATAAATAACTTCATTACCATAAATGATCCCTGTGTTTCCGTATAACCTGGCATGGATTTAACCAATTCTTCTTTTGTCATGGTGTCATATTCTTCAATTGTCACTTTAGATCCTGTATACACTATCGCATTATAAGAAGGTTTGTCTGTAAATATTTTATGCATTCCTAATTCAAAATCAGCATAGATAACTGGCAGGAATGTATATGTCTGTTTTTCTATAAAACCTGCAATAGTCATTGTCTTTCCAGATGTTTTATCCTCAATCTTGTCTCCTAATTCGTATCCGTCTTTCTTTAAACTTTCACTTACAATAACTTCGTTTCCTGATAACTCACTAATATCTTTTCCTTCTAAAACGCCCATATTGGGATATTTCTCTGTATTCACAGAGAAGTAAACAACGCCTATCTTATCATCTTGCTCTCCAACCAATTCAGACATGGTAATTGCTAAGGGTGAAGATTTATCATCAAGTTTTTTCTGTATTGTATCTGCCTGTTCTGGTGCCAGTTCCGAATTAATAATTGCACCGTCAGATTCTTCATCTATAATGGCATATTCTGTTGCTAAGTTTTCTAATGAAGAACTATCAGCATAGGATAAACCATTTGCTAAACCAGTAATGAAGAATAACAGGAATAAAATGGCTACCATAATTAAGCCGAGTAATGTGTACCTTAGTTTGGATCGTTTTAATTCCTTAAAAGCTAAAAACATATTATCTCTCCCTTATTCTTTTTAGTTTTACTGCCCCACTGCCTAATAAATGACCGCCAATCCACCCCAATATAACGAACATCATTGTTCTCACTTACCCATTTCACCTCGTTCCTGTACTTGCATATTTTGTCTATGTCATTATCATAAGGATGAAAAATTAATAGTATCTTTCTAAAGTCTTAAATAATTCTTAAATGTAACAAGCCATAAGAAAAGCGCAAGCGCCTTGGTCAGCCCCGACAAGTTTAAGACGAATCTCTTAGTGATGATTTTTATCACAAAGAGATTTGACTTAAAACCTCAGGCGGGCTAGGGTGCTTGCGCTAGACAGATTAACGCCAAAGTTTCTTTCCTTTTAAAAAATAAAACGCCAATCCCTCATAAAATAGAAGGGTCAGCGTTTTGAATAAGAATGCCTATATTTTATTTTATTTTAATTTTATCTGCTGTTTAATAATAACTTAGGTAGGGTAAGGACAGCATGTACATGTATGAATTATTAATGGAACCGAAAAACATTATAGTTATCCGACTATAGGTCGACCATATCTATTTGTCCCTTGAAAAATCCGCATTCTACAATAGCTACTTGATCCCAACACCCTGTTAATAAGAAGACAAACGAGCAAATGATAAGCGAATAGATTTTTCATTTTCCAATCCGTTTCCCCTTTAGTTTAGAAACAACAAACAGTGCTAACGCAATAAAAAGGGTATAAATAAATGCCGTATTACTGACAATTGTTCCAAGTAAAGATACCTCAATTAAGTTTTGTGGAAACATACTGATGCCATATACAATCGGTGCTAATATGAACACTATTTTCACTTTTTTTGTATGCTTAAAGATAGAGTTGAGTGAAAGTACAGCGATATCCAACGCCATTGTAGTTGTATTAAAGATGGCCATAATCCAGATAATAAAAAAGACAGACTCAAACCGTTCAAAAAATCCTCCTGGTATTTCTACGGTCTTAGCTAACTCTATAGTTGGGTATAATAGGTTAGACGTTACCGCATTACCAAATACGCCAATACATATAATAAAAAGCATCATGTACAAAACTATAGGTATACACATTCCCATTGCAGCCATTTTAGGAGTTTTCTTTGGATTGTCCACTAATCCTATATAAAATAAAATAATGACAAATCCTGCATAAGAGCCCACTCCTGTATGTAATCCCTTTAGATAACCCTGCATGTCTGTTTCAAACATTGGTAACAATAGGTTCGGTTCAAACCATTTTAAATTAAATGCAAAAACTGTTAGGGCAATAAAAAGAATAATCGGTAAGAACAGCATATTTAATCGAAATAACCCTGCTCTAGAGCCCGAAACAGCGTAAACAACTACAAGAAGAAAACAAAGTGCGGTCACCTCGACAGGCGTGTGGTAAAGCAAATACAGATTGGAAACATCTGCAATACTACGGACCTGATGTGCCGCAACACTTAACCATATTACAGCAAATAATATCGAGATAATGATTGCCACAGGTGTTGACAGGATGTTAGATGTAAACGTGAAAAAGGATTGATTTGGAAATCTAATCGCCAGTTTAGCTAATAACCATGTAATTAGTACTGCAAGTGCTCCACCAACAAGGATAGCTATCCAACCATCTGAAGCGACAGATGTAGTTGCCAGATTCCTTGGTAATGAAAGAATTCCTACACTAATCACAATGGAGGGTACAGCAATCATAATTTCTCTATCGCTTATTTTTTCATCACCATATTCAAAGCTTTTCATTACTTTCTCCATTCTAGGTTTTTATCTTTTTTTGTTTTCCGTTTTTTAGCCCGTTCCATTTCATCCCTTCTTTTGCCCGTAGCCTCGGACTTTTATACAAAACTAGGTTAGATGTGTAAGGACACTCATTATAATTTTAATCTGCGAAGGATGTATATGAACAGTATAGGCTTTCCTTAAGCTCTTTCAATATTTTTTTCAACTCCGTAACTGCCAATGTAATATTTTCGTTCATATATGCAATCCATATTAGATTCGTATTTTGATCGAATGTTTTATAATTGATTGTTCTTTGTAGCGGTACTATGTTTCCTGAAAAATTCTTGTCAACGGTTTTGCTCAATAGAAATAACAAAAAGTCTTATTCATCTTATGAATAAAGGGAAAATAGGCTTTGTTCATGTAAGACCATATAAAATCTGAAAAAATGAGGTTTAATCTGTTTTAATATAAATATATTTAATCAGGCGATATTCATGTGAAAATGAATTCATCTTGATTCAAGGTTATTTACTTCAAATGAAACACGTATTCCCGATTCAATTGCCCCTTGAATCCACCCATGAGTTAAGGCTGTATGTTCACCTGCAAAATGTACTCTATGTTCCGGGGTGGCGAGATACGGAAAAAGTTCGGTCTCCTGTTCGGGTTTAAATAAGGTGAATGCACCTGCTGCATAAGGATCTAATACCCAGTTATAACTGGTTCCTGTTACAAAATCATTTCGAATGGCTTGACCGTGTATTTCTGCCAATTCATTAAGTGCTTGTGCTATACGCTCTTTGTCTGATTTACTTACCCAAACCAGTGCATCATCCTCCCATGTGTAACTCCCTAGAAGAACGCCACTTTTCTGATTAAATGCATGACTTGGATAATGTGCTAAACGGATGCGCAGGTCTGTGATTGTTTTTCCTCCAAACAACCCTTGTTTTTCCCAAAACCGATTATTAAACTGAATTCCTACTTTAGTAGAAGGAACATAGTGAAGTTCACGGATGGCTTTCCATTTGTGATAGGAGAAGGAATCTCTAGGTTGAATGTCTATAAATTGAAGTACTGTAAATGGAAGCGTTACAATTGCCAAATCCCCAGTAATTTGACTTAATTTGCCCGTTCTTGTATCCATACAAGTAAATGTTACCTGATTTTCTCCCTGTTCAATTTTGGTGATTTCTTGATTGAAATGAATGTTTTCATTCATTTCAGGTAGAAACGCTTTAGGTAGTTGATCTAAACCACCGGTAATTTCAAAGAATTGAATTTCTTTATTAAATAAAATCATGAATTCTCGAAGTAACTCGACAAAAGATAGTTCTGGTAATCCTGTTACATCTGATAATACTTTAATCATTTCGATTGCACCGTCTGATAATGTTTTGCCGGTTGGATTATATCGAAAAAAGGTGGAGAGCGAATATCTTTCAAAATGTTGAACAACGATAGGCCAGTTTTTCAGGGGGTTTTGATTGATAAAATCTATAATCGGCTGGATTGCAAATTGAATAAGTTCATTAGCTGTTTTTCCTTTTTCATTAGGAGCGACTGGATAATTCAGAATGGCAGGGTTTTGCTTGTATAAATAGTATCTTATTTTAACCCCATTTGCGTACATAAGATCGTTTGGGGATGAATTAATAAATGGATTGACGTTCAAACCAAATTTTTTTATATACTCCATTACTAAATAGTGGGTATTAGGTATTCGCATCGCACCGGCTTCCATATAATGCCCTTTTGTAAAGGGGGTGCGAATCGTATAAATACGACCTCCAACACGCTCCCTCGCCTCGATGATCTTTACGTTATGCCCTGCTTGCTTTAAGAGAGAACCTGCTACTAATCCTGACATACCAGCCCCAGCAATGATAATATCCTTTGGAGCATTTGTTTTTGGTAACCCCTTTTGAATAGCGTGAATCATTTGAGATGGTGAGTAATGAGGAGGTAAATAATTCATCAACATATTAATTAAATACTCCTTTCATCTTCTTTATCAAGTTGGTTTTAGCAAAATGGGCTTTATATCCAAACTATTCATGAGGGCTTAATCCATATGTCTAATAAAGGTAAAATAAATCTTTAACATAACCATATTTTTGGTGTTTTATAGTTTAGATGCTGAATTGGAAAAGTATAGAATGGAAGATATCGGTTATATATCGAACAAATTGGGATTCAGACAGTAAAATGCAGTAACCCATGGCACGTTTGTTGAGGAAATACAAAGGATCATCCATGTTAGTCAGGACTAAAATGGATGATCCTCTATCTTTACGCATATGCTTAGCATTTTAATTGGAATGAAAAGTGTAAGAGTATTGAACCGAAAGTGTAATAATTGGAGTCGAAAATGCGATAGTAGTGTAAAAAGGCTACCTTATAGATTTAATTAGATGGTTCATCTTGAAATTGTAAGTTATGCCAGAACAACACGACTGCAAATGAATTATGACCAAAGGGATTATCTATTAAAGCGATTAAATTGGGGGGAATAGAAAATGGATGTAAAGACACTTTTGTTACAACAATGGGCAAGCTGCTTAGATGAAGAAGACTGGTTTCCACCACTTGAAAAAGTGCTAGAGGATATTACTTTTGAACGGGCAATTTGGAAACCAGCTGATGGGGCAATGAATTCCATTTGGAAATAGTTTGTCATTTGCGTTTCTATGAAAAGAGATTTCTGATGCGATTTCTTGGTGAAACTGCATCAAGTGCTTCGATTTCTTTTACAGTTTTATTTTCATTGAGAGCATAGGATAAATCTTTCTCTGAGAGGGGTTTTCTTGTGAACGTAAGAAAACTAACCCACTCATTTTTAAAAAATGTAAAAAAAGTTTGACATTAATTTCGGTTTAGCATACACTAAATATGTAAAATGTATTTGACGTTTAGTTGGTGAAAAGTATTGAAAAATCTAATTAAAAAGTTACGTAAAAATAAGAAAATGTCACAAGAAGACTTGGCCCAAAGGTGCAAGGTATCTAGACAGACTATTAATGCGATTGAAAACAATAAATATGATCCTAGTCTCGTTCTGGCATTCTCTTTAGCCACCATAATGGATGTCACTGTAGATGAATTATTTTTGTATGAAATGGATGGTGAGTAAAATGACAAAAAAAAGTTTTGTTCTAATTATATGTTTCTCACTAATTTTATTCATTGTTTTAACGTGGTCAGATCTCATGAATGGGGATTTTTTGTCTAAGGGGAATATGCTAATGTTCGTAATTTTGCTGGGTGGAAGCTTTCAGCTCTTTACATGGCGAAATGATGAAAGAGCGAAAAAGGATGAAATGGGTAGACAAATTGTAAGTCGGAGTTCTGTAATTAGCTATCGGATTCTGACAGCCGCACTTTTCGTGTTGTGGCTGGTTGACCGGAAACTTTATCATCCAAATAATGAGTTCGGCAATGAATTTTTATTTATCGGGTTATGTCTTTCGCTTGTCCTCCTACCCGTATCGCAGTTTATAGCATCCAGGAAGTATCGATAATTACGTGAAAGTCGCGTAATTGAAAACCAGTCGAATGATTGATCATTTTGGGATCTTCTATGATGTAACCCTGATTCCCCATGATAATCTATGATGTTTCATGATAGTTGGTGAAACCGTTAAAACGAGGGTTGCGTGACTCCCTCCTTTACTTACAAGCAATAATAGGGGGTTAAAATGATGTATCAAAGGAAGTCTGAGTTCTTGTATCAACTGACTTTTAAACAATTCATTTTTCAAGTAAATTGTTTTTTGTCAGAAGAAGAGGATGAATTGACTTTGATTGATGCGGCGAACCCGGGAAACGCTGAGCGGATTTTGGATGTTGCCAAACAAATTGGAAAACCGATTACGAAGCTCGTCTTCACACATGCCCATGGAGATCATATCGGATCATTGGATCTTTTGAAGGAAGCATTGCCAGATGCCTGTGTGATGATTCCCGAGCGGGAAATGAAAATATTTTATGGGAACACTGAACCTCAACCCGGGGAGCCGAAATCGCCGATTCGTCAAATCACCTATCCCAAATCTCTGAAAACAAAGCCCGATGTACTTCTTCAAAATGATGACCGGGTAAACTCGCTTTTGGCCATCACCTCCCCCGGGCATTCACCGGGTTCCATGTCTTTTTTTGATACACGTGACAGCGCATTGATTGTCGGAGATGCATTTCAAACTCTGGGTGGTGTTGCTGTGTCTGGAAAGTTCAAACCACTATACCCATTCCCAGCTTTAGCAACATGGAACAAACAAGTTTCGTTGTCCAGTGCCCGTAAATTAAGAGAACTCTCACCATCCTTGTTAGCGGTTGGCCACGGCGATGCGCTTGATCAACCATTACTAGAGATGGACCGCGCAATTAAACTCGCACAAAGTTGAGGATACTTATAATCGGGTTAAGCTCTTCATCATCGTATAAGGAACGAAATAAAAAAATATTTCTATTCAACAATACGAACGGGCGCTTTCTGGAATAAAGGTCAGTGCTCACTTTTCATTTAAAGGGCTATTTTGTTAAATAAAAGATTAATAATCAAAATTAGCAAAGACCATCCATTTTTCAAAAAAATTTTTTATATACCCGTATCTTTTTGTTTTGATTTTTCGTTTATAAGAAGTGAAAGACCAAAATTGAGGAGTGGATTTGCAATGCGGCCGCATGTACAAAAAACTCTCGCTGTAGCGAATGAAAAGTTTGAGAATGCTGTTCAACAATACCTGAAGGACTTAGAAAACTATTGCCAATCATTGAGTAACTCAACATGGGATGGAGAAGACCTGATGCAGGAAACATTGACCAAGGCTTATAAAAGCTGGATTGGAACACCGAAGTCTGTGTCCAAAGCTTATTTATTTCGAATTGCCTCCAATACATGGATTGATGAATTCCGAAAATGCAAGCCGGATGTAGTTTTTAATTCGGATATGTCTGAACGAATGGCGAAGAAAGAAATGAATTCGGATGTTATGTATAGTGCAATTGAAATGTTGTTGCGTGAGCTTACGCCTAAACAACGTGTTGCCATGTTGCTGTCTGGAATGGACTACACAGCACAGGAAATCGCAGAGATGACTGGAACAAGTGAAGGGGCAGTTAAGGCAGCTCTCCATCGTGCTCGAAAAAGATTAAATCGGATGAAAAATGAAGATGATTTAAACATGGACCATCACAGAGTTATAACGTATGTCACTGCAATACAAAATGGGAAACCGGAAAAATTAATAGATCTCTTTCAAAAAGAAATGTTGGAACCCCACCAAATGTCCGTCACATCTGTTCAAATAGTTTCTAGACCAAGGGTAGCAATACAACAAATTTCGAGAGTAGGTGTGTCATACTTACTTGTGGCAATTCAAGTTAACAATGGAAATCTCTTATTTATACCATTTTATAGGTCAGAATGGCTGAATTCATCGTTATGGTTGACGCAGGAGTCTTCATTCGTCTCATAAAGAAAGGGATATCCAAGATGTCGAATGTCAGAACGTTCGTATGATATTTATTCACGGTTATTAAAGGACCGGGTTGTGTTTCTTGGGGCAAAGGTCAATGATGAAATTGCGAATAGTATTGTGGCGCATTGTTGTTTTGCGGTGGATTCAGAGTATAATTGAAGGAATTTTTATTTGATATTAAACGAAAGGAATGGAGGAGAACTATGAAGGTTCTTATTTTAGGAGGTACTCGTTTTTTAGGAAAAGCTTTAGTGGAAGAAGCATTGAAAAGAGGGCATGAAATTACCTTATTTAATCGTGGGAACAATAAAGAAGCGTTTCCTGAGGTTGAGCAGCTAATCGGTAATAGAGACAGCGATGTATCACTTCTAAAAAAACGGAAATGGGATGTTGTAATGGACACATGCGGATTTGCTCCTCATCAAATCAAAAAAATCGCTTCTGTACTTGGGGATAACATCGAACATTATACATACATCTCGAGCATCTCGGTTTATAAAGATTGGATTCCACCCAATATTACAGAAGGGTATCATTTAACATCCATGATGCCGCCCGCTGATAAATTGAAAGACGTTGAGGATGGCAAAATCTCTCCTTATGAGTACTACGGTGCGCTGAAAGTACTATGTGAAGAAGAAGCAGAGAGGCATTGGCCAGGACGTGTTTTGCAAATAAGAGCAGGTTTGCTGGTCGGACCGTTTGACTATTCGGATCGTCTTCCCTACTGGATTCAGCGTGTAGCGCAGGGTGGTAAAGTATTAGCGCCGGGACGTTCAGATCGTCCGATTCAATTGATAGACATAAAAGATATAACTACATGGGTGTTCAATATGGCGGAAAACAGAAAAGTAGGTACGTTCAATGTAACAGGCCCGAATTATGAATTGACTATGGAAGAGCTATTGAACACTTGTAAAACTGTTACAAACAGTGATACCGAATTTGTGTGGACAGAAGAACATTTTATAATGGAGAACAAAGTACAGCCATGGACAGAAATGCCTTTATGGATCCCTGAACACTTTCCGTTAGACGGAGAGGCTGAACCTTGGAAAGGTGCCTTTGACATCAGTATAGAAAAAGCTGTTAATGATGGTCTTTCCTTCCGCCCTCTTGAAGATACTATTTATGATGCGTATCAATGGGTGAAAGAAAGACAGAATACAGAACGAAAAGCGGGGATATCACTAGAAAATGAGAAAGAGCTGCTAGAGACTTGGCTCCAAAAAGAGAAAAAGAAGACATTGTGATGTTCTTTATGAAATCAGTTCAACAAAAATAGTTTTCTCTTAACTTCCATTTAGAAATAAGGTAAACAAATTTTCAGCAAAAGAGGCGCAATTCTGTAGTTAGAATTGTGCTCTTTTTATTGCAGATGGGCGAGTACTTGATTTAAAAACCTGATTATCCGCCAGTAAACAAAGCTTCTGGAGGAAGGTGTTCCAAATAAGTCTGTTTGAGAGGGGTTCTTTCCTCTTGTATAGGGCGCGTTTCTGGAGTTGAATGCGTCTTTTTTAATCTAAATTAAAGTAATAATAAACTTAACGTAATGTTAACTTGACTTAACATTATGTTAAGTTTATTATATTTATAAATTAAAATAATGAAATGAAGGAGATCAATGTGCAACTATCCAATCGAATTAGGGAATTGCGTGCTCGTTTCCAATGGACCCAGCAAGATCTTGCGTCAAAAGTGGGAGTAACTAGACAAACAATTGCTGCATTAGAAAAGGGAGATTATATTCCTTCTCTTCTCTTAGCGATGAACATTTGTCTTGAATTTCAACTGACTGTTGAAGAGGTATTTCAATTAAAAGGGGAGGAACAACAATGAAATTAAAAGGAAACTATTTATTAAATATAACGGTCTTAGCCTTGTTTGGATGGGGAATGATAGCATTTTATGATACAGCAATGGAAATTAAATCTACTATTGATAATTCAAATATAAATGGTTTTGGTTTTTCGTTGAATGTACTACCGATTATTCTTTTTTTAATTGTTGCCATACCAGCTTCAGTTGTATTTACTCGAAAACAACGAAAGGATAAAAAGGGATGGAAGGAAGCAATTCTCTTTCCAGCTGAATTTAGGGAAAAAGATGAACGAGAAAAAGCGCTAACTTCGAAGGCTTGTCGAAATACTTATATATCAACGTTGATTGCATTTCCATTTCTTGCTGTATGTATGATATTTCAGCCGTTTGCTTCTGATTATTTTGCTGCCTATCCTATTGTTGTTTTAATGCTTTTTCCAATTACACAAGTAACAGTTTATTATCTGTCATTAAAAAAGGACTACGCTGATTGATAAGAAACTGCTAAAGTATCTATCGTAACCCTGGCTATATAACACATAGCACTAATCGGCTTAGAAGTTGCTAGAGTAATTGAGACAACTAATCTTATAATTAATAGATAGGGGACCGAGGTTAATGGAGGTTAGTCAAAAAGAATTTTGTATTAATAATTTACGTTATAGCATAAGGTCTGCAATTGATCAAGATGCAAAAAACTTGTCTGAAGTAAGATTACAAATAGATGGTGAAACTGAAAATTTGGATAGAGAAAAGGGCGAGGCGTACATAGATGAATCAGGTTTTAAACAGATGATTCAAGACGACACAGAAAGTACTAGTAACCTATTTTTAGTTGCTGAAGCAGGTGAAAGAGTTGTAGGTTTTTCAAGATGTGAAGGGAACAAACTAAAAAGAATTTCTCATAAAGTAGAATTTGGGGTCTGTGTATTAAAAGAATACTGGGGATATGGTATAGGAAAGAATCTATTAAAAGAAGCTATTCATTGGGCAGACTCAAATGAGATTAAGAAAATCACGTTGAACGTCCTTGAAACAAATGATAAAGCTGTAAATCTTTATAAAAAGTATGGTTTTGAAGTGGAAGGTATCTTAAAAAATGACAAGATTCTATCTGACGGGAATTACTATAATACCGTGTTGATGGGTAGGTTTAATGATAATTTAATAATAAGATGATTTTGTGTTACAGATTTATGGCATGGTGTTTCTGATGGGATAGACATGTATTCAAAAATGAAAAAGTATGAGAAACAAAGTCTCAATACTGTATTCATGTATTGGATAGAAAAGTCTATTTTGTGCTATTTATAATAAGGAATTAACAAGTAATTACTTTATGTCAGGGCTTAACTGCATACCAAAAGGACAGCACCTATTTAATTTTGGTGCTGTCCTTTTAACATGAAGATGGGGGCTGACCCCCAAAATACTTATCTAATATAGTCTTCTTTATCAATATCGTTGGCTTCATTCTTGACGTAGTATTTACCTTTAGTGGCAATTGCCAAAACGATGGTGAGGATAGCAGCAAGGATTGCGGAGAAGAATGCAGCAGTACTTTGTAGGAATGTTCCCATGAATCCTAATGCTGCGATAGTACCTAGGCCACTTGAAATAACTAGTGATCCAACACCAACCGGATTCCACTTAAATAAATAGTTTTGTCTTGCCTCAAAATAACTAGGACCAATCTTCAGGGCTTTTTTAACAACAATTGCATCTATAACTATTATAGTTGCCCAAGATAAGAGAAAGACCCCTTGAAATGTCAAGACTACTTCAAGATGATCGACAATATTGAGAAGCATCAGGATGATTGCTGATATACCAGTAACCACTACCCAAAAACGTCTTCCAGGCTTAAATTTAAATACATTTTCAAAGAAGCTCGATAAGGATAATGAACCGCTATAAATATTTGTAACATTAATCCTGATTTGAGTTAACATCGTAAATAAAGCTCCCCAGATACCAAGTAGCAACACAATATATACTCCAGGATTCGGCTCTCCTAGACGAACACCAAACCAGATGCCAAGACCACCCATTACTCCGAAGCAGAAGATTTGTGGGACAAACCCGATAGCAAAGATTCCAATTTTCGTATCCTTAGGTTTTAAAAAGCGGGCGTAATCCGAAGCAAGAAGGGGAGTTAAACCCATAATTCCATGTTGCATTCCGATACAGAGTAATAATGCAGTTCCTCCAACTTGAACACCTTCTGGCATGTATGACCAAAAGCTTCCATCATACGAAGAAGGCCCCATAGCGGCCATTACAATAGCAGCAATTAGAAAAATAAAAAATAAAGGCAATGACCATTTCTGTATTTTGTCTAATTGCTAACGGGAAAGAATTCGTGAACAGCAGCGACCAGGATTAACCCTTCCAATGCACAATACATGATGAAATTGGTTGCATAAATAAATGAAGTCAAGGATGCGCCAACATATCCAAACCCGCCACCTCTAGATAACAAATTGACGTTCATTCCAGATTTAGCAGATAAATAGGCAATAAAAGTTCCCAATACCCCTGCAACAACAATTGCGTAAACAGCAGATATAATAGCATTTATAGCTCCAAATTGAAGTGCCATAACACTTCCCATCTGAAAATAAAAAATAGCTGTTGCAATACCAAATGTAATATTGGTAATACTTAACCAACCCATGTTTCTCTTATCTCGAGGTACTCTATCTAGTGAGTAATCACCATCCAGTTCCTCGGGCTCTTTACTTTCTTGAGATTGATAGGCTTCCATTGTAATCAGCTCCTTTTCTATGTTGTAAAGTGCAGACATAACGTCGTGCCAATAGAAGTGCAACCTTATTAACCTATCAATAAAGAAAGAATGATTCAAACCGTAATATACTGCATATAGCACGGATAGTTCAAGAAAAAGCCTATTAATCTCTTTAATACTGTTATTAACTTATAAATAGTTATTATCTGTATATAAGTAACCTTAATAGTCATTAATATTCGGAATTACGGCCAGTCCAAAGTTTGATTCTATTTTTTTGAACCATGGTAAATTGAATATATTTAATTATTAATATATTCCCAAATTTGTTATAATAATGGAGTGCCGAAGACTGTTGAATATGCTACATAATTTAATGGTACAAAATTAAATCTAGGAGGAAAATGATGGGAAGATTAGTGCATTTTGAAATCCATGTGGATGATATGGAAAGGGCTACGAAGTTTTATGGAGAGGTATTTGGCTGGAATTTTGAAGATTGGAGCGAATATGCTGGCATGCCTTATATGGGAGCTGTTACTGGCGATGAAAATGAGCCTGGAATTAACGGAGCTTTGATGCAACGCCAAAGTCCTCCTCCAGAACCAAAACAGGCTTTGAATGGCTATGCGTGTACAATGGGAGTGGAAGATTACGATTCTATCGAAGAAAAAATTATTAATAATGGAGGCAAGGTAGCATTGCCTAAATATGCTCTGCCGGGAATGGCTTGGCAGGGGTATTATATTGATACGGAAGGAAACACATTTGGCATTCATCAACCAGATGAGAACGCAAAGTAGAGTAAATAAGAAAAATCTCAGTTAATTTTGAACTGAGATTTTTCTTATTTACTCTACTAGAATTATTCAATTACATCTGGCTCAGAATAATCATATCCATTGGTCTCTACTTTTACATTTTTCATTCGCTGTTCTTCTATTGGTTTGTCAGCAGCATTTCGTTCTACAGAAACGATCGCATCAACGACCTCCATGCCTTCGACTACTTTTCCAAATGCAGCATATTTTCCATCGAGGTTAGGGGACGCTTTAACCATGATAAAGAATTGTGATCCTGCTGAATCAGGATCTGACGAGCGAGCCATCGAAATAACGCCGCGTTCATGTTTTAAGTCATTTTCAAAACCATTTGAACTAAACTCACCCTTAATCGAATATCCGGGTCCACCTGTACCATTTCCTTTAGGGTCGCCACCTTGAATCATGAATTCAGGAATCACGCGATGGAAAATTAACCCATCATAAAAACCCTCTTTGACTAGAGAAATAAAGTTATTGACGGTGTTTGGGGCTTTATCCGGATACAATTCAATCTTTATCTCCTTGTCATTTTCCATTGTAATGGTGACTATTGGATTCTCTTGATCAGACTTTTCCTGGCCCTTTGACTCACTATCTGATTCTTTTCCGCAAGCTGTAAAAATTATAACGAACAACATTGCACTAACAATTAACAAAAATCGTTTATTTCTGGTTAACTTCTTCATCCCATCCCAAACCTCCCTGTGAAATGCAAAAAAACTTTCAAAATAATATATAATGTTAGCTTCTCATGTATCTAGTAACCTGTGGAATAGGTATTATTAACCAAATTTGACCTTGTTCCTCTTTGAAAGTCTGACTATAACTATTTTGATAGATTAAGAAATAAATATCCAATACGGAGCCGATTGCAGAATAAGCAGGAGTTTATTAATGGTTGTCGAATTTACTTTATATATAGTTTTTAGCAAAAGGTACTGGTAAAATAATAGTGTGGGATAATAGATATGAATTTGGAGGAAATCAGCTTGAGTATTCATTTTGAAGTAAAAAGAACTTTTCAGGTATCTTAACAAAAAGCGTATACAGGTTTGCTTGATCTCGATTCTGCCAAGAACTGGATGCAAGGATTAGTGGGCATAGAGCGATTGGATGAGGGTCCATTGCAAGTGGGAAGTCAATGGAAAGAGACAAGAAAGATGTTTGGAAAAGAGGCTTCTGAACACTTTGAAGTTATCGAACTCGAAGAACCAGAGAAAATTGTACTACGCTGTGATGGGACGAAAGGAACAATGGGAAAAGGAGAGCTTGTGTTTACATATATAATTTCTTCATCGGATGATTATACAGATATTACTTTATCCGGTGAAGTAAAGGGACTTACTGGTTTATCCAAATTGTTTGGAAAAATGATGGCAGGAACCTTTAAAAAAGCAAGTGCGAAAGATTTGGATGCGTTAAAAAGTTATTTGGAAAAGTGAATCATTTTGTATAGAATTAAAACGCTTAGAGGGAGGCAATTCTGGGCGTTTGTTGTACCGTTTCATGTGTCGTAGCATGGGGCGGTATTTTTCTTCTTTAAATAATCTTTGTGTAGAAATTTTTTCGGAAAATGTGTAGTATTCTAAAAAAGGAGGATGGATTCTAATGGTTAGTAACATTAAACAAATGATTCATGATTGGTTTCAATACTTTCACTCCTATCCGGAAATTAGCTGGAAAGAAGTTGAGACAACCAATAAAATTGGCTCAATTTTGGATTCGATGGGGGTAACCTATCACAGGTTTAACGATGTGACTGGCCTTGTTGCTGAAATTGGCACTGGTGATGAAGTTATTGCGGTTCGTGCTGATATTGATGCGTTATGGCAGGAGGTAGATGGGAAGTTTCAAGCAAATCATTCATGTGGACATGATGCAAATATCTCGATGGTGCTTGGTGCACTCGCTTACTTGAAGGATGAAAAGTTAACAAAACGAATTCGCTTTATATTTCAACCAGCTGAAGAGAAAGGTAATGGTTCTGAAGCAATGATTGAGCGTGGTGTAATTGATAATGTCTCCTATTTATTTGGCGTGCATTTACGTCCGATTGAGGAACTTACTTTTGGTCAAGTTTCTCCCGCAATCCAGCATGGTGCTGCTGTCTTTTTAGAAGGGAAAATTCAAGGAGAAGATGCACACGGCGCAAGGCCACATCAAGGGAAAAATGCTATTGATGTCTTATTTTCTATCCAGCAACTACTGAAAAATATTTATTTTTCACCATTTGAACCATATTCTATTAAACTAACAAAAGTTCAAGCTGGTGGAGAGAGTTTAAATATCATTCCGGGGTCAGCTTCTTTTGCTATTGATCTACGTGCCCAAAATAATTCAGTGTTGGCCGAGATACAAGAACGAGTTGAAAAAGAACTAGAAACTATTTCAGCATTACATGAAGTAACTATTTCAACGGACTGGATTGATTATACACCAGGAGCAGAGGTTTCAGCAGATGCTGCAGCAATTGCGGGGGAAGCGATACGCGAGGTAGTTGGCGATTCGAATACAATGCCAACAGTGGTAACTTCTGGAAGTGACGATTTCCACTTCTACACGATTCATGATACCAACTTAAAAGCAACAATGATTGGAATTGGTGCGGATTTAGTACCAGGACTGCATCATCCCCAAATGGAATTTAACCACGAAGCATTGGATATCGGTGCAAGAACTTTAGCAAAAACAATTGAAAAGTGTGCAAATAAAAATTGACAGGTCGATAAACTGCATCTAGAATTAACTAAATAATCTTTAAATAGAAATAATTGAAAACACATTACAGGAGGGAATATCTTGAAAAATAAAATAAACATTTGGTGGGCTTTATTGCCCTTGGTAGTAATGATTGTTGTCATGATTCTAACGATTGTTGTATTTGAACAAGGACCACATATTCCCTTAGTTATTGGAACTGTTATTGCTGCTTTAGTTGCTTGGAAAAAGTGTGGTTTTAAATGGAAAGAGATTGAGGAGATGATGTATAAAGGTGTTAAGTTAGCGCTACCCGCAATTGTAATTATTATGCTGGTCGGTTTAATAATAGGCTCTTGGATTGGCGGTGGAGTAGTTGCTACGATGATTTATTATGGCTTGGAAATCATTTCACCATCACTTTTCCTCGTCACAATTGCAATCATTTGTGCGATCGTCTCACTTGCGATTGGAAGTTCCTGGGCAACAATGGGAACGATTGGAGTAGCAGGAATGGGGATTGGTATTAGTATGGGCATCCCTGCGCCTATGATAGCTGGAGCTGTCATTTCAGGAGCATATTTTGGTGACAAAATGTCTCCTTTGTCAGATACGACGAACCTGGCTTCCGGGTTAACTCATACCGATTTATTTGTACATATCAAACATATGTTGTGGACAACTATTCCGGGCCTATTAATTGCCCTTGGTGTTTATGCGTACTTAGGAAAGGATTTTGGCCAAAGTGCGGCAGAGTCTGCTGATATAGGCAAAACAATTACTGTTTTACAAGAAAGTTTTGTTATATCACCTTTTTTATTATTGGTTCCGTTAGCCGTAATATTACTTGTTGTGATGAAAGTACCTGCAGCCCCAGCATTATTCGTAGGGATCATTCTTGGCTTTTTAGCGCAAGTTGTCATTCAGGGTGACTCTATAGCAAGTGCCTTGGCAGTTCTGCAAAGTGGGTACACGATTGATACAGAAAATGCAGTGGTAGCCGATTTATTAAATCGGGGAGGGCTCGATTCCATGATGTACACTGTTTCATTGGCAATTGTAGCAATGACCTTTGGTGGTATATTAGAGTATTCGGGCATGCTGCAATCGATCATGGACCAATTATTAAAAGTAGTGAAATCATCTAGCTCGTTAATAGCGTCAACCCTTGGTGCATGTTTTCTGACAAATGTATCGTGTGCAGAACAGTATGTTTCCATTGTTGTACCATCAAGAATGTTTGCTAAAGTTTATACAGATAAAAATCTTCATTCCAAAAACTTATCCCGAGCACTCGAAGATGGAGGTACATTAACATCTGTTTTCGTACCATGGAATACGTGTGGCGTGTTTATTCTTGGAACATTGGGTGTTCATGCATTTGCCTATGCTCCATATGCGATATTGAATTTTATTGTACCGATTATTTCCTTGATCTACGCATTCACAGGATATACGATTGCCAAATTATCAACGGAAGAAAAGCTTGCTATACAGGAGAAAGAAGAAGCGGCTGGATAAACAACGATAGATAGGAAGGATTATATTATGAAAATATCAGAAATCGAAATTTTTGCTATCGAACTGCCACTTATTGAGCCATTCGTGATTAGTTATGCTAATTATAGCTCGATGCCATCCATTATCGTTAAAATTACAACAGACAATGGACTTGTTGGTTACGGGGAAGGTGTGGCTGATGAGCATGTTACAGGTGAAAGCTTTGAAAGCACGTTCCATGTTCTTGCATCAACAATTGCACCAAAAATTTTAGGTGAGAATCCGATAAATATGGAACGAATTCATGATGTAATGAATACATCCATCTATGGTGTTCCAACCGCTAAGGCGGCCATCGATATAGCTTGTTACGATGTGGTAGGTAAAGCGTTAGGCGTTCCGGTGTATGCGCTTTTAGGTGGTAGATACCATGAAAAGTTTCCAATTACACATGTGTTAAGCATTGATACACCTGAGAAAATGGCAGATGATGCTGCAAGACGTGTTAAGCAGGGATATCGTTCCTTTAAAATGAAAGTTGGTACAAACATCGTTGAAGATGTGAAACGGATTCAGTCTGTTTATGATCGAGTGGATGAGAATATTTCAATTCGTGTCGATGTAAACCAAGGTTGGAAATCGAGCTCCAAAACATTACAAGCGCTTGATAAGTTACAGGGTGTTTCATTGGATTGGCTCGAACAACCAGTTATAGCAGACGATATCGATGGCATGGTCGAAGTAAAATCAAAATCGCCCATTCCTATGATGATTGATGAAGGTTTACGTGGAGTACGAGAGATGCGAGAAATTATTGCAAAACGTGCGGCTGACAAGGTAAATATCAAATTAATGAAATGCGGTGGAATTTACCCAGCTGCTAAACTAGCACATATGGCTGAGATGGCCGGTATTGATTGCCAAGTTGGTTCGATGGTAGAGTCGTCAATCGGGTCAGCAGCAGGATTTCAAGTTGCATTTTCAAAAAAGGTTATAACGAGTGTTGAGTTAACAGGTCCTTTGAAATTTGAAAAAGACATAGGTAACCTGCAATATGATGTACCATTTATTCAGCTTAATGAAAAGCCCGGATTAGGTATAGACGTTGATAAGGATATGTTAGATGAATTAACCGTGCATTCAAAAAGGGTGACATTATGAGTGGAAAAGTCACAACAGGAGAACTACGTGATGGACAACCCTTTGACGTTCGCTATTTGACATTTGCTGATTTGTCTATCATTATGCAGCTACAAAAGAAAGTTGAAAATGCACTTTTATCAAATGCCACTTTAGAGCCACTTAGTAAAGAAGAGTTTACCGAAATTTTATCTGAACATCAATTCATGATAGGCGTCTTTGTAGATGAGAAAATGATAGCGTTCCGGGCAATGCGGCTCCCTGAAATGGACGGGGAACATTTAGGAATTGATGCAGGTCTCTCAGATGAAGAACTTTCAAAAGTCATCTATCAGGAAATTTCAACTATAGACCCTGATTATCGGGGAAATGGATTGCAAAATTATATGGGTAAGCTTTTTATGAATAGACTCGATAGTAAACGTTTTCGTTATGTTTGCGCAACTGTTGCTCCTTTTAATATTCCTAGTATAAAAGATAAACTGGAACTAGGTTTAGAAGTTGTTGCATTAAAAAGGAAATATGGTGGAAAACTTCGGTATATTTTCATGAAAGATTTAGCCGATTCTAGGAGTGAGCGCGTCTTTAATGAGGAAGTTTCCCTTAAGATGAGCGAAATTGAGAAGCAACAAAATTTATTACACTCAGGCTTCCTGGGAATATCTATTAAAGAAGTACAGGAAGAGTGGTATGTGAACTATTGTAGGATTTAATAGGTTGAATTAAAACGCTCAGAGGCAATGAACTCTGGGCGTTTTTTTGGTTACTCGCTCTTTTGATTCAATTTTTGCTTCTTATGCAACGTATGCTTCGTTCCCCATTCATGCATGGCTTCTAAAATGGGTTCCAGGCTTCTACCATATTCGGAAATGGAATATTCCACTTTGGGAGGAACCTGTGGGTATACCACGCGCTGAATAATGTCTTCTTTTTCTAATTCCCGTAACTGCTTTGTCAGCATTTTCTGTGTGATTCCAGGCAAACTACGTTTAAGTTCGCTAAAACGTTTTGTGCCTTCTTGGAGCAAATGTAATAGAATAATCGGTTTCCATTTACCGACTAAAATACCTAAAGCATCCTCTACACGGCAGTATTCCGGCACCTTGTCCATTTTATTTCCTCCTTAGTATCTTTTTGTATACTATAACACTTAAAAGTGCGTACTTACTAAAACGTGCTATCTATTCTATAATAGCATTATAAGAAGATTGTCGAAAGAAGGCAATGAATAGCAAACGCGACAAGTATTGGCCAAATTTAGTATGAAATGAAAGGTTGACAAATAGATGGAAAAATATCGTATTGATCAAAGCAAAGGGATGGAGTTTGGTATATATACACTAGGTGATCACTTACCTAATCCTTTAACAGGAGAGAGAATTTCAGCAGGAGAACGTATTCGTGAACTCATTGAATATGCCAAGCTAGCCGATCAGGCAGGGATAGATTTTTTCAGTGTAGGTGAAAGTCATCAGGAGTATTTTGCAACGCAGGCGCATGCTGTTGTTCTTTCTGCAATTGCTCAGGCTACAGAGAATATTAAAATTGCAAGCTCCTCTACAATAATTAGCACATCAGATCCGGTACGTGTATATGAGAATTTCTCCACGCTTGATTTGATTTCAAAGGGTCGTGCGGAGATTGTTGCTGGTCGTGCCTCTCGAATAGGACTTTTTGATTTGCTGGGCTATAATGTTCGTGATTACGAAGAATTGTATGAAGAAAAGTTTGACCTGTTGTTAAAGATTAATGAAGAGGAAAATGTTAATTGGAGTGGAGAATTCCGCGCTCCTTTAAACAATGCGAAGGTGCTTCCGCGTCCACAAAATGGCTCAATGCCGATTTGGCGTGCAGTAGGTGGGTCACCTGCTAGTGCAATCAAGGCGGGTAATGCTGGTGTACCGATGTTCTTGGCTCATTTAGGTGGACCAGCTACCGCTTTTAAGCGTGCTGTTGATGCTTATCGCGAGGCTGCACAACGTAGTGGCTTTGATCCAGCAGAGCTACCTGTTGCAACGGCCTGTTTTTTCTATGCTGCTGAAACATCACAGCAGGCTCTAAAAGATATGTATCCCCACATCAATGAGGGGATGAAGCGAACGAACGGACAAGGGTTTCCAAAGCAGCACTTCGCACAGGGCGTAGATCCGCATAATGTCATGAATATCGGTAGTCCACAGGAAATCATTGAAAAAATTCTCTATCAGCATGAAGTATTTGGCCACCAACGTTATATTGCACAAATCGATTTTGGTGGAGTGCCATTCGATCGATTAATGAAAAATATTGAGCTGATTGGTACAGAAATTTTACCAGCAATCAAAAAATATACGGCAAAAAAATAGGGGGTAGAAACAATGAAGATTGTTGGGTTATCCGGTTCAAAAGTGGGCTCGAAAACAAGGACGGCTATGAACTATACAGTTAAATCTGTCACGGAAAAATATCCTGATGTTGAAGTGACATTAATTGATTTGGCTGAATATGATGTTCAGTTTAGTGATGGACGTAATTATTTGGATTATGAGGGCGATACAGGATATGTAGCAAAAACGATAATGGAAGCAGATGCCATTATTATTGGTACACCTATTTTTCAGGCATCCATACCAGCTACATTGAAAAATATATTTGATTTACTACCCGTAAACGCATTTCTCGATAAAGTTGTCAGTATGCTTGTAACAGCAGGTTCGCCAAAACATTACTTAATTGCAGAACAACAATTAAAACCTATTTTGGGTTATATGAAAGCACAAATTGTTCAGTCGTATGTATTTATCGAGGAAAAGGATTTCTATCGAAAAGAAATTACAAATGATGATGTGTTATTCCGAATCGAACGGTTAGTGGAAGATACAGTAGTATTAACGGAAACATATACGAAAATTCGTGAAGCTAAAGAAGCGGATTACGGTTTTTGATAAAAAATTGTAGGATCATTTTTTGGATCGAAATGACCACGTCGAAAAGTAGACCAACTTCCCTGGAGGATGTTGGTCTTTTTGATTAGTATTTTAGCCACTTCGATTTATCCATACCATACAAAATCCATGGTGAAGGCAATTCAAATTGATGGCCGGTGGGGAGGGAGAGTGCTGCCTCCTTTGTGATATCCATCCATATGTAAGTTTCTTCTTCTGTCTGCTTTGCTAGCTGTCGGTAGTCGTTTGAAATCGTCTCCCATAACCCTTTTTGCGAAGTGATGTCATTCCATGGATAGACGGTATGCAAATAATGATGCTTTTTTTGATCGTACTTTGTAATCAGTGCTCGTGTTTTTGCTTCATTTTCATAAAAAGACCATTGCCTTAAATCATGCTCCTGAAACAAGTCTTTTGAAATTGGAAAAGTATAATAGCATTCGTACGGGAATACAGACGCTGATGTTGCATACATTTCCTGCACCCAATCTTTTTTTCGCTGGATATCCGTGACAGGATTCCACAATTTTGAGCCTGATTCCAGAGCCGATGTATCCTTCGTGATAGCGCCGTGTAGCGTGGAATATGGGGTTAGTCCGATTTTTGCCATTACACGACATGCGGCTGTATTATGTTCCTGTGTATTGGCTCCCACCCACTGAATGTCATTTAGTTGGAATGCTTCGTTGATCATATGAGACATTAGTGTTGTTGCAAATGAATTTCCTTTATATCGACGGTCACTTCTTAATCTCCCTAGCATCGCATAACGTTTTGCGTAAATAGAGTATCCCCCCATACTGACCATTTGGCCATCAAGGAAGAATCCATATAATCGATTGTTTCCTGTTATAAGTCTACTAAATATACGTTTTACATAATCGTCTTCAATTCCTGTATCCATCGCTTCCAAATGGGGATAGTCTTCACTGTGTAGAACCCGGATGGTCTGATCCATTGGTATGTCACTCCCTGAATATTTCTTTCACTTGAGGCATTATTCTTTCAAATTGCCTATTTAAGTATAAACATAAATCTTTTTGATTGAAATTATTGAGCCCTAACTATTGTACTAGTTCGTTTTTGAGTAGTAATGACCATATTTGTTTTTAGAATATTCAGGTATAGTTATAGTAATTAAATCTACTAACAAAACTACTTTTTATTAGTGGCTCTTTTTGCAAAGTTGTTTAACCTCACAGTGGAAATATACTCGCTTTCTATTTTGAAAGCGATTTCAACATAATTTAATAAAATTTTACAAAACATTTATATTCACTTCATGTTCCTTTGATAGCTTATATAGTGAATGAAGAGAAAGAGGGTTTACTTTTCCAGAGAAGATTATTGCGAGTTAATTTAATTATCTATTAGGAGGGGATTTTTAATGAATCAAAAATGGAGGATACGAAGTTTACTAGTTTTTATCATTGCTTTGGCATCAATCGTTCCTGCCTTACATGCAGATGCGGCATCCAATCCTGTATCTGATGTCCGGTCATCATCTGATCGAACAGAGCCTGAGAGGACTGTTGGTTCAGATGGGAAAACAATTGTTTCTAAGGAAGAAACCACAACAATAGGTCCGGGAGTTGAACTGACAACGTTCGAACGTTTTGATGCCCGTGGCTGGATAAACGGAGAAATCATGACAGTGGATTTGGCAAATGATCAAAGTTCAACAGATCTGATTTTTTCAGGTGAAATCTCCGATGCGATGCCGGTGTCAGAAATGGTTGAGGCAGCTGGTACTATTGGCGGTGTGAACGGGGACTTTTTCGATATTAATAGAACAGATGCACCGCTCGGGACAGTTATTAAAGGCGGTAAGCTATTAAAAGGCCCACAAGGTTCGCACACGTTGACAGCTGGTGTGGACGAGCAGGGTGTCGGAAAAATCACAGAAATTTTCCTGGAAGGCAATGTAACACTACCAACTGGTGATTATCCGCTGGCAGCCCTTAACCAATATGCTATTCCAGTAAATGGAATTGGCCTGTACACCTCTGTATGGGGAGAAGCGCAGCGTTCAACAAGCGGGTCTGATGTGTATGAAGTGACTGTTCAAAATGGCAAGGTGACGACGGTTGCTGATGGTGCTGGGAAGGGTGAAATTGAGAAAAATACAATGGTACTTGTAGGCCGTGAACAAGGGGCTGATAGATTAAGAGAACTTTCAGTTGGCGATGATGTCACGGTTGATTACACACCGGCAGTCGATGGGAACTCGCTGATGGATTTTGCAGTCGGCGGGAATGTCATGTTGGTTGAAGATGGACAAGTTAAAGGGGGACTGGATGACAGTACGACTGCACCGCGGACGTCTGTTGGATTTTCTGAGGATGGAAAAACGATGATCCTCGTTGCAATTGATGGCCGTCAAGTCGACAGCCGAGGAATGACTTATAAAGAATTGGCAGAATTTATGAAGGAACAAGGAGCTTATACAGCTTTAAATATTGATGGCGGTGGTTCTACCACAATGGTGGCTCGTAAAGCGGGCAGGGAAGATGCCGAAGTGGTCAATTCACCCTCTGACGGAGAAGAGCGGAACGTGCCTAATGGGATTGGTGTTTTTGCGAAAGCTGGAAGTGGTAATTTGACTGCCTTTTCAGTTGAAACGCTAATTGACGCTGAAAACAGTAACCGAGTTTTTCCTGAATTAAGCAGAACGTTTGTCGGGCTGGGGCATGATGAAAATTATTGGCCAGTGGATGTCAACGGCATTTCCTGGCAGGCTATACCAGCTAAGGTCGGGTCTTTTGGCAAGGATGGTATATTTTACGCTGAAAAATCCGGATCTGCGGTAGCTCGGGCGAAAATTAAATCTAAAAAAGGAACAATGCCATTGACCGTACTTGGTGAGTTGAACCGGATTGAAGCGACAACATCACACCTCGTGCTTGAAATGGGCAGGGAAAGCAATTTTTCCGTGACTGGTTACGATAAATACGGGTATTCTGCTCCAATTGAGCCACGGGATATCAAATTAGAGTATGACGACTCAGTTATTTCAATTGAAAAAAACGAAGATGGTAGTTTTACCGTACAACCAAAACAGGACGGGGCGGCGACGCTAATTACCATCCAGGTGTTGGACCATGAGATACAGGTTCCTGCGACAATCGGTCTGACAACAGAAGTAGTGTCCAATTTTGAAGACGTGTCGGGATGGGATTCTACAAGCTATCCATCCAGTGTTGAGGCTTCGTTGGAACTTGTTGAAGGCAGGACTGGAAGCGGTCTTCAGCTGAACTATGACTTTACGACAACGACAGCAACGCGTGCCGCTTACTTACAGGCTTCACCGCTTCTCGAGCTTCCCCGGGATGTCCAAAAAATTGGTTTATGGGTCAATGGTGATGGTAACGGAGCCTGGCTGCGTGCTGTTATTGAAGACGATACTGGAACAAGCTATACCCTGAATTTAGCAGATGAAGTGGACTGGACAGGCTGGAAACACATTGAAACGACGCTGCCGGAAGGAATTCAATATCCGGTCAAATTATGGCGTATCTACCCGGTTGAAACGATTGGCAAGGAACAATATACCGGACGGCTGATATTCGATGATCTGACAGTCGAGGTCCCACCATCTGTCGAGATGCCAGAACAGGAAGCGGTTAAGCCGGATTCATTAGTCATTCAAAATGATACAATCGGCGAGGACCGCTGGAAATTTGCCGTTCTTGCTGACAGCCAGTTTACAGCAGATTCACCTAATAGCCGTGCAGCGAAGATGGCTCGGAAATCATTACGTCAAATTGTCCAGGAGAATCCTGATTTTCTGGTCATAAATGGTGATCTTGTTGATTCAGCATGGGAAGAGGATTTTGCGTATGCCAAACAAGTTCTGGAAGAAGAAGTTGGGGATGAAATACCGATTTATTACATTCCGGGAAACCATGAAATTGCTGGGCCGGGAACACTGGATAACTTCCTGGAGGTTTTTGGGGAAAACCGTTATAGCTTTGACCATGAAGGTACACGGTTTATTCTACTTGATTCGTCAACAGGCAGTTTCAGGACAAGTGATTTCAAACAATTGATTGAACTGAAAGAATCGCTCCAGGATGCAAAATCAGACCCTAGTATCAACAATGTTGTTGTTTTCGGCCATCATCCGACAAGGGATCCGCTGCCAACTGACAACAGTCAGCTCCAAGACCGTAAAGAAGCTGATTTAATCGAGAATTGGCTCACCGAATTCCGTCAAGATTCAAAAGGAAAAGGTGCCATCTATATCAGTGGTCATGCACATACAGTGAATATTGATCGCGTAGAGGGTGTGCCATATATGGTTGTCGGCTCTTCCGGAAAAGCTCCATATGGGCCACCTGATGCAGGCGGATTCTATGCTTGGACACTTTTCGGAGTGGATCCAACACCAGTGCCTGACAGAGCGCATGGTACGGAGCAGGCTTCAACGAACAGCAACGTTTACGGCCAGGAATGGATCGAAGCAGAGGTTCGTCCAATACTAGAGTCGATTACACTTAACGCACCGGAAACAATCAATGCCGGTGAAACGTTGAAGATTGACGCGACAGGTCATCAGCCCGGCAATTTAGATTTTCCGCTTCGCTACCCGGCATCTGTCACATGGGAAGGAAGCGATAATGTCTTTATTGGTACAGGAAGTGAACTCGATCGCGCTAAAAAGTCAGGGCAGTATGCAGCAGTTTTCAATACATCAACCAAAGAACTAACAGCCCTTACTGCTGCTGAAATCACGCTGACCGTTTCTGCTAATAATGTGGAAGCAGATAAGACAATTACTATTCAATAATTTTTCACTGTATGTACAGTAAGGGCTGCGCTTATAGCAGTCCTTACTGTACATACAGATAGATAAAGGCTTACAACTTAGAAATATTAAAATAAATGAAAGGTGGTTTTAGCTATTAGTCTATCAAAAAAATTGTTGGTGCTTAGCCTTAGTTTATTATTAGCTTTACCAATTGTAACCGGAAGCCATGCAAGTGCGGAGAAGAATACGTTACAGATCAATCCTTTGCCACGGGAGAGCGAAATAGTGGGGAATGGTTTCCCGTTAACGCCTGTTGTTGGACTTGTTATAGGGGCAAACACGGATGAAGCGGCAGTTCGTGAAGTTGAACAAGCTTTAAATGAAGCAGATGTAAAGCGTATTGTTCGAAAAAATGCTAGTGAGTCAGCACCGAATACCCCGGTTACAATTTGGATCGGTGGTCCCGAGGAGAATCAGGCCTCCTTGGAAATCCTGCAACAGCTTAATGTGGACGGTCCGGGAGAGTTGAAGGCAGAAGGTTACGTTGTCGCTTCGAAACAGACAGATAAAAAGCGTATTGTACTCGCTGGAAAGAACAAGGCCGGAACGTTTTATGCAGCACAAACATTTGAACAATTGATTCAGAAGAGACAAGGTCGTGACTGGATTCCAGAAGTAGAAATACGGGATTGGCCAGAAATGGCTATGCGTGGCTCAATCGAGGGATTCTATGGTCCACCATGGTCACATGAAGATAGATTAGAACAGTTAGAGTTTTATAGTGAAAATAAAATGAATGCATATATTTACGCGCCAAAAGATGATCCATATCATAGAGAGAATTGGCGTGATCCATATCCAGAAGACGAATTGAATAAACTCAAAGAATTGGTTGATAAGGCAAATGAAAATCATATAGAGTTTACCTTTTCACTCTCTCCTGGTAATACTGTTTGTTATTCGGGGGATAAGGATTTTGAGTTGTTAATGGATAAAATGCAGGCAGTATGGGATTTGGGTGTGCGATCCTATGCAATTTTTCTAGACGATATTAGTTATAATCTTCATTGTGAACAGGACCAGGCCAAATTTGGAGACGATGCAAGTCCAACGGCTGCAGCGCAAGCTTATCTCTTAAATCGTTTCGATGAAGAATTTATTCAAACCCATGAAGGTGCTGAGTCTTTGATTACGGTTCCGACAGATTATGCAGGAAATGACTCGACTGTCTACAGGGCGCGATTTGCGGAATTGGTAAATGGTGACGTAATCGTTATGTGGACTGGATCCGCAGTGGTTCCGGAAAAAATCACATCAGAAGAAGCCGAACAGGTTTCAGAGATTTTTCAACATGATTTGCTCATCTGGGACAATTACCCGGTCAATGATTATGACCGCAATCGACTGTTTCTAGGTCCTCTGGTTAATAGGGACGGCGATTTAGCTGACCATGGCGTCATTGGTTTGACAGCAAATCCGATGAATGAAGCGGAAGCGTCTAAAATACCGTTGTTTACCATTGCAGATTATACGTGGAATCCGAAAAATTACGATCCAAATGAATCATGGGAGCGAAGCATAGAATCCTTTGGCGGTGAGGCAGCGGACGCGCTAAAAACGTTCGCAGAGAACAATTATTCATCACCAATTAACGGTAATGAGTCTTTGTCACTCAAGCCATTAATTAAAGAATTCTCGAATAGTTATGCCTCTGGAGATACAGAAGAGATTGCCCAAGAATTGATTGGTGAATTTGGAAAACTTGAAGATGCACCAGATAAACTCCGAAATACGTTGGATAATCAGAACTTTCTTGATGAAGTGGCTCCATACCTTGAAAAGCTGGAACTTTACGGGAAAGCGGGAAAAGCGGCGGTGAACATGCTGAAGGCGCAAGAAGAAGACAATGGTGAAGCGGCATGGAAGCAGCGATTAATTTTACAAGAAGCATTAACAGATGCGAATGAACTATCTCAAAAAGTTGCTGAGGGCGTTATCAAGCCATTTTTGAACGATGCCATTCAGAAAAATAATGAGTGGTTAGAGATTAAAGTAACCCGTGGCACGAGTACATTAGGTATCTATCAGGATTATTCGCTTTCAAATATGATCGATGGAGATCCTAATACGTATTTCTGGAGCAATGAGGCTGCAAACGCTGGAGATGCAGTAGGAATTGATCTTGGGGATATTGTTGTAGTGGAATCTATTGAACTGTTAATGGGTACTGGTGGAAAATCTGCAGATTACATCCATCACGGTGTAATGGAGTATTCAACAGACGGGGAAAACTGGACTGCATTGACCGAAAAACATAATCAAGCTGAGATACAAGTAGAAACAGAAGGTATTGAAGCAAGATATGTTCGTTTCCGCGCAACGGAAAATCAAAATAATTGGGTGCAAGTTAGAGAGTTTGATGTGAAAATTGAAGGCGAAATGGAGACATTACCTGTAACAACGATGGGAACCTATCAAAATTATGCATCTACCAATATGATTGACGGGGACAATAATACAATCTACTGGAGCGGTGAACATGTGAACACTGGTGATGCAGTGGGGGTTGACCTTGGCAAAACCTATACCGTCAGTAGCGTAGAAGTGTTAATGGGTTCAGAAGCAAGCCCGGATGATTATATTGATCATGGTGTATTGGAGTATTCAGTGGATGGCGAAAACTGGACAATGTTGACAGAAAGTCGTGATCAGCCTGAAGTCAGACTTGACACGGATGGTATTCATGCAAGGTATATCCGGTACAGGGCTTTATCTGATCAGGATAATTGGTTACAGGTAAGGGAGTTTCGAACTGAAAGTAATAAAGGAAGTGAAAATGTAAGTGGCGGACCTCCAGCAGCAGAAGGATCAAGTCTTGCCGATCTAGCTGATGCATCACTTTCAAGTGCATATCAGGCAAACAGAACACCAGAAGCAGGTGAATCAATAACATTGATGTACTCTAGTAAGCGTGTTCTGAATGAGCTCGTTATTTTGCAGGGTGAGCAATCCACTGCAAAAGCGGAGATACAAATTCAGGAACAAAATGGTGAATGGAAAACTGTTGGAACACTTTCAGGATCTTATTCCAAGGTGGGAGTTGGTTCTGCGACAAATAAAATCAGGCTGGCTTGGCAAGCGGGATCAGGTGTTCCAATTATTCATGAAGTCATTCCACAATGGGAGAAGTAAATTGAGTTGAAAAAATAAAACTTGAATATTAATAAAATTTTGTTAATGTGTAGTGCTTTAGTGAGTGATGTGATACAATAATGGCAGATTTCATTAGAAAGGGTGTGACGCTTATGGCAAGTTTAAATAATTTTGTTGACCGTCGCTATAAGACTCGTGAAAAACAAATGGAAGGACGGGATCACACCCTTGATTACAGGAACAAAAATCGAACTACGACCTGTGTCGTTAGAAGATTTTAAAAGAACTTACGAATGGCGAAACGATGAGGAAACTGCGAAAATGGAAGCAGGACCTGGTTTATTTCGCCACAGCCACGTATCTTTAGAACAGATTGAAGATAGTTATGAAAAAGCAATAAAAAAACTGGATAAGCGAGAAGAAGGGGAATTTTCCATTTATACACAAGGGGAAAATTCAAAACATATTGGTTTAATCGGTTATCGTGAACTGAACATTGTTTCACGACGTTGTACGGTTGGTATTGGAATTGGCGATAAAGAGTGCTGGGATAAAGGTTATGGATCGGATGCCATGAAGGCACTTATCCATTATTTGTTTCAGACGATGAATCTGAACCGTGTGCAGCTTGATACGTGGAGCGGAAACGTGCGTGCTATTCGCTCCTATGAAAAATGTGGCTTTATTGTCGAAGGGCGAATGCGTAACGATGCCTATATAGATGGAAAGTATTATGATACCGTTGTAATGGGGTTATTAAAAGAAGAATTCCAATACTAATATTTTGTGGGCACCTTAGTAGGGGTGCCCTTTATATATATATTTTAGATGCAAACTGTTTTATTGAATCCTTCTTTATACCGGTAGCGGGAATCTGCTCATAAACTACAAGTACAGATGGTTGTGGGAACTTTTTGAGAAGGAAGCTTAAGTTGAATTTATCTCGTTTGATCTTTTGAAACCTATTAACATAATAAAACGTATTATTTTATAGGAGGAGATTATATGAAAAAACAAACGTATAGATTTTTTGTAACCGTTTTATTTGCTTCACTTCTTTTACTATTAGTAGGTTGTACCGAAAAAACAGAAACGAAAACGCAAGACGAAAATATACAGACAATTGAAGCTGTATTACAAAAAGCTCTTAATGGTCCAAGTGATGAAATGATAAAAATATCAGAAAGTGAGGGACTCGAAGATTTAGTGAAATACGATGAAAAACTGTATAAAGATTATTTTGCGAATGAGACGTCCTACCTGCACTTTGTAAATAATTACAGTTCAACATTAATGATGGAACCGATGAGAAATAATTACAAATTAAAGGTAAAAAACATTGAATATGAGAAATCAGAATCTAAAGAGATAATTTATGATTTCACCGTAGAATTACAGTACCAAAAAGAAGACAGTGAATCATCAGAAGTGGAAATGGTGACCGGAGAGGCTAATATGGATGAAGGTCATAAAATAGAGGGTATGGTCATTCGTATTAGTGACTTTTTGGGTTCTTTGCACAAAAAGTAGATATTATATTTAATTGTAGGAAGTGTTTTTTATGGATAATGTAAAAGGTAAAATAAGGGTAGATTCGAGTATGGTGTTTCGCTCTCTACTCTGCTCAATTTTTTCAGCATTAACACTTAGCATAATTACTACAGTCTTTTTAATTGATTTCCATTATATAGCTATTATAGTCTTTGCTTTTTATTATTCTATTTTCTATGTATTATTTGCTACCCCAATCCAATTGAAGTTAAATCAAAATCCTAAGAAATATAATATTATTTATAATGTATTCTACGTATCCGGGGCTTTTATAGCTACTGCTATTGCCACTATTGTAATGTCCGGAGAGAATCCTTTTATAATATTAAACTTCTATATTATTAGTATTTTAGCTGCTATTGTGTTTTGGATTTTTGACTCAATCTTCCTACAAAACAACTAATCAAAGAAGATGAAGAAGGCTTGTACGGAGAAGAAATTTCATAATCGGTAATAAATTAAATGATTTGGAGAGATATAAATTGGTATTACAAATTACTTCTATTTTCATACTAACATTTGCAATCTTGGGGATTATTAGTTTCATCTTGAATACATATTTCCCCAATAGAGCAAGAAGCACGAAAACTGGTGGGTTTATAATCTATCTTACGCAAAGCGCAATCATCACTATTCTTTTTGTTTGGTTCATATAGTTGTTATTGATCCTTTACATATACTAACTGTTTTCCACTGTTTATAACGTGATTGGTGGAATGCTTTCCACAATTAAAGGGGTGTATTAAATTAAATCAGGTAAACTTGTAAGTAAGCCATTATCTATATTTAACATTATCATTATAAGCATAGGTGTAATAAGTACTGTTTTAGTATTTATGGACCGCCAAAATTATTTAATTTACAGTGAAATTGTATTTTTGTGTGTGTTTATTTTCTACTTAGTAAGGGGAATTTATTTTATTAAATATGATGATTATAAGTCCGCAATAATGTGTTTTATACCTGTAGTAGTATATATTGCTGCAGAAATATTATAAGTTTTAATGTATAGTGGTGCTTTTTAAAAACCCAGGAAAATTGTAGTTGAAAATATATATGTGAATAGATTCACTTAAACAAACGGGTGCAATTCTGTAACTAATAAGCGTCCATTTTTGTACCGAACAGTCCTACTTAAAAGGGCACGTTTCTTTAAAAAGAATCGTACCCTTTTTTCAAAATACAGTTATTAGGAAATTATCATAAGTTCTGGTATTCCATAAAGGATAAAGATGTCCCTTCTGAAAAAGGCTTTCATTAATATTTATTCATTCGATATTCTTATTACGGAGACGCTTTTTTAATTTCATCAATTCCAATAGGTCTTTCATTTCACCTATAGTAATCGATAGAAGGATGATTATAACTCCAAACCATCGCAGGGCAGTCACCTGTTCGGATAACCACATAACAGCAACTATAACAGATACAGGCAATTCTATAGAGCCCAAAATAGTGGCTAAACTAGAAGGCAAATGTGGAGTCGATATTGCAAAGAGTAATGGGGTTAAAATCATTCCACACAAAGCAACCCCTCCAGCATAAATCCATAAACTCTCTCCCCATATGCTCCCATTTAACAAAATAGTAGGCGGGAAAACAGCGAAAGTTAGGATGCCCGCCCCTGTTATCATGATAGGTGTTCGGATCGTTGCAGGAATATCAACTGCTACACGCCCACTGACAAAGACAAACGCTGAATAAGAGAATGCGGATCCAATACCTAATACTAATCCAATAAGAGGGACATCATACACCTTGCCACCAATAATTCCTGCAGCAAAAAGCACACCAACCAAAGTTAAAATCACGGATAATATAGTTTTTTTATCTGGTTTTCGTCGATCAAAAATCCATTCATATAACACTCCGACCCATACGAACTGAAATAATAACACAACAGCTAGTGAAGCTGATAAATACTGCATGGCACCATAATAGAGGATACTTGTTAAACCGGTAAAGCAGCCGGCAATCATCATAGCAATAATATTTTTTACGTTAAGTTTTCTTACTGCCCAAGGATACCGTTTCATTGCAAAAATTCCTATTATCCACAATACAAATAAAGCAATTACAACTTGTGCTACCATAATCTTCCCAAGAGTCCAACCATCAGCAAAACCCAATTTAATAAATAACGGATTAAATCCAAAGCTACTGGCACCGATAATAAAAATTATCATGGCTGTATGACGTTTCATAAAATTTGCTCTCCCCAAATCAAAACATTTTTTTAAATATATTGCGTAAATAATCGCATAGAAAATACTATAGACAAAAGTCTATAGTACCAAATTCCGATCAAACTAGTAAAGCATATGATCTGGTACCCAGGGCAAAATAAAGAACAGTAAAATGTTTAACATAAGGTATACTGTAAATAGAAAGTCATAAATAATAAAGACTGAACGGTGCGACTAACACCATTCAGCCTAAGTACAATAGCCCTTTAAAGGGGCAACCCATAACAAAAGATAAGAAATAACCACCTATTGCTTGATCGGCGAAAGGTGGTTATTTCTGTTTATTCAGATATACGATTAATGCTCCAAAATTAAGCATTTAAAAAACCGATTCAAAAACTGACATAAGCCAAATCCCTTTGAGTTACCACCCATGTTCTTTGAATCACTTTAACTAAAACCACAACTATGGATAGCAAGACAATTAAGTGCCTAGTCATTAATTACCCTGTCCGTTTGACAATTTTGTTCTGTCGATAGCTTGAGGGGGCTCTTCCATCCAGCCGTTTTTTATGAGAATCTTTCCTCCGTCTTTAGCAAAATCGTACGTGTTTACCATGATGCGTCCCATCTTTAAAGGTAGGTCACCTCGAAAACTGAAACCCGCCCCAACTGCATTACTTCCCATACCGAACATCGATAATAAATTTGTGATATACATCATGACTTTGTCAGAGAATGGTGAAATGGTTGAGTCAGTTATGTTTCCTGTCCAGGTGGATGGTGCTTGCAGATCACTTTCTAATAAAAGGCCACTCATAACAGTTATTACCTTTTCCGCAAGTTTTGCGCCCCGTTGAAGATACTGTTTAACCTCAGGGTTCTCAGCAACTTGTGCAAAACCAGTCATTAATTGTCTTCCAGTGATGTTTGCTTCTAAAGCCTGATACACTAAACCAATTTCAACCGTATTTAGTACACGCTTTTTTTTCAAGGGGTTCAATCCACTGGATGTGTAACTTGTATTTTGGATAAATTCAACTTTGTCTGGCATGGGAACACCGGGTGGACGTGCTAAAACTCCTTTTTTTAATAGACATTGTGTAGTTTTGTTGTAAGTCGTCTGAATATCTGAAGTGAAGTCTTTATATATATTGTAGACATCTTCTCGATAAGACATCCCTGAGTGCAGGCCATAAAGTCCGATCAAAATCTTACTCAACATACGTATAAACATCAAATGAAAATTATCATCAAATAAACGGGGGGCATTAATGTCTATATCTTTTCCCGTAAAGGCAACAGGGATTGCTACGCCCTCATTCCGAAAAGTGGTTTCAATGACGTTTATATTTCTTGTCTCAATTTTTTTTACGGAATTCATAACAGCGTTGGTTTCTCTGTCGTTGGAGTTTTTAGTAAAACGTTCCAATACATGTAATATCATTGATTTTTCCTGATAAGCTTGCCACAGATTTCCTAATTCGGAAGAGGATAAAGGTATGTTAGCCACGTTAGACCTCCTAATCAATTTGATACGTCATTTGCTTCTCCCTTAATATTCACTAATAATATTTTTTTATTAATATGAATCTGTTTCACATATTTTGTTTTACGAGGTGTAAGGGCATTTAACAGTCGTTAATGAAACCTTTGTGTATAGTGGGCCGTAGTATATCAAAACAAAGCTATTTGAAAAGTTTAGCCTGGAGGTATCTGTTATGAAGGCGTGGATTATTAAAATTGGGTTATTGTTCGGCTTGGTAATCTTGGTGACGGGGTGCAGTGATGATACGGGACAAAAAGAACAAAAAGGAGATGGAGATGAAGTTACTATGGATACTTTAGCAGGTACTTGGAATGGTTCCATTCAAATACCGAATCAACCCTTACCTATCATGATTTCTTTTGAAAAAGGTAAGGGAATTACTGGGGCTATCAGTATTCCAGTTCAAGGTGTAAAGGATTATCCGCTTTCGGCTATAACAATAGACAAATCAAATATTTCATTTGAGATGGACATTCAGGGCCAACTCATCACATTTGACGGGAAGATAGAAAAGAAAGTGATAGAAGGGACGTTTACACAGAATGGTCAGTCTTTTCCTTTTGAATTGAGTAAAGGGAAAGGTGAAGTGGCAGATACAGAAGAAGAGGAAGGCCAGTTTCTTAGTATCGATACTGGCAAAGGAAAGCTATATGGGGAGGTAGAAATACCAGATGGAGAGGGGCCTTATCCAGTTATGATCATAATACCTGGTTCAGGACCTACTGACCGTAATGGGAACTCAGTGGCGCTGCCGGGGAAAAATAATAGTTTGAAGCTTCTTGCAGAACAATTAGCTGAGAACGGAATTGCCAGTGTTCGTTATGATAAACGCGGAGTTGGTAAAAATCAATCCACAGCCATTTCTGAGAAAGATTTACGATTTGATCGGTTTGTGAAAGATGCTGTGGCGTGGGCAGAGATGTTAGCGAAAGATAAACGATTTTCAAACGTGGGCATTATTGGTCATAGCCAAGGATCCTTAGTAGGTATTCTAGCTGCTCACGAAACGGATGTTGATGCTTTTGTATCGATTGCTGGTGCAGGTAGGTCGATTGATCAAGTATTATATGATCAGCTTAGGAAAGAGCTTCCAGATGATCTAACAAAAGAAAGTAAGGATATATTGGATAAACTGAAACAAGGTAAACATGTTGAAGATATAAGCCAGGAATTACAAAGTGTCTTCCGTCCTTCTGTTCAGCCGTTTCTATCTTCCTGGATGCAATACAATCCGGCAGAAGAAATACAAAAGTTAGACGTTCCCGTATTAATTGTAAATGGGAAGCGTGACATTCAAGTTCCAGTGAGTGAGGCAAAAATCCTTCATCAGGCGAAAAAGGATGCTGAATTTTTGTTAATTCCAAAGATGAATCATGTTTTAAAAGAAGCCCCAGAGGATCGAAAAGGTAATTTACAGACATATTCAAATCCTGACCTTCCATTAGCACAGGGGTTAATAGACGGGATTGTGAGCTTTTTAGAGAATTAATTTTGGCAGTTCAAGACTTAACTATAAAATGAAGGGTGGACTTTTTGAGTTCACTCTTTTTCTTATTTTGTTAACAGTGATAGGTGAAGGATTGGTGAGAATAAGTTCATCCTATAATAGACACATTATATAGAGTGCTGAATTCTAATAAGGATTTGTTCGATGTAAGTTAATTAGTTGAATCAAAAAGCTTGATTTACTGAACAAATCTAGAGAAAGGATTATCCTATGTCATTGTCATACAAAAGGAAACAAGCATATCTGATTACAGGAGCTATCATATTAATATCATTCTTTGTGGCTCTGGCATTAGCCTATGGTGAACCGAATTTGGCCGAATTGAATAAAAGGCTTGGGTCTAACCTTTATAACTTCCTTGGGGCTGGCTTTATCCCATTGTTTACGGTTATTACCTATATCGGATCAGCATATATATCCTATCCAATAACAGTAGTTTTGATCGTATATCTTTTGGTTCGAAAAAATTATTGGATTGCTGCATTGTTGGCGTATAACCTTATTGGTGTACGACTAATCAATCGCCTCCTAAAGTCCATTTTTGAGGTTGCTCGGCCAGAGTTGGAGCCTTTGGTACATGCTAGTTATTATAGTTTTCCAAGTGGACATTCCATGAACTCTATCGCTTTTTTCGGTTTACTGGCATTCTTATTTAGTCGATATATTTCACGTTCAAGAGCTCAATCAGTA
This sequence comes from Virgibacillus necropolis, assembly GCF_044793635.1. GTDB lineage: Bacteria > Bacillota > Bacilli > Bacillales > Amphibacillaceae > Virgibacillus_F > Virgibacillus_F necropolis_A. The sequence goes on from NZ_CP084992.1 coordinate 3,544,642, forward strand.
AGGATTTGGAGAACAGTAGCTATATTAATATTTTTGATTGGACTTAGCCGTGTCTATTTAGGTGTTCACTTTCCACTGGATGTATTGGGTGGTTTTGCTGCAGGTGGGGCTTGGCTGTTATTAAGCATTTATATTCACTCCTTCCTGCCAATAAGAGAACAATCCACTCATAAGAAAAGGCATATGGGCGAGGAGAGTTAGGCCCATGATAGGAATGTTGAAGATGTAATGGTATAATTTCCCTGTATATTTAAGTTGAGCATTTATAGAGGGAGAGTTGATAATGGATAGTATTATTTTTGATTTAGACGGAACGCTATGGGACTCTATAGATACTGTATTGATTGCATGGAATAAAGAAATTAAGCAAATTAAACAAATAGATAAAGAAATAACAAGGGAGGAGCTTGAAGGAACAATGGGGCTCCAAATGAAGGAGATAGGTAGAAAACTCTTTCCTAGTCTTGATGAAGAAATGCAAGAAAAGATATTAGAACAGTGTAGTGCGGTAGAAATCCAAAATTTAAGTGAACTAGGTGGTAAGTTGTATGAAAACGTAGAAGGTGTACTGAAAGTCTTATCACAGAAATATAAGCTTTATATAGTAAGTAATTGTCAGCATGGCTACATCGAAGGTTTTTATAGGTATCACAAATTAAATAAATACTTTTTAGATTATGAGAATCCAGGAAGAACAGGACTTTCAAAAGGTGAAAATATTAAGTTAATCATAGAAAGAAATGATTTAACAAAGCCTGTCTATGTTGGAGATACTGAAGGTGACCGCAAGGGGGCAAAGTATGCTGGAATTCCTTTCGTCTATGCAAGGTATGGGTTTGGTGAAGTGAATAGCTATGATTATTCTATCGATAAATTTGATGAACTATTAGAAATTTTTTAAGGACAAAAAATCGCTCAAAATGGATATGGTAGGATCATTAATCTATTCCCAGCATAAATCCAATACCTCTCGAACATACTAACCATATGTTTGGGAGGTGTTTTTATGGATAATAACAATTTTGAAAAAATATATAATGATTACAAGAATCAAGGAGAAGAACCAACTCAACCGGAAGTAGAACCAGGCCAGGAACAAATCGTTGCAGTCCGTAAAAATGACGATGGTGACATCATAGCTTTTAAAACAGCAAGCGGAAAGGAACTGGACTATCTGACGGCTCTGGATGAAGCAAAAGCAGGTAAGTTAGCTCATGTAGATGTATTCCATAAGTATGGTCGGGATATTATCCGCAGTGAACCGGATGGTATAAAAGAAAATAACTTGGATAATTTGGAGAGTTTTTAATAAGAACTTTTCAGTGTCTCATGCCCAGTTCTTTTCAAGGTTCTGGGCTCAGTATTAATCCTTTTTTTCTTTTAATTCTCTTATTTGTACAAATCTTTCCAGCTTATCCAACTCAAAAAAGAGCTCAATAATACTGTTAGCAACAGGGAAGACAAAATTCCATTTATAAAGTTCCGCACCCTGTAATTCCTCGATTAGCGTATTGATGGTGACTTGCATAGCTGCTTTTGTTTCCTTCTGAAGATCCATATTAAGAATAATCTTTTTCTCATAAACTAGTAATATATTTTCACTGTAACTGTTTATTTCTTTGACTAGCTTTTTTATTAAGCGGGATTTATCGCCAGGAATTGCATCCATTTCCTTGATGTTCTTTTCTAACTGACGAATCAATGTTTGTTTTTTACTAAGCACCCGGATCATATGCTTGTAAATGATTATGTTCCTGTAAAAGCTTCTACGGTTTTTAATAAAGATTCGGCTTCTTTCATCAGATATGATTTCATAATAGTCATGTGCTTCGTTAATCAACTTCTCTACTTCCCTATCCTCTTGTTTCATCTGTGGAATGCTCATTGTCTCGTTCGGTAACACGCGTAACAAGAAGTTCATTTTGTCGCTGGCTTTTTTGATCATATTAAACAGGTTTTTCTGATGATCTGGAGGAAAGACGGTCATGTTGATTATAAAGGCAGAAAGCACCCCAATTGTAACCAGAGATAATCGATTGATCACATAGATAAGGCTTAACCCATCATCGTTTCCCAACATTAGTGTGATGATCGTCAAAACCGTCAGGCTTACAGTTTTGTAAAGGCCAAGTTTGATGCTAATTGCGATGGAAATGATAACAATCATCCCAACGGAAAGCGGATGACTTCCAAGCAAAAAAATACCAAGCATGGCAAGAAGTAGTCCAACACCATTAGTAATAACGACTTCTTTTATATAGTTATATGACCGCATAACAGAAGGCTGCATTGCCAATACAGCAGCAATAGCCGCCACAATTTCCAGATCCAGTCCAAGCATACCTGTAATAAGTAACGTCAATGCAACAGCAAGACCAGTTTTCACCATGCGTGGTCCAATATTAAATTCCATGTTTTGCACCCCTGTATCCTAGAATGAAATAATCCTCCTAATGACCAGGAGGATATAGTTATTTATATGCGGAGTTTTCGTGGAAAGACGATAAACATCAAAAGGTTTGGCCATTTGAACTCCACAACTTTTATATATTTCAACTGGTCGTTTACAGAAAAAAATTTAATATTTTAAACTTATCTTAACATATAGTCAAATATTTGGTAAAATACACCATTGGATGCAAGAGTAATTCTGTGAATTTTTGAAAGGATGTTAAGGATGTATGAATACCGATTTTTCAACACTCTCTCTACAAAACCTGCGACAATTTATGATGGAAACGAAAATGTTATAGGAACGGTATCAAAAACATATAACAAACCTGTACACAAACTGTTCGATTTATTGTTAAAAGGCCGGATATTATTACGCAATAGAAGATAACAAGGGGCAAACAATTTTTATATCCAAAAAGGATCCTAACGCCTTTAAAAGAAGACAGTACCATGTGAATTATTATGGAGGAAATAACGACTCATACTTACATTTGGTCGATAAGAAATCCTTCGATATAGGTCAACAAACCTCATTTGAATACAGAGGAAACACGTTCCAACTGAAACAATCTATCGGTGACTGGGCACAAATTTATAAAGAAGGCCAATTAATTGCTGAGTGGAAAAGTTCCCTAAAAGCTCCATTCAAAGCATATTTTAAATTAATAGATGAGAGTAATAAGAAAGATGAACTACTCTTTCTAGGATTGTTTCATACATATTTACACGCACCGTAATTTGAGAACCAGTAGTGAAAAGGGGTGAGTAAAATAAATAGAACAAAAGCAATCATGCTATCTATAACTGCTTTACTTTTCTGTACAATTTTAGGTAAGACAATTTACGACTGGATCACTATCCAACAGCTTGAAGGAGGGGCAGTATTTTTCATTTTTCTCTCGCTATCATTCTTTTTTAATATTCTTACCTGGGGAAATCATCAAGGTCCCGGTGAGGACAAAGACGAATTGGATAGACACATTGAATCACAAAGTGCTAAAATCGGTTATTTTGTTTTAATGATATTGTCTGGTTTAATTTTATTTATAAGTGAAGGCACGGGTGATTTAAATGAAATTGATAATACCCCACTTCTTGTTGTTGTTTGTCTAACTCTTGTGGTATTACCAATTACTGAGTATGTCTATGCGAAGAAGTATAGGTGAAATATTCATTACATTTTTGTAAAGGAAAGAGAACAACAATATCACAATCGCAATACATATAAATCCTCCATATCAGACAAAATAATGATATGGAGGTGCTTTCAATGGGCAAAAATAAGAAAAATAAAATTAATGGCGGCGTTAGTGACGAACAAGCTGTAAGAAAGGATTTATCGAGGCAATTTGATCACGAAATGGCTAATGAACCATTAACAGCAAATGAAAAGTATAACAATAAGAAAACAAAGAAGCGGCAGTAAGCAAAAATAGTGCTTGGCATCTGAAACTAGTTTAAATAGTTCCAGGTGTCTTTTTTTATGCTTCAGCGAGACATTTACCAGTAAGGATTTTAACTATTATATTTATTCTTTTCATCTTTTTTTATTTGACGGATGAATATTGATTGAAAAACACACAGTACTATTGATGTCCCCAATATTGTTAGCGCAAAGAAACTTTCCGCTTGATGATTTAAAGCTAATATTACATAAATTAGAAGAAGGAGTATCGCAATTGCTTGAAAAATTCTTAGTTTCTTTTCTTTAGATTCTATTTTATTCACTCCTTTCGTTGATTTATTAAAAGTATAACAATTATTGAAGTGTTGTAAAATTCTTATTCATAAAAAGAAGGGCAAGGAATGGCTTTTTTTATGAATTTGTCAGCGCTAAATTTTTCTTTCAATAGTATAATATAATCAATTAAACTTTCAGAAAATTAACTTGACATTTAAAAAGTGAATAATTAGAATAATAACTAAGTTCAATATAGGCTACATAGGGAAAGAAGTGAGCAGAAGTGTCCTTACGTGAAAGGAAAACGGCTAAGAAAAAAGAGGATATCCTAAGGACTGCCGTTCGTGTTTTATCGGAAAAAGGATACCATGGCACAACGATAGAAGAGATTGCATCCAAGCTTTTGATGACGAAAGGGTCTGTTTATTATTATTTTAAGGATAAACAGGATTTGTTGTTTCAAAGTCAACTCATGCTTCTGGGGCGAAGTATTGAAAATGTGGAGGCCATTCTTTGCCAGGATTTGCTGGTGACCGAAAAATTGCGAATGGCTATGGTTGGTCATATTGAATATCTGCTTTGTGAACGAAGTGGTTTTGAAATGATGGTCAAGCAGGAACAATTTTTTTCAACGGAGCAGAAGGAGGAAATTCTGCAGTTGAGAGATGATTATGGGAGATCCTTTGATCGGTTGATCCTGGAAGGAATAGAGGAGAATGTATTTGGTTCAGTTGATGTGAAAATAGTGAGAAATATTATATTAGGTGCGATGAATTGGGTTACCCAATGGTATTCGGAAAGCGGAAATAAAGATAAAACGGAGATTGCCGAATCAATTTCTGACTATCTATTACACATCCTAATTGAAAAATAAGGTTCTTTTTTAAACCACGCAGTTGATATAAACTACGACATAACTTCTATCTAAGTTAGATCACTTTAATGGAAACAAGTTATTTAGGCAGCCGCAGCCCGTATACACTTCGCTTTCCGCGGGCGGCTGGTGAGCCTTCTTGTACTACGCACTGCGTAGTCTCACCGATGCCTGTCCTCCCGCAGTCTACGTGTATAAGGGCTGCTGGTATAATATTTGCCAATAACAGCATTCGTTAGTTGAAAGAATTGGCCAAAAATTCTTACGTAAATAGCTTTACCAGTCCAGGTGAGAGGAGGGCGGTGACTCCTGCGGGAACAGCACGTGTCCGAAGACCCCGCAGAGTGGTCGATGAGGAGGGCCGACTAAAACCGTCCTTTGCGGACAACGTCGGCATACCCCTTGCCGGGGCAAGGAGGCTAAGGCCGTGCCCGCGGAAAGCATCCGCCCGGAGCGATCCTGGACGGCAGCAATAGCACGTGTCTTTCGAAATAAATATCATTTGTGGCAAAAACAACAATCTTTTAGAAAATAGCCGAAATTTAATCAGGTTTGGAGGAGAGCGGAATGAAAATTGAAAACAGTGTTGCAGTTGTTACAGGGGGAGCATCTGGGTTAGGTGAAGCAACGGTTAGGAACATAATTACAAAGGGTGGTAAAGCTGTAATTTTGGATTTGGCGGAAGAACAGGGGACTAATCTGGCAGAAGAATTAGGCAAAAATGTTTATTTTGTCAAAACAGATGTAACAGATGAATCAAGCGTTCAAGGAGCACTGGACAAAGCTGTTGAACTGTTTGGTGCCGTTCATGCCCTCATCAATTGCGCGGGTATTGCCATAGCTGAAAAGACTTTCGGTAAGAAAGGAAAGCATGATCTATCCTCTTTTTCAAAGGTTATCCAGGTTAACTTAATTGGTACGTTTAATGTAATACGTCTTGCTGCAGAGAAAATGGCAGAAAATGAACCCAATGAGGACTATGAGCGCGGTGTCATTGTTAATACCGCATCCGTTGCTGCTTTTGAAGGGCAAATTGGTCAGGCAGCCTATAGTGCATCAAAAAGTGGAATCGCAGGGATGACATTGCCGATTGCAAGGGATCTTTCTACACTTGGAATTAGGGTAATGACAATTGCTCCGGGATTATTTGAAACCCCATTGTTTGCAGGATTGCCAGATAAGGCAAAACAAGCGCTTGGAGAAATGACACCATTTCCATCACGATTAGGCTATCCGTCTGAATATGCAAGGTTGACCGAAAGCATTATTGAAAACCCGATGCTAAACGGTGAGACAATTCGACTTGATGGTGCGATTAGAATGCAGCCACGGTAGATCATTTACTGAAATGGGAGAGGTGTTTTTTATATGGAAAGATTGTATTTACGTGAAGAACATGCTATTTTTCGGCGCTCATTGCGAAAATTTCTTAAAAAGGAAGCATATCCTTATTTTGAACAATGGGAAAGCGAGCAACAGGTGCCACGGTCTTTTTGGAAAAAAGCTGGCGAGCAGGGATTTCTGTGTCCATGGGCTGATGAGATATATGGTGCGGTTCAGGCCGACTTTGGTTATTCGGTTGTAATAAACGAGGAGTTTGAGCGGGTTGGGACAGCAATGGTTGGACTCGGTCTTCATAATGACATTGTTATGCCATATATTGCATCACTCGGGACTAAATCTCAGAAAAGCGTTTGGCTGCCGGGGGCAATCAGTGGAAATTTGATTTCTGCAATTGCGATGACCGAGCCTGGTGCGGGGTCGGATCTTGCTGCTATTCGGACAACTGCGGTGAGAGATGGCAATGACTATATTTTAAATGGAGAAAAAACATTTATCACGAATGGCTATTCTGCGGATTTAGTTGTCGTTGTATGTAAAACAGACACGCAGGCAAAACCGGCGCATAAAGGGATTAGTTTAATCGTTGTCGAAGCGGATACACCTGGATTTTCAAAGGGTAAAAAACTTCAAAAGGTTGGACAGCACGCGAATGATACATGTGAATTGATATTCGAGGATGTCCGTGTTCCGGCACGGAATTTGGTAGGCGCGGAAGGAAAAGGTTTTTATTATTTAATGGAAAACCTGCAACAGGAACGGTTACTGGTGGCAATTCAAAGTGTAGCTTCAACGGAAATCATGCTTGATTTGACGATTGATTATGTGAAACAACGAAAAGCATTTGGCCAGAATATCAGCCGGTTCCAGAACACACAGTTTAAATTGGCTGAATTGAAAACGGAATGTCAAATCGGTCGGACGTTTGTTGATCGGCTGATTGAAGATCATGTTTCAGGAAAAGATGTCGTGACAGAGGTCTCGATGGCAAAATGGTGGACGACTGATTTAGCAAAAAAAGTTGCGGCTGAATGTATGCAACTGCATGGGGGCTATGGCTATATGGAAGAGTATGAGATTGCGAGAAGGTTTCGTGATACGGCAGTCTCATCTATTTATGCAGGTTCAAATGAAATCATGAAAGTAATCATTGCGAAGAATATGGGGTTATAGGATTCCTTTATAAGTGTTTATGAAAGGGCTTACAATTAGATGGTAGAAAGGGAGATAGATATGCGTGAAGCTGTAATTGTCGAGGTGGTTAGAACACCAGTTGGTAGACGAAATGGAATGTTAAGTGGGATTCGTGCGGAGGACTTGGCGGCGAAGCCTTTGGAGGAAGTTGTTAAGAGAGCGGGTATTTCTCCTTCATTAGTGGAAGACGTGATTTTCGGCTGTGTGTCCCAAGTAGGGGAGCAAGGTTTCGATATTGCGAGGCAAGCTGCATTGATAGCGGGTTACCCGGTGGAGGTCCCGGGAACAACAATAGATCGTCAGTGTGGATCGAGTCAGCAGGCTGTTCATTTTGCTTCACAGGCGATCATTAGTGGTGACATGGATGTAGTTGTGGCAGGCGGAATCGAGAATATGTCCCGCGTGCCAATGGGGTCGAATATGCAGGGGGTTAAATTGAGTGCGGCATTGACGTCCAAATATGAAATCATTAATCAAGGTCTATCTGCAGATCGAATTGCGGATAAATGGGGATTCAGTCGTGAACAAATGGATGAGTTTTCACTGGAAAGCCATAGAAAGGCACTTGCTGCTCAAGAGGCAGGGCATTTCGAAAAGGAAATCATGCCAATTGAGGTGACACTTCCAGATGGGACAAAAACAATTGTTAACCAGGATGAAGGGCCAAGAGCGAATACGAGCCTTGAGAAACTCGGTAGCCTTAAACCCGCATTCAAGGAAGATGGAAGTGTAACAGCAGGCAATGCGAGTCAAATTAGTGATGGCGCCGTAGCGATTTTATTGATGTCACGTGAGAAAGCAGAAGAACTTGGGTTAAAGCCAAGATTCCGTGTAGTTGCCCGTTCTGTTGTGGGATCTGATCCGACACTGATGCTAACAGGACCGATTCCTGCAACGGAAAAGGTGTTGTACAAAGCAGGACTCCAACTAGCGGATATTGATATTTTTGAAGTGAATGAGGCATTTGCTTCAGTTCCACTTGCATGGTTGAAGGAAACTGGGGCTGATCCGAAAAAATTAAATCCAAATGGTGGTGCGATTGCACTTGGACATCCCCTGGGTGCTAGTGGGGGCCGGTTAATGGCAACCATGCTGCACGAATTGGAACGGACTGGCGGTCGTTATGGTCTACAGACGATGTGTGAAGGGCATGGGATGGCGAATGCAACGATCGTTGAAAGGCTGGATTAAATTTCTATGAATCTGGTGGAGAATCTTGCATGATTAAGAATCAGATTCAATTTTCAATCGGCGGATATAGTAGATTCGAAGTTTCTCTGCCATTTCATAATTTCGTCTATGTTGCTAAAGGGAGGGTCTGTATTGCCGTTAAAAAACACACGGGTTTTAGATTTAACACGATTATTACCAGGACCTTATTGCTCCATGTTGCTTGCAGACTTTGGGGCAGAGGTTATTAAGATAGAAGATCCAAAAATGGGTGATTATGCCAGACACTATGAACCAAAACTGGACGAGGACAGCACACTGTTCCATTCGCTTAATCGAAATAAAAAAAGTGTCTGCTTAAATTTAAAGTCTGAGGATGGGAAAGCAGACTTTCTGGAAATAGTTGCAAAAGCAGATGTTGTTGTTGAGTCTTTTCGCCCTGGTGTGATGGAACGGCTTGGACTGGATTACGAGAAATTGAAAAACGTAAATCCAGGACTCGTATATTGTGCGATAACGGGTTATGGGCAAACCGGTCCGTACGCAAATAAACCTGGTCATGACATCAATTATCTTAGTTATGCAGGCTTGCTCAATTTGATGGGAGAAAAAGAGGGGAGACCGGTAATTCCTGCTACCCAAATAGCAGATATAGGAGGTGGTGCGTTCCCAGCTGCTTTAGGTATTTTATTAGCACTTATGGAAAGAGAAAAGTCTGGGGAAGGGCAATTTGTTGATATTTCCATGCTGGATGGAGTGATTTCCTGGTTGCAAACTGCTCTACCGAACTATTTATCTCATAATACGACGGTGAATCGTGGGGAGCAAATGTTAGCTGGAGGGCTGGCTGCGTATGCAGTTTATGAAACAAAAGATGGTCGCTTTCTTTCAGTCGGTGCCTTGGAGCCAAAATTCTGGGAAGCATTTTGTCTTGCGATAGAAAGAAGTGATTTTATTCCGCTTTTAGAGGCGCCATTACAGGAGCAATATCGGTTAAATTATGAAATACAAACGATTATATCCGAAAAAACGCTTTCAGAATGGCTCTCTATTTTTTCAGACATAGAAGCATGCGTAACTCCAGTATTGTCCTTTGAGGAAATGACTGAAGACCCACAAGTTATCGCACGCGGTATGATTCAGACAGTGAAACACGTAACATTGGGTGAAACAAAACAAATTAGTACGCCAATCAAATTGTCGAAAACACCAGGAGATATTCGTTCCCATGCTCCGAAACTGGGTGAACATACTACAGAGTTCATGAAAGAGATGGGAATTTTGAAGAAGTAGATTAGTGTTTTGAACTTTTTTAACACCAAATTTAGTTAAAAAAGAAAAGGGGTAATTTATGATGATGAATACACCATTAACTTTAGTTTCTCTTGTAGAGCGTGCTGAAAAGTATTTTCCAAAGAAAGAGGTCATTTCCCGTACCTTGGGAGGGGTACAGCGATTTAGCTATAAAGAAATAGGGGGAAGGACAAGATCCCTAGCAAGTGCACTGGAATCGCTTGGTGTGAAAAAAGGTGACAGAGTAGGAACGCTGGCATGGAATCATCACAGACACCTGGAAGCATATTTTGCCATACCTTCAATGGGCGCGGTTTTGCATACAATTAATATTCGGTTATCAAAGGAACATCTGAGCTATATTATTAATCATGCGGAAGATAAGGTTTTACTTGTCGATGCTGACCTGTTGCCGTTACTTGAAAATATTAAAGATGAATTGGAAACGGTGGAAGCATTTATTGTGATGACGGATGAAGAAACCTTACCAGATTCGAGTCTTAAACCTCTCTATTCTTATGAAATCCTACTTGATAAAGCAGATGAAAAGTATACATTTTCAAACAAAATTGCCGAAGAAGATCCTGCTGGAATATGCTATACATCGGGCACGACTGGTAAACCAAAGGGCGTCGTTTACTCCCATCGTGGTCTCGTCCTGCACAGTATGGCAATAAGTCTTGCTGATACGGCAGCGGTTTCGGAATCAGACGTCTGCTTGCCAGTTGTACCTATGTTTCATGCGAATGCATGGGGGATGCCTTTCGCGGCAACCTGGTCAGGGTCGACACAAGTTTTACCTGGACCTTATCCTACACCACAACTACTTGCTGAATTAATTGAATCAGAAAAGGTAACGATTACGGCAGGTGTTCCGACAATTTGGTTAGGGTTGCTAAATGAACTGGAAGGAAAAAGTTATAATACCAACAGTTTGCGTGCAATTCTTTGTGGAGGATCCGCAGCACCAATGGGGATGATACGAACCTTTGAAACAAAATATGGTATTCCGTTTATCCATGCGTATGGTATGACAGAAACGACGCCGCTTGTTATCCTTTCCAGGTTGAAAAGTTATCAGACCGATCTTCCTGAAGAGGAAAAACTGGAATTACGCTCAAAGCAGGGAATGGTTGTACCTGGAATTGAAATTAAGGTGATTAATGAAAACGGTGAGGCAAAACAAGATGGGAAGGATATGGGAGAACTTCTTATTCGAGGTCCATGGATTGCGGATGAATACTACAAAGACGAACGGAGTACAGATGCATTTCGTGATGGATGGCTTCATACAGGGGATGTTGCTACGGTCGACGAAGAAGGATTTGTTAAAATAGTTGATCGAACAAAGGATTTGATCAAAAGTGGTGGAGAATGGATTTCTTCAGTGGATTTAGAAAATGCCCTGATGGCACATGAAGCAGTTTTTGAGGCTGCGGTTGTCTCTGTCCCTCATCCCAAATGGCAGGAGCGACCTATCGCTTGTGTCGTGCTGAAAGATGGCTATCATGATACTGTTACCAAAGCTGATATTAATCGTTTTTTGGAACCGCAGTTTGCCAACTGGTGGTTGCCAGATGATGTTATTTTTATGGAAGAGATACCGAAGACTTCTGTTGGGAAGTTTTTGAAAATGGCATTAAGAAAACAGGTTAAGGAATATATGTCTTTGCAATCATGATGCTTAGTGCCTGGCAGTCGAAACTAGTTTGAATAGTTTCGACTGTCAGGCACTTTGTTTTTTTTCGGATAGTTTTAGGTTGCCTTTCACCTTTTTCTTCCTAACGTTTTCACTTCACTGTTAAGCGCTTTTAACAGTGAAACCATCATTAAAATCATTACGAATGAAAAAGGGAGTGCGGCGGCGATAATGGTATTTTGAAGTGCTGTTAACCCGCCAACATAAAGTAAAATCAGAGCAACTGAAGACTGTGCAAGGCCTAGAGCAATTTTTACACTATTTGGAGGTGTTAGTGACCCGTTTGTAGATTGCATGCCTAATACAAATGTTGCAGAGTCTGCAGACGTTACAAAAAATGTCATAATAAGTAAAATCGCCATCATGGATAAAAGGAATGAAAGTGGTAATTGGTCAAACATGTTAAATAAAACTAATTCCGTTTTATATTGCGTTAAATCAACACCGCTATTTTGTATATGGCCTGCTGTTGTGCCAAAGGTCGAAAACCAAATGGAAACAATAAGTGTTGGTATTACAATGACTCCAACCATAAATTGACGGATGGTTCTTCCGCGGGACACTCTGGCAATAAACATACCTACAAAAGGTGCCCAGGAGATCCACCAAGCCCAGTAGAAAAGGGTCCATGCATCAAACCATTTCCGATTATCGCCTTCAAGTGGTGCAGTACGGAAACTCCATTGTACGATGTTTTGTAGATACAAACCAAACGTTTCTGTAAACATGTTTAAGCTCAGTAATGTTGGGCCGACAATCAACACATTAATAAATAGCAGGATAGCAAGTATCATGTTCACATTGGATAAGTATTTTATTCCCTTGTTCAAGCCTGAACAGGCTGACATAAGAAATAAGGCGGTAACAATGAAAACAATGATGAACTGTGAGGTAAAGCCAACTTCTATTCCAAAGAGGTGGTTTAGTCCGCCGTTAATTTGGACAGCGCCGAAGCCGAGTGAAGTGGCAACACCAAATATGGTTGCAAATGTGGCAAGAACGTCTATCATTTTTCCAAAGGGTCCTTTCATTTTGTTGCCAAACAGTGGCTTTAATGTCGCGGAAACTAAGCCTGGTTCACCTTTGCGGAATTGAAAAAATGCTAGTGACAGTGCAAACAGACCATACATCGCCCATCCATGAATCCCCCAGTGGAAAAATGTAACGGCAAGTCCATTTTTAAACGCTTGTTCAGAGCCTTCCCCTCCAAACGGGGCATTCGAAAACGAGTGAAAAAGTGGTTCAGCCGCACCATAAAAAACAAGACCGATTCCCAAACCTGCAGAGAACAGCATGGCAATCCATGATCTTGTAGAAAAATCGGGCTTTTCATGGTCTTTGCCCAATCGAATTTTACCATAAGGACTAAATGCTATAAAGATGGTCATAATCACCAAGGCAGTCATGAGCCACATATAATACCATCCGAATGTTGTGGATAGAAAAGCATTAATATCGGTAGTTACTTGCTCAAATTGCGTAGGTAATAAAGCACCTAGTAAAACAAATATAATGACTAATGCGATAGTAATATAAAAAACACTAGAAACTTTTTTCATGCCAAACCTCCTTGTTATAAAACTAATTGAAAGTTACCGTCAATGTATAAATTATATTGTCACAAAAAACATACACTATACTTTTTTACAACAGGCTTTTCCCATGTGTTTGGTTTCATGAGAAACGATTTTGACGAAGTTTTAGATTTGTAATTTAGAGCCATTTTGTTTTTGATAAAGCGTATAATATAGGTATTATATTTTGGAATGGTGGTAATTAGTATGAATATTTCACTTGAGAAATTACATATCAAGGATGCTGAAGCTTTATTTGAGTTTGAACTTGAAAACAGGACTTTTTTTGAAGAAATGGTACCAACACGTGGTGACGATTACTATAACTTTGAGAATTTTAGAGTAAGACATAAAGCCTTATTGGATGAACAGGAACAAGGTGTTTCGCGTTTTTATCTGATCAAAAATAAAAACGGTTCTATTCTTGGAAGGATGAATTTAATTGATATTGATGAAACTCAAAGTCTTGGTCATGTAGGGTATAGAGTTGGACAAAAATATATTGGGAAAGGCATTGCTAAAAAGGCATTGAAATTGTTATTGGAGACTGTAGGCGATACGGGTATTGAAAAAATTAAAGCAAAGACGACAATTAATAACCAAGCGTCCCAAAAAGTTTTAGAGAATAACGGATTTAAAATTTTATCTACTGGTGATGAAACGTTTGAAATGCATGGTCAGAATTTAAAATTTGTATATTATTCTTGGTCTAAATAAGTATTTCATAATGAACGAACGGGTAGGATCCAATAAGTTTTGCTCAATGAATGTGATTGACGGAAGGGGAGGATTATATGAATAGGTATCAAAAAATATCATTATTTGTTTCAATTGGTTTTCCGCTTTTCTTTCTTATAATCACACTTATAACCGGAAGATGGGGATTCTTCTTATGGAGTTTACCTCCAAGTTTTATTACCGGTGTTACAACCTATTTTCATTCAAAAAAATACGTTAAAGAATAATATTGCAGCATTCTTATGGTGCTAACAAGCGCTTATCTACACTCTTATTAACTGTTGGATTTTAGTGGGAAATGGTACAATTATCAGGTGGATAGTATTTTAGAGGTGATATTGTGCTAATTTTAATTACTGTAATCTTAATAGTGTTTTTTGTTTGATTTTACAAGAATCAGAAAGCAAAATGAAACAATGATTGATTATTACCATTTTTAATAGTGGGTAAATATAAAAGTAAAAACGCTCAAAAAATCATTGATTTTTTGAGCAAGTTGGAAAGATCACCAGCTAAATCATCCGCAGCAACAACTTCTTCAAAAGTGGTGCGAAATGTTCAGGTAGCTCGGCAACACTTGGAATCATGACGCGTTCCTTCCCGTAAATATTTTTCATCGTTGAATCTTCTCTTTCGTCAATCTCTCCATCTGCTAAAAACATGCCAATCACATCGATGCCTTTTTTACGGGCCTCCAATACTGCAACGTTCGTATCGATAATGCCATTTTGATCATAATTCATAGCAGCTGGTTCGCCATCTGAAAATACAAGCAGGAATTTGTTCTTTTCTCTCCTGGCTGTTAATGCCTTTGTCATGACCCGTATGCTAAATCCATCGCGGTTATCTTCCTGTGGCTCAAGCTGCATGATTCTTGCCCCATTGTTCTTATAGTAAGAATCCGAGTGAGAATGGATTTCATGAAAATAATTCGGTTGATAGTTTTCCTTCACGTCATTTGCATCCTCCCAAAAACCGACGATGGAATGGGGGATCTTCAGCTGATTTAATACTTCATGAAACAGAACAATTCCTCGTTTGGTTTCATCCATTTTGTTATGCATGGAAGCGGAACAGTCCACGAGCAGGGTGAAAACGGCATCAACGTCTTTTGATTCCTGATTTTTCTTATAAAATACCCTCGGGTTTTCATCGACAATAACAGGCAGCAATTTTTTTGATAGGCGACCAAACATTAAATCTTTCCGTGGATCGTTCTTTTTGTGTTCCAATACTTTTTCAATGGTGGACGCAAGCTTTCGTTTGTAGGCTTCAATCGTACTTACTACTTTTTGGTAAGCCAGTTCATCTTCCTTCGAGGGTGATGTAGCTTTCTTTTCAATCGCGACAGCATCCTTATTTGCCTCGCCATAGATCGATTCGGTTGCTTGCTTTCCTTGGTTTGATCCTTGTTTCTCTAGCGAATCGACTTCTGAGTAATCATTTTTATCGCTTTGTCCTGAAGCCCCTTGAATGGTTCCCATCGTTTGATCAGCATCTTCGGTTTCCCTCGTTCCGCCACCCAAAATGTTTGTCTTCGTGCCATCTTCTAATTCAAATTGCAGAAAGGTTTGCTCCCTGTCACTGTTTTGATTTTCCCGGTGCCAGCTGGAAAATTGTTCATCGAAATACTCATTTTTTTCTTCATCTACTTCTTCTGTATCATCGTTCGCCACATCGTCTGTCCGTGTTAATTCATCGAATAATGTATTCAGGCTATACTTTTCGATGTTTGAGATGGGAAATGTGAAATAGTCCTTTACCATGTCGTTGTAATCGACCTCTAATTGCAAGACGATCTGCTCAGCAATCCTAATTACCGCTTTCGTACCTTTTGCTTCAAATGATGCATAAATATGCGGTTTTATTTTTTCCATATGGGTAAGCTGTTGCTCATTCGCCCTTGGAAAAGTTGGATCTGGCTGATCAGATTGGAGGACCAGATAGATGAGACAAAACAATTCATCAAGCGGATAGCTTCTTGTCACGGTCGTCGCAAGTTCTTTTTCAAAATGATGTTTCAAGTATTTTCTACGGATAGCAAATTCCCTTTTCGTACCTGGTCGATCTTTTGTAATGATCTCCTCCAGGCGTAGATCCTCCAGTAACGTAACAAGCTGAACAGCAAATTTGGGCAGACTTGATTCGTTTGTCTGTTCTAAATAGGCTTTTAAGGAGGGCACGTGTGATTCATGTAATGTTCCAATCGTCCGTAAAAACACATCCGTTTTATACCCGGACTCCTTAATCACTTCATTCACCACATCCCAGAAATGACTGCCTGTCACCCTGTCATCGATAAGGTCAATAAATGACCCATATGTATAGTCGAATGTTAAATCCGGATTATCCGCTAAAATAGTGGTTAAGTCCTGTAATTGCAGAAATAAATTCGTATCAATCTTGGAATCATCCCATCGATTATATTTCATCGGGTAACCTCCTTTCGTGTCTGGATTCCGCTTTTCTGTGTCTAGCTAGGCTCCTAGCGACTAGCAAATAGTTAGTCCTGATGAATGTACGGAAAGTTCACCGTACGTTCACAGTCCTATCTATTTGTACGTCACTGACCAGTTGCCTTCGCTTTTCTTGTCTAGCTGCTGCTCCTAGAAGCTGCTGTCATAAGCAAGGAACACTAAGAACGCTAAACCCATGCGTTCTATGGTTCCTTGCTTATGCGTCCGCTTCTGACCAGTCGCCTACGCTTTTCTATTTAGAACAGCGTGTCTGTTAGATTTTTGACAAACTCTTGTTCTCTTTCTTCCTCTAACTTGTCTACGATAGAACGAAGAATTGCACGTTTTGGCGGAATGATAACACTTAGATCACAAGCGTCAAGCAATGCGCGGATTGATGCAGCATCTTCTGATAGTTTTCCTTGGGAAACGGCACGAATGAGATCGGTGGACAAGGTAACAAACAAGTCAATTGTCTTTTCGTTCGTTAATTGTGTATTCGTTTGAATCAAGTTCTTTAATTGTTCGCCTTCAATATACGGAACATCAATGACAATGAAGCGGTTTTTCAGCGCCTCATTCAATGGGACTGTACCAACATAACCTTCGTTGATCGCAGCAATTACATTAAAGCCATTTTTTGCCGTAATGATTTCGTTTGTAAATGGATTGGTAATCGTTCTTCGGTAGTCAAGCACGCCGTTAATGAGCGGCAATGTTTCTGGTTTGGCCATATTTATTTCATCAATATAGAGAAAGGTACCACCATTC
Organism: Virgibacillus necropolis; assembly: GCF_044793635.1. Classification (GTDB taxonomy): domain Bacteria; phylum Bacillota; class Bacilli; order Bacillales; family Amphibacillaceae; genus Virgibacillus_F; species Virgibacillus_F necropolis_A. The sequence goes on from NZ_CP084992.1 coordinate 3,561,887, forward strand.
ATGGCACTCGTCACGGGACCCGGTACAAATTCAATCCGTTGTTTTTCTGCTTCATATGTCAACGTTTTAAAGCCCATTAAGCTTTCTGCATCCAAATCCACCGAGCAATTCACACTGAACATCGGTTGATGGAATAGATTAGATAAGGTTTCAGCGAACTTTGTTTTTCCAGCGCCTGTAGGACCTTTCAGTAAAATGTTTTTCCCCATGCTAAGCGCCGAAATCGCATCGATTAACAGTTCTATATGAGGGGGGACATAGCCACCTTCTCGAATTAATTCTTGAAATGAGTCATCATTTTCTCTTTGGTTTTTATTCAAAATTGCAGTTATATTTTCTGGCAGATTGTAGTTAGTGTGCATGGGTAAACTCCTTTCAAAGACATTTTAAACCTTATGAGGAAAGATGACAAAGTTTGTGGGTTGGGAATAGGATTCTTGTCCCACTTTTCCCATACAAGCCTACAATTCTGAACTTGCCTGTTCTTCTTTAAAGTATGTATGTATCTCCTATATGAAGTAAACAATTTACATGGTGAGTCAAAAATTGATAGTTCTGAGATGAATACCTGAACACAACAGTTATGGAAAGGGGAGACAGCATGTTTTCTTTTCGAGGAGACGCACATAAACTTTTTCTTACATTAAAAGGGCAAAAGGATATCCATTCCAATAAGGAGCTTAAAGAGACAGCTGAAATCAAATCCTTCTATGAATCCCTTGAAAGCAAAACACTCCAATTAGTCCATTATCGAATGATTAAAGAACGAAACGGAATGGGGATGATCCCTATCTTTGTTACTGGAATTCCCTGGCTTTTGTTTTTAATTTCGGACAAAATTCAGGACGTTTTGTTTACGAAGGGCGGCATGCATTGGGCGGCTTTTATTTTTCTTTACCTCATTCTTCTAACGATTAGCGTGATTTTTCATTTTAAGGAAAAAGCATGGGCTGCGTTTCATATTGAAATGATCGAGGATATTTTGAGTGAGAGGGATAAAGGCAGTTAACGTAAGCAGTTTAGGAAACAATGAACCAACGAAAGTGTAAAACATAGTTGACATTATTGTTGGTTCCCTTATAATTATAACTGTAAAATATATTTTACAGTTATGGATTAAGTTGGTGATTTATGAAAAATCGAATAAAAGAATTAAGGAAAGCTAAAAAACTTTCTCAAGAAGAACTAGCGAATAGTTGTGATGTATCTCGTCAAACAATCAATGCAATTGAGAATGAAAAATATGACCCAAGTTTAAACTTAGCATTTGAATTAGCCAGAAAGTTGGATACTAGGGTGGACGAACTATTTCTAAAAGAATAGGGGGGGATTTATATGAAAAAAAATTCAAATCTGATAAGCGGGATATTCTTATCGTTAGCCACATTATTTTTATTATCGATGTATGCTTCAGAATATATCAATGGATTGGAAATAGGCATAACAGATGTGATGATTTTTGTTTTATTACTAACTTCCTGGTTTCAATTCTTCACATGGGGTTCGGATAAAAAGGTTCAAAAAGATGAATTAGGGAAAAAGGTAGCCAATAACAGTGCGAAATTAAGTTATCATATTCTAACAGGAAGTCTGTTCATTGTATGGATTATTGACAGGATTGTCTTCGTGAGAAAGAATGAATTTGGTAATGTTTCTTTGTTTATAGCACTTTGTCTTGCAACTATCCTCTTCCCAATAATCCAGTTTTTTTCAGCAAGGAAATACATATAAAGCAAAATAACCGTAAGCAATTTCTTGCTAATGAAACAGGCCAGGATTGTGGAGGAATATATTTACTTAATCATATAATTTATTGTAAACTGAATTCAGACAATTATTTAAACGATTTATTATAAAACCATTATGAGTATAACAATAAGGGGGAAATTAACATGACAAATAAAATCAGCAATAAAAAGGAATTGTCACTAGAACAACGTGAAGAATTAATCGGAGCATTGAAAGCCCGTTTTGAGAAAAACATGCACCGCCATGAGGGTTTTGAATGGGCTGAAGTCCAAGCAAAGTTGGATGCTAATATTGAAAAACTATGGTCGCTCAATGAAATGGAAAGAACTGACGGTGAACCGGACGTTGTTGGTCATGATAAAAAGACGAGCGAATACATTTTTAATGACTGTTCAGCAGAAAGTCCTAAAGGTCGCAGAAGTATTTGTTACGACCGTGAAGCGCTGGAGTCTAGGAAAAAACATAAACCAGAAAATAACGCTATTGATATGGCAACTGCCATGGGCATTGAACTTTTAACGGAAGAACAATATCGAGCGTTGCAGAAACTTGAAACTTTCGATAGGAAAACATCGAGTTGGGTGCAAACCCCCTCTGATATTAGGGAACTCGGTGGTGCCCTTTATTGTGATTGGCGCTTCGGGCATGTCTTTTTGTATCACAACGGTGCGGACTCTTACTATGGTGCCAGAGGGTTCCGTGGCTCGCTAAGAATCTAAATTTTGCACAAACAGCTAAATTTGAATTTGCGAATGGATCACCTAAGGAAAGGCTTTAATTTATTCTTCAACTATCGGGATGATGAAAATAAAATTATACAGAATGAAGTATTGAAATATATGGAATACAAGTGATAATATTATTAAATCAGTGTGTAGAGATATTGGTCTGATATAATTGATCAAAAATATATGTCTCATGATACGTCTGCCATCTGAAATATTATAAATGGAGATGACGAATATGCATGAGGAAACAAGATTACCCCGAAACGGAAAAGAATTTGTATTGTTTTTAGCCATCATTTCGGTGCTTTCAGTCAATATTATAGCACCACTTATCATGGGATTTGAATTTGGATTCAATAAAGAGGTTTATTTTAGAACATTACATGTAATTCCGTTTGTATGGATTTGTGTAATTTTATTGGTAATTCTAGTTGCAAACCCGATAGTTAGCAAATTGGTACCAAAGTTCATTAAACCTACGGACGGATTTAATGCAAGAGTATTGTTCACTATATTGTTTAGCGTAACCATTTTGTCCATTTTACTGACAGTTATCGGGTCTTGGATTGGCATGAGAGAAATTAGTTTGGAACCGATTCAAACGTTCTTTTATGATTGGCCACGTAACTTTTTCATTGCTTTTTGGGTTGAAACGTTAATTGCCCAGCCGATAGCAAGATTTGCAATGAAAAAATTACATGCAAGTCAGACAAGTAAAGCAGTAAATGCATAACACTTAATCTAAGTATTATTGTTGGCAAGGGTAATCCCTAAGAAATAATTTATAAGCCCACAGAGCCGATTGGTTTTATTAAAAAATCAGTCGGCTTTTTTAAGCATAAAGTATAGGTGGAAAAACATATTGGCGGACGTAGAAAAACGGAGAGGAGAGGTTAATAATAATATTTTTAATAATTTTGTCAGCTCTATTGGCAGGAACATATTTAGTGACACTTGGAATGTGGGAATTTAAGAGAAGGAATTAACAAAAAAAGATATATTACATATATGGCTATTGGATTATTTTTAGTATTTGCCGTTTTACGACTTTAAATTACTCAAGTCTTTGCTCCTAAAGGGCGCGTTCTGAAGTAAAGATCAGCGCTCATTTTTCAATTAAGCCATTTTGTGGAGGATTACTGATCAAGAGGTGGAATCCATGTTTCAAAAAGACAATAAATCTACATTATTAAATTATCTAGTTACATATGCATGTCTGTTCTTTATATTCTATTTCGCTGTCATGGTATTTAAATACATTACTAATGATAATTTAGATTGGTTAGAAACTTTTATATTCATGTTTTGTATTTCTCTTATATACCTTTTATTAAGGCAAACAAAAAAGAGATAAGCGCTTTTAATGCATGGGGCTATCGGTTTCGGTTTCCCCCTTATCTATTTTTTCGTATCTTACGGAAAGTGTTGCTTCGAACCACTTAGGAATTGATTTATTATGAACAAGCTGAAAATCAATTAACTCATCTTTACATTCCCATCTATGTAAGCTTCCATGTCTATCCTTCATTATTGCTCCTTGAAGGTATCTTAATCAACAGTATTAGCATAGAATGCATAACATGATAGTGTGTCATGTTTAATGTTAGGTGTTTGTTTATTTCCACGATCATTTGTAGCAGTATTGCTATGGCATTTTGTGGATCTAAAATTTTGAACGACAGTACCAATATAAATAATGAAATCAGGTAGACTTTTTTCATACAATATTTTGGGGGTGAAAAAAATGCCAATAGTAAAATACACCAGTGCAGACGTTGCTTTAATGGCAAGGATGATGAGAGCGGAAGCCGTGGGTGAAGGAAAACAAGGAATGTTGTATGTGGGAAATGTAATTGTTAACCGGGCAAAAGCGGATTGTTTAGATTTTAAAGATATAAGAACAATTAGAGAAGTCATTTTTCAAGTACAAGGAGGAAATTATTCTTTTGAAGCTGTTCAAAAGGGTAGTCTATTTTATAAAGGAGCGAGATCTGCTGAGAAAAGATTAGCAGAAAAGAATTTGAAATTTTGGAGACAACACCCAGCGAGATATGCTCTTTGGTATTTCAATCCATATACTGCATGTCCTCCAACATGGTACGGGGAACCTTTAACTGGTCGTTTTAAAAATCATTGTTATTATGAACCAGCAGCTGGAACATGTGCCAGTGTTTATTAATTTATTGTATTTTATGAAATTGTACTTAAACTGAGGCTAGTTTAAGAGGTACCTAGGAACTGGTTCCTAAGTAAAAGGCTCTTACTTTGTGTTCATCTACACAAAGTAAGAGCCTTAATTGTTTATTACTTTTTCTTTTATTATCGATATCGTCATTATCTTCCTCCGAACAACTATTACTTTTTCAATCGTTCAGAATACTGTTATTTTAGGTCCAAGTATATTGAGAATAAACAGGAAAGATCTACAAAGAATAAGAACATTATATAGGGGAAATGGGGGATGGATTTGTCAAATTCGAGTAAAATACCTCGGGAAGAAGGAATGGATCATACATTGACTCTGGCGAGAGAAGGATACATGTATATTTCGAATAGACGTCACAGTTTTAATTCAGATATCTTCGAGACCCGATTGTTTGGAAAGAAAGCGATTTGCATGGGTGGAAAGGAAGCTACGGAAGTTTTTTATGACAATGACAAATTTAAAAGAAAGGGTGCAACTCCAAAAAGGGTGGTGCAATCCTTTTTTGGCAAAAATAGTGTTCAGACGTTGGACGGGGCTGACCATAAACACCGAAAAGACATGTTAATGTCGGTCATGTCTCCTGATGGAATCCAAAAACTGACCGACATTGTAAAACAACAGTGGGACCAAGTGATCGATCAATGGGAACAGATGGATAAGGTCATTCTTTATGAAGAAATGCAGGAATTGATGTGCAGGATAGCTTGCCAGTGGGCAGGTGTACCGCTGCAAGAAGAAGAGGTAAAGAAGCGGGCAAATGATTTGGCGGCATTGTTCGAGTCAGCAGCTACTGTTGGTCCAGCTTACTGGGCGGGAAGAAATGCCCGTAATAATGTGAATAAGTGGATTGGAGAACTCATTAGTGGGGTTCGTAATGGAGAAGTGAATCCACCTGAAAACACCATATTATACATATTTGCCTGGCATCGTGATCTGGAAGGGAATCTTTTGGATACAGAGACTTCTGCTATAGAAGTGATCAATATCTTAAGGCCAGTTGTGGCAATCTCGATATTCAATAATTTCCTGACGCTTGCCGTACATCATTATCCGGAAGAAAAGAAGAAACTTGGATCTGGCGAGGAAAAATATGCTGAAATGTTTATCCAGGAAGTTCGCCGCTTTTATCCGTTTTTTCCGTTTATCGCAGGACTGGTAAAAAAGGATTTCACCTGGAACGGATATAATTTTAATGAAGGGACATTAACTTTGCTGGATGTATACGGATCAAATCATGACCCTGAAATTTGGGAAAACCCCAATCTGTTCAACCCAGAGCGGTTTGCAGAATGGGATGGCAGCCCCTTCGGATTTATTCCACAAGGTGGCGGCGATTACTGGATGGGACATCGCTGTGCTGGTGAGTGGGCCACCATTGAAGTCATGAAAGTTAGCCTTGATTACCTGGCAAGTCGAATGGATTATGAAATTCCTGACCAGGATTTAAGTTTCAGCATGGTCAGCATGCCAAGCATTCCTCATAGCAAAATAGTGATCAAAAATGTTAAGCGGAGGATTGTATAAATGATAAAAATGAACAAAAACCCTGGCAAAGGGGTTTTTGTTCATTTTCTTTAAGATAGTTTTTTCTTCGGTCTGAAAAGATTTCCTGTTTTCTATATCCGGTTACTCGTCATCTTCATCATCACGTTCACAATCGGATTGTAATTTCAGAATACTGTGTTAAAATTAAGTCGGTAGAATTTTCTTAGTAAACTTATAAAAGGGGCTGATTTTATGGAAAACAATAAAAAGGTGGTAAACCCAAGTAGTCTTGTTCTTTAGTTAAAAAAATAATAAGGAGATGGCCAGTTGAAAGCATTATTTTTTTTATACGAAGGATATGTAGATTGGGAAATCAGTCCCTTGTCCTACATGTTAAATGTTTCTGACGTCGAAATTAAAACGGCGGCATTAAGTGAAGAAGTCACGCACGAAGGAAAGTTCAAAATAAAGGTTGATTTGAATATTGAATCATGTGATCCCGCTGACTATGACATTCTGATTATTCCGGGAGGTGAACCTGCCCCGTTCGATAAGGATGAACGTTTGTTGAACCTCATTCGTCAATTTGATGAACAAGGTAAATTAATCGCAGCGATTTGCGGAGGCCCTACATTTCTAGCAGCGGCTGGCGTTCTTCGAGAAAGAAAATATTCAACATCAATTGATGATAATCCGGAATACACGCACTATTTTAATGAAAAGTACATGAGTGAAACAGATGTAACCAAATGCGAAAACTTAATGCTGAGGGAAACGCTTATATTGAATTTGCTATAGCTGTTGGAAAAGAGTTGGATATTTTTGAGGACAGGGAAGACGAATTAGAAACGGTATTGTTCTTTAAAAATCAACTAAGGGGATAAAATTTTTCCGTAATGACAAAAGGTCAGCCATCGTTTCTGGTTGACCTTTTTAATATAAAAGAAAAAAGTTTAGGATGTGATTGTGATTGATACTAGGTTAGAAAAGAAAAAATATGTTTGGTATGCAAGTTATGGTTCTAATTTAAATAGAGATAGGTTTTTATGTTATATAAAGGGTGGAAAACCTAAAGGATCTGAAAAAGTGGAGATTGGATGTAAAGATAAATCACTTCCAGTAAAAGAATCAACATATATCATGCATTATCCTTTATATTTCGCAAAAGCATCAGATCGTTGGCAAAAACAAGGAGTAGCTTTTATAGGGTTGAAAAAGGATGAAAAAAACCATACATACAGTAGAAAATACTTAATAAAGCTAGAGCAATTTATGGATGTGGTAAAACAAGAAAATAATGGTGCTAAATTAAATATTGATTTAAATGAAATAATAAAGAATGGATCAAAGACATTAAAAAGAAATTCCTGGTATGGAACTGTTCTGTTTTTAGGTGAGGAAGACGGGTATCCAATTTTAACTTTTACAGCTGATTGGGAAGGTGTTCCTTTTACTAAACCGTCTAAAGAATATCTAAGTATGATAATTAATGGTCTAAAAACAACTTTAGAGCTCGACAATACGGTTGTTTTAAATTATATAAGTTCAAAACCGGGAGTAGTTAATAATTACAATAGAAATGAAATTGAAAAGCTAATTGAATAATCATACTTATGTTGTTTTTAAATGGCAGCGTATCCAATGACGGATAAATGTGAATATAAGACATGTTTTTTTTAGGCTTTGTTGTTAATGATAAAGGAGAGGGAGGTGTTAAGAATGGCTAAAGATGTACTTTGCGAGGTAGACAACTGCACATATTGGGGCAAGGGGAATGTTTGTAACGCCGATCGAATATATGTGGTAACTCACAAACAAGCAAAAGCCAAAACAACAGAGGAAACGGATTGCAAAACTTTTGAAGTTAAAAGCTAAGTGACATACGTTACTACAAGAAGCATCTAATTTTTGTTGTTAACAGTGCATCATGGTATTTTCATGCAAATGTCACGATGAAGACTTTCAATGTATTTAAATATTATTTAAAAGGGGGCTTACCTAAGTCAAATGACCTTGGTCAGCCCCTTTTACTACTTCTTAATTCGTGAAAGTATTCTGGTCATGGACTAAAACCCATGTGTTTCCAAGCTTTTTAAAAAGTAATGTTAAATAATAAATCTTCTTGTAGGCATTGCCATCCTGATCAAGGTCATGGTAGTCAATTTCAGCCACCGCGTAACCCATCTCATGGGTGCTTTCTGCTTTTACAAGGATATAATTAAAGCTCCAGTCTTCATCAGCAAACCAATCCTTATTGAGTGCGGCCACATCTTCATATCCTTCAAACAGACGGCCGTTCGGCATAATGACACTTATAGCGGTTTGGTCAGAAAGTGTCTGTAAAAATGATTCAAGGTCCTTCGTTTGAATTGAGTCTAAATGTTTGATTACGGTAGAATGAAAATCCATGATACTCCTCCTGTAATTGAGAAATATCTGAATAGATATTCTCAATCTGTTAGTTTAGTTTTAACCTCAATTGGAAAAGTACACTTTTGTAGAACATGCGACATCACTCCTTTACTCTCAGTTGGGTAGTATTATAGCATAATATGCCAAAAGTTTACCGTAAATTCAAAATATTCTTCGCGGGTATCGCCGCATGCCTATTCAGCAAAGGAAAATTATTACACCAAAACGAAAAAAGACAACACTGATAAAGTCAGGTCGCCCTTTTCTGTATGTTTAACTAAATTATACCACCTTTCATTACGAATTATCAGTCTTTATTTTTCCTGTTTTATTGGTAGCCTTATATATAACCACTGAATGGAGGTAGATTGATGATTGATTATAGAATAATACCAAAAGAAAATTTTACTGACAAAATTGGGGAACTTGTATCTATGCTGGAACATACAAGGGACGTTACACTGTTTGAAATCTCAAATTTAAACCAAAGCAATTTAGATTATTTACAAAATGATAGTTCGAATTCTATTGGTTCTCTTTTATCACATATTGCGTCGATTGAGTTTGTACATCAAGTTATTTCATTTGAAAATAGAGACTTATTTGAAGATGAATATTTAAAGTGGGGAACAGCTTTAGAACTAGGAGACAAAGCAAGAGAAGTAATTAAAAAACAGTCTCTTGATTATTATTTAGATGAACTATCACAAGTCAGAGAAACTACATTATCATATCTGAAATCGAAGAAAGATAGCTGGTTGTTTTATGAAAACAAATGGGGTAATGATGTTTCTTATAATAATTACTATTTATGGTTTCACGTTATGGAGGACGAAATTAACCATCGTGGACAAATTAGAACAATTAAGCGATTGTTGAAAAATAAATAAAAAACTAGTATTTACTTTGAATGGGACAAATCAAAGATGAGTAACAGTCTATTGTACCCTTTCAGTGTTGATCATGGAGCTGTTTTTTTGTTGGATTTCTATTTGTAGAATACCTAATCATTTTTCCTCTATTGTTATGATTATTAATCGATAAAAAATGTATATAGCTAGATAGGATCCAGAAATTAAGAAAAAGGGATTTAAGAAGACTGCATGGATATTCGTCATAAATACGGTTTTATCTTTTATGATTTCGAAAATAGATAGAGAAGCAATATTACCAAAAATGATAGCTGATGCGACCGCCATCACATTAAAAACGGTACGAAAATTCGCCCACGATCTCTGTAAAAAGAACATAATCAAAGGGAATACCATACTTGCAATAATAAGAAAGACCTTCATTGAATCACCTTCTACATACTATTTAGTACCGTTAGTATTCACGTCTTTTTGTAGATAACTCATAAATCGTAATAAATATATTATGTTACTCTTTTTATTAGAATGTTAGCATCATTGAGATACCAAACTAATAAGAAATTAAAAAGTATTTGCAATATTACTAAAGCAAAGCTATAATACTATTAAGCTCTGATAGAGTAATTTTTCAGAAAAATCAACTTAAGAAGGGGACTATTAAATGAATGTAAAAAGTTGGGCATCATTGTTATTACTTGGTTTATTACTTAGTGTATTAGTAGCTTGTAACGGGGAAAGTGAAAATACAGAAGAAAAAGCGGAAGAATCATCAGCATCATCTGAAGAAGATGGAAAAGTACTTAATTTTACAAGCCCTGTGGCAATCCCATCGATGGATCCTTCTATTGCAACAGATGAAGCTTCATTTATTTATCTGGCGGCAACAACGGAAGGTCTTTACCGATTGGATGAGAACGCACAGACTGTTCCTGGAATTGCAAAAGAACACACAGTAAGTGAAGATGGACTTACATGGACATTTACTTTACGTGAAGATGCAGTTTGGGAAAATGGTGATCCTGTAACCGCTCATGATTTTGTTTATTCATGGCGCCGTGCTGTTAATCCAGAAACAGGTTCTGAATATGGACCGTATATGATGAATGGCGTTATTAAAAATGCTACTGCTGTAAGCGCAGGGGAAGCTCCAGTTGAAGACCTTGGTGTTCGTGCAGAGGGTGATTATACATTTGTTGTGGAGCTTGAAAATCCAACACCATATTTTGAGTCGCTAACTACTTTTGGTACATTCTTTCCATTGAATCAGAAGTTTGTTGAAGAACAAGGAGAAAAATTTGCTACAAGTTCTGATACGTTATTGTCAAATGGACCATATACAATAGAGAATTGGAAAAGTACAAGCAGCTCATGGGATATCGTGAAAAATGAAGACTATTGGGATGCAGACGCGGTGAAAATGGATAAATTGACTTTTGAAGTTGTAAAAGATCCGCAAACTGCAGTCAGTTTATATACATCAGGTGCAGTTGACCGTGTAGATTTAACTGCAGACCTTGTTGATAAATATAAGTCTCATGATGATTACGCCGTTTCAGCAGACACATTTGTTTACTTCATAAAATTCAATCAAAAAGCTAACGAAGCTCTTGCAAACACAAATATACGTGCTGCAATTAGTAGAGCTTTTGACAAACAAGCTTTAGTTGACGAAATCCTTAATAATGGATCCATTGTCGCAAATGGTCTTGTACCAGCTGACTTTACTCCAATGCCTGAATCTGGAAAAGACTTCAGAGAAGTTAGTGGAGATCTTGTAACATACGATTTAGAGGCAGCTAAAGAATACTGGAAAAAAGGGTTAGAAGAAATTGGAAAAGAGTCATTGGAACTTGAGTTACTAACAGGTGATGATGAAACGACTAAAACAATGGTTGAATATATTGCAAATCAACTTACAACAAATCTACCTGGGTTAACGGTTAATTTAAAACAAGTACCAAAAGAACAACGTCTTGATTTGGACACAAGCATGGATTATGAAATGCAAGTTTCCAGATGGGGTCCAGACTTCCTTGATCCATTCACATTTATGAATCTTTGGACAACGAAAAGCGGGAACAACGCGATGGGCTATTCAAATCCTAAATATGATAAGTTAGTTAAAGAAACTGCAACTAAACTAGCTCAAGATAATGTAGCACGCTATCAAAATTTCTTAAAGGCTGAGAAAATTCTATTTGAAGACGCAGCTATCGCGCCTATTTATCAGAGTTCAAGAGCTCAACTGGTTTCTCCAAAAATTGAAGGTGTCCATGTGAACCCGTTTGGAGCAACATATGAATATAAATGGGCAGATGTTAATTCGAAATAATCGAGTATGATGGAAACTATATAACTAGCGATTATATCGCTACATTTGATGAAGGCTCTTGGTAAACAAGGGCCTTCATTTTTGTATTAAAAAAATAAGGCTCTTTTCATAAGCTTTGTTGCGTCACGAAATCAATAAACTACGACATAACTGCTGGTTGATTTCCGCTGCAGACCGTTGCTTTCCGCGGGCACGGCTTCAGCCTCCTCGGACTGCCGTCCTGCGGGGTCTCGCCAATCTCTTGCTTCCCGCAGGAGTCTCCGTATATTCGAAATGCTAAGTTAAGGTGTAAAGTTAAATTTTTAAAATCCACCACTTTTTCAGTGGCCTTCTCCGCACTCCGGGGTCTCACCTATGCCTTTCCTCCCGCAGAAGTCGACTACCCGCAGCTCCAATCACTGAAGTTATGAGCTGACCTAGCGAAGGAAAAACACGGAGACTCCTGCGGGAAAGCGAAGTGATGAGACCCCGCAGTGAGCGTTCTTTGCGATCGAGGAGGCTCAGCGCAAGCCCTAAGGTGCGCGTAGTGATTTTTTCGAAGCGGTCTTTCTTGATTATAACCGCAAAACACGAACGTTAAAATAGTTATTAAAATTAATGTTCAGGTTTTCGTTGATTTTCTATTATAAATTTGCTATATTATCAAGGTAACAATCTAAAATAGCATTACTCGTATATACTCGGTAATATGGTCCGAGTGTTTCTACCAGGTTCCCAATGAAAGAACTGGACTACGAGTTAAAGTATCTGGCCGTTCGGCTTCTTAGCCGCTGCCGTTTAATGATTTAGCATTATCTTATTTTGCTTAATTATCTATACTTTGACTTTCGTAGGTCTGGAAGGTAGAAAACATTCTACATTTTCCGGACCTCTTTCTTTTGACCAAAACTACGAGTATATCAAACAACAAGGAGGAACAACATAGTGGAAGAAACGAAGAAGCAAAGAAAAGGACTGTCAAAAAGGAACGTTTTATTAGCCGTTATTACTGTACTTTTATTATCGGTAGTTGCAGGATGCAGTTCTAATGAACAGCCTCAGTCTGAAACTGTAAAAGAAAATTCTCAAAGGCCTATTATCGTTCAAGGTCCAATGCCAATAGAAGCCGAAGAATTTGCACAAAGGTTAGAGAATGTTGAAAAGGTGAAATCAGGAACAACTTTTGAATTTTATATCGGTACTGTAGACGATTATCCTGTAATAGTTTCAAAAACAGGTAAAGGAATGGAAAATTCGGCAGCTGCTACAGCTATAGCTATTGAAAAATATAACCCTATAGCAATAATCAACCAGGGAACATCAGGCGGCCATGATCCTAATTTACACGTATTCGATATTGTTTTAGGAAAAAGATCTGTAAATATAGGTTCATTAAAAACAGCAGAAAGAGGGGAAAACGAAGGAATTGACCCAACTGAATGGAAACCTATGGACCTAATGGCTTCTGAAGGAAGTGCAGGAGAAGATCCTAATGCTGAAAAAATCCGTTACTACAAGGGAGATAAGGATTTACTTGTAGCTGCTAATGCAGTAAAAGATAAATATACGAAAGGTAAGATTGTCGAGGGTACTATAGGCTCTGCAGATGTATGGAATAATGAAATTGATAGAATAAAATGGTTCCATAATAAGTATGGAACATCTGTAGAGGAAATGGAAACTGCCTCCGCAGCTCAAATTGCTAAAGCTTATGATATACCATTCCTAGGAATTAGAATACTATCTAATAATAAAGTTAATGGTGGGAAGTACAATCCAAACACAGCAGCTGCAAATCAAGAATATGTCTATGAAGTAGTGAAGAAATATATATCTACTTTGCCAAGCGAATAATGCATAGTGAAAATTACTGAATAACAAAAAATCCTAATTGCCCTTTATGAATTAAAGGCGGTTAGGATTTTTTGGTTGAACAACAATAGTGAATTTTAAATGTATAAAGTTCCTTATGCACTTGTAATAAAGGCATTTGTTATTCCCAGGCCTTTAATTTTATCTACGTCTTGAAGAACTTGCTTTCTCCCTGAGTATGGACCAACTTCTACACTATAGAGTTCCCCGTTATCAGTTTTGTAGGTTCTAATGTCAGCATTAATTTTATTTCTAGTTATTAAATTATATTTCTGTTGGGCACTTTTCTTCCTATTAGTAGTTTCAACAACTATTTTATAATTCCCCATAAAAATCCTCCCTAGCTTGTTTATAAGTAGTATATTCGACAGTAAAGCTAAGGATTGGTCATTGAACACGGCTTTTGGCAAATTGATTAAATAATCTAGTCTATTTAGGTAGAAGGTAGTGAAATAGTCTAATATCTTATAAATTTAAAGACAGTAAAACACCATTTCTGATTCATTTCAAACGCGAAGTCCGATATAAATTAAGCAGATTGTGTAACAATTAGTATTCTTGAAGAATAGGAGGCTTATTTAAAGTGTAAGTCGAATAATAATGTATATGTGTGAAATCTAAAATGGGAGAGGTTAACAGATGAACGCTACATTATTGCTCCGTCTCAAAGCTTTTATGATTGATTACGTACTGATTTTTGCTTATTTAGTTGTAATTGTTGTACCGAGTGGATTTCTATTTCCATCTATACAGGAATTGTTTAATGGATCAGTAGTGGTGGCTCAGTTTACAGGGCTTTTGTTGGTGACTTTGCCGGTTTCGCTTTATTTTATCATCAGCGATTCGGTGATTGGTGGACAGTCATTTGGGAAAAAGAAAACGGGAATCCAAGTAGTTGATAAAAATTTAAATGCTTTATCTTTGCGAAGCTCGATTTTTCGAACGGTCCTGAAGTTTTTACCTTGGGAGCTGTCGCATTATCTGATTTTCCGTTTGATTCATGTAGGTGATGGGGAAGTACCGTTCAATTACTATCTTATTGGTGCCTTAATTTATGCGCTAATATTCACTTATATTCTGACTGGGGTTTTCACAAAAAAGAAACGGTCTCTGTACGACATATTAGCAAACACGGTGGTGGTCAAAATATCTTCTAAATAATAAACCGATACTTTTCCAATAATTTTCAATATTTTCCACTATAATACACTAGATTAATGATAGAATTAATTTATGGTAGTTTTCTAAAAAGATTGTTGTTTTTCCACGAAATCAACTGCGACATGCGACAATGTTGATTTCCGCTTCGGGTAGTCGCTTTCCGCCGGCAACACTTCAGCTTCCTGTGGGATCTTCAGCTGTTACTTTTCCCACAGAAGTCGACTGCCCTACGCTCCAATCAAACGCCGTGCTAGCGAAGGAAATATACGAAGACTCCAGCGGGAAAAGCGAAGACGATGAGACCCCACAGTGAGCGTTTTTTGCGAGCGAGGAGGCTCAGCGCAAGCCCGCGGAAAGCGTAGTATATTTCCGGAGCGGTATGTTATGACAAAATTTTTAACAAGGATAAAATAGCAACAAAGCTTACGAAAAGAGCCTAATTTATTGAAACAAAATTAGTACAGGGGGATATTGTAATGAATGAGCAGTTTAGTAAACCAAAAGGGTTTGGAGAGATCCTCGATCATACATTTCGTTTAGTTAAAAACCGATTCTCGGATTTTTTCTTGATCTTGTTGATTCTAATTGGACCGATTTATCTATTGCAGGCACTGACCCAATTAGTATCTGGAAAGAACCTTTTTAGGGAAGTAGGTGCTGGGGGCAATTGGCTAGATCAATTTGTAGCTAGTTTTGACCAAGGGGCAGCTACTACAAGTAGTGTAGGTGCTGATTTAGCATTTATCTTGCTAGGGTTGCCGCACATTATTTTGTTAGCTGTTGCACAGGTAGCTATTTTATATATGGTTAATCATATTAGGAAAAACGAAGATTATACAGTTGGTTCTGTAATTAAAAAGGCCTTCTCCAGATTTTGGGCAATTTTAGGTAGTACTCTCTTAAATTTATTAATCTGGATTAGTATAATTGTTGTACCTCTTATTATATTGATATTTATAGGTGTAGCTGGTTCATTCGTCGATCCAATTGCAGGCATAGGAATTTCTATTATCCTGTTTATAGCTTTAGGATTAGTTATTGCGCTTTTGTTAATCAGATGGAGTTTTTATCTTGGTGTTGTAGCATTTGGAGGAGACGCTCCTGGTTTATCGAGAAGTTGGAATCTTACAAGAAAAAGATCATGGTTTTTATTAGGGCTATATATTATCTTGGGCCTTATTACCGCCATTATTGGTTCAGCTGTGGAAATACCGGTCACACTCCTATTAGGTAATAGCGTGTTATACGGTGTGATTATTAACATTGTTTCCATATTTACCACAATCATCTTTTCTG
Organism: Virgibacillus necropolis; assembly: GCF_044793635.1. Lineage (GTDB taxonomy): Bacteria > Bacillota > Bacilli > Bacillales > Amphibacillaceae > Virgibacillus_F > Virgibacillus_F necropolis_A. Next base: position 3,577,979 of record NZ_CP084992.1, read on the forward strand.
TAGGGTATGCCATCATGTATTTCGATTTGAGAATAAGGGTGAATGCAGATGATATAAAGGATATGATTGATGACTACACGGAGCACAAGTAGAGAGTTTATCCAGCAGAAAATCGGTTTACCATACCGGATCATGAAAATACCAATAGGTTAATTTATTTGCAATTCAGAAGAAGTTAACTTCTTCCAACGATAGTAGGTGATACTTAGATGTTTGATGAGAGTCGGGCAAAAGAAGAGCTTGGGAATATTTTGAGTCAAAAAGAATATCAGGTTTATTACGAGGACAATAGAAATTTTCTTGAAGTTTGGTGGGATCGTGCGAAAAGTTGGTTAGCAGATTTACTATCTAACATGTTTTCATCATTTGAGCCATCAAGTGGTGCGGCTGAAGGAATATTGATATTGATTATTATCGTGTTAGTTGTATTATTATTAGTGTTTTTGGCTCGACACAATTACCATCGCAAGCAGGCATTACGCGACAACAAACCACTTCAATCCATCAATGAAATGAATTGGTCCTTCCGCAATCATCTGTCAGAAGCTCGAAAACAAGAGGATTTATACCAGTATTCCATTTCTACACGCCATCTTTTTTTAGCGTTGCTTCTTTATTTTCATGAGAAGGAATGGCTGGAGGCTAGAATATGGAAAACAAATTGGGAGTATTATGATGAACTTCGTAACGTTAATCAAGACGGGGCAGAACAATTTTATAATCTGGCCCTGGTATTTGATGAGGTTGCTTATGGAGAACGAACAATTAATCAAACAGAATTTATCCAATATAAAAACAAGGTAATGAACTGGCTGGAGGAGAAAGACAGTAGTAAGCCCTTGGAGGGATAGACAGGAAGGTGGAATGAGCGAGCATTGCAAAAATCAATTTCGAATGGAAAAACATGGCTTTGGCTTGTAAGTATGCTTCTCGTGTTTATAGTCATTAGTTACTTGGTCACTTCACCTGAGCCTAAGGATTATCCGAATTATGTTACAGGTTCTCCTTCTCCAACAGGTGTTAAGGGTCTCTATACTTATTTAGAAGATGCTGACAAGTGGTCTCATCGGCCACAGCTATTGCCAAAGCAGGAAGATAATCAATTACTTATTATGGTAGAACCTTTATTTATACCTAGCGCAAATGAGATGGAAGCCTATAAGGCGTTTATGGAATCAGGTAATACCATTCTCTTATTGCAATCGAATCCTAATGGAATGTTTGATTTGAAAACGACGTACATAAAAGAGGAAGCTCCTAAACATGTTTATGACCAGGCAGGAGAGAAACATCGTGCCAAGGCCCTTTCTTCTGTAAGGTTAAAAACAACTGAACAGGACACGATTTTGCTTTATGATGACTTAGGGACAATTGCTTTCAAACGTGCTTATGGAAAAGGGCAATTAATTGTTGGTAATACACCTGGGTGGATGACCAATGGGACTTTACTAAAGAAAGATCATTTACCCCTTGTCTTGTCACTCATTAATGAAGGAAGTCAGGCGCGGACCAGCATCGTATTTGATGAATATATTCACGGTGAGGAAAATACCGCAACTATTTTAACGGTGTACCCGAAATGGTTGTTAGTTTTTTCGGTTCAATTAATCCTTCTTACAGTTGTTTGGCTATGGTATCAAGGTAAACGATTTGGTCCAATTTTGACTGTAAGAGAAGAAACAGTCAGATTTAGCGATGAACGAATTAAAGCATTAGCAGCCTGGAACCTTAGAAGTCGAAACTATCATGATTCAATCGTTATCCAGGCGGATTATTTAAAGCTTCTCATACAAGAATGCTTAGGAATTCCTTATCATAAAGAATGGCGGGACATAACTGAACAAATGGAGAAGAAACTGCCTCATATACCCAGTAGTGAAATTCGAACGTTTTTAGCTGGATTAACCAGTATTTTAGAGAAAGAAAAAATTAGTAAACAGGAATACATAGTGTGGGCGGAAAAAATAGATAGAATGAGGAAAGAGGTGGATAGGGATGAGGAACGAACTAACATCCTTACTAAATAAGTATGAAGAACGCATTATAGGTCAAAACACGAATCTGAAACTCTTGCTATCTGCTATTTTAGCTGGTGGCCATGTATTAATCGAAGGGGTGCCAGGTACCGGTAAAACACAGATGATACGGACATTGTCAAATTTACTTGGTGGTTCATTTAATCGAATTCAATTCACACCAGATCTACTTCCAAGCGACATTACTGGTAGTACCATTTTCAATATGAAAGATAGTTCATTTCAAATGTTAAAGGGACCTATTTTTACCAATATATTGTTAGCAGATGAGATTAACCGTACTCCTGCCAAGACACAAGCTGCACTACTGGAAGCGATGGAAGAAAAGCAGGTAACTATCCAAGGTGAAACATACCCTTTATCCGAAGTCTTCTTTGTAGTAGCAACTCAAAATCCAATAGAGTTTGAAGGTACCTATCCGTTACCAGAAGCACAACAGGATCGGTTCTTATTCAAACTTCAAATGGATTTCCCGACATTTGATGAAGAAACAATGGTGTTGAAACAGGTATTGGATAAAAGCTATGAAACTACGAATGAAGAGAAAGTTATGGATATCGAACAATTTGTAGCAATTAGAAATGAAATAGAACAAATAACCTTAAACGACGACATTATGGACTACATTATGAAAATAGTTAGGAAAACAAGAGAATCAGAATCGATACGGTTTGGGGCTAGCACGAGAGCCGCGATTTCTATTGGTAAAGCAGCACGAGCTTGGGCATATATTACCGGTAGAGACTATGTAACACCTGATGATATCAAAATGGTAGCACGACCGGGGTTAAGACATCGTATTCAATTATCCCCACATGTAGAATTGGAGGGAGCGACCGTTGACCAAATTATTCAAGAGCTTGTGGGGTCGATTCCTGTTCCAAGGTAGGGGAATTCTGCCAACAAAGCGTTTACTCGTTTTATTTATCATTTTTTCAAGTGGAATTTCGTTGCTTTCGCTTTGGGGGATATCGTGGACTACTATCATTATTGCTAACATTGCTTTCTTTTTCATTAGTTTACTAGATTTAATGCAATCTCCTAGAAAGAATCAGCTGTCCTTCAAACGTTCTATTTCTGATGAGATGGAACGGGGGATTTCCTATCCAGTCACAATTGAAATAAATAACTCTTCTATTCATACAATTAGGGTTCGTTTCGTTGATGACATGCTGCAATCATTTCACAAGGAATTTCCTGTTGATGGAAGGGTTGAAACCCAAGCCATTTCCAACATTACATATCAAACGAAGGCAACTGTACGAGGCAAATATGGGCTTGAGAAACTTTATGTACGCTATAGTAGCTTGATTGGTTTGTGGGAAAAACAAACGACTATTGTACTGAAGGATGTCGTCAAGGTCATTCCTGATTTAACAGATACCAAGTACTATTTAGAGAATGCACAACAATTTTTAACTGCCGACGGGTTAAAGATTCGCAAGCAACAAAGTGGTGCAGGGGAGTTCAACAAGGTAAGAAGCTATGTTGTTGGTGATGATCCTCGAAAAATCAACTGGCGTCAAACTGCTAAATTACAAGAGGTCATGACGAATGAATACGAACCAGAACATGGAAAATACATTACGATTTTAATTGATTGTGGGAGAATCATGGGCGCAGAAATGAAAAAAGGCAACCGTCTGGAAAGAGCGTTAGAAGCAGCGATTACCGTTGCTGCAGCCGCACTAAAAAAAGGGGATTATGTATCGATTATTGCTTTTTCTAAGGATGTAAAAGTATTTGTTCCTGCCGCAAAAGGAACCAATCATCTGCAGAGTATCCTACAATCGATTTATGATATAAAAGTGGATACGAGCGAGCCTGATTATGCAGCCGTTTTCAACTATTTACAAACAGTTCAGAAGAAAAGAAGTCTTTTATTATTATTTAGTGATGTAGGTACACTTCTCCTTGAAGAGAGTGCGCTTGTCCATGTGAAAAGGCTAAGGCAAAAGCATCTGTTTTTAACTATTGGAATAGAAGATGAGATGTTATTTTCCACTGCAAAAGCAGAACCTGTTACTAGACAAAAAGCAATAGTAAAAGGGATTGCTCAGCAGCAAATTAACACGAGAAAAAGAGAAAAAATTAAGTGGGAAAAACAAGGTTTGCAGCTGATAGAGGTAAGAGAGGAACGACTGGCAACTGCAGCCGTTTCCCATTACATTGATATTATGAATCGAGGCCTGCTATAGATTCGTTTTTTCTTAGCATCAAATTACCAACAATCAGGTAGAGAATCAAACCAATTACAGTTATGAAAGCAACGAGATATTTTATTTCCAGGCTCAGGGTTGTTGGAGTAATAAATCCCTCAATAATACCTGCTATGACAAACAATGGGATAGTTCCAAGTAATAGTTGAACAGAGCGCTTTGCTTGCACTTTTAACTGGTATCCTCTTGAAAATTGACCTGGAACAAATAGCTTATAGCCCATGAGTAATCCGGCACCACCTGCAATAAATATGGCTGTAAGCTCAATCATTCCATGTGGCACGATAAAAGCCCAAAATTCATAGGATTTCCCGGACTGCCAAAATAACGCTGCAAGTGCTCCAACCATGATTCCATTGTAGATCAACAAATAAACGGTCAGCAGCCCAAATGTAATTCCACCAGCAAAAGCCATGATAGCGACTTGGATATTATTTGTCATAATATACGCAGACATAAACGGGGAATCAACTGACTCTTGACCAGCACCCACTTTGTCTGGGTCAACTCCTTGAGCCATCTCAGTTGGAATGACAGAATAAAGATTACTAGGATCATTTAGGACAGCAATAAAGCTTGCCAAGCCACCAACTGTAAATAAAAGCATCGCAACAACGATAAACTTCCATTGTTCTAGAATCAATCCAATAAATGTAGTACTAAAGAAGTGTTGAAGTTGTTTCATACTGGAAACCTGATCTTTATACAATAGGTTGTGAGATTTGGAAACAATCCCATTCAAGTATGCTGTAACATCTTCATTTGGAAAATAAGTTTGACTGTAGGACAGATGTTGGGCTGCTTTTTGATAAAGTCGATTAAATTGCCCAATGTCAGCAGCTGTAAGGTTTCTTCTGTTTTTATGTAATTTTGTTACTAATTGTTCAAGCTGCTTCCAATCATCACGGTGCTGCTTAACAAATTGTTTGACATTCATTTTGACACCTCTTTTATATCACTTTATCAATTATAAATAAATTGCAAGAAAATAGAAACAGTTATCGTAATATTTAACAGAGAAAGAAGGTATTTGTTATTAATCAAGAACAAGTCGAAATTAAAACACCTGAATTTGTTTCCTTACAGTTTCAATTAGCAGGCTTAGGAAGTAGGGCTGCTGCACTGATTATTGATCAACTAATTTTAACAGTAGTTAGCGTCTTAGTTATTGTCGGTATGTCTTTTGTTGAATTCGACCAAATGTCTTTGTTGTCCTTGCCGGAATTGTCATCCTTACCCATTGCAATAGCAATAATTCTGATTTTTCTTATCAATTGGGGTTACTTTTTTGTTGTAGAGTACTTTTCAGGAGGAAGAACAATTGGCAAAAAAATGTTGGGAATAAGAGTCATTCAAGATAATGGACATAGTTTGACAGTACTTTCCAGCCTAATTCGAAATCTGCTTCGCATTATTGATTCGTTACCAGCAAGCTATTTGGTTGGGATGACGATGGTTTTCTTCCATCCTAAGCATAAGCGGTTAGGGGATCTTGTTGCTGGTACAATTGTTGTTCATGAAAGAAAGGGAAAACGGAATAAGAAGATGTCTTCCATTGAGAAGGAAATTGAATTTAGAGGGCTTCAGGCAAGTGATTTAAGTATTGATGAGTGGACATTGAAAACGCTTGGAACGAAAGAGTGGAATCTGTTAAAAACGTATAGCAACCGCTTATTACAATTACCATACTCAGAAAGAGGAGAGCTAACGAGAGAAATAGCAACGATTCTGTTTTCAAAAGTTGGATTGGAAACGGAATACAAGACTACTCGTGAATTAGAAAACACCCTTCTAATCCTTTATTTGTTATTAAAAGAAGAATGGGAATTTGAATTATAAGGTCTTTGCTAATCTACTAATAATCAAGAAAAGTCGGGTGCATTCTTTACGAAGAATGTACCTTTTTTTTATGGTATGAAAAAACTTCCCTAATTCAATCTAAGCAGGATAGTACAAAAGGTTCTGGGAACTATAATGATGACATGGACTCATAGAGGGCGTCAATTTTTAGAGGTTTTATAAATAATGTAAATAAAATTAGCTCTTTATACTAAAAATACATAGTACTTAATTTGTGAAGGATGTTGATTTATGAAAGTAGCTGAATTACTCGTCAAATGCTTGGAAAACGAGGGTGTTGAATATATCTTTGGTGTTCCAGGTGAAGAAAATATTGATGTCATGGATGCGCTTCATGGTTCGAGTATTAATTTTATCTTAACAAGACATGAAACAAGTGCGGCTTTTATGGCTGGTACGTATGGAAGATTAACAGGAAAACCAGGTGTGTGTTTAGCTACACTTGGACCTGGTGCAACGAACCTGTTAACTGGTGTTGCAAACGCCAATATGGATTTATGCCCAATTGTTGCCATTACGGGGCAAGCGGGACTTGAGCGTCAGCACAAAATTTCACATCAGTATTATGACATTGTTGACATTTATGAGCCAGTAACGAAGTGGAATGCGCAAGTCAAAAAGGCTGAGATTGTTCCGGAGGTAGTACGGAAAGCGTTTAGTGTTGCCACACATGATAAGCCTGGTGCGACGCACATTGATCTTCCAGAGGATATTGCGGGAATGGAAGTGGCAGAATCCCCGCTTCCTGTAGTTGATCACACGATGAATGAAGCAGATGATCCTGTTATTGAAAAAGCAGTAACATTAATTGATCAAGCCAAACAGCCATTGATTTTAGCTGGCAATGGCATTACAAGAGATCATGCTGCTGAACATTTTCGTTCACTCGTTCAAGAGACGAATATCCCTGTCGTCCATACTTTCATGGGGAAAGGAGCACTACCTTGGACAGATGAACGCAGTATGCTAACGGCTGGTATGGGTGGGAAAGACTATATCACTTGTGGGTTTAATGATGCTGATCTGATTATCGCGATTGGTTTTGATATCGCAGAATACCCACCGAAAAATTGGAACCCAAATGCTACGACACAAGTTTTACACATTGATACAAAGGAAGCGGAAACGGATGCTAACTATCCTGTTGCATTAAATGTGATTGGTGATATCAAAGAAAATATCAAGAAATTAATGCAAGCCATACCGAAAAAAGAAAGAAGCATTGAATGGATTCAATCAGTTCGCAAGCAGGCACTGGATGAACTGGAAAGTTTTCAAAATGACACAAGTTTCCCTGTAAAACCACAAAAAATCATTTCCGATTTACGTGAAGTTTTAGACGAAGAAAGTATTGTTATATCGGATGTGGGTGCGCATAAAATGTGGGTCGGAAGAATGTTTCATTGCTATCAACCCAATACATGCCTGATTTCTAATGGCTTGGCCTCAATGGGGGTTGCTGTTCCCGGTGCGATTGGGGCCAAAATGGTGTACCCTAACAGGAATGTAGTTGCTGTATGTGGTGATGGATCTTTCCAGATGACAAGTGCAGAACTAGAGACGGCGATGCGCCTGAACCTACCGATTGTAATTTTATTATGGAGAGATGAAGGCTATGGACTAATTGAATGGCATCAAATGAAGGCGTTCAAGCGGTCTTCACATATTAGTTTTGGAAATCCAGATTTTATACAATTTGCTAAATCGTATGGGTTTGAAGCGATGAAAGTGGAAAAAACCGAGGATTTAAAAACTACCCTGGAGCAAGCAATTAGCATGAATAAACCTGTACTAATTGATTGTCCTGTTGATTACAGCGAGAACATGAAGCTAACGGAAAAGCTTGATAATATCAATTGCTAAAAGGAGGTATGTAACATGCAGATTGGTTCGATTATAGACGGTAAAGAGCGAAAGGAAGAATCTCGAGAGTCGATGATGGTTGTGAACCCGTATAATCAGGAAAATGTTGCAGAGCTAAAGCTGGCAACGAAAAAAGATCTTGATGATGCTGTAGATTCTTCTTTTAACATTTTTCATTCTACTATGAAAGTCATGCCTGCACACGAACGTGCAGCTATTTTACAGAAAGCAGCTGATTTATTGGAAGAAAAAAAGGAGGACTTTGCGGTAACCATCTGTAAGGAAGCTGGGAAGCCAATCAAAGGTAGTCGCGGAGAGGTGGAACGCTCTGTTCAGGTCATGCGTTTTGCTGCTGAGCTTGCAAAGAACATTACTGGCGAAGTAATTCCAATGGATGCAGCGATTGGTGGTCAAAATCGATTGGGGTTAGTGAAACGAGTTCCTCTGGGCGTAGTTGGAGCTATTACGCCTTTCAATTTTCCTTTAAACTTATCGTTGCATAAACTAGCACCAGCATTAGCGGCTGGTAATACAGTGGTGTTTAAGCCGGCAGAAAAAACTCCTGTTACAGCCTATAAGCTCGTTCAATTATTTCAGGAAGCAGGATTACCTGATGGTGTCATCAATCTCCTTATTGGAACAGGTAAAGATGTTGGAGAACCACTTGTTACTCACGACAAAGTGCATAAAATTAGTTTTACAGGAAGCCTGAAGGTGGGAAAGAGTATTGCGGAATCTGCTGGCTTCAAAAAAGTTACACTTGAACTAGGCTCAAACTCACCAAATATATTGTTTAACGATGCAAACATTGATTATGCTGCTGAAGCATTAGTTAAAGGGGCGTTTGCATTTTCCGGGCAAGTCTGTATCTCCGCCCAACGTGTTTATGTACAGAAGGATATTTACGATACATTTCTTGAAAAGTACATTAAAAATACGGAAGCATTAAAGATTGGTGATCCATCAGACGACTCTACCGATATCGGCCCAATGATTGATGAAGAAGCTGCTAAACGATCAAAAGAATGGATTGATGATGCTGCGGGTAAAGGCGCAAAAATTGCTTCAGGCGGTGAACGAAATGGTACCGTCTTGTCTCCTACAATCATGACAAATGTTGATGAAAACATGAAAGTAATAGCGGATGAAGTGTTTGCACCTATTGTATCTGTCATCCCTTTTGATACTGAAGATGAGGTGGTCGGTTATTCAAACGACTCCGTCTATGGTCTTCAAGCCGGCGTTTTCACAAAAGATATTGACCGGGCATTACGTGTTGCAGATAAACTCGAAATGGGTGGTGTCTGGATTAACGAAATATCAACGTACAGGCAGGATAACCACCCATATGGCGGTGTCAAGCAGAGCGGAATGGGAAAAGAAGGCGTGAAATACGCGATAGAAGATATGACTGAGATGAAATTTATTGGAGTGAAATTGGAAGGTAAGGATAGGTAAAAATAAGGAATTTTGTACATGAAATAAGGAATTTGCAAAGTAAAAGCTATCTCAACTTTTTGAGATAGCTTTTACTAGTAAGTTCGAAAATCATGGCCATAACAAATAACTCTTCCAACTTTCACCATCTCGCTGATACTTTACCCTAGTATGTTTTCGCTCAGGGTCACCTTGCCAAAACTCGACTTCGTCTGCTAGTACTGCATACAATTTCCAGTTAGTACTAACAATTTGCTGATCCTGTTGTAACAGTTTGTTTGCTTCAACTAAAGCCTTATCTAATTCATCCCGCGTTTTCATTTCTTGACTTGGATTTCCAATTAAAGCTAGGGCACGTGAACTAATCGATCTTCCTAAAAAATCCTTTGCACTTGTCGATGGATCCATTTCACAAGCAGTTCCTCGGATGCGAACCTGTCGTCCAATTTCCTTCCAATAAAACGTCAATGCTACTTTTTGATTCGACTCCAATTGTTCTCCCTTTCTACTCGCAGACGACGTCGCAAAATACCAATGATTGGGAGTGACATCTTTAAGAATTAAAACTCTTGCGTCTGGTGCGCCATCATTATCAACAGTTGATAACGTCATCGCATGAGGCTCACGTACACTCTTTTCAATTGCAACCGTTAACCACTGCTGAAACAAATCAGCTGGGTTATTAGGTAAGTGGTTACTATCAAAATCCGGAAACGGTCCTTCTAGCGATTTTAAGTTTCTTAGTACTTTCCTAATTTGCGTCATCATTATTGCATTCCCTTCATTACGAAAAGTTACCTCTACTTACATTTTAACGAAAACAATAACTAAGTAAAGCCGATACTCATTTTTTAGTTATAGGTGGATGGTTAGTAGTTGAACTTTAAGGGAAGGTACGTATTACAGGATGCAACACATTTACATAAGAAAGTTAGAAAGATTAGCTGATGGTCCAAGTTAAAGAAGGTGGTTTTTATTAATGCTGCAGATTGTAGTAGATTTTATACAGGAATATGGGATATGGGGGTTGCTGGCATCTCTTGCCGTTGAAGCCTCATCTGTTCCTTTTCCAGGTGGGTTAGTAACACTGGTTTTCGGTTATATCTTACAACTCTCATTTATAGAAGTTGTATTGTATGGTCTACTAGCAAGTGCGGTATATACAGGTTTCAGCATCATTCCTTATCTAATCGGTTACAAACTTGAAGAGAAGCTAAAAGAAAAAACAAGCCGTAAAAAAATAGAAAAAGCGGAGCGATGGTTTAAGAAGTGTGGTATATGGAGCATAGCTTTTTCTAGGCCACTGGGGCTCGGCAATTATATATCCTACGTTTCCGGAACCCTGAAAGTAAACAAATGGACTTTTTTATCGTTAACATTATTAGGAATTCTCCCGTGGACAATTGGTGTATTGTGGTTAGGAAGTGTAGGTCATCTAAAATCGGTTAAATCGATTATGGAAGAGTTTCAGCTTTACGCCATATTAGTTCTTGTTGTACTAACCGCCATCTATATCTTTTATCGATTAAGAAAAAAGAAAAAAGGTAACAAAATCCCAAAAGACTCAAAAAGAAGTATAAATGATATTAGGTCCACTTAAATTGTGGGCTTTTATTTTACTCTGTTACAGTTTTCCCACTCCACAAACCTGGCATTGTATTGTGGTGGATATAATTCTTCCGGTGATTTTGCAGGGAATATGTATTATTTGTCGAATAATTAAAAGGGGAAATTTATTAGAAAAGAAATAAGGGAGTTTATCAAAATGAATTATATTATTCGGAAGATGAAAAAAGACGATATCCAGCAGGTTCAGGAGGTAGCGAAAATAACCTGGAATGCTACGTATGAAGGGATAATACCACTCGCAATTCAAGAAAACTTTTTGAATGCTTCTTATAATGAAGAAATGCTGAAGAACCGGCTTGAACGGTCATTTATTTTTGTTGCAGAAGAAAATAATCGGGTTTTAGGATATGCCAATTTTTCACCTGTGAAAGATGGAGGAGCAACTGAACTTGGAGCAATTTATTTGTTGCCGGAAACACAAGGAAACGGAATAGGAACAGCTTTGTTGAATGAAGGAATCAAAAACATACAAGATGTAAATGAGATTTATATAAACGTAGAGAAAGAAAATATTACCGGAAAAGGTTTCTATAAAGCGAAGGGATTCGAAACAGTTTCTGAGTTTGATGATAACCTATATGGTCACATTACCAAAATGGTGAGAATGCGCTTAAAAGTATCGTAATAAAGGATGTGTTTCATTATGAAGATTTCTTTGATTGTTGCAATGGACAAGAATAGAGTAATTGGAAAAGATAATGACATCCCTTGGAGCATACCGAATGATTGGCAGTATGTAAAAAATATTACGAGGGGACATGCGATTATTTTAGGTAGGAAAACACTTGATTCACTTGATGGTGCTCTGCCAGACAGAAGAAATATTGTCATAACACGGAATAGGGATTATAGCTGTGCAGATTGTGAGATTGTACATTCCGTTGAAGAGGCTCTTACATTATGTACAGATGAAGAGGAGATTTTCATTTTCGGTGGAGAACATATTTATAAGCTATTTCATCCATACGTAGAAAAGATGTATATTACCAAAGTTGACCACGAATTCAATGGAGACACTTTTTTTCCAGAGGTTGATTATAGTGAGTGGAAAGAAGTATCTGTTGAAAAAGGAATTAAAAATGACCAGAATCCATTTGACTATTATTTTCATGTTTATGAGAAGAAAAGCAAACAATAAAAAACGCGTTTCTACAATGAGTAGAGACGCAATTTTTATTGTTTAGAGGTTTGCTAATGGACTTGTTTCTAACAGATTCATCGCATAAACGAGGATGATTGCAAGTAAAATGGCTAACCCGAGATAGAGGAATAGCGATTTAATTTTTGTCTGTAAAGAAGTCCGATAATATGTTTTAATTCGTTTGACTTCATTATTAATCTTTTTACGTTTGGATTCATTTTTCTCTTGTGTATGCTCAATAATTACGTCAAATTGAGGATCTTCTTCCATATTATACTTTTCCCGGCCCATAATATTTAACGTATTTTTTAATGCTTTTTCTTCTGCATGATGTTTCTTGATCGATAGTCGCTGCTTTTCTTGGAATATAGGGAACTTGAACCCTGAATTGTTTGAAAGAAAACGACTGACCTTGTCCTTTTGTCCGTTGAGTTTGTTATAAAGGGTAGTGAATTCATTTCTTTTGCGTTCATCATCATACTCCTTATCGTAGCTATACATGAAACGTTCAAATTCGTTGTTTATGTTTGTTAAAACCATTGCTTCATGCTCCATAATTACTACGTTTTTACTTTCCTTATACTGTCCCCACCAAGTGAAAAAACCAAAAATAAAGATTAAGAAAAGAATTGGATCTGGTGAGAGAAAGATAATTGGAATCAACACAATCAATCCGATCAACCAAATTTTTGGTGATAAGACACTCACAATACGTCCACCATCAAGCGGTGACACAGGAAATAAATTAAATAGGTTAATTAAGGCCCCCAGTTGCATGACAAGTACCCAATAAGGATCATTGGTTACTGTGTATAAAACAAATGCTGGAATAATAGATAGTAAGCCAGCTAATGGCCCACCATACGCTACAAAAAATTCTGTTTTTGCATCTTTAATTTTTTTCGGATCAATTCCAATTGCCGCGCCTAAAAATGGAATAAAGACTGCAGGGCTAGTCGGGATTTTTTTCAGTTTAGCTGCCACAAGGTGTCCCATTTCATGGATGAAAATTAGGTAGATGATCGCAAATGCGAATTTCCACCCATAAAATAAAGCATATGCCCAAAGTGATACAAACATGGAAGCGAGCGTTGCGAACTTCCCGATCTTTAAGACAACCAATAGCCATTTTGCTTTTGACAATAGGAAGAGTCCAATTACAGCAATCCATCCCCAAGGACTTTTACTCTTTTTTTGTTCAGAAGTTGTTGCCATCAACCATTCTCCTATCAAACTGTTCTTTTAACTAATACTAACATAATTTCCCATAGATAATCAGGTAGTTGTGATAGACTAAAAAAAAGGAATTGTAGGTAAATGCGAGAGGATGTAAATATATGGTATTTAGAGGTTCAGGTGTTTACGATAATAAAGATTTTTTAGCAAACTATATGAGAAGAAGAGACAGGCCAGACAGTCCTAATAATGCTATTGAAGGTCCAATCATGTATGAACTTCTTGGAGATTTTGAAGGGAAAAGTATAGTAGACCTTGGCTGCGGGGATGCATCATTTGGTAAGGAATTGCTAAATCAGGGTGCGAAAGTTTTCACAGGTGTGGAAGGATCAGAACAAATGATTACACTTGCGAATTCTAATTTAGCTGGATTAAATGGATCGATTCATCACGAAACAATGGAGTCCTTTCATTTCCCTGCAAACGAATATGAAGTGGTAACTTCTCGTTTTGCGATACACTATGTTTCCGATATCCATCAGCTTTTTCAAAATGTATATAAATCCTTAACAGAAGATGGTAAATTCATATTCAGTGTCCAACATCCCTTAACTACTTCTTCCTTTATCAGTAAACAATCCGGTGAGAAACGTGAAAATTGGATCGTTGATGATTATTTTCATGAAGGGGAAAGAAAAGAACCATGGATTGATGAGGTAGTTGTAAAATATCATCGCACAATTGAACAGTATTTCAGAACGCTGACTAAAGTAGGGTTTTCTGTAAAAGATTTACGGGAAGGAAAGCCTGAACGGGAACATTTTACTAGTGATGAAGAGTACCAAAGAAGAAAAAGAATACCTGTTGTATTGGCATTTTCTTGTGTGAAATAATTACATCAATTTAAAACGATTTGGACATTCTGAAGATAAATGAGTTTTTATCAAAAAAATGGAGTTGCCGGGTGAAAAAAGTAAGGAGCTATAACATGATATTTCAAAATGATAAATTAGTCGTTCGAAAGCTTAAAGAAACTGATAAGATATTATTGGTTACTTGGTTATCGAATCCTGCAATTTTGGAGTACTATGAAGGACGCGATAAACCGCATGATATGGAGATGGTGACAGAGCATTTTTATAATCGAACTGATGATAGCGTGACTGGCTGTATTATGGAATACGACTCGAATCCGATAGGTTACATCCAATTTTATCAACTTGACGATGCGGAAAAAGAAGAGTATGGATATACCGATCTAACTGAAAAGATATATGGAACTGACCAATTCATTGGAGAAGTTGACTATTGGAATCAAGGTGTTGGAACGCTTCTTGTTCGTTCGATGGTAGATTTTTTGATCAATGAAAAAGGCGCCAACCGAGTTGTGATGGACCCACAAGCATGGAATGAACGCGCCATTTTTTGTTATGAAAAGTGCAACTTTCGTAAGGTGAAATTTTTACCTGAACACGAGCTGCATGAAGGAGAAATGCGGGATTGTTGGCTTGTAGAGTTTAGAAAATAGAGAAATACGAAACAAGACTGTCCAGAGTAAATGGACAGTCTCGTAGCTTAGCTTTGAAACAGTTTTGCAAAAGATTTCTTTTTCATTTCGTATTCTTTTTCTAAGGGAGGTTCTTGTTTTAGCGATTGGATTTCCAGTTTTAAAGCACTTATTTGTTTTTCAGTGGCCTTAATACGCTGTTTTTGTTTAGTTTGGTCTTCTTGTAAAATTTCTATGGATTCATCCTGGTCTGTGACTTTTTCTACTGTTTTTCCGATTGTCTGCATAACCGCTAGTATATTTTCATCGTAATTTTCTGGATCTGGTGACGATTGTATATCTTCTGTTGGAATTTCTACTGCGTTGGAAAAATTTTTATGTGCTAACATTTTCATGATCTGTGACTTATGATAGTTTTTAGCTTTGCATCTTTTGATGAAATTCAATACATTAATTGCTTCTAGATGATAATATTGATCAGTCTCTGGGATATAACAATTATAATCTTCTATCCAATTCTCTACAGTGTTTTGTGGAACACCTACACTATGGCATAAGCTAGTTATACTTATTAGTTCCATTGTTTTTCACCGTCTTTCCTGGTAGATAAGAAACTATAAACTTTCCTATCTGCATAAGTGCAACTTTAACATTCTTCAAAAAGGGCGAATGCCAAGTTTTCTAATCACAGCCAGCAATTAAATTACGATCAGGTACTATAATAAAGATTGAAATTGGAATGAGTATGTTAAAAATGTGGAAAAAGTAAGTAATGCAATTTATGATGTTTTTAATGATACTAAAGTTGCATAATCAGTACGCCATCCTGATACGGTTCGGTATCATTAAAAATACCCGCCGGAAAAATAAACGTCCAAGGTAAACTAGTTTCCTGCTTTAGGGTTACAGGCAAGGTGAAAGTATGCTCAGCTATTTGATTATCATTTATTTTATAAATTAGTGGTTGATTTTTAAATTCCAATTCTTGATGACTTGTATTATGGATCAATACCATAACCAATAAATCTCCACGATGATTTTTTGCTTGTGAAAGGGAAGTGAATTGAACGTTCTTGTCTGGATCTAGACTTGTTGTTTCAAATGACTTCTTAATACGTTCTCGATCCTGATTGGCAATTGTTTTATCCCAAGCAGGGTGAAAAATAAGTTTTTGCATTAGTTGACACCTCTTTAATCATTTTCTTTCATATAATTATAAAGCTTTAGGAATTAGGAATAAAGATGAAACATGGGCAAATACCTGTGATTTTTTTTATTATTACTTTGTTTGGGATTATTTGCTAAACTTAATTTAGCGAATTAAAAGGGAGTGTCATTCAAATGTTTTTTAAAGGGATAATGATGGTATTAGTTGTAATTCCATTAGTGTTATTGATTTGGTCGATGATTGATGTTAAGAAAGGTAAAAGAGAAAAGGTTAATTGGAAATTACCATCAATTATATTTATCGTATTGCTCTTAGGGACACTTATTGGTGATATTTATCTTAGTAATGAATACTCCTTACCAATATTTCCAAACATTCATGACAATATCATTGCTTTAATTGTTATTGGAATTCTGTTTGGGATTATGGCAATTATTAATATTTTTGTATCTATTTCCATGAAGGGAGCTCCTAAAACCGTACATGACGGTAAAAAGATGTGGAAGGTAATTGGGATTGGAGCTGCTTACTTTACAGTGATTTTTTTATGGTTTATTCCACTAGCGGGAAAGACAGCATATGTGGTTGATTTAAATACGGCTGTATCTGCAGAGGACAAAGAAGGAGATAGAGATTTTACGTTAGTATTGGTTAAATCAGAAGGTGATTGCTTAACTGTTCGAAACTGTTCAGATGAAAACTTTAATAACGTATTTTACTTAAAAAATAACACCGATAGTGAAAAAGAGGTTCAGGTAAAAGTCAGAGCTCTGAATGAAGAAAAGCAAGAAATTGAAATAATAGATTCATTAATAATGAAAATTGATAGTGGGAAAATGAAAATGGTGAAAACCGAAGAAACAGACGAGGATACGAGTATATGGGATAGGCATTCCTTTGAAACTGACGTACGAGTGGAATATTTTCAGTATAAAATTAGAATGAGAGAGATAGATTAGAAGAGTTTGTATGATTAATAAGAATTTTAAATAGCATGAAACCCAACTCCATATTCATACGTAAACTTAATATACAATAATACGAGGAGTTGATTTCATGGAAGACCAAGAGTTTATCGATATTGAATTAAATAATAATGAATCATTAGCTGGTATTTTGCAGGAAGTTGTTGAAAAGAAGAGGGAGGAAACGGGTTCCTACAATATTATTGTTCAAAATGTAATACCAGTGGGTGGGAATCAATTCACAATTATTCTACGAGAAGTTGTCTCAATTACTCCAATGTAAAAGATAGCAGAAGGACCAATTTTTTAGATAAGGAGATTGATACAAATGTCTCAGCAAGTTGATTGCCCAAAGTGTGGCAACAAGGAACTGAAGAAAGGTATTATTCGGGCAGCGCTTTCGGTGGTTCATATGTTTCCTGAAAATAATCCTCGAAGTAAATCCTCTCCAATCAGTTCGATATATTGTAAAAGTTGTGGTTACATACTGGAATCCTATATTGATCATCCGGAAAGATTGGAAGATTAATACTTATATGAATAATAAACATAAAAATAATTACTGATTAGACTGAATTCACTATTGTCTATCCAAATACGTTACAATGAACATAGTTAGATTTTGCATATGATATTTCATTTTGAGAATCCTATATACAAGTCGAATAATACAAAAAAACGAGGTTAATACATGATTGATAGTAATTTTGAGAATTATGGTATAAGCGATGAAATAAAAAGGGCGCTTGGTGTGTTGAAATACGAAACGCCAACTGAAGTTCAGCGCGAAGTAATACCAGGAGCAATGGAAAGTCAGGATCTTGTAGTAAAATCCCAAACAGGCAGCGGTAAGACTGCGGCCTTTGGTATACCTATTTGTGAAATGATGGAATGGGAGGAAAAAAAGCCACAAGCTTTGATTCTTACCCCAACCCGGGAGCTTGCTGTTCAAGTTCGGGATGATATAACGAATATCGGAAGGTTTAAACGAATCAAGGCGATGGCTGTTTATGGCAAAGAACCATTTGCTAAACAAAAAGAAGAACTGAAACAAAAAACGCATGTAGTCGTCGGTACACCTGGTCGTGTAATGGACCATATTGAAAGAGAAACCCTTGATTTAAGCCAAATAAAGTATCTGATTATCGATGAAGCGGATGAAATGCTTAATATGGGTTTCATCAATGAAGTAGAAGCAATCATAAAGGAACTTCCTACAGACAGAATAACGATGGTATTTTCTGCAACATTGCCTGATGATGTTGAGAAGCTCTGTCATAAGTATATGGTAGATCCTACTCATATCGAGATTGCTGATACAGGCGTAACAACTGGTACAATTGAACATCGTGTAATCGAAGTGAAGGACGATGAAAAAATATCTCTCCTTAAAGACGTAACGGTCGTTGAAAACCCAGACAGCTGCATCATTTTTTGCAGAACTAAAGAACATGTCGATACAGTGTATACTGAATTGAAAAAAGCGGATTACGCTTGTGAAAAACTTCATGGTGGATTAGAGCAGGAAGATCGTTTTGCAGTGATGGATGGTTTCAAGATGGGGAATTTCCGTTATCTTGTGGCAACCGATGTAGCTGCTAGAGGAATTGACATTGATAATGTGACCATTGTGATTAACTATGACGTTCCAATGGAAAAAGAGAGCTATGTTCACCGTACGGGAAGAACCGGTCGTGCAGGTAACAAAGGAAGAGCGATTACGTTTGCGACACCACATGAAGGTAAATTTCTGAAAGCAGTTGAAAGGTACATTGGCTTTGAGATACCTGCAATGGAAGCTCCTACTCGTCAGGAGGTTGCTGGTGGAAGAGCAGCTTTTGAAGAAAAAAGTAGTGGTCGTCGTATTGTGAAGAACAATAAAACGGCACGGATAAACAAAGATATCACGAAACTCCATTTCAGTGGGGGGAAAAAGAAGAAGATTCGAGCGGTAGATTTTGTTGGAACGATTGCGAAAATCCCTGGAGTTTCGGCAGATGATATTGGCATTATAACCATCCAGGATAATTTTTCCTATGTTGATATTCTTAATGGCAAAGGCTCATTAGTCATACAGGCTATGGAAAAGACACCAGTCAAAGGGAAGAAGCTGAAGGTTAGTAAGGCGATAAAGTAAATACATTAAAGAAGAGGATGGTTATGTTGAGTCATAATTGTCCTTTTTTAATTAGGCTCTTTTTGTTGCTATTTAAACCCTGTAAAAAATTGTGTCATAACAAAATCTAAAAAGTGATAGTTTTCGGAATCAAAAATGTTATTTTTGTTGTACAGATTTGAATAATTTTCAATAAGAGCAGTCTTCCGCAATACGGTAGGGCCATATTGTTTAATAACTTATTGTGTACTTGAGGGGGATATGTAAAAATACTCTATTTCAAAAATTGGGGAAGGTATTTTATTAACAATGTCGAATACTTATTTAGCACGAAGTTGTTTTATTATTAAGGTGTTAATTTTATTCGAAATGAAAAAAGGGAGAGAACTGGCATGATGCATCCTGCATTAAAAATGTACGACTACCACGTATGGGCAAATGGAGTCGTCATGGACCGTTTAAAAGAGCTGCCAGAGGACATTTATAGTAAGGATATTCAGAGTGGTTTTTTCTTCTGTATCAAAGGTATTATCCCACATTTACACCGTGGACTGCGGCTGGTTTGATGTGATCTCAGGTAAAAGCATGCAGGAGGCACTAGCGTCTGCGAATCAGTTAAGCGAACAAGTGGAAGTAGAAAATATTGACAAAATGGAGAAAAGATATTTAGATTTGTCGCAGCGATTTAAAGCACTTCTCAACAACCAGGAGTAAATTGACAAGTTGATAATCCGTATGCTGGGCCACTTGAAACTTCTGTTTCGGAAACGGTGATGCATGTTGTCACACAGTGGTCATACCATCGTGGGAATATAGCCACGATGCTGAGGCAGATGGGGCACAGTTCTGTTATGCAGGACTATGGACTATTTCTGTATTCTAATAAAACTTAGTAAAAATATAACGAATAGGGAAGAGGGGATTGAAAATGGATGTAAGATTTCCAATTGGGAAATTACAAGTTCCTAAAAAAGTAACTTTAGAAAATATTCAAGAATGGCTAAAGGAAATCGAAACTTACACGATTCAACTAAGAGAAACTGTGGACTCATTAAGTGATGAGGAATTAAGCAGAACATATCGTGATGGTAGCTGGACAGTTCGTCAACTTGTTCATCACATTGCAGATTCTCAGTTGAACATGTATCAACGTTTGAAGCTGGCTTTAACAGATGAGAATCCAACAGTACCAGATTTTGATCAAGAAAAGTGGGCTATTCAACCGGATACAAAGCTTCCTATAGAAAGTTCTATTAAAATGCTAGAAGGTATAAATGAGCGTATCGTATCTTTAGGATATAGTTTAACTGAAGAGCAATTAGATCGAGCTTTTACTCACCAGAAAAACGGTAAAATAACAGTTGCAACAAAAGTTGCAAAATTAGCTTGGCACGAAGAGCACCACTTAGCCCATATAAAAATCGCATTATCAAAATAATATATGCGTATTTTGATAAATTATATTCGAATTGAGAAATGGTTGGGAGACGCGGTAAATTAAAATGAAAAGGAGTTTTTTTATTGAATCAAGCTTTGCTAGTAATCGATGCACAACAGGAATTGATTGATGGTAGTGATAAAGAGAGAAGCGTTTTTAATAAGGCGACCTTGCTGGATAATATTAATTCAGTTGTAAAAAAGGCATTAGTCTCGGAAAGTTTAGTCGTTTTCATAAGAGATAAAGATGTGGCTGAAGGTAAAGGTCAAGGATTCGAAGTCCATCAAGATATCGATATCCCCCGGGAATCAAAGGTATTTGATAAACAGGCAACGAATTCGTTTTACGGGACGTCATTATTGGGCTTTTTACAAGATAACAAGGTGGAGCATGTTGTTATTATGGGATGCAAAACAGAGCAATGTGTTGATACAGCGGTCAAAACAGCAACCGTAAGTGGTTTTGATGTAACTCTGGTGGGAGACGGCCATTCAACAACAGATTCTGCAATTTTAACCGCTGAACAGATCATCAGCCATTATAATGACATCCTTCATGCGCATTACAATGTTGATCATTTTTCAATGGTTAGAAATGCAAATGAAGATCTATTTCAACCCATTCATAATGATTATCGTTAAATAAATACACTGGTTTGATCTACAACTATCGAGCGCTATTAGGTTGGTTTATATTGGTAGCAGGTATCATTAGTTTTATAATACCAAAAGAACGGAGTAAGAATTGCATCCTTTCTTGGCTAATAGGGAGAGATAATTGAAGAAGAAAGCAAATAAAGAGGCTAGGACATTAAGTTGAAAATTAATTGATTTTAGATTAAATCATAAAAATAGAACCGCATGAAATCAAGGTTTTTAAAATTGACTTCTTGCGGTTTATTCATTTTACCGATTGGTAATATACCGGGTGAGGACTTATTCCTTTGTCCAGCTCTGTCCTGTATAAAGAAATTTAAAAAACTGGTTTCACCATCATTTGAAATCCGTATATATATAGAAGTAAAAGCTAACAGGAGTAGAAATCATTGGATAAACAAAAAAGTAGATTTAGATGGATTGTACTTGCTTCTGTACTGTTTACTTATTTATTAATGTCGAGCCAACGGACCGCACCGGGATTGATTACTGACCAAGTGATGTTGGATTTAAATGTAACTGCATCGACGGTTGGGTTACTGATAGGCGTACAATTCTTTGTATACACTTGTTTGCAAATTCCGATGGGTATTTTAGCTGATCGTTTTGGACCCAATTTTTTTCTGATTATAGGTGCGATACTTACTGGTTTAGGCACAATCATATATAGTCTCAGTACACATGAATTTATACTATTTTTTTCAAGAATACTAACGGGAATCGGAGATGCGACCATCTGGGTTAATTTGGTGCTAATTTTGAGCCGATGGTTTAACGAGAAGGAATTCACTCGATTAATTGGTGTGGCGGGTATGACAGGAAGCTTTGGTTTCCTTTTAGCAACAGTTCCTTTCTCCGCATTAATTGCCTTACTTGGTTGGCGGGCAGCATTTTTTTCAGCGGGACTACTAATATGTCTATGTGGAATTCTCCTTTATTTTGTGCTCTTAAAAAGGCAAAAACAAATCTTACTTAATGAATCGGTATTCGAAAAAAAAGGGATTCAACATGAAAAAACATTGGTTTTACTACGTAGAATTTTTTCAAGTCGGCAAGCATGGGCCTTATTATTTTGTCACTTTGGGATTGTCGGTGGATATATAGGATTTATCGGTTCGTGGGCAGTTCCCTATGGGATGGATATGTATGGCATGACACGTATAAATGCAAGTCAGCTCATAATGATTAGTCTTATCGGAGCACTAATTGGTGCACCTCTAATTGGTTGGATTTCGAGTCGGTTGGGAGCAATTAAACTGCCCTATGTTTTTTTTCATATAATAATGTTATTGTGTTGGTCAATCTTTCTTATATTTAACGGGCACCCCCCATTTTATTTGCTTACAGTTCTTTTCTTTATCATTGGCTTTGCATTTGGATCAAATTCCTTAACTTTTGCTGTCGTTCGTCAATCTTTTCCTGCAAAAGAATCGGGCATTGTCTCTGGGTTTGCAAATACAGGTGGATTTCTAAGTGCCGTCTTGTTGCCAAGTATTTTTGGAAATGTGTTGGATCATTTTCTGTCTGCTTCAGGTAGTCTAGGTGATGGGTACTACTACGGTTTCATCACTCCAGTTATCTTCTCCATGATTGGCTTAATTGGGGTGATTTTTATTAAGGAAAAGCGTCTGAAAGGAAACCCTTAAAGATGCAGGTGGTGGATAAGAACTTTATTCATTTATGCCCTTTGTATTTAGTGCCTATTTTGTAACTGTGAGTTTGGTTTATTCTCCAACACTAAGATATACGGAATACTTTTTGGCCCTGTTTTGTACCTATGTTGTTCTTAATTTCTGGAATAGTCTGGTCTACTTATAATAATTGTATTAGGAAATAGTGAAAGGCTAGTTTCTCAGTAATACACTGATAAATTAGCCTCTTTTATCTTCCAAAGTCCTTGACGGTTGTGCAATTGGTAAATCGGTGTCAACGAGTGATAAGTGGCAATCGTCCGTAAAAAACATGATCGAAGTGGTACATTCTTATGGCCGTAATCTTTTATTGAATTTGTGGTAAAAACAACAATCTTTTAGAAAACAGCCTTTATTTAAATCTAATCGAGTAACTGGTTTTACAATTAGAAATAATTTGGTAATATTATACTTTAACAAGTTAGGATGGTGATTATTTGAGGAAAACCAGTTTATGTTTATTTGTACTAATTATACTTAGTGTATTGCTGGTGGCTTGTTCGAATGAAGAAGCAAAAGAAACTAATAAAAAAGATGACTCTGAAAGTGTGCAAAAACAGGAAACAAAAAGTCAATCCTCTGCAATACCAGAGGCTCCACGTGGCATAGAAGAAACACTTAAACAGGAACAAGGAATCATGGTAAAAGAACTTTTGCATGAAAAACAATCACTGGATAAGGAAGCCTTTGATAACTATTATGAGGAGACATTTAAACCGAAAATGGAGAAAAAGGTTGCAGCGTATGTGAAAGAACATCCTAAAGTAACAGCTGATGAACTTTATAATTATCTGGTTTATCTGTTGGGGAGTGATGGATATGGCGAGGGAGCAGAAGTTGCTAAAGCTTTCACCCCTAAATTTGAAGAACCTGAATTTCCTTCTGGATCTGATACAGTGACAACAAAGGAAGGAGAGTCGGTTGAGAAAAAGACCAACTCCATTCTGCTGATTGATGCTAGCGGCAGTATGAAAGCCAAAATAGGCGGGGAGACACAAATGGCGTTAGCGAAAGAAGCAATTGGGAGTTTTGCTGGTGGGTTATCTGATGAGGGAAAAGTTGCATTGCTTGTTTATGGACATATTGGTACGGGTAGTGATGCGGACAAAGAAAAGTCCTGCAGCGTAATTGAAACGAAATATGAACTTAATAGCTACAAGGAGAAGAAGTTTTCCAACGCACTGGACAGTTTTTCTGCGAGTGGATGGACACCATTAGCTGGTGCAATCACTAAAGCGAAAGATATGCTGCAGCCATACCTAGGAAAAGAATATAAAAATACCGTCTATATTGTAAGTGACGGGGTGGAAACTTGTGGTGGTAATCCAGTTAAGGCGGCCAAAGAACTAGCAGAATCTGACATTCAGGCAAAGGTAAACATTATTGGATTTGATGTGGATGATAAAGGTCAGCGTCAGTTGAAAGAAGTTGCTGAGGCCGGAAATGGCGCGTATGCTACAGTTCGTTCAAAGGAGGAACTTAACGAACAGATCACTGAAAAGTGGAGCCCTTCCATGATAGATGTAGCATGGATTCATAAGGAGAAGGTTGGCCCGTGGGAGCAAATGGATGAACAGGAACGTTTAGACGAAACTTTGGATGAATTCAGGGATTCGAGTTCAGCAGAGTCGAAACGCATTTCAGATGCAACTCAATCGTTGGTGCTCGCAGAATTTTCCGACTCAGATAGACTTGATAAAGTGACGGAATTAAGTGACAAAATGTACGAAATGCGTCAAAAATACATCGATCAACTACACGAGAAAAAGCAGGCTGAAATCGAAGCAGAAATGGATAGAATAGGTAAAATTGTTGATGAGTGGAAGGCACAGTGGGAGGATTAATGTCCGGTGTAAAAATATAATTTGTGAATTTTTTGTGTCTATTTTAGTGATTATCTGTTATACTAAAGATATAGAAACCGTTTACATGAATTAATTTTACATTCGGAGATGATTGCAAATGGGTATTATAGTGATCTTTATGCTATTGGCAACACTAACCCCGTTCCTATTCATTCAATCGAACAAGAAAACGCTTGCGGTTGTACAGACAGTTTTGCTTGTAGGAATGTGGCTATACTATATTGAAGCGCAGTTTCAGACAGCTCCAGCAGCGTTCTCTGTTACGTGGTTTATGTTTTATTTAAGTCTCATTCTTTCTGAAGTAGCATGGATTATGTTTATTATAAACATGTTTACCAAGACAGAAACTAAAACGAAAACGAACTATCAATAATAAAACCCTCTTTTCCTTGCATTGGAAAAGGGGATTTTTTTACATAGAAGCCCATAAGGTTATGCTCGGGTTTCAATCGGTCGGTATATTTGCAAATTAACTGATATATTTTAATAATGGCGGTTACTTTTTAAGGCTCTTTTCGTACGCATTGTTGCTTTTTCATTTTCATAGTTGATATAAACTGCGAAGTAAATTTTATCCATGTTAAATCTGTAGTACTTATAATGGAAACAAGTTACTTAGGCAGCCACAGCCGGTATACACTTCGCGCAACTTAGGGCGGCTGGTGAGCCTCCTTGTGCTAACGTACTGCGTAGTCTCATCGATACCTTTCCTCCCGCAGGAGTCTACGTGTATACGGGCTGCTGGCATAATAGTTGCCAATAACTGAATTCATTAGTTGAAAGAAATGACAAGGAATTCCTTACGTAAATAGCTTACCAGTCCAGGTGAGTGGAGGGCGGTGACTCCTGCGGGAACAGCACGTGTCCGAAGACCCCGCAGAGTGGTCTTCTCGAGGAGGCCTGAGGCCGTGCCCGCGGAAAGCATCCGCCCGGAGCGATCCTGGACGGCAGCATTAGCACATGTCTTTGGAAATAAACTTAAAGTTACGTCGTAGAGTATATCTATTCACTCAAAAACAACAATCTTTACGAAAACAGCCTTTTTTAATATCGAATGAGATTTTTTAAAAACAGCTGATATCCTGGCAGATTGGCGGATATTCAGTTGCAACGGTGGTTAAACATTCAAGTTCCTGATTACCGTCATCCCGCGAGAATTGCAATCTAAAAAACACGCCCTTTTCCACGATTGGAAAAGGGCGCTTTTCTTAATTAACCTGCGTCTGGACTTGTAGTAACTGTTGTACCGCCTGTGTGAAGGAAAGCACGGAAACTGCCATAAAAAGTAATTTTGGCGAATAGCCGGAATAAAATGCTCCCCATAGCGAAACAGCTGTGATCATGATACAAAGGACAAACCCGATGATAGGTTTCCATTGTAATCCGATTTCTTGTTGATCGTTTTCGTGCTTGTTTAGTTCCAAAACGGACACCTACCTATCATTTTATTCGTGGTTCATATTCTCATGGTGTTGTTCCTGAGATTTCGGTTCATCATGATTGTCACCATGATAATGGCCAAATGACATCGTGAAAAGGGAACCTGCAACAACAATTGCAGCTATGACGAATCCATGAAACATCATATTCCAAGGTGCGTGGCCACCACCACTTGCTGCTTCTGTCATATGCATGAACATGAATAATTGGATTGCGGCTTGAATGACAGCTAGGACCATAATGCCAATGATAATCCATGTGACTGGCAAATCCGATTTTAATGCTGCCCAAGCGGCGATTACAGTCAGTGTAAGAGACAAAATAAAGCCTATTATATGCTGAAATGGAATTTTTTTAGATTGTTTTTGCATATTACATCACCATCCCGATTAAATAAACACCGGTAAAAATGAAAATCCAAACGACGTCTAAGAAGTGCCAGTACAGGCCGACGATAAATACTTTCCGGCTTGTGACTGGTGTAAGTCCGCGCTTCATAACTTGAATGAGCAAAAGAATTGCCCAACCGATGCCTAGTGTTACGTGTAATCCATGTGTTCCAGCAAGTACGAAGAAGGCTGACCAGTATGCACTAGACTGCATAGTAGCTCCCTCGTGGGCATAATGGATGAATTCATAAATCTCAAAGCCGAGGAATCCTAGGCCCAGCACCAGCGTGATAATAAGCCAGGTGATGAGGCCCTTTTTTGAACCACGGCGCATTTCATGAATGGCAATACCACAGGTAAAACTACTTGTTAGCAAAAGGAATGTCATGATAAGTGTACCTGTTGGTTCAAATAGTTCTCCCGGTAATGGTGCGTCAGCTGTGCGGCCATACAATACTGCATAAGTCGCAAACAGGGTAGAGAATAAAGCGATTTCTGCTGCTAGAAAAATCCAGAAGCCAAGAATTGATAATCGTCCATTTTCTGTTCGATATTCCAATGGGCCGGTCTTAATATCTTGTTCACTCATCATTTAACCCCCTTGCTGCACGTTCGGTACGTTTTATTTCATCTATTTCAACATAGTAACCATCATCATAATCGAAGGATCTGATGATCATCATGATAATTGTCCCAATCAGACCAATTGCAGCGAGTGTAACCCACTCGAATACAAGCGCAAAACTTGCGAAGGCCAGGATTCCCATCATGATTATCGGTTTTCCTGTATTGTTCGGCATATGGATTGGTTCAACCTTACTCTCATCAAAGGTTGTTTCTCCTTTTTCCTTCATATCTAGAAAGGCGTCATATCCAACGTTATCCGGAAGTGTTGCGAAATTGTAATGCGGTACCGGAGTAGCAGTTGCCCACTCAAGTGTTCTGCCATTGCCATTCCAAGCATCGCCAGTTGTTTCTCGCTCACTGTAACGGAAGCTGTAATAGATGTTATAAACAAAGATCGCAAATCCTACACCCATACCAAATGCACCAATTGTCGAGATGAAATTTAATGTAAACCATTCTGGTGCGATATAGAAGATTCTCCGTGGCATTCCATCTAACCCGATAAAGAATTGTGGGAAGAAACAAACATGGAATCCGATCAGGAAGAACCAGAAGCTCCATTTTCCAATTCGTTCATTCAATTTATGTCCAAACATTTTTGGATACCAGTAAATGAGTCCTGCGAAACAGGCAAATACGGTACCTGCTATTAATACGTAATGGAAGTGGGCAACTAAGAAATAGGAATTATGGAACTGGAAGTCGGCTGCCGCCATTCCTAACATAACTCCTGTCACACCACCGATTACAAAGCTTGGAATAAATGCAAGCGACCACAACATTGGCGTTGTGAACTCAATCCTCGATTTATACAGGGTTCCGAGCCAGTTGAATATTTTTACCCCGGTCGGAACAGCGATTAGCATTGTCGAAATAGAGAATACAGAATTGACAAATGCGCCTGCTCCCATCGTAAAGAAATGGTGTACCCAAACTAGGAAACTTAGTCCTGCAATTATGATAATGGACCACACCATTGCGTTGTATCCAAATAAACGCTTTTTCGCGAACGTAGCGATAATTTCTGAAAAGATACCAAACGCTGGGATAATAACAATGTATACCTCTGGATGTCCCCACATCCAAAATAGATTCGTCCACATCATTGGGAGACCTTCACCTGTGAGGGTAAAGAACTGCGAACCGAAGACCCGGTCAATCGTCATGAGTGCTAAAGCAACTGTTAAAATTGGAAAAGCAAAAATGATAATAAAACATGTTATGAAGCTAGACCAAGTGAAAATTGGCATGTGAAACATCTTCATGCCTGGTGCTCTCATTTTTAAAATAGTAACCATCAAGTTAATCCCCGTTGCTAGGGTACCAATACCTGCAAGCTGTAGACCGAGTAAGTAAAAGTTCTGTCCTGGTCCAGGGCTCATGGCAGCACCAGCGAGTGGAGTGTAACTAGTCCAGCCCGCATCTGGTGATCCACCAATAACAAATGAAATATTAAATAACATTGCTCCGAAGAAAAACGACCAGAAGCTAAGCGCGTTTACATATGGAAAAGCAAAATCTCGTGCTCCTATTTGTAATGGAACAATAATGTTCATCAGTCCGATTAAGAAAGGCATCGCCATAAAGATAATCATAACTGTACCATGTGTGGTGAAAACTTCATCATAGTGCTGTGCGCTCAGAAAATTCATACCTGGGAATGCTAATTGGATCCGCATCATCATGGCATCCATTCCGCCACGGAAGAGCATGGCAAGCGCGCTCAGGATATACATAATTCCAATTTTTTTATGATCAACGGTCGTTAGCCATTCACGCCATAACCAGTTCCATTTCTTGAAATAGGTAAGGATGAAGAGGATTGCTGATGTTACAAGAACGATAGCAACCATTCCACCGTATATCAGCGGTTCACCTGTGACAAAAAATTCATCCAGTTGCATAGTTCCACCTGCTTTCTTTGTTAATTTTCATTGTTGTTTTGTTCGCCGTCATTTTCTAGATGCATCTGTGTCTTATACTCT
This sequence comes from Virgibacillus necropolis, assembly GCF_044793635.1. Classification (GTDB taxonomy): domain Bacteria; phylum Bacillota; class Bacilli; order Bacillales; family Amphibacillaceae; genus Virgibacillus_F; species Virgibacillus_F necropolis_A. The sequence continues at coordinate 3,607,187 of NZ_CP084992.1, forward strand.
TCTCTGAAACGTTCGATGGCATAGTCCATATCATCCATTGTCCCATGCTTCACCCACTGGCGATGGGTTGATGAAAAGGTATATCTGTCAACTAGACCAGGCTCTAGAAGTTTATTGTACTGATCTTGGGTTAACTTAGGTGCATTTTTTTGTTGTTTATTTACCCATTCCTTAAATTTGTCTCCACTTTCGGCATATACCTCAAAAGTATGTTCTGTGAAGCCCTCTCCATTAAAGTTGGAGTTCATGCCATCATAAACACCAGGCTCATCAGCTTGTAAGTAAAGAATGGTTTGCATACCAGCCATGTTGTACTTTTGGCCACCAAGTGCCGGGATCCAAAGCGCTGCCATGGAACCAGCTGAAGCTAACCGAAATTCAATTGCCCGGTCTGTAGGAATATGCAAATAATTGACTGTTTCAATATCCTGCTCTGGATAGCTGAAGAACCATTTCCAGTTAGCTGCCGTTGCATAAACAACTAGCGGTTCTTTTTCACTGGAGGATTCAGGTGGTTTTTCCAAATCAAACAATGTATTAACCGTTGGGATTGATAATAATGTAACAATTATTATCGGGATAATTATCCAAACAGCTTCAATCGCCTTGTTACCATGTTGGTTAGGTTTGTAGCTGCTTTCCTTTCGTTTTGAGTGGTCACGGTATTTGATGACAATAACAGTAAACGCTACGTAAACAACTACGATTATCCCAGCCATGTACATAAGCGAATACAAAATCAGATCTTTTTGGCTCTCTGCTACCGGTCCTTTTGGGTCAAACACGACCATTTGTTCACAGCCGCTCAGCAGGAAAACCATGCTTAGTAGCAAAAATATAAAACCTTTTTTGCAATGAAGTTTTTTACAATTCATGAGGAAACACTCCCACCGATAGTTAAATAGATAAATCCTTATATTCACATTGTAGCAATTGAGCAGAACTTCTTATAGGCAATAAATGGTCATAAACCAAAAGTTCGTTTTTTTGTTGAAATTCTGCTACAAAATGTTCGAGGTTTTAAACAATTACAAATCCATCAGCTGGTTTTAGGTAGCCAATGTTGTCTACTTCTGTACTGTCGCCGGTGAATTTTCAGGATTCACCGGGGAAAATTCATGTTGCACCGGTTAAATTTGAGGTTTCATCGGCGAAAATTCATGTGACTCCGGCGAAATTTGGTATTCTACCGGCGAAGTTTAGTGTTTCACCGGTATTTCAAACTATTCAGTGGGGCATTCTTTTCACCCTCCCAAATGAAATCTCCTACTATATTAATAATTCAAACTTTTGTGTTACTATATTTAAAGATGTATTTATGTAAAAGGGGGATAACATGAAACTAAAACTTATACATACCAATGATGTACATAGTAATTTTGAAAATTTTTCAAAGGCAGCTTCACTGATTAGACAACATAAAGATGATGATACGCTTATATTTGATGGGGGAGACTTTGCTGATTTTAAAAGTATTGAACTCCAGGGGACGAAAGGAATGGCAGCAATCGAAATGCTGGAGTATGTTGGTTATGACGCTTTGACAATAGGTAATAATGAAATGTTTAATGGCGTTGATACACTTGAACACATGGCCAGCAACAGTTCCTTTCCTTTTATCAGCAACAACTTGCTTAAGAAGGGTAAAAGTAAAATAACCGGTGTTTTTTCCAGCACGATCATTGAAAAAAATGGGCTTCGAATCCTGATTACCGGATCGTCACCGGACTTAGAAGAATTCAATGATGGGCTTGGTGTACATATTAGCTCTTATAAAGAAGCGATTGCTGAAGAGATAAAACGGAATCAGGGTAAATACGATATATGTATCCTTCTGAATCACGTTGGGACATTTGTTGATGACGAGCTTGTCAAAGAAATGAATGGTATTGATGTCATTATTTCAGCACACGACCATAAGCTTTACTCTGAAGCGAAGATAGTTAATGGAACGGTTATGAACAGTGCTGGAAATTATGGTGAGCACATCGGTATCTTAGAGCTTGCAGTAACCGATGGAAAAGTGGAATTACTTCATTCTATGAACCTTTCCACTGTTTCTATTGAAATGGATCAAGAGATTGTAGCCATTTTAAAACGAAATAAAGAGAAAGCAATTGAAGTTTTAAGTCAGCCGCTTTACACTATTGGCCAGCCACTTTGGCATGACGTGATTGAGGAAAATCCAATTACTAACTTAATTGCTGATGGATTGAAGGATATGCTGAATTGTGACATAGGCTTAATCAACAGTGGGATTGTTAATGCAGGAGTTTTCAACTATTTATCTAATAAAAAATTAATTGAAATATGTCCTTCACCATTGAATCCTACTTCTTTTGAAGTGAAGGGAAAACACCTCATAAATGCAATAGAACAATCACTGGATGCACAGATTTGTATGGCAGATGGCAGAGGTCCAGGTTTTAGAGGGAAATATGCAGGCAGGTTGCATGTCTCAGGCGCGACAATTAAACATGATGGCAAAAAAGTCACTGAAATGATTATTGGGGATAACCCTGTAGAAAATGAAGCATGGTACACGGTAGCGAGCTCCGATTATTTACATCGCGGTTCTGGGTATGAATCACTCGCTAACAATAGAAACGAAAAATATCGAGCAGAGGAAATTCGTGACGTAATCAGACTATATGCGAATCGCCCTGAGTTTCTTGAAAAGGCATTTATCACTAGATGGAAAGAGAGCAGTGAGATTACTGTATAACCTATCAAGATTATAGTTCGGGGGAGTGATTAATAAATTGGAACATCAATTAAATAACTTTACCAAAATACACGATGAATTCATCGCTGATTGGAACGAAGCATTGAATTCAGGCGATACATCTTCATTAGAAAGAATGACTGAGGATTATTACGTTGTATTTTTTAAAGCTGTAAATAAAAAGCCGATTATATTTAACAGGCAAGAGGCACTAGCTGGAATGCAACAATCTGTTATGCAGTTTTTAGGGGCTAATAAAAAGTTTGAAAATAGGATCATTCGTCTAAAGGACGAGAAGAGTGCAGTGGTGTTTTACGAACAATTGATCGAAAGAAATGCAAAAGTTTTAGCAAGATTTTTTACCATTGAAAATTGGCAACTTACTAATGGAAAATGGATGATTGTGAGGGAAACGGAAGAACCGATTAATTAGTGTCGGTTTTTACAACTGCAATATGGTATAATTGGGTAGTCTGAAAATTCATTCAATAAAATTTGTAGGCAATATTTGTTAAAGGAGGTGTTCATTATGACAATCAAAATAATTTGTATCGTTAATGACTATAAGGGGATAACGCCTAAATAACAAAGTTGCTTAGCGTTTCCCCGAATTTTGAAAGGGGAAAATTTATGAGTACAGAAAATGTGAAACTTGTAGAAATAAATGCAGAAAACTGGTATGAATGCTGTGAATTAGAGGTATCAACAGAACAAGCAGAATACATTGAACCGAATGCTATATCAATAGCTCAATCAAAATTTAAACCTACATTAAAGCCATATGCTATTTATTTTGAAGAAAAGGTAGTTGGCTTTTTAATGTACAATTCGGTTCGAGAAGAACTTGATGGTTATTGGGTCTATAGAATAATGGTGGATAAGGAATTCCAAGGCAAGGGTATAGGTAAAGCGGCAACTAATTTAATGATTTCAGAAATGTCCAAACTGCCAAATGTGAAAAAAATTGTAGTAGGTTATCACCCGGAAAATTTGGGAGCACATAATTTATACTCAAGTTTAGGATTTATTTATAATGGTGATCGGTTTGGTAAGGAAATGGCAGTTATTAAATATATAAACGAGTGATTAGAGAAAAGGACCAATTTTTTGGTCCTCTTCTTATTAAAATCAGGGGGCTATAAAATGAGTGTCAATTATAAATTTTGGACTGTATGTATGATACAAGATAATGATAAAGTTCTATTATTAGATAGACAACACGATAATTTTAAAGGGTTTATCCCTCCTGGTGGAAAAGTAGAGTTCCCGGAAAGTTTTGTAGAGGGAGCCATTAGAGAAGTAAAGGAAGAAACGGGTCTTGAAGTTAGTAATCTTGTCTACAAAGGGATTTATGAGTATGTAAATCCTGACAAAAATGACAGATACATAATTTTCAATTATATAACCAAGGAGTTCAGTGGGACGTTACTTCAGAAACCTCATGAAGGAAAACCAGTCTGGGTGAACATTGGAGACGTAAAGGATTTGCCTATGCAAAAATCTATTCGTCGTAGGTTTCCACTGTTTTTTGATGAGGGTACGTTTGAAGTTCAGGTTAAATGGGACAACGAAAAAGATGCTGAAGGAGAAGTAATGATAAGAAAAACATAATTCTTATATAAAAATGACGAACGAGTTTAGGGATAGTGAGGTGAAAGTATGTTAAGGATCAGAGAAATAGCCTTCTAAGATAGGCATGGTAGTATTTTAGGAGGCTATTTTGATATATAGGAGATGTATGAATGATGAAACAAAACAAATATGATGATGCGGATTTCTTTTCTACGTATGAGCAAATGCCAAGATCAGTCAAAGGGCTTGAAGGTGCGGGAGAATGGCCAGTTTTAAAATCGTTAATGCCAGAGCTGCGAAATAAGGGTGTTCTTGACTTAGGATGCGGTTACGGTTGGCATTGCCGATTTGCTCGTGAGCAACATGCAAGTTCTGTAGTAGGCGTAGATATATCCGAAAAAATGCTTCAGAAAGCTCGTGAAAAAACAGATGATCCATTAATTTCGTATTTAAAAATGCCAATTGAAGACATCAATTTTTCAGATTCTCAATTTGATGTGGTTATCAGTTCATTGGCTTTTCACTATATAAAGTCGTTCGAAACAATCTGCAAAAAAGTCTATGCTAATCTAAAGCCTGGGGGTACTTTTGTTTTTTCAGTTGAACATCCAATCTTTACTTCTCGAAATGAACAAGATTGGTATTTCGATGACCAAGGCAATCGTTTGCATTGGCCAGTTGACAACTATCAATCAGAAGGAGTGCGTGAAACAACATTCTTAACCGAGAACGTTGTAAAATATCATCGTACGATTTCAACATATATAAATGACTTAATCGGTGCAGGTTTTAGCATAAGAGCAGTTAAGGAACCAACGCCTACTCATGAAATGTTAAAGAATCTACCTGAAATGAAGCATGAAAATAGAAGGCCAATGTTTTTAATACTTTCAGCAGAAAAACTCTAGTTGAAGTATGATCGTTAAATTACAGAATGAAAATAATCATCCTAAATTGCTTTTTAAAGCTTATAGGGTGGTTTTTTTATTCTTAAAAAGTTACTGCAATCAAACTTTTGAAGTTTTTATTCTAAACCTACTTGACACCACCTAATTACTAATGTATATTTACTTACATAAAGTAAGTACACTTTAAAAATAGTACTATTAACGAAATACATCATAGAAAAGGAGTGTCATGCAAATGATAAACAAAAATGAAATAGGTGCAATTATTCTAAGGATCTTTTTAGGTTTAACGTTTTTCATACATGGTCTAGATAAGTTTCAGGCAGGCATTGGGAATACAGTCGGTTTTTTTGAAAGCATAGGGATCCCAGGTTTTGCTGCTTATGTAGTAGCTTCCATCGAGTTGATCGGTGGTATTGCGATGGTATTAGGTATCGGAACAAGAATTATATCTACCTTATTTGTACTAATTATGGTTGGAGCAATCATTAAGGCGAAGTTTGCGGCAGGATTTTTGGGAGGATATGAACTTGACTTAGCTTTATTGGTTATTTCTATTTTCCTTGCTATTTCAAATCGAAACCTTTTTTCATTAGATAATGCGTTATCTTCCTCGAAACAGGGTTAATTTTACACAAAGGGGGCAATAAACGTGGAACAGAAATTTTTTCAGGAACCGAATTCGTTTGTAGGACATGTTAATTTAAAAGTACAAAATTTAGCACGCTCTGTTGAATTTTATCAAGAAATAATAGGCTTTCAAATACTCGAAAAGACAGAAAGAAAAGCTGTACTATCTGCGGATGGTAAAACAACGTTGTTAACAATTGAACAGCCTGATAATGTGAAACCGAAACAGGCCAATACATCGGGGTTATATCATTATGCGATATTGTTACCTAGCAGATTAGATTTGGCAAAAATCTTAAAGCACTTCATTCAACTTAACGTACGATTAGGATCATCTGACCATCTTGTGAGTGAGGCTCTTTATTTAAATGATCCCGACGGAAATGGAATTGAAATTTATATTGATCGACCATCTTCCACATGGGTTTGGGATAACGATGAGGTGGCAATGGCCGTAGATCCGTTAGACGCTCAGGGTATTCTTGCGGAACTTGATGATGAAAGTTGGGACGGTCTTCCGGCAGATACAGTTATGGGGCATATTCATTTGCATGTGTCAGAATTGCAAAAAACGGAAGAATTCTATAGCAAGGGGCTTGGTTTTAATGTTGTAAACCGATTTGGCTCGCAAGCACTATTTATTTCAACTGGTAGTTATCATCACCATATTGGTTTAAATACGTGGGCAGGGGTTGGTGCACCCGCAGCCTCAGAAGAAAGTGTTGGATTGAAATCATTCTCACTTGTATATCCAGGCGAACAAGCTAGAAAAAAAGTAGTGGAACAGTTACAGCATTTAGGCTATGAAGTACATCAAGAGAATGATGTTTTCGTTACGAAGGATCCTTCTGAGAATTGTATTGAACTAGCAATTTAATTATTCTATGAGCTGGGCGTAATCCGAATAAAGGATTACGTCCAGCTTTCGTTTTCGGTATTTTTGTTTAAAAATGAAGAATTATTTAGATTGATAACAAAATTGTTTGTCATGAATTTGTAAGCAATTTTTAATAAATTTCATATTCTTTTCCTACAATTGACCCTTATGATAAAAGGTGAAGGAGAGGAAAAAGTTATGAAAACACTCGTTTTAACTACAGCAGGGGCCTTTTTGGTAGCAGGTGGCGTAATCGGAACGAGCAACAATACGCAGGCAGATAGAACAAATCAGGTGACTGCAAAAGTGGAAATGACTCAGACATATCATAAATCTTCAGAGGATATTAGTAATCTCCCTGAATCTGACGCTTTAAATGACCAAGTAGAATTAGCTGATTATGAGACACAAGTTGTTGGAGATAACGCACATAATCGGGTTATTCTTTTAATAGATGAAAATGGACAGGCACAATATAAAAGTATTCTTGTAAAAGACGCGAATAGACTTAAAATAATAGACTTTGATAAGGGATTGGTTTTCAATCGTATTTTGATTGACGATCAGAAAGATGAAACTGAACAAGAGGAAGAAAATTACAGTGAAACAACTGAAACTGAGGGCGACTTTCTAGAATTTGATATTTTAGATGAACACGTAGGTGCTGATGGTTATCAAACAAAGATTGTAGTAAACAATTCCCAAAAACGTATTATCATTTTAAATGATGAAAATGGCCAGCCGCAATATAAAAGTATTTTTGTGAAAGAGACAAAATCACTTGAAATCATCGACCTTGATCAAGGGATGGTTTTCAAAGGGGCTATTGGATAGACAGGTTACTGAAGTACAATTCATACCTCTTTTATGGAAGAACAAAATCCGGTTGACCTTGAAAACGCTTCAAAATGAAGCGTTTTTTGGTTTGGTCTATATTTTTATAAAAAATCCATTGCTTTCGTTTTACACTATAACATTAAAAGTGAACCTAAAAGCTCGGGTTATCGGTTCACGTCCATTTTGTATTAATGAATAGTAATCTGAATATTTATGTTAAAATGTATGTAATCAACTGGCATGTTTATTAAGATGATGAGGAGGAATGCTGGCATGAATAACGTCATCTTATTTGATGGAGAATGTAATTTTTGTGACCATAGCGTCCAATTCATAATTAAAAGAGATAAGAAGGCTATATATAAATTTGCATCAATTCAGAGTGATATTGGGCAAAAGATATTAAAAAACTTTAATGTTCCTGAAAATATAGACAGCCTTATTCTTGTTGAAGGTAATAAATGTTACTTTAAATCTTCAGCGGCTCTACGGATTTGTAAGAACTTGAAAGGTGGATGGAAGTTACTCTATTGCTTCCTGAGTATACCAAAATTGGTACGCGATTATTTTTACGACATCATCGCAAAGAACAGGTATAAATGGTTCGGGAAGAAAGATGCTTGTATGCTACCATCTCCTGAAATGCGAAATAGATTTTTAAAATAGATTGGGGGTTCTACTATGAAAAAGGTAGTTTTAGCAGGGGGAACGGGCTTCATCGGTGAATATTTTGAGAATAAATTTAATGAACTTGACTATGAGGTGAAAATCATATCAAGAAGATCTCCGAATATTTCCTGGGATGATACATCTGGAATAATAGAAGCATTAGAGGGTGCTGAACTTCTGGTGAATCTTGCTGGAAAATCAGTAAATTGTCGATATAATGAAGAAAATAAGAATGAAATCATGAATTCAAGGATAAAGACAACTAACATACTTGGAAAGTCTATTTTGGCTTGCAAAAATCCACCTAAGGTTTGGATGAATTCCAGCACGGCAACTATTTATCGGCACGCGGAAGATCGTCCAATGACAGAGGAAAATGGAGATATTGGTTCAGGGTTTTCCGTTGATGTTGCTACTAACTGGGAGAAAACCTTCTTTTCTTTTGATCTACCAAAAACAAGGAAAGCCGCACTCCGCACAGCCATCGTACTAGGTAAAGATGGTGGGGTAATGACACCATACCGAAACTTAGTGAAGTTTGGGTTAGGCGGTGTACAGGGATCAGGAAAACAAAAATTTAGCTGGATCCATATTGAAGATATGTTTCAAATTGTTCTTTTTATAAAGGAAAGAGATGATCTTAGCGGTGTATTTAATTGTTCGGCTCCGAATCCTGTAAGTAACAAAGAACTTATGAGTTTATTTCGGACTGAAATGAATGTGCCGTTTGGTTTACCTTCTCCTAAATGGATATTAGAAATGGGATCAGTGATGATTAGGACGGAAACGGAATTGGTGTTGAAAAGCCGCTGGGTTATTCCAGAACGATTGGAAAGAGAAGGTTACAGGTTCACTTTCGACACACTTAATAAGACTTTGCGAGACATTCTACAATAAATCATTACATTGGAATAAAAGTTAGGGAGGAAATAATATGTTAACTAATATCGGACTTCCTGGCTTGATACTACTCTTGATGATCTTAGCGGTGTTTGTCGGAATAGGAATGCTTTTATTTAAATGGATTAAAAAGTAATTTTCTTCAAGAAACAGTTGTGAGCATTGCCTTTGCTTATAATAGCGATGTCCCTTGTATACAAGTAAGGCAGAAAACATTAAGAAAATGAACACTATAGGGAGAGGTTTATTGTGGTAGAAGTAAGTGCATTTCCTATACTTAAAACGGATAGATTGATTTTAAGACAAGTAACAAAAGATGATGCTAGCAGCCTTTTAAAGTATTTGTCCAATAAAGACGTAATGAAGTACGTTGGGTTAGAACCATTTAAGTCCATTGATGACGCATTGGATGAAATTTCGTGGTATCAATCAATATTCGAAAAGAGAACAGGAATAAGATGGGGGATTACGTTGAAAGATCAAGGGGAGGTAATTGGTAGTTGTGGTTTTCTTAACTTGGTTTCACGCCATTATCGTTCTGAAATTGGTGTTGAGTTAAGTTACGAACACTCGGGGAAAGGTATAGCAAGTGAGGCTTTTGAAGCCGTTATTAGATATGGATTTGAACAGATGAGTTTACAACGAATAGAAGCGTTAATAGAACCACCTAATATTCCGTCCCAAAAATTAGCAGAAAAACAGGGGTTTATTAGAGAAGGGCTGTTGAGAAACTATGAATTTACTTGCGGAAAATTTGATGATTTATATATGTATTCATTGTTAAAACAAGACTTCAAATAAAACAAAAAGAAGAGTGCAATAACGGGGGAGTTAATTTGAATTATAAATTATTAATATTGTTAATAGGCTCATACTTGTTGGCATTTTCAATAAATCTTATGCCGGCAATAAAGCATCCTGACTTAAATGTGGATATTTTCAACACAATTGTAACCATCATATTTATGTTCTTATTACTAATGTACGCTAAAAAAAGAAGCAGGATATTGAAGCTATTTTCAATATTCGGAGTTATATCAGGTGTAATTGTATTTGTCATCACCACATTTGAGCACGCTATGTTTGGTAATGTTATTTTAGATGCAATTGCATCAATACAGTATCCCCTATACTTAATCTTTATCACGCCTTTATTTGGAGGTAATATACTATTTGACCTAAGCTATGGATCATACTCGTTGTTGATGTCACTGTTTTATGGAATTGTTTTTGTACTTACTGTAAATTTTAATAAGAAAGATCAACCAGTAAATTCTGGTTGACCTTATATTGATAGGGAGCTAGTAATTAGGAATTACTGCCAAGCTCCTGATAAGCTTCCTTTTTCGCATGTTTAGGTCTTGATTGATGTAGATTAAAGATCACCATCACTACTAATACTAATAAAGCGCATAAAATATAGAGTTGTTGAAAGCCGAAAGCAGCTACAACAACACCCCACACAAATGAACCAACAGCAATACCGGAATCATAGAGCATAAAGAATGTTGCTGTTGCATGACCACTTCTAGATCTAGGTGCAGCCTGTATTGCCATTGATTGGAAACTAGGTAATAATGAGCCATAACCCAAACCAATGAGTCCAGCTGAAACCAGTAGCATCCAAGGCGTGCTCGTAAAGCTTAGAAGGACAAGCCCGATTGCAAATATGAATAAGCATGGTAATATGACAAATTTAGGACCACGAGTATCGAACGCTTTTCCAAGAGATGGTCTTGATACGAGCATAACGATAGCAAAGACTAAAAAGAAATAGCTTGCAGTAGTCGCTAATCCAATCGAATTGGAGTATACAGAGATAAAAGATATAATACTAGCGTATGCTAAGGAGACTAAGCTACTTATTAATGCAACTGGTAATGCCTTCATTTCGATTAAATCGCTAAACGAGAACTTGAACTTAACCGATTTATTAATAATCACAGTATTTTTAGGAACATGAACTACTATAGAACTGATAACCCCAGCTACCATGATAATGCTCAAAACGATAAAGAGTGTTTTAAATGATGCAAATTGTAATAAAGTTAAACCGATAAACGGTCCTACGACAACAGCTAGGTTCATTGACATTGCAAAGTATCCTAATCCAGCTCCACGTCGTGCAGCTGGAATGATATCTGCTGCAATAGCACCAGTTGCGGTAGTAATTACCCCAAAGGATAACCCGTGAAAGAACCGTAACAGTAACAATGGTGTAAATTCATCAATCCAAATATAAAGAAAGGACGTTGCTGTAAATATGGCTACACTGAGAACGAGTCCTTTTTTCTTGCCGATATAATCTAGTAAATTACCGGAAAATGGTCGTGCAATGATAGCGGCTATTAACATAACCGTTACGACCAAACCAGCCTCTGTTTGGGAACCCCCAAGATTATTAATCACATAAATTGGGAGCGTAGTTAATAATGTATAAAAAGCAATAAAGACCAGGAATTGTGTTAAGGAAATACCAATAAAGCTTTTGGTCCATATTGCTTGTTGATTGTTCTCTTTCATTATGCATTCTCTCCTGATGGTCCAAGTTTGTGTAATAAGATTTGTAATTGTTCTTTTTCATCTGAAGACAGACCCTCCAACATTTCTGCATCAAATTCATCCATTGTTTGCTGGACAATCTTAAATTTTTGCTTTGCCTCTTTGGTTAATTCAATGACACGTTCTCTTTTGTCATTTCCATGTTTTCGCACAATCCAGCCGCTTTTTTCCATACGGGACAATGTGCGGGTAACCGTTGGAGCCTCCACGTTCAGGTATTTCCAAATTGCGGTTTGTGTCATTGGTCCAAACCGCTCGATACAAAAAATAATAGACCACTGGGAAGCATACAACCCATGGTCACTAAGACGATTATTCACTTCTTTTGCAAATAAACGAGTCCGTTGGTTTAACAAGTGAATTAAGTTTCTATTGGTTATTTCATCCATTTCTTTCACCTCAATATTTACCTAGGTAAGTAATTAACTTAACCTATACTACACGTTTTGAGTGATTTTGTAAACCACATCAGCTTATACATCTATTATGGAAATGCAAAAATGGCACTTATATTTTGAAATCGCAGTAGGTTGTTATTACTAAGAATATTTTCGGGAGTTTGTTACATGATATGTTGAAAAAGCAGTAAATTAAGGGAAGGGAAGGATACCGTGCCAATTGTAGAAATATCACCGTCTTTGTCAACGTATTACGAGTCATCAGGAACAGGCTACCCTGTTATATTCATTCATCCTCCTCATATGGGGCAAACCGTCTTCAAGTACCAGCATGAACTCTCCAATCATTTTCGGGTAATCACATACGATATCCGTGGGCATGGAAAAAGTGGAAGTAGTGATGAGGATGTGACTATTCCTCTTCTCGCCGCCGATTTGTCGGCTTTTCTAGATGCGTTAGGGATTGATCAAGCTATCATTGTAGGTTATTCAGCAGGCGGTTCGATTGCTCAAGAGTTTGTACTTACTTATCCAGATCGTGTCAAGGCACTCGTGCTTTCAGGAGGATTTTCTGAAGTTAGTACATTTACATTAAAGCGGCAATTCCAATTTGGTATAGCACTCGTACGTACTGGACAAAGCGAGCTTTTGAGTAAACTATTGACTATGTCACATAAAGTGACGAAGGAAGATCAACCTGAACTTCTTCATGAGTGTTTACAGGCGCACCCCCAAAGTGCGTACGGTTTTTATAAAAAAAGCATGGATTATACGTGTACGGATCTTCTCCACAACCTTCGTTGTCCAGTCTTTCTACTGTATGGTAGATTCAGCCACATTCGCCCTTATCAAAAGATTTACAAACGGGAAGTCCCGCAAATGAAAAGCGTATTGGTCAGCAAATCTCTTCATCAAGTACCGATTAAAAATTATCGTTCTTTTAATCAAGCACTTTCGAGTTTTTTACAGAACTTATAATCTTGGTTTAAGGCTCTTTTCGTACGCATTGTTGCATTTTCAGCTTCATAGTTGATATAAACTGCGACATAACTACTGGTTGATTTCCGCTTCGGACCGTTGCTTTCCGCGGGCACGGCTTCAGCCTCCTCACGGAAGACCACCGCTGCGGGGTCTTCAGACTCGTGCTGTTCCCGCAGGAGTCAACGGTCCTTCGCTCCAATCAACTGCTATAATAGTGAATGAGCTATATAGGACTGTTTCCAGACATCATGTTAGCGTAGTGTATTTCCGGAGCGGTGAAGCAGTTTATATCTATTCTCTCAAAAGCAACTATCTTTACGAAAACAGCCTAGTTTAAAAAAGGGTCCGAGTGGTATCCCTTTTTCTAATGGGTATAGATAACCCCTCTATTGGTAGCTTCTAAAAAATTCACTCCATTTGCAAGGTTATTTGGAATTTTGTGTTATATTAAGTGAAAGAAGATAACACGGTGGATAAGTTAGAGGTGAAGCTATTGGAGAATGAAACGAAGATTGTTATTGGAGCAGGGGAATATAATAACAACCCAGGTTGGAGGCATACCCAAGAAGAGGAACTTAACTTAGTAGATGAGAGGACTTGGTGTCAGAAGTTTACTAGTGAATCTTTAACAGCTATTTTAGCTGAACATGTATGGGAGCACCTTACCTATGAAGAAGGAGTAAAAGCTGCACGAATCTGTTATAACTATCTAAAGACTTCAGGATATATTCGTTGTGCGGTTCCAGATGGTAATTTTCCAGATGAAACATATCAGAAAATCGTTCAAGTAGGCGGACCCGGGCCTAATGATCACCCCGCAGCAAGTCATAAAATTGTATATAATTATAAAACTCTATCAGAAATGTTCGAGCTTGCTGGATTTGAAGTGAAGTTACTTGAATACTGTGATAAAAATGGTGAATTCCATTCCAATGAATGGAGTGGGGAAGATGGTGTTATTTTTCGTTCAATGAAGTTCGATCCAAGAAATCAAGGTGGAAAAATACTAGTTCCTTCTTTGATTATTGACGCTGTTAAGCGGTAGGTCATTTGATTATTATACTAAAATCATTTTAGATATGAATTATTGCTATGTTTGCCTATCGATTAGAGAATAAAAGTAGATTATAAGAAATCAATAACGGTATTACCTAAAAAGGAGGTCACTGGAATGGTTGGTCTGAATGTTAAATTTGAACAAAATATTAAAGAGCGATTAAAGCATCATAACGTTTCTGGCTTAAGCATTGCCCTAATTAATAATGGCAAAATCAGTAAGACTGAAGAATTTGGTATTCTTGAAGCTGGAACCACTAACGAGGTAGACAACAATTCTATTTTCAATGCTTGTTCAATTAGTAAATTTCTAACCTCGGTGCTAGTTTTGAAGTTAACTGAACTAGGAATCTTAGATTTAGATGAAAATGTAAATGATAAACTTACCTCTTGGAAGGTTCCTGAAAATGAATTTACCCGAAGAGAAAAAGTTACGCTCCGAACATTACTTAGTCATCAATCCGGGATAATTGATCCTGAAGGGAGCTTTGCCGAGCTTGATTCCAATCAAAGTATTCCCGTGATTGTGGATCTATTGGAAGGAAAAACCCCTTATTGTAAAAATCCCATAGATGTTAACTATGAACCTGGGAGTGACTTTCACTATTCGGATGCGGGGTTTTGCATCATACAACAATTGATAGAGGACGTTTCCCAAAAGTCTTTTGAAGAAGTAATGATCGAACATATATTTAACCCATTGGATATGAAAAACAGCACATTATCACAAGTGATACCGAAAGCAGGAAGAGGAATATTTTCTAGTGGTCATAATAAAAATGGTACTGTTGTTAATGGCAGATATCCAATCTACCCATATCCAGCAGCTTCTGGACTTTGGACCACACCAACTGATCTAGCGGTTTTAGTAACAGAATTGATGAATTCACTCAATGGTAAAAGTAAATTGGGATTTTCTCATGATATGGTTAAAGAAATGATTTCTCCACAAGGTGGTAAGGAATGGGTCGGGCTAGGGGTTTTTCTGGACGGTTCAGGAAAAGGCATTGACATTTCCTCCCTCGGTTGGGGTGTAGGATTTCAATGTATGATGGTAGCAAATCCATATCTTGCGACTGGTGCAGTCATTATGACAAATACGGATTTAGGTGTTCATCAAATGGAAGGCATTATTGGGGAGGTATATAATTCGATGTTGAAATCATGAATTGTAAAACACCATGGTTAACTTTTCCATTTAATAGTAGACTTGACTTATTCAATGTTTTAATAAAAAGGATAGTTTTGTTAGGGCGGTTGTAATTTATGAAGTTTCTTAAAATGGGTCTTTTTTATTTAATTGGTATTTTCGGAATTATTTGTATAAGTGTATTCCCGCATTTTTTTGCAACTGCGGGTTTGTCAAATCCATTTGAATATGTGAAGGACTTAGGCTCTTTCTTTTTGGGGCTTTTTCAAACTGAGTCGTGGATGTTTCAAGCAGCCCATTCCCCGGGGGATTATTCCCTGCTAGGAACATTGTGGGAGCCATACGTCTACTCGATGCAGCTTTTTTTTGGTGCCATTTTACTAGGATTTTCTTTGGCTTTTATTCTTGCTTTTGCTGCAAACTTCCTTCCACGAAAAGTAATGCAGTGGGTTAAACGGACATTGGACCTGTTGGAATCGGTGCCAGATGTGGTCATTGCTGTTTCGTTACAAGCACTCAGTATCTATATTTATAAAAGTAGTGGAGTAGACTTATTTCGTGTAGCTGGATATATGGATGAAAATGTCTATTTTGCGCCAATCGTCACCTTGGCGATTATGCCTATGATTTCTTTATTTAAGATTTTACTTTTTAGGATAGAAGAAGAGTTCTTGAAGGATTATGTCGTGTTCTTGAAAAGTAAAGGGATTCATAAAACAGGTATCCTTGTTCGGCATGTCTTGAAAAACGTATTACCTACGACATTCCAACATTCAAAGGTAATCATTTGGGCAACGTTGTCCAGTCAATTTATTATCGAATATTTATTTAATACGCATGGTGTAACTTTTTTCATTTTAGATAGTTTTAACTCCATGACGATTGCTGTAACGCTAGTGTTAATATTTACGCCATTTTTTGTCTTTTTTCAATTAGTTGATTTGTACTTATACGAGGATCCATTACATAGCCAGAATATAATGGTAAACAACAATCAGCCATTTAATCCAGTCCAATCGATTAAGAATTTGGTCAACGCGGTATCGCGTATCAGGCTGAATGACGTTAAACCTTGGAAACCTTTCGTTTATGTCGGTGGGCTATTCTTCAGGCATATGAAAAACTATAAATTTGCGATAGGTAGTTTGTTTTTTATAGTGGTAATTGGTGTAAGTGTCATCTATTCCACCACAACAAATGATCACGTTGATCAGGTACGGATCATATATGAAGCAGATGGTCTGACTATAAAGAGTATACCGCCACACCCGCCAGGAATGCCCTTTTTACTTGGGTCTGATAATGTTGGATTCGATTATCTGGATCGACTCATTATCGGAGCAAAGTATACGTTAATATTTGGTTTGCTGATAGCCGGGCTTAGGGTTTTGTTGGGCTTGTTAGGTGGTATTCTGTTTGCCTTCTTTTTAAAAGGTAAGAAACAAGGTTGGATTGAAAGGTTAGTAGATTCGATACATTTTCTGCCTTTAACGGTCATTGCTTATGTACTTCTCCAGCCAATCCTGTCTGTTCGACCTGGCATGGTAACATACAGTCTAACCGAGCGTATTATTCTGGAGATAATTATTTTAACCGCTATTGTAATACCACTGACTACAGTGTTAATTGGAAATAATGTAAAAGATGTCCTCCAAAGTGAATTTATTATGAGTGCCAAGGTTCTGGGTGGAAGCAAGTTCTACATTTTAGTGCGACATGTGCTACCCCATGTTGGTCCAAGAGTAGCAATTCTTTTTGGTCAACAATTTATTCAAGTCTTACTTGTCTTTATCCATTTAGGAGTATTCTCCTTCTTTTTTGGTGGAACAGTTTTTAGAAGAGGTTCTCCTCCAATGTCGGTAACAAATGAATGGTCTGGTTTAATTGGTGCAGCAAAAAATGAAATAGGAAGTGGAAATACGCAAATATGGTTGATTCTGTGCCCATTAGTAGCCTTCATGTTAAGCATTTTTGCCATGCAATTTATCATAAAAGGTGTGAAAGAGGTACAACAAGCTAAGCTCGGGGGAGTGTATAAATTCCGAAGAGGTAAAAAGAAACGAAATGCTACGAGTAGCAATGAAATTCCGGAACATAAATTTACTAAGGAAAGCTTTCGGCGAGTTGGAAATGGTAGAAGGTAATGTCAATAATAGTTTTATAATATTTGGAGGTTTAGAAGATGAATGTTGAGTCACTTAAAGTAAATAAGCAAAGTTGGGATGAGGTTGCACAGCGATTTTATGGGAGAAATCCTCTTCCAGAATATGGGCCACTTGCGCCGCGTGAGGATGAATTAAATTTATTTGGCAATGTAAGCAATCTGAAAGTCTTGGATATTGGTTGTGGCAGTGGGCATTCTTTACAATACATGAGCAAGCGGAATGCCGGTGAACTCTGGGGAATAGACTTGTCAAAGAAACAAATTGATGCAGCAAAACTATTACCAGAAAACTGTAGTTCTACTGTCAATTTGTTTGAATCACCAATGGAAGAGAATCCTGGTATACCAGAAAACCATTTTGATATCGTTTATTCCATTTACGCATTAGGTTGGACAACTAATCTGGATAAAACCCTAGCAAACATTCATAAATATCTCAAAAAAGGTGGAGTGTTTATCTTTAGTTGGGAACACCCATTACACAGTCGTGTAAGTAATAAAGATGACGTTCTATCTTTTGCCAAATCCTATCACGAAGAAGGTCCATACGATCATGAGGCATGGGACAAACCTGCAATTATGCAACAACATAGAGTCAGTAAATATGTCAACACATTAATCAACCATGGGTTTAGAATTGAAAAAATGATTGAGGATGTTCGCCTAACGGAAGAAGATGTTCATCGGCACGCAAATAGATGGTATTCTTTTGAAAAAGCAAAGTCTATCCCTACTACTCTAATTATTAAAAGTCAGAAGTTGTAGTATGAAAAATGAAAAGAACATTTGGGAGAAACTAAAAGAATCCGGATTCTGGAGTTCTGTATTTGTATTGCTTACGACAGTCCTATGTTTAATTTATGTATTAAATAATTGATGCCTTTCATGAAACTAACGGGATGAAGACTCCATGTAATAAAATTTCAAATTATATAATATACAGGTTTGGCTAAGGAGAGATAATCAGATGATCGGGAACAAGATTAAAAAGAAGTATGGTCGTGCTCATGCAAGGAAAAAAAGACGTGGTTGGTATATTCATCTTTTGATTTTTGTAATTGTACAGCTTGTTTTTTCTACTTTTGATGGTTTTTCAGATTGGCCAATATTCAACCTGAATCCTTATGGGGAATGGTTTGTATATGATCTAAATCCTCTTGGAGAATGGTTTCAGATCTACAAAAGCCAAGAGATTAATCTGTTGAATTTTATATGGGTAATTACTTTGATAATACATGGTCTCGGTTCACTTTCTTACACAATTTGGCCAAGGAAGGATAAGACCTCTACTAGTTCATATTAAAACATTTTTACTTTCGTAATTAGAATTGAAAATTACAGTGCGGGTAATAGACTGAATTACAGATGGAGGATTCAAGGGTATGCACATGAAAAATTTCATACTTCATGGAAATATATTGATAGTCGAAGTGAAACTGAATGACACCGACTACATTATTGATGTTCAGTGGAAAGAGCCAAGAGAGCCATATGAGGAAACCTGGGAACTAAAGTCTTATTCCAACAAGTCAACAGGTGCGAAAGATTTACCCAAGGAAAAAATTGATGAATTCTTGGAAGCAATTAATGCGAAATGGAATTGGCATATTGAGTAATAACAACTTGCAGCATAAAAAAAACCCTTTCTTGAATAGGGAGGTAGAATAAGCTCAATTGAATGAACGTACTAAGTTCCAGCTAAGTTTTAACGTCAGCCAGTGATTGAAAATGGGGGAGGGGAATAAACTTGAATTCTAGGGTAGATCATGCAGTTTTAAACAATGTAGCATGGTGTGGAATCGTATGTGGAACTCACGGAATAAAACACACTATAAAAGGCAATCTATGGGGCTTGCATAGGAAAGCGCCGACTTTCTATCCGGAAATAATTACGGTTAGCAGGAATGCAATGAGCGAAGAGGTAAGGTACTTTATTGAAAACGGAGATGTTTCCAGTATTAAAGATAGTTACACAAATCTTGATCTGCTACCTTATGGATTTACCATACTGTTTGAGGCAGAATGGATTTATCACGCATCCGTATCTATTGTGAATTCTATTCAATCGACTTGGCGAGTAATTACTACCGAAAAGGATTTAGCTGAATGGACTTCCGCAAGTGATCTCGAAAATGTAATTAAACCTAATCTATTAAAATTTAGTGATGTTAAAATTTTTATGAATGAGAAAAACGGTGAATTATCCGGATTTATAGCTAACTTGAGTGCTAATGTTGTGGGAGTTTCCAATGTTTTTTCAACAAGTAATGAAAGTGTGTGGGAAGATATCCCTGGCCAGGTTTCAACTGAATTTCCAGGAGTGTCCATGGTAGGTTATGAGCACAACAATGATCTTAAAGCAGCCCAATTATCTGGTTGGACTTCGATAGGACCGCTCCGTGTGTGGGGTAAACAGTAGTCACCAGTGAAAATAATTGCCCTAATACCAAAAGCGTTATTCAATAAAAGAAATAGAATGCCGCATCAAGGAAGTCCTTAATGCGGCATTCTTAATGTGCAGTTATCAATCGCTGGTTTTGTTCTGATCATTGTTCAGAATAACTGCAAACAACTTGTCCCACCGATTTTGCAGCAATGAGAAGTGCGTCTTCATCAATATCAAATTTTGGATGATGATTGAAATACGCTTTATTTACTCCTTTTGGTTTGCAGCCAATATAGAAGAAACAAGCAGGTATTTTTTCAGCATAATATGAAAAATCTTCTGATCCGGAGAACATAGGAAATTCTGCAACATTATCGAGATCGTCCATGCTTTCTAGACTTGTTTTAACAGCTGCTGTAATTTTTGGATCATTATACAAAGGCGGGTAATCTTTTGTGTACGTAAGCTCGCAGTTAACATCAAATTCTGCTTCAATCCCTTTTACTATTCGATGGATTTCTTTATCTATTAACTGTCGTGTTTCCTCAGTCATATAGCGTACATCCCCTTCAAGTTCTACATTATCTTTGATAACATTGAAAGAGCCTTTTCCATCAAATGAACCAATTGTAACAACACCCATTTCAAACGGATCTAATCTACGGCTGATAATAGTTTGAGCGGCTGTTACAAAGTGGGAAGCAGCCACAATCGCATCATTTGCCATATGAGGTGAAGAACCATGCCCACCTACACCTTGAAGATTCAGTTTGAAATAGGTTCTGCCAGCCATTGCATAACCGCTACGATACCCCACATCACCTGCTGGATTTGTCGGGAATAAGTGAATACCAAAAATAGCATCCAAATCGTCTAACACCCCAGAGTCAACAATACTTTTTGCTCCGCCTGGCGGTACCTCTTCCGCATGCTGATGAATAATTTTTATTGTACCAGCAATTTCAGATTTTAATTGAATAAGACAATCAGCGAGAACTAATAAGTATGCTGTATGTCCATCATGTCCGCACGCATGCATAACTCCCGTATTCTTTGATCTAAATGGAACATCGGTTTCTTCAACAATTGGTAACGCATCAAAGTCTGCCCGAAGACCTATCGTTTTCCCAGGCTTTCCTCCTTTAATGGTCACTATAATCCCATAGCCATTTCCAACATCCGTTTGTACTTCTACGTCTTTTCCTTTATAAAAATCTGCGATATACTGTGCTGTTTTCTCTTCTTTAAAAGACAACTCCGGATTTTCATGTAAATAACGACGAATTTGAATCATTTCCTCTTTACGGGATTCTAACATTTCCATTAATTGATTTCGCATCATGTTATGTCTCCTTTGTTTTCCAGTATCGTAAATAAGTCTTCCGATTCCTATTTCTCTATTGTAAAACATGATTGAATATTATGCCGTAATTTCGATTTCTTCTATTTCATCTGCGATTGTCAAAGTGGCAATCACCGACAATAAATCTCCAAGTTGATTTTCTTAGTATAAATTCCTGTTTAATGTTTAAAAGTTTTTGCAGGAATATGAATTGTTATCTTGAATTTATTTAAAGTAATGAAGTTAATCAAGGCTTGAAAAATTTATTGGAGAGAAGGGGAAAGAATGGGAAGAGTTATTGGATTCGAATTAAGTAGCCAGGAGCCTGAAAAGGCGGCTAAATTTTATGCAGAAGTTTTTGGGTGGAAAGTGGCTGAACCGCATTGGGACTACTGTGCTGTCGCAACCGGAAATGAAGAAAAACCTGGAATAAATGGAGGCATTGGAAAAGGCCCACAGGATCACCCGCATGGCACGCGCATACAACTTGAAGTTGATTCAATTGAGGAGATGATTACAAAAGCAAAGGATAACGGTGCCATGATTGTAAGAGATAAAATGGAGTTTGACGATTTTTATCTTGCATACTTAGTGGATCCTACCGGAATTGGTTTTGGTCTTATTCAAAAAAAGAATGATAGATAGGCGAAAGGAAGGAGAATTGCATGTCACAACCAATATTAAAAGGGATGGAAGGTGTATTAATACCTGTAAAGGATCCAAAAATATCAGCTGAATGGTATGAAGAAGTATTAGGATTCAAACCTATCGATATTGAAAAAGAAGCCATTGTTATGAAGATTGCAGAAGAGTCACAAACCGTAGTATGTCTTGTAAGAACCGCTAATCATCAACCCATGAAATTTCCTGATAATAACTTTGAAGTTGGACAATATTATAACTTCATCCCTAAAGATCTTGATGAGACTTATCGACAGTTGACAGAGCACGGTGTAAAAGTGAATCCAATTGGTGGAGAAGGAACTTTTCGATACTTCTCATTTTACGATCCCGACGGAAATCCTTTGGGTGTCTGTCAATGAAATTACATATGTAAAAGGGCATATTTTAAGATGAATAAATCTTCATTGGGTGTCGTCTATTTTAATACATGAAAAAGAAGCTGCAGGGAGTTGATGCTACAGCTTCTTAATAGCATATTATATTTCATAATCACCCAATAATTTCTTTAACCAGCGAATTATGGTTCAGTGCACTCATCTGTTCGGAGTTAGCGCCGACGCCGAGATGTGTGTATTCATCTACTCGTAAACTATCATTATAAAGGTGAACAGTATCACCGGATTTTACGTCCTGATCAACGGTGATAAGCATATGGCTCATCATTAGGGCGCCGATTGGATAGCGCTTGCCATTGATCATGGCGTCATGTTTTGCACGTGTTCTGAGGACACCGTCGCCGTAACCAATATCACATATTGCTACACGGCAATCGGTTTCTGCTTTGAAAGCACTTGAGTAACCTGAGCTTTCGCCTTTTTTTAGATCCAATGTCTGGATAACGTTTGTACTAAGGGTTATAACAGAAGGCGCTGTGTTTGTATCAAGTTCATGGTAAGGTCTTGATCCGTATAACAGGATGCCGAGCCGTGCATGTGTGTGGTCAGGAAAAAGTTCGTCTCGCATGTAAGATGCGCTATTTTGAGCGTGAATGAAACGGAATCCACGTTCTGATGCTCTAATTTCATCTAGAAGTGTCAGCCAGTTTTGTTTTTCTAGCTCGTATTCTGGTGAATCGATTTCATCAGCAAACGCGAAATGCGTCCAAATACCAGTGACATTAACAACAGTTTTGTCGAGCACTATCCGCATGTCTTCAGCATCATCAAATCCAGATCGTCGTAAAAGGTTTTTGTACTCCAGATGTACTTCAATTCCTTCAAGTTCGTCCTTGTATTTTTGGTAAAAGGTCAGCGAAGGAAGCGTCATTGCGATGTTGTAGGTCCTTAGCGTTTCGAATTCGACCGATGGATTCATTAGGAAAATATAAATATTCTCACTCATCTTTCGGAGTTCAATCGCTTCAATTAATGATGTGGTTGCAAAGGCACGAATACCAGCTTGATAGAAGGTCTCGAATGCTAGATTGAGTCCAATATTATAGGCATTATTTTTCACAACCGCAAGCACGTTAGTGTTGGCTTGGATGCGTTTCGCCTGTTGATATAAGCGTTTCCGATTGATTTGTAGTGTTGCTGTCATTGCTGTTCACCAAACTTCTCAAGGATTTTTTCAAAGTAGCGGACTCCGGCAAGTAGGCTATTCTCATCAAAGTTAAACGATGATGTATGGAGGCCACTTGTATGGTTTTCATTCTGTACACCTAAAAAGGCGAAGTTTGTTGTTGCGACTTGGCTGTAAAACGAAAAATCTTCTCCAAATAGATACGGCTTTTCTTTGATGATTAACTCAAGCTCTAATTCTTTGGCACATGTTGAAACAAGCGGGAGGTGTGTTTCATCGTTCACCACAGGCGGATAGCCTTCAGCGAATTCAACGCGGGACTGCGTACTGAACAGCAAATCACTGCTTTTTACGATCTTTTCAAGTTTCTCTTTAATAATAGCTAAATCATTCATATCATATGTTCGAATTGTACCTTCCAGATAGCCGGAAGAGGCGACTGTATTGATTGCTTCACCTGATTGCATTTTTCCGATATGAATAATGTTCTGATTCAAGCCACTCAGATGAAAATTCTGAAGCTGCTGTATTTGTGTTACCGTATGATGCAATGAACCGAGTGCACTTGCACCAGTTTCCTTATTCGCAACGTGGGCAGATGTGCCTTCAATATAGATCCGGTATTCCGTTGCACTTGCAGTAAGTGGCCCACCTTTTGTTAAAAGTGTGCCTTCAGGATTGTCGGGCATAAGATGCAGGCCGAAAATTGCTTCAAGAGCATACTCGTCAAACGGGAATGCTTTAACCAGATGGTTGGCACCGCCCATTGATTCTTCAGATGGCTGGAAGATTAATAGTACATTGTGTTTTAGCTTACTAGAATCCTGCATTTCCTTGCATCGTTCTGCAAAAGCGAGAAGCATCGCAGTATGGCCGTCATGACCACACGCATGCATAACGCCTTTATGCTGGGACTTAAATGGGATGTCGTTTGATTCTTCAATCGGAAGTCCGTCAATGTCCGCCCGGAAGCCAATCGTCGTATCTGAATTGCCCTCGAGGTAAACAATGGTTGCTGTCTCAAGTGGGGTCAGGTAGGAAATACCATGCTGTTCCAACGTTTCCCTGATATAAGCAACTGTTTTGAACTCTTGAAAGCCGAGTTCAGGTATTTGATGAAGCTGTCTTCTATGTTTTGTTAACGTTTGTTGTAACTCCATGTTTTTCACTCCAAAATGTATTGAAAATGTAGCAGTCATTGTTAAAAGTTAAGGTCATTGTTAATCAAGAGCCAGCTAATGTTGATCGAAACACAGACAAACTCGGGAGACACGCACCCAAACCCGGGAGGCGCGCATTCAACTCGGGAGACGCGCACCTAACTCGGGAGACGCGCACCCAAACCCGGGAGGCGCGCATTCAAACTCGGGCCACACGCACCGCCCCTAGCAAGCTATCAATTACTGATTCAACTTTCTCAACGCTTGAACAATCTCCCTTTTTCCACCTTGTACTTCGCTTGCCTGTTTGATGACGCGTGCGGGAACGCCAGCGACAACTGCGCCTGCTGGGACGTCTTCTGTGACTATACTTCCTGCTGCTACAATCGCACCAGCTCCGACTGTTACACCTTCGAGTATGACTGCATTAGCGCCGATCAATACATCATCTTCCACGACAACTGGACTTGCGCTTGGTGGCTCGATTACGCCTGCTAATACTGCGCCTGCTCCAACGTGTACATTTTTTCCTGTCGTCGCACGTCCGCCAAGTACTGCGTTCATATCAATCATTGTACCTTCACCGACAATTGCTCCAATGTTGATGGTAGCGCCCATCATGATAACTGCATTTTTCTCGATAACAGCATGTTCACGGATAAATGCACCAGGTTCAATACGCGCATTGATTTCTGTTGCATCGAGCAATGGAATAGCGCTATTCCGGCGGTCTTGTTCGATGGCAAGATCGGTGAGTTTATCTTCGTTTGCTTCATAAAATGGTTTCCATTCGTTCAGGTCAACGAAAATCGTATAAGATCCATCATTACCAAACACCTTAAAGTTGTCAGGGAAATCCGTTTTTTCAAGGTCCGTGTTTACGTAAATCTTTAGTGGTGTTTTCTTTTCTGAGTTACTGATATATTGGATAATTTCTTCTGCTGTAAATTCTTTCATTTTCTATTCATCTCCTAAGTTTGAGTAAGTATAGTAACCATTTTCTTTGTTTATAAGTTTTTCCGCGACATCAATCGCACCGTTTGCGAAAATGTCCTTTGATTGCGCTTTATGCTGGATTGTGATTACTTCGTCATGGCCGGCATAAAGGACTTCGTGTTCACCAACGATTGTCCCGCCGCGAACAGAATGAATGCCGATTTCATTTTTCGTACGTTTTATATCCGTTGTAGATCGATCATTCACTGGCTCCGCGTCATCTCGGGAATCTTTGATTGCATCATACAGTTTTACTAGTGTACCGCTCGGAGCATCCACTTTTTGGTTGTGATGCTTCTCCGTTAGTTCAATGTCATATCCTTCAAGTAGGGGAGTCGCAAATTCTATCATTTTCTTTAGCATATGTACGCCGTAGCTCATGTTAGCACTATAAAAAATCGGCAGATAATCCGCTTTTTCTTTCATCATACCGACGAGTACTTCTTTTTCTCCTGTTGTTGCAATCACGTGTGGAATGTTCACACCGGATTCAAGTAGCGGTTTTGTAAGGTCCGGATGCGAAAAATCAATGAGTGCATCAGCATCCGGAAGTCCGATAAATTCGGTGAAAACGGGGTATGGAATATTCTCTCTTTCTGCTTGCAATACGACCCCTGTGATTTCATGCCCGCGTTCTTCCGCGAGCTTTGCGACGCGCTTATTCATAGCCCCATATCCGATAAGGATTAGTTTCATGTTACACACCTGCTTTCAATGAATCGAATTCATGAATTAGTTTTTGCTGCTCAATTTCTTCTAATGGCACAAGCGGCAAACGAAGTTCATAGTTGCCAAAACCAAGATGGGCAGTTAGTGCTTTAATCGGAATAGGGTTTACGTCGACATTTAGCGCAGTAAGAAGCGGATAAAGTCGGTAGTGAATTGCCCTTGCTTCTTCAAAATTGTCTAATGAATGCTCATACATTGTTTGATATTCGTTTGGCAGTGCATTTGCAGCAACCGAAATTAATCCGTCACCGCCGAGCGCTAAAAATGGAAGGGCGGCATCATCGTTCCCGCTGTAGAATGCAAACGACTCATCTGCCAGCAATTTCACTTCTGAAAAATAATTGAAGTCGCCTGTTGCATCTTTCAGCCCTACGATGTTCTTGTGTGTGCTCAGCGTTTGTACTGTTTCTGGCGCAATTGTCATGCCAGTTCTTGCTGGGACGTTATAAAGAATTGCTGGCAGATCAACAGCGTCCACGATTGTTGTGAAGTGCTGAATAAGACCACGCTGGCTCGTTTTGTTATAGTACGGGGTGATGAGCATCAGCCCGTCTACACCAATAGCTTTTGCATCCTTAGAAGCTTCAATGGATGCTTCTGTTGAGTTGGAGCCAGTGCCTGCGATAACAGGCACTCTTCCTGCAGCTGTTTCCACCGCAATTTCAAGAAGATGGTTTTTCTCCTCTCGTGAAAGGGTAGAAGCTTCCCCGGTTGTGCCATTAATTACGAGGCACTGAATGTTGTTTTCAATCAGAAATTCTAGATGTCGCTTGAAGCTGTCGTAATCCACTTTGTTATTGTAAAAAGGTGTTGCGACCGCTGTACCAATTCCTGTGAATAAATGTGCCATATATTATCCCTCTTTCGTATTCATAAGTTGTTGTAAAATCTGTACGGCGTTCAAAGCTGCCCCTTTTAATAAATTGTCACTTGTCACCCATAAATGGTAGGTGTTTTCGAAACTATCATCTTTTCGAATACGCCCGATGAACACTTCTTCTTTACCTGATGAAGTCAGCTGCATTGGGTATAGATTGTTTTTTGGATCATCCTGTAAGACGACATGTTCGTTTTGGTCGAATAAATGCTTTAATTCCGCAACAGTCGGTGCACTATTCAACGTGATGTTAATCGCTACAGCGTGGCTGTTTTCAACAGGTACACGTACACAAGTGGCAGTGACTTTTAATTCCGGAAGCCCAAGAATTTTTCTCGTTTCCTCGATCATTTTCACTTCTTCTTTCGTGTAACCGTCTTCCCCGAACACATCGATGTGCGGAAGGGCGTTGTTGTAAATTGGGTGGGGGTAGTTTACCGGTTCTTCGCCATTTTCTCCACGTTTCAAGTCTTCAATACCTTTTACACCTGATCCTGAGACGGCCTGATAAGTTGTGTAACTTGCACGCGAGATACCATATGCATCTTCCAATATTTTTAAGGGAATAACTGACTGGATCGTCGAGCAATTTGGATTGGCGATGATTTTGCGGTTCAACGTTGGCTTATTAACTTCCGGTACAATAAGATCGATAGATGGATCCACTCGGAAAGCGCTTGAGTTATCAATGACGATTGCTCCGTTTTGTTCAAATAGGGGAGAGAACTTCAGGCTCGTGCTACCACCAGCTGACATGAGCACATAATCAAAGCCTCCATCCGTTTTTTCTTCTGTCAATTCCTCGACAAGATAAGTTTCATTTTTGAATGACAACGCAGTGCCTGCAGATCGTTTGGATGAAAAAAGTACGAGTTCATCAATACGAATATCTTTTTTCTCCAGCAATTCCATCATTTTGCGGCCCACAAGTCCTGTGGCGCCTACTACAGCTATTTTTACCATTTAAAAACCCTCCAAAATTATAATTCAAAGCGTTCGCACAATTGGTGTGCAGCTTTTTCACCGTTATGTGCATCTACTACATAGGATATGCTGATTTCGGACGTTGTGACCTGGTAAAAGGGAATATCCGCTTCAATGAGCGTCCGGAAAACTTTCGAAGCGACACCAGTCATATCACGCATCCCTGAACCAATCACAGACACTTTAACAAAGTGGTTTTCAATTTTGAAATACAGTTCCGGATAGTCCTTCTTCAGACGAAAAAAGATCTTTTGTATCTGTTGTTCCTCCGTATCTTTCATTGTGAAAGATATCTGGAGCCCCTCATTGTTGGCGATTTGGGAAATCATATCGACGTTAATTTCTTCCTGTTCCAGATTGATGAACGCTTCTTCCATTAGACGCATATCATGTTGCGGATAGTTCAGGGTCACATGAATCATATCTTTATCGAGTGCGACGCCTGTGACTGCTTTCTTCTCAAGCATTTCAGTTTTGGACATTACCCAAGTTCCTTTCTCGTCCGATAGTGTTTTGCCTAAATAGATCGGAATGTTGTAGTTATTTGCTATTTCGACGCTTCTGGCAACGAGAACTCCCGATCCAAGCGCACTCATTTCCATCATTTCTTCATAAGACACTTTATCGAGCCGTTTTGCCTGTGGATATATTCTGGGATCAGTGCTGTAGACACCTGCAACGTCTGTATAAATTTCACAAGGGCATTCCTGTGCCGCCGCAAGGGCTACAGCTGTTGTATCAGAACCGCCACGTCCGAGCGTCGTGACTTCATTGTCCGTATTAAAGCCTTGGAAACCAGCAACGATCAATATGCTGTATGTATCAAAGAGTTGCTCGACCAGCTTAGTGTTGACCTTAGAAATTTTGCTTTTCAAGTGATGGCCAACAGTCTCAATACCAGCTTGGTATCCAGTAAGTGGCTTTGATTTAATACCAATATCATTCAGGATAATGGACAGATAAGAGATTGTCTGTTGTTCGCCGGTCGTCAAAAGAAGGGCTAAATCCTGCTCGTTCGGCGAATTGGTGATGGAACTCACCTGTGCCATAAGATCATCTGTTGTTTTGCCCATTGCACTGACAACGATAACCAGCTGTTCACCCTGTTCCACACGACCTTTTAGGTAGTCTGCGATATTCTTGATTTTCTCGAGACTGCTGACACTCGTTCCACCAAATTTAAGTACATTTCTATTCATGAAACTGCCTTCTTTCTTAGAACAAAGGCGCAAGCGCCCGTTTATTGGCGTATGTCCTGGAAAGCTCCATATGAGATAAAGGAAACACGAAGAGCGAATGCGATTCGATGTTGACTTATCGTAAGGAGGAGCCTGAAGGACACTAGCCAATGGGCGCTGGAGCTGGACGTGGCTGATTATGTAGCTCAGCTTTCCTCATTGTTCTAGTTCTATAGTTTATAAGTAAAAAAAACAAGCCGGCAAATGCCGACTTGTTTATAAACGTCCTATATACAAGTGGAAGCACCCCATTATTACAAAGAATAATGACAGCCTGCATACTATTAATATACAGTCCAACTTAGTCCCATCTGCAAACAGAACACCGTTTCGGCAAATCTCCCTTTCACTTATTACAACTTGCAGTAGTTTTACGTAATAAGATACTGATGATCTTTGCTCCTCATCCATTTCATATTCAATTATGTTTCAAAGTTGTTATTGATTATACGAAAGTTTCAAAGAATTGTAAACCCTAAGATAATAAATTTTTAAAAAAGGGGTTATTTTATCGGAACTGCACCTCAAGAATTAATCCTGGATGCAAACAAAACTTCTTGACGAATAAAAAACCAATTAGTATGATGGTGAAAATAAAAATTGAGGGGGTTAATCCATGAAATTCAAGTCAAAAAGGCTTTCTAACATACCTCCTTATAAATTTGCAGAAGTACAGAAAATGAAACAGGAAGCATTGGAAGCGGGAGTAGATGTGATTGATTTAGGGGTGGGCGATCCTGATCTTCCTACACCAAAGCATATCGTAAATAAGCTTGCGGAAGAATTACAGAATCCTGCTAATTTAAAGTACCCAAGATTTACAGGAGCTCCAGAATTTAGAGAAGCGGTTGCTGATTTTTATAAGAAAACGTACAATGTAGAGCTTGACCCGGAGACGGAAGTTCTTGCGCTGATCGGGTCTAAAGAAGGGATTGGCCATTTATTACCAGCAATCATTGATTATGGTGATTACGTTTTAGGACCTGATCCAGGCTATCCAGTTTACCGGATGACAACACTTTTAGCTGATGGTCAGTATTATAATATGCCTGTAGATGTGACGAATGACTTTAAACCAAATTTTGACAGCATTCCGAAAGATATCTTGGAAAAAGCTAAAGTAATGTTTTTAAACTATCCTAGCAATCCAACGGGTGCTACGGTAGAAATTGATTTTTATGAGCAAGCAATTGAATTTGCCAAAAGTCATGAAATTGTAGTAATCAGTGATTCAGCGTATAACGCGGTAACCTATAACAATTATAAAGCGCCAAGTATTTTGCAAGTAAAGGGAGCAAAAGAGTTAGCTGTTGAGTTTGGTTCTTTATCAAAAGCCTATAGTATGACGGGATTTCGGATTGGATATGTTGTCGGAAATAAAGAAGCTATTAAATCATTATCCATATATAAAAGTAACGTTGATACTGGGGTATTCACACCAATTCAGAAAGCGGCTGCACATGCTTTAACGACTGATCAAAGCAGTGTTACCGAATACAATCTGATCTATAAAAAACGAATGGATACAATGGTGGCGGCACTTCAATCAATTGGAATCGATGCAAAGCCGATCAATGGAGGGTTTTTCATATGGTCTCCAGTACCTGAAGGATATACGTCTGAACAATTTGTTGCTACTGTGTTGGAAAAAACGGGCGTTATTTTCACCCCTGGGAATATTTTCGGACCAGGAGGAGAGGGATACTTTCGGGTATCGTTTTCCGTTCCAAATGAAAGAATCCAAGAAGCCGTGGAGAGGATTCGAGAGAAGCTGGATTTTTAGCTGTAGATTTACGTAGGAGCTAGTTTTGTTGGATAAGTAGATAAATAGTGTACTTGATATTATAGAAAGGCTGGACTCTAAACTTTAAGTGAGAGTTCAGCCTTTTTAGCACTTTATCGCTATAAAGCGTATATAACAACTACAAAGTGAATATTAATCTACTTAGATAGTACTATGAACATAGTGCTTATTAACCATTAAAAAGATTCGAATTTGGAGGTTTTTTTATTGGTATTAAATAAAAAGGCTATAGAAACTGGGTTGAGTATGGATGACATGATCAAGGAAGTTGAAGCAGATTTTTTTGTAGGTAGGAAAAAAGAAATTGAATTATTTAAGCGTCATATTGGTCCGGATAATCAGTACGAAAAAGTGTTATTTATTTATGGAACGGGCGGGATAGGCAAAACATATTTGCTGTCCGAATTTGCTCGAATCTCCGAACAAAAGCAATTATTATTTATAAAGATGGATAGCGAAGATTTTCTCCACACACCCTCAGATTTTGCGACATATCTACTAACACTAGTAGAACTGAAAAATACTGTTCAATCCCGCAACAGCAATGTCCTGAAAAATTGCTTACAAACCCTAACAGATATAGCCTTGAAACAAAGAATTATTATTACTATTGACTCCTATGAAAAGATGGATGATCTTGATAGATGGTTTCAGCAGGTATTTATTCGCCACGTTAGCCCAAACGTATTGTTTGTAATGGCAGGACGAAATCCACTAAAGGGTGAATGGGAAGAATCTCCTGCATGGCGAAAGGTAACGAAACAAATTGAACTAAAGGAATTCAATTTAACGCAAACACACACCTATTTAAGTCATTATGATATTGGAAGCGACAACCTTGTTAAGACAATGTGGCACTATACAAATGGGCATCCGCTAACACTTTCCTTGGCTGCACTCACGAATAAAAATGAAAATATCGACAATTCTACAAAACTGCTAAAAGAACAAATGCCACAAGTACTTAGAAATCTAACCCAGAGATGGCTTCACGAGAAAGAAGCAAATGAAGTACACAGTTTAATAGAAGTTGCGGCTGTCTTACACAGTTTTGACCAAACAAGCCTATCTTTTGTTTTGGGGCAAAAGGTTACTATAATCGAGTTTAATAAACTAACTGCTTTGTCCTTTATCAAATCTACGAGGACTGGTTGGGCAATGCATGATTTAGTCAGGGATGCAATCAGAACGGAATTAAAACATCGTAATGTTGAACATTTTAATACGCTGAGTGAGCGCTGTGCGGCATTTTATTATCGTAGAACCATTGCAACACGGTCCTTGTATGATATTGCTCAGTTTTTTTATCATCTTGATAACGAATTTATTCAATCTGTCCTTTTTAAAGATACAATTGATGCATCTATCTATTTTGAGCCTGTCGCCGCGCATAACATCCATGAAGTTATAGCGTTTTTTGAACACAAAAAGAATCATTTAACGAAAAGCGATGCCGAGTTTTACAACAGAGGTTCCAGTAATTCCTTCCATTTCCATGCTTCTTTACAGCATAATAAAAAAGAATCGGAATTGATGCAAACAGAATATATACAAAAAATGGGATATGATATAGCTCGTTTATTAAAAAATGAAGCCGGAAAAACAATCGGGCTATCCGTTATTGTGCCTATAAATAAAAACACGTTAAAGCATTTATCTGTAGAACCAGTCTCAAGAGCTTACTTTGAAAAGTTAAATGATGAACAACTGAAAGGGTATAGTGTTTCAGATGACAGGAAAGCGGGTTATTTTATACGAATGCTGGACTACACCGATCCAAAAGACACATCCGCTCGTTCTTTTTCTCTATATAGTTTATTTCCGTTACTGCTTTCAGGTGGGGAAATTATTGTATCAACACCATTATCTTTTTTTCAGGATTTACTTAAAAGCTTTGGATTTCAGGAAGTACCGGGAACGACGCATTACGATTACGGGGAAAACTACCCCTCACCGACATATCTTTTAGATGTTAGTGGACCAAAATTAGCTGTGTACCTAAAACAATTTACTAAAAGTACTTACGGCGTTTATGAAAATAACCAAATGAAGACTATTACAGAAACTTTTTCTTTTACAGACAGGGAAGAGGATATTGTTAAACGTATAGTTGATGAAAAAGGAAACGCAGCTATAGCAAAGGAATTATATATAGCTGAAATAACTGTTAAAAAGCATATTTCCCGGATTCTTTCAAAGGTGGGTGTCAAGAACAGAACACAGTTAATAAAACGAATCATGGAACTGATTTAGGTATAAGGGGGACAGAACTTATCGACTGTCTCCCTGATGCTCTACTTTAAAAGCTTATATTTCCCAATAATAGGTAGTGGCTTTTTTGTCCCGTTTGCTGCATTAATAATCCCAAGTATCAATAATACGATTAAAAACAAACTTCCTAATGGCAAGATTAATAGCCAACCGATTACTGGTATTATTGTTCCAACGATGGATACGACTAGCCAACTAAGAAATAATAGTAACCCTTGATTGGCATGGTACATAGCAAACTTTGAATCTTTTGCTGCAAGAAGCGGTATAAAGAAAATGATATATGCCAAAATAGCCATCCCTTTATTTTCTTTTATATCTGCTGATTCATCTGGGTCATCAATTATTGTTGCTTCTGGTTCCATTTCTTCAGTCATAAAAAACACCTCCTTACATGCAAAATTTAACTAGATATTGATTTCTATTTGAAGCGTTAACTTTCCTTTCGCGTTTTTTAAACCTTAGCATGAAAGTTGACATTTAATAAGTATACCTGGGTATACAAATGGCTTGAATAAAATAAAATTGTCCCTGTAAGTAGAGGGATTTCTACGCAAGCGCTTCCATGAAAAAAGTTATTAAAAAAGTGCCCTTTTTCTGAATAACTATTGATAAATAATCTGAAATTGCATAAGATGGTAAGATATATTCTTTGGAGGGAAGCCAAATTGGAAAAAACTAAAATAGGATACTTAGGCCCTGTAGGCACATTTACTGAAGTAGCGACGAAAACCGCTTTTCCAAAGGATGATCTATATCCGTGCAAAACAATTCCTGACTGTATGGAGGGTGTACTTGAAGGTGAAATCGATTATTGTGTTGTTCCAATTGAAAATGCAATTGAAGGCTCTGTAAACCTAACAG
The DNA here is from genome assembly GCF_044793635.1 of Virgibacillus necropolis. GTDB lineage: Bacteria > Bacillota > Bacilli > Bacillales > Amphibacillaceae > Virgibacillus_F > Virgibacillus_F necropolis_A. Next base: position 3,641,472 of record NZ_CP084992.1, read on the forward strand.
TCGACTATATATTTCATGAGCGCGCACTACCAATTGTAGCCGAGGTAGTAGTTCCAATTAAGCAGCATCTAATGGTGCATCCGCAGCAAATTGACGAATGGCAGAACATCAAAAAAGTGCATTCACATCCACAAGCGATTTCGCAGTGTCATCATTTTTTAAAAGATACACTTCCGGATGCAGAACGTGTTTTTGAAAATTCAACCGCTTCAGCTGCAAAATGGATTAAGGACCATCCAGAGGAATGTTTAGGGGCAATCGGTAATGAATCAGCCGCAGCGTTATATGGTCTGAAGATTATCAACTGGGATGTTCACGATTATGAAAATAATCATACACGATTTGTTGTTTTGAGTTGCAAACATGCACAGCTGGCACTGGATCACACAGCTGTTCTCAAAGATAAAACGACAATGACAATTACGTTACCGTCCAACTTACCAGGGGCGCTTCACCAAGTGTTATCTGCATTTGTGTGGCGACAAATTAATTTATCAAAAGTTGAATCACGTCCAACCAAAACGGGCTTAGGGAATTATTTTTTTATTATTGATGCCGACATGAAGATGGACGAAATTTTAATCCCCGGCGTCAAGGCCGAATTAGAGGCACTTGGATGTAAGGTAAACATCATTGGAACTTATCCGTGTTATGGTGCAAAAAATAAATTGAAAAAAGTGTTGACAACTGATTAAAAGTCAATCATAATAAGTGGAATTACAAAAATAACAATAATTTAGAAATCGGCAATGAAAGGCAATAGTAGTGTTTTATCTTCCTGTTTAAGAGAGCTGATGGCCGCTGAGAATCAGTACAAAGATAAGCATGAATTACCACCTGGAGCTTCTTTTTCTTCATAAATTGAAGAAAAGGACGGTCATTTGATCGTTAACAAAATGAAGTGGTGAACATGTTGTTCACAACTAGGGTGGTACCGCGATTATAATCGTCCCTACTGTTAATTCAGTAGGGACTTTTTTAGTACCAAAAAAAATTGAATAAAGTAAATGCAATGAAGGGCAATAGTAGTGTTTTATCTTCCTGTTTAAGAGAGCTGATGGTCGCTGAGAATCAGTACAAAGATAAGCATGAATTACCACCTGGAGCTTCTTTTTCTTCATAAATTGAAGAAAAGGACGGTCATTTGATCGTTAACAAAATGAAGTGGTGAACATGTTGTTCATAACTAGGGTGGTACCGCGATTTCAATCGTCCCTACTGATTATTTCAGTAGGGATTTTTTTGTACCCAAAAAATTAAATAAAGTAAATGCAATGAGAGGAACCGAGTAGTGTCTTATCTCCCTGTAGCAGAGAGCTGATGGTTGGTGTAAATCAGTCAAAGATAAGCATGAATTTTCTATCCTGGAGTTTCTTTTCCTTCGTAAAGTGAGGGGGAAGACGGTCATCTGATCGTTACCAATTTCAAGAGGTGAACAGTTTCGTTCACAATAAGGGTGGTACCGCGTTGAAAATCGTCCCTGTCGTCTAAATGACAGGACGTTTTTTTATTACTTATAGGAGGTGATGCCGAATCTTTTTAAGGATAGGCAATTGTAACTATAAAAAACTAAAATCAGGAGGAATAAACCTATGACTATAAACGAATTAACACAATTACGTAACAAGATTGATGAGATTAACCTGGAAATTTTGACATTACTAAACGAACGAGCGGAGGTAGTTCAGGAAATTGGAACGCACAAGGGTAAACAAGGGGTAAACCGATTTGATCCGGTTCGTGAACGTCAGGCGCTTGATTTAATTATGGAGAATCATGCCGGACCGTTTGAGGCTTCAACCATTCAACATATTTTTAAAGAGATCTTTAAAGCGAGCCTGGAGCTTCAAGAAGATAATCATCGCAAGGCATTATTAGTTTCGCGAAAAGCACGTCCTGAAAATACGATTGTTGATGTAAATGGTGCAAAAATTGGTGATGGAGAGCAACGATTCATTATGGGGCCATGCGCAGTTGAAGGTTATGATCAGGTGAAAGAGGTTGCTTTAGCAATGAAAGAGCAAGGACTGACTTTAATGCGAGGTGGAGCATTCAAGCCTAGAACTTCTCCATACGACTTCCAGGGCTTGGGGATAGAAGGTCTACAAATTTTAAGAGAAGTTGCGGATGAAGTAGGGATGTCGGTTATCAGTGAAATTCTCACTCCACACGATGTAGAGAAAGCATTAGACTACGTTGATGTTATTCAAGTGGGTGCCCGTAACATGCAAAACTTCGAATTGCTTAAAGCGGTCGGTAGAGTGAAGAAGCCAGTTTTACTGAAACGCGGTCTTTCCGCAACCATTGAAGAATTCATTAATGCGGCAGAATATATCATTTCACAAGGAAACGACCAAATCATTTTATGTGAGCGGGGTATTCGCACATACGAAAAAGCGACAAGAAACACATTAGATATTTCAGCTGTACCAATTTTGAAGAAAGAAACACATTTACCGGTTGTTGTTGATGTAACACATTCTACAGGAAGAAAAGATTTGCTTCTTCCAACTTCAAAAGCAGCATTAGCGATAGGGGCGGATGCAATCATGGCAGAAGTTCATCCAGATCCTGCTGTTGCGTTATCCGATTCAGCTCAGCAAATGAATATTCCGCAATTCAATGAGTATATGGGTGAATTAAAAGATTTTAAAGAAAAGCTAGCAACACCAAGCCGTGAAAAAACGCTGTCAGGCAAGTAGGGCCATAATGCAGATAAGGAGGAAATGTAATGAAGTGGAAAAAGCAAATTCTTGATTTACAAGCTTATCAGCCAGGAAAATCGATTGATGAAGTGAAGAAACAGTATCAACTAGATTCAATCGTCAAACTAGCTTCAAATGAAAACCCATTTGGCTATCCATCAGCAGTAGATCAGGCTTTAAAGGAATTCCATTCGTCATTCATGCTTTACCCGGACGGAGGTGCTATAAAATTACGAGAAGCAACTGCATCATTATTAGGTGTAGACAACAATCAATTAATTTTTACAAATGGCACGGATGAACTTGTGCAAATTATATCAAGAGCCTTACTTGAACCAGGGAAAAATACTGTAATGGCTACGCCGACTTTTCCACAATATAAGCATAATGCTGTTATTGAAGGCGCTAAAATCCGTGAAGTGGAATTAGTAAATGGTAGTCATGATTTGAATGAAATGATTTCTGTGATTGATGAAAATACTGCAGTTGTATGGGTTTGCAGTCCTAACAATCCAACAGGGAGTTATATCGCTGTAAATGAACTTCGATACTTTTTAGAGCGAGTTCCAAAAGATGTGTTGGTAGTTCTTGACGAGGCTTATTATGAATATGTAACGAATTCCTATCATTCTCTTGACTTTATAAATGAATTTCCTAATTTAATTATCATGAGAACTTTTTCAAAAATGTATGGTCTTGCTAGTTTTCGTGTGGGTTATGGGATTTCGTCCGTATCGAATATTCAACAGTTAGAACCAGCACGTCCTCCATTCAATACGAATGTACTTGGACAAATAACAGCATCTGTTGCGATTTCAGATCAGGACTTTGTGGAAAAATGCCGGGTAAGGAATGCTATAGAAAGGGAAAGATATTATACGTTTTGTCAGGAAAATAACCTCCATTATTACCCTTCACAGGGCAATTTTATCTTAATCGATTTACAACGTGATGGTGACGAAGTATCTCAATTCTTATTATCAAAAGGACTAATCGTTCGTTCTGGAAAATTATTAGGTTTTCCAACATCCGTTCGCATTACGATCGGTTTGGAAGAACAAAATGAACGAGTAAGAATTGCATTAAAGGACTTTATAGAAGATGTAAGTGGGCGTGTGAAAATAAGTCACCAACATAATTAATGCGGCAACGGGAGGATTTTTCATGGATGGAAATGTATTTATTGTTGGACTAGGATTAATTGGAGGTTCTTTAGCCCTCACAATTAAAAATCAACATCCAAATGCGAAGATTTATGGTTATGACATTAAGCAAAGTGAAATAGAAAAAGCCAATGCACTCCAAATAATAGACGAAAAAGTAGATTCAATTCGTCAGGGGGCAGAATCAGCAGATTTAATCATTCTGTCAGCACCGGTACTCGAGACGGAAAAATTAATGAAACAGTTGGTAAACATGACATTAAAGGAAAACGTTATTATTACAGACACCGGAAGTACAAAAGGTGGGATTATGGACTTAGCTAATAATTTGTGGGAAAAAGAGGTATCGTTCATTGGTGGACACCCGATGGCAGGTTCACATAAAGCGGGAGTGGAAAGTGCGAAAGCTCATTTATTTGAAAATGCTTTTTACGTACTAACTCCACGCGCCGATACCTCTTTGGAAAAAGTAGACGAATTGAAACAATGGCTAAATGGAGCAAATCCGCATTTTCTAGTACTCGATCCAGAAGAACATGATAACGTAACAGGTGTGATCAGTCACTTTCCACATATTATAGCGGCCGGTTTAGTCAACCAAACGAAAAAGTATGCCGATAAAAATTCCCTCGTCAGTTTGTTAGCGGCAGGGGGATTTCGGGATATAACTCGGATTGCGTCCAGTAGCCCCAGTATGTGGAAAGATATCGTAAAACAAAATCGCAGCAACTTATTAGACTTGTTCGATGATTGGATTGCGGAAATGAATAACATAAAAGGTGTTTTATTGGACGACAATGAACAAACAATTGCCCATTTCTTTGAAGAAGCCAAAGCATACCGTGATTCTTTACCTGTCCGTTCCAAAGGAGCTATTCCAGCTTACTATGATCTGTATGTGGATGTGAAGGATTCACCTGGAGCAATATCAAGTATAACTTCTATATTAGCGGAACAAGCAATTAGTATAACCAATCTGCATATTATTGAATCCAGAGAAGGCTTATTGGGGGTGCTGCGAATTAGTTTCCAAAAAGATGAAGACCGCAGCCGAGCTCAAACTTTGCTGAAAACAAATGATTATAAAACATATGAAGCAGCTTAAAAGAGTTAACAGAAATTTGTAATTCCTACTTGATTTATCGGATTAATTGGAATACACTATATATTAAATTAAATATTCTTATCAAGAGAAGCTGAGGGATCTGGCCCTGTGAAGCTTCAGCAACCTCTGACATTTGTCAGAAAGGTGCTAATTCCAGCGGGAGTGATTCTTGGGAGATAAGAGCGGAAGTAGCGATGGTAATAAGCCCTCTTTTCTCATTAAAAGAAAAGGGGGCTTTTGTAATGAAAAAGTGCGCAGATACATAGCTGAAGGGTTATTTTTCATATAAATATTTTATTTAAGAAAGGTTGATTAATTTGAGTGAAATAGTTATTTTGTCGGGAAGTCCTTCTGAATATTCCAGGTCTGATCAAGTGTTGAAGTATTTAGGAACATTGCTCAAACAGGAAAATTTTTCTGTGACCCATATTTCTATTAAAGATGTACCACATGAGGATTTATTTCTCGGGAAATATGATAGTCCAGTTTTCAAGGATATTGCGACATTAATTCAAGGCGCAAAGGGTGTCATTGTTGGGTCACCGGTATATAAAGGTGCCTATTCAGGGGTGTTGAAAGCATTGCTTGATGTTTTACCACAGGATGTACTCCAGCATACCCCTGTTCTGCCGATAATGACGGGTGGAAGCATGTCTCATCTACTTGCACTTGAATATACATTGAAACCGGTGTTGGCAACATTGAAGGGGCACAACTTAAAAGGACTCTATCTACTGGATAGTCAAATTGATAAGCAAAAAGAAAATCCAATTATTGATGAGAGTATTTTAGAACGTACGAATAAGCAACTGTATTACTTTATCGAATTAGTAAACAATCAAGGGGCATTAGTTTCGACAGTCTGAAAACCTGAAAAATAAAATGAAGGAGGAAGAAATAGATGACAAAAGAAAGAATTTATCTGAATGCATTTGATATGAATTGTGCTGGTCATCAGTCTCCTGGGTTATGGACACACCCGGAAGATGAATCACACCGTTATAAAGATAGCGAGTATTGGATAGAGCTTGCCAAGCTTTTAGAAAAAGGCCGATTTGATGCTGTATTTATAGCGGATGTGTTAGGTACCTATGATGTCTATAAGGGATCAAGGGATGCGGCTGTAAGGCAAGGGGCGCAGTCTCCGGTAAATGATCCGTTATTGGTTGTTCCTTTAATGTCCGCCGTAACAAAACATCTTGGGTTTGGCGTTACGGCTTCTGTTACACATGAGCACCCGTATCCATTTGCCCGTCGGATGACAACGCTCGATCATTTAACAAAAGGTCGTGTGGGGTGGAACATTGTTACATCCTATCTCAAAAGCGCATCGGTAAATATAGGACTTGATGATCAATTGAAACATGATGAGCGGTATGATTTAGCAGCCGAGTATTTGGATGTTTGCTATAAGCTTTGGGAAGAAAGTTGGGAAGGCGATGCTATTAAGTTAGATAAAGAAAATGGTATTTATACCGACCCAACCAAAGTTCATGATATCCAACATGAAGGAAAATATTTTAAAGTACCAGGCGCTCATCTGAGCGAACCTTCGCCCCAACGGACACCTGTTATTTATCAAGCGGGTGCTTCAACCAAAGGACGTGCTTTTGCAGCGAAAAATGCGGAATGTGTGTTCATTGGGTCACCGACGATAAACGTCGCCAAGGAGACAGTTAGAAGACTGCGAGCTGATATCGAAAAAACGGGAAGATCGCAGGATGAAGTGAAAATTCTTACTATGTTTACCCCGATTGTTGGCAAAACCGAAGAAGATGCCAACGCTAAATTTGAAGATTATAAGAAACATATAAGCGACGAAGGAGCGCTAGCTTTATTTGGAGGTTGGACCGGTATTGACTTATCTGATTATGACGCAGACCAAGTTATAAGTTATATCGAGAATGACTCGATACGGTCAGCGCTAGAAGGTTTCACAAAAATAGACCCGGATAAACAATGGACAGTTGAAGAAATTAAGAACTTTGTAGGAATTGGCGGTATGAGTGCCTATGCAGTTGGATCCCCAGAACAAATTGCGGATACGATGGAAGAGTGGGTAAATGAAGCAGGAGTTGATGGCTTCAATATTGCTTATGCCATTACTCCTGGGACGTTTAGGGACTTCATAGAATATGTCGTTCCAATTCTACAAGAAAGAGGATTGGTTCGAAAGGAATATGAAGGAAGCACGCTTCGGGATAATTTGTTTGGTCAAGGAGATCAGTTGCCGGTGTATCACCCCGGTAAACAGACGAATGGTTTGCTTGTGAAATAAGTTTTGGATTTACTTAGTGCAAAGGCCCTTTAAGGGTCTTTGTATTTTTGATGTGTTCATTATTATTACTTTTTTAATTTTGAAAAATAGTTTGAAACGAAACATTTGTTCTTGTTTGATTTATCTGATATTATATATTTAGAAAAACACCCCGGTTTTATCCTCATATTATCCGGAAGGATGTGTTAACATGTCACCAGCATTGTTAGTACGTGAAGACCGCATCAAATATACCCACCACGATCAATTATTTAAAGAATTAATTCACACATTTTTTTCCGATTTTCTCGAATTATTTTTTCCGGAAGTCCATCTTCACATAGATTTCAGCTCTATCAAGCCATTATCAAATGAAATGTTCACCGATATGATTGAAGGGGAAAGTCGAAAAGCAGATATTGTCATTGAAACGAAGCTAAAAGGTCAAGATACACTTATTATTATTCATGTGGAACCCCAAAGCTATAGTCAAGAAAATTTCAACGAACGAATGTATCAATATTTCAGTCTGCTTTATAATAAGTATAGGAAGCCAATTTTACCTATTGCGATTTTTAGTTATAATGAACATAGATACGAACAAAATGAATTTATGATAAAATTCCCATTCTTTCACGTGTTAACTTTTAATTTCTTAATGCTAGAATTGAAAAAAATGAATTGGCGTGACTATATTCAATCGAATAATCCAGTTGCAGCAGCTTTATTAAGTAAAATGGGATATACCGAAAAAGAAAGGGTTCAGGTTAAAAAAGAGTTTTTACAAATGCTAGTAAAAATGGAAATGAATCCAGCCAAAACAAGTTTAATAAATGGCTTTTTTGAATCTTATTTGCGATTGAATAAATGGGAGGAGGAAGGAATTAATGGAGGAAATTAAACAATTGGATGATGCCAAAGATATCTTAAAGCTACCGAACTCTTGGGAAGAAAAAGGAATAGAAAAGGGGAGGACGGAAGAAAAAAGAGAGATTGCTCTTGAAATGTTAAAAGAAGGGTCTTCTGTAGAATTTATTGTAAAAGTCACCCAACTTGATAAAGAAGAAGTTGAAAGCATAAAAGAGAAGCTTTAACTATTGAGTCAACAACTATAGCGCCATAGCATACACAGGAAACAATCTATCTATGCTATGGCGCGTGCTTTAATTCAATTTACTTAAAACCCTGTAACCTTGAGAAAAACTCTTTCACGAACGCATAAAATATTTTTTCGGATGGTGCTAGACTTTTCTCCTTCTGTTTAATCACTCCCACCGTTCTTCTAACTTCGGGAATATTAATTGGAATTTTAACGGTCAGTCTTGGTGTGGACTCGTGAAATGTACTTTCAGGTAAGAGTGTTACGCCAATTCCAGCAGAGACAAGACCTTTGATAGCGTCTAAATCTTCTCCCTCTGATGAAATCTTTGGCGCGAATCCTGCTTGTCTGCATGCATCTACAATTACTTTTTCTAATACAAACCCTTTGGGAAAGCTAACAAATTCATCATTTTTCAAGTCAGTAAGGTACAGGCTGTCCCTATCTGCTAAAGGATGACTCAATGGTAATAAAGCTAAAATACTTTCAGTGAATAATATATGGCTTTCGATATCAGGGTCATCTTTAGGGACAGGACCAAGAAAGGCCACGTCTATCTCGTCTTTTTTTACAGAATCGATTAAAAATCTATAAGAACCTTGCCTTAAATGAAACGCAACATTCGGATATTCGTCTTTGAAGGCAGAAATGACACTTGGTAATAGATGACTAGATAAACTCGTCGGAAAACCGATCTTAATTGTTCCACGTTCAGGATCTAAATATTCATCGATTTGTTTTTTAGCGTTATCAATTGCCTTCATTGCGATCTTTGTGTGCGTATAAAAAGTCTTTCCTATTTGTGTTAACTTAATATTTCTGCCTTCACGTTCAAATAAAGAGACGCCAAGTTCTCCCTCTAAGTTGGCGATTTGCCTGCTGACTGCCGATTGCGCAACATGCAAGTTTACCGCTGCCTCTGATACGTGTTCACGCTCTGCAACTTCCATAAAATAACGTAATTGACGTAGTTCCATAACTTATTCCCACCATTCATATCAAAAGTAGATTGTTTTAATCTAAATTATATATTGTTTAGATTAATTTGAAAACCTATAATTGATATAAGGCACCACATACGGAATGGAGGTATTAATGATGAGTTATAACCAAATACCAAAAGCTCAAGGTCTTTATCGCCCTGAATTTGAACATGATGCATGTGGAATTGGGTTGTATGCACACATGAATGGAGTTCCTACTCATGATATTGTGAAAAAAGGACTAAGAATGCTTTGTCAGCTTGACCATCGCGGAGGGCAAGGAAGTGATCCGTTGACAGGTGATGGATCAGGATTAATGGTTCAAATTCCTGATCGTTTTTTCAGGAAAGTTTGTCCGGAAATGAACTTGCCTGAAAAAGAGCGTTACGGTGTTGGGATGGTTTTTTTCTCAAATGATGATGAAAATCGGGAGGAAGCGGAATCTCACATTAATTCATTTATAAAAAAAGAGGGGCAAACCGTTCTTGGGTGGAGAACTGTACCCACAAATATCAGAAAAATCGGAAATAAAGCAAAAGAAAGCTGTCCAATAATTCGTCAAGTATTTATTGGGGCAGATCCTACTATTAAAGAAGATGTAGGATTTGAACGAAAGTTATACATGATTCGTAAACAAGCGGAAAAAGTAGCTGCGGAACGCGGGGAGCGTTTTTATTTTACCAGCCTTTCAAGTCAAACGATTGTATATAAAGGGTTACTAGCACCGGAACAAATGGATGCTTTCTATATTGATTTACAAGATACGGATTTTGTTTCTGCTTTTTCGATGGTGCATAATCGTTTTAGCACAAATACATTTCCAAGTTGGGAACGGGCTCATCCAAATCGTTATTTAATGCATAATGGAGAAATCAATACGTTAAGAGGTAATGTCAACTGGATGAGAGCGCGGGAGGAGCAGTTTGTTTCGGATGCTTTCGGTGATGACTTGGAAAAGGTACTTCCAATCCTGGATGCGGATGGGAGCGACTCATCTATATTAGATAACGCACTGGAATTTTTTGTTTTGGCCGGCAGAAAACCCGCACACGCTGCCATGATGTTGATCCCAGAGCCATGGGTCAACAATCCGCATATGTCGAAAGAAAAGAAAGCTTTCTACGAGTATCATAGTTCATTAATGGAGCCATGGGATGGTCCAACGACTATTTCATTTACGGATGGAAAGCAAATCGGGGCAATCCTGGACAGAAACGGTTTGCGTCCAGCGAGATATTATGTGACTAAAGATGACTATCTTATCTTTTCTTCAGAGGTAGGAGTCATCGACGTGGAAGAAGACAATATTTTGTATAAAGACAGATTGAGTCCTGGAAAAATGCTTTTGCTAGATTTAGAGGAAGGGCGGATCATTTCTGATGATGAGATTAAAACAGAAATGGCTGAAGCGGAGCCTTATCGCAAATGGTTGGATGGGCAACTCGTTAAACTGAAGAATAAAGTGGAGGCACTTGATGAAATGCCGTTTGAAAATTTAGTGACGAGACAAAAAGCGTTTGGATATACGTATGAAGATATTCAGAAATACTTGGTTCCTTTAGTTGCTGAAGAAAAAGATCCAATTGGTGCCATGGGTAATGATGTACCGCTAGCGGTATTATCCGACCATCCACAATCCTTATTTTCCTATTTCAAGCAATTATTTGCTCAGGTAACGAACCCACCGATTGATGCGTATCGTGAGCAACTAGTTACCTCCACTACAAGCTTGTTAGGACCTGAAGGGGATATCTTACATCCGAGTGAAAAGAATTGCCATAGACTTCAAGTAGACACACCCATCCTGTCTAATCGACAGCTTCGATTATTAAAAGCTGATAGTTATCCGGGGTTTTCCAGTATGACGTTAGACGCGTTGTTTTACGAAAATCTAGAAGGTGCACTTGATCAGATTTGTAAAAATGCTGACAAGGCAATTGCAGAAGGTATTAGTATTCTTGTTTTGTCGGATCGGAATATGGATGAACAGTCCGTTGCAATTCCATCACTCCTCGCAGTAAGTGCATTGCATCAGCACCTGGTTCGCCAAGGTACCCGTACGAAAGTGAGTATCATTGCTGAAACTGGTGAGGCAAGAGAGGTTCATCATTTTGCAGCCCTGATCGGTTATGGCGCAAACGCGATAACTCCGTATCTTGCATACGCGACATTGAGTCAAACAATCAATGAAAATAATTTAACGTACAGCTATAAAGATGCAGTTAGTAAATATATTCGGGGAATTACCGAAGGCGTTGTAAAAGTGATGTCCAAGATGGGAATTTCAACGATTCAAAGTTATCGCGGTGCACAAATATTTGAGGCAGTTGGAATCAGCAAAACTGTCATCGATCGTTATTTTACAGGAACTGCTTCCCAGCTCGGTGGAATTGAATTAGATACGATTGCGGAAGAAGCAGTGAATCGGCATAAACGTGCTTATGCAGATCATGTTGATAGTACCCTGGAATCAGGAACTGACTTTCAATGGAGAAAAACTGGTGAACACCATGCGTTTAATCCGAAAACTATTCATACCCTGCAATGGGCTTGTCGAAGAGGAGATTATAATCTTTTCAAGCAATATTCAGAAGCGGCAAATGAAGAAAGAATTAATTTTCTGCGTAATCTATTTACGTTTAAGAAAACGAATTCTATACCAATAGAAGAAGTTGAACCTGCCGACACGATTGTGAAACGGTTTAAAACAGGGGCGATGTCATTTGGTTCGTTAAGTCAAGAAGCCCATGAATCTTTAGCTATTGCGATGAACAGAATTGGTGGAAAAAGTAACAGTGGTGAAGGTGGAGAAGATCCGAAGCGTTTTGTCGCAAATGAAAATGGCGACTCGCCTAGAAGTGCTATTAAACAAATCGCATCTGGACGCTTTGGTGTAAAAAGTCATTATTTAGTTAATGCTGACGAACTACAAATTAAAATGGCCCAAGGAGCGAAACCAGGGGAGGGTGGACAACTGCCAGGAAAAAAAGTCTATCCATGGGTAGCTAACGTACGTGGATCTACTCCTGGTGTTGGCCTGATATCGCCTCCTCCGCACCATGACATTTATTCTATTGAAGATATGGCACAACTGATTCACGATTTGAAAAACGCTAATCGTGATGCTCGCATCAGTGTAAAACTTGTTGCAAAAGCAGGGATTGGAACGATTGCCTCTGGTGTTGCAAAAGGTAAAGCAGATGTTATTTCAGTTAGTGGATATGATGGTGGTACTGGTGCTTCACCAAAAACAAGTATTAAGCATACAGGACTTCCTTGGGAGCTTGGGCTAGCTGAAACACACCAATCCTTGATGTTAAATGGCCTTCGAGATCGCGTTGTTTTGGAGACAGATGGAAAGCTGATGACCGGAAAGGATGTCGTACTGGCCGCATTACTCGGCGCAGAAGAGTATGGTTTTGCAACAGCACCACTTGTAGTTCTTGGTTGTGTCATGATGCGCGTATGTCATGTGGATACATGTCCAGTAGGCATTGCCACTCAAAACCCAGAACTTAGAAAAAAATTCATGGGTGATCCAGATCATGTCGTTAATTTTATGTACTATATTGCCGAGGAAGTTAGGGAAATTATGGCAGAGTTAGGTTTTAAGACCGTTGAAGAAATGGTTGGACGGACAGATGTATTAGATGTAAGTGATCGGGCTAAAGCACACTGGAAAGCGAAGTATTTGGATTTGACTACATTACTCTACCAGGCAGATGGACCAAGAACCTGCCAAACAAACCAGAATCATCATCTTGATGAGTCACTGGATTTATCGAAAATTTTACCTGCAGTAGAACCTGCTATCGAACGGAAGGAACAAGTCGATCTATCATATTCTATCAAAAATACAGATCGTGTAGTTGGAACGATAGTAGGTAGCGAGATATCGAAGCGCTATGGGGAAGTTGGGTTGCCGGAGGACTCAGTAACGTTAAGATTCACTGGGTCTGCAGGACAGAGTTTTGGTGCCTTTATACCAAGGGGCATGTCGATGTGGCTAAGTGGTGACGCGAATGACTATGTAGGAAAAGGATTATCGGGTGGGAAAGTGGTCGTCGCATCTCCTATTGAAGCAAAACCTTATGAATCTAATAATGTTATTGCCGGAAACGTTGCTTTTTACGGTGCAACGAGTGGAGAGGCATATATTAATGGTTATGCTGGTGAACGATTTGCTGTCCGGAATAGTGGTGCAAATGTTGTTGTAGAAGGAATTGGTGACCACGGATGCGAATATATGACTGGAGGACGTGTAGTCATTTTAGGTGAAGTAGGTAAAAACTTCGCAGCCGGAATGTCAGGTGGTAACGCCTACGTTCTTGCGGAAGATCTATCCGCATTTAAACATTTATGTAACAAAGAAATGATAGAGTTTGAACCTCTCGCAGATTGTAATGAGGTGGAGGAAGTTAAACAAATGGTCAAAAACCATTATCGTTATACCGGGAGTCAAAAGGGAGCTTATGTGCTAAATAACTGGAACGAGAGTGTGGGGAAATTCGTAAAAGTTATTCCAAAAGATTATAAATTAATGCTCGAAAAAATTCAAAGCTACAAGAATGATGGTTTTACAGACGAAGAAGCTGTTATGAATGCTTTTCAATCGAAAGATCAAAACAAAATCATCGATACAGAACCAGAAAAACCTGAAGTAGTATCATTATAGTGTGTGTTCAAAAAGGAGGATAAAAAGGACCGAGAAGTTCGAGGCAGCTTAGCTTTAAGTACCGGAACGTATGGTATTAATACGTGAGGAACGGAAAAGCAAGCTAACGAAGAAATTCGAAGTGTCATTTTTACCGGACTTTTTGAACAACCTCTTATAGGGAAGAAAGGAGTGCGTAAATATGGGAAAAACAACAGGATTTATGGATTATAAGCGCGAAGAGGCCGAAGAACGTAATCCTCACACGCGAATTAAGGATTGGAAAGAATACGATGCTCCTTTCTCTGATGAAGTATTAAGCAGGCAAGGGGCGCGGTGTATGGACTGTGGGACTCCTTTTTGCCAAATAGGTGAAGAAATAAATGGAGCCACTACTGGATGTCCAATCTATAACTTAATTCCTGAGTGGAATGACTTAGCATATAGGGGACAATGGGAAGAAGCATTGAAGCGGTTGTTAAAAACAAACAATTTTCCAGAATTCACCGGAAGAGTTTGTCCGGCTCCTTGTGAAGGGTCTTGTACAGTCGCTATTTCTGACCCTGCTGTCGCAATTAAAAGTATTGAACGTGCGATCATCGATAAAGGATTTGAAAACGGTTGGATGACACCGCGGGTTCCGCAAAAAAGAACGGCAAAGTCAGTTGCTGTTATAGGATCCGGCCCAGCAGGATTAGCGAGTGCTGACCAATTGAACCAGGCAGGGCACACCGTAACAGTCTATGAGCGGGCAGATCGAGCTGGTGGATTGTTAACGTATGGTATCCCTAATATGAAGCTGGAAAAAGATGTTGTGGAACGAAGAATTAAATTGCTAGAGCAGGAAGGCATTAATTTTCTGGTGAATATGGAAGTAGGAAAAGATATTACAGCCGAAGAATTAAAAGAGCAGCATGATGCAGTAATCCTATGTACTGGTTCTCAAAAACAACGGGATTTGGTTATTGAAGGAAGGGAAGCAAATGGGGTTCATTTTGCCATGGATTATCTAACAGCTTCCACTAAAAATTTACTAGGTTCCGATATGCAAGAGAACGAATTCATTGATGCAAAAGGTAAAGATGTGATCGTAATTGGTGGCGGGGATACGGGCGCCGATTGTATCGCAACAGCGCTTCGTCACAATTGCAATAGTGTTGTACAGTTTGGTAAGCATCCAAAGCTCCCACTATCAAGAACAGAAGGCAATATGTGGCCCGAATATCCGAATTTGTTTACGGTTGACTATGCACACAAGGAAGCAACAGCCAAATTCGGCGATGATCCACGTACCTACTCGATTCAAACGAAGCGGTTTATTTCAGATGATAATGGAGATTTAAAAGAAGTTCATACTGTCGAAATGGAAAAAGTCAGGGGTGAAGATGGAAAGTTTATCTTTAATGAAATTCCTGGTACTGAAAAAGTTTGGCCAGCACAACTTGTTTTTATCGCGATTGGGTTTGAAGGACCCGAGTCACAATTGCTGCAACAGTTCGATGTAAACACCAGCAACCGAAAAGTTGATGCGAAATACGGTGATTTTACTACAAACGTAGATAAGGTATTTGCAGCTGGTGATGCGAGGCGTGGACAAAGTTTAATCGTTTGGGCGATTAATGAAGGCCGTGAAGTAGCCCACAAAGTTGATCACTATTTAATGGGGAGTACAGTGCTACCGTCTTATTTACACTAGGGAAAGCATAAACGTTTTGAGGAAACGCCGGTATAAGTAAAACTTCGGCATTCGCTATTAAGGATTAGGCGAATGCCAAGTTTTTCTAAGAAGGAAAGAAAGTATTAAACTTTGGCGTTAATCTGTCTAGCGCAAGCGCCTAGCCCCTCGAGGTTTTAAGTCAAATCTCTTTGTGATAAAAATCATCACTAAGAGATTCGTCTTAAACTTGTCGGGGCTGACCAAGGCACTTGCGCTTTTCTTAGAAGTGTAGTGTTTAGACAAGGAGTCATTTTCAGCTTGTAGAGGGAATAGATGTTTTTCTCTACAGGTTTTTTATTTTATATTAATTTAGAAAAATCTATAAATCAAAATTGACTTTATTTTCATACAACTTATAATGGTGGGATACCGTTAATTAGAGAGGAGTAAAAATAATGAAAGTAGCAATTATTGGAGCAACTGGATATGGTGGGGCTGAATTAATCCGAATTCTTAAAAATCACCCGGAAGTATCCATACATTCTATTCACTCCTCGAGTCAACAAGGGAAGTCAATTCATGAAAGCTATCCGCACCTTCAGACAGTAGTAGGTCATACACTCGAGGATATAGATGTAAATAAAATTGCAAACGAAGTTGATCTTGTCTTTACCGCAACACCTTCAGGAATTTCATCAAAACTTGTTCCTGAATTGTTGAACAAAGGCTTGAAGGTCATCGATTTATCAGGTGATTATCGTTTGAAAGATACTACAGTCTATAAAGAGTGGTACAAAAAAGATGCTGGTGATGAGCATTGGCTGAGTGGAGCGGTGTATGGTTTGACAGAGTGGTTAGAAGAAGATATATCAGATACGAAATTGATTTCAAATCCCGGCTGTTTTGCTACAGCAACTTTGCTCGGTCTTGCACCACTCGTAAAAAATAAGGTGATTGACAATCACTCCATTATTATTGATGCAAAAACAGGTGTAACAGGGGCAGGAAGAAATGCTTCAGCGATGACCCATTTTTCCGAAACGAACGATAACCTTAAAATTTATAAAGTCAATGAGCATCAGCATACCCCTGAAATTGAACAAGTACTTTCCAATTGGAATACTGAGGTTTCTCCAGTTACATTTAGCACACATTTAATTCCAATGACAAGGGGCATTATGTCGACCATGTATGCGGACGTTACCAAGGAAACGAATATAGATCAGCTTTTCGAGTTGTATCAGGAAAGTTATCAGGACAATTACTTTGTCAGAATAAAAGAACAAGGAATATTCCCAAGTACAAAAGAAGTGCTTGGTACAAATTTTTGCGATATCTCACTTGCATACGACGAGCGGACGAATCGAGTTACGGTCGTTTCGGTTATTGATAACCTTATGAAGGGTGCAGCAGGTCAGGCTGTTCAAAATATGAATAAAATACTCGGAATAGATGAAAAAAGTGGATTAGAATTTGTACCGGTCTACCCATAACATGAATTTACCATTCGAAAGGGGAATTAAATTTGCTCACTATTGATAAAAAAATCACAAAAATAGAAAAAGGAACACTCGTAACACCATCTGGTTTTCAAGCTACTGGACTACATACAGGTGTGAAAAGAAAACGAAATGATTTGGGAATAATTATGTGTGATACCCCAGCAAATGTTGCTGCTGTTTATACAACGAATGTTATTCAAGCAGCACCATTACAGGTAACGAAGGACAGCATTGCTAAAGAAGGCAAGCTTCAGGCAGTAATTGTAAACAGTGGGAATGCGAATGCATGTACAGGAAAACAAGGTGAAAGAGATGCGTATGAAATGAGAAGGGTTACTGCGGAGCAATTCCTGCTGCCAGAAAATTATGTCGCAGTGGCGTCGACAGGCATTATTGGTTTGGATATGCCAATGGACAAAATTATTCCATCCATTAAACAACTAAAACCAGATGCCACCGAAGCCAGCGCTGCTCAATTCAATGAGTCTATTTTAACGACTGACGTTTATACAAAATCAACATGCTATCAAACAACGATTAATGGTAAAACGGTGTCGATGGCGGGATCAGCGAAAGGTTCTGGCATGATTAATCCGAATATGGCAACGATGTTTTCGTTTGTTACAACAGATGCAGTAATTGAATCGGATATGCTTCAGTTAGCATTAAAAGAGGTAACGGACAAAACATTTAATTGCATAACGATTGACGGCGATACATCAACAAATGATATGGTCCTTACTTTGGCAAGTGAACAGGCGGGAAATGAGACACTCACACCTGAACACGATGAATGGCATTTATTTGTAGAACTATTACGTAAAACATGCGAAGATCTAGCAAAACTGATTGCTCGCGATGGGGAAGGTGCGACAACATTAATCGAAGTTGAAGTTAATGGAGCGTATAATGAAAGTCAAGCGAATCAAGTGGCAAAATCTGTTGTCGGTTCGTCGCTTGTTAAAACGGCAGTGTTTGGGGCTGATGCAAATTGGGGGCGGATTATTGCG
Source organism: Virgibacillus necropolis (assembly GCF_044793635.1). Taxonomy (GTDB): domain Bacteria; phylum Bacillota; class Bacilli; order Bacillales; family Amphibacillaceae; genus Virgibacillus_F; species Virgibacillus_F necropolis_A. The sequence continues at coordinate 3,659,607 of NZ_CP084992.1, forward strand.
GCTGTCGGATACAGTAACGCGGTCATTAACGTGGATACAATTGATATAGCAATCGGACCGGTTCAGCTATTAAAAGATAGTCAACCTTTAGCCTTTTCCGAGGATGAAGTATCCGAAATACTAAAAAATGAAACGGTAAAAATTGCAATTGATTTGAAAGTAGGCGATGGAACAGGTAAGGCATGGGGATGTGACCTTACATATGATTACGTTCGTATTAATGCCAGTTACAGGTCATAAGGGGGGAATATGATGCACGGTATAATTGTACTGAAATGTGGCGGAAGTACGGTCGACGGATTGTCAGATCGTTTTTTTGCTAATATTTTATCCTTGAAAAAAGCTGGTTTACAGCCAGTCCTTGTACATGGAGGAGGACCAGCGATAAAGGAAATGCTTACCATGCTGGAAATGGAATCCGAATTTGTTGATGGGCTTCGCAAAACAACAAAACCGACGATGGATGTCGTTGAAATGGTCCTTACAGGGCAGGTCAATAATGCACTAACTAGAAAACTTAATCGCGCTGGTATTCCATCTGTTGGTCTTTCTGGGTCAGATGCTGGGCTTTTGACGGCGAAAGCAAAAGATTTCAATCGATATGGCTATGTTGGAGAAGTTGAAGGTGTGAATGTTTCTTTTCTAATGGATTTGATTAATCTCGGGACTGTTCCAATTATAGCACCAATCGCACTTGATGAAGATGGTGCGAGGTACAACATTAATGCAGATACTGCAGCAGGAGCTGTAGCTAAAGCATTAGCTGCGGAACAATTGATTTTTGTAACAGACGTTCCTGGTGTTATGCAAGATGACCATTTGCTCGAATCCATAACAGAAATAGAGATTGAAAACTTAATTGCTGAGGGAACAATCTATGGTGGAATGATCCCGAAAGTTCGAGCTGCAGTTGCTAGTCTAACTGATGAATTGGAAGAGGTCATGATTGTTGATGGTAGACAATCAAAACTTTCCGAGGACACAAAATTAGTCGGAACAATCATTAAAAAAGCAGTAGGAGTTGTATAATATGACAGCGTTATTACCAACATACAAACGGTTTGATTTATCAGTCGCAAAAGCAAATGGAACAACAATAGAGGATACAAATGGGAAAAGATATCTGGATTTTGGTTCGGGAATTGGTGTTTGTAATTTGGGACATCGACATCCGGGAGTACAAAAAGCAATTGAAGCACAGTTACAGAACTACTGGCATACATCAAACCTTTATCATAATCCAATCCAGGAAGAGGTTGCTGAGCTGCTTGTTCAAAACAGTTCTGGTGATCATGTCTTTTTTTGTAATAGTGGGGCGGAAGCGAATGAAGCTGCTATTAAATTTGCACGTAAAGCAACTGGAAAGACTAAGATAATTACATTTAATCAATCCTTTCACGGGCGAACATTTGCCACAATGTCAGCAACAGGTCAGGCGAAGATTCAACAAGGATACGGACCAATGCTTGGGACATTTGAATATGTGCCATTTAATGATTTAGAAGCAGTTAAACAGGCTATTGACGAGAATACTGCAGCAGTCATGGTTGAAATGATTCAAGGAGAAGGGGGAGTCATCCCTGCAGAAGCATTGTTTATTTCAGGGCTAGAACAAGTATGTAAAAACAATCATGTCCTACTGATTGTTGATGAAATACAGACTGGTATTGGCCGAACAGGAAAGTCCTTTGCTTATGAGCATTACGGTATTTCACCAGATATTATTTCTGTAGCCAAAGGGCTGGGGAATGGGCTTCCAGTCGGAGCAATGATTGCAAAAGGTAAGTATTATAATGTTTTTGGACCAGGAACGCACGGCTCAACGTTTGGTGGAAACCCAGTCTCCATGGCAGCTGCAAAGGCAGTCTTGCAGTATGTGTTTCAAGCTGACTTTTTGCAAGAGGTTGAAGAAAAAGGAAGATATCTGCAAGAAAGGTTAACAGAAAAGCTTAGTGAACTATCATTTGTTTCAGATATTCGTGGAAGAGGGCTTATGATTGGCATTGAATGCACGGCTGATGTTTCTCCAGTCATAGCACGTTCCATGCAAGAAGGATTGCTTATTTTAAGTGCTGGTCAGCAAGTCATTCGTTTGCTGCCGCCACTGACGGTTACAGAGGAAGAAATCGATACAGCTGTGGATCTAATCTATGAAACACTTAACAATGTTGTTCTCGAGGATGTTCAAAAAGTTACTCAATGATAAACTATGAATTTCTTCGTTGGCGTGTCTTTCCGGTCCTCATGTAGCAGCAACGCAGAGGAACTTCTACTAAAACCGCCCACGTCCTGTGGGCAACGTAGAAGTCAGCACATCCTGTGCAAGTCCGGTCCTCAAGACTTCGCCGCCTCGAACTTCTTGTTTCTAATTTGGCACCTTTTTGAACACGTACTTCCAGTATAGAAATTAGTTCAACCTAATAAATACAGCTACGGATTATTCCGTAGCTGTATTTATTGATTCTGGGTTTTGCATAACCTCAAGACCTTTATTATCAATTTCTAATGCTTCCACCTGATGATTAGGTAATAGATTTCCCATTTGTGTGGCAACATCATTTCCTTCTCCTTGAGGTACAAAGGAAATCATTGTGGGGCCTGCTCCGCTAATAACCGTTCCATAGGCGCCAAGTTGTTTTGCATCCCGTTTAATGTCGTCATAATTTGGTATAAGTTTTGCTCGATATGGTTCATGAAATAGATCACGTTCCATCATCTTTCCAGCTAATTCATAGTCGCCTGATAGAAGTGAAGCTATCATAAGGTTACTTGTCCCACTAGCAATAGTAGCGTCTTTTCGTGAAAAGTTAGCCGGAAGTACGCTTCTTGCTTCTTCCGTTTTTAATTCAACTTTTGGAATATAAACAACAATATCTAAATCGAGTGCTGGTATTTGGAAATAGTTAATCTCATTATCTAGTGTTGTCCCGGTAATAACAAAACCTCCAAATAAAACGGCTGCCACATTGTCCGGATGCCCTTCGAAGTCTGATCCGTATTGTAGCTTTTGTTCGGTAGATAGAGAAAGGTTACATAACTGATTGGCTAATTCAATACCAGCGATGACTGCTGAAGCGCTACTGCCGAGGCCGCGTGCTAATGGGATCGCGCTTCCAATTTTGATTTTGCACATTGGCAGTGATTGGTTATGCCGTTTGGCGATCTGCTTAGCAATTTGATAAATAAAATGATCTTCATAGTTTGTGAAGGATGGCAGAAAAGGGGAGTGGTGTTGAATCTCCCATTTTTCATGCTCTTCCACTTGTAATGTTAAGTAACGATTTAATGCCAAACCTGTTGAATCAAAGCCCGGTCCAATGTTTGCGGAGCTGGCTGGAATGGAAAGACGGAACCTGTTCATACCTTCATCACATCTTCTATATAGGCTGTAACAGCTTCTTCATCATTTGGTAGTGATATGGGATTTACATTCAGTTCTTCAATTGCCGTTTGTGGATCCTTTAAACCGTTTCCTGTTAAGACTGCAACAATTTTACTGCCAGGTTTAATAAATCCGTTTTCACATTGCTGAATGATACCTGCTATCGAAGCACATGAACCGGGTTCTGCAAAAACTCCTTCTTTTCGTGCCAAAAGTTTAAATGCAGCGATAATTTCCGTGTCCGAAACAGCATTTATCATTCCGTTTGATTCATCTCTTGCATTTACGGCAAGATTCCAACTTGCAGGGTTACCGATACGAATAGCTGTGGCAATCGTTTCGGGTTCTGATATGACTTTGTTTTGAACAATTGCTGAGGCTCCCTCTGCTTCAAAGCCGAGTAACTTTGGAAGTCCAGTTTGCTTTCTTTCGTGATATTCCTTAAAACCTTTCCAATATGCACTGATATTTCCTGCATTACCTACTGGGATTGCCAGAATATCTGGGGCTCCTCCAAGCTGTTCACAAACTTCAAATGCCGCTGTTTTTTGTCCCTCTAACCGATATGGATTTACTGAATTGACAAGGGTAACGGCTGCCTTTTCGCTTACTCGTTGCACCATTTTTAATGCATCATCAAAGTTCCCATCAATTTCTACAATCTCAGCACCATACATCATTGCTTGGGCAAGCTTACCTAAAGCTACTTTTCCTTTTGGAATTACAATAATTGCCCTCATCCCAGCCTTCGCTGCATATGCTGCAGCTGAAGCGGATGTATTACCGGTCGATGCACAAATGACTGATGTACTTCCTTCCTCAGCTGCCTTGGCAACAGCCATTACCATTCCTCTATCTTTAAAAGAACCAGTTGGATTGGCACCTTCAACTTTTCCATGTATCTCTACACCCAATTGCTTTGATAGATGTGGAAAATGGATAAGTGGTGTATTACCTTCTTGTAGCGTTAGATCGGGTGTTTCTGCTGTTGTTGGTAGAAATTCTTCATAATGCTTCAGTAATCCCGGCCAATTCATTCATTACCATCTCCTTCGACTCGATAAGAGCTTTCCACACTTTCTACTACACTTAGATTTTCAAGCTTTACTTTGGATTCCTCAAATTTCTTAAGTGTCGTTTTATGGGTTACAAGAATAACTTCTGCTTGTTCATATTTACTACTTGGTATTTGCAGGATTCGTTCAAAACTTATATCCATCTGGTTAAATAGTTCTGAAATTGTGGCGAAAGCACCAACTTCATCTTTTACATTTAAGCGTATATAATATTGACCAAAACGTTGATCGGGTGGTGCTAATTTTCCATCGACACATGGTTTAACAAATCCTTTGCCGTTTACCCCCAACTGCATGTTTTTAATCACAGCAATAACATCGGACATCACAGCTGTTGCAGTTGCCATACTACCTGCTCCTGGCCCATAAAACATGGTAGATCCAACAGCTTCCCCATCAACAAAAACGGCATTGTATTCGTTTTTAACGGCCGCTAAAGGATGATTTACAGATATGAATGTAGGTTGTACACTTACCTCGACATGTTGGTCATGGTATTTGGCAAAACCAATCAACTTCATGGTGTAATCAAGTTTTTTTGCATATTCAAAATCATTTAAAGCTATATTTGTAATTCCAGTTACTTCTACATCCTCTAATTCAATATTTGTTGAAAATGCGAGTCGTGCCAAGATAACCATTTTTCTAGCAGCATCTAAACCTTCAACATCTGCAGTAGGATCCGCTTCAGCAAATCCCAGGTCTTGCGCATCCTTTAGTGCACTTTCATACGTTACGCCATCTTCATCCATTTTCGTTAATATGTAATTTGTTGTACCATTTACAATCCCCATGACTTGTTGAATTCGATCCGATATAAGGCCGTCAGATAAACCTCTTAATATTGGTGTTCCACCAGCAACACTTGCTTCATAAAATAAATCGCATTGATTTCTATTGGCTGCATCCTGAAGTTCTGGACCGTGTAAAGCAATCAAGTCTTTATTAGCGGTTACAACATGTTTTTTGGTAGCAAACGCTTCTAAAATATGCTGGCGAGCTTCTTCTATACCGCCCATCACCTCGACAATGACATCGATATCTGGATCATGTAATACATCATTCGGGTCAGTGGTAAGAGCTGTTTGAGCCAGTTGAACATCGCGCTCTTTCTCTAGATCACGAACTAACACACGTTTTACGTTTACCCCAAATCCCAGCTGATTCACCAGCTCTTCCTGACGATTTTCAATAAGCTTTACCACTCCAGAACCAACTACTCCTAAACCTAATAGACCGATAGATACATTGTTTTTCATATTCTCACCTCATATTGTATTTTGATAGATACACTTGTTTTTATATTATACAACAGTGTAAACGTCACATCGTTTTATAGCAAGGTTTTTTACATGATTTTTCGGAAAATTTAGAGGAAAGCGCTTTCGTATAAAGAAAATTATAAAATTGTATAATTTATCTGACATTTCATATGAAATTCATGCTATAATCATTAGAAAATTAAAATAAAGCTTTGGTAAAAATCGGATGAAATAGGCGGTTTGAAATTTTGGGAGGTGACGGTATATGGATGTGAAAACTAAATATAATGTAGCTATCGTCGGTGCGACAGGAGCTGTCGGTCAGAAAATAATTGAATTATTAGAAGTTGAGAAATTCCCTGTTGATACACTTAAATTATTGTCGTCGGAACGTTCTGCAGGAAAAAAGGTTTTATTCCGTAACACAGAGCTAGTCGTGGAAAGAGCCACACCTGAAAGTTTTAATAACGTGGATATTGCTTTATTTTCTGCTGGCGGTTCTGTATCAAAGCAATTTGCGCATGAAGCGGTTAAACGCGGGGCGGTTGTTGTGGATAATACAAGTGCATTTCGCATGGATCCATCTGTACCGTTAGTCGTACCAGAAGTAAATGAATCAGATTTGAAGTGGCATAACGGCATTATTGCAAATCCAAACTGTTCTACTATTCAGTTGGTCGCTGCATTAAAGCCTTTACAACAAAAATTTGGGGTAAAGCGTGTTATTGTATCCACCTATCAATCTGTTTCCGGTGCAGGAACAAGCGCTGTTCAAGAACTAGAAGACCAATCAAAAGCGGTATTGGAGGGGAAAGAAACGACGCCTGAGATTTTGCCCGTTAAAAATGGGGCGAAACATTACCCAATTGCGTTTAATGCATTGCCACAAATTGATGTGTTTCAGGATAACGGGTTCACTTTCGAGGAAATGAAAATGATAAACGAGTCCAAAAAAATTCTACATGACTTAGATCTTTCTGTCGCAGCGACGTGCGTTCGTTTGCCATTTTTTACATCCCATGCGGAAAGTGTGTATATCGAAACAGAAGGTACGAACGTAACGGTGGATGACGTACAGAAAACATTTCAACATGCAGAAGGTGTTGTGCTTGAAGATGATCCAGCTACACAAACGTACCCGACACCGGTAAGCGCGGTAAATAAAAAAGAGGTATTCATCGGAAGGGTTCGTAAAGATTTAGATGTCCCTACCGGATTTCACTTTTGGATTGTTTCCGATAATTTATTGAAAGGTGCGGCATGGAATTCCATACAAATCGCACAACGATTAATAGAAAATAAATGGTTATAAATAGGAGGGGATATTAATGGCGGTTTTAGTACAAAAATTTGGAGGTACATCATTACAATCACCGGATAGCATTTCGAAGGTGGTTTCCCACATTAAGCAGGCAGTCGAAAAGAACTATAAATTGGTAGTGGTTGTTTCAGCGTTAGGGCGTATGCCTGATCCTTATGCTACAGATACGTTACTGGCTCTTATTAATAGGTCAATGCTATCCCCTTCGAAACGGGAAACTGATTTACTAGTGTCCTGTGGGGAAACAATTGCTAGTGTAGTTTTATCAAATGAGTTACAGAATAATCATCTGAAATCTATTGCACTGACAGGTGCCCAAGCAGGGATTATGACAACCTCAGAGTTTACCCAAGCGAAAATTAAAAGTGTTAATACCTCCCGATTATTAACTGAGATGGATAACCATGATGTGGTGGTAGTTGCAGGATTCCAAGGGCAAACACCTGAGGGAGAGATAACTACAATCGGGAGGGGAGGTAGCGACACAACCGCAGCCGCTCTTGGAGTCGCACTGAACGCCGAAAAAGTTGAGATTTTTTCAGATGTTAATGGGATCATGACGGCGGATCCACGGGTGGTTAAATCTGCCAGGCAATTAAAAATCGTAACGTATTCGGAGATTTGCAATTTAGCTTATCAAGGGGCTAAAGTAATTCATCCTAGAGCTGTTGAACTTGTTATGGAAGCAAATATACCTTTACACGTACGCTCCACCTATTCAACAGAAGATGGAACTATGGTGACAAATTCAAACATCAAAGAAATACCCGATCAACTAATTACAGGTATTGCTCATGTGGTATCTATTACGCAGATTAAAATTACGAATAATGAGGGAATGAATCGTTTCCATTCGAAAGTTTTCAAGGTAATGGCAGATGCGGGAATATCAGTTGATTTTATTAATATAACACCGACTGGAATGCAATTTACTATTCAAGAAGATTCTACTGAAAAAGCAGTTGACCATCTGACAAAATTAGGCTTTAAACCGGAAGTTGTTGAGAGGTGTGGAAAAGTATCAATAGTTGGAGATGAGGCGATGGGGGTCCCTGGTATTGCTTCTAAAATCGTGGAGGCATTAACTGAAAAGGGAATTCAAATCCTACAATCGTCTGACAGTCATACAACCATTTGGGTGCTAGTTCTTGAGAAGGATATAATGGATGCAGTAAATGCCTTACACGATACGCTACATTTGGGTCAAGTGCTTGAACCCGTTAATAAATAGAGGTTGTTTTCGTAAAGATTGTCGCTTTTGAGGGGAATAGATATATACTGCGACGTAACTGCTGGTTGATTTCCGCTGCGGACCGTTGCTTTCCGCGGGCACGGCTTCAGCCTCCTCGCGGAAGCCCACCGCTGCGGGGTCTTCAGACTCGTGCTGTTCCCGCAGGAGTCAACTGTCCGCAGCTCCAATCAACTGCCAAAATAGTGGAAACTCATGCTCTAATCAATAAAGTGATTACTATCATTCCATTATTGGACACCACCCTAGCGAAGGAAAAACACGGAGACTCCTGCGGAAACAGCGAAGACGATGAGACCCCGCAGTGAGCGTTCTTTGCGATCGAGGAGGCTCAGCGCAAGCCCGCGGAAAGCGTAGTGATTTTTCCGTAGCGGTCGCAGGGCACTGAACATGACTTTTGGTTACGTCGCAGTATATATCAACTATGAAGGTAAGAAAAGCAACAATGCGTACGAAAAGAGCCTAAATAGAGGTTGATAAATGGGGTGATGCGCATGAATTATTCATGCGCATCTGTTTTTCACCCGGCTAAAGCACCTGATTCACCCTCATCATTATCCTCTTCGGATTTGTCGATAATAACAGCTCCCGAAGCGTCACCCGTGATATTAACTGACGTTCGGAACATATCCATGAAACGATCTACCCCTGCAATTAGTGCAATCGCTTCCAGAGGTAAATTCAATGTAGTTAGAACTAGTGTTAACATGACTAACCCTGCTCCCGGTACTCCGGCTGCTCCAATTGAACCTAAAGTTGCAATTAAAACAAGCATCATGATTTGAGCAAAGGTTAATTCAATTCCGTAGGCTTGTGCTGCGAACAGAGCAGCGACACTCAAATAGAGTGACGTTCCATCCATATTAATGGTCGCACCTAAGGGTAAAACGAAGCTCGATATTTTTTTCGTTACCCCTAAATTATCTTCCGAACATTTAATTGTGACTGGTAAAGTTCCTGAACTACTTTGTGTGCTGAATGCCACGAGACTGGCTGGTGCAATTCCTTTAAAAAACTGTAATGGGTTCATTTTTCCAAGTGTTTTGACAGCAATGGAATAGGTGACCGCTGCGTGTACAATACAGGCGATTGCGACGACCAGGATCAACTTAATCAAAGGAAGCAAAACGGAAAGTCCGTACTCTCCAATGATTGGTGCTAATAAGCCGAAAATTCCGATTGGAATAAGCTTCATGATAATCCAGGTGATTTTATACATGATTTCTGCTAGTCCATCAAAGAAGCGGAATACAGGATCTGCCTTTTTTCCTACCATAGTAATGCCTATTCCTAGGAAAATTGAAAAGAAAATAATTTGCAGGATATTGCCACCTGATAGGCTCTCAACTGGATTGGTCGGGATGATGTTTAACAATACATTGATGAAACCGCCAGTTTCGGTTGCTTCTGGTACCGCTCCAGCAGAGGAGATATCGACACCAGCCCCAGGTTTAAACATTAATGCAGCAATTAGACCAATACTAACAGCAATAAGGGTGGTGGTTAAATAATAAATTATCGTTTTTCCACCGATTCTGCCAAGGGTTTGCATGCTTCCAGTACTAGCAACACCTACGATGAGTGAGGATGTGATCAAGGGAACGATAATGAATTGAATAAGACGTAAAAATAAATCCCCTAAGGGCTGAACAACGTCAATGCTCGGGCCAAAAATAATTCCAGCAATAATAGCAAGTACAAATGCAATTAAAATTTGTGTGAGTAAGCCTATTTTTCTGATTTTGTCCATTCCAAACTGCCTCCTTTAAGAATAGTGATTTGGAAATGTTTCTTGATTTACGATAAAGGCTTTAAAGTGAACACCTCTTTTCCACTTTTTGATTATAGTAGAGTGAATATTGAAAAAATAAATTACGAATTACATTAATAAGTATGTTGTACAAGTCGAATTAGAACTTTTTACGGTTGTTGACTAGGGGGTAAAATTAAAAATCACCTCCTAGTTTTTAAAGGAGGTGATTGCAGCCGTTTAGTTATCAAATTTTTTCCCTTTTGTACATAAATATTTCTAGATTACCTGCAGCTTTTTAGGAAACGATGTCAATACTTCAACATTCCCTTCCTCGTTTATATAAACTTCATCCTCGATTCGAACTCCGCCATAATCAGGTATATAAATACCAGGCTCTATTGTAAATAACAATCCTGTTTCAGCGAGCTGGTCATTGTTTTCGTGAATGGATGGTTCTTCATGTACTTCAATTCCAATTCCATGTCCGACACGATTGTTGAAGTAGTCTTCATAACCATGTTTATTAATAACGTTTCTAGCTTCAACGTCGAACGTTTTGATAGGTACACCCGTTTTCACAGAATTAATTCCAGCTTCATTCGCTTGCAATACGATATCATAAATTTCTTTCTGTTTTTCAGTTGCTTCACCAATAATAAATGTTCTAGTGGTATCAGAGCAGTAACCATCTTTTATAACGCCCATATCAATTAAAAGAAAATCACCATTCTTAAACGCTCGATCACCAGGAACGCCATGTGGCAAGGCTGCTTTTTCACCAGCTAATACAATTGTGGAAAAGGAAGGGCCATCCGCGCCAAACTTCCGCATTAGATATTCTAGTTCAGCTGTTAGCTCTAGTTCCGTCATACCAACCTTTACCTTTTTAATTCCTTCAGCCAACACTTTTTCAATAACTTCAACTGCTTTTCTTGAAAATGCTACTTCAGATTTAGACTTTTTCATACGTTGTATATTGATAAATTGCTGGATATCTTCATAAGACGTATTAGGGAAGACGGTTACCAAATGATTGTGTTGGAACATACTAATTTCTTTCATTTCAAGTCCAAAGTTCGAGATATTTTCTCCAAGCTTAGCTTTGAGTTTCGTAAATGGATTCTCATTATCGGAAATCGGGATGATCGTTTCAACGAATGACTCGCTAGCGGCTATTTCTTCATCTAAGGCAGGAACAAATAGAGTGATTTCCTGTGAACGATTGTCTACAATTAAAGCCATAAACCGTTCATGTGGATCTGAATTAAAACCAGTGTAATAAAATACATTTGCAGGTGATGTAATCATTGCTACATCAATGTTTTCTTCTATTAAGTAACCTTGTAGTGTTTTTAGTCTAGTATGATAATCAATATGCATAGAACAAACCTCCATTTTCTAATTCCATTATAGTAGTAAGCAAGGTTTGAGCCAAAGATATTGTTTGGATTATAATTGAAATGCCATATCAAAAGACATGTATGTCATAATAGAGCCAGAAATAATTATACTTTTAAAGTTTTATAAGAATGGAGATAAGCTATGGGTATTAATGACGTTATTGTCCTAATTGTAGTCGGTTTTCTTTGTTTAGGGGCACTTGATAAATGTTTCGGAAATAAACTAGGTTTTGGCGATCGGTTTACAGATGGTTTTAATACGATGGGTTCACTCACTTTGGCAATGGTTGGAATAATAGCATTGGCTCCTGTTATTGCTAGTTTTCTAACCCCAGTAATAGCTCCCATATATGGCTTAATCGGAGCAGATCCGGCAGCTTTTGCGAATACAATTTTAGCAATAGATATGGGTGGGCAGGCATTAGCAGTAGAGATGGCTCAAAGTCCTGATGCGGCATTGTTCTCATGGGTGTTTTTAGGAACTATGATGGGTCCCACAATAGTATTTACAATTCCAGTGGCACTTGGGATTATTGAAAAAAAGGATCATGCGTATTTTGCGAAAGGTGTGCTATTGGGGTTAATCACTATACCGATAGGTTGTTTAGTGGGTGGCTTGGTTGCGAATTTGGACATCGTAATGATCCTTAGAAATCTCGCGCCTACTATTCTGTTTTCTATCCTTATTTCAATAGGGTTGTGGAAAAAGCCACATAAAATGATTATTGGGTTTTCGATTTTTGGAAAGTTTATTGAAATATTAGCTATAATTGGTTTAACAGCAATCATTATTGAAACATTAACTGGCATAACAGTGATACCTAACTTGACACCACTAAGCGAGGGAATTCAAATTGTTGGAATGATAGCTGTCTTTCTAGCGGGTGCATTTCCAATGGTATTGTTTATCTCTAAGGTGTTTAAAAAACCTTTGGCTAAAATGGGTTCCATGCTTGGGATTAGTGATACGTCATCTACAGGTTTAGTAGCATCACTTGCACATAATATTCCAATGCTAACCATACTGAAAGATATGGAGCCAAGGGGAAAAGTTATTAATGTAGCTTTTGCAGTAAGTGGAGCTTTTGTATTTGGGAGTCATTTAGGGTTTGTAGCAGGAATTAACAAAGAAGTAGTATTTGCTATGATTGTAGGGAAGCTAGTCGGGGGAATTAGTGCTGTAATTTTAGCTGTGATAATGTTACCCAGGTCTGCAAATTTGGATTGATTCACTAATTTAACTTTAAGGATAAAAAGTCACAGCTCAACGGCTGTGACTTTTTACAATATAAAAGACTTATTCGTTTCCTTCACCTATATATTTTCTTTGAAATGCCGCAATGCTTTCATATTCATCATTAAGCATTCGTGACAACCGAATGTAAATTGGCAAAATTTCACGGTAAACAGCCGTTGTTTCTTCAACAGGTTGATGCGTATTTGTATTTCCAACCATTTCTGATACAATGCTAAAATCGTCTATTTCTCCCGTTGCATACATGCCAAGCACAACAGCTCCCAGGCATGAGCTTTCAAAGCTTTCTGGGACAATCACAGGTTTATCAAAAATATCTGCCATTAACTGACGCCACACTTCAGAGCGGGCAAAACCACCAGTTGCTTGTATGCGTGTTGGTTCGCCTGTTAATTCCTCAAGTGCTAACAGTACAGTATATAGGTTATAAATGGTTCCTTCTAGAACTGCTCGAATCATATGTTGTTTTTTATGATGTATACTTAGGCCGAAAAATGACCCACGTGCATTTGCGTTCCATAATGGAGCACGTTCCCCAGTCATATATGGATGGAAAATCAAGCCATCGGAGCCTGGTTTTACACCATCTGCTATTTTTGTCAAAACGTCATACGGATCAATATCTAACAGTTTGGCAGTTTCAACTTCAGCAGCAGCAAATTCATCACGAAGCCAACGTAAAATAATCCCGCCATTATTCACGGGTCCACCAATGACCCAATGATTTTCAGTAAGGGCATAGCAAAATATTCGCCCCTTTGGATCTGTTTTTGGTTCATTGTAAACGGTTCGAATGGCTCCGCTAGTCCCGATTGTTACAGCTACTACACCTGGGTCAATTGCGTTAACACCCAAATTAGAAAGGACACCGTCACTAGCACCAATAATAAACGGTACATTTCCATCAATTCCCATAGACGTTTGGTATTCTTTTTTAACCCCAGTCATTTTATAGGTAGTCGGAACTATTTCCGATAACTGTTTTGGAGTTACCCCAGCAAGTTGTAGTGCTTCTGCGTCCCAATCAAGCGATTGCAAATTAAACAACCCAGTTGCGGAAGCGATTGAATAATCAACTACGTACTTATCGAAAAGCTTGTAAAAAACGTACTCTTTGATCGAAATGAACTTAGCTGCTTTTTCAAAGATTACCGGTTTTTCAGCCTTTAACCAAACCAATTTAGCTAATGGTGACATGGCGTGTATTGGCGTGCCTGTTCGTAAATATATCGCGTGACCATTATGGTTTTCTTTAATTTCCTTAGCGTACTCTGCACTTCTTGTGTCGGCCCATGTAATACTGTTGGTTAATAATGCACCCTCATTGTCAACTGCGATTAAGCTGTGCATGGCAGAGCTAAATGAAATAAAGTTTAGCTGATCTTTGGATATGTCGCTTTTTCGAATGGTTTCCCTTATCGATCCAAGGACTGCATCAACTATTTCATCCGGATTTTGTTCCGCGATTAATGGGTTTGGAGTATGTAATGGATAGTTTATTGTGTGAGACGTAACAACCTCACCCTGTTTTGTATATAGAAGTGCTTTCGTACTCGTTGTTCCAATGTCTACCCCTAAATAGAAAGATTGTTTCATGGTTGCTGTTCCCCCTTTACTTGCAGTAGAAAAAGAAAAAGGACAGTTAAAGCTTCCTTTTTCCTACTATACGTTATTTATTAATTACTTCATGTCCACCGAATTCATTTCGTAACGCTGCGACAACTTTACCAGAGAATGTATCGTCTTCTTGAGAACGATAACGCATCATTAATGATAACGCGATAACTGGTGCAGCAACTTGAAAGTCGAGTGCCGATTCAACTGTCCATTTTCCTTCTCCAGACGAATTCATTACACCACGTAATTGATCAAGGTTAGCATCTTTTGAAAAAGCATTTTCAACTAATTCCATCAACCAGGAACGTATAACAGATCCGTTATTCCACACTTTAGAGACTTTTTCATAGTCGTAATCAAAATCACTTTTGTTTAGAATTTCAAATCCTTCTGCGATAGATTGCATCATGCCATACTCAACACCATTATGGACCATTTTCAAAAAGTGTCCACTACCTGACTTTCCTGTGTATAGATAGCCATCCTCGACGGATAGATCATTAAAGAGGGGTTCTATTTCCTTAAATTTCTCTGGGTCTCCGCCAATCATCGTACAAGCACCGTGTCTTGCTCCGTCAGTACCACCGCTTGTTCCGCAATCGAAGAAATAAATTCCTTTTTCCAGAAGAGATTCGGAACGTCTTACCGTGTCTTTATAATTGGAATTTCCACCATCAATTACCAGATCACCTTCTGTTAAATGTGGTGTTAGCTCGTTGATAACTGATTCTGTAATCTCACCAGCTGGAACCATTAGCCATATCTTTCTTGGCGTTGGGAGTTCCTGTACAAGATCTGCTATTGATGTTTTTATTTGTAGTTTCTTATTATCAACATTAACTGAATTATTATCGTGACCTACAATTTCATGATCGTGATCAATTAAGTTTAATGCCAAATTCAGACCCATTTTGCCTAGGCCAATAATACCTATTTTCATAGTGTCCACCTCATTGAAAAAATTTTTAAAAAAATAAAGTAAAATTAAACATTGATTATATTTGTCTAGCTCAAGCGCCTACCCCTTGAGTTCTTAAGTCAAATCACTTTGTGTGGTAAAAACCCATCACATATAGGTTCGTCTTAAGCTTTTCGGGGTGACCAAGGCACTTGCACTTTTCTCGTTCTAATGTAAGTATATCAAATTTTTTTCCGTACGCAACGTTGATAAAAGAATTTTTTTCTTGTATAATCATTTTTAATAATTAAGATAAGGAGAGGGCCAATGAATAATGCGCAAAATCATCATGGTTTAGCGAGTATACGTGGAAATTATGGAAGGTTTAGTGATAAAGAAAAGAAAATTGCGGACTATATTTTACATAATCCCCAAAATATTATTCACCATACAATTAATCAGGTAGCAGACGAGTTAAATGTAGCAGAATCAACGGTGTTTCGTTTTTGTAAGCGGATTGGTTTTAAGGGATATCAGGCGTTTAAAATCGCACTAGCGGCTGAAATTGTAACGCCAATGAATGATATTCATGAAAAAATAAGCGAAGGCGATAACATTGGAACCGTTTCGGAAAAAGTATTCCGTTCTAATATTAAGACACTCGAAGATACCATGCATATTATTGATGGGAAAATTTTTGAACGAGCTGTTGAAATGATTTTAGAAGCGGAGCGGGTGGAGTTCTTTGGTAATGGTGGATCAGCGCTAGTAGCACTGGATGCATATCACAAATTTATCCGCAGTGGCTTACAGGTCAGCTCCAACCTCGAATCGCACATGCAGCGAATGTCAGCATCACAATTAACGGACAAGGATGTTGCGGTATTAATATCACATTCGGGTTCTACAAAGGATTTGCTTGATGTTTTACAAACTTTAAAGGGAAAGGGAGTCAAAACTATTAGCATAACCAATTTTGCTAAGTCTCCTTTAACAAAAGAAGTGGAACTTTCACTATATACGGTTGCAGAAGAAATTGATTACCGTTCCGAAGCAATGTCATCAAGGATAGCACAACTCAGCATTATTGATGCATTGTATACGAATGTGATGATTGCGAAAAAAGAGAAAGGGCGAGAAGCTTTACAAAATATGCGTGAGGCAATGTCCTTGAAACGGCTATAATGAATTAAAATTATGTGTTTTTTTCCATTAATGTAAACGTTTTATTGTACTGGATATAAAAAGGGGGCTACTAAAAATGGATGTTGTAACACTAGGCGAGACGATGGTGTTGTTTACCCCGAAATCGACCGGACTTATGCGTTATGCCGGTGACTTTTCAACAAAGGTTGCTGGTGCTGAGTCGAATGTAGCAATCGGACTGACAAGGCTTGGGTATAAGACAGGTTGGATCAGCAAACTTGGGGATGATGAGCTCGGCGAGCGAATTCTTTCGTTTATTCGTGGAGAAGGCGTTGATGTTAGCCAGGTAAAGTTTGATGATAGTGCATCGTCGGGTCTCTTTTTTAAAGAAAAATTGTCTTCTAATGAAGTAAGGGTGAAGTATTATCGGAATGATTCGGCGGCGAGCCGGATGTCGGCCCTTGAACTAGATGAAGCTTATATTTCCGGTGCAAAATATCTACATGTTACTGGTATCACTCCCGCACTAAGTGAGGACTGTTATGAATCCGCTTTAACTGCGATTAACTATGCAAAAAAGAATGGTGTAACCGTGGTTTTTGACCCTAATCTCAGGCGCAAGTTATGGGAGGAGGATAAGGCAAGAAAAGTTCTTACGGAATTGTCCTCAATGGCTGACATTGTTTTACCTGGGGTAGATGAGGCAGAATTTTTATTCGGTAAATCAGATCCCGAATCATTGGCACAAGCATTTTATGATAACGGTGCTTCTACGGTGATTATGAAACTTGGCAAGAAGGGTGCCTATGTTTTATCCAACAAGACAGCAGGATTTGTGGAAGGGTTTCCGGTAGAACAAGTAGTGGATCCAGTCGGTGCTGGTGATGGTTTTGCGGCTGGCTGTTTGTCTGGTTTTATTGACGAACTTGATTTGAAGGAAGCTGTCAGACGTGGCAATGCTGTTGGGGCAATGGTAACGATGGCTGATGGTGATGTGGAAGGATTACCTGATAAGAAAAGACTTACTAGTTTTATAAATAAATCCCATCAGGATGATGTTGAAAGATAAGGAGGTTTCCAGATATGGTAGATACATTTCAGCAAATAAAGGATCACAAGTTGGTCGCTGTCATACGTGGTGCGAAAGGTGATGATGTTTTATCCATCGCTCGTGCTCTTCATGCGGGCGGTGTTCATATTTTAGAAATTACGGCGGATACACCGCAAGTAGATACGTTAATTAGAAGCGTGAATCAAGAGTTCGGCGATCAAATGATTGTTGGTGCTGGTACTGTTCTTGATCCTGAAACAGCAAGAACAGCAATTATGGCAGGTGCGCGCTTCATATTTTCGCCAACGGTTAATGTGGAGACGATTCGATTGACGAAACGCTATGGTGTTGTAAGCATTCCAGGTGCATTAACTCCAACAGAAATTTTAACAGCATATGAACATGGTGCGGACCTGATTAAGGTATTTCCTGCAGGTACGATGGGCCCGAGTTATATAAAAGATATCCATGGACCTTTACCTCACATTCCGTTAATGCCTACCGGTGGCGTCGATTTGTCCAATGTAAGGCAGTATTTTGAAAATGGTTCTGTTGCGGCAGGTCTTGGTAGTGCGTTAGTTAACACAAAACAACCGATTAATCCAGATACATTAAAGGGTATCACTGAAAAAGCACAACAATTTGTAGAATCAATAAAGGATGTGTAAGGATATGAAAATTACTGGTTTTGAACTTTATCAAGTACCACCACGTTGGTTATTCTTGAAAATTGAAACAGACGAAGGAATCAGCGGTTGGGGTGAGCCGGTTGTCGAAGGGCGTTCCCAAACAGTGGAAGCCGCTGTACGAGAATTAATGGACTACTTAATCGGCAAGGACCCACGTAATATTGAAGATCATTTTCAAGTCTTGTATCGCGGGGGATTTTATCGTGGCGGCCCAATCCTTATGAGCGCAATTTCCGGAATTGAGCAAGCGCTATGGGACCTCAAAGGAAAATATTACAATATGCCCGTCTACGAAATGCTAGGCGGAGCGGTTCGCGATAACATTCAGGTTTATTCGTGGATTGGCGGGGATCGTCCACAAGATGTTGGTGCTGCCGCAAAGGAGAAAGCCGATGCAGGATTTACAGCAATCAAGATGAACGGGACCGAAGAAATGAATTATATTGACAGCTACTCAAAAGTGGATGCAGCTGTTAATCGGGTAGCAGCTATTCGCGACGCTGTTGGTAATGACTTTGGTATAGGAATTGACTTCCATGGCCGGGTACACAAAGCAATGGCCAAAATTCTTGTGAAGGAGCTTGAGCCTTATCGACCAATGTTTATCGAAGAGCCTGTACTTGCTGAAAATATCGAGGCTTTCAGGGACATTGCGAATCATACGACCACACCAATTGCTACAGGTGAACGTAACTATACGCGCTGGGGATTCAAGCAAATGTTGATGGACGGTGTCGTGGATATTATACAACCCGATTTGTCACATGCCGGAGGGATTCTCGAGGTGAAAAAAATTGCGACAATGGCTGAAACGTTTGATGTAGCGGTTGCACCACACGCACCACTTGGACCTATCAATTTAGCAGCATCGCTCCAGGTTGATGCATGTACGCCGAACTGTATTATTCAGGAACAAAGTCTTGGAATTCATTACAACAAGGGTAGTGACCTTTTGGATTACCTTGTTGATCCAACGGTATTTGAATACGAATCTGGTTCAGTTAGTATGCCAAAGGGAGCCGGACTCGGCATCGAGATCAACGAAGAACGTGTCAAGGAAGCATCAAAGGTTGGTCACCAATGGAAAAATCCAATCTGGCGTCACAAGGATGGCACAGTTGCGGAATGGTAGGGGACTTTTAGTAATAGATATTGGAAATATTATTGTTACAAACAACAAAAAGGGGAGCGTTTAAATGTCTACATTAGGGTTAATTTTACTTGCCGTTTTCGGCGTAGGGTTATTATTATTTCTTGTCATTCGTATTAATCTTCAAGCATTTCTTGCACTAATTGTCGTTAGTTATATTGTTGGTCTTATAGCAGGTATGAGCCCATCAGAGATTTTCGCAGCCGTACAGGCCGGAATGGGCGGAACCGTTGGGGAGATTGCTGTTATTATCGGGGTCGGTGCCATGTTTGGTGAGATTCTAAAAGTATCAGGTGGTGCAGAACGTTTGGCACTAACACTGATGGATAAGTTTGGTGAAAAACGTATTAACTGGGCGCTTATGCTTACCGGTTTTATTATTTCTATTCCAGTGTTTCTAGACGTAGCATTTGTTATTTTAGTGCCAATTTTATATAGCTTGGCGAAAAAAACAGGGAAATCATTGCTTTTTTATGGTATCCCACTATTAGCTGGTTTGGCGGTAACACACAGTTTCGTACCACCAACTCCAGGTCCGATTGCAGTAGCTTCCTTATTAGGGGCTAATATCGGTTGGGTTATCCTATTTGGTTTGATGGCAGGTATTCCAGCAGCGATTATCGCAGGTCCAATTTTCGGTACCTATATTTCTAAAAAGATTCACGTTGAAGTGCCAAAATTGATGATGCAAAACATGGCGGAAGAAGCTAGAGGCAAGCAATATGATAAAGAACTTCCAAGCTTTGGCATGATTGCAACACTTATTTTACTACCACTTTTTCTTATTTTATTAAACACATTTGCAAGTGTAGCACTACCAGAGGAAAGCACAATGCGAACAGTTGTTACGTTTATTGGTAATCCAGGGGTTGCATTAACAATCACAGCTTTATTAACCTTCTACCTACTTGGTACACGACGTGGATACTCTAGAGCAGAGATTCAGGAAATAGCAACGAAGTCTCTTGAGCCTGCAGGTATCATCATTTTGATTACAGGTGCAGGTGGTATCTTTGGCCAAGTGCTGGTTGAAACTGGAATTGGAGATGTACTTGCTGATTCAATGAGCACTCTAAATATACCGGTTCTAGTGTTTGCATTCATAGTAGCTGCAGCAATTCGTATTGCACAAGGTTCAGCTACAGTTGCAATGGTTACTGCAGCTAGTTTAATCACACCTGTAATTGGTACTCTTGGAATTGAAGGACCGATGCTCGCCTTGCTTGTTATCGCAATTGCTTCAGGTGCAACCATTGCATCCCATGTTAATGATTCAGGTTTCTGGATGGTTAACCGTTTCTTCGGTATGTCCGAGAAAGATACATTGAAATCCTGGACAGTGATGGAAACAATCATTGCTTTAGTAGGTTTCGGTATGACGCTAATAATTAGTATGTTTATCTAATGTATATTAAATATAACAGCTATCCTTTTAAACGAAAGGATAGCTGTTTTTAATAAGTTTAACTCTATGGTTCCAATGTCAATTCCGTTCCCTTGCTTCCATTCATATTCGTCAAATGATATTTTCCGTCAACCCAATCGTTCATTTGGTCATGGTACCAGTCACTCTTAAAGTGACCTGCTTGCCCTGGGCCAACTATATGATAGCCTTTCTTCATGTCACTCGTATCAATAACAAATCGCCAGGATGCTCCGTGATCAACGATTCCCGTTTTAGTATCATAGCTAGCCGCCATTGGGGTGACGCTACTTCCACCGACTGGAATTGGGTCTTCATTATTGAAAAAGAATGCCAATACTGGACTTATATCTGACAATGGATGAGGAAACTGTACTCTATGGTAATCCCCCCATTGCCAAGCAGTCAGGTCACTACCGTATTCTTCAGTCAAATGGGTCAACGTATTTTTCAATGCAGTATGAAGCACGGTTTGAAATCCGCCATTTTCCTGAATCCAAATCGAGTCATTACCACTTCGTAATATTTCGTCGGTTGTTTGTCCTTTACTGCCAAATAAATCCATCACGTCTTCAGGTATCGCATCTTCATACAAAATGGTTTCGATTTCATCTAGCCAATAATGAAATATCAGAGGCTGCGAGGCGTTAACTTTATCCTCATAATTCCAATTCGATAGCAATTTCAATGCTTTTTCCTCAACCGTGGACAGATTCGCATCCTCCAATGCCTCAGCAAACATCGGAACAAATTCGCGAGCTTGCAAATTCATTTGATCCATTTGCAAGTCTTCCATATCTTCTACAGTAAAATCATCGCCTGCTGCAAGAACCTCAGCGATACGTTCATAACGATATGGCTGTGCCCAAACATTACTAATGTGATAAGGGTAATCATCCCCGACTATTTTGTTGTTTGCCGTTGCAATAAACCCTTTTTCAGGGTTAACAACTGTTGGCAATTCATCAAATGGGATGTATCCCTTCCAATCATTTTCTTTTTCCCAGCCCTCTAGCGGCAATAGTGCATCCTCACCGTCTTCATAAATAGGGATATTTCCATTCGCTTTATAAGCAATCGTTCCATCTTTTGAAGCAAATACAAAATTTTGGGGAGGGGATAGGAATTTTTCCAAACCTTTTTCAAATTCATCCCAATTCGAAGCTTTATTTATTTCTAAAATGGCCGCAAGTTCTGTTGTTGGTTCGAGTGCCGTCCATCTCAATGACATGACCGTATTCTTTACGCTGTCGTTTGCAAAATTGGATATTATTGGGCCATGGCGGGTCTCGATAACTTGATAATCAATTGTTTCGCCATCTTTCACTTTAATTGGCTCATCCATTACTTGAGCTTGTTCCCATTCACCTTCATATAAAAATTCATGCGGGTTATCTGGATTTCTTTTTTCCAAATAAAGCTGTTGCACATCTGGTCCCGTATTTGTAACTCCCCATGCGATATCCTCGTTATGACCGAGAATAATTCCAGGAACACCAGCAAAAATAACACCACTAACATTTACTTCTGGAGTCTCTAAATGCATCTGGTACCAAATGGACGGGGTAGCAAGTCCTAAGTGTGGATCATTTGCCAAAAGTGGCATACCGGATTCTGATTTTTCACCACTAACAACCCAGTTATTGCTTCCATTAAAAGTATGAGGAATAACAGCTTGATCAAAACTAGCCGCAACATCCAGCTCATTTTCACCTATTATAGTAGGCTTATTATCCGGATATTTCGGAAACAGTTCATATGCCTTTTCTTCAGTAAAATTATTCAGCGCATAATAATTAAAAGCTTGTTGCTCCCAGTGTCCACCTAAGTCAAACGCCATATATTTTCCAATTGTCAACGAGTCGATAGGAGTCCATTCGGCTGGCTCAGACCCCATCAACGTGAACTCAATTGGCAAACTATTCTCTGCCTTCGCTTGATGAATGTAGGCATTTACACCATCAGCAAACCACTGTAATACCTGCTTTGATTCATCAGAATAAATTTTATATGATTCTTCCGCTGCACGCCTCAAACCAAGGGTACGAAAATATTTATCATGATCAATTGCAACTTCACCAACAACTTCGCTCAACGTACCTGATGCCTGTCTGCGTGACATTTCCATTTGGAACATTCGGCTTTGAGCCTGAATATATCCTTGGGCGATATAAAGATCATGAGCATTTTCAGCCTTAATATGCGGTACACCATTTTCATCAGTTATCACGGTCACTTCATTCTCGAGCGCTGATAGTTCAATAGTCCCTTCAACCTGTGCAAGTGACTTATTTATGTAGGCGTTCGCAAAAACAAATAAGATAACACCAACCGCAACTAGTACTCCGAAAGTAATGAGTAGGATTTTCTTTTTATTACGCTTTTTCTTTTGCGGCTCTACAAAAACCTCCTGTGTTTGCAATAAAATATCCCCCTGTGTTTTATTTATCGCAGGTTGACGGGCACTAAATTCCCTTGATCAAAAGTGGAGGTAAGCCAAAAATTATAGTTGTGGGATAATTGCCCGTACAAGCCCAATCGTACAACCAACATTAGCGGGAGAAAAGACCCCTTAATGAAGTTGTACTTTATATAATAATTATTCGACATAGATTGGTAGATTCCTTTTTAAAACCTAATTAAGAATAATATATGTTGAATTGACAACTGTCTAGGAAATGATTAATTTAATTTATCAACAGGTTTAAACTTAAGCAATTCGGGGAAATAGACCTATAAGTCGACACAGCAAAACACTATTTTCTGCTGAAAATAGTGTTTGATAAATGCATTAATTTACCTGGATTTTTATGGTGAATTTCCGTAAATGGAAAAGGTTTAAAGGTAGGTATTTAGGACTATAAAAAAGTGAATTGGCTAGTAGAGGATATTTTAAAAGGAAGTGAATATGATGCAGTGCTTAAGTGATAATACATTAATAGATACATATAACAAAGCATTAGAACTGAACTTGAACGAAGCTTATATAGAATTATTAATGAATGAAATAAATAGAAGAGGTATCGATCATACCAGATTACTAAATAACAATGATAGTAGTTATGTTAATAAGGTGGAAGTTTAGTATAGATGATGAAAGGGGCCAGGATATAGGTGATGAAGTAATTGAAGAATATGGTGCACGTGTAAGTTGCACGCTTCGCGATAGGGGTTTTGTGGCCGCACTGGTCCCGGTGGCGATGATTTTGTAATCCCTTATTTATCTTTATAAAAAATAAAACCAGCTGGTGAGGGGGAATTCACCAGCTGGTTTTATCAAGAATAAGGTTATTCCATAATCCCGACTTCATCAAAACCATTTGCCGAGGCTTGTGCTTCTTCGCTGCCATCACCGTATAGATCTACTGCTGATTGTACGACAGCATCACGGGCGTCTTTGAAATCAGAGTTTGGTGTTAAGTAATGAACCAATGCGCGATAGTATATATGACCGAGCTTGTCCTTGCCGATTTGGGTTCCGATAAGGTAAGCGGCATGGTTGAAGATTGAAGAGTTAATATGAACGCCACCGTTATCCAAACTTAAAGGCAAATCATAATATTGATCCATATGGGATGGATATGTGCCACTTCCATCTCCATATTCCCAAAAGTCTTCTGAAACCAAGTATTTACTTGGAGTGTCTAAACTACGAAGAGACGTTCTTCCCGAAGCAACGGCTTCATCTCCCATAATATCCTCACCGAGCTCCCAATCCTCCTCATCGACTAATGCACCGAATATATCGGAAAATGATTCGTTTAGAGATCCGGATTGGTTTCGGTATCTTAATCCCGCGGTATGAGTTGTCACACCGTGCGTCATTTCATGAGCGGCCACATCAAGACCAGCTGAAAGCGAGATGAAAAAATCACCATCTCCGTCACCATAAGTCATTTGTTCGCCGTTCCAGAAGGCGTTGTTATAATTTTTTCCAAAGTGGACGGATGAGATAATTGCCATGCCTTCACCATCAATGGAATTTCGATCATGTTCTTCAAGATAATACTCGTACACTTTTTCCGAGTTGTAATGGGCATCTACAGCAGCCCGGTCGTATTTGTCATGAAAAGCAGCATCCTGATTCGAGAATAATTCACCAGGAAATGGTGCGTTCCATTGATTGTTGAGGTCGTAAGTACGAATGCCTTCTAAGTTTTCATGTGAAATATCATTTAGGAAAAACATTGTTCCTTTATTATCTCCAGGAGTGTTTTTGTGGGAAATATGCAAATTACGTTTATCACCCAATACTCCAATACCTGATCCCTTTGAAGCTTTATATTGACCGACATCCATCAGTGTATTAATTTTGTCAATTACTTCACCACTGTGCGCATCAACATATACATACCAGTTTCCAGGCTCTTTGCCAAGAAAGTTTACATTTGTTTTGTAAGCTAAATGATTCTCGCCATTAAAAGGGTAGATGACTAATTCTGCAGTCGGCTCATATGGTAATACATCTGGAGCAGAGACTTTATCTTTAGCAGTTTCCAAAGCCTTTTGTTTAGAAATTGAAGCTTTCGTTGACAGATCAGTTTCTTCAAGTGCTCTGTTGTAATACCCGTTTACGCTTTGAACACTACCACTTTTACCATAGTGAACGATTACTTCACTGCCTTCAACTGGAACCCCGTTTACCGTTTGCTCCATACTGACATGCTTCATTCCGATTTTGTCCTTTTTAGTTTTCTTTACTTTAAATTGGCTCTTTCCATTTTTCATGTTGAAAAGTCCCTTGTTCTTATTGAGAAATTGCTTGGCATCTTTTGTTGTAATGTGTTCCAACTTTTTTTCTTTAACAAAGATCGGAACATTTAACTGTTTGGCATTGGGCTTTTGTTTATGTATCTCATGTTGGACTAAATTTGTGTCTTTTACTGTTATGGTTTGTCCACTTGATACCATTGGAGTGGTGACCATTGCTGCGGACAAAACCATCGGTACAATCCATTTCTTATTCATCAACAAATCCCTCCTCAAATAGTGTAATTAAATTATATACGAGGGATGTCGACTTTTGTAAGTACAATTCGGACTATTTATTATTTTAAGAAAAACGGGAGATAAGTACGGAAAATGACAAAATATGGGACATTCTACCTTATCATGGCACATTTAATAGGATTCCTTATCTAGGTGAACTTTTTGAGTACGAGTTTCCAGCCGGTTCAGTTGATCCAATGATTATTATGGTATACATATCGGAACTTTCAATTGAATAATAATATATGGTGCTTCTTAGTAAAATTAATGAAGGTTCTTTTTCCGTTAGACATGAGGGAGGTAGAGGATGCCTACATATTTATTAATGGAAATAAGTAGCTGGTGGAACATACCATTACTTGCGTTGGTTTTAGGGTGCGGTGTCTTATATTTGTTAGTGGCGTACCAATATTCTGCAGGTAAAAAAAGATTTCTCCTTGGTTTGTTCCTCCTTTATATATGTCTTGGAAGTCCAATTTATGGTATTGGTCACCTTTTTTTTAGTGTACATATGATTCAGATGGCAATACTCTACTTTTTTGTGCCCCCGCTACTTTTAATTGGAGTTCCAAGAGAACTAATTGAGCATTTGCGTGAATTTTTTGGCAATAAAGCCGTAACTTTGACTGTTAATAGGCCGATGGTTTATATGTTTGTTTTTTGTGGATTATTTGCTCTTTATCATATTCCGATGATCTTTGATGCTGTGATGACAAATTGGTGGTTACATAAAGCCTTTCATTCAATCCTATTGATAACAGCCTTAGGAATGTGGAGTCCCGTGATAATGAAATGGCCACTTCATCAAAAAAAACGATACATGCGGTGGAGTGGTGTGATAATAATGCCCGCCTGTTTATTGTTAGTTTTTGCTGATGCACCGTTATACAAAACGTATCAGGACCCTGCTACATGGGCAACAGCATTACATGTATGCTTTGGGATCCAACAAGTTGAAAATCTACGAAGTGCGATGGGACTGTTATCATCCATGACAGACCAGCGTTTAGCTGGAGTCTCTATGTTGGTTTTACACCAACTTAGTCATTTCAATATGATTGGAAAACGAAAATGAATAGTTGTAAAATCGCAGAATGCGTAAAGTGAGGAGGGGATTTGGAATATTCTATTTGATCAAATGGTTGGATAATTAACAACTAATTTCTATATCAAAAGCCGGCTTTCCCGCAGGAATACCGGCTTTTGATGGATATATAGTAAGCGTAGTGGGTTTATAATATATGCATTATAAAGTTGCTTTTTTACTAATGTTTATTATACTAAATCAGGTCAAAAGACAAAATGCTCTCTTTATGAATTAATCAAGATCTCCATAACCAGGGTCATTGTGAAATAGCGGACCCGTTGAAGCACTTACTGGAGCACTAACAAAAAATATTGTCAAAGCTATAACTGAAAAAAGCATTCCGATTTTTTTCATATCGACACCCCCTTTCAATTTGGAGAAAATAATTTAAGGCTTTGTATCAAGCACCCATTTCCTGTAAGGCTAGAATTGGTAATCTGCCAAAGAAGTGATCACTACGCTTGTTAATAAAGTTGTTATGCGATTGGTGCAATAAATCTTTGTCATTCGTGGCTAGTCCTAAATAATATTGTTGAAATGGTGAATCGAACGATAATTTTCTTAAGATGTCTTCAGCTTTTTTATGATTTCCTTTCGCAATTTCAATATGTGCTAGTTCACTTGGATCACTAGTTGAAACTCCTTCTACTCGTCCATGATGAGCTGAAATAAATGGTATGTTATTATTTTGGATCTTGTAAATGATATCCATGAGTCCATGCTTTTTTGCAACTTTTGTCGCTTCTTGTAGATGATACATTCCTTGTTTGTACGTATCAAAAGTGTAGGTCAGTGCTAAATTTATATTTATAGCAGCTTTTGTTCTCGGATTTTGTGTTAAGTTTAAAACCCGGAAAGCATATTTTCTAGCCATAATAAGTTCGTTTCGTACCCAATAATAGGTGAATAAAATCTCACACAATCGTATATTAAAAAAAGATAATAGAAACGGATCGTCAACTGCAGCAAAAAGATATGGCTGTTTATCTAGGAAGTCTCCCAATTTTCCAAAATTACGCATGTCGTAATGGGTCGAAATCTTAAGAAATTCTATCAAACAAATAATTCCTGGTTCTTCACTTTGGAGTGTTGTTACGCGGTGTATTATTTCTGGTGGAGATAAACGGTTTAATTTCCTATCCAGCATTAGCTGATAGGCTGCTGCCCATTGGTTATTTGATTTGGATTTTGATTTGATGTTTTTATCAATTAAAAGCTGCAAGTCCTCATAAAAACCATTCATATATAAAAATTCCAAACCCTTTTTCATAATTTCATTTTCATTACTTTGCATACATAACTTACGAACAAGGTTTAGTACCGTTTGTTCATCGTGTTGTACTGAAAGCATAGATATCGCATGTGCCAACGATAGCTTTCCATTTTGGATGATGTCTAGTTTAGAATTATTTACAGATTCAGTAGTCATTTTTATACTCCTAACTGTAAAAACTTTTCTGAAAGTTTAATACATAATACCACAAAATTATACAAAACCCATGAGCATAAGTGCCTGATATTTCGACAAATTTCGCGTTATTCTATCAAGAAATTTACCCTTGATAGAAAGTGTGAAAGAAGGGGCAACTTACTTTAGAGTAAAACCAATAATACCCTGGAACCTTACTGTTAAGCCGGATTCCAGGGTATTTTATTTGATTTTTTCAAATCCTTTAAAAGAAGTGTGGAGATGAGCCATCTAACTGTAAGGATATTTATATAACTTTCTTCCTGCTTAATAAGAATCAGTTTGATGACCTTGTTACTCTACCTCTTTAACGTTCAATTATTTATTTCGTCGTTGATATATTGAAAAACTTTTGATATCTTGCTTTTTAATTCTAATATCGATATTTTTTATTTGGAACGAGGTACAATAATAATAGAGACATTATCTGAATAGGGAAGGGAGATTGGTATGATGGTTAAAGATCAAAACCTGACAGACGAGCAATGGAAAGCGATTCGCGAAAATGATAAGAGGTATGATGATGATTTTTTCTATGCCGTGAAAACTACTAAAATATTTTGCAGACCTTCATGTAAATCCCGTGTTCCGAACTTTGATAATGTAACTATATTTTATCGTCGGGATGATGCACAAAAAGCAGGATACCGACCATGTAAAAGGTGTAAATCAGGTGGATACCAGTTGCCTGACGAAGAGTGGGTACTTCAGGCTGAGGCATACATGAAGGAAAATTATTCGAACTATTTAACGCTAGCTATCATAGCAGAAGGTTGCCATGGCAGTCCATATCATTTACATCGCGTGTTCAAGCGTGTGAATGGAATTACGCCGCTTGAATTCGTGCTTCAAATCCGCATGGATAAAGCGATACACTATTTAAAGCATACAGACAAATCTATCAAAGAAATTAGTACCCTAATAGGCATGCCTAATGCTGCTTACTTTTCCACAACTTTTAAAAATAGAACAAATATGACACCAAGAATGTTCCGCGAAAATTATAAAAAGGAGGTGTTACGTGATGAAAAATAGTAAAGAGCAAACCGTATATTATGGGCACATTGACAGTAATGGTTGGTCACTTTATCTTGCGGTTACAGAAACAGGACTTTGCTTTGTTGGAAAAGGGGGGATTAGTGAAATGAACCAATGGTTTGAAAAGTATAGACCAAAAGCCAGGTTGGTTGAGGGATGGGATAACGTATCAACGTATGCGGCTGAACTAGTAGAATATTTAAACGGGTACCGCAAAGTCTTTGATTTATCAGTAGATTTAAGCGGCACAAAATTTCAGGAAGCAGTTTGGACTGAATTGCAAAATATTCCATACGGTGAAACGAAAACGTATACGGACATATCCAAAAACATTGGCAAACCAAGTTCAGTTCGTGCTGTAGGAACAGCAATTGGTGCGAATCCTATATTAATTGTTGTTCCTTGTCACCGTGTTATTCGTAAGAGTGGGAAACTAGCGGGCTATCGCGGGGGAATTTTAATGAAGGAAAAATTAATTGGGCTGGAAAGTATGTAAGCACCTAATCTTTGTTAGGTGTTTTTTTAGCAGTTAAGAAAGCATAAATCCTTTCTTATTGCATAAGTGCAACTAAGGCTTGGCGATAAGCCAAGTTATTTAAGAAGTTGCTGAAGACTTTGCCACTTAATAATACATATAAAACAAGACAGCCACAAAACTGATACTTACTTTTGTAAGAAATCTCATTGTGCACCTCCAATGAAAATATTTCTCTCGAAGTATCTTTTAAATGAAGTTTCACTTTATATCTTCAACTTAAGATTAGTACACAATCTTTAAGTGAGTATTGAGTTAATGTAAATTTTGGGTAAATTTATACATAGGTATAAGAGGAAATAAAAAAATAGCCCGTTAAGGCTATTTTTTTATACAAATAATTGATTTCGAAAAAAGTTAACGTTGGATGAAGGAGACCATTGTAGAGACGTGATCAAAGCGTCTTCCATTAGACGAATGGGAACAGAGTTATTTAGATCCACCAACCACATTTCATGGGCAAATTCTTGTTCTGTGCAACCGGCAAGATAAGCAATTTTATTACCATCCGGGGACCAAGTTACAGGTGTGGCATAACAATCAGATAAGGCGTGAATCCGATCATTTTCTCCTCGTCTTCCCACCGTCCTTACATGATTGAAATAACCTTTCTCAAAGAAAGCAGTTGCACTGTAAGCTATTATTCTCGAATTTGGATTCCAAGTTGGGTTGTAGTTTTTAGCAAGTGGTCCTCCTTCTAATTCAAATACAGTTCCAGTCGAAAGTTCAATTGTGCGGATGAGCGAGATACTGACGCCAGGAGTTGTATAAAGCACAAAGGAATCATCAGGAGATAATTCGACTTCATGCATAGGGCCTTCGGTGTTTTGCGTTATTTGCCTTTTCCCAGTACCATTAACCGAAATCCGGTAAAGTTGGCTAGTGCCATTTTCATCTGGTGCTTGAAAAAGTAGTTCTCTTCCAGTTGAAAACCATTGAGCATCGGTTGCATTGGGCTGTCGGATACTTTGAGCCTGATGGGATGTGACGTCATAAATAACAATTTGATCCCTTGTTGTATACGTCAACTTTTTGCTGTCAGGTGACCAATCCAGATTAATTATATCTTCCTCGTCTATTTGATCTATACCTGCAATTGACCCTGCTGACAAGTAAATTACGTATAAGATTCTGTTTCGACCGACAAATGCAATTTTATTGCTGTCAGGAGACCAAACAGGACTTGAAAATGTGTCCGCTAAGCCATTTGTTAGCTGGACATTCCCACCGTTTCTAAGATTAAATAGCCAAATATCGTATTGTCCACCACGATTTGTTGTATAAGCAATAGCACCTCGCACTGGATTAGGATAGTTCATGTAATCACTTCCTTACTTATTTACTAAAAAGCTCGATCAATCACTTTTTTTCCTCTAAAATAGACTTTTCGTATCTCCTCGATATCCGTAACATCCAATCCAGGAATTCCATCTACAACTAAAAAGTTCGCATCCATTCCATTTACTAATCTACCGAACTCATTACCATTCCCAAGAATATCTGCTGGGTTTGCGGTTAATAAGGAAAGGATATCGTTCTCGTCATAGCCATTTTCTTTTAATAGTTTCATGGAAGGATGGGCAATTAACATAAGCATATCAGGCCCCTTTAAATCCTGGTCTTGAAATGGTAGCCAACTTGCATCTGGATATGGTGGTAGATAAGCGTCTGTTGCAATGGAAACAGGGATATTTTTTTGCGTTAATTTTAGAATGTTTTCTGGTGAATTTGGTTCAAGATGAGTGCCGCCCATTGGAGTTGCTACAATTTTTACACCTTGTTGCTTGGCCCTTACAATTTGTTCATCCGTAATTCCGTGAGCATGATGGAGCACATCAAGCCCTGCGTCCAGCGTCATCTGGATTGCATCATAACCAGCGACATGAGCACCGATTTGTTTGCCAAATTGATGATAAATCTCAACTATTTTGTTTAATTCTTCAAGGGTGTACATGATTTCACCAGCCCGTGGAACTATATCTGCCGTAAAATTAGCTGGTGTTGCATTAATGAATATATTCTCCCCAGGATAGTCGCTGCATTGTGCCATTTCCTTTACCAAAAGAAAGTTTGATAGATCCTTTTGTTTTACCGGACTTGATTTTGTAATGGATGTAAAGTGTGTTAATTCCTTAAATCCAATGGATATACTCGTAGCTGCAAATGAAATGTCCAGTGGGATGTCTTTAACCACTTCACGATATTCATCAATTGAGAAGTCACACATGGGATGCCCACAAATTTGTTCGCCAAGTGCGGTTATTCCCGATGATAATGCATGAAGAAGAATAGCCTTTCCGGAAAGGAAATGGGTTTCATTTGTAATGGGATGTAGGGATGTAGGTGCAAATTCTAATAAATGGGTGTGACAGTCGACTAAAGAAGGTGTGATTACATAACTGGAGTAGTCGATTACCTCTGTTTCAGCGTATTTGTGGCGAAAATCCGTCCAGCTACCAACTTCTATAATTTTTCCATCTTTTATGAACATGGCCCCATCGTAAATCGTACCTTTTTCACTTACTGTAACTAGTTTTTTTCCTCGAATAACATAAGCATTATTCATTAATTACACCACCAAAAAAGGAGTTAAGAAATAACCAAGTATACATGCGGTTGCGACTCGAATTATCAATCCTACTACAGCAGCCATAAGTGTTTCCCGCTCGTTTAAATCAGATGTTTCCGCCCACGTGGCTGGAACCTGACCGAAGATTACCGATAGTGGTAGACCGGAGTTTGCCAAAATAAACGAACCAACAATTAAGCGTGGATCAATGGAAGCAGCCAATTCGGCCAGCTGAGCAACCGCGAGTGTCGGAGCTGCCAGGATGGAGACAATACCTGTTGATGGTTCAATGCTTATCAGTGTCAGAATGGATGCAAGACTGGATTCAATTGGCTCCCATATTCCCATGAATTTCAAAATGCCGATCAAGAAAAATACAACGGCGACAGCTGGAATAATGATCAAGAATAGTAACTCAGTTCCTTCTTTTGCGGAAGAAAATATGGTGTTCATAAACTTCGTGTTTGGTGTGAACCGTGGTAGCTCCTCTAGTGAAACTTTTCTGGTGTCACGGTAAATCGTTTTGGATAAGACAAATGGAACAACAATGATCGGTACAAAGATTGATAGAATAACGAGTGGAAAAGAATTAATATCGAATGCTGCCAACGCAATAAGTCCTAGTACAAATGTTGCAAAGGATTGTGGCGATTGAATCATTGTAGATACAGCTATTTTTTGTTCAGCTTTTGTCGCATTTGCTTTTACTAGGATTGGTCCAGCAATTTTCCCTGCTGCGTTAACATCACCCAGGATATTGTAAACACTCGGAATGATGACAGCTGGGTTTATTTTGAACAATTTCATAACAGGGACGAAGATTCTAATCAACCCATCTGTAAATCCCAGCCTTTCCAATATACGTCCCATAATGACACTAACGATAATCGCAATACCGACTTCACCAGTCAGAAATACATCAACGACTATTGGTTTGACTTCTTTAATTACGGTATCAAATAAATTCGATAGAGAATTTGGTGCAAAGAAAAGAAGAGCTAGCGAAATAAGAACTAACAAAATACCAATTACTTCATAATAATGCCATTTCGATCGATTAGAAGGAATGTTTGCTTTAGTGCCTTGTTTATTCTCCATAAAAAATTCCCCCAAGCCATTTTTCTTAGTGAAAATAAACCCCATTTAAATTTAGGATATGAAATCATGAGAAAATGTGTGTTTGCCCAACGCTCTCTATTATGCGAATCTTTTACACTATATTTTAGAAAATTTGGTGAATCTTATTGCTTAAATTGGTATGATTAGATTTAAAATAGGGTTGTTTTGGTAAGTTTCAAGAAATTGTAATGAGGTGAACGGGTGGAAAAAAAGGACAAAAAGAAAAAGTCCGATAAATGGGAATGGATTACTGAGGTGCTCTTGTTTATACCCGAACTAATAATATTTCCTATTAAATTACTGTTTAAAGGAGCAGTTAGTATATTTAAATATTGGAATTAATAGCTGACATCATCCTTATTAAGCTTTTTGCATGGCTGTCCTGTAGGGAGTATTGGAATACAAAGGTACAAGGAAGGAGGTTTCTTAAATGAAAAAGAATACGGGTGTTACATTCCAAGTAAGAATATCTAATTATGAGAAAGGTAGAGAATGGTATGAAACTCTTTTTAACAGAAAACCCGACTTCGTACCACATGAAGATTTCGCTGAGTGGGAAATAATTCCTGATGCTTGGATTCAGGTAGCTAAAGGGAAACCCGCAATAGGTAATGGCCCTATTCGATTGGGAGTAGATGATATAAAAAATGAAAGAGAACGCCTTATGAAAGAATTGAATATAGGAATAGAAGAAATTAATACAAGAGAAGGTGTGCCAGCGGCCTGGTGTTCCTTCGAAGATCCTTATGGAAATAGGATAGGGTTATATCAGGATCTTTAATTATTAGGACGTTATTCAAAATAGGGGTAGTTAGTTTATTTAAATATTGGAATAAAGATTAATGATTTCTATAATAGAAAAATGAAGGGGAGATAACTATGACAAGACAATTTTGGATAAACTTGCCGGTGAAAGATATCGATAAATCAAAAGATTTTTTTGCAAAACTTGGATTTTCTGTTAATAAGCAAAATAGTAATCAGGCGGCATTGGTCATTGGAGATAAAAATGCTCCAGTGATGCTTTTTCAGGAGTTAGCATTCAAGAATATTATTAGAAATGAAATCGTCGATACAAATCAAGCTTCTGAAGTTTTACTGTCCATTGATGCGGCTAGTAAAGAAGAAGTAGATGAATTGACAAAGAAGGTAGTAAATGCGGGCGGTTCAATCTTTGAGGAACCTGCAGAGCACCATGGGTGGATGTACGGATGCGGTTTTGCTGATTTGGACGGTCATCGGTGGAATGTGTTGTATATGGATATGAGCAAGATGCCAAAAGATTAAGAATTTAAAGAGCTAAACCCTAAGCTAACTGGTGGCTTCGTTACATAAAAATACATAAAAACGAGTTTGGATTACAAACTCGTTTTTATGTATAGATTTTGTGAATGTTTGAAGTTTTGTACCCTATGATTCAAATAAGAGGTTACTTCTTATTCACTAGATTAATTATTACTTTTTTCTTCACTAGCCGCCATTTTATCGCTAGTTTCTTTCGTCTCATATCTTAATCGGTCAAGATCAATATCATCAAGCATGTTATTTTTACCAGATATGTTTTCCAGTAAATCTTTTACATCAATACCCGAAGAAGCTTTTAGTGATTCCTGTAAAGTAGACATCAAATTTGTTGCATAACCTGTTACTTTATTTGCGCCGCCTTCACTCCCACTACCGCCAGTATCGACTACTGTAATTTTATCAATGTTGGCTAATGGACTTGCTACCTGTTTTGCATATTCAGGAAGCATTTGCATAACCATATCGAGAATAGCCGCTTGACCGAATTCCTCGAATGCTTCGGCAATCTTTCTTTTTGCTTCTGCCTCTGCCAAACCTTTCAAACGAATAATCTCTGCTTCCGATTCTCCCTGAGCTCTTTGGGAATCTGCTTTTGCTAGACCATCCACTCTTACTCGCTCGGCTTCGGCTTTCGCCTGGGATTCGATTCGGTATTGGTTTGCTTCTGCCTCCGCAATTTCTTTTGCCTTGTTTGCTACTGCACCTTGCTCCACAGAATAGCGGTCTGCATCGGCTTTCTTTTTGACTTCCGAATCGTATTGCTTTTCACGACGAAGTATTTCTTTTTCTTCCAGTTCAATTTGCTTCTTACGCTCGATAATTTTGATTTGCATTTCTTGCTCGGTAACTTCCTGTTTCGAACGGGCAGTTTCCAAATCATATGCTTGGTCAGCGCGAGCTTTTGCAGCATCTTGTTCATAACGATACTCAGCCGTTTTTAACTGATTCACTTTTTCGGCTTCGGCAATTTCAGTTGCACGCTCTAATTCGGCTCTTTTTGCATCCTTTGCTGCCTCTGCCCGTTTAATCCGTGTTTCTTTATCGGCTTCAGCTGTAGCGATATCCGCATCACGTTTAACCTGCGCAATCCGTGGTTTACCTAACGAATCTAAATAACCATTTTTATCTTTTACATCTTTAATGGTGAAGGATACAATGATCAATCCCATTTTAGCTAAATCCTGGGAAGCGACTCGTTGAACTTCTTGTGAAAATTTATCCCGATTCTTATAAATTTCTTCTACCGTCATCGAACCAAGGATGGAACGAAGGTGACCTTCTAGGACCTCTTTTGCCTCGTTTTCACGATCTTCTTTCGTTTTTCCTAAGAACTGCTCTGCGGCGGTGGCGATTTCTCCAATCGATCCACCAATTTTGATGATCGCAGTTCCATCAGCCATAACCGGTACGCCTTGCTCGGTGTATACTTCTGGTGTTGTAACTTCGAGTTTACTAGATAACAAGCTTAGTGGCTCTGCCTGTTGGAAAACAGGTAATACGAATGTACCGCCACCGCGAATAATTTTTACTTTATTGCCGGATTCATCTACATGAACATTCTTTCCACCAAGATAGCTACCTGTTACAATTAGTGCTTCATCAGGTCCTGCTGTCCGGTATTTGGTAATAAATACACCAATGAGAGCAATAAGTAAACATGCGGCAATACCAACGACTATCC
Organism: Virgibacillus necropolis; assembly: GCF_044793635.1. Classification (GTDB taxonomy): domain Bacteria; phylum Bacillota; class Bacilli; order Bacillales; family Amphibacillaceae; genus Virgibacillus_F; species Virgibacillus_F necropolis_A. Next base: position 3,696,070 of record NZ_CP084992.1, read on the forward strand.
AAACTCCTGTAAACATTTCTTTTCCCCCTAATCTGTTTAAAAATTTATTAAAATACTCATCCAGCTGGAATCGTATGTTTAATCATCTAAATTTTCATATGGATCGACATATAAGACACCATTTTTCACTTCAATAACGAGCACTTTCATTCCTTCATCAATAACTGTATTTTCATAGCTTGAAGCGGGCTTAGAAATCATGCCGCTTTTACTCTCGATGACAATCTCACCAAAGCCATTTTCAGGAATAGGTATAATAATTTTTCCGACTCTTCCTACTAAAGATTCTTCCGTATAACTAAGTGATTCTTCTGCGGAGGCCATTGGAATAAGAACAAAAATATTTAGAAGTGTGTCCAGTATGAATGCGATAATAATAGAAATAACAATGATGAATAGACTGGATATAGATGTTACGAGCTCCATCACGTACCCTGAAGCAGAGAAGAAAGTAATAAATGCTAGGAGAAGGGCAGGATGTAGAAAACTAATGGATTGCCCAACCCCCTCAAGGATATCTCCAAAGAGGATGTAAAGAAGTGTCAAGCTTCCTGCCACAATCAGTAAAATGACATAAATCGTTTCAATTGGTGCTCCAAATATAGTCATACGCATCAATCCTTCTTATGTAATGAATTTTATTTTCCATGTTACTTACTTGTACGAATGTAATTAATGATAGGTTTCAAAAAAATCAAAAAATTTTTAAGGGACCGGGACTCTGGTGAATCTGAAGTGGTTATTATCCTTTCAATAATAGTAAGAATAAAACTTGCGCGAGAACGTTTGTTCTGGTTAAATTAGATTATAAGATTTATTTTGGATTTATGCAAGTCTTGATTGTGGGAGTCATTGTGGATGAATTAAGGTAGAGGTACTACTTCAATCAGACTCTTATCTAAGGATTCAATAAAATTTATATAGGCTAAATAATAGTTAGATTTTTGTGTTAATATAATCATAGGAAATCTATTGCCTATGCAGTAATAATGTATATCGTTATCTAGGATGTATTCGGAACGTACAATGGCTGTGATTGTTGCAAGGTGGTTGATTTTTCGAGCATTTGATATATCATTATCACTATTAACTACTGCTATATCAATCTTCACATAACTAGCATCAACGAAAATGGCGAATTATTGAACTCTTACATAATCAAAATGTTTGAACAGAGGTGTTTTCTATTGAAAAGCGAGCAAATCAATCGTCATTTTCAACAACTAAAACAACAGAGAGACACTTTTTATAAGGACAAGGGTATAAATTTTGAAGAACCATGGAGAAGGCCGATGCCAGATAAGTGGTCAATAGGTGAATCCTTATACCATCTGCTACTAATGGTACGGTTATTTCGCCGATTTTCTACAATTTATATTCCTGTTATGATGCCATTAGCTTATTTACGCAGGAATAAACCTTATAAAATAGAGACCCATGATATTTATCAAGACTATCAAAAAAAGAAAAAGAAATCGATGAATGCCCCGTTGTTAATAAAACCACCTGAAGGGTTAGCCAATAAGTGGAGTTTTGAAGAAACCAAGGAACTACTAGGAAGAGAAACTGATAAACTTATGGGAAATCTCAATACGATTAAGCAAGATGTAGCGGGACAAATCTATTATCCAGATCCAATTGCAGATTATCCAAATTTGGTACAATGTGTACATTTACTAGCGATTCATGAGCAACACCATTTTAACATTATGGGTAAAATAAATAAGTGAAGTAGAAAAGGAGATTATTATAATGTATGAACAAAAAACGAAAGAAAACGATCGCAGTGTCATCGAATTCATTGAAAATGTCGATAGCCCTAAAAAGCGTGAAGAAGCATATAAGTTATTAGATATTTTCACCGAAACAACAGTTTGTAAAGCAAAGATGTGGGGGACAAGTATTATTGGATTCGGTTCGTATCATTATAAGTATGCTTCTGGACATGAGGGTGATGCCCCGTTAGTTGGCTTCTCACCTCGAAAAGCGAAAATTAGTTTGTATTTTGCGACTGGGGACTCAAAAAGGGAAGAATTATTAAAGGACTTTGGAAAACATACGTCAGGAAAAGCTTGTGTGTATATTAATAAAGTAGCAGATATTGATGTGGATGTATTAAAAGCATTAATCAATCAATCTGTGAAGTTTTTGAATGAAACCTATCCGAATAATTAGCAGGAGTTGTTACCGTTGAAATCTCGTGAACACAACATATAAAAACATAATAATTTCATAAGAGGACCTCCATTTTAACCAGATATATCTATATGAATCTTAAAAACTGGAGAAATAAATATGATAAATGATAAGCTTTTTTTAGATTATTTAAAGGATGTAAATCAGCATTTTGAAGGCTGGGATTTTTCCTATATATCTGGAACAGGGAGGATGGGAAGTGAGTTACTTTCATGGTCATATGGAAGTATGGCTAAGCCTCTTATTCAGAATGCTCATTCCATGCTCGATATGGGAACTGGCGGTGGGGAGTTTTTGTCCATGCTACGTCCGTTTCCAAAAAAAATAGTTGCGACAGAAGCGTACAAACCAAATGTCCCAGTTGCTAAAAATAGGCTAGAACCTTTAGGTGTTCAGGTTGTTCAGATTGAAGAAGATTCGGAACTTCCATTTGAGAAGAATCAATTCGATCTGATTGTTAATAAACACGAGGCTTATTCCCCGAAAGAGATAAAACGATTACTTTCGAATGGTGGGATTTTCCTCACTCAGCAGGTCGGTGGAACGAACGATTCTGGGATAAATGAAAGTCTAGGTGCCCCTGTTAATGATGAATTTATAAACTGGAATCTAGAAGCCGCATTGAATGAATTGGCGGGTCATTCGTTTAACGTAACTTTTAGCAACGAAGAATTTCCAGTCGAACGTTTTTATGACATAGGTGCATTGGCATACTACTTAAAGGCAATCCCATGGCAGGTGCCTGATTTTAGTGTAAAGAAATATGAAGAGAAGCTATATCAGATTCATCAACAAATTCAATCTGTGGGATATTTTGAAGTGAAACAGCATCGGTTTATAATTTTAGCAAAAGCGGTATAGATTAATTTTTTATAGGCTAGGAGTGATGATTATTTGATATACGAAAACTGTTAACAACCTATTTTGCTTCAACAATCATCGCTCTTACGTTAGCCTTCTTCTCTTTAAATGATAGTTACCCTGAACCTAACCTTGGCAATTCAGTTATGGGTTAGTTTTTAACGTACATTGAGAATAATTGAACTTCTGCGAAAGCACCATTAAAAATTGGTGCTTTTTTTGTGTTTAAAATTTTTGGGTTTTGAAGCGTGGATAACTAATGCGCATAAACAACAGGGCGCTTGCGCTTTTCTTATTGGGTTAGGTGTGATATAAGTCACTTCCTGAAATTAGTTTTAGTTTTACTATAAGTAATAATAAATTAATCCAAAGGAAGGAGTCGTGAAAGTGAATAGGGGATCAGATCATACTATTACCGATAAATTTAATCGACCACTCCGGGATTTACGTATATCTGTCATAGACCGTTGCAATTTCCGCTGCACATACTGCATGCCTGCGGAGGTATTCGGCTCAGATTATCCTTTTTTGAAAAAACAAGAGCTTCTTAGCTTTGAAGAAATAACTAGGGTCGCTCAGTCATTTGCAAAATTAGGAGTCAACAAAATACGAATAACCGGCGGAGAGCCGTTAATGCGAAGGGATTTAGAACAATTGATTCAAAATCTATCATGTATCCCGGGAATTAAGGATCTTGCCATGACAACCAATGGTAGCTTGCTTTCTAAAAAGGCAAAACAGTTGAAGGAAGCGGGCTTAAAACGGGTAACAATTAGTTTGGATTCGCTTGATAACGAGAAATTTGGTCGAATTAATGGCAGGGGAGTTAAAGTTGATAGCGTATTAAACGGAATTAAAGCAGCACAAGAAGTTGGTTTGAAAGTAAAGGTGAATATGCTAGTTAAGCGTGGTGTAAACGAGCATGAGATTATTCCCATGGCACGTTTATTCCAGGGAACTGGGACAGTACTACGATTCATTGAGTATATGGATGTTGGGAATTCAAACGGTTGGACGTTTGCTGATGTTATATCAAAAGAAGACATAATTAATAGATTAGAAGAAGAGATGCGGCTAGTACCAATAGAACCTGATCACTATGGCGAGGTAGCAACTAGATATCTTAACAAGGATTCGGGCGACGAATACGGGTTCATTTCTTCCATAAGTGCACCGTTTTGTTCATCATGTACGCGGGCACGCTTATCTGCTGACGGGAAAATTTATACATGCCTGTTTGCTGCAAACGGAACAGACCTTCATACCCCAATAAGAAGTGGGGTTAGTGATGATGAATTGAATGGAATAATCAGCCAAACCTGGGGTAACCGAACGGACAGATATTCAGAGGAAAGAACTCCAGAAAAAGTGGCAGAACGGAACAAACAAAAAATTGAAATGTCCTATATTGGCGGATAAGGAATTAGTAATGATACCGAATGGCACCAACTTGATAAGAAATTACAATAGTGTGATATCCGTCACATCATTCACTTTTTTGCTTGGTTACAATGAAGTCAATAAATAGTCAATCTGTTGAGGAGGTACGGTAATGGCGGATATAAATGGGAATGAAAAGGCTGCTCGTCTGCATACGATGCTACAAGAGACGCTTGAACCAATAACGATGAAACTCGAAAAGATTGAACAAGAGATGATAGAAATCCGCAAAAACCAAGAAGAATTAAAAGTGTTGTTGAAAGAGAACAGAAAAGGTTTCTGAAAAATTTAAGTTGGAAGGGATGAATGATGATGTCAGGTCCGGCATTAAAACATGTAGATAGCCACTCGGCCATTCATGAGGCAGCTTTAATTGAAGCGACTGAACTAACTAAAATACTTGATCATCTGGTAACGAACAATCAATTAGATAAAGCTTTAGAGGTCGCTTTTGTCATTGTGGAGCACTGGGAAACACGAACACTTCAGCACGCAGAATCAGAAGAAGAGGGGTTATATAAAGAATTAGAGGAGTCATCACCAGAGTTAAGAGATTCTATTATTGCTTTAAAACGTGATCACAATCTATTGCGATTGTTGGTCAAGGAAATTAAAACTATTTTAGATGGAAAAGGAGTAAGTGACGAGGTTGTTCAGCGACTCCAAGCCTTAATATTGGTTGATTTGCTGCATAACCAGGAGGAAGAAAAAATATTGCCGCACCACTAATAAGTCGGATGCAAATGTTGGACCAGATAATGAAACCAGATTGGAGGTGGTCGTCCTTGACTTCCGAAGAAAAAACATCTAAGCCAGAGCGGTCTATACGGGCAATAGCGCCAGAATTATACGCTAATATCATTTCTGAATTGGAAAATGCCCATATTCATCCATACGATATTCAAGCTAATGCTGTAAAAGAGGATGGTGGATATAAGCTCATTATACGATTTGGCGAAGATTTCGCGCATACTGAGTCTGAATTTTTTTCATTTCAATCTATTGAAAGAATGGACACTGACTTAACTGAATTTGTAAAGAAAATTGGTGAAGCTTGTAAGCAAGTAATGATTCAGGATTATTATAAAATGATGAAAATGTAAAGCGAAGGGGATGATGAAATGTTTTCATATGAAAATGATGCAAACTTTGTTCAGGATCGCGAGGACTTAATTGCAATACTACGAATGAGATTTGGTGATATACCATCTGGTGTTGTGGAAGCCGTGTATGAACTAAATGAATTGGACACTTTAGAGCGGTTAATATTGGTTGCAGCAAACGCTCCGAGCCTGAAGGTTTTTCTAGAGGAATTGGAGGAAGGCAACGGTAGTTTCCGTATTATGGGCGAACGTTTTAATCCAATCGAAGCATTGTCCGAAAGGGATGGTATCAATGGGGAAAAAGGAAAATAAGTTATTTCAGTCATTAAAACATTTAAAACCTGGCGAGCGAATTAATGATGGGTGGACAGAGGAAAGTCCCCGTCCAAGAGATTCGGAAGATCTTTACCGCAGACGCTGGCAGCATGATAAGATAGTTCGCTCAACCCATGGTGTCAATTGTACAGGATCATGTAGCTGGAAGGTATATGTGAAAGATGGGATTATAACTTCTGAAACACAGCAAACAGACTATCCAACCACTGGTGACGACTTCCCTGAATATGAACCACGTGGATGTCCTAGAGGGGCAAGTTTTTCCTGGTATACATACAGTCCCATTAGGGTGAAACACCCATACATGCGTGGGGATTTATATGAACTATGGAAAGCAGAACGTGAACAAGGATACGATCCAGTTGAGGCTTGGGAAAACATTGCAAGCAATCCTGAAAAACGTGCAAAGTATGTTAATGCAAGAGGGAAGGGTGGCTTTGTTCGTGCCAGCTGGCAAGAGACTTGTGAGATCATTGCCAGTGCTTCAATTTATACGATAAAAAAATATGGTCCTGATCGTGTTGTAGGATTCAGCCCAATTCCTGCAATGTCAATGGTCAGCTATGCAGCGGGATCGCGTTTCCTTTCGTTAATCGGTGGATCAATTTTAAGCTTTTATGATTGGTATGCTGACTTGCCACCTGCGTCACCGCAAGTATGGGGAGAACAAACGGATGTGCCAGAGAGCGCGGACTGGTACAATGCTAAATACTTTATTATTTGGGGAACCAATTTGCCGCAAACCCGTACACCTGATGCTCATTTTATGGTTGAAGCAAGGTACAACGGTACAAAGGTTGTTGGTGTAAGTCCTGATTATGCGGAATATGAAAAGTTTGCTGATGTCTGGTTACCTGCAAGAGCAGGTACAGATGGAGCTCTCGCAATGGCGATGACCCATGTAATTCTAAAAGAATTTTATGTTGATAAAGAAACACCATACTTTATTGACTATGCGAAAAAATTTACTGATTTACCTTTTCTCGTCACGATAAATGAAGCGAATGACGATTGTCGTTCTGATCGTTTTTTACGAACAGCTGATATTGATGATACCCATGACCTTGGTGACTGGAAAACATTAGTTTGGGACGCCAACACCAATCAGTTAGAAGCACCAAATGGAAGTCAGGGTTACCGTTGGGATGAGGGAAGAAAGTGGAACCTTGAGCTAAAAAAAGAAGATGGAAGTCTGATTGATCCCAAGCTAAGTTTTATTGATATGGCTGATGAAACAGCTATGATAAGCTTTCCAGACTTTGCAGTAAAAAATGGTGGAGTAGTAAAACGTGGTGTACCAATAAAACACATTCAGGATAAACATGGAAATGTACGAAAGGTAACAACAGTCTATGACCTTATGATGGCCCATACAGGCGTGAATCGCAACCTACCAGGTGATTATCCAGTCGATTATCACGATCCGAAACCATTCACACCTGCGTGGCAAGAAAGCATTACCGGTGTTAATAAGAATCACGTCATTCAAGTGGCAAGAGAATTTGCAGATAATGCAGCACGAACAAAAGGTAAGTCGATGATTGCGATGGGTGGAGGAACGAACCACTGGTATCATAGCGATCAAATTTACCGTTGCATTCTAAACCTTGTTCTATTGACAGGGTCTCAAGGTGTAAATGGTGGAGGCTGGGCACATTATGTTGGTCAAGAGAAAGTACGACCACTTGAAGGCTGGCAACAGGTTGCTTTTGCTAATGATTGGTTAAAACCGCAGCGATTGCAAAACGGTACTTCGTTCTTCTACTTTGCAACAGATCAATTTCGTTATGAGGCAGAAATTAATCAGGACCAGTCAAGTTGGGGTGGAAAGTATAATAATATGCATCCTGCAGATGTCAATGCACTTGCAGCAAGACTTGGGTGGCTTCCGTCATTCCCGCAGTTTACACAAAATTCAATTGACATTGTCAAAGAGAGCCGGGCACGAGGAGCGCATAATCACCAGGAAATTATTGATGATGTCGTGGAACAAATAAAGGATGAAAAATTAGAATGGGCAATTGAAAACCCAGATGATCCAAAGAACTTTCCTAGAGTATTCTTTAACTGGCGCTCTAATTTGTTAGGTGACAGTGGTAAAGGGCATGAGTATTTTGCCAAGCATTTAATTGGTGGGGAAGATCAAATTTTAGCTGAGACTGAAAATTCATGGCAGCCAAAAGACGTTAAGACAGACGGTGAAGCACCAACTGGAAAGGTTGATCTCTTAGTCAGTATTGATTTTCGCATGACGAGCTCGGGTTTGTTTTCCGATATTGTTTTACCTGCAGCTACATGGTACGAAAAGTTTGATATCAGTAGTACGGATATGCATCCTTTTGTTCATCCGTTCAATGCAGCTATTTCCCCTCCATGGCAGGCGAAAAGTGATTGGGATACATTCCGTGAAATTGGTAAAGTATTTTCCGAACTTGCCAATAAGCATTTGCCGGCTACGGAAGATTTAATGATGACACCTCTTGGTCATGATTCCAAAGGTGAAATTGCACAGCCTCATGGAAAAATTAAAGACTGGCGAAAAGGTGAAATTGAAGCAATTCCAGGTAAGACAATGCCTAATTTCCAAATTGTTAAACGTGATTATCCGAACGTTTATCAACAAATGACAACGATAGGACCAGAGATTAAAAAAGGCTATGGCGGAAAAGGGGTAACCATACCTGGCGAAGATGTATATGAAGAATTAAAAAGCCGCTTAGGTGTTTCCAAACGGGAAGGTATTGGTAAAGGTAATCCCGATTTATATTCCGATAGAAAAGCAATTGACGCGATTTTGTTAATGTCAGGGGCAACGAACGGGAAACGTGCTGTAGCGGGTTGGAAGTCTCTTGAAGCTAAAACAGGACAGAAGCTAGAAGAAATTGCAAAAGGGCGCGAAGAGGAAGATGTTACATTACATGATTTAACCATTCAACCTCGTCATGCGATTTCAACTCCAGTGTGGAGTGGATTAGAGAAAGATAATAGACGTTACTCGCCATTTACTGTGAATACAGAGTATAACATTCCATGGCGTACGCTCACGGGAAGACAAAGTTTTTACCTTGATCATGAAATGATGCTCGACTTTGGTGAAGGATTGCCATTATATTTACCACCATTGTCACATGGTCCATTTTTAAAAAACGAAAAAGAAGTTAAAAGTAATGGGAAATCGATAACAGTAAGATATTTAACTCCACATCAAAAGTGGGGAATTCATACGATGTTTACTGATACTACCAACATGTCCACGTTGTTTAGGGGCTGGCAAACGGTATGGATGAATGAGGAAGACGGTGCTTCGATTGGGATTAAAGATAATGACTGGATCGAGGTTTACAACCGAAACGGTGTAATAGCGGCAAGAGTTGTTCTTACCTACCGTATTCCAAAAGGTATGGCTTACATGTATCATGCACAAGATCGAACATTGGGTGTACCAGCAACAGCTATCAACAAAAAACGTGGCGGTACGCATAATAGTGTGACACGTATTTCTTTAAAACCTACCCATATGATTGGTGGCTATTCACAATTAAGCTATGGTTTCAATTACTACGGCCCAACAGGTCATCAAAGAGACACCATTGCAGTTATAAGAGGACTTAAGGAGGTTGATTGGCTTGAGGATTAAGGCACAGGTAGCGATGGTTATGCACCTTGATAAGTGTATTGGATGCCACACGTGTTCGGTAACATGTAAAAATACTTGGACTAACCGTCCGGGGACAGAATACATGTGGTTTAACAACGTGGAAACTCGTCCAGGTCCGGGTTATCCTAAGGCTTGGGAAGATCGGGATAGGTATAAAGGTGGATGGGAACTTAAAAATGGAAAGCTAAAACTTAAAGCTGGTGGACCAATTTCCAAGCTTGCAAATATTTTTTATAACCCGAATATGGCGAGCATGGACGACTTTTATGAACCTTGGACATATGACTATGAAAACTTGATTAATAGTCCTAAGAAGGAAAATATCCCTGTAGCACGACCAAAGTCAATGATCACGGGGAAATATATCGATAAACCAGAATGGGGTCCCAACTGGGATGATGATTTAGCTGGTGGAAGTGAAGTTGTACCTCAGGATCCAAATGTGCAAAAGTTACAAGAGCACATTTCAATGGAATATGAAAAGACGTTTATGATGTATTTACCAAGAATTTGTGAACACTGTCTAAATCCTTCATGTGTGGCATCGTGCCCATCTGGCGCGTTATACAAACGAGATGAAGATGGGATTGTACTGGTTGATCAGGATTCATGTCGCGGGTGGCGTTTTTGCATGAATGGTTGTCCGTATCACAAAGTTTATTACAACTGGAATACACATAAGGCTGAGAAGTGTAATTTCTGTTATCCAAGAACAGAAGCAGGACTACCAACAATTTGTTCGGAGACTTGCGTGGGAAGAATTCGCTATATTGGTGTTGTTTTATACGATGCAGATAAGGTGAAAGATGCAGCATCTGTCGAGGATCCACAAGATCTTTATGAATCACAGCTTTCTTGTTTCCTTGATCCATTCGACCCTGAAGTTATCGAAGAAGCAAGAAAAGCAGGGATTAATGACGCATGGATTGAAGGGGCACAGAATTCACCGGTATATAAAATGGCAATCAAATGGAAAATTGCTTTACCATTACATCCTGAATATCGTACATTACCAATGGTTTGGTATGTGCCACCGCTTAGCCCGATCATGAACCATATTACAAATGAAAACGAATTAAGTACGGACGGCTATATTCCAGCTGTAGACCAAATGCGTATCCCGATGGAGTACCTGGCTTCGCTTTTGACAGCTGGAGATACGGAAGTAATTCGAAAAGTACTTCTTAAGTTAACTGCAATGCGTGTTCATATGAGAGGAAAAACAGTTGGTGGTATCGATCAATTTCGGTCAAGTGAGTTAGTAAGAGAAGCAGGCACAACTCCTGAAGAAATTGAGGATATGGTTCGTTTATTAGGTGTTGCCAAATACAATGAACGATTCGTAATTCCAACTGGACGTCGGGAGATGGATGATGATCTGCATTATAAACAGGGGGCGTGCAGTATTGAAGACCTGGCACCACCTGAAGGTATGGTAACCTATCCATTTGGAAAGGGTGAATAAGCTATGGATCAACAACAACGCGCGTTACTAGCCATAACTTCTCGTCTGTTAAGTTATCCTCTAGATACATTTAAACAGGAACAAACAGATATTAAAAACTGCATTATGGAAAACATCACTTCAGAAGAATTACTTAAAGAATTGGAAACTGCATTTGTTTCTTTACACAGTTTGACGTTACAGGAACTTCAGGAATTATATGTGGCAACATTTGATTTGAAATCCAAGCTCGGACTGTACCTCACAGCACACGAGCTTGGAGATAGCAGCAAACGTGGTGCCGCGCTAATTAAACTACAAAAAATAATTAATGAGGCTGGATTTGAACGGATGGAAGGTGAATTAGCCGATTACATGCCAATGCTTTTTGAATTCTTGGCAGTAGCACCTGAAGATTCCCATCATGAACGCTTGCAAAGGCGTCTTGCTGTTGCTGTGCAGCGAATGGTAAACAATATTGCCGATGAAAACCCATATTCTGCAATTCTATTAATCTTAATGGAATATGTATTTCCGGTACCAACCAAAGAAGAAGTCGAGAAATTGGAATTTGAAAGAGAAGAAGCAGATTTAGAAGAAATGCCATATCCAATTATGTATCAGTAATTAGGTGAGAAATTATAACAAAAGGGGGATATGCAGATGACCGCTATTTTCTGGTGGGCCATTTTCCCGTACATTACAATAGGAATCATGATTGTTGGAGTGCTTTACCGGTATGCTTTTCGTCAGATGAGTTGGGCAGCACCATCAACAGAAATCTTTGAAAAAAAATGGCTGCGCATTGGATCACCTTTGTTCCATTGGGGTATAGTATTCGCCTTTATTGGCCATCTAATGGGGATGGTAATTCCTAAAGGGTTTTATGAATTTTTAGGAATTACCGACCATCTATATCATATTGGAGCAATTTATGGTGGTGGTCTTGCTGGTTTAATGGTGGTTGTAGGACTTGTCATCTTACTTATTAGAAAAATAACGATTGACCGAGTACGCGTCCATGCAACATTTGCTGACTTTTTCACTGTCATTTCGTTGCTGATTGTTGCTGGAATGGGGGTATATATGACGCTCATCTATAATACAACAGTAGTTGAGTATGAATACCGGACAACAATTGGGCCTTGGTTTCGTAGTCTGTTTGTATTTCAACCAAACTATCAATTGATGGAAACTGTCCCACTTATTTTCAGAATACACGTAATTTCAGCCTTTGCGTTGTTTGCATCAATTCCATTTACCCGGTTAATTCACTTTTATAGTGTACCGTTAAAGTATCCACTTAGAGCACCACAACAATATCGCTCGAGATCAGGATTTAAAAGAAAAGGGTTATAAATGATTAGAAAAACCGGTTGCTAGCTAGAAGCAACCGGTTTTGTAAAAGAATTAGCGAAATACAATCCGGTTTCAGCTGGTTATACAAAACAACAGGCAACCAAATGGCTGCCTGTTGTTTTAAGATGCATTTTCTTCGATTAACCTTGGAAACATAATGTTGTTTTCAAGATGAACATGATTAAAGATATCTGATTCTAGTTCCTGCAGTTTTAGATAGGTTAGATGGTAAGTTTTACAAGCACCATCAGGCAATTTATAGTCATTTGTTACTTCACGTATTTCAGATAATAGATTTCCGGAATGCTCATGTTCACTTTCAAGCATATTAATTGATTCTACAACTTCTGCTAATACAGTTTTTTTCTTTTCTTGTTCATACGCTTTAATTTTCGGGAATATCATCTCTTCCTCACGAATTAAATGGAGTTCAAGTTCTGTTTTTAGTTGATGGAACTTCGAAAATACTTGGGAGAGCTCCGGATGATTCTTGCTGTGAACCCGATAAACTTTTGTAACGAATCCACTAAGTTCAGGCAATACCTGGTTTAGATATGCATGGTGTTTGTTAACCACGTAATCGATTAGTTCATTATAGCTCTTTTCTGTCCAGTCGATTTGTTTTTCCTGCATTGCGATCGTGGAATTATATAATTCATTTATTTCTTTTAGAATGTATTCTTTATCTAATTGCTTTTTATCGATAGCTTCACCAATTGGACGATCTCCACCACAACAAAAATCGATTTTATAGCGTTTTAAAACTTGACTTGCCATTGGAAACTTCACTACAATATCGCCAGTCTTTGATTGTTCGGTAAATAGTTGTTCCATTATAATCCCTCCAATTATTTATTTCACCTTTACTATAATCCTTTTTCAGCTAGTAGTCTGTGAGGTAAATCACAGAACAGATAGAAATTATCTATTATGATAAGATGGGATACAATTGTGTATAGGTCGTAGTGTGCGAGAGCATATTTCTGTCTTTGGAGGTAGTTGGAAATGATAAATTTATTATACTTTAGCATTGTATTTGCATTTTGTTATTTCATTCAAAGATTGTTTTTGAAAAAAGAATTCTCTTCCACTGCCTCGGGTGCAATCGTGATGGGGAATGGAATATTTCTTTACAGCGCAATGCAACAGTTTCCATCCCTGTATGATTATGGGGAAATTTTTGCGTTCATTCTTGCTGCAGTATGGGCATTGATCGTAATATCGATTATTTCAACAATCCCAAAGCATTCATTTAAAAAAAGACACTTTCCTAACTCCATTCATGTATTTGCAATTGGGACATGGGTGGCTGGGACTTCTGTTTTAGGAAATGTTATTCATCAGTTTTCTCTCAATCTAGGGATATTCCCATATATTATGGGAATATTGAATGTGGCTCTTTATATATGGTACATGTATCATATTTTCAAAGCATACAGGGAGATTTTTCGGACATCGGCAAAAAATCAGGTTCATGGTGTGATTTTGCTTTCCACAGTCAGTACTCAATCGATTGTACTTTTACTATTTAACATTTTTAATAAAGGACTACCTGACTGGGGGAGTGCGACTTTAATTGGTTTTGGCATATTATTATATTGTATTGGATTATACTTGATCTTTAGGCGTTATGTTTTTATACGAAACTGGAACATGAAAGACGATTGGAAAAACACAAACTGTATTTTACATGGTGCAATCTCAATTACGGGTCTAGCAACAGTGACAACAGGAGTGTTTAACTATAATTTTATTTTATTGTTGTGGATTTGGGTAATTGCTCTATTCGTCATTGTTGAAGGTATTGAAATTTCGCGGATTATTATTCGAATCAAAAGTTATGGACTTGTTCTGGCGATAGGAAGTTACGATGAATCTCAATGGTCAAGAAACTTTACGTTCGGTATGCTATATGCATTCACAGCTCGTTTTCAAATGGATACCAGTTCAATCTTTTACCCAATACGAAATATAATAATTGAGTACGGACCATGGGTAGTCCTGCTATTTCTAGTCAATGAAATATTATTATTCTTCAAAGTCAAATGGAATAAAAAACGAGATTTGAAACAGGGAGAGGTCGGGACAAATGGAAGCAAAGCATAAAGGAATAAAACGACATGAGGCACTTTATTCATTGTCACATCATCACCATCATGCATTGGTTGTTGCATTACATTTAAAACAGGCGGGTACTGAAAAAAGTAAACTTTCGTTAGAGGAGATTAAAAAGGAGGTACAGGATTTCTGGGAACCAGGTGGACTACAGCATTTTCGTGAGGAAGAAGAAATCCTGCTAACAGCTTACGCTCAATACGCCTCAATCGATCAACCGGAAATCGCAGAAATGCTTTTGGAACACATAAAGATTCACGCCAAAATTGATTCACTAGGTAAGTTAGAAGGTAATCCCGTCTCTTTAATGAATGAACTGGGTGAATTACTTGATGGGCATATTAGAAAAGAAGAACGTGTAGTTTTTCCAATGATTGAAAGTGCACTACCAGAGGATAAGCTTAAGGAATTGTCCTCTCATCTGCATGTTAATGACACAAAGTTGTAAAAAAGTTTGATTTTCGAGATGAAAATAAGGGGATTCCCCGATATTCAGAAACTGTAAACTTTTATATAGTGGATATATGAAAAGATAGACGTAGCTTCAACATGTGTTTAGAAGGAGGCAAGTTACAGATGAGTCCTGTCAGTCAATTGACCGTGGAAACGAATACCGCACACTTTTCGAGTAAGTGCTTTAAAAAGATACGTGAAATTATGTACATGGAGAAATTCAGTACAGCTTCAAAAGTATTTTGGGAAGGTGATCCCAATGAGAAGTTATATTTTATATTGGAAGGCACTGTGAAGTTAACAAAATTGAGCGAAGACGGCAAAGATTTAACACTGTATTATTTTTTTCCTGGAGACATGTTTGGAGAATTTGATCCAATGCATAAACAAACAAGTGCATTCACTGCAGAAGCAATGGATGATTGTATTATTGGAGTAATTCAACAAAAGGATTTAGAAATGGTCCTTTGGCAAAATGGTGATTTAGCAATTGAATTCACACAGTGGATGAGTCACATGCAACGTTTTACACAACTCAAACTAAGAGATTTGTTATTTCACGGTAAGAATGGTGCACTTGCTGCCATCTTAATAAGAGCTGCTAATACTTACGGCATCAAAAATGGAAATAAAATAGTTATTACAAAAAAATTTACGAACAGTGAAATGGCCAATTTAATTGGAGCAACCCGTGAAACTGTGAATCGTATGCTAGCTGCATTCAAACGAGATGAAATGATTACATGTGAACATGGGCAAATTGAAATTCTAAAACTAGCTGCATTAAAAAAGTTGTGCAGATGTGAGGAATGTTCTTTGGCGATTTGTAGATTATAGGTTTAAACATCATCCAGCACGGATCAGTAAGTGAAAATTGGTGGTTATTAGCCCTTGCCGATGGTAGAATATAGTAATAACTATATTCAAATTGGTGAAGGGTGATTAGATTTGTCTGAACAAATCCGCGTATTAGTTGCAGATGATCATGTAATTGTTCGAACAGGATTAAAATTATTGCTCGCACAGCAAGATGATATTGTGGTTATCGGTGAATCGGCGGACGGGAAAGAAGCAGTGGAAACAGCATTGTCTATCCGTCCAGATGTTGTAATTATGGATTTAAGTATGCCCCCTGGAACAAACGGAATTGAAGCAACAACACAGCTGAAAAGACTTGATCCAGCTATTCATGTGTTGATTTTAACCATGCATGATAATGAGAACGAACTATTTCGCGTTCTTCAGGCAGGGGCATCTGGTTACGTTCTAAAAGATGCTATTGATTCAGAATTAATTAATGCTGTTCGTATTGTAGCGAAAGGGGAGGTATATTTATACCCTTCCGCAACGAAAAAGTTGGTGGAGAATCTTCTCCAGGAAATTTCCAATGAAGAATCACCGTCTACATATAAACTGTTATCTGATCGGGAAAGAGAAACACTTGTATTAATTGCAAAAGGATATGGAAATAAGGAAATTGGAAATTTATTGTATATAAGTGTAAAAACAGTTGAATCACATAAAAGCAAAATCATGGCGAAGCTAGGTCTGAACAAACGCCATGAGCTTGTTGATTATGCGATTAAAAGAGGAATGCTAGATCTTGATTATTATACTTGATGTGAGAAAACCTCCTGTGACGGAGGTTTTTTTACAAGGAAAGTATAAAACTTTGGCGTTAATCTGTCTAGCTCCAGCGCCTAGCCCCTCGAGGTTTTAAGTCAAATCTCTTTGTGATAAAAATCATCACTAAGAGATTCGTCTTAAACTTGTCGGGGCTGACCAAGGCGCTTGCGCTTTTCTTAACGATTATCAAAAAATGTTTTAAGCTCATGAAACGAACGGATGAGCTTTTCAAAAAGACTATTTGCTTTATCCCAATCTTCTTGTATGACAGATTGCTCAATAGCCTTACTAATAGTGGCCATTGTTGTTGCTTCAACAACTACGGAAGAACCCTTTAATGCATGGGCAGATTCGGACGCTGATACGCTATCTTGTTCATATAGGCTGTCATGTAACTTGTCTAGCAAGTTTGGAGTTGATTCGATAAATACTTGAATGAATTCTTTAACCACATCATCCCCATAGGTGTTTTTCAACTTTTTTATGTTAACTGGAGATGCTCCTTGCTCTATCGTATTGAAGGGGCTTTTTGACATCCATTTATGAAGAATCTTCTCTAATTGTTCTAGTGTAACAGGTTTACTGAGGTAATCATTCATGCCCGCTTTTAAATACCTATCTTTGTCAGACTGCATGGCATTGGCTGTCATAGCAATGATTGTTGTATTGCCTTTTTTTTCTGTCATTTTACGAATTTCTTCAGTTGCTTCGACGCCATCCATTTCGGGCATTTGAATATCCATAAATACAATTGCGTAGTCTTTTTGATTTATTTTTTCAATGGCTTCTTTTCCATTCATTACAGCATCAACTGTATAACCAAGTTTTTTCAATTGATAGATGGCAACCTTTTGATTTACTGGATTATCTTCTACAAGTAAAATCGATGCATGCGTATCTGTCTTTTCATTTTGCTGGCTCAAAATACTTTGTGGATTAACCATTGTCTTTGTCATTTCGAAAGTGCTGTCTGCGTTAGGACCTTGAACAGGTTTCCTTTGTTCTTCGCCAGCTTTGATTGGAAGGTTAAACCAAAATGTTGCACCTTTATTTTTCTTACTTCTAACCCCGATTTTACCACTCATCAATTCTACTAAACGTTTAGAAATGACCAATCCGAGTCCCGTTCCTCCATATTTCCGTGTTGTAGACCCATCTGCCTGAATAAACGGCTGAAAGAGTCGACTAATTTCTTCATCTGAAAGACCAATACCAGTATCGATAACACTAAAATGAACGGATATTTTATTGTTATCGTTAGTATAAAGTTCAGTATGAATCATAACACTTCCATGTTCGGTAAATTTAATCGCGTTGTCTGTAAGGTTTAGTAATATTTGACGGAGACGAATCGGATCGCCAAACAGATATGTAGGAATTGCAGGGTCGATAAACGTATATAAAGAAAGCCCTTTGGACCGCGCCTTTGATAATAAAATTTCCGCAATTCCCTCAACAAGTTGCTTCATGTTGAAAGAAACACGGTCGATCATCATTTTACCTGCTTCCATTTTTGAAAAATCAAGAATATCATTAATGATGGTTAGTAGGGACTGGGCCGAATCATGAATAATGTTAACTGATTCCCGCTGTTGTGTGTCTAACTTTGAGTCATTCAAAAGATCTGTCATCCCGATAATTCCATTCATAGGTGTTCTGATTTCGTGACTCATATTAGCAAGGAATTGAGATTTAAGTTCGGAGGCTTCCAGTGCCTGGTCACGAGCAAGTTCAAGGGCATCTTCCATTTTCATTCGATCTGTCATGTCAATTCCAGATCCGACAACTTCTTTAACTGCTCCGTTTTCATAAATGGGGGAAAGAGATACATAAAGTGATTTACCTGCTTGCTCCATGATGTAATTGACATGATTCCCCTCAAAAGCTTCTTTAAATTTAGTAGTTAACAATACAGCTAGTTTTTGATCATAGATGTCAACAGGTCTTTGATTACGTATTTTTTCAGTAGTTATGTTGAGATCTTGTGCCAATTTCCCTTCAGAAAGTGTATAAATGAAATCGTGATTGTCATTTTGTTGGTATTTGAAAACCAGTCCTTGTAAATTTTTTACGGTATATCTAAAGTCATCCTTCAAGGCTTTTTGTAGTGCTTCTTCAGTTGCTTTCCTTTCCGAAATATCCTGGACGATACCAACAAAATGCACATTATTTTCAATATAAAATTTGGAAACGGCAAGATCCATTGGAAACGTTGAACCATCCTTTCGTTTTCCAACTACTTCACGTCCAATTCCGATAATTTTTGCTATACCGGAGTTTAAATAATTATTGAGATAACCGTCATGGTTACTTTTGTATGGTTCAGGCATTAACATGTTGACGTTTTTTCCGATTACTTCATCGGCAGTGTATCCAAATATTTTCTTAGCGGCCTGGTTAAATGACTCGACTTGACCATTCCGATTTATTGTAATAATTCCATCCAAAACATTATCAAGTACAAGTTGCGCAATTTTTTCTTTTTCTGATGAAGAATTTTCTAATGGCATCTATATTATCTCCTTGTATTTTGGGTTAATCTTAATTATATCGTACAATAGATGGGTTTGTTAGAAAACTTAAATAACATAATTGGGCATAATTCATAGTCAGTTTTTCATCTTTAATCAAATGGTAGTAATTTCACTGAGACAAAGTGGGTCAAGTTCATTTTTAGTAAATAAAACCTCATTCACTTGAATCCAATTAATGTGATTCAATAAAAAGGATGGATGTCCAGCATTCGCAAATAGTCCCTCTTCTATTTCAGGTATTATATTTTTTCGGTATAGAGAATGATAGTATACGGGATCCTGTGCTAGAACTGGTAGCACTGCCTGACAGTTAGATTCATTTCGTAGCTTTAGCATGTATTTGACTACTTTTGAATCGATAAAAGGCATGCCACAAGCGACAATCCAGATTGTTGGTCGGTTAGCTAATGATAGGGCGGCATGAATTCCCCCAAGTGGCCCCATTTGTTTATGGTAATCCGTAATAATTCGAATATCTCTTGGAACTACCGATAAAAAGGATCGTGGCTGGTTTGTTACAACGAGAATCTCTGAGCAAACCTTTTTCATTTCATGTATTTGCTTCGTAATGATTACTTGCCCGTCGAATGGTAAAAACGATTTTAAAGTGCCATCAAATGTATCATTGGGACCTCCCGCAAGTATTGCACCTGTAAGCATTCTTTACCCCCCCTTAGAATAATTTATTTAACCTTAACTTAAAAAAGGAATGATGACTGTTAGAATTGTCACAGTCGGATGTAATTTAAAGCAAAATGCTTTTGCACAACCATTTAATAGAATATGATTAATCTATTGTTTTAAAAAATAGTTCAAGCTAGTGCGACATGTTAAAATAAAAGTCGTGGATATTCGAAAAAAGCCCAGAAAATAGGGACAAACAACAGGAACTCCCACTAATATGTCGAAATTCATAGTATAGCGATTTCTAAATAAGTGAGGTGATAATCATTAAAATTGCCAGAATTATATTTGCCGTTTTATTAGTAATTATAATAATCCTTTTAGTAGATGCGTTTCCATCTAATCAAATAGATAAATCTGTTAAAGACACAAAGGAGGAGAGTGTTGTGAAAAAGTCTAAAAACCAAGCAGCCGCTGTTACAGAAACTAGTTCACTACAGCGACAATTGGACGAGTATATTAAAAGTGAACCCCATTTAGCTGGAGCCTTGATTGGAATAAGTGTCAGATCAGCTGCAACAGGTGATGTAATCTATGAACATAATGGCGATACCAGGATGCAACCTGCTTCAAATATGAAGTTGTTTACCGGCGCGACTGCATTATCTATCCTTGGTAGGGACCATACGTTTACGACGGAGATTTTGGCCGATGGACCGATAATGGCCGGCACGATTCAGGGTAATCTCTATCTAAAAGGAAAAGGTGACCCTACACTTTTATCTACTGATTTCACTGATTTTACTAAAGAGATTAGTGAACATGGTGTAACAAAAATAAACGGAGATATCATTGCAGATGATACGTGGTATGACGATATTCGAATTTCGCCGGATTTGATCTGGGACGATGAACAATATTATTATGGGGCGCAGATTTCTGCCCTGACTGTATCGCCAAATTCGGACTACGATGCAGGATCGGTGATTGTTGAAGTACTCCCCGGAAGTAGTGTGGGAGAGAAACCTGAAGTTTCCGTCTCACCTCAAACGAATTATGTGGAAATTGTTAATCATGCCAGGACAGTACCATCAGGAGAAGAAGAGGAAATTAAAGTGGGGCGTGAACATGGAACAAATGTAATTACGATTAATGGCTCCATTCCTGTTGATTCAGGGGCAATAAAAGAATGGATGGCTGTTTGGGAACCAACAGGTTATGCGTTGGATTTGTTTCAGCAATCATTGAAGAGTCAGGGGATATCTTGGACAGGTGATGTAAAAGTAGGAAACGCTCCTGATACTGCTGAAGTTTTGATAGCCCATGAATCCATGCCTTTATCAGAGCTACTCGTACCGTTTATGAAGTTGAGTAACAATGTACATGCAGAAGTGCTTGTAAAGGAAATGGGAAAAGTTATAAAAGGCGAAGGAAGCTGGAAAAAAGGTCTTGAGGTAATGGAAGAAGAACTTCTTAAACTTGGAATGAATATCGAAACAATGAAAATCAGAGATGGTTCAGGGATTTCAAGCATCAATCAAATTCCACCAAATCAGATTTCAAAGCTTTTATATGTTGTTCAAAAGAAAGATTGGTTTCCAGCTTTCATCCATTCCTTGCCCGTTGCTGGTGCAGAGGACCGAATGGTGGGTGGAACCCTTCAAAATAGAATGGAAGAAATCTCTAATCATGCAACGATACAGGCTAAAACTGGAACAATACACTCGGTTAGCTCCTTATCTGGTTATATAAATTCAAGGGAAAGTGAAACCATAATTTTCTCTATTGTAAGTAACCATCTTTTGGATGAGGATGATGGAAAAGATATCGAGGATAAAATTGTAGAAATACTTGCTAGTAAATAATAAAGAAGTAGGAAACAGACCGGTATACCTAGTATCCGGTCTGTAGATTATTTCCGATTGTTGTCCTCGTCTAATGAATCCTGATTTTTCTTTTTTATTTCAGGAGAGTCTTCGGCAAATTCAGTACTGAAGTTTTTTGCGGTAAATTTCTTAGGTCCTTGATGCACATCCTCTTCAAATACATTTCTGTCCATATACTTATGGAAAAGTACTTCCCCAACCGCCAATACAACGGCACTTATAATAGACGCTATCATAAGTGGAATTGCTTCTTCAATAACACCTTCTCCAACAAGCCAAATGATAAAAAAAGCAAGTCCCAGATCAGCAAGTGTTGCTACTGTATTGCTCGTATGCGGTAAAACGAATGCATCACCTAAATAGGAAACTCCAGTTAAAATTAAACTTATTAGAAGTACGTCACCAAAATCAACACCAAAAATCAATCCTAAGACTACAAAAAGAACGGCTGTTACCATGATAAACTTTATTAAAAACGCGGATAAATGTTTAATTATTTTCATCCTCCTTTCCACAAGCAGTAGTCGTTTGATGTTAACTGCTTATTTTGTCATTTTTAAAAGTTTTAAAAGATCTTCTGATGCTGCTTCATAGGAGGAACTTTTAATATTTTTCTCTATACTTACAATAAGATTGAGTGCCTCAGGATTTGTAACCGTTAGGATTTTAACATTGCCTTTAAACATTTCATTCATTTTTTTCTTTGCCTGATTGAAGTTATCATGACTTTCGCTCTGTGAATCCTCAACTCCCTCGGGTTCTCCCTTTCCAGACATACCCTCGGTTCCGCTTAATACGTCATTTTGCATCTGATCATATTGGTGGGAGGTAGTTTGCTTTTCTTTCCTTGCTAATATGACAGAGTCATCGACGACAAAGACCTTGACACCAGTAATACCTTCTCCTTCCAAAATTGACTCAAAGTAGGAAGAAACGCCACCTTCATGAATGCCAGAACTTCCAATTGAACTATATATGTCTTGACCCATACCATTGTTCGTGGTCCCGTGTTCATTGGTTGTTTCCGTTTTTTCACCAGATTCACTTGGAATAATTGAAGGATCATTCAGATTCGTATCTGTTTGATAATGGGAGACATTGTTTATATCTGCTCCATCAGGTTGATTTGCGTCTATAGCTTCTTCTTGCCCATTAGCGCAGGCTGAAAGCACTATCGCAATCCCTAAAATAAAAGCCATTGCCTTACCTTTCCATATCTTCATAGGTTTTCCCTCCATTTTAACGATTACCTCTATATTGCCCTAAAACTTTTCATGTATGATTGGATTTTTTTGTAACATAATAAAATAAGTTTATTGATAAAGAGGTGAATTCTATGGCTGATGATAAACAAAATGAAAAATCGGAAAGCGAACGATTGTCCCGCAGAAAATTTATTAAGAACTCAGGATATGCAGTTGGCGGTCTAGCGGTTGGTGGGGTTATTGGTAGTGTGATTCCATGGGATACCCAAGAAAAAACAACACCACAAACAAATAATAAGAAGACAACTAACTTTACCCATGCCTTAATGAATTTTAGCCAGGCAGAATTTAAAATGGTTGATGCTGCGACGGAAAGAATTTTTCCAAAAGATGAAAGCGGTCCAGGAGCAAAAGAATTAGGAGTGGCCTATTACATTGACCATCAATTGGCAGGTTCATATGGATTAAATGCTAGAGATTATATGCAACCGCCATTCTATCATGGTGAAAAAGTTCAAGGGTATCAAGGCAGGCTTAGGCGAAAAGAGATTTTTCGGATTGCTTTAAAAGAAATGCAGAATTATAGTCAAAAAAAATATAAAAAGGGATTTATAAGTTTAACCAATGAGGAACAGGATACTATTTTGACAGATTTTGCGGAGGACAAGGTTAACGTGAAGACAGTATCTACGAGTGGATTCTTTGATTTGCTTCGCAGTATGACATTAGAAGGGGTATACAGTGACCCGCTTTATAGTGGCAATATTGATATGGACGGATGGAGAATGCGGAATTATCCAGGTAATCAGATGAATTATACAGATATCATAGAAGGTGATTTCAAGGACATACCCCCAAAAAGCCTCCGCGACCATATGTAAGAAGAAAAGCGAAGGCGACTGCTTAGCGACGTACAGATAGATGGGCATGTGAAATGTACGGTGATCTTTCCGTACGTTCAACAGGACCAACTATCTGCTAGTCGCTAGGAGCCGCAGCTAGACAAGAAAAGCGAAGGCGACTGTTCAGAAGCGGACGCATAAGCAAGGAACCGAGAAACGCATGGGTTTTGCGTTTGAAGTGTTCATTGATTATGACGGCAGCTTCTAGGAGGCGCAGCTAGACAAAGAAAAGCGAAGGCGACTGTTCAGGCGCCGGAATTTATAATTTCAACTTAAATATGAGGTGATGAAATGGTCAAAAAAATGCCGAAAACAGATGTAGTGATTGTCGGGGTAGGTTGGGGTGGAGGTATCATTGCTTCCGAACTTACGAAACAAGGGCTAAATGTTGTAGGTTTAGAAAGAGGTCAAGAGAGACATACGGAAGATTATTATATGGTACACGACGAATTGCGATACGCAGTTCGATATGAATTGATGCAGGATTTATCAAAGGAAACACTAACATTCCGTAGTAATCAAAAAATGCGTGCACTTCCAATGCGCCAGTATGGTTCCTTTTTAATGGGGAGTGGCCTTGGTGGAGCAGGTGTTCACTGGAATGGTCAAACATTCCGTTTCCTTCCCTATGATTTTAATATTCGAAGTGCAACGATTGAGCGATATGGTAAAAAGAAAATCCCAGCCGCTATGACGATTCAGGATTGGGGTATTACGTACGATGAGATTGAACCGTATTATGATAAATTTGAAAAAATGGCTGGAATTTCTGGTGAGGAAAATCCATTGGGTGGTAAACGATCAGATAAATATCCAACACCTCCAATGAAGCACTCCCCACAAATGAAAATGTTTAAGAAGGCAACAGAAAAACTAAATTATCATCCATATACTATTCCTTCAGCGAATTTATCAGAAGCCTATGAGAATCCAGATGGTATAGCGAGAGCGGCATGTCAGTATTGCGGTTTTTGTGAACGTTTTGGTTGTGAGTATGGTGCAAAAGCAGACCCCGTTGTCACCGTAATTCCAGTCGCAGCAAAAACAGGGAAATTCGATCTCAGAACGCATTCTTGGGTGAGAAGGGTATTACATAACGGTGAGAAAGCAACAGGTGTACTTTATACCGATGTGACAACTGGGGAAGAAATTGAGCAGCCTGCTGATGTTGTTGTGCTTACCAGCTATGTATTCAATAATGCTAGATTATTATTGAACTCAAAGATAGGTCGACCGTATAATCCTTCCAATGGAACAGGCGTTATTGGTAAGAATTATGCCTACCAGGTTGTAAAAGGCGGGGCAACTGGTTATTTTGATGATCAAAAGTTTAACAACTTTGCAGGTGCTGGGGCACTTGGAATGGTGATGGATGATTTCAATGGTGATAATTTTGACCATTCAAATGTAGACTTCATTCATGGTGGCTATCTGAGTCTTACACAAACGGGGCTCCGGCCAATTCAAAACAATCCGATTCCAAGTGATTCACCGACCTGGGGAAAAGAATTTAAACAAAACTCGCTAAAATATATTAATCAAACATTGTCTGTGGGGGCAATGGGAGCAAGTTTGCCTTATAAACACCATTATCTGGATCTTGACCCAACATATACGGATACATTTGGTGATCCGATTATTCGAATGACATATGACTTTGAGGAACAAGATCGTCAACTTGCCAAGTTTACAGCTAAAAAATCTAGTGAAATTTTGCAGGAGATGGGAGCAGATAAGGTTGATTCCATGGAGGAACTCGGACCCTATAATATTACCACATACCAATCCACCCATAATACAGGCGGTGTGATTATGGGTGCTAACCCTGAAACATCAGCAGTCAATAATTATTTGCAAATGTGGGATATGGATAACATGTTTGTCGTTGGGGCATCCGCATTTCCGCACAATGGCGGTTATAATCCAACAGATACAGTTGGTGCACTCGCTTATCGAGCAGCGGAAGGTATCATGAAATACAGTAAAAGCGGCGGGATGCTTGCCTAATAGCTGGGTATACTAGCAAAACAACCTGATTTCACCAGTAAAACCAGACAAACCATCCAAGTGGAAGGAAGGTGTTAGATAATGCTTTCAAACATTGGTGTACCAGGATTGATCATTATTTTGGTTATTACCTTAATCATTTTCGGTCCAAAAAAGCTTCCGGAAATCGGATCAGCATTTGGAAAGACACTGTCAGAATTTAAACGAACTACCAGCAACATTATGGATGATGAAGATGATTCAACTAAGTCAAATAAAAGTCGTTCAGAGGTGTGATTTTTTAATGTGTAAGTAAAGTATAAAATGTGACATTGAATATTTTGGTCACTATGCAGGGGGACGTCCAGCTCCAGCGCGATCCATACGTCGCTAAACGGGCGCTTACGCTTTTGTTCGCGTATTACTTGAGCGCTATCCTTAATGAGGTTAGTGCTTATTTTTCGTGAAAAATTTAAAGGAAGGCACATTATGCCTTCCTCATGATCTATTCATTCGATAATTTTAACAAATCAAGAATCTTAAAGAATATACTTAGAATGATGGCGACGATTGTTGCTAAGCCCATCCCGGTTAGTTCCACTCCTCCAAGATGTATCGTTGCGCCACTGATTCCAATCACGAGAACTACTGTGGTAAGGATTAGGTTCTGTGAACGGCTGTAATCAACATTAGCTTCTACTAACATCCGTACCCCACTTGCGGCAATAATTCCGAATAGGAGAATTGAAATTCCGCCCATAACAGGTGTTGGAATGGAAGAAATCAATGCTGCCAGTTTTCCACAAAATGAAAGGATTACAGCTATTACTGCCGCCATACCAATAATCCATGTGGAGTATACCCTTGTAATAGCTAAAACACCGATGTTTTCCCCATACGTTGTGTTAGGTGTTGCACCAAAAAAACTTGAGATAATAGTAGAGATACCATTACCAGCCAACGATCGATCAAGGCCAGGATCCTTTGTTAAATCTTTCTTTACTATATTTCCTGTTACAAATAAATGTCCGATATGCTCAGGTATAATAACGAGTGCAGCAGGAAGGATAACGAGAATTGCTGACCAGTCAATTTTCATTTGGTAAAAGGTAGGCATGGCAAACCATGCGGCCTCTTGAACCTTTGTTAAATCGACAAGTCCAAAAGCAAAAGCAATGAAATATCCAGCGACAATTCCAATTAGGATAGGAATAATTTTTAAAAATCCTCGTAAGGTTACCCAACAAATAATTGTGATTGCTAAGGTTAAGAATGAGACAAGTGCTACTTTAGGATCGATTGCCCATGTCGCAGCAGCGTCCGCTGGGGCAATCCACCCGGCCATTTCTGCTGCTGTTGGTACAAGCTCAAGACCAATTACTGCAACGATTGCACCCATTGCTGCAGGTGGGAAGATTACATCTATCCATCCGGTTCCTGCAAATTTCACAATCAGAGCTACTAGACATAATACAATCCCAACAACCAGGAAGCCTCCTAGAACATAGCTATAGCCTGTCCCACCCGAATATTGTCCTAATACCAGAAACACTGGTGAAATGAAGGCGAAACTCGACCCTAGATACGCAGGAATTTTTCCTTTTGTAATAAATAAGTATATTAAGGTTCCAATCCCGTTCATTAACAGAATAGTTGCAGGATTAACATTGAAAAGTACAGGTACTAATACGGTTGAACCGAACATTGCGAATAAATGCTGAATGCTAAGTGGTAAGCTTTGTAAAAATGGTAAACGTTCATCAACTTGGATTTCATGTTGTGCCATGTTTTTCTCCCCCTTTAGAAATGCGGTCCATCGATTACAATCGTTATTAGAAAAACTCGGCATTCGCCTCGTCCTTAATAGCGAATGACGAAGTATTTCTTATACTGATTTCCTAAGAATCCTTTATACTCCTTCAGTGAAACAAAAAGACACCTTGCCTAATTAGGCAAGGTGTCAGTGTATAAATAAACATCCCGAAAAAAGGAATTAATTCCTCTCGAAATTTATTTAAAAAACAGATATCATCTGTTCCACCTTGCCAGTCTCACAGGACTGAATTAAAGGTAACCGTATGAACTTATCTTAGTTATTATGACAATATCTGCAGAGTGTGTCAATCATTTTTTTGAACTGGAAATGATTGTAATTAATAGTTTAGGGTTTTAAGCATAGCTGCTTTTTCACCTTCATATTATGGGAGTAGGAGGTGACGATAATTGGTGGATAGACAAGAAGTACATAACTATGGGGAACTGACGTATCCTGATGGCATGCTTTCCATCATACGTAATGGTTTGCCAGAGGCTTCAGGTCCAAAAAACGTGACAATTATTGGAGCGGGTATGTCTGGTTTAGTAGCGGCTTCGTTGTTAAAAGCCGCTGGTCATCATGTTACAATACTTGAAGGAAATAACCGGATCGGTGGAAGGGTTTATACAGTAAGAGAAGCTTTCACACCAGGTAATTACTTGGACATGGGTGCCTTACGATTTCCCGATTCACACGAGCTAGTTATGGCGTACATTCAAAAATATAATTTACCAATTAATCAATTCTTTAACACTACTGATGAAGATCTTTTATTCGTTAACGGTATTTTGACGACTGCCACTTACTATGAAAAAAATCCCGATGTATTACAATTCCCACTGCCTCCAGAAGAACTGGGGAAAACCGCAAGAGAATTATTGCAAACTGCTGTTCAGCCCTTCCTCAACCTATACGATAGCAGTACTCCTGAAGAACAGGAAAAATTACGGGATAAATTTGACCGTTATTCATTTGAAGATTTTTTACGCTTTAATCCATTTGGGGATAGCCTATCATCAAATGCAATCCGAATGATAAAAGTGGTTCTTGGTCCTGAAGGATTTCCAGAGTATTCATTTATCGATATTTTATTTGATATTATTGGAACAGTCTTCGATCCTAATATAAAATTTTATGAAATTACTGGTGGGAATGATCTGCTACCAAAGTCTCTTTTTCCAGAATTACAAAACAATATTATTTTCAACCAAAAGGTCAATCGAATTTACCCAAAGGAAAATGGGGTTACAGTGACTACCCGAGATTTATCAACTGGCAATTACCATGCATTTGATAGTGACTATACAATTGTGACGGTACCATATTCCGTATTTCAATTTATCGATGTTTATCCATATCATTCGATTTCCTATGAAAAATGGAAAGTAATAAGAGAACTTAATTATGTACCATCTGTCAAAATTGGTTTGGAATTTAAATCAAAATTTTGGGAAAAAGAGGGAATTGGAAATATTATTACTGACTTTCCTACACGTTTTACATATAACCCTAGCCATGATATTGGTGAAGCAGGGCCTGGCGTGATGCTTGCGAGCTATAGCTGGGGTAACAATGCCTTGCTCTGGAATAGTTTAGATGAGGAGGGTAGAATAAGAGAAGCGTTAAGTGGTTTGTATAAGATTTATGGCGAACAGGTGTACAGGGAATACATACAGGGAGCCACGTTTAGTTGGAGTCAAAATCAATTTTCAGCAGGTTGTTTCACCTTATTTGCACCAAACCAAGCCTCAGATTTTGGTGAAGCCCTTTATCTGCCAGAAGGTAGAGTTCATTTTGCCGGGGAGCATACATCGTCCTTTCATGGCTGGGTCGAAGGTGCTATTGAATCAGGAATACGGGCTGCTTATGAGGTTAATAATAGAAATGATTAATAGATAAAAAAACTAGTTTCCCCCACAGGAAACTAGTTTTTAAAGTTTTTTCGGATAGAGGAATGATGAATCGATCCAGCTGAAGGCAGCTTAACTAATTAATATCCACTGCCGAAGCTGCCGCCGCCGTTTACAAAGCCGCTTGCTCCAACAATAATAAGCAAAATAAAGAGTACCACGATTAACGCAAATCCTCCGTTGTTTCCACCGTAGCTCATTAAAGTTTCCCCCTTTCACAGTAGGATTAATACTATGTTATGATTTGCAAGCGTTGATGTATTGGACATTTATTGAGTTTTAAGTGAAATGGGTGAATAGCGGGGGAAAGCTGTCATACATAGTGTTAGGCGATTATCTGTAACTTTAATATCCATTTACCTTCTTGCCAACAACAAAAAAGGTTATAATGAATAATGAACTTGAAATAGAGAGGATTTTAATTTTTTATGAATAATGAAATATATAAAGCATCTGATGAAAACATGAAACCCTTTTTGCAAGAGGCTTGGAATGCATCTGGTTTTGGTGCTCCAACAATTATCCAAGAAAAAACGAGTGCATTAATAAGCGAAGGGCATGACGTTATTGCAGAAGCGCCAACAGGAAGTGGAAAAACGCTTGCGTATTTATTACCACTTTTACAAAAAATCGACGCAACCAAGAAACAAATTCAGGTGGTTATTTTAGCATCTAGCCATGAACTTGTAATGCAAATACATCAGGAAATTCAAAAATGGTCTAAGGGCAGTACTATTATAACTGCATCCCTGATCGGTGGAGCAAACATCAATCGGCAAATCGATAAATTAAAAAAGAAACCGCAAATTGTGGCTGGCACACCTGGGCGTGTTTTTGAATTGATCAATAAGAAAAAAATAAAAATGCATGAGGTTCAAACGCTTGTATTGGATGAAGCGGATCAATTGATTGTTCCAGAGCATTTGAATACAATTGAAAACATCATAAAAACAACACTGAAAGAGCGGCAGTTATTGTTATTTTCAGCAACACTTCCACAGACAATGGAGGATGTTGCTAAACCATACTTGAATGATCCAACGGTAGTTCGTGTTCAAGAATCAGAAACGAATAAACCGAAAGTTGATCACGTTTATATTTTGTGTGAAGCACGTGACAAAATGGACATGCTAAAAAAAATTACAAACATACAAGGTTCAAAGGTGTTAGCGTTTATGCGAGATATTGGAAATCTATCTGTTGTTGCAGAAAAATTGACCTATAAAGGGCTAATTGTTGGAGTTTTGCATAGCGACACAGGCAAAGAACAGCGTGCTAAAGCATTAAAAGCATTTCGAACATCTGATAAAGCGTTGTTACTGGCAACAGATGTCGCTGCGCGTGGGTTGGATATTGTGGATTTAACTCATGTCGTTAATGTTGATTTGCCCAAAGACATTACCCAATATACGCATCGTTCCGGAAGAACTGGGAGATTAGGATCAACAGGGGGCACTGTGGTTTCGATAATTGAGCCATATGAGCTAAAACGATTAGAAAAATTTACAAAAGAGCTTGGGTTTGAACTAAAGGAAAAAGTGCTATATAAAGGGACTCTTACAGATACCAACTAGTTAGTATTGGCTATAGTACATCTACATTAGTTTTATGAAAGAAGTTTTTGTGGAGAGACATCTCTGCACGAAAACTTCTTTTTATAATTTTAAAAAATTAAAGTTAAAGAAACGGAAAATAGTATTGACAATACATATTAAGAACGATATCATTTAAATACGTTTTCAATAAAGAACAAAGTGTATTCTATAGACTTTTGAACGAAAGTTGGTGAAAACATGAAAAGAAAATGGAAAAGACCAGTGTTAGAGGTATTGGATTTTAGCATGACTATGAAAGGTTGGCACGATGATGGGCATGATCATGGTGATGATTGTGAACATAGTGGTGGTGGAGTGATCGGTGAAAGTTAATTTTATTCGTATTATTTTCGCCCTTATACAGTAAGTATAAGGGTTTTATGCTTGCCGCCACTATATACATAATAATTAGCAGAATTCGGGTGATTGACATGTATGGATTAGTTAAAACTAAGCGACAGCAAAAGAATTTTGAAATTACTTGGGAATTTTTTTGTGATCAATTTGGTTGGCAAAATGACCCTTACGCTGAGAATGGATGCAGATACAACCTTTACTTACTTGGAAAATGTTTTTATAGAAGAAATAAGGTTATTGGAACAATTGAGTTTATTCCATATGACCCAAAAAATCCAAATAGTACGGTAGAGAAAAGGTTTTCCTTTTCTAAATTTGATGAAATAAGATTATATCATAATAGAATATGGGAGATAGATAAGCTATGTATTCATAAGGATTATCAGCGGAAAGGACATTTTCATGATTTTTTACAGATATTATACGATCATGCTTTAGAATATAAGCCCAAATTCTATGTGGCACTTATTGAAAAGAAGCTTTACCGGATGCTTAGAATCTCATTTGGCCAGAGAGTAAGACAAAGCGGGGATGCGTTGGTTGGGCCGACTACTGAATTAATTCCAACAGTTATCGAAATAAGTGAAATGATGAATGACAAGGAATATGTGAAAAAGGTATTAGAGAACTAGATAAAAGAAGTAGCAATTAATAACGTCTATTTAAAAAAGTTTAACTATTGACATGTTCTTTATCAAGAACTATAATAAGCATTAAGCAGAAGTTTATATCTTTACGCATATTTATAATTTAACTACATATCTATGATTTATCTAACATAAATTTTTTTAAACAATTTGTTCGTTATATAGAATTAAAGTGTTTATTTTGACTTACCCATTTCAGTAAAGAAAAAAGGTGATACTAATGAGTAGAGTGAAACGGGATACGCTTATTGGGAATATAAAGGGAAAAGAAATTAATCTAAAGGAGTATTATTTAACCATTAAGAAGCGTCTCTGGATTATAGTCGCTGTAACAATCATTTCAACATTAGCCGGATATTTCTATAGTAATTACAATAATGTCCCTTTATATCAGACTTCCACAAGAATAATTATAGGATCAGATAGCGGGGATATGAGCACGCTCATGGTTATGATTAAAGATCCTATTATTATGGAGAAGGTTAAAGATGAATTACTGCTAACACGATCTACCGAGTCAATAGCTGAAGGGATTAGTGTTGAAGTAATAAATGACTCTCGAGTAGTTAAAATTTCAGTTATCGATCAAAACTCAAAGACTGCTGTAGAGATTGCAAACGCGACAGCAGAAATATTTAAGCGTGAGATCGTGAATATCTTAGATTTTAGAGGTGTTCAATTATTATCTGCTGCAAAGGAAAATCCCGTTCCCATTAATGAGACACAGAACAGAACTATTATAATAGCATTTGTGTTTGGGATAATTGTTGGGGTTGGATTGGTATTTTTGATGGATTCTCTAGATGGAACTGTTTACCATGACAGTGATGTGGAAGACATTCTAGAGGTACCAATATTAGGTATTATCTCCAATATGAATAGAAAAAAGGTAGTTGACAAAAATAGGAAAGTTCCAGTTTTAGAATCGAGGGGGGAGACAGTTGGTATTGAGAAAAGGAAGGCAGAAGGCTACTAGTAAAAAAAACTATCTCGTTACATACTCTAATCCAGATTCCATGATTTCTGACCAATTCAGGGCAATTCGTACAAACATTAACTTTTTAACAGAAGATAGAAAGAATCGGTTATTTATCATAACTTCACCGGGTACTGGGGAAGGGAAATCAACGACAACAGCAAACTTAGCAGTTTCGATGGCTCAACAAAAAGAAAGAATTCTTTTGATGGATGCGAATCTAAGAGATCCTATTATACATGACATATTTAAAATACCGAACGAGGTTGGATTAACGAGTATACTTTCCGGCAAAGCACATTTAGATGATGCTGTACAGAAACCAGGGATTGGAAAACTTGAGATCTTAACCAGTGGAGAAACGACCTTCAATCCAGCAGAGTTGCTAGGTAATACAAGAATGACTGAACTACTTAAAACAGTAGCTAATACGTATGACATTGTACTTATTGATTCTTCACCATTATTGACATCCACAGAAACGAGAGTATTAGCCAATCAATGTGATGGAGTTGTTTTAGTATTAGGTCGTGGAAAAACGGAGCTTGAGAAGACCATTGAATCCAGACGGGTTTTAGATCTAGCCCATGCAAATCTAGTAGGTGCAATAATAAACGAAAAATAGAAATGTGAAATTTTTTTACCTTTTATGTTCTTTATTAAGAATTTACTGTGCGTTTTAAATTAGTCTTTAGGTGATGTCTTCTTACCTTTATCAATGAAGGCACTCGGTCATGCTGTGGGTTGAAAGAAACCTTAGACGCGTTTGTTGTCAATAGTGTGATGTGAGGTTGGGTTTGATGCCCATTATTTTTATACATATATCAAATTCTTATGTTTCCAACAAAATGTTCTTATGTATAAGGTTTTATTAAAAACCTTATACATAAGAATTTTTTACATTGAATTGAAATGGGAGGAGGAAGTTCATGACATATCGACAGAGGCTGTCCTTATTTATCATACTTGATTCCTGTATTGTATTGACAGCCATATTTATAAGTGGATTTTTAGTAAATGCAAGCATTCAGGTTATTACATTACCAATCGTCATCAGTTCGATTACTATTTTATTTTGTCATCATATTTTTTCTTTTAAGTTAAAGCTTTATAAGAAGGCATGGGAGTATGCAAGCATTGGTGAATTGTTAGTGATTTTTAAAGTGGTGTCATACGCCATTTTATTTGCGGTGATTGTCCAGCAACTATTTATACAGGAAATCTATTTTAGGATGCTAGCTGTTACATGGTCGCTCCATATGTTGTTTATAGGGGGATCACGTTTTATGTGGAGACTTTATCGTGATTCATTTATTTATAAATCGGATAACAAAAAGAGAACATTAATTGTTGGCGCCGGGTCAGCAGGTACAATGGTTGCAAGGCAACTTTTAAAGGATAACGATAGCAATCTCTTACCTGTTGCTTTTATCGATGATAATATCAATAAACACAATTTGGATATTTTAGGGATTCCTGTTGTTGGAGGAGTTGGCAAAATAGAAGAATTGGCAAAGGAACTCGCTATTGAAAATATCATTATCTCAATTCCGTCACTTCGTAAAAAGGAATTAACGAACATTTTTCAGGAATGTGCAAAAACAAATGTAAAAACGAAGATTCTTCCACTACTCGAAGATTTGGTTACTGGTAAAGTCTCCATAAATCAATTTCGTGATGTTCAGGTTGAAGATCTTTTAGGAAGAGATCCTGTTGATATCGATATTGCTGGTATCTCAGAAGATATCACCAATAAAGTAGTCTTAATCACAGGAGCAGGTGGTTCGATTGGATCTGAAGTGGCACGTCAAATTTCAAACTTTCATCCTAAACAGTTAATTTTACTTGGCCATGGTGAGAATAGTATTTATTTCATTGAAATGGAGTTAAAGGAAACATTTGGAAATAGCCATATTGAATTCATTACAGAAATAGCAGATATACAGGATGCAAGTAAGATGCGGGCAATAATGAAAATGTATAATCCTGATGTTGTTTATCATGCAGCGGCACATAAACATGTGCCACTAATGGAACGTAATCCTGAAGAAGCTGTTAAAAATAATATGATCGGAACAATGAATGTAGCGATTGCTGCCAGTTGGAACAATGTGAAAACCTTTGTAATGGTTTCAACTGATAAAGCGGTCAATCCAACAAGTGTCA
Organism: Virgibacillus necropolis; assembly: GCF_044793635.1. Lineage (GTDB taxonomy): Bacteria > Bacillota > Bacilli > Bacillales > Amphibacillaceae > Virgibacillus_F > Virgibacillus_F necropolis_A. Next base: position 3,731,265 of record NZ_CP084992.1, read on the forward strand.
TGGGGGCATCTAAGAGACTATCAGAAATGATTGTACAAGGAATGAATGAGAAAAATCATACAAAGTTTGTTGCTGTTAGATTCGGCAATGTGTTAGGAAGTCGGGGAAGTGTTATCCCTTTATTTACAAAACAGATTGAAAAAGGTGGGCCAGTAACCGTAACCCACCCCGACATGGTCCGTTATTTTATGACCATTCCAGAAGCATCGAGATTAGTGATTCAAGCAGGTGCGCTTGCAAAAGGTGGCGAAGTTTTTGTCCTAGACATGGGGGAACCGGTTAAGATTGTGGATCTTGCGAAAAACCTTATTAAATTGTCAGGTAACACTGTGGAAGATGTTGGAATAGAATTTTCTGGGATAAGACCAGGAGAAAAGTTATTCGAAGAGCTATTAAAACAGGATGAAATCCAGGAAGAACAAGTATATCCCAAAATCTACGCCGGCAAAGCAACAGAACTATACTTATCTGAAATTGAGGAAATCATAACCAACTACACCAATTTAGACAAAGACACACTAAGGGAAAAGTTATTAACCCTAGCTAATCAAAATGCAGCGATTCAGACAAAGCCAGTTATGTCAGTATCCATATAAAGGAGTGTAGAAAAATGAAAGTGAAAAAAGCGATTATCCCAGCTGCTGGGTTAGGAACCAGATTTCTTCCGGCAACGAAGGCAATGCCAAAAGAAATGCTGCCGATTGTTGATAAACCAACAATCCAATACATAATCGAAGAGGCAATTGAATCTGGTATTGAAGATATTATTATCGTAACAGGTAAAGGAAAAAGAGCCATAGAAGATCACTTTGATCACTCATTTGAATTAGAACAAAATTTGTTTGAAAAAGGAAAATTTGACCTATTAAGTGAAGTCCAGAAGTCTTCTAAACTAGTGGATATTCACTATATCCGTCAAAAGGAACCAAAAGGGTTAGGGCATGCGATTTGGTGTGCACGTAAATTTATTGGAGAGGAGCCATTTGCGGTTCTATTAGGCGATGACGTTGTAGAGGCAGAAACTCCATGCCTGAGGCAAATGATTGATCAATATGATCGAAATCATGCCTCTATATTGGGAATACAACCAGTGAAAGAAACAGAAGTATCAAGGTACGGAATTGTCGATGGGAGCATGATTAGTAACCGATTATACCAGGTTAATAATCTTGTAGAGAAACCAAATCAGGAAGTTGCCCCATCTAATCTGGCAATCTTGGGGCGTTATATTTTAACACCGAAAATTTTTGATATTTTACAAGACCAAAAGCCCGGTACTGGTGGTGAAATCCAACTTACAGATGCGATTGCTGAACTAAATAAACGTGAAGCAGTTTATGGTTATGATTTTGAAGGACATAGGTTTGATGTTGGGGATAAAATGGGATTTATCCAAACTACGATTGAATTTGCTTTACAACGAGATAATTTGAAAAAGGAATTATTAGATTATCTTTCATCAGTAGTTGAGCGGGAGTTAACGAAGCAAACAGGTGAAATACATGGCTAACAAAATTCTGTTTTGTGCTACGGTCGACTATCATTTTAAAGCATTTCATTTGCCATATATGAAATGGTTTAAGGAACAAGGCTGGGATGTTCATGTTGCCGCATTTGGAGACATAGACCTGCAATACACAGATAGAAAATACAATATTCCATTTCAACGATCACCCTATAGTCGATCAAATATCCAGGCCTATAAGGAACTTAAGGAAATCATTGAACAAAATAATTATACGATTATTCATTGTCACACTCCAATAGGGGGAATAGTAGCCCGCCTTGCTGCACGAAAGGTCAGAAAACAGGGTACGCGGGTCATTTATACTGCTCATGGATTCCATTTTTGCAAAGGAGCACCACTATTTAACTGGCTCCTGTATTATCCTATTGAAAAATGGATGTCACGTTTAACCGACTGCCTGATAACCATTAATCAAGAAGATTATCAATTAGCCACCACCCAATTACAAGTAAAACATGTTGAACACGTCCATGGGGTTGGCGTTAACACAAATCTTTTTAAGCCAAAAACAGAAAATGGGAAAGCAGAATTAAAAAAGTCATTTGGCTATAAAGCCGATGACTTTTTATTGTTTTATGCAGCAGAGTTTAATAAAAATAAAAATCAACAATTTCTACTACGTTCCTTAGCTTTAATAAAGGATGATGTTTCAAATGCAAAGCTTTTGTTTGCCGGAGAAGGTGCATTACTTGAAAGTTGTCGAGAGCAAGCAAAAACACTTGGGGTCAGTCACATGGTGGATTTCCTGGGGTTTCGTAAGAATATTCAAGATATTGCTCCAATGTGTGACATTGCCGTTGCATCGAGTTTCCGTGAAGGATTACCAGTAAATATTATGGAAGCTATGGCGTGCGGATTACCGGTAGTGGCAGTCGATAATCGAGGGCATAGAGAACTTGTTCAAGATAACAAGACCGGGTGGCTATTGGCTGAAAATGATGTCGTTAATTTTTCTGAAAAAATAATAGCACTTGCTAATGCTAATGAAGTGAGAGAAAAGTTGGGGAATAACGGGCGGCAGGCGATTTTATCAACGTATAGCATTCCAAAAGTTCTCGCTGAAAAAAGTCGAATTTATACATCTTATATGGAAGGAAGTGAGATTCCGGAATGGGCAGTCCATTAAGGGTATTACACGTAGTAGTCAATATGAACCGAGGTGGTGCGGAAACACTTATTATGAACCTGTATCGAAATATCGATCGCTCAAAGGTTCAATTTGACTTTTTGACTTGTAAAGAAGGGATATTCGATTCAGAAATAATTGCAATGGGTGGGAAAGTTCATCGAATTCCATATATCACCGAAATAGGTCACAAAGGTTATATTCAGGAACTAAACAAATTCTTTAAAACAAATTCGGAATATAAAATTATTCATGCACACATGGATAAAATGAGCGGACTCGTCCTCAGGTCGGCAAGGAAAGCGAATGTGCCGATACGAATTGCCCATAGTCATAATACGAAAAGTGAAGGTGGATTTGTGTCAAAACTATATAAATGGAACGCAGGAAGATCCATTAAGCCAAATGCGACTCATCGATATGCCTGTTCACATGCTGCCGCAAAATGGTTATATGGAGACGGGATAACAAACACTTTGATTCTCAAAAACGGAATTGAACCGGATAAATTTCAGTATACGCACCTAGCACGTGAGCATATTAGAAGTGAGTTAAAGATAGAAAATGAAGCGTTAGTTCTCGGGCATGTTGGGAGGTTCTCACACCAAAAGAATCACCTGTTTTTATTAGATATATTTGCTAGCATCAGTAATGAAGTTCCAAACGCTGTACTAATACTAGCCGGTGATGGTCCATTAAAAGCTAAGATTATTGAAAAAGCGGAGAGGTTAAACATTGCTGATAAAGTGAAGCTCGTTGGAGTTAGGGAAGATATAAATCTATTGCTGCAGGCATTTGACATATTTGTTTTTCCATCCTTACATGAAGGATTGCCCGTAACTTTGATAGAAGCTCAAGGAGCCGGGTTACCATGTGTCATTTCCAATACGATAACAAAGGAAGTCGACATGAAAGTTGGATTAGTTCACTATCTTTCAATAAACGATCAAACTAGCTGGCTAACTACTATTAGTAATCTAGCGCAAGATAATAAATCTAGAACAATATCCAAGAACGCTTTATCACAGAATGGGTATGATATTAGAAAAACAGCTGTGTTAACGGAAACATCTTATTTAGCATTAGGGCGAGAAGTTATATGAATAAACTAACGATATTTACGCCTACCTTTAATCGTGCCTATTGTCTTCATAAATGCTATGAAAGTCTTAAACGGCAAACATGTAAAGATTTTACCTGGTTGATTATTGATGATGGATCTACTGATAATACGGAAGAGATTGTTAGGGGATGGATAAATGAAGGGATCGTTGAAATAAATTATCATTGGCAAATTAATCAGGGCATGCATGGTGCACACAATACGGCTTATGAGCTTATTGAAACAGAACTTAATATATGTATTGATTCTGATGATTTTATGACAGATAACGCTGTGGAGAAAATCCTAACATTTTGGAGCCAATATGGAAGTAATGATGTGAGTGGTATTATTGGTCTTGATGCGTTTGTTGATAACAAGTTAATTGGAACGAAATTACCGGAACACCTGAAAAGTTCTACACTGTTTGATCTATATAACAAGCACGGTGTAACTGGGGATAAGAAGTTGGTTTATCGTACAGATTTAAGCAAGAAATACCCTTATCCAGTTTTTAAGAATGAAAAGTATGTAGGATTGGCTTACAAGTATTACATGCTCGACAGGGATTATGAAATGTTACTTATGAATGAGGTATTATGCTGTGTTGAATATCTACCAGACGGATCCACAAACAACATGTTAAACCAGTATCGAAAAAATCCTAAGGGTTTTGCTTTTTATCGTAAAGAACTTATGAAATTACCATTCGTGAGTAGTTCTTTTAAATATAGGCAAGCAATACATTATGTCTCTAGTAGTTTTTTAAGTAAAAATTGGTCGTTTTTAAAAGAAACACCAAGTAAAATATTTACCATTTTGGCTGTCCCATTAGGTGCAGCATTATTTATTTATGTTAAAACAAAAACAAGGATTGCCTAAAATTTAACCCATTTTGGCAACCCTTGTTTTTGTTTTGAAAGGAAATATCCTATGACTATTCTTTGGTTTAATCTTTCATTAGTGTTAATCTTCTCCTTTTTTGCAAGGTACTACTCAGTCCCTGCATATGCAACAGGATCTAACTGGATAAAACCAAATAAAGTATTAATAGTTGGTGCGTTAGCATCTCTCGTTGCTGTATCAGGTCTTCGGTCAAATATTGGAGATACTTATTTTTATAAGTATGCTTACGAATTAAATGATTTCACTTGGGAATACATTCTATCGCAAAAGGATATTGGATTTGGTTTCCTGCAAATGTTCTTGAAAAATTATATCTCTGAAGATCCACAAATTTTAATTTTTGCAACAGCATTAATTACAAATGTAATTATTATCATCGTTTTATACAAGTATTCCAGAATGATTGAACTCAGTTTGTATGTGTATATAACAGGTGGCTTATTTTTGGTGTCAATGAACGGAATCAGGCAGGTTCTTGCGGCAGCAATTGTATTTGCAGCGACCAAATTTTTAATAGAGGGCAACTGGATAAAATATTTTCTTGTCATCCTTTTCGCATCTTTGTTTCATCTAAGTGCACTTATATTATTGCCGATATATTTTCTGGTCAGATTCAAGGCATGGTCAAAACCAACTGTGGCGTTATTAATTCTTGCGGTTTTTTTTGTTATAGGGTTCGATAAATTTTCCGCACTACTATTCACTGCTATTGAAGATACGCAGTATGGACATTATAAAAATTTTGCTGAAGGTGGGGCAAATAGCTTACGGGTGGCTGTAGACTTAGTTCCTCTCATGATTGCTTATTTAGGAAGAGAGAATTTGAGAAGGATATTTCCCGATAGTGACTACATTGTAAATATGGCCTTACTTGGATTTGTATTTATGATGATATCAACACAAAATTGGATTTTTGCTCGTTTTTCCATTTATTTTGGATTATATCAATTAATACTGATTTCATGGATCGTTAAGTTATTCAGAGATAAAGATGAGAAACTTATTTATTATGGAATATTAGTTTGTTACCTTGCTTATTTCTTTTATGAGAATGTTATTAATTTAAATATTTCATACAGGAGTGAGTACTTATTCTTTTAGATAAAGGGGGATATAATAAATGGCCATTCTCGTTACTGGAGGAGCTGGATATATTGGAAGTCACACTTGTGTAGAGCTTCTGAACGAGGGTTATGAAATTATAGTGGTTGACAACTTTTCAAATAGTAAACCGGAAGCATTAAAACGAGTATCTGAAATCACGGGCAAAAGTTTTAAAATCTATCCGGTTGACGTACTGAACAAGGATGAATTAGAAGAGGTGTTTTCTAACCATAAAATTGATTCGGTTATTCACTTCGCAGGATTTAAAGCAGTTGGAGAGTCTGTAACGTTTCCACTTAAGTACTATCAGAATAACATTACAGGTACAGTTGTTCTTTGTGATTTGATGAAAAAATACAAGGTTAAAAATCTTGTATTTAGCTCATCGGCAACCGTTTACGGTTCTACGGATCAAGTTCCGATTGTTGAAAATACACAGCTAGGAGCAGTAAACCCATATGGTAGAACAAAACAAATGATTGAAGAGATTTTACAAGATTTACATCATTCTGATCCGACATGGAGCATTGCTATTTTAAGGTATTTTAATCCAATAGGTGCACATGAAAGCGGTAGGATTGGTGAGGATCCAAACGGTATTCCTAACAATCTTATGCCATATATATCACAAGTAGCCGTTGGAAAGTTACAGAAACTAACTGTTTTTGGAAATGATTATCCAACAAAAGATGGAACAGGAGTAAGAGATTATATCCATGTAGTGGACTTGGCAATAGGTCATCTGAAAGCTTTAGAAAATGTGCAATCAACTTGTGGTGTGGATGCTTATAATCTGGGAACAGGTAAGGGATATAGTGTGTTAGAGATGGTTGGAGCATTTGAAAATGCTTCTGGAAAAAGTATCCCAATTCGCCTTTCAAAACGGCGACCGGGTGATGCAGCCACGTGCTTTGCAAATCCTTCTAAGGCAAAGGAGAAACTAAATTGGCAAGCAACAAGAGGAATTAATGTTATGTGTGCAGATACCTGGCGATGGCAACGTAACAATCCAGATGGATATGAGAAAGTATTAAAAACAATAATAGGAAGTCATTCACCGGTGCAGAATCATGCAGCGGGTTTTTTAATGCCTGAATAAGCAGGGGAGGGGCTTAAAATATTGAAACGGGTATTAGATTTAGTCATTTCACTGACCTTGTTAACCGTTTTTTTACCAATTATGGTTGTTGTTGCGATAATGATTAGAGTTAATATTGGCGCTCCCATATTGTTTAAACAGCAAAGGCCCGGATTACATGGAAAGCCTTTTCATCTATACAAGTTTCGCACAATGCTTAACTCACAAGGTGACGGATCAGACCAATTGAGGTTAACAAACCTCGGAAGGTTTCTAAGAAAATATAGCTTGGATGAACTTCCACAACTCATCAATGTTGTAAAGGGTGAAATGAGTTTGGTAGGGCCCAGACCATTGTTAATGGAGTATTTATCACTTTATACGAAAGATCAAAGGTCACGCCATACGGTAAAGCCCGGTATTACAGGGTGGGCACAGATAAATGGCCGAAATGCTATTGAGTGGGAAGAAAAGTTTAAATTGGATACCTGGTATGTGAAAAATCAAAGTCATATACTCGATTGTAAAATTCTGATGTTAACTATCATTAAAGTCTTAAAAAGAGAAGGAATCAGTCACCAAGATTCAGTAACAATGAAAAAGTTTAGTGGCACGAAAGAAGTGCTTTAATATGCGGATCATTATTTTAGGAGATGGCGGACATAGCAGGGTTATCCAGGAAATGATCTTCTCTACTTCAGGAAATGAAGTTGCTGCAATTTTGGATGATAAGTATGAGCAAGGATTTCAGCAAAAAGGAATTATTCATGCCCCGATTTCTTTCCTGGCGAAATTACTTCGAAAAGATACCAAAGTAGTGGTTGCAATTGGAGGAAATAAAATAAGAAAAAAGATTGTTGAAAGCTTAAATTTGTTGCCCGAAAACTTTTTATCTATCATTCATCCGACTGCGGTAGTAAGTGCCACAGCCAAAATAGGGTGTGGAACAGTTGTTATGCCTAATGCTGTTATTAATGCAAAGGCTGAAATTGGCATGCATTGTATCATCAACACCGGAGCAATCGTAGAACACGATAATAGAGTTGGTAATTATACGCATGTATCTCCAAATACCACATTAACAGGAAATGTTACTACTGGTGAAGGCGTACATGTTGGTGCATCGGCAACGATTATCCCAGGAAAACATCTTGGCAGTTGGTCAGTAATTGGAGCTGGTTCAACAGTCATTGAGCATATACCATCTTACAGCAAGGCTGTAGGATGTCCAACAAGAATTATTGAAAGGATACTGATTAAGTAAAATATTGAAAAGTTGGTGGTTATAAATGACGAAACCTAGAATATATCTTTCTCCACCACATATGAGTGGAAAAGAGCTTCATTATGTAAAAGAAGCATTCAATACGAACTGGATTGCGCCACTTGGACCAAATGTAGATGCATTTGAAAATGAAATAGCAAATCGAGTAGGAGTCAAGGAAGCTGTTGCCGTAAGTTCTGGAACCGCAGCTATCCATTTGGCTCTATCTTTATTAAAAGTGAAGAAAGGAGATACAGTGTTTTGTTCCACTCTTACTTTTGTAGCAAGCGCTAATCCGATTTTGTATCAAGGAGCAGATCCAGTATTTATTGACTCAGAGCCTGACACATGGAATATGTCACCTTTAGCTTTAAGAAATGCCTTGCAACAAGCATCACTAGAAGGAAAACTTCCTAAAGCAGTCGTCGTTGTCAATTTATATGGTCAAAGTTCAAAGATGGATGAACTTCTACTGATCTGTAATTACTTTGATGTACCTATAATCGAGGATGCTGCAGAATCACTTGGTTCTACTTATAAAGGAAAGCCAAGCGGTACATTTGGTAAATTTGGTGTTTATTCTTTCAATGGCAATAAAATCATTACGACATCTGGTGGTGGAATGTTAATTTCAGATGATAAGGAAGCCATGCAAAGAATCCGGTTTTTAGCAACTCAAGCACGTGATCCTGCACCACACTATCAACATAGTGTTATCGGATTTAACTATCGCATGAGTAATCTGTTAGCAGGAGTTGGAATAGCACAACTAAAGGTTTTAGATAATCGAGTGGAAACACGAAGGAAAATATTTGACCGCTATTATAATAGATTAGCTGATCTACCTGGAATCACTTTTATGCCTGAACTAGCAGACACGAAGACTAATCGATGGCTTACGACGTTAACCATTAATGAAAAAGAAGCGGGAATTTCTGTGAAACGATTGTTAGAAATCCTTCATGCAGAGAACATTGAAGCGCGTCCAGTATGGAAGCCACTTCATTTGCAACCACTTTTTCAAAAGGCTAGTTACTATTCGCACATGGAAGGCGAACATGTAGCAGAACACTTATTTACAACAGGAATATGTCTTCCATCTGGATCGAACTTAGCTGAAGAAGACCAACAGAGAATAATTAACTGTATTAGCGACGCAATCAATGGAGTTAGAAAACAAAGTTATATAATCTTTGGAAGACACGAGGTATAGAGAATGATAGGAAAAAATATTCAAAAAATCCGAAAAGAGAAAGGCCTAACCTTATCAGAACTCGCCACAAGAGCAAATGTATCTAAGTCTTACTTAAGTAATATTGAACGGAATTTAAACCAGAATCCTTCCATACAAATAATCGGGAAAATTGCAGGAGTGCTGGGTGTTGACCTTCGAACGCTGCTTGGACCACATTCTATTAACCAGCTATTTCCGGAAATGGAATGGCTTGATTTTGTAAACGAGTTAAAGAATTCTGGTGTGGAGAAAGAACAACTTCAGGAATTTAAAACAGTGATTGAATTTGTGAAATGGCAGAATGAGAATATGGACGCAAATAAGAAGAAATAAGCTAATTTCAAGGAGGGAGGAAAATGCCATTAAAGGTTCTTCATGTTGTTGGAGCCATGAATAGAGCTGGAACAGAAACGATGCTGATGAACATCTATCGAAACATTGATCGCCGGAAAATACAGTTTGATTTTATTTCATATAGCAGCCAAGATGCACATTATGATCAGGAAATAAAAAGCTTGGGTGGAAGGGTCATTAAGTTATCCAAAACATGGTCAATAAAAGGAATCTATGATGTGATAAAGCAATACGGTCCATACGATGTTGTTCATTCCCACACATTATTTCATTGCGGAATTGCAAATTTAGCTGCTTTATTTGCGGGAGTGAAAGTAAGAGTAGCGCATGCCCATACTACATTAGACAAAAATAATAGTTACTCAAGGAAAATGTATATCAAGTCAATGCGACTTATGATTAACACATTTTCAACTGACCTTCTGGCTTGTAGTAATAAAGCGGGAGGTTATTTATATGGAGAGAACAGATTAGTTAAGTTAAAATATTCCTATTTTCCAAATACAATTGATTATTCAACCTTCCTACAAGAGCCAAAAATAGAAATCACAAAATTCAAGATGGAAGAAGGACTTGGTAATAGTTTGGTTATTGGTCATATTGGTAGATTTATAGAAGCAAAAAATCATACGTTTTTGTTAAAAATCATGAAAAGTGTTATCAAAAGAGAACCTACTATTAAGTTGTTATTAGTGGGAGATGGGGACTTAAGGGAAAGGTTAGAAAATGAAGCTAAGGAACAAGGTTTACAAGAGAATATAAGGTTTGTAGGCATACGAAATGACATATCAACCATGCTGCACAGTATGGATGTATTTATTTTCCCATCTTTATATGAAGGATTAGGTCTAGTTTTATTAGAAGCCCAGGCGAGTGGATTGCCGTGTGTAGTATCAGAGGCCATTCAGCCAGAGGCGGACTTAAAATTAGGCTTAGTTTCTAAACTTTCATTAGTTGATGGACCAGATGTTTGGGCACAAAGGATATTAGAAGTAGCAAATAAAAAAGAAACAAACACAAATAAAATAATTGAGGCTTTTGAAAAAAATGGATATTCCTTAACTAGAGGAATTACAAGTTTGATGAATATCTACAACTATAGCGATGGTGGTGCGCATGAAAAATATAATAATCGCTTCCTTTGATATGGAAGTTGGGGGAGTTGAAAGAAGTCTTATCAGTTTGCTAAACAACTTTGATTATAACAATTATAAGGTAGATCTTATGTTATACAGTCATACTGGAGATTTTATGGATTTACTCCCGAATGGGCCGAATCTCCTTGACGAATCCAATAAGTATAAAACTTTTAGAATGTCTATCGGTCAAATTATAAAGTCTGGAAAACCCGTTATAGGGCTGACAAGAACGCTGGCGAAATACAGAGCAAGTGCAGATAAATCACCAGAAAGTGGATATAAGCAAATGCAGTATATGTGGAAATACGCATTACCATTTTTACCAAAGTTGGAAAGACAATACGATGTGGCAATTAGTTATTTATGGCCACATTATTTTGTAGCTGAGAAAGTAATGGCAAGAACTAAAATTGCATGGATACATACGGATTTTTCAACTGTAGAAACGAATAGTGAAATGGATTTAAAAATGTGGAGTAAGTTTAATTATATTGTAGCGGTATCTGAGGATTGTAGAAAAGCATTCATCAGGAAATATCCAGAGTTAGAAATGAAGGTAAAAGTGATTGAGAATATTACTTCACCGGACATTGTGACTACCTTATCGAATGAAAAAATGGATAATCCAATGCTTGAAGAGGCTAGGTTTAAAGTGATAACGGTAGCTAGGTTATCGCATGCAAAAGGAATCGATAATGCTGTTAGAGCATTAAAAGTATTAAAGGATAGAGGTTATGACAATATAGCCTGGTATGTGGTCGGGTATGGTGGAGACGAGGAAATGGTAATTAAGTTAATAGCTGAGAACAACTTAGATGATTCATTTATTCTTTTAGGAAAAAAAACGAATCCATATCCATTTATGAAAGCAGCTGACCTTTATGTGCAGCCATCTAGATATGAAGGAAAGGCTGTAACAGTAGGGGAAGCCCAGATTCTTTCAAAACCTGTTGTGATTACGAACTATCATACTGCCCAAAGCCAAGTTTTAGATGGGGTTGATGGTTATATATGCGAGATGTCGGTTGAAGGAATAGCTGATGGTATTGAAAGACTATTAAATGATCATGAATTAAGAAAAGTACTTGAATATAACTGTAGTAAATCTAATTATTACAATGATGACGAGTTAAATAAGTTATATAAACTGTATACACATAATAATGACTAGAAAAATTAATTGTATACTACAATACCAGGAGGTTTTAATTTAATGGATAATGTTTTACTGTTAGATACATCAGTGGGTTCTCTTAACAAAGGGGACGATATAATAATGAAATGTGTTCGATATCATTTGGCAGAGATTACTAAAAATGACTATTTACTAACATTACCAACTCATGTTTCTCCTTTTCATTGGTATCAAGTAGCGAGAAGATCGAATAGAGTTAAGGTTTATAGTGAGGCAAAACATAAATTTGTAGGTGGTTCAAATTTACTAACAATGGATATGCTAACTCATTTTCCGCAATGGAATATTAATGTCTTTAATTGTGGTCCATTAAAAGGAAGTATTTTATTCGGTGTTGGTGCAGGAGCAGGCAATAAGATAAACCGTTATACAAAAATGCTATATAAAAAAGTTTTGTCGCATGATTTTACTCATAGTGTTAGAGATGAAAGAACAAAAAGATTACTAGAAGATATGGGATTTAAAGCGATGAATACAGGTTGTGCTTCATTGTGGATACTCACTCCAGAATTTTGTAAGGAGATCCCAACACAAAAGGCAGATTCAGTAATCTTTACACTTACTCATCATGCTAAGGATAATCAATGCGACCAACTATTGATAAATGTACTGAATAGAAATTATAAGAATATCTATTTTTGGATTCAGGATAAAAAAGATTTAAATTACTTTAATACCTTTGACAATACCGAGAATATCAAAATTGTCCCGCCTACTGTAGAAGCATTTGAAAATGTACTAAATACGAATGTTGATTACATTGGAACACGTTTACATGGGGGGATATATGCAATGAGACATAAAAAACGGGCAATTATTATTGGGATTGATGAAAGAGCCCGTGGAATGAGTGAAACATATAACCTAAATCAAATTGATAGAAATGATCTTAATAATTTAGAAGAGATTATTAATTCAACTATTGTAACGGATGTAAATTTGAATTTTAACATAATAAATAATTGGTTAAACCAGTTCATACCAAAACAAAAGATAGAATTAGATATGGAACCTGAAACTAGGGGTGTAATATGAAAAGTATAATTCTTGATGAAATAATTGTAAAAGGTAATAGGGTAGATTATTTCTTTCGAGTTAATGGAAAAATACAGAAGTATTTTAAACATAGTCATCATTTATTTTTTGAATACAATGATGATGTATCTGAAATCCCGATAAGTATTTTAACTATTCCTTTCGTTGCTAATGTAGCACCACTTGCATGGATAACAGACTCATTGGTTAGCGTAGCGGAATTAGATGAATCGTTTCATGATTGCCTTAGCAATATAAAGGAAGCTTATCAAAATATGTATCCTGATGTTTTGTTTAAAGGGGAAATACTTGCATCTAGTATTGTTAACAATTCATATACACCCCAGTATGAAGCAGCACAATTGTTTAGTGGAGGTCTTGACGCACTTGCTACATATATTAGAATAAAAGACAAACAGCCATTACTAATAACGGAATACGGATGGCACCATAATGAAATTAATAAAAGTGAAGTATGGAATCAAGATAAAAAACATGTTGTCGGTTTTGCAAAAGATCACGGATTGGAAAATATTCTAGTTCTTTCGAACTATGGGACGTTTTTGAATGCACAAGTTATTGACCGTGATTTTCTAAAAAAAATGGGAGATTCTTGGTGGCATGGATTGCACCATGGTTTAGCAATTATATCGGCAGCTATCCCAAGTGCCTTCAAGCTAAATGTAAAATGTATTTATATAGCTAGTTCATATTTTGAGGGGTATAAAGCAAAATGCGCATCTGATCCAACAATTGACAATGAGATAAGGTTTGCATCTGGTAGAGTATTTCATGATGGGTATGATATCAATAGACAAGACAAGGTCAAAGTTGTCGTTGATTATTATTCGAATAATAATCAGCAAGCCAATCTGAGGGTATGCTTTTTAAATAAGGAAAATTGTTGTAACTGTGAAAAATGCGTTAGAACAATTATTGGTGTTGTTGCTGAAGGTAAAGATCCGCGGAACTATGGGTTTAACATTCCACAAGACCTTTCATTTCATATAGTTAATTTTTTAGAAGAAAACGTTAAATTTTTCACACCAGCGAGAGTCATGCAATGGAACCTATCCAAAAAAAGAATGATAGAAAATCGAGACAACATCCTTTATAAGGATCTATTAGAGTGGTTTTTAGATTATGATTTTGTGGTGGAACGAAGGAAATCATTACTTAAATATAGAATCACTAAGTTCTTTCCAATTGTAAAAAGAAAGATTAGCACAAGGTTAAACAGAATACTTACACAAAATAATTAAAAGTAGAAGGCGTTATTATGAGAATTCAAAATTCATTAAAGAACATGTTTTTCGGTCTATCTGGTCAAATAATTAGTCTTGTGATGGGTATGGTTGTTCGTACTGTTTTTATTTACACACTTGGAATAGAGTATTTGGGTGTGGATGGACTCTTTACAAGTATTTTGTTAATGCTATCTCTAGCAAATTTAGGTTTTGATACTGCGATGATTTATAGTTTATATAAACCTTTGGCGGAAAACGATACATACAAAATACAGGCATTGATGAATCTATATAAAAAGGCGTATAGAATAATAGGTATAGTAGTATTATTAATAGGTTTATCATTGTTACCCTTTCTTCCTTACCTAATCAACGGCGAAACAAAGATAGATAATATAAACATTATCTATCTATTATTTTTACTGCAATCAGTAAGTTCTTATTATTTTGTGTATAAGCAGTCGATTATTGTCGCTGATCAGCGAAACCATGTTATCTCAAAGATACACAGTGTTTTTATCATTATATCCAACCTTTTCTTAATCATTTTGTTGTTAACTATAGGAAACTATCTTATAGTGCTTTCAACACAAGTTGTATTTAGAATTATAGAAAATGCATATATTGCAAAGAAAGCAGACAAATTATATCCATTTTTAAAAGAGAATAATAACGCAAGCTTAACTAAAAAAGATCGAAAACTATTTTACGAGAATTTATATTCACTTTTTCTATACAAAATCAGTGGCGTTGTGATAAATGGAACTGATAATATTATCATTGCTATATTTGCAGGAATTACCTGGGTAGGGATCTACTCAAATTATTTGTTAATTATAACAACACTTACGACTTTACTAAGTTATATATTCTATTCGATTACTGCTAGCGTAGGAAATTTAAATGTCAGCGGAAATGAAGAGAAAAACTACTTTATATTTCGTGTAATTAACTTTGCAAATTTTTGGGTGTACGGTTTTAGTGCGGTATGTCTTTTGAGTTTAATTAATCCCTTCATTTCATTATGGTTAGGGGAACAGTACCTCATGAACATGTTTATTGTCTTTGCGATAATTTTAAACTTTTATACTGCTGGAATGCAAAATGCTACCACAACTTTTAGAGAAACTACAGGTCTATTTAAAAAAGGAAAATACAGACCTATTATTGCAGCTATTATAAATATTGGTGTTTCAATTATTCTTACACGAGCAATAGGAATAGCGGGTGTGTTTCTGGGAACAGTTATAAGCAGATTGTGCATATACTTCTGGTATGATCCTTACGTTATATTCAAGTATGTGTTTCACAAACCGGTGAAGTCCCATTTTATTCGTTATATAGGTTTTACTTTATTGGTAACTCTTTCTGCAATAATATCGGGAATTCTAGGAAGTATTTCCTATAATAATATGGTGATAAACATTGTCTATAAAGGGGTCGTTTGTTTAATTATACCTAATATTATTTTCTTTCTGGTATTTAGAAAATCAAAAGAATTCATATATTTATGGAGTATTGTGAAACAAATAGCTAAAAAAGCATCATTTAAACTGTTGACAAAAAAAACATATTACCATGAACACCAATGAAATCTTCTGATTTTAGAGTTAAGCTAAATAGCTTAACTTTTTTTAGTTTAGGAGTATTTATCTGGAGGGGCAATTATGGATAACTTTAAAATCAAGGATCTTTTGAGGAGTAGATGGTTCGTAGTAATTACTATAATAAAAATAATAACTATTTGTGTCTGGTTGCCAAAAGAAATTATTGATACGACTATCCCTTTTATATTACACTTTTTAGCCACTTTTGAAAATCCGTGGCAATTTTTTTATGAAAACAATGAAAGTCTCAGTACTTTTCCGTATCCTTCTGGAATGCTTTATATCCTGTCACTTTTCTTTTGGCCTATTAACTTTAGCATAATTCACTCTGAAAATGTTCAGGTCTTCTTAATACAGTTACCAACGTTACTAGCAGATGTTATTATCTATTATTTCTTGTTAAAAACATATCCAGCCAAACAAAAGTATGTAACACTAATTTATTATGGTTCTCCTATTATATTTATAGCTGGTTATATCTATCCGAATCATGATTTAATCCCCATTGCAGCTCTATTAATATCGGTTTTTTATTTAATTCGAAAAAATCATCTTATATCTGCAGTCATGTTTGGGATAGCGTTCTCTATTAAAATGCCAGTTATTTTTGCATTGCCGTTATTACTAATATATCTAATCAAGTCTAATAAAAAAGTTGATGTATTGAAGTATAGTCTAGTTGTTTTTCTTTGTTGGTCGGTATTAGTTAGTCCCTTTCTTTTATCGAAGGGATATCAGATGTTAGTTTTCAATAATGATGACCAATTTAAAATGTTCGATATCTATTTTGAGATAGATTATCTCAAAATTTATATTGCACCATTGTTTATCGCATTAATGTATATTCATTTTTTAAGATTTGAAAAAATAAATGCTGATCTATTATATACCTATCTTGGTATGCTTTACTTTGCATTTGTACTCTTTATTCCACCGATGCCACATTGGTATGCCTGGTCCTTTGTTTTTGCATCGGTATTTTTTATAAATACATTTGAAAATAAACATAATATGTACCAATATTTTTTACTTACTGCAGCTTACTTAGGTTATTTTATTCTTTTTTATCCGAACACAAACCAAACATTACAGTTTATCGCGGAATTCCTTCATTTAAATCAGTATGAGAACTTTTTACCAAATGTAGTTTTTACTCTATTTCAAGGAATTTTATTATTTTTAATTTGGATTTTTTATAGGTATGGAATAATTAGTAATTCGTTATACAAGGTCAACATGAAACCAACTGTAATTGGAATTGGAGGAGACAGTGGGGTTGGGAAAACCAGGTTAACGATGGGGCTAATGAAGCTTTTTGGATCTGAAAGATTATTAATTGTGGAAGGAGATGGCGATCATAAATGGGAACGCGGACATGAAAAGTGGAGTGAATTTACCCATCTTAATCCGAAAGCAAATTTCTTACACGAACAAGCAGCAACGTTAGAAAGGTTAAAAAATGGCGCATCAACTAATAGGGTCGAATATGACCATGGTACTGGAAAATTTACTACTCCGAAAAAAATTGACCCGAATGACTTTATTATCATGTGTGGCTTACACCCTTTATTGTTGTCTAGAACTAGGAAAGTCGCAGATCTAAAAATCTATGTTGATACAGATGAAAAATTACGTAGACATTGGAAAATTATTAGGGATTGCGAGGAACGTGGCTATACGATCGACAAAGTAATGAGACAGCTTGATTCCAGAATGGAGGATGCTAAGAAGTATATATATCCACAAAAAGAATTCGCAGATTTAATTATTAAGTATTTCACAGAAAGTCAATTTGTTGTTGGTGATGTCAGTGAAAGTCCAACGATTAAATTAAAACTTACGTGTGATGCAAATTTACTTTTAGAAAATATAACAAATAAAATGGACGAATATGAAATATGTTATCTTCATGATTACGATAACAACTTAAAGCATCAGGTTCTCATCTTAAAGGATCCAATAGAAAAAGATGTAGTTAATGATATAGCAACTAGTTGTATTAAAAATCTAAACGAGGTTACTCGAGGTCAAATTATTGAATGGAGCGATGGATATGAGGCATTTATACAACTTATATTACTAGTCCATATAAGCGAGAAAATGAAGGGGAGCTAACTAATGAACTATAAGGGAATTTTGTTAGATCTTGATGATACTCTATATAACTATCAATTTGCACATGAAAAAGCAATTGATGCTGCATTTCAATATGCATCTGAAATAGTAAATGAGACTAGAGATGAGATCGAGCAAATGTTTTTAAAAGCAAAAAAAACTGTCAAAATAGAGCTAGGTAAAACAGCAGCTTCTCATAATCGAATGCTTTACTTTCAGCGTATGTTTGAAAATCTAAAAGCTAATCCACAATTACATGCTATAGATTTATATGACACGTACTGGGAAACCTTTCTGAATTCCATGCATTTTTATGAAGGAGCATTAGAATTTTTAGAATTAAATAGTGATGTTCCTATTTGTCTTGTCACAGACCTGACTGCTCATATTCAACATAGAAAAATAAGATGCCTGGGTATTCAAGAACACATTAATTTTGTGGTTAGCAGTGAAGAAGCGGGTAAGGAAAAGCCTTATCCTCGTATTTTCAACATGGCATTAGACAAATTAGGACTACAGCCAACAGAAGTTATTATGATAGGAGACAACTTTAAAAAGGACATTTTTGGTGCGAATTTATCAGGGATAAAATCCTTCTGGTTAAATCACCACCAAAAAGAGCTTCCTTACCCATTAGATAATGTTGAACCCGTTCATGATTTTCTACAATTAAAGGAGAGAATAAGTTATGTTTACCGGTGAGGAAAAACAGAATTTCGTATCTATATCAAAGTTTGCTGGAGAGCGCTTCGACCTTATCCAGGCGGGCGGTGGGAATTCTTCTGTTAAGTTAGATGATAGCAAGATGCTAATTAAAGCTTCTGGGCATTTGCTATCCGAGATAGATGAGAACAACGGGTATGTAGTAGTGGATATAAAAAAAGTATTAGCGATATTTGAGGATTCCGCCATAATCGGAGAAGAAAATAAACGGAAAAGGGAAAATCGTGCAACTGAACTTATGAAAGATTCAATTGTTCTTTCTAATGATAGGAATAGACCATCTATTGAAACGTTTTTACACGCAATATTATATAAAAACACTCTTCATACACATCCAATTTCGGTTAATATACTAACGTGTAAAAATAATTGGGAAGAACAGTTGAAAGATATATTTCCGAATGCCTTGTTTGTTAAATATAAAACACCCGGAATTGACCTTGCATTAGAATTAAAAAAAGAATGCGTTAAATATCAAAGACAAATAGGGCAACTACCTAAAATTATTTTTTTACAAAGCCATGGATTAATTATAAGTTCTAATGATCCTAGAGAAATTTTCACTTTAACGAATAGTGTTAACCGTGTAATTGAAAACAATATAGGTGTTGATTTATCTAGATACAAACTAACAAATGAATTAACAACTATTATGAAAGAAAAAGGATCTAACCAAGTGATTTCATACTTATCAGAAGACGGCTATTTAACAAAAAAAATAACTAATAATCGCTCTTTGTTTTATCAGCCCCCTTTATCTCCTGATACGCTGGTCTTCTGCGGTTATCATGCTGTTGAAGTAGCCGATGAATCAGAAGCATACAAGATAGAAGCATACTATGATATGTATCATAAAATTCCTAAGGTAGTCATATATAAAGGCTACTTATTTTTTGTGTCTAATACACTAAAAAAGGCTAAAGAGGCAGAAGAAGTATTTAAATCTCATATTATGATTCTTGAAGAAATGGGCGGAAATGAAAGTCCATTGCCTTTAAGTGAATTAAAGTATTTGGATAATTGGGAAGCTGAAAAATTCCGTCAGGGAGTTTGACTATACGAGGAGGGTATGGCATGAAAATTGTAATACCGATGTCTGGGAGAGGAAACCGCTTTTTGCAAGCTGGATACACTGATCCTAAGCCATTAATTAAGATGGATGGAAAGCCAATTATTGAACATGTGGTCAATATGTTTCCAGGGGAAACTGACTTTTTATTTATTTGTAGTAATGACCACCTTGAAACAACGAATATGAAAAAAGTTTTAACACGAATTGCTCCACGGGGGAAAATTGTTGGAATTGATCCTCATAAAAAAGGTCCGGTGTTTGCAGTATCTAAGGTGTTTGAGGAATTAGATGATCGAGAAGAAGTCATTGTAAACTATTGTGATTTTTCATGTTACTGGGATTATGATAATTTCCTAAGAATTACACGAGAAAGAAATGCAGACGGTGCAATACCAGCATATAAAGGTTTTCATCCTCATATGTTAGGTAGCACTAATTATGCCTTTATACGCGAAAGTCATCAATGGTTACAAGAGATAAAGGAGAAAGAGCCATTTACTGATAATAGAATGGAAGAATATGCTTCTAGTGGAACCTATTATTTTAAAAAAGGTTCTTACGTAAAAAAGTATTTCACTGAATTAATGGAAAAAGGTATTCATTTACATGATGAATATTATGTAAGTTTGACGTATAACTTACTTCAAAAAGATGGATTAAAAACTTCTATCTACGAGATACAGCATATGCTTCAGTGGGGCACCCCACAAGATGTTGAAGAATACAATCTCTGGTCAGCTTACTTTGAGGATGTAATTCAGAAAAGAGAGCAAGTTGGAAAGACAGATCATACAACAACTATGATTCCCTTAGCGGGAGCAGGGAGCCGGTTTGCTAAAGTCGGATACAAGGATCCTAAACCAATAATTCAAGTATCGGGTAAACCGATGGTAATACAGGCAAGTGATTACCTACCAAATTCAGCACATCGGATATTTATATGTCTGGAGGAGCACTTGGAACACTACGAACTTGAAAAAAGTATTAAATCATACTATGAAAAAGCAGAAGTTATTTCGATAAGTCAGCTCACAGATGGGCAAGCAAAGACATGTGTGGCAGGTCTTGGGAATATCAATCCGGAGGATTCGTTACTAATTTCAGCTTGTGATAATGGAGTGATATGGAATCAAGAACAATATGACCAACTAATAAATGATAAGGAAGTAGATGTAATAGTATGGACTTTTAGAAACCACGTTTCAAGTAAGATAAATCCAGAAATGTACGGCTGGGTGGATATAGATTCCAAGCAAAACGTAAACTCTGTATCAGTTAAAAAGCCAATTAGTGAAGAACCATTTCATGATCATGCTATCGTAGGAACCTTTTATTATAGAAAAGCAAAATATTTCAAGGAAAGTATTGATAAGCTTTTTTCGAAAAACAAAAGGGTTAATGGGGAATTTTATGTTGATAGTTCTATTAACGAATTAATAGAAATGGGATTAAATGTTAAAGTGTTTGAGGTTGATCACTATATTTGTTGGGGAACTCCTAATGATTTGAATACATTCGAATACTGGCAAAGTTTTTTTCACAAGTGTAGTTGGCATTCCTACACGTTGGAACAAGATCCGTATGTAGATAAAAACAAATTAAAAGAATTGGAAGAAGCATACCGATGGAACCAGCCATTATACAGGTGAAACATAATGTTCATAAACAAATAAAGCGTTTCTTGGTAACAGGTATTTCTGCAGTAGCAATAGACACTTTAGTATATTTTTTATTAGTACAATTCTACTTCGCTTCATTGTCTAAGGTAATCTCATTTATATGCGGAACGTTTGTTGCATATTTATTAAATAAATTTTGGACATTTGAAAAAAAGTCCTATTCTTTAAATGAAGTTTTTAAATTTATTATTTTATATACTTCAACTCTTGGAGTAAATGTAAGTATAAATGCTTTATGTCTTATCCATATAAGCTCTGCTAAACCTATTGCGTTTGTAATAGCAACGGGTGCTAGTACGGTATTAAATTTCGTTGGACAGAAATGGTGGGTGTTTAAGGAATGAAAAAATATTCAATCGTAATACCTTGCTACAATGAAGAAAAAAATATTCCATTGATTTTAGATAGATTGCATAAGGTTATTAATAGGGACGATATTGAAATTACCTTGGTTAACAATGGTTCACAAGACCAAAGTAATAACGTTCTAGATAAGTTAGTCCCCCAATATCCATTTGCTAAAACAGTGGAAGTTGAAGTGAATCGTGGCTATGGATTTGGCATTTTAGCTGGACTAGTTCAGGCTAAAAGTGACTATTTAGGTTGGACACACGCCGATATGCAAACGGACCCGCATGATGTTATAAAAGCTATTGAAATAATTGAAAACAATAATTCTCCAACAGACATTTATGTTAAAGGAAATCGTAAAAATAGACCTTTAGTTGATCAGATTTTTACAAGCGGAATGAGTATGTTCGAAAGTGTTTATTTGCAAAGAAAGTTACACGATATAAATGCCCAACCAAACCTATTTCACAGGAACTTTTATCTTGAATGGGTAAATCCTCCTTATGACTTTTCACTCGATTTATTTGTACTCTATATAGCTAAAAAAAGAGATCTGGATATTCATAGATTTGATGTAATATTCCCAGATAGGATTCACGGTGAATCGAGTTGGAATACAGGACTAGCTGCAAAAAGAAAATTTATAAAACGAACTTTGGATTTTAGTACTATCTTAAAAAAGGAGCTTAAAAGACAATGAACTTTATTGCACATAGAGTTAATACAATTGAAGAACTTAATAAGCTTCCTGTAAATTATGGTGTTGAGATTGATTTACGTGATTCAGGAGATAAATTAATTTTACAACATGATCCTTTTACAGATGGCGAAGATTTTGAAACGTATCTAAAACACTATCGACACGGGACAATGATAATAAATAGTAAAAGTGAAAGAATTGAACATAAGGTATTAGAGTTATTAAATTCTTATCAAATTACGGATTACTTTTTTTTAGATTCATCTTTTCCAATGATTCATTTATTAGCAAAAAAGGGTGAGAGAAATATTGCTCTTAGATTTTCTGAGTATGAAGGATTAGATACAGTCCTTACTATGGAGGGTAAAGTTAAATGGGTTTGGGTTGATTGTTTTACTAAACTGCCTTTAGATAAAGAAATCTATGCAGTATTAAAAAGAGCAGGTTTTAAGCTATGTTTAGTTTCTCCAGAATTACAGGGTAGGCCAGAAGACATTGAATCATATAAGCATTACTTAGATCAAAATAGTATTTTGCTAGATGCAATATGCACAAAAAGTATGAATGTTAATACTTGGAAAAGCTAGATGTGTACAGAAAAGGGGGAAATCACTTGAATAAGGATAGGGAAAGTAAATTCTCAAACTTTACATTTAATCTTACGTTAATTTTAATCGGATTATTTTCTGTATATTTTTATCAAAATGCCTGGGGATGGCCTGTAGTTGACAGTTATCCTCAAATTGAAAGGTTATTAAACAGTGACTATTTAAAGAATGATTTCTTCACCAATACATTTGATGACTTTTCTCCTAGATTATATGTAGCGTACTTCTATATTTTTGGTTCAGAATTATTTAATACAGATTACACCATTTTTATTGGTTACCTTAATTTACTTAGAATATTTTTATTAACCATTTCTGTATTTGTATTATTGAAGGTTTTATCTGAAAATAATTATATTGCTTTGATTGGAACTTTCATAGGATCCGTATCGTTTTATAGCATACCTAGAATGGTTGCGTGGTTTTTTAGTACTCCAGTCTTTAGCGCAGCTGAATTTTCCTTAGTCTTTATAATATTTGGATTGGCCCTTGTATATAAGTCAAGAATTCTCCTAGGATTGCTCTTGTTTTCAATTGCGATGATTTTTCATCCAGTTTTAACCGTTCATGGGTTGGCAATTGGAGGTGTTTTATTTATTACAAGATATGGGTTTAAGACTTTACAAAACATAATTAGTATTCAGTCTATTCTAGGGCTTTTTCTAGTAATTAGTACTTTCTTATTAAGTTATATTCCATATAAAAATTCGTTAAAGGGTACAGAACTATTATCGAGTGAGGAATTCACTCATATTATAGGAGAGATACGTCACCCACATCATTATATTCCATCAATGTTTGGTGCGCAGACATGGTTAATATTCATTATGTATCTAGTAACATTCTTTTATATGATATATATTTTGAGACCCCAACTAGCGAATCATATATATAAATTTCTAAAGTATTATTCTGCTTTTCTTGGGTTAGTTATGGTAACGGGTTATATTTTTGTTGAGATTTTTCCTGTGAAGCCAATTGTAACTTTGATTCCATATCGATCTTTTGTCTTTTTTACTTTAGTTTATTTATTAGTTTTTGGAAACTATTTGTATTACAAGTATAAGAATAAGGATTATCTATCCTTTGTATTACTCCATATACCATTTATTCCTATACTTACTGCAGATATAAAAATATCCACTCTATTAATGTTAGTTGTTTTTTCATACTCCATTATTGGTGATATTTTAAAAAAGAAAAATATAAGTTTAGGATTCTTTATCGATGATTACATCTTTAAAAGAATAAATTTGAAGTATTTTTACTTGATTATGATAATACTAGCAATTGCTGGTAGCTATTTTATTTTGGAAAGGGGTTTAGGATTTAATATACCTGATATTGATGAACCAAAAAATGAAGTATATTCATGGGTGAAAGAAAACACCCCTAAAGAATCCATCATTTTATCTGAAATTAAAGTAGATTACTTGGTGAATCAAAAAATTAGATTACTTTCTGAGCGAGCGGTTCCAGTTAGTAAAGACTTTCCATTTAATGAAAAATATTATAAGGAATGGAGTGAACGTTTTATTGATATATATGATGGAGTTTATGATAATACAGGTCATATAAATAACCTAACAGATAAGGAGTTAAATCACTTATCCCAAAAGTATCAAATCGACTTTATTCTTAGGACGAAAGAATTGGCAAAATCGGAACACTTTACACTGATGGATATACTTCAACTGGAAGAAAAAGAAATTTATATATATTCATATAAAAATTAGAAGTTAACCAAAATGGAAGTCAAAAGATTATGGAACTTTCTAGAAACGACATTCCTTAAGGGTGTCGGTAGTATATTCATGGTAATACTCCATCTATTTGCAAGAAAAGAAGTGAATGATTATATGAAACGTTAATTTTAATTGATGGTGTTCCTTTAGCATACTATATTGGGAATTTCGGAGATGCATGTAGACCTATATATTTATTTGCGAGTGGCTATGCATTTTATATTGTTATTAATCAGGGAAATAATTTTGTTGAAAGAATGAAAAAAATGCAAAGAGAGTAGTAAAGTTACTTATAAATAAACTATTGAATTGTTTTAATCCTGTTCGTATTAATTAGATTTGTAGTAGGAAAGGAGATGTACCCTGGAATTTTAACAGATTTCCTACTAAATTTCTTTGTTTTGTCTAATTCTTATAATGGTACCTGGTGGTTTTTGCAGATATATATCCTCATAGTTTATAGTAAGACTAGTATAGAAATATAATGCTATTCCAATAATTATGTTTTGTGATTGCATATATTCAATTAGTTATCTACAGTTTTTTAAAGATATTTTTGAATTTGGAGACTCGGTTTTCATGTCAATGTTAATTAGAACAATGGTTTTAATGATACTTCATTATTTTCCCTCTTAATAGGATCAATTTTTGCAAAGGAAAAGGTTTTTACTCGACTTCATAAAAAGTTTTATGAAGTAAAATTTAGAAAAACCTTCTGTTATCTATGTATTATCATGTTGTTAGTCATCCATTCAATTTTTGAGTCAGCAAGCATTGCCCCTTTGACAGGTATTTCGTTTATTTGCTTTTTTGTGTTTATTGATAAAAGTAAATTTGTAAAAAGGATACTAAATATTTTTGCTGAACATTCCACGAACATATGGTTAACCCATATGTTTTTTTATATGACCGTTTTTCCAAGGATAACCTTTGCTCATAAATATCCAACGCTAATCTTTGTGTGGCTTTTTGTTTTATGTAATCGTAAAGTAGTAAAACAAAAGGTTTTATAATAAAGAAACAAGATTTTGGAGGGGAAATAAAGTGAAACATTTGAAACTTAAGCTCTTTATTCTATTAATATGCTTATTTATTTTTAGTGCATTTATTCAGGTATTCTCAAAAAATGACGTTGAAAGTATAGAGAATGCTATTTCCGAAAATCAAATGAATGAGACTAGCGGTACCTATAAAGTAGAGTTGGATCGTTGGAACATCTATAATAATGCTTCGCACCCGAAACAGACAACAAAAGGGTTCAATGATGCGCTTAAATGGGCGAGTGAAAATAAATTTACAACGTTTTATGTGCCAGCTGGAACGTATCTTATAGACAAAGGAAAGGTTCCATCTGACCCGAAAGCGCGCATTAATATGGTAAGTGATATGACGCTAGAACTTGATGAGGATGCGGTAATTAAAAAAGAGGCAAATGGTTTCGAAAGTTATGAGGTATTATATATTGGGCCGGATATCAAAAATGTAACTTTGAAGGGTGGCACCTACAAAGGTGAGCGTGAATTGCATGATTATACTGGGAAAGATAATGAATACAGCAGTGGGACTCATGAGTTCGGTATGGGAATATTAGCCATAGGGACAAATAACCTAGTAATAGATGGTGTTAAAACTATAAATTTTACAGGTGACGGTATAATGGTTGGGGGAACTGCAAAGCAAATAAATATATTAGATGAAGAAGATTTTGAAGTAGGTTCTATTGATGAAAAAGGAAAATTAATAAATGATCCTACTAAGATTCGAACAAGAAGTAAAACAAAAACAAATTTTGATCATTATATTTTTGAAACGAATAGAACGATTCAATTTTCTCGACCTAAAAATCTATCAAAAGATATACCTTTTGCTATCTACTTTTACAAATCAGACGGAACATTTTTATCAAGTGTGAAAAACCAAGAGATTGATTGGAGCATGGTTAAAGTTCCAGAAGGCGCAGGCTACTATCATGCGGTTTTTGATACTCCTCAATATAAAGAAATAAAGCTGGAGTATTGGAACAAAGATATAGCTAAGAATGTAACAATAAAGAATAGTGAATCATCCTTTAATCGAAGACAAGGGATAACTGTCGGCGGAGTAAACAACATGAAAATAATTGATAATGAGATACATGACATTAAAGGTACCGCACCCCAATCGGGAATCGACATAGAGGCAGGGTTTTATCCGAATAGTAATATAGTTATAAAAAACAACAAAATTTATGATAATGAAAGATATAATGTTATCTTGTATGATGGCCAGGACGTCACTGTGAAAGGAAATTATTTAGGTCCTAATGAGACAAAGTCATCTATTGGATTGGCTATTTCAGAGCCCTTTCGTACCGGTGCAATCATTAAAGATAATATTTTTGATGGTTCGAAAATAGTAGTAGCAGGTGAAGCTAGATTTGAAGGTAATAAAATGAATAACGCTCTTGCAACTTTTTATGGCCCAAATACTTCAATTAACGGTATGGAATTTACCGACTCACAATTAAGTATACGAAGTAAAGAACCGTTTGGTGTTAAGGTGTCTAATATCACTATGTATAACAATAAAGAGCGGCTCAATACCTTGAGTATATATGATCAACCTGTCCGTTTAACAGATGTAACTATCATTGGAGAAGCAGCGCAACGTAACTTGGTAGGTGAAGTTGCTGAAGGAAGTATTTTTGATAATTTAAGAATAATAGGATACAACTCGACTTACGGAATAGATCTTCCAAGAGGAACTTATAACAATTGTGTATTTGAATCTTCAGGAAATGGCAACGGGATAATTGACATTAATAGTTCAGGGGAATATTTCTTCAATGAATGTTATTTTAAAAACAAAGGAGGAGCAATTAATATAGATGGTGAGGATATAAATGTTACTATTCAAAATTCAACTTTTGAAGTGGAAGGTAATGGAGAACCGATTCACGTAAAAACAGCAAATAAGGTTTCTATACAGAATAACAAAATCAATGTTACCTCAAGCAATTTTACATTACCCAGCGAAATTATTGGTATAACTAATGACAATGATGTTCGTAAAGTAATAATTAAAGGTAATAGAGTTATATCTGAATAAAAAAAGAAGTAGTTGAACGGGCATAGGAAACCTTATTATAAATTTATAATTTTAATAATATCAATTGTTCAGGATATAAATGTGTGTTAATGTTCTTTATATAAAACAAAAGGAATAATTCACATATTAAATATTTTGTCTAACTACACATCCCATGGTTGAAATTATATAATTACGTTGTTCTTTATAAAGTGTTTCCGATATTTTTAATATGGGAGAGGAAATTATGAGCGCTATCGCTGGGATTTATAATTTAAATAAAGAGCCTATATCAAGGGAGCATAGTCAAGGGATGATGAAAGCATTACAGAAATATCCTGCTGAAGATGTTCAGAATTGGCATAAAGAAAATATATTTCTAGGCTGTCATGCACAATGGATCACACCTGAATCAATTGGAGAGCAACAACCTTATTATGACTATGATAGACAGTTAGTAATAACAGCAGATGCTATTATTGATAATCGTCAGGATTTATTTGATAGCTTGCAAGTAGACCAAGCACAAAGAAAGGCGATACCTGATAGCCAACTAATTTTACTGGCTTATTATAAGTGGGGGGAGGAATCACCGAAATATTTAGTAGGTGACTTCGCATTTATGATTTGGGATGAAAGAAACCATCGGATGTTTGGTGCAAGGGATTTTTCAGGATGCAGGACCCTTTATTACAGCATTAAACAACAACGGTTTGTTTTTTGTACAACAATAGAGCCGTTATTAACTTTACCTTATATACAAAAGCAATTGAATGAGCAATGGCTAGCTGAATTTTTAGCCATTTCTGGAATGTTTGATACGGTAGATGCTTCGATAACGCCATATCAGAGTATCGAGCAAATACCTCCAGCGCATAGTATTTCTGTAAGTGAAAGTAAAGTTAAGCTTACAAGGTATTGTTCATTAAAGTCTGATGAGCAAATAAAGTTTGGCTCAAATGAAGAATATGTAGAGGCTTTTCAAGAGGTATTTCAAGAAGCTGTCACGTCACGTTTACGTACATATAGAAAGGTTGGTTTTCAGCTAAGCGGAGGTTTGGATTCGGGTGCGGTAGCAAGTTTTGCTGCAAAACCCTTACGAGAACGAGGTAAAGGCCTGGATAGTTTTAGTTATATTCCTCCGAATGATTTTATCGACTTTACACCGAAACATTTAATGCCTGATGAGAGACCTTATATTCGTTCAACCGTAGATCATGTAGGAGGTATCAAGGACCATTACCTAGATTTTGAGGGGAGAAATTCCTATTCTGAGATTGATAGTTTTCTAGAAATGATGGAAATGCCCTACAAGTTCTTTGAGAATTCTTTTTGGTTAAATGGAGTGGTTGAAAAGGCACGTGAAGAAGGAATTGGTATATTACTTAATGGTGATAGGGGTAATTTTACCATTTCTTGGGGTTCAGCGTTAGATTATTACGCCACCCTTTTGAAAAAAGTAAAGTGGTTTCGTCTTTATCAAGAATTGGATCACTATAGTAAAAACGTGGGTGGATCTAGGTTGCGAAGACTGCCACTTATAGTAAGAGTGGGATTTCCAGGTATTAATCAATTCTTTTCAAAAAATACACCTTACAGTTTGCCTTCAATCATAAATCCTGTATTTGCAGAGAGTACCGGAGTCTTTAAAAAAATAGAAGATAAAGAAATTTATGGAGGTAAGCGGTTAAATACAGCAAATATTTATGAACAAAGGAAAAGACATTTTGAGGAAACATTTTATTGGAATGCAACCAATACATTAGCTACGAAGTTATCTTTACGTTACTCGTTATGGAAACGTGATCCAACAAATGATATACGTGTGATCAAATTTTGTCTATCTGTACCAGAAGATCAATATGTTCAAAAAGGGATAGATCGTGCACTAATACGTAATTCCACAAAAAGGTTTTTACCTGATGATGTTAGACTTAATCAGCGAATTAGGGGTGTACAAGGGATAGACTGGGTTCATCGAATGGTCCCACATTGGGAAACTTTTATTAATGAGCTAAAGGATATTAGTAGAGATAACAGAATTCTAAAATATATCGATGGTAGCGTGATGAATGATGCTATTTTAAAGGTTGAGGGGGGAGTGAAACCCGAATATGCCACTGACCCAAATTATAAGATTTTAATGCGTTGTTTAATTGTTTCACGATTTATAAAAAAATTTACCTGAAGGGAGGTGTTAATATGAAACAAGAATGGCAGAAACCTAAGTTGGAAGTATTGGATGTAAATAAAACAATGCTTGGGCAAGAAGGGGAGCACACCGATGCTGCCTTTGATGCAGGTACCTCTTTTGAAGATGTGACTTTAAGTTAAGACAGATTATCGACAATTACCGGAGGGAAATATTTTTTGTTTTTATACATCTGGAACTACGGGGAACGATAGTATGTTTAAAAGTTCCTATATTTAATAAGAGTATAGGGGCTTTTTACATCTATTTGAAAGTGCAGAAATTTATAGATCAAAAAATTTAGAAATCATTGACAACAAAATCAGAAGATGGTATAAGTTAATTAGTGTTCTTAATAAAGAATAAAAGAGTGTTTGAATAGTACAGTTACAGTGTTAACAAAAAGTTATATTTTTTTGGCTTCAATGTACTTTATATAGAACGAATTATAGTTCTTAAATGATTCACACAAGGGGAAGATCTAATGAGTGCAATAACAGGTATTTTCCATACAAATAAAGAGCCAATACCAATTGATCATAACGAGCTTATGATGAAAGCCCTACAAAAATATCCTGCAGATGACATTCAGAAATGGACCAACAAAAATATTTCCCTCGGATGCCACGCCCAGTGGATCACACCTGAATCATTAGGTGAGCAGATTCCGTATTATGATTACGAGAGACAGCTAGTGATTACAGCGGATGCCATTATTGATAATCGTGATGAATTGTTTGATAAGTTACAAGTGGATCGGGAACACAGAAAAGCAATTCCCGATAGCCAATTAATATTACTGGCATACTACAAATGGCGTGAAGAGGTTCCGAAGCATTTGAACGGTGATTTTGCCTTTATGATATGGGATGAGAAAGAACAAAAATTGTTTGGTGCTAGGGATTTCTCCGGAGCGAGGACACTTTATTTTTATCGGAATGAAAGCCGGTTTGCATTCTCTACAACAATAGAGCCGCTATTCACTCTACCTTATATTGAAAGAGAATTAAATGAGGAGTGTCTGGCTGAATTTCTTGCAATCCCAACTATGGTGGAAGCGGTTGATATGTTTTCAACAGTTTACAAGTCTATCCAACAAATACCACCTTCACATAGTATTACTGTCTTAGATGGTAAAGTTTCACTTTCAAGATATAACGCAATCGAGGTTACCGATAGGCTAAAACTTAAGTCGAATAAGGATTACGAAGAAGCATTTCGACATGTGTTTCAAAAAGCAGTAAAAGCTAAGCTTCGTACACACGGAGAAGTTGGTTCCCACCTAAGTGGTGGATTGGATTCTGGTTCAGTAGCTAGCTTTGCAGCAAAGGAGCTAAAAAAAGAAAGGAAACAATTACATACCTTTAGTTATGTTCCTGAAGAGAGTTTTACTGATTGGACCCCTAATTATTATGTAGCTGATGAGAGGCAATATATAAAAGAAACAGTTAATCATGTAGGCAATATATCAGATGACTATTTAAGTTTTGAAGGAAAAAGTCCTTTATCAGAAGTAGATGATTTCCTAAACATAATGGAGATGCCATATAAATTCTTTGAAAATTCATTTTGGTTAAAAGGAATAAATGAACAAGCACAGCAAAAAGGAATAAGGGTTATGTTAAACGGAGCTAGAGGGAATCATTCTATTTCTTGGGGATCCATGAAGTTAACGTACAATTATTATACAGATTTATTTAAAAGGTTTAAATGGAGCCGGCTTTTAAGCGAATTGGATTCTTACTGTAATAACTTTAATACGGGGAAGTCAGTTATGATTCCCTTTGTTGCCAAAAGGGCATTTCCTGCAGTGTTCCCAAGGAAGGAACAACATCATTATAATTTACCAACATTTATTAACCCGTCGTTTGCACAAAAGACGAATGTTTTTGAAAAGCTCGAAGGATATGGACTTGATAAAAACAGCGGTCCCATTGAAAATCTAACGGAATATAGAAAGAATTATTATAAGCAGCTATACGCTTGGAATAAAAGTGGGGTAGCTGGAACAAAATTATCTTTGCGTTATTCAATATGGGATCGCGATCCAACCAACGATTTAAATGTAATACGTTTTTGTTTAGCGCTACCGGAAGAGCAATATGCAATAGATGGAATGGAAAGATCACTAATAAGGAGGGCTATGAAAGGCCTCTTACCTGATAAAGTGAGACTAAATCAAAGCATCCGTGGAATACAAGGTGCTGATGCGGTTCATCGTATGGTATCAAGTTGGAGAAGTTTTATTACTGAATTACATGAACTTGTTAATGACCCTAAAATGAATGAATTCATTAATGTTGATGTAGTAAAGAACTCTTTATCAAAAATAGGAAATGAACCAAGAATGGAACTAATATTCGAAGGTGAATTTAAAATTTTAACACGTAGTTTAATTGTTTATCGCTTCATGAAACGTTTTAACTAAGGGGGGTGAAAAAATGAAAAAGGACTGGAAGAAGCCAGTGTTGGAAGTTCTTGATATTAGCATGACAATGAATGGACCGGGAAATGCAAATTCTGATTGTTTTGATGTAGGGGAAGCTCCTAGAGGTGAAACACATGAAGGGATGTCTAACGCATCCTGTTTGGGTAGCTAGATATGATTTGTAGTTTTAGTTTCCGAAATTCACTTGAGTTACTTCGCCCTTATATCCTCTAAAGGTATAAGGGTTAACATAAAAAAATGGAGGCAAATAAATGATGGATATTGTTAGAAAGGTCGCTTATAGAGCTTTTGGCTTAAATATTTTTAGTGATATTCCTCTGCCAGAATTGCCTCAAGTTAACTTGGCAGAAATACAGATGAATATTGAAATTCGGAAAACTGATTTAAAATCATTATGGTCTGAATTATCGATTCCAAACAGGCATTTTGTAGTTAAAGAAGATTTAATTATGTTTCAAGTGCCTGAAACTGCTATTTTTTTAATTCAAAATGGTAGAGAGATTTTTGTTTCGCCTTTCGAGGGTTCTAAGGATGATCAAATCCGACTATATATCCTTGGTACTTGTATGGGAGCACTCTTAATGCAAAGAAAATCCCTTCCACTACACGGAAGCGCCATAGTGATAGATGGAAAAGCTTATGCGATTGTAGGTGATTCGGGAGCTGGGAAATCAACGCTAGCATCCGCATTTTTAAAAAAAGGATACCAACTTCTTAGCGATGATGTAATTCCAGTTACGTTAAGTGAGAACAATATTCCAATTGTGACACCGGCATATCCGCAGCAGAAACTTTGGATAGAAAGCTTAGATCAATTTGGTATCGATTCAAATTCCCTAAGGCCAATTATCGACAGGGAAACAAAATTTGCTGTACCGGTTTCCACGCAATTTTCTGATGAACTGATGCCACTTGCAGGCGTATTTGAATTAGTCAAAACAGACAGAGATGAGATAGACATTTTGCCAATTCAGAAGCTACAACGATTACACACATTATTTAACCATACATATCGAAACTTTATCATTGCTCGTTCAGGATTAATGGAATGGCATTTTAACACTTCGACAAAAATTATCAGTAACATCGAACTTTACAAAGTACGCCGGCCAACATCGCGATTTACAGCACATGAGTTAGTAGACTTAATTTTAGCTAAGATACATAAGGGGGAGAAGATTACATGATAAAAAATCATACTATTTCTAAAAATCATTTGGTTAGTCAAGCAGAAGGCAACATCGTAAGTGATATGGATGGAGAGAAAGTAATGCTAAGCATTCACAACGGAAAGTACTACAACCTGGGAGAAATGGGTGGTGAAATATGGGAGCGAATGAAGGAACCCATTATCGTCCAAGAGCTAATCACTACATTAATATCGCAATATGATGTAGAGCAAAACGAATGCGAGGAACAAGTTACTACCTTTTTGGGGCTATTATTAGAAGAAGGTTTAATGAAGGCTAACTTATAATCTTTATCATTGAAGTTATTGGAAGGGACTAAGGAACCTTATGAAAAAGCTCCGGACTTTTTTATCATTAAATTGGAAAATAAAAAAGCTATTATTTGAATCTTATCTATACTTAGGATGGGCTCGTATTTTAAAGATTATCCCTTTTTCAAAAGTGGCTCCTTCATTGGGAATTCAAATGGAAGAGACAACCTTTGCATTGAATTCAACAAATAAAGAAGTGCTTTCCAATGTATCCCAAACTATTCATATCGTGAGTCGTTATACTTTTTGGGAAAGCCAATGTCTTGTTAAGGCAATTGCAGCAATGAAAATGCTGGAAAGACGACGAATTGAAAGCACGCTTTATTTGGGTACTGCCAAAGATGAAAAGGGGAAATTAGTAGCGCATGCATGGTTACGCAGTGGTTCTTTTTATTTAACGGGATTTGAAGGAATGGATAAGTTTACGGTAGTGAGCAAATTTGCTAAAACGTCTGAACTTAAAGGTGCAAATAATGAATAATAAATTATTTCTCGATTTAACTGAAGTACCTAAAGAATTGAGTTTAATACTTGAATTGCTGAAAGAGATTAATGATGATGGCTTTCCAGAAACTCGCCTTGAATTGTTTATTGATATCGATTGGGATCTTTTTATTGATTTGACGAAACATCACCGTCTCTTTCCCTTGTTATATCGTAAGTTAAAAGCAATTGATGGAGATGTGGTTCCTTCCTATGTAACCGATACTTTACACCAACAATACAAAAGAAATACGTTTCAAATGCTTCACCTAAGTGCGGAAATGGAACATGTAAGTAAATTATTTTCCAATGACCAAATACGGCCTCTCTTTCTAAAAGGTCCAGCACTTGGCCATCACCTATATGGTGATATTTCTCATCGAACCTCAAGTGATTTAGATATTCTTATTCCTATTGAGGAACTAGACAAAGCCGATAACGTCCTCACGAAACTGGGGTATGAAAAAGACGAATATATTGAAACTGTTTTGAACGACTGGAAATGGAGACATCATCATGTTACCTATTTTCATTCCCAAAAAAATATAAAATTGGAAATTCATTGGAGGCTAAATCCGGGACCAGCAAAGGAACCAAGTTTTAATGAGTTATGGGGGCGGAAAGAGAAAAGTTCACTCACTAATAATCCCGTCTATTTGCTTGGAAAGGAAGACCTGTTTTTATTTCTAGTATCTCACGGAGCTCGTCACGGTTGGTCACGTCTTCGTTGGTTGGTGGACATTCACCAACTTATTAACCAAGAGATGAACTGGGGTAAGATCCATAGTCTTTTAAAAGCAAACCATTACCTTCATGTGGGAGGTCAAGGTATTATTTTAGCATCCCAGCTTTTAAGTACGAATATTACAAATCAAATGAAACCACTTCTAGTAAGTAATAGATCTAAGAATCTTGCACAACAAGCAATTTTCTATCTCAAATCAATGGTAAATTTACATACGGATCCTGTTCCTGAAAAGGTTGCTAGCTATCATAAACGGCATTTATTTTCATTAATGTCAACTCAGCAGAAGCTTTTCTTTATTATTAGTTTTTTGTATCCATATCCCGCGGATGCTAAAACTTTTCCATTACCTAAACAGCTTCACTTCTTATATTTTCCTTTACGTCCGTTATTATGTGCCTGGAGGAAGACTAGGAGACATGCATTACCCTTGGGGGGAAAGTAATGAATCATATCGTATATTTTTTAAAACAAATTCATGCATATTCTGGAAAAATTCTTTATATAAACCTTATTGCAATGGCTTCTATTAGTTTACTTGAAGGTGTAGGGATTTTATTATTAATTCCTATGATTAGCATGAGTGGTATCGTGAACGTGAATTCAGAAGGAACCCCGTTTTCTAGCTTGTTTGGTTTTTTACAAAATGTTCCCACTGAAGTGGGTTTGCCAGTTATTCTTGGGATTTATGTCCTAATAGTAGTTGGACAGAACCTATTGCAACGCCACATAACAATTCGAAATGCAATTATTCAACATGGCTTTCTAAGGCATATGCGAGTTACAACGTATGGTGGTTTGCTTCATGCAAATTGGGAATTTTTTATTAAAAATAGGAAGTCTGATCTCATTAACTTAATGACAGCGGAAGTTGCCAGGTCTAGTGCAGGGACACATTCGTTTTTGCAATTTTGTTCTGCCCTTATCTTTACACTTATACAAATTGGTCTCGCTTTCTGGCTTTCACCTAATATTACAGTATTTGTATTACTGTGTGGGGTGGCATTAATCTTTTTTAATCGTAAATTCCTTAAAAGATCACTTGCACTTGGGAACAGAAATTATGAATTAGGTAGAAGCTATCTCGCAGGTATTACGGATCAGATAAATGGGATTAAAGATATAAAAAGTAATACGTTGGAAGCGTCTAGAATGGATTGGTATCAATCCGTAACAAAAGGGATGCAGGAAGAACAAGTGAATTACACGAAATTAAAAACAACATCACAATTCTACTATAAAGCTGCATCTGCATTATTAATTGCACTCTTCATTATTATTGCAGTTAATATGTTTAACGCTCAGGCGGGTCAATTAATGCTGATTATCATTATTTTTTCAAGATTATGGCCAAGAGTTGCTGGCATTCAGGCCTCAATGGAACAAATAGCTACAACCCTTCCATCCCTTAAAGCTGTAAAATCTCTTCAAAGTGAATGTAAGAAGGCAATAGAGTTTCAAATGCAAAGTAATCAAAATATAGATCAAGTGAATGTTGAGAAAGAAATAGAATGTCGTAATGTCTCCTTCCGATACAATCAAAATGGATCAACATATGCTTTGCAAGATATAAATGTTGTTATTCCTTCCAATCAGATGACTGCTTTTGTTGGTCGATCTGGTGCAGGTAAAAGCACGTTGATTGATTTATTAATGGGGCTTAATCAACCGGAAAAAGGGCAAGTATTGATTGATGGAGCCCCTCTAACAAGAGGCAATTTATTGTCATTAAGGCGTGCAATTAGTTATGTTCCACAAGATCCTTTTCTGTTTAATTCTAGTATAAGAGAAAATTTATTATTAGTTAACCCCGATGCGAACTTAGAGCAAATGTGGGAGGCATTGGAATTTTCATCAGCGGCTGAATTTGTGAATAAGCTTCCAGATGGTCTTGATTCTCTCATCGGGGACAGAGGTATAAAGCTTTCAGGTGGAGAACGACAACGCCTTGTATTGGCGCGTGCTATTTTAAGAAAACCATCCATTCTTGTATTAGATGAAGCAACAAGTGCACTTGATTCGGAAAATGAAGCAAAAATACAGGAAGCGTTAGATAGATTAAAAGGAAAGATGACCATCATTGTTATAGCACATCGATTATCGACAATCAGAGATGCGGATCAAGTTGTCGTTTTAGACGAAGGGAAAGTCATTCAAAGAGGCGGATTTACACAGCTTGCAGAGGAAAAGAAAAGCATGTTTAGTCATCTATTACGAAACCAATTGGAAGCTACTAGATAATGTCGTAAATATTATATTAATTGGAGTGCGATATTCATTGAAAAAAATAGGAGGTAAGATTTTGGCGGTTATTTTTTTATTATTAATTGTTCTCGTAGTTTATATTTTTTGGGACAATAACCGTATAACCGTTGCAGAACAAGAAATATTGATAGATGAATTGCCAGAACAATTGGAGGGCTTTACAATTCTCCAAATTAGCGATCTTCATGAAAAGGTATTTGGTGAAAATCAAGAGGAATTAATTGATGCGATTAATTCTGTTGATTATGATGCGATAGTTTTTACAGGGGATATGCTGGACGGAGTCGATAGTGAAAACTATATACCTTTTTACAAGATTTTAGAAGGCATTACCAACAAAGAAAATGCATGGTATGTGCCAGGTAATGCAGATCCCGCTAGTTATCAATTACATCCGATATTTGAGAAGAGTGAGTTTGTAAAAGGTATTGAAAAAAGAGGGGTCGAATTATTGGAATCAATGGATACTGTTACAATTGAAGGAGCAAATGTTCATTTTGTAGACTTCGAATTATCGATTATAAAAAATCCTAGAAACATTGGAGAAATTAATGGAGTTGTTATGCCAATCCACGGCGGAAATAATCATTATCTTGCTCACCAAAAACAATTATGGGAAGAATTAACAGTGTTGGATGAGTTGAAGGCGTCAGACGTTCTTATTGCTCTCAACCATTATCCTGTAGTAGATAAACGTGTTGATTATATTCAAAGTGATGCTGTGACTGAGTTGAGAGATTTTGACTTGCTAATAGCTGGACATTATCATGGTGGACAAATCCGTCTTCCATTTTTAGGTGCGCTTTTTGTTCCAGAAGCTTGGTATGAGAATGGAGGTTTTTTTCCACCGCAAGACCGAGTAAAAGGGTTATGGGAATATAAAAATATAAAACAGTATGTAAGTACTGGATTAGGTAGTAGTGACGCAATATCCTTTCTGAAATTCCGGTTATTTAATCCACCTCAAATTAACGTGTTGACTTTAAAAAAGGGAAATTAAGCAAAAAGAACATTTGTTCCGCTTGATAAGAAGTTATGTTATAATGTTAAAAAATGGTTCGAGACAGGTGGAAATAATATGAGATTAATCCTAGCTGAAAAACCCTCTGTAGCTAAAAACATTGCAGATGCTCTAAAGATCAAAAATAAAAAGGATGGCTATTTTGAAGGGAATGGCTATATTATAACCTGGGCATTTGGTCACCTTTTACAGCTTTTCGATGCGAAGGACTATGACAGTAAAATGGCTAGATGGAGTATGGGTAACTTTCCTTTTATTCCAGATGAATTCAAATATAAGGTAAAGAGTGACCCTCGTAATCGGGATAAACCGGATGGTGGAGCTAGAAAACAGCTAAAGATAATTCAGTATTTAATGAGAAGAAATGATGTGGAAATGGTTATTTCCGCCTGCGATTATGACCGGGAGGGCCAGGTTATTGGTGATAGCATTATAAATAACCTTAAACCAAACAAGCCTGTTTATCGCTTGTTGATTAACGAATGGACCCCTGATGAGGTACGAAGAGGGATCGAGCAGATGAAACCAAACACAGCGATGCAGGCTTTGCAGGATGCTGGTATTGGCAGACAATGGGCTGATTGGGTAATTGGGATTAATTTGACATCAGTTGCCACATTGAAATACCAAAAAGGAAGCGGAAAGGCGCTTAATATTGGTCGGGTTTTGTTACCGACATTAAAAGTTATTTATGATCGTGATAAAGAAATTGAGAATTTTATACCTGAGGATTATTTCAAATTAACCGCAACCTTCCTAACAAATGACCAACAGGAGTATCAAGGCGCGTATATGGAAGGAAAAACCGAAAAGTTTAAAGATAAGCAAGCGTTGGAATCTATCAAGGAAGCACTTTTGGATAAACAAGGAACAATCATTGATAAGCAAGTAGAAAAGAAGAAAGAATTTCCTCCGTTTTTGTTCAACCTATCCAATTTACAGGGATATATCACGAATAAATATAATGGATGGACATCAGATAAAGTGTTGAAAGTTGCCCAGTCATTATATGAAAAGAAATTTATTACATATCCACGAACGTCAAGTACGGCACTGGATGATAGTTTAGTAGGTAAAGCGGCAAACGTATTAAAGACACTATCGGAAAATCTACCA
Organism: Virgibacillus necropolis; assembly: GCF_044793635.1. Lineage (GTDB taxonomy): Bacteria > Bacillota > Bacilli > Bacillales > Amphibacillaceae > Virgibacillus_F > Virgibacillus_F necropolis_A. The sequence continues at coordinate 3,771,014 of NZ_CP084992.1, forward strand.
TATAAAGATGAAATCAAGTTCATGAAATCAAAACGCGTTTTTAATAGCGCAAAAGTAGAAAGTCATAGTGCAATAATACCTACATACATGAAGCCCTCTCGGCTGACCAGTGATCAGGAATTAGTTTATACAGCGATTAAAAACCGTTTTATTATGCAGTTTATGCCAGTAGCTATTTTTGAAGAAACGAAATTAATTACAAAATTGGATGACATGGAAGCAAAAGGGTTATTCCATTCAAAAGGCAAGGTACAGCTTGCAGAAGGCTGGAAGAAGGTCGAAATGTTCCAGTCGAAGGATGTACTATTACCTCTCGTCCATGAAAATGATCAAGTAAACGTAATAGGTTCAGAGGTTTCAACCCATGTAACAAAGCCACCTAAAAGCCATACAGAGAGAACCCTACTTCGGGTAATGGAGACTTGTGGGAAAGGCTTCAAAGAGGATGATGATATTGAAGAAATCATGGGTGGAGTCTTAACTGGATTTAGCATTGGAACGCCAGCTACCAGGGCAGAAACCATTAAAAAACTAAAGGATGTTGGATATATTGCTGCTCAAAGTAAAAATTTAGTATGTACAGAACTCGGGATAAAACTGGTTGAAACGTTCCCAGTCCACGAGTTATTTGATCTGGATTTCACAGGACGTTTGGAGAAAACCTTATCAGACATTGAAAAGAGCACCGTGACGAAGGATGAATTTTTACGTGTAGTAGTTGACTTCACTCGAAAATCAGTAGAAACGATAAAAGTTGATCAGGCGGGAATCATCAATCAAATTACATCAAGTAAAATCTCAAGTGAACCTCTTGGTAAATGTCCACAGTGTGATGGCAAGGTCATTGAGGGAAGAAAGGGATTTGGTTGTAGCAATTGGAAAAGTGGATGTAAATTTGTGATCTGGAAGAACGATAAATACCTGGCGACAATGAAGAAAAAACCAACTAAGACAATGGTGAAATCTTTATTGAACAATGGAACTACATATGTGAAAGGTCTTTCAAGTAAAAAAGGCAGCAAATTTAATGCGTATTTACGCTATGAAAAAAATCCATCTAATGATTATTTTAGTTGGAAAATGGAATTTAAGAAATAAGAAGATAACAATACTAACAGCAGTAAAGCCTTATGTCTGTACTGCTGATTTGTTTAAATGTTTCATTTAGGTTATAAAACTAATCAAATATCCACCCAAAACCCCTAATATCACAATAAGCCACGCTGGAAGTTTCCAGATGTTTAGCAATGCGAATAGTATAATACCTAAGGCAAAATCAGATGCATCAAAAATAGAACTCTTTATAACAGGGTTGTAAAATGCTGCCAATAAAATACCAACAACACTAGCATTTACTCCCATCAGAATTCCTTGGAATGAAGAACGTTTACGTAATTCATTTAGAAACGGTAAGGCTGCAACAATGAGTAAAAATGATGGCAAAAATATACCTATAGTTGCGACGACAGCACCGGATATTCCTTCCATCATGGTTCCTAAGTAACTTGAGAATGTAAACAATGGACCGGGTACAGCTTGTGCCATTCCATATCCTGCCAGAAATTCATCGGCTGTCATCAAGCCCTGAGGTACAATTTCTCGCTCGATCATTGGCAATACTACATGTCCTCCACCAAACACTAATGAACCAACCCTAAAAAATATATCGAAAATATTTAATAGAGGATTATTCGTGAACTTCGTTATGATGGGAAGTGCAATAAGTGAAACAACTAGAATCCCTAGTGAAATGAATCCTGTTTTCTTTGAAATGTTCACAGAAAAAGGTTTCACATTTGATTCCGCTTTATTTTTAAAGAGTTTAAGACCTAATAGTCCAGCAACTATAATGATTAGAATCTGCACCCATGCTGATGGGTAAATCAACATAACCGCAGCAGCAACGATAGCTATAGCGAGCCTGGTTTTATCAGGTGTTAGTTTCTTTCCTAATCCTATTAATGCATGTAACACGACAGCTGCGGCGACAATCTTCAAGCTGTGAATAAACCCTGCATCTCCTAAACTAAAGGTCTGGTAAAGCATTGCAAAGATTACTAGGACGATTATTGACGGAACAGTAAATCCAATCCATGATATTACTCCCCCTAGTAGCCCACCACGCAACATACCTATTGCAATACCAACCTGACTGCTTGCAGGGCCAGGAAGGAATTGACAGAGTGCAATAATGTCTGTGTATGTTTTATCATCCAACCATTTTCGTCTATCAATATATTCATCCTTAAAATAAGCTAGATGAGCAACAGGGCCCCCAAACGAAGTAAGCCCTAACTTTGTTGAAGCGAATAGAATCTCAAGAAGGGTCTGAAAACGGTTCTTCTGCTTAGACTGATTTTCCACATTATCACCTCAATTTGGTTATTTTATTTCTTTAAAGAGTTCATATGCTTTTGCTCGTGCTTCATTCAGTACATCGTCACCTTTGTTTGTAATCTGATAATACTTTCGAATTTTTCCATTTACATTTCTTTCTTCTTTTTTCAAAAGCTGATCAACCTCCATACTGTGAAGTATTGGATAAAGTGTTCCGGCACTTATTTCATAGCCGTGTTCACGCAATTCTTCAAGCATCCATGAACCGTAGATTGCTTCTTCTTTCGCATGATGTAGAATATGAATGTGAATGAATCCCAAAAATAGTTTTCTGAGAACTTTATTATTCATTGTTATCTCCCTTCTGAATCGAAAACCAATATCGGTTTTCGATATTAATATATAACATATGAAACCTAAACGCAATCTTTAAAATCCGCTTAGTTTCAATTTGCTGATATAGTAAGGTATAGTTGATAAGGAATATTTTTTATTAGAAAGGGATATGAATGATGCTTAAGGCTTATTCTTGGTTAACGTTTTGCATTGTGATGTGGGGGAGTAATTTTATTTTTGGGAAAATTTTAGTGCAAGAATTCTCTCCGTCTATGTTAACCATGCTACGACTTCTATTTATCGTGTTATTTTTAGCGGGAATTGCCATTTATCGAAGGCATTTCAAACGGGTCACTAAGATAGATTTACTCACAATTTTATTCCTTGGGATTGTTGGAGTTTATATCAATCAGTGGACGTTCTTTGTTGGACTACAAACTGCTGATACAACACTATCTGCATTAATTCTGGCGACTACGCCAATTCTTACTGGATTTTTGGCAGCCATTTTTTTAAAAGAAAAAATTACAATTCGTATGGTACTGGGATCCATTGTGGCGATTATCGGTATTTTCTTTGTTGTTACGAAAGGAAGCCTATCATCCATTCATGTTCAACAAGGTCTATTATGGATTGTTGTGACGATGATATCTTTTGCAATTATGATTATTATTACTAGGTCACTATCGCAGCGAATTGATCCACTTACGATTACGCTTTATTCGAATGTCGTTGGCTTTGTGGTGTCCATTCCATTTGCTTTTTTACTAGATAATCCTATACGGCTAAGTGCTGGTTTTGGTGACTGGGCGCTTTTAATTGGAACAGCGATTGTTGTACATGGTATAGCTACACTAATTTGGAATAATAATATCCGTCACGTGGATGCGTCAAAAGCATCGATGCTATCTAATCTAGAACCTTTTGTTGCGATGATCGTGGGGTTGGTAATATTATTCAAACCAATCACCTTGGTGGAAATAGTCGGATCTCTATTAATAGTTGGTGGAGTTGTTCTATCAACCTATCAACGTAGAAAATATTATAATCGGACAGTATCCAATAAATAAAAGGAAATAGAATGAGAAAACTCGTATTGTATATCGTAGACTACATCATGGGGTTGTGAATAATGATATGGTAGCTTTTACAAATGAATAGAAGAGCCAAGAGGGGAAGGATTGGTTAACTAGAAAAAGCACCGCTGTGGCGATGCTTTTTTTCATTGTTTAGCGAAACTATAAAATTTTGTAACTGTGGATAACTGATCTATCTAGTCAGCCACGTCTAGCTCCAGCGCCCATTGCCTAGTGCCCTTCCGGCACCTCCTTACGATAACAGTTCGACATAGTCGAACGTCCTTAATCGCTTACGCTCTTCGTGTTTCCTTTATCTCATACGGTTCCGTCCAGGTCATACGGCAATAACCGGGCGCTTGAGCTTTTGTTATTACCGCTTAAACTAATTCGCTAAGCTGTATTTTTTGTATTTTTCCACTGGGTGTTTTAGGTAGTTCATCCATAAACGTGATTTCTTTTGGACATTTGATTTCGTCAAGTCTTTCTTTTGCATAATGAAATAGTTCACTTTTTGTTAGAAGGTGACTTTCCTGCAGCACAACAATTGCATGTAAAATTTCACCTAGTTTTTCATGTGGTGTAACAATGATTGCTACTTCTTGTACAGCGGGATGTTCGGTAAATACGCTTTCTACTTCGATTGAAGAGATTGCATCAGTACCATTTAAAATAATATCTTTTTTTCGATCTACAATATTGACGTGACCTTTTTCGTCTATTGTACCCATGTCACTTGTGCGTAACCAACCCTCACTGTTATCTTCTTTGTTTGAATGATTTTTCGATACTCCGGGACCTTTTACAATAATTTCACCAATTTCAATACCATCCTGTTTTACATCCTGCCCTTGATCATTTACTACGCGTACAGTTGTACTTACCATGTCGTAACCCACCTTTGCTTGTATAACGTTAATAGTAGACTTTAAATTATTTATATGAATAATCAAAATTATACCATACTTTTGAAAGCGTTTAAATTTAATGGAGTGATAAGGTAGTTGAAATTTAACTATAATTGAAATGAGCAAAGTCACCATATCATTATCGGGTATATTAGTTAGGTGTTAGAATAAGGCAAAAGGAGTGGTTGTTTTATGGGGAAATTAACTGGAAAAACTGCGGTTGTAACAGGGGCTAGTAGTGGAATTGGAGCAGCGGTTGCAGCATATCTTGCTGAAGAAGGGGCGAATGTGGTTCTTGCCGCAAGAAGAGAAGATAAACTGGAGGAAGTTTTGTCAAAAATCGATGGGAATTCCATTGCGGTCGTGACAGACATGGCAAAAAAATCGGATGTAGATGCTTTAGCTGAACGAGCTGTAGAGACTTTTGGACAAATCGATATATATGTAAATAATGCTGGTGCTGTGCTTGGCTCCCGACTGCAGGACGGGAAAACTGATGAATGGGATCAGATGATTGATGTAAATATTAAAGGTGTTTTATATGGCATAAATTCTGCCTTACCAGGCATGCTAGAACGGTCTTCAGGCCACGTTGTGAATGTTGCATCTGTATCAGGTCAGGAAGTAAATAAAGTAGGTGCTGTATACAGTGCAACTAAATTTGCAGTTCGTGCACTGTCAATGAGCCTAGAAAAAGAATTAGCACGTACTGGGGTCCGCGTGACGAATATATCACCAGGTCAAGTGGACACAGAAATAGCTTCGAAGCCAAGTGACCGAAAGCGTCTTGAACCAGGTGATATTGCTCGGGCCGTTGTCTATGCAGTGACACAGCCAGATTATGTAAATGTAAATGAAATTACAGTCCGACCAGTGTAAAGCTTGGACTAAACTTCCATTCATTTACAGGTTTCCTTTTTCATGTTTTATGTAAGTAAGGTAAATACTAAGAATAAATACCATAAAAAAGGATGGTTTTTATTCTATGGAACATGTCAAAGCATTAGGTATCAAGTTTATATTCACTGCCATTGTTGTTTATTCTATTTTTGGCATATTTTATAATGCTTCCCTTGGCCGTTTGTTTTGGATTAGTTTGCTTGTTACAGGCGTTTCCTACGTTATTGGCGATTTATATATTCTCCCGAGGTCTGGTAATATCCTAGCATCTATCGCGGATTTGGGATTAGCATTTTTGTCGCTTTGGGTCCTGGCAAATATAATAATCGAAATGTCAATACCAACTGTAATGGCTTCCATTATGGCTAGTGTCGTCATTGCTTTTTGTGAATCTTTATTCCATGCGTACATGCAGGAAAAAGTTATAAATACACGGGAAGAAACCCGTCATTTTAATCAACTGCAAACGGAATTTGCAGAGGAAACAAATGAAGATACAATTAATAAAGATAGAGACAAAAGTAAAAAAGATACGTAGATCAGATTAAACGCTTGGACATTTTCCGAGCGTTTTTTAATCAACTATCCAATGGAGTCAATCGAGTCATACTTTGACATAAATTCTAAATGTACAACTTCCCACAAATAGATTGATGCGATAGTGAAATGGGGAGCCCAAATAGTAGACTTTTCCACTAAAATATTTCGGCGTTCTTTCTGTTCCACTTGATATAACCATTTGGCACCGCGTTGAATGCCGATATCGTCCAGTGCCAGTACGTCCATTCTTCCTAGGGAAAAAATCAAAAACATTTCAGCTGTCCATTTTCCAATTCCTTTTACACTGGTTAATAGCTTAATAATAGTCGCATTATCGAGCTCGTCTAATTTATCTAGCTCAATTTCATCTTCCACGATTTTCTGACTTAAATCTTTCAAGTAATTCACTTTCCTCACTGATAGCCCAACTTCGCGCAATTCATCATCTGTTTTTTTCAAAATACTTGTTGAGGTCACATGGTTATCTAAAAGCTTTTTAAGCCGATTAAATATAGCACTTGCTGCTTGAACCGAAATTTGTTGACCCACCATTGAACGTACCAATGATAAAAAGTAATCAGGACGTAGTGTGAATTCAATGTCACCAATGATACCAATTAATTTCTTCATTAATGGATCTGCATCGCATAGTTCAATAACAGCAGGATTGTCCGTTTTTATAACTAATTTTTCCATAACGCACCTCGTTTCTATAAGTCAAAAATAACCTATTTACATCGGTTAATCAAAATTTTTCGCTGTTTGTTAGCCTATTAAATAAAAGTTTGATATTATAGATATGGTATTTAAATATTTACTAAGTATTGAACGAATACTACATAAACACTAATTATGAAGTGAATACCTTAGTCTCAATTTAATGGTAAATCAAAAAGGAAGGTGGATGTAACGTGAATACGAACAAACCAAGAATCGTTGTTCTAGGAGCAGGATACGCTGGAATGATGACAACCAAACGCTTGACACAAAAATTGGGGGCAGAAGAAGCGGAAATTGTGCTTGTTAATAAACACAATTACCACTATCAAACTACCTGGTTACATGAAATCGCAGCTGGTACGCGCAATCAAAACCAAGCACGTATGATGATTAGTGATGTTTTTAATCCGAATCGTGTACGCTTGATTTATGATTCAGTTGTTGAAGTGAAAAAAGAAGAAAATCGTGTAATTCTGGAAAATAGTGAACTAACTTATGATTATTTAGTTGTTTCCCTTGGATTTGAATCCAATACTTTTGGAATCAAAGGAATGGAGAAAAATGCGTTTTCTATCTTAGACATTGAAACAAGCCGTTTAATTAGTGAGCATATTGAATATAAATTTGCTAAATATAAATTAGATCCTAAAGCTAAAAAAGAAGATTTAACAATTCTTGTTGGTGGAGGCGGATTTACAGGTATTGAGTTTGTTGGTGAATTAGCTGAAAGGATTCCGAAACTTTGTAAAAAGTATGATATTGATCCTAGCATTCCAAGAATCATCAATGTTGAGGCTGCTCCAACTATACTACCAGGGTTTAATGAAGAACTTGTTGCATACGCGAAACAATCTTTGGAAGATCGTGGAGTAGAGTTTAGAATTGGTGCTAAAATTCAAGAATGTAAAAAGAATAGTCTTACTGTTAATGATGGAGAAGAAATCAATGCTGGTACTATCGTATGGACTGGTGGCGTAACAGGTAACTCTATTTTAAGTAAATCCGGTTTCGAAATTACAAAAGGTAAAGTTACAGTGAATGATGATTTACGTGCTCCTAATACCGAAAATATCTTCATCATAGGTGATTGTGCATGGGTAATGAACGAAGCGGAAGGACGTCCGTTCCCGCCAACAGCACAAGCTGCAATGCAGCATGGGGATATTTGTGCAGCAAACATTAAAGCTTTGCTTCATAATGAAGCGTTAGTTCCATTTGTTTTTGATGACAAAGGTACAGTTGCATCATTGGGTAATAAAGATGCGATGGGAACTGTATTCTCCGGTACAAAATTATATGGTAAGTCAGCTTCAGCAATGAAAAAGGTAATCGATAACCGTTATTTATTCTTATTAGGTGGACCAAAACTAATTCTTAAAAAAGGTAAGTTTCGTCCATTTTAATAACTAAAATCAAAGAATATAGATCTCCAAATAGAGGAGGAAAGTTGTTATGAAAAAAAATGTATTTTGCTATTTATTAGTTACTATTGCTTCCTTAGTAGGGTATGTAATAGCAACTCGTACAATGGAAAACAGCCGCGATTTTCGTTAAATTTTATAATAATAAAATCCCTTCAGAGTACAGAGACACTCTGAAGGGATTTTTTGTTCATAAATTTGTGACTTTTATCACAGACAACACTCTGAAAATATGGCACAATTAAAGTATAGAAATAGCTATTTTATTTTTTAAGTTTTTAGGAGGTAGTATTCATGACTGCTGGTATTTGGATCTTATTAATTGTGTTGTTTGCTGCCGCTCTTTTTGGAACAATCTTTGCTTTTAAGCAAGAAGAAAAGAAAATGAAAAAATATGAAGAAGAAGGCGATACAATTGAGGATGAAATACGCCGTTCACATGAATATGAAACGGCGTCATTAAAGTCAAATGTCCCGATTATGTCTGCTATTTATCTTGTTACAATTATCGTCTCGATCATTGTTTTTCTTGTGTATATCAATTAACCAACCGGAATTATACCCGGTTGGTTATTTTTTAGCACGTAAACAAAGTATCAATGTTTTAAGGAAATGCCAATATACAAAAAGTTTTATTGACAATGAAAAAGGGATAAGGTAACATCATATGTGATAATGAGAATCTTTATCAATTAGAAAAGTGGGTTGGAAGAGGTGAGATACATAGATTTAAATTATGTTATACAGTCAAGATGGACTATTTCTTGATTATAAGCTAGAAAAAATTGATCGTAATACACTTGTGGAATTATTTCATATAGCATTTATACACTAACCATTTTATGAAAAAACCTTGGAAAATTAAACCGTACCGAGGATGAGTCTAGGTCTTTATTTGGGGAAAGATAATAGAAAGTTACATACGCTTAGGATTACAATAATGAGGAGGTAATACATATGAAAAAAGTAACGATACTAGCATGCATACTTATTCTGTCACTCTTAGCTGCATGTAATGAACCGAGTGAAGAGAAGAATACAAGTAAGGAAACAAATACGACAGATCGTGAAATTAAAATAGAGGATGCAATGGGAACACAAACAATTAAAGGTACACCAAAAAATATTGTCGTTTTGGAATGGTCCTATGCGGAAGATTTATTAGCTTTGGGCATTCAACCTACTGGTGTAGCGGATCTGGATGGCTATAATAAATGGATTAATGTAGAAAAAAAGCTAACGGAAAGTGTAAAGGATGTAGGGACTCGTCAAGAGCCTAACCTAGAGGCAATCTCGAGACTGAATCCAGACCTTATCATTGCAGTGAAGTTTAGACATGAAGAAATATTGGATAGCCTAAAGGATATTGCTCCAGTAGTAACGTTTGCCCCATATTCAAAAGAGGCTACAGAAAATCAGTATAAGAACATGAAAGAAGAGTTTAAAAAGGTTGCTAAGATTGTTGATAAAACAGAAGAGGCGGAACTTGCGATTACTGATTTAGAATCATTTATTGAGGATCAGAAGAAACGTGTCAAGGACGCAGGAATAGAAGGTTCTAAATATATTGCAACCCAAGCGTATTCAGCACAAAACACACCAATAATACGTATGTTTACAGGCAACTCAATCGTATCACAAATCATGTCTCGATTAGGTTTTGAGAATGCTTATGAATCGGATAAACTCGAAACATACGGATACAGCGAAGTAACAGTTGAAGCTCTGCAAAACTTCCAAGAAGAAAATTTACAATTCTTATACATTGTTCAAGAGGATGACAACATTTTTGAGAATCAGCTTAAGGGGAACCCAGTATGGGAAAATCTAAGCTTTGTTCAAAATGGGAATACACATCAACTTCCAGGTGATACATGGACATTCGGTGGTATTTTATCTGCACACGTGTTAACTGAACAGTTAGTTGATTCAATGGTAAAAGAGTAATCGTATGGGTATTTCATTAAGAAATTCATTAGTAGCGGTTCTAACCTTTGGAGGTGGGGCCGCGCTTTTATTCATTCTAACGTTTATACATATAAATCAAGGAAATGTATCGATACCAATGGCAACGGTAATTGATGCGATATTTCACCCAACTGATACTTTAGCGCATCATACTGTTCGGATTCTCAGGTTACCACGTGCAATGATGGGAATACTCGCTGGAGGTGCGCTTGCGGTTGCAGGGGTAGTATTGCAAACTGTAACAAAAAATCCGTTATCCTCTGCAAGTACGCTGGGTATTCATTCTGGAACATATTTTGCAGTAGTTGCTAGTACTGTATTTTTCCCTGTTGCTCTTTTTGGTAATGGAATTGTAGTTGCCTTCTTAGGTGGGATAGGTACGTTTTTTCTCGTATACATTTTATCTGGAGGTAATCATGCGTCTCCAGTTCGAATGGTGTTAGCCGGAATGATTGTAACTTTCTTATTTTCTTCGTTGACAAGTGTATTGCAAATTTTTTATGAAAATGAGACGGCAGGATTGTTTCTTTGGGGATCCGGAACACTTGTACAAAATGACTGGAGTGGTGTACAGTTTTCCTACCCATTTGTAATCGTTGGTTTTATAGTTATTTTAGCTATGTCATTCAAACTGGACACGTTAACTCTTGGTGATGACGTGGCAATTGCTCTTGGTCAGAATGTAAACGTTGTGAAGTTTATTTCGATTATTGCAGCGGTTATGTTAACTTCTGTGACGGTCAGTGTAGTCGGTCCAATCGGGTTTGTAGGGTTAGTCGCTCCACATATTATAAAACTTATTGGCTACAGAAAACATGTTCCACTTATCATTGCCTCTTTCATTTGGGGTGGGAATGTTCTATTGATGGCAGACATTTTGGCAAGAGTCATAGACCCATCTTTTTCCGAATTACCAGTAGGAGCAATAACAGCATTAATTGGTGCTCCATGGTTAATTTGGTTAGTCTTACGAATGAAGAGAACGCAGTATGGGGAAGAGAATGCATCTGTAATTGCTGGAAAAGCGACTTCCGCAATGTCGTTAAAGGTCATCTTACCTGTGCTGACAGGATTAATTATTATCGTGATGTTTGTTAATCTAGCTTCGGGTAATTATGGATTTGAGCCTGTTCTTATGTATCAAGCATTTTTTGGTGATTCTAATGAGTTTATGAAAAATTTAGTTATAGATCTAAGGTTGCCTCGCGCGATCGTTGCCTTAACAAGTGGAATGGTTTTAGCAGTAAGTGGTTTAATTTTCCAGGGCGTACTTCGGAATCCATTGGCTGATCCTTCTGTAATTGGAATTACATCTGGTGCTGGAGTAGGTGCGCTGATGACGATGTTCGTGTTTGGTGTGTCAGCGTTTTGGATACCAATTGGTGCGATGATTGGCTCTTTTGTGTTCTTCATGGTTGTCATGCTTCTCGCTATTCGGGCAAAGTTCCAACCAACGATTTTGGCTTTGCTTGGAATTGGAGTGTCAGCATTTGGCTCGGCAATCATACAGATTCTTGTCGTTAAATCTGATTTGGGAGTCGCAGCGGCTTTGACCTGGTTATCCGGAACAACATACGCCAAAGGGTGGACAGAGTTTACCCACTATTTGATTTGGCCAATCGTGATTATTTTTCCATTACTTTGGTTGCGGATTTCGTTACTCGACACGTTGTCATTGGGTGATGACACTGCAAAAGGTCTTGGATTAAGGGTGATGTCATCAAGGTTCCAGTTAGCATTTTTAGCAACAGTTTTGGCTGCATTTAGCGTAGCGGCTGTTGGTGCAATTGGATTTGTCGGATTAATTGCACCGCATGTAGCGCGACTTTTAGTGGGACCATCCAATCGACGTTTATTGCCAGTTACGATCCTAATCGGTGGGTTATTGTTACTAATTGCTGACTTATTTAGTCGTACGTTATTAGCACCAAATGAAATACCATCAGGAATTATTGTTGCAATTATTGGGGCCCCGTATTTCTTATGGTTGATGAAGAGAAAAGCGTAAGATTGTCCAACCAATAAGAAATCCAGAGGTTATTCGAGTAATCAAACGTTATTTAAAAGAACAAAATGAACGAGATTATATGCTGTTTGTCACTGGAATCAATTCAGGTTTACGCATTTCAGACATACTTCCATAAAGGGTATCTGATGCCAAAAAATCATACTTCAAAATTAAGGAAATGAAAACAAAAAAAGATAAATATCTAGATATGACACCACAGCTACAAAGAGAATTCAAACAATACATTGTTGGTAAAGAGGATTATTAGCGCCTTTTTAAAAGCAGAGAAGGAATAAATAAGCCTATCGGTAGAAGCATGGCATATAAGATATTACTCAATGCTGCTGATTACGATAATTTAATTGATATAGGAACACATACATTAAGAAAAATATTCGGCTATCATTTGTATAAAAAACGGGAGATGGCTTTACTTCAAAAGATATTGAATCACTCAGATTCAGCATTTACATTACAGTATATCGGTATTGACCAAGATGCCATGAACAAAGCAATAAAAGACTTTAAGATATAAGCTCATCCATTCGGCGGAAGAGCTTTTTCTTTTGCGTCCTAAGTAGTTATCCATATTAAATTAACGTGTAACTCATTTTAGGGAAATATGGTAGAATGATAGGTAGCAAGGGTTTTGAAGCGATGGACAAGTTCAACACAATATAAGATATGGGTAATTGATGGGAGGGTAAATAGTAAGAAAATTCGGGGTTATTGTATTGATGAATTCAAAGCTACCATAACTACATTTTCGACAAATAGAATAACTTTTGACAGAATTCAAACTGCACTACAGGACGAACTGGATCACGAAAGAGCAGAATTAAATGGCAGACCCTATGATAATTATTGCCGACTTTTGGCGGAATAAAGCAGAGCATTTCTGTTTAAATGAGATATGATTATAGTATGAAGTAGATTCGACAACTGCTTCAAATAAAAATAATTATTCTAGATAATCAACCTATGCACGGGTTGATATTTTTATATATAGATTAAAGGGTAATGCATATCCAAATTGATTGTGATGTGGGACTACAGGTCAAGCCACAGGATTAATTGCGGGGGCGACTAGATATAAAAAATAAGTAAAGTATTTTGTAAAATGAGCAGGAAATCACTAACCTTTTGTTGAATGTTGTAAATGTTGAAAGTGAAACTAAAAGGGGAGGTGTAATGATGAAAAGAGATTTAAAGCTTGTCAGAGATTTATTGCTTTTCATCGAAGAAAAATACCAAACAGGTCATTCCTTCCAGATCAACAGTGATCCGGAAGGAAGAACTCAATCAGAAATACAGTATCACCTAAGAATAATGGCAGAAGCAAACTTAATAAAAGTATTAAATGCATCTTCAAAAGATGGTGAAACTTATTTTGTTGAAGGAATTACATGGGAAGGACATGACTTTTTAGATAGTGCAAGAAACGAGAAGGTATGGGAAAAGGCTGATGAAACCGCCAAGAAAGAAGGAACGAGATTAAATGATTTATCCTTTGAAGTAGCTAAATCACTATTGGTTGCATCAGCAAAACAACTGTTTAATTTACAGTAAATAATTAACTAAGACATCTCACTCAATGCGAGATGTCTTTTTTAAAAGGAAAATATAGGGAAATTTGTAATAATTGCAGGGAAATAGCCTTTTTTGTAGAAATAGTTTATAAATACAAAAGGGGGAATTTTAAAGTGTCAACTAAATACGTAAGATTTAATTATTTCGAGCCTCAATTGGTTCCTGCTGAAGATTTATTTCGAGCTGAGATACAAAACGAAGGCGGAGTAGAGGAAGTTTTTGCAGATGATATTCCTGCTGATAGATGGGAAATGCAGCAAGTACTTGATTATTTCATGGTAGAAAGAGCACTTGACACAAGTGTAGAAGTAGGTGATGAATTTGCTGAAATAGAACCTGAATCAATTTTTTATCGACAAAATCATGATTACTATTTCTTTCAAGTCACAAAATTACGAGATAGCAATATCCCGGCTAAGAAAAGGATGAACAGGATAAAAGAAGATATTCGATTGGAGCAGGATGAATATATTGGAGAATTTGTTAGTATTCTATATGATAATGCGTATGGTGTTGTAGCTATGCAATCAAATTTATATGGGGTTTCATCAAAACAAGCTGAAGTTGTATTAACGAATTTGAGGCAAATGTATTTGTATGAAAATGATATTGATGAAGAAATTCCTTTGGTGGTAAGGTTAGTGCCAATTATAGATAATGAACAAATTAATAAAGCAGTAAGGTCTGATTATTATAAAAAGGTAAGGATCAAAGGTTCTGATTATATGATGGATGCAAATGTTGGATATGGTGATGATCTTTTATCCGAAGCCGCTAGGTTAGTAAATAGGGTGCAAGGTGTACATTTTGATATCACATTCTCGTTAGGTCGATCAGAGAAAACAGCGTCCTTAGATGAAGAAAATATAAGAGAATTAATCGAAAGATATCAAATGATTGGTGAAGAGGTAAAACCCAAAGTTGAACTTACTTCATTAGAAAATGAAGATGCACAAATTGAGACAGTTAATCTGTTAGAGCCTAGAATGACAGATAGGTTCACTATAAATGTAGCGCCGAGAACTACAGTTGGCCATGAACACCTTATTGATGAATTTGTTCACAAATCGTTTAATAATAGAAGGCCTGATATAAGAAGGGTTATGCGACCCTAATTAGGAGTGGAGATCATGAGTAAAGTGAGTAATTGGTTAGAAGATACATGGGAAAAACACTCTGTTAAAATATCGATATTTCTAAGTATTATAGTTGGTATTTTATATTATCTAGAGGTAATAGATAATTTAAGAGATGTTTTATCGGATGTAATTTCATTTTCATCGATTGTAGTCGGTATTAATGGCGTATTCATAACATTAATTATTACAATAAAATTGACACCTGCCTTTATAAGGTTGAAAGGTATCCTTCCCAATTTTGAAAATCGACTGTTTGGGCTATTGAGATCCCAAGTTATGATTGGCTTAACTGTTGTAATTGTATCAATAATGATAACCATGTTACCTTACTCACCATCAAAGCTTTTATCTGCTATTGGAACTACTATATGGTCGTTCTTTTTTATACTTATGGCCATTGGTTCATTTTTTACGATGAATTTAGTAATAAATATAATTTTGGCTAATGAAGACGATCCAAAGGTAAATAAAAGACCTTAATAAATTTAAGACATCTCAAAACGGGGTGTTTTTTTATTTATTCAAATAGGGAAAGGGTGTCAGTATGCAAATGCCGTTTAAAAAACTATCAGAGGTAGATCTAGATGCTACACATATTGACGTTGGTTCAGCTTTAGATAATTATAATATGTATTTACTAAAGGAACCAGAAGATTTGCAACCTAAGATAACAGCATCCTTTAGCCTAGTACCACTTACACCTAATAATCAATTCCATTCAACAACAGAATCTGTTGCGCTTGATATGATGGACGCAAAGATTAAACGAAAAGTATATCTTTTGAAATACAAAAAGCGGTAAATAGTTTATCCCATCCAGAGCGTTCAACCATTATAAACCGTTATCTATAGGAAGATGATGTATATGAAGTATATAATGAGTTAGATTTTTAGTGAACGAAAGTATTACCGAGTGAAATCAAAAGCATTTTATAAGCTTGCATTTATTTTAAAATTAGATGTATATGCGCAAGAAGGTGAGACTACTTGAAAATGACAGTGGTCTTAATCGACTAATTCCACGGCACCCCGTTATAACAATCTCAACAGTTAATATCAAATATCCATACACAAAAAACCGAGCCCGCACAGGCTCGGTTTTTTAACATATAATTATCATGTTTGTTTTTGACGGATCCAGTTAATAAGTCCACCATGAAGAACAATATTAACTTGACGTTCTGATAACGCATGCCGAACATTAATCTTGCCTTCTTTGCCTTTAATTGTGACAGAGAATTCATTGCTATTCTTAATTTTATCACGCAAATCATTAAACTCCAGAATGTCTCCTTGGCTTAGCTTATTATAGTCTTCCTCATCAGTAAAAACTAATGGAACGACACCAAAATTGACAAGGTTTTGCCAATGAATTCGGGCGAAATCTTTTACGATTGCGACACGGAGTCCTAAGTATCTAGGTGCAAGTGCTGCGTGTTCCCGACTTGAACCTTGACCATAATTATATCCGCCCACAATTGCGTGGCCAGTCGAATCTTTACTTTCCATTCCGCGATCATAATATGTTGGGTCAACTGCCTCAAATGTGAACTTGCTTATTTCAGGTAAATTACTACGGAAAGGTAACACCCTAGCTCCACCAGCGAGTATTTCATCAGTCGACACGTTATCACCAACGGTCAACAAAATTGGTAATTTTAAATTATCTGGAAGTGCATTCATTTCTGGTATGGAAACAATATTTGGACCTTTAACCAGTTCTGCTTTTTGTGCATCATCATAGGATAACGGTTTATCTAATAATCGGTCATCCACGGTTGAGTCTTTTGGTTCCTTTACTTTCGGATAGTTGATATCTAATGTCCGTGGATCTGTGATTTTTCCAGTTAAAGCCGATGCTGCTGCAGTTTCTGGGCTACATAAAAATACACTATCTTCTTTTGTACCTGAGCGTCCTGGGAAGTTTCGTGGTGTTGTACGAAGGCTGTTTCTTCCAGTTGCAGGCGCCTGCCCCATACCAATGCATCCATTACAACCTGCTTGATGCAGACGTGCTCCGGCTTGTAAGAGACTTGCGATATGCATTTCTTTTACCAGATTTGTAAGCATTTGTCTTGAAGTAGGGTTGATATCAAAAGATAAACTGTCTGCTATTTGGCGATCTTTCACGATTTCAGCTGCTACAGCAAAATCGCGGTAGCCTGGATTTGCTGAGGATCCAATATACGATTGATATATTGCCGTATCTTTTAATTCACTGGCAGGTACAACGTTTCCTGGGCTAGATGGCTTTGCAACTAATGGTACTAATTCTGAAAGATTGATTTTATCGTTCAAATCATATGTTGCACCTTTATCAGCTTTCAGTTCAATCCAGTCATCTTCCCGGTTTTGCGTTTTTAAAAATCTTTTGATTTCCTTGTCAGATGGGAATACAGTTGCGGTTGCACCAAGCTCTGCACCCATATTTGCTATTACATGACGATCCATTGCAGATAAATTGTCAAGACCGGGACCGTGGTACTCAATTATTTTACCAACGCCACCTTTTACATCATAGCGTCTAAGCATTTCAAAGATTACATCCTTAGCACTAACCCAGTCTGGAAGTTCGCCAGTTAGTTCCACGCCCATAACTTCTGGCATCTTAATGTAAATTGGTTCACCAGTGATTGCCATTGCTACGTCGATCCCACCAGCACCAATCGCAAGCATTCCCATACAGCCATTCGCACATGTATGACTATCTGAACCGAGTAGGGTCTTGCCAGGCTTTGCTAAGCGCTGCATGTGAATAGGGTGACTTACACCGTTCCCTGGACGGCTATAATACATTCCAAATCGTCGTGTTGCACTTTCTAAAAATAGGTGGTCATCTGGATTTTTACTATCGACCTGAATTAAGTTATGGTCAACGTATTGTGCGGAAGCCTCGGTTTTTGCATAGTCCAATCCCATTGCTTCAAGCTCAAGCATAACCATTGTTCCTGTTGCATCCTGTGTCAATGTCTGATCAATTTTTAATCCAATTTCTTTTCCTTTATCGATCGTTCCAGAAACCAGGTGATCTTTAATTAGTTTTTGCGCGACATTTAACGGCACAATGTTACCTCCTCTTTATAAAAATATAAGTACCATCATGATAGCTTTTCACTGTTACACAAAATCATGCGTAATGACTAAAACGTGCTAAATTTTGGATAATTACATCCCTAATAAACATTACCTCAAAACAAGTATATTCAAACAGCATTGAGAATATCTTCATTAAAAAAGAGACTCCACTGATTAAAGTGGAGTCTCTCTCGTTCAACTGTAGGTTTATGCTTGTTTAATTGCTTCGATTTCGATGTTGATTTTTACTTCATCGCCTACCATAACGCCACCAGTTTCAAGTGCAGCGTTCCAAGTAAGACCGAATTCTTTACGGCTAATTTTAGTGTTACCACTGAAACCAGCTACTTCATTACCCCATGGATCTTTTCCTGAACCTTCAAATTCAACATTAAATGTTACTGGTTTCTTTATTCCACGAATGGTTAAGT
This sequence comes from Virgibacillus necropolis, assembly GCF_044793635.1. Lineage (GTDB taxonomy): Bacteria > Bacillota > Bacilli > Bacillales > Amphibacillaceae > Virgibacillus_F > Virgibacillus_F necropolis_A. Next base: position 3,789,463 of record NZ_CP084992.1, read on the forward strand.
CACCTGATACATCATAGTTGTCACCTGATTTCTTTTTAATATCAGTTGCAACAAATGTCATTTTAGGGTGGTTTTCCGCATCAAAGAAATCAGCTGAACGTAAATGATCGTCACGATCTTTTTTACGAGTATCAATACTATTGATGTCTACAGAAAATTCAACTGTAGCTTCCTCAAGATTCTCTGGGTCTGCCTCGATTACTGCATCAAACTCATTAAATACACCTTTTGCCTTTGAAATCATCATATGTTTAACAACAAATTCTAATGAACTATGTGCAGCGTCTACGTTCCATTTTACTTTTGCCATATAAAAAAACCTCCATGTTATTAATAGTATGTTAGTTACTTTTCGATACTTAGTATATATTCAACAATTAATGTTGTCAAGTAATTGTTTGATGCATCATCTGTTTTTTCATATACCCTGTACATCATTTATGTAAACAAAGTATGAAAATGGTACGATGTATATAGTTAAGATTCAGCAGTCGAGGTGAAGATCATGAGACAATTGAGCATTATTCCTTGTGGGAAAAAGAAAATTTGGGACAAGGAACCAGAGCGTGGTGCTACAAGTGCTAAGCACACCTACATCGGTACATTTCATACATTGTGTCGTAATTATGCTTTGCGATTTACCGACCAGTGGGTGGTTTTATCAGCAAAGCATGGATTTTTATTACCGGAAGATATGGTAGATGAGAATTATGATGTAACATTTAATCAAAAAAATAACGAAATCATAACGATAGAACGATTGCAAGAACAGGTGAAAGTAAAAAAGCTGGATCAATTTGATGAACTAATCATTTTAACTGGCAAAAAGTATAAGAAAGTAATCGAGGGAAGTTTTGATAAACATATGACTAAAAAGTTCCCACTTGAAACTTATAGTGGGATGGGTTATATGCAACAAGCTTTAAAGCAGGCAGTGGAAAATAATATTCCGATTCACAAATAAAATACCGCCAGTTCAAAAAATAACCAACATTTATCAGTTTCTTGCCACCAATTAATCTAACTCATCGATTGTAATGATGAAGTTAATTAAATTGTGAGGAGGAATAAGTATGAAGCCACTATTAATTATTGATCCTGGACATGGAGGGAAGGACCCTGGCGGTGGGTCTAATCGGTTTTGGAAAGAAAAAGAAATGAATTTAGCAATATCCTTGTACCAATTTAATCGTTATAAGCAGTTGAACATCCCAGTTGAATTAACGAGGGCAACGGATATTACATTGACGCCTGGAGAAAGAACGAGAATAGTACGTAATAGTGGGGCAACATTTTGTCATTCCAACCACATTAATGCTGGTGGCGGGGATGGGGCTGAAATTATTCATTCTATTTACGGTGGGGAAGAGATGTCTGAAAGGTTAGCGGCTGAACTGAAAACTGCTGGGCAAAATATCAGACGGATTTTTACCCGAACGCTTCCTTCGAATCCCAATCAGGATTTTTATTTTATGAACAGAAACACGGGGAATGTCAAAACCGCAATAATTGAATATGGTTTTGCTGATTCAGACAGGGATGACATCCGTCAGTTACAATCGCATTGGAAAAACTTTGCGGAAGCAGCGGTAAAAGGTTTTTGTTTGTACACGGGACACAACTATTTTTTACCAAGCCTGAAGAGTAAAACCTTCCAAACTAAATCAGTGGAAATATTACGATTACCTGCAAGTGCTGATTCATGGCGAGTGTATCCCTTAGATGAAAAGCCAATTAAAGGAAATGAAGTAGGCTTTCTTAAGCCGTCCAAATTTAACGGAATCGAATACAAGATTCTAGGGAAACCCTCAGGACATGTATACACAATCAAGACACGTGATTTTGGCAAGGTTAACATCTATGCCCATCCTAACACTGGAGCAATTATTAAGAAAAGGTGATGTAAATATTCGAAATTATCGGTATAATGGTGAAGTAGTTTTTTATAATCAAACAAAATTGGGAGAGATTAGATGCAAAAAACGTACGAGCCCACTTGGGATTTGAATACTATTTTTCAAGGTGGAAGTGATTCGGAGCAGTTCGAATCTTACCTATACGATACCAAGGTTTACATGGAAAGGCTTTCTAATTCCGTTCAAGGACTAGATCCGCGAAGTACTGATGCGGAGTCGTTAGCGGTTATCGTTGATCAACTAGAGGGGTCAGTAAAAAAATTGCGAGAAGCTTTTGCGTACATAAGTTGTTTAAGTGCGCAAAATGTAAAAGACGTAAAGGCTAATATGCTGGTTGGGAAACGTAGCGAGCTGAAAGCGGAAATGGATGCCATCCGAACGAATCTTGATCAAAAACTAGTGCAAATTGACGATACGCGATGGGGAGAACTTTTAACACATCCACTGCTGAGCGAAGTATCGTTTGTATTAAATGAAAATAGAGAAAAAGCGAAGGAACAATTATCTGTGGATCAAGAGGTTTTGCTCAATGATTTGGCAGTTGATGGCTATCATGGCTGGAGCCAAATGTATGATGCGTTAGTTGGGAACATGAACGTCGAGCTTGAAATTGATGGTGAACGTCAATCCTATTCAGTCGGACAGGCGGCGAATAAATTAAGTAACCCAGATCGGGACGTTCGTAAGCATGTTGCAGAGCAAATTGAAAAAGCATGGAAAAGTAATTCAGATTTATTTGGGCAAACACTCAACCATCTGGCCGGTTTTCGTTTGCAAAAATATAAGCATCGGAAATGGGAAAGTGTTTTAAAAGAACCACTTGCGATTAATCGGATGAAAAAAGAGACACTTAATACGATGTGGAAAGCAATTTCCGATTATAAGCAGCCGTTCGTGAAATTTTTACAGAAAAAAGCCGATTTACTAGGGCTTGAAAAGTTGAGTACGTTTGATATTGGTGCACCACTTTATGACTCAGTCAAAACCTATTCTTTTTCTGAAGGTGCTGATTTTATTGTAGAGCACTTTCGCGCATTCAGTCCAAAGATGGCGGACTTTGCACAAATGGCATTTGATAAGCGGTGGATTGAAGCGGAAGATCGTGCTGGAAAGAGACCCGGTGGATTTTGTACAAGCTTTCCAGATAGTGAACAAACGCGTATTTTCATGACGTATTCTGGTACGTCATCAAATATTGCAACACTGGCGCATGAACTCGGCCATGCCTATCATCAGCATGTCATGAACGATATACACGGTCTTAACCAAGGGTATGCGATGAATGTCGCGGAAACGGCCTCTACTTTTGCGGAGATGATTGTGGCAGATGCATCTGTTAAGCATGCCAAAGATCATAAGGAAAAAGTATCCTTACTTGAAGATAAAGTACAACGAGGGGTAGCCTTTTTCATGAACATTCATTCTAGATTTTTGTTTGAAACCCGTTTTTATGAAGAAAGAAAACATGGCCTCGTTTCCGTTAATCGGCTGAATGAATTGATGGTAGAGGCACAAAAAGAAGCGTATTGCGATTCATTGGCAGACTACGATGAGAATTTCTGGGCATCTAAACTTCACTTCCATATTACAGGGGTTCCATTTTATAATTTTCCATACACATTCGGTTATTTGTTTAGTCTTGGCTTGTATGCACATGCATTAGAAACTGATGGCGATTTTGAAGCGGATTATATTGCATTACTAGGTGACACTGGGCAAATGAATGTGGAGGAACTGGCTATGAAACATTTGAACATCGACTTAACAAAGCCCGATTTCTGGGAGAATGCGATGAAGTTATGTGTCAAAGACGTTGAGGAATTTATCGCACTAACTTAATATTGTTAAACGTCTGGTTATCCGTTATACTATTCGTAACGAGAAAAGTAATATAAAAAGCCTGCAGGGGGAGCCATTTGGCTGAGAGTGAACATGTATATGTTCTGACCCTTTGAACCTGTTAGTTAATACTAGCGTAGGGATCGTGACTTTTTTGATGGATAAAAAGCAATGTGCAAGGATTCCCCATCAGGAAACTTCCCCTAGGCATTGCTTTTTTTGTTGCATAAAAATAGGGGGGGTATTGGTTTTGCGTTCAAAGAAAATTTTATTTTTAATTGAAGTGTCGATTTTTACAGCGTTAGCACTTGTACTTGATCTTATTCCATTTTTGTCGTTTAAAATATGGGCGAATGGTGGCTCCATTTCACTTGCGATGATTCCAGTTTTTATCGTTGCGTTTAGATGGGGGATTAAAGGCGGATTGTTGTCTGGTTTCTTGTGGGGGGTATTGCAGGTTGCAACTGGTACGGCTTGGATTTTAGGTCCAATGCAAGGATTCATTGAGTATGGTTTGGCATTTACCGTTCTAGGATTTGCTGGGTTATTTGCTAATAACATTCAAGAAGCTGTCAAGGATGGTAATACGAAAGAATATTTAACGTATATTATGTTAGGAGTACTTTTAGGAACACTATTACGTTTTATTGGTCATTATTTTGCAGGTGTTGCGTTTTTCGAATCTGCAATTGATGGGCAATCCGTTTGGATGTACTCATTCCTGTACAATATTTCCTACATGTTCCCGTCATTTATCATTTCTACCATGGCTGTGTTCTTTTTATTTCATAAGCAGCCAAGAACTTTGTTGAACGCAGCATAAGCATTCATTCTAATAGGTGACAGTCCTGAATTTTCTCAGGATTGTCTTTTCATGTATACTTGAAAAAGAGGTGATTTCATTGCGTGAATTAATAGGTGAGTGCCAATCATGTGCCACCAATGTTTATTGTGAGAACGGCTTTTTTGATGGATACCAGGAAAACGGGAAGCTTTTATGTAATGACTGCGCGGAAAAATTGGATAAAGAGAAAAATTAGCAGCCTTTGAATGAGGGCTGTTTTTTATTTTCTCCGTTCCGCATGTTTATCCGCCAATCACAATCCTCTCACAACAATTTCCTTTCACTCCATCACATAAAAATGCATAGGCTATAGCACATTCAAAAATAAAGGATGTGAGAGAGGGAGAAAGGGTATGGAATTAACCGTTTCACATTGGTTATATGCTTTTTTCACGTTAATGATCATTGGAACTATGATTTTCAAAAAAGGGGTTGTGCTTCCTAGTTTGCTAGGAACATTCGTGATTGCCTGGGTGAATAAGGGAAGCTTGGTTGATGGTTTTACGGCTATCTTTAATGCCAACCTCGTCGCAGCGAAAGAATTGTTTAGTATCTTCCTAATCATTACATTTATGTTGGCATTACTTCATGCATTACGGGATCTGGGTGCCGACCGGCGGATGATTCAGCCGATACAAAAAGTGATGGTCAATGGTCATGTATCTTTCTTCGTTTTGATAGGGGTAACGTATGTTATTTCGTTATTCTTTTGGCCAACACCTGCTGTACCGCTTATCTGTGCATTGCTTGTTCCGGCAGCAGTTCGTGCTGGTCTCCCAGCAATGACAGCCGCAGTGGCTATTGCACTAGCTGGGCAGGGTATGGCATTATCATCTGACTATATTGTACAGGTAGCGCCGAGTATATCGGCAAAGTCAGCTGGTATCAGTACGGCAGCAGTTGCCGATACGGCATTAGTTTTATCACTAATAACTGGTGGTGTAGCAATTCTCCTCGCCTACCTATTGTATCGAAAAACAATTCGTAAGAAAGGTAACCCATTGATTGAAGCGGATTTGGCTAAATTGCAAACGGAAACACAATCGACGAATAAACCACATGGATCACATCTAACAATGTGGAGTAAGATATTCGCAATAATTGTTCCTCTATCTCTACTAGCGGTAGTTATTTATATGATTTATACGAAATTAATGTCTGGTCGCATGAGTGGATTTGAAGGTGGTGATGGTGCTGCATTTATAGGTGGTGTTGCTGTTATTTTGTTACTCCTTGCAACGGTTGCATTCGGTAAGCAACATTCACTGGATTATATAAGTAGTCACATTACAGAGGGATTTGTTTTTGCTTTTAAGGCGATGGGTCCAGTAATTCCAATCGCAGGTTTCTTCTTTTTAGGAAGCGCAGATTTTGCTGGGAGTATTTTAGGTGTTGCTGAAAATCCGCCAGCATTCCTGTTTGATATTGTAGGGGCTGTTCAGGAGTTTCTGCCACAAAGTGCACTATTATCCGGATTTAGTGTATTGATTATCGGTATCATTACCGGGTTGGATGGATCTGGATTTTCAGGGCTACCACTAACTGGTGCGCTATCTGCTTCACTTAGTAATGGTGCTATTGATACAGAAACACTAGCAGCAATCGGTCAGATGGGCGCTATATGGACCGGTGGCGGAACGCTTGTTGCATGGTCTTCCATGATTGCAATCGCAGGTTTCTGTGGTGTATCTGTTATGGATTTGGTTCGGAAAAACTTTATACCGGTTATAGCAGGTTTGCTCATTTCCACGTTAATCGCTATATTTATACTTTAAAATAGGTTGCATAAGATTGGTGTAAGTAGGGTAATCATTAGTAGAAGCATTTTTAGCTAATAAAAAGTTTTCTACTGGAGGTTACCCTATTTATGTCTAAACAAACAAGCTCGATTGTACAGGATTCACTGAATGCGTTATACGATGATGAATCATTTTTACCAGATTTAAAGAATGGAACTAGAGAGAAAGCATTTACCTCGTTAGTATCGATTCTTTCTACCCCAAATCATGTAAACAAGTCATTCCTGCGGGTTACACTTGAAAATGAAAAAGTGATACGAATACCTGCTTTTCGTGTACAACATAACAATATTTTAGGACCATATAAAGGCGGTATTCGTTTTCATGAATCCGTTAATGAAGAGGAAGTTATAAATTTAGCATCCTTAATGACGTTGAAAAATGCACTTCATCAAGTTCCATTTGGCGGTGGAAAGGGTGGAGTAGTTATTAATCCACGTGAGTTCGATGTCAAAGAACTTAATTTGATTTGTAAAAAATATATCCAATACTTTAGTGAGATTCTAGGTCCGGATAAAGATATACCAGCACCAGATGTTGGGACCGGTGACAGGGAAATGGATTGGATGATGGGAGAATATAAAAGCATTAGACCAGGAAGTAGATACCGAGGTAGTTTTACAGGGAAAAGTGTGGTGAATGGTGGATCATTAGGACGTCGGGAAGCAACTGGAAAGGGTGTCTACTATACTTTCCGATATATGCTACATGATTTTATTCAATCACAGCGGAAATGGCTTGAGGAGCGGAATAATATTTTTGCCAAAACAGCTTTGGATCATAGCGATAAGGACTTGACTTTGGCAATTCAAGGGTTTGGTAATGTTGGTTCAATTGCTGCACTTGAGGCTTATCGTTGTAACTATTTAAATAACAAAATTGTAGCGGTAAGTGACCGAAATGTAACATTATACAATTCAGATGGGCTGGATATACCAGCATTGGTAAAGATTACCGCAGCAAATAAAGGAGATCTTCCGACTAGTGACGAAGAACTTACGAATGCAGAGGTTAAAGCTAAAATCATGGATCGTGCCGATGTGCTTAGCTTAGACACGGATGTTTTAGTGTTGGCTGCTTTGGAAGATCAGGTACATGCCAAGAATGTTCAGGACGTGAAAGCGCGTATCATTGTGGAAGGTGCGAACTCACCGGTAACTGCTGAAGCGGATAAGATATTAAGTGATAATGGTGTCATTATTGTTCCAGATATTTTAGCCAATGCAGGTGGTGTAATTGTATCTTATTATGAATGGCTTCAGGGAAGAGATACACAGTTTTATACGGAAGAAGAGGTTTACAAGAAACAGTTTGATAAGATGAAGGAAACCTTTGATACGATTTTACCGCAATTTTTTGGTGACCCACATCCATTACGGCAAAATTGTTATATTCACGCGGTTTCAAAGCTGTCTACTGTTTTGTATCGACAAGGAAAACTTTATTAAATTTACCAAAGGGTACTTCTTTATTATGGAAGTGCCCTCTTCTTGTGTTATAATAATATAAAAATTCAGTTAATAATTTAGGCTCTTTTCATACGCATTGTTGCTATTTCATCTTCATAGTTGATATATATTGCGAAGTAACCAAAAACCATGTTCAGTGGCCTGCGATCGCTACGGAAAAATCACTACGCTTTCCGCGGGCTTGCGCTGAGCCTCCTCGATCGCAAAGAACGCTCACTGCGGGGTCTCATCACTTCGCTTTCCCGCAGGAGTCTCCGTGTTTTTCCTTCGCTGGGGTGGTGTTTAATAATGGAATGATAGTAATTACTTTATTGATTAAAGCATGAATTTCCACTATTATGGCAGTTGATTGAAGCGGAGGACAGTTGACTCCTGCGGGAACAGCACGTGTCCGAAGACCCCGCAGAGTGATAGATGATGAAGGCCGACTAAAACCGTCCTTTGCGGACAACGTCGGCATACCCCTTGCCGGGGCAAGGAGGCTAAGGCCGTGCCCGCGGAAAGCAACTGTCCGCAGCGGAAATCAACCAGCAGTTACGTCGCAATATATCTATTCTTTTAAAAGCAACAATCTTTACGAAAACAGCCATACTTTAAAACAAAACATTTTGAAAACCCTTTCGTAATTAGTGGTAAAGGAGGTAATCATGGTGGATGACAAAAGCTTAACATATTGGACGACAGCAAAATACCGTCAAAACCTCATGATCACCGAAGAGGATGCGGTTGCTCGTGAATTTGCCTTAACGATAGAAATTAATGGCGAACAATATGCAACAATTGTGTGTACGCCTACTGATTTGAAGGAGCTAGTAATCGGGTTTTTAGCATCAGAAGGAATAATTCGGAAATATGAAGACATACAATCCGTAATGGTTGATGATTATAAAGGATTTGCATATGTGGAATTGCATTTTCCAGTAGAATTTACTGAACGAACAGAACGTTGGATTGGGTCCTGTTGTGGGAAAAGCCGTGAATTTTATTTGAAACAGGATGTAAAGGCTGCGAAGACAATAACTACTAAATTGCAATTACAAACTAACCAGGTATACCAGCTTATGAAGGAATTTGATGATCAAGCGGAAGTGTTTGGAGAGACTGGTGGTGTCCATCAAGCCGGACTAGCTACTGAAAAGCAAATTAACGCTGCTTTTATTGATATTGGTAGACACAATGCATTAGATAAACTATTTGGCCATATTTTGTTACATAAGCTGTCTGTTAAAGATTACTGTATATTGTTTTCAGGCCGAATATCATCTGAGGTTATACTAAAGGTTTCAAAAATTGGAGTTGGTATTCTATTAGCAAAATCTGCACCTACTGATCTAGCACTTAAATTAGCAAGAGACCTACAAATTACGGCAGTTGGATTTATACGAAATGCTAGTTTAAATGTTTATACACATGAAAATAGAATACAAAATGGCTTGGATGAAGGGATATACTTTACCAAATAAGGGAGGGATTCCGTGCAAGATCAAGAGCATATCATCGTTACAATTAATGGATCAGAATTTCTGGCACAAACTGGACAAAACTTACTAGATTTAATTAATACATCGGAAGAATCGGTTCCGCAAATTTGTTATAACGAGTCACTCGGACCTATTCAAACCTGTGATACATGTATGGTAGAAGTAGATGGAGCCCTGACGCGTGCATGCGGAACAACCATCGAGGCTAGCATGAATGTAAATACCACGATAGATTACGTGAAATCTGCACAAAAAGAAGCACTGGACACGATTTTGGAAAAACATGAATTGTACTGTACGGTTTGTGATTATAACAATGGAACATGCGAGATACATAATACAGTAGCTGAATTCGGTTTAGAGCATCAATCAAAGCCATTTAAATCAAAGGAATATGAAGTAGATAATTCAGGTTCGTTTTATCGTTATGATCCGGATCAATGTATCCTTTGTGGCCGTTGTGTAGAGGTTTGTCAGGATGTCGAGGTAAATGAAACGCTTTTAATTGACTGGAACAGGGAACAACCCCGCGTTGTCTGGGATAATGATGTACCAATTGATCAATCTTCCTGTGTGAGCTGTGGACAGTGTGCTACGGTATGTCCTTGTAATGCAATTATGGAAAAAAATATGGTCGGTGAAGCTGGCTATATGACCGACCACAAGCCAGGGCTATTACGATCGATGATTGACCTGACGAAAAAAGCTGAACCAGGGTACGGTCCATTATTCGCTGTTTCCGATACAGAAGCATCGATGCGTGAAGAACGTATTGAAAAGACGAAAACCGTTTGTACATACTGTGGTGTTGGATGTACGTTTGATGTCTGGACAAAAGACCGCAAAGTTTTAAAGGTTGAACCGCAACAGAATTCACCAGCGAATGGAATTTCTACGTGCATCAAAGGAAAGTTTGGCTGGGATTACGTGAATTCAGAAGAACGTTTGACGAAACCATTGATTCGCAGGGATGATCATTTTGAAGAAGTAGAATGGGATGAGGCCATTTCTTATATTGCAAAACGTTTTACCGATATTAAGGAGGAACATGGTCCTGACGCATTGGGGTTCATTTCATCTTCAAAGGCAACCAATGAAGAATCTTATTTAATGCAAAAACTAGCTCGTCAGGTAATCGGAACGAATAATGTTGACAACTGTTCCCGTTATTGTCAGGCGCCAGCTACGAAAGGTTTATTTCGTACGGTTGGTCATGGTGGTGATTCTGGATCCATTAATGATATTGCTGAAGCGGAACTAGTAATCACGATTGGATCGAATACAGCAGAATCACATCCAGTGCTCGCATCGCGAATTAAGCGTTCACAAAAGTTATTTGGTCAAAAGTTATTTGTATTCGACTTGCGAAAGCATGAAATGGCTGAGCGAGCAGATCGCTTTATTCAACCCAAAAGTGGTACAGACCTTGTTTGGCTATCTGCAGTTACCAAATACATTATCGATCAGGGCCTTGAAGACCGTAAATTTATCGATCAATGGGTTAACGATTTTGAAGCATATAAGGAAAGCCTTGAAAAATTCACTTTAGAGTATGCAGAAAATGTTACAGGTATAACGCAGGATACCTTAATAGAAATAGCGACAGAGATTGCTAACGTCGACAAAGTGGCTATTTGCTGGGCTATGGGTGTAACACAGCACCAACTTGGAAGTGACACGAGTACAGCAATTTCTAATCTATTATTGGTTACTGGAAACTACATGCGAAACGGTACCGGTGCATACCCACTGCGCGGACATAATAATGTCCAAGGCTGTAGTGATTTTGGTAGTATGCCAAACTTCTTCCCAGGATATGAAAAAGTATCAGATAATGATGTGAGAGGCCGTTATGAAAAAGCGTGGAATGTAGAAATCCCTAACAAGCCTGGAAAGGATAACCATCAAATGATTCATGCGATACATGAGGGTGATTTACGTGGTATGTATGTAATCGGTGAGGATACTGGTGTTGTCGATTCAAATATTAATTATGTGACAGCTGCATTTGAGAAACTCGATTTCTTTATTGTACAGGATTTATTTTTAACCAAAACGACTGAATATGCTGATGTTGTTTTACCAGCGGTACCGAGTCTTGAAAAAGAGGGGACTTTTACCAGCACAGAACGTCGAATTCAACGACTTTATCAAGCGCTTGAACCTGTAGGTGATTCTAAGCCAGATTGGAAGATTCTCATGGAAATAGCTAAGGAACTGGGTTATGACTGGAAGTATACACATCCCTCAGAAATCATGGATGAATCTGCAGCACTTGCACCATTATTTTCAGGTGTAAAATATGAATTACTAACTGACTATAATAGTTTGCAATGGCCAGTAGCGGCGGATGGAACAGATACACCATTATTATATACAGATGGTTTTCCTTTTGAAGATAATAAAGCTAAATTATTCTCATTAGATTTTAACCTAGATTATGACACAAACGAAGAATACGATTTACATGTTAATAATGGTAGACTGCTAGAGCACTTTCATGAAGGAAACATGACCTATAAATCAGAAGGAATTACAAGAAAAACACCGAGTGCGTTTATTGAAGTTTCCCCTGAGCTAGCGAAGGAGCGTGGTATTGAGGAAGGGGCGAAAGTAAAGTTAACATCTGAAGCGGGCTATGCGACCGGTATTGTCCACATAACAGATCGAGTACGTGGAAAAGAACTTTTCTTACCACTAAATGATAATGGGAAATCAGCTGTTAACTATTTAACAGATAATCGTGTCGATCGGTATACAAATACTCCTGCATATAAGGAAATCGCAGTTAAAATGGAAGTTATAAAGAAAAAAGGAAAGAGTCCAATTCCTTCAAATAATCATAGACGTGGTAACCGACAACCACAACTTGGAGTTCAGGTTAATCAGAAATGGGAACGTGATGATTATATATTTCCAGGAAGTAAGGTGAAGCATGATGGCTAATCCGATAACGAAAATAAAAAGAATGGAAATCCCTGAAGAAGTTGCTCAAGAACAAAATATGGCCGAAGTTACAAAGGCTGTTAGTGAAAATAAAGATGCTATTTTGAAGGGCATTGATTTTCTCAGTACCTTGAACGAAAATGGCATGCTTGATATGACACATGCGCTTGTTAAACAAAAAGAAACTGCGCTTGATAATATCATGCGTGAATTGAATAAACCACAGTATTCCGCGACCCTTGAAAATATAAGCAAACTGTTTCTGTTTCTAGGTGAATTGAATGTGGATGAACTTAAACATTTTACCGATAAGTTGAATCATGGCATGGAAGAAGCACTTGCATTTGATAACTCGGAAAAGACATCTTATATGGACTTAATTAAAGCATTGAAAGATCCGGAAATTAACCGAAGTATAACGATGCTACTGGAATTCCTGCGTGGCATGGGAAAAAAGTAATAGTGTTACCTATGTTCAAAATGGGTTAGCTTTTATATAAGTTGTACTAATCACAAACGCTGTTACATAGGTTTTAATAGGATTGGTATCTATAAATGACTAGGGAGGTAGAAGATATTATGAGTGGTATATTAGTTGCTATTATTGGTCTTATCGTTTTTGCTTTAGGTTATCGCTACTATTCTAAGTTTGTAGCAGAGAAGATTTTTCGCCTGGATCCCAATTATGTAACTCCAGCACATAAGTATGAAGATGGGGTAGATTTCGTTCCTACAAATAAATTTGTTTTATGGGGGCATCACTTTTCATCTGTAGCTGGAGCAGCTCCTATTGTTGGACCTGCTATTGCAGTTTATTGGGGGTGGTTACCTGCGTTCCTTTGGGTAATCTTAGGAACAGTTTTCGCAGCGGGGGTTCATGACTTTGGTACACTCGTCCTTTCAGTCCGTAATAAAGGACAATCAGTAGGTACACTTGCACACAGGCTAATCGGTCAACGTGCAAAAGTCTTATTTTTATTCATCATTCTTATTCTTGTATTAATGGTGAATGCGGTATTTGCCTGGGTTATTGCAAATTTATTTATTTCGTACCCGGCTAGTGTTATTCCAATATTCATTCAAATTCCTTTGGCAGTATGGATTGGATTTGCTGTTTATAAGAAAAAACGAAAAATGCTTATTCCTTCATTACTTGCGCTTGCTGTTATGTATGCAACTGCAGTAGTTGCAAGCAAGGTAGACTTCATGCAGATTGATTTAGTTCAATACATGGGTGGTGAAGGTGGAGCGGGGCTATTTGGGCTTGGCGCCGTATCAACCGCATTCTTTATATGGATTATTATCCTAATGGCCTATGTTTATATTGCTTCCACCTTACCAGTATGGAAGCTATTACAGCCACGAGATTTTATAAACTCTCATCAACTGGTTGTGGGCTTAGCTATCTTGTATTTAGGTTTACTATTCACAAATCCTGAGATTACAGCTCCTATAACGAATGTGGATACGGATACATCCTGGTTCCCATTACTGTTTATAACAATTGCATGTGGTGCGATTTCAGGTTTCCACGGCCTTGTATCTTCTGGTACATCATCCAAGCAATTAAATAAAGAGACGGATGCAAGACTTGTTGGGTACTTTGGTGCTGTAGGTGAAGGTGTTTTGGCACTGATTTCTATAATTGCTGTTGTAACATTTTTCCCAAGTAAAGAAGAATTCCTTGCGACGTACAGTAGCTTTGCTGCTTCTAGTGGATCAGGACTTGGCGTATTTGTTGAAGGTGCCAGTAGATTGGCAACAGGATTAATGATTCCACCAGAAGTTGCAACAACGATTGTATCTATAATTATCATTAGTTTTGCTGCAACTTCACTCGATACCTCTGTCCGGTTAATGCGCTATATTATTGCAGAACTTGGTGTTGAGTATAAAATGCCTGCATTATCTAAAACACATGTAGCAACTTCTATAGCAGTCGTAGCTAGTGCGGCATTGGTCTTACTACCTGAGGGGCCTAGAGGTTTTGGGTCAGGTGGATATCTGCTTTGGCCACTATTTGGTACCTCAAATCAATTACTTGCGGGTATCAGTTTATTGTTAATTTCGATTTGGTTAAAACGACAAGGAAGAAATTATCTAATCACATTAATACCAATGATTTTTGTTCTATTCATGACATTGATTGCCATGTTCCAACAAGTTATTTTCGAATGGTCATGGTTCGGTTCCAATTCAAATACGCTCTTGTTTGTCTTTGGTGCAATAATATTTGTCTTCGCAGTATGGATCATTCTAACTGCTTTCTCAACCTTAACGAAAAATATGGATGATTCTAAAACGATAAAATAAGGAATAGACAACAGAAAGGGTGGAAAGGGATCATTTTTTGATGGTCTCTTTTCGGGCAGTAAGAAAGTATAAAACTTTGGCGTTAATCTGGTTAGCTCCAGCGCCTACCCCCTCGGGTCTTAAGTCAAGCCATTTTGTGGCAAAAAGCGCCACATAGAGGCTCGTCTTAAGCTTTTCGGGGGTGTTCAAGGCGCTTGCGCTTTTCTTAACTACTTCATGTAAAGCGTGGTGATTGAATGTTAGATCATATAAAAAAGTTACTAAACTATTATGAAGAGGTACTAAGTATGCCGCACCGTACAGAGATTGCACGCGAGCTTCGGGATCAGGATGACTTGTTTTTACTGTTACTGTACTCCGAGATGATTGGCATACCAAATCCCGTTTACTATTACACACTTGAGCTGTATCCCTATATGATCGAACAGTTTCATGATTGGCATTTACGAATGGGAATGGAAAAATCACCATTGTCTGGAATTCGCTGCTGCTAAAATTAAGCAAAGAAGGTGATAATCTATGCAGGAATTACTACACAAAATCGTATTTGTTGGTGGAAAGGGTGGTGTTGGTAAATCAACATCTGCAGCAGCAATCGCTTGGCAATCAGCTCTAAAAGATTCCAAAACGTTACTAGTTTCAACAGACCCGGCACACAATCTGGGAGATATTTTCAATCAAAAAATTGGTGGGAAAATTACGAGCATAAATGCTAATCTTGCTGCCCTTGAAATAGATCCAGATATTGAAACGAATAACTATATAAAAGGGGTAAAAGAAAATATAAAAGGAATTGTTCATTCGGGTATGGTGGAAGAGGTACATCGACAGCTTGATACTGCGAAGGCTTCGCCTGGAGCTGATGAAGCAGCATTATTTGATAAACTCATATCAATCATTTTGGAGGAAAGCGAACGCTATGATACGATCGTTATTGACACAGCACCAACTGGACATACAATTCGCTTATTGTCGCTTCCGGAGTTGATGGGAATATGGATCGAAGGCCTACTTCAAAAAAGGCAAAAAACGAATGAAAATTATTCACAATTATTAAATGACGGTGAGCCTGTAGAGGATCCGATTTATGATGTGTTAAAGAAACGACAAGAACGATTTTCAGCGGCTAGAGAAATTTTACTAGATCCTAAACAGACAAGTTTCGTTTTCGTGTTAAATCCTGAGCGGTTACCTATTTTAGAAACGAAAAAGGCACTTGAATTACTGGATAATTATCATTTGCATGTTAAGACTTTAATTGTAAATAAAATACTCCCTGAAAATCCTGAAGGAGAATTTCTTAGTAAAAGGAAGGAACATGAAAGACAATATGTAACGATGATTGAAGACACTTTTAACAAGCAGGAATTATTTTATGTTCCTTTATTTTCAAATGATATAACTGATAAGCAACAGCTAGAACATTTTAGTGGGTACTTTCAGAAAGGATGATAATGTTGAAAGCTTTTGTACATGAACATGGAAAATTAGATGTGAAAAACCTAGATGAACCTGACTTGAATGATGATGAGGTACTCGTAAGTATACGTGCCGCGGGATTAAACAGGCGTGATGTAGGCATACCGAATCGTCGGGGGAGAGATGAGGAAGCACTTGTTTTAGGATCGGATGGAGCAGGTGTAATCGAAAGTGTAGGAGCGCATGTTACCGAGTTTTCAATAGGGGATGAGGTGATCATCAATCCTTCGCTCCACTGGAATGATAATAGTGTTGCACCACCAGAAGGATTTGACATTTTGGGTATGCCAAATCATGGGACATTTGCGGAAAAAATTGCGATTTCAGCTGAACAAGTGGAGAAAAAGCCAACACATTTGTCGTGGGATGAGGCAGGGGTTCTTGCTTTATCTGCCTTAACTGGTTATCGAGCATTATTTACAAAAGGTGAATTAAAGGAAGGGGACACGGTATTTATCCCTGGAGCTGGAAGTGGTGTTGCGACATACCTTATTATGTTTGCCAAAAGTGCCGGGGCAAAGGTTATCGTTACCTCCCGCAGTGAAGAGAAACGTACAAAAGCAACTGAACTAGGTGCGGATATCGTGCTTGATACCACTAGTGATTGGCCAGAACAACTGGCGGATGAAACAGTGGATTTAGTTATTGAAAGTGTAGGTAAAGCCACATTCAATCGTTCACTCGAGGTATTGAAAAAGGGTGGACGCATCGTCGTTTTTGGTGCCACAACAGAGGATACAGTAGACTTAAACTTACGCAAATTTTTCTACGGACAATATCAGCTTTTCGGTACAACAATGGGAAGCAGGGAAGAACTGCGAGAAATGCTCGCATTTGTAGAGAATCATAACCTTTTCCCGGTAGTTGATACAACATTTGAACTGAACCATGCAAAAGAAGCATTTTATTATCTAAAAGAAGGCAACCAATTTGGAAATGTTGCCATCCGGATTAGCGAATAAATAATTGGCTCTCTATCGTCATAGAGAGCCAATTTCTATTTACTCATATAAGATTTGTGAAAAAGGGAATGACAACAATCACTATCGCAATTAATGTAAGAGCGAAGGAACCGATTTTATTTTTTGTTCTCCAAAGCGTGATGGAAAACCCTATTGTGTATAAAAAGATAATGATAATCATCATCCAAATAAATAGTGTCATGTTAATCCCTTATTTCTTCTAGTTTTGGTAATTCACTTTGACGACCAAACTGGCCGAATGTAATGACGACATCTATGTTGACCTTCATTTCGGGGTAGGTTTTCATCCAGTCGTATTCTTCATAGGCTTGTATTGTTAAAAAATTTTTCCTGGCAATTAAGGACCACCCAAATGGTTCTCCTTTAAATTTCTCCTGTGTTTTTTTTACGAACTTCTCCATCTTCGTCGTTAATTCCTTTTTAATGGAATTTTTTAATTTATTTCGCTTCTCAATATTTTTTTCGTAGTCAATCATGCTATGTGCTGATAACACTTCAATTTCCAGCGGAATGGTTACATCTATTGTTGGAGTATGTGCTTTTAAATCCATTTCTACTTTATTTGCTTCTTTTTTATTAACTCTTGCTGCAATTCGATATTTTTCATTAAATGGATCTTTGAAAGTTGTCAAAATATCGGATGCATTTAAAATGGGGTTCAACACAATGGAAATTCGTGTCTCATCTGCTGTTAAAACTCCAATCATTCTTCCTTCTTTAAAAATTGCTGATCCAGCAAAATTAGTTTGATTTGTTTGACCTTCAAATTGAAATTCCCCAGCACTAAATTTATCATTATCTCGGTCTTGACCTTCATCCTCATTATTTTGCGTAGTGCCGTACATGGCTAAATAGAGTTCAGCGTCAGCTTCCGTTATTCTAAAATAATGAATTAACTCAGAAGATGGAAGCATACCCGTTTCAACACCACGTGACAGGGCCAGTTCAAAAAATTTGTGTGGCCTTGTTTCTAGCCTCGGTTCATTTTGCTTAAAAAATTCACTTGCAGTCTCTTTGGTAACAACCATACGCACATCGCGTCTTATTTCTGGATCTTTGGTTGCGTCGTACATCCATCGTATAAAATCTTTATCCCGTGCAAATTCCTCTGAAACAACCATGACACGCAGTAAATCATATGTAATTTCTTTTGCGATAACAGAATTGGCTGTATTTCTTGAGGTAGTAATATCATCGGTTACAAATGATATAACCTGTTGTGGAGGTTCCTTTGTACCTCCTCCTTGAATCTGTGAGCCATACTCTGGATTTGCAATTACATAAGTTATCTTGATACGATTATCAGCCTCAGCTTTATCTAGTCCAACTGCGATGACATATGCTCTTTCCTCGATTTGGCTTTGATTCCAGCAGCCACTTAATGTCAATAACAAAAAGATTAGACCGATAAGCTTTACGATTAGTTTATTTCTTTTCATTTTTGTAATCCCCTTTAAGCTTAGCCACAATCCACATGATACAGGGCAATCCAATAAACACAGGTGTTACAAACATTAAAATATTATCTCTAACTTGTGAGAGGGCAATTGGTTGATTTTCAATCATCATGCCAAGTAATAAAAATAGAGTGGCAAGAGTAGGGATTGTATGTTCAAATTCTTTTATTCGAAATAGCCTGCCAAATAATATTCCATTTATATAAAGGTAAACCGCAAAACGAATAAATGTAGCTATTAACCAAAATGGAAAGAAGAAGGTTTCTACATTTGTTAAGAAACCAAAATTAATATAGCGAATTACTTCATGAAAAGGGTAATTCAGCATTCGAACAGACTCGTAGTCAAATAGTATAAGATACGCGAATATGGCTAATGTTAATTCAGCAATCAATATGATAAACGCAATCCATGTTCCTTTTTTAAAATCATTTAAATTTCGAATGTATGGGGTTAGAAGACACAAATAAAGAATATCCCCATAGATAGAAAGTCTCAGGGTACTTTCCTTGAGGACTTCCCATACTCCCGGACCAAATAAAGGGAATATAAAAGCAATATTTCCTTGAATCATAGTTAAAACCAATGCAACAAATATAGACAGTTTGATGTATGGTAATAAGGATCTAGCTACCGAGCCAATCTGCTCTAAACCACGTTTAGCCCCATAAGCACAAACAGCTATTAATACAAAGTACAGTATAACGGTAGGGGTTCTTGTAAAATACATTGTCCCGATGATATCCGTATAAATTGCACTATCGATAATGATGGTAAAAGAACCGATTACCCATAGTGCAAAAATGACAGTAAAGCCAAGGTATTTTCCAAATAGGTGAACAAAAATTTCCAATAAATTTTTTTCCTTGTAATACATCATTGTTTTGATGAGTAAATAAATGGGAACAATCGCAACTATCCCACTTATAAACGGTGTCATCCAAGCTGCGGTATATAACGGTTTATATAATAGCGCTGGTAGATCATCAGCTAGTTTTGTTCCTATTGTCAGCAAAATAATTGCTGCGTATTCCCATATCCCAATTTTACCAGTGCTTTGTTCCATAAATTAATTCTCCCGTTTCTTCTTCATATCATTCGGCTTCACATAGCCAGGTCGAAATAGCTCGTTGTTAATCATGCGTCTAAAGATGGTATCTCCAGATGAAAGATACTTTGGTGTTAATGGAGATAGGTAAGGGACTCCAAATGATTTAATAGAAACCATATAAAACATTCCTAAGACAAATATGGCAGTCATTCCATAGATCCCAAACATTCCCGCAGCAAATATGAAAATAAATCGGCATAAACGAACAGCAAAATTAAGGCTGATATTACCTACTGCGAAAGAGCTTAATCCACCTAATGCTACTGCAATTACAACAATCGGGCTCACAATGTTTGCTTGAACAGCTGCCTGACCTAAAATTAATGCGCCAACAATTCCAATTGTAGGGCCAATTGTTGATGGCACACGTAATCCAGCTTCTCGTATAAGTTCAAACGCGATTTCTAATACAAGCACTTCTACTACGGCTGGTAAGGGTACTTTTTCTCGTGTAGCAGCAATGGCAAGTAATAAATCAGGTGGAACCATCTGAGCATGAAAGGTTGTTACTGCTACATAAAATGCTGAAGAGAATAAGGCAATAAAAATGGCTAATATACGTAAAAGCCTAACGAAGTTCCCGAAAAAAATCCGTAAGTATCCATCCTCTGCAGTATGAAAAAACGACCAGAAGGTAGCTGGCATAACAAGTGATGCTGGAGAATTATCCATCAGTAAGACAATATAACCATCCTCTAGAAAAGAAGCTGCTCGATCCGGCCGTTCCGTATTTAGAATTGTAGGAAATACAGAGAGCTTTTTTTCCTCAATATGCTGTTCGAGAATTGCTAGGTTTTGAATGGAATCAACATCTATGCGATTTACTCGATCTTTAACGCTTTTAAGTAAATCTTCATTCACTACGTCTTTTACATAGACAAAAAATACATCATTTTTAGAACGCTTAGAGATTGTTGTAGTTTCAAAGACAAGATTTTCATTCTTAATTTTTTTTCGTATGAGCGAGATATTTGTCATCACTTTTTCATTGAACGCTTCTTTTGATCCTATTAATGAAATTTCATTTTCGGCTTTTTCAATACCTCTGCCTTGAAAGTTAGAAGCACTGATGATATATGCCTGGTCCGAGCCTTCTACGAAAAGAGCGGCATTACCTTTGTTTATTTCAACCAATATGTCCTCAATCTTTTGTTTTGTTGAAATGGATTGAATAGATATCATATTTTTTATATCTTTGCTTTTATCTTGGTTACGCAATAAAGGACTAATGACCTGATCCTCGATTACATTTGTATCTGCAATGGTATTAATATAGAGAATGAAGGCTTTTTTGTTGATTTCGCCTATTAAGAGGTCACGAAATTTTACATCATTATTATCTGGGTGAGAATAAACGGATTTGAGTGTTTTACTTGTCTCGTCTAGTTTAGTGGTAATATTTTGTTCTTTTAACTCAATAGCTTCCTCCGATGATTGCTGATCATAGAGTTTTTCTACATCCTTGTAAATGTATTTATTGATTAATTTATTAAACATACAAAGCCACTCCGCCATTTCATTTTTTCTTATGTTGCACTTGATTAGGTTTAATTATGTACTAGTGGATTTGCTTAAGAAAAGAAAAAATCCGCTCTCTTATATGAAAGCGGACTTGGTAAAATTATAATCCTTCACACACTAGGCCATCACCTTCGCCATCCAGTCTGTGTGTATCTTTTTCAGGACCTCCTGCTGCTTCGAAAAATGTTTGTGCTTCTTCTTGTGTTGAAAAATTACCACAATCGCGGTCTTGGCCATTAGGTTCGTAGTTATTTTTTTGTTCTCTCGGGGTGAATGGGAACGCATCCAAATTGAATCCGTCCTCAGTTACATAGCCATCAATACTCCAAATGCCGATTTCCTTACGTTTTGCTTTGGATTCTATCTCACGAAAACTTTCCACATACCGATCATTCGGAGGATAAACATAAGCTACTCGTGCCAAGCCTTTTTCAAGCAACATTTTATTAAACATCTGACCATCTTTGGTGTAAACATAGGCAAGTAAACGATCATATTTATCTCGCTTCTCTGAGCCATATTCAATTCGTATTGGTTCAGAAGGGGAGAAGGTATCTTTCATCAGCTGACTAGCTTCCGGGCCGAATGGCTGCACTTCTTTATCAGGATGCTTTGTCTCTGGTGTATCAACTAATAATAATCGTATGTATTCTTCTTTTCCATTAATGTTAACTAGTAATGTATCGCCATCTACAACTCTAATAAAAGTTACATCATGTTTCGATGTATTGGGTACACAACCAATTAGGAGGACAAATAGTAGTAAGCTAACTAAACTCTTTTTACACAAATAAAACAGCCCCTTCTATGCATAAGCCAAATTATACATGAAAAGGGGCTAATCTAAAAAGCCTACTTTAAATATCCCGATACAAGATCAATTGCCTGTTGCAGTTTTTTACTATTTTTCTGATACATTTCTTTGGCTGATTGATTTTCGGTTGCTAATCCAAAAAGCTCCAGATCAGCCTGGCATTTTTTCAAGTTGGCTAGAAGTAACGGTTTTTCGGAAGGAGCAGGGACCGCAATTTTGTCATCATACAAATCGAGAGTGAGCTGGCCATCTGTATCTGCTTGTGCTAGAAAAACATTTTCAATACTCACGTCCATTTTATCGAGTTCCGTTTCTAACCAATTTGTATTTAAGGAGAGGTTTGCTAGTGGTTCCAGCAATACTTTTCCATCCATAATTACCGTTTCAGATTGTTTTTCAGTGGGAAGTTTCATGCCTAAATCTTTTGCCGATAAAGGTTGATTTTCCTTCTTTAACATAATACTTAAGCTACCAGAGGGTTCAAGAACAGCAAACTCCACATCTGCTGTCTTATAAATTTGATTGTCACGTAATTTTTCAAGTAAGTCATCTGTATTAAAACGTTCTTTTTTTAGATTATCTTCCATAATTTTACCGTCTTGAATGAATACAGTGCTTTTACCTTGTGTAAAATCACGGAAGGTTTTGCTTTTTAGGGAAATGTATTCAACGACAAATGGAATAAGAAACCATACAAATAATGCAGCAATGGCATGGCCGAAATCTGTATTTGTATCAGCCGCATGCATCGCAACTATACTACCAATAACAATCCCGGTAATGTATTCAAAAATGTTCATTTCTGATAGTTGTTTTTTACCCAAGGCTTTTGTTATAAAAAATAGAATGACAAGTAAGATAAAAGATCTTATGATGATATTAACCCACTCTGGCATAAGAAAAATCCTTTCTGAGATAGCAAGTTTTCTTTAGCTTTTGTATTGCGGTTCCTCTTTAGTAAGATAAATGACCTGTTTTTGCAAGTCATTTTTAACCTCATCGACTATCGTTTTCGTATTTATATATACTTCTTTAGCTTGTTGATCTTGTGTTTTATTTGCTAATAAACTGAGTGTTGCTTCCGCACTTTTTAACGAAGAAAAACAACTTTTCACCTGTGATCCAATCGTCATAAATGTTGACCTCCTTATTAACCCTTTGGTCTAAAAAATAGTGCACCAATAAAACCAAATATTATTGCGGCTGAAATTCCTGAACTAGTAACCTGGAACATACCGGTTACTACTCCTATAATCCCATGCTCTTCTGCCGCGGCCATCGCACCATGTACTAACGAGTTTCCGAAGTTTGTAATAGGTACCGTTACGCCAGCTCCTGCGAAATCGATTAATGGTTCATACAATCCGAAACCATCAAGAATTGCCCCAACAACAACGAGTATGCTTAAGGTATGTCCGGGTGTTAGTTTAAAAACGTCAAACATGATTTGGCCGATAACACAAATAAGTCCACCAATAACAAATGCCCAGAAAAATATCATTAACTATCACTTCCTGTTTCAATAGAGACTGCATGTGCAATACAAGGAATAGGATCCTTTTGTTGAACACTTAACGTAGAGTGTAATGCACCAGTAGCAATAACAAGTATTCGATTTAGTTCTCCACGTTTCATTTTGTTTAAGAAATGTCCGTACGTGACAACGGAGGAACATCCAGCTCCACTTGCTCCTGCCAAAACAGGCTGACCTTCCCGGTATATCGTTAATCCACAATCAACATATTGTTCTTCCGATATAGAGATACCCTGTTTTTTTAGAAGGTCAAGGGAAACTTCCCGGCCTATATGACCCAGGTCACCAGTTATAATTAAATCATAATAGGACGGATCTACATTTCGTTCTCTCAGGTGTGTTTCTAATGTATCCACTGCAGCGGGGGCCATCGCACCACCCATGTTAAACGGATCGGACATTCCCATATCTACTACTTTTCCAATTGTTGCGGAGGTAATTACCGGACCTTTGCCTTCCTTTGCTACAAGTGCACAACCAGCACCAGTAACTGTCCATTGTGCTGTAGGGGGCTTTTGACCACCATATTCGGTTGGATAACGAAATTGCTTTTCAGTCGCAGCGTTGTGACTTGCACTACCACTCATAATATAATCTGCGCCCTGTCCGTTGATTATAAAAGCCGATAAAGCAAGACTTTCCATCGAAGTTGCACATGCACTAAATAAACCGAAGTAGGGGGTATCGAGAGTTTTTGCGGCAAAGCTTGTCGGTGTGATTTGGTTAATTAAATCCCCACTAATAAAAAACTTTACTTGCTCCTTTTGTATGGAACTATTTTTTATCGCGAACTGGCAAGCCTCTTCCAGCATAGTTTGTTGCGCTTTCTCGAAGGAAGCTTGTTTTAGCCACATATCATCATGGAGTAAATCAAAATCATTTGGGATATTTCCATTTGCCTCAAACGGCCCACCGACAGTACCAGTGGAAACAATTACGGGTTTATTTTCAAAAACCCAGGTTCGATGACCGACTAACATTTATAATACCCCCCATTGAATCAGAAGCGTTTTGATAATTGCAACAATAAATGCAGAGAAAACACCGAATAAAACAACAGACCCTGCCAGTTTGAACATATTAGAACCAACACCCAACACAAAACCTTCTGTACGGTGCTCAATGCAAGCAGAAATAACCGCATTCCCAAAACCTGTTACAGGAACAGCTGATCCAGCACCAGCAAATTGTCCAATTCGATCATATACGCCAAAGCCAGTTAGAAGCATGGTAATAAAAATTAATGTAGCAACTGTAGGGTGTCCAGCTGTTTGATCGGTGAAATCAAAGAAGTAGATATAAAACGTTGTAATTAATTGACCAATAAAACAGATAAATCCACCTACTAAGAAGGCTTTTATGCAATTTTTAAATATAGGTCTTTTCACTTCACGCTGCTGTTGAAAGGCCTGATATTCTTGTGCACTTGGAGGTAAGTTTTTCTTTATTTTATCAGCCATTACTTGCCAACTCTTTTCATTTAAGTTTTATCATGTGAAAGTGCTATTAGATGTTTCACTTCTTTTTTTAACTTTTTCTTTCCTATCTTTTTTTGTGATACTTTTTTCTCTAGTTCATTTATCTCCATTACCAATTTTTTGTCTGTTGAGACTTCTATCTTAAAATCATCAAATTGTTTCTTCAGTTTCTTTTTTAATTTTTTTTCAAATTTTGCTAACTTCAAACGATCATGGTGATGGACCTCGTATGCAATCAACATCGTTTTATTTGTATTAACCGCATAAATATTAGTTGTTTCATCATATTTTTGTAACATATTTTTAGCTTGTTCTGATGGAGATTGATCAGGTAACGAAGACGTACTTATTTTGGTTGGTTCTGTTGAATGATCGTTTGAATTATCAGGCTGTGTAGTTGTATTACAAGCAACTAAAAAGCCGAGAGCAAGAAGAAAAATCAATTTTTGTGTTCTCAAGATAATATCACCTACTTTAAGTTGGAATATGTAGTAGGGGGTTGAAGAATAAAAATTCAACCCTTTAAATTTCTAAAATATATTTATTCGTTTTTATATTGTGGTTCTTCTTGTTCAATTTCCTGCATACGCGGTTCAACACTCTGTAAAATTGCATTTGTTTGTTGTGCTGCACCTTCGTATAATTGTTTTGCCTGGGTGTTTTGCGTTTGTAATGCAAATTGTTCAAAGCTTGCTTGTGCACTTTTCAATCCGGCGATTGTTTGCTTGACCTGACTAGCAACTGTCATTCGAAATTCCTCCTTTCGGTATCACTTATTAGAATTGTATTTTTTGTCGCTATTATGCTTTTTATTTTTTTCCTTTTTATGTTAATCTTAATAAAAGATAAATAACTGAATTATTTTATACTTATAAAATTAAAATTCGAATTAAAATGAAACTTTATTACATCTTCAACCGTCATATAGATATTAGTAAATTTTGACAGGAGGACTAATAATTGAAAAAATACAAACTTATATTATATATAGTCCCCATCGCCGTTATAGCTATCCTATTTTTTGTATGGAATGGAGTTGGAAAAGCTACATTAGTTGCTAATCAAGGTGGTTCAAAAAAGATTGAGGATTTTATTTTACATATTAGAGTTGAGGAAGAAGATCAAAAAATTAAAGTATATCGATCATTGCAATACATTGGGGAAGAATCCATTGAGATTGAACACCAAACGCCATTAATATCTGTCTCATTGGGTCATAAAAACCATGATTTCACAGGAAGCAAGGTTAAAGAAGACATGACAGATGGGGATAGTTATTATCCACAAAAAGCAAAAACGATAAAGATACCAAAGAAAGGGAGATACACCCTGTATTGTATAGCGAGGTTTGAGATAAATGGACGGGAGAAGACCATAGAACATACGGAAGAATTGGTATTTGAATAACGAAAACATAAGTTTCAGTTTAGACAGAAATAAAAAACAGCACTGCGCCTCGTGCTGTTTTTTCTTGTTTACCAGGAAACTATAAAATTTTGTAATTGTGGATAACTGAATACCTGTCAGCCACGTCCAGCTCCAGCGCCCATTGCCTAGTGCCCTTCCGGTACCTCCTTACGATAAGTCAACATCGGTTCGCTAACGCGCTCCGTGTTTCCTTTATCTCATACGGTTCCGTCCAGGCCATACGGCAATAACCGGGCGCTTGCGCTTTTGTTCTTCACTAATCTATGGTAAGTATAATTTCCTGTGTTGCTTCTTTTACTTCATTCCACTTAGAAAGTAGGGAAGAGGACGGTTCAACTATGTCTGGAATCTTTACCGAGATACTTTGATTGTCAATCCATTCTGCAGCAAGGATTGGCCATTGATAGTCCAGTATGTCCATTTCGTTTGTTATATTCGTTAGTGGTAATAGCTCCCATTCTTCGATATCAATCACGATCATATTGCTTAATGGTAATGCCATCAAATTATCACGATTAAACTGAAGGAATATTTTCGAATTATCTGGAGATAATTTAATTTCTTTTGATAGGGCAAGATCCGCTACAAGATAAGCTTGATTTCCATCACTTTTATCTAGTAATAAATAGGAACATGTTTCATTCACACATGAAAATTCAAGTAAGTATAGTTGACTATTATCATAGTGAATTGGTGTAAGATGCATGGATTCTACTGCTCTGATGGGATCATGTGCTGCACTTAAATATGCATTTAAAATTGGCACCATTTCTAAATTAATCATTACTTTTTCATTTGGAAGGATAAATTCTATCATTTCATCCACTTCATCTTCATTTTTATTGGATTGCTCAATCAACTCAGGATTCTCTTTTGTATTTTTAGGTGTAGTCTTCTTTACAATGACTTGTTCTTCTTTTTGACAGGCTACAAGTAATAAAAGCAGACTGATTAAGAAAACAAATTTTTTCATAGAAACTCTCCATTTCATTAATAATTAGAATATAACTAATTATACATTAATCATTAATGGAAAAAAGGCTATATCCGCAAAAAAACATCGCCATATAGCGATGTTTTATTAAACTCATATATTTTTGTTGTCATCTTGTTCATCATGGCTACCATGTGATAGGTAATCTTCTTGTAGCTCTTCTTTCTCATCCATGGTAAGGGATGAATCGGTATTGGGGTTTTTCCCTTTATTGGAAAGCATAAGAATAATTAATAGTACGATTATAATTACAATTACAATATAAAGCCACATCATTTTTATCACCTCTTATAGTGAAACAAACATTTAAAACATAGGAAATACATAATTTATTAAGAACCACAAAATGCCGAAAAAAATAATCAAATATGTCGCATACTTAATTACCGCTACGCCGACCTTACTTGAATCAGATTTCTTTTCACGGTGTTCAACTTCTACATCTCTGCGATCATCCATACTACGTACACTCCCTTTTATTATAACGCTGTGTTACTAAAATAATACCCGCCATTGTTAAAAGTGAAACCTTCTGGCTTTTTAAGAGTATGATAAATATTATTAATTTCAAAAATTTGATAGACTAAGAGTGATAGTAAAATAAAGTTGGAAAGGATTTTGTGGAGTATGGTGGAAATGCGAAAACCTATGCCAATAAGTGAAGCAGTAACTAAAGTGATGGAGTTTAGTAAAACAGGTGGAACAGAGTTTTTATCAATTGAAGCATGCGATGGGAGAAGGCTGGCGGAACCTATTATCACGGGACATCCGGTCCCACCATTTGATAAATCACCTTATGATGGATTTGCATTCTATTCAGGGGATACTGAACATGCCTCTACCGAGTACTCTGTAGAATTTGAAGTTGTTGAGCATGTTGGAGCGGGGCAAGTTCCTAAGAAAATACTAACAAAGAATCAGGCTACACGTATTATGACTGGTGCACAAATTCCAGACGGCGCTGATTGTGTAGCAATGTTTGAAATTTGTAAGGAATTTGAACGAAACGGTAAAGCACATATCTCAATAAAACGGACAATGAAGCCTGATCAGAATGTGATTCGGAAAGGATCCGAAATTGAGCAAGGAATTGAGTTGGTGGCTAAAGGAACCACTATCAACCCCGGTGTCAAAGCACTTTTAGCAACGTTTGGATATAAACATGTACATGTAGTAAAAAAGCCTGTCGTTGGAATATTTGCAACTGGTACTGAACTACTTGATGTTGGCGATGAGCTTGAACCAGGTAAAATACGTAACTCCAATGCATATATGGTGATGTCGCAAATCAAACGCGCGGGTGGTGAACCACTTTATTTCGGGAAGTTAGTTGACGAATTTGAATCAAGCTTTGAATCGATTAAAGACAAACTGGAAAGTGTGGATTTTCTAATTACAACTGGTGGGGTATCTGTTGGCGATTTTGATTTGATGCCTGCAATCTATGAAAAATTACATGCCAAGGTTTTATTTAACAAAGTTGCGATGCGACCTGGAAGTGTTACGACGGTTGCAACGGTGGGGGGTAAACTTCTGTTTGGTTTATCTGGAAATCCATCTGCCTGTTATGTGGGGTTTGAGTTATTTGTTCGACCTATATTACAAAGCTATTTATTCAATGAAAAACCTTACTTAAAAAGAACGCAGGCAATCCTTGTTGACGATTTTCCGAAGCCAAATCCATTCACCCGGTTTGTACGTGGAACTATTTTTATTGAAAATGGACAAGTTTCAGTTCGATTAGCAGGTATAGATAAATCTAATGTAGTAACATCTTTAGCTTTTGCAAATGGATTGATGGTCCTACCCGGTGGAACTAGAGGATATACGAAAGGTTCACAAGTAGATGTATTATGGCTTGATGATAGTCAAGGTCAAGACACGTTCTAAAAGGAGCTGATTGAGGTTGGAACAGAATATTACGCCAATAACAGATCATTTCGGGAGACAGCTGAAGGATCTTCGAATATCGGTAATCGATAAATGTAATTTTAGGTGTACATACTGCATGCCAAAGGAGATTTTCGGCGATGATTATGTGTTTCTTCCTGAAAGCGAATTATTAAGCTTTGATGAAATCACGCGCGTTGCAGAACAGTTTGCAAAGCTTGGAGTTGAAAAAATTCGTATTACAGGTGGAGAACCTTTATTACGTAAAAACCTAGACGAATTAATAGCGCGGTTAACAGACATACCTGGAATTAATGATATTGCCTTAACCACGAACGGTATATTTTTGCCGCGAAAAGCTCAAAAACTTAAAGATGCCGGCTTAAAGCGGGTTAATATAAGCTTAGATGCAATTGAGGATGAAGTGTTCACTCAAATTAATGGAAAAGGTGTTGTGACACTTCCTGTATTAAAGGGGATTGAAGCGGCACAGACGGCCGGATTGCAAGTGAAAATAAATATGGTGGTAAAAAAAGGTATGAACGATAACCAAATTTTGCCTATGGCTCGGTATTTTAAAGGTCGCAACATCATATTACGCTATATTGAATTTATGGATGTCGGGAATCATAATGACTGGGATTTAAATAATGTGATTTCAAAAAAACAAATTATTGATATAATTAAAGAAGAAATGACGATTGTTCCTGCCGATTCAAATTATTATGGGGAAGTGGCATCCAGATACAAATATGAAGACGGAGAAGGAGAAATTGGAGTCATATCGTCTGTGACGGACTCGTTTTGTAGTACCTGTACACGAATTAGACTGTCTGCGGATGGGAAACTGTACACCTGTTTGTTTGCTTCAGGTGGATACGATTTAAGGCAAGACTTGCGCTCAAATCTATCAGAAGAGGGATTAGAAAATAAGTTAAGTTCTATTTGGAATAAACGAACAGACCGTTACTCTGATGAACGGGCAGAACTGAAAGACACAAGTCGAAAAAAAATTGAAATGAGCTACATTGGTGGATAGGCATAAAAATGCCTAGGAGGTGAATGGATAAATGAAAACATTTAAATTGCACTCCTTAGAAATTGTGGAAAATAAAGATGATGATTTTGTTCAGCATGAAATTCCATTACTTGATGGGCTAATTATCAACAGGGAAGATGAACAGAACCGTTGGGTGATTGAAGCCTTTATGGAGAAGGATAACTTTGAAGTTTTTCATAACTTAAAGGAAATAGACGATACTGTCATGCTGCAAGTGAAAATTACAAAAGAGTCAAATACACCTGCGACCTTTATTACTTCACTTTTATCAATCAACGAAATAGGAGATCGGATAAATGTGATATTTATGGGTACA
This sequence comes from Virgibacillus necropolis, assembly GCF_044793635.1. Lineage (GTDB taxonomy): Bacteria > Bacillota > Bacilli > Bacillales > Amphibacillaceae > Virgibacillus_F > Virgibacillus_F necropolis_A. Next base: position 3,820,135 of record NZ_CP084992.1, read on the forward strand.
ATCGTTGACCAACGAAAAGATATTGTTAAGGATATGTTAAAGAAGTTAATTGAAGAAGGCTACCAGGGCGAATCTTTATATAAAAAATTTAAAGAATTGATTGAAGAGGGTTAGTAGATTGACTACTAACCCTCTTTTTGGCCCGAAAGCTAATAAAAAGACATATAGTGAAATTAATTGTCAAATATACGAGCAAATCTTTTATATGCCTGCTATAATGGGTTTAAGTTTTTGTGGAAAATAACCGATAGTATAGTTGAAAGTATAAGGAGCCACTTTATGTTTTTGTATATATTTCAGTTTAAATGGTTGAATAAATTATCACCAGTGCAATTAATTTTATTTTTCTACTGCGTTGCTGTGCTTGTATCTACTTGTATTTTAGCAATGCCGATTGCACATGAAGGTGGTGTGGACGCATCATTAATCGACATTTTATTTGTCGCTGTAAGTGCAATAAGTGTTACAGGTTTAACACCAATTAGTATATCTGAAACTTTTAATACATTCGGATATTTTTTGTTAGCATTTATCCTTCAATTTGGTGCAGTTGGTATTATGGCTATGGGTACCTTTATTTGGATCATACTTGGTAAAAAAATTGGTTTAAAAGAGCGTCGATTAATTATGACTGATCAAAACCAGACCTCATTTTCAGGCATGGTTCGTCTAATCAAACAAATAATGCTTGTAATTTTAACCATTGAATTCATTGGTTTTATTATTTTAGGTACTTATTACATACAATATTTTCCTACTATTGGAGAGGCATATTTAAATGGTTTTTTTAGCTCAATAAGTGCCACTACAAATGGTGGGTTTGATATAACTGGGAATTCCCTACTTATGTTTAAGGATGATTATTTTGTCCAATTTATTACCATGCTTTTGATTATTTTCGGAGCAATTGGGTTTCCAGTGTTAATTGAAGTTAAAGAATATATGTTTGCTAATGCTGAGGTTCGTAAAAATTTACGATTTTCATTGTTTACCAAAGTGACCTCACTCACTTTTTTCGCTTTAATTTTTGTAGGGGCAATTTTCATTGCTCTGTTGGATGCAAAGGACTTTTTTGCGGATAAATCTTGGCATGAAGTATTATTTTATTCCCTGTTCCAGTCAGTTACGACAAGAAGTGGCGGATTGGCAACGATGGATGTATCCCAATTAACCGAACAGAATCATTTATTTATGTCATTCTTAATGTTTATCGGGGCTTCACCAAGTAGTGCTGGTGGGGGGATACGTACGACCACATTTGCATTGGTGTTAATTTTTATCATAACTTATGCTCGTGGTGGTGCGAGTATTCGTATATTTAAGCGAGAAGTCCACCAAGAGGATTTGCTAAAAGCGGTTACTGTATCATTGATGGCAATTGCATTCGTATTTAGTTCCATTTTAGCCATATCGATTATGGAGCCATATTCATTGTCAGAAATATTATTTGAGGTAACATCAGCATTTGGTACGGTTGGCCTTTCGCTGGGAATTACAAGTGAACTTTCTACAGTAAGTAAAGTCATCTTAATGATCTTAATGTTCATTGGACGAGTAGGCATTATCACATTCTTGTTCATGTTTAAAAATAATAAATCAAGCGGGAAGTTTCATTATCCAAAAGAAAGAATGATTATTGGTTAACGATACGAGAGTCTTTGGAGGAGAATCGCATGTCAAATGGAAAAATTGAATTTCCGATTCATGATGGTGTTTTTATACATTTAAAAGATGCAATACTATTTGTTAATGATCAAGGAGAGATCGTTAAAGGAAATAACGCTGCTTTTTCATTACTAAATATTAATGTGAAAGATGATTTATCGATTTTTCGTTTTATGGACTTTGATTTATTAATGGGTGACGCAGAAAAACATTTGTTAATGGAATTAAAAAAAGATGATGGAAGGTTAATTGAAGTAAAGTCTGTTCGAGTTGACGATTCTTTGTATTGCTTAATAATGAGTGACTTATCCATACAAGATAAAACGGAAGAGATCAAGACATACATTAATCAGCTGACACATGCCAGTATAGAAGGCATGGTAATGTATAATGAGGAAAAAGTTCTGGATTGTGATCAAACTTTCGCCAATATGTTTGGTTATGATAAAGAAGATATAATAAAAATGAGCCTGGCAGAACTAGTTCAAGAATATAATGGCTATGGATTAAATCAAGTTACATATAAAAGTTCTGAAGAATCAAAAGTATATACGGTCATTAAGAATGACGGAAGAATAGTTCATCTGGAAATGATTGAGCAACCTTATAATAATTATGGAGACATTATTCGTGTGGCAATAATTAAGGACATTACGGAACAAATCGAAAATGAACGAAGAATTGAATTCATGGCTTTTTATGATGAATTAACAGATTTACCGAATCGAAACTTTTTCGTGAAGATCCTGAAGGAAGCAATTTCTGATGCTAAGGAAGCCAATGAAATGCTTGCAGTTTATTTTATTGATTTGGATTACTTCAAAGAAATTAATGACACTTTAGGTTATGCTTTTGGTGATAAATTATTAAAGGCATGCGGTGAAAAGCTAAAATCATTTTTACATACAGATACATTTATTGCTCGTATGAGTGGAGATGAATTCTTAATCCTACAAAAACATACGAAAAATAAAGATGATGCTGTAAAACTCGCTGAAGAATTAATTTCTGAATTTGAAAAGCCAATAAAAATTGATGGTTATGAACTCTTTATTTCAATCAGTATTGGTATAAGTGTTTTTCCGGAAAACGGCTTATCAGCAAATGATTTAATTAAGCATGCAGATTCAGCGATGTATGTGATCAAAGAACGTCATCGAAATAATTATAACTTATTTGAATCATCTATATCTGAAAATTTCAAAAATATGTTAACGATGGAACGCGAACTTAGAAAGGCATTAACGCTTGGACATTTTGAACTGCATTACCAGCCACAAAAAAATCTTGGATCAGGGAAAATTGTAGGGTTAGAGGCATTGCTTCGCTGGAACCATCCGATTACTGGATATATTCCACCAGATGATTTTATATCTCTTGCAGAGAAGACAGGGCTGATTATTGGTATTGGGGAATGGGTTTTAAAAGAGGCATGTAAACAAAATAAAGCTTGGCAGGACAAAGGATATGAACCTGTAATTGTTAGTGTTAATTTATCTGCAAAGCAGTTTCATCAAAAGGAATTAGTAGAAAATATTGAAAACATACTAACACAAACTGGATTAGATCCATGTTACCTGGAACTTGAAATCACGGAGAGCATGGCGATGAGCAATGAAGACCTTATCATCGATACCTTGAAGCGACTAAGGAAATTAGGAGTATTAGTATCCATTGATGATTTTGGTACAGGATATTCATCATTAAAGTATTTAAGTATATTCCCTGTTACAAAGTTAAAGATCGATAAAACGTTCATGGACGAAAACCAAAAGCAAAATCAGGCAATTGTAAAGTCGATTATTCATATGTCCCATTCATTAAACATGAAGGTTATCGCAGAAGGCGTGGAAACAATAGAACAGCTTACGTTTTTAGAGAGTGAGAAATGTGATGAGGTACAAGGTTATTATTATAGTAAACCATTGCCACCAGAGCGGTTAACGAAGTTTTTTCAGGTGCAATAAGTAAAAATAAGCAAAAACCATCTCGTAAAATTGAGCTGGTTTTTGCTTTATACTTTATTAGAAAAACTTCGGCATTCTTTTTAAGGTCGAGGCGAATACCGAGATTTCTAATATAAGGGCTTGTGTTAAAAATATATAGAAACAAATTAGCAGTAAAATGCTGTACCTACAATGATTAGAAGTATAAAAAGAACAACAATTAACGCGAAATTATTTCCATAATTATTGGTTCCGTAGACTTGGTTTTCATAACCGCCGCATCCACCGTATCCATATGACATACTACTTCACCTCCTAGACGTTTACAGTTATACTATATGTAAAACTAAATCAAATGTATGGACGTTTTCATTAGATTGGTAATAAAAAAAATAAGAAAAAACAATGGAGATATAATCACAGAAAAACAACCTAGCCATTTTTTTGGCTAGGTTGTTTTTGCTACAGTAAAAAAAGTTCCACTTTAGCGTTTGTTATTTTTCGACTTTTGTTATTGCCAATATTTTTAACTGATCATTTTCAAAACCTAGCGTAAATTTATACTTAACAGTTTCCTTGGTGATTTCCTCTTTGTTAGGTGGTTTTAATGAATAATTTACTTTTACAGTTGCCTCAACATGATTATTATCCGTTATAACAGTAGTAAAATCATTATAGGTTAAGTTCACAAAATGAGTATATTGTTCACGAAAGTTAGAATAGGATGTTTTCCCCTGGATTTCACTACCTAAAATGGTGTAAGCACTTATATAGTCCCGTATCAAAATACTATCAAGAAAATAATTAATCAAATACTCGGCATCCTTTTTGTATTGCTTCTCATCAATATTGTTGATGATTTGGGAAGATGTTGAAAAGTCTAAGCTTTTGGTTTGTGTTTCATTAGACCACTGCTCTATCTGCTCAATTACATTTGCAAGAGGGATGCTAAAACCAATCGTTCCATCCTTTGTTCCAACTGAGTTTATGCCAATAACTTTACCAGTCGCTCGATCTATAAGTGGTCCACCGCTGTTACCATGAGTGATTTGAGCGGATATCTGATATACATTATTGTAATCATAACCATCCACAGAAAAGTTTCGTTCAGTTCCTGAAATTATGCCAAGCGTAACGGTATTTTGAAAACCGTGTGGACTTCCAAGTGCAATTACCTCGTCACCTATATCAGCTTTGATTTCTTTTTCAATCGAAATAGGGGATTGGTTAGCCAATTGCGGAACTCGAATTACCGCGATATCTGTTTCCTCACTAATACCTACAATTGCAGCAGGATAAACACGTCCGTTCGATGTTCGAACATGAATGATATCAGCATTTTTTACAACATGTGCATTTGTAATAATATCTCCCTTTTCATTGTATAGAAAACCCGAACCAGTAATTGTTGTACCTTCGTTTTTACCCTCAATTTGCATAACATTTTTTTCAGCTTTATGAATAATTGATTTAAGGTTTAACGTTTGAGGTGAATTACTAATTTTATTTATACCAGAATTACTTACGGATATTTCATTCGCATTCCATTGGTTATAGATTGCAAAAATACTAAGAGCGCCAATTATAATGATTAGAACCGTGATAGCAGTTGGTATATATTGGTATTTTTCCAACGAAGTTCACCCCCATTATTTATCTGTATACCACTTGGTTTTAGTTACTTTCACTTTTATTTCATTTGCTTTATCGCTTATATCAAAGTGAGTGAATTCAAATTCACCAACCTCATTTGGATATAGTGTATCCGGAAATACATAAACCTCATTTGATTTAAATTTTTCGCCTTCTTTGGTTAGTAGATCATACTCCACTAAAATGGTGTTAATCGGTATGGTTGCAACACTTTTCACTTTACCTTTTACAACAAGTTTCCCTTGGTTATTATTTTGTATTTCAACATTTACAAGTTCTATAGCATCATTTTTGTTTTGTTTTCGTTCTTGTTCAGCGGTGCTGATAGCTGATTCAATTCGCCGTTGTTGTGCCGTTTCGAATGCAACTCTTTCATTTTCTATTGCAGTTTGCAAGCTTTCTAGTTTTTCAGATTCTGGTGCATAGATTAACCCATCATTTACAAGTGTTTGTGCATCTGAAAAGTGGCGTTTATTAAGTTGTTCACTTGCTTTCGAATAGGTATAGTCAATAATTTGGTTTCGTATGTTGGTGGTTATTTTTTCAGCCTCACTATTTTTAATCGAATCAGCTTCCCATAGTAAAATTTTTAATTCAGCTATTGAAGGTTCATCTTGTAATTGACTTTTTAGTTGATCAATTTTAATGGTATTTCGCGTCAATACTATTTCATTAACCAACTTTTTTACAACTGAGCCATTATAATTTTTTAATGATGATTCCGTTTCAACTATTTTACTCAGAGCCTCTTGATATTCTTGCTTAGCTAGATGTTTTGCCGCATTATCAAGTTTTGTTTGAATTCTAATGGCGATATCCATAAATTCAATTGCATTTAAGGCTTGAGGGAAATTTTCTTTTTGGTCCAATGCTTTTTCAAAAAAGTCTTTTGCTTCCTTATAGTTACCTTCTTGGGCACTTTTCTCACCATCTGAATAATAGTCCTTAGCCTGTGCTGTTTGGTTTTCTAAAAATAAATAAAAACCACCGATGGATAAACCCAACAAGAATATAATTGCTACAGGTAGATACCAAAATTTATTAAATCCCTTTGAAACGATTAATCGATTATGCATATCTTCAGGAAGATGTTTCCCACATTTTATACAATAGGATTCGTTATCCTTTACTTTTGTACCACAATAAGGACAGTGAAACAAAACTGTCACCTCTTTCATCTTGGTGTTGATTATGAGAATTTTCGGAGAAGTAATTTGCGATGGAAGGGGGTATATCAACTGTTGCGCAAATACTCCTAGGGACTTGTCTATAAAAGCACTATAGTTCAATGTATTCTCACGTCGTTTTCTGTACGTCGCTGACCAGTCGCCTACGCTTTTCTTTTTCATTTTAACATATTTTTGCTTTATTTAGGGTTGGGAAATTGGTATGATAGTGGGGAGGCATTGGTTTTTTGATATTGCACATAATATAATTGTACTTTTATCTTACATAATTCATATTTAGGAGGTGCACAACTACAATGGATATTGTATTAGGTGTTATTTGTTTTGCGATTCTTGCTTTAAATATTGGGTACTGTGTTTTAGATAATGAAAAGTAAACTACAAAGTGAAAGTGACTGTTCAGCAACGTATGAACTGGACGTAATAAAAGGGCCAGACCGTATTATTAAGTCTGACCCTGCTATTTATTTAATATTTGACCACTCATCAAATGGATAGATGACGAATTCTGATCTTCCCACGATATCATCTGCCTTGATAAAACCTAATCCATTTCGACTGTCTTTACTGATTGCTCGGTTATCTCCCATAACAAAATACTTGTTTTCAGGTACCTCTATCGGACCAAAATTTCCTGTGTGATTTAATGCTTCCTTATTTATAAATGTTTGTTCATATTGCTCTCCATTAATATATAGTTGGTGGTCTCGGAATTTCACTGTTTCTCCAGGTAAACCGATAACTCGTTTCACATAATTTTTAATTGGGCGCTTGATTATTACGACATCGCCACGTTCTGGTTCATCAACTAGGTATATTAGTTTATTAAAAATTACTCTTTCTCCATCTTCTAGAGTAGGAACCATGCTCTCACCTTCAACGATTGAGGTTGCGAACACAAATGAACGTAGAAAAAATGCTAATAATATTGCTATAAAAATTGCTTTTCCCCACTCTAACCATTCATTTTTCTTTTTATGCTTGACCACATTCGACATCCTTTCCATACATGAATCCCTTAAGATAAATCGTAACGTAATTCGTAGTAGTACTCAAAAATAAAAAAGTTATGAATTCATTCTCTTTAGTTTTTTAAGGGACTGAATCATAGTAGAGTGATATGCATCATCTGTATTTAAATGTATTCCCATTTCATAAGATGTCTTCGATGGCTTCGTCCAGGTTATTGTACCTATTGCGTCAAATGACGTATCGTCAATACTATACGAGAGTTTGATTTGTTTCCCACTTTTCAGTTGGATATTATCCTTACAATAAACCTTTGCACCATTCTTGCTAACATCTAAAATGGAAACATTTATTGCTAAATGACCATCATTAGTTGTATCATACAGCTTTCCGGTAATTGGTTGATCAAATGTAAATCGAAATGGTTCATTTCTTTTAAAAAACACATTAAACACCTACCTATTCACTAAGTTATCATTTTCTGGAGAAATATTATAGTCTTTTGCATTAAATATAAGAAAAATTTTACAAATACTTAACACATAACTTGGCAAACATCAACCTACGTGCTAAAGTGGTATCAGCTATGGTCTAAGAGGAGGTAACCATTTAATAGAGATGAGTACAATAGACAATGTATTAGAAAGAATTGAATTTTTGCGTAACGAGATGACAAAGGTTGCCTTTAAAAAAGGTTTTACAAGCCAGGAATCTATTATCATTAGTCAAGAGCTTGATAAATTATTAAATCTGTATGATAGTGTCTATCGTAATGAAAATAAAAAATAAAAAATTCCTGTTAATAGAGTATAGCAAATTTTATATCTGGGATATATCCTGATGCTATAATTAATCATGGGTAGTCCCTTTTCCTCATTCTGCCGCCCGAAAATAAAGGAAACTTCACCTCAGAATGTTATAATATCCAAGGTACATGAATTGATAACCGATATTTTCTTCCACATATAATACCAGTATAATCTTCCTTTCTTAATTATCACAAAACCTAATTCAACAGCGACACTTCTTTTAGGGAAATATGAAAAGTCTAAATGATAGAGATAAATAATATTAGGATCCAAATATATCAAAGATTACTTCTTCACAAAATGTTCAAACAATTTTGATTAAACTTATAAAAATAGGGTATAATATAACTAATACAACAAAAGGAGTGAGGCTATGCGTCCAAAGACTCGGAACTTCGAAGACCTTGTAAATCAATACAAACAGGAATTGCTAACAGATGAGAAAAAATTATCGCAAATTGAAATGCGTATAGAGAATAAACAGACCAAAAAAGAACAAAAAAAACCAAGACGATTTTCTTTTTATGATTAAAGTGATGCATTGTCTAGTTTTGTGCGGTAAGAGTGGAGTGATAGAAACTATATCACTCCACTTTTTGCACTTAAGAAAAGTATAAATGTTTTAAGGAAATGCCGGTATAAGAAAAGCTTCGGCATTCGCTATTAAATACGAGGCGAATGGCGAGGTTTTCTAATGCCCAGCTTTTTTGGTGTTGCATACAATTGAATTAAAATAACGGCACCAATAATACATGCCATTCCAATCATCTGTATGTAGGAAAAAGCCTCATGGAAAACAAAAATCCCGATGATGGTTGCTACTACTGGTTCAATAGTTGTAAGGATGGATGCTTTTGAAGCTTCTGTTTGGTTTAAGCCATATGTATATACAATATATGCGAGTGCTGTAGGCAAAAGTCCTAACCCAAAAGCATAAAATAAAACGGTCTGATCCATTAGCAAATGGATTTTTGTGTCGAATGGGAAAAACGGTAATAAGGTGATACTGGCTACGATAAAGGTGTAGGTGGTAATACTTAGACTGGTATATTTTTTCAAAGCATATTTACTAAAGATACTGTAAAGCGCATACCCTATTCCAGATCCTAGTCCAAAAAGAATGCTACTTAGCTGCAAGGTTTCCAAATTCAGTGGAATAAGGCCTACGATAAGACAGGTCCCTAAAAGTGTGATTAATAGTGCAGCTAACTTAATTTTGGTTAAGCTTTCTTTAAATAATAAAAGGGAAAGAATCGTTACAAATGCTGGTGCTGTATATAATAATGCGGTAGCAAACGGTATTGTTGATAATTCGATTGCAGTAAACAAGCAATAATTAAAAAATATTATACTAATAATACCCGTGCCTATGAAATATTTGATGTCTTTAATAGAGTGTAGTATTAACTTCTTAGGTGATTTGACCATCATATAAAAAAGTAAAATAATTGCTGTTGTCGAGACACGCAAGGTAACAACTTCCATTGGAGTGAAACCAAAGCTATATAAATTTTTTACATACCACCCAATTGTACCCCAAAGAGCGGCACCCAGCATGATGAATAGAAAGGCACTATTCAAGATTACATTCCTCCTTCAATACAAACATTTTCACAATTTCATTAATTATATCAAATTGTCAGTATTCATTCACTTGAAAGATTAGGGGTAATTAAATGTGGCGATAATAATGACAAGTGAAAGGGCGGGGAAGGAAATATGGATCAAACAATAAAGTTGCTATCCTTGGTGGAAATCGGCCCATATGGATTGATGGGATTGATTGTAGCTGGAACACTGATTTGTTACCTGTCTATAAAACCAATTATTCATTGGTTTGTGACGTTGAAGCAGGACCGTGTATTGAGTTACCTCATGTGTAGCTTAATCATTTTAACTTGTACTATTTCGATAGGGTACATTTTCTTTCAATCAGATTATGTTTATTTGATAAAAATGACGTTACTATGTATAGCGGTGTTTGGTGGTGTTCTTGTTATTGTAAGACTAGTAAATTTTATAATTCAAAGCGTATTCACAAAAAACGTGTAAAAATACCCTGTCATTCTTTAGTGACAGGGTATTAAAGTATTATCTTTCTTCTTTTTCGGTGACACCGAACTCAGATTGTACCTTTTCTAACCAACGAAATACCAATTCATAATGTTCCTCAGGTGTAGGTTGATTGACTGGAGCTGTTTTTAAAATCATTATTTTTTCTTCGTTTGAAAGTTTTTCATATTTATCTTTTAAAATGTGTGTCTGGTCTGCATAACGATGTAATTCATACACGAAATCCTTTAATTCAATCATAGTGAAGCCTCCTTTAGTAGACTATTACCTCTCATGGAAAAGTATAAAACATTAGAAAACTTGGCTTATCGCCAAGCTTTTAATGGCGAAAGCCTTAGTTATACTCACTATACTGATGTTTCCCCAAGATGTTTATGCTTTCTTTACATATAAAAAAACCGTAAAACATTAAGTTTACGGTTTATGTCTCAAATTTTCGATAAGGTTTTGTTGGTGGCCATTCCATTTTCCCTAAGGATGAAGGGGTATAGTAGGAAGAAGTATATTTCCTGTTTTTAGGTTTTCTGTCGGGCTTAGGTGTATAGTTAATATAACGATAAACTACTTTTTTTGCCTGTGATAGTGACATTTTTGTTTGAGGATTTCGATATGATTGATCCAATGTTCCTAGGTGCTCAAGTTGATTGAAGTCATTTTTCTCTGGAGGTATATGAAAATAGTAGTCCTCAACTTTTACGAGTAATGTAGAATGCTGGTTACTGAATCTCGGATGGTCGGAAAAGTGAAGTCCAATCTTTTTTGCTCGATCTTCCGATAATAACTTTTTAATAGTTTCTTTTTTAATAAAATATAAATGTTTTGGTTCTGGAGCGGTTTTTGCATGTCTGTTAATAGTATACAATGCCCTTGCGAGCTCAGCTGTAGAAGTCGATTTTGCTTGATTCATTGTTTGTCCTCCTTTCAGGTGAATTATTATGTCAATTCTATATTATCGCAAAGCTTGTCCATTTACAATAAGTGACGGAAAAGAAAAAGAAGCTGGCCATAAAAACCAGCTTCTTCCGCGTATTACTGCATTTCCTTAATATCTTCTACGATTTTATCCATTTCTGCTGCCTGTGTTCCTCTATAGCGTTTAATAGCGTTCCCTTCAGGTGATACAAGGAAAAAGCTAGTACCATGCATAAATTGATCAGAGTCAGGCACTTTTTCTAATGCCGACTTAAAAGACTTAATCGATAGTTCTTTAATTGTTTGAAAGTCATAACCCGTTAGTAAATGCCAGTTTTCAAAAGATGCCCCACGTTCTTTAGCGAATTTTTTTAGTTTCGCTTTCGTATCATTTTCAGGGTCGACACTAAATGAAACCAGCTGCACGTCATCAAGTCCGGCTTCTTTTAGTTTTTCCTGAAGTCTAGCCATATTTGCTGTCATTGCTGGACATACTGTTTCACAACTTGTAAACATAAAATTGGTTACCCAGAAGTTTCCTTCAAGATCATTTTTCGTTACTGTTTCACCGTCTTGATTTGAGAACGAGAAATCCTGTACTTTATAAGAAAAGTCGCCTTCATATTTTTCACCACAGGCTGTAAGTATAAGAACTAGTACTAATAATGGAAAAGCTATTTTAACCTTATTTGACATGTTTGTGTGACCTCCATATTAACTAAATCGCTTCTAGCTTAGCACTTTTCTACTTAAAAAACTATGGATAAAGTGTTACACATGGAATTTTGCCTAACTTTGTTTTAACGTATACACATATATTTCTGGTTTACAAAGAAACCGATATGGCAATCTAGTAGTGCCTATTCCTTTTGTTACATATAGGCTTAATTGATCCAATTGATATTTACCTTTAACATATTTTTCGGCATATAACGGCGTATATAAATGGCCAATAATAGGTAAACGAACCTGTCCACCGTGACTATGACCAGATAACTGCACATCCACGTGAGATTTTGCAGTTTTATCTGCGAAATCAGGCTCATGAGCAAGTAATATAGTGAAAAGGGAAGGATTTGTTTGTTGTAATGTTTTTTCTAGATTTGGATCACCAAGCATTACATCATCAATTCCAGCTAAAACAAAGGTCTCTTGTCCTTTTTTGATGTTAACATGATGGTTTTGAAGTAGAGTAAAGCCAGATTGATCCATTACATTTTTCACTATATTTGTTCCATAACCTCCATGGTCATGGTTTCCATATATCCAGTATTTACCGTACTTTGCTTTTAGTGACCCTAAAATACGGATTAGTGTGGTGTTCCAATTATAGTCATTAGGAGCATCAACTAAATCACCTGTAAACACAATCATATCAGGTTTTTGACTATTAATGGTTTCTACTAATTTTTCAAATTGCTCAAGGGAATAATGAAAACCTATATGTGTATCAGAAAACTGAACGATTTTAAAATTATTAAATTCGGATGTTATTTTAGCGGAAGAAATAAATTCTTCATTAATATCTAATAAACTAGGTTCAATTTCGCGGGCATAATAATAAGTTCCACCGCTTAAACCTAGAAACGCTAAAAGACTACCAAATGATTTTTTTAAAAATGATCTTCTATTCATATGGTCAAACCTCTCTAAAACTGATACTAGCATTATATCATGGATTATTCCGTTCAACATGACGTATCATTAGATGTTAAAAATTCGTAATGAAATAGGTAGAATTTGTTGAAATTATCTGTTTACTTTTTGGTCATAAAAGCATATGCTTAAAAAAGTGAATACTTATTCATTTTTAAAGGGGGAGGATTTTATGAAGAATCAAACAGTTATAGTGACAGGTAGTTCTAGTGGCATGGGGAAGTTTATGGCGGAGAAGTTTGTGAAAGAGGAAGCAAATGTAGTCCTAACAGGTAGAAATGAGGAGAGACTTGAGGAAACGAAAGACGAACTAATGAAACATGGTACGGGAAATATTTTAGTTGTGCCGATGGATGTTCGAAAACCGGAAGATGTTGAACGTATGGTAACGAAAACGGTAGAAGCATTCGGAACGATTGATCATTTAGTGAATAATGCAGCTGGTAATTTTATTTGTAAAGCGGAGGATCTATCCCATAACGGGTGGAAGTCTGTTATCGATATCGTGTTAAATGGAACTTTTTATTGTAGCAAAGAGGTAGGGAAGTATTGGATAGACAATGGCAAACAAGGGAGCATTCTAAATATGGTTGCGACCTATGCGTGGAATGCTGGTGCAGGAATAATTCATTCTTCTGCAGCTAAAGCAGGAGTTCTTAATATGACGCGCACGCTTGCAGTTGAATGGGGTACACAATACGGAATTCGTGTGAATGCAATTGCACCTGGACCTATTGAACGAACAGGCGGGGCAGACAAATTATTTGAATCAGAGAAAGCAGCACAACGTACGATTAATTCTGTTCCATTAAAACGTTTAGGGACACCAGAAGAGATTGCTGAGCTTGCATACTTTTTATTATCAGATAAGGCTGGATACATAAATGGGGAAGTTGTTACAATGGATGGAGGTCAATGGCTAAATAAATTTCCTTTTTAATGAGAAAAGCGAAGACGACTGTTTAGTGACTCTTTCCTATGTGTGTCACCCGGAACAGTCGCCTTCGCTTTTCTGTCTAGCTACGGCTCCTAGCGACTAGCAAATAGGTAGTCATGATGAATGTACGTACAGTTCAACGTACTTTCACATGCCTATCTATTTGTACGCCGCTGAACAGTCGCCTTCGCTTTTCTTGTCTAGCTACGGCTCCTAGCGACTAGCAAATAGGTAGTCATGATGAATGTACGTACAGTTCAACGTACTTTCACATGCCTATCTATTTGTACGCCGCGAACAGTCGCCTTCGCTTTTCTTGTCTAGCTACGGCTCCTAGCGACTAGCAAATAGGTAGTCATGATGAATGTACGTACAGTTCAACGTACTTTCACATGCCTATCTATTTGTACGTCGCTGAACAGTCGCCTTCGCTTTTCTGTCTATATAACGTAATAAAAAATTGAGAGAAAGTGAAAGGTAGATCCGGCTAATACAAATAGGTGCCAGACTGCATGATGATATGGAAAGCCTCGCCATACATAGAAAATTGCTCCTAAGGTGTAAAATACCCCACCAATTATTAATAGTAACAAACCGTTTTCGTCAAATGCATTTGTTAATGGGCCCCAGGCAAAAACGATGATCCATCCCATTAAGATATACATTAGTGTAGACATCACGACGAACTTTTCCACGAAAAATAGTTTAAATATCACACCAACTAAAGCAATTCCCCAGACAATGCCAAATAACAACCAGCCGATTTCACCACGAAGAACAACCAGTAATAACGGCGTATAAGTGCCAGCAATAAATAGATAGATGGATGAATGGTCAAAAATTTGAAAGATATTTTTCCATTTACCTTCTGGAAGACTGTGGACAATTGTAGAGCAAACATACATGAAAAGCATACTTGAACCAAATACTGTAACTGACACGATTTGCAACGGATCCCCGTTAAGTGTTGAATAAACGATTAGCAGAACAAGAGCAACAACACTTAACAGTGCGCCAATCCCATGGGTTATAGCGTGTGAAAGTTCTTCTTTTTTTGTAAATGTGTGTATTTTCATGTGAAGACCTCGTTCCATTTATACTTTAATTTGAGTATATTGTATTAAGAACCATGAGCATATGTTTATATTAAATCAATAATAGTCAGAAACTCAATATAAATATATCCTTTTAAATGTTTCTTGACATCTAACTATGGTAAACTGGGTATGTAGATAACTATTATTTACTCCTTTTGTGAGGGCTCGATTCCTCCAACATTTTAACTAGTAAAAGGAGCGTATTTTATGAGCACATTGAAAGATAAACAATTAACAGACATAACTGTCGAAGATTTACTGATTTCTTCTGAAAAAGTAGCACATGTACAATTAAATAATCCACTTGAACATGCATTACTCGTTTTAGTGAAATCCGGGTATTCTGCGGTGCCTGTCCTAGATCCATCGTACAAATTGGTAGGGACGATTGGTAAAACAGTCATATTGAATCAAATTTTAGGACTGGAACGGTTTGAATTTGAAAAGCTTTCGTCAATGCGTGTAGAAGAAGTAATGTATACTGATATTCCATGTTTAAGCAAGAACGACACATTTTTAGATGCGTTAAAAGCAGTCATCGATTCTCCGTTCGTTTGTGTATCAGATGCGGAAGGTTATTTTGATGGAATATTAACTAGACGTGCTATTTTAAAACAAGTAAGCCGAGATATTTATACAAAAAGACAACTAACTGAAAAATGATTGATCATACCCCTTGCCATCGCATTCATGACAAGGGTATTTTAATTATTGGAGAAGCTGTGATAGAGAATGAATACAATGATACATAAAAAGAAGGAATTAAAGCGGCCATTTATTTTGGCGTCAGTAATGCTTGTTGCAACGGCGATTCCCAGTATTGTTGCAGACTTAGGTGGATTTTCGTCATACAGTTGGGTATTCTCGGCCTATTCGTTAACGAATGCAGCTACAGTTTTGATCTTCGGAAAGCTTTCTGATATTTTTGGAAGAAAACCAATATTTGTAGTTGGTGTCACTATATTTTTAATTGGCTCCATATGTTGTGGGCTAAGTACATCAATGCTCATGTTAATCATATCGCGGTTCATTCAGGGACTAGGTGCTGGGGCAGTAATGCCAATAGCGACTACGATCGTTGGCGATATTTATGACAAAAGACAAAGAGCCAAAATTCAAGGCTATTTATCAAGTGTGTGGGGGATATCTGCTGTAACAGGACCGCTTTTGGGTGGTATGTTTGTCGATTTATTAAGCTGGAGATATGTGTTTTGGATGAATATCCCCCTTGGGCTTTTAGCTATGCTTGGAATTATTATTTTCTTACATGAAGATATTGAGAAAAAAGAAAGATCGATTGATTATGGTGGGTCAATTTTGATCATGGTTGCTATTAGTTCCTTAATGGTTATTTTGGTTGAAGGGGGATTAGCGATACCGTGGAGCTCGCCACTTATGATTTGTTTAATCTTCCTCACTTTAGGAGGATTAATTTTATTTATCTTTCATGAAAAAAATGCCAAAGAACCAATGATGCCCTTTGATCTCTGGAAGTACAAATTAATCAGTATAGCGAATATCACTACCCTAACAACAGGGATGATACTTATTGGGGTATCCAGTTATTTACCTGCATTTGTTCAGGGAGTAATGGATCAATCTGCCACAGTGGCAGGATTCACGCTGACCACAATGTCGATTGGTTGGCCAATTGCATCTACCATTGCTGGTAGACTGCTTTTGGTCATTGGATACCGAGCGACATCCTTAATAGGGGGGATTTCCTTAATAATAGGCGGAATCTTCTTTTTTATGTTAAGCCCTGACATGGGTCCTATATGGGCTGGAACTGGTTCTTTCTTTATAGGTGTCGGAATGGGACTGACCAGCACATCTTTTATAGTGGCCATCCAAAGTACAGTAAGCTGGGAAAGAAGAGGAATTGCCACTGCAGCTAATATGTTTATGCGGTCATTGGGTAGTGCAATAGGAGCTGCATTGCTTGGTGGATTATTAAATAGTCAAATAAAAGCATATATTTTAAGTGAAGGACTGGAAAATAAGGTATCAGTGGATACAGCTAATCAACTTTTAACACCGAAACAGGAAGGGCTGTCGGAACAGGTGAAAAGCGTGTTGCAGGATGGATTAACATCTGGATTACATTACGTTTATACTGGGTTGTTGATTCTGGCCATTATTACGTTAGTATTGATCACATTTCTTCCTAAAAAAGAAAACGAATAGTACGAATCTGATAATAGTCAAAAGAGCTCTGTATGTATACCTTTTCCTTTTTAGTAAAAACTACATATGAGTAATTTTCAATGTAGTAGAGGAGGTAGTAGGTATGGCGCGAATTGGCGTTGAAGGAACACTTACAGACGTAAAAGAAGCATTAAAGGAAAAGGGTCACGAAGTAATAGATTTGCATTCTGAAGAGGATACCGGTCAATGTGATTGCTGTGTTATCTCTGGTCAAGATAAAAATGTTATGGGAATGTCCACAGCTAGTATTGCTGGACCGGTTATTAATGCGGATGGTTATAATGCCGAAGATGTCTGTCAGATGGTTGAACAGAAACTAGGATAAACGCAAAAAGAAAACCCAGCTCAAAATTTGAACTGGGTTTTTCCTTATTTGTGACCTTTTTCTACATTAACTTGATGTGGATATGGAACTTCAATGCCTTTTTCATCGAAGGCTGCCCTAATGCGCTTACGCATATCGCGTTCACATTCAAATTGCAAACCATTTTCAGTTTGACCAACAACACGTAGTACAACGTCTGATGATCCGAGAGCTTGAACACCTAGTGCGTTCGGGCCATCTTTAAAACGTTCATCTTCTTGAAACTCAGCACAAACCTTTTCCAGAACAGTTATAGCTTCATCGATGTTGTCATGATAACTGATACCAATATCGACTAATGCGCGCATATTTCCGCGAGAGTGATTGGCAACACCTTCTAACAGGCGATTAGGCACAAAATTTAGTGTACCATCAAAACTACGTATCTTTGTAGTTCTTAATCCAACTTCTTCGACAACTCCGTCATAGCCGCCAGAGGTAACATAGTCGTCAATTTCGATTTGTCGCTCCAATAATATGAAAAACCCTGTTACAACATCACTCACAAGACCTTGTGCACCAAAACCTATTGCTAAACCAACAATTCCGGCTCCAGCTAGTAGTGGCCCGATAGGAATATTAAAGATTCCAAATAACATGAGAATGAAAACGAAGATCATGACGTAGGAGAAAACATTAACTAGCAATTTCTCCAATGTTTTGACACGACCGGGTGATAGTTTCTCATTTTTTCCAGCTCTTTGAATTGTTTTTTCAACAAGTTTCTTGCCAATTGGTACGAAGATAATAAATGCTAGAATTAATAAACCAATCTGCAAAAGAATTGGAATTACATCGGACAAAATTCCACCAATATCAAAGTTTAAACCATCTTCAAAAATATCCATATAAAATCTCCTTTAAAGTAGAATATTGTATTTTCATCGTTTAATAATAACGAATGCCCCGATACAATTCAAATAATATCCTACTTTAAGGTATAGTCCATTCTCATTAATAGACAAGAATTACAATTTAGTGTTACGGTATTATTTGTAGGACATCCTTTTTAAAAATTGTTTTAGAGTTGGTATGTCTGGTTATACTTAATAGAAGTGACCAATAAGTGACAAGTATATAGTCCTTTTTAAATTAATTATAATTTAATATTGACTAAAAATAAGAGGTTGCCTATAATTATTAAGGGATATTATTTAATTAAATGTTGGAGGGATTATTTATGGCAGAAAGAATGGTAGGAAAACAGGCACCACGCTTTACAATGGATGCTGTATTGCCTAATAAAGAATTTGGGAAAGTAAATTTAGAAGAAAATATGAAAAATGATAAATGGACAGTACTTTTCTTTTATCCAATGGACTTTACGTTTGTATGTCCTACAGAAATTACTGCAATGTCAGATCGATATGATGAATTTGAAGATCTAGATGCTGAAGTAATTGGTGTTTCAACGGATACAATCCATACTCACAAAGCTTGGATTAATACATCACGTGACGATAATGGTTTAGGTGAATTAGAATATCCATTAGCTGCAGATACTAACCATGTTGTATCACAGGATTATGGCGTATTAATAGAAGACGAAGGTGTAGCTTTACGTGGATTATTCATTATCAATCCTGAAGGCGAACTTCAATATCAAACTGTATTTCATAACAACATTGGCCGTGACGTTGATGAAACATTACGTGTATTACAAGCACTTCAAACTGGTGGACTTTGCCCAGCGAACTGGAAGCCGGGTCAAGAAACACTCTAATAACGTAAATTAAATAAGCTGACTCTTTAATAAGAATATTGCTGAGTCAGCTTTTTTCAATACGACAACAGTGGAGGTAAAACTTATGCGATTACGTGCAGAAATGCCCGAATTAGACGGTGCAACAAAATGGTTTAATAGCAATGAAATTAATAAAAGCGATTTAATAGGTAACAAACCAACATTAATTCATTTTTGGTCTGTAAGTTGTGGGTTATGTAAAGAAGCAATGCCGAATGTGAATGAATTCCGAGATGAATACAAAGATGAATTGAATGTTATTGCAGTCCACATGCCTCGGTCTGAGAAAGATCTAGATTTAGATCAGATTAAAGAGGTTGCGGATGAACATGATATTTCACAACCAATTTTTGTAGATAATGATCATAAACTAACAGATGCATTTGAGAATCAATACGTACCTGCCTATTATGTTTTTGATGATGAAGGTAAGTTAAGGCATTTCCAAGCAGGTGGCGGGGGCATGAAAATGCTTCGTAAGCGTGTTAACCGAGTGCTAGGGGCTACTGAAAAGTAAATACATCAACAAAACCACCTCTACGTCTTAAGCGTAGAGGTGGTTTTTTATGTCAAAAAAAGAGATAAAAAAATAATTATGAAAAACTTTAAAAAATTAAGCAAAATGAGTAGATATTTATTTCGGAAACCGTTATATTAGTAATTATGTGAAACATCAAAGGAGGGGGATTTATGGAAACATTTAAGAAATTAAAGCAATTTTATTGGCCCTTTAAGAAATACTTTTTTACTTCACTTGTTTTTTTAATTTTTGTAACCGGAATTACAGTAGTTTATCCGATTGTATTACAAAAAACGGTAGATGAGGTATTTATAAAAGACAGATATTCACTCATTCCTTATATAGCTGCAGTATTTTTATTTCTAATGATCATTAAAGGGTTTGCAACATTTTTTCATCAATATTTAGGCGAGTTATTTGGTATTCGATCTGTATATACACTTAGGGATGCATTATATGAGAAGTTACAGGTTTTATCATTTAAATATTATGATAATGCCAAAACTGGCGATTTAATGTCAAGATTGACAGCAGATGTGGAAGGATTTCGTTTTTTCCTTTCGGCCGGATTTTCAGAACTGATTCGTATTACACTATTAATCGTAATAAGTCTAGGTGTTATGTTCTTTTATTCTGTACCACTTGCATTAGTTACAATGGCTGCCATGCCGTTTCTTGCTATTGTTGTGTTTAAATTTGACAAGCGAGTTCACCCTGCATTCAGAGGGATACGAAAATCATTTGGGAATTTGAATACACGTGTTCAAGAAAATATTAGTGGTATGACAACAGTAAAATCATTATCTCGTGAGGATTTTGAAATTGGGAGGTTCTCATCAAATAATGATAACTATCGTCAACACTATTTGAAAACATCAGAAATTTGGGCAAAGTACTTTCCACTAATGGAATTTATTGGGAACATTTGTGCAGTTGCCTTGCTTGCATTTGGTGGTTATTTAGTAATGGAGGGAAGGCTTAGTTTAGGTGAACTGGTCGCGTTTTTCAGCTTAGTTTGGTACATTTTGGGACCGTTGATGAACCTAGGATTTATTATTAACTTATTTTCACAATCGAAAGCTTCAGGAGAACGTTTAATTGAAATCCTGGAAGCAAAGGAAGACATAGTTGAAAAAGATCAAGCTAAAATTGACGACATTAAAGGTCATGTAACTTTTGATGATGTTACTTTAACCTATATAGAAGATGATGATTCGGCTCTTAAAAATATTAGTTTTGATGCACCACCGGGTAAAGTTATTGGTCTAATTGGTGCAACGGGATCTGGAAAAACAAGTATCACTCAATTGATTACACGATTTTATGAACCAGAAGAAGGTAATGTACTAGTAGATGGTATCCCTGTGGCAGAATATAATTTAAAAACGTTACGTAGTCAGATTGGATTTGTTTTACAGGAATCGTTCTTATTTTCAACTAGCATTAGAGAGAATATTGCATATGGTAATCCGACCTTAAAGGATGAACAAATTATTGACGCTGCAAAACGCGCACAAGCACATGAATTCATTATGGATATGCCAAATGGCTATGACACTATGCTTGGTGAACGTGGTATGGGATTGTCAGGTGGACAAAAGCAACGTATTGCGATTGCGCGGGCTATTTGTATCAACCCTAGTATCTTGGTTCTTGATGATGCTACATCAGCAGTAGATATGGAAACAGAATTTAAGATTCAAAAAGCATTAAAAGAAGTGATGAAAGGTCGAACAACATTTATCATTGCTCACCGGATTTCTTCCTTGAAGCATGCGGATGAAATTTTGGTTTTAGAAGACGGAGAAATCGTTGAACGAGGTACACATGATATATTAATCAATAATCAAGGTGCCTATCAACGTATATATAACATTCAATTTCAAGATCGTGATGCAATTATGAATGTAGCGAATCATTAAGGGGGGATATACATTGGTTAAAAAAACAGAACAAGTTAAAAAAAGTCGTCACTTAAAACGATTTCACTATACTGTCGACCAAGCAATTGAAAAGCAGTTTAACTGGCAGCAAATGTTGAGATTAATAGAATATTTAAAACCTTATTCCAAAACCTATTTACCTGGTGCGATCATCGCCATGTTAATTTCTACAGCAGTTCGTCTAGCTGTTCCAATATTAATTGGTAAAGTAGCAATTGATGTTGCAATCAATAATAAAGATACGGGTTTATTAATCAATTTGGTAATCCTAATCGGGGTTCTTTACTTAATAAATTATATTGGCAACATTTTTCGAATTAAATGGGTAAATATACTTGGGCAAAATGTGATTTATGATATACGAAAACACTTATTTTCACATGTTCAACGGTTATCACACCGCTTTTTTGATTCTAGATCTGCGGGTTCTATATTGGTTCGGATTATGAATGATATTAATTCACTGCAGGAACTGTTCACGAATGGGATCATAAATCTGTTAATGGATGTTGTTACCCTTTTAGGAATTGTTGTTATTTTACTTGTATTAAGTCCAAAACTAGCCTTAGCTATCATGATAATCCTACCAATTATGTTCTATATCTCAACCAAACTACGTCGTAACATCCGTCGGTCCTGGCAGGATGTACGGATTCAACAATCAAGAATAAATTCTCATTTAAATGAAAGCATTCAGGGAGTTCGTATTACCCAGTCGTTTTCGCAGGAGAAGGAGAATGCAGAATTTTTCAATGGTATTAACTCTGACAACTTTGAAAGTTGGCGTAATGCTACCAAGAAAAGTGCTCTATTTCGTCCATTTGTAGAAATGAGTAATGCGATTGGTACTATTATTTTGATTACTTATGGAGCATATTTAATCCTTCTAGGTGTGGGCAATGGGGGGATTGAGATCGGGACTTTTGTAACATTTGCATTCTTCCTAGGTATGTTTTGGGAACCAATTTCACGCCTTGGTCAGATGTATAATCAGTTATTAATGGCGATGGCAGCATCTGAGCGTATTTTCGAATTTCTTGATGAGAAGCCAAACGTTGATGAAAAGGAAAATGCCTACGAAATTAACAATATGAAAGGTCATATAGAATTTGATAAGGTTCAATTCTCTTATGATGCCGACCGTATTGCGTTACATGAAATATCTCTGGATATTAAGCAAGGTCAAACCATTGCGCTTGTAGGACATACCGGCAGTGGTAAATCGACTATAGCTAATCTGATTAGTCGTTTTTATGATCCAACAAAAGGAAAAGTAAAAATTGATGACTATGATTTGCGCGATGTTCGCTTAGATACGTTACGTCAACAAATCAGCGTTGTGTTACAGGACACATTTATCTTTTCAGGAACAATTATGGAAAACATCCGATTTGGCCAACCGAATGCGACAGACGAACAAGTAATGGAATCCGCTAAGGTAGTTGGAGCGGATGAATTTATCCAACGACTTGCTGATGGGTATGCGACAGAAGTTGAAGAGCGGGGTAATATTCTCTCTGCAGGGGAACGCCAACTTCTATCTTTTGCTCGTGCGCTTCTAGCTGATCCCAGAATTTTAATTCTGGATGAGGCTACTGCTAGTATTGATACAGAAACGGAAATGAAAATTCAATCTGCTCTGAAGCGATTGTTAAAAGGAAGAACTGCCATTATCATTGCGCACCGTCTTTCAACAATTCGTGAGTCAGATACAATCTATGTGCTTGAGAATGGAAAGATCCTGGAACACGGAAACCATCAGGAACTTATGGATTATAAAGGTGAATATTTTGACTTAGTAAAGTCACAGTTTCAAATGTTAGATGTGATATAAATTTAAAGAAAGGCCAGTCCGGTTTGAACAAAAAGGACTGGTTTTTCAAATGGAGAATGAAATATACTGTCTTTTTTCTCCTTAACATAGTATGGTAAACTAATGAAAAGAATGGTGAATGATGGAGGAAATAGAATGAAACGAGAATTTGCTGTAATTGGATTAGGACGATTTGGTGGAAGTATCTGCCGTGAACTAAGTGCTGAGGGTATGCAGGTTCTGGCGATCGATAATGATGAAGATAAAATAAATGAATATAAAAATATAGCATCACATGCTGTAATTGCAGATTCTACTGATGAAGCAACATTAAGAGAATTAGGGCTTAAAAATATCGATCATGTGATTGTAGCAATAGGCGATAATATTCAAGCAAGTATTTTAACTACTGTTGTTCTTACAGATTTAGGAATTAAGAAGATTACTGTTAAAGCTCAAAACGATTATCATGAAAAGATTCTGAATAAAATTGGAGCCGACCAGATAGTTCATCCAGAGCGGGATATGGGTAAAAGAATCGCACATAACATCATATCAAGTAATATATTGGATTATCTGGAACTGTCTGATGACCATAGCATTGTTGAAGTGAAAGTTGGTAAGAGGATGCTTGGTAAAACGATGATTGAACTTGATATTCGTGCGAATTATGGATGTAACGTTGTAGCCATTAAAAGAGAAAAGGAAATCAATGTATCTCCTAGTGCTGACGATGAGCTACGTGAAGATGATATATTAATTGTAATTGGATCCGATAAAGATATTTCCAGATTTGAAAAACATCTAGTTATTGATGAAAATCATTAATGAAGTCCTAAACCTGTATTTACGAATACAGGTTTTTTTTGATGCCTTTTAGGTAATAAGTATACTATAACAATTACTTGGTATTTACTGAAAGGATGGGGAAATTTTTGTTTGAAAAACGTACAGGTGAAATATTAATTGATCAGCTAATGCAATGGGAAGTTGACCATATTTATGGTATGCCGGGGAACTCTATTAATGAATTCATAGATGATTTACGAAAAAGAGAAGAGGACATTGATTTTATTCAAGTACGCCATGAAGAGGTGGGGGCACTAGCTGCATCCTCTTATGCTAAGCTAACTGGTAAAATAGGTGTTTGTTTGTCTATCGCGGGACCAGGTGCTACACACTTAATGAATGGTTTATACGATGCCAAAAAAGATATGGCACCTGTTCTTGCTATTGTAGGACAAGTCCCTAGTACTGCAGTAGGTACAGATGCTAGTCAAGAAATTAATTTAGAGCGCATGTTTGATGGTGTAGGTGTTTATAATCGACGTGCGGAAACAGCGGAACAACTACCTGATATGCTAAATATGGCAATACGTGAGGCGTATACACAAAAAGGGGTAGCTGTCTTAATTGTTCCTGATGATTTGTTTGCTGTAAAACAAAAAAATGACCATATGAAAACTAGCCCAACTCTTGTACATCCTACCATAATACCAGACCAGGAAACGCTGGAACGGTCAGTCAGTCTTGTTAACAAGGCAAAAAAACCTGTTATCTTGGCAGGGAAGGGTGCGCGAAACGCTAGAAATGAACTGGTGGAGTTTGCGGAAAAAATTAAGGCTCCAATAGTTTTAAGTCTATTGGGGAAGGGTACTATACCCGATTATCATGAGTTGAATTTAGGTCAGCACGGGCAAATAGGTACGAAACCTGCATTTGAAGCTATAATGAATACGGATTTATTAATATTGATCGGTACTACATTTCCATATCGGGACTATTTGCCAGACAATGTAAACGCTATTCAACTAGAAATAAAGCGGGATGACATCGGCAAAATATATCCAATAACAGAAGGATTATGTGGTGATTCTAAACATATATTGCCTAAATTAACATCATTGGTATCAGAGGCGGAATCAGATGATCATCTAAAAATTTATCAAGAAAAAATGAAAAGATGGCATATTCATATGCAGGAGATGAAGAAGGAAACGACAAATCCAATTTACGGACCTCAGGTTATGTATGCTCTAGAAAAAAATGTAGAGAAGGACGCCGTTATCTCTTGCGATGTAGGAAATGTAACGGTTTGGACCACTCGATTTTTTCCGTTTACAAATCAAAAGTTTATTATTTCTGGTGGTTTAGCTTCCATGGGATCAGGAATACCAGGGGCAATTGCTGGACAACGAGCATACCCAGACAAACAAGTAGTCGGTATATGTGGCGATGGAGGTTTTACCATGGTTATGCATGATTTTATTACCGCGGTGAAGTATGATATGCCAATTAAAATTGTAGTATTGAATAATAGCATGATCGGTATGATCAAGTATGAACAGCAAGTTAAAGGAAATTTGAACTATGAAACAGATTTAGGTGTTGTAAATTTTGCTGAATTTGCTAAAGCTTGTGGTGGGGAAGGGTATCGTATTGAAAAGTATGATGAGATGGAAACGACCATGAAACAAGCATTTATGTCAAAAAAGCCAGCTGTTATTGATGTTGTTATCGAGGATATGGCACCATTACCAGGTCAAATAACATACGATCAAGCAGTTAGCTACGGTGAGTATTTAATAAAAGAATTTTTTACAAACGGGAAGGTAGAATTTCCGGATGTGGAAAGAACGGTACGACGTCTACTATAATAAGAAAAACCTAGTTGTCACTAGCTCCTTTTAGATATAAACTACGACATAACTGCTGGTTGATTTCCGCTGCGGACCGTTGCGCACCTTAGGGCACGGCTTCAGCCTCCTCGCGGAAGACCACCGCTGCGGGGTCTTCAGACTCGTGCTGTTCCCGCAGGAGTCAACGGTCCTCCGCTCCAATCAACTGCCAAAATAGTGAAAGGAGCTATATAGCATTGCTTCTAGACACCATGTTAGCGGAGGAAATACACGAAGACTCCTGCGGAAACAGCGAAGACGATGAGACCCTGCAGTGAGCGGTTTTTGCTCGCGAGGAGGCTCAGCGCGAGCCCGCGGAAAGCGTAGTGTATTTCCGGAGCGGTACACTGTGACGCAGTTTAAATCGACTGTGTATCTGTCACATTATTTTCTACTACCTTTGTTGAAACTCTATATATTGTCAGGTTTTACGGTAAGCGTAAGCGATTAAGGACGTTCGACTATGCCGAACTGTTATCGTACGGAGGTGAAGGAAGTCCAATAGTCGCTGGACGCTGGAGCTAGACAGACTTTCGTTTATACTTTTCTTGCGTTTAAAAAAGCGCAATTGCCTTTTATAAGGCAATTGCGCTTTTGTTTTTTGATTAAACTTCCATTATGATCGGTAATACCATTGGTCTACGCTTTGTTTTTTCAAATAAGAATGGTGCAATTGTATCTGTAATTTCATTTTTAATTTCTGACCATTGTGTTGTTCTTCTTTCCATCACTTTATTTAAGTGGGAGGAAACCAGCTTTTGTGCCTCATTGATAAGGTCTTCTGATTCACGCATGTATACAAACCCGCGTGAAATGATATCTGGCCCGGCAGATATTTTAAATTCCTTCATATCGATACTCACGACTACGATGACAAGTCCTTCTTCGGAAAGAATACGTCTATCACGCAATACAATATTACCGATATCTCCAATACCGCTACCATCTACATAGACGGAACCAGAAGGAATTTTACCGGCAACCATTGCATTATCTTTGCCAAGTGCAAGTACATCACCAATATCCATAACAAAACTGTTTTCAGGTTTAACGTCACAAGCTTCAGCAAGCTTTGTGTGTTCCTTTAACATACGATATTCACCATGAATTGGCATGAAATATTTAGGTTTAATTAAACGCAGCATCAGCTTTTGTTCTTCTTGGCTTCCATGTCCTGATGTATGAATATTACTTAATGGACCATGGATGACTTCAGACCCGGCACGATATAATTTGTTGATTATTCGACTAACACTCACATTGTTACCTGGTATTGGTGAAGATGAAAATACAACTGTATCGCCAGGGATTGTTTGGATTTGTCTATGTGTTCCATTTGCGATTCGTGATAATGCTGCCATTGGTTCACCTTGAGAACCAGTACAAAGTATTACGACTTCCTGTGCTGGAAGGCGGTTTATTTGATGCGCATCGATAAATGTTTCTTTTGGTGCGGTAATATATCCAAGTTCTTGTCCAATAGCAATGGAAGATTCCATGCTACGTCCAAAAACTGCCACCTTACGATTGTGTTTTACTGCACCTTCTACAACCTGTTGTAGTCTGTAGATATTTGATGCAAATGTAGCAAATATTAATCTGCCAGTCGCACGACTAAAAACATCGTTAATGGTACCGCCAACAACACGCTCGGACATTGTAAATCCTGGTACCTCACTGTTTGTACTGTCAGAAAGGAGACATAGCACACCATCCCTACCAATTTCAGCCATTTTCGCAATGTTCGCAGGTTCGCCGACTGGAGTAAAGTCAAATTTGAAATCTCCTGTATGCACAACATTACCTGGTGGTGTTTTTACAACTACACCATAAGAGTCGGGTATACTATGTGTAGTTCGGAAAAAGGATACAGATGTTTTACGAAACTTGATTACATCTTCTTCTTGTATTGTGTTTAATTTAGCGTTACGTAATAATCCATGCTCATCTAATTTTTTTCGAATTAATTCAATTGCAAGCTTACCTGCATAGATTGGTACATTAATTTCACGTAATAGATAGGGAATTCCACCAATATGATCTTCATGACCATGTGTGACAATTAGACCCTTAATTTTGTCTTGATTTTGTATTAAATAGGTATAATCAGGGATTACATAATCAATTCCTAATAATTCATCCTCTGGAAATTTAATTCCAGCATCGATTAATATAATTTCATCCTGAAATTGGATCGCGTATGTGTTCTTGCCAATTTCCCCTAATCCACCCAATGAAAATACTGCGGTTTGGTCATTCTTTACAAATTTCATAGGTTACACGTTCTCCACTGTGAATTTTTCCGATTTCTTTTCATACGCTAAATGTGCATCGTTTAATTGTTGGATGAATTCAATATTATAGTTACGATTCACTAATTTATCGCGTACTGCCCGTTCTGTTTCTGCCTCTACATAAAGACTATTCGTTCGTTCACGTACAGGAACTTCCGTATTCAATTCCTGATAATATACTTTGTAAACCATTTCATCTCTCCTATCAATTTCTTTATTTTTGGGTATAAGAATAATTGTATCCGTTAGTTCAGATAACAATAATCCCTATGCATGGATTATTTTTAACATTATTTAATAGAGCTGACGATGGATAGACAGCTGTTTCACTTTACAATATATAGAAATGAATCACTAGCAATTAGAAAATAAATTTGCAGGCGTGATACTTTCTGTTTTGTAATCCGCTCGTCAACCATAATAAGTTTCAAAACTGTCCGTAGCAAGTATTTACTGCGATTGGCTTTATTTATGGTAGTCTTTCTTATAAGTTGTTGGTACTCGTCCTCGGCCTAAAAAATCCTTCCAGCGTTTCTTTAGCTTTTCTTTTAGGCGTTTTAACATGACTTCATGCATCTCCTTTCATAATCTTAAGAAAGCAACAAAAAGTTCTACCGATCCAATCCCTCTTATCTATAGTATAGTACTGTTTGACCAATATTGAAATAAAAAACCATGATTTATATGAAAAAATTCATTTTACTGGCAGTAGTTGTAGGATTAACGCAATATAACTGTTCTATTATTTTTCACCTAGAAAGAATTATTATTCAACTTGGTCATAAAAAAACCTACCCTGTTTGAATATAGCAGGGTAGGTTTGAATTAATCAATTGCTTTCGCGTTTTCCGGAGCTAATAGTGGATTATCTTTATTGATGTGATCATAAAACATCACGCCATTTAAATGATCGATCTCATGCTGGAAAACAATTGCGGCGTAATCACGAAGTCTTAGCTTTATTTCATTACCTTCGAGATCAGTTGCCTTCATTGTAATTCGTGCGTATCTCGGAACATAGCCTTCCACACTCCGGTCAACAGAAAGACATCCTTCACCACTAGCCAAATAAGCTTTTTCAACAGAATGGCTGACAATTCTCGGGTTGATTAACCCGTAGCTGTATTTTTTCCCATTTGCATCATCAAAATGGATAGCAATCATTCGTTTAGCAATTCCTAATTGTGTTGCAGCAAGTCCCACACCTGGACGTAATTCATAGGTGCGTGCAATTTCATCATCCTGACTATTTTTAAGGAATAATAGCATATCTTCTAGAAGATTCTGATCTTCATTGGTAGGCGGAATTGAAACATCCTTCGCAATTTCGCGTAATGCAGGATGCCCTTCTCGTACGATGTCGTTCATAGTTAACATATGGTCTTCACTCCTAATTTGTACATAATTTTTTATTTTACCATAAATACTACTTAATACTTATAAAAATGATATAGTTACGAATAACATATTTCTGGCGCTCATACATATGTTATACTACATCATATAAAAAATAGATTCTTACATTTAATTTATTATTGTACAGGATGAAGGAGGAATCGCTCAATTGTTATACAGAAAGATTGCCATCATTATATTAATAAGTGTAATTGCAATGTTATCCGCGTGTAGTGGCGCATCAACATCTGAAAAGATATATGATCATTTAGAAAAAGCAGTAACGCTTGAAGAAGCGTTTGAAAAACAGCAGGATGAAATCGTAAAGCTGGAGAAAAAAGAGCAGGAACTTTATAGTAAACTCATCAATCTGGGCATGGATGAGTTTGACAAAATAAAATCAGTTGCACAAGAAGCAATTGGTGTCATCGAAAAGCGTAAAGATAAAATTGAAGTAGAAAAAGAAAGTATTGACGCTTCTAAAGAAGAGTTCAACAAAGTGAAAGAACTTATTGGAGAACTTGAAGAGGAGAAAGCAAAAGAGAAAGCAAATAAAATGTATGATGTCATGATGGATCGATACGATGCATATTACAAACTTAATGAAGCATATACTCAATCACTTAAACTAGAAAAAGAATTATATTCCATGCTTCAGAAAAAAGATCTGAAACAGGAAACTCTAACCAAACATATCAAAAAAATTAATGAGAGCTATAAGAAAGTCTTAGAAGCAAATGAGAATTTCAACACCTACACTGAAAAATACAACAAACTGAAAAAAGAATTTTATGAAGCAGCAAAAATTGAAGTGAAATATGAAGAAGAAGCTAAAAAGAAAAATGAATAGTTAAGTTATTAGGAGCTAAATCCTGTTCAGGGTTTAGCTCTTTTTTCATGCATTGAATCAACCCGAATTAGTACAGTTAGACAGTTTATATATAACAGTTAGATAAATTGAAAGAAATTCTTATAATCTCGCGAAAAATATATAGAAATAAAAGCAAAGTGATTGACCAAGTTGGTGTAAATGAGCTAAACTCTATTTATATTACTATTGTACCAATGATTTTTGTGATGATTATGTAACAGTTTTTGAGGAATCTAACGAAAAAGATTAGTGGAATTCAAAATAGGGAATATGAATAGGAGCAAAAACGGTACAGATTTTTTCACATATTGGGAAGGCTAGAAAAGACAAAATAAATGGTTATAAGGAAAGGAAGAGGTGAACTATTTTGAAACACGTACTTGAAAGTGTTGAGAGTCAGTTCGAAATGTTCCAGATTCTAGATGAAAATGGAAAAGTGGTTAATAAGAACGATATGCCTGATCTTTCAGATGATGATTTGAAGGAGCTTATGCGTAGAATGGTTTATACTCGTATGTTAGACCAACGTTCTATTGCGTTAAATCGTCAAGGTCGTTTAGGTTTTTATGCACCGACAGCAGGGCAAGAAGCTTCACAGTTAGGAAGTCAATTTGCCTTAGAAAAGGAAGACTATATTTTACCAGGTTATCGTGATGTTCCACAGCTTATTTGGCACGGTCTTCCGTTGTATCAAGCATTCTTATTCTCAAGAGGGCATTTTCATGGTAATCAATTCCCTGAGGATGTAAATGCAATGAGCCCACAAATCATTATTGGTGCACAGATCACGCAAGCTGCGGGTGTAGCATTAGGAATTAAGAAACGCGGCAAAAAAGAAGTTGCTATTACTTACACAGGAGATGGTGGTACATCTCAAGGTGATTTTTATGAAGGAATGAACTTTGCAGGTGCATATCAGGCTCCAGCGATTTTCTTTGTTCAAAATAACTATTTTGCTATTTCTGTTCCTGTAGAAGAGCAATCAGCTGCGAAAACATTAGCACAAAAAGCTGTTGCGGCTGGTATTGAAGGAATTCAAATCGATGGAATGGACGTTCTTGCTGTATATGCAGCGACTAAAGATGCTAGAGAACGTGCTGTTAATGGAGAAGGCCCTACATTAATCGAAGCATTAACTTATCGTTATGGTCCACATACGATGGCTGGGGATGATCCGACACGTTACCGTACTGAAGACCTTGATAACGAGTGGGAGAAAAAAGATCCATTAGTGCGTTTCCGTAAATTCTTAGAGGGTAAAAAACTTTGGTCAGAAGAAGAAGAAAACAAAGTAATCGAAGAAGCAAAAGATGATATTAAGAAAGCTATTAAAAAAGCGGACGAGTATCCAAAACAAAAGGTAACGGACCTTATTGGAAATATGTTTGAAGAACTTCCTAACAATCTTCAAGAGCAAATGGAAGAATACAAAGAAAAGGAGTCGAAGTAAATCATGGCACAAATGACAATGATTCAAGCAATTACTGACGCAATGCGCACTGAATTGAAAAACGACGAAAATGTGCTTGTGTTCGGTGAAGATGTAGGACAAAACGGTGGAGTATTCCGTGCTACTGAAGGTTTACAAGACGAATTTGGTGAAGAACGTGTATTTGATACACCACTTGCTGAATCAGGTATCGGTGGATTATCAATTGGACTAGCACTACAAGGTTACCGACCTGTGCCAGAAATTCAATTCTTCGGTTTCATATATGAAACAATGGATGCGGTCAATGGTCAAATGGCTCGTATGCGTTACCGTTCAGGTGGATCTAAAACGGCACCAATTACGATTCGTTCACCATTTGGTGGTGGGGTTCATACGCCTGAGCTTCATGCTGACTCTCTTGAAGGATTGATTGCTCAACAACCAGGTATCAAGGTTGTTATTCCATCAACACCACATGATGCAAAAGGACTTCTAATTGCAGCAATTCGCGATAATGATCCAGTTCTATTTTTAGAACATATGAAACTATATCGCTCATTCCGTGGTGAAGTATCAGAGGAAGAATATACGATTGAATTAGGTAAAGCAGATGTTAAACGTGAAGGTAAGGATGTAACAGTACTTTCATATGGTGCAATGGTACATGCATCATTAAAAGCAGCAGAAGAATTAGAGAAGAATGATATTGATGCAGAAGTTATCGACTTAAGAACAATATCACCAATTGATATCGATACGATTATTGAATCAGTTAAGAAAACAAATCGTGTTGTTTTTGTACAGGAAGCACAACGTCAAGCAGGTATCGCTTCACATGTTATTTCTGAAATACAAGAGCGGGCAATTCTGCATCTTGAAGCACCAATCTTACGTGTGACAGCACCAGATACTGTTTACGCATTCTCACAAGCAGAAGAAGTATGGCTACCAAATCATAAAGACATCGTAGATAAGGTTAATGAAGTAATAAACTTTTAATTAAAGGATGGGAGGTAGTAATTATGGCATATAATTTCAAAATGCCCGATATTGGTGAAGGAATTCACGAGGGCGAAATTGTTAAATGGTTTATTAAAGAAGGCGAAGAATTAAAAGAAGACGACGTGCTATGTGAAGTCCAAAACGATAAAGCTGTTGTTGAAATTCCTTCTCCTGTAGAGGGAACAGTTAAGAAGATTCATGTTGATGAAGGATCTGTTGCAATAGTTGGTGATACACTTATCACACTTGATGCTGAAGGCTATGAATCAGATGACGAAGAAGACACAGAAGAATCAACTGCAGATGAAAAAGAAGAAAAAACAGAAGAACCAAAAGAAGATTCTTCAAAAGACGATAAAGCCGAGTCTAAAAAAGAAGAAAAAGAAACTACTAAAGAGGATGAGCCGAATTCATCTGACGACAGGCGAGTAATTGCCATGCCATCAGTAAGAAAGTATGCTCGCGATAACGATGTATCTATCCAGGAAGTAAGTGGTTCTGGTAAGAATGGTCGTATCCTTAAAGATGATATTGACAGTTACTTAAATGGTGATCAAAAAGCAGAATCACAAGAAACAACAGAAAAAGATGAAGGTGAACAAACAGAGAAAAAATCTGTTTCTAAAGATACTTCAGCACCAAAAGGTGAATACCCAGAAACTCGTGAGAAAATGAGTGGTATTCGTAAATCAATCGCAAAAGCTATGGTTAATTCAAAAACGAAAGCACCACATGTTACATTAATGGATGAAATAGATGTAACGGAATTGGTTGCACACCGTAAGAAATTTAAGGCTATTGCTGCTGAACAAGAAATTAAATTAACGTATTTACCATATGTTGCAAAAGCACTAGTGTCTACCTTGAAGAAATATCCAATCTTAGGTGCAGCAGTTGATGATGAAACAGATGAGATCATCTACAAACATTATTATAATGTCGGAATTGCGGCAGATACAGATAAAGGTTTATTAGTACCAGTAGTAAAAGATGCTGATCGTAAATCAATCTTTGCTATCTCACAAGAGGTAAATGAATTGGCAGATAAAGCACGTAATGGTAAACTTGCATCTGATGATATGAAAGGCGCAACAAGTACAATCACGAATATTGGGTCTGCTGGAGGACAATGGTTTACACCGGTTCTTAACTATCCAGAAGCAGCAATTTTAGGAATTGGACGCATTGCTGAGAAACCAGTGGTACGTGATGGAGAAATTGTTATTGCTCCAGTATTAGCGCTATCATTGAGCTTCGACCACCGTATTGTTGATGGTGCAACTGCTCAACTAGCATTAAATCAAATTAAACGTTTATTGAACGATCCACAATTAATTATGATGGAGGCGTAAATTATGGTAGTAGGAGATTTCCCAATTGAATTAGACACATTAGTTGTTGGCGCAGGACCTGGTGGCTACGTAGCTGCCATCCGCGCTGCCCAATTAGGTCAAAAGGTAACAATTGTAGAAAAAGGTACTTTAGGTGGGGTATGTTTGAATGTAGGATGTATTCCTTCTAAAGCAATGATTCAAGCAGGACACCTAACTGAGCACGCCCACGGCAACGAGGAGCTTGGAATTAAAACGGAAAATGTATCTGTTGATTTTTCAAAAGTTCAGGAATGGAAGGGTAAAGTTGTTAATAAACTTACTTCCGGTGTTGAAGGTTTGTTAAAAGGAAATAAAGCAGATATCGTTAAAGGCGAAGTATATTTTGTAGACAAGAATACAGCTAAAGTAATGGATGAAAAGAATTCACAAACTTATACATTTAACAATTGTATTATTGCAACAGGATCTTCACCAATTGAAATTCCAAGCTTCAAGTTTTCTGATCGAGTACTCGATTCAACTGGCGCTTTGAATTTAAAAGAAATCCCTAAGAAAATGGTCGTTATTGGTGGGGGATACATTGGAACTGAGCTAGGTTCTGCGTATGCTAACTTTGGTACGGAAATTGTTATTTTAGAAGGTACTAAGGATATTCTAGGTGGCTTCGAGAAGCAAATGACACAAGTTGTTAAGAAACGTCTTAAGAAGAAGAATGTTTCTATTATTACGGAAGCTATGGCTAAAGGCGTAGAAGAATCAAAAGATGGTGTGAAGGTAACGTACGAATCAAAAGGTAAAGAAGAAACAGTAGAAGCAGATTATGTATTAGTTACTGTTGGCCGCCGTCCAAACACGGAAGAATTAGGCTTAGAACAAGTTGGAATCGATCTAGATGACAAAGGACTTATTAAAATTGATAAGCAATGCCGTACAAACATAGATAACATATATGCAATTGGTGATATTGTAGCTGGACCACCACTTGCACATAAAGCTTCCTATGAAGGTAAAGTTGCTGCTGAAGCAATTAGTGGTGAAAAAGCAGAAATCGATTATATCGGTATCCCTGCTGTCGTATTCTCTGATCCTGAGCTAGCATCAGTTGGATATACTGAAAAAGAAGCAAAAGATGCGGGATACAAAGCAAAAGCATCAAAATTCCCGTTCGCTGCTAACGGTCGTGCATTATCATTAAATGATAGTGATGGATTCCTTAAATTAATTACTAGAGAAGAAGATGGGCTGGTTATTGGTGCTCAAATCGCAGGTCCAAATGCTAGTGATATGATTGCGGAGTTAGGTTTAGCAATTGAAGCTGGAATGACCGCTGAAGATATTGCATTAACTATCCATGCGCATCCTAGTCTTGGTGAAATAACTATGGAAGCTGCAGAAGTAGCTATGGGTACTCCAATTCATATGATGAAATAAGTATTCACATTAAAAAGAGTTAGGCGGCCAATGCGCTTAACTCTTTTTGGTTTGGCTGTAAAAGATAGTTGTTTTTGCCTCGAAATCTATATTATACGTCGTAATCGATATATATTGCGACGTAACCAAAAACCATGTTCAGTGGCCTGCGATCGCTACGGAAAAATCACTACGCTTTCCGCGGGCTCGCGCTGAGCCTCCTCGCGAGCAAAGACCGCTCACTGCGGGGTCTCATCGTCTTCACTGTTTCCGCAGGAGTCTCCGTGTTTTTCCTTCGCTGGTGTCTGGAAGCAGTACTATATAGCTCCTTTCACTATTACGGCAGTTGATTGGAGCGGAGGATCGTTGACTCCTGCGGGAACAGCACGAGTCTGAAGACCCCGCAGCGGTGGTCTTCCGCGAGGAGGCTGAAGCCGTGCCCGCGGAAAGCAACGGTCCGCAGCGGAAATCAACCAGCACTTACGTCGCAGTATATATCAACTGCGTGGCTTAAATTGCAACAAAACTTACGAAAAGAGACTTTAGATTATACAGTAATAAAAAGCCATTCGCTGAATAAAATAGGCGAATGGCTTTTTTATTATTTATTTTTTCTTCTTAAATCAGCCTGTTTTCCTTCTTCTTTAAATGATTTAAGCATAGAGAATACAATTAATATCATTATGATTGTAAATGGGAATGCTGCAATAATGGAAGCGGTTTGTAAAGCCTCTAAACCACCTTGCCATAATAGAACGGCTGCAGCCCCAGATTGTATTAACCCCCATACTAACTTCACCGTATTTGGTGGATACAGGCTACCACCAGTTGTTTGCATACCCAGTACAAAGGTTGCCGAATCTGCTGATGTGATAAAGAATGTACTGATTAATAGTATCGCAATAATTGACATAACTGTTCCAAGTGGAAATTCTGCCAGTACAGCGAATAATGCTGCTTCTGTTCCAATATCATTAACAAAATGAATAATATCGGTGTCCTGGAAAATTTCTAAATAAATAGCTGAACCACCGAAAACAGAAAACCAGAGTGCACCAAATATTGTAGGAACCAATAAGACACCCAGTACGAATTCTCTTATTGTTCTACCACGGGAAACTCGTGCGATAAATGTACCGACAAATGGTGCCCATGCAAGCCACCATGCCCAATAGAAAATAGTCCAGCCTTTAATCCAGGTATCTTCGGTATCAAATGGAGTCATTCTAAAGCTCATTCCCGGAAGGTTTTGGATATAGCTACCAAAAGTATTGGTAAATAGGTTCATAAGAAAGCCAGTTGGACCTACAAAAAGTAAAAAGGCCATTAGCAGGATAGCCAGTACTACGTTTGCATTACTTAAATATTTAATCCCTTTATTTAAACCGGTCATTGCTGAAATTAAGTACAATATAGTAACAATAAATATGATAATAAATTGCATGGTAACTGTTTGATCCCATCCAAAGACAAAGGAGAGACCACCACTAATTTGTATTGCACCAAATCCAAGAGATGTTGCGACCCCGAAAACGGTAGCAAATACAACGATAAAGTCAATCAATGTACCCCATGGGCCTTTCATTCTGTCACCGAAAAGGGGCTCAAGAATAGCACTTACTAAACCTGAAGATTGTTTTCTAAACTTGAAGTAGGCTAGCGCTAAAGCGATTGTTGCATATATTGCCCATGGGTGGAGTCCCCAATGGAAGAAACTATATTGTAAAGCTGCTTTAGCTGCCTCAACGGTTCCACCTTCGCCATATGGTGGTGTATGAAAGTGTTCGAGTGGCTCAGCAGCACCCCAGAACACAAGCCCAATCCCCATACCTGCACTGAAAAGCATAGCGAACCAACTTATGTAGGAATATTCAGGCTTATCCCCTGGTTTCCCAAGCTTTATATTCCCATATTTCGAGAAGATAAGAAAAAGCGCAAAAATTAGAAAGCCAGTTGCACTTAACAAATAGAACCAACCAAATTTAGTTACGATAAAACCCTGTATTGCAGTTGTTACATCGTTTAAGTTTGCATTTGGTAAGACATCTTTTGGAATAATACCCCAAATGATGAATAATATCGCGACTATTGCTGAAATGTAGAAAACACGTGTAACTTTTTTCATAAACCTAATCCCTTCTACTTATATTTGTCAAATTTTGATAAAGTAAATATGCACAATAATGTATTAAAACACAAAGAAGATAATAGTTCAACTTATGTACTTACTATTTCCGGATATAAAAATAAAATTCTAATTTAAATACTTTATCGATATTTAATTACCCACTTTTAACTATGAATAAACACGGATTGGGTTAAGAGCTGTAATATAGTGCTGAAAAACTATAGCAAATTCCTGTCACAATTCGATATAATAATACTATGGTTCACATAGATCTTAGGGGGAAATGAAATTGAAAAAAGTATTATTAATATGCATTCTATTATTTGTTATTTTCATAAGCGCTTGTTCGGAAGAAAAATCATCTGAAAGTGGAGAATCAGAAAATCAAGAAGATAAAACAAAGGAGGCAACAAAAAAACAAGAGGATCCAGAAAAGAAGAAAGAAAAAAAAGACAAGGAAGAAAATAATCCTGAAACACCAGAAGCTACAAAGCCAAACTATAAGGTGAATCAGGAAAATTGGTTAGTTCAGCCATTGAAGAAATCAATTAATGAAAAGGTCGTATTACTAACAATTGATGATGCACCAGATAAATATGCGGTTGAAATGGCGAAAACATTAAAAGAGTTAGATGCAGGTGCAATATTTTTTGTGAATGGTCACTTTTTAGAAACGCCTGAAGGAAAAGAGAATCTAAAAAAGATTCATGACATGGGTTTTATGATTGGTAATCATACATATAGTCACCCGTTTTTACCTGACTTAACAAAAGAGGAACAAAAAAAAGAAATCGTTCGAGTTAATAATATGGTGGAAAAAATAATTGGAGAACAACCGTTGTTTTTCCGTGCCCCTAATGGAGCAAATACAGCGCACACGAAACAGATTGCAAAAGATGAAGGTATGGTATTAATGAATTGGTCATATGGGTATGATTACTTTAAACCTTACATGAATGCCGAAAAACTTACTAAAGCGATGGTTACTGGGAAAGCTCCAGAAATTGATATTCCATATAGTCTTCTTAAGCCGGGTGCTAATCTTCTAATGCATGATCGTGAATGGACCTCGGCAGCCTTGCACGACATCGTAGTTGGACTTCGTGATCAGGGTTATGAAATTGTTGATCCACATCTTATTAAAACAAACTAATGACGGGAGCAGTCACTCAGAATAATGAGTGGCTGTTTTTTTGTGCTTTAATGAACAAAATACGGTACGAATTAATAGTATGTATTATAAATAAGTAAGTTATACTAATTAACGGTTGTATTTCTTAATGTGACACATTATAATAGTTACATGATATCATATTAAATACGAAGGAGTTGGGCTGAATGGGCACAATCATTTGTCAAGACTGTCAACAAGTTATAGAAAATTTTGATGATGAGAAAGTAACAACCCTTTATGGCGCTTGTCCGACTTGCAAATAAATAATTTAAAACGCGTTGCATAATAATTTATGCAACGCGTTTTTTACGTATTTCATGATTTATTTAAACGGACGATGTTCCTTAATAACATGTATGGTTTTTAACGACTCATCTTGAAGACCTTGTACTGGCAATCCATTCTTAATATTTTTCTGAATGTATGCTATATTCTCTTCTGTAATAATTTCTCCCGGGATAAAAATTGGTATTCCAGGTGGATAAACCATGATCGACTCTGCGCTAACTCTTCCAGATGACTTTGAAAAGGGGATCACCTCTGTTTCAGCATAGAAGGCATCACGGGGTGATATAGCAAGTAATGGTATATCAGGTATAGATACAGTAACTTCTTTTGTTGTACGTTGGTCCACTTTTGCATTAACCAGTTGTTTTAATGCAGTTTCAAGTATATTTATTGTATCCATCGTGTCGCCAGGTGTAATGATACAAAGTAGGTTGTATAAATCAGATAGTTCTACCTCAATCGCATAATTTTCCCTTAACCATACCTCGGCATCATAACCAGAAATACCTAACTCTTTAACAGATATGATTAATTTTGTTGGATCAAAATCAAATATCGCTTCACTTCCAATAATCTCTGAACCAACACAATATAAATGAGGTATATTAATGGCATTCCTTGCATGGTTCGCTAATTGTATGGCACCTTCAACAAGTTCAAAACCATTTGTTGCTAATCTCTTTCTAGCTACGTCGAGTGACGCCAATAGTATATACGAAGTAGATGTAGTTGTAAGCATAGACATGACGGTCTGTACGCGTTCATGTGATACTCGATCGCCTTTGAGATTTAAAACAGAGCTTTGTGTAAGCGAACCACCTAATTTATGGACACTGGTTGCGGCCATATCCGCACCAGCCTGCATGGATGATAATGGTAGATCATCGTGAAAGTGAATGTGTACACCATGAGCTTCGTCGACTAGGACTGGAACATTATACCTATGTGAAACCTCCACTATTTCCTGTAAATCTGCAACAATTCCAAAGTATGTTGGATTAATTACAAGTACAGCTTTCGCATCAGGATGAGCTTCTAACGCATGGCGAACAGCAGTAGGTGTAATACCGTGTGATATACCCAGTTTGTGATCGAGTTCAGGATGGATAAAGATAGGTGTTGCGCCTGAAAAAATAATCGCTGATGTTACTGATTTATGAACATTTCTTGGTACAATAATTTTATCGCCAGGACTGCATACGCTTAAAACCATCGTCATAATCGCACCGCTAGTTCCCTGAACAGAGAAGAATGTATAATCTGCCCCAAATGCTTCTGCCGCAAGTTCGTGTGCATCCTTAATCATGCCATGTGGATGATGCAAGTCATCTAATGGTTCTATATTAATAAGGTCTATTTTAAATGCATTTCTACCTAGGAAATTACGAAACCTTGCGTCTACAGCATTTCCTTGTTTATGCCCAGGAATATGAAATTGGGTAGGGTTTTTTTCTATGTGTTGCAATAAACCATCAAATAATGGTGTTTGTGATTGATCGTTCATCGTTAGCACTTCCATCTATAAGTATTAAAATATCCAAAGTAGTATAGCAAATTATTATCCATAAATCTAGTCTCCATAAAGTAGCCAATTTTAATTATCTTATGCTAGCATTAGTGTATGAATATAAGAATAATTGGATTCTCAGGGGAGATGTAAAAATGATGAAATGGAAAACTAGGATAACAGATTTATTGGAAATTGATTACCCAATAATACAGGGTGGACTTGCGTATTTAGCTTATGCAGATCTAGCAGCTGCCGTTTCGAATGCAGGAGGGCTTGGGCAAATCACTGCAATGAGTTTACCTGATGAAACAAGACTGCGAGAAGAAATACATAAAGTGAAGTCATTAACAGATAAGCCGTTTGGAGTGAACTTCGCTATCGGGCAACATGGACGTCCATTTGAACATATGGTGCAAGTAGCCATCGATGAACAAGTACCTGTAATTTCTGTAACCGGTGGAAATCCAAAAGGTGTTCTAGATATGGTTAAAGACCATCCGATTAAAAAACTTGTACTAGTAGCAGCCAGAAGACAAGCAGAGAAGGCCGAAGAATTAGGAGCTGATGCCGTCATGGTTGTAGGTCAAGAAGGGGGAGGACACCTTGGCCGTGGTGATATCGGTACCTTTATTCTTACTCCACAGGTAGTAGATAATGTTTCAATCCCGGTTATAGCATCTGGTGGAATAGGGGATGGTAAAAGCATGATGGCAGCATTAACACTCGGTGCTGAAGGTATAGAAATGGGTACAAGGTTTATTGCAACAAAAGAGTGTGTTGACGCACATCCTTCATACAAACAAGCATTACTCGAAGCAGATGAAAATTCTACCGTAGTTATTAAGCGTACACTTGGTACACCTGCTCGTGCTTTAAAAAATTCATGGACAGAACAAATACTTGATCTGGAATCAAAACTTGTTAATTTTGAAACATTAAAACCATTTATAGGTGGGGAAGCAAATAAAAACTATATTTATGACGGAGAAGATACAAAGGGCTTTGGATGGTCAGGTCAAATAGCTGCAAGAATCCACGATATTCCAACAGTATCTGACTTAATTACGAGAATGATTACAGATGCAGAATTAGTTCGGCAAAAATGGATGTAAGAGGTGAGGATATAATGGACTA
This sequence comes from Virgibacillus necropolis, assembly GCF_044793635.1. Classification (GTDB taxonomy): domain Bacteria; phylum Bacillota; class Bacilli; order Bacillales; family Amphibacillaceae; genus Virgibacillus_F; species Virgibacillus_F necropolis_A. The sequence continues at coordinate 3,862,281 of NZ_CP084992.1, forward strand.
TCATTATCCATTAAATGAACTATGGTCAAAACAAGAGATTATCGATGTTGTTAACTTTTTTACAGTTATAGAAAAATATTACGAGCAATCTGCTGAGGATCACGAAATCATGAAGGCATATAAACGTTTTAAGGAAATTGTTCCATCAAAAAGTGAAGAGAAAACCTATTTTAAAGAGTTTGAAATAGCTTCGGGATTTAAGGTTTATCCTGTGATAAAGAAAGCAAAGGATGAATAAATAACCGGGTAATTTGCCCGGTTATTCTTATAGTTAAAGACCTAACAAAACTATTTTATTACTTCGCGCATCGATAGCTTATAGATTGGTGTTAAAGTTTCGAACGTACTTTTTACTTCTTTTAAAAACGCTTTGCTATCTTTGAGTAATGGGTCATCTGATGCGAAATGTCTTCCAATTAGAAACTCAGCTTTTTTGACATTTTGGAAGCGTTCCAGTGATTTTTTTAAATCTAAATCTTTTATATTAGTAGCTTCTTTTTTTGTATGATCAAGTGAAACCACATAATTATTTGGAATGGTTTTGTCAATTTCATCAATGTGGTCTAAAAATGTTTCAGCTATTTCTGTTTTAGACGGAAGCTCATAAATAAATGCCAACCAAATAAATAAATGATCATCAAACAAGCCTATTTGAAAATGTGGGTGTTGTTTATATCCACGCTTATTATGACAAAAAGCCATCCACGTATCATTGGGTGGATTTACTGTCCTTCTTGCATGTTGTGCAATGTGGACGTGCATATCATTCCCTGTTGTAGTTGATAAATCATCTATTAACGCGTCGCCAATTGCCTGGAATTTGGGTTGAATGCGTTGTCTAATTGCATCCATTCGTTCATCCAGACCATTAATTTTAAAAGTTTGAAAGTCTTTTTTAATAAAACCTTTAAATACCATGAATAATCCCCTTTTTTTACATTTGTAAGTTATTTATCGAAGTTTGACGGGTAGTGAAACCTCCGCTGAATGAAGTTTCACTTTATAATAGTTATTATTAAGGAAAAAACATATGCAGTCAAGAAAGATACCTAGTATATAAAGGTTTAAGATAACAGTTATTTGGGAATATATTTACAATAATAATAAAAATTATTAACCAATGTTTGTCGAACATCATATATATAACAAAAGCATCTGAAAGGATGGATAAATATGAAATATGTTATGGAAGCGTTGAGACGAAAAGAAGCACAGGAAAAGATACCTGTATTACGAATGGAAATTGACTATGAACTTGTATCGTTATTTGATGCATTACAAGCTGATGATAAAGTAGAGATAATAAAAGCAAAAGAACGGCTAGAGCAATTAAGAATACAGCTCTATTCTATTGAAGATGAATAATTTATCACCTTAAACTGACCACAACTAAAGTCGCTATACTTGGTGGTTGGTTTTTTAATTTGATAAGATAGAGTGAAGAATAAATCGTGGAGGCAAATAAAGAAATGAATAAATTAAATCGAACTGAACTATATGAGGATGCAAAAGAATGGATTCTTGAAGCGGGTAGTATTATTCGTGGCAAAATAAATGATCCTTTAATAATTAACACAAAGTCTAATCCAAACGATCTTGTAACAACGATGGATAAGGAAACAGAGAAATATTTTGTGAATAAAATTAAAACTAAGTATGAGAACCATCTATTATTAAGCGAAGAGGGTTTTGGTGATCACGTGAAATCCTTAGATGGCACGGTTTGGATTATTGACCCAATTGACGGAACGATGAATTTTGTACAACAAAAAAGAAATTTTGCAATTTCAATCGGGATATATCACGAGGGTGTAGGGGAAATAGGTTTTATTTATGATGTTATGGATAATATCCTATATAGTGCAATTAAAGGGGAAGGTGCCTATAAAAATGGGGTGAAAATACCTCCATTAGCCAAACAAGTCGAATTTAACAAGGCGATGATTGGGTTGAATCATTTCTGGCTTTGTGAAAATCGCCTTGTTGATGAAAAGGTGATGCAGCAGTTAGTTCGAGCTGTAAGAGGAACACGTACATATGGCTCGGCTGCATTAGAATTTGCGTATGTAGCAGAAGGGGTTATAGATGGCTATCTAACGATGAGACTATCACCATGGGACATTGCTGCAGGGATGATCATTGTTCATGAAGTTGGTGGTGTAACAACAAATGTAGTCGGGGAAGATGTAAATATGGTTGAGAATAATTCCATTCTTGTTTGTCATCCTTCTATACAGGAAAAAATCATTAATGACTATATATTAAAAGGAAAAAAGTGACTCCAAATTCGGGGTCACTTTCTTTTTCGTTTTAATGTAAGACCAAAACCCATGATTGCAAATCCTAGTAATAAGAAGAATAATACTAACCAAATGTTTCGCAGTGCAATTCCAATCCCAACGGAAAAAAATGCTAGAATTACCAAAATTGCCAAAAGTAACATTGGGTAATTTATTTTATTCATGATTTCACCCCAAAAATTTAAGTACAACAATTAGTATATAGCATTCAGTATATTTATTCAAAATGTTATTATGGATGAACAGACGTTCTAACTAGCATGCTGGATAAAGATTTAGTATGATAGATAAGGATCATTATGAAATACATATTATTAATACAACATATTTAACGGGGGATACAAATGGATTCGAACAATAGCTTTATTTTTGAATTTGTCTTATCGAATTATGGAACGGATCATATATTTACCATTTTTTATGTACTAAACCTTATATTTGGTTCAATCGCATTTAAATTGGGGTTTGCAAGGCAATTACCGTTGCTGAAAACAATTTTTGTTTATATCATGCTTGCGGTCGGAACGTATGTATTAACGATTTTTAGTATTTTTGGATTACCTATAACAGCGAGTTTAATCATTATATCAATCGTTTTAGGTATATACAGATTACGATTACATCAAGAAAGAAAAAGAAAACAACATACACAGTGATTAAGCAAAGTGCAGCTAGATATTAAAAATACCCACTCAAATTTTGAGTGGGTATTTTTTAAATAAGGTCTTCTTTTTGTTTAGGCTTTTTATATAATCGAAAATTTCCAGATGCATGTCTTTCTTTGGTTTTTACATCAATTCGATTATAGCATGCTTCACATAAATACATATGAATTCGACGATTTCTTAATCGTTTGGCTTGAAGAGAATGGTCTTCAATTGCTTCTATTTGATCACAAATAACACATTTAACTTGCATAATTTCACCTCAAATTAGGCTCTTTAATTAATACTATAACATAGGAAACAAGTGGATTGAAAATGTAACTATTTAACACATACATGTTTTAAGGAATTGTCAGTATTAGAAAAGCTACAGCATTCGCTATTAAAGACGAGGTGAATGCCGGCAAATTTAATGTTTTAGAGAAAAATTACTGGGGAATATATATTTGTACAACTAAACGAAAGGGCGATTCGATGAAAAAGAGATATTTACTTTCTGGTGTAGGCGCTGTAGGTGCGGGCGTTGCAGGGTTTGTATTAAAAGATAAAGATAAACGTGACAAGTTGAAAACAACAGTAAAAAATACAACATCAAAGTTTAAGAATTTGAATAAAGAAACGACATTAGATGATGCTGGAATTCCGGATCAGGTCGAAAATAAAGACCGTGCACAGCTTGAAAATGCTAAAATGGTGTCGGAAGGATCTCAATTTGGTGTAAATTATTATAATGAAGTGAAAGAGGAACAAGATAAGGCTACAACATAAGAAAAGATTCCTGATTATAGCAAAATAATCAGGAATCTTTTTTATTCATTATTTTTATGATTTGATTGTTCTTCTTCAATTTCGTCCATCTTTTTCTCGTCCTTTTTTGGTAGAACTTTTTTATTTTGATCTGGTACTTTCGGTTGATTATCATTTATAGGTAAATCTGGCATGTATCTACCGACGATTGCTGATAACTCATCTACCACACCATGGGTCGGATATCCTTGACTCATTTTATTTCTCATCTGCCGTAAGCGTTCCATAATATCACCATCAGCAACAACGACAGCTGTTTTTCCATATGGATCGTGTTGTAATGCTTCTAATACGGTATACTTTATAGTTCCCACTCTAGAACGGTCTAAATCTTTATCGACATCAATACCAACCACAGCATATGGACCAGCAACTACTGCGGATGCATCATTAACATTGTCGACACCACCGGCAACAGATGCCAGATGATTAGCAATTTCTCTATTGCTTAATGATTGTTTTTTGGCTGGATCTGAATCCTTTACCTGAATAAAACGATTATTACTTTCTTCATCTGGAGCGGATATATCTTCATTATCTGATTGACATCCACTAATAATAAAACAAGTCATTAATAAACATAGTCCTGTACGAAAGCCTAGTTTCATGTGTCGTGCCTCCTTTTCCTTTAAAAAGAAATGTACTATGCTTATATTTTGTTTTAGATTGCTAAATTATACGTAAAAAGTGTTTTGTAACTGGATAGTAAAAAAGGCTATTGCATGATTAAGCAATAGCCTTTCAAAGTACTCTTTAATTAATTTCAATTTTTTTAATCGATTTAATTGGATTGTCTTTATTTGAACCATCCATATGATAAAAGTGGACAGGACCACCTTCTTTTAATGGTTTTCCATCGATTGCAAATAATAAATAGGAGTTATTTAATTCTTTTAATGAAATTGTAACATTTTCACCATCTTCTACAATTAATGTGGCGGTTTTTGCATCATTTTTAGCCTCAGCATGCTCCACAAAATTTGATATTGGCATTACATAAGACCCTTTTAATATTTTCTCCCCTTCAAATTTAGAAATACTTTTATTGATAGGAGGGTTGATATTCTGTTGATATACTTCTCTATCCCAACGCTTTGATGCTTTTTCTATTTCATCGTCTTCGTCTGGTTGATTAGTTATGTGATCAAATGCTTTGTCTAACTCTATTTTACGATCATCAAAAATCCAGACGGTAGGATCTAGTGTAATGGAGTATGTAACGTTTCCTATTATTGGTACTATCATATTTTTTTCCACCTTTCGAACTGCAAAATAACACTAATAGACTTAAACAATTTTTACGATATTCATTTTATCATAAACACACGTAATATGCTTATGTATTGGTTAGATGATCTATTTTTTTAAATATTTTATTTGCAATTTATCGTATTGAACGATAATATAAAATATAAGAAAGTCTTTTAATTGGAGGGATTCATTTGATTCCTGAGGTGACCGTCAATCATCGTGAAAAAGCGCATGCCCTTCTAAAGGCTGACGCTGATAAAATTTTAAAGCTTATCGAAGTACAAATCGATAATTTAACCATGCCACAATGTCCATTATATGAAGAGGTTTTAGATACTCAAATGTTTGGTCTCTCAAGAGAGATTGATTTCGCAGTGCGCTTAGACTTAATCAACGAGGATGAAGGAAAAGCACTTCTTGAAAATCTAGAGAGGCAGCTTAATATATTACATGAAGCAGCACAGAATTCAATTTAACAAAATATTGTTAGGTTGTTCTGTGTATGTACTTACAACTTAGCAAAAACTTTGCCGACATTATTTTTTTGGCAAGGTTTTTTTATTATAAAGAAATTGATTGATCATACATGATACAATTGGATAATATTGAGAAAGCAAATTGGCGAAATAGAAACTAAATATATTACAAAATTCATTTAATTGTGTTAAGCTTATAAAAATTTCTATTTCGTCATTGCTTAATTAAATAGTAGGGAGAAGTAAGATGATACAGAAATTAAAAGAATACGATTTTACTCTTATGATAACGCCAATACTTCTATCGGGTTTTGGAATTGTCATGATCTACAGTGCCAGTATGGTTATAGCCGTTATGGAGGGCTTTGAAAGTACGCATTATTTTTACAAGCAAATAACATGGTTCTTTCTTAGCATGATAGGATTTATTGTTTGCAGCGTCTTTCCTTATAAATATTACCAAAAACTAATGAAAATTATTATGTTAATTGTTTTATTTATGCTAATCGGTGTATTGATTTTTGGGGACACAGTAAATAATGCTAAATCTTGGTTTGATTTTGGACCCGTCAGTATGCAACCTGCTGAATTTGCGAAAATTGGCTTGATCATGTATCTGGCAAGTATTTATTCCAAGAAACAATCATACATAAATGATTTTAAAACGGGCGTATTGCCACCATTAATAATGACAGGAATAGTTTTGGGGTTAATCTTTATGCAGCCTGATATTGGTACTGCAGCAATCATTTTCTTAATCGCCTGTTCCGTTATTTTTAGTTCAGGTATTAAGTTCCGACATTTGTCTATTCTTATTTTACTTGGATTAATCGTAATTGCATTAGCAGCACCTCAAATGGTAACGGATGAACGACTTGCCAGGTTTACAGGTGCATATCAACCATTTGAAACTCCGGAAACAGATGGATATCACTTGATCCAATCATATTTAGCAATTGGTGTGGGAGGACTTACTGGTGAGGGATTAGGTCATAGTATACAAAAACTTGGCTATTTGCTTGAACCACACACTGATTTTATTATGGCGGTCATTGCAGAAGAGCTTGGATTTGTAGGAGTAGTTATCGTATTGGGCATGTTAGCCATAATTGTGTTGCGTGGAATTTTTATTGCAAGGAAATGTGAGGACAGTTTTGGGGCGTTATTAGCTATAGGGATATCATCAATGGTTGGTGTACAAGCATTTATTAATTTAGGTGCAATTATGGGGCTCCTACCTATTACAGGTGTTCCGCTTCCATTTGTTAGTTATGGGGGATCATCGTTACTCGTGATGCTAGCTTCTATGGGGATATTAAATAATATTGCAAAATCGGTGAAGGGAAAAGAACAAGAACCAGTTAACGTAAATCAAAATTCGAATCGAGATCAAACATTCAATAGAGGAGGAAAATCATGGCCGAGTTAAAACCTATTCAAAAAGTATTAGTGGCAAACAGAGGCGAGATTGCAATTCGGGTGTTTCGCGCTTGTACTGAATTAAATATACGGACTGTTGCGATTTATTCTAAAGAGGATTCCGGTTCCTACCACCGTTATAAGGCAGATGAAGCATATTTAGTTGGAGAGAATAAAAAGCCAATTGATGCTTATTTGGATATTGAAGGAATTATTGAAGTTGCAAAGCAAGTTGGAGTCGATGCAATACATCCCGGTTATGGTTTTTTATCAGAGAACATTCAATTTGCGAGACGCTGTGAGGAAGAAGGATTAACTTTTATTGGTCCAACCAGCGAACACTTGAATATGTTTGGGGATAAAGTTAAGGCCAGAACGCAGGCGATTCAAGCAGATTTACCCGTTATTCCCGGGACTGATGGTCCAGTGTCTTCTTTGGAAGAAGTACAAACTTTTGGTGAAAAAGCTGGGTATCCTATTATTATTAAAGCTTCCTTAGGTGGTGGAGGCCGAGGAATGCGTATTGTTCGCAGTGAGGCTGGTCTTTCTGAAGCATATGACAGGGCAAGATCAGAGGCAAAAGCGGCATTTGGTAATGATGAGGTATACGTTGAGAAATTGATTGAAAATCCAAAGCACATTGAAGTACAAGTGATTGGTGACCATAATGGCAACGTTGTTCACTTATATGAACGGGATTGTTCCGTTCAAAGGCGTCATCAAAAAGTAGTTGAGATTGCCCCTAGTGTTTCGTTATCAGAACCTTTGCGGGATGAAATATGTGATGCCGCGGTAAAATTAATGCAAAACGTTCACTACATTAATGCGGGAACCGTTGAATTTTTAGTGACGGAAGAAGATTTTTATTTTATAGAAGTGAACCCACGCGTACAAGTAGAACATACGATCACAGAGCTTATAACTGGTATCGATATTGTTCAGACTCAAATTAAAGTTGCAGAAGGTAAGGATATCCATGATCAATCAATTGGAATTCCTGCTCAAGCAGATATAAAAACAAATGGTTATGCTATTCAATCGAGGGTAACAACAGAAGACCCGTTAAATAACTTCATGCCAGATACTGGAAAAATAATGGCCTATCGAACAGGTGGCGGATTTGGTGTACGCCTTGATGCTGGTAACGGTTTTCAGGGAGCAGAGATTTCACCACATTATGATTCCTTATTAGTGAAAGTTTCTACATGGGCATTAACGTTCAATCAAGCAGCAAATAAAATGGTTCGTAACCTAAAAGAATTTAGAATTCGTGGTATTAAAACGAATATACCGTTTTTGGAAAATGTGATTCGTCATCCTAATTTCTTATCAGGTGAATATAGCACAACATTTATTGATCATACACCGGAATTATTTGTTTTTCCAAAACGAAAAGATCGTGGAACCAAAATGCTTTCTTACATTGGTCATACAACTGTCAATGGATTTGAAGGTCTTAATAAAAAGAAAAAGCCATTATTAATAACTCCACCAATTCCAAAAGTGGATCGATTGCAGGAAATACCACGAGGTACAAAGCAAATCCTTGATGAGAATGGACCAGATGGATTAGCTTCCTGGCTATTTGATCAGAAAGAAGTTTTATTAACGGATACAACGTTCCGGGATGCACATCAATCATTGCTTGCAACACGAGTTCGTACGAAGGATTTATTACAAATTGCCGAACCTACTGCACGTTTATTACCAGAATTATTCTCAGTTGAAATGTGGGGGGGAGCAACGTTTGACGTGGCTTATCGTTTCTTGAAAGAAGACCCTTGGGATCGACTTCTGAAATTACGTGAAAAAATGCCGAATGTGTTGTTTCAAATGCTTCTTAGATCCAGTAATGCAGTTGGATATAAAAACTATCCAGATAATTTAATAAAAGAATTTGTGGAAAAAAGTGCATCAGCAGGAATAGATGTATTCAGAATTTTTGACAGTCTGAACTGGGTTGAAGGTATGAATTTAGCCATACAATCCGTTCGCGAAACAAATAAAATTGCAGAAGCTTCCATGTGTTATACAGGGGATATCTTAGATAAAGGTCGTACGAAATATGATCTTGATTACTATACAAATTTAGCAAAAGAATTGGAACAAGCGGGTGCACATATTCTTGGGATAAAGGATATGGCTGGCTTATTAAAGCCTGAAGCAGCATATCAACTGATTTCCACTTTAAAAGAAACGCTTACTATTCCGATTCATTTGCACACACATGACACGAGTGGAAATGGTAATTATATGTATGCACGTGCAATCGATGCAGGGGTAGATGTTGTCGATGTAGCTAACGGACCGATGGCTGGACTAACATCACAACCAAGTGCACAAACACTTTATCATGGTTTAGAGGGTAACAAAAGGCAGCCTAAAATTAATGTAGGTTCGTACGAAAAGCTATCACATTATTGGGAAGAAGTCCGTGGATACTATCAGGATTTTGAAAGTGGTATGAAATCTCCACATACGGAAATTTATAACCATGAAATGCCGGGTGGCCAATATAGTAACCTAAAGCAACAAGCAAAAGCAGTAGGTCTGGAAGAACGCTGGAATGAAGTTAAAACAATGTTCAACAAAGTTAATCTTATGTTCGGGGATGTCATTAAAGTTACTCCATCCTCTAAGGTTGTTGGGGACATGACTCTATTTATGGTCCAAAACAATTTAACTGAAGATGATATTTATGAGCATGGGGAAACAATTGATTTTCCAGATTCTGTAATTGAATTTGCACAAGGATATATTGGACAGCCATACCAAGGTTTTCCTAAGGAATTACAACGAATCATATTAAAAGGAAAAAAAGCAATAACCGTTCGGCCAGGTGAATTGCTGGAGCCAATTGACTTCAATTCATTAAAGTCAACGTTATTTAAAACACTGGATAGACAAGTAACTAGTTTTGATATGATTTCTCACGCATTGTATCCTAAAGTGTTTATGGACTATCATCGTTTTCAAGAAAGGTACGGGGATATGTCCGTGTTAGATACACCAACATTTTTATATGGAATGCGATTAGGAGAAGAAATCGAGGTAGAAATTGAGCAAGGCAAAACCTTAATTGTAAAATTAGTTTCCATTTCGGAGGCTCACCCTGATGGAACGCGTGTCATTTATTTCGAACTAAACGGACAATCCCGAGAAGTAGTTGTGAAAGATGAAAATGTAAAATCACAACTTGTAACAAAACAACAAGCGGATAAAACAAATTCAAAACACATAGGTGCCACAATGCCAGGGACTGTTGTAAAAGTGATCAGTGAAAAAGGCGATAAGGTTAAAAAAGGTGATTATCTTCTAATAACTGAGGCAATGAAAATGGAAACAACTGTACAAGCTCCATTTGACGGTGTAATCAAAGCCATCCATGTTAATAATGGGGAAGCAATTAAAGTAAATGATTTACTAATAGAATTTGAATAAAACCATAAAAAAAGTAGTAGAAATCATGTTGATTTCTACTACTTTTTTGATTAACTATCCATGTTAGAAGATATAATCCATACGTCGCTAAACGGGCGCTTGCGCTTTTGTTTATGACTTTTCGTATTTTGCGCTTCTGTTTGATAGTAAAATAAAATAGCTTAACATGGCAAAATAACATGAAATAACAAATGCATGCATAAGTGCTATTCCTAGATTTAACATTGTAAAAATAATCAATGCTCCAAAAAACACCTGCAAACAAATAAGACCGAGGGTCACTGTCCAGCCCCATACCATTACTCTGTTGTTGCGATAATTTTTTAGTATTTTTAGAAATAAAATTATCGTCCAAATAAATAATAAGCCTGCAGCTAATCGATGACCCATCTGTATCCATTGATCAAGCCTGAAAGTTGTGATTTGCAATGGAGCTGTATTTGTACAAAATGGCCAATCACCACATACGAGACTAGCTTCTGCATGTCTGACTAGTGCTCCAGTATAAACAACCATTAAAGTGTAGATTGTAATAGCATATATTTCAACGCGATGCTTCTTTTTAATAAGAAGTGACCTTGCATCAAACTTTTTATCGATTTCAAACACAAGTAATGTTAGTAAGAACACCGAAGCGAAAGAGATTAAGGAGATACCAAAGTGTGCAGCTAATACAAATTCGGACTGTCCCCATTTAACGGCAGCTGCGCCGATTAACGCTTGTGTTAGTAAGAAAAAAATGGACATGAAGGATAGAAATTTCACTTCACGAATATGTCCTATTCTTTTCCAGGCTAATATGGAGAGTGCAAGAACAACTATTCCAACACCACCAGTTACCAGACGATGACTTAGTTCGATTACTAGTTCAGGCGTTATTTCTGTAGGTATAAATTTTCCATTACAGAATGGCCAACTTGATCCACATCCTGCACCTGATTCTGTTTTGGTAACAAGTGCACCACCAAGTAATACCAAGAACATGCCTATCGTAGCAAGTACAGATAGCCATTTTAACGATTTTATCATAGAAATGCCTCACTTTTTCTTTATATAGCTTCATGATAATACTACTCTAATATACAAAGCAATTAAAATCGACGCAAAAAGCCATTCTTCCACACAATTGTCATATTATCACGTTTTATAAGCCTTTTTCTTACAATAAAGTAAAAAACGCTTGCATTGTGAACTGTTGTTTGCTAGAAATAGTGTAAGGGATATTTTGTTAAGTAAACCATTATAAAGCCCAATTAATGGGGATACTCAGAGGTATTTCATACTATATTAAGGCACATTGCATTTATTTTACTTTCAAACAAGACTTCACATTATTGTCACATATATCTTGTTTAAAAATGAAATATACTTATATAGTAAATAGATTGTAAAACAAATCCATGATACAATAATTTAGGTAATACATAGGATACTTTTGGAGATAGTAAGTAGTAACGCTATCATTCCATCATATGTTCTATATAATTTTGTGCCTTTATGTTGGGAAGATGAAGGGGGGATATATGGAATGAATAAAGTGGAGACAACTTCTTCACGAATGATAGGAAAAGTTGCTACATCAGAAAACAAAGATATGACATTGTTTGCAGATTTGAAAGCTCTCATTAAAGTAGGAATTGTGAATTCTAACCTTATAACTGCTATTGCTGGATTTTGGTTAGCACTTCATTTTACGAATTCTTCTTTCGTACAAAATTGGGATGTCTTTTTGTTAACAATGGCTGGTACTGCTTTGGTTATAGCTGGTGGTTGTATACTTAATAATTGGTATGATCGCGATATTGATCCAGTTATGTCTCGAACAAAAACGAGACCTACCGTAACGGGCTCTATCGCATTAAATCATGTCTTGATACTTGGTATTTCTACAACTGGAATAGGTTTAATCTTCTTGTTACTGACTACAGTGCAAGCAGCTGTTTTAGGTTTCTTTGGATGGTTTACTTATGTTGTTTTATATACGATGTGGTCAAAACGCAGATATACACTAAATACAGTAGTTGGCAGTTTTTCTGGTGCAATGCCACCGTTAATCGGATGGGCAGCAATTGATCCAAATCTTCATATTGTAGCATTTGTTTTATTTTTAATCATGTTTATATGGCAAACACCACATTTTTTAGCTCTAGCAATGAAAAAGTGTGAGGAATACAAAGCTGCCGGTGTCCCTATGCTTCCGGTTGTGCATGGTTTTGAATTTACAAAACGCCAAATGGTCGTTTATACAGCATGTCTATTGCCACTACCATTTTATTTGACACAACTTGGTACAACATTTGTCGTGATAGCGACGTTGTTAAATGTTGGATGGTTAGCGCTTGGCATTAGCGGTTTATTTACGAAAAAAGACCTCAAATGGGCAAATATGATGTTTATTTATTCGTTGAACTATTTAACAATTTTATTTTTAATGATGGTAGTTGTGACATTTGATTTCCCCTTTAGTTAAGTAATGAATTTCGTAATTGTCCTTAATCACAAAATTATATAAGGAAGAAACAAAGAGAAAGAGAGGTATGATTACATGAAAGGTTGGATGGGAAAATTTAGAGCTTTAACTTTATTCAGCATACTGGCACTTATACTTTCAGGGTGTGGTAAGGAAAACTTAAGTGCACTAATACCAAAAGGATATGGAGCAGAAAAGTCGTTAGATCTAATTATTCTAACTGCAGTTATTATGTTATTTGTCCTAGTAATTGTAATGCTTATATATGTTACAGTTCTAATCCGTTTTCGGAAAAAGAAAGGTGACAAAGACTTTATTCCAAAGCAAGTTGAAGGAAATAAAACACTTGAAATAATTTGGACTGTTATTCCAATTATTTTATTAGTTATCATCGCCGTACCTACTGTTAGTGCTACATTTGATTTAGCAGATGAGTCGGCAGCAAGTGAGAGTCTTAATGTTGAAGTAACTGGTAACCAATACTGGTGGCATTTTAATTACGAAGGTAAAGAAATTCAAACTAGTCAGGATTTATATATCCCTACAGGCGAAAAAGTGTATCTTAACATGAAATCGTCTGATGTTATCCATTCATTCTGGGTACCAGCTATTTCCGGAAAAATGGATGTGAATCCTGCAAATGAAAATACAATGTTTATTGAAGCGTATGAGGAAGGCGTTTACTACGGTAAATGTGCTGAATTATGTGGTCCATCACATGCGTTAATGGATTTTAAAATTATTGCAGTAAGCCCTGAAGAATTTGACAAATGGGTAGAAGACATGCAAAACGTTGACCCTAAAGCAGTAGCAGAAGGCGAAACTGCAAAACAAGGTCAAGAACTATTCCAAAAAAATAACTGTATGGGTTGTCATGCTATTGGTTCTTCACCAGTACAAGTAGGACCTAACTTAACAAATTTCGGGGATCGTACTCGTGTTGCTGGAGTAATGGAACATAATAAAGAAAACCTTATTAGTTGGATTATGGATCCTAACTCTATTAAACCTGGTAACAAAATGGCAGGTAAATATCCGGAGTTGTCTAAAGAAGAAGCAAGTAAAATTGCTGACTATTTATTACAATTAAAGCCATCTAGTATAACAGCTGAAGATGCAGGGAAATAGTAACATCAATTATTAATACTATGTAAGACGTATAGGGAGGTTAAAGTAGTGAGTAATGCAGCTACTCAAAAGAGGGGCTTCGGAGCTGTTCTTTGGGATTATTTAACAACTGTTGACCATAAAAAAATTGCACATTTATATTTGTTCGGCGGTGGTTTTTTCTTCCTAATTGGCGGATTAGAAGCTATGTTAATTCGGATTCAATTAGTCAAACCAAATAGTGAATTTTTGAGTAATGGTTTGTATAACGAAATATTGACTATGCATGGAACAACAATGATATTTCTGGCGGCCATGCCGTTAATCTTTGCACTAATGAACGCAGTAATTCCACTGCAGATTGGTGCACGTGATGTCGCATTTCCATTTATTAATTCATTAGGATTTTGGTTATTTTTATTTGGTGGACTTATTTTAAACTGTAGTTGGTTCTTGGGTGGAGCACCAGATGCTGGTTGGACTTCCTATGCACCATTATCAACACAATCACCAGGTCATGGGGTCGACTTTTATGTAATTGGACTCCAGATTGCAGGTGCCGGGACATTAATTGGTGGTATTAACTTTTTAGTAACCATCGTTAATATGAGGGCCCCTGGTATGACATATATGAGAATGCCATTGTTTACTTGGGCATCATTCATTACAAGTATACTTATATTATTTGCTTTCCCAGCATTAACTGTTGGATTATTTTTACTAATGTTTGACCGTATGTTTGACGCAGCGTTTTTCGATGTGTCACTCGGCGGTAACGCGATCATTTGGGAGCATATCTTCTGGATTTTCGGTCACCCTGAGGTTTACATCTTGATATTACCGTTATTCGGATTATTTAGTGACCTTTTTTCAACATTTTCGAAAAAGAGATTATTTGGTTACACAGCAATGGTTTTTGCGACAATGTTAATCGCATTCCTAGGATTCATGGTTTGGGCTCACCACATGTTTACGGTAGGTCTTGGACCAGTAGCAAACTCGATTTTTGCGATTGCAACAATGGCTATTGCAGTACCTACAGGTATCAAGATATTTAACTGGCTAGCAACGATGTGGGGCGGTCAGATAACGATCAACTCTGCAATGCTTTGGTCACTTGGATTTATTCCTACATTTACATTAGGTGGAATGACAGGTGTAATGGTAGCTTCTGTTGTAGCCGATTATCAATATCACGATTCATATTTCGTGGTTGCTCACTTCCATTATGTAATTGTGGGTGGAACAATCTTTGGTATTTTTGCCGGTCTTCATTACTGGTGGCCAAAAATGTTCGGTAAAATATTGCATGAAGGAATGGGGAAAATTACTTTCTGGACATTCTTAATTGGATTCCATTTAACATTCTTCATTCAGCATTTCCTTGGGTTAATGGGTATGCCACGTAGATATTCAACATATCTGCCAAATCAGGGGCTGGACCTTGGAAACCTAATCAGTACCATTGGAGCATTTTTCATGGCATTTGGTGTAATTGTCTTTGTTATTAATGTCTTTTATACTAATCTTAAAGGTGAAAATGTTTCTGATGACCCTTGGGATGGACGTACACTTGAATGGGCGACGTCATCACCGCCTGCACATTATAATTTTAAACAGGTACCACTTGTTCGTGGACTAGATCCATTATGGATTGAAAAAACAGAAGGTAAAGGTAAAATGACACCTTCAGAACCTCTTGGTGATATTCATATGCCGAATGCATCTATTCTTCCGTTTATGATGTCACTTGGATTATTTATTGCTGGTTTTGGTTTCATTTACCAAACCGATAATAAAGGTTGGTTAGCAGTCGTGTTTATCGGTATGGCTATCACGTTTGGCTGTATGTTAATCCGATCATTAAAAGACGATTTAGGGCATCATATACCTAAAGAAGAATTAGAAAGGGAGGCTGACTGAGATGAGTCATGATCATTCCTTAAATCCAGAAACAATGCCAAACGAACCGGAAAAAGCCACCCTTGAAGGTAAAAATAAATTTATTGGTTTTTGGTTCTTTCTAGGTGGAGAAACTGTTTTATTTGCAAGTTTGTTTGGTACTTATCTTGCTTTACGTAACGCAACAGCTGGTGGACCATCAGCAAATGAACTATTTGGATTAGAGCTTGTTTTCATTATGACGATTCTATTGTTAACTAGTTCTTTGACAAGTGTATACGCAATGTACCACATGAAGAATAATGATTTTGGCAAAATGAGTTTATGGTTGGTAATTACAATCATTCTTGGTTTTTCGTTTTTAGGTTGTGAAATTTATGAGTTTAATCATTACGTACATGAGTATGGATTTACTTTCACTTCTTCAGCATTTGGTTCTGCCTTCTTTACATTGGTTGGCTTCCATGGAGGACACGTACTTTTCGGTCTATGCTGGATGATTGCATTGCTTCTACGAAATGCAAAACGTGGATTAAATCTATACAATGCACCAAAGTTTTACGTTGTAAGTCTTTACTGGCACTTTATTGATGTTGTGTGGGTATTCATCTTTACTGTAGTATATCTAATGGGAAAGGTGGTTTAATAAATGACTGAAAACACCAGTTCCAAAAAAATAGATACATTTCAAAAAAGAAAAAATAAAGAAGAAATGAAAACTCAACTGATTACATTTGCGTTGATGATTGTATTTACGCTTGTTGCATTTGGAATTGTGGCAGGGGATATAATGCCAAAAATGTTTGTTATTCCTATTATCCTATTGCTAGCTATTGTTCAGGTTGCTTTTCAGCTTTATTATTTCATGCACATGAAGAACGCTGGTCATGAAATGCCTTCCACTATGATGTATGGTGGAATATGGGCTGCAATACTAACGGTTGCTGGTTTAGCAGCACTAACTTGGTGGTAAGAGGTTGATAAAAGGCTGGGGGATATCCCAGCCTTTTATTTTTGTATATAAACAGACGTAGAAGCTATTGTTCATAATTTGTCACATTCAAATTATGTGAATGTTGGTCTTTTGCGTTATACTATAAGGTATAAGCCGTTATAATGGAGTGAAAAATTATGTGGTTAGAATTACAGATATTTGGGTTCCGGGCACTCTGGAGTCCTTATTATATGCTTTTTGTTTTAGGGTTAGCTTTAACCTATTTTTTACTTACAGGACGTTATCGCCATAAATTCGGTGGGGATGCGAAGCCTACAGGTAAACAACAATTCTTTTTTTACTTAGCAATGGTTTTACTTTACTTAGTAAAAGGATCGCCAATTGATTTATTAACACATATTATGCTGACAGCACATATGATTCAAATGGCTATCTATTATTTAATATTTCCTATATTAATCATTAAGGGTATTCCTAATTGGTTATGGAGAAAGTTTTTAGCGTTTCCAATCATAAAACCAGCAGTGACTCTTGTAACGAAACCATTAATTTCGTTATTATTGTTTAATACATTATTTTCTCTCTATCATATTCCTGAGGTATTTGATTTTGCGAAATCATCTCCGATTATACATGCAATGGTATCAACGGCTATATTAATAGCTGCATTCATTGTTTGGTGGCCAATGGTAACACCACTAAAGGAATATGACACTATTTCACCTTTATTAAAAATCGCGTATATTTTCGCGAATGGGGTGTTAATTACACCAGCTTGTGTATTAATCATATTTGCAGATGTACCACTATTTGCAACTTATAGTGAGAGTGGAGCATGGATTCAAGCATTAAGTTTATGTGTACCGGCAGATGTATTAAGCGGATTATCAGGTGCACTTACAGGACCGGAAATGTTTTCACCAATGAGTACGTTGGAAGATCAGCAACTAGGCGGAATAATTATGAAGTTAATGCAGGAAATAACATACGGTTTCATTTTGGCTAGAGTATTCTTTTCCTGGTTTAACCGTGAAAGTTTAAAAATTGATCCAATGCCTGAACCATCGTCTACAAATTAAGCTATATAGAAATACGAGATAGAGAAGACTCCTTCACACGCTAGGTGTGAGGGAAGTTGTTTCTCTGATTTTAGTATGAAAATGGAGAGAGGATTTTTAAACAATGCCATTATTACCTACAATTAGTACCTTCTTTATTGTTCTAAGTGCGATTCTTGTGGCATTTGGCTGGCGTTTCATCATTAAAGGTAAGCCGAAGAAACACAAGAAGACGATGATAGCAGCTGCAATAAGTGCATTAATTTTTTTCATTATTTATGTTTCAAGAACTGCATTTATTGGAAATACGAGTTTCGGTGGACCTGAAGATATAGAAATTTATTATACAATATTTCTGATTTTCCATATTATCTTAGCCACTACAGGTGCCATTTTCGGTGTTGTCACTTTAACATTGGCTTTAAAAAGAAAAATACGTGTTCACCGTAAAATTGGACCAGTTACAAGTATAATATGGTTTTTTAGTGCGATTACAGGCGTAATGGTGTACTTGCTTCTTTATATTATATTTGAAGGCGGGGAAACAACTAGTATGTTAAAGGCTATACTAGGTGGATAATAAAAAGCGAAATGGAAGTATATGAACTTATACTCCCATTTCGCTTTTATATTTTTAAATTCCATTTTATTATTCCAGCTTCTTTTGCTGAATTAAACGTAATAACTACCAGCGGTCCTACAATAAAGCCGATTAAACCAAGAATCTGTATCCCTAAAAACATTGCAATCAATGTAGCAAGTGGGGATAAGTCTATATGTTTTCCCATTACCTTTGGTTCAACTGTTCTTCTAATGGCTAGTAAAATGATAGCCAGTATAGCGAGTTTTACTCCGGTTGAAATGTCGCCAGAGAGAAAAGCAAATAGGGACCATGGAGCTAAGATAACGATTGATCCGATTAAAGGAATAAAATCAATAATCCAAATGATTAAAGACATGATCAGTGCTACCTCTGGTGCGATAATAAATAGGCCAATTAATGAAGCCAAAAAGATAATTATACTAACAAGGAACTGGGCTTTTAAAAATCCTAATGTGACGCTTGATAAGCGTTTATTCATAAAGGAAACTTTCTCAGCGGTTTCCTCCGTCATTAAATTATAAAAGTTTGCTTTTAATATTGGTAATTCTAACATAAATAAAAATAAGGCTATTAAGTATACAAGAAAACTGATTAGGTATTGAGGTACCTTTGCAAAAATTTTCGCTATGTTATCAATTGTGATTTTCTCTTTTGCTGTATCACTAAGAGAAGTTAAATTTTCCTCCAGGCTACCTGATATTTGAGAAACGAATTCGGGTGGTAAGTTCTTCGAGTAATTTTGGAAATCATCTTCCCAATCCGCATACATGTCATTTAACTGATTAAAATGTTCAGGTACATCCTCTACAAAGTTAACAACTTGTGTGACTGCTTTTGTAACAATAAATGTTCCAGCAATTCCAATCGCTACCATAAATAGTATAAAAATAATGATAACGGCCGATTTTCGTGTAAGATTTAATCGTGTTTGAGTTAGTCGTATAATTGGATTAAGCACTAATGCTGTGATGAACGCAACGATTAAAGGTATAGATATAGGCAGGATAAAATAAAATGCCAATATCAAAAGCAATCCGATAAAAATAAGTTTCCACTGGCGTTTTGTTATAGATCGAAACAATGTATTTAACTATCTCCTTTCAAGTGACAAACATTTTAAGCTTATAGTAAAAATATACCATGTAGATAGAAAATTGAACACAAAATTTAAAAAGCATGCGTATAAAAACAACTGCTCAAGGTAATTTTGAGCAGTTGTATGTGTTATTGTTTATAATTTTCAATATCTACTTTAAGTTTTTCCACTATTCCTGTAGCTCTTTCTATCAAGCTTTTCGGAAAGTTTTCGTTTTCTCCATATTCTACACCGTGTGGATAATAATGTTTCCCTAGTAAAGGGGCCATTAATTTTATTACTGCATTACCACGGTCAACATCGCCTTCAACCGCATAACCCAGAATGCGAATATAATATGTAATATTTTTTTCTTTTGAACCAATTTTATAGTCATAAGTAACGCGATCGTAATCCCATTGGCCTGCACGAATAAATGCATGCTCGCCCATAAAATGATCAAGTGGTTTTAAATCTAAAATTGAATCTTCAATACCATTTACTTCTAATTTCATTTTTTACACCTCACATAATTATCCTTGCTATCACTATAATAGTACGAAACGTGAGAAGTTGCAATCGAAAAGAGAATTATATATCTTAAGTAAGTCGCAGTTAAACGTTATTGTCGAAGTTTGTTGCTAGATGATAAACTATGAAATAATAGAATTTCTTGCATGGTTTCTAAGGTGCTTACATATATTTCTGTAATATCATATTCCATTTAAAAAACGAAGAGGGAGAAGCATATATGCGATTAATTCGGACCATAATCATACTCTTGGTACTAGTTTTTGGTGGTTACTATCTATTAGATATGTATAATGTAACACCAAAGGAAGCCGTAAAGGATATTAGTGAGAAACTAAAAAGTAAAACAAGTACACTCCAAACAAAGATAGTGCCAGATAGAGAACAATCTAACATTAATCTGGACGGAAAACTCTTTCAATGGATAGGTGAAAATACAGATGAACTCACCAAAAGTCTAGGTGAGCCAATTCGCAAAGATTTAAGTGCCTATGGTTATGAATGGTGGGTGTACACAGATCAAACCAAAACACATATTCAATTTGGTGTTTTAGATCATAAAATAACGACGGTTTATGCAACGGGTAAAGATTTGTCAACAGAACCTATACATGTAGGACAAACATACCAAGATGTTAATAAACAATTTTCATTTAAGAATGAGGTTACTTTTTATCAAGGTGTCTCCTCCTACACATTTAAATTAGACGACAAGGAAATGGAAATGCGCCCATTAGTAAAGTTAGCAGACAATGTTTTTTTACAATGCTATTTTGATACAGTTACATCTAAGTTATCTGCTATTCGCGTATTAACAGGTGATGTTCTACTAAAACAACGTCCATATGCGATAGAATATCGAGGAAGTTTACCAGAAGAACCTAATTTAACGGATGAAGAGTGGAACAAAGTAGAAAAAGGGATGGAACAACAAATATTTTCAATAACAAATGTTATTCGAAATCAACACGATAAGTCCAAATTAAAGTGGGGCGATTCTGTAAGTGAAGTTGCTTTTCTTCATAGCAAGGATATGGCTGTAAATAAATATTTTTCTCATTATCGACTAAATGGGGATGGCCTTAAAGAACGTTTAGCGGCCAAGGAGGTATATTATCTTGCCGCAGGTGAAAATATAGCAGCCCGATACCCAGACGCACCAGCAGCAATGCAAGGATGGTTAAATAGTAAAGGTCACCGGGAAGCTTTACTGGAAAAGGATTATACACATTTAGGTGTGGGTGTTTATCACTTTTATTACACGCAAAACTTTTTACAAAAACCTATGGGATGGTAAGAAATGCGCAAGCGCCCGTTAAGCGACGTATGGACTGGACTGAACCGCAGGAGATAAAGGAAACACGGTGAGCTAAAGCGAACCGATGTTTGACTTATCGTACGGAGGTGAAGGAAGTCCACTAGGCGCTGGGCGCTGGAGCTAGACAGACTTTCGTTTATACTTTCCTTGATGGTAAGAAAGAACCTGAAGGGATTCAATCCCTTCAGGTTTTCGTATTTTAAGCTCACAATGTACGAAGTTGGGCATAAATTATTAATAGTAGCTATCTAATCTTGAGGTGATTGAAATGAGTGAAAAAGAGTTAGATTCATCTATTTTAGAATTTCGGGATTTTATAAATAATCATCCAAGCCTTATAAAAGAAGTAAGGCGAGGCGCGGAATCCTGGCAGACATATTATGAAAAATGGGTATTGCTTGGAGAATCAGACCCGTATTGGGATAAGTATAAAAAGGGTGGTGGGAAAAGTAAAACAGAATCTAATGTAATGGATAAGCTGCGTAAATGGACGGAAGAAACAGATATAGATCAAATACAAGACCGTGTGAAGCAATGGGATCAAACAATTTCAATTGTTCAGGGCATGCTTAACCAATTCCAGGAAGGTAAACAAGGGAAAGTTTTTAATCGGGGATATAATGATAATAAATATAGGGATTGAGTGTGAGAAAAATGGATATGAATTGCTACCATTATTTAAAGTCAGAGCCTAACTTATTAAGATTTGTGAGGCATAATCCGGTTTGGTACAGATATCTTTCAAGAGATCCGAGCAGGATAATGGAGATTGAAAAAGAGGCGAAAAAGTTTTACGGAAAAACTTGGCCACAACAATTTGAGAAAGCAAGTAATAAACTTTCCATGATGAAAATGCTTGTTCAATTAGCAACTATGGATGATTAATATATTTATACATTTTCATACTAGGAGGAAAATGATAAGATATAATAGGGGTGATATTAATGATAGGAACAATGGAAATTGTTGATATTCTAGATGGTTCTGAAGCTCTTGGTAAAATGATTTTGCAGTCAGAGGTAATGGAGTCATACAATAGTTCCCAAAAAGCACTTGAAGAGGATAAAGAATCCCAAAAGCTTATAAAAGCTTTTGCAGATATAAAGGATCAATATGAGGATGTACAGCGTTTTGGGAGGTATCATCCAGATTATAGTGTCATCATGAAAAAGGTAAGATCCATTAAGCGTGAAATGGATATGGACGATAAAGTTGCTGCTTTTAAAATAGCTGAACGGAATCTCCAAAAGCTACTGGACGAAATAAGTCAAAATGTAGCGATGAGTGTTGGAGATATGATTAAAGCTCCTAAGGACGGGGCTGCGTTATCAGATGGTGGATGTGGTTGTGGTTCAGGCAGCAGTGGATGTGGTTGTAAGGCCTCATAATAATTGTAGCAGCTACAATTATTTGATACACTAATTACAAATGATTAGGTTAGTGAGGATATATTATGAGAACAAAGAGACAAGGGATTATTGTTTGGTTTCAACATATGAAAAACCTTAAGCAGATTAGGAGATATGGTCATCTTCTGTATTCATCCAAAAAGCTTAAGTATGCAGTAATCTATGTAAATCAAGAGGACATAGAAGATACAGAACATAAATTATTAAAATTGTCTTTTGTATCTAAAGTTGATCGGTCATACAAACCATTTATCCGTACAGATTTTGAAAATGCTAAACCTGATAAAGCAAAAGAATACGACTACAAGATGGGCATTTAAATAGAAAAGCGAAGGCGACTGGGTAGAAGCGGACGCATAAGCAAGGAACCGAAGAACGCGGTAGTCCAGCGTTCGTAGTGTTCATTGCTTATGACGGCAGCTTCTAGGAGCCGTAGCTAGACAAGAAAAGCGAAGGCGACTGTTTTATATGCAAGCAGCCAGCTAGACATCTTTCTATTTTTGCACAAAAAAAACCTGCAGATATTTAATCTGCAGGTCTTTTTGTTTTTAAAAAAACAAAAAGTAAAGGGAGAGGAGAAATCAGAAGAAGAACTTATGGGGAATGTAAGTCTTCTTCTATTCGTGAAACAACCAAGCAAAGCGTTTGCTGTTTCATTTTTTTAGTATGTACAGGAAAAAGATTTCTATACAAATGATTAGTAGTTTTTTTATAAAACTTTTTGTGATAGGATTAATGTCGAACTATGTCTAATAGAGGTGGTCAAATGCGCGTAATTGCGGGCACGTTAAAAGGGCGTCAAATAAAGGTTGTTCCAGGTAACCAAACTAGACCTACAACAGATAAAGTAAAAGAGGCGATATTTCAAATCATCGGGCCTTTTTTTGACAATGGATCTTGTCTAGATCTGTTTGCAGGTAGCGGCTCATTAGGGATTGAAGCATTGAGTCGTGGGATGGAAAATGCTATTTTTGTGGATAAGCAATCAAAAGCTATTCATACTATTCATGAGAATATAAAAGACTTGCAATTAGAGAATCGAACTGAGGTTTTTCGGACAGATGCCTTTCGAGCAATTCAAGCAGCTGCAAAAAGAGACTTACAATTTGATTTAATTTTACTTGATCCACCATATAAAAAAGCTGATTATGGGGAACTATTAGATGAAATTGAAAAGTTAAATCTAATCCGGCAAAACGGCTACATTTACTGTGAACATGATAAAAGGGAAGCTCTACCCGAAACACATTCAACCTTTTCATTAGTTAAACAGGCGTCTTACGGTGGAACAATTGGAATTAGCCTTTATCAAAAAATATAGAAAGGAGGGTTCGAATGAGCAGATTAGCAATTTGTCCAGGAAGCTTTGATCCTGTTACATATGGGCATTTAGATATCATTCAAAGAGGGGCACGAATCTTTGATGAAGTAGTTGTAGCGGTATTCAACAATCAGGTTAAGAATCCATTATTTTCTGTTGAAGAACGCGTTTACTTACTGCAGGAATCTACGAAAGATATACCTAATGTAACTGTTGATGCATGTGATGGTTTATTAATTGATTATGCAAAAGAAAAAAATGCTAATGCTATTCTACGAGGCTTGCGAGCTGTTAGTGACTTCGAGTATGAAATGCAAATTACATCCATGAACAGGAAGTTGGATGAAACCATCGAGACGTTCTTTATGATGACAAACAATCAATATTCTTTCCTAAGTTCTAGTATCGTAAAAGAAGTTGCAAAGTATCAAGCCAATGTATCAGACTTGGTCCCAGCGGTTGTAGCACAGGAATTACATAAGAAATATAAATGATAAGAGAAAAGATGTGGTAAGGCAAAAAGGTGTGTAATTACTTTTTGCCTTACCACATCTTTATGAATTCGTGAGTTGTCTGCGTAAGAGAATGAAGAATGCTAAGGTTATTGTAAAGATGGTGAAGATTGGACCAAAAATTTGCAGGTAATCTAGAGTAATTTGCCAAAAAGTCTCCTGTGTGCTACTCGTTACCGGTAGATCATCCATATTAATTGCTTTTTGATTCAAATATAAAGGCTTATATAAAAATATAACAAGGATACTTGCGAATATACCATGAAGAATTCTGGCGAAAAAGTAAGGGAAGAAACGTAAATCTGATTTTGCCAAAATACTTGCGACTTGGGCCTGAATGGAAAATCCATTAAATCCTAAAATAAAACTTACTGCAATTACCTTCGCAATTAAAGGATCCGCGGCAACTTTTGTTATCAAGTCAGAACCAATCGTAATTTCAAATAGTCCAGAAAAGATCGGTAATGCTAACTCTATTGGCAATGAGAAAAGATGAAGTATCAATTGTAAGCCACTCGCTATAATTGGTGATATGCCAATAATATATAATAGTTTTATAAAGACAGAGAAAATGATGATAAATCCTCCAACCATCACCAGCGTCTTGATGGAATTAATGACAGCGTCACCGAAAATTTCTCCAAATGGTCTGGGATCCGAGACTCTGGTCGTATGCATCTCTTTAAATGCCCGAATTATTGATACCTTTTGTTTTTTATTTCTACTTTCTTCCTCATCTTCTTTACTTCCGTAGTAACGCATGCAAATTCCAACCAATGCATTTCCACCGTAGTGAGCTATTGCAAGCAGTATCCCTAATTTTGTGTCATAAAAGAAGCCAACTGCCACTACACCGAAAATAAACAATGGACTGGAAGCATTTGTAAAGGATACCAACCTCTCCCCCTCAAGTCTGGTAAGTTGTTTTTCTTCACGAAGACGAACAGTGATTTTTGCCCCTGTAGGATAACCGCTAGCCATTCCCATTGCCCAGGCAAAGCTGCCAACTCCAGGCACATTAAACAATGGGCGCATTATTGGTTCACACAGTACCCCAATAAATTTTACAACACCAAATGCGATTAATAGTTCAGCAATTATAAAAAAAGGAAGAAGAGAAGGAAATACCTTTTCCAGCCACATATTTAACCCACGTAAACTTGCTTCAAATGCCTCATCCGGATATGTAATTAATGCAAACGTCATAAATATGGTTGTACCTGCAAAAAGTATACTAGCAATGATTTGTTTCAACTTAAAGCCCCCTAGTGAATGAGCTCATCCTGTACATATTTTTTTGATAGTAGTAGAATGATTTTAGCTTGTACATGAATACATTTAAATAGGTGTTAACATCTAAATTTGTTAAGCTAACAGCAGAAGAATAGATACAAGCTATTATCACTATACGCTTTCGGTACATACATTTATGCTAAAACTTTTTAAAATTGAAATGTTCATATCGACAGGTACAGAAGGAGTTTTTTGATGAAATTTACGAAACGTCATTTGGTATATTTAATTATTGTAGTTGTGATTGCATTCTTTCTTTCGACTTATAAGCTTCCTTACTACATTTATAAACCTGGTGATGCAGGTTCCTTGAATCCGATTGTGGAGGTTGAAGGTGGATATGAAAGCGCGGGTGATATGCATCTTGTGACCGTTCGAGGTGGGCAAGCGACACCGATCCAATATGCGATGGCTAAAGTATTACCGCACCATGAGCTTCATCCGATTAAGGATATAAGGCCCGAAGGTGTTACAGAAAAAGAATATTTCCATGTACAATTACAAATGATGGAAAGTTCCCAGGAAGCTGCTATAGTTGTAGCTTATACGGCAGCTGAAGAAGGAATCGACATTCAATATAATGGTGTATATGTTGTTACCATAATCGAGGGAATGCCTGCCGATGGTATTATGAAAATGGGGGACCGTATCATAGGTATTGACGGAAAACCGGTTGACAAATCTGAGGACCTAATTAAGTATGTTGAGGATAAACAGGCTGGAGATACAATTAAACTGGAAATTGTCCGCGGTGATAAACACATTACGAAAGAGATTGAATTAGAAGCCTTCGAAGAATTAGACAATAAAGTAGGAATAGGAATTCAATTAGTTACCGACCGTGGTGTAGAGGTTGATCCTGATGTCACATTTTCAAGTGGAAATATTGGAGGTCCAAGTGCAGGGTTGATGTTTTCGTTAGAAATTTATGATCAATTGACAAAAAAAGACCTAACGAGTGGCTATGAAATTGCTGGAACAGGGGAAATTGACTACGAAGGAAATGTGCAACGCATTGGCGGTATAGACAAAAAGGTAATCGCAGCTGATGATGAAGGATGTAAAATTTTCTTCGCACCGAATGAAAACGGTGCTGAGGGTTCCAATTATGAAGTAGCAAAAAAGACTGCTGAAGAAATTGGTACTGACATGAAAATCGTTCCTGTAGATACATTTGAAGACGCACTAAATTACTTACAAGAACTGGAAGAAAAGTAATCGGACAAAAAACTAGTTGACTTAAATAACACGTCAACTAGTTTTTTATATTAGGCTGTTTTCGTAAAGATTGTTGCTTTTGAGAGAATAGATATATATTGCGACGTAACTGCTGGTTGATTTCCGCTGCGGACCGTTGCGCACCTTAGGGCACGGCTTCAGCCTCCTCGCGGAAGACCACCGCTGCGGGGTCTTCAGACTCGTGCTGTTCCCGCAGGAGTCAACGATCCTCCGCTCCAATCAACTGCCGTAATAGTGAAAGGAGCTATATAGTACTGCTTCCAGACACCAGCGAAGGAAAAACACGAAGACTCCTGCGGAAACAGCGAAGACGATGAGACCCCGCAGTGAGCGGTTTTTGCTCGCGAGGAGGCTCAGCGCGAGCCCTAAGGTGCGCGTAGTTATTTCCGGAGTGGTACGTTATGACGCGGTTTATATCAACTATGAAGATGAAATAGCAACAATGCGAACGAAAAGAGCCTTATATTATTATTGGTGGCCCAATTTCCTGTTTAATGAAATCTCTTCTTAACGATGGCTTAAGAATGCTATAATAGGCATTGCTGGCTTTTTCCTCACTAATTAATAACGGACTATTATGATGAGTTAATTGTGAAACAAGTGGTACATTCATAGCTTTCTTCTGTTGATTTAAATACGCCTGTCCTTGTTTTGTCATCCCTAACAAACGAACATATGGAACAGATTCATTTGTTTTAATAAGCTGAATGTGCTCTTTTTTTGTATTTGTTAATATATGAACAAATACACGTTGGATTCTTGTCCAGGTGTAACGCTTCGTTTTAATTGCATCTACCCATTCATACAGTGACTGGGCATGCTTTGCTGTTTTTTTGATGCGATATTCAAGTCCTTCATCCACACCATGTATTGCAGCTATTTCATTATGGTCCATTGTCATTACACGATATTGTAACAGTGAAAAATACTGTTCCCAGTTATGCCAGACTGCGGTCTTATGATAATAATCCGTTAGCTGTTGTTTTGTACTGTTAGGAAAGGTTGAAGCACTGTGTTCTGTTATATGTCCTTCCTGTAATAACTGTTTACGTATACTTGTTGCACTGGCAATAGTACTTGAAATAGTTTGATCATGATAACCACTTTTTGTACGTTTTACCGTAAATGCTTTAATAGCTAAATCATGATCAAGAATTTCTTTTATATAACTAAATCCAAGTATATTATTTGGTTGGGATAGATCCATTTCATCGGATGTCAGTCCTATCTGTTCATACGCGTGTTTACTAGCATCCGGAAATGATAATCCTTTATGTAGGTTTTTACGTAATTCTGCTTGAAAAATAGTCTCT
This sequence comes from Virgibacillus necropolis, assembly GCF_044793635.1. GTDB lineage: Bacteria > Bacillota > Bacilli > Bacillales > Amphibacillaceae > Virgibacillus_F > Virgibacillus_F necropolis_A. The sequence goes on from NZ_CP084992.1 coordinate 3,890,747, forward strand.
TTCTCTTTAAAGATCTCATAGCTTGATGTAAAATTAGAAGTAGTGCCAGATTCACTACCAAAACAAATGGAAGATACCCCAATTTCATTTAGCGTTTGAACAGATCCTTTTGCAAACAGGTCACTGGATTGAACGGCATAAACAAATGGTAATTCCAGAACAATATCTATACCGCCTGCCAACGCTGCCCTAGTTCGATGAAATTTATCTATGATTGCGGGTTCACCACGTTGTAGGAAATTACCACTCATAACAGCTATCATACAGGAAGCACTTGATTCCTTTTTCGCTTCTACTAAATGGTGAAGGTGGCCATTATGAAAAGGGTTATATTCGACTATTAAACCACATGCGTCCACTTAAACCACTCCTAGTTGATTGTTAGAATCATTGTACCAAATAACGGAGTGTAACGCACTATCTTATACTAGTGTGATTATTCAACTATAGAGTGGGAACAATAATTAGAAGCAATTTATTAAACTGTAAAGAAAATATGTTGACAAAAGTCTTTTTTCCTTTTAAAATTACTCTTGTTGCCTAGAGGTGATAATCATGCAAATTGCTATTGGAAAAATTAAAAGAAGTTCATATAATGAGCCTTTTCATTTCGAGGAAAAAGTTGATGTTTCGGAACTTGAAACATTAAATAATGATATACGTGAAATTGAACCTGTACAAGTGAAAGGTAATTGTTATATTCAAGGGGATACTATCATTTCAAATTTTACGATAAAAGGTGAAATGTTTTTACCATGTGCAAGAACTCTTGTAGATGTTCCATTTCCTTTTACTATTTACGCTAAGGAAGTTTTCACATTATCTGAGTATTACGGAGATGAAGAAGCTGAAAATGAAATTCATCCAATTAATGGAGAAACACTTGACTTAACGCCATATATAAAGGAAAATATTTTACTAGAGGTTCCTTTTCGAGTGTTTTCTGAGGATAAGGAAGCAGAAGAAAATGCTACTTTTAAAGGTAATGGTTGGGAGCTTGTGTCTCCTGATGAAAAAAAGCAAACAGTAGATCCTCGATTTAAAAAATTAGAGAACTTATTTAACGACGACAAAGAAAAATAAGAATAGAGTCATTTTCAAATTTTATTTTCGTCATTTGAAGGAGGTGTAAGTCATGGCAGTACCAAAAAGAAGAACGTCTAAAAAAGTGAAAAACCAACGTCGTACTCATAAAAAACTACACGTACCTGGCATGGTAGAATGTTCAAATTGTGGTGAATTAACTAAATCTCACCACGTATGTAAGTCTTGTGGACATTACGGTGGAAAAGAAATTAAAGAAGCATAATTGATCAAGCAGACTGCACATTTTGTAGTCTGTTTTTTTAGGCTCTTTTCGTACCCATTGTTGCTTTTCATCTTCATAGTTGATATAAACTGCGTCGTAACAGAAACATGATTTCCGCTGCGGGTAGTCGCGCACCTTAGGGTGGCTAGTGAGCCTCCTCGAGCTCCGCACTCCGGGGTCTCACCTATGCCTTTCCTCCCGCAGGAGTCGACTACCCGCAGCTCCAATCACAATCACTGAAGTTATGAGCTGACCCTAGCGAAGGAAAAACACGGAGACTCCTGCGGGAAAGCGAAGTGATGAGCCCCCGCAGTGAGCGTTCTTTGCGATCGAGGAGGCTCAGCGCAAGCCCGCGGAAAGCGTAGTGATTTTTCCGTAGCGGTCGCAGGGCACTGAACAAGATCTTTGGTTACTTCGTAGTTTATATATTCTCTCAAGTGCAACAATCTTTACGAAAACAGCCTTTTTTTAAATACATAAGAAGTAGGGGTAAGCATGTATAAAACAATACAATATGAAACCTTTTCAGAAGGATACAGCATGATTACATTAAATAGACCTGAGAAAAGAAATGCTGTATCGAATGAAATGGCTCAGGAATTAAAGGAAGCAATAAAACAAGCTAGAGAAACAAAAATAAAGTTTTTAGTAATTACTGGTGCGGGAGATAAGGTGTTTTGTGCTGGCGGGGATTTAAAAGATTTACACGGAGACTTATCACCTGGTGATGCTTTTCATCAATTGTATGCGATGAAAGAGGTTCTATTTGATATTGTATCTTTCCCAGTCCCGACTATTTGCTTATTAAACGGTGATGCAGTTGGTGGGGGATGTGAAATAGCAACTTCATGTGATTTTCGGATAGCTAAAGAATCCACCAATTTTGGTTTTGTCCAAACAAAACTTGGAATTACTCCCGGTTGGGGTGGTGGAGCGCTTTTATATGATAAGGTTCATTCAAGCTTTGCTTATTATTGGCTAATAGAAGCCGAAAAATACGAAGCTGTCTATTTGAAGGAAAAAGGGTGGATTCATAGAATAGTTCCTACCGAATTATGGGATGATCAAACGGAAGTCTTATCATCCTATGTTTCAAAATCTTTGGCTCAAATGGAAATTTTAAGTAAGCAATACAAACAAAAAGTTGGGGTACTAGGTTTGTCTGCATTAATGGATGATGAGGTCCGGAATTGTTCCTTGCTATGGGATTCAAAAGAACATATTGATGCTGTAAATCGGTTTTTAAATAAAAATGGATAGAAACAATTAAAGATTCTAATGAAAATAGCAATCGATTAGTCTATCATCGCTACCTTTCGCATACATTTATAGCAAATAGTTAAGGAGTGATGGTATGAATCGTACGCGTCAGGATGCGTGGTCAAGTGATGAGGATGTTATCTTAGCAGATACAGTACTTCGGTATATAAGAGAGGGAAAGACACAACTTGAAGCATTTAAGGATGTAGCAAATCAATTATCCCGCACATCAGCAGCTTGCGGATTTAGGTGGAACGCAACCATTAGAAAAAACTACCAGGATGTAGTTAATGTGGCAAAGGAGGAACGAAAAAACAAAACACATAACAATGCAAGAAGCTTAAACGATAATACATTGGAAAGCAATCAAGATACAATAGAAACTGCAATCCTATTATTGGAAAATATGAAGAATTCTTATTCAGATGAACATAGTATTCAAAAAAAGGAACAAGAGAATGCTGTGAAGAAATTGGAGGAAGAAAACATTCATCTTAAAACGGTATTGCACCGTTATGATGAAGCCTGGAAAGAAATGGGCAATCTTTGGAGTTGGGTAAAATCTTCTGTAAAGAACTAATGGAAAAGTGGGTGGCATCGTATTCTTTATGTATAAGATTTCCCATCGAATTAATTGGCTTATCGTCAAGTGCTAACGGTGACGGAAGCCTTCATTTTTCTAACATTTCAATCCTTGAAAATTTGTACATTTATAGAATAAAAAAAGGGCATGACTGATGTAATTTCATCAATCATGCCTTTACTTATTCTTTTTCTTTTACTCCAGCTGGCATCCAAATATATGGATTTTCACCCAGATCACGTTCCATTTCGTATTTGGCTTTTTGGAATCCCATTTCTTCCCAAAATCCCTGCGAATTTATTCTAGGGTTCGTCTTGATTGGTAATTCATCTTTCTTTGCAAATTCAACTAGTGCTCTTCCATAGCCTTTTCCACGATAATCAGGCAAAACCTCTAATTTCCAAAGTTCTAGATAATCTTGAGGTGGTTTAAAATATGCATCATATTTAGCTCTCACCTTATATAAGCTCATTCTTGCTACAAGGTTGTTACCAAAATAAATACCATAAAATGGAGAGTTACTATCATTTTCTACAATATTGCTTTGTAGGTCTTCCAGCATGGAAAGCTCCTGATTTCCATACGCTTTAAAGTGTTTAAATTTTTCGAGTGTTTTATAATTGATTAGTAGCTTTTCAACCTTAATATTTTCCACTATCTATTCCCCCTTTGCAGTACTATATTTCCTATATATAATTTAATTATAATATAAACCAATTAAGAATGAAACGAACAGCACGAAGAATTTAATTTGGAAGAGCCATTGGATTTTCGTTACAAGAAGGCGTTTGTTTGCTACAATTAGCTAATAGAGGCTTTAAAGTGGGAGGAAGAGTTGATGAGGATTGGAGTTTTAGGTGGTGGATCAGTTGGTTTATTAGTTGCTAGATACTTAAGTGAAAACCACGAAGTGACAGTTTATGTAAGGAGAAATCAACAAAAACAAAAACTAAATGATCACGGATTATTTTTATCAAGTCATACAACTCCCTGCAAAGTAAAGGCATTAATGACCAATGAGTTAAAAGATGAAGAGTGTGTTATTGTATGTGTAAAACAACCAGATATGAATTCTGTTTTACCGTTACTTTCCTATATGAATGAAAAAACCCCAATCATTTTCCTGCAAAATGGAATGGGTCATATCGATCTTATCCGTGATATAGCACAACCAGTCTATATTGGGATTGTAACGCATGGAGCTTTGCGTAAAAGTGATCATATTATTACACATACAGGAAAAGGCATTATTAAATTAGCAAACTTTAGTGGTAGCGAAGAAAACTTATCTGCTATTATACATAGGTTGAACAATGAATTCTTTCCATTTCAGATAGAAAAAGACTGGCAGAAGGTATTAGCAGAAAAGCTGGTGATTAATGCAGTGATTAACCCGCTTACTGCAATATTTGAAGTTCCAAATGGCGATATATTACGAAATACGTATTTGATGAACTTAGCTAAGGAATTGTGCCGTGAAGCATGTTACATATTACAATTAGATTATATGGATCAGTGGAACCATGTTCAAACCGTTGCCAATAATACAAAAGAAAATGTGAGTTCCATGTGGAAGGACTTAAAAAGCAATCGAAAATCGGAGAATGAAGCAATCTCTGGTTATTTAGTAAAGAAATCAAATTCAGCCGTACCATATACAACATTTGTTTATAACAGCATGAAGGCATTAGAAGTGAAAAAGGGGATAAATGAATAAAAATGTGGAGCGTTATTACCTATATTATTGCCAGTGCTTTAACAGTTCCGTTTGTCATAACATGGGTCATTTATAAATGGAATCGGGTGAATAAAAAAACCAGATTATATGCATTCCACAAGGCGGTTACATGGACTAATATACTGTATATCTTATCCGTTATGATGCTGTGCAAAGTCATTTTTGATCATTTTTTTATTGGATATATTTTAGTTTTTCATATCTTACTTTTGTCGATCATTATTATACACCAGCGTATTAATCATACAGAGGTTATTTTTGGTAGAGCTTGGAAAATTGTTTGGCGTTTTAGTTTCCTGCTATTTTCTTTTTTGTATTTTGCCCTGATTTTATATGGTATCATTCATCGATTACTCTTCTTATAAATACATTGGTAAACAGATTTCATGAAATTTCCTTTCAAATTATGTAGAATACAAAGAGCACCATTAAGATTAATTAAAGGAGCATGTAATTTATGCGCGTTCACTCTATCAATTTACACACACAAAACAAATTTATTAAAGACTATAGAGATAAAAATGATAAAATCATGCAACATTTTGATTATAATCCATTTGAATCCGATGTTTTTCAAAAACGTTTCGAGGATTTAAAACATAAAAATATAAATCGAAATCAATTAGCTGATGTATTACATACAATCAATGAAAAATGGAATGCTCCTGAAAGCACAATAGAAAATATTGAGCGTTTGCGGGCGACAAATAGTCTAGTAGTAATTGCCGGACAGCAGGCTGGTCTGTTAACAGGACCTATGTATACGATCAATAAAGCAATATCAGTTATTCATCTAGCGAGGCAGCAGGAAGAGCGGCTTCAGGTCCCGGTAATACCTGTGTTTTGGATAGCGGGGGAAGACCATGATTTTGATGAAATAAATCATATTTTTCTATCCGACACATCAAAGATGAAGAAATATACATTATTACAGCGTGAAATAGAAAAGAAAGCAGTTTCGAATATAGCTATTGATGATGTACAAGCAAATAAATGGTTGGATAAGCTGTTTGTAGAATTGAATGAAACATTATATACAAAAGAATTATACGATACATTAAAGACGTTTTTGAATGAATCAGAAACATACGTTGATTTTTTTGCAAAGCTAATCTATTGGCTGTTTAATGATGAGGGGTTGGTATTAGTTGATTCTAATCATAGTCAGCTTCGACACATTGAAAGTAGCTATTTTGAAAACCTGATTGACAATCAATCTAAGACGACACACGCTATAAACTGCTCTTATGAGGAAATTATAAAGCAAGGGTATTCTCTTTCTATTGATGTTGGTGCGAGGGATGCGAATTTATTTTATCAGAACGGAAGTGAACGTGTATTATTAGTTCGCGATGACCATGATAATTGGGTTGGTAAAAATAATGAGGTAAATTTTAGTACAGAAGAAATATTAAGCATTGCCAGAAATAAACCAGAATTACTTAGTAATAATGTAATGACAAGACCACTAATGCAGGAAATGCTTTTTCCATCTCTAGCATTCATTGGCGGTCCAGGTGAAATTAGTTATTGGTCGGTTTTGAAGAAGGCTTTCCACGCAAATAACATGAAGATGCCACCCGTTGTCCCTAGGTTGTCCTTTACATTTATGGAACGGCATGTAGAAAAATTATTAAATAAATACCATATAGATTCGGAACATGCCATAAATAAAGGCGTACTGGATGTGAAAAATAAATGGTTAGAGGATAAATATAGTCCTCCTGTTAACCAATTAACAAATCAACTCAAGAAAACGATTGATGAGGCACATCAACCACTTCGAGAACTAGCAGGATCTATCCAATCTGATCTTGGTGATTTAGCTAATAAAAATCTTGATTATTTGTATAGAGAAGTTGATTTTCTAGAAAAAAGGATTGTAAAAACAATTGAAGAAAAGTATGCATTAGAGATTAATGAATTTAATTTACTTCAATTAACCTTACATCCAAATGATGGTTTACAGGAAAGAGTTTGGAATCCTTTGACATGGATGAATAAGCATGGAAGACATTTTATTAAACAGTTATCCGATCAAAATTGTTCCTATGAACAAGAACATTTTCTCGTTTACCTGTAAGAATTATAATTGCTACCACTTTCCACCACACTTCTATAAAAAGCTGTTTTAATTAGTGTTACTACACATGAAATATTTCTATATTTCCTGATCTGTAAACAATGACCAGGAAATCATAGGAATATTTTTTTGCGTAAAAACCTTAATGAGACAGTGTTTTTTGTTTGTAAAAAGGACTTCTTACTCATTTTCCGATTTGCCTAGAAAAAGTTTAAAAATTAAGTGGTGAATAGTGGGGGAATGTGGTAACATGTTTATATGGAAAGTGGGGAGAACCATATGTTCATGGGCGAATTTCAACATAACATTGACACAAAAGGGAGAATAATTGTGCCTGCCAAGTTCCGTGAAGGTCTTGGGGATCGTTTTGTTGTGACTCGTGGATTAGACAAATGTTTATTTGCATATCCTATGGACGAATGGAAGCTTCTCGAAGAAAAACTAAAGAAACTCCCACTTACAAAGAAAGATGCTAGAGCGTTTACTCGATTTTTCTTTTCTGGAGCAATTGAGTGTGAAGTGGATAATCAGGGTAGAATAAATATTCCACAACCACTTCGAAATTACGCAGTATTAAGTAAGGAGTGTGTCGTTATTGGTGTATCTAACCGAATTGAATTTTGGGCTAGCGAAAATTGGGAAGACTACTTTAATGATTCCGAGGAATCATTCGCTGAGATTGCCGAGAACCTCATGGATTTTGATATTTAAACCGAAAGAGCAAGCGCCCGTTAATTGGCGCTTGCGCCGGACGATAATTTAGTAAAGAAAAAGCGGGTGTGTATCCATGTTCAACCATTACAGTGTATTAAAAGAAGAAACTATAAACGGGCTAAAGATATCACCAAACGGTACATATGTAGATTGTACGGTTGGTGGTGGAGGGCACTCTGAACAGATTGCAAGTAAACTACATGACAACGGGTTATTAGTTGCTTTTGATCAGGATATGGATGCGTTACATGCTGCGAAAGAAAAGTTGAATGATTTTCATGAAAAAATACAATTTATACACACAAACTTTCGCAACCTAGAAGCGGAACTGATAAGAAATGACATTACCAACATTGATGGCATACTATTTGATTTAGGTGTATCATCTCCTCAGCTTGATCGGGGAGAGCGTGGATTTAGTTATCAGCATGATGCATACCTCGATATGCGAATGAATCAGGAGCAAAGTCTGAACGCACATGAAATCGTAAATACGTGGCCATATCAAAAGCTGATAAAGATATTCTTTGCATATGGTGAAGAAAAATTTTCCAAGCAAATCGCAAGGAAGATAGAAGCTTATCGCGAAAAAGAGACAATTAATACAACACATCAATTAGTTGAAATCATAAAGGATGCGATACCAGCAGCTGCAAGGCGGACAGGTGGACATCCAGCTAAACGAATTTTTCAAGCTTTACGGGTCGCAGTTAATGATGAATTAGCAGTTTTTAATGATGCATTACATCAAGCGGCACGAATGGTTAGTGTAGGCGGAAGAATAGTTGTTATAACGTTTCAATCACTGGAGGATAGAATTTGTAAACAAGCCTTCAAAAAATGGAGCACTACAAAACCGGTACCAAAAAATTTACCTATTATTCCTGAATCACATGAAGCACCATTTAAAATCATTACACGCAAACCAATTATTGCAAATGATGATGAACTTGAAGAGAATCGAAGGTCAAGATCAGCTAAGTTAAGAATTATTGAAAAGGTTAAACCATGGAACGCGGAATTTACTTATATGGAAGGGTGGAATAAATAATGAGCGCAAGTCATGCCCGGAGTTGGCAACAACAAACACAAACTACTGCACCGAAAAAAGACAAACAGGTTGTAATAAAGGTAAAAAAACAAAGCTGGATTACAAAAGGTGAAAAGGTACTATATTCACTAGTAGGTACATGTTTGATTACAGCGGCTATGTATATGGTATCTTTCGCTTCTTCCACAGACACGATTAATAGGGATTTGCAAGCACTTCAAAATGATGTGCAAAAACAACAGGTTTTGAATGAAGGGTTACTTTTTGAAAAAAAAGAGTTGAGCAGACCGGAAAGAATCGTTAAAATAGCTAAGGAAAACGGGTTACAAATACAAGATGCAGAAATTAAGCAAGTTAGTGTTTTAAACAAATAAGCAGGGTGGATATTTGTCATGAAAAAGAATAGGACAACACATTTGATGGCTGGAGTATTAATCCTTGTATTCGTCTCGATTTTTCTAATTTTGACAGGTAGGTTCATGTACATACAGGCTACTGGTGAAATTAACGGTGTCTCGTTAGACGAATGGGCAGACAGAAAACGTACATCCTCTTATTCTCTCGATTCGGAACGTGGCAAAATACTAGATAGTAATGGTATGACATTGGCATATGATCGACCTACTTTTAAAATACAAGCGATAGTTAAAGAATCATTCTCGCAGCATGTTAAAAATCCTGAAAAAACTGCTGAGATGTTGGCTCCTCTATTAGATATGAAGGAACAAGATATTCTTGAACGTTTAGAATCTGGAATTGAGAATGATAAGTTCCAGGTTGAATTTGGGTCAGATGGAAAAGAACTTTCACAAGATACGAAGGATAAAATTGAAGACCTTGACTTACCTGGAATTACATTTGAAAAAAACTCCATACGTTATTATCCTAATGGAATGTTTGCATCACGGATAATTGGTTTTGCTCAAAAAAAGGAAGGGAAAATTTCCGGGATAGCAGGTATTGAAAGAAAAATGAACGATGTTTTAGGTGGTGAGGACGGCCATATTTCATACCAGCGTGATAAATATGGAACGAAATTATTAGACCCAAATGAGGTTGTCAAAAAACCAGAAGACGGCGATAATGTTTACTTAACGATTAATCAAAAGATACAAACTTTGTTAGAGGATACACTTTCACAAGTAAGCAAAGAGTATGATCCAGAGCGTATAACAGCAATAGTAATGGATCCAAAAACCGGTGAGATTGTAGCGATGGGTAATCGGCCGAGCTATAACCCTAATAATCCTGCTAATGTAGAGAATTGGTACAATGATGCAATTTCAACACCATATGAGCCGGGTTCTACAATGAAGATGTTTACGTGGGCTGCTGCGATTGATTCAGGAAACTATAATGGAAATGCACTTTTTCAATCTGGTAGCTATCGAGCTTTACCCAATATTAAGAAAGTTAGCGATTATAATAATGGGGAAGGTTGGGGGATGATTTCTTTTGATGATGGCCTTAGACATTCTTCCAACGTTGCGGCAGCAAAGCTTTTATGGGAATATATGGGTCCGGAAACTTATTTGGATTATTTTAAGGCTTTTGGATTTGATGAAAAAACAGGGATAGATCTACCAAGTGAAGCTACTGGTCAGTTAGTTTACAATTACCCAATTGAGAAAATTACCGCAGCGTTTGGACAAGGTACAACTGTAACTGCAATTCAACAAATGAAAGCTGCTACTGCAATAGCAAATGATGGTAAAATGATGAAGCCTTATGTGATAAAAGAAGTAGTCGATTCAAGTACTGGTAAAACATTAAAAGAAAAATCCCCTGAGGTAGTCGGACAACCTATTTCTAAGGAAACTGCCGATCATGTAAAAGAATTACTTGGCACTGTTGTAACTGATGGAACTGGTAAGAACTATAAACTGGACGAATATTCTGTTGCTGGTAAAACAGGGACTGCAGAATATATCAACCCTGAAACAGGGAATTACATGACAGGGCACGATAATTATATTTTCTCCTTTTTAGGGATGGCACCAAAAGATGATCCAAAACTAATGATGTATGTTTCTGTTAAGCAGCCCGAATTGGATCATGAAGCTGGTTCAATTCCTGTATCATTTATATTCAAAAATGTAATGAAAAAAGGTTTACATTACTTGAATATCAATCCAGATAAAGTAACAACCGACAAAGCATCAATTGTTAAAATTCCTGAAATAATAGGTGAAGAAACAAAAGATGTGAAAGATCAGTTATCTAAATTGGGCTTTAAGCATATAATGGTTATTGGTAATGGTGATGAAATTGTAAATGCCAGCGCACGCAAAGGGGAAGAAATCATAGCGAACAATCAGATCTTATTGATAACAGATAAACCAACTATGCCTGATATAAAAGGCTGGTCAATGCGTGAGGTCTATAAATTAGCCGATTTGATTGGTTTGAAGGTTGAAACGATGGGTAATGGATATGTGGTGAAACAAAGCATTAAAAAAGGTACAGCAATTAAAGAGAACGATTATTTAGGTGTTGAACTTAAATTACCTGATAGGAAGAAAAAAGAGACTGAGGATGAAAAGGAAAGCATAAAAGAAGCACAAAAAGAAGAAAACGCTATGGACGAATCAACAGGTGAATAAGGATCTATCAGTGACTATTAGTGGCCTGCGCTTTTTTTGTACGCCACTGACCAGTCGCCTGCGCTTTTCTTGTCTAGCTGCGGCTCCTAGAAGCTGCCGTCATAAGCAATTGACACTCCAAACGCCAAAAACCAGGCGTTTTGCGGTCTCTTGCTTATGCGTCCGCTTCTAACCAGTCGCCTGCGCTTTTCTATGTCTAGCTGCGGCTCCTAGCGGCTAGCAAATAGGTAGTCATGATGAATGTACGTACAGTTCAACGTACTTTCACATGCCTATCTATTTGTACGCCGCTGAACAGTCGCCTCCGCTTTTCTATGTACAGACAGTGTTCTATTTAGTTTTTTTCAATCATATAGTGGATACAAGCCTACCTATCGAGAAGGGGATGGAGTATGAAACGTGTATCTACTGTAACAGTGAGAAAACGAATAGTCGCTGTCTTTTTAATTGGATTGTTAGTATTTACCATGATCAACCTGCGCCTAGGATATGTGCAATTTTTTCTTGCCGATGAACTGATAGCTAAGGCAAATGATTTATGGAGTAGAGATGTTACATTTGAGGCGGAACGCGGAAAAATATTAGATGTAAATGGTGATGTTCTTACAAAGAACGTATCCGCACCAACTGTAGTTCTTGCCCCGAGCCAGATAGAAGACCCAAAGGATACAGCAGAAAAATTGGCGAAAGTGCTGGGTATTAGCGTTGAAAGAGCATATGAAAAGGTAACCGAAAATAGCAGCAAGGTTAATATTCGTCCAGAGGGCATAAAAATTTCTGAGAAACAGGAAAAAGCGTTGCAAACATATAATATGGAAGGTGTATATCTTGCAAAGGATTCCAAACGGTATTATCCACATGGTGCTTATTTGTCACATGTGTTAGGTTTTACTGGAATAGATAATCAGGGGTTAATGGGGCTGGAGCTTTATTACGATGATAAGCTTAGTGGAACACCAGGAAGTCTTTCGTATTTTTCAACAGGAAAAGGTGCTCGTTTGGATGAACCTGCAGACGTCTACAAGCCACCAGTAGATGGATTAACATTGAAAACCACCATCCATTCAAAGGTGCAAACGATAATAGAGCGTGAACTGGATTTAGCTGTTGCAAAATATTCGCCAGATGGGGCTACCGCAATAGCTGTTAATCCTAAAACGGGCGGAATACTGGCAATGGCGTCACGTCCTAATTTCAAACCTGGAAAATACAAGAAGTTTGACCCAACTATTTATAGTCGGAATTTGCCTATTTGGAGTACGTATGAACCAGGCTCGACTTTTAAGATTATTACATTAGCAGCGGCACTAGAAGAGAATGTCGTTGACTTAAAAGCGGATACGTTTAATGATGATGGAGATATTTCTGTTTCCGGTACTGAGTTACATTGCTGGAAATCCGGTGGTCATGGCCATCAATCCTATTTAGAAGTAGTTCAAAACTCATGTAACCCCGGGTTTGTTAGTCTTGGAATGAAGCTTGGTCAGGAAAAACTGTTCTCCTATATTCGGGATTTTGGATTCGGTGAGGAAACTGGAATTGATCTACAAGGGGAAAGTAGTGGTATTCTCTTTAAGCCAGAACAAGTTGGTCCTGTTGAACTTGCGACTACTTCATTTGGTCAAGGGGTATCTGTTACCCCAATTCAACAGGTAATGGCTGTAGCGGCTACTGTAAATGGTGGCAATTTAATGGAACCACATATTGCAAAGGAATGGATTGATCCCGTAACGAAAGAGGTAGTGGACACCATAGAACCTAAGTTGGTGGACAGTGTAATCTCGGAATCTACCTCAGAAAAAATTCGACATGCCTTAGAGAGTGTAGTTGCCAAGGGAACTGGTCGCCCTGCCTTTGTTGAAGGGTACCGTGTTGGAGGTAAAACTGGTACTGCTCAAAAGGTAGGTCCGGATGGAAGGTACATGCAAAATAATTACGTCCTGTCATTTATCGGTTTTGCACCTGCGGATGATCCAGAAATTGTTGTGTATGTAGCGATTGATAATCCAAAAAATACGGTTCAATTTGGTGGGGTAGTAGCAGCTCCTATTGTAGGAACAATTATTGGAGATAGTTTAAGTGCTATGGGAGTCGAGAAGCGTACCGATGGATTAGCAAAAGAGTACAAATGGCCAGAACAACCAAAGGTAACGGTTCCTGATTTAATCGGACTGAAGAAAAGCGAACTAGTGCAATACCAAACAAATTTATCCATTAAATCGAGTGGTTCAGGTAAGTATATTATTGATCAGGAACCAAGTGCCGGAACGAAAGTAAAAGAAGGCTCCAATATTAGAATTTATTTGTCAAATAAAAAGTAATCGTGAAACAGGTCAAAAACTGGTATAATATACTGGGCTTAAATTGATTAAAAATAAAAAGAGGGTGTATCAACCCTCTTAAATATTTATGAGAAACAGAATACATATGGTTAGGATGAATGCGATGAATTTGAATGAAATCATTTCCATCTTGCCATTCTATGAAGCTATGTATCTAGTCAAAGATGTATCTATAAATGAAATAAAAATGGACTCACGTGAGGTTAATCAAGGAGATCTTTTTATATGCATCAATGGTTATACTGTTGATGGGCACGATTATATCGATCAGGCAGTTGCGAATGGTGCAGTTGCTATTATAGCAGAAAAAGTTATTCATACGAACGTGTCAACTATAATTGTACCAGACACCTTACGGGCACTTGCGATGATTGCTACACACTTTTATAATTATCCAACTGCAAAAATACCACTCATTGGGATAACGGGCACCAATGGCAAAACTACGATAACTTATTTAATTGAATCTATATTGAATGAATTTAACAGGAAGACAGGGGTTATAGGAACAATACAAATGAAGATTGGAGATCATTTGTTTCCGGTTCAAAATACAACGCCAGATTCATTATTTCTACAAAAAAGCTTTCATGAAATGGTAGAATGTAATGTGGATACTGCAATTATGGAAGTATCATCACATGCATTAGATATGGGAAGAGTTTATGGTTGTGATTTTGATATAGCCGTTTTCAGTAATTTGTCTCAAGATCATTTGGATTATCATCATGATATGGATGATTATTTACGCGCAAAAAGCCTTTTGTTTGCACAGTTAGGTAATACTTTTAAGAAAACACATCAAAAGTTTGCTGTAATAAATGTAGATGATCCTAGACATGACATTATTGAGAGAAGTACTGCGCAACACATCATTACATATAGTTGTAAAACAAATGCAGCAGTAACAGCAACGAACATTCAACTTGCAGCCAATAAGACCAAATTCAAATTGAATACTCCTCTTGGTGAGATTATGATTAACAGTAAGTTGATAGGAATGTTTAACGTCTACAATATGTTAGCAGCAGTTGGAGCAGCCTTGGCTTTACGTATCCCACTTCTAACAATAAAAGCTGCACTGGAGAAAATCACAGGTATAAGTGGTAGATTTGAGCCGATAGATGGTAATCAGTCCTTTACTACCATTGTCGATTATGCGCATACTCCTGATTCATTGGAGAATGTATTACAAGTCATTAAAGATTTTGCCAAAAAAAATATCTTTGTTGTAGTTGGTTGCGGTGGGGATCGTGATAAAACGAAACGTCCTCAGATGGGGGCTATTGCATTAAAATATGCAGATAAAGTTATTTTTACATCAGATAATCCAAGAACAGAGGATCCACAAGCAATATTAGAGGATATGGTTCATGGACAAATAGAAAGCCATTATGAAATAATCGAGGATCGAAAACAGGCTATATACCATGCGATTAATCTTGCGAGCGATCATGATATCGTCTTAATTGCAGGAAAAGGACATGAAACATATCAATTAATCGGCCATACGAAATATA
Organism: Virgibacillus necropolis; assembly: GCF_044793635.1. Classification (GTDB taxonomy): domain Bacteria; phylum Bacillota; class Bacilli; order Bacillales; family Amphibacillaceae; genus Virgibacillus_F; species Virgibacillus_F necropolis_A. The sequence goes on from NZ_CP084992.1 coordinate 3,905,950, forward strand.
ATTTTGATGATAGAGAAATAGCTAAAAACGCAATCTTATCAAAGGAGAAATAATTATGTTATTCACGACCAATTGGATTTCTACCATTTTTAATAACTATCAAGGTTCAGCAAAAGATAAAATAAAAATCAATGAAGTTGTTACAGACAGTCGGGTTCGCTCGACTAAATCTTTGTTTATCCCCATCGAGGGAGAAAATTTTGATGGTCATGATTACATTAAACAAGCTTTTAATTACGGAGCGATTGCAACATTATGGAATAAAAATAAGGAGCTACCTTCATTTCTACCTACCGATTTTCCGGTTTTCCTAGTAGACGATACACTTGGAGCTTTACAATCGTTAGCTGCTTCTTATCGAAATGAAATAAACCCTATTGTTATTGGAATTACAGGATCCAATGGAAAAACAACAACAAAGGATCTTGTAGCCTCGGTGATGAAGTCTTCTTATAGAACACACGCAACCGTGGGAAACTTTAATAATGAAATTGGTCTCCCTTTAACTATTTTGGCTATGCCCAGGGACTCAGAAATGCTAGTACTTGAAATGGGTATGAGTAATTTTGGTGAAATTGAACGTTTATCAAAAATTGCATTACCAGATTATGCAATCATTACGAATATTGGTGAATCGCATATTGAATACCTTGGTACGAGAGAAGGAATAGCGAAAGCCAAAACGGAGATAGTGAAAGGTATGACGGACAAAGGATGTCTACTCATTGATGGTGATGAAGCGTTGTTAGAATCTTTCCATACTAGAGATAATGTTATTACATGTGGGTTTAAAGCAGAAAATGATGTAAAAATAGAAAAAACGACAATTTCACATGATCACACAGAATTTACATTTTCAGATGGTGGTACTTTTACAATACCATTACTTGGAAAACATCATGCATTGAATGCTGCTTTTGCCATTACGCTTGCTAATAAAATGAAGATTGATTCCACTACAATACAACATGCATTATCATCGTTACAATTAACATCCATGAGATTTGAAATGGTAGCTGGGAAAAATGGTGTATCGATTATAAATGACGCATATAATGCATCGCCTACATCGATGAAAGCAGCAATCAATGTAGTAAAACAAATGGATGGATTTGCAAATAAGATTCTGGTATTAGGTGACATACTGGAATTAGGGGAATACGCACAAAGTCTTCATGAATCGGTTAGCGAAGTAATTGATGCGCCAATCTCTGTTTTATATACATTAGGAGACCATGCTAAAACAATCAGTGAAAAAGTAAATACCCAGTCAAATGATATAAAGTGTAAACATTTTAATACAAGAGATGATCTTATCCAAGACTTGGCGTTTTACCTAAATAAAGATACACTAGTATTATTTAAAGCATCTCGCGGAATGCAATTTGAAAAAATGATTGAAAAAATCAAGTGAAAGAAATAATCCTGGACGGTACTGGTATAAGGAGGAAATACAATGAATTTATCTGCATTATTAATAACAATCGCAATAGCATTTTTAATCACCGTCCTTTTATCCCCGATATTTATTCCTTTTTTAAGAAGATTGAAATTCGGACAAAGTATACGAGAAGAAGGACCTAAATCACATGTGAAGAAAACAGGAACACCTACAATGGGTGGATTAATGATCGTATTTAGTATTGTTATTACATCCATTATTATGGCATCCAAATATTCGTTTGAATCTATCAGCTATGAACTTTGGCTTTTGATATTTGTTTTAGTCGGTTATGGTTTCTTAGGCTTTTTAGATGATTTCATAAAAGTTGCCCTTAAGCGAAATTTAGGATTAACATCCAAACAAAAAATGCTTGGACAAGTAGTAATTGCACTTGTATTTTATGTTATTTTACGAATGAATAATTTTGATACCTACATTCAAGTTCCAGGTACAAATATAGAATGGGATCTTGGCTTTGGCTATGCAATATTAATTATTTTTATGCTAGTTGGGACATCTAATGCTGTGAATTTAACAGATGGCTTAGACGGACTTTTAGCAGGGACAGCAGCAATTGCTTTTGGTGCCTTTGGAATTTTGGCATGGTCAGGATTCCCGCAAAATGAGGTAGCCATTTTTGCGTTGGCGACGGTTGGAGCGTTACTCGGATTTCTAATTTTTAACGCACACCCAGCAAAAGTTTTCATGGGAGATACAGGTTCATTAGCACTTGGTGGTTCTTTAGCAGCTATTGCTATATTAACGAAATTGGAAATCCTGCTTGTAATCATTGGTGGAGTATTTGTAATAGAAACATTATCCGTTATTATTCAAGTCATTTCTTTTAAAACAACTGGTAAGCGAGTATTTAAAATGAGTCCGTTACATCATCATTACGAACTGATGGGTTGGTCAGAGTGGCGAGTAGTTACTACTTTTTGGTTAGTAGCATTATTATTCGCAGCACTTGGTATATATATTGAGGTGGGCTTATCATGACAGAATTGACTAATTTTAATTATTCTCATGCATTAGTATTAGGATTAGCAAAAAGCGGAACAGCTGCAGCACAGCTACTTTTAAACAGTGGAATAAACGTACGAATAAATGATAAGCTCTCAGACGAAACAGATGATGTCGTTTTAAATTTAAAAGAGATGGGTGCTGAGGTAATTGTTGGTTCACATCCTCTTTCTGTTTTAGAGACGATTGATGTAATAATTAAAAATCCAGGTATCCCATATGAAAATCCAGTTATTGTGGAAGCTATGAATCGTAATATTCCAGTTTTAACAGAAATTGAATTAGCGAATGATTTAGTTGAAGGAAATATAATTGGTATTACTGGTTCTAACGGAAAAACTACAACAACAACACTTACAACAAGTATGATAGCCGAGAGTAATTTACCGGTTAAAGAAGCGGGAAATATTGGTAAGGTAGCAAGCGAAGTTGCGCGAAACTTGGACGTAAATGAAACATTAGTATTAGAATTATCCTCCTTTCAATTGATGGGGATTAAAGAATTTAAACCTAATACAGCAGTGCTCCTTAATATTTATGAAGCACATTTAGATTATCACAAAACAATGGAAAACTATAAAAATGCCAAATATAACATTTTTATGAATCAAAGCCCTGAAGATTATCTGGTATATAATGATGATGATCAGAACTTGAGAGAAGCAGTGAAGGATGCCAAATCTGTTAAAATACCGTTCTCTATTACAAGAAGACTTCAAGACGGAGCGTGGGCAGACAAAACAAGTATTTATTTTAAGAATGAAAAAATCATGGATAAAAAGGATATCGTATTAGTTGGCGACCACAATATCGAAAATATCCTAGCAGCGGTCTGTGCAGCAAAATTAAACGGAGCCACAAATGAAGCAATACAAAAAGTATTAAAGACGTTCTCAGGTGTAGAACATCGCTTTCAATTTGTAGCTAGAATTGATGATCGATTATTTTACAATGATTCAAAGGGCACTAATATATTAGCTACACAAAAGGCATTGGATTCATTTGATCAGCCTATCATTCTATTAGCTGGTGGATTAGATAGAGGGAACGATTTCGATGAACTGCTGCCATACTTAAAAAATGTGAAGGCAATGGTATTATTCGGAGAAACAAAAATGAAGTTAAAGGACTTGGCTAAAAAGGCTGGTATTACAACGGTTGAACTTGTAGAGGATGTTACAATCGCCGTTGAAAAAGCTTATTCGTTATCAAGACAGGATGATGTTATTTTATTATCACCAGCGTGTGCAAGCTGGGATCAATATCGTAGTTTTGAAGAACGAGGAGACATGTTTGTCCAAGCTGTGCATACACTAGAGTAAGGGCATTTTCAATCAGCATTACTCTATTAATAATTCTATACAAAATGCCCTAATTTCTTTGCATATAGAAATGGGGTATTTTTTTGTTCCAAAAACTGTTTAAAAACCAAAGTAAACCGGATTATTTATTGTTAGGCTTGATCATAACTTTATTAATTATTGGGGCTGTTATGGTATTTAGTTCCTCTTATGTATGGGCAGATTATAAGTATGGAGACGCATTTTTTTACCTTAAACGTCAATTGTTATTTGTTGGGGTAGGTATCGGTGCAATGTTTTTTCTTATGATGACTCCCTATGGGATATGGAAAAAGTACTCTAAATTAATATTGTTAGGATGTTTTGTTTTACTTGGGCTTGTGCTAATTCCTGGTGTTGGACTAGTTCGTGGTGGCGCACAAAGCTGGATTGGAGTAGGTGCTTTTAGTATCCAGCCCTCTGAATTTATGAAACTTGGGTTGGTCATGTTTCTCTCCACTTACCTAACGTTCAATCAAAAATATATCACGTCTTTTAAAAAAGGTTTCTTTCCGTCCATAATACTTGTGTTTACCGCATTTGGGTTAATAATGCTTCAACCGGATTTAGGTACAGGCGTTGTTTTAGTACTTACATGTATGGTATTAATTTTCATAGCAGGGGCTAAATTAACGCACTTTTTTGGACTTGCAAGCTTAGGTGTAGTTGCATTTCTATTACTAATCATTTCTGCACCGTACCGAATTAAAAGGATAACAGCATTTATTAATCCTTGGGAGGATCCGCTTGGAGATGGATTTCAAATCATTCAATCCCTGTATGCTATCGGCCCTGGAGGATTAATGGGTGTTGGTTTAGGTGACAGCATACAAAAATATTTCTACTTGCCAGAGCCACAAACAGACTTCATCTATGCTATTTTAGCTGAAGAGCTAGGTTTTATTGGTGGGACAGTGGTTATCATGCTATTCGTCTTACTCTTTTGGCGAGGAATTAAAATTGCCCTTACTACCCAAGATGAATTTGGTAGATATTTAGCTTTAGGTATTACTACGATGCTTTCGATTCAGGTTATGATAAATATTAGTGTAGTTATCGGATTAATTCCCGTAACAGGTATTACATTACCGTTTTTAAGTTATGGTGGATCATCACTGACGCTGACACTATGCGCAGTTGGTATTCTGTTAAATATTAGTAGATCGTCTACAATTTGATAATGAACAGGACAGTTGGATATATTTTACTGTCATAATGCGCAAAAAAAACAACTTGTGTACTACGTATTTATTTACTTAATATGATATAATTTATGTAACAAAATTAAGCGGCATTTTATAAATTGCCGCTTTATTCTGTTAATTTGTGATAAAGGAAGAAATAGATGAGTAAAAAGAAAGTTGTTTCGATTGAGGATCGTATTCCAAAACTGAAACATGCTCGTAAAAAGAAAGCGAATAGGCGTTTAATATTTTATCTTTCTATTTTTTTCGTATTAATATCGATTATTGTATATTTACAATCTCCACTAAGTCATGTACATACAATCGAGGTAACCGGTAATACAGCATTATCAGACAATGAAGTTGTTGAAAAAAGCAAGCTGACTACTGATACGAATATTTGGATGATTAATGAATCCGAGATTAAAAACGAATTAATTGAAAATCCCATCATTGATACTGTAGAAGTAAGCAAAAAATTACCTTGGACTGTTGAAATTGCCATTCAAGAGTTTAAACGAGTGGGTTACATAAAAGAAGATGGTTTCTTTCATCCAATTTTGGGAAATGGCAAGGTATTGACTACTTTAAAGAAGGAAACTAGTAATGGTGATGCACCACTATTATTAGAGTTTAATGATGAGGCTATATTAAACAAAATGACAGATGAGTTAACAAAACTACCACAAAACATTCGAAACATGATTTCTGAAATTCACTGGAAACCTAAAGATGAAAATGAGAACAAAATAGTTCTTTATATGAGTGATGGTTATATAGTTGATGGGACAATAAGAAACTTTGCCAAAAAAATGAAAGTTTATCCGTCGATTGTTGCCCAGCTTGACCCTAAAAGTAAGGGTATTATTCATATTGGAGTAGGGGTATATTTTGAATCCTTTGAAGATAAAACGAAGGATAAAAAAATTGAAGAAGCTACTGCAGAATAAGATTTATTTCATTTAAAAGTCATATACAAGCTTTTATTAACGAACAGTTTAGTATGAGGAGTTATACCTAAATTGGATAGTGTATAACAACTTTTTTCAATCAAAACAAAAAATTCCGCAAGAAATTAAAGGAATTCTATGATTATTGTAGAATTACTCATAATATATTTTATTTTTACCGTATATTACGATAGAATAATAGATTATAAGCGTATATGAAATGTGATTAACAATCTAAAAACGTAAAAATTGGTTAAAAATAAAATAGTTGTAAGGAATTGGGAGGTGCCTTTCTTTGAATCAAAGTGAGATTTTAGTTAGTTTAGACATAGGAACATCAAAAATAAAAGTTATCATTGGTGAAGTCGTAAATGATTCATTAAATATTATTGGAGTAGGTTCTGCTAAATCAAACGGCATGAAAAAAGGTGCTATAGTTGATATAGATCAGACTGTAAACTCTATTAAAAATGCTGTTGAACAAGCTGAACGCATGGTTGGTATGGAAATTGACAGAGTAGTTGTAGGAATAAATGGCAATCATGTTCAATTACAATCGTGCCATGGTGTGGTAGCAGTTCAGAGCGAAAACCGCGAAATAGATAATGAAGATATAACTCGTGTAATTGATGCAGCACAGGTACTTTCTATCCCGCCAGAACGTGAAATTATTGATGTTATACCAAAACAATTTATTGTAGACGGCTTGGATGAAATAACGGATCCAAGAGGTATGATTGGTGTACGATTAGAAATGGAAGGAACAATTATTACGTGTTCCAAAACGGTCTTACATAATATTTTAAAATGTGTGGAGCGTGCTAATTTACAAGTATCCGACATTTGCTTACAACCACTTGCATCAGGTTCAATTGCTTTGTCAAAAGATGAAAAGAATCTGGGTGTAGCTTTAATTGATGTTGGAGGAGGATGTTCAACTGTATCAATCTTTGAAAATGATCATTTATTATCTACAAGTGTTATCCCTTTAGGTGGGGATAATATAACCAAAGATTTATCTATTGGACTACGAACATCTACTGAAGAAGCAGAAGACATCAAGGTGAATTATGGTCATGCTTTTTTTGATGAAGCACAAGAAAGTGAAACGTTCGAAGTTTCCATTATCGGAAGTAATACAAAGCAAGTCTTTAATCAGTTACAGATCGCTGATATGATTGAAGCAAGGCTGGAAGAAATTTATGCATTTGCAGAACGGGAAATTAGGAGAGCAGGGTATCAAGGATTACCTGGAGGTTATGTACTAACAGGTGGTACCATGAAAATGACAGGTGTACTGGAACTAGCTCAAGATTTATTTCAATCAAATGTACGAATGGCTATACCGGATTATATTGGGGTTAGAGAGCCACAATTTACAGCGGGTGTAGGCATCTTGCAATTTGCTTATCGTAATGCGAAAATACAAGGAAAAGAATTATTTCCATCTGTAATTGAGCATACACATGAGCCAAAACCGAAACGTACTAAAAAGCAGGATAGTACAAAAGAACCAACTGAAAAAACTAAAAAAGAATCCGGAATCGCTAATATTTTCAAATATTTCTTTGATTAATATAGTATTCTAGTAAGTCAATCAGTAAAACTCTGTAATTTTGCAAATAGGAGGAACAAATATGTTAGAGTTTGATACGAATATGGATCAGTTAGCAACAATAAAAGTAATCGGTGTCGGTGGTGGCGGTAGTAACGCTGTTAACCGAATGATAGAGCATGGTGTGGAAGGTGTAGAATTTATTGCTGTAAACACTGATGCACAAGCATTGAATTTATCAAAAGCAGAAGTGAAACTGCAAATTGGTGGAAAGCTTACACGCGGATTAGGGGCAGGAGCTAATCCAGAGGTAGGTAAAAAAGCTGCCGAGGAAAATAAAGAACAGATTGAAGAAGCGTTACAAGGCGCAGACATGATATTTGTAACCGCTGGAATGGGTGGCGGTACTGGAACAGGTGCTGCTCCAGTCATTGCATCCATTGCAAAAGAATTAGGAGCATTAACTGTCGGAGTAGTAACACGTCCTTTTACTTTTGAAGGGCGTAGAAGATCTGTACAGGCTGTTTCAGGTACCGATGCATTAAAAAATAGTGTAGATACACTTATTGTTATTCCAAATGATCGCTTGTTAGAAATTGTTGATAAGAATACTCCTATGTTAGAAGCATTCCGTGAGGCGGATAATGTTCTTCGTCAAGGTGTACAAGGTATATCTGACTTAATCGCAAAACCTGGTTTAATTAACGTCGACTTTGCAGATGTTAAAACGATAATGGTTGATAAAGGATCTGCACTAATGGGTAT